>NZ_SJXB02000002.1:1385000-2817282 GCF_004337435.2 Streptomyces sp. KM273126 | reverse complement strand
CATGTAGTTAAGGTTAAACAGACGGACTTTAAGAATAGAAGACCTGAACAGCAACGTCTGCCGACGGTGTGCCGCGCACGCCTGCCTCTGCTGACAAATGGCCAGGCGGTGGCTCGCCGACGTCCGAGCCTCAGCACCATGCGGTGGCCACGCGCCAGCCTGACGGCGGGCAGCCTGTGCCGGGCTCCTGCCTGGGCGCGCGGCCGCCCCGCCGGCGGGGGCGGAGACCCAGGGGTGGCAGGCCGCGGCTGTCGGCCGACGGGGCGCCGGTCGCCGGGGGGCCGATGGCGCTCCCCACCGGCACCGGCGGCGTGCCCGCGGGCTGCCGGCGGGCCCGCGGCCGCGGGCCGAGGGGCCACGGCCGCCGTGGCCCGGCCGGCCTCGCCACGCCCCCCGTTCCCACGATCACAGGGGCCGGGGGCCGCCGACCGAAGAGACGGCGGCAGCTCGTCGGGGTGCGCGGGCGGGCACACTGCCGTCGCTGCGGACAGCCCGCGCGGTCAGCCGACGCGGGTCGGCTGGCGTGTATGCAGTCGGCGCCGTGCCGCATCGCCTGACCATCTTGATGACGGGCCAACGCCGTGGCCTGCGCGTGCCTGACTAACCGATCCGGCTGTTGGTCCTGTCACGCGAGGGAGCCCGCCGCGGCGCCACACACGACGCCGGTCGTGGTATCCGGCGTCGCCAGCCGGGATTCGCCAGACAGCCCGGGGCCAGCTCGCTGGACGCGGCCGCCGACCACACGCGACCGGTACGCCGGATGCCCACGACCAGTGCCCGTCACGCGGTCCTGTCGCAGGCCGGCACAGCTCAGCTGCCGCGATCCCAGGAAGTACGGGTGTCATCATCACGGCTCGCGACGGTGACTTCGCTGTGCCGTAGTGACAGACCGCCAGTACGAAAGCACGGCGCTGTGTCCGGTCAACGCGGCCTCACAACCCGAACTGGTGAGATCCGCCCGGCTGGCTGCCGGCCGCGGTCGGGGCAGACGCCCTTCGCAAAATAGCCCGCAGTCCTGTCGCCGACGGCCATCTCGGAGGCGTAACAGTCCGCCCATGCCTCCCCAGGCGGCCTCCGCAGCAGCCGCACCATACGCGCCCGCGGGCGGGGAGATCCCGAAGAAGGACGCGGCCGAACGCAGGGACCAGCCCTCAAAATATATATTGACGGTCCTGGTCGTCCCAGCCCGGTAAACGCGGAGATCGCGGCCGCCGCCCACCAGCCGCCACAGATCCCGCGACACCGGGGTAAATGGCAGGCCGCACCGTGACAGCCGCAACGTCTCTGCTCACCTGAGCTGACTGGGGGGGGCCCGCGCGCCGGCAAAAGGGCCTCCCACCCGCCTGCCTGTAACGCCCGCCAAGGGCGCGGGTGACGATCCCCGGGGCCGGGCGCCCGGGGCGGGATGCACGAAGTCCACCAGCCCGGCCCGGTCGCCCCGGCGAGGCCTCCGAAACAGGGCTGAACCCGACAATAAGACCCGGCCCGGCGTGTACTCGGGTGACTGACGCGGGCGACACGAGTGAGGTCACAGCCGCCGACGCCGGACGCGACGCTTCGGCCGGCACGGCGGCGGGCAGGCCCGGGCTGCTGCGGCGGCCAGAACGGCACTGGCCGCGGCACCCGCGCGTCTGTCACTACCCGCCGGAACGTCGGCAGACGGACCCGACGTTCTCCGTCCCCCCGACCGGGGCGGCCCCAGGGGGGCGGCATCGTTGTCCAGGCCACAGGCCGGCGCAGCGCCGGTTCGGCGGCGACGGAGTGCTTGAGCCACCATCGCCGAGCAGACGTTGTCGGGGCCTTGCCTGAGAGGACGGTTGCGCCGCCTGCGCCTTCCGGCTCCCGGCGCGGGCCCGGGTAGGCCGGGGCCGCGGCCGCCGCCGGTTCCCGCCCAGGGGGGGGGCGGGCCGCCGGGGCCGCGGACGACGGGGGGAGCCTGGTGGCTCCCGGCGGACACCCGGCGGAAATCGCCGAGCATCCCCGGGCCATGCGGAGTGAGCGGGAACGTCTCCCGGTCCAGGGACGGCAGCGGCGGTCCGTGTCCCGGACAGCACGAGGGTCGGGCCGCTTCGCCACCCGCCCGGCCCCGCCGGGCCCTGGTCCGTACGGCATCGGCGCCCGCGGCGCCGGACGACCACGCGCCCGGCTCGCGCGCGGCATCGGCGAGGACAGACATGGGCGGCGGCATCGATCGAGGTAGCCCGGCGAGAGGCCGGCCGCACGCCCCACGACCCGAACAGTCGCACGACCTCGACGGCGGCGGCTGGTACCGTCCTCGGTCGGCCTCGCCGGCGGCGGACGACCCCGCAGCGGCCGCCCGGGGGAAGGGCCGCGCGGACACCGTGCGGAGCGGCGGCGCGAACACCGGGGAAGACCCAAACTCAGTATTCTGCCCGGTGAAAGGACCACAGCGCCGGCGCCCTCGCCCCGGCGGCGGGGCGTTCCCGACGTTAACGCGCGGAAGCCCGCGACCAGCGTTCCGGTCGGCGGCCGCCACGACACCTCTCGGTGATCGACGCGCCGACGGAGGCGTCACCGTGCTCTCGACGAACGGCGCGCGCAGCGCTCTGCCCTGGGCGCCTGGAGCCCTGACCACGACGGGCAGCACGAACGCGCGCGCGCGTCCGGGCTCCTTCGCGCACCGGGCGCCTGCTCATGACCACATGGCCAGTTGGTGCCGCCCGGAACTCCACGCCGGCGACCAGGCGCTGGGGCCATCTCGTCGGCTGTCCGCGACAGGCTGGAGCGGGCGAGGATCCGGGGGTTGGCGTACGGAGTTGACCGGCGGGCGATACGGCGATCCAGGACCACCTTCCCGGCGCGCCCGAGGCGCCTGATGCCTGTCTTCACCGAAGCCTCAATTTCCGCAAGGCGGGCTGCCGGAGCGGCCGATCGCCGCCTGGGCGCGGCGGCCTGATCGTCGCCGACTGGGGTTCCGTGCTGCGCAGGCCGACGTGCTGCCTCCAGCGTCCGCACGACCTGCCCGTGTTGCCGGGCGAGCGGGACCACCCCGGAGGGCGGGCACGGCGAGCCGGGCGTGCCGTCGTTGTTGACCATGCTGCCGGCGCCAGCACCTCCGGCCGCCGGCCAGGGCCCGCGCTTGAGTGTCGCCGAGTTCGCCGCGCACATAGCTGCTTGCCCGGGCGTCGAAGGCGAAGCAGCACCTGTCCGGGGAGCACTTCGCAGCGCTCGGCGCTCATCATTCTTCGCCGTTGAGGCCGCCAGTTCTGTAGCAGGCACGGTCAGCGAGTCAGAGTGCGTCGACGGCGAGTTGGCCCGAGCGAGACCTGGTTGGCGATGCCGCGGCGGGTGCCGGTGTGCTGGGTGATGGCGGCCGGTAGATCCTGCGGCGGTCGCCGCGGGGGCCGTCGAGGGTCGGGCCGCGACATGTTCTCCAGCAGGTGATCTTCCAGCAGCAGCCGTTGCCGGGTCGACGACGGACCGCGACCGAAGAAGGCGGCGTCGACCTCCTCGACGGCGGAACTCCCGCCTCGGTGTATTTCGCTGTTGCCGAGATCGGCCCAATTTGGTGCCCGGGCATCTGCGCGACGGCGTCCCTGTTCTCCTCACCTCGGGGATGCGGCGCTGGCCAGAGGCCGACGACGGCGATCGGTTCCTGCCGATCCAGTACATTGCTGCGGAGGTCACCATTTTCGCTGCCCTTTCCATTACTGGAAATCACCTGGCAACGACCATACGTTTCGGCGAGTGTATCCGGAAGTTTTTTTTTGAGCCGGCTATCGCGCCGTTTCGCCTGAAGGGTCGACCGCTGACGACGGCCAATACCGGAGATAAAATTCCCGAGACTTACTGGAGAGCGGGGAGCACTCATATTTTTAGTAGAATCGGCAGGTAGGGAGATGCGGGGGTCGTTAAAAATGGTCGGGCAGAAAACAATCGGAGAGGAAAATGAGAAGAACTGGCGGACCGTGGATGGCTGTCTCACTGGACTCGGTGTGAATGTCCATCCAAATTTTCAGGGAAACACCCTTCTTACCGCGAGTGGGTCCCTGTCCTCGACCTGGTGGAGCCATGGCTCGGCGACTGGGCGATCGGAACCGGAGATCTACGCCGCGCCCTGCTCGACCAGGGGACCTGTCTGTTTTGTTCTTCGTAGCCAATCCGCCTGGTCGGCCGCACTATCTGCCACAGCAGGCGCCGAGGTCGTCGAGGTGGCGGGTCGCTGTCGCCGAGCGACTGCGATGAAGCCGAGTCGAGGCCATCCTCGATTTGTATTTTGCGCGGTGGCGGTCCTCGGCGCTCCGCACGCCACGCCGACGGCGTTGGTTTTCGGTACTGACGTGCCGGGGGACGCCGCGACATCGCCTTGCTGACGCGGTCCGGGCCGCCGCGCGACGTCCGCCTGCCGGCGCTCTGCGGCCTGATTCACGGCAAGCTGGTCGGCAGCGTCCAGCCACCCACAACGGGCCGGTCGGCACCGCCGTCTCTGCCGACTGTCGGCGCGCTGGAGAAGCATCGTGGCGCGCAGGACGGCCCTGGACGCCACCAGTCGAGGACGGCGTCAACGGGTTTCCACCGACGAATTTTCATCTCCTCGAATCTTGCCCAGGGCGAGGCCGGTCCGGGCCTCGACTGGGCCGCCGTATCGCCGGGTTCAGGAGGGCCACGATCGACTGCCGGATCGAGTGCAGAGCGGCATGGGGCCGCTCCGCGTTCTCGCCAGCTCGCACCCGGCCCAGGGCGACGACCTGTTCATCATCTCCGCCAGTCGCGTCATGAGGGGGCCCGCTACCGCACCGACTTCATCCGTCCACAGCCTACCTACGGGCGATCAGCGGGACCCAGCTGGAAAGCCCTCCGCCGATCTGCGCGCTCGGTTATCGTGCTCGGCCGGTTGAGGAGGAGTTCATGACAGTCAAGGACGTCCGCGGCAGTGGCCTGATGAAGTCTGGAGACCGTCCACCCGCGGACATCCGGCGGCGGGTCTCCTCGGCTGCCCTTCGAGCATCGCTGCGTCCATGATCCGCATGTTTCACGCGAAGCGCCACGAACACCTCCGGCCGCCACGGCCTCACCGCCTGGGCCGACAGCCTGCGAGCCTGATCGCGCCCGCGCAGCACGGCGAGAGCCGCCGCATTACGAAATGCCGAGATCGCGCGCACGGACATGGGAGCGCGGGGTCGGCCGTCGGCCCCGAACCCAGCCGGGTCCGGGGCCGACGGCCGTTCCCGCGCTGCGCTTGCCGTCTGTCACCGGCGGTGACGCGGTCGACCGTCATCGTCACACCCGGCGGCCGTCGCCGCCCGGCGGGCTTCGTCCTGTGCTTCGGCGGCGACTCAGACCAGCGCCCCATCCGGGCCTCGTGAGCCTGGCCCGGTGAGCGTGGCGACGTTCCCGGCGGTGGCCTGCGCCGGTCACTCCAAAGGCCGGCCTGCCACCTTGTCGCGCCTGCCGGTGGACATGGGATGCGCTTCGCCGGCCGGGAGAGAACGGCTGAGCCAGGGGGAGGGCTGGGGCCGCCCGGGTCCGCCTGACGGTCGCGGGTTATCATCGATTACCCGCGTTTATAGTGATAGGGTTGAAGGATGCCGGTAACGCCTCCCGATTATCATAACCCCGTCAATATATACGCCCCGCCGCCCCCCCGGTCCTCACAGGTGACTCCGCGGGGGCCCACCGGCAGGGGCGCCGGGGCCTCCGTGCCCGGTGAGAGGCCGGTGGTCCGGCGGGCTACGGGCGGGGCGTTGGGGCGGGTCCCGCCGGCGGCCGATGGCGGGTCGCGGGGCTTTATCCGATGGCGGGTGATGCCGTCCGTTCGTGAGCCGCGGCGGGCCGCGTGACGCGGGGCGGACTCGCGGGGAAATGGGTAATTGCCGAGGGCGCTGGTGGTGCGCCGCCCGCTGGAGCGGCAGGCGGGCGAACCGGCTGGCATGCGCGGTTGGAGCGAAGCCTTCGCGAGTCCGCGAGTCCACCTGAAACAAGATCGCCGGACTCAACGAAACCTGGGGCAGCTTCATACTGCCTGACTGTGTGACTGACCGCTACATACCGCTGGCAGAGGTCTGCGTGTCGCGGGATCCAGCATCGGCCGGTGCCAGCCGGTCGCGCCGGGCGGGCGGCCGGTGGAGAGGGCGGCGGGCTGCGACCTGGCGTCCGGTGCGGCGCGAGACTACCGCGGATTTCTGTAGTCAGCCCAGGAGAGCGGAGCGTTCGGCCGGGGACTAGGGTTCCGGCCGCGGGGGCCCATTATGGCGCCGCCGGGCCCGGGCAGCCGCGGACGAGGACGCCTCCATGCGCAGCCATGGGCGAGGGAGCCGGGCCGGGGGACGGTGGCGGGGGGGGGCACCGTCGTGCCGGCGGCACCTTTTCAGCGGGCCGGTGGGCTCCAAGGCCGGGCCCCGGCCCGGGCACGGCGTCCTCAGAAGCCGACCCGAGGGGGGCCATGGCCGAGGGGGGCGGGCGGGCCGGAGGCTGGGGTCGCGTCGGGCCGGCACGGGGGGGCGGGCGGCGGCGTCGTCCCAGGGCGAAGCGAAACAGCCAATTTTTCCGGGCCGTTTCCGTCGCCCGCCCCGGGCGCGGTCTCCAGAAACTACGCCCCTCCCGGACTGGCCGGTCGCCGCGCGGGCCGTCTCGCGGACCGCGGGGCGCTTTTTCGGACGCACGCGGGCATTTGGCCGCCGAGGCCCCGGAGCGGTCGTCGATCCGCGGAAAACCCCAATCGCCCGCCCGCGGGGGCGGTGGGGCCGGGACCCGGGGTCTCCCCAGCCGCCGATACGGGCCCCCCGGGCCCGCAGCGCGAGCCCCTCGGCACTTTCGGCAGCCGGCTCAGCGCTCCCGGAGGTAGCCGCGCCGGTCGCAGCGGCCACGGGGGGCGCAGGCACGCCCAGGTTGACCAAGATCATCTCTCCCTGGCCTCGAGGGAAGGCTCAGGGCCAGGCGTTGATGCGGTCGTTTCCGATAGCGGCCCCGGTAGGCCCCACCCCGCGGGCCCGGCGGGCCCGGCGCACACGTCGCCACCACTCGAGGCGGCCGCGCCCCCATCCCGTTGCGACTCCGCGGCCGCCGCGGGGCGCCCGCGTGAATCGCCACAGGTCGCCACACACGGCGCGGGCGCGGTCTCGGCTCCTGACCACTGCACTGCCGTCACCATGCCGGTGGTCGGCGAACACGCGGAGGGGCGCGCCCAGGCTCGACGGCAGGGTAAACGAGGTGGATTAACCAACAGGCAATCCTGCTGCCGCTGCCGCACATCAGCCAATGGGTGAGGACCACGGCCAGCTTGCGGGTTTTCTGAGGCTTTCGTCCGAGATGCGCGACCTGCGGCGTGTAAACGCGCAGGGAGATCACGAAAACCCAGTTCCCAGATGGGGCGGCTGGCGGTCAACCCACATTTTTCGCCGGCGTGCAGGGCGCGTCGTTGAGCGCTGCGGCGGTTCATCGTCATGGCACAACAGCCTGACGGAGGCCAGTTGTCAGGCAGGGCGTGGTAGGACTATAGTAGAGGCGCGCACCGCCGTCGCTTCAGTCCCTCGCCGGTGGAGATGGCATAATCGGCGAGTCAGTGACAGGTAGCCGTACTTTTTGCCATGATCCGCAGCGCCGCGGTAGGCGGCCGCAAGCGGGCACACGCAGACGACAATTTGATGGCGTTCTTTCGCCACTGGGTCTGAGCTTGCCAGAGACACAGATCATTCTCTGCGCCGTCGCGCGACCAGCCGGGCAGCAGACTCCGGCTTGTGGGCCTCACGACTCCCGGCGAGTCGGGCGCGCCTTCATTCAGCTTCGGCCGCGTTGGCGTTGCGTTCAGGACGATGAGTACTGAGGTCGCTCAGCGCGAGCGATTGGCGGCGCGATCCGCTCGGGCGCATCGCGCCTCGCTGCTGCTACTCTGATCATGGCGGCCGAAGCCTGCAGCTCCCTGAAGATCTCGCCGTCCGGGATCTCCGACCGGTGGCTCGGCAAGCGCCAACGCCGCCGCCGTACCTGCAGTGGCCGACACGATCAGCGCCTGTGACCCAGCCTGATCACCGAGCAGCGTTCAACGACACACGTTGGTATTCGCGAAGTACACAACATCACGGGGTATGTTGGCGCCACGACACCGGAGAAATGCGTAGTTGCCTGCCTGCAGAAATGCTGGTGACGTCGGCCGCCTGGTTGCTCGTCTCCGACCTGCATATCTCGCCATCTCGCACGCCTTCTTCCCCATCTTATTTGCGGAAGGTCGCGCTGGGTGGTCGTCTTCGGCATTGCCCGCGATACTCCTCGGTGAGTTTTCGAACCTGATCAACATCGCAGGTGACATCTGTTTTATAAATGACGACATTTGCGCAAGAGATTTCTCGAACACATGCGCCAGCCTGAGCGCTGATTTCCATCATCCATGGGTAGGGCTGTCTCGTACCCGCCCAGCGCATTCTCGAATCATTCGGCTGACGCAATCGTTACCTAACTTTTTGGTTCAGGACGGTGGCGACCTAGTGGGCATGACGATATCGCGCAGGTCATACCAACGTGTACTCGATTATGCCGTGTTTCCTGTTTTTATGGGGCAGGGTCAGATGGGGGGAGGCGCCGCGCACTGCCCCACTCTGATCTGAACCCCGATCTGTGGAGAACGGGTCTCCCCTGAAGCCCAGGCGACTGACTCCGCACAGCCCCGCCTGGTCAGGATCAGGAGGTCCGGCGCGACCACGAACGCCGGGCGATTACGCGAACTTCACCCCGGAGTGACGGCCTACCTCAACGTTATTCCCGTCCCTGCTCGGCTCGCCGAGGGGGTGGCGCATCCGACGACACTGTAACTCGCCGTGAAATTCGGTGTTCGCTGCCACATCGGATAGAGCGGCAGCGAGCCAGATGGCCGCAGCCTGCGTCCCACGGCGCGGCCTGAAGCCGCTCCCGGCGGGCCTTCGGCTGCCGTGCACCACACTTCCGGTGCCTGGCGTTACCAGCCGCGGCTCCGGTCCACCTGGCCTGCCGCGGCGGCCGTCGCGATCAGTACCAGTTCCGCTCCAGGGCGACCTTCGACAGCCGTCTATCGTCGAGGGCCGCGCGCTGGTTGCCGATCCAGCAGCACCGCTGCCAACCGGAGCCTGGTCTCCGCTATCGCTCACGTGCTTGCGAGGACGCCCAGATAGCCTTCACGCCGAACTGCGGCCGCGAAAGTTGGCGATCACTTGTCAGTCGTCTGGCGCGGCTTGCTTTCGCATATTCGATCCGAGGACCTTCGCAGCATCCGCATCGGCAGTGACGAGTCGCTGGGCAACACGTCCGTCTCGGCGCACGACGTCGCCCGGCCGGTCGGCAAGCACCGCCTGCGCAGCGGCGGATCGCTGCCACTACCGGGCACACGACGCCGAGGTCGTCGCTCGACAGCCGGCACGACCGGCAGTAGTTCGCGTCGCTGCCGCCCTCGGCTGCCTGGCGGGCGGTACCCGGGCGCTCTGAGCCAGATGCTCACTCTGCGCTCCGGAACTATGTTTATAGAATTTTCGGCAGCCTGCCTGCGGGCGGCGGACAGACCCCACATGACGTCGAGACCATCATGCCGAGCCCAGCGTCTCGCCCATGGCTGGCGGGCGTGGGGTGAGGGCGCGCATGCCGCGATCATCACCTGCGTTAGCCAGCGAGGCTTCACGCCCCTCGGTCCGGTCGACGCGGGGCGTGAACGGCACCTTCAGGTCGCCGACCCGCGCGCAGCCAGCACGGAGGCCTGATGTGTTGCCAAAGTAGGATAATCATCCCAGTTGGGCGCCCCTGCCGATGTGCTTTCCGCCGCCTTCCCGTTCCTGGACGGGTCAGCGGCTTCGCTCGACGATGCGGGCAATGTTCTGAGCGCCTCCAGCAGTTTTCGCCAGCCTGCCGAACGCCCGGCTGGCGAGTCCGCCGTTCCCGGGTCGGCATCCACACAGGGCGCGCCGCCGTGCACCCAGCGCCCGGCCCACCGCCTGGACAGATCCGGCATCGACCTCAGCACGTCGGCGAAGTATACCGGAAGTCGCAGCCGCGGGCGTCGACGCCCTCCCCAACCGAGCTGAGGGAACGTCAGGCCGGGCGATCAGGAGAGCTAGCCGGCGGTGAGCGCCCAGATCGCCGCAGCTTCAGCCCACTGCCGGGCCTGATCGGCGGTGCTGCGCCGCGACATCCGGGCCCCGGCCGCATTGGCTTGACGACGTGGTAACGACGAGCGTGTGCTGAAGGCTCCGGCTGACGCCTCGAAATGGTGCCGTTCGGAGCGCAGGCGGACCGCGCGCACCGGCTCTCGGCGTCGAGCAGCTGGCGGCCTGGAGCTGCGCGGGCCGGCGATGTCCACGCACACGACCAGTACGGCGCACAGATCTCCGATCGATTTCGACAATCGTTATGAAACAAGCCGCCGAACGGCGAGTTGGGGCGGTTCCTCCATCGAGCCTGAGCCGCCGGCAGTTTCCAACCAAATAGCCGGGGGCGCGGCTGTCATGCTATCGCCGGCGGGGATCGCGTTGCCAACGACCGCCTGCCGGTTTTCGACTGCCCGAAGTCCATCGACCACGATCAGGTCGTCCTGTCGGCGGCACTCGGCTCAAAGGCCAGTCCACATCCGGTGTTGTACGAGGGAGGGAGACACCATTTGAGGTGCCTTCGTGCCAATGTCTTCGTCTGGGCAGCAGATCCAGCGAGGGCACGAGGACACAGCACACGGCTCATGCTAGTGTGACACCCGGCGCATCTCTCCTGACCTCGGCCCGCATGATCACCCAGGCTCCGCAGAGCTGGCAATCAGCGATCTGTGAGGGAACGGAGGAGCATCAGTCGGCTCGCTGCACGCGGCTCACCGCTGATCTCGTGCGGCCTGTGGTCGACATCTCCTGTCCGTTTTCTCCTGGAGAGGGCGAAGGCAGAAATCAGGTCCCGCATCAGGTGAGTGCTGCAGGTTATGGCTGACGCGCTCGCCTCACCGAGCACTGACAGCGTTCTCCGGTAGGGCCCATGTTCCCGAGCGCTCAGAAGGGCGTGCTCTGCGTCCAGACGGTCTCGGACTTAAAGAGTATAGACTGCAGAAAAACTCTAGCTGGTGGGCCGCTGACGCAACTTCACGTCGGAAGACAGCCTATCTCGTTTCTGTCCAAGAGCCGCCGAGGGGTCTCCGTCACCATCCCGGCCTTTTCGCGGAATCGGCCCTGAGGTCTGGGAGCGGAGCGACGGCCTGTCAACTATCGAATTATATAGGCGCGGCGAGAGTTTCGTCAGGCTTGATTGTTCTGCGTTGTCTAATGGTGCAGGGCGTGTGCACGACGGTCTCGTCAGTGCTGCATGGCAGGGCGCGGTGACTCCGACTGTATATACAGGGGGGTCAAACGGGACGGAAGGGTGCTTACGGCTGACACTTCTCCACTCGCGGGTCCTGCGTCGGCGGTGTTGCGCGCTGTTGCACGATCGGAGAGCCGGATGGACTTTTGAGGACTTCACCGACTTCCTTTTGGACGGCGATGACGGCGTGGCCTCAGCATTCTGACGAAGTCAC
This sequence comes from Streptomyces sp. KM273126, assembly GCF_004337435.2. Lineage (NCBI taxonomy): Bacteria > Bacillati > Actinomycetota > Actinomycetes > Kitasatosporales > Streptomycetaceae > Streptomyces > Streptomyces sp. KM273126. The sequence continues at coordinate 2,805,815 of NZ_SJXB02000002.1, read as the reverse complement.
CTGTCGGCGGTATTGTGAACCGACCGCTCTGCCCCCGCATCACCTGCTCCCGGGTTCACGGGCCACTCTTCAGCCGCCACCAGTGGTACAGCCATCAGCACGGAGCGGTGCCGACTGAGCGAAGGGAGTCGCCGATCGGGCGAAGCCTGAGTCCAGCCGCAACGCGGCCGGGACTTCAGAGCGCAGCGGCGAGCGCACCTGCTGGCTGCGTCAGTAGGTTGGGCGGCGAGCTTCGCTCGCCGCCCAACCTGCTGACGCAGCCAGCAGGTTGACGCTCCTTCCGCTGCGCTCTGGGAGCGAGTCCGGCCGCGTTGCGGCCGGACTCGGGCTTCGCCCGGTCGGCGACTTCCGCTTCGCTTCAGTCGGCACCGCACTCCGTGCGGTGAAACCGGGCATGCCGCCCGGGTGGCGGCAAGAGGGTGGCCCGTGGACCTGACGGGGCGGGGTGATGCGGGGGCAGGGCGGTCAGTTCCCAATACCGCCGACCAGAAGTGGCTTCGTCAGGATGCTTGGTGTGAAGGCCACACCCGTCATCCTCGCCGGTGTCAAAGAAGTATTCGGAGGTCCGGTTGGAGAGTCCTCAAAGTCCATCAGCTCTCCGATCGGTGCAACGAAGCACCGCAACACCTCGGCCGGATCAAGCCGGTGGAGGAAGGACACGGTGAAGATTTCGCCCATCGGGCCATCAAAGCCGCCCAGCCAGCGGAACGGCATCAGAGCATCGGACACGGTGCCCCCTGTAGAAGTCTCTAATCTGAGTCAGGTCACCACACCCTGCCATGCAGCACTGACGAGACCGTCGTCGCACGTACCGCCATGGGAATAACACAGAGCTGAGCGTTCCGCAGCGCTCCAAGCCTGACGAAACTCGCTTCTCTTGCCCGCGCCTGCCCAACCACTCTCTTCGTGGACTTGACGGGCCGTCCGCTCCGCTCCCGGACCTCAAGGCCGATTCCGCCCGCGAGAGGCCGGGAGGTGGTGACGGGAGGCCTCAGCGAGAGAAGCAGTCCGGGACTGGCACCCAGACAAGAAACGGGTTGATGGGCTGTCAAGGCACCGTTCGACTTGCGATGAGACCCCGTCAGCGGCACCGAGCTACGTTCGAGGGATTTTCTCTGCAGTGCTGCTTCTTTTTTAAGTCCGAGATAGACTCTGGACGCAGAGCGCACCACTCTTGGAACGCTCGGAGGCTTATGGAGATCTACCGGAGAGCCTTGTCAGTGCTTCGGTGAGGCGGAGCAGCCGCGCCAGATCAGCCGTAACCCTTTTAGCACTTCTACGTGCAGGTTTACCGTTTCCTGCCGCTTGAATCGACCGGACACCGCCCAGGAGAAAGCAGACAGGAATGTCGACCACGAACCGCGCAGATCAGCGTGAGGCCGCCCAGCGAGAAGCCATTGATGCGATCCTCCGTTCCCTCGAACTTCCTGCAAGATCGCTGGTGCCGGAGCGGGGTCTGCGGACACAGGTGATCATGGCGACCGGGTCCGGGAAGACCCGGGTGGCGGTCCGCAGCGCTGAGGAGCTCCACGCGGGCCGTGTGCTGGTCCTCGTGCCCTCGCTGGATCTGCTTGCCCAGACCGAGGCTGCGTGGCGCGAGGGCGGCCGCAGGGGCCCGATGATCGGTGTCTCCTCCCTGCGGGGTGAGGAGGTGTCCTTCCCCAACACCACGGATGTGGACGAGCTGGTGGAGTGGACGAGGGGCCTGGACAAGGTCACTGTGTACGCCACGTACGCCAGCCTCGGTCTGGGCACGCTGGAGCGGGCGCACGCCGCCGGCCTTTCGGCCTGGGACCTGATCGTGGTCGATGAGGCACACAGGACTTCGGGCCGGATCGGGAAGCCGTGGGCGGTCGTTCACGACAACACCCGCATCCCGTCCCTGCGGCGGCTGTACATGACGGCCACGCCCCGGCTGTGGCAGCTGGACGAGGACCAGGAGCAGGGCAGCGCGCCGGGCGAGCTGGTGGCCTCGATGGAGGACCACCCCAACTCGCCGTTCGGCAGCAGGTGTTTCACCCTAACGTTGTCGGAGGCGATCGATCGGGGCATCTGTGCGCCGTACCAGGTCGTGTGCGTGGACATCACCGACACGCAGCTCCAGGCCGCCATGCTGCTCGGTGCCGAGGGCCGGTCGGACCAGGTGCGCGGGGCCCGGCTCGCCGCGCTCCAGACGGCACTGGTGAAGGCGTCAGCCGAGGAAGCCTTCAAGCGCACGCTCGTGTTCCACCACGTCGTCAAGGAAGCCGAAGCGTTCTCGGCCGGGGCCCCGGATGTCGCGGCGCAGCTGCACGCCGCCGATCCGGAGCTCTACCCGGCGACAGTGTGGGCGGACTGGCTGTGCGGCGATCACAAGGCGCTCCACCGCCGGCGCGTGCTCGGGGAGTTCTCCTCCCTGATCGCCACGGACGGCACGGTGGTGGAGAAGGCGTTCCTCAGCTCGGTGAAGGTGTTGGGCGAGGGCGTCGACACCCGCAACTGCGACTCCGTGTACTTCGCCGACGTGCGCGGGTCGATGCCGGATCTGGTCCAGGCGGTGGGCCGGGCGCTGCGGATGCAGCCCGGCGAGGGCAAGATGGCCTCCCTCGTGGTGCCGGTGCTGCTGGCTCCCGGGGAGACGGCGGACAATATGCTCACCAGCCGGGCGTTCGGCGGGCTGGCGAAGCTGCTGGAGGCGCTCAGAGCGCACGACACCCGCATCGTCGAACAACTGGCCCAACAGCAGGCCCCGAGCCGCTACAAGCCCGTCCAGAAGGACGCCAAGGGCAAGGAGAAGAGCGGCGGCGGGGAGGGGTCCGGCGGTCCGTCCGCATCGGCGAAGGCGCTGCTGAAGTTCTCCACGCCGCGTGACCCGGCCGCGCTGGCCGCGTTCATCAACCTGCGGGTTCTCAACCCCGAGCACGAGCACTGGCGGCGCGGCATCGAGGCCTCCGTGCTGTACGCGCGCGAGGTCGGCGACCTGAAGGTGCCGTTCACGTACCGCGTGCCGAAGGGGACCGAGGCAGTGGAGGCGGGGTGGCCGGCCTCGCTGGCCAACTTCCCGCTGGGGCAGTGGATCGCCGACGCCCGCCGCTTCTACGCCCGCGGGGACATGGGCGAGGACCGCGTCCAGCAGCTGGAGAAGCTCGGCATGATCTGGTCTCACTTCGACGTCGCGTGGGAGGAGGGTCTGTCCGCCGCCCGCGGGTGGGCTGCCGAGAGCGGGCACCTTCTCGCCCCGCTGGACGCCACCTACCAGGGCGCGAAGGTGGGCATCTGGCTCAAGAACGCCCGGGCCGCCGCCCGTAAGGCAGCCGAGATCGAGCAGCGGCGTGCCGAAGGCCTGCCGGTCGTGTCGTCGGCCGGCGCACTGTCAGACGACCGGCGCGAGCAGCTGGAGGAGATCGACCCGTCGTGGTGCCCCACGTGGCCGGTGGAGTGGCAGCGGGCGTTCCACCTCACCCGGCTGCACCTGGACGAAGGCGGTGCCCTGCCGACCGAGCCGGGCGACGTCGTGCGCCAGGGCGAGGACCTCGGGCGGTGGGTACGCACCCAGCGGCTCGGCTTCGGCAAGCTCACCGCCGTGCAGCAGTGGATGCTGGAGCAGGTCCTCGGGATCGAGCCCGCCACCGAGGACGAGAAGCCCAAGCCGCGCCAGACGCAGGCTGACAAGTGGTCCGCCAACCTCGCGGCCGCCACCCAGTTCTACGAGCGTGAGGGCCATCTGAACGTCCCTCGCAAGCACGTGGAGACGGTGCTCTCCGAAGAGGACTGGGAGCTCCAGTTCCGCCTTGGTGCCTGGATCGGCAACCAGCGCTCCCGCGCGGCCTCGTTGTCGAAGGAGCGCATGGAGCAGCTGTCGAAGATCGGGATGCGGTGGTCATGACCCTGGGCGGAACGAACTTACTGATCGCGACGGCCGCCGTGGCGCTGGTGCTGGGCTACCGGGTGGACCGGGTGCGGCCGTGGCAGCGGCTGGGCAACTGGGCTGAGGACCAGGCGCAGTTCACCGGAGTGTGGGTGCACGGCGGCCGGGCCCGCCAGGGGCGACGGCCCGAACCCCGCCGTGTCCCAGGACACGGGCCTCTGCGGCCATCAGCAGCCGTCGCTGCCGCTCATCCAGATGTGGCAGCAACACCGAGAATTTCACGGCGAGTTGGGTACAGATGTCGTCCGGGATGCGCATACCACATCAACGAGCCATAGGACGGGAACCAACACGTTGATGATCTGCAAGCCCTTAGGTGGCCGTCACTCCCTGGGGACGACCGGGAGTTCCATGTCTCGCGTAATCGCCCAGCGTTCGTGGTCGCGCCAGACCTCCCTGATCCTGATGAAGCCAGGCGAGAGGCCCTCTCTGCGGAATCCGAGTCGCCGCACCAGGCTCAGGGAGGCCACGTTCTCCGGCTGGATATCAGCTTCCACTCGGTTCAGGTCAAGTCGTTCAAAGGCGTAGTGCACCGCCAGCGCGACACCCGCTGACATGTAGCCCTGCCCCGCATAGGGCAGGAACACGGCATATCCGAGTACACCTCGTTGGTATGACCCACGCACGATGTCGTTTATGTTGATCATGCCCACTAGGTCGCCGCCGTCCTTGAGGCAAAGGACCATGCAGACGGCGGTGCCCTGATCGGACTTCTTCAGGTATTCCGAGAATGCGCTGGGCGTACGGGGCAGCCCCACCCATGGATGATGGAGATCAGCGCTCAGGCTGGCCAGTTCGAGAAATCTTGCCTCGTCATCGGCTGCTACCGGCCGGAGTGTCACCTGCGATGACCGATCAGGTTCGAAACTCACCGGGGAGATTGTACGCGTCTACGCGGGCAGGAATCGAGAGTCTGCGAGAGGCGGCCATTTGCCCCGCCCGGGGACGCGACCTTCCGCCTTAGGCGATGCGTGGCATAGGCTCTGGGGAAGAACGTGCGAGAGGACGCTGATGGCGGACTCGTTACCGGGTCAGGAGACGAGCAACCAGGCGGCCGACGTCGCCGGAGGCGTCCTGCAAGGACGAGATTTCCAAGGCAATACCTTCCATTTCTCCGGTGTCGGCACGGAGCTCCCCGGGCCCCGGCAACTGCCCCGTGATGTTGTGTACTTCACGGGCCGGCACAGCGATGTGGGTCGGTTGGACGCGCTGCTCGGTGATCAGACGGCTGGGTCACAGGCGCTGATCGTGTCGGCCCTTGCAGGTACGGCCGGCGTCGGGAAGACGGCGCTTGCCGTGCACTGGGCCCACCGAGTCAGGGATCGGTTCCCGGACGGTGACCTGTATGTGAATCTTCAGGGGTACGGGCCTGGCCCGCCCTTGGCACCCGGTCAGGTGCTTGAGAGCTTCTTGAGGGCCATGGGCGTACCGCCCGAGCGGATCCCGCGCGAAGTCGAATCGCGAGCAGCCCTGTACCGTACGTTGCTGAGCGGCCGCCGGGTACTCATCGTCCTGGACAACGCCAACACGGCCGAGCAAGTGAGGCCTTTGCTGCCCGACTCGCCGGAGTCGCTGGTCGTGGTTACAAGCCGGAGTCTGCTGCCCGGCCTGGTCGCACGCGACGGCGCCCGCAGGGTGGTCCTGGACATGCTGTCTCCTGGCGAAGCGCAGACCCTGATGAGCAAGATCGTTGGCGAGGACCGTATCGCTGCCGAGCCCGATGCGTCCGCACGTATTGCCGAATTTTGCGGCCACCTGCCGCTGGCGCTGCGGATCATGGCAGAGTACGCGGTGACACACCCACGCAGGTCACTGTCCGAACTCGCGCAGGCACTCGCCGACGAGAACGGCCGATTGGATGCCATCTCCACCGGCGAGGACGAGCTGACGACGGTGCGCACCGTCTTCTCGTGGTCCTACCACGCCCTGCCTGACGAACTGGCCCGCCAGTTCAGGCTGTTGAGCCTGCACCCCGGCTCTGACATGTCCGTGGAAGCCGCCGCAGCGCTCAACGACATATCACCAGCAGCCGCACGCCGGCTCATGGACAGGTTGACCGCCAACCACCTCATCGCAGAACCCATCGAGGGTCGCTACCGCTTTCATGATCTCCTGCGCGTTTACGCCCTGGAGTGCGCTGCCGCGGACGAGCCTCCAGAAACCCGCAAGCAGGCCGTGGATCGCGTTCTCCTGTGGTATGTGCATGCGGCGGCGGCAGCCAGGATTGCCCTGTTGGTGGGCGATCCTGATACCTCGTTTACCCTGCCGTCGAGCCTGGGCGCGCCCCACACTCCCGTTCCCGTGTTCGCCGACCACCAGCAGACGCTTGCGTGGTGCGATGGCGAACTCGACAACTTCGAGGCAGTGGTCAGGAAGGCCAGGCAAAACGGACGCCATGATGTGGCGTGCTGGTTGCCTGTGGCGATGCACCCGTATTTCCAGCGCCGTAATCCCTTCGGCTCCTGGACGGCCACTCACACAACAGGGCTGGAAGCGGCTCGGGTGGTGGGCGACGTGTGCGCCGAAGCAGAGCTGCACCGGGGCCTGGGTGGGGCCTACTACTACCAGGGCCGCTATCAGGAAGCTTTGACCCATCAACGCCTGGCCCTGGACTGCTATCGCTCCCTCGGGCGCCAGGGAGAGATGATCTTGGTCAACCTGGGCGGTGCCTGCGCCAATCTTGGCCGCTACGACCAAGCTTTCAACTACCTCCAGGAAGCGCTAGTGACAGCACGCCGAACCGGCTACCGAAGTGCCGAGGGCTTCGCGCTGCAGAGCCTGGGGGCCACATATCAGCGGCTGGAAAGATTCAAGGAGTCGGCACCGTACTGCAGGCAGGCGATTGAGGTTTTCCGCGAGATCGACGACCGCTTCGGCCTCAGCATGGCGCTATCACGGCTGGCCTATGCCCACATGCGTCAGAAAGAACTGCCGCAAGCGATCGAATTCCTTCGGCAGGGACTGGACAACGCACGTGACATCGGCGACCGGCCCGGAGAGGCATGGTTTCTGGAGACGCTGGGGACCGCGCTGCACCAGGCTGACGACAAGAACACAGCCCAGGAAGAATGGCTGGGTGCGCTCGCCCTGTACGAACGGCTCATGAACGACGACGCCGCCGCCCGCTTGCGTGCGCAGCTCTCCCGGCCTGACCAGCCTCCAGCAACGCCGCTACCTCGACTATGAAGTACCTCGGGTCACGACTCTGAGGACGCCGGCGGAACGCCGAAGGAGTTGCCGGAAAAGTCCCGGCCTTGGAGTACCGGCCCGCTGAAGGTGCCACCAGCGACGGTGTTGTGCGTGCCACCGTCACCCGTGCGCACGAGCTTGGCTCCCTCGTACCACTGCCGTAGCTGCGCATGGAAGTCCTCGTCCACGGCTGCCCGTACGGCGAGCGCCGTGCTCAGAGACTGCGCACGACTCGCGTCGCCCGGAGCCTGTCCCAGCCGAACCAGCTCCGCTTCTCCTGAACTGACTACAGAGAATCCACGACCGTCCTCGCCACGTCGCAGCGGACGCCGAACCAATGTGGTCAGCCCCGTCCAGGCTTGCCGGCCAACCTCTCCACCGGCACCGCCCGCCAACGCGACCAACAACCCGGCCGATACTGGATCCACTGGGCCTCCTCCGCACCGAGACCTCTACCCAGCGGCAGCCTGTAGCAGTCGGGTCAGGACCGCACAGTGGGCAGTATGAGCTGCCCCAGGTTTCGTTGAGTCCGGCGATCTTGTTTCAGGTGGACTCGTGGACTCTACGAAACTCGGGGCAGCTCAACCGCACGCACATGCCGGGTAGCCGGTTCGCCCGCCTACTGCCGCTCCAGCAGACGGCGCACCACCAACGCCCTCGGCAGTACAGCGCCCCGGCCGGCTCCCCCACCTTGATCCACCCCACGATCACACCGGCCCTGCCCGCCCCACCGCATCCGAACTCACGAACCTGAGACAGCATCACCCACCATCGGATAAAGCCCCACGACAGCGATCCCGCCCATCAGGCTCTCGCCTCGTGACAGTGCCCGCCCTACCCAACACCCCACTGGCCAGCGCCAAAACACCAACCACCAGACCAGCACCACCGACTCTCACCAGCACCGACCCCAAGCCGAGAGGCCGCACCCGAAGAATGGCTGGCTCATGCCGGTGGAGTACACCGGGATCGCCCTGGTATGAAGGTCAAGGAAGGGCGGCAGCACGCCTGCGCCAACCTCAAGGTGATACGAAAGGTTGATAATCGGGGCATGACCGCTACATCCTTCAACCCCCATGCGCTGCTCGCGAAGAGCCAGATCGGTGTGCTTGCGACCATCAAGGCGGACGGGCGGCCCCAGCTCTCCCCTGTCCAGCCGTTCTACGACGAGCCGGCGAGCGTGATCTATGTGTCCACCAGCGCGGGCGCGGCCAAGGTGGCGAACCTGCGGCGGGACGCCCGGGCCACGCTGGAGGTGACCAGCCCCGACGGCATGTCGTGGGCCACCGCCGAGGGCATCGCCACGCTCACCGGGCCGGGCACCGCCCCTCACGGGCCCGAGGTGGAGGCGCTGGTGAACTACTACCGGGTCGCCGCCGGGGAGCACCCGGACTGGGACGAGTACCGGGCGGCGATGGTCTCCGGCCGCCGGGTGCTCATGACGATGACGGTCGACCACGTCTACGGGGCCGACATCAGCTGACGGGACGGCAAGCGCGGGAACGCCCCCGCGTTCACGGGAACGGCCGTCGGCCCCCGGACCCGGCTGGGTTCGGGGGCCGACGGCCGTTCCCGCTTTCCCTTGTTGCTTTCCCTTGTCCGTGCGCGCAGTCGCCGCTCAGGCGTGCATGTGCAGCAACGTCTCGCCGTCCTGCTTGCGCAGGACCGCGATCAGGTCGCGCAGGCCCTTGTCGGCCCGGGCGATCTCGTCGTCCGTGAGGTACACGGACGGCTCGAGGCGGAGGGTGTTCGTGGCGCTCGCGGTGGGGAACATGCGGATCGCGTGGGCGCGCAGCAGGTAACCGGCGAAGAGATAGCCGAGGAGGCCCGCCTGCGCCTGGTCGCGGATGATCTCCGAGGTGGACTCGGACTGGTCGTGGAACTCCAGGCCGATCATCAGGCCCTTGCCGCGGACGTCCTTGACGATGTCGCCGAACTCCTCCCTCAACCGGCCGAGCATCGCGAGGAGTTGGTCGCCGCGCTCGGCGGCCAGCCGGTACGCCCTGCCGTCGTCGGCCTCCAGCAGGTCCACGGTGCGGCCGGCGATGAGGGTGGAGAAGCTGTCCTTGGCGTAGGTGGAGCTGTGGACGAGTTCGAAGTCGGTGCGGTAGCGGGAGCCCCGGATCAGGGTGAGCGCGGCCTTGGCGATGCCGCCGCCGAGGCTCTTGGCGAGGGTGTAGTAGTCGCCCTGGAGGCCGAGGTGCGAGCTGGCGAAGAACGCGCCGGAGCGGCCCATGCCGCTCTGCACCTCGTCCACGATGATCGGGCAGTCGATCGTGGCGCAGACCTCCTGGACCCGGCGTACGGCGGCCCGGTCGAGGACCCGGATGCCGGCCTCGCCCTGGATGGGTTCGAGGATGAAGGCGCAGATGACGGGCAGTTGCCGTTCGGTCAGGCGGACGACGCCGTCCTCGACGGTGAGGTCCAGGACCGTCCTGCGCTCCTGCGCCACGGTCTTCTCCAGCGCGTCCGGCTGGTCGAGCGGCACGAAGCGGCACTGGGCGGCCAGGGCGGTGAACGGGGTGCGGTAGCCGACGTTGTGGGTGAGCTGGACGCTGCCGACCAGCTTGCCGTGGAAGGAGCCCTCCGGGGCCAGGAACACCGGACGGGCGGACATGCGCTTGCTGTTGGCGGCCCGGACCGCGTCGAGCAGGCGGTCGATGTCGCCGGCGTCCCCCGGCGCGGCGTCGGGGCCGAGGAGGTCGGTGGCGCCGTCGGTGGCGATGCGGGCGCCGGACCGTACCGCCGCGCGGGCCTCGTCGAGGTGGGCCTCGATCTCCTCCGTCAGCTCGGCCAGCTTCATCACCCGGTCGAGCTCGGCGTGCTTGACCGCCACCTCGACGGCCTCGGCGCCGCTGTTGGCGAAGACCGCCGAATAGTGCTCGTCGGTGCCGAACTCCCGCTGGAGGATGCCGTTGATCTTCCAGGCGAGGTCGTTGGCATACGGGTGCCGGGAGAACTGGGCGTGGATCGGGGTCCCCTGGTCGAGCAGGGACTTGGCGTAGGCCACGATCTCCGGGTTGTTGTGCCCGAGTATCGCCGAGCCGTAGCCGCCCACCAGGTCGAGGACGGGGATTTCCGTGCCCTGGTCGTCGCGGTAGAAGAGGGTGTTTCCCTGGGAGCGGATGTATTCGACACCGAGTCCGAGTGAGGACAGCCATCCGGCAAGGTGCGGTTCCGCCAGTTCGAGTTTCTCGACCACCGGGTTTTCCTCTCCGATTGTTTTCTGCCCGACCGATTTCGGCAGACCCTAACATTTACATCTCCCACCTGCCGGTTCTGCCGTAATGAGTCAGTAACGTCCCACTCTCCGGTAAGTCTCGGGAACATCTCCGGTAATTGGCCGTCCTCGTGGCACGTTCATTCCGGAGCGAACGGCGCGTTACCGGGCCGGGACTGGGCTTTGGGCCGACTCGAAAAAACTCCGGATACGCTCGCCGGGAGCGCATGGTCGTTACCCGAGGTGATTTCCAGTAATGGAAGGGCAGCCGAGCGAAAATGACGAGTGAGCGACACTCCGCAGCAACCAAGCCACTGGATCGGCAGGAACCGATCGCCGTCGTCGGCCTGTCCTGTCGGCTGCCCGGCGCCGCCGGTCCCGAGGCGTTGTGGAGGCTGTTGCGCGAGGGCCGGGACGCCGTCACGCAGATGCCCGAGCACCGGTGGGAGCCGATCTCGGCGGACGCCCGCAGCGAGATACGCCGGGGCGGGTTCCTGGACGCCGTCGAGGAGTTCGACGCCGCCTTCTTCGGGATCTCGCCCCGCGAGGCCGTCGTCATGGACCCGCAGCAACGGCTGCTGCTGGAGATCACCTGGGAGGCGCTGGAGGACGCGGGGATCGTCGCGGCGAGCCTCGACGGCAGCCCCACGGCCGTGTTCGTCGGCACCGCCCGCGAGGACTACACGAGCCTGCTCTACCGGCAGGGCTCCGCCGCCATCACCCAGCACACCGTCGCCGGCACCCACCGCGGCATCATCGCCAACCGGGTCTCGTACGCGCTCGGGCTGAACGGGCCCAGCCTCACCGTCGACACCTCCCAGTCGTCCTCGCTGGTCGCCGTGCACCTCGCGTGCGAGAGCCTGCGCGCCGGAGAGGCAGAACTGGCGCTCGCGGCAGGCGTCAACCTCAACCTTCTGGCCGAAGGGGTGGTGGGCGCCGAGCGGTTCGGCGGGCTCTCCCCGGACGGGTGCTGCTTCACCTTCGACGCCCGGGCAAACGGCTATGTGCGCGGCGAGGGCGCCGGCATGGTCGTACTCAAGCCGCTGCGGCGGGCCCTGGCCGACGGCGACCGGGTGCACGGCGTGATCCTCGGCAGCGCGGTCAACAACGACGGCACCACGCCCGGCCTCACCGTGCCCAGCGCCGCCGCACAGGAGAAGGTGGTCCGGCTCGCCCAGCGGCGGGCGGGGGTCGTGCCGGACGCCGTCCAGTACGTCGAGCTGCACGGCACCGGAACCCCAGTCGGCGACCCGATCGAGGCCGCCGCGCTCGGGGCGGCGGTCGGTGCGCTCAAGGCACCCGGGGACCCGCTGCGGGTGGGCTCGGTGAAGACGAACATCGGGCACCTCGAAGGGGCCGCCGGCATCGCCGGGCTCATCAAGACGGTCCTCTCCGTCCGCCACCGTATGCTCCCGCCGAGCCTCAACTTCCGTACGCCCAACCCCGAGATCCCGCTCGACACGCTCAACCTGTCGGTCAACGACCGGCTGGGCGAGTGGCCGCACCCCGAGCGCCCTCTGGTCGCCGGCGTGAGCTCCTTCGGCATGGGCGGCACCAACTGCCATGTGGTCGTGGGCGAGGCGCCCGGTGCGCGGGAACCCGAGACCGCCCCGCGCACCCGCCCCGCGGACGCCGTGCTGCCCGTCGTGGTCTCCGGGCGGGGTACAAAGGCGCTGCGCGCCCAGGCCGGGCGGCTCGCCGAGTTCGTCGAGAGCCACGGTGACGCCGAGCCCGCCTCCGTCGGCCGGTCGTCGGTTTTCACCCGGTCACGGCTCGGTCACCGGGGTGTCGTGCTGGCCGCCGACCGGGACGAACTGGTCGCCGGGCTCCGCGCGTTGGCGTCGGGGCTGCCCGCCGCCGGGGTGGTGACGGGGGCCGAGGCGACAGGCCGGCTTTCCATGGTCTTCACCGGGCAGGGTGCCCAGCGGATCGGGATGGGCACCGAACTCCACGCCGTCTTCCCGGTGTTCGCGGCCGCCTTCGACACGGTGTGCGCCCATCTCGACCCGCTGCTGGAGCGGCCGCTGCGCGAGGTCGTCGCCACCGGCGAGGGACTCGACGAGACCCGGTACACCCAGCCCGCGCTGTTCGCCGTCGAGGTCGCGCTGTTCCGGCTGTTCGAGTCGTGGGGCGTGCGGCCCGGCCTCCTCGCCGGGCACTCGATCGGTGAGGTCGCCGCCGCCCATGTCGCGGGGGTCCTCTCGCTCGCCGATGCCTGCGCGCTGGTCGCCGCCCGGGGCCGGCTGATGCATCAACTGCCCGCCGCGGGCGCCATGGTCGCCGTACAGGCCGCCGAGGACGAGGTGCTAGGGCTGCTGGCGGGCCGGGAGGGCGAGGTGGCGGTCGCCGCCGTCAACGGCCCCGCGGCCCTCGTGCTGTCCGGGGACACGGACGCGGTGCTGGAGATCGCCGCCGTCCTGAAGGACCGGGGACACAAGACCAAGCGGCTGACGGTGAGCCACGCGTTCCACTCGCCGCACATGGACGGGATGCTCGACGATTTCCGCCGGGTGGTCACCGGGCTGGCCTTCCACCAGCCCCGTATCCCCGTCGTCTCCACGGTGACGGGCGAGATCGCGGCGCCCGAGCTGCTGACCTCCCCCGAGTACTGGGTCGAGCAGGTCCGCCGGCCGGTGCGGTTCATGCGGGCCGCGCGGACCCTGGAGGCGCAGGGCGTACGGACCGTCCTCGAACTGGGGCCCGACGGCGTCTGCTCGGCGATGGTGGCCGAGAGCGTGCTCGACAAGGACTCCGTCGCCGCCGAACCGGCGCTGCGCTCGGGGCGGCCCGAGGAGCGGACGGCCTGGACGGCGCTGGCGCGGGCGTTCGTCCGCGGTGCGGCGGTGGACTGGGAGGCCGTGTTCGAGAGGGCCGGGGGGCGTCGGATCGATCTGCCGACGTACGCGTTCCAGCGGGAGCGGTACTGGGTGACGGATCTGGCCCGCGCGGAGGATGCCGCGGCCGGTGGTTCCTCCGTGCCCGCGCTCGGGCCCGGAGCCCTGCCCGCCGCCGTGCGGCCGAAGCGCACCGTCGCGTCCGGGGCGGCGGGTGAGCGGTCGGCGGCCGAGCTGGTGACCTCGCATGTCGCCGCAGTCCTGGGGTACGCCGCCGGGCGGGCCGTCGAGATGGACGTGCCGTTCCGGGACCTCGGGTTCAGCTCCCTGATGACCGTGGAGCTGCGCGAGAACCTCGCCGGGGCGACCGGGCTGCGGCTGCCGACGGGGCTGGTGTTCGACCATCCGACACCCAGGGCGCTGGCGGAGTTCGTCGCGGCCGGGCTGGCGGGGGCGGACACGGGCGGGGCCGGTGAGGTGCTGCCGGGCGCGGTGGCCGGGGCCGGTTCGGGCTCGGGTGGGCAGGACGCGTACGACGGGCCGATCGCGATCGTCGGCATGGCCTGCCGGTACCCCGGTGGTGTCGCCTCGCCCGAGGATCTGTGGCGGCTGGTGGCCGAGGGCGGCGACGCGATCTCCGCGTTCCCGACCGACCGGGGCTGGGCCGAGGACCTCTACGACCAGGACCACGAGCGGTCCGGCAAAAGCTATGTCCGCGAGGGCGGGTTCCTGCACGACGCGGGCCGGTTCGACGCGTCCTTCTTCGGGATCTCCCCGCGCGAGGCGCAGGCCATGGACCCGCAGCAGCGGCTGCTGCTGGAGACCGCCTGGGAGGCGCTGGAGCGGGCCGGACTGGTCCCGCAGGAGCTGCGCGGCAGCCGTACCGGGGTCTTCGTCGGCGCGACGGCCGGGGACTACGGGCCCCGGATGCACGACGCGCCCGAGGGCGTCGAGGGGCATCTGCTGACCGGCGGCGCGGCGAGCGTGATGTCCGGGCGGATCGCCTACCAGTTCGGGTTCGTGGGGCCCGCGGTGACCGTGGACACGGCGTGCTCGTCGTCGCTGGTCGCGCTGCATCTGGCGGTGCAGTCGCTGCGGCGCGGCGAGTCGGGTCTCGCCGTCGCGGGCGGGGTGACGGTCATGTCGACGCCCGGCATGTTCCTGGAGTTCTCGCGGCAGCACGGGCTGGCGGCGGACGCGCGCTGCAAGGCGTTCGCGGCGGCCGCCGACGGGACCGCGTGGGCGGAGGGCGTGGGCCTGCTGGTCGTGGAGCGGCTCTCCGACGCGCGCCGCAACGGCCACCGGGTCCTCGCGGTGGTGCGGGGCTCGGCCGTCAATTCCGACGGCGCGTCCAACGGGCTGAGCGCCCCGAACGGGCTGTCGCAGCAGCGGGTGATCCGGCAGGCGCTCGTCGACGCCGGGCTCACCACGGCCGACGTCGACGTCATGGAGGCGCATGGTACGGGCACCGCGCTGGGCGACCCCATCGAGGCGGAGGCCGTCCTCGCCACGTACGGGCGGGACCGGGCGGGCCGGGATCCGGTGCTGCTCGGTTCGCTGAAGACCAACATCGGGCACGCGCAGGCCGCGGCCGGGGTCGGCGGCGTCATCAAGATGGTCCAGGCGATGCGGCACGGCGTCGTACCGGCCACGCTGCACGCCGACGAGCCGACCCCGCACGTCGACTGGACCTCCGGCGCGGCCGAACTGGTCCGCGAGCGACGGCAGTGGCCGCACACCGCCGCACCCCGGCGAGCCGCCGTGTCGTCCTTCGGGATCAGCGGCACGAACGCGCATGTGATCGTGGAACAGGGGGACGTGGCGGAGCCGGCCGGGGCGGACACGGCGGCCGTGGCGCCGCTGGGAGGCACGGCCGCGGCGGCGGGTCTGGCCGCCGACGGCCACGAGGCACGCACCGCCGGTGCCGACCTGGCCCCCGCGGGCATCGCGCATGCGGCCCCGGCGACCGGCGCGGACGCGGTCCCGTCGGCCGACACAGCCGCGGCCTGCCCTGCCCCCGTGTCCCCTGGGTCCTCTCCGCCCCCACCGAGGACGGCCTGCGCGCGCAGGCCGGGCGGTTGCGGGAGTTCGTGGGGGTGCGGGCGGGGTGCGCGTCGGGGACGTCGGGCTGGCGCTGGCGACCACGCGGACGGCGTTGCGGCGGCGGGCCGTGGTGCTGGGCTCGGACGTCGGCGAGCTGCTGGCCGGGCTGGACGCGGTCGTCGACGGGGCGGGAGCGCCGAACGTCGTGCGCGGCACCGTCGGCGAGACGGGGCGGACGGCGTTGCTGTTCACCGGGCAGGGCGCCCAACGCCTCGGGATGGGCCGGGAGTTGTACGAGGCGTTCCCGGTGTTCACCGAGGCGCTGGACGCGGTGTGCGCGGCGCTCGACCCACATCTGGAGCGGCCGCTGCGCGAGGTGCTGTTCGCCGAAGAGGGCAGTGCGGCGGCGGAGCTGCTGCACCGCACGCGGTACACCCAGCCCGCGCTGTTCGCCGTGGAGGTGGCCCTGTTCCGGCTGCTGGTCGAGCGGGACGGGGTCGTGCCCGAGCTGCTCGCCGGGCACTCGATCGGCGAGCTGGCGGCGGCCCATGCCGCCGGCGTGCTGTCGCTCGAGGACGCGGCCGCGCTGGTCGCGGCCCGGGGCCGGCTGATGCAGGCGGCCCGCTCGGACGGGGCGATGATCGCGATCCAGGCCGACCCGGACGAGGTCGCCGAGTCGATCGCCGGGCACGCCGACGCCGTCTCCCTCGCCGCCGTCAACGGGCCCCGTTCCGTGGTCCTCGCGGGCGACGAGCCGGTGGTCACCCGGATCGCGGAGGAGTGGCGCGAGCGCGGCGGCCGCACGCGCAGGCTCCAGGTGAGCCACGCCTTCCACTCGCCGCACATGGACGGCATCCTCGACGAGTTCCGCGAGGTGGCCCGGTCCCTGGCCTTCCACCCGCCCACGATCCCCGTCGTCTCCACGGTCACCGGGGAACCCGCCGGGCCCGAGCTGCTGTGCTCCCCCGGCTACTGGGCCGACCAGATCCGCGCCACCGTCCGCTTCCACGACGCCGTACGGTCGCTGCGGGCGCTGGGGGCCGGGCTGTTCGTGGAGGTGGGCCCGGACGCCGTCCTCACCGGCATGGCGCGGGAGGCGTTCGCCGAGGACGAGGACGACGGCGGCTCCGTGACGAGCGTCGCACTCTCGCGGGCCGGGCGGCCGGAGGCGGACACGTACACGACCGCCCTCGCGCACCTTCACGCGGCCGGCGGCGAGGTCGACCTGACCGCGTACTTCCCCGGCGCCGCCCGGATCGACCTGCCGACGTACGCCTTCCGGGGCGACCACTTCTGGCTGGCCCCCGGCGCCCGCTCCGACGCGCGCGGGCTCGGGCTGGACCCGGCCGGTCACCCGCTGCTCGGCGCGGCGGTGGAGATGGCCGGCGGCGAGGACCTCGTCCTCACCGGCCGGTTGTCGCCGCGTACGCACCCTTGGCTGGCGGACCACGTCGTGGAGGGCGCGGTGCTGCTGCCCGCCACGGGCTTTCTGGAGCTGGCCTTCGCCGCCGGGGAGCGCGTGGGCGCGGACACGGTCGAGGACCTCACCCTGGCGACACCGCTGGTGCTGCCCGAGCGGGACTCGGTGCGCGTCCAGGTCAGGGTCACCGGCCCGGACGGCACGGGCGCCCGGTCGTTCACGATCCACTCGCGCCCGGCCACCGCCAACGACGACACGGCGGCGGACCGGCCGTGGACCCGGCATGCCACCGGTGTCCTCGCGCCGGCCGCCGGTCCGGCCGTGACGGCCGGGGACAGGGGCGCCTGGCCGCCCGCCGGCGCGGTGGCGCAGCCGGTCGACGACGCCTACGCCGTGCTGCGGGACCTCGGCTACGGCTACGGGCCCGCGTTCCAGGGCGTGCGGGCCGTGTGGCGGCTCGGCGACGACCTCCTCGCGGAGGTGGCGCTCGCCGGCGAACAGCGCGAGGGGGCCGCCCTGTTCGGGCTGCACCCGGCGCTGCTCGACGCCGCGCTGCACCCGCTGCTGCCGTCGGCGGCCGAGGACCCGGGGCGGATCCGGCTGCCGTTCTCCTGGGCGGGGGTCCGGCTGCACGCGGCCGGGGCCACCGCGCTGCGGGTGCGGATCTCGCCCCTCGGCACGGACACCTTCCGGCTGACGGTCGCCGACGGCACGGGCGCTCCCGTCGTGACCGTCGACTCCCTCGCGCTGCGCCCGGTCGACCGCGGCAGGCTCGCCACGGCCACCGCCGCCCGCGACGACTGCCTGTTCACCGTCGACTGGCCCGCGCTGCCCGCGCCGGAGGTCCCCGCGTGGAGCCGGAGCGACCTCGCCGATCCGGCCGGCCTGTCCGCCGTCGCACCGGCCGACCTCGTGGTGGTCACCCTCGCCGCGGACGGGGAGGCGACGCCCGCCGCCGCGCGCGCCGCGACCGTACGGACGCTGGAGCTGGTTCAGCGGTGGCTGGACGACGAGCGGTTCGCGGGGTCCCGGCTGGTCGTCGTGACCACCGGTGCCGTCGCCGCGCTGCCCGGCGACGACGTGACCGACCTGGTGCACGCGCCCCTGTGGGGTCTGCTGCGCACCGCGCAGGCCGAGCACCCGGACCGGATCGTGCTCGTCGACCTCGACGGGAAGGGCGACGCGCGGGCACTGGTGGCCGCCGCCGTGGCCACCGGGGAACCGCAGATCGCCGTACGGGACGGGCGGTCGCACGCCCCGAGGCTGGCCCGCGCCACGGACCGCCGCACCGATCCGCCGCGTCTCGACCCGGACGGCACGGTGCTGATCACCGGCGGTACGGGCGGTCTCGGCGCGCTGTTCGCCCGGCACCTGGTGACCGGGCACGGCGCCCGCCGGCTGGTGCTGACCAGCCGGCGAGGACCCGACAGCCCCGGCGCGTCCGCGCTCGCCGAGGAACTCACCGGGCTGGGCGCGCGGGTCCGGATCGTCGCCGTCGACGCCGCCGACCGCGGCGCCCTGGCCGAGCTGGTCGCCGGCATACCGGCGGAGCATCCGCTGACCGCCGTCGTGCACACGGCCGGTGTCCTCGACGACGCCACGGTCGGCTCGCTGACCGGGGCGCAGGTGGAGACGGTCCTGCGGCCCAAGGTCGACGGGGCGTGGCATCTGCACGAGCTGACGCGCGGTCACGATCTGGCGGCGTTCGTGCTGTTCTCCTCCGTGTCGGGCATCACCGGTATGGCGGGCCAGGCCAACTACGCCGCCGCCAACACCTTCCTCGACGCGCTCGCTCACCACCGGCGCGCGCAGGGCCTGCCGGCGCACTCGCTGGCGTGGGGGCTGTGGGATGCGACCGCCGGCATGGGCGGCACGCTCTCCGAGGCGGACGTGGCCCGCTGGACGCGGACCGGTGTCGTACCGCTGGACGCGGAGCGGGGGCTGCGGCTGTTCGACGAGGCGCTGGCCGGCCCCGGGGCGCTCGTCGTGCCCGCCGCGCTGCGGCCGGGGCGGGCCGGTGCGGGCGCCGGGCAGGTCCCGGCCGTCTGGCGGGGCCTGGTCCGCACCCGCCGGGTCGCGCGCACGGCGAGCGCCCCCGGCACCGGGGACTGGCCGGCGCGGATCGCCGCGCTGCCGGAGGAGGAACGGTACGCCGCGGTGCTCGCCGTGGTGCGTGCGTGCGCCGCCCTGGCCCTGGGGCACGCCTCCGGTGACGCCGTGGACGCCACACGGGCGTTCAAGGAGCAGGGCTTCGACTCGCTCACCGCCGTCGAGCTGCGCAACCAGGTGAACAGCGCGACCGGGCTGCGGCTGGCGTCCACGGTCGTCTTCGACCATCCGAGCCCCGACGCGCTGGCCCGCCATCTGCTGGGCCGGATCGCGGGCGAGGCCCCGGCCGCCGTGGCCGAGGCGCCGTCCGCGACCGGCAGCGACGAGCCCATCGCGATCGTCGCGATGGCGTGCCGTTACCCCGGCGGGGTGGGCTCGCCGGAGGACCTGTGGCGGCTGGTGTCCTCCGGGACGGACGCGATCAGCGGCTTCCCCGCCAACCGCGGCTGGGACCTGGAGAAGCTCTACGACCCGGACCCCGGGAGCACCGGCACGTCGTACGTCCGCGAGGGCGGGTTCCTGCACGACGCGGACCTCTTCGACCGGGAGTTCTTCGGGATCTCGCCGCGCGAGGCGACCGCGACCGACCCCCAGCAGCGGCTGCTCCTGGAGACCGCCTGGGACGCCTTGGAGAACGCGGCGATCGACCCGGCCGCGCTGCGCGGCAGCAACACCGGGGTGTTCGTCGGCGCGATGTACGACGACTACGCGTCGCGGCTGCCGTCGGTGCCCGCCGAGTTCGAGGGGTTCCTGCTGGTCGGGAACACCTCCAGCGTGATCTCCGGGCGGCTCGCCTACGCGTACGGCCTGGAGGGTCCCGCGGTCACCGTGGACACCGCCTGCTCGTCGTCGCTCGTCGCCCTGCACCTGGGGGCGCAGGCGCTGCGGTCCGGGGAGTCCGACCTGGTGATGGCGGGCGGGGTGACCGTGATGGCGGGGCCGGGCTCGTTCGTCGAGTTCAGCCGGCAGCGGGGGCTCGCGCCGGACGGCCGCTGCAAGTCGTTCTCCGCGCACGCCGACGGCACCGCGTGGAGCGAGGGCGTGGGCCTGCTGCTCCTGGAGCGGCTGTCCGACGCCCGGCGCAACGGGCACCAGGTGCTCGCCGTGCTGCGCGGGTCCGCCGTCAACCAGGACGGCGCCAGCAACGGGCTCACCGCGCCCAACGGCCCCTCCCAGGAGCGGGTGATCCGGCAGGCCCTCGCGGGCGCCGGGCTGCGGGCCTGCGACGTCGACGCCGTGGAGGCGCACGGCACCGGCACCGCGCTGGGCGACCCGATCGAGGCGCAGGCCCTGCTGGGCACGTACGGCGCTGACCATGACGCCGAGAACCCGCTGTGGCTGGGCTCGCTGAAGTCCAACATCGGACACGCGCAGGCCGCGGCCGGGGTCGGCGGCGTCATCAAGATGGTCCAGGCGATGCGGCACGGGGTGCTGCCGAAGACCCTGCACGCCGAGGAGCCCTCGCCGCACATCGACTGGGACAGCGGCGCCCTCGCCCTGCTCACCGAGGCCCGTGAGTGGCCGGAGGCCGGGCGTCCGCGCCGGGCCGCCGTGTCGTCGTTCGGAATCAGCGGCACCAACGCGCACGTGATCATCGAGCAGGCGGAGGAGGAGCCCGCGACGGCCGGCGCCCCGGGTTCAGGGGACGTGGCGGGCGCCGGGGATCCGGCGGGTGCCGTCGCCACCCCGGGCTCCGGGGATTGGGCGGCGGCCGAGGACCGTCCGGCCCCGGGCACCGCCCTGGCCTGGCTGCTGTCGGCCAAGTCGGACACGGCGCTGCGGGCGCAGGCCGAGCGGCTGCGGGCGTTCGTGGCCGAGCGGCCCGGGCCCGCACCCGTCGACGTCGGTTTCTCGCTGGCCACCGGCCGGACCCGGCACGAGCACCGGGCCGCCGTGCTGGGGCACGACCGGGACGAACTCCTGCAGGCCCTCGACGTGTTGGCGCGGGGCGAGGACACACCCTGCGTCGTCCGTGACGGCGGCGGTACGAGGGGCAGGACGGCGTTCCTGTTCACCGGGCAGGGCAGCCAGCGCCCCGGCATGGGAGGCGACCTGTACGCGGCCTCCCCGGTGTTCGCCGCCGCCTTCGACGAGGTGTGCGCCCACCTGGGCGCCCACCTCGAACGGCCTCTGCGAGACCTCGTGTTCGACGGCGGGGACGAGCTGAACCGCACGGTGTTCGCGCAGCCCGCGCTGTTCGCGCTGGAGGTCGCGCTGTTCCGGCTCGCCGAGTCCTGGGGCCTCACGCCCGACCATCTGCTGGGCCACTCGGTCGGCGAGTTCGCGGCGGCGCATGTCGCCGGGGTGCTGTCGCTGCCCGACGCGTGCGCGCTGGTGGCGGCCCGGGGCCGGCTCATGGACGCCCTGCCGGAGGGCGGCGCGATGCTCGCTGTCGCGGCGGCGGAGGACGAGATCACCCTGCCCGACGGGGTGAGCCTCGCCGCCGTCAACGGCCCCGAGGCGGTCGTGGTCTCGGGCGACGAGGACGCGGTCGCGGCGCTGGAGGAGCACTGGCGGGCCGAGGGACGCAAGGTCAAGCGTCTCGTCGTCTCGCACGCCTTCCACTCCCACCGCATGGACGGCATGCTCGACGCCTTCGCCGAGGTGGCCCGTGGCGTGACCTTCCACCCGCCGACGCTGCCGATCGTGTCGACGGTCACCGGTGACCTGGTCGACGCCGCGCGACTGTGCACCCCGGAGTACTGGGTGGCGCAGGTGCGTCAGGCGGTGCGGTTCGCGGACGGGGTACGGCGGCTGGAGGCCGCCGGGGTCACCGACTATGTGGAGCTGGGCCCCGACGGGGTGCTCTCCGCGCTGGTCGAGCCGTGTCTGACCGCACCGGCGGGGACGGTGGTCCCGCTGCTGCGTGCCGGACGCCCCGGAACGCGTACCGTCGCCGCTGCTCTGGCGCTGCTCGCCCTGCGCGGGGCCCGCGTCGAGTGGAACGCGGTCTTCCCCGGCGCCCGCCGCACCCCCCTGCCCGGCTACGCCTTCCAGCGGCAGCGCTACTGGCTGACGGCCCCGGCCGCCTCCGGTGACGCCACCGACCTCGGCCTCGACTCCCCCGGCCATCCGCTGCTGGGCGCGGCGGTGGAGGCGGTCGACGGCGACAGCATCGTCCTCACCGGCCGGGTCTCCCCGCGTACCCACCCGTGGCTCGCCGACCACGCCGTCATGGGCAGCGTGCTGCTGCCGGGGACCGCGTTCGTGGACCTCGCGCTGCACGCCGCCCGCCGGGCCGGCTGCGCCCGGGTCGACGAACTCGCCCTGACCGCGGCGCTGGTGCTCCGCGAGGACGACGACGTACGCATCCAGGTGTCCGTCGGCGCCCCCGACGACTCCGGCCGACGTCCGCTGACCGTCCACTCCCGTCCCGCGCGGGCCGACGGCGACCGCCGCTGGACCCAGCACGCCGAGGGAACGCTGAGCACGGGCGAGCCCGCCATGGCCCTCCCCGAGGGCGTACGGCGGCCCGCCGACGCCGTGGAGATCGACCTCGACGGGGTCTACGACGCCCTCGCCGAACGGGAGTACGCGTACGGTCCGCTGTTCCGGAACCTGCGCCGGCTCTCCCGCCACGGGGACGACCTGCACGCCGAGGTCGCCCTCGCCGAGGAGCACCGGGCCGAGGCCGCGCGCTTCGCCCTGCACCCGGCGCTGCTCGACGCGGCCCTGCACCCGCTGCTGCCGGGGGTGGCGGACGTGGCCTCCGGGCCGATGGTGCCGTTCTCCTGGTCCGGCATCAGCGTGCCCCCGGCCGGAACGGACCCCGGCGCGCTGCGGGTCCGGCTCGCGGTGACGCAGTCCGACGACACGACCGTGGTGGTCGCCCTGCACCTCGCCGACGAGACGGGGCTGCCGCTGGCCACGATCGACGAACTCCGGCTGCGCCCCCTTTCCCCCGGCGACCTGGCCGCCGCGGGCGCCCGGGCCCGGGAGGGGCTGTACGGGGTGCGGTGGACCCCCGTGCCGACCGACCCGGCCATCACCGCCGACGACGGCCCCTGGGCCGTGCTGGGCGAAGGGCGCCCGCTGCCCTTGGGTGCCCGGCCCGTCCCGTCGTACGACGACCTCGCCGCGCTGCGGGAGGCGGTCGACGGCGGCGCCGAGGTCCCGTCGACGGTGCTGCTGCCCCTGCTGCCACCGCCGGCCGGGGACGGGCCTGAGAGTACGGCCGCCTGGGACGGTGCGGCGAGTACGGGCAGGACGACCGGCGGGGACGGTGCGGCGGGCGCTGGGGCTGCGAGCAGTGCGGTCGGTGCGGACGCTTCGGGCGGTGGCGGCGGGTTCGCCGGGCGGGCCCGGGCGGTGCTGCATGAGTTGCTCGGCACCGTACGGGACTGGCTGGCCGACGACCGGTTCGCGGCGAGCCGGCTGGTCGTGCTCACCCGAGGGGCCGTCGCCCCGGACGGTGAGGACGTCACCGATCTGGCGCGCGCCGGGGTCTGGGGTCTGCTGCGCTCCGCCCAGGCCGAGCAGCGGGACCGGTTCACGCTCGTCGACCTCGACGGCCACCCCGGCTCCCATGAGGCCCTCGGCGCCGCGCTGCGCACCGGCGAACCCCAACTCCTCCTCCGGGCGGGCGAGGTGCTCGCCCCGAGGCTGGCGCCGGCCGAACCGGGCACCCCGGCCGGGCCCGGCGGGGCCGGGCCGGGCTGGCGGCGGGGCACGGTACTCGTCACCGGCGGCACCGGCGCCCTCGGCACCATCCTCGCCCGGCACCTGGTCACCGAGCACGGCGCCCGTCGCCTGCTGCTGACCAGCCGACGCGGACCCGACGGCCCCGGCGCCCGGGAACTGGCCGAGGAGCTGACCGCGCTCGGCGCCCACGTCGAGATCGTGGCCGCCGACGCCGCCGACCGTGATGCACTGGCCGCGCTGCTCGCCGGCATCCCGGACGACCACCCGCTGACCGCCGTCGTGCACACCGCCGGCATCACCGACGACGCGACGGTCACCTCGCTGACACCGGACCAACTCGACGGCGTACTGCGGCCCAAGGTCGACGGCGCGTGGAACCTGCACCAGCTGACCAAGGACGCGGACCTGTCGGCGTTCGTCCTGTACTCGTCCGTCGCCGGTGTCGTCGGCACACCGGGTCAGGCGAACTACGCCGCCGCCAACACCTTCCTGGACGCGCTCGCCCACCACCGGCACGCGAACGGCCTTCCCGCGCACTCCCTCGCGTGGGGGCTGTGGGCCGAGGGCAGCGCGCTCAGCACCCATCTGTCCGACGCGGACCTCAACCGTCTGGCCCGCCTCGGACTGCTGCCCCTCACCAACGCCGAGGCCACCGCGCTGTTCGACGCGGCGCTCGCCCTCGACCGGCCCGTGCACGCCGTCACCCGGATCGACACCGGTGCGCTGCGCAGGGCCGAACACCTGCCGGCGGCGTTGCGGGGGCTCGCCCCGCGTCCGGCGCCCCGGGCCGAGCGGCAGCAGGTGCCGCTCCCGCAGCGGCTGGCCGGGCTCCCGCCGGCGGATCAGCGGCAGGTGCTCACCGATCTGGTGCGGGCGAGGACGGCCGCCGTCCTCGGGCACACCGACGCCACCTCGATCGGGACGACCCGCGCCTTCAACGAGCTGGGCTTCGACTCGCTCACCGCGGTCGAGCTGCGCAACCAGCTGAACAGCGCCACCGGGCTGCGGCTGCCCACCACGGTCGTCTTCGACCACCCCAACCCGGACGCGCTGGCGGCGTATCTGCGCGCGGAACTCGTCGCGGAGGTCGCCGGGCCGTCCCCCGCCGATCCGGTGCTGGCCGACCTCGACCGGCTGAGGGCCGCGCTGCCGGACGCGCTCTCCGACACGGCGGCGCACCGGAGCATCGTCGACCGGCTGCGGGAACTGCTCGACCTCGCCGACGACGACCTGCCCGACCTCGACTCCGCCACCGACGAGGACCTGTTCGCCCTGGTCGACGAACTCGACTAGCGCGCAGGGCCGCACGGCCCAGGACCGTTCCCTCCCCCGGACGGGCCCGGGCGACCCCACGACTTCTGTGCCGATTTCCCCATGGAGCTGAGACGACGTGACGACCGACGAGAACCAACTCCGCCAGTACCTCAAGCGTGCGGTCGCCGACGCCCGCGCGAGCCGCAAGCGGCTGCGTGAGGTGGAGGAGCGGGAGCAGGAGCCGATCGCGATCATCGGGATGGCGTGCCGCTACCCCGCCGGCGTGCGCTCTTCGGAGCAGCTGTGGCAGGTCGTCGCCGACGGCGTCGACGCGGTGTCGGCCTTCCCCGAGGGCCGCGGCTGGGACGTCGACGACCTCTACGACCCCGACCCGGACGCGGTCGGCAAGTCGTACACCCGGTACGGCGGTTTCCTGCACGACGCGGACCTGTTCGACCCGGAGTTCTTCGGGATGTCGCCCCGTGAGGCGCTGGCCACCGACCCCCAGCAGCGGCTGCTCCTGGAGACCGCGTGGGAGGCGTTCGAGCGGGCGCGGATCGTGCCGGAGTCGGTGCGGGGCAGCCGTACCGGGGTGTTCGTCGGGGCGATGTACAACGACTACGGCTCGCGGCCCCATCTGCCGGCCGAGGAGTTCGAGGGCTACCTCTACGGCGGCAGCGCGGGCAGTGTCGCCTCGGGTCGGCTCGCCTACACCTTCGGTCTGCAGGGCCCGGCGGTCACGGTCGACACCGCGTGCTCGTCCTCGCTGGTCGCCCTGCATCTGGCGGCGACGGCGCTGCGCCGGGGGGAGGCCGATCTCGCGCTGGCCGGCGGGGTGACGGTGATGTCCACGCCCACGTCGTTCGTGGAGTTCTCCCGGCTGCGCGGGCTGTCGCCCGACGGGCGGTGCCGGTCCTTCGCCGCGTCCGCCGACGGCACCGGCTGGGCCGAGGGCGTCGGTCTGCTGCTGCTCGCCCGGCTGTCCGACGCACGGCGCGAGGGCCGTCCCGTGCTGGCCGTGATCCGGGGGTCGGCGATCAACCAGGACGGCGCCAGCAACGGGCTCACCGCGCCCAACGGTCCCGCCCAGGAACGGGTGATCCGTCAGGCGCTCACGAGTGCGGGGCTGTCGCCGGCGGACGTCGACGCGGTCGAGGCGCACGGCACGGGGACGACGCTCGGCGACCCGATCGAGGCGCGGGCCCTGCTCGCCACGTACGGCAAGGAGCGGCCCGCCGGCCGGCCGCTCTGGCTGGGCTCGCTCAAGTCCAACATCGGACACGCGCAGGCCGCGGCCGGCGTCGGCGGCATCATCAAGATGGTCGAGGCGATCCGCCACGGGGTCCTCCCGAAAACCCTGCACGCCGAGGAGCCCTCCCCGCACGTCGACTGGGACACCGGTGCGCTCGCCCTCCTCACCGAGCACCGCACCTGGCCGGAGACCGGACGCCCCCGCCGCGCCGCTGTCTCGTCGTTCGGCTTCAGTGGCACGAACGCCCACGTGATCGTGGAGGAGGCGACAAAGGACACGACGACGATGGAGGCCGGTGAGGGGGTCGACGGCGGGGCCGGGGCCGGCGGCCCGGCCGGGGCCGGCGGCCCGGCCGGGGGCGTGGCCGCCGGCGGCGTTGGCGGGGTCGCAGGTGTGGGCAGGGTCGGTGCCGGAGCCGGCATTGGGGTGACCGCCGAAAACGGCGAGGGCGGCCCCGCGCGGGCTCCGCAGCGTCCCGCCGGAGGCGAGTCCTCCGCCTGGCCCGGCCGCCCCCTGCCGCTGGTCCTGTCCGGCAAGGGCGAGCGCGCCCTCGCCGCGCGGGCCCGGCAGTTGCTCGGCCTCCTGGCCGTCGGCGAGACCGCTCGGGTCTCCGACGGCAGCCCCACCGCCGGCGCCGGCCTCGCCTCCGTCGGCGGCCCTGGCAACGCCATCGGCCCCGCCCCCGTCACCGACATCGCCCACGCCCTGGTCACCACGCGGGCCGCGTTGGACGACCGGGCCGTGGTCGTCGGTGCCGATCTCGACGCGCTGACCGCCGGGCTGGCCGCGCTCGCCGAGGGGAGCGGGGCTCCGAACGTGGTGCGCGGTGGTCGTGCAGGGGCGTCGCGGGTGGCGTTCGTGTTTCCCGGGCAGGGGTCCCAGTGGGCCGGTATGGCGGCCGAACTGCTGGACGCCTCACCGGTGTTCGCGGCAGCCATGGCCGACTGCGGGGCGGCGCTGGCACCGGTCACCGACTGGGATCTGATCGAGACCGTACGGGCCCGGCAGCCGCTGGAGCGGGTGGACGTGGTCCAGCCGACGCTGTGGGCGATCATGGTGTCGCTCGCGGCGGTGTGGCGTGCCCACGGGGTGCGGCCCGCCGCCGTGATCGGCCACTCCCAGGGGGAGATCGCCGCCGCGTGCGTGGCCGGCGCGCTGTCCCTGGCCGACGGCGCCCGGGTCGTGGCCCTGCGTGCCCGCGCCATCGCCGAGGACCTCTCCGGCCGGGGCGGCATGATGTCGGTCGCGCTGCCCGAACCCCGCGTGCGCGAACTGATCGACGGCTACGGCGGCCGGGTCGCGGTGGCCGCCGTCAACGGCGCCGCGTCCGTGGTGCTCTCCGGTGACGCCGACGCCCTCGACGAACTGCGCGAGACGGTCGTGGCCGACGGCGGCCGCGCCAAGCGCCTCCCGGTGGACTACGCCTCGCACTGCGCGCACGTCGAGTCGATCCGTGAGCGGCTGCTGGCCGACCTGGCGGGCATCGAGGCCCGCCCCTCGCAGGTGCCGTTCTACTCCACCGTCACCGGCGGCCTGTTCGACACCGCCGGTCTGGACGCCACGTACTGGTACACCAACCTGCGGCAGAGCGTGCTGTTCGAGCCGACCACGCGGACCCTGCTGGACGGCGGCCACGGTGTCTTCGTCGAGTGCAGCCCGCACCCGGTGCTGCTGCACAGCATCGAGGAGACCGCCGACGCCGTGGGCACGGCCGTCATCGGCGTCGGCTCGCTCCGCCGTGACCAGGGCGGGCCCGACCGGGTGCTGGCCGCGCTGGGCGAGGCATTCGTGGCCGGGGTTCCGGTGGACTGGCCGGTGGTGTTCGAGGGCCTGCCGGTGCGCCCCGTCGAGCTGCCGACGTACCCGTTCCAGCGCGAGCGGTACTGGCTGGAGCAGTCGGCGCCCGCGTACGCGGCGGGCCCCGGCCCCTCGGACCACCCCCTGCTGGGTACGGCGGTCACGGTGGCGGGCGCCGACGAGGTGCTGTTCACCGGCCGGGTCGCGGCGGCCGCCCAGCCGTGGCTGTCCGGGCACACCGTGTCCGGCACCGTCGTGCTGCCGTCGGCGGCCCTGGTCGACGCGGTCGTCCGGGCGGGCGCCGAGGTGACCTGCCCGGTGGTGGACGAACTGGCCGTGCGGGCCCCGCTCGCCGTCCCCGACACCGGTGAGGTCCCGCTCCAGGTGCGGGTCGGCGCACCGGACGACTCGGGCCGGCGCACCGTCACCGTGCACGCCCTGCCGGACCCCGGCACCGGGCAGTGGGCGGAGCTGGCCTCCGGGACCCTGCGCGCCGAGGACGGCACGGCCGCCGGCCTCGCGGGGAGCGCCGGCGGCGTCGAGGTGCGGCTCCCGCAGGAGCACGCCGCCGACGCCGGCCGTCACGTCCTGCACCCGGCGCTGCTGGAGGCCGCGCTCGCGGTGGACGGGGGCGAGCCGTTCGCGGTCCGCTGGCGCGGGGTGCGGCTGCACGCCCCCGGCGCGACGGCCGTACGGGCCCGGCTCGCCCCGGCCGGGGAGAGCGCCGCGGAGGAGGGGGCCGTGTCCGTCGTCCTGACCGGCCCGGACGGGGCGCCCGTCGCCACCGTCGACTCCGTCGTCCGGCGCTCCCCCGAGCCGTCGGAACTCATCGGCGGCCCCGGCCCGCTGCGGGCCCTGCACCACGTCACCTGGACGCCGCTCACCCCCCGCCGGCCGGACCGGCCGGTCGCCTGGGCGGCCCTCGGGCGCCTGCCGGACGAGGAGCCCGGTGTGTCGTACGCGGCGCACCGGGCGTACGACGGCGAGTCCGGCGTCCCCTACTACGAGGACCTCGCCGCTCTCGGCCGGGCGGTCGAGTCCGGTACGGCGGTCGATGCCCTCCTCGTCCATCTCCCGGCGGCCGGCAACGACACCGAGGTCGTGGACGGTGTGCACTCGGCGACCGGGAGGGTGCTGGCCCTGCTCCAGGCCTGGCTGGCCGACGAGCGGCTGGCCGCGACCCGGCTCGTGCTGGTCACCAGGGGCGTGGTGGCCGCCACGGCCGGCGAGGTGCCGCACCTCGGCGCGGCGGCGGTCCGGGGTCTGGTGCGCTCGGCGCAGTCGGAGAACCCGGACCGGATCGTCCTCGTGGACGCCCCCGGCACGGGCGCGGACGCCGTGCATGTCCCCCCGGCGCTCCTGGCCGCCCTGCTCGCCTCGGACGAACCGCAGGCCGCCGTACGCGACGGCCGGCTCCTGGTGCCCCGGCTGCACCGGGTCGCCCGAGCCGACACGGGCGACGGCATGGCTCCCCGCTGGCGCCCGGACGGCACGGTCCTCGTCACCGGCGGCACGGGGGCGCTCGGCGCCGCGGTGGCCCGGCACCTCGTCGTCGAGCACGGCGTCCGGCGGCTGCTGCTGGCCTCCCGCCGGGGCGAACGGGCGCCGGGGGCCGAGGAGTTGCGTGCCGAGCTCACCGGGCTCGGGGCCGAGGTGCGGATCGCCGCGTGCGATGTCGCCGACCGTGACGCGCTCAAGGCACTGCTCTCCGAGATACCGGCCGGGCACGCGCTGACCGGGGTCGTGCACGCGGCCGGGGTCCTGGACAACGATCTGCTCCCGGCGCTGACGTCCGGTCAGCTGGACGCGGTGCTGGGTCCGAAGGCGGACGCCGCGTGGCATCTGCACGAGCTGACCCTTGAGGAGGAGCTGGCGGCGTTCGTGCTGTTCTCCTCGGTCGTGGGCGTGTTCGGCGGTCCGGGCCAGGCCAACTACGCGGCGGCCGGGGCCTTCCTGGACGCGCTGGCCGAGCGGCGCCGCGCCGAGGGCCTGCCGGCGAGCTCGCCGGCCTGGGGGCTGTGGGAGGTCGAGGGCGGGATCAACGCGGGGCTGACCCCGGCCGACCGGTCCCGTTTCGCCCGCGACGGCTTCGTACCGACGAGCACGGCGGAGGGGCTGGCGCTGTTCGACGCGGCGTTGACGGTACGTCACCCGGTGCTCACGGCGGTGCCGTTCGACCTCGCGGCCGTACGGGCCTCGGGCGGTCCGGTTCCGCCGCTGCTGCGGGCCCTGGTGCCGGTGGCCGACCGCCGCCCGGAGCGGACCGGCGCCGAGGGGGGCGTGCCCCTCGCAGAGCGGCTCGCCGGGATGAACGCGGGCGAGCGGCGGGAGTTCGTGCTGGGCCTGGTGCGCGGCGAGGTGGCCGTCGTGCTGGGCTTTGGCGACCCGGCCGCCGTCGAGACCCAACGGCCCTTCCAGGAGCTGGGGTTCGACTCGCTCACCGCCGTGCAGCTGCGCAACCGGCTGGGTGCGGTCAGCGGCGTCCGGCTGCCGGCGACCGTGGTGTTCGACCATCCGACCCCGGCGGCCCTCACCGCGTTCCTGCTCGCCGGGCTCGGGTCCGGGGAGGAGTCCGCCGGGCGGTCCCCGCTCCTCGCCGAGCTCGACAAGCTGGAGGAAATCCTCTCGACGGCCGGCGACACCGAGAACGCCGGTGCCGCCGACGCGGACGAACGCGCCGCCGTCACCGTCCGGTTGCAGACGATCCTGTCGCGCTGGATGGACGCCTGGGGCGGCACGCCCGGCGACGCCGGCCCGGAGGACCCGCTGGAGTCGGCCTCGACCGACGAGCTCCTCGACTTCATCGACAACGAGCTCGGCCGCGCGGGCAGCTGATGCCCCGCGCGGAACCGTCGTCCCGCACGCCCCCGGTGTCCCGCACCGCTGTCACTGCCGTCACTGCCGTCCCCGAGAAGATGTGAGTTGTCCCATGGCGGATGAGAAGAAGCTGGCCGACTACCTGAAATGGGTCACGGCCGACCTGCGGAAGGCACGCAGCCGCATCGCCGAGCTGGAGTCCGGGCGGCTGGAGCCGGTCGCGATCGTCGGCATGGCCTGCCGCTACCCCGGCGGGGTGGCCTCGGCCGACGATCTGTGGCGGCTGGTCTCCGAGGGTCGGGACGCCATCTCGGAGTTCCCCGCCGACCGGGGCTGGGACCTGGAGGGGCTGTACGACACCGACCCGGACACGCCCGGCACGTCGTACACCCGCGAGGGCGGGTTCCTGGACGGCGCGGCCGACTTCGACGCCGCGTTCTTCGGGATCTCCCCGCGTGAGGCGCTGTCGATGGACCCGCAGCAGCGGGTGCTGCTGGAGACCGCCTGGGAGACCTTCGAGCAGGCGGGCATCGACCCGACGGAGCTGAAGACATCCTCCAACGTGGGTGTCTTCGTCGGCGCGGTGGACCAGACGTACCTCGGCCTGGAAGGGCCCGAGGAGTTCGAGGGCTATCTGATGACCGGCAAGCTCAGCAGTGTGGTCTCCGGCCGCATCTCGTACTCGTTCGGGTTCGAGGGGCCCGCCGTCACGGTGGACACGGCGTGCTCGTCGTCGCTGGTCGCGCTGCATCTCGCGGCGCAGTCCGTGCGCAGCGGGGAGTCGGCGCTCGCCCTGGCGGGCGGGGTGACGATCAGTGGTACGCCGGGCGGGTTCGTCGACTTCTCCCGGCAGCGGGGCCTCGCCGCCGACGGCCGGTGCAAGTCGTTCGCGGCCGCCGCCGACGGGACCAGCTGGTCGGAGGGCGTGGGGCTGCTCCTCGTGGAACGGCTCTCCGACGCCGTACGCAACGGACATCGCGTCCTGGCCGTGTTGCGGGCCACCGCCGTCAACCAGGACGGCGCCTCCAACGGGCTCACCGCGCCCAGCGGCCCCTCCCAGGAGCGGGTCATCCGCCAGGCGCTCGCCGAGGCGCGGCTGGACGCGGCCGACGTGGACGCGGTCGAGGCGCACGGCACCGGCACCCGGCTGGGCGACCCCATCGAGGCGCAGGCGCTGCTGGGCACGTACGGTGCGGCCCGCCCGGCGGAGCGCCCGCTGTACCTGGGGTCGCTGAAGTCCAACATCGGGCACGCGGTCGCCGCGGCCGGGGTGGGCGGCGTCATCAAGATGGTCCAGGCGATACGGCACGGGGCGCTGCCCAGGACCCTGCACGTCGACCGGCCGACACCGCTGGTCGACTGGTCCGACGGCGCGGTGGAACTGCTGGCCGAGGAGCGCCCCTGGCCGCACACGGGCCGCCCGCGCCGCGCCGCCGTCTCCGCGTTCGGGGTGAGCGGCACCAACGCCCACGTGATCATCGAGCAGGCCCCCGAGCCGGCGGAGGCACCGGCGGACACGACGCGCCCGGCGAACGCCTCGACCGCGACGCCGTCCTCCGGCACCGCAGCCACCGCCCCTTCGGCCGCCCCCTGCACGGACACGGCCTCGGACGCCGGCACCCCCGCTCCCCCGGTCCCCCTCCCCGCCATCCCCTGGACCCTGTCCGCGCGGACGGCCGGTGCCGTGCGGGGGCAGGCGGAGCGGCTGGCCGAGTTCGTCGAGCGGCATCCTGAGGTGTCGGCCGAGGACGTGGCGCACGCGCTGGCCACCACGCGGGCCGGGCTGGAGCACCGGGCCGTGGTGGTGGGCGCCGATCGCGCCGAACTCCTCGCCGCGCTAAGCGCGTTCACGCCGGACGCGGTGGCCCCGGCCCTGCCGCGCGGCGCGACCGGCACGGGCAAGCTGGGCTTCCTTTTCACGGGGCAGGGTACCCAGCGCGCCGCGATGGGCCTCGAACTGCACGCCGTGTTCCCGGCGTTCGCGGCGGCCTTCGACGAGGTGTGCGCGCACCTCGACCCGCTGCTGGACCGGCCGCTGCGCGAGGTGATCGCGTCGGGCGACCGGCTCGACGAGACGGGTTACGCGCAGCCCGCGCTGTTCGCCGTCGAGGTCGCGCTGTTCCGGCTGTTCGCGTCATGGGGCGTACGGCCCGACCTGCTCGCCGGGCACTCGATCGGCGAGCTGGCCGCCGCGCATGTGGCGGGCGTCCTCACCCTCACGGACGCGGCGGCCGTGGTGGCCGCCCGAGGCCGGCTGATGCAGGCCCTGCCGAGGGGCGGGGCGATGGTGGCGCTGCAGGCCACGGCCGACGAGGTCGAGCCGCTCCTCGCCGGGGCCGGCGGACGCGTGGGCGTCGCGGCGCTCAACGGCCCGTCGTCCACGGTGGTGTCGGGCGACGAGGACGCGGTCGCCGGGATCACGTCCACGGTCCGCTCCTGGGGCCGTGCGACCAAGCGGCTGGTGGTCAGCCACGCGTTCCACTCCCCCCTGATGGAGCCGATGCTGGAGGAGTTCGGCCGGGTCGTGCGGGGCGTGACCCTGAGCGCGCCGGAGATCCCCCTGGTGTCCACGGTCACCGGCCGCATCGCCACCGAGGCGGAACTGCGTTCGCCCGACTACTGGATCCAGCAGGTACGGCAGCCGGTCCGCTTCGTGGACGCGGTCCGCACCCTCGCCGAGCGGCAGGTGACCACCACCCTGGAGCTGGGCCCGGCCGGGGTGCTCACGGCGATGGTCGACGACTGTGTGTCCGGCGTCGGCGCCGTGACCGCCGTGGCCGCCGTACGGTCCGGCCCGTCCGAGCCCATGGCGGCGGTGGCGGCGCTGGGGCGGCTGTGGAGCGCGGGCGTGCCCGTGGACTGGCCGGCCTTCTTCGCCCCGGCGGGGCCCCGGCGGCGGGTGGACCTGCCGAGCTACGCGTTCCAGCGGAAGCGGTACTGGCTGGAGGCCGGCCCCGCCGAGGCGTCCGGGCGTTCCGGGGGCGCGGCCGGCCATCCGCTGGTGGACGCGGCGGTCGGGATCGCCGGCCGTGACGAGCTGGTCCTCACCGCCCGGCTCACGGCCCGCTCGGCCCCGTGGCTCGCCGGGCACACCCGGCACGCCGAGGTCGTGCTCCCCGTCTCCGCGCTGCTGGACGTGGTGGTCCGCGCGGCCGACGAGGTCGGCTGCACGGTCGTGGACGAGCTGACCGTACGCCGCCCGATCGTCCTGCCCGAACGCTCCCGTGTCCGTGTCCAGTTGGCCGTCGGCGCGCCGGACGCCACGGGCACCCGCGCCTTCACCGTCCACACGGGCGCCGACGAGGACCACCCGGCGTGGACCGTCGCCGCCTCGGGGACCCTGAGTCCCGTCGGCCGGGAGACCCCGTTCGAGCTGGGGGCGTGGCCGCCGGCGGGCGCGGAGGCCCTGGACGCGGCCGACGGGGAGCGGGCGGCGTACCCGGGTGTCTCGGCGGCGTGGCACCGCGACGGGGAGCTGTTCGCCGAGGTCGCGCTGGACGAGGACACGGACGTCGACGGGTACGGGCTGCACCCGGCGCTGCTGGAGGCCGCCCTGCACGGCACGCTGCTGGCGGCCGGGCGGGGCGGGGTCGTCACGGAGGTGCGCGGGGCCCGGCTGCACGCGGTCGGCGCCTGCGCGCTGCGGGCGCGGCTGACCCCCAGTGCCGAGGGCGGCTGGGCGGTACGGCTCGCCGACCCGTCCGGGCGGCCGGTCGCGTCGGTCGCCTCGGCCGTCGCCCGCCCGGTCGACGCGGCCGAGGTCGCCGTGGCCCGGTCGCGTCCGCTGGACTCACTGTTCCGCCTCGCCTGGGACCCGGTCGTTCCGCAGGGCCGGGACCGCGCCGCGCTGGCCGTGCTGGAGACGGGCAGCGGGGACCTCGGGGTGGAGGACGTCCGCAGGTTCGCCGATGTGGACGCGGCGCTGGACTCGCCGGTCCCGTTCGACGCGCTGCTCGCCCCGTTCGTGTTCGCGCCGGGCGGTGATGTGGCGGCGCGGGCGCAGGAGGCGACACGGCGGGCGCTGGCCCTCGTCCGGTCGTGGCCGTCGGACGAGGGGTCCGCAGACACCCCGCTGGTCGTGGTGACCCGGGGCGCGGTCGCCACCGGCCGGGGCGCCGACCGGCGGGCCGGGGTGTCCGACCTGGTCGCCGCCCCGGTGTGGGGTCTGCTGCGCTCGGCCCAGTCGGAGATGCCCGGCCGGATCGTGCTGGTCGACCTGGACGACGACCCGGCGTCGGCCAAGGCCCTGCCCTCGATCGTCGCCTCCGGCGAACCCCAGGTCGCGGTGCGCGGCGGCACGGTGCTGGTCCCGCGTGTGTCCCGCCTGGCGCCGGCCGACGACGAGCCGGCGCCCGCGCCCTGGCGGCGCGACGGCACGGTCCTGATCACCGGCGGTACGGGCGCGCTGGGTGCCCTCTTCGCGCGGCACCTCGTCCGGGAGCACGGGGTGTCCCGGCTGCTGCTGGTCAGCCGCAGCGGCCCGGCGGCCCCCGGTGCGGACGAACTCGCCGACGAGCTGGCCGAGCTGGGCGCCAAGGTGATGATCACGGCGTGCGACCTGGCGGACCGGGAGGCCCTCGGCGCCCTCCTCGCGACCGTCCCGGCGGAGCATCCGCTCACCGGGGTCGTGCACACGGCCGGGGTGAACGACGACGGGATGATCGCGGCCCTGACCCCCGAACGGCTGGCGGCCGTGCTGCGCCCCAAGGTGGACGCGGCGTGGAACCTGCACGAGCTGACGCTCGGTCATGATCTGTCGGCGTTCGTGCTGTTCTCGTCGGTGGCGGGTCTCGTGGGCGGTCCCGGCCAGGCCAACTACGCCGCCGCGAACACCTTCCTCGACGCGCTCGCCGAGCACCGTGCCGCGAGCGGTCTGCCCGCGGCCTCGCTGGCGTGGGGCCTGTGGGACGCGGCGGGCGGCATGGGCGGCGTCCTCAGCGAGGCCGACCTGAAGCGGATCGCCCGCACCGGTCTGCTGCCGGTGACCGAGGAGCACGGCCCGGGTCTCCTCGACGCGGCGCTGCGGCTGGGCCGGCCGGCGCTCGTGGCCACACCCCTCGACGTGGCCGCCCTGCGCGCCCGCCCCGCCCAGGTCCCGATCGTCCTCGCCGGTCTGGCGCGGACACCGGCCCGCCCGGCCGCCCGGGACGACGCCGCGGGCACGCGGTCGCTGGCGCAGCGCCTCGACGGGCTGCCGGAGGAGCGGCAGCGGGGGGTCGTGGCGGAGTTCGTGCGCGGCGAGGTCGCCCTGGTGCTCGGGCACCGCGACGTGTCCGCGATCGGCGCCGACCGGCTCTTCACCGAACTCGGCTTCGACTCGCTGATCTCGGTGGAGCTGCGCAACCGGCTCGGCGCCGCGACGGGACTCCGGCTCTCCGCCTCCGTGGTCTTCGAGCACCCCACCCCGGCCGCGCTGACGGAGCACCTGTGCGCCGAACTCCTCACGACCGCCGCCGCAGCGGCCCCCGCCACCGCCGCCGTGGACTTCGCCGCGGAGGTGCGGCTCGACGACGACGTACGGCCGGCCGACGAGATCAGCCGGGTCTGTGTCGACCCCCGCGAGATCCTGCTGACCGGCGCCACCGGGTTCCTCGGGGCGTTCCTCCTGCGTGACCTGATGCGCTCGACGCGGGCCCGTGTGCACTGCCTGGTGCGCGGCGCCGACCGGGCCGACGCCGAACGGCGGCTGCGAGCGAACCTGGAGTGGTACGAGGTCCTCGACGAGGTGGACCCGGACCGGATCTGCGTGGTCGTCGGCGACCTCTGCGCGCCCCGGCTGGGGCTGACGGAGGACGAGTTCGACGATCTGGCGCGCTTCGTCGACGTCGTCTACCACGCGGGCGCCACGGTGAGCTGGCTGCGGCCGTACACCGAGCTGCGGCGGTCCAACGTGGACGGGACGCGGGAGGTGCTCCGGCTGGCCGCCCGGCACCGCACCGTGCCCGTGCACCACGTCTCGACGAGCGGGGTCTTCCCGGCGCCGGCGCCCGGCGCCGAAGGCGTCCCGGCGAAGGTGACCGACCCGACCGGCCCCGCCGAGGAGCTGTGGAACGGGTATCTGCAGAGCAAGTGGGTCGCCGAGCAGGTCATCGGGATCGCGCGGGAGCGCGGGCTGCCGGTCTCGATGTACCGGGTGGACGTGGTCTGCGGCGACCAGCGGGCCGGTGCCTGCCAGACGAAGGACTTCGTCTGGCTGAGTCTGAAGGGCCTGCTCCAGGCGGGCGCGGTGCCGGACCGGCTCGCCGGGTCCTTCCACATGGTGCCGGTGGACTACGTCAGCGGGACGATCACCACTCTCGCGGCGCGGGAGGAGGCCGCGGGCGGCACGTTCCACCTGTTCAACGAGCAGGACCAGGCCTTCGCCGACTTCGTCGGCCATCTGAGGTCGTGCGGCTACGAGTTGCCGGTCCTGGACTGGGACAGCTGGCGGGAGCGGGTGCGGGCCGACCGCGACAACGCGCTGGTGCCGCTGCTCGACGCCTTCGAGGCCCTCATGGCGGGCGACGGCCGCGCGACCTACCCGCCGCTGGAGGTGTCGGAGACAAAGCGGGCGCTGGCCGGCACCGGCATCGCGTGCCCGGAGATCGGACGCGAACTGTTCGAGAAGTACGTGGGGTTCTTCGAGCGCGCCGGTTACTTCCCGAAGGCCGGCGCCCACCTGGTGCCGGCGGCCGGCGCATGAGCCGCGCCCCCTTCGCGTGGCTTCGGATTTCTACACAGTGAGGAGCGACAACCGTGGGGACAGCTGAGCGGAACCGCGCGGTCGTGCTGGGCGCGAGCACGGCCGGGCTGCTGGCGGCGCGTGTGCTGGCGGACGCGTACGACGAGGTCGTCGTGGTGGACCGGGACGAGCTGAGGGACGACGACCTGCCGCGCAAGGGCGTGCCGCAGGGCAACCACGTCCACGCACTGCTGGCGCGTGGCCGGCACATCATCGAGGAGCTGCTGCCCGGCATCACCGACGAGCTGATCTCCACCGGCGCGGTGAGCGGTGACGTCACCGGGAATGTGCGCTGGGTCATGGAGGGGCAGCGGATGCCGCAGCCCCACTCGGACATGCTGCTGCTGTCGATGAGCCGGCCGCACCTGGAGCAGCGGGTGCGGAGCCGGGTGCGGGCGTTGCCGAACGTGTCGTTCCTGCGCCGGCACGACATCACCGGGCTGCTGACGTCCAACGACCGGCGGACGGTCGTCGGGGTGTCGGTGGTGGAGGACGGCCGGTCGCGCGAGCTGGCCGCGGATCTGGTGGTGGACGCCACCGGGCGACGCTCCCGCACCCCGGCGTGGCTGGCGGAGCTGGGTTTCCCGGAGGTGGAGGAGGACCAGCAGCGGATCGGGGTCGGTTACACCACGCAGTACTTCCGGCTGCCGCCCGAGCTGATGGACGACGACATCTCCATCGACGTGGTGGCCTCGCCGGACACCGGGCGCGGCGCGATCTGCGCCACCATCGAGGGCGGCCGCACGGTGGTGACGGCGTACGGCTTCCTCGGCGACTACCCGCCCCATGACCCGGAGGGGTTCCTCGCGTTCCTGAAGTCACTGTCGGGGACGGACATCTACGACACGGTGAAGGACCACGAGCCGCTGGGCGACCCGGTGGCGTACCGCTTCCCGGCGAACCTGCGCCGCCGCTACGAGCTGATGACCTCGTTCCCGGCCGGGCTGCTCGTCCTCGGCGACGCGGTGTGCAGCTTCAACCCGGTGTACGGGCAGGGCATGACGGTCGCCGCCCTCGGTGCCATGGTGCTGCGCGACCATGTGTCCCGGCCGGGCGCGCCGCGTGCCGAGGAGTACTTCGCCGGCCTCGCGGAGGGGGCGGTGGACGCGGTGTGGTCGATGACGACCGGCGCCGACCTCGCCTTCCCGGGTGTCGAGGGCGAGCGCACCGAGGAGTGGCGGGAGGAGCAGGCGTACGTGGGGCAGCTCCTGGAGGCGGCCACCCGCGACCACTCGCTGCTGACCGCGTACGCCCGCGTGGTCTTCCTGGTCGACCCGCCGGAGGCGCTCGTCGCCCCGGAGATCCAGTCGGCCGTCCGCGCGGCGTCCCCGGACGCCCCGCTGGTGGCCGAGCCCCACTGACCCTTCGCCTCCGGCTTTTCCCCGGACTTCCCCGACAGCTTCTCTGTGACGGCTTCTCTCTGATGGCAGGTGACATGAACGACACTCCCGTTCTGGTACTGGGTGGTACGGGCAAGACGGGCCGCCGTGTGGCGCGGCAGCTCGCCGAGCGCGGGCGTACGGCCAGGGTGGCGTCCCGCTCGGGCGCCCGGCGGTTCGACTGGCGGGACAAGGAGACGTGGGCGGCGGCCGTCGAGGGCGTCGAGGCGGTCTACGTGGTGGACGAGCAGGGGCCCCACGCGGCGGAACTCCTCGCCGATTTCGCCTCGTTCGCCATCCGGCGGGGTGTCGGGCGGCTGGTGTTCCTGTCCGCGCGGACGCTGGAGCAGTGGGCGCACGAGGAGGGCCGGTTCGCCGCCGAGCGGGCGGTGCGGGAGTCGGGGGCTCAGTGGACGATCCTGCGGCCCACGTGGTTCTCGCAGAACTTCAGCGAGGACCGGCTGCTGGCGCCGGACGTCGCCGCCGGCGAGGTGATCCTGCCGGACGGTCAGGGCGTGGAGCCGTTCATCGACGCCGAGGACATCGCGGCCGTCGCCGTGGCCGCGCTCACCGAGGAGGGGCACGCGGGCGAGCTGTACGTCCTGTCGGGGCCGCGGCTGATGACGTTCGCCGAGTGCGTCGACCTGATCGCCGAGGCGGCGGGCCGGAAGATCCGCCCGGTCGTGGTGGACCGCGAGGAATACGCCCGGCATCTCGTCGGGCGTGGCTACGCACGGGATTTCGCGGATTTCATGAACGAGCTCTTCGACACCATTCGTGACGGCCGGACGGCTTATCTCTCCGACGGTGTGCGGCGGGCTCTCGGCCGGGAGCCGCGTGACTTCCGCGTATACGCAGCCGACACGGATTGGGACGCGGTCTCGGCACGGTAACCGCCGGCTCTCCACTGCTGGTCGGGGGTGGTTACCGGGGTGTGGTCCGGTCGTTCCGGGCGGCCAGTAGCGTTCAACGGGTCGAAATGCGCGGCGCGATGCCCAATCCGCCCGATGTCCATCTGTCAACTCTCGTCCGACTCCCTCGCGGGGGAATGAATGGAGCGGCTCATCCATGGCCAGCGGAAAGTACGACAAGTATTTGTCGAGCGACATCGCGACGCATCAGGAGATGTTCGGCGAGGCGTTCAACTCCGGTGACGCGGACGCCGTCAACTCGATGTACACCGAGGACGCCGTCGGCGTCTGGGACCCGGGTGTGCCGCTGACGGGCCAGGCCCGTCGGGACCGGGTCAAGGAGTTCATGTCCTACGGCCCGACCGTGGACGCGAAGGTGCTCCAGACCCTCGTGAGCGGTGACACGGCGATGCTGATCGTCGAGTGGTCGATGGAGACCAAGGACGCCGACGGCAAGCCGGAGCACCTGGAGGGTGTCGCGGTGGACGTCCTCCAGCGCGGCGAGGACGGCAACTGGCGTTACGCCGTGGACAACCCCTACGGCGTCAGCGGCCCCCGCACCGCAGAGGAGGCCGCCGGGGCGTAGCCCCTGCGGGGCCCGGGCGCGACGGGCGCCCGGGCCTCCGTGGGTTCAACGGCGCCCGTCGGCGAGGGTGCTGCGGCGGGCCGGGGCCGCCCCGAAGGACTGGCGGTAGTCCGTGGGCGTCACCCCGACGTGCAGGGTGAAGTGGCGGCGCAGATTGGCCGCCGTGCCCAGGCCGCTGAACTCGCTGACCCGCTCGATCGGCAGGTCGGTGGTCTCCAGCAGGGTCTGCGCGTGCGCGAGGCGCTGGTTGAGCAGCCACTTGAGCGGGGTCATCCCGGTGGCGGCCTGGAGGCGCCGGAAGAAGGTCCGGGTGCTCATCCCGGCCTGCTTGGCCATGCCGTCGACGGTGAGGGGCTGGTCGAGGCGGCGGGCGGCCCAGTCCATGACGGGGGCGAGGCTGTCGTCGTCGGTGACCGGGACGGAGAGGTCCACGAACTGGGTCTGGCCGCCGGGCCGGTGACCGGAGACCACCAGCCGGCGGGCGAGCTGGTTGGCGACATGGGCGCCGAGGTCATGGCGCACGATGTGCAGGCACAGGTCGAGTCCGGCCGTCATACCGGCGCTGGTCAGGATCCGGCCCTCGTCCACGTAGAGGACCGAGTCGTCGACCTCCACCTCGGGGTAACGCTTGGCCAGGTCGGCCGTGTTCAGCCAGTGCGCGGCGGCCCGGCGGCCGTTCAGGAGACCGGCCTCCGCGAGTGCGAACGCCCCGGTGCACAGGGACACCATGCGGGCGCCGGCGTCGTGGGCGCGGCGCAGCGCGTCGACGAACTCGGCCGGGAGGGACTCCCCCCGGTTGACGACGGCGTCCGGCACCGAGGGCACGATCACGGTGTCGGCGGTGACGAGGTCCTCGACGCCGTGGGTGGTGCGGACGGAGAACCCCCGTGCCGGGCCGGCGGCGGAGGGCGGGGTCACCGAGCACGCCCGCAGGTCGTACCAGGGGTCGGCGAGGTCCGGCTGGGGATCGCCGAAGACCGCGTAGGCGATGGCCGTCTCGTAGACCTCGCACACCTGCATGTCCGTGTCGTTGACCAGAGCGATGGCGACAGACCCAGGATTCATACCGCCAAGCCTACGGCAGGAATTTTGCGAAGGTCGGCACTTCTGCCACTGTCCGTCGCCCGCACCGCGGTGCGAGGGTTGCGGGCAGCGGGTTGGTCATCGCCGAGATGCAAACCATGCAAACCACAGTGTGAATTGGAACGGGAGTACGCAATGTCGAACACCAACGCAGCCCAAGCTCCGGTGTCGGTCATCGGCCTGGGTCTGATGGGCCAGGCATTAGCCGCTGCTTTCCTCAAGGCGGGACACCCCACCACTGTGTGGAACCGCACGACCGCCAAGGCCGACCAGCTCGTCGCCGAGGGCGCTGCCCGCGCCGGTTCGGTCGCGGACGCGGTCGCGGCGAGCCCGCTGGTCGTTCTCTGCGTCACGGACTACACCGCCGTGCGCGAGCTGCTCGACCCGCTGGCCGGCTCGCTCAAGGGCAAGGTCGTGGTGAACCTGACGACGGGCACCTCGACGCAGGCCCGCGAGACCGCCGGGTGGGCGGCGGGTGTGGAGACCGCCTACCTCGACGGCGCCATCATGGCGATCCCGCCGGACATCGCCACCGACGCCGCCGTCCTGCTGTACAGCGGCCCGAAGGCGGCCTTCGAGGAGCACGAGGCGACGCTGCGCGCGCTGGGCGCCGCCGGCACCACGTACCTGGACGCCGACCACGGGCTGTCCGCGCTCTACGACATGTCGCTGCTGGGCATCATGTGGGGCATCCTCAACGGCTTCCTCCAGGGCGCCGCCCTGCTGGGCACCGCCAAGGTGAAGGCCACCGCCTTCGCCCCGCTGGCCAACACGATGATCAACGTGGTCACCGAGTACGTGACCGCGTACGCCCCGCAGATCGACGAGGGCAAGTACCCGGCCGGCGACGCCACCATGACGGTCCACCAGGACGCGCTGGAGCACCTCGCCGAGGAGAGCAAGACCCTCGGCATCAACGCCGAACTGCCCCGCTTCTTCAAGGCGCTCGTCGACCGCGCGGTGGCCGACGGCCACGCCGACAGCGGCTACGCGGCGCTGATCGAGCAGTTCCGCAAGCCCTCCGCCTGACGGACGCGTTCCACCCGGCCTCCGGGGTACGGCCCACCAGCCGTACCCCGGAGGCTTTTTGTATTCCACCTGCACGTAATTCTCACATTTCAATCCTCGGCAATCCCCCTGCCGTCCGCCAAACGGAATTACCCGCGGAAGACCGAAAATCGCCGCTGCTCGACTACGTTTGGCAGCGTTTTCCGGACACAGTCCGAGGATCCGGGGGAGTGCCCGGCATTCATGCCGGCGACACATCGAGGAGAAATGTGAGTACACCCAACGAGCACGGCGCGATATCGGCCAACGAGAACGCGGCGTCCGGTTCCGGCCGGACCGCGTCGCGGCTGCCGCGGCGCACCCTGCTGAAGGCGGTCGGAGCCACCACGCTCGTCACCGCGGCGGGTGCGGCCGTCGCGCGTCCTGCCGCGGCGGCGGAGCTGAAGGAGGACTTCGACGTCATCGTCGTCGGCGCCGGCCTCGCCGGGGTCACCGCCGCGCGCGAACTGAAGGCCCAGGGCAAGCGCGTCCTCCTGCTGGAGGCGCGCAACCGCATCGGGGGACGGACCTGGACCGACACCTACCAGGGGCAGCAGATCGAGCGCGGCGGCGCCTGGGTCGACCCGCTCCAGCCGTACGTGTGGCGGGAGCTGGACCGCTACAAGGTCCCGATCGTCGCCGACGCAGGGGTCGAGCGAAGCATCCTGCCCACCCTCGACGGGTTCCAGGAGTACGACCCGGCCGAGGCGTACGCCCGCCAGAAAGAGCTGTTCACCCCGTTCTTCGAGGACGGCAACCGGGAGTACTTCGAGCGCCCCTACGAGCCGCTCCACCGCGAGGACCTGGTGCGCAAGCACGACGGGTTCTCGCTGCGCGACCGGCTCGACCAGCTGACGTACGCCCCTGAGGAAGAGATCCGGCTCACCAGCACGACCTCACTGTACGGCGGCTCCAGCAAGCGCGGCGCGCTGACCCACCTCACCCAGTGGTGGGCGCTGTCCGGCTGGAACTTCGACGGCTTCCACGGCGTCAACACCTACCGTCCGAAGGACGGCACCATCTCCCTGCTCAAGGCCATCCTGGCTCAGGCTGCGCCCACGCTGCGCCTGAACTCCCCGGTGGCCTCGGTCGAGCAGGACGGCAGCCGGGTCCGCGTCGTCACCCGCGCCGGGGAGCAGTTCGTCGCCCCCGAGGTCATCATGGCCGTACCGGTCAACGTGTGGAAGACGATCGAGTTCACCCCGGGGCTGCCGGAGGCGCACCGCACGGCCTCCACCGCGGGCATCGGCGTGCCGCACGAGAAGAAGCTGTGGCTGGACCTGAAGCAGCCCGCCGACCGCTTCGTCGCGGAGGCCCCGGAGGGGCACCCGATCTGCATCATGGGCCGCTTCGACGTGGGCCAGCCGGTGGTGGCGTTCAGTGTGAAGGACACCTTCGACGCAGGGGACGGCAAGCAGGTCGAGGCGGCGGTGAAGGACATCCTGCCGGACGCCGAGCTGCTCAGCTACACGGCCCACGACTGGCACGCGGACGAGTTCGCGCTGGGTGTCGGCGCCTTCCGCCAGCCGTTCCAGCTGACCCGGCTGCACCGCGACATCCAGAAACCGCACGGCCGCGTCAGGTTCGCCGGCGGCGACATCGCCGACGGCTGGAGCGGCTACATGGACGGCGCCGTCGAGTCGGGCATCCGCGCGGCCGGCGGCAAGCTCCTGACCGCCGCCGAGATCAAGCGTCTGACGAGCGCGGCGGCCCTGCGGGCCCCGCAGGTCGACCGCCGGCTGTACCGCTCGATGTCGGCGTTCTGACCCGCGCTCCCGGCCTGGTCTCCTCCTGATCTGCCGGCGGTCTACGGGCGGTCTTCGGAAACCGGCGCCGCATCACCGGCAGCGGACTTCGGTCCGCTGCCGGTTTCAGATCTCTCACGCATTCCTTTTATGCCCGCGGAATTCACCGTGGGCCGAGAAACGCGAGGATAAGGTCAGGATCATGAGCATAACTTCGGATACTCTCGCAAAGGATCCGGCGGAGTCGCTGTTCGCCTGGTTCCGTTCGATGCTCGACACCCGGCCGGTGTACCGGGACCCGGAAAAGGGATGGCAGGTGTTCGGTCACGCCGACATCTCCCGGATCCTCGCCGACACGAC
Source organism: Streptomyces sp. KM273126 (assembly GCF_004337435.2). Classification (NCBI taxonomy): domain Bacteria; kingdom Bacillati; phylum Actinomycetota; class Actinomycetes; order Kitasatosporales; family Streptomycetaceae; genus Streptomyces; species Streptomyces sp. KM273126. Next base: position 2,761,500 of record NZ_SJXB02000002.1, on the reverse strand, counting down.
CACCTTCTCCTCGGACACCGCCCGCGCGTTCAATCCGCCGCAGCCCGATCTCGACTTCTTCGACACGGGCAATCTGGTGACGACGGACCCGCCCCGGCACCGCCGGCTCCGCTCGGTGATCAGCTCCGTGTTCACCGCGCGGGCCGTGACCGGGCTGACGCCCCGGATCGAGAAGATCACCAACGTCCTGCTCGACGGGGTGGGCGGCGCCGACCGCTTCGACCTGATCGACTCGCTGGCCTACGCCCTGCCCATCAATGTGATCCTGGAACTGCTGGGCCTGCCGGTCGAGGACGAGCCGCTGTTCCGGGTGTGGGGCGAGGCCCTCGGCACCGTGGACGCCGCGACCGTCCCCCCGGAGCAGCTTCAGAACGAAGTCGTCCCGGCGGTGCGGGAGATGAACGCGTATCTGCTGGAGCACGTACGGCGGCTGCGCAAGAACCCCACTGACGATGTGCTCAGCAGGCTCGCGGGCGCCCAGGCCGACGGCACGTACCTGGACGACGGTGAGATCGTCGGGGTGACCGGTCTGACCATGTTCGCCGGGCACGCCACCACGATGGCCCTCATCGGCAACGCCGTCCTCCTCTTCGACCGGCACCCGCAGGCCGGGGCCGCGGTGCGCGCGGACCGCTCACTGCTGCCCGGCGCGCTGGAGGAGGTGCTGCGGCTGCGGCCGCCGTTCCCGAGGCTGGCCCGGATCACCACCGCCGACACCGAGCTGGGCGGTCACACGATCCCCGCCGGGTCGCTGGTGACGCCGTGGATCGGGGCCGCGAACCGGGACGGCTCCCGGTTCCCCGACCCCGACCGGTTCGACATCCACCGCACCACCAGCCACCTGGTGTTCGGGCAGGGCATCCACTTCTGCCTCGGCGCGCCGCTGGCCCGTCTTGAGGCGAAGCTCGCCCTGAACATCCTGATGGACCGTTACCGGGACATCGCGGTGGACGAGACCGGCTCCCTGGAGTTCGAGAACCCCAGGCAGCTGATCTCGCCCACTCGGCTACCGGTACGGGTGTCCGGCTGACCTCGGCAGACACAGGTCCGGCGCGGCGGTCTGCAGGCCGCCCGCGCCGGGGCCGCACCGCTCGTCCCTGAGGGAGGCCGAGCCGGATGCCAGGATGCGGCGCAACTGGGTGCGACGGGCGGCCGGATCGTCACCCGCCCCCTCCAGCAGCGCCTCCAGCAGTCCCCCGGCGGAGGTGTTCAGACCGCCGGCCGTGGTGGACATCAGGAACTCCAGCAGCCGGTCGACGGCCGCGTCGGAGATCGGCTCCAGGGTGAGCGTGAGTCCGTGCCGGATACCGCTGCCCCACTCCGGGCGCCGTTTGAGCAGCTCCGGCCGGGCGGTGGCGATCACCAGCAGCGGCAGTGAACCCACCGGCGGCGCAAGGTCCTCGACGAAGTCCACCAGCACGTCGTCGGCCCAGTGCAGGTCCTCGAAGACCACCACGAGCGGGCCCCGCCCCGCGATCTCCGCGAGCAGCTGCCGCGACGCGGCCAGGACGTCGCCGACCGCGACCCGAGTGCTCGCGCAGACCTCCGCGTCCAGGAGCGGGGGCAGACACGTCAGCATCCACTGCCGCTCCTCCTCGGCCTCGACCAGCCGCTCGACGGTGGCGGTGAGCTTGGCCCGTGCCGTCTCGGCCGAGTCGCCCCGCAGGATCCCGCAGCAGGACGCCACCAGGTCGTACAGGACTTCCAGCGGCTCCTCGCCGATGACGGGCCGGCTGCGCACCACCAGCAGCCGTACGGCCTCCGGGTTGGCCGCGAGCCGCCGCTCGAACTCCATGATGAACCGGGTCTTGCCGATGCCGGGCTCCCCCAGCACCGTCACCAGATGGGGCGTCGCCTGGTGCCGGGTGCGCTGGAGCAGACCGCGCAGCACGTCCAGGTCGTACTCGCGGTCGATCACGGGTACGGCGTGCAGGGCGACGTACTCCTGGCGGAAGCCCCCGACCTGCCAGCCGGGCGAGGAGTCGCCGCGGTGGTAGGTGACCGCGAACTCGGTGGCACGGCGGGTGTCGTCGCAGACCCGGATCTCCCCGGCGGGGGTGAGGGACAGCAGAGTGTGGCACTCGTCGAGGAGAGCGCCGTTGACCGACGGCGGGACCTCGCCGCGGTCGGGCTGGTAGCGGACGAGCGCCCCGCCGGTGGCGACCGCCGCCTGGATGGAGACGCCGCGCGCGGCGGCCGTGGCCGGTCCGGCGGGGGCCGCCGCGACACCGAGGCGGTCGCGGATCGTCATCGCCGCGTGCACCGCCCGTTCGGCGTCGTCCCCGCCGGTGCGGGGCACCCCGAACAGGGCGAGCCAGATCGGGCCGATCGAGGCGGTGACCGTACCACCGAGGCACTCGACCTCCTCACGGATGACCATGGCCGCGTTCTCGGCGGCCTCATCGATCCGCTCGGGCACGCTGTCGCCCTCCCCCGGGCTGAGCCGGGCGCGCACGATGAGGACGCTGACGTCCTTGCGCTCGGCCACCATGGTCCGCAGCACCGGCGGCACAGGCGCCGCCGTGGCCGGCAGATCGACGGTCGGCAGCCGGGTGGCCGGCTCCTCGCAGGCCATACCCTCGTCGCCCCGGCGGTCGCGGGGCACGGCCGGTGCGGCGAGCGTCCCCGGCTGCGCGGATACGGTGTCCAGGCCGCCCGAAACGCCCTGGAGGGCCGGCTCCGCGCGGTCCTGGGAGGCGCCCGTCATGAGCAGCTCGATCTGCTGCCGGACGCCGACCGGGACCAGTACCGGGTCATGGACAAGGATGGCCTGCTGCAATGCCTTGAGGGCATGGCCCGGTTCGAGCCCGAGTTTTTCCACCATTTCAGCGCGGGCACCGTGATAAACATCCAAAGCGTCCGTCTGCCGCCCCGATCGGTAGAGCGCCAGCATGAGCTGTCCGAGCAGCCGTTCCCGCAACGGCTCGGTAGCAACCGTTTTCTCCAACTCGCCGAGGATGCGGTGATGATGACCACACGCCAACTCCGCCTCGAAATAGTGCTCCAGAGCATCCAGCCGGGCGTTCCTGACAGAAGTCAGCTCAGGCCAGTCGATTCCGGTTTCCACCAGATCCGCCAACACCGGTCCCCGCCACAGAGCCAGTGCGTCACGCAGCAGCAGAGAAGCGTTCTCCGGCGATCCCGCCGCCAGTTCCACACGGCCCTTTTCGACCAGTCCCCGGAAGTTGTACAGGTCCGTCCGGTCCGGCGCGACCCGCAGCATGTAACCCGGAGCCTGGCTCAACAGCTCCACACAGCCGGCATCGCGCTCGTCCGGAGAGAGCGCCCTGCGCAGTCTCCACACGGAGTTCTGCAGTATTTTCCGGGCCGACTTGGGCGCCTTGCCGACCGGCCACAACGCCTCTATCAACTGACTGCTCGCCACCACCCGGTTGGTGTTCAGCAACAGAAACCCGAGTGTCGCGCGCTGTCTCGTTCCACCCAGTCCGACCAACTGGTCACTGCAAACGACCTCTAACGGGCCCAGCATTCGAAACCGCATCGCTTTCCCCCACTACAAGATTGCTCAAGCTCTTGCAAGCGATCGCCTTCGAGGTCCCCTTGCACGGGCATACCCAGGTGTCAACCGTGCCACCCCCGTGTCCCCCGTCTCCGCAAGTCGACGCGCCGAGTCGATCACGAATACCCGTCCTCAAGTGACACACGAGCCTTGTGTTCCGGTCAAGTTTTCTCAGGAGGCGGAACGTTTTATGGCCGGATCCACGCGGCTCACAGGCTCCGCACAGCCGGAGGCCGGTGACAGAGACCGGCCGCCACCGGCCGCCCCGGCCGGTGACCGTCCACCCCGGCCGGTGACCGTCCACCCCGGCCGGTGACCGTCCACCCCGGCCGGTGGCCGTCCACCCCGGCCGGTGACCGTCCACCCCGGCCGGTGGCCGTCCACCCCGGCCGGTGGCCGTCCACCCCGGCCGGTGGCCGTCCGCCCCGGTCAGCCGGCGCGGGCCGGCAGCAGTCCGCGGATCAGGCCGATGACGTCCCCGGCATGGTCGTTGAGGAAGAAGTGACCGCCCTCGAACACCCGGGTCCGGAAGTCGCCCGAGGTCTGCTCGCCCCAGGTTCGGACCTCCTCGACGGCCGCCTCCGGGTCGCGGCCGCCGGCCAGGGCGACCACGGGACAGGACAGCGGCCGGCCGGGGGTGTCCTCATAGGAGGCGAGGGCCCGGTAGTCGCCGCGCAGCGCGGGCAGGATCAGCTCCAGCAGCTCCGGGTCGTCGAGGACCACGGCGTCCGTGCCGCCCAACCCGCATATCCGCCGGACCAGTCCGGCGTCGCCCACAGGCCAGTCCCGGTTCCTTCCCCGGGCGGCGGCCGGTCCGCGGCGGCCCGACACGACGAGCAGTTGCGGCTCGCCGCCGGGCAAGCCGTACAGCCACCTCGTACGCGAGCGAAGCCCCCATGCTGTGCCCGAATAGCGCCCGGGGCCGGTCTCCCGACGGGCCCAGCGCCCCGGCAATCAGGTCGGCCAGCAGATGCAGATCCTCCACCGGAGCCTCACGCAACCGGTCCAGCCGCCCCCGATACTGCACAACCGCCACATCCACCACCGGAGCGAGCGCGACAGCCAAGGGCCGCCAGTAGGAGGCGAAGCCACCCACGTACGGGAAACACACCAGCTCACACGCCGCCCCACTGCCACTACCAGCAAGCGCACTCCCCGCCGATACGAAAACGTCGAAACCAGACGTTCCCTTATTGGCTCACCTCGACCCACCCCACGATCACGCACCCAACAGCCACCCCACAACACCTACTTCACGGCACCTTCCCACCCCACCACACACCCAGGGACCTCCCGAACCAGCTCGCGCACCGCGCATCCAACCGCATCGCCACATCCCCACACCACGCCCCGCCCGGCAATTCCTTCACCACCCCCCACCATGCCCCACCTGCCCATCCCCCACCGCAATCACACCAACACCACCACGCCCGACCCCACACACACGCACGCACGGCCACCCCATCCCCGAACCGGCCAATGACACCAACACCCGCCCCACCCCACCCCCGGCCCCCAGCAGCGCCAAGCCACGCAGACCTCCTTGACGCTCCAGCCCCGCCCAGAACCCATCACGGCATTGCAACCCAGCTCAGCAGCCCGACCGGAATATTGACACCCTTCAGGCCTCAGCGAGATCATCCAGCAGCCGGGATCCGGCTTGGCCACCCCCGCGCCCGCCTGTGGAGACAACGAGCTGGATACGTGACTCCGTAGCGTGCACGTAGAAAGTGCCTTTCTGCTGGGCTGACCGGGACCTTAGGAAAGTCTCGTCGTCCCAGCTCAGAAGGCACTTTCGCGTTCCCACTCATGATCCGGACACGGCCGCAAGTGAAACACGCAGGCTGGTGCGCCTGATGTGCCGGCCTGACGGCTATGCCAGCCCGTTCCAACGGGCGCCTCCCCAGCGGGACAGCGCGGTGGCGATCTCGGGAGGCACGCCAGGTTTGTCACCGAGTCCCCAGATTGTGATCCAGCCGTCCCGGTCCGGGGTGCGGCCGGGCGGGGGCACGCGGTCCGGGGCGAGGCGCACCTGGATGCCGTACGCATGGCCGTCACGGCCGAAGGCTCCCAGTGCTCGCACGGAAACCTGCTCCACGTCCAGCCACCGGAGGCTGAACGGTTCGTGGCCGATGATTTCGATCAGCTCCTCGTCGAGGCGCAGTTCGATTTCGTGCCGGGGCACACGCCTGGCGGCGAGCCAGAGCAGTGGTGGCAGCGCGATGAGGAAGACCGCGAACCACCAGAGGACGGGGCGCTCGGTCACGGCGAAGTAGGTGCAGAGTGCCCCGCCGAGCCAGGGACCGACAAAGGTCGTCGGACCTATGGTGACCGCTACGCTGCTGGCACCGCTGACACGGACCTCCCGTGCCGTCTCCTGCCGCTCCGCCTCCCAGTCGTTCGCTTCCTGGCCGCCCAGCCGCTGCTGAAGCCGGGCGTGGCGGAACTGGTAGACGCCGCCCACCTGACGGAGGATCCCCAGCCGGTGGGCGTCCCGAAGGAAGACTGTTACCGACCACGGCAGCCGACTGCACAGGGCCAGCACGGTCCGGGCTGTGGTCCACCGTCCCCAGCGGCTCGTCGCCACGAGCCCCGCGGCAGCCAGGAGCCAGGTGGTGAGAGCCATTCCGGTCAGGACGGCGGTCTCGTTACTCGCCCGCAGGTACGACACGGTGAGTCCCGCGAGGGCGGGCGCGATTACCAGTGCGGAGACCAACGCCACTCTGCGTTCGCCGCGCAGCAGCGTGTCAGGCCCGACTGGCGCGTCGCTGTCCACCGGCCGGGTCAGCACCACGCCCAGTGCCAGCGGAAGCAGGGCGCCGAGCCGCAGTACGAAGGGGTGTTCGGCGCCCATGGCCATGACGGCGGTGAGTGAGGGCACCAGGACGGCGGCCGACACCACCACCGCCGTGGGCCGCGCGGGCCGGCGCGGCTGACCGCCGCCCGTACGATGCAGCGCCTCGGCGATCTTTCCACCGACCAATCCCAGGATCACGGCCAGCAGGGCGGCCACACACAACCTGAGCACCGTCACGACGTCCTGGGCGCGGCCGGCGAGGACCGCGGTGGCAAGGTATCCGGCCCCCACTCCGAGCGCCAAGGCCGGTAAGGCACCGAGTACGAGCGTGAACTTGCTCATGGCGGTCCGAGAGGACGGCCCGCGCAGCCGCCACCACGCCAGGTCCCGGGTGTGCAGGCGGTCGAGGTGGGCCGCGAAGAACCGAAGCCACAGGTCCGCCGATCGCGGATCCCACTGCCGTACGGGTCTTACCTGGTCCGGCGACGCCGGACCGTATGTGAAGACAGCCGGGACGAGTCCCTCAAGCAGGTGTTCCTCGATCGCCGTGGCGCTAGGGAAGCGGTGCCGGTCGGTCAGTTCCTCGGGGCGAGTTGCCGGGCCCGCGTACACCTGGGTCGCGAGCCACAGGATCAACGGAGACGAAAGGACCGAGGCCACAGGGCCCCGCGGGTCGGCGGCCATGTCGTCGAAGACCCGCTGCCACAGTGGGAGCCGCCGGGGGTGGACCATGGCGCGCAGGTGGGCAAGGACGGCCTCAGTGGGTACGGGCAGGGCCTCGATGACTGCGGCGGAGTCCACAACGCGTTCGCTGCCCGCGGCCGCCGCGTACTCAGCACTCCGTGAGGTCAGCACCACGGAATCGCCCTGCCCCAGGGCCCGGTTGAGACCGGTCAGGGCCGCCGCCCTGCGCGATTCCGGAAGCTCGTCCAGGCCCTCCAGCACGGGAAGCACACGCCGGTCCCGCACAAGACGCCTCACGCTACGCCGGTCCAGGCCCGGTGCCCGGCCGGCATAGTCCTCCGCGATACGGTCGGCGAGCCAAGCGTCCAGGTGTTGCTTCGCCGGGTCCCACGTCGTCAGCAACAGAATCACGGGAACCGGATCGTGTGTCCCGCGCTCTCTCAGCAGTTCGAGCGCAAGCAGTACGGCCAGCGACGACTTCCCCGAGCCCGGAGGTCCAAGAACGACCAGCCTGCGCTGCGGCAGTGCCCGGAAGGCGGTGGCCAGTTCAGGTAGTCCGTCCCCGCGGCCAGGCACCTGCGCGCCTGCCTTGCCACGGTGGTCGGCGATGGACCAGTCAGCCTGCCAGGGTACCGACAGCCCCGCCGAGCCGCCCAGGCCACGCAGTGCCGCCTCGTCCCGCCACTGGGCGTGCACCAGGCTCGCGAGTTCGCCGGCGACCCGATCCAGCGGCGTGGTGTCCGGCGCGGCGTGGACGTGGATGTCTCCGCTGATCTCACCAGCCTGGATCACATAGTGTGCGGTACCGGAGAACACGTTGCGCACCTCACGCGTCATGCCGTGTCAACGCCGATCCACCATTCCGAGTTCCCCACTCAACGAGAGCGCCCGGAGCAGTTCAATCAGCCGCAAGCGGCCCGCGCCGACTTCGACCGCCTCGCCGAAATCGTCACCGGCGCCTACGCACGCATCGGAACCCCCGCGGCCGGGAAGCCTGGCTCCAGGCCTCCTCCATCACCCGCCGCGCGCTGCGCGTGCAGAGCCACGGCGACCTGGTCAGCTGGCTGTTCCAGCCGCAGCCCGGCCGGCCGAGGGGCTGCCCGCGATGGCCTACGCCGTCGCCAGCGCACCGCTGGTCTCGCACCCGCATCACCAGCCTCGTGCAGGTCACCATCACCCTGCACCTGACCTGTTCAAATCGGCTGCCAGGTTGGCTTCCGCAGCGGTCGCCTCGACCTGGCTCCTCTTGTGCTCCGTCCCCGATCTGCGGGGCCGAAGCGGGTCGGCCGACTGGTCCGTGCGGGAAAAACACATCAGGCGATTCGGCGGAACTCAGCCGACCATTGCGACCGTGCTGCCCTCGCTGTCCCAGCGGCTGCGAAATTACAGCCGTATGTCGGCGGGATGACATCCGAGTTCTTGTGACCAGCGCAACAGCACTTCTAGGGTCCGTGCACTCCTGCGGCACCCAGGCCGCAGCACGCGCGAAGGAGCGCCATGCGAGATCGGTCCCTACTGATTGCAGATGTTCGGATCACCCCGATCCTGATCGAGGATGCGCCGCTGTTGAATCTCCAGGGCGTCCACCAGCCGTGGGCGACTCGGGCGATCATCGAGGTGGAGACGTTCGGGGGCACCGTCGGGGTGGGCGAGACCTACGGTGACACCGAGCATCTGGAAGCACTCGAACTGTTTGGTGCCGAGCTGGTGGGGATGTCGGTCGCGTCGCCGAACCTGCTGTGGAAGGTGGCCGAGCGCGTCCTGAAGCCCGGGGCGGTGGCGTCGTCGCTGACTGATGGCAAACCGAGTAGCTGGGTGACGGGCGTTGCCAGCGTGCGCAAGCTGCACGCCATATGCGTGTCCGCGTTCGAGGTCGCCTATCTCGACGCGCTTGGCCGTTCGCTGGGCCTGCCCGTCCATGAGTTGCTGGGCGGCAAGGTCCGCGACCGCGTGGACTACGCCGCTTATCTCTTCTACAAGTGGGAGAAGCACCCGGTTCCGGGGGCACCTGTCGACGACTGGGGCGCGGCTCTCGATCCCGTCGGCGTGGTCGCTCTTGCACACCGGTTCATCGACCGTTACGGCTTCAAGTCGATCAAGCTCAAGGGTGGTGTGTTCGAGCCCAGCCAAGAGGTCGCCGCGATCAAGGCGCTCAAGGAGGAGTTCCCGCAGCTGCCCGTGCGCCTGGACCCGAACGGGATCTGGTCGCCGGAGACAGCTACCAAGGTGGCTCGTGAACTGTCCGGTGTCGTGGAGTATCTGGAGGATCCCACCAGCGGGCAGGAGAACATGTCAGCCGTCCGCAAGGCCACCGGTATCGACCTGGCCACCAATATGTGCGTGACGACCACGGACGAAATCCGTTCCGCGGCGGAACTGGACGCGGTACAGGTCATTCTGTGTGATCACCACTTCTGGGGCGGCCTGCGGGCCACACACCAGCTCGCCGGGATCTGCGAAGCTCTCGGGCTCGGGCTGTCCATGCACTCCAACACCCATCTCGGGATCAGTCTCGCCGCCATGACTCATGCCGCTGCGGCCGCTCCCGGTGACCTCTTCGCTTGCGACACACACCGTCCGTGGCAGCCCGAGGACGTCATCGAGTCCCCGCTGGAGTTCGTCGACGGCGCAGTCGTGGTGAGCGATGAACCCGGACTCGGGGTGGAACTCGACCGCGACAGCCTGGCCCTGCTGCACAAGCGCTGGCAGAGCAGTGACGTTCGCCGACGCGACGACGTCGGGGCGATGCAGGTAGCCGATCCGTCCTGGGTCAAGCCCGAGTTTCCACGCTGGTAAGGGGACATCATGACCAGCATCACTACGCCCCCGGCTCCAGACGCCAGAGTGATCCGCAAGGTGGCTCTCGCAAGCACGGTCGGCAGCATCATCGAGTGGTACGACTTCGCGCTCTTCGGAGTCGCGGCAGGCGTCGTCTTCAACAAGCTCTTCTTCCCCGCGGACGACCCACTCGTGGGCACCATGCTGGCCTTCGCGGTCAACGCCGTGGCCTTCTTCATCCGCCCGGTCGGCGGTGTGATCTTCGGCCACTTCGGAGACCGGATCGGCCGCAGGAAGGTTCTCGCGATCACTCTGGTGATCATGGGCGCCTCCACGACGCTGATCGGTCTCCTGCCGACGTACGAGCAGATCGGTGTGGCTGCTCCGGTCCTCCTGATCCTTGTACGTTGTCTGCAGGGACTTGGAGCGGGGGCCGAGTTCAGCGGCGCCGTGATCATGGTTGCGGAGTACGCCCCCGAAAAGAAGCGCGGCCTTTACACAAGCCTGCCCAACACCGGCGTTGCCGTCGGTCTCCTGTTGGCAACAGGCCTCTTCACCCTGGTGCTGCAGCTGCCCGAGGCGGCGCTGCTGTCGTGGGGCTGGCGTATCCCCTTCTTGATCAGCGCGGTCGGTGTGGGCATCGGTTTGTACATCAGGCTCCGTCTGGACGAGACACCCGAGTTCGCGGCGCTCCAGGAAAAGGAGGACAAGCCTCGGCGCATGCCGGCGATGCAGCTTCTGCAGACGCAGGGCCGTGCCGTGGTTGTCGGTATTCTCGCCTGCTTCGCCGAGTCGAGCACCAGCTATCTGGCGAAAACGTTCGTGCTCGCCTACGTGGCGGACCAGCTCGGACTCTCCGAGCAGATAGGGCTCACCGCAGTCATGGTGGCCTCGGCCGTCAGCATCGCGACGATCCCGTTGTTCGGGCACCTCGGCGACCGGTTCGGCCGCAGGCGCGTCTACCTGGTGGGCACGGTCTTCGTCGGGTTGTTCGTGGCCCCGTTCTTCCTGCTGCTCAATACAAAGTCGTCCATGCTGATCGTGCTGGCTGTCGTCGGCCTCTACGCACTCGGAGTACGGGCCATGTCGGGCACGCAGGGGGCATACCTGTCTGAGATGTTCAAACCGGATGTCCGGTTCTCCGGAGTCGCCTTCGCCCGGGAAATCTCCAGCCCGCTGGCAGGCGGTGTCGCTCCGCTGATCGCGACAGCTCTGCTGGCGGCGACGGGAACGTGGTGGTCCGTGGCTGCATACATCGCGGCGATGTCTGTCATCTCTGCAGTCGCTGTGATCATCGGCCCCGGGACGCCCAAGCCGGCACGGCCACAGGCCCCAGAGGTCGTGGTGGAGCAGGCAGCCACAGCGACCGGGGCCTGATCGCGGAGAAGACCCATCGGATACCGAGCGCGTTGTGTGCCTTGACGCCCTGGCGCGGTTGCCGTCGCCAGGGCATCAGGCCTGCTGGTAGCCCAGCCGGCGGGAGATGAGTGCTGCCGTGCTGGCGACGACGGGGCCGATCTGCTCGGCTCTGCGGGCAACGCGGCCGATCGGGCCGGAGGCACTGATGGCCGCGATCGGCCGCCCCTGGCCGTCGAGAACCACTGCCCCGCAGGCGGCGGTGGCGGTGTTCACTTCGCCGTTGTCCAGCGACCATCCGCGGCGGCGCACGAGCGCCAGATCCCGCTCCAAGACGGAACGGCTGTTCAACGTGGCAGGCGTGTGCTTCTCCAGAGGGTGCCCGAGCAGGACATCGCCCAGTTCCTCCGCGGGCAGCGCGGCGAGCCACGCCTTGCCGACGGCTGTGCAATGCAGGGGCCGTACCGCTCCGACACGGGCGCTGACCGGGCTTGGACGTGGCCCGGGCTGGCGGTGCACAAACACCATGGTCCGGTCGAGCCGCACGGCCAGGCCTGTGGTTTCCTGCGTCAGATCCGCGAGGTGACGCAGCGGTTCGGGTGCCACATGCGCAACCTGGGATCGCTGCAGAACCGACAAGCCCAGCCGCAGCGCTTCGGGGCCGACGACCCAGCGTCCCGGTTCGTGGTGTGGCTGGAGCATTCCCCACGCCTCAAGGCGATGCGCGAGGCGGTAGACCGTACTCCGACTGGTTGATGCGGCCCCGGCAAGATCGGCGACAGTCGCCTCGTGTGCTGTCGCCATGTAGCGCAGGATGAGCATCGCGCGGTCGAGAATCCCTGCGCCAGGCTGGTCTCCGCGAGGGTCGGTGTTGTGCAGCATTGCAACGCCTCCACAGTGCTTTGGGCGTTCATCGGTCGACGCGCAGATCAGGCCGTTCACCAGCCGGGCGAAGCGGGCACACATCCGAGTCGCACCGAAAGGGCCTCGGCAGAAGTTGTACAGGGGGCCGACTCGTGCGAGCCAGCTCTCGGGGCCTGTCCCCGAGTGGTTGAGGTGAGCTCTCGGCGATCCTGCGGTGACCCCGTGGCCGGGTGTCGCCCGGCACGGTGCTGACAGGGTAAGTCATCGCTCGTCGCAACAGATTCGGGGGAATGCACCGAGATCGTCCAGTGCATGTGCGCCTTGCCCCTACGACAGAACAACCAGACAATACGCTGAACCGAGGTGCGATGCCGTGACCACTTGGAGAAAAGGTGGGATTCGGCGAAGTCTGCCAGCCCATGATTGCGGCCGCGCCAGCTACACCTTAAGGCCGGCCGACACGACCTTAACCTCGCGCTTTCATGAAGCGGACTGTCCGGCAGGCGGTCAGGAAGCAGAAAGTGCCTCTGCCCAGCAAGAATGAGGATTGTCGAGGTCCCTGTTCCTGCTGAAACCAGAGGCATTTCCCAGGTGAAGCACTCTATCGGGTCCTACCCCCGTGTCCGCGTCCAGGACGACGGCCGCCAGGTCGTCTCCCAGGCTGAGTCGGTCCTGCTCGTCGAAACGGTCCACAAGACCGGTCTTGACCAGGTCATATCCCAGGCTCTGGCTCCGTGGCGGAAGCCGCGGGCCGTCCACGATCCCGGCAAGGCCCTCCTGGACGTCGCCCTGGCGGTCGCACTGGGCGGGGACTGCCTCGCTGGACGTCGCGATGCTGCGGTGTGAGCCCGCCGTCTTTGGCCCGGTCGCCTCCGACCCGACCATCTCCCGCCTGATTGACACCCTCGCCACCTCCGGCGAGGAGACCCTGCAGGCCCGCGCCCGGGCGTGAGGGGGGCGGATGCCGTCACGCGGTCAGTCGGGCGGGGTGGTGCGGTGGTCCAGTAAGTCGGCCACGTACAGTGGCCGACCAGCGTGGATGTCGCCGGGAGCGGCGCAGCGGGTGACCTCGAAGTGCCAGTCGAAGTTCCCCCGGGTGTGCGCCTTGTACGCCTCGGTAAGCGCCAGGGCCTGGTCTCAGCAGCTCTCGTCGATGCCCGCCGCCGCGAGCTGGGACGGCAGCTCCCGCTCAGCCGTAAGGAATGCGTGCACACAGTCGGCCAGCATCGCGTTGACGCGCTCGCGCGCCTCGGCGACCGTCACCCGGTCGTGGTGGAAGACGAGGGCGACCGCGTTGTGGAAGTAGCCCACGGGCTCTTCCTTGATGAGCGACACAATGTCGTTGAACAGCCCCTGGTGCCGGGCCGCGGTACTGCGCATCACCTTGAGCGCGGGCAGCCGGTGGACACTCTCGGGCAGATCGATGCCGGCGCCCATCTCAGACAAGGCGAAGAAGAGGTGCTCCGCGGCACCGATCTCACGGTGAAGACCGCACTCGGTCAAGGTCTGATAGCGGGACGTGACCCGGTCCAGGGTCTCGGTGTAGTAGGTCCACAGCCAGGCGGTGGTCCAGGCCACGAAGTTGCGCCGCCAGCGGTGCGATCTCCCTGCCGCCAGGCGGCGCCACAGATCTGCTCCAGCAGCCTCCAGACGGCGCTCGCACCCCCGTCCGTCGAAGAAATCGGACCAGCGAGCCGGATGTGCTCCCCGCGCGAGCGTGGATGGTCCCTCGGCATCCAGCTCGCGGAAGCCCGTTCGACCGCGCTGTTCCAGCTCGCCACCGAACTGCCCGCGCGGTCCTCGCCCGCACCCTCGGTATCGGCATCACCGTCGCCGCCAAATGGCAACGGGCTGCCGCTGGAGACTGGACTGCCTACGCAGCCAAAATCAGTCGCCGCACCTCACCGCAACCTACGATCCAGGAAACAGGAGTACCGACGTGAGATTCGACGATCGCCGCGTGGTCATCACCGCCGCCGGCCGCGATTTCGGACGCACTTTGGCCATCCGGCTCGCGGACCTCGGCGCCGAGGTCTTCCTCTCCGCGCGCACGCGCGCCGCCGCTGAGCGTGTCCGCGACGAGATTCGCGGCCGAGGGCCCCAGCAGGTCCACGCCTTCACCTGCGATCTGACGGACCCGGCCTCGATCCGCGACTTCGCTGCCGATGTCGGCCGACACACCGACCGCATCGACATGCTGATCAACAACGGCTCCCGCTATCTCCAAGGACCAGACCTTCAATCCGCCTCCGATGCCGACGTCGTCGACACCATCGCCTCCGGTGCCACCGGCACCGTCCTGACCGTGAAGAACTTCCTCCCTCTCCTTCTTAACTCGGACAAGCCGGATGTGGTGAACATGGTCTCTGCCTGCGGAACGGCTGGTCATCACCGCTCGGAAGCGCACGACGCCTTTTACGCGGCCAAGAGTGCCCAGGCAGGGTTCGCCGAGATCCTCTCCAAGCGGCTGCGGCCCCAGGGGGTCCGGGTGATTTCCCTCTACCCGCCGGACTTCGTCAACCCTGATCCGCTTTCCGAGGAATGGGAGAACACACCGCGCCAGGCCAAGGACGCGCTCACCGCGCAGTCGCTCGTGGAGTGCATCCTCTTCGCCGCGGCCCAGCCGCGCGACTGCTTCATCAAGGCGTTCCACTTCGAACAGGTCTGACTGGCTCCTGGCACGTCCATGCCCGGCGACTAACACCGGGGTCCGGGGCGGCACATGGGCCCCGAGCCGAGGGCATTCAGACAGTTCCAATACCCGAGCACACCATTATCGGGCCTGCTGGGCATTCCGGGTCATATCGGCCTCGTTCAGACGTACGAACAGTCACGCCGGACATCGGCCTGGCCCTGCAGCCACTGATGCGCGTCGCGCACGGCGTCGGCCAGCTCCGTCTCGTGTTGCCGAACTGGCCCCGGTCAGCTCGGCTATCTCACGGCACACCCGATTCACCACGACTTCGGACTCCACCTTGCGGGCAGTGGCCAGCTGTCGCAGCAGCACCTGCGCTCGCGCGCGTGCGTCCGGGACCTTCCTGACCTTGCCCACGCTCCACCGGGAGACGGGCCGGGTGCTGCGGGAATGCACGATCTGTTCCACCGCCGGTGTAGACAGACCTCGCTCCGTCATCCCGCATTCGTCCAGTGCGAACCACTCGGTGGACCGCGCGAACGCCTCGGTGCCGATACGGACCCGGCGGGCGGTGCCTTCGCTGTCCAGCCGGATGCGATGGATATACCAGCGGCGGGTCAGCGTGTCCCGGTCCACCGGCACCGACATTCCGAGCACCGGCTCGCGGCCGTCCTGGTCCCACGACGGTTCCACCGCCTGGTCCAGGTGCACACGCAGCCCGCCGTGCTGGAACCGGATGTCCACCACCGAGCCGATCGGCACCCCTTCCGGCCGGACGAACTCGAGTCGGCCTCCGGGTCCCGGCTCCGGAGCCAGGCAGCGGCCGCCGACTTCACATACAGGTAGTCGGCACTGTTCACCCCACGGGCGCGACGGCCGCACAGGTGAGGGTGCCCGTCGGGGCCCGGGTGGTGGGCGAAGCGGCAGACCCGGTCGGTGTCAGCTTGGCTGTCAGCTGAAGGCCGCAGCCTCCGAGCAACAGACCGCACCAGAACGTGTCGTGCTCGTGACGGCGGCGGAAGGCATCCAGCTCGATCGCCTCCGGCGGCAGCATCAGCGGCTCCTCCGAGTCCGCACCACCCAGCACCGCCGTCTGAATCTGCCGCCTGTCACCCCGCACGAAACCCCCCACCTTCCGCCCCAACTCGTCGTGCCACTTGAGACGTTGTGAACCTTCCCCTTGATCGTGGACACCCGGAGACTGGGACATGAGGTTCCAGAGGAAGTAGTGCCAGGTGGGAAGCAAGAGCAACCGCAGCAGGCGGTACACGGAGGAGTTCAAACGGGACGCGGTCGCGCTCGTGCGCTCTTCTGGGAAGACCGTCACCGAGGTGGCCCGGGAGCTCGGGGTCAGTGCTGAGGGACTGCGGAACTGGGTCAAGCAAGATGCGATCGACTACGGGCAGGGGGCGCCGGGAGAGCTGACGACAGCCGAACGCGAAGAGCTGCGCCGGCTGCGGAGGCTGGCCGCCGAGCAGGCGGAGACGATCGAGGTACTGCGAAAAGCGGCGGTCTTCTTCGCGAAGGAGAGCGATCGATGAACGAGGTGTACGCGTTCATCGAGGCGGAGAAGACCACCCACCATGTTGCCCTGTTGTGCCAGCTGCTGAAGGCGGCCCGCTCCTCCTTCTATGCGCGGCTGGCCGGTAAGAAGACCCGGCGGGCGAAGCAGGCCGCTGTGCTGAGGGGTCTGATTCGTCATGCCGCCTCCCCGGCCAGCTCCTGGATGGGGAGCGGGCGCACACGCTGCAGGTGGGCAGGGGCTCTGGCCTTCCGGACGACGTGACACACTGACGGCTCAGGCAGCGGAGAACGGGGGTTGATCCGGTTGGGTCTGGAGATCGAGAGCCGGCCGTCGGAGCTGCCGCACATCGAGCGGGTGTGGCGCAGCCGCAGCGACGACGTGAGCCGGATGACATCGATCGCGACATCGCACTGGGAGCTCGTCTTCTGGGAGCACCACGGTCAGGTCCAGGCGGCGGTACTGGGCCCGGAGCCCAAGGCCTGCCTGGCCCCCGTCCCCAAGGACGCCACGTTCTTCGGCATCAGCTTCGCCCTCGGCACCTCGATGCCGCACATACCGATCAGCCGGCTCGTGGGCGGTAGCGCGGAGATACCCGACGTGACGCGGCGCTCCCTCTGGCTGAAGGGCTCTGCTTGGCACCCGCCCGATTACGACAACGCGGAGGCGTTCGTACAGCGCATGGTGCGTGAGGGCATCGTGGACTGCGACCCGATCGTGCCCGCCGTGCTCGGCGGCGCCGCCCCTGATGTCTCCAAGCGCACCCTCCAGCGGCGCTTTGTCGCGGCGACGGGCCTCACCCGGGGCGCCATCCGGCAGATCCGCCGCGCCCGCGAGACGGCGGTACTGATCCAGGAGGGTGCTCCGGCCCAGGACGTCGTGCACCGGCTGGGCTACTTCGACCAGCCGCACCTGGCGCGGTCCTTGA
Source organism: Streptomyces sp. KM273126 (assembly GCF_004337435.2). Taxonomy (NCBI): domain Bacteria; kingdom Bacillati; phylum Actinomycetota; class Actinomycetes; order Kitasatosporales; family Streptomycetaceae; genus Streptomyces; species Streptomyces sp. KM273126. Next base: position 2,744,416 of record NZ_SJXB02000002.1, on the reverse strand, counting down.
CCCGGTACATCGGCCGGACCGCCACTCAGCTGAGCGCTCCAGGCAGGGCCGAGCCCTTGTCGCTTCTGTACAAGACCTCAGTCTCGATGCCCGCATAGTCTTCCTGGCGTAGCCGACGGGGTCGGCTCCTCCCGGTCAGAGGGCCGTCCCGGCCGGGACCGGGCAGACGCCCCCGAACTCATCACGGAGGAATCATGCGCAAGGTCGTTTCGGGTCTGTTCGTCTCGCTCGACGGTGTCGCGCAGTCGCCGAACGAGTGGCAGTTCGCTTTCGACGAGGAGATGGGCGCGGCGCTGGAGGAGACACTGGAGACGGCCGACACGATTCTGCTGGGCCGGGTGACCTTCACCGAGTGGGCCGGGTACTGGCCGACGGTGACCAGCGGTGAGGACGCCGGTTTCGCCAAGTGGATCAACGATTCGCCCAAGTACGTCGTCTCCTCCACGCTGGACAGCGTCGAGGACTGGGCGAACAGCACGCTCATCAACGGCGATCTGGCGGCCGCGATCGAAAAGCTGAAGGCAGGCGAGGGCAAGGACATTACCGTCGCGGGCAGCCCGACGCTGGTGCGTTCGCTGCTGGAGCAGGACCTGCTGGACGAACTGGTACTGCTGATCCACCCGGTGGTGGCCGGCGAGGGTCGCAAGAAGCTGTTCGCCGACAACGCCACCCTGAAGAAGTTGCAGCTGGTGAGCGCCCAGCCGACCAGCAGCGGCGTGATCATCGCGACCTACCGTCCGACGCGCTGAGCGCTGCTCGGCGCGGGCTTGGTACAGGGACGGGCAGGAGATCGATCCGCTTGTCCATGTCGAGGTGGAAGGTACCGTACGGGTTGATGTTCGACCAGAAGAGCGCGGTCAGCCCGCGCCGGTCCTCATCCGAGCTTCTCGGCACCGATGCCCTCGACCTGCTGCATCCCGTCGATGGCGGCCCCTACGCCCGCGCCGCAGCCCTCGTGCACACCCTGGGCCGATGCCGCTGGCTCGAACACTCCAACCTGACCGTTGCCTGCGCGCTCGCCGTCATGTACCTCGAAGCCAGCAACATCCCCGTCAGCCCCACCTGCGAGCAACTCACCGCACCCGCCCACGAGTTGAACAACCCGGGCTGCACCGCCGAACCCATCGCCACCTTCCTGCCCACGCGGAAACCCTGACGCAAGTGAACAACTCCCCACACCCTCGGAGATGATCCCCAGCCCACGGCCTTGTGGCTTTGTTCATGAGAACGTTCACCACTTCGGGAGCTGGTGGAGCCCATCGATGGATTCGAACGGCGCTTGAGTTCCCGGTCCGGATCCATGACAGTCTCAGGGAACGCCCCCGAGCGTTGTCTCCCGCAGGAGGCTGTCAGTCCCTGTTCGTAGGATCACGGCATGTCTGATGCCTTCACCGTCTTGTGGACCCATGACACGTGCCGTGCGCTGCGCAAGGCAGGGCGCGTGGGCGAGCGACCGCCGGTCGCCTTCAGCGGCGCTCACTCCTCCTTGCCCGCGTGGTCGGGTGCTCGTGCTGGGGACGAGGTGTACGCGCTGCACGTCGAGCAACACGAAATGTTCGTGGTGAGTCAGATGCGAGTGATCGACGTGGAGCGTCGCGACTGCTGCGGCATAGCCCCCGCCACCTGGGAGGACCCTGCGTATCCCGGGCATGACGACTGGTCCATGCTCGGCGCTGGCGGCTGCGGGGGTCAGGCGGTGCACGTGGACGCGACGCCCGTACGCTTCGACGTAACCGTCTCCGGTGAACTGCTTACCAGACTTACCTGGCGCAACCGGCGAGGGCAGACTCGCCGTCTGAAGCACGTGGTGGATGGTCGCCTCGAAAGATCGATCAGCCTCCAGGGGTTCTACCGTCTGACCCCCGAGGTCGCTGACGCGCTGGCGGAAGTCGTCAGCAGTACTGCCCCTCGATATTGACCGGCGAGCGCGGCATCAGCCACTCATCGCACCCCTATCTGCAGCAGCTGTAGAGAGTCGAACAGGACCGAGCTCCACTACCTCCCGAAGTGGTGAACATCCGCTGTCTGTTCTCAGGTTCTGGCTCGCTTTCCGTGATGCGGCCACGCTGAGTAACGTGCTGAGTGTGGAGAGTTTGACGGCTCATCGCAGTAGAGGGTGCAGCCGGGGTCTGAAGCCGCCGGTGTCAAGCAGCCTGCGCGTAATGTAGTTGGTCAGGTTGCGGAAGCCGAGGGCGGTGTCGCGCAGGTGTTCGAGTCGGCCGTTGATGGCCTCGGTCGGACTGTTGGACGTGCCGGGTCGATCGAAGTAGGCCAGCACGTCAGCGGCGCGCTGTTTCAGTGTTCTGCCGAGTCGACTCAGTCCGGCCGGGACGCCGTGGCTGATCGTCTTGATGACGGCGGCGAGTTCGGTCTTGCCGGCGCGGCGGTCGGGTTGCCGGTAGGCGGACACGATGCGCTGGTAGGCACCCCAGGTCGCCTCGACCGCAGCGTGCTCATCAGCAGTGAATACACTGACGAGTCGGGCGTGTTGGCGGTCGGCGAGCAGGCCGACGCCGGTGCGCAGCACTCTGCGGATGCCGTAGAGCGGATCACCGACCCGGCCGCGGTGCCCCGGCGGTCTTGAAGCCGGTGAAGCCTCCATGGCCACGATCTTGATCCCGTCGTGGAACGCTGGTGTCTGGGCCTTGAGCCAGGTTTTGAACACCTGCTTGGATCGGCCTTCGACCATGTCCAGCAGTCTCGACGGTCCGGTGCCGTCGCGGACCGGGGTGAGATCGATGATGACGGTGACGAACGTGTCCCCGCGGCGGGTGTGGCGCCACGCGTGCTCATCTACGCCCAGGACTTGGACACCGTCGAAGCGGGTCGGGTCGGCGATCAGCAACTGCTGGCCGATAGCGAAGACGGCGTCGTTGGCGGTGTGCCAGGACACCCCGAGCCCGGCGGCGATCCGGGCGATCGACATTCGGTTTAGAGGAAATCTCATTTGGCGGGTTGGGTAGCCTGCCTGTGTGGGAATTGTTGAGCGGCTGGTGCCGGACGAGCTGTGGGAGTTGTTCCAGCGAGTGGTGCCAGAGGCGCCAGTTCGGCCTCAGGGCGGTGGCCGGCGTCGGCATGGCGACCGGGAAGTGCTGGCCGCGATTGTGTTCGTCGCAACGTCGGGCTGCACATGGCAGCAGTTGCCGACGGCGCCGTTCGGTCCGTCGGGAGCGACAGCTCATCGGCGCTTTGCGGAGTGGTCGAAGGCCCGGGTGTGGGCGAAGCTCCATCGCCTGGTCCTTGACGAACTCGGCTTGCCCGAGACGGTCGGCGGAGGCCTTCTGCCCGCCGCCGGAAGTCGCCCGGACGCATTCGACCTCGCATCGAGGACACATCATGATGCACCGCTGCGCGTTCATTCCACCGCACATACTGGACCACATCGCCCAGGCGCAGGCCCGCGAAGGCCTTGAGCCCACGGCCGCCCAGCGTTCGGCTGTGGTGTCCGCACAATTCCGCAGGATCCGACAGAACGTGGCCCCTGAAGTCCCGGGCACGCCGCCCGTTCAGGAGGTGCCGCGGAACATCCCAAATACGCTGACCTTGCCCCCGCCCGGATCCGCGGGACGTCTCATCTACGACGACCAGAACCTGTGGAGCTACAACGTCCAGCTGGTCCGAGGCGAGGGCGACCCCGCAGTGGCCGAGGAGAACGCCAACCAAGCGTACGACTACCTGGGCGCCGTACGGGACTTCTACAAGAACGTGCTCGGCCGCAATTCGATCGACAACGCCGGCCTCAACCTGGTCGCCAACGTCAACTACGGCCAGCAGTTCGACAATGCGTTCTGGGACCCCAGCGCGTTGATCATGGTCTTCGGGAACGGCGACGGCGTGATCTTCAAGGACCTCACCACAGACGTCGACGTCCCCGGTCACGAACTCACGCACGGCGTCACCCAGTTCACTGCGGGGCTGAACTACACTTCCGACCAGACCGGCGCACTCAACGAGTCGTTCAGCGACATGATGGGGTCCGCCATCGACGCCCGATTCAACCATCACGACGCGGACACCCACAACTGGCTCATCGGCGAGGACATCATGGCCGATGACCTGTACGGCGAGGCGCTTCGCAACATGGCAGAACCCGGGACCGCCTATGACAACCCGGTCCTGGGCCGCGACCCGCAACCGCGGGACATGAGCGGGTACTACGAGCCAGCCGATCCGCACATCATGTCGGGGATCACGAACCGCTGGTTCTACCTGATCTGCAAAGAGGTCGGCATCGAGACAGGAGCTCTGATCATGTACCAGACGCTCCAGAACCTGTGGCCGACCGCGGTGTTCAGCGATGCGGCCGTCGTGGCCGCGACGCAGGCCCGCATCCTGGCCGAGAACAAGCAGGTGCCCCCGGAGGCTGCCCAGGTGGTCCGCGCGGCCGCGCGCCAGCAGGGCTTCTGGTAGACAGACAGGCGCGGAAGCGGAAGGCAGAGAAACGTGGTGCGCGTGTCGCTGGAGCGCAGCGGGGGCTACACGGGCCTGCGCACCACTTCCTACCTGGACACTGAGCAACTCCCGGCGGAGCAGGCGGCCGAGGTCCAGCATGCCCTCGAAGTACTCCGCTCAGCACCGCCGGTGACGGCGGGCAGGGCCAAGAGCGCAGTTCCCCGCTACCGGCTGACCATCCACTGGCCATCCGGTGACCAGGCCGTGGAAGTGACCGAACCCGACGTCTCACCGGTCATCCGCCCACTGCTCACCGAACTCGCCAGGCGTGGCCTGGGAAAGTAGACGGAACGCCCTGGTGCTGCCCGCGCCGGCCCGTCGGGCCATCCGCTCCACTGTGCGCGCAGGGCGGTTTCAAGCTCCGTGATTGGTCAGGGTGTTGGGGATTCCGAGAGGGTCCTGCCGTCCACGGCGATGACCCGATGCGAAGGGCCGGTCGCCGCGGACTCGGCGGCCCGATGCTGACCGGCGAGGTAGGCGCTGACCGCCCGTTGAGGGCGTCACCGTCGAGGGCAGCGAGGACGCGTCCGATGGTCGCCGCCGACGGCGGGCGGCGCCAGCCCAGCAGATGCCGGCGCACCCCGAGGGCCGCCAGCACGCTCCGGCAGGCCCGCTGACCGAACTCGGCGACCTCCTCGATGCTTCTGGCGCCGGAGACCGCCGCGCAGGCGCACATCAGCAAGATCGCTGTCAGCGGGTACCACTGCCCGCGCCATGATCGCGGATCCGGAACCGCCCCGAGATGAACGCGCAGGTCAGCGCCCCGGCCCTCGTCCAGCGGACCCAGGTTCTCCAGCACGGCAGGGATAGGGGAAGATGCAACAGCAGGCACGGACACTCTCATGATCATCGGGCTTAGACGCCGACCCAATGTCCTGCGCGAAGTATGGACTGGAGGTTCCGGTCGGCGGCGGAGGCCCGACACTAATGGTCACCGGAGTCACCAGGGGGGCCCGCAGCATGACCGGCGCCACGGAGGCCCTTGGCGGGTCGGCTGCGGTCGACGATGCAGCACGAAGTGCCACGCGCCCGTTCTACGTATACGCCGTGCTCGCCAACTCGCTGTTCCAGCGTGGCGTATTCGTCCTCTTCCTTCAGCAGCGAGGCTTCTCCGCTGGGCAAGTGGCCCTACTGCAGACACTGCTCTACCTGGTCAGCGGACTTGCGGAGTTGCCGACGGGAGTCATCGCCGACCGAATCGGCAGGCGTGCCAGCATCGTGATCGGCCAGGTGCTGATAGCTGGATGCCTGCTCGGTCAGGTGGCGTCCTCGAACTACTGGGTGTTCCTGGCGCTGTTCATCGGCCAGGGCGTGGGCATGGCATGTGTGTCCGGCTCGGACACCGCTCTGCTGTACGACCTGCTCGTGCGTCGTGGCGCAACGGCCAGCTACGTCAAGATCAAGTCCCGGTTCACCATGCTCGGGACGGTCACCTCGGGAGCCGCCATCGTCCTCGGCGGCCAACTGCAGCAGATTTCCTGGGGAGTCGTCTACGTCGGTTCGGCGGCGTGCCTCGCCCTGGCCGTGGTGGTGCTGATGTCACGGGTGCCCGAGATCCGCGGCGCGGACGCGGTGGACGAGCAGGACGGAGCCGAGGAGGAGCACGGCGACGCCACGGCATGGCGAGCGATGCTTCGGGTCGCCACGCCGGCGCTCGTGACGCTTGTCGTGGTGTCCGGATTGATGCACGCGACTTTGACGCCGTACATCATTTTTACGCAGAAGACCCTCTCCGATCAGGGAGCGGGCACCGCATTGGTCAGCGTGGTCATAGCGGCGGGATTCTTCGCTGGCGGGCTCACTCCGCTGCTCTCGGACCGCGCGGACCGGCGCATCGGGTATCAAGCCATCGTCCCGGTGTCTCTCCTGACGCTCGCCGTGGCGCTCGGCCTGAGCGGCCTCGGCCTTGTCTGGGTCACCATCGCCGCGTTCCTGGTCCTGGTCGGGATTCCCGAGATCACCGCCGTGATCGTGGACAACGTGTTCAACGAGGCAGTGCCGTCGCGCCACCGGGCGAGCCTGCTGTCGATGATCGCATTCGTGGAGTCGGCGCTCATCGGCATCGGCTATCTCGTCCTCGGCGCGCTCATGGACGGGCTGGGCTCCAGTGTGGGCATGGCCACCTACGCCGCGGTCCCCCTGCTGGCATGTCTCCTGTGGCTCCCGGTGCTCTTTCGAGGGGCACGGGTGACCACCGAGATCGAGAAGCCCGCCGACCAAAAGGCATCCTGAAACAGACCATCTCGAGCAATGCCCTGCCCGATGGCAGGGGCGTTGCTCGTCGACATGTCGCTCCCAGTCGGCGACGGAGCTGTCATCGCGACGATCAGCGCCAAACGGGATGGGAAGAATCGCGCCACTGCGGCAGCTGTTCAGCCTGGATCCACCGCGTAGCGGTCGGCCTGTGGACGGCGAAATGAGAAGAGGTACCCGCTGACCTGCGAGAATGGGAGTTCCTACGCTTCCATCCGCCGCTCACAGCAAGGCACCTCGTAAGTGAAAGTCTCCCACACGCCCCTTAGACACCACAATGATCACGAACCCCGCGCCTACACTGCTCCCCACCCTCACCATCACGAACCGTCAACCAGCCCCCCAACCACGGAACTTGAAACCGCCCTGGTGTCGTCGCCCGCGTCATGCAGCGAACACTCGCGCTGACCGCCGCGATCTGGCACAACGACCGCACCGGACATACACCCTCCGCTCACTCACGTCGTACGATCACTGACCCCTTGGAATTGATCATCTAGCTCAGACACCAGCCGCAAAGTAGCGAGGTAGTCACGCACTCACCGCCATAGCGGCCTGCTCGTCGTGTTCGCGCAGCATTCGCATGACGGTGGCGGGCGAGGGGTGCTGGCCCTTTTTCGTGCCGGAGGCGATGACGAGTCGTTTGGCGATTCCACCGCCGGATCACCCAATTCCGGTGAAGGGACCACTACCGGGGTCCGTCATCGCCTGTGTGCCGACAACCGCGAGCAGGCTCAGCTTGTCCGCGGCGTCGGTGCCCGGGGCGGCGGTGTGGATGACTACGTGGAGGTCGCTGCCGGGCGCGTTGAGGACGTCGCAGTCGAGGACGAGCGGGCCGACGTCGGGGTGGTGGACGGTCTTGGTGTCCATGGTGTGGGTGCCTACCGCTTGGGAGTCCCAGAGCCGGGCAAAGTGGTCGCTGGCGCTGCGGAGGTCGGCGATCAGGGTGCGCAGGGGCCGGTCGGCGGGGTAATGGGCGGTCGCGGAGCGTAGGTCGGCGACGGTGGCGGTTTCGAAGCGGGCTTGTTGTTCGCGGGTGTGGGTCACGCGGTCGCGACGTCCGGTGAAGTGGCGCCACAGGACGTTGCGCTCGCGCTCCGTGTGCCCGGAGGGGTCGCCGTGCAGCGCGGCGTACATCTGGTTCCAGGCGATCAGGGTCCACGCCGCGTCGTACACCCCGACCGGGGTGGCCCGCATCTGGTCGAGCATGCGCTGGACGCCGGGGGTGAGGTGGGACGAGATGCGGTCGGTGGTGGACGCGGGTCGGCCTGCGAGAAGGAACAGGTGGCGGCGTTCCGGTTCCGACAGCCGCAGGGCCCGGGCGAGGGCAGTGAGGATCTGGGGGGACGGGGAGCTCGCGCGGCCTTGCTCGAGACGGATGACGTAGTCGATGGACATCCCGGCCAGCTGGGCCAGTTCCTGGCGCCGCAGCCCCGGCGCGCGGCGCACGCGTCCGGCCGGCAGGCCGACCGTCGCCGGGTCCAGCCGGTCGCGCCAGCGGCGCAGCGCGCCGGCGAGGTCGACGGCCGCGCCGTCGCCGGGGCGTCCGTTGTTCCCGTCTTCGTTCCCCGTATCACGCATGGGTTCAGTATCCGGCCAGGGCGGCGGGCATCACGCTCCCAACCTGGTACCGCTTTTACCAGGAAGAGCTTTGCACTCCCTGCGCCTGCACGCGGCTCCGACACTGACGGCATGCGAACCACACTCATCACCGGTGCCACCAGAGGGCTCGGCCTGGAGACCGCCCGGCGGCTGGCAGAGGCCGGGCACACCGTCTATCTCGGGGCGCGGGACGCCCGGCGTGGCGAGGAGGCCGCGCGGCGGATCGGGGCCCGCCCGCTGCGGCTTGACGTGACCAGTGAGGATTCAGTACGGGCCGCCGCGAAGCTCGTCCAGGAGGAGGCGGGCCGCCTCGACGTGCTGGTCAACAACGCCGGAATCAGCGGCCCCGCCACCTCCGCCGCGGAGGCCACCGCCGATGACCTGCTGAAGGTCTACGACACCAATGTCTTCGGCGCCGTACGGGTCACCCACACCTTCTTGCCGCTGCTCGAGGCGGGCGAGGCGCCCGTCGTCGTGAACGTCAGCAGCGGGCTGGGGTCACTGGCCGTCGCCGCCGACCCGCCCGCCCACGCCTCGTCCGTACCCGTGTGGCTCCCGGCGCTGTCGTACGGCTCCTCCAAAGCCGCGCTGAACATGGTCACCGTGCAGTACGCCCGCGCCCTCCCGCACATCAGGATCAACGCCGTCGACCCCGGCCTGACCGCGACCGACTTCAACGGCCACGCCGGAAACCGGACGGTCGCCGAGGGCGCCGAAATCATCGTGCTCATGGCCACCGCCGGACCCGACGGCCCCACCGGCGGCTACTTCTCGGGCGCCGGCCCGCTCCCCTGGTGACCACCCCGAAAGGACCAACAATGCCCAGCCAAGTACGCCGTGCTGAGATCGCCCTGGACCTTGCCTGCGTCCGTTGCTATCTCGGCTTCACCCGCCTCACCCGGGCCGCCCGCCACCACCACGCCGACGGAGGCGGCGGGGTCGACATAGTCATTCGTCCCTTCCAGGCCGAGCCCGAGGCGCCGTCCGCCGGTGAGCCGCTGTTCGAGGTGTGGAGGCGGACCCGGGGCGAGGCGTTCGTACGGCGGGTCGCGTCGGACACCTCGTTCGGCGTGGCGGACGGCTTGGAGCTCCGCTTCCAACTTGCCTTGTTCACCAACACCTTCGAGGCTCACCGGCTGGTCGCCCGCGCGGCCGGGCAGGGGCTCGGCGAGCGGATGGCGGAGCGGCTGTTCCGGGCGTACTTCACCGACGGGCTGCTGATCTCCGACCGCACCACCTTGGCCCGGCTGTCCGCCGAGGCCGGTGTGGTGGCAACTGCCGACACCTACGGCACCGCCGACGCGGCCGAGTTGCGCGCAGAACTTGGCCGTGTCCGCGCGGTTGGCGTCCATGTCGACTCTGTGCCGTATGTCCGCTTCGATGACGGGACGGTCCTCGAAGGCGCGCAGCGGGAGGATGCCTACCGCGCAGCGCTGACCGCGCTCACGCCAGCCGGATGAGCTGGGCTATATGGAGCTGGCCTGCAGGGGCGCTGAGCTGCTGTTCCAGGTGCTGACCGAGCGCGAGGAGAAGAACAGCGTCGCCATCGCCTCGAACGAGAGTTTCAGTGGCTGAACCAAAACCTTCACCGACCCCCGGCCCTGCGCGGCCATCGTTGACCGGCTCACCTTCGGCGGCAACCTCATCCAGACCGGCACCGAATCCTACCGCCGGGCCCTTGCCCAGGCCCGGGCCGCGGCACAAGACGCCTCCGGCTGACGTCGCACCACCAAGCCCTTCCTCGGCGGGAGCCGCATTTGTCTGCTCAGGAGGCGTCAAGGCGAAGGCGCCTGGTCTTGCCCGTCGTGACCAGTGCGGCGAATGTGCACAGTGCCAGCGTCCAGGTCCACCCGGAAAGGCGGATCTTCTGCGGACCTGACGTTCTTGCGCACGCGTTTTTGTTCCATAGCGCGCTTGACGGCCTGCCCCAGGGTCACAGCGGCGCCGCTAGGAGACCGCCGCCGAGGCGTCTTCCAGTCGCAGGTGATGGTCGCCGGGCGGAGAGAGATGTCGTTCACCGTCCAGCGAATGCCACGGGCACCGGGCTCGTGACCTCCACCAGGCCGTCCTCGACCGTGAGCGCGAGAGCACCGTGCGGGGTAGGCGCGCGGCCCGTGATCCTTCTCAGGCCGCCGGGGCGGGGCGCGACGCTGGCGACGTCGAATCCCGGAACGTCCGGGGTGACGCCGAGGACGGGGCTCTCTGCGATCATCGGTGCCGGCACTGCGGGATCCGCGCCGCCTGCCTGACCGGCCGCTTGCCCGTGAAACCCGGCGGCTGGATCGCACCTGCCTGCCCCGGCCCCGTCCCGAACTCGCCCTGGCCCACGGCACAGCTCGTCCCCCGTGCCCTCGACACGGCCGCTGGAGATGCCGCCGATGGCGTTGCCGTCCTCGTCCCCAGCTACGGACGTAGCCTCGCATTGGCCTGTGCACCTCAGGTGACCTTCACAGCGTTACGCGACGTCACTTAACCTCCTGTCGGCGGCGGGTGGTTGTGCGTCGGTGTGCATGACCGAGAGGAGCCTGGGCCGGGGTGGTGACTCGCATGGGATGGCGCTGTGAGGACTCGGGACCCGGAAACGGCGAGGAATGCGGCGATCCGTCCCCTGCTGCCATGGCTGCGGCGGTGACTCCCGTCCTCGTCGGACGGGACGATGCCCTTGCCGGGGTGACGGGGGCGTTGCGGTCCGGACCGCCGCTGGTGCTCATCGAGGGTGAGCCCGGTATCGGCAAGTCCCGGCTGCTGCACGAGGTGCTCGGGGCTCTCGGGGAGCGCGCGGTCCTGCTCGCGCCGTGCCCGCCCGTCCGTGAGCCGTTTCCGCTGGGTCCGATCGTGGACGGGGTGCGGCGTCTGCGTCCGACGCCGTCCGGCCTGGGTCTGAGCCCGCTCGCTGGCGCGTTACGGCCGTTGTTTCCCGAGTGGGTCGGCGAACTGCCGCCGGCACTGGAAGTGCTGGAGTACCCGAAGGAAACCCGGCACCGGCTGCTGCGCGCGATGACAGAACTCTTCGAGCGGCTCGGTGTCTCGACGCTCGTGGTCGAGGACGCGCACTGGGCGGATGCAGCGACGCTGGAATGGCTGCTCACCGTGTGCGCATCCGGTGAGCTGCGGATGTCGATCGTGCTGACGTATCGTCCGCACGACGTCCCCGAAGGGTCGCTGCTGCGACGGCTGACATCCCGCCGACCCGTCGGCATGACCCTGACCAGGGTCGAGCTCCAGCCGTTGGATGTGTGGCAGACCGGGGAGCTGGTCCGGTCGATCCTCGGCGTGGACGAGGTCTCCGAGCAGTTCGCCGGGCTGCTGCACCAGCGCACCGACGGCGTCCCGCTGGCGTTGGAGGAGACCGTCCGGTCGCCTGTGTCCCCGTTCTGGGTGCCGCGGTGGGGAACAGACTGATGTGCTTGAAGTCCGGCGGCAGCGTGATCAACGGACCGTATGGCGCGGCGCCCAGGTTGACGACCGCGGGAACGGCGTAGCCAGTTCCACTTCGGATGTGCGCACCGCCGGAGCACGCAACGCCCGAACAGACACAGCAGGCAACCCACCCGACTCCACCGGCACTCCGCGCTGCTCCTCTGGAACCACACCCCGAGCACACCAACAACCCACCGGCCAGTGGATAAGAACTCACGAAACTGAGACAGCGTCACCCCTTATGAGACAACCCCCGAGGACAGCGTCACCCACCTCGGTCTCTCACCCCTACGACAGTGAACCAACACCCCAAAAACGGCCCCCGACCAGCAACAAATCCCCCAATCCCAACTGTCTCTCACAACCACCGTCCCAAAACGAAGAGATCGCAGCGGAGCCGACCGGGTCAAGCCAAAGGACTGCGGGCTCGGGCGGCCGTTGTCGCTCTACAGCTCATCGGTCTCCAGGGCTTTCCGCGCCACGGCGATGAGCTCGTGTCGCAGCTGGAAGAAGTCCTGCTGGAGGACCTGCCCTTCGCGGTACGCCCGCCCTTGCATGTCCCTCCACGCTCAACAGCGCCCGGCTCCACAGAAGTGCCACAGGGCCCTCCCGGCTCCCACCTGCGAGCAGTCCGGATACAACCCTCGCGGCCCGTCGCGAGTCAGAGACGCCGCGATGAGGTGAGGGCCTTCGCGCAACCGGGCCACAGGAATGGCATACGATGCGCGCGACCCACATAAAGATCAGATAAGAGGATGTGCACGTCATGACAATCCGCGCCCCATATCGCTCTCTTCACGGCATATCAGCCGTTGCCGCCCTGCTCGCGATCGGCGCGGTGGGATGCTCGGACCTCTCCGATGCCGTCGACAGCGCCAAGGACAGCACAAAGAAGGTGGCTCGCCAGCGCTCGGTGTTCTCGCTGAACGTCGGCGACTGCTACAACCCGACTGGCAAGGCCGAGGGGACGGCGTACGCCGTCGAGATCGTGCCCTGCGACGAGGCGCACGAGGGCCAGGTCGTCGGCGAGTTCGCGATCGACAAGGGCAAGGAGTACCCGGGCGACGACGCGGTCTCGACGATCGCGGACAACCGCTGCCCGACCGAGGCGCAGAAGTACGCCACGGATACCTGGGCGCTCCCAAAGGGCGTCGCCCTCTTCTACTACACCCCGACCAAGGAGAGCTGGGCGACGGGTGACCGCGCGGTGAGCTGCACCTACACCGCTGAGAAGGGCACGTTCAACGGCTCGCTGGACACCGCGAAGTCCCTCAGGCCCGAGCAGAACACGTACCTCAAGGGTTCGAACGCGGTCTACGAGGCCCTGTGGGCAAAACAGCCCGAGAAGGACACCGTCGAGGACGACCTCGCCGGCTACAAGGCGCAGGCCAAGGCCGTCGCGGCCGCCCTCGACGCACACGTCAAGGGCCTGGACGGCATCGAGGGCACCGAGGTCGGCAAGCTCCGCGCGACGCTGACGAAGGCGGCGGGGAACTGGAAGAAGGCCGCGAACGCCGCCGATGCCGACGCGTTCTACATCGCCTACGACCCGGCGTTCACCGACATCGACCCGAACAAGTCGGTCGCCGCCCGCAAGGAACTGGGCCTGGCCACCACCGTCCCGGCCGACGAGGCCGAGGTCTGGGCGGACTGACGCTCCGTCGGATTAGCGGGGCCGTGCCCGTCAAGGCTCCGGCCCCGCTTCCTAGGCGTTCGGCGGGCACGGTGTCCTCGGATTTCTCCAGCGGGCGGGCCGGGGCGGCGGTCGTCCGGCCCCCGCGGACAGACCGGTGACGGTCTGGCGTCGGGGCTGCGACGTCTGCCGGTGTTCGGCGGGTCAGGAGCGGAAGGGGAAGGGGAACCGGCGTGCTTTCCGATCGGCTTCGGCCTCCTCCTCCGCCCGCCTTCGGGCTTCCTCCACGGCGCGGGCCTCTTCGGCCGCCGCTTGTTCCCGCTCCGCCAGTTCGGTCTGGCGTCTGCTCTTGATCACCAGGGCAGGGGCGGGTGGAGGGCCAGCAAGGAGGGGTGGTGTCGGGGGCGGCCAGGCGCAGCAGTCCGTAGCCGATTCCGGCGACGCCGACCATCAGGGATGGGCTGTGCACTCCGTCCGGCATGCCGCACACCCAGCCCCGTTCCTCCAGGGCGTCCAGGGTCGCGTCGACCTGCCGCAGCGCCGTGTTCCGCGCTGTTCCGCCCGCCAGCAGCAGCGCCTCCAGGTTGCCCAGGTCGCCGTGGCACAGGGAGAAGTTGTGCCCGAAGCCGACGCGGGCCACCGTGGCCAGGGCCACGGTGTGTTCTTCCCGCAGTCGCGGGTGGTCCAGTTGGCCGCGCAGTTCCCCGCGGGCCAGGGCGATACCCGCGGCTCCGTGGCACCACAGCACGGGGTAGGACGGCCCGTGCGGTGAGCCGTCCTGGCGCACATCGCGCCAGTTGGCGGCGTCCGCGTCGAAGAGCGTGTGCTCGTAGTCCAGTGCGGCCCGTGCGAGAGTGGGCAGCCGCTCGTCGCCGAGCAGGGTCCCCGCCCGGGTGAGCGCCCAGGCGATGCCCGAGGCGCCATGCGCGAATCCGGCCAGGGGGCGTCCGGCCGTATCGGCCAGCGACTGAGGCAGCCAGCCGGTCCCGCCGCCCGGCTGGAGCCTGGCCTGGTCCACGAGCCGGTCGGCGCAGCGTGCGAGGGCGTCGGTCACGGCGGCGGCGGGGCGTACCGCGGCCCAGGCTGCCAGTCCGGCGATGGTGCCCGCGCAGCCGTCGATGATGTCGAAAGAGGTGTCGTCCCCCGCGGTGGCGGCCGCCCGGGCTACGAGGGTGGCGCCGAGGGCGTCCAGTTCGGTGTCGGGGCAGTGGGCGGTCAGGTGGGCGAGGGCGTAGAGGATGCCGCCGATGCCGGTCAGGCCGCCGGTGAGCCGGTCGGCACGGCGCCAGATCTGCAGGCGGAGGGTGACGCCGGCGGCCTGGGCGGCGGTCTGGTGTGCCGCGTCGCCGGTGAGGCGGGCGAGGTGGTGGAGGAAGAAGGTGATGCCGGCGGTGCCGCTGTAGAGGTCCGGGCCGAGTTCTGCTGGGGCCCATCGGCCTGGCGGGGTCCAGTTGGGGCCGATCCAGGCCAGGTCGGCCGGTCCGTGGTGCGCCTGGTGCAGCAGGTGGTCGGCGGCCTGGGCGGCTGCGGTCAGGGCGCGGGTGAGGAGCGCGGCGGGGTCCGGGGCGGTGGGGGCGAGCGGAGGGTGAGGGCGGCCGGGGGTGGTGCGGTTCGCTCGCGCCGGCGGCGGTGGTCACCGACAGGCGCAGCAGCTGGCGCTGGCGGGCCAGGTCGTGGGGGCCGAGGGCATGGAGTTTGTCCAGCGCGGCGTCGAGTGCGGGCCGGTCGGTGACTGCGGGGATGAGGGCGCCGGTGGAGGCGTGGGCATCGACGCTGTCGGGGCGCACGGTGAACAGAGGGATGTCGTTGTTCCACAGGTCGGCGCGTTCGTGGACGAGGAATGCCTCGGCGCTGTCCTCCCAGGCCGCCAGGGCCCACAGCCGGTCCAGGTGGCGGTCGTGGTCAAGGGCGTCGCGCAGCAGGTCGGGGTGGTGGGCGGCGGCGAGCAGGCTGCGGTATTCGAGGGTGTCGCGGAGCAGTAGCCGGGTGTGGTCGGTGGCGAAGGCCCGCAGCAGGCGGCGTACGTGGGGCTTGTCGCGGGCCAGGAGGGTGTAGGCCTCGGTGAACCCGGCGTCCAGGTCGTCGGCGAAGTCGGCCAGGTGCAGCGGCTGGTCGGGTGGGACGGGGCGGCTGGCGGCGGCCTTGAGGGCCATCGACCGGTAGACGATGTGCATTCGGTCAGTGCCGTCCTCGGCGACCTGGGGGACGGTGCGGGGTGGCAGCCGGGCGGGATCCCAGCCCAGGGCCGAGACATCGGCGCCGCCGTTGCCGTCCTCGTCCCACATGCGCTGGGGCAGCAGGCCCGAGCGCAGGACCGAGTGGGCGGCGTCGTGGCGTGCCATGCGCTCGGAAGGGGAGAGGCTTTTGGCAGGTTCGCGCAGGTCGGGGTGGAACAGTGCCTCCAGATCGACCAGGACGGGCTGGTCGCCGACGGCGATGAGGTTCTGCGCGTGGCAGTCGACGGCCTCCAGCGCGTACAGCAGTGCTGCCAGGACGCCGGCGCGGTGGTAGAAGGCGCGCAGCTCGGTGTGGGTGCGACAGGGCCGGGCCGTCACGTGGGCCGTCCAGCCGTAGCCGTCGCCGGGGAGGTGGGCCACCTCCAGCAGCGGCAGGCGCAGCCGCGGGTTGAGCCAGTGCAGCAGGTCCTGGAAGTGCTGGTCGACATCGGTCGGGCGGGGCTTGTAGACGAGGTGGGTGCCGCCGTGGAAACGCAGGGCGGTGACCGTGGCGCCGCCGCGGTGGGCGTCGCCCAGGCCGTTGCGGATCTCGATGAGGGGGCCGAGCGGGGCGCCCGCGGCGAAGGTGCGGGAGAGGGCAGGCAGGTCGGCAGCCAGGCGGCGCACAAGCGTGAGGTGGGTGTCGGTCCACTGGCCGGCGGCCACCGTCAGCCGACGGGCCAGCACCGGGTATTCGGCCAGCAGCCGCAGCGCCTGGGCCGGGTCGGCCAGACGGCGCAGAAAGTCGCGGTAGCGGTCCTGGGGCGTGGCGCCGGTCAACTGGCCGGTGAGCCGGGCGGCGTGCAGCTCCACGATCATGGTGCGTACCGCCATCGCGTGTGCGGAGGCGGTCAGGGACGGCACCAGGTGGGCGGTGATCTCCTCAGGGGTACCCAGCGGGGTCGGCCCCAGGTCCGCGATGCCCTGCCGTAGCCTGTCGCGGGCGGCGGCCAGCAGCGGGGCGGCCACGGTGGCGAAGGCGTCTTGGTAGGGGATGGCCAACGCAGCGGGCGGGGGGTATGCGAAGGTTGCGGCCAAGTGCCGCAACCAGGGTTCGGGCGTGCCGAGCCGGCCGACCAGCGCGTCGGGGGGCTCGGTCAGCAGCCCGCGCAGCAGGCGGGGGTCCAACGCGTCGGCGGCCAGCCGGCGTTCGAACCAGCCGTCCTGGTCGAAGGGCCGCTGGGCCCGCCAGCGGGCCAGTGTACGGTCGGCGCGCGGGCCGAGGGAAGCATCGGTGGCCGAAGCCCGGCCTCTGCGGTTGAGCGGCAGGGCACGGGCGGCGGCCAGGCGCAGCGGGGATGTGTCCAAGGGCAGCGGGGATGCGTCCATGGACGGCTGAGATGTGTCCACCACGGCAGGGCCCCCGGATACGTGCCTACGCAGGACGCCGCACCCCGGGCGGGGTGCGGCCTGTGTGACGTGTGTCAGTAGGAACACATCTGCGCGCAGCTGGAGTACGACTCGCAGGTGTTGGCCGCCTGCGCTGCGGACACGTAGACCTCGCTGGCCGGGTCACCGGCCGGGTGGGACTGGAGTTCCTGCGCGAGCCCCAGCCGGAAGTCCTCGTCCTTGAGTGCACGGACCTGCTCTGCCGTGGTCAGCACGGCGCCTCCCCGAATCGGTTCGTATCTCGCATGGTCGATCGAACTGCTCATCATGACAGCAGGGGACGGCACCACACCAGAGTCCGGATCACCGTAACCGGTCCCGCCCGCCGGCCTGTGGGGTTCCAAAAGTCCCTCATACGCGCTGGCCTGGGCAATCGCCGGTTTTGCCGATCCTTGTCAGGCGGCGTTGCGGTACTCGTGATCAGCCCGCCGAGTATGTCGTGGCGCTGGGTTGATGGGGCTCCTTGAAAATCTGCAACCCCTGCTCAGGGTGCCATCAGACCTGCTCGACGGATCTCCCCACCCATTCCGGGCCTGTCCTGGGACGGAACACCAATGGCGAGGGACCGCCCGATAGCCCGTCAGGGTCCGGGTGGTGTGTAGTTGCACATGCCGTAGCGGCATGTGGTGTCGTCGAGGGCACCACAGCACGAAAGGCCCTGTCTGCGATGTACCCCTCCGCCACGCCTCCCCGCGAGGTCAAGATCGGCGATGCCGCCGCCTTCGCCGGAACCACCCCGCGCGCCATTCGTCACTACCACCAGATCGGTCTGCTGCCGGAGCCCGAACGAGGCGGAGACGGACGCCGCCGCTACGGCTACGACGACATGATCCGCCTGCTATGGATCCGCAAGATGTCCGAGGCCGGCATCAGCCTGGACGACATGCGGGCCGCCTTCGACGAAGCCCGGGACGTTGAGGACGTCCTGGGCCGGCTGGAGGAGACCCTGGCCGCCCAGGAGGCCGACATCAAGCGTCAGCGCGCGGCAGTCCAGCGCCTGCGGGTCGTGGGCAGCCCACTGGGCTTGCTCTCCCCGTTGGTCACGGACCGGCTCAGCCACCTGCCTTCTGGCGCACTGCGCCCCTCCGACCTGGACGCCCTGCTGGTCACGGAACGGATCTTCGGGCCGCTGGGCGCCGCAATTCAGGCCAGCGTGTTCATCACCCTGGCGACCCATCCTGGCCTACGGGCCGAGGCAGACCGCCTCGACGCGGCCGACGCCGCCCTCGATGACACCGTCGACCCCCACGACCCGCAGGTGGAGGAGCTCGCCGCGCAGCACTGCGCCCACCACACGGCCCTGCTCCAGGCCATTGAAGCGGCCGGACTGGACGCGGCCGAGGAGAAGCTCTTCGAGATCTACGACGCCGAGGCGAGCGACGAGGAGGACGCCCAGATGAGTGCCTTCGAAGCGGTAACCAAGATGCCCTACGGCTTCTCCGCGGCCCGGACGCGGTGCATGGAACTCACGGCACGGCTCCTTGACGGGGACCTCTCCGCAGGCAGCTGATCGCTGGTGTGGCCGTGCGTGAGGATCCCGGATTGGCCACCGACACGAAGCCGGGGTCTCGACGTCTCGACACGGCCCGCACACTCCACGAGCGGGAAACCCAAGCCGACGACCCGGGCCACGCTCCTTGAAACTCCCCACTTCGTTGATCACCAGAGCGAGTGATGCGAGGAGCATTCCTGGCCGTTTTCAAGAATCCCCATCAGGGTCCGCTGCGCGGGGAATGGAACTCCTGCTCACGGCGCTGCGTCGTCCAGGCCGCCCGGAACCGGTGGGGTGTCGAGTTCGTAGAGAAGTTTGCGGACCTGCTGCACGTCCGCGTCGGGGGCCTGGATGTCCAGGTAGAGGGCGAGGGCCTGGCGTAAGGCTGCACGGGCCTCTTGGCAGGCTCCCATCGCCCGGTGGGTCTGGCTGAGGTGGACCAGAGTCTCGGCTTCGTTGTAACGGTGGCTCAGTGCGCGGTTGAGGTTCAGGCTGCGCTCGTAGCAGTCGAGGGCCTTCGCGTGTTCGCCAAGCTGGTGGTAGGCGTATCCGAGGGTGTCCCAGGTGCTTGCTTGGCCTCGGTCGTCGCCCAGTTCCTCTTGAATGGCCAGCGCCTCCTGGCAGCGACGTACAGAGGCGGTGTGGTCCCCGAGCTGGGCGTGGTCCCAGGCCACTGCGTTCAGGGCGCGGGCCTGCCCTGGGAGGTTTCGGAGGGAGGTGAACAGGTCGACGGCGCTCTGGTCGTGGCGAAGCGCTGCGGGCTTGTCGCCTTGGCGCTCGTACAGCCAGCCCAGGGCGAGGTGAGTGTGGGCAGCCGCGAGGAGGTTGCCGCTCGTCTCCGAGAGGGCCAGGGCATGGGCCAGTTCGTGGTGGGCTTCGGCGAAGCGGGCGGTCTCTGTGTAGGCCCAGGCGAGCGTGCGGTGCGAATCGGCCTGGGCTGCCGTATCCCCGAGGCGGACCGCGGCGGCGAGCGCCGTGGTGTGCACAGCGGTTACGTCGGCCCAGCGCCCTCGGCGGGTCAGGAACGTGGTCATTGCCCACGCCAACCGCCATGCCTGGGTGTTGCGTCCGGTCCATACGGCGTGGTCGACGGTGGCCGTGAGCACGGTGTGCTCGGCCGCGAACCACGTCATGGCCTGGTCGTGCGTGGCGAATTCCTCGGGGTGCGTGCCCTCTGCCGCCGTGGCCGGCCGGAGCGGATCCCGGTGGGGAAGCAGAAGCCGGTCAGCCGCGTACGCCGTGTGTGCGTAGTGGTCGAGTACACGGGTGAGCGCCGCGTCCGCTTCCGTGGCGGGCGCGACGGTCTCTGCGAGTTCAAGGGCGTATGCACGCAACAGGTCGTGGCAGGTGAAGCGGCCGGGGACGTGTTCCTGGATGAGGTGGTGGGCCTGGAGCCGGCGCAGCCGCGTACGGAGCTGGCTGAGCGGCAGGGCTGTGAGGCTGGCGGCGGCGGACAGGCCGATGTCGGCGCCGGGCGCCTGGGCGAGCTGTCGGAACAGCCGAGCGGATTGAGGATCGAGGGCGAGGTAGGACGAGGCGAAGACGGTCCTGACATCACTGGTCGCCTCGCCGCTCTCCAGGGCGTCGAGCCGGGTCGCGGTGTCGCGCAGTTCGGCCGCCAGGGCGCTCAGAGTGAGCACTGGGTTCGTGGTGAGACGGGCAGCGAGGACGCTGATGGCCAGTGGGAGACCGGCGCTGTGTTGGAGGAGCTCGGCTGCCGCGGCGGGTTCCGCGTCGAGCGGGTCGGCACCGAGGCGGCGGACGAGCAGGGCGCGCGCCTCGCTGATGTCGAGTGTCTGCAATGTGAGCTGGCCGGCACCGTGGGAGGCGGCGAGTCCAGGGAGTTGGTGACGGCTGGTGATCAGGACCGCGCAGGTGGGGCTGCCTGGCAGGAGAGGTTCTACGTGGTCGCTGTCGCGGGCGTTGTCGAGCACGATGAGTAGTCGCTGGCCTGCTGTGAGGCTTCGGTACAGCGCGGCCTGGGACTGCGGGGCGGTGGGAAGGTTCGCGGGGTCGGTGCCAAGGGCCTCCAGGAATCCCCGCATGACCGCGTAGGGGTCCATCGGTTCGCCGGAGGGGGTAAAGCCACGCAGATCGGCATACAATTGACCGTCGGGGAAATACTCCTGCTGGTCGTGGGCCCAGCGCAAGGCCAGCCAGGTCTTGCCGACGCCGCCGGTGCCGCAGATCGCTGCGATGGGTACGCTGCCTGGTGTGCTCTGCGGAGCCAACAGCTTGTCCAGACCAGCCAGATCATCGCCGCGCCCGGTGAACAGCGGTGGCGGGGCGGGCAGTTGTCTGGGACGCGCTGCGGCGGTACGTGCTGGATTCGGCTTGGCGCCCCGAGCCGGTGCCGCGAGCCGTGGATCGGAGACCAGGATCTGCTGGTACAGCTCCTGCAGCGGTGGTCCCGGGTCGATGCCCAAGTCGTCGGCGAGACGGCGACGCAACTCCTGATAGCAGTTGAGGGCGTCGGCGGGACGACCGCCACGGTAGAGAGCGAGCATCAGCTGGGCGGTGAGCCGCTCGTCCAAGGGATGGCTCTCGGCGTGAACGGGCAGCGTGGTCAGCAGTTCGGCGTGAAGCCCACGGCGTAGTTGGATCTCGCCCCAGTCCAGGACGGCGGCGAGCCGTTCCACGCGTGTCGTCTCGCGCTGGGCGTTGAACCAGGGGGTGTCCATACCGGGGCACACGTCGCCTCGCCAGAGCGCAAGGGCCTCGTCGAACAAGCGTGCGGCATTGTCCTCGTCCCCCTCATACGCGGTGGTTCTGGCCCTGGCGGCGAGGTCCCGGAAGCGGTGCAGATCGACGGCTGAGAGGGCGACGGACAGCTCGTAGCCTCCCGACCGCCGCGTAATCTGCGCTTCCCCGGCCGCGGTCCGTAACGCCTGGCGCAGCCTGGAGAGGTAGCTGTACAGCGTCGACCGGGCGCGCTGCGGAGCTCGCTCTCCCCAGACGCGGTAGGTGAGTTGGTCCACCGTCACCACTTGGTTGGCTTCGATCAGCAGCACCGCCAGAACGCGCTGCTGTCGCGCGGGCCCCAGGTCCAGCCGGTGACCGTCGGCCTGGATCTCGATCCCGCCCAGCACACGGAACTCCTCCCCCACACGAACCACCCCCGAGGCAAGACCCTAAATCCGAAGGAAGGGGCTCTGAACACCTGTTTCAAGCCTTCAGCTTGACTCTGAAGCTCCTATAGATCGTCAAGTGGCTGGAGATGCCGATGGTGCGCTGGTGAGGTGGCGGTAGACCTCTCGCGCGACAAAGCGCTTGAGGCATCTGAAGATGTCCTTCGTCTTGAGCCCTTCGAGGGTGCGTCGTGCGACGTAGTCGCGGGTGCGTGGGTCGTGACGCATGCGGACCAGGACGATGGCGTGCAGCGCGCGGTTGGCCTGGCGGTCGCCGCCGCGGTTGAGCCGATGGCGATCAGTGCGGCCCGAGAAGGCCGGCACGGGTGCGGCGGCACATAGGTGGGCGAAGGACGCCTCCGAGACGAGCCTGTCGGGGTTGTCCCCGGCGGTGACCAGCAGTTGCCCAGCGGTTTCGGTCCCGACGCCCGGTAGCGCGAGCAGGCCGGGTGCGGCGTGGGTGATGAGGGCGCGCAGCTCGGCGTCCGCTTCCGCGATCTCCTCGCTGAGGTGCTGGTATCGCTTGGCCAGGCGCTTGAGCGCAAGTTTGGGGGCAGCGGTCGGGGTGGTCAGATCGAAGTCGTCCCGTCTTGCCGAGCAGAGTCGGCGCCTTCGCAGGTCGCCCGAAGCAGAGCCAGACGACCACCCCGAGATCCGCCGCCCTCATTCCTGTTTCAATCTCATCCACCACTCAATCCGGTGACATACAGTCATGATCCGCGAACACGAAGTTACGATTGCAGTATCGGCGCGACGCTCAAGAGGTGTCGTGGTGTCAGGCAGAGCCGATCATCTGGTCGTCAATCGTCATGGCTCATCCCCAAGGAGTGTTCGTGAAGCTCTCCCCCCGCCCTCTGCGAGCCGTCTTTGCGGCAGCGTCAAGCACCGCGCTGGCCATGCTGGCGTTCCCAAGTCCGGCTCACGCCGAGTTTGAGCGCGGTTCGGAAGTGCGTCAGGCGGCGCCGGGCTCCCTCGCCCCGTGCGGCTTCTTCCGGTACAGCGTCCGCGAGTCCCAGTTCGCCGCGTACAACCACTGCGGCCCGACGACGGTCCGGGTACACGTCGACGTCAGAGGGGGCGGTAGCACGAATGACTACCACCTCTGTGTCAGCCCCGGCCGCACGCAGCTACCGGGCGCAGGTCCGAACTATCTCAACGCGTACTACATCGGCGGCGCCGGCTGCCGGAGCGGAGAACGCACCGGACACACCCCCCACTGAGTCTTAATCCGACTTCGGTGGCAAACGGTCCAGGTTCTCCGACAAGAGCAGTTTTTCGATACATACTGTCTCTGTCAACGCGGTACAGCTCCTCCAGGGCTCCTGGCGCCCGTGGGGGTGCGTGTGCGTCATGGCGACGCCCCTTCACTCGGGGTCGACCGGGTCGGTGAAGATCAGGGTCGGGGTCACGGCGGAGAAGGCCGTTGTCGAGTAGGACGGGCTTGGGCAGGCCCCAGGAGTCATCGGCGGTGGCGTGGGACACTCGCCACCGTCATCGGCATCGTCGCGGTGACGCGCTTCCTGCTCCACGACGCCCAGAAGCCGGCGGACCTCACGGGCTGCTTCGACACTGTGCTGGACTTCACCAGCGAGGACCGCGCCGCCTACCTGCGGGGCCTGCGCACCGTCCTGAACCCGGCATGGAGGACAGCTGTGACTTCACCGCGGATCGCAGCACCGACGTTGAACGACGTGGCTGAGAAGCCGGAACCGCTGATGCCTCTGCGCGAGCGACGCAGGCCCGACCACCCGCCATGGCAAGCCGCCGGTCCAGGCCGTCGTACTTCCTGCACTGCTCACATGACATCAACTTCCCCAGCATCAAAAAGAATTGAAGCAAAGTGAAGTGCTGCAGGGGCGTTGCAGCAGAGATACTTGAAACGCCGGCGCCAGCGCCGAAGTCGCGGTCGCCGGTGCTCTCACCGTGGCGCTCGTCGGCCTCGCCCCAACGGCCGCCTCGGCCGCGACGCAGGTAACCGACGTGACGGTGACCCTGCGGATCACGATCGGCGTCGGGGATCCCTCATGGCCTGCGGACTCCGACGTCATCGGCGTGCCGTCCAGCAGCAGTGGCAGCGGCCGGGGCTGGGAGTGCCGCCAGGGCTTTACTACGGGCGTCCCCAAGGACGTCACGGTGACCGTCCCCGAAGGCACATTCCTCCCGATCTGGAGCAGCCACGCCTGCTACGACTCGCTGACAAACGGCACCGCCGACGCCACGACGGACGGTGAGGTCATCGAGGTCGACGTCCCGTAGCGCCGGGGTCCAATCGTGAGCGAAGGCCATTGTGCGTCATTGAAGCCCTTCGCCCACGATCGGGCCGGGTGCAGGGCCATTGCGTGATCGGTATCTCTCCTGTTTCGTCAGGTGAGGCCGAGGGCGTGTTGAGGTCGGTTGTAGTTGCGGCCGGTGCAGCGGAGATGTTGGCTGCGCCATCAGGCGGCGGGCGGATCGGCGCTGTCGTTGCGCCATCACAGCGTGTACGGGCCTCGGATGCCCCGGGACACGCCGTACGCCGGGGTCGCTTCCTTCGTCCGTTCGGCGCACGCCCGGGGGGAGGCGCCGCGCGTTTTCGAGGACGGCCGACAGTGGCGGGACTCGTTCACCGCCAGCGCCGGCGCCGGCGCCGATGGCATGCACCTCCTCGCCTTCGATCAGGCCGCAGATTGATCAGATCGAATGAGGAAGCTTCAGGAACTCTGAAGTTACGTCACTGACTGGCCGAGCACGCGGACGAGAGAGAAACCCCAGGCCAGGGTTCAGGACCCCAGCAGGGGCCACGGGAACTCACGGGATGTCGCACAGTTGTCGTTGGTGGGGCCGGGTGTCGTGGTGCCGGACGATCAGTGTTCTGAGCTGATCGGCCTGCGCCCTGGCCCGGTCCCGCAACGGGCCAGGAGAGAGCGGGTCGGCGGCCGAGGCGACGGCCGCCCCACCTACTTGCTTCCGGGCTCACCCGCCCACCGTCCGATCACGGCGCAGAGGATCGTGAACAAGCTGCGGGAACACGGCCTGGAAGTCATCAGCGCGCGCAACGCCGCCATTCTCGAAGCCGTGGCCGACCTTCCTCCCATCGTGATCAGTGACCTCTTCGGCGTCAGCGCTACCAGGCGCCCACAGATGGGCTCGGTTCGCCCGGGACAGCTGGGCGGACTACCCCGCTGCCTGCACGGACGACGACGCGGGTCCGCCGGAAGGCTCTTGATGCCAGTGGCCAGTTCGGATTCCCCACCGGCGGTCACCTGACAGGGAGCTATCTGGCCGCGCCCCCGTCACCTTCCGTCATTACCGGGACCATGCCGGCGACCTGTCTCCGACGAGGCGGTGGCCGCCAGCATCTACGGAAGCGGCCTGACCGGACCCGTGGCAACGCGCGTACCGGGCCGCGGATCCTTCTTCGACCGGGAACGTCGCCTGTCACTGCAATTGATTGAATGCCTGGTCGGCATCGGCTACGGCCTCGGGGTGGACGTCGTGGGCGGTTCGACCGTCGGCGATCTTCTGCCAGTTGGTCCGGGCGAGCACCCGTTGGACCGCGAGTACCTGGGCGGCTCGCAGGCGTGCCTGGATGCCTTCGCCGAGGGCGTCCGCCAGTGCCTCCTCGTCCTCGAGCTGGTACCGCGTGAGCCGTCCCGCCAGGCTTGGTGTGGTGAACACCAGCCTATGGAACGCCACCACCTCGGGATAATCGTTGAGGCCGGTGACCGGGTCGTACCGATCGAGGCCGGCCCGGAAGTGCCGGTGCAGCGCCGTCACCGGCTTGATGCCGGACCTGCGGTCACGTACGACGCGTGCCGCCTCGCCCTGGTGGTCCGCAAACCGGTGCAGCACCAGGTCTTCCTTGGTGGGGAAGTACCGGAAGAGGGTCGGCTTGGAGATCTCGGCCGCCGCGGCGATGTCGTTGACCGAGACGCGGTCGAAGCCGCGCTCCAGGAACAGCGAGACAGCCGCGTCGCCGATGGCGTCGCGCGTTCGCTCCTTCTTGCGGGCCCTCAGTCCCGTCGGCTCGCCCATATGACCAGTGTAACATTCATAACCAGGTTGCTTTTTTAACCGAGTAACGTTTCCATGGTTGGCGTGAATCAGATAGACATTCCCCCCGTGCTCGTAACCGGGGCGACGGGCCGGGTCGGCCGCGTCGTCATCGACCAACTCCTCGACGCGGGCGTGCCGGTCCGCGCCCTCACTCATCGCTCCGAGGCGGCGGCGACGCTGCCGGCGAAGGTCGTGGTCTTCACCGGCGACCTCACGGCGCCCGAGTCGCTCGACCCAGCATTGAATGGCACCGGTGCGGTCTTCCTCGTCTGGACCGCCCCGCCTCAGACCGCCGCGGCAGTCGTCGAGCGGCTGGCAGCCCGCGTGCGGCGGGTCGTCTTCCTCTCCTCCCCGCACCAGACGCCGCACCCCTTCTTCCAGCAGCCCAATCCCATGGCGGTGCTGCACGCCGACATCGAGCGGCTCATCGCGGCCACCGAACTCGAGTCGACGATCATCCGGCCGGGGATGTTCGCGTCGAACTCGCTGGCCTGGTGGGCGCCCGCGATCCGGGCCGGCGAGGTCGTCCGGTGGCCTTACGGCGCTGCCGAGACGGCACCGGTCGACGACCGCGACGTCGCAGCCGTCGCGGCGCGGACGCTCCATCAGGACGGATACGCCGGAGGCGATTACGTCCTTACGGGCCCCGAATCGCTGACCCAAGCTGCGCAGGTGGACGTCATCGGTGACGCCCTGAAGCGCCGGATCGCATTCGAGGAGATGACGCCGGACGAGTTCCGAAGCCTGTCGGAGGGCACGGTGCCCAGCTCGGTCGTCGACATGCTGCTCGCCGCGTGGGGCGCGGCGGTCGGACAGCCCGCGTACATCACCACTGCAGTGGCCGACATCCTCGGGACGGCGCCGCGAACCCTTCGCCAGTGGGCCGCCGACCACGCCACCGCATTCACGGAGGGTTCGTAACCTCGACGACCGCGACCTGCGCCCCCGGCCGCAGCCCACAGTCCGCCGTCGCCCCGGCCCCCGCCTCCGGGATGTGCCGGGCGCGCGGGCGCGTGAGGCTCAGGCGGCCCGGGGCATCGTGCGTACCGACAGGACGCAGGCTGCGGTCCAAGTGCGCGACGTCGATGGGGAATTACACGCCAAGGGTGTGCGCGCCGCCCGCAGGCGTCAGGACGCGGCGGCTCCAGCGGGACGGCGGCCGGCCACCGTCAGCTCCGCCCTGCGTCCCTCCAGCGGCCCATCAGTGCGCACACCCGCTTGCCCACCAGTTCATCCACCCCGGTGCCTGTCGCCTGCTGCGGGGTCGGCCCGAGCAGGATGAAGCCGGCAGACGAGCACTCACCCCGGGCCACGCGGCGGAGACCTTCGCGGTGGCGTCACCGAGCACGACTTGGGTGTCGCCTGCTGACCCGACTGAATAGTGCAGGGTTAGAACACCGCCTCTTCACCAGTCGGCCACCCCAGACACCTCGCGCACCGTCGCCACCGCCATCGCTGTCCTCGCCTGGACGTTCACCAGCGCCTTCGCCCTGCGCGGACTAAACCTGCGCCCACGGGTGTTCACCACCATCCACTCCGGCGCCCCGCAGATCACCGTCTAGCCCCAGATCCAGGCCGACCGGTCCGACCGACGTGCCGCGCGCCAGGAAGCGGCGCTGCCGCGAGGTGAAGCGAATACCACGCAGCAAGGCGACCCTGCCCGAGTACGACCGTGGCGCGCTCCTACTGCGGTCGCATCAGGTCCAAGTCCTCACCCCATGCGTCCAGCACCGTGCCGTGCCCGGCCCGCCGGGCCACTGCCTCGACCTGGGCGAAGAGACGACGCTGTGTGGACACGTCGGCTGTTCCTGAGATGCGGTCCGCGGCGTCGAGCAGCATGGCGGTGTCCCACCCGGGCAGCGGGAATCGGGCAAGCTCCCATTCCAGATACTTGTTGTAGGGGCGGGGACGACGGTCGAGAGCGAACAGCAACTCCAGCAGAAACCGGATGCTGTCGGCGGCGTCGAGTCGGGCCGAGCGCGCATGTCCGTCGCGGTCGTTCTTGACCGAGCGGTAGAGGGAGTTGGCGTAGGCATCGAGCCATTCGCCCGCCTCTTGGAAGGCTTCATCGGCGTCGAGCTGTGCCTTGCTGGCCAGGACCTGGGCGAGACCTCCGTCGAGCCGGTCGAGCACGATCCGGGCACGGGCGAGGGCGTAACGCTCGAAGCGGGGCATTCCGGCGGCGCGGAACTCGTCAAGTGAGAGGATGACGAGGTCGAGTTCTGGGGTGCGGTGACCTGAGAACCGGGTGAGGGCCGTCGTCGCGCCATCGTTGAGAACGACGTACAGGTCGTGGTCGGAGTGCTCGGTGGTCATGCCCTCGTGGGCCCGGGAACCCTTGAGGACAAGGCCGACGACAGCTGAATCAGCGGTGGCGAGTTCGACAAACGCGTCGTAGGTGATGGGCTTCTGAGCAGTCATTGATGATCTCCGGTGTTGTGATGACGGGTACACCAGCTGGGCGGCCCCGAGCGCATCGGGGCCACACGCACCGTCTGCGGCGGCGCTTGGCCGCCGCCCGGAAGATCAACGCACATACGGACACTACCGTCCGGCCAGCCGAAGGGTCTCGCATTCGGCCGCCTCAAGCACGACAAGCACGCAGGTCAGTCTTGAGCCCCCGCAATCAACGCGCAGCCCGGGTGCGGAGGGGGAGGCGCAGCCGCTGTCGCAGGAATACCACAGCTGCGCAGGCTTCCTGCCAACGGGCAGCATCTATGCTGTGACCTGCGGCCACCGTCTGATCTTCTGTCTTCACACACCGATGATCAGCGGTACCGAAGCCGCCTCCGGACCGGTCCACCGACACGATCACGGCCTGGTCGAGGGGTGCTGCCCGGCCCAGCCGGTGGCGGCCACCACCTCGCGCGCGATGTCTGCGACAGTCCGCCCGTCCGTCGCGACTCTCATCGCATCCGGAGGAATCCGCTGGTCCAGCAATCGCGCCTTACGTGTGCTGCTCGCCCATTCTGTCTCCAGCTCCGAGCCCAGTTCCCGGCGCTCCAGCCGTGCCCGCGTGGTGGCATCGGTGGCCGTGAGGAGAACTCGCACGATCCGCACCCGGCTGCCCATGGCCCGTTCGAACATGCCAGTTGCCTCGGGCACCACGCTCAGCGTGTTCGTGTAGATCAGACGCCGGTAACCGCGCTGGGCGTAGTTCGTCCACACTGCAGTCAGATTGCGTTCAGTGATCTCCGCACGGTGTGGATCTCCCTCCGGAGCCGGATGCACCTGCCCCATGAAGTCACCGTCGATGACCGCGTGAGGGACCGCCGCACCACGCAGCAACGCCGAAACCTCCCACCCCACCGTCGTCTTGCCAACCCCGGCCCGCCCTCCGATGAGCAGCACTTCCGCGTAATCCATGGCTGCAGACTGGCAACACACCTCCGTCCCGCGCGATCGAATATTGACCAGCATTCCGGACGAGAGCCCTCCAACAGGATCGCGATCTATATTCCCGTGGAAGCGGCGAAATCCTCGACGGACGCGTGCGGGTGTGAGGCGCTCTTGGCGTGCGGGCCGTTCCCAGGGTTTGCGGAGATCTTCTGCGAGGGGCCAGGCAGGCCGGAGTTGAGTGTGTGAGGCAATGACGAGCCAGGTCCAGCGATCGGCGGCGACCGGCTCGCGGAGCCTGGGAGCGGTCCACCCTAACGTCTCTTGAACATCCTGAAGGTGTGCTCCAGATCGAATCTTCGCAGAAACGCCTGCCAGAGCCGGTCCACATCCGCAGCAGTAGCGGCAGTGGCTGACCACCACAGCCAGATCGGCCTGGGGCTGGGGTCTCCACGGAGGTGGTCGACTTGCAGACGGATGACGGTGCCTTCGATGACCGGCAGCTCTCCTTCGGGGTGGTCGGCCCCAGGCCGAGCGCCGGACCAGCAGCGGGTGCAGGCGGTCCCAGGCAGTGGCGACGGCCTTCCCGTAGTGGGTGGTGTCGGTCACCGTGGTGACGGACGGGACCGGCCAAGTGGCCGCAACCCCGAACGCGAACTCCGAACCGCGCTTGGGCTTGCGCCCGCGTTTGCCCGCCGGCTGCGGCGGGGGTGGGAAGTACAGGACGCGATCGGAACGCATCCGGCCCAGCAGTTCAACGGGCAGGTCCGCGAGCAGGAAAGCAAGGCGGGTCACGTCATAGCCGGCATCGACGATGACCAGGACGGGGCGGGTCACCGATCTGCCACTGGCATGCCACATACAGGCGCTGGAACACTTCCGGGATCTGGGCGGCGGTGACGGCGATCGCGTCGTCCCACGGACACAGCCGGACCACGTCCAGCATGGCAGTCCACGACGTCCGCCCTTCTCCAGGGCGGCGACGAAGGAATAGGGCCATCCGGGGATCATCTGGGCCGAGCCCCTGCCCCGACCATATGTGTGACAGAACAGCCGGTCCGGGCTGGTATTTGCGTCCGGTCGCAGCCAGTTGCTGACATCAATCGCCAGGACCAGCCGCCCTTCTGCCGTTCGGGGAAGCGGCAGCCCCGCCATGGCCCTGCGCAGCCGAGACAGATCCATATGCCCGCGGTTCAGCCCGCCATACAACGCACCATGTCCACACTGATGCTCAGGCGCCAGGGACAACTCGACCAGCGTGTCGTGCTGGTCAAGTGCCTCTGTGACGGAGCACGGGATCAGGCGAAGGCCGCTCTCACGTCAGGCACTCAGCGAAAAAAGTCAGCAAGTTCGAGACCATGTTCGACTGCAGACGATAAACGCCAAGCTTAGGCGGTTTCGTTTGGATTATCGGACGGATCAGGGGAAGATGCCCGCGATCGTTCACCCATTCGGCGGTCTGGGGGCGGTCAGAGCACCGTTCGCGTGATCCCGGGCCGCCGCTCAGCCGACGCCAGGTGGCCGCCATGTTGATCGCGGTTTCCCCTTCTCTTAATGGGAGCACGACAGGTGATCCCTCATAAGAGAAGGGTTTGACATGCGCATCCGCACCATCGTGGCCGCCACGGCGCTGACCATAGCGGCCTTCACAGGCACGGCAGGCACGGCGCTGGCCGACGACAACAACCAGTTCTGTGGCAACACCGTCGCCCTACTGGCCATTCCTATCAACCTGCTCTCCAACCAGAACGTGGTCTGCGTGGCCGGTGAGCGATAACTCCGGTTGACAGGCCACCCTGCGTCCTTGAGCACCACTCCGCGCTCCCAGTTCCCGAACCGACATGGGGTGCCTCGGGACGCGGAACCAAACGAAGACGCCTAACCGGCCAGCCTGAGCCCCCGCCGCCTTCGTGCGGCGGGGGCTTTCTCGCGTCCAGGGGGTTGTGCGTTTACCACCGCCTCCACCTCCCCGATGACCGGATCGCCGCTGTCGTGCACGCCCACCTGACCGCACGTGACTGCCTGCCCGGAGGGCACTGGGTGGACGCCGGATATCCAGGCGCCGCTCAGATCGTGGCCGCCCGCACCGAGTACGGCATCGCCCTGCACGGGGCGGTCGCGGCGAGCACCAGCACACAGGTCGGCACGGGAGGCGGCTACGACCAGGAGGCGTTCAGCATCGACCGGGCAGAAAAGAAGGTCACCTGTCCCGGCGGCGCCACGAACACCCACATGGAGCGACCGGCTCTCCCAGCAGGGACTGCCCGTGATCCGGGTGCGGTTCTCCATGCTTGACTGCCGTCCTTGCCCGGTTGCGGGACCGGCTGCTGTTCGCGCTGCTGCCGGACACCGGGGGGCGGATCGGCGAGGCCCTGGGCCTGCGGCACGAAGACATCGAGCCGGCCGAGCCGAGGCTTTACCCGATCGGGGCACCGGACGGCACCGGGGCCTTTCCCGTGCCGCCGTCGAGCCGCTCGCGCTGGCATGCGAGCAGGACGCCCATCGGCGCCAGCGCCAAGGGCAGGAGCACGAGCGCTACCGCAACCGGGGTGATGATGACGAGGACGCCGGTGACCCACACGTTGTCCCCGGTGGTGGCCAGCATGAGCAGCCCCGCCCAGTGCGCCACGTACGTCCCGAGCCACTTCAGCACCATGAAGGCGACGGCGACCGCGAGCGCACTCAGCAGACAGATCCCGGTGGTGCGCAGACGTGCCGTACGGGTCAACGTCCAGGAACGGCGCATCGCTGCCGTCGCCGAGGAGTTGTCCGCCACCCGTACGGTGGTGGCCAGTGAGAAGCGGGTGAGGAGGACGAACCCGAGCGCCCAGATCACGACGGGCAGGATCCGGCCCACCAGGATGAACTGCACGGTCGCGGGATCGTGGTACGTGGGCCACACGACCCCGGGCACCATCTCCAACTCGACGACAACCAGGACGAGCAGGCCCGCCAGTCCCGGGACGAGGGCGCACACCAGGGTCAGCAACTGGACGCGGAGGGCGGCCCCGAGGTGCGGACGGGAGCGGCGCCACAGCGCGCGGAGGGTGAGAGCACCGGGGGCCGTGGCAGCGCCTGTGCCCGCCGCCGCGCGTTCCCGCGCGTACGCGACGGTGACGGCCTGGGCGGTGAGCAGCCAGGCGATCGAGACCATGGCGACGAGGAGCAGCAGCGGGTACACGCAGAACGCGACCTTGACGAGGCTGTCCCACTGGTCGGCGTACGCGACGTAGGAGTCCTCGTATTCAATGGCGAGCTCCGCGGCTCTTCTGGCTTCCAGGAAGAGGCCCCACGACGCGGCGAACGCGCCTGCCACGATCGCCCCTCCGACAAGCAGCGCCGCCGCGCCGGCCAGGGCGGCGGAGCCGAACACGGGGCGCCGATTGCGGCCGGTGATCCGCAGGGCCTCGGCCACGACGGGGGTGCCGGCCCAGCGGTCGTCCGAGCTGATCACAGGACTGCTGCCCGTCATGCCGCACCCTCTCTGTTCATGGGCCTGTGGACGGCGGCGTACGAGCGGTGCCACCACTGGGTGGCGTAATCGACCATTCTAGCCGCTGTCAGCGCCGCGCCCATCGCCTCCCGGTGGCGGAGGACCCCGCCCGGCAGCCCGCCGGAACGTCAGCAACGGTTTGCCGTCCGCGCCGCTTTGGCGGGGCCGCCAGCCTCGAAGCACAGTGTGATGCTGTCAATGTCACGCTGTCAGTGAAGGACTGTCTTCGACCAGGCTTCATCTGTCGCGGTAAATGTCGGATTTACTGCGGCGGGAGCCCCTACCGTGATCATCGCGCGTCCATCCAGCCGCTCTTGGATGCCGTGGCTGGCTACACGATGCGCCAGGTCCTTCACGTGGAGATCTACCAGTCCGAACCGGAACACCGGCCCCAGGACCTCGCCGATGCCCTCCGCCCAGTCCGCGCCGCGTCGGCAACCTCAACCGTTGACTCCGGGAGCGAAGCGCTTAGGTCACCGGTCACCTGAAGGTTGAGAAGGGAGCGTGTGGGGCTCAGTCGTACAGGACGACGAGTCGGCCGATGACCTCTCCGCGTTCGAGCTTGCCGATGCCGTCGCCGATCTGGTCGAAGCCGATGTGAGTGATGCGGGACGTGACCTTGCCGTCGGCGATGAGCTGGAGGACCGCTTGGCAGTCCTCGGGAGTACCCGCCTGGGAACCGATGAGCATGACCTGGTTGAGGGTAAGTGCCTGAAGGTTGATGGTCCCTTCGCCGACGCCCAGACCCACCAGCACGACGCGTCCGTCGCGCCGTACGGCTTCCACCGCCGCGTTGGTCGTGGTGCCGAATCCGGCGAAGTCCACGATGACGTCGAGCTTCTTGTCGGCGAATGCGGCCATGTCCGCCGCGACGTCCGTGACACCGAGGTCGCGGGCGAACGCGTGCACCTTCTCGTTCTTCTCGACTACGAAGACTTCGGCACCGACGGCGAGGGCAATCTGAGCACCCAGCGAGCCCAGCCCGCCGAATCCGATGACACCCACCTTGGTGCCGGCCGTCACAGCTCCCTGCACGATCATGGCGTGGTAGGAGGTGAGCCCCGCGTCGGTCGCGGCGGCCGCCTGATCCCACGCGATGCCGTCAGGCAGCGGGATCGCCAGGTTCTCGCGTACCGCGACCTTGGGCTGGAAGCCGCCGTTCGACGAGGTGCCCGGGCCTTCGATCGCGGCGGGCACGGCGACTCTGTCGCCGACGGAGAAGCGACGGGCACCGGGTCCGGTGGAAGCGACGACGCCCGCGATCTCGTGCCCGAGGGTGATCGGGCGGAAGGGGAGCAGAGAGGCCAAAGTGCCGTCGAGGAATCCGACGTCACTGTGGCACAGACCGACCGCCTTCACATCGATCACGATCTCCCCCGTGCCCGCTTCGGGTTCCGGGATGTCGTTGCAGGTGAGGGGCTTCCCGACCGCCGTGAACTGCCACGCCTTCATATGCGTTCCTTTCTCGTCCACCGGTCCTCGGTGACGGTTCGACCACCGAGGACCGGTGAACCTTGTGCTGATCTCCGGCCGCTCGTTCCGGTTACGCGGAGTCGTGCTTGGCGGCGGCGGAGAAGTTGGGGTCGACGCCGGTGACACCCATGGCGGTGAACGCCTTCCCGACGACGGCGCCCATGTCGAGGTGGGAGACGGAGGTGATGCCGCCGTCGACGGCGATGTGCTGGCCGGTGATGAACGCGGAGCGGTCGCTGGCGAAGAACAGGGCGGCGTTGGCGAGGTCGCGGGGCAGACCACCGCGGCCGATCGGGTGCAGTTCCCCGAGCGGCTCCTTGAGTGCTTCGACGAACGCCGGGTACTGCGAGGGATCGAGGTCGGTCCCCTTCGCCATGATCGGTGTGAGGATGAGGCCCGGCATGATGACGTTGGAGCGGATCTTGTAGGGGGCCAGTTCGTGAGTGGCGGTCCGGGCGACCTGAAGCACTCCGGCCTTGGCCGCGTCGTACGACACCGAGGACAGGCCGGCCTGGATACCGGCGATGCTCGACATGGAGACGATGCTGCCTCCGGTGCCCTGCTCCTTCATCCGGCGGCCTGCGTACGTGTGGCCCAGGACCACCGAACGGAGCAGAAGGTCGGTGGTCCGGGTGAAGCCGTCGGGGTCGAGGTCGAGGAGCCCGCTCTGCTCACCGAGGGCTCCGGCGTTGTTCACCATGACATTCAGCCCGCCGTACTGGCTCACGGCGCGGGCGATGAGCGCCTCCACGTCGGCCGCCACCGTGACGTCGGTGTGCTGGAAGGTGACGTCGTCACCGAGTTCCTTGTGCAGGGCGTGACCGGCCTCGTCGTCGATGTCGCCGACGACGATCCGGGCGCCCTCCTCCAGGAAGACGTCCACGATGCCACGGCCGATGCCGCTCACCCCTCCGGTGACGACGGCGACCTTGCCGGTGAGTTCCTGTGCCATTCCCGCGTACCTCCTTGGACGGCGGAAGACTGCCGGGCCCGGCCGCGGCACCCGAGCCGTCCACCCTGGTCAGACAATAATAGTACTTGGTTCCGAAATTCATCCGAGTGGTGAGGACGCGCTGACATGACCCAAGCCAGGCGACCCCGGGGACGACCGCCGCTGTCCTCGCGTGAGAAGGTCGAGGCGGTGGCGATCGAACTCTTCCTGGAACACGGCTACTCCGGGACCAGCCTCGCGACGATCATCGAGGCCTGCGGCGTCAGCAAGACGACGTTCTTCCGCTACTTCGCGTCGAAGTCGGAGATCATCTGGTACGCCTTCGACACGCACACGCGCCACCTGCGCCGACTGCTGGCGGAGGCGGACTCGTCCCAGCCGGCCATGACAGTGGTCCGGACATGTGTCGTGGACGCCTTGCGTGCTTCCATCGACGAGCGTGGAATCTGGATGAAACGCTTCATCATTCTCGACAGCTCCCTCGAGCTCAGGCCCGAGGGGTCGACCCAGTGGACCAGTTGGGCCGATGCGGTCAGCGAATACGTGGCCGGGCGTCTGGGCGTGAGCGAGCGCGGCCTGGTGCCGGCGAGCATCGGTGGCGCTGTCCAGGCCGCTTACCTCGCCACCCTCCGCGGCTGGCAGACCTCCTCGAAGCCTGCCTCCGAACTGCTGCTCGAACTTGACGCGGATCTCGCGCCACTGTGCGACGTGCTCCAGGGGTGGCTCGACCGGCAGGGACCACGTCGGTGAACCGCCGTGCAGCCGCACTCACAGAACTCAGCGGACCGAGATCAGACCGCCGTCCACCGGGATGAGCTGACCGGTGATGAAATGGGACGCATCGCCGGCGAGGAAGACCAAGACGGGCGCCAGGTCCTTCGCCGGGTCGCCGAACCTGCCTCCGAGCGGGATCTGCTCGGCCGTCTCCTTGTCGTGCGCGGCAAGCGCCTCGGGCGAGAGCGCTTCGCGGAACTTCTCGTACATGGGGGTGACCACATACGGAAGGACGGCGTTGACCCGGATTCCAGCGGGGCCCCAGTCGCGGGCGACGCTGCGGGTCCAGGTGTGGACCGCGGCCTTGGTGGCGCCGTAGACGGCGTTGTTCCGCTCCGCGGTCAGGCCCGATTCCGAGCCGAAGTTGATGATCGCGCCCGAGCCGGTCTCCTTCATCAGGGAGAAGGCCGCCGCGTTGGTGTGAACGGTGCCGAAGAAGTTGATGCGGAAGATGGTCTCCAGCAGGTCCTGCGGAACGTCATGGGCGGGGGCGTGGCGCTGGATGCCCGCGACATTGACGAGGACGTCGAGCCCGCCCATGCGGGCGGCCGCCTGGGCGAAGGCGGAGTTCACCTCCTCGCGGACGCCGACGTCGGCACGTGCGAAGGTGACCGATCCGGGACCGGCCTTGGCGGCTTCTTCGGCCACCCTGAGGCCGGTTTCCTCGTTGATGTCGAGGGACGTCACGGTGGCGCCCTCGGCCGCGTAGGCGCGGACCACGGCTTCCCCGATGCCCTGTGCACCGCCGGTCACGATGATGCGTTTGCCTGCGAGCTGCATGTGCTCTTCCGTCTCCTCACGCTGGTTGCGTGTCCTCATCGTCGTGTCCTCTTAGCCGTGTCCTCATCGCCGTGTCCTCATCGTTCGTCATCGCTCAGAAGCGATCCCTCTGAAGCGGGGGGCGGACGCCGAGAACCCCTTGCGGGCGGCATCACCCGTGTGGCGGTTGGCGACATGGGTGATGCCGCTGTCGACGACGATGCGCCGGCCGGTGATGACGTCAGGCCGTGGCTGCCGTACCGACGGGCCGGACGCAGGGCACGACCTCCTTGGCGATCCGGTGCATGGACTCGATCCACGGCTTCGGATCGTCGATGTAGTCCTGGGTGTTCAGGACGATCTCGCCGAAGCCGCCGATCCGCTCGTTCATCTCCTCGGTCTTGCGGATGACCGTCTCGGGAGACCCGCACAGCCACACGTGCTCAGCGATGAAGTCCATGTCGACGTCCGACACGTCGATACCGGTGCCCGAGTCGTCGATGTACCCCTGGAGAATCCCGAACCGCTGGTAGATCGGCACGAGGTATTTCTCCCAGCAGTGGCCGAGGCCGCCGTTGATGGCACGCTTCCTGGCCTCCTTGTCGGTGTCCGCGACAAAGATGTCCCGGCAGATGCGGAACCGATCCCGGTCCAGCGGGTGCCCGTTTGCCGCCGTGCCCTCGGCGTACGTGTCCCAGTGCGAGCGGGCCACGTCGACGCCCCCGAAGAACGAGATGGGCGAGAAGCCGTTCTCCCCGGCATAGCGCATCGACGACGAGTTGTGCGACAGCGCTGTCACCGCGATCTCCAGGGCCTCCGATCCGCCCCAGGGGGAGAAGTCCGGCATGACGTGCTCCTGGTGGCCGTCCTCGGCCGAGGGCTCCTCCTCGGGGAAGCCGCCGGTAAAGAACCGGCCCTCATAGTGGAACGGCTCGCGCTTCCAGACCTTGCGCATGATCTCCAACGCCTCGTCCCGGCGGGGACGCGCCTCGGACAGGTCGGCCGCCTGCCCCCGGATGATGGCGTCGCGCGGATAGGCTCCGGGACCTATCCCGAGGAAGTAACGGCCCTTCAGGACCCGCGAGAGCCAGCCGACCTGGATGGCCAGGGAACCGGGCTGATGCAGTCCCAGGAGATGCGCCATCGGGGCGAAGCGAATTTGCTCGGTCTCCCGGGCGCAGGCGCCGATGATGATTTCCGGGTTCGGCACGCTCTCCCAGCCCTGGGTGGCGTGCTCACCTATCATGAAATCGGTGAAGCCGGCTTGGTCGGCCTCCCGTGCCATGAGGACCGAGTAGTCGAATACCTCGCGGGGCGTGCGCTCGGGGCGCATATACGGAACGTTGAAGATGCCGCTCTTCATGGTCTGCTGCTCTCCTTTGAACCCGCGAACCCGGCCTCGTCCAAGGCGTGGTTCTGCGCTTGACCACAGTTGTCCTGCACGCGGAAGAGTCACGTTTCCGCCCATGGGCGGACGCTCTTTCCGCTAGACCAGCGTTCCTTCGCTGTCCTTGCTGGAGAATCGAGGGGCGACTTCCTCGGCGAACCGGATCAGTTCGTCGTTGTTGCGGCCCGGTTCCAGATGTCCCTGGCCGAACATGAGGAAGCACTCGTTGAATCCCAGGCGGTCGTGGGCCTGCTCGATCTGCCGGGAGATGTCATCCGCGGTGCCGATGAGCACATTGGGGAACTGCTGACCGTGGGGGATGAACCACTTGTCCCAGAACCACCGGTGCTCGGCCTCCAGTTGGGCGGCCTGCTCCTTGTCATCGGTCAGGATGAGAAAGCCGCCCCAGGCCCCGATTTCCTCGCGGGGCACGTCGCGCCCGGCCTTCTTCGCCGTCTCGGAGTAACGCTTCCACAGCGCCTCGCAGAAGTCGAGATCTGTGGCGAAAACAACTTGCTTTCCGCCCTCGCGGGCCCACATGTCAACGGTTCGCATGCTGTAGGCGAAGGCACCGTAGACCTTTGGGTGCGGGTTCTGGAAGGGGCGCGGGGCGATTCCGATTTCCTGGACCATGCCGTTCTCGTCCATGCCTCTGCCGAATTCCCTGTACCCGGGGTGGCCGGCCGAGCCGCCCTCCGGGGGAAACTGCCAGTACTTGCCCTTGTGGCTGAAGAGTTCGTTCTCCCACGCCTTCTTCAGTACCTGGACGGACTCCTCGAAGATCTCGCGGTTGGTGGCGTCCTGGTCGTCGCGGGCCTTGGCGTGCTGGACGTTGGTCGCGCCGATGCCGCGGATCGCGGCGTAGGAGTCCACCCAGCGCGCGTGGTAGCCGCGGGTGAAGCCTACGATGAGCCGCCCCTGGAGGATGTGGTCGAGCGTCGCGATCTCCTCGGCGACCCGGACCGGGTTGTGCGTGGGCAGGACGTATCCCAGGATCCCGGCGCTCATGCGCTTGGCGTGCGACCCGACGAACAGCCCCCACATACCAGGGTGGTTGGTGATCTCGAAGCCTTCGATCTGCAGGTGATGCTCGGGCGAGCAGTAGCTGGCGTAGCCCAGTTCGTCGGCGAGCCGGACATAGCCCTTCACCTCTTCGAGGTACCGCTGGTACAGGTCAGGGCGCTGCCCCGCCATGCCCTGCTCGAGTTCGTGGCGCCGACCGATCACACCGGTCTGCATGAGGTGGAATTTCACCGGTCCGTCTCCTTGTGTCTCTCGTGGCGGGCGATGGCGTCCACCCGGGCTCACACGGCGACGAGCTGCCGGAAGCGGCTGCCGTGGAAGACCAGCGGCGCGCGCTCGGGCTCGGCGCGCAGGGCGTGGATGGCCAGCAGGACGATCGCGTGGTCCCCGGCCGGAAACTCCTGGTGGATGGTGCAGTCGAACCAGGCCACCGCGCCGTGGACAAACACCGCACCGTCGGTGTTGCTGCTCCACTCGACCCGCGCGAACCGGTCCCCGGTCTTCTGGGCGAGGGTGCGGCAGGTCTCGTTCTGGTCCTGGGCGAGCATGCTGACGCCGAGTCGGCGCAGCCCGCGCAGTCGCGGCCAGGTGGTCGAGGTGTTCTGCACGCACACCGCCGCCAGGCTGGGCTCCAGGGAGACCGAGGTGAACGAACTCGCCGCGATACCGACCGGCTTGTCACCCTCCATCGCGCAGATGGCCGTGACACCGCTGGGGAAGCACCCGTAAGCGCGCTTCAGCAGCTCCGGGTTTCCGGTGTTGGGTTCCAGATCCACCCTGTGCCCCTCTTCTGTGAGGTGGGTACTCCGCAGGCCCTTCGCCACCCGCCGGCCCACGTGGAGGGTTCCTGGCGTTCCGCGGGATTCGAGTGAAGGAGTCGGTGGCTACAGGCAACGCCGACTGTGTGCGGTATCGCCAAGCTATCTACGCCAACGTAAACCGTCAACACTCTCGTAAATTGATCTTGAAGATGCTCCACCGCAGCTCACAGGCTTCTCAAGCAGTGCGTCGAAAGCGTTGACCGTTTACATGGACGTAGATAGCATCCACGGCACGCCGTTCCGGCAAGGCGGCGACAGAGCGACCGAGGACGAGCCGGGACCCGTCAGGCGGCTCATGGTCCTCCCCCACGACTCCCTCACTCCGACACTCCGACCCGACCCGCCCGTGCGAGAGCACCCGGGCGATCTGGAGGATGACGCAGAGGATGACGCAGATGACGCAACAGGACGAGGCGACGGCCGCGCTGGCCGATCTGGTGGAGACGGAGAAGATCCACCGGCTGCTGTTCGACTACGCGTACCACCTCGACATGAACCATCCGGACGAGATCGCGGCCCTGTTCACCGAGGACTGCTACGTCTCCTACGGACCGGGCTTCGGTGCCGAGGGGCGTGCCGCGTACCGCGAAACCCTGAGCGGGATCGGCAGCTTCTTCGCCGCGACCAGCCACCATGTGTCGAACATCGTGGTCGACTTCGACCCGGACCGGACCACCGCGACCGTGCGGTCGGTGCTCCACGCCTGGCACAGGTACACCAAGGACCGCCCGGACGGGCACTTCTTCGGCCAGTACCACGACGAGTTGGTCCGTACGGAGAAGGGCTGGCGCTTCGCCAGGCGCGAGCTGCGGGCGTCCGGCGTGGTGGACTTCCACGTCAAGAGGCAGATCCC
The DNA here is from genome assembly GCF_004337435.2 of Streptomyces sp. KM273126. Lineage (NCBI taxonomy): Bacteria > Bacillati > Actinomycetota > Actinomycetes > Kitasatosporales > Streptomycetaceae > Streptomyces > Streptomyces sp. KM273126. Next base: position 2,703,925 of record NZ_SJXB02000002.1, on the reverse strand, counting down.
GATCGGCCGGGCGGTCTCGTGACGGCCTCGTCGGAGCCGGGCGGCACGGGGCCTCCCGCGTCCGGCGGGGGCGGCGCGGGCGGCGCGGGCGGCGTGCCGGGCTACCGCAACATCCGGGTCGAGCACCGCGGCCCGGTGAGCTGGATCGTTCTCGACCGGCCCGAGAAGGCCAACGCGCTGTCGAACGAGATGCTGGACGAGTTCTCCGACGCCCTGGACAGACTGGCCCGCACCGGTGGCCCGGTCCTCGCCATCCGCGGCGCGGGCAGGGGGTTCTGCTCCGGGTACGACATCGACCAGGTCGGCAGGACCGTGGCCGCGCCGGACCCGGTCGCCGACCGCGAACGGCTGGCGCACAACGTCAACCGCTACCTGGCGATCTGGGATCACCCGAAGCCGGTGATCGCCGCGGTGCACGGCTACTGCCTGGCCGGCGCGACCCAGCTGTGCGTGTTCACCGACATCACCGTCGTCACCGAGGACGCCCGCATCGGCGAGCCCGCGCTCCCGCTGGGCGGCGGCTACATCGCCCCGCTGTGGGCACCGCTCGTCGGCCCCAAACGCGCCAAGGAACTGGCCTTCGTCCCCGGCAACACGATCGACGGAAGGACGGCGGTCACCTGGGGATGGGCCAACCACGCGGTGCCCGAGGAGGAGTTGATCCCGACCGTGGAGACGATGGCCGCCCGTATCGCGCGCATCCCCTCGGACGTGCTGCGCGTCAAGAAGCTCTCGGTCAACCGCGCCATGGAGGCCATGGGCGTACGCACCGCCGCGGCCGGCGTCCCCGAGATGGACGCCCTGCTGCACCTGTCCCCGTCGGTGGCCCAGATGCGCGCCTGGATCGGCGAGGTCGGACTCAAGGAGGCCATCGCCTCCTTCCGGCGCGATCCCGAGGCCACACCCGAACCCATCGGAAAGGACGCACCGTGAGTTCCGGAGTCGAGTTCGTGAAGGACGGCCATGTCGCGCGGGTGGTCCTGGACCGTCCCGAGGCACTCAACGCGATCACCCCGCAGATGGACGACGCGCTGTTCGACGCCTGGACGGAGATCAACGACGATCCTGACATCTGGGTCGCGGTCCTGTCCGCCACCGGCGAGAAGGCGTTCTGCGCCGGCGGGGACGTCAGCGGGGCCGCCGAGGGCCCGAGCCGGCGCATGGCCCTCGGCGGGGGCCTCACCGGCGTCGGCGGTCCGCTGCTGATGCTGCGCAAGCCGCTGGTCGCAGCCGTGCAGGGCTACGTCATCGGCGGTGGGTTCGAACTGGCCATGTGCGCGGACGTTATCGTCGCGGCCGACACGGCCCAGTTCGGCATGCCGGAGACCAAGGTAGGCATCATCGGCGAAGCCGGCATCATGCACCGGGCCATCCGTCAGCTTCCCCACCACATCGCCCTGGCCATGATCCTCACCGGCGAGCGCATCCCGGCCGCGGCGGCCGAACGCTACGGTCTGGTCAACGAGGTCGTCGGCTACCCGGACCTCATGGAAGCCGCCGACCGCTGGGCCCAGAAGATCGCGGCCGCCTCGCCGCTGGCAGTGCAGGCAGCGAAGGAAGCGGTCCTCTCCCGGGTGGGCTGGCCGCTGGAGGTCGCCCTGGCGACCCGCTACGAACCCATCGAGGCCTATGCCTCCACCAAGGACCGCCTGGAAGGCCGTGCCGCCTTCGCCGATCGGCGCGCTCCCCGGTGGCAGGGCCGCTGACCGTCATGGAACCGCTCACGAAAGGTGTGGAGATGAGTGATCTGGAATCCCGCATCCGCAGGCTGGAGGACCGTGCCGCCATCGAGGACCTGGTGATCCGCTACTTCCTCGCGGCCGACGACAACGACCTGGAGACCCTCGGATCGACATTCGCGCCGGATGCCGAATTCCTCATGGGCGGCGGCTTCTCGGGCGGCTCGGACCGCGAGTCGATCGTGCGCTTCATCAAGGAGGACCGGGCCACCATGGGGGTCACGGTCCACACCCAGAACTTCACGCTCCTCACCTTCCACGACGACGACCACGCGGACGGTGTCGTCGGCGCCCATCTGGAGCTGGCACGCGGCGGGACGACGGTCTACGGCGCGGTGCGCTACCTGGACGACTATGTCCGTGCGGACGCGGGGTGGCAGATCAAGCGCCGCGAGCTGGCCGTCCTCCATGTCGGGCCGTGGGAGGACGTCGCCACCTCGCTCACCGCCGAACTGCGTTCCCGCTGGCCGGGGCAGAAGCCGGTGGCGGCCGATCTCCCCCGGTAGCCGGCCGGAAGGTCACGGCTCGCCGCGCCGCAGACCGTCGAAGAAGACGGCCGAGAAGGTCTCGACGGTCTGCTCCAGCGAATATTTCCGGTCGCCCGGCTTGAACCAGCGGTGGGTCCAGTTCACCATTCCGAAGAGTGCTTTCACCACCAGGGGCACGGCCAGGTCCTCCCGGAAAGTCCCCTCCCGCACCCCCGAGGTGATGATGTCCGTGACAATCGATTCAAATCGGCGGGTCTTCCGCGCCATTTCACGTGCCCAGGGCGTCGACTGGAATGCGACCTTCCCCATGTCTTCCTGGATGTAGACATACACATAGGGGTAGTTCGCCACATACGAAGTAATCTGCAACTCGATGAGGAGGCGCAGCTTCCGATGGGCATCCATATCCATGTCCGCGATCCGGACGGCCTCGGCGAGATTCTCGTCCAGCACCTTTTTCGCGGTGGCCTGGAAGACCTCCTGGAACAGCTCTTCCTTGCCTGAGAAGTAGTAGTAGATGGCCGCACGGTCGGTGCCGAAACGGGCGGCGATGTCACTGAGCGTCGCAGCCTCGTAACCTTTTTCCTTGAACACGTCACCGGCGATTTGCAGCAATTCTCCACGTTTCGCCAAGTAGGCGGCGCCGCCTTCTACTTGAGCGCTCTGCCGACGCTTACTCAGACCGCTGTGCGACGTTTTCGGGGTGCGTTTGGCGGGCGGACTCATAACGCGGAGCCTACCACCGCCGGGAGTGCGTTCATCGGGGGTCCGGGCGGAATGAATCAGAACAGCCAGAGCATAAGGCTGAGTTTGGGCGACATCGACGGGCGGAGATCGGCATGACGGAGAATGTTCGGTGGACCGAGGTGTTGTGCGTCGGCGACCTTCTGGTGCGGGCTGCCCATCGGCACCCCGGTCGCGACGCGCTGGTGCTTCCCGGTGTGCGGTACGCCTACGCCGAGTTGTACGAGCGTGCCGAGCGGACCGCACGAGGACTGGTCGCGCTCGGTATCCGCCCCGGAGAGCATGTGGGGCTACTCGCGTCGAATGGCGTCGAGTTCGCCGAAGGGCTGTTCGCCATCTCGCTGATCGGTGGGGTGGTCGTTCCGCTCAACGCCCGCCACAAGGCCACCGAGCTCGGTTACATCATCGACAACAGCGATCTCGTCGCCGTGCTGACCACCGCCGGTGCCGACCAGTACGTCGACTTCGCGGCGGTACTCAAGGAAGCCCTGCCGTCACTGGCCACCGCGAAGGTCCCGACCCGGCTGAGCCTGCCCGAGGCTCGCGGGCTGCGCGCGGCGGTGCTGCTGTGCGGTGCGGACCGGGCTGGATTCCTCGACCGCGCCGCGTTCGACCGACTCGCCGCCGACGTCGATCCGCGAAGGATTCTCGAACTGCGGCGCCGCGTCCGCGTCCGCGATATCGCGGCGCTTCTCTACACATCCGGCACAACCGCGAACCCCAAGGGCTGTCTGCTGTCGCACGAGGCCATGACCCGCGGTCCGGTGGAACGGGCCCGTTTCCGGCTCGGCACCGGTGACCACGATGTCACCTGGGCCGCCGGACCGCTTTTCCATATCGCCGCCCTGTCGCCTTTCCTCGGGTCGATCGGCAGCGGCGGGACATTTCTCACCGATGTCCACTACGAACCCGGCAGGGCCCGGGATCTGCTGGTCCGCGAGGGCGTCACCGTCGCCTTTCCCTGGTTTCCGGCAATCATTCAGCCGCTGCTCGACCATCCCGCATTCGACCCGACGGAGCTCCGGGCATTGCGATCGGTGTTCCTGATCGGCCCCAGCGTCCTTCTGGAACGCGTGCAGTCCGCTCTGCCCGAGGCCGAACTCATCGCGGCGTGCGGCATGACCGAGACGGCCGGCATCTATGCGCTCAGCGACCGGACCGACTCGATCGAAACGCGCGCCACGGCACAGGGCAGACCCTACTCCGGAATGGAGATCCGCATTATCGACCTGGAGACCGGAGAGGGCGCCGAAGTCGGCGTGATCGGCGAGCTACTGGTCCGTGGCTTCTGCGTCACCGACGGGTATTACCACGATCCGGAGGCGACCGCGGCCGCCTTCGACGAGGGCCGCTGGCTGCACACCGGCGACCTCTACAGCTGGACTCCCCAGGGCCAGGTGGCATTCCACGGCCGGCTCAAGGACATGCTGAAAGTCGGCGGCGAGAACGTCGCCGCCCTAGAAATCGAGTCCTTCCTCGCCCGGCACCCGGCGGTGCGGTGCGTCGAAGTGGTCGGCGCCCCCGATCCCCGGCTCGACGAAGTGCCGGTGGCCTTCGTCGAGGTCCGCGACGGGTACACGGTCACCCCGGAGGAACTGATGGAGTTCTGCCGGGGCCGTATCGCCCGTTTCAAGATTCCCCGCGCTGTCCGCTTCATCGAACCCGGCGGCTGGCCGATGTCCACCACGAAGATCGACAAGCGGGCTCTGCGCCGCATGCTGAACGAGACGGAATCGGAGCTGACACACCCGTGAACGACGGCCCGGCGGACATGACCGCGAGCACAACGCGTTCCCGCATCACGGTCGAAGCGGTGCGCCGCGAGGTGCTCGACCTCCTGGACGGCGTACCCGACGGCGACGGACTCGGCCCGTGCGACGCGGCGCTCATCGGGCTGGCCGTGCGCGCGGCGGTGTCGACGCTCGACCCGGACGGCATCGACGAGTACACCCGGCACGCGCTCGACGCGGGCGCCACTCCCGCACAGATCCACGAAACCGTCGTGGTGGTCTCCGGACTCGGGGTGCACTCACTGATGGAGGGCTCCCGCCGGGTGGCGGCGGTGCTGCGGGCGCGGGGCACAGAGCCGGGCGCGGCTGCCCTGGACGGACCGCTCGACGAGCGCCGCGCGGCCCTGCGCGCGCGTCTGCGGGGCGATGATCCGTACTGGGACGACTTCGAACGTGAGGTCCCCGGCTACCTGGACGCCCTGCTGCGCATGTCCCCCGAGGCGTACGAGGCGTTCTTCGCCTACTGCGCGGTGCCCTGGCGGACCGGGCACGTCCGCGGCCGGGTCAAGGAACTCGTTTCCCTGGCCGCCGACGCGACCCCGACCCACCGCTACCTGCCCGGGGTTCGCCTGCACCTGACGAACGCCCTTCGGCTGGGAGTGGGCAGAAGAGCCGTGCTGGAAACCCTCGACATCGCCGCCGCCGCGCCCGAGCACCTCGGCGTACCCGCGGCATCACCCGGCACAGGGCCGAGAGAGGCTGCCCGGTGAGCCAGTGCCGCGCGAGCCACCCAGGCGCCCAGTCGCTTTGGCAGGCGGTCCCGGGGGCGGGCGGCCCCGGTGGCGGGCAGGCCTCTCAACAGCGGTCAGTCGGTGCCCTCCGGCCCTGTGACACCACCCGCCAGGTCATACGTTCGACAGGGGCAACGGTCATGCGCCGCCCCGCAGCCAGGAGCCCCATTCCAGGGCCACGAAAGGGGACCCATGACATACGAAGCAGTCCGGTACGAGCAGGACGGCACGGTCGCCCGTATCACTTTGGCTCGTCCGTCGGTCTCGAACGCGATCGACTTCACCACCGCCATGGAGTTCGCGGGAGCCGTGCGCAGGGCCGCGTCCGACGAGATCCGCGCCGTCCTGATATCCGGTGAGGGCAAACGGTTCTGCTCGGGCGGGGATCTCGATTCCATGGCAGAGGCGGACGACCCGGCAGCGTACGTGCATGCACTGGCGACCGAACTCGACCGGGCGTTGCGGGACCTGTCGGCGCTTCCCAAACCGGTGATCAGCGCCGTGCATGGGTCGGTCGCCGGTGCCGGACTGGGCCTCGTACTCAGCTCCGACATCGTGGTAGCCGCTCGCTCCACCCAGTTCCTCTGGGCCTACGCCGGAGTGGGTCTGACCCCCGACTGCGGCGTGTCGTACCTGCTCCCGCGCGCGGTGGGACAGCAGCGCGCACTCCACCTCGCTCTGACGGGACGGGTGCTGTCGTCCGACGAGGCATCGCAGTGGGGCCTGGTGGCCGAGGTGACCGATGACGGAGAGCACTGGGAACGCGGCTCCGCGCTCGCCACACAGCTGGCGCGGGCACCAAGCCATGCCCTGGCCGGGGCCAAGAGGCTGATCGGATCGGCCTGGGAGGTGTCCCGCGAGGAGAGCTCGGAGAACGAGGCCGACACCATCGCGGAGGCGGTGACGACCGACAACGCGGTAGCTCTGATCGCCGCGTTCGCCAGTGCCTCGCGGCGAGGGTGACTCGTAGCGGCCCCTGAAGAGTGTCTTTACCGGCGCGGGCCGAGAGAGTCCGTGATCACGTGCCGCTTGCGGCCCGCTATCTCCTCCCCACCGTCATAGCCGCGCGAGGCGGCCGACACCGTAGCCGCGACCCGCACCGACTGCGAGCCGATGATCCCAGCGGTCGGCCCGGGTGAGCGGCCCTCGCACATCCGGACCCTTCCGCGCGGCCGGTCGTGGAACTCCGCCGTCCGGCCCTGGCGCCGCCGGCGTCGGAAGAAGGCACAGGCCTGGCTGGACCACCAGCGACGAAGCCCACCTGCACGAGACCCTGCTCGGTCTGCTCGCCCTGCTGCACGGCACCGCCAGCACGGAAGTCGGCGAAAAACAGCTGCCCAAGACCGTCGCCCGCCGCCCTCGGTCACGACCTGGAACAGCAACTCGGCGCCGTGTCAGCCCAGTTCCCCGTACCCGAGTTCGTCGTTGATCCACTCGGGGTCATCGCAGCCTCCGTGCCCGAGGAAGGCGTTCACCGAATCAATGCGAAGGCTCCGCCCGGACTGCTGCCGGTCCAGCGAGGGGCCTTCGCCGCGCAGGCAGGCAGGCAGGCAGGCAGGCAGGCAGGGGAAGAACAGCGTGATCGCCTCCAACGCGCCTTTTGAAAAACGCACTTGTTCCGGCGAACCCGTGTGAGGTGGCGGCAAAATTTCACGGGCTTGGCCTTGTGGAGGCGACGAAGAGGGTCGGTCGTGCCTTTTCCTGCCGCACTGATGACGTAGGCGATCGCGGTGGCGACATTCTCGGCGACATGGGTGGACTGGTAGGAATCCTGGGCCCACGGCTGCCCGTTCGACACCCACACGCTTCGAAGCCCGAGCGCGTTCGCGCCGGCGACATCGGCATGCGGGGAATCGCCAATGACCCATGCGCCGGTGAGGGACACTCCCACCGCATCCGCGGCAGCGTGAAAGATCTCCGCTTCGGGCTTCTTGCGGCCGACCTTCTCGGAGAACACCCGGCCCTGGACGACCTGGTCGAGTCTGGCACAGCGGATCTTGGCCGCCTGCTGGGCTGTGCGGCCGTTGGTGACGATCACGCAGGTCCAGCCGTCAGCCTGGGCGTTGTCCAGGGCCTCCCGGGAAGGGGCCGTCAGCACAACACGGCCGGCGGCGCCACGGTCAAGCAGGGGCAGCCTCGACCAGCTCGTTCACTGGCTTCGTGGCGAGTGTGTAGCGGACGCAGTAGCCCTTCATCACGGACGCTGAACCAAGTGTGAGTTCGGCGTGGCACGATCGCGCCGAGCCAGCAGGTGATCGACCTCGTGATCCGACGCCGCCGCCCCTCGCCCTAGGCGATGTTCGCGCTGATCGCGGACTTCTCCGACGCTGGAGAGGCTACGCCCAGCCATTGCCCGAGGGGAACGAATCACAGGACGACCCGCATCAGCGCCGGCGATCTGGGTGCCGCGGTCGGAGCGGCTTGACCTTGACGCTGGGTTAACCCTCCATCCTTCCGGCAGGAGCTTCCTCGCAGGTCGCCTGGAACAGCTCCGCAAAGGAGGCAGACGACCATGACGGCCCAATCGATCGCTCATCCGGCGATTCGCGTGCAAGGTCTCGCGAAGTCGTACGGGAAGCTCGAAGTGCTGTGCGGCGTGGACTTCGACGTGGCGCGGGGCAACATCTTCGCCCTGCTCGGCTCCAACGGGTCGGGCAAGACCACGACTGTGAAAATCCTCGCCACGCTTCTTAAGGCTGACGCGGGGACGGCGAGCGTCAATGGCTTCGACGTCGCCACGCAACCGGCGAACGTGCGGGAGTTCATCAGCCTCACCGGGCAGTTCGCGGCCGTCGACGAGATCCTCAGCGGTCGGGAGAACCTCGTACTCGTCGCCAAGCTGCGCCACCTCAAGAACCCGGGCGCGATCGCGGATGACCTGCTCGATCGTTTCTCGCTGACCGAGGCGGGCGCGCGCCGAGTGTCGACGTATTCGGGTGGGATGCGCCGCCGACTGGACATCGCGATGAGCCTCATCGGGAATTCGCCGGTGATCTTCCTGGATGAGCCGACGGCCGGGCTCGACCCCGAGGCGCGCATCGAGGTGTGGCATGCGGTCAAGGAGCTCGCCGGCTGCGGAACGACAGTGCTGCTCACCACGCAGTACCTGGACGAGGCCGAGCAGCTGGCCGACCGGATCGCGATCCTCCACCGGGGTCGGATCATCGTGAACGGCACCCTCGCCGAGCTCAAGCAGCTCTTCCCGCCCGCCACGGTCGAGTACGTCGAGAAGCAGCCGACCCTGGAGGAGATCTTCCTCTCGATTATCGGTGGCGACGACAAGAGCGACGCCACCGGCACGAACGACTAGGGGCCAAGGATGACCGCGTACTTCTTCGGGGACACTGCTGTTCTCACGAAGCGCACCCTGCGCCATGTCACACGCAGCATCGACACCATCATCACGACCGTCATCACGCCGGTCGCCATGATGCTGATGTTCGTCTACGTGTTCGGCGGCGCGATCGACACAGAGTCGGTTTCGTACGTGAACTACATGCTGCCCGGCATCCTGCTCATCACCATCGCGTCGGGCATCTCCTACACCGCGTACCGGCTGTTCACCGACATGAAGAACGGGATCTTCGAGCGATTCCAGTCCATGCCGATCGCACGGTCAGGTGTGCTGTGGGCACATGTCTTTACCTCTCTGGTCGCCAACCTGATCTCGCTCGTGATCGTCGTGGGCGTCGCTCTGCTCATGGGCTTCCGCACGGGGGCAGGAGTGTTGGCATGGCTCGCGGTCGCCGGCATCCTGCTCCTGTTCACCCTGGCGCTGACCTGGATCGCCGTGATCCCCGGGCTCTCCGCGGCGTCTGTCGAGGGTGCGGGCGCGTTCGCCTATCCGCTCATCTTCTTGCCGTTCATCAGCTCTGCGTTCGTGCCCACGGAAACCATGCCCGGCCCGGTGCGCTGGTTCGCCGAGCATCAACCGGTGACGTCGATCGTCAACACGATCCGCGACCTGTTCGCCCGGCAGCCGGTGGGCGACGACATCTGGATCGCGCTCGCGTGGTGTGTGGGCATTCTCGTCGTGGCGTACGTCCTCGCGATGGCCGCCTATCGCCGGAAGATCGCCTGAGGCAGGCTGAGACCCATGCTCACCATCAGCCAGCTTGCGGCGTGCGCCGGTGTGACGGTGCGGGCGGTACGCCACTACCACCAGATCGGGCTGCTGCCGGAGCCTGAGCGCAACCAGTCCGGGTACCGGACCTACGATGCTGCCGCGGTCGTGCGACTGATCCGGATCCACACCCTGGCCGATGCCGGTGTGCCGCTGGCCAGGGTGCAGGACCTCCTCGACGCCGGCCCGGAGAAGTTCGCCGGGGGCGTCCAGGAGATCGACAAGGATCTGCGCGCCGAGATCCGGCGGCTGCAGAACACCCGCAGCCGACTCGCCCGGCTCGCCGCCGGAGAGCACCTGGCGCTCCCACAATGCGTCGTGGACTACCTCGACCGACTGCGCGGTCTCGGCGTCGGGGAGCGGTACATCGAGCTGGAGCGGGATGCCTGGATCATGATCGCCGCGCAAGTGCCGCACCTGATCGACTCCGTGATTGCCAAGAAGCACGAGGAGCTGGACGACCCCGACATGGTGAGGCTCTACAGCTTCTTCACCGGGGAGCCCGACTGGCTGGCCGGCGATCCACGGATCGTCGAGATCGCCGACATCCTGGAGCGCCTGATGATTCGCGCCGTGGAGGCCGGCGAGGTGGGCGCCGACGACGGCATCGACGACCAGTTCGTCGCCCTGATGGACTCAACCATGCTTGATTCCTCACCGGGCGCCGCGCGGGTGTTGGCGATCCTCGAGGAGCGGGGTTGGAGGGGCTGGACCCGCATCGAGCGAGTGCCTGCCGACAGGCTCAGCACTGAGCTGCCGCCATCTTGAAGGCAGGTCAGGGGCCTGGTGTGACGTTGTTCAGGGTTTCCCGCTGGTCGCCGCCGGTGCAGCTCTTACGATCCGGCCCACGACGGACCCCGAGGTGCTGGAGCGGATCGCCACGCGTCGTGCGGAGCTGTACGGACTCGAAGAGCAGTTGGCCAAGACGAGTGCCCCTTCGCCTTGACGCTGGAGGGCGCGGGGCGCGACGGCTGGGACTTTTCCGCGCAGGCAGTGCCGACCACGGACAACGCCTCCGCGGGCGGCAAGCTGATCGCTTGGCCTCACCGTTTCGGTTGGGCTGAGGCAGCGTCGCTGATCGCAACTACTGGGTGATCGAGGCGATTTCGTTGCCTGGGCATGGTGGAGTCCCGGCGCGATGGCCGGGTTCTCCGGGGTCCCTCGGATCGTGGGCGGGCAGGGGACGGCTGGTCAGGCAACTGATTGGGGCAGTGCGGCGAGGAAGCCGTGGCCAGCTGACGCGGCGCCGACCTGAGCCTCTACCAAGCCGTCCGCGAGCTACAAACGCTCCTCGCGCTCTGGACCGACGCCTGCCCCACCTGCCACCGCGACATACCCACCCCGAGGCCAACCTGACCAAGCACTACTACGACCCGTTGTCCGGCAGCTTGGCGGTCAGCGCGTAAAGGCGGGTGACCTGCTTCACGTTCGCGTTGTCGTCGCTGACGAGCAGGAGCTTGAGCTTCCCATCGGAGATGTGGTCGGTGACGGCCATGCCCTCGATGTTGTCGAGCAGCTTGTTGGGCTGGGGCTGGGGGTCGGGTGCACCGAGGTCGGGGCACTTGGCGATGTCGACGAGTTGGGTCTTCTTCACGAGCTTTACGCCGGTCGGCGGGCCGGTCAGCTTCCCGACGCCGGTGACGTCGCTCGCCCGGCTCAGGTCTGCGAGGTAGATGCGGACGATGTTGCCCACGTTGCGGATGTGGCCGCGTTCGAGGACGAGGAGGCGGCCGTCGCCGACCGCGGCGATCTCGGAGATGTATTTGGTGTCCTTGTCGGCCGGGTAGCCGTACTGCTTGGCGACCGTGAACTTCTCCGCTCCCTGGCCCCCGCCCCGCGTCCAGGTCTGCAGCCGCAGTAGCGGATGACCCTCGTCGTCCGTGCCATCGTCCTTCAACTGCCCTTCCACGGAGGCGATGAGGGTCTTGCCGTCGGGCTGGAGGGTCAGCCCCTCAAGGGTCCGGTTCTCACGGGCCCGGTACGCGGGGTGCGTGGGATCCTCGACGTGCAGCGCGTCGGGCACGGGCAGTTGGCCGCGGAGCTTGCCGGACTTGTCGTAAAGCCGGATGGACGGCTCGATCTCCGAGGTGATCAGGCGGGTCCCGTCGTGGTCGATCGCCAGGGCCTCGGAGTCCGACGCTTTTCAAGCAGCCACAGGACGTCGCGACCGGCGGCATTCCCGCGGCACCCCATATCCCCGAGGCCGGTCTGGTCCCTGCAGCCGCCGCGCCCCGGCCGCCGGTCGCTGCTGCGCACCGCACACACCACTCGGCTGTCTTCGCCCCACAGTGGTGACCATGCCGAACCGAGTAGCCGTCCTGTCCGACATTCACGGAGTCCTGCCGGCCCTGGAGGCTGTGCTCGCCGAACCAGACGTCAGCACCGCCGACCGCATCGTGCTCACCGGTGACATCACCGCCGGCCCGCAACCGACCCAGGTTCTCGACGTGCTGACCAGCCTCGGTGACCGCGTCATCTGGATCAGCGGCAACGCCGACCGCGAACTCCTTGAATACCGCCGGGGGCAACGCGACACGATCCCCGATCCGATCGCTCCCTGGGCAGCCGCACAGCTCCGAGAGGACCATCTCGACCTTCTCAGCTCGCTACCACGATCACTCTCCCTGTCCGTGAACGGCCTGGGAAAGGTGCTGTTCTGCCACGCCACCCCTCGCGACGACGAGGAGGTCGTCCTGGTCGACTCCCGCCTCGACCGCTGGAAGGAAGTCTTCAGCGGACTCGATGCCGACATCCGCACCGTGGTCTGCGGCCACACCCACATGCCGTTCGTCCGCCTCGCTCACGGCCGACTCGTGATCAACCCCGGCAGCATCGGCATGCCCTACGGACGAACCGGAGCACACTGGGCCCTCCTGGGCCCGGGCGTCGAACTCCGCACCACGCACTTCGACCTCCAAGCCGCAGCCACCCAGCTCAGCCAGGACTCGGCCTACCCCGACATCACCGAATGGGCCGACTACTTCCTGCAGGCTCGCGCGACCGACGCCGACGCCCTCGCAGCCTTCGCCCCACGGGACGGACGCGACCACAGCCCGTGACACTTGCTCCCCATCCACGACAGCGGGCAGCCGAAGACCGACTACACCTACCAAGCCCGAGGGCCATACCGCCGTGGACCTCATGAAAGTGGCCAAGGACCTCATCGACGAGGGCTGGGAGGTGGACCCGGTGGACCTGGCCACCGTCACCCCGTACATCACCAGCAAGACCCGCCGCTTCGGTACATGGCACCTGGACATGGAGCCGCCCGAGAACGAGACAGTGGGCCGGTTACGGATGGCCGCATAACCGATGCACCTCGTGGATCAAGGGCGCGCATTCACCACCAGTGGCGATCAACGTCCCCTGCCGCTGCCGCTGTTGAGGGTGTGTCACTGAAGTGTCCACAGCCAGAGGCCTCCGACACCACCGCTGTTGTCGTCCGTAGCGCTTGCGAGGACTTTGCCGTCGGGGTTGAACGCCACCGAGTGGGTGAAGTCGTCGGTGGCTACATGAGCGGTACGGCCGTTGGCCACGTCTCAGAGTCGGACGCCGCCTTCGTCGCCGGTGGCAAGTGACTTACCGTCCGGGCTGAACACCACCGAGTCCGTGGGCTCCTTGGTGAAAATGCCGGTGATGCGGCCGGTGGCCACATCCCACATCCGCGAGTCGGAGGTGTAGGCGGCAGCGAGTAGTCCTGACGTCGGGGCTCAACGCCACGGCGGAGGTGAATTGGTCGATGAGTTTGTCGGACTCTGGCCAGAACGTCGCAGCATCCCGGCGGCTGTGCCGACTGTTCCTGCTGCAAGCATGCCGAGGATCATGGTGCGCCGGTAGATTCCTCGCCGGGTTGGCGGCGCTTCCGGTCGCTCGGCCGGCCTCTTGCGCTGCGCCGGGGGTGCAACGTGCGTGGCATGGTCAGGTGCTCTGAGGCGCGCCTGTAGTGCTGCCTGCCCGGCGGTCGGGTCTTGCCGGCCGCATTCTTGGCCACCGGGCATTTATCGGCGGTGTGGACGCTGCTGATCCTCCACGACGCCTTCGACGGCTGCACCCGCTTCGAACAGTTCCAGGAGAGCCTGGGAACCTCCTCCAGCATGCTCACCACCCGGCTGAAGAGCCTGGTCGCGGACGGGCTGCTGGAGCTCCGGCCCTACCAGACCCGCCCCGTCCGGCACGAGTACGTGCTCACCGAACTCGGGCGCTCCCTGCGCGCGGTGATCGTCACCTTGGCCGCGTGGGGCAACTCCCGCCTTACGCCGACGGAGCGCAGCATGATCCTCGTCGACGCGCACAGCGGCGAGGAAGTCGAGCCCGTCGTCGATGCCAAGACCAGCCGCCGACTCGACGACAGCGCCACCTACGTCTTCACCGCAGGCCCCGCAGCCAGCGTCGCGATGCGCGTCCGCTACGCGACACGGCCGGCCATTCCCGCGGACGAGGCGTAAGGCTGCCCGGATGAGCCTCGTACAGCCCTGAGCAGGCCCGGAAGCACGGGCCGCACCTGATCGGCCTGGCGACACCGGCTTGTCGCCGGCGTCACACCCGCCACTCCTCCTCAGCCGTTGAGAACTGGATCAAGTGAGGCGAGAAGCAACACCGGTCGCTTCCAAGGTTCTGTCAGCGATCTCGTGAACGCCGAAGTCAGCCGACGCTGCCTGGACTGGGCAACGGTGTCTGGCGCGGCTGGGCGCGGAGCCCGTCGAGAATGATCGCCAGACAGCGTCGCCACAGATCGGAGGGGTGTTCGCCTGGCAGGGCCATGACGGCGTCGAGCACTGCGGCGAATCGGTGCGGCGTCGGTCTCGGTGACCCCGTCGCGCAGCGCACCTTGAGCGCGGGCCCGCGCCACGAGAGCCTCGCGGGTCGGCCGGGCCGCTGATCGGTGTTCGCGGCGAACGGTCGATGATCATTCCAGTAGGCTGAGACCGCTGCGGCACCTCCACGTCACCCGTCCTCGCGGGGACATGGCCGACAGCAATCGAGTCGTCTCGGACGTGAGGATGAAGCAGCAGGTGCTGACAGCGGGCCGGTATCGGCTGCACGACGTCATCGGGCGGGGCGCGATGGGAGAGGTCTGGCGGGCGTACGACGAGATGCTCGGTAGACCGGTGGCCGTCAAGCTTCTCCTCGCCCAGGACTCCGACCCCACCGCCGCCGCTCGCTTCCGGCTGGAGGCCCAGACCGCGGGGCTGCTCAGCCACCCCCACGTGGTCGGCGTCCTCGACTTCGGCGAACACGAGGGCCGGCTGTTCCTGGTGATGGAGCTGGTCGAGGGCGACAGTCTCGCCCGCGTGTTCACCGCCGCCGGGAAGCTGCCGGCCGAGGAGGTGGCCCGCATCGCCGCCCAGGCCGCCGCCGGGCTCGCCGCCGCGCACGAACAGGGCATCGTGCACCGGGACATCAAACCCGGCAATCTACTCCTCGACGCAGGCGGAGCCCTGAAGATCGGCGACTTCGGCATCGCCCGGTTCGTGAACGACCCGGGCGCCGCGCTCACCGCGACCGGACAAATCGTCGGCACGAGCTTGTACCTCTCCCCCGAGCGCGCTCTGGGTAAGCCCGCCGGCCCGGCCGCCGACATCTACGCGCTCGGCTGCGTCCTCTACCAACTCCTCACCGGGCGACCACCGTTCGAGGCCGACACCGCCATCGCCATCCTCCACCAGCACCTCGACACAGCCCCCGTGCCGCCACGGGAACTCGGCGTCGATCTGCCACCCGCCTTCGAAAACTACCTGCTCAGCCTCCTCTCCAAGCGGCCCGAGGACCGCCCGACAGCACGCCAGGCAGCCGAGTGGTTCGCCGCAGGCTCCTGGCTGGGACGCCCCGAGCCCCTGCCAGCAGCCTCTGTGCCCGCACCCGTGACACGCCCCAGGCCGGAGGCAGGGGCCACGGCAGAAGGCACCGCGACCACGTATGCCTTCCCGTCCCGGCTCGGCGGAACCGCTCCAGCGCACCGGACGCGGCGACGACGGCGGCCGGGAGTACGCGCCTTCGTCGCACACCGGCCCCAAGCAGCGAAAGCCGCGGCAGCAGCGTTCGTCTTCGTCGCGGCACTGCTTGTCGGCATGGCCTTGTTCTCCCCCGAACACAGCTCGGCGGAGGCGCCGTCGACGGACCCACCGCAGACCACGAGCCCGCTTCCGTCCTCGCAGCCAAGCGGCCCCCCGGCCACGCCCTCAGCTCCGACCGCACTCCCGGTCGGCGGTGAGGAGAACGCGAACGGCCGACACGATGAGGAGGACGACCAGGCACGTAGCGAGCCCGACGCGAAGAAGGGCAAGGACGACAAGAAGCGGCAAGCCAAGGACGACGAGGACTGATCCTGCGATACGGGCCATAAGAGCAGGCCCGGGAAGTTCCTGCGGAGTTCGCGAACCTTCTCGCAGGTCAACCCTGCCGACGTGCCGTCCATTTATCGCAGCGCGCAGCGTCGAAAGGGACAACGTCGGCGGGCTCGCGGACGCGTTCGCCGAGGTGCTGGAGCCGGAGAACTGGCTGGTACGCCGGCTTCACCGCCCGTGACGAGCGCGTGGTCGTCTTCGCCGGGAAGGCCACGCGGCGCCAGCCGCATATCGGATCAGTCGCTATCGGCGCGGCGACGAGGCGGGCCGCGCCGAAGCGATCGCGTACGGCTGGTCGGTAGGAACTCCCGAGCATCAACTCGACTGGGGAGAGGAGTGACCCCTGCGGCGCCATTCCTCCGCGAGCAGCTCGTACGAGCGGACCCGGTCGGCGTGGTCGTAGGTGATCGTCGTGATGAGCAACTCATCGGCGCCCGTGGCCTCCTGCAGCTGTTCCAGCTGGTCGGCCACCCGGCCCGGGGAGCCGACGAACTGCGTCTCGACGCGGTCCTGCACGAGGGCCTGATCCTCGTCGGTCCACGTGTGGGCGCGTGCCTCCTCCGGTGTCGGGAACTCGATGGCGCCCTCGGCGGTGCGGATGCTGCGAACCCAGAGGCCGTAGCCGGCGGCGAGTGCACGGGCGGTGGTGTCGTCCTCGGCCACGACGACGTCCGCCGAGACGCTGACGTACGGCTTGTCGAGGAAGTCGGAGGGCTGGAAGAAGGCCCGGTAGCCCTCCACCGCCTCCAGGACCGTGGCCGGACTGACGTGGTAATTCGCGGCGAAGCGCAGACCCCGTGCGCCTGCGGCCTCCGCGCTCTGGCCGCCGCTGCTGCCCAGGATCCACACCTCCACGTCCGCCCCCTCGCCCGGCACGACGTGCGCCTCGACGCCCTCCGGAGAGCGGTAGGTGCCCGCCAGCAGGGCGAGGATGTCGTCGATCTGCTCGGCGTAGTCCTGTGACTCGGCGCCCGGCAGCAGGAGCAGTTTGCGTTGCAGGGCGAGGCGGGGTGAGCCGAGCAGGTGCTCGAAGGAGAAGCGGGGCGGGATGAGCAGGCCGTTCGGGGCGCGGCCGTCGACAACCGGGGTCGCGGTCGGCAGCGGAGCAGCCGGTTGTCCCGGTGGTCGGCCGCCCGAGCGGCCCAGGCCGAGATCGAGTCGGCCCGGGTGCAGTGCATCGAGCAGGCCGAACTCCTCCACGGTGGACAGCGCCGTACGGTGGCCGAGCTGTACGGCCCCGGAACCGAGCCGAATGGTGGAGGTGGCCGAGGCGGTCAGGGCCAGAACGACGGCGGGGGACGTTCCGGCCACACCGGGGTTCAGGTGGTGCTCGGCGAACCAGTAGCGGGCGTAGCCGAGCCGCTCGGTCCGCTGTGCGAGGTCGATGGAGTTACGCAGGGCGTCGGCCGCCGTGGCGCCGGACGGGACCGGGACAAGGTCGAGGACGCCGAGGGGGATGTCAGACATGGGCGGGCTCCTCCTCGGGGATCGGTGGCGTGGGAAGCACGGGGCCCCATGCGAACGGTGGGTCGGGGATCTCGCGCCGCAGCACGGGAGCGACCTCGGACTGGAACAGTTCCAGCGAGGCGCGATGCTGACGGTCCGTCAAGCCGCCTGCGTCCGCGTGCAGGTGCAGCACCGTGTGACCGAACCGCTCGTGGTAGCGGTGCACCTTGTCGACGATCTGCTGCGGGCTGCCGATCAGTGCCGAACTGCGCTCGACGAAGTCCTCGACGGTCGGGAAGACCGGCTCCAGGCCCAGCCGCTTCTGGAACGCCAGGTTGCCCTCGAACACGGGCCGGTACGTGGTGATCGCCTCCTGGGACGTACGGGCCACGTGGATGCCCGCCGTGCCCGCGCCGACGGCGATACCGGCCGGATCGTGCCCGTGGTGCTTCCAGCGCTCGCGGTAGTGGCGGATCAACTCGGCATACGGCTCTATGGGGTTGGTGACGTTCGCCGAGAACAGCGGGTCGCCGTAGCGGGCCGCGAGGTCGACCGACTCCCTGCTGGTCGCACTGCCGTGCCAGACCCGGATCGGCTGCTGCAGCGGCCTCGGCCACACCTCGGCGTCTGTCAGCTCCGGGCGGAAGCGAGTCTGGGCGGTGACCTTGTCCTGCCGCCAGATCTGCCGGAACACCTCGTAGCTCTCGGCGTTCCGCTCCCACTGGTCCTCGGACGTGACGTGGAACAGCTCGCGCTGGGCGGCGCCGTTGCCCTTGCCGATGATCAACTCCAGGCGTCCGCCGGAGAGATGGTCGAGGGTGGCGTAGTCCTCGTAGGCGCGCACCGGGTCCAGCAGGCTGAGTGTGGTCACGGCCGTGAACAGGCGGATCCGCTTGGTCAGTGCGGCGATGTGGCTGAGGACCACGGGTGGTGAGGAGGAGATGAAGGGCCGCTCGTGCCGCTCCCCCACCCCGAACCCGTCAAAGCCCAGCTCTTCGGCGAGCAGGGCGTTGTCGAGTACCTCGCGGAAGCGTTCGCTGGTGGGCTTCTGCACGCCGGTCACCGGATGCGGCGCGTGCACGATGAGGGTGATGGCGAGGAACTTCACGACGCCACCCGCTCGCTGCGTATGCCGTCGGGGTGGGCGAGGCCGAGGTGGTCGCGCAGGGTCGGGCCCTCGTACTCCGTACGGAAGACGCCCTGCTCCTGGAGCAGCGGGACGACCTTGTCGGCGAAGACGTCGAGGCCGCCCGGGGTGATGTGCGGGACGAGGATGAAGCCGTCACTGGCGTCTGCCTGGACGAAGTCGTTGATGGTCCGGGCGACGGTGGTGGGTGAGCCTATGAAGTTCTGCCGGTTGCCGGTCTCGATGACCAGGTCGCGGATCGACCAGTTGTTGGCGGCGGCCAGCTCCCGCCACTCGCGCGCGGTGGCCGGCGGATCGCGGTACATGCGCACCTGGGCGCGCCCTCGGGCGATGTGCTGCTCGCCGGGATCCGGGTCGATGTCGGGGAGGGGGCCGTCCGGGTCGTACGAGGACAGGTCCCGGTTCCAGACGAACTCCAGGTGCTTGATGGCCGTGGCACCACTGACCTGCTGCCGGCGCACCTCGCGCGCCAGCTCCGCGGCCTCGGCATCGGTGTCGCCGAGGACGAACGTCGCGGCGGGCAGGATCAGCAGCTGATCGGGGCGGCGGCCGTACTTGGCCAGGCGGCTCTTGACGTCCCTGTAGAAGGCCTGGCCCTCCTTCAGGGTGGCGTACCGGCTGAAGATCGCGTCGGCGTCGGAGGCGGCGAACTCGCGGCCCTCCTCGGAGTCGCCCGCCTGGAAGATGACCGGGCGGCCCTGCGGGCTGCGTGGAACGTTGAACTGGCCGTGGATGTCGAAGTGTTGGCCGGTGTGGACGAAGGCGCCCGCCTTCGCGTCGCGCAGGAAGGTCCCGGTGGCCCGGTCGGCGAGGATCTCGTCGTCGTGCCAGGAGTCGAAGAGCTCCCCCGCGGTGGCGAGGAACTCCCTGGCCCGGGAGTAGCGCTGCTCCTGCGGGAGGAAGCCGCCGCGGCGGAAGTTCTCGCCGGTGAAGGCGTCCCAGGAGGTGACCACGTTCCAGGCCGAGCGGCCGCCGGAGAGATGGTCGAGGCTGGAGAACTGGCGGGCGACCTCGTAGGGCTCGTTGAAGGTGGAGTTGATGGTGCCGGTCAGGCCGAGGTGCTCGGTGACGGCGGCGAGCGCTGCGAGGACGGTGAGGGTGTCGGGTCGGCCGACGACATCCAGGTCGTAGATGTTCCCGCCCTGTTCGCGCAGCCTGAGCCCCTCGGCGAGAAAGAGGAAGTCGAGCTTGGCTCGTTCGGCAGTGCGCGCGAAGTGGGCGAAGGAGCTGAATTCGATGTGGCTGCCCGCCTCGGGGTCGCTCCACACGGTGGTGTTGTTGACGCCGGGGAAGTGCGCGGCCAGGTGGATCTGCTTCAGGGGCTTGCTCATGTCGTACGGGTCCCTCCGGCTCAGGCGGTGGCAGCGATGGGGGTCCCCCCGGGTTCGAGCGAAGCCGAGAACTCGGGGGAATAGCGGTTGGCGGGGCGGGCCAGGCCCAGCAGTCCGCGCAGGGTGTCGGCCTCGTAGGCACGACGGAAGGCAGCGCGGCGCTGGAGTTCGGGGACCAGGCCCCGGGTGATCGCCGGCAGGTCTTGGCCGAGGACGGCGGGACGCAGCCGGAAACCGCTCAGGCCGGCCGACTGCAACTCCTGTAGCAGATCGGCGAGTTGGGCGGTCGTGCCGGTGAAGATGCGAGCGTCGCTGGTGTACGGGGAACCGGCGAGGGAGTCAAGGCGCTCTCGGCGTGCCGCAGCCTCGGCCGCGTCGTCGTCGAGAAAGACCACCAGGTCGCCGAAGACGTGCAGGGGCTCATCGGCGCGTCCGGCTGCCTCCTGCTCGGCGCGGATCTCCGCGACGATCGCCCGCGCCTGGCCGGCGTCGTGCGGGGTGACGTAGCCGACGTCGGCGGAGCGGGCCACCAGCCGGTACGGGACGGTCTGGTGAGCGAGTGCGGTGACGACCGGCTGGCCCTGCGGCGGGCGAGGGGTGATGGACGGGCCCTTCACGCTGAAGTGCTTGCCCTGGAAGCCGATGTAGTGCAGCTTTTCGCGGTCGATGAAGCGCCCGGTGGTGGCGTCCCGGACCTCCGCGTCGTCCTCCCAGCTGTCCCAGAGCCGGCGGACGACCTCCACGTAGTCGGCAGCCTCGTCGAAGAGGTCGGTCATCACCTCCTGCGCGGCCGGGCTCTCGTAGGCGTCAATGCGGGGGATCGTGCGGCGGCCGAAGTGCGCGGCCTCGTTCGGGCGGGCGGTGATCTGCACCCTGAGGCCGGCCCGGCCGGTGCTCACATAGTCCAGGGTGGCGAGGGCCTTGGAGATGTGGAACGGCTCCGTGTGGGTGACCACCGTGGTCGGGACCAGGCCTATGTGCTGGGTGAGCGGAGCGATGCGGGCGGCGACGAGGACGGCGTCCAGACGGCCACGGACCTGGTCGGTGCGGCCGTCCGGTTCGAGGAAGTGGGAGGACTGCAGGCCGAGGCCGTCCTCGAAGGTCACGAAGTCGAGCAGGCCGCGCTCGGCCTCGGCGACCAGATCGGCCCAGTATCCGGCGGTGAACAGGTCCCGGGGGCGGGCCACCGGCTCGCGCCAGGAGGCGGGGTGCCAGCCGGTGCCGTCGAGAGCGACAGCGAGGTGCAACGGAGAAGAGGGCGTTGAGAGGGGAGATGAGGACACGGGTGAGTGCCTTCCTGGAAGTCCGTACGAGAGATCACCGGCCCGCACACGAAACGGGGCTACGGCGGCTGGCGAGCGCAGCGAGACGGGGTTCCCCCCGGCCGAAGGCTGGGGGAGGGGTCAGGAGCAACAGAGCGCGCCGGCCACGCGCTGCAGATCGATGTGCGGCCGGGAGTGGAGGCGGACAGCGTGCAGCACACCTGTCATGTCCGTCACCTCTGTCCGTCGGGGCTCGGTCATCCGCGTCGGCGGCGCCTCACAGATCTCGTCCTGAGTCACAACACGACGGTCTCTCGGCATGTTCCCCTTCCCCTGCTCGTGGGGCTGCGCACCAGGACGATGGCCGAGGACGGTGAAGGACACGGCGTTGAGAGCGCTGAAAGCGCGACCGCTCTCGGCTGGGTACCAGTCCAGCGCGACACCCTGCATGGCGCTGCCGACGTTGGACACCGGACCCGTGCTCCAGTAGATCCGGTCGTCGCGGACCCGCAGCGCGCGGTGAACACCCCTGCCGGAGCGATGCTGTTGTCGGCCATGCCTCTCTTTCCGATGGGTCGGTCAGGGTGGTGCGCGCGACGGACGCGTCATACCGGAAGCCCTCAGGATGGCCGGGCGGCCGGGGCGGCGTGAGAAGGGCCGCACAGCGTGTTCGCCGAAGAAGGCGGGCGGCGACGCCGGTCCAAATCCGCGCGAGGGCACGGCAGTACACGGGCGGAGAAAGGACCGAAGGGAGCCAGGGGTCAGCGACAGGTCTGGTCGAACTGATCTGCGCGGCGGCCCACCCAGAACGGGTCGAGCAGCACGGTGCGTGCCTGTCCTGCGGTCTCCATGGCCGGATCAAAGCACACGGCGCAAGGAGCGTCCACCACGCGTCCCGGCACGTGAGACGGTCCCGCCTTCTCGAACAGGGCACCCGATTCCGGCATTGACGTACGAGAAGACCGCTCCGTAGCATCGCGACCGGCATTGAGTGTCAGCGTCAAGCCCTGGCTCGCTGACCGGCAACCCTCCCGCGCGGTGGGGTGCTCCAGGTGAAAGCCCGGCGGGATCACCGACGATTCCCGCAAGCGCGTGGCCCCGGGACCGGGGCCGGGGACAGGGAGGACCGGCATGCGGCACTGTGGTGACCCGGCTGACTCCTTCGTCGACGCCACGGCGTTCTCCCGGCTCTCGCGCCGGCGCCACATCGATCTGAAGCGCTCGACCAGCTGCCTCTGTCAGGCCTGACGAGCCCGGCCGACGCCGGTTGACGTCCGTCACCGGCCACGGCTCCTTCGTGGTTTTCCCCTTGCCACCGCTCTCGGTGTCGCCCCCTGACCCCCGTCTGTACAGCGCTCCCCCGTTGCCGGTGTCGATCCGGCCGGGGCCGCACGCCCATGCACGGCAGTGCCTCGCACGGCACCCTGTGCCTGGTGACACGAGTAGGAGAAACCCCTCCGTGACAGCACTCCCCGATTTCAGACTCTCCCGACCGGCTTTCGGGACCTCCCGATGGGCGCCCCTGGCCGCCCTGCTGACCACCAGTGTTCTGCTGACCGCCTGCGGTTCGGGCGGTGACGGCTCCGGCAGCGGAAGCGGCCGGGCGAAGTCCGGCGGCACCTTGACCTTCGCGGTGGGTTCGGACGCCGGCTGCGTGGATCCGCAGCAGGTCGGCAGCAACGAAAGCATCTACTCGGTGCGCCAGACCGTGGACTCCCTGACCGACCAGGACCCCGAGACCGGCAAGATCGTGCCGTGGCTGGCCAAGAGCTGGGACGTCAACGCCGACGCGACGACGTTCACGTTCCATCTGCGGTCGGGTGTCACCTTCAGTGATGGCTCCATGCTGACCGCGCAGGTGGTCAAGGACAACTTCGACGCGGTGCCGAAGCTCGGCGCCCTGGGGGTGCTGGCCCAGGGCTATCTGAGCGGCGTCAAGAGCACCACCGTGGTGGACGCGCTCACCGTCAAGGTGACCTTCAAGGAGCCCAACGCCCAGTTCCTCCAGGCGACTTCGACCCACTCGCTGGGCATCGAGTCGTCGGCTAGCGTGAAGAAGGCGCCGCAGGAGAAGTGCAGCGACGGAGTGATCGGGTCCGGGCCGTTCGTGCTGAAGCAGTATGTGCAGAACCAGTCGATCACCCTGGCCAAGCGCACCGGGTACGACTGGGGCTCCTCGCTGTGGTCCAAGAAGGGCGAGGCCTACCTGGACACGCTGGTGTTCAAGGTCGTACCCGAGGCGGGTGTCCGGGCCGGAAGTCTCCAGTCCGGTCAGGTGGACGCGATCAGCAGCGTGGGCAAGGCCAACGAGGCGGCACTCAAGGGCGGCCAGATCACCCTCCAGCACCGGGCCAACCCCGGCGTGGTGTTCGGCCTGGGGCTCAACAACGCGCGGCCCGTGCTGAAGGACACGAAGGTGCGCCGGGCGATCCTCGCCGCCATCGACCGAAAGCAGATCGCGGACACCGTGTTCCCGACCGGCACTCAACCGGCGACCAGCGTCCTGGCGCACACCACACCCGACTACACCGATCTCTCCTCGGACCTCGCCTTTGACGCGGCCGGGGCGAAGTCCCTGCTGGACGCGGCCGGTTGGCCGGCGGGCAGCGACGGCACCCGCGCCAAGGACGGCAAGAAGCTGAGCCTGACCATCACCTGGTTCCCCAACGCGGCAACCAACCAGCCCGCACTGGAGCTGGTCCAGCAGCAGTTGGAGGCCGTGGGGGTCGCCGTAGTGCTCAAGCAGCTCCAGGTCAGCCAGTTCGCCACCACGCTCCAGTCGGGCGACTTCGACGTGGTGTGGGGCAACGTGACCCGCTCCGACCCCGACATCCTGCGCAGCTCCTTCTCCACCGAGATGGCCAACTTCTACCGCCTGCCCGCCAGTTCACTGGACACGGCGCTGTCCGGGCAGGCCGCGACGACGGACACCGCGAAGCGCGAGCAGCTGGTGGACGAAGCGCAGAAGCTGATCGTGCAGAACGCGTACAACGTGCCGGTGGTGGAGCTCCAGACCCAGCTGGGCGTGTCGAGGAAGGTGCGCGACCTCGCCTTCGACTCGGGCAGCCGGATCCAGCTGCACGACACCTGGATCGGCTAGCGCATGCACCGCTATGTGATCAAGCGGCTGGCGCAGGCGGTCGGGGTGCTGTGGGCGGCCTACACGGTGTCGTTCCTGGTGCTGGACTTCCTGCCCGGTGACCCGGTCACCGCGATGGCGGGTGCCGGGATGGACTCGGGGGAGGTCGATCCGGCCCGGCTCGCCGCGCTGCGGCACGAGTACGGCTTCGACAAGCCGGTGCTGGTGCAGTACGCCGAGTATCTCGGCCGGGCGGTGCTCGGGGACTTCGGCGATGCGGTCTCCACGGGCCTCCCGGTGACCTCCACGCTGGCCGACGCGTTGCCGCAGACGCTCTGGTTGACGGGTGCCGCGCTGCTGCTCGCGGTGGTGCTCGGCGGCGGTCTGGCGGTGGTGGCGACGTACACCTCGCAGCGGTGGCTGAGGCAGCTGCTGCTGTCGCTGCCCCCGCTCGGGGTGTCGGTCCCGACGTTCTGGGTGGGGCTGCTGCTCGTCGAGGCGTTCTCCTTCCGGCTGCACTGGTTCCCGGCGTTCGGCAACGACGGGCTGCGGGGCCTGGTGCTGCCGGCCCTGACGCTGGCGGTGCCGACCGGCGCGCAGATCGCGCAGGTGCTGGCCAAGAGCCTGCTCACCGCCCTGGACCAGGCCTATGTGGAAACCGCGCGCGCCAAGGGCGCCGGCCGGTGGCGGGTGCATCTGCGGCATGCGCTGCGCAACGCGTCACTGCCCGCGCTGACGGTCGTCGGCCTGCTGGTCGGGCAGCTGATCGCCGGTTCGGTGGTCGTCGAGACGGTGTTCTCCCGCGACGGCCTGGGCCGGGTGACCGCGGCGGCGGTCACCGCCCAGGACATCCCGCTGGTCCAGGGAGTGGTGGTGTTCGGAGCGCTGATCTTCGTGGCGACGAACCTGGTGGTCGACCTCGTCTATCCGCTGCTGGACCCGCGGATCGTGGTGGCCTCGGACAGAAGGGCGAGCTTCGCATGAGTCAGAGCCTTGTCGACGACGGGTCCGAGGCCGCTCTCGGCCTCGCCCGACCGGTCAAGGCGGGATCCCCTGCGGAACCGGGCCGTCGTGCCGACGTACGGCGGGTGCTGCGGTTCCTGCTGCGCCGCCCCGGTCTGCTGCTGTCGGCCGCCGTCCTCGTGCTGGTGGTGCTGGCCTCGTTCTGGCCGGATCTGTTCACCTCGCAGGACCCGCTGAAGGGGGTGCCGTCCCAGAACTTCCGCGGTCCGAGCGGCAGTCACTGGTTCGGCACGGACGAACTGGGACGCGACGTGTTCTCCCGCGTGGTCCACGGCGCCCAGCTGTCCCTCAAGGCCACGCTGATCGCGGTCCTGGTCGCGTTCGTGGTCGGCGGTCTGCTCGGCGTGGTCGCCGGGTTCGTCGGCCGCTGGGTCGACGACGTGCTGATGCGCTTCGTCGACGTCCTCCTCTCCATCCCCGCGCTCTTCCTGTCGCTGGCCCTCGTCACCGCGCTCGGCTACGGCACGGTGAAGGTGGCCGTCGCGGTCGGTATCGCCGGCGTCGCCTCCTTCGCTCGGGTGGCGCGCGCCGAGGTCCTCCGGGTGCGGCAGGCGGTGTTCGTCGAGGCGTCCCGCTCCTGCGGGGCCCGCTGGTACTCGGTGCTGGGACGTCACGTCCTGCCCAACGCCGCCGGCCCGGTGATCGTCCTGGCCACGCTGGACTTCGGCGCCTCGATCCTGGCCGTGTCGGCGCTGAGCTTCCTCGGCTACGGCGCTCCCCCGCCGGCCCCGGAGTGGGGCACGTTGATCTCCGACGGCCGCAACTACCTGGCCAACGCCTGGTGGCTGACCGCGCTGCCCGGTCTGGCGATCGCCGCGACCGTGCTGGCCACCAACCGCATCGCCAGGGCGCTGGACGGCGAATGGGCCCGGCAGCGATGACCGACGAACGTGAGAATGGTGAGGACGGTAAGGGCGTGACCACACCACTGCTGGAGATTCGCGGCCTGTCCGTGTCGTACCGCACCCCGGGCGGCACGGTACCGGCCGTGCGGGGCGTGGACCTCGACGTATGGCCCGGGCAGGTGACCGCCGTGGTCGGCGAGTCCGGCTCCGGCAAGAGCACCACCGCGCACGCCGTCGCCCGACTGCTGGCGGCGAACGGCACCATCGACGCGGGCACGGTCCGCTTCGCCCGGCACGATCTCGCCACGCTGTCGGAGGGGGAGCTGCGCACCGTGCGCGGCGCGCAGATCGGGCTGGTCCCGCAGGATCCGACGGTCTCGCTCAACCCGGTCAAGCGGATCGGCGAACAGGTCGCCGAGGTGCTGCGCATCCACGGCCTGGCGACCCGCCGTTCGGCGGCGGCCGAGGCGGTCGCCGTACTGGACCGGGCCGGGCTGCCCGACGCGGCCGTCCGGGCCCGGCAGTACCCACACGAACTGTCCGGCGGCATGCGGCAACGGGCCCTGATCGCCATCGCCATCGCCGCGAAGCCCCGGCTGATCATCGCCGACGAGCCGACCAGCGCGCTCGACGTCACCGTGCAGCGTGTCATCCTCGACCATCTCCAGCACCTCACCGAGGAGTCGGGCACCGCGATCCTGCTCGTGACCCATGACCTCGGGGTGGCCGCCGACCGGGCCCAGAGCCTGGTGGTCATGTCACAGGGCAAGGTCGTCGAGGCGGGTGAGACCCATGCCGTCCTGGGCAACCCGCAGCACGAGTACACCCGGCGGCTGCTGGCCAGTGCCCCGAGCCTGACCACGGCCCGCCCCCGTACCTCCATGTCCGGCGTGACGGCCGATGCGGCGCCCCTGGTCGAAGCACGCAACCTGGTCAAGGAGTTCAGGCTGCCGCGCGCCGGGGGCGAGGCCCGGACTCTGCGCGCGGTCGACGACGTCAGCCTCACCCTGCGGCGCGGGCAGACACTCGCCCTGGTCGGCGAATCGGGCTCGGGCAAGTCCACCACCGCCCGTCTGGTGCTCCGCCTGGCCGACGCGACCTCCGGACAGGTCCTGTTCGACGGCACCGACGTCACCACCGCCAAGGGCGCCGCGGTCAGGTTGCTGCGCCGCCGCGCCCAGCTCGTCTACCAGAACCCGTACGCCTCGCTCGACCCGCGCTTCTCCATCGGCGAGGTGATCACCGAGCCGCTGCGGGCGTTCAAGGTCGGCGACCGCGTCTCCCGGCTCGCCCGCGCCCGCGAACTGCTCGACCGGGTCGCTCTGCCCGCCTCGACGCTGGAGCGCCGCCCGGCGGAGCTGTCGGGCGGACAGCGCCAGCGGGTGGCCATCGCCCGCGCCCTCGCCCTCTCCCCCGACCTGGTGGTGTGCGACGAACCCGTCTCCGCGCTCGACGTGTCCGTCCAGGCCCAAGTCCTGGACCTGCTCGCCGAATTGCAGGCAGACACCGGCGTGGCGTATCTGTTCATCTCCCACGACCTGGCAGTCGTACGCCAGATCGCGCACCAGGTCGCCGTCATGCGGGCCGGACGTGTCGTCGAGACGGGCCCGCCCGAGGACCTTTTCACCGAACCCCGCCACGAGTACACCCGCGAGCTGCTCGCGGCGATCCCCGGCGGCCGTCTCCCCTCCCCCGCCGCGAAAACCATCACGAGCTGAGGACCGGCGTCACATGAGCACACCCACCATCACATCGTTGGCCTTTCTCACCCCCGGCAACTTCGCCGACGACGACCCCTACCCGGGTCTTGAGGAGGCACTCCGGCTGTTCGAGTACGGCGAACGGCTCGGCTACGACGGCGCCTGGATCAGACAGCGCCACCTCGAACACGGCGTCGGCTCGGCGGCCGTGTTCCTCGCCGCGGCCGGACAGCACGGAGCGCATCGAGCTCGGTACCGCGGTCATACCCATCGGCTACGAGAGCCCGTTCCGCCTGGCCGAGGATCTGACACTGGCCGACGTCCTCACCTCCGGCAAGGTGAAGAAGTCGTTGGACACGGTCAGCGGGGCGGTGTCGGCCTGGGCGCGGGCGGCGGTGACGGCGAGGGAGGCCTCGACGGCGAGTTCCTCGTCGTCGGGAGCGCTGCGGGCGGCGTCGATGGCGGCACCGGGCCGGTCGAGGAGGGGGCGGCGCGGACGAGCAGGGCCAGCTCGCCGAACTGCTGGATCCCCAGCGGTTCCTCGCTGGCCCGGTCGGCGCCCGACTCGCCCCAGGGCCGGGCCATCGTACGGATCAGCTCGCCGACCTCCTCCAATACCGCGCGGGCGATGCCGGTGTCGACGGCCGGGTGGATGAACTGGCCGAAGGCGCCGAAGACCCCTGGCCGCTCGAAGGTGAGGTGGTTACTACTTCGTGTACGACACGAAGGTGCCCAAGGCACCGGCGATCAACAAGGGCGCCGGTGTTGAGGTCAGTGCTCCAGGTCGCCGACGGCCGCTCACCGGGGACGCGACCGATGTGCTGTTGATCCTCCATCGCCGCCACTCCGGCTCCGTCCCGCGGGCCGTCCGCGATCTGCACGAGCTGTTCGTACGCAATACCCGCGCATACGACGCCTCGTCGTGAAGTGGCCCGCGGTTCCTACCGCAGGTGTCCGTCCCCGGCACGGACCCTGCCGCGAACGACGTCAGATCACGGTCACCGGATGCCGCACCACCGCGTCGAACAGATAGCCCTGCGTGTTGGGCACGGCAACATCCGGCTGGCTGCGACCAGCCGAGTCGGTGGCACGGGCCAGGAGGTGGGTGGCGCCACGTGTCTCGGGCTTCCAGGTGACGGACCAGCGGGTCCAGGTGCCGGCACGGGACTGGTCGTGCAGTCGGACCGGCCGCCAGCTCGTCCCGTCGTCGGTGCTGACCTCGACCTGCGCGATGGCTCCCGCGCCCGACCAGGACCGGCCGTGCAGCACCTGGCCCTCCCCCACCGGGAACGTGGCGCCGCTCGCCAGCTCGAAGGCGCTCTTGATCGTCTGCCGGGTCAGCGGCGCGCTGCCCTCTTCCGGGTACGCGGAGCCGAACAGCCGGTAGAACATGGTGTTCCACGGCGAGTACAGCGGCTGCGCGGACACCTCGACGTCACCGACCCACTTGATCGACGCGACCCCCACCCACGACGGCACCAGCACCCGCACCGGATACCCGTGGTCGTACGGCAGCGGCTCACCGTTCATCTCGTACGCGAGCAGCACGTCGTCCAGCGCCTTGGCCAACGGCAGCGGCCGGCGCACCCGGCCGAGGTTCTCGCCATCACTGACGTACTCGGCGTCCAGGCCACGCGGCTGCACGTCCACCGCGTGCGGGGACAGCCCGGCCCTGCGCAGCACGTCGGCCAGGCGCACCCCGCGCCAGCGGGCCACGCCGACCGCGCCGAGCGTCCAGGCGGTGCCGGTGACCGTCTCGCCCTGCTGCGTCGAGTAGTAGCTGCGCCCGTTTCCGGCGCACTCGACGGACACGGTACGGGTGACGGCGGGCAGGGCTCGCAGGTCGTCGTACCCGAACTCGACCGGTGTGTCCTCGCCGGGCGCGCCGCGCAGTCCGTCACCCCGGAGCCTCAGCCGCCAGTCGTCGGCGTCCAGGACGGGGGTGGCGGTGTGGTTGCGGACGAAGAACAGCTCGTTGGGAGTGCGGTGGCCGGTGCCGCGCAGCGCCTCCCAGCGGGTCTCGGCGTTGGTGCCGCGCTGAATGAACCACTCGGGAGGCAACGGCTTGACGATCGGTGAGTCGGCGGCGCCAGCCGGACGCGGCGTGGGAAGCGCGGTCGCGGCGGCCGTGGCGGCGAGCAGGGTGAGCAGACGGCGGCGGCTGACCCCGTCCGCCCTGGCCTCCCCGGCGAGCCACTGGCGCAGCCTGCGACGGTCGTAGGCGGTTTCGTCGAGACGGGGTGCGGGACGGAGTGACGGCACAGCGGATGCGGGCATGGCGGGTCCTCGTCATCGGTGTGAGGCCGGACATGGTGAGAGGAGACAGCGCGAGCCGATGCGCGAGGCATCCACGGCCGGGCTGCCGGATCCAACAGGATCAGCGGGTACGGCTGTTGGAAGTGGGACCGAGGAAGCGCGGGATCAGCCGGGGAACCGACACAGTGCGGCAGCCACGCGGACGAGGTCCACGGTGCGGCGGCGCGTCAGAGGCTCCAGTGGCGGCATGGCGCGATGCAAGCACGCGGTGTGTGAAGGTGTCAACGGAGCGGCCTCATGGGGTGGTTGGTGCCACTCAGCGCCGGTCGACATGCCGGGCAAGCCGGGCGAGGGACTCGTGAGCGCTCTGCCCAGCGGTGTCGATCACCAGGTGTTCGCGCTCCCACAGCTCGTACGCCCGGGCGAGTGCCTGTGGCCAGTCGGGCAGGGGCAGTCCGGGGATGTCGGCCGACCGCGACGTCCCTGGGCGGGACGGTCGCTGAGGTGACTTCGGTTGGTCAGCTTGCTGTCGGGCTCTGCGGGACCTTCGCTCGCGTGAACCCGTGGCTCCGCTCCACCTTCGCCACATGCAGCGTGTAGCTCTGGTACCACTCGGCTTGCCCGCGCTTTTGTGCCGCGCGGTGCTCGGCGTTGCACCGCCACTCCGTGAGGGCGTCGGCGTCGCGGAAGTACCCGACGGTGATGCCCAGCCCGCCAGGAGTCTGCGCGTGGTCCATCCCCAGGAACCCAGGGACGTCCTTCACCAGGTCTTCCATGCGTGCGTTGGTCTCGCTGTAGCCGCTCTGGTCCTGGGTTCGCACTGTAGTGAAGACAGCCACGTAGTAGGGGGGTTCATAGGCCTCGACGAGCGTGACAGGCGCTTCGGAGTGATCACTCATGACGTCACTGTAAGACAGGGTGCCCCCAACGATCCGGCGTCTTTCCTGAACGGGATCCATAAGGGATCCGGCTCTGCTTGTCGTCAGCGGCTTCGACCAGCTCGTTGACGAGCTGGTCGCGAGCACGTAGCGGACGCGGAAGCCCCGCCGCGGCTTCGGTGCCCAGCGCAGCGAGTGTCCGTCAGTCTCTGCAACCCGACCCGGCAGCGGACGGCCTCGAACCGGGGCGCGCAGGACGGTGCGCCCTCAGCGCCCGCCCTGCCCGATGTCGTCTCGAGCGGTACTCCTCTCCCGGCGCACGGGCAGCAGCAGGGTGAACGTGGTGGGCGCGGCACGCGCCAGCGACAGGCGCCCGCCGAGGGTGACGGCGAGGTCGCGGGCGAGGGCGAGGCCGATGCCCGTGCCGGGTCCGCCACCGGAGTGGCCGCGCTCGAACAGCCGCACGCCGTCGCCTTCCACGGTGCCCTCGTCGGCGATGTCGAAGGCGAGGGCGTCATCCAGGTCCCGGACGGTGACGCGCACGGTGCCGCGCCCGTGGACGCGCGCGTTGTCCAGCAGCACACCCAGGATCTCGGCGATGGGCCCGCCCGGGACGCGTACGTCGTCCGGTGCGTCCTGGATCGCGAGCTCCAGACGTCTGCCGTCGCGGGCGAGGAGCCCGTGCCACCGTTCCTCGGTCCGTGCCAGCAGCTCCCCCACCGGCCGGTCCGGCGCCGTGGGCCTGGGTTGCCCGGCGGAGCGCGACAGCCGCAGCACCTCCTCCACGGTCTCGTGCAGTCGGCGGGTGTCGGCCAGGGCCTCCTGAAGCGCCGGCCGGGCGTCGTCCTGGGCGAGTCCGGTCTCCAGGGTGAGCTGGAGGCCGGTCAGCGGGGTGCGCAGCTGGTGGGATGCGTTGGCTGTGAAGTCCCGCTCGTGACGCAGGAGTTCGGACAGGCTGTGCAGCATGTCGTTGTGGGTGCGTGCGACCTGGTCGATCTCGGCGACGGCGCTGGGTGCGGCCCGCGCGGTCAGATCGCCCTCGGTCACCGCCCGGCAGTGGCGCGAGAGATCCTCCAGCGGTGCGGCGAGCGCCCGAGCCTGCCGCCGGGCGACGAGGACGGCGACGGTGAGCGCGACCACGGCCGTGCCCGCCAGGGCCGCCCAGCCGGCGAACACACGGCCTTGCACGTTGGCGACGGGGGAAGAGGCGCGCACCACGCCGATCACCCGCTCGGCGTGCGGGACGGGCACGGCGGCGACCAGGT
Source organism: Streptomyces sp. KM273126 (assembly GCF_004337435.2). Taxonomy (NCBI): domain Bacteria; kingdom Bacillati; phylum Actinomycetota; class Actinomycetes; order Kitasatosporales; family Streptomycetaceae; genus Streptomyces; species Streptomyces sp. KM273126. Next base: position 2,671,734 of record NZ_SJXB02000002.1, on the reverse strand, counting down.
CACCGCCCGACGAGGACCGGGTCACCCGGCCGGCCAGGGCACGGCGGACGGCGTCGTCGCCGTTCCGGGGCCCGTTTCCGACGCGCAGCCGCAGCCGCGGGTCGTACAGGCCCAGGTGCTGCCCGGACGCGGCCGCGGGCAGTTCCGCCGGGTCGCCGGTCGTATAGTCCGGGTTCACCCGGACGGCGGCGGCCAGGGCCGCCCGCTCCAGCGAGTCCCGCTGGCCGGCGTACAGGGAGTACCTGACGGCGAGGGCCAGGGGCACGGCCAGGAGGACCAGGGCGACCAGGACGGCGGTCAGGGCCACCCGCACCACACGCTGTCTCATGACCTCATCATGCGGGCCGCCCACCAGGCTGTACGGCCCCCGGCTCCGACTTTTGCCGTCGTCTAACCATCGGCACGCCGACCGTTAATCGGCTCCCTCCTAGCGTCTGCAACGTGACCGTCCGGTCCAGGGCACTCTCTGGAGGCAATGACCATGACATCTCTACGGAAGTCCGCCGCCGTCGTGGCCGGGCTGGTGCTCGCCTCGGCGGTGACCACCGGGTGCTCCGGCGCCGCATCGGGTTCCGGCTCGGGGTCCGGCTCGGGATCCGGATCGAGCGCGGCGTCCTCCACGCCGAAGACGTCGTCGGCCGGGTCCACGCCGAGCACGGCGGCTACGGAGACCAATCCGCCCGGCGACATCCCCGACAACCAGGCGTACGTCGCCTTCCAGCCGTCCAGTGGCTTCGCCGGCTTCACGGTGAAGGTGCCCGAGGGCTGGGCCCGTACGACGAAGGGCTCGACGACGGTCTTCACGGACAAGCTCAACCGCGTCCAGATCTCCCCCGTCGCCGCCCCGGCAGCGCCCACCGTCGGTTCGGTGACCAACACCGTCGTGCCTCAACTGCGCACCCAGGTACCGAAGTTCGCGAACCCCCAGGTGACCGTCGTCAGGCGGAAGGCGGGTACTGCCGTGCTGCTGACCTACCGGGGCGACTCCGCCCCGGACCCGGTCACCGGCAAGGTCGTGCGGGACTCGTTCGAGCGGTATGCCTTCTACCGCCAGGGCCACGAGGTGCACCTCACCCTGTCCGGTCCGGTGAACGCCGACAACGTGGACCCGTGGCGCATCGTCAGCGACTCCTTCGGCTGGCGGTGAGCGGCATGCCTGCACGGTCGCACGAGAATGCCCTGACTGCCCGGGAGCTGTACCGCTTCTTCCGGGCCGGCGAGGAGGAGACGCTCGCACTGCGCGGGGTGTCGCTGCGGGTGGCGCGTGGGGAGACGGTCGCCGTGGTCGGCCCGTCCGGGGCCGGCAAGTCCACGCTGCTGTCCTGTCTGGCCGGGCTCGACGAACCGTCGGGCGGCGAGGTGCACGTGGACGGCGTCCGCATCAGCCACCGGACCGAGACCCAGCGCGCCCGGCTGCGGGCCCGGCACATCGGCGTCCTGCTGCAGGCCCGCAACCTGCTGCCGCATCTGAGCGTGCGGGACAACGTGCGGCTCGCGCAGGGGGCGGTACGCGGCCGGCCCGTCGCGGCCGCGGAGGCACTGCTGGACCAGGTGGGGCTGGGGGAACGCCGGCACGCGCTGCCCCGGCAACTGTCCGGCGGGGAGACGGCCCGCGCCGGGCTGGCCGTCGCGCTGGCCAACTCGCCCGCCGTGCTGCTCGCGGACGAGCCGACCGGCGAACTCGACGGCGGCACCGAGCAGCTGGTCCTGCGGTTGCTGCGGGACCGCGCGGAGAACGGTTGCGCGGTCCTGGTCGTCACACACAGTGCGGAAGCGGTGCGGATCGCCGACCGCGTGATCCGGCTCGACGACGGCCGGGCCACGGAACCCGCCGGGACGGGTGCCCGGATTGCCGGCCCGGAGGTTCGGGAGGTGCGCCATGTCTCCGGCTGATGTGTTGATCGACTGTCGGGACGCCGCCCTCACTTTCGGCCGCGGCCCGAACGCGGTGGTGGCCGTGCACGGGGCCGCGCTGCGCGTCCACGCCGGGGACCGGCTCGCGATCGTCGGGCCCTCGGGGTCGGGCAAGTCGTCGCTGTTGCATCTGCTGGCCGGCCTCGAACAGCCGACCAGCGGCAGCGTGACCTGGCCCGGCCTGTCCGGGCTGCGGGACATCGGGCTGGTCTTCCAGGGCGACAGCCTCATCCCGGCGCTCGACATCATCGAGAACACCGCACTGTCGCTGGTGCTCAACGGGATGTCGGACGACCGGGCACGCGAGGCCGCCCTGAGCGCGCTCGCCCTGGTCGGCACGGCCGACCTGGCCGACCGGCTGCCGGAGGAGATCTCCGGCGGCCAGGCCCAGCGCGTAGCCGCAGCCCGGGTGCTGGCGCAGGCACCGCGGGTCATCCTCGCCGACGAGCCCACGGGCCGCCTCGACCACACCACCGGTGGCCGGGTCCTGGATGCGCTGCTGACCGCGGCCGACGAGACGGGCGCAGCTCTCGTCGTCACCACCCACGACCCGGCGGTCGCCGCCCGCCTCACCGCGCGGTGCACCATGCGCGACGGGCGGCTGACGTCCGCCGACAGCACGGAGGCGGACGCCGCCCACAGCCTTGGAGAGCCGTCATGATCAGCTCGTGGGCGAGCGGACTCGCCCGCCACCGCACCGGCCGGCTCCTCGCAGCCATGGCCGGGGTCGCGCTCGCCGTCGCCCTCGTCGCCGCGCTCGGCTCGTTCCTGACCGCGTCCAAGGCGACCATGACACAGCGGGCGGTGCGCTCGGTCGCCGTGGACTGGCAGGCCGAGGTGCAGCCCGGCGCCGACCCGAACGCGGCACTGTCGCTGGTGCGCACCTCGCCCGGCGTACGGTCCGCCGTCCCGGTCGGCTTCGCGCACACCAGCGCCTTCACCGCCACCGTCCAGGGCAGCACCCAGACCACTGGCCCCGGCATGCTCCTCGGCCTCCCCGACGGATACCGGACCCTCTTCCCCGGCGAGATCCGCTCGCTGACCGGCCGCCCCACCGGCGTGCTCCTGGCCCAGCAGACGGCCTCGAACCTGCACGCGGCCCCCGGCTCCACGGTCGGCATCCGGCTGCCCGGGGCGGGCGTGCGCCAGGTCCGCGTGGACGGGGTCGTCGACCTCCCTCAGGCCGACTCACTGTTCCAGAAGGTCGGCGCGCCCACCCAGTCCCAGCCCACCGCCCCGCCCGACAACGTGATCCTGGTGCCCGCCGCACAGTTCGCCTCCCTGACCCACCGCGCGACGGGCGTCACCACGCAGATCCACGTCGCCCGCGACGCGGCACTGCCCCATGACCCGGCCGCCGCGTTCACCTCGGTGACCCGCGCCGCCCACAACCTGGAGGCCAAGGGCACCGGTTCGTTGCTCGTCGGCGACAATCTGGGCTCCGCGCTCGACTCGGCCCGCCAGGACGCCCTGTACGCGCAGATCCTCTTCCTCTTCCTCGGCGTGCCCGGCGCGGTCCTCGCCGCCTCGCTGACCGCCGCGGTCGCGGGCGCCGGCGGTGAACGGCGCCGCCAGGAACAGGCGCTGCTGCGGCTGCGCGGCCTCGCGCCCCGCCGGATCATGTCCCTGGCGGGCCTGGAGGCGGTACTCGTCGGCGTCGGCGGCGGGCTCGCCGGTCTCGGCATCGCGGCGCTGACCGGCCGGCTCGCCTTCGGAACGGCATCCTTCGGTGCCGGCGCCGCCACCTGGACCCTCTGGTACGCCGTCGCGTTCGTCCTCGGCGCGGCGGTCGCCGCGGGCGCCGTGCTCGTACCCGCCCTGCGCGATCTACGGATGGTGACGGTCGCCGACAGCCGCAGGACCGCGCGCCGCACCGGATCTCCCTGGTGGATGCGCGTTGGCCTGGACTTCATGCTGTTGATCGGCTCCTGGCTCGTCTTCCGCGCCTCGTCCGGCAACCAGTACGCGCTCGTCCTCGCCCCCGAGGGCGTACCCAGCATCTCCGTGTCGTACTGGGCCTTCCTGGGACCCGCGCTGCTGTGGATCGGTGCTGCCCTGCTGCTGTGGCGCCTCACCCTCCTGGCGCTCACCCGCGGACGCCCCCTCCTGGCCCGGCTCGCACGTCCGCTGACGTCGACGCTGGCGGGGACGACGGCGGCCGTTCTCGCCCGGCGCCGCCGCACCCTGGCCCGCTCCATGGTCCTGCTGGCTCTCGCGGTGTCGTTCGCCGTGTCCACGTCCGTCTTCAACTCCACGTACAAGCAGCAGGCCGAGGTGGACGCACGCCTCACCAACGGCGCCGACGTCGCGGTCACCGAGCCGCCCGGCGCGCAGACCGCGCCGAGTGCGGCCGCCGCGCTGAAGGTCTTCGGCGTCCGCCGCGTCGAGCCGCTCCAGCACCGGTTCGCCTACGTCGGCTCCGACCTCCAGGACCTCTACGGCGTACGCCCGCACACGATCGCGTCCGCGACCTCCCTGCAGGACGCGTACTTCTCCGGCGGCAGCGCGCAGCAGCTCATGCGGCGGCTTGCCCACCGCCCCGACAACCTCCTGGTCAGCGCCGAGACCGTCAACGACTTCCAGCTCTCCCCCGGCGACACCGTCAACCTCCGCATCCAGGACGCCAAGACCAAGATCCTGCGCACGGTGCCCTTCCACTACGCCGGAATCGTCAAGGAGTTCCCGACCGCGCCCAAGGACAGCTTCTTCGTCGCCAACGCCTCCTACGTGGCGAAGGCAACCGGCAGCAACGCGGTGGGCGCGTTCCTGGTCGACACCGGCGGCAGCAACCAGAAGGCCGTGGCCGCGCAGCTGCGCGGGCGGCTGGGTACGAGCGCCACCGTCACCGACCTCACCCAGACGCGCGGCACCGTCGGAACCAGTCTGACCTCGGTCGACCTGACCGGCCTGACCCGGATCGAGCTGGCCTTCGCGGTCCTGCTCGCCGCCGGAGCCGGCGGCCTGGTCCTCGCCCTCGGACTCGCCGAGCGCCGTCGCACCTTCGCCATCACGAGCGTGCTGGGTGCCACCCGCCACCATCTGCGCGGCATGGTCCTCACCGAGGCGATCGTGCTCGCAGCCGGCGGCCTGGCAGGCGGCGCACTCATCGGGTGGGCGCTGTCCGAGATGCTGGTCAAGGTCCTCACCGGCGTCTTCGACCCGCCACCGGCCGCACTCGCCGTCCCCGGCGGCTACCTGATGCTCACCACGGCCGCAGCCGTGGCCGCCGTACTGGCCGCCGCCCTCACGGGCGTACGCCGGGCCAGGCGCCCCGCCGTCGAGGAACTCCGCGATCTGTGAGCACACCGGACAGCCCCGCAGCCCGTACGCTGCCCAGCATGCGCACACCCGCAGCACCGGACCGGGGCCGCTTCGGCGTCCTCATCGTGGAGGACGACAACACCATCGGCCACCACCTCGAAACCGGGCTGCGCAGCAACGGCTACGCGCCCACCTGGAGCCGCGCCGGCGCGGGAGCACTCGCCAAGGCATCCCAGGGGACTTACGACGCGCTGCTCCTGGACCTCGGTCTGCCCGACATGGACGGCCTCGACGTCGCCCGCGCCCTGCGCGCCCGGTTCCCCGACCTGCTGATCATCATCCTCACCGCCCGCACCGACGACATCGACGTCATCGCCGGCCTGGACGCCGGAGCCGACGACTACCTCGTCAAACCCTTCAGCCTGACCGTCCTCCTCGCCCGGCTCCGCGCCCACCTGCGCCGCCGGACCACCGCCTCCCCACCACCGGAACCCGTCACCCTCGGTGACCTCGTACTCGACGAGACGGCCCGCCGGTGCACCCTCCACGGCGTCGACATCCCCCTGCGCCCCAAGGAGTTCGAGCTTCTTGCACTGCTCGGCCGACACGCCGGCGAGGCCGTCTCCCGCGAGACACTCATGGCGCAGGTCTGGGACGAGAACTGGTTCGGCTCCACCAAGACCCTCGACGTCACCATGGCAGGATTGCGCCGCCGCCTCACCGCCGCGGCACAGGCATCACCCCACCCCGCGCACATGCCGCAGATCACCACCCTGCGCGGCCATGGCTACCGGCTGGAGGAGCAGTCCGAGTAGCCCGCACTGAGCAGCGCAGCCCTTCCTCCCCTCACCGCTGATTCGGGCCCGCACCGCAGTTTCATCTGAAATCCGAAAGCGGGGGCGGGGCACTGATCGGGGTACCGTCCCGGGGAGACGAGTGTCGACGGCTGCCGGTACCGGGGCTGCACTGACACCCGCTGTTCACCGTGATGTCGGGCACAGGCGGTATCGTCCAGCGGGGAGGTTCCCCGTCGTGGCGGTTCGATGCGGCCGCGACCGACAGCGCGATGGGGAGCGTTGATGATCTGCCCGCACTGCAACGCGAATCTGCTGTACAAGGAGCGGTCCGGCCGTACCTGCTCCAAGTGCACGAAGAAGTTCGCTTTCGACCCCAGGACCAATGAACTGGAACTGCACGATCTGCGGATCCGGAAGCTGGCCGGGAAGCTCACCGACAGCGGGCGACTGAGCGTCACCGTCGGCCAGTTGGAGGTCGCCGCCTCGCGCAGGAAAGCGCGTTCCGGCAGCGGCCTGGCGGAGGCGATCGGCTGTGCGGTGGTCGGCGTGCCCGTCGGCATCGGCCTGCTCATCGGCGGGGTGTACGCGGGAGGCGCGGGAACAGTCCTCTCCTTCTTCGGTGCGTTTGTTCTCTTCGGCGTTGTCGTGACGGTGGTCTCGGCCGTCAGACGCAGCCGTCACCGCAAGCACGGAATCGGGATCAGGGCCTCCCGTGGCTACCTGCTGCGCGAGTGGCTGGCCGTGTACGGTTCGCTCCCGGCCGGCGTCGTCGACGAGAAACGTGTCCGCGACATCCACCAGCCGGAGCATCCGAACGCCGTCCTGCTCTGCCCGGACCCGTCCGTCATCGCCTTCCTGGCCCTGAACGGAATCCCGGAGCGGTACGACGTCAGCCTCGTCGCCAGGCCGTACGGGGTGCCGGACGGGGTGCCCGTCGTCGTGCTCCACGACGCGAGCCCCGAGGGCTGTCTGCTCGCCCGGCGCACCCGTGAGGCGCTGCCCGGCCGGAGAGTCCTCGACGCCGGACTGCCGCCGAGCGCCGTGATGAATGCGCCGGGTGCGCTGTCACTGCGCGGCGTGCGGCCGTCCAAGGACCAGATGGGGCGGCTGCGCGCGGAGTCCACTCTGACCGGCCCCGAACTGGAGTGGCTGGCCAAGGGCTGGATCAGCCCGCTCGTGGCGGTGCCGCCCGCCAAGCTGCTCGCCACCGTCAGCGGTGTACTGGAGCGGGTGCTCGTCACCGATCCCGACCGACGTGAGGCGGAGGCCGTCGGCTTCCTCACCTGGCCCGGCGAGAGCCGGTCCGGCTGAGCCACGCCGACGGGGGACACCCACCGTTCACCGTGGCGTCGGGCGCCGGTTGAACCTTCCGCTCTGCGATTTCCCGTCACGGCTATACGATCTACGATCTGATGGTGGTCGACAGCGCGATGGGGGGCGTTGATGTCCGACGTGGACGGCGGTTCCGGCAGACCCGGACTGCGGGGTATGGAGCGCCTGTCGCGTGAACTGCCGCACGGAGTGGAGCTGTTCCACCTGCGCCCCGACGGCGGTGTGCTGTTCGCGGACCGCGAGGGCGCGCGCGTACTCGGCCCGCGCGAGGACTTCCTCCGATTCATCGACGACGGGAAGTTCGCGCACTACTTCATCGGAGACGCTCAGACGTCGCCCGACCGCCCCTCCAACGCCACCGTCAAACTGGGAGTCGTCGGCCCTCGGAGCGCGTTCACCCCGCATGCCCATGGCGGCGAGCACTTCGTCCTCAGCCTCGGTCACGCCTCCTGCGGTGTGTACGACGCCCCGCGCGGCAGGGTCACCGAAATCCGTCTCTTCCCAGGGGCGTTGATCCGTATCCCCGAGATGATGCCGCACTCCTTCGCCAACCGAGGTCGCAAGCCCCTGCACATCCTCGCCGCCAACACCGGTTTCGGTGTCGACCACGAGGACTACGCCATCACCGCCGAGGAAGCCGAGCGCCGCGGCGCGGAAGAAGCCGTACCGGTCGGCCGCCACGGTCTCGGCGGTCGCAGCGTCGGCACCGACTTCGGACTGCTCGCCGCCGCGCTGCGCGACATCGAACGCGTTCAGCGGGTGCGGGGTATCGGCTCCACCACGGTTCGGGAACGCTTCGCCGCCGGCCTGCGCCGTGCCGCGTCCGCGCTGGAGCGCCCCTGATGAACCCATGGCAGTGGGCGGCCGTCGTTCTCGCCGGCCTGGGCCTCTTCTTCGTGGTTGTCTTCCTTGTTGTCGTGCCGATCCCGGCCTTGGTGGAGTCGGTGCGCCACATGGTGAGGAGGCGAAGGGGGCCCAGGGTCCTCCCGTCGGCTGACGCCGAAGGCTGTCCGCTGGCCGGACGCACCCGGGAGGCGCTGCCGGGCCGTCTGGTCGTCGACGCCGGCCTGTCGCCGCGCACCGTCATGAAGGCGACGGGCCTGAAGGGCGTGAAGGCGGTGCCGCGCGCCGAGCCCCCGCCGGCGGACGCCCTGCGTCGGCTGCGTGACGGCGGCACGCTGACCGAGCCCGAGCTGGACTGGCTGGCCCGGGGCGATCGCTTCCCCCTCGCCGCCATGCCGCCCGCCAAACTCCCCGCCGCCGTCACCAGGGTCATCGAGCGCATCACGGCGGAGGTCGAGCGGGAGCGGAAACGCAGGGACGAGGCCGTCGGATTCCTCACCTGGCCCGAGACGACCGGAGCCGCCCCATGACCGCGGACCGCACGCCGCGACCGGGCCTCTCCGGCGACTCCGTCCGGGCCCGCCTGCTCGACCGGGCGCTGACCACCGCGATCGCCCGCGCCGGGACGCCCGGCAGGATCCGGTTCACCGAGCGGCAGCTCTACTACGAGATGTGCCGTGTCCTGCGCCCGGTGCACACCGTCCCGCGCAGGGTTCCGCTGACACCGGCGCCGCCCATCCGGTACGAGCGGTTCGAGGAGACCCTGCGCCGGCGCGACGGGGAGACACCCGGGCTGCTGGCCCCGCTCCCGGCCGCCCCGTCCAGGCTCCACCAGCCCGCGGAGCCCGATCTCTACGACTACGGGCTGCCCAGGCTGCTGGTCTGCCAGAGCCGGTCCGTGGCCCGGATGCTCCTCGCGAACGATCTGCATCTGGAGGCCGCCTGCCCGGTGTTCGCCGCCGACGACGCTCCGCTCGACCCCCGGCTGGTGGCAGGGCTCGGCCGGGTCGAGGGCGCCACCGTCCACGTACTGCACGACGCGAGCACGACCGGCATCGCCCTCACCGCTCGGGTGCGCGCGGAGGTTCCCGGGATACGGGTCGCCTCGATGGGGCTCGTACCGCGCCATGCAACGGCGCTGCATCTGATCTCCCAGCGTGGCGCCGCGCCCACGCCCGCGACTGCACCCGCCCTGGCCGGTGCGCCTTCCGGCCTGGAACCGCGCGAGTTGGAGTGGCTGGCGGACGGGCGGACGGCCGAGGTGGAATCCGTACCCCCGGCACGGCTGCTCCGTACGGTACTGCGCATGGTGCGCGGACCGAGAGCGAGCGGCTATTCCGTATGGACCGGGCTGCGTGAGCTGCGCACGGCGGGGTTCATGACATGGCCGTCGGACTGACGAGGGACACGAGGACTTGAGACGATGATCCGGCCACGCGAAATCCCGTACAGAGATGAACTGCTCGCCGACGGCAGCGTCCACCGCAGATATGAGGACGGGCGCGAGGAGTGGCGGCGGCGCGAGGGCGCCCACACGGTGCGCTGGCATGACAACCAGGACGGCTCCGGCACCGATGAACTGCTCGGGCAGCGGATCATCAAGCGGCAGTACGCGGACGGCCGGGTGGTCTACGGACGGGACCTCGGTTACGGCCGCACGGTCTGGGGCCGGGGCGAGAGCGTGATGGTCAACCGGACCTCGTTCGGCGGACGAATGGGCACGGTGCTCGGCGGACTGGGCCTGGTCGCCCTGACCGTCACCGCCGCCCAGCTGCCGCCGGAGGCCCTGAGCCCGGAAGAGGAGGAGGAACTGCGGCAACAGCAGGCCGCACAGAACTCCTCCGGCGGTGACGGGGGCGGCGGGGACATCGGCGACTCCTCGGACGTGGATGACGCGTGGGGCTCCGGCGATGACGGCGGCTGGAGCGACGACGACTTCGGGTGAGCCGTACGGCCTACGTCATACGGCATGGCGGACCGGCTGGACGCACCGGTTCGGTGAGAGAAAGGGTGGGTGACCATGGCGCGGTTCTGCGCCTGCCTGGCAGCGGAGCCCGAGAGGGCCAGGGAGCAACTGGCCGCGATGGGTGCCACCGTACGGCCCGACGGCCCTGCCGTCGGGCTGATCGAGGACGAGCCCGGCCATGCCACCGGGCCGTTCCACGCGTACGGGCACACCGCGTTGGGCGAGGTCACCCTCCACAACCGGCCCGCACTCCTCGCCGCGCTGGCCGCGTCCGGCGCCCCCGCACCGCCCGACTGCCCGGACGGCGAGCTGCTGCTGCGCTGCTGGGTACGGCTCGGCACGGCCGGAATCCGTGACGCCGAGGGCATGTTCGCGCTCGCCGTGCACGACAGTGACGGCGGGCTCGTACTGATCCGCGACCATGTCGGCGCCCGCACCCTCTTCTACGCCCATGCCGGCGGCTGCTGGGCCGCGTCCACCTCGCTGCGGGCCCTGCGCCGCTGGCCCGCGCTCGGAACGGGCCTCGAACTCTCCGCCGTGCGCTCCTTCCTGACCTTCGCCTATCTCCCAGGCGAGGAGACCCTGCTGCGCGGAGTACGCGAGCTGCTGCCCGGCCGCTGTCTGCGGCTCTCGGCGGACGGCACGGTGACGGAAGAGCACTACTGGGAGCCGCGGGAGCTGATCGAGGACGACGGCGCACCACCCGAAATCTATGCGCTGAGGCTGCGCGAACTGCTGGAGGAGGCGACCGCGCAGCGGCTGCCGGAGGCCGAGGCCGTGGGTGTTCTCCTGTCCGGCGGCGTCGACAGCTCGCTGGTGACCGCCCTCGCAGCCAAGTTGCACTCCCACCCCGTGCACACGTACTCCATCAGCTTCGGTGACGAACTCCCCAATGAGCTGGGCTACTCGGGCCTGGTCGCGGCCCACTGCCACACCCGGCACCGTATTCTCACCGTGTCCGGTGCCGCCGTGGCCGCGCGCCTCGCGGAGGCGGCGGCGCTGCTCGACAGCCCCGTGGGTGATCCGCTGACCGTACCGAATCTGATGCTCGCCGAGGCCGTGGCGGGTGACGGGCTACGGGTCGTTCTGAACGGGGAGGGCGGCGACCCGGTCTTCGGCGGACCGAAGAACCTGCCGATGCTGGTGTACGAGATGCACCGCGGCGATGTGGCCGGTGGAGATGCGCAGGACGCGCGCGAACTCGCCTATCTGCGCTCGTACCGCAAGTGCTACACGGATCTGCCCGACCTCCTGACCGCCGAGGTGCTGGACGCCCTCGCCGAGGCGCCCGCACCTCAGCGTTTCGTCGCCCAGTATCTGCGGCCGGAGGCCAGGGACGGGCGGATGGACCATCTGCTCAACCAGCTGCTGCACTGCAATCTGCGCACCAAGGGCGCCCATCACATCCTCACCAAGGTCGAACGTCTCACCGCGTCCCAGGGCATCGAGGGCCGGGCCCCGCTCTTCGACCGCCGTGTGGTGGACCACGCCTTCGCCACCCCGCCACGGTGGAAACTGAACGGCGCCGTCGAGAAGTGGGTGCTGAAGGAGGCCGTACGCGATCTGCTGCCCGGCACGGTCGTGGACCGGCCGAAGAGCGGTATGCGGGTACCGGTGCAGCAGTGGCTCGGCGGTCCGCTGAAGGAGCTGGCGGGGGATCTGCTGCTGGGTCGGGAGGCCCGCGCCCGTGGCCTGTTCAGACAGGACACTGTGCGCGGCTGGCTGCGCGGTGAGGGGGCGCTGCTGCCGAGACAGGGCGGCAAACTGTGGCTCGTGCTCACCCTGGAACTGTGGCTGCGTGCGTACGACATCCGCTGACACCCGCGACCCCCTGGCGGACCCGCCGTCGTCCGCCTGACATCCGCCTGGCGGACCCGCCGTCGTCCGCCTGACGTCCGCCTGGCGTCCACCTGTCGTCCGCCGCGATCCGTCAGTGTCGGCCGTCATCCGCTGTTGTTGCCGTCATCCGCTGTCGTCCGCCGAAGGAGACCCAGTTGGAAACCGTCCAGCTCATCGACCCCCGTACCGGCAGGGTACGGGGCAGCTCGGCAGTCGCCCGTGAAGCGCAGGTCGCCGCAGCGACCCGCGCTGGCCGCCGGGCCCTCGCGGGGTGGCGCGCGCTGACTCCGCGGGAGCGGTCCCGGCGGCTCGACCGGCTCGCGGGGCTGATCGAGGAGCACGCCGCCGAGTACGTGGCCCTGGAGTGCGCCGGTACGGGCAAGCCGGAGCACGAGGCGGCCGGTGAGGTGGAGCAGACTGCGGACCTTTTCCGCTTCTACGCGTGGGCGGCGCGCACCCGGTCCGCCCCGGCGGCGGGAGGGCTTGTCGCGGGCCATGAGAGCTGGGTCCGCTGGGAACCGCTCGGCGTCGTCGGGGTCGTCGTCCCCTGGAACTACCCGCTGCTGATGGCCGCCTGGCGATGCGCGCCCGCCCTCGCCGCGGGGAACACGGTCGTCGCCAAACCCGCGGAGACCACCCCCGACTCGCTGCTTCTGTTCGCCGCGCACGCCGGTGAGGCGCTGGGCGAGGCCGTGGCGCAGACGCTGCCCGGCGACCGCGAGAGCGGGCGGCTGCTGGTGGCGGGCGATGTGGACATGGTGGCGTTCACCGGCAGCGCGAGGGCCGGAGCCGATGTGGCGGCACGCGCCGGGACGAAGCGGGTCAGCCTGGAACTGGGCGGCAACAGCCCGGTCGTCATCCTGCCGGACGCGCCCGACGACACCTGGGAGCAACTGGCGAGGGCCACCACGTACAACGCGGGCCAGAGCTGTGCCGTACCCGCTCGGGTGATCACCCTCGGTGTGAGCTACGAGACCGCAGTCGACCGACTCGGCGAGGCGATGCGCCGGCGCGCGGCGGGGCGTGACTTCGGCCCGCTCAACAACCCGGACCAGGCGGCGCGTTACGACCGGATCGTGGCCGCGTCCTCGGCGAAGGTGACGGTGACGGGTGAACTCGCCCTGGAGGATGGAGAGTCGGGCGGCCACTGGCGTCCGGCACGGATCCTCGCGGATCTCCCTGACGACGATCCGGCGGTGGTGGAGGAGGTCTTCGGCCCGCTGCTGACCGTTCAGTCCGCACCGAGCGTCGAGGATGCCATCGCCCTCGCCAACGGCGTCCCCCAGGCGCTCGCCGCCAGCGTCTGGACCCGCGATCTGGAGGCGGGTCTGGATCTGGCCGGTCGCCTGGACACGGGGGAAGCCTGGCTCAACTGCCACCTGGTCCAGACGGCGGAGCTGCCGCACGGAGGCCGTGGCGCGTCGGGCCACGGTACGGACCTCAGCACGCTCGCCCTGCACGAGTACCAGCGCCCGAAGACGATCACGGCACGAGTGACGACGCCGTGGTCCGGCTGAGGACGCATGTCGAAAGGAGTGCCGTCCGCCCGAGGCGCGAGGCCCGCGGCGGGCGGCATTCGTCCCCATAGCCTTGGGGGGCGGTGGCAGGGCAGGGTCGACGCCGGTGACGCGCGGCGGTAGAACCGCTGCTCCGCGAGCGTGCGGCCACCTGGCCGGCCGGCCGTCGGCGGACACGGAGAAGCCCAGGTGCGGAACCGGACCTCGGCGTGCTCGCCACCCAGATCATCTCCTCTGCTCAGCGCGAGCTGTTCATCAGCCCTCGCCGAGCAGGGCTTCGACGACATCCGGCCCCGCACCGACGCCGTCCTCGCCTACCTGCGCGCCGACGGCATCCGTGCCGGCGAACTCGCCCGCGCCTCCAAACAACACAAGCAGGTCATCGGCTCCCTCATCGACGACCTCGAACGCCTGGGCTGCGTCGAACGCAAACCCGACCGTGTCCGGGGCCGCGCCTGCCGCTACCGCGCGCGAGAGCGCGGGGTCCCGAGCCAGGTTCAGGCGCTGCTCGAACTCGGCGCGTCCCACTGCCGAGGCCAACTGCTCGAACTCCACCCGGCAGACCGAGGCGGTCGCGAACCTCGCCCCGTCCGTCGCCCGCGCCTCAGGGGTGTCGGACGCGTCGGCCAGAGCGTCCGGGAGTCTGGCACCGCCTCCCGTGCACAGCAGCGGAGCGTCCGGCAACCGTTCGTGCTGCCGGGCGACGGCCTCGGTCAGAGTGCTCAGGTCGGTCGCGTTCGGTGCCGGCCGGTGGACCGCGGGCGCATTCAGACTCATCCACACCCCCAGCGGACCGGGTCCGGGTACGGCCGAGCGTTCGGGCTCACCGTCGACGACGGCCAGGCTGCACACAGCGCCCGCACCGACGTCGATCACGAGCGCTCGGGACACCCCCACTCGGCCGACGGCGCCGCGTGCGGCGCAGGCCGTGGCGGGCGTAGTGGCGATCACCGGATAGCGGCGGAAGTACTCGGCGGACACCAGTCCTCCGTCGTCACGCGCGAAGAACAGCGGCGCGCTCAGCCCTGCCGAACGCAGTGCGTGCAGCGCGTCCGCGACCAGGGCCGCCGCCCAGCCCTCCAGGGCCGCGTTGACGACGGTGGCGTTCTCGCGTTTCCCGCAGGCCCGATCTCGTAGGACAGGCTGATGTCCGCGCCGGGGACGGCGTCGGCGATCACCGCCGCGGCTTCGAGCTCGGGTTCGGGATGGGCCGGCGCTCCGGTTGCCCACACGGCGAAGACCGGTTGGCCTTCGGCGGCGGCGCGCCGGGCGAAAGCCTCCAGCGCGCTCCGGTCCAGCCGGGCCAGCGGACGCCCGGTCACCGTGGCGCCTCCCACGACCACGGCAGTGGACGACTCCACGCTGCTCCGCGTCCGCTCGGGCCAGTCGGCGAAGAGTGCCAGCGCCGGATGGCTCGCCGGTGCGATCCGCAGCAGCGCAACGGGCCTCGGATGCTCCGGCCAGCGGGCGAAGTCGGTGACGAGGGCGACCGACTCCGCCGAGGCCGCCCGGGGCCCCAGCGCCGTGAGAACCGCGCCCAGCGCACCGGCTGTCCCGAGCCTGCTGCCGACAATGGCCTGGGCCACGGTGTGTCCGTCGTGGCCGGTCACAACCGCCCCGCAGGTGGCGTGCCCGAGGTCGATGCCGAGTCTCACGCGCTCCATCCTTCCACCGGCCGGCTGGGGCCGCCGACTCCGCCCGGCCGGTCCCTGTGAATGGTGCCCGGCGCCGGACGCGGAGAACAACGGGGAGCGGAAAGCGGAGAACAACGCGGAGTATCCGCGCGGTGGTCATGGGTCAGGGTCGTCGACGATCCGGATGACCGAGTTGGGGCACAGGCTCGCGGCGAGGCGGGCGCGGGCTTGGAGTTCGGGTGGGGGCTGCTCGTTGAGCAGTACGACGGTGCCGTCGTCTTCGGACTGGTCGAAGAGTTCGGGTGCGGTCAGGGTGCACTGGCCCGCGCCGCGGCAGCGGTCGTGCTCGATCCGGATCTTCATGGCGTGGTCACCTGTCCCAGCTCAGGGGGAGCGCGTGAACGCCGTAGACGAACATGTCGTCACGCATCGGGACCTGCTCGGGCGGAACGGCCAGGCGGAGCGTGGGGAAGCGCCGGAGAAGGGCGGGGAAGGCGATCTGCATCTCGACACGGGCCAGTTGCTGTCCCAGGCACTGATGGATGCCGTGTCCGAAGGAGACGTGCTGGGAAGGTTCGCGGTTGAGGTCGAGCCGGTCCGGCTCGGTGAACTGACCGGGGTCGCGGTTGGCGGCGGGCAGTGAGGCCACGACGGTCTGCCCGGCGTGGATGCGTACGCCGTGGATCTCGACGTCCTCGCGGGCGACCCTGACGGTGCCGAAGTGCACGATGGTCAGGTAGCGCAGGAGTTCCTCGACCGCACGGCCGACACCTTCCGGCTGCTCGCGCAGGGAGCGCAGCTGATCGGGGTGGGACAGCAGGGCGTAGGTTCCCAGGGCGAGCATGTTGGCGGTGGTCTCGTGCCCGGCGATCAGCAGGAGCCGGCCGATGCCGGCCAGTTCCTCGTCCGTCAGCCCGGCGTCGGGGTCTTCCGCCCGGATCAGGGTGCTGAGCAGGGCGTCGTCGGGGTGTTCGTGTTTGTCGGCCACCAGGTCGCGCATGTACTCGCGCAGTGCTTCACGGGCCTGCCACGCCTCGTCCTCGGAGACATCCAGTCTGAGCATCGTGGCGGTCCACCGCTGGAACTTCTCCCGGTCGGCGTAGGGCACGCCGAGCAGCTCGCAGATGACCAGGGAGGGAATGGGCCGGGCGAAGGCAGGTACGAGGTCCGCGGGAGGACCGGCCGCTTCCATGACGTCGAGGTGATCCGCGACGATCCGCTCGATCCTCGGGGCCAGGGCACGCATCCGGCGCACCGTGAAGTAGCGGGTGAGCATCCCCCGGTAATGGGTGTGTTCCGGCGGATCCATGTTCAGCAGCATTCCGGGGCGGTCTTCCGGACGGAACAGGTTGCGGCGCACCGGCGAGGAGGCGTTCTCACGCGCCGAACTGAACCGGTCGTCGGCCAGCAGGGCCCGGACGTCCTCGTGCCGGGTCAGCAGCCAGCCCACCTTGCCGTCGGGAAAGGCCAGCGGGGCCACCGGCTGCTCGTCCCGCAGCCGCTGGTACTCCGGCGGCGGATCGAGCGGACAGGTACGGTGCGTGGGCAGTGACGCCGCGGGCGCCAAGGGTGCGCTCATGGGAACCGCTCCCTTCGTCCGGCCGTTCAGCCTCACACCCCAGAGTAGAACGAATCCGTACTATGTGCGCGGTACGGAGATCACGGCCCGGCAGCTTCAGGCGGCGCGGTGCCCAGCAGCGGGGCCAGCACTCGGTCCATGATCCTGTCGACGAGCATGATGTCGGGCGCCTCACCCTCGATCAGCACATGCGTCAGCACCACCGAGAACGGCATCTCCACCAGTAGTTCCGGATCCACCCCCCTGGGGATCTCACCCCGCCGACGCGCCCGCTCCACGAGCGATTCGGCGGCCTGCCGCAGTGGGCGGCGCAGCCGCTCGTGACGCAGGCGGGCCAGTTCGGCATCCGTTCTGCTGCCTTCCAACAGGGCGATGACCAGCCCCCGGTCGAGTTCCGTCCAGCCCGCCAGCCACGAGGCGAGCAGGTGCCGCAGATCCCCGAGGAAGGAGCCCGTGTCGTGGTCGGTGATCTGCGGCCGGTGCTGTTCCAGGGCCGCCACCGTCAACCGGGCCTTGGTCGGCCACCGCTGGTAGAGCGTGGCCTTGCTGGCCCTGGCACGCTGCGCGACCAGGTCCATCGTCAACCGCTCGTACCCCACCTCGGCCAGCAGCGCGAGTACGGCGTCGAGCACCTCCCGGCGGCGGCCGGGATCGCTCAGCGGAACCTTGCGCAGCCCCCGCGGCCCCGCTTCCGCACCGTCCGCAGCACCGCTTGCCACCGCGAAGCTCACCTCCCTCACCGCGCCCCGCGCCGCCTGTTCCCGACGCCGGTGACTGCACCGTAGCCTTTCACCGCCTGGCCGCGTACGGTCCTGCGCCGCTCCGTCGGAGCGCACCTGCCCGCCGCGACGAGCACGAGTCGGGAGCCCACCGCGCCCCCCAGCCGGGCAGGTCGGCGGCCGTCTCAGGAGGCCCTTGGCCGCGGGAGAGCGGCTCCCGGCATGGTCCTTTTGACCGTCGGCACTTCGTGAAGGACGCTGACAGATGGCGCATACATTCGCTTTCTGATGCCGTCCGGTTCACTCCCCGTCGTCCTTCGGCGGCACTGCCGGCCGGCGGCACCGGTGACCGGAACGGAGGACGACCGTGTGCGGTATCACAGGATGGATCTCGTACCAGCGGGACCTGCGCACCGAGCAGGCCACCGTGGACGCGATGACCGAGACGATGGCCTGCCGTGGCCCGGACGACCGCGGCACCTGGGTCGAGGGTCCCGCCGCGCTCGGCCACAGAAGGCTGGCCATCATCGACCTGCCGGGCGGCCGGCAGCCGATGAGCGTCCGGGAGGCCGGGACGACGGTGGCCCTGGTGTACTCCGGCGAGGTCTACAACTTCACCGAGCTGCGCAAGGAGCTCATCTCGCAGGGGCACCGCTTCACCACCGACTCCGACACCGAGGTGGTGCTGCACGGCTATCTGGAGTGGGGCGAGGCCGTCGCCGCGCACCTCAATGGCATGTACGCCTTCGCCGTCTGGGACCAGCGCGAGCAGAAGCTCGTCATGATCCGTGACCGGATGGGCATAAAGCCCTTCTACTTCTACCCCACCGCCGATGGTGTGCTGTTCGGCTCGGAGCCCAAGGCGATCCTCGCCAACCCGCTCGCCGCACGCACCGTGACCCTCGACGGGCTGCGGGAGGCGTTCGCCTTCGTGAAGTCACCCGGACACGCGATCTGGCAGGGGATGCGTGAGGTCGAGCCCGGGACCGTGGTGACCGTGCGCCCGGAAGGGACACGGACCCGCGTCTACTGGTCGTTGGAGACGCGGCCGCACTCCGACGACCGTGACGGCTCCATCGCCCGGGTCCGGGAGCTGCTCGAAGGCATCGTGCGCCGCCAGCTCGTGGCCGACGTGCCGCGCTGCACCCTGCTCTCGGGCGGCCTGGACTCCTCCGCCATGACCGCCCTCGCCGCCCGCGAACTCGCCGCAGGAGGCGGGAAGGTCCGCAGTTTCGCCGTCGACTTCGTCGGGCAGAGCGAGAACTTCGTCCCCGATGCCCTGCGCGCGACCCCGGACACCCCCTACGTGCACGACGTGGCGAACAGCTCCGGAACCGAACACCAGGACATCGTCCTCGACTCCCACCAGCTGGCCGACCCCGAGGTACGGGCCCACGTCATCCGGGCCAGGGACCTTCCCGTCGCCATGGGCGACATGGACGCCTCCCTCTACCTCCTGTTCAAGGCCATCCGGCGCCACTCGACGGTCGCCCTGTCCGGAGAATCCGCCGACGAGGTGTTCGGCGGCTACCAGCAGTTCTTCGACCCCGCGGCACGGGCGGCCGACACCTTCCCCTGGCTGGTGCAGTTCCGGCAGCACTTCGGCGACGAGGACAGCATCCTCAGCGAGGACTTCACCACAGCCCTGGATCTCGACTCCTACGTGCAGGACAGCTACCGCCAGGCGGTGGCCGGGATCCAGCGGCTCGACGGCGAGAGCGACTTCGAATACCGGATGCGACAGATCTGCCACCTCCACCTCACCCGATTCGTCCGCGTCCTGCTGGACCGCAAGGACCGCATGAGCATGGCGGTCGGCCTGGAGGTCCGCGTGCCGTACTGCGACCACCGACTGGTGGAGTACGTGTACAACACCCCCTGGCGGTTGAAGTCGTTCGACGGCCGGGAGAAGAGCCTGCTGCGCGAGGCCACGGCGGACCTGCTGCCCCCATCCGTCTACGACCGGGTGAAGAGCCCCTACCCCTCCACCCAGGACCCGGCCTACGCCGTGGCGCTGCAGAACCAGGTCAAGGAACTCCTGGACAACCCCGCACACCGGGTCTTCGACATGGTCAGCCGCGAGCGGCTGACCCGCGCCGCCGAATCCCACGCGCCCCACATCGGCCAGGCGTCCCGGCGCAGCCTGGAGACGGCACTCAACCTCGCCGCCTGGATCGACCTGTACTCCCCTCACCTCGTACTCAGTTGACCCCGGGCGAACTCCACGCCGGCGACAAGGGTCGCTACAGCGGACAAGGCGACCTGACGGCCGCCGGCTCTGCCAACGACGAGATCGCCCAAGACCTCACCGGTCAGCGGCCTCAATCCGCTCCAGGGCCGCCACCGGGATCCCGCGTATCGGGCCGCGCCCGTTTGCGCCGGCGTACGCCAAGGGGCATCGGAGTCTGGTGAACGAGCGGTGTAACTGGGGTGGTTGGTTCCACGAGCGGGGCGCCGTCAGGCAGGGGGAGGCTACTGTCGGTGACCGGGAGTGGTTGTCCGGCTTGTTGACCTCTTCGTATAGGCCTTACCGTCGTGCCGGATCCGCCCGCAGTGAGCGGGCGTTGCCCCGGTATCAGGAACTTGCCTTGCCGAACTTCTCATTCGGCCCGCCGATGGGCAGCCCGGCCAGCAGCGCACGCCGACTGGCCCTGACGTGCTCACGCATCACGTGCTCGGCGCTGTCGCCGTCCTTCTCGAGGATCAGCTCCAGGACGATGTGGTGCTCGCGGTCCGACTGCAGGGCACGTCCCGGCTGACTCAGTGACGTGTTGACCAGCCGGGAGTAGGCCAGCTGGTTCATCAGCATCCGGTAGTGGGCTTCCAGCTTGCTGTTGTCGGCCCCGGCGATGAGCAGGTCGTGGAACTCCTGGACCAACTCCGCATACCGCTCCCGGTCGTCCCGCGCCACCGCTTCGTCGGCCTCGCGCAGATTCTGCTCGAGCTTGTCGATCTCCGGGACCCGGCCACGCTGGGCGAGGAGGCGGGCGGCCGCGCCCTCGATGAGCTCCTTCATCACGAAGAGCTCCGTGATCTCGCGGCGGGAGGGGGTGGTGACGAACGTCCCGACGCGTGGCCGGATTTCAACCAGCCCTTCGGTCTGCAGCTGTTTGAGGGCTTCGCGTACCGGCGTACGACTGACGCCGAACTCTTCGGCGAGGGCGAATTCCGAGAGCGGAGCCCCTGGGTCGATGTCTCCCTTGATGATGCGCCTGCGCATTTCGGCGATCACTGTGGCCTGCATCGATCCGTTCTTCGGTTCGCTCTTTGCGCGATTCACCGAGCCCTCCTCCGCCTTCCGAGCCACCCGCCGGTCATCCCAGCGACGCGAGCGCGCCGCCGTCGAAGAACTTACCCGCGCTGTAGACCATCGGATGGTGCTCGGCGGCCGCAGCGTGTACGACGCGGCAGATGAACACGGTGTGGGTACTGGCCCGCAGCCGCTCGCGGATCTCGACCTCCATCTGCGCACTGCTTCGAGCGATCAGCGGGCTGCCGAACGGGCCGCTCTGCCAGTCGAGGTCCTTGAACTTGTCGGCGGCTTTGCCTGCGAACGTGCCGACGACGTCGAGTTGCTCCGTGGACAGGATGTTGATCGCGAGATGGTTCGCCCGGAACAGACAGTCGTGGGTGGACGAGGTGTGCTGGACGCACACCATCACGGTAGGGGGGTCGAGCGAGATGCTCGAGAACGCGTTGACGGCCAGCCCCCTGGGGATCTCTCCGTCCATCGCGGTCACGACCGTGACACCGGTGACGAACTGCCGGTTGACCCGCTTCATCACGTCAAGGTCGGGAGTGGAGGCAAGCGCGGCCATGAGGGTGCTCCTTGTCATCTCGATCGTCAGTCCTGTCCCACGCTGATGATGCCCAGCGCCGAGAGCAGCGCCCTGGGATCCCACGTCACGTGCTCCTCGACAACCCGGTCCCCCTCGAAGCGGGCGAACGTGGCGCCGCCGACTTCCACGCGCCGCTGGGTGGGCGGGACACCGAGGAACGAATTCACCTGGGTTCCGCTGCTGTGCCAGCGGATCGCGGCCCTGTCACCTTCGACCACGATGTCGTCGATGGTGGTGGTCAGGTCCGGGAACGCCGCTCGCGTGGAGAGGATCGCCGCCTTGAAGGCATCCAGGTTCTGCGGGTGCGGGTCTGTCCCGTGGCGCAGGTAGGCCGGGCTCAGCAACGCGTCGAGCGCATCGACGTCGCCGTGCCCCCAGGCCTCGGCCCATACCTTCTCGATGAGCCCACGGCGGGCGTCAGTGTGCGACATCGGTCTTCTCCTTTCGGTCTGCGCGCAGTTCCTTCCAGAACGACACCGCCAGACCGGCGATGATCACGAGGAACGGCAAGGACGTCACGATGACGGTGTTCTGCAGGGCGGTCAGTCCGCCTGCGAGCATGAGGACGACGGCGGTGACTCCGGTGATGACGCCCCAGAGGATGAGCACCGAACGGCGCGGGGTGAGCGAGCCGTCCGAGGTCATCATGCTCAGCACATAGGTGTTGGCGTCTGCGCCGGAGACGAAGAACATCACCACCAGGAGGATCGCGATCGCCGAGGTGAGTCCGGCGAGCGGGAAGTGGTCGAGGGTCGCGAAGAAGGCGCTGTTGATGTCGGCCGCGGTCTGCTTGGCGATGTCGCCGCCCTCGAACATGTCGATGTGGATCGCGGTGCCGCCGAAGACCGTGAACCAGGTGAAGAACACCACGCTGGGGACGACCAGGACGCCCATGACGAACCCGCGGATGGTGCGGCCGCGCGAGATACGGGCCAGGAAGACGCCGACGAAAGCGCCCCAGGAGACCCACCAGGCCATCATGAAGTAGGTCCACCACTGCATCCACTCGAGCCCGCCGAAGGCGGTGCCCTGCAGGCTCATCCGGAAGAAGTCGGTGGCCCACTGGCCGACGGACTCAACGTACAGGTTCGCGATGAACACGGCCGGGCCGACGATCAGCATGAACACGAACAGCGCGACCGCCAGCAGCGAACTGCCCTGGCTCAGGAACTTGATGCCCTTGCTGACTCCGGTCACCGCCGAGAGCGTGAACACCGAGGTGACTGCGGCGATGATGAGTACCTGGCTCACCGAGTTCACCGGGATCCCGAACAACTTCCCCAAACCGTTGTTGACTTGGAGGGCTCCCAGGCCGAGTGAGGTCGTGGTGCCGAAGAGCGTCGCGAACACGGCGAGCACGTCGATCGCCTTGCCGATGACGCCGTTCACACGGTCACCGAGCAGCGGCGCGAACATCTGACTCACCAGGGTGCGCCGGCCTTTGCGGTGGGTCGAGTACGCGATGGCCAGACCGAAGACGGCGAAGATCGCCCAGGCCTGCAGGCCCCAGTCGAAGTAGGAGTACTGGAGTGCTCTCACCGCCGCCGCCGGTGTGTTCGGCTCGGCGAGACCGTGCGGTGGTGTCGCCAGGTGGGAGATCGGTTCGGCGACGCCGTACGAGACCAGTCCGATACCCATGACCGCGCTGAGGATCATGGCGAACCAGCTGAGCGTCGAGAACTCGGGACGGTCACTGTCCTTGCCCAGTCGGAGGTCGCCTGCGGGGCTGAAGGCCAGGAACACCAGGAAGATCAGGATGGCGAGTGTGACCACCAGGTAGCTCCAGCCGAATGTGGCCGTCACCCAGTTCAAGGAGGTGTTCGTGACCTTGTTCAGGTTGTCCGTGAAGAGCACCGCCCAGGCCACGAAGACTGCGGAGACACCGAGCGAGGTCCAGAAAACGGAACCGAGCCTGCCGCCGTCGTCGTGGCCCTCGCCGGTGCCCTCCACAAGGCTTTCCTCGTCATTGCCCGACGGTGTCTCAGGCGTCGTTCCCGTACCGGCTTGCAGGTGACTGGACATGAAACTCCTTGAGAGTCCGCAGGGCCTGATGTCCCACGGCCCTGGCATGCAAGGAGCAGTAATGCATGGCACAGATAGAGCGTCAAGGGGTGCGCCACGACGAATCACATCCCGGCACCGACGCCACCGATGACCGCACTTCACAGCGTTATTGCTGGTTATCGCAGGGGCTCGGAGAGGGCGGGCAACTCTTCCGCTCAGCCTCTTGACCGTCGCGACGGACGATACCTATCGTCCTGTGCCATGCAAGAGCGTATGGAACGCCCTGACGAGAGCATCGGTCTCCGGAAGCTCGTGCTCTACCGCGATGTCGTCCTCACCGAGGCGGGCGAGGCACCCGCCCAGCCCGCGTGGCGCGCAAGTGTCGCCGCTGTCATACGGAACCCCTGGCTGGGTACCGGCCCCTCGGCCGGTCTCTCCGCGGAGCAGGGCCACATCGCCCCGGTGCTCGCCAAGTTGCTGACCGACCGGCTCATCGCCGCCCTGGGTGGCGTGGACGAGATCGAGTCGTTCGGCAAGGCCGCCATCGTCGGCACGGCGGGCGAGATCGAGCACGCCGGGGCACTCATCCACACACCGTACTTCGGCAACCTGGTCCGGGAGTTCCTCCAGGGCGAGTCGATCATCTGCTTCGCCGACACCCGTGCCGAGGCCGGCGAGACGCTGATCGTCCCGCTCTGGCACAAGACACACGCCGCGACACGCAGTCACTACCAGACCATCAACGCCCGCGTTCCGGACGCCCCGCGTGCGGACGAGATCGTCGTCATCGCGGCCGCGTCGACGGGACCGCGTCCGCACCCCCGGATCGGGGACCGCATGAGCGACCCCGTCGTCACCACCCAGAGCCTGGAGGCAGTCCCCTCATGAACGTGCGCAGGATCGTGACCGTCGTCGAGGAGATCCGCACCGAAGGCGGCCGCGCCCTCGAGCGCCCCGCCCGTATCGCCGTGGTCGCGGCGGTGATCGAGAACCCGTGGGCCGGTCAGGGCTTCGTGGAGGACCTCCATCCCGGCATCGAGGCGAACGCCTCCGATCTGGGCGCACTGCTGGCCCCCGCGGTGCTCGAAGCACTCGAGGCCCCCGCCGAGGCATACGGCAAGGCGGCCATCGTCGGCCTGGACGGGGAGATCGAACACGGGTCGGCACTGATCCACACGCTCAAGTTCGGCGACCACTTCCGCAAGGCCGCGAACGCCACCACCCTGCTGCCGGCGGTCGAGAAGCGCGGGCCCGCCGGCGTGGTCTTCGACATCCCGCTGAAGCACATCACCGACGCCACGATCCGTTCGCACCACCAGAGCTTCGAGGTCCGGGTCGGCGACGCCCCCCACGCCAACGAGATCGTCATCGCCCTTGCCGCGGCCGCCCAGGGGCGCCCCCAGCAGCGCCTGGCGCCGCTCTCGACCGAGCAGTAGGTACTGATGAGCAAGCCGACCGTGGTGCTGCTGCACGGCGTCGGGCTCGACCACACCATGTGGGAGCCCGCCGCCGCGCTCCTGACCGACCGCTTCACCGTGATCGCCCCCGACCTGCCGGGCCACGGCACCCGCCCGCCGGTCACCGACGGGGTGACACTCGCCGCCCTGGCCGACGGGGTGATCGGCGAGATCCCCGACGGCTCACACCTGGTCGGATTCTCGCTCGGCGCGCTGGTCGCCCAGCATGTGGCGCTGCACCACCCGAACCTCGTGGCCACGCTGACCTCGGTCAGCTCGGTGTGCGCGCGCACGGCCGAGGAGCGGGCATCCGTGCTCGACCGGCTGCGCACCGCGGAGGCCGACTTCGCAGCGAGCGCGACCGCCTCCCTCGAGCGGTGGTACGCCGGCACCGACGTCGACCCCGACCGGGTGGCCCGCACCGAGGCCACCCTGCTCGCCAACGACGTCAACTCCTTCCTCAACTGCTACCGCGTGTTCGCCACGGCGGACGCCGAACTCGCACCGGACCTGGCCGCGATCGCCGTACGCGCACTGGCGGTGACCGGCGAGAACGATCCCGGGTCCACTCCCGGGATGACCCACCGGCTCGCCGCGGCGCTGCCCGACTGCCGTGCCGTGGTCGTCCCCGGGGCGCGTCACATGCTGCCCGTCGAGCGCCCCGAAGCATTCGTCGGCGCCCTCACCACCTTCATCGGAGCATGCGCACATGTCTGAACCCACCACATGGCAGCACTTCATCGGCGGAACATGGGTCGAGCCCTCGTCGGGCGAGTACTTCGAGAGCACCAACCCGGCCACGCGCGAGGTCCTCTACCGGGCGGCACGCGGGAACGCCACCGACATCCAGCGAGCCGTGTCCGCCGCGCGGGAAGCCTTCGAGGACCCGCGCTGGCGCGACCTCAGCCAGACGCGACGCGGACACCTCCTGCGCCGCCTCGGTGACCTGATCGCCCAGAACGCCGAGGACCTGGCCCGCATGGAGACGCGGGACAACGGCAAGCTGCTGCGCGAGATGCGCGGGCAGCTGGCGACCCTGCCCGAGTACTACCACTACTACGCCGGGCTGGCCGACAAGATCCACGGCGACTTCATCCCCACCTCCAACCGCCAGGTGCTGAACTACACGGCCCGCGAGCCGCTCGGCGTCGTCGGCGCGATCACGCCCTGGAACTCCCCACTGACGCTGACCAGCAGCAAACTGGCGCCCGCGCTCTGCGTCGGCAACACCGTCGTGATCAAGCCCTCGGAGTACACCTCGGCCACGGTGCTCAGGCTCGCCGAGCTGGCGCTCGAGGCGGGATTCCCGCCGGGCGCGGTCAACGTCGTCACCGGGTTCGGCAGCGAGGCCGGGCAGGCCCTGGTCGACCACCGCGACCTCGCGAAGATCTCCTTCACCGGCAGCACCGCCACCGGGGCCCGCATCGCAGCGGCGACCGCGAGCCGGTTCATCGGCTCCACGCTCGAACTCGGCGGCAAGTCCCCCAACATCGTGTTCGAGGACGCCAACGTCCCCAACGCCGCGATGGGCGTCATCGCCGGCATCTTCGCCGCCGCCGGACAGACCTGCATCGCAGGCAGCCGCGTCTTCGCCCACCGGTCCGTCTACGACGAACTGCTGGAGCGGGTCTGCGAACGCGCCAGGACCATCCGCATCGGCGACCCCATGGACGAGCAGACCGAGCTCGGCCCGCTGGCCTTCGCCGACCAGCGCGACAAGGTGGCCGGCTACGTCGACCTCGGACGCGGCGAAGGCGCCCGGGTCCTCACCGGCGGCCGGACCACCGACGGCGGCCTCGGCGGCTACTTCTACGAACCCACCGTCCTCGTGGACGTCGACAACGAGATGCGCGTCGTACGCGAGGAGATCTTCGGCCCCGTCCTGGCCGTCATGCCGTTCGACACCGAGGACGAGGTCGTACGCCTGGCCAACGACACCGACTACGGACTCGCGGCCGGCGTGTGGACGACGAACCTCGCCCGGGCGCACCGGATGGCGGCGCGCCTGGACGCCGGGACCGTGTGGGTCAACACCTACCGCGCCATGTCCCCCATGTCACCACGCCAGGGCTTCAAGACCAGCGGCGTGGGCGTCGAGCACGGCACCGAGACGATCAAGGAGTACACGCGGCTCAAAAGTGTCTGGATCAACACGAGCGAGGAGCCCGTGGCCGACCCGTTCACGATGCGGAGCTGACGTGCCGCAGATCGCCATCACCCTCGCCGAGGGACGGACTCCGGCACAGATCCGGGACCTGATGCACGAGGTGCACGCCGCGGTCCTGCGCACCGTGAACACCCGGCCCGAGCACATCCGCGTCGTCGTCCACGAGGTCCCCCGCACGCACTGGGCCACCGGTGACGTCACCCTCACCGAAATGGACGCGGCCCGCGCACAGCGGTCCGGCGTGACCGCCGACGAGCACAGCGACCAGGGCGCCGCCCACCGCCCGGTCCCCACAGCAGACGAGGAGCAGTCATGAGGTTTTCGTTGTTCGTACACATGGAGCGCTGGGACGAGGAGGTCAGCCACCGGCAGCTCTTCGAGAACCTCTCCGAGCTGGCCCTGATGGCCGAGGCCGGCGGGTTCACCACCGTCTGGATCGGCGAGCACCACGCGATGGAGTACACGATCTCCCCCAGCCCGATGCCCCTGCTCGCCCACCTCGCCGCGAAGACCTCGACCATCCGCCTGGGTGCGGGAACCGTCATCGCCCCGTTCTGGCACCCGCTCAGGGTCGCCGGTGAATGCGCGCTGCTCGACGTCATCAGCAACGGCCGGATGGAGGTCGGACTCGCCCGGGGCGCCTACCAGTTCGAGTTCGACCGACTGGCAGGCGGGCTGCCGGCCGCCGACGGCGGAAAGCACCTGCGTGAGCTCGTACCGGCCGTCCGGGCGCTCTGGCAGGGCGACTACGCCCACGACGGCGAGATCTGGCAGTTCCCGACATCGACCAGCGTGCCCAAGCCGGTCCAGCAACCCACCCCGCCCATGTGGATCGCCGCCCGCGACCCCGCCTCCCACGACTTCGCCGTGTCGCAGGGCTGCAACGTCATGGTCACCCCGCTGATGAAGGGCGACGAGGAAGTCCGCGACCTCAAGCAGAAGTTCGACACCGCCGTGGCCAACCATCCAGAGACGCCGCGCCCCGACCTGATGGTCCTGCGGCACACACACGTCCACTCCCCCGACGAGCCCGACGGCTGGCGCCCGGCCGCGGAGGCGATCAACCGCTTCTACCGAACCTTCGACGCCTGGTTCGGCAACAAGACCACCCCGCGGAACGGGTTCCTCCCGCCCAGCCCGGAGTCGAAGTTCGAAGACCGGCCGGAGTTCCAACCGGAGTCGCTGCACAAGACTGCGATGATCGGCACCCCGGCTGAAGTCATCGAGCGGCTGCGCTCCTACGAGGAACTCGGCGTCGACGAGTACAGCTTCTGGATCGACACCAGCCTGCCGCACGAGGAGAAGCGCAAGTCGTTGGAGCTGTTCATCAAGGAAGTCATACCGGCCTTCCAGTGAGTCAGGGCCGTCCCACGAAGCCGCAACCAAGGAAGAACCGGACCTCGGTGAACACGACGCCAGCAATCAGCACCAAGGCCGCATGCGCTTGCCGGAGTTCACCGAAACCTTCGCCACGACCGTGATGCGCCGGCTCCCCGACCGCCACATCCGCCATTTCGACGGCGAGACCCACCTCGCGGCCGACCAGCCACTCGGCAGCCGGTCTCACCCACAGAATCAGCACCTCCACCCACAAAGCCCCGGACCCCGAACGCAAGACGAGCCTCGGCACCACGACGCGGGCCACCCCGGCAGCCACAACCAGCCCCGGGGCCAGCCGTGCACGCTGATCACCGGTACATCAGCGTGGGAAAACTCAACGCGGTGTCGCCGGACAGCCACCAGCGACACCGCGCGTCATTGACAGTCCGACCCCACACACGGTGGCCTCGGCGGACAGGCCTCAACGACGCCGGCCTCATCGACGTCTCCCGCGCCGTCCTCGACACCGCCGACGTCCGGGCGAAAGAGTGGCGAACACACAGCTCCACGCCCATCTGAAAGTCGAGCCAGTGCCGACCATGTGCTTCGGCGACTGGGCGTTGTGCAGCGCGGTCGATCTCATCGCGTGTCGTAGTGGTGGCGCGCGGTTTCGATCTCGTCGTTGTGGTCGGTGACCCATCGGGCGAGGGCGTAGACCGTTGCGCGCAGACTCTCGCCGAGTGCGGTCAGCTCGTATTCGACGCGGGGTGGGACTTCGGCGTAGGCGGTGCGGGAGACGATGCCGTCGCGTTCCAGGTGGCGCAGGGTGAGGGTGAGCATGCGCTGGGAGATGCCCGGGACCCGCTGGTGCAGCATGCCGAAGCGCAGGGGGCCTTGGCTCAGGAGGCCGATGACCAGGACCGACCACTTGTCTCCAATCCGGTCGAGGGTCTCGCGGAATCCGCGGCCGTTGTCCGGCCAGGTCTCGCATGGGTGGGGGATCTCGTCGGGCCAGGTCTCCTGCGAGTGCGGGGTGGGGGCGGCGGCGTGGTCAGGGTCAGCTGTGTGCTCTGCGAACATCGATGTGCCTTTTGTGAGGTCCTCGATACATCCCTACCGTGGGGTTACGCACTCATCGTAAGCATTCGAGGTAGCAGCATGTCTTCCCTCTCTTCCCCCCTTCCCACCATCGCGGTCGTCGGGGCCGGCCCGGGCCTGGGCCGCGCCGTGGCCCGCCGCTTCGGCACCGCCGGGCACCCCGTCGCTCTGATCGCCCGCAATGCTGACAAGCTCCAGGACGCCGCCGATGCCCTCGCCGCAGAGGGCATCACCGCCGGCGCCTACCCGGCCGACGTCACCGACGCCAAGGCCCTGACCGGCGCGCTGGAGGCGGCCGCCGAGGAACTCGGGCGGATCGGTGTGCTCTCCTACAGCCCGGCCCCCACGTTCCCCAACGTGGCCGGCCGGGTTCCCGATCTGAAGGAGCTGGGGTTCACCCCCGCAGCACAGACGACCCCGGAGTCGGTGCGGTCCATGTTCGACATGCTCGTCGGTGGTGCCCTCACCGCTGCCGCCGCAGTTCTGCCGGGCATGCGTGAGGCGGGCGACGGCGCCCTGCTGTTCACCACCGGCACGACCGCCCTCCTCCCGATCCCGGGGATGAGCAATTCCGGCATTGCCCTGGCCGGACTGCGCTCCTGGGCCCAGGGCCTGCACAACGACCTCGCCGACGAGGGCGTCTACGTCGGCCACCTGTGCATCGGTGTCCCGATCATTCCCGGTTCCGGTGAGGGCGACCCGGACGCTCTCGCCGAGCGCTGGTACCAGCTCGCCCGGGCGCGCGACACCTTCGAGACCACCGTCGGGTTCTGAACCGCTCCAGGACCGCCCCGGTCCGGTCGTTACTCAGTCGATGACTACACCGGCAACACCGATACTCGCGGCAAGGCGACCGGCGCCGACCATCGACGATGGCGCTCTGGACACGCTTGGAGCCCACCCCCAGTGGGCAGGCGGGGTGCCGGTGGTCAGCGGGGCGTGATGCCGTTGAACGCGATGTCGAGGAGGCGTGTGCTTGAGTCGGGGGCCGACTCGGCCGCGGTCGCGATGGCGTTGGCCATGATGAAGAGTTCCGCCGACTGCACATCCGCTCGGGCGGTGCCGTGCGCGCCGGCATTGGCGAGCAACTCCGCGAGGGCCCCCGTCGCCGGGTCGCTCACGGCTGATCAGGTTCCGCGCCTACGACCTGATCCGGATGCTGTCGCGCGACGGCCGACCCACCGGCCTGGGCGACGCGTTCGCCCAGGCCGGCCGGATCTTCAAGACCCTGCACCTTGCTGCAGTTCATCTCCGACGGCGGCTACCGCCGCATGATCGGCACCCAGCTCAACGTCCAGGAAGCCCGCCACCGCCTCGCGCGCCGGATCGCCTTCGGCAACCGCGGTGAGCTCCGCCAGCGCTACCGCGAGGGAGTGGAGGACCAACTCGGCGCCCTCGGCCTCGCCCTGAACGCTGTGGTGTGGTGGAACACCCTCTACCCGGCCGCCGCCGTCAAGAAGAGTCGCGCCGACGGGTTCCCCGCCACCGACGACATGTGTGCCCGGCTCTCGCCGATCGCCTACGAGCACGTCAACTTCCTGGGCCGCTACGCCTTCACCCGCGCCGACTCGTGCGCCGGCTTGCGGCCCTTCCACGACCCGGCCCGAGAAGCGGACGCTCCCGGCGTCCCGATGGCAGCACCAACGTGATGAAGTGGTGGCGGGGCAAGCCCGCACGGCCCGTGGACACCGACCCCGACCTCACTCACATGCGGCAAGAGCTGAGTGTCACGCGGGCGGCCGGGTGAGTTTGGCTGCCACGGCGTCGAGGACCCAGTCCAGGCCGGTCGCGAAGGATGCCTCGGCGTCCACGTCCGTGCCGTCGTACACGGCCTTGGTCAGCGCCGGGAAGCGACCCGTGGCCAACATTCTCGTCACATGCGGGCCGGAGGCGCGCTGCCAGTCGCGCTTGGACAGGCCCGTGGCGCGCTCGGCCCGCAGGTTCGCGATCTCGCGCCTGATCGCGCCGGTGAAGTAGGCGCTGACAGTCTCCACGGCGCGCATGACGGTGTCGAGGTCGGCGAGACCGTCGAGGGCGGACAGTGTGGCCTCGGCCACGGCGAGGCCGTTCGGGCCCAGGGTCGGGCGGCCGCCGAGCAGGTCGGCCAGCCATTCGTGACGGAGAGCGGCCTGTCTGGTGCGGTGGGCGAGGATGCGCAGCGCCTCCCGCCAGTCACCGGGCTGCTCCTCGGGGAGAATCTCGGCTTGGACCTCGTCCACCATGAGGTCGAACAGCTCGTCCTTGGTGGAGATGTATCCGTACAGCCGCATCGGGCCGGCATTCAGCCGGGCGGCTACCTTGCGCAACGACACGGCCTCCAGCCCGCCCTCGTCGGCCAGCGCGATGGCGGCGGCGACGATCCGCTCCCGGTCGAGCGGCACGGGTTGAGCCGGCGGCTCCGGCCGGTCCCACACAGTCATGGTCACACCGTTCTGTTGCGATGCATCGTCATGCGGAAATACAGTGTATCGCCATGAGACATCGTATCGCCGTGGTCGGGAGCGGCCCTGCCGGCCTCACCTTCGCCCGTGTCCTGCACCGCCATGATCACCCCGTCACCGTCCTCGAACGCGATCCCGCCCCGACGCCCGCCCCCGGGCGGCACGCTGGACCTGCACGAAGGGCTCGGCCAGCGCGCGCTGGACAAGGCGGGGCTGCTGGCGGAGTTCCAGGCGCTGTCCCGTCCCGAGGGCCAGGCCATGCGCATCCTGGACACGGACGGGACCGTCCTGCGCGACTGGCGACCCCGTCCGGGTGACCGGGCCAATCCCGAGATCGACCGCGGGCAACTCCGTGACCTGCTGCTCGGCCCTCTCGACGTCCGGTGGGGGCGGGGCGTGACGCAGGTGGTGCCTGGGACCCGGGACGGCGTACGGGTCCGTTTCGCGGACGGGCGACAGGAGACGTTCGACCTCGTGGTCGGCGCGGACGGCGCCTGGTCCCGGACCCGTCCGGCGGTCTCGTCGGTGACGCCGCACTACACCGGCGTCACCCTGGTCGAGACCTCCCTGGACGATGTCGACACCCGCCACCCCCGCCTCGCCCGGTTGATCGGCGACGGTTCCGTGGCTGTGTACGGCGTGAACCGAGCCCTCGTCGCCCAGCGCAACAGCGGCGGCCACGTCAAGGTGTACGCCCAGTTCCGCGCGCCGCTGGACTGGCACACGAACCTGGACCTGGCCGACGTCGAGGCCGTGCGATCGAGTCTGCTGGCTCTGTTCGACGGCTGGGCCGCTCCCGTCCTCGACCTCCTGCGCCACGGCACCGCTTTCGTCCACCGCCCCCTCTACGTCCTGCCCGTGTCCCACACCTGGACCCACGCCTTCGGGGTGACGCTACTGGGCGACGCCGCCCATCTGATGCCCCCGCTGGGGGCGGGCGCGAACCTCGCGATGCTGGAAGGCTCCGAACTCGCCGAGTCCATCGCCACCGGCCCTGGAGATTTGGACGAGGCCGTCCGCGCCTTCGAGGAACAGATGTGGGCACGGGCCGGCAGGTGGGCGAAGATCACGACGGCCGGTCTGGAACGCCTCGTGAGCCCGGACCCCGCCGAAGCCCTGGCCCTCTTCGACCAGGTCCAGCACTCCTGACTGCCAAGCGCGAGAGCACCAGCACCAACGGCTCGCCACGGCTTCACGGGACAGTACGGCACTGCCACGGTCCCTTCCGGCAAAACCACCGTCAGACGAACGCACGGACGCCTGCACCGAACGCAGCCCTCAGCCCGCTACCGCCAAAATACGGTCCGATCTTCCTCGCCGGCCGGTACAGGCCGAGTGCCTCACGGCGTGGTCCCGGCTGATGGCGGCGCTGCTGGCCGAGCGCCGCCCCGACCGGCCGGTACCGCCGATGGCCGGTACCGCCGCGACCGGGGCGGTTGTGCATCTGCCGGCCGCCACATCGAGGAGGGCCGGGACCTGTCCTCGACAAGCGGCATCCTGGCCTGCACCGCCTAGCGTCTGCTGCCGGCCTGACGGCTCAGCCTCACTTCAGGTGCCGGCCGAAGAACCGGTCCCCGTCCTCCACCTCGAACCACGGGGTGCCGGTGTGCCCGCCCATATTGGCGTGCAGCGTCTTCTCCTTGGTGCCGAAGGCGTCGAACAGGTCCAGGGCCCGCTGCCGGGGGTTCCCTTCGTCGTCCCACTGCAGCAGGAACAGCAGCGGGATGGTGACCCGCCGGGCCTCCTCGCGCTGGGCGCGGGGCACGTAACCCCCGGCGAAGAAACCGGCGGCCGCGATGCGCGGCTCGGCCACCGCCAGCCGAATGCCGACGGCGGTCCACCCCGAGTAACCGACCCCGCCGCCGATCTCGGGCAGCGACATGAGGGCGTCCAGGGTGGTCCGCCATTCCGGGACCGCCTTTTCGACCAGCGGGCCGATGAAGGACTCGAAGATCTCGTCGACCGGCTCGCCGGCCTGCATCGCCCGGCGGAGGTCGGCCCGGGCCTGCTCGTCGGCGGCGGAACGGGGCCGGTCACCGCACCCGGGGGCGTCGATGGCGGCCACCGCGTAGCCGTACGCCGCGGACTGCCGGGCCCGGGACACCAGCCGGGGTTCCCTCTTGGGCAGGCCGTTGTTGTGGGCCATCAGGATCAGCGGGGCCGGTGCGGCGGATCCGGGCGTCCAGAGGGTGCCGGGAATCTCGCCGAGGGTGAATTCGCGTTCGA
The DNA here is from genome assembly GCF_004337435.2 of Streptomyces sp. KM273126. Taxonomy (NCBI): domain Bacteria; kingdom Bacillati; phylum Actinomycetota; class Actinomycetes; order Kitasatosporales; family Streptomycetaceae; genus Streptomyces; species Streptomyces sp. KM273126. The sequence goes on along the minus strand of NZ_SJXB02000002.1, from coordinate 2,637,781 downwards.
GGACGCTGTCGTCGAGGCGCTGTTCGGAAGTGAATTGCATGGTCGTGCCTTTCGGGAGTGCTCTTGAACGGCGCTCCCGGACGACCTATCGCCCGACCATGACCCCGGAGGGGAGCACCCATGTCGATACGTTCACGGGTACCACCTCCTCGTTCTCTCGCACGGCCTCCGGAAACGTAGCAGCGGTCGCCGTGGTCCGCCAACAGGTTTTTGCGGAGGCTCTGGGGCGCGCCGCGAAGGCGGTCACGCTCAGCCGGCAAGATCCAACGGATTCACCGCCACTCGCTCGACAAGTGCAGAGAATCCATGGAGACGCCACTGGTTTGCCGACAGCCGCTGACGCGCTGCCGCCTGTAGTTCAGAGCAGGACGGTGTACATCTTCGTCGTCAACTGCCCGCCGCAGCCGCCCGACAACAGCCCGCACCAGAACGTAACCCCCGGTGCCGCTGCGGGAAGACATCCACCTCGATCGCCTCCAACGGCAACAGCAGCGGCACCTCCGACTCCGCACCCCCCAACACCGCCGTCTGAACACACCTCGTATCCCCTGCAACGAGACCCCCAACTCCTCAGCACGGAAGCCCTGTTCATCCATCGTGCCACCGACCCAGCACCGATAGGCCCGCTCGGTTCCAGGCAGCCACCGAAGCGCCCCGCCAAGGTTTGGGAACCATCCCCGTGCCTGCGGGGATGGTCCCGTCCTGGTCATCATCGACCTGAAGAAGATCGAGTGCTCCTCGCGGACGCGGGGATGATCCCGCGTGCCGCGCGTGGCCTGCTCCTCGCGGACGCGGGGATGATCCCGCGTGCCGCGCGTGGCCTGCTCCTCGCGCGAGCGGGGATGGTCCAGGACCGATCGACCTGCCGAACCTGCCGCAGGTTGGTTCTCCAGTACGCCGCTACCAGCAGGATGCGGTCCTCCAGAGGCAGGCTCCACGGCCGGCCTCGACGGCCTCGTGACCGGTGTGGTCGTGGCCTGGCGCATGCCCGCCCCCGCTCCCGCAGCGGACATGCAGAAACAGACCGGGTGACCTTCGCCCCGCCCGGGGTCTGCCGCCCCGACTGCTGAGGCGGCACACCCCGGCGGGGATTGCTGGTCAACGCCCTCTACAGCCGAGCGAAGGTCACGTGCCCGTCCTGCCCTGGGCCTACGACGAGGCCATCGGCCTGGACCTCGAGAACCTCGTGGTGGACGGTTGCCTGGTGAAAGCCCCTGGCAGCGGCCAGAACACCGGGAACAGCCCGGTGGACCGAGGCAAGAGCGGTCTGAAGCGCTCGGTACCGGTCGACGGTGGAGGCTTGCCACCGGGGTGGGTACTGGCCGGCGCGAACCGCAACGACTCACCGCTACTGCGCCCCACCCTGGAGCCCCTGCGCCTGTTCGGGTTCCGTCTGCCACCGGCGATCACGGTGCACCTGGACGCCGACTACGACTCACAGCCCAACCGGGCGCTGCTGGAAGAACTGGGCTGCACTGGGCGGATCACCCCGAAGGGGCAGTTCGTACCGATGAATTACACCCACCGGTGGGTGATCGAGCGGACCAACTCCTGGCTCAACAACCGGGAGTTCAAGGCTTTCGCGATCGTGATCGACCGGCGCGCGGTGGTGCAGGACGCGTGGATGGCGTTGGCCAGTGCGGTCACCGTTATCCGCAGACTGCTACGCCAGGCCTGGACGACCTACCGATGGGATACCCGCCTGAGCCGACGGCGTCCCCACGACGCCACGACGGCCCGCACCGCATGAGTTCTCGTACGCGGCCGCGGTTGGGAGCCGGGCTGACGGAAAAATGTTCTTCGGCACACCGAACCTCCCCCGGACATTGCACATCTTCAGGTGCGTAGGCGCGCACTGACCTCGTGCGCCGATTCTTATTCGAGGGGAACCCGAAACTTCATGAAGAGCAAGCTGACCGCCGTGGCTCTTGCGGCGATCGTCGTCGCCGGCACTGCCGCTGCCGCCATCCCGGCCTCGGCCGCCCCCAAGGCCGAGCCGACCCGCTGCCACACCGCTGACCTGAAGGCCGGCTTCGCCATGGGGGATGACGCGAAGCCGGAGATGGAGCAGACCGAGAAGCAGACCCAGGCGTACATCTGGTTCACCAACCAGAGCGAGCGCACCTGTACCCTGTCCGGCTTCGCCGGTGTCGACATGATCGGCGCTCAGGAGACCGACGGCACCTGGTCGCTGGCGCGTTCCTCCAAGACGCCCGGAAAGTTGGTCCTGGAGCAGGGGGACACGGTGGACTTCAGCATCACCCTGCTCCCGGTGGCCAAGTCCACGCCGCAGAAGGAGAAGTTCGTTCCCGCGAAGTTCCTGGTCACCCCGCCGAACGAGACGGAGCACTTCACCCTGAAGTGGCCGTTCGGCGGCCAGATCCTCAAGCAGGACGGCGCCACCCGCCCGGCCACCTACCTCAACCCGATCGGGCTGTAACCAACTGGACAGCCGCTGAGCTTCCCTTCAGCGTCGCTGGTGGCCACCGCAGGACTCCCGGAATGAGTTGAAGCCTCCGGGTGGTGCGGTGGCCACGTCTGACACGCGGCATGCACCGCCACCTGCAATTCCTGGTCATGGAGCACGTCGAGGGCACCAGCCTCGCCCACTACCTGCACTGTCAAGGCCCCCTGAACCTTGACCGGGCCCAGGAGATTGCCCAGGAGATCTGTGCCGCCCTCGTCGCCGCACACGAGGCGAATGTCGTCCACTACGACATCAGGCCCTCCTACTTCATGCTCACCGCCAACGGCTCCATCAGGGTCGTGGACTTCGGCATCGCAGGCTTCACGCACACCTTCACCGTTGCGCCAACAACCGCTCTCTGCCCGGTCGGACCCGCCCAGTACGGAGCGCCGGAACAGTGAGCGGTACATCAACGCCTCACCAACCTCCGTACGGAAGCTACCGGCCACGAGGCTGAGACCAAGCCCGTGCCGCCGCCTGCGTCGACGCGCAAGCTCGACCCTCTGCGTCCGCCAGTTCCCGACACAGCTGACAGTGCGAACGCCGGGCCGGGATCCCAGTGCCCGTCGGGCGGACCACTTGGGGCAGACGGGTGAGTTCAGCGGGGCAGGGTCTGTTTGGGCAGGGACGGTTCCTCGCACCGTTTCAAGCCAGACTGAAACACGGGAGGCGTGATTGCGTCGCAGTCTGCTGACGGGAGTGAAGGGCACCCCACGCATGAGTTACAGTCAAACTGAAACGTTCGTGACCGAGTGAGGTGCCGTGACCGTCCCGCCCCAGCCCACTGGTGCCACCTTCCTGCTCGCCGCACCAGGGCCCTTCTGATGGATCTCTGCGGGAGAAGAAGCGGCGTCCGGTGTGTGCTCTCGGCGTGCCAGGCGGAAGCCACGGCCCATCCATGTCATGGCGGGCATCGTCTCCAATCCTGTGCCGAGCGGGCCACTCACGGTGACCGCGTACGACGGGAGGCACGGAGCGCATGAGTCTCCGGCACTATTTCCGACGGCCGCCGGCCGTCACCGCCGCCGAGGCGGTCCGCCTTGTCGCGGACGGCGCGCTCGTCGTCGACGTCCGCCGCACGTTCGAGTGGAACCGTGTGCACATCCCGGGTGCCGTGCACATGCCGCTCGAAGTGCTGCCCGAACGCTGCCTGGAGCTGCCCGACGACTGCCTGCTCATCACCTTCTGCACCGGCGGTATCCGCTCCGCCGGTGCGGCGAACCTACTGGTGGAGAACGGCTTCGACGCGGTCAACATGAGCCGCGGCCTCGTCGACTGGCGCACCGTCGGCGGACCCCTCATCACCGGTGAGGGGCATCCGCCTCCGTGAACTTCTTCAAGCGACCGCATGCCGGTCGATACCAGCAAGGTTGGCAAGAGTCCCGTATGAGTGGCCAGGCCCTGCTGGGCGATCACATGCGAAGCCGGATGACCGGGGCTGCCGCCTGGGCGGTGCCGAGGAAGACGTAGCCGCGCTGGTCGTAACACAGGGCGCTCATAGTCGTCGTATGACGAATTGCGCACGCCGCCCGTCGGCCTACGTATGGGGTCGGCGTCGGTTCACCATCGCCGCTGCCTGCACCCTGGCAGCGGTTGCACTGCTCACCGCCCGCCTTCCGCAGGCTCGGACAGCAGCGAGGGGGACGGCGCCGGACGGCACCCCGAAGCGATGACGTGACCTCTGTGACCAGATCCGGACGGGCAGAGCAAGAAGGAGTCTCAGGCTCCGCAGGACGCCTGGGGGCGCCGCTCGTGCGGACAGGACCCTGCGATGTCGTCGTCGGCGAGGGGGAAGACCTTGCCGCAGGCGTCCGGGACGGATGGCGGGCAGCAAGGTCGGTCGCGGGATACAGCAGCCACTGCCCCGCCGGGACCGGGCCGTTCTCTCGCTCCGCAGCGCGGCGGACGGTCACGGCGGCGAGCATGGCCCCGCACTGTCGCCGCCGACCACGATCCTGTGCGGATCGATGCCGAACTCCTCGGCCGTGTGACAGCGTTGCCGAACGCGGACAGCGCGTCGTTCGCCCCGGCAGGGAACGGGGCATCGGGGGCGAGCCGGTAGTCCACCGACAGCACGCGGTGACCCGAGTGCTCGGTGAGAAAGCGTCCCACGTGGCCGTATCCGCTGCGGCTGCCTGTCACCCGGCCTCCGTTGTGGGGGAACAGCAACGCACCCGATGTCCCGGGCGGGAGACCGGCACACAGGAGGTTGCCTCCAGGGCGTTCGGTCCACTTTTCAGGCATGTCGGACGCCGTCACGGCCCGCGTCGGCCGCCTTCCGGCACGCAGCTTCGGCGTATTGTGCTCCAGCGTCGCGCGGTACAGCTCCGGTGGGTCGTCGACGACCAGTGCCGAATCGCGGCCTCCAGGGAGCGGATCGGCAGCCGCGTGTCGACGTGAGTGACTCACCGTCGACAACGGCCTCCGGTCGTGCCATTGCCGACCGCATCAGATCCGGCAACCGGCCAGGCACGGCAAGCGGCACCGGCATCAGGCGGGCTGAGAAGTCCCGCAGCAGGCGCACCGGAGGCAGCGGCCTCGACCTGTCCATCGTCCGGCGGCTCGTCGAGGCCCACAAGGGAACGGTCTCCGTGACGAGCGCGCCCGGCACGCAGACGGTGTTCACCCTGCGGCTGCCCGCTGATCGGTAGGCGGGGGTGGCCGCGGGTTGCGCCGAACCGGCAACTCGTTGAGTGGCGTTATGCAGTTCCACCTGTCGAGGAACGCGAGCAGGGTGCCGGTGAGCCGACGCTGTCCCACTCGCTGCCTGGCGGCTGGTGTCTGAGCTATGACTTTGGGGCCATATCGGACTGGCCGCCACAATCATCGCCCTGCCACTGACCACTTTGTTCCCCCTTTCCGAGGTTGAAGTTTGACTGCAACCAAGTTTCATGCAGACTGTAACCCGTCAGGAGATAACCACGTCGGTAAATGCCCACACGCCCAGGCCACGCCGCCTGCACCGAACCACGCGCCCGGGGCGTCGACGCGCGAGGTGGCACTCAACCGTGTCCACCACAGCGAGGACCACGATGTGACACGCCATCACCATGCGCTGCACCGTTCCCACGGGCCGATCGCACGAGGGCCCCGACGTGCCACAGAAGGTCACCGAGCACAGCTTGTTGCATCCCGGAGTGTGCCCCGTCGTAGCGACAGGGAGAAAGAGGAACAATGAACCGGCGCGCGCTCGTCACAGCGGGAACTGGCGGAATCGGTCTGGAGACCGCGGTGGGCCTCGCCGCGGCCGGATACGCGGTGACCGTGGTCGGCCGCGATGCGGTACGGGGCGGCAGCGCCGTCGAGCGCATCAACGCCGTCGGCACCGCCACGGAGGCCCGGTTCGTCACCGCCGATCTCACATCCCTGTCGGAGGTACGGGATCTTGCCGACCGCGTGGCGGCGGACGGTGCCCTGAGCGTGCTGGTCAACAATGTCGGAGCGATGTTCGACGACCGGCGCGTGACGCCGGACGGCATCGAGGCGAGCTTCGCGCTCAACCATCTCAGCCCCTACCTGCTGACGGAGTTGCTGCTCCCCGCCCTGCGCGCCGGCGCTCCCAGCCGCGTCGTGAACGTCACCTCCGGCTCGGTCCGCATCCCCACTGGCCGCATCGACACCGCCGAGCAGCAAGGCGGGTACTACGGCCTCCACGCGTACGGCCGCGCAAAGCTCGCCAACCTCGCCTACACGCTGGACCTGGCGCAGCGTCTGAAGGGCGACGGCATCTCCGTGTTCGCCGCCGATCCCGGCGGCGCGGTCACCACCATGACCACCCGGACCATGTCCTCGTCCCGAGTCGTCGCCCCCTGGCTGCGGCCCTTCTGGCCGCTGGTCCACAAGGCCTTCCAGCGCACCACGTCCGGGACACCGGCGCAGGCCGCCCGCTCGTCGGTCGCAGCTGCGACCGACCCCGCCCTCGCCGGCCGGCCGGGACTCGTCGTCGGCCCTGACGGCCTGCCGCTCTCACCACCGCGCCGTGCGACCGACCCCCGCCTGGCCGAGGCCGTCCGCACACTCAGCCAACGCCTCGCGCCGCCGACGGACGGAGACTGATGGCAGCCCCGGCCCGCTGACACGTGGCCGTGGCTGGCACACGTCAGCGGGCACCACGTCCCCGTCTCGCCGTGGAGCTGACCCACCACGTCCGCAACACCATCTCTTGAAGTGCTCTCCCGGCTGAAGCCGGGAGATTCCCTCCTACCTTGCGGTGGTGGGCTTGACGCCTCGTGGGCGCCTGACGACTGCCCTTCCGGCAGCCGGGACACCGGTCGGCGTGTGAGGCCCCTCGGTCGGATCTTTATGTCACAAGACCGTTCCTACCAGGGGCCTTACGGCTGTGCGGGCTTGGAGACAGTGGGGGCGCGGCATAGCCCATCGATCACAGCGAACGACGACCAATTACCGGGAAAGGCTCAATGCCGGCCGACGGTCGCCCAGGCATCTGCCGCAGGGGGGATCCCCCGGCCGATGAGTTCTTTCGAGCCGGGAGATGCCCTGCCGATCACGCAACCTCAGACCGCGCCCCACCGGGACACGAAGCTCAGGTCGAACCCGTGAACGGAACGGTAGAAGTAGTCCGCGGTCGACAGATGCGGCGCCTTGACGGGGCGGTTGCGCTCGGCCTGTTCGATGATCAACTGGCCGATGGCCGTGTTGATGTCCAGACGGGGGAACGCTTCATTGATCACAGCGGCCTCCTCGTCGGAGAGGAAGTCGGACTCGTATCCGAAGTCGACCCCGGTGCCGGCGCTTGCGAGGTCGCAGACGATACTGCGGCGCTGTGTGATGCCAGGGCTGGTGTGGAGCGCGATCGCGTCCCAGACGACGTCCCTCACCTCGGACGGAACCCCATGGCGGGCCAGGAGTTCCACGGCCATGTCGGCGCCGGCGACCTCGAAACGGTCCGGCCGGGCCTCGCCCTGGTCCGACAGGCCGAGGTCATGCAGCACCGCCGCGAAGAACAGCGCGTCGTCGTCGTAATCGACATCCCGGCGCAGTCGGCGGAAGTCGGCGACCTTGAGAGCGAAGACATAGCTGCGGAGGCTGTGATGCGCGATGGAGGGGGCCTCGAGCTCAAGGACATGCTCGACGACGGCTTGGCGGAGGGGCGAGGAGGCGAGGTCCGGAAGGGACAGCCCTGATGCGTTGCTGATGGTCATGCAGCCACAGTGGCTGACCCTGGCATGGCTCGACGACTGGCAGGACTGCCATTCAGCGATAGGTTCTTGACATGACAGGTCATCGCGTCTCGATCCTCGCTCTCGACGGGGTGCTCTCCTTCGAACTCGGTATGCCGCTCACGATCCTTCAGTCCCTGGGTGACCTCTACTCGGTGTCCGTGGCGACACCGACCGAAGCGGGTGTCACCACGGACAGCGGACTGCGACTCTCCTCGGCCGGTTCGCTGACGGAGTTGGCGACGGCAGACACCGTCATTGTCCCCGCCTACGCGTTCGAACGCGGCATCCCGGAGGACGTCGCCGAGGCGCTGCGCACCTGCCACGAGCGGTCCAAGCGGGTGGTCTCACTCTGCGTGGGCGCCTTCGCACTCGCCCAGTCCGGCCTCCTCACGGGACGGAGGGCGACGACCCACTGGATCCAGACGGAGCGCCTCGCCCGGGAACACCCGGACATCACCGTCGACCGCAACGTGCTCTTCGTCGACGAGGGGACCGTGCTCACCGCCGCCGGCACCTCCGCCGGAATCGACCTCTGCCTGCACCTGGTCCGCGAGGACTTCGGAGCGGCCACCGCCAACCAGGCCGCGCGCAACACGGTGGCCGCACCCCACCGCGTCGGCGGACAGGCACAGTTCATCGAGCATCATCTCCCCGCCGCCGTCGGTACGTCCCTTGCCGACACCCGCACCTGGGCGCTGAAGCACCTGGCCGAACCTCTCCTGATCCGCGACCTCGCCGACCACGCGCACCTGTCCCAGCGCACCTTCATCCGCCGCTTCATCGCCGAGACCGGGCTCCCCCCGATGAAGTGGCTCCAACTGGCGCGGATCGACCATGCCAAGCAACTCCTCGAACGCAGCGACGCAACAATCGACACGATCGCCCGTCTCAGCGGTCTCGGCACGGCAGCCAACTTCCGCACACACTTCACCCAGCACTGCGGACTGCCCCCTTCGGCATACCGCGGCATGTACTCCCGCGGCGGTGCCAGACCGGCGTCGCCGGAGCAGCCGACATCTCGTGGTCGTTGACGTTCATGAGCGAGTCGGCAGGTCAGGCCGCGCTGGGGATGAGGGTGATGTTGCGGCCGATGGTCTTGAGCCAGCCGACACGGGTGCGGGGCCAGGGCGTGACGATTCGCTCGTAGAGCTGAGGGAGGTATTGCCGCGGGCGGCGGACGGAGCGGCCGCGCCGAGGGCGCTTCTGAACCAGGGGTTTTCCCTTGCCAGTCGGCCGGGTGGTGATGATCGCCACCCAGCAGTCGGCCCTCGCCCTGGGCGGGGCCACCCTGGGCACCCCGTTCCTGTCCGGTCCTGTCCGTGGTCCCGGACATGGGCATGCGCGACGCCCTGGCCTGGCCACTCCTGGCCCAACTCGCGGGCGTGGCCGTAACCGCCCTCTGCCTGCGGCTGCCGCGCAGGATCGGCTGGGGCGGCGCGGCAGAAGTGGACCGTGATGGGGGCTAGTGAACCGCCGGGGAAGCCGTGCGTGCCGGGTCCGGGGCGAGCTCTCGCAGGAGGCCGGGGGAGAAATTGCCGCCGGTGAGGATCGTGGCCAGGGAAGCCGCACCGAGGTCGTGGCGCAGTGCGGCGGCGATGCCGACCGCGCCCGAGGGTTCCAGGATCAGGCCCAGGGTGTCCCGCACCAACCGCAGCGCCCGCCGGATGTCGTCCTCGTCGACGAGGAGGACCTCGTCGACGACCTCGCGCATCCAGGCCACCGCCGCGGGCACCGGCACCCGTACGGCGATGCCGTCCGCGATGGTGTCCACCGGGCCGGTGGCCTCGGGCACGCCGGTGCGCCAGCTCGCCGCCATGGCGGGGGCGCCCGCCGCGCACACCCCGATGATCCGGGTACGGGGTGAGCGGGCCTTCGTCCAGCAGCCGATGCCGCTGATGAGTGCACCGTTGCCGACCGGGACGACGATCGCGTCGAGAACGAGCGGGGCCAGTTCCACGGCGATGGTGCCGGCTCCCTCCGCGATGAGCGGCTCGTCGCCGTCCTCCACGAAGACGCACTCCGGGCGGGTGCCGGCATACTCCCGGGCCGCGTCCTTGGCGGCGTCGAAGTCGGCGCCCGACAGCAGGACTTCGGCGCCCAGTTCCCGCATCCGTGCCACCTTGTTGGGGTTGGCGTCATGGGCGGCGAACACCGTCACCGGGATATCGCGGGCCCGGCCGACATACGCCATGGCCTGGCCGAAGTTGCCGGCCGAGGCGCAGACGACATGCCGCGCGACCGCCGCTTGCCGCAGAAAGAGGTCCACTCCGCGGCCCTTGAAGGACCGGAGCGGGTTCAGTGTCTCCAGCTTGACCACGGTGTCCCGGCCGAGTGCGCGGGAGAGCGAGGTGTCCGAGAACTGGGGAGTGTGGAGGAAGGCGGGGTCGATGAGCCGGGCGGCCCTGTCGATGCCGTCAGGAGACAAACGCGTTACGGTCATGACTCACCCTAAGCCTTCACTCGACGTGTCGGAGGCGTGGTTCCACAAAGGGCGCCGCCGGCCGTTGAAGCCGACGAGACGCGAGGCCGGGCGGGCAATGGCGGCGGAGCGGGTCCGCTGCTTCTTCGACCGCTTTGGTAAGACGTGCGGCTCGTTGAGGATCACGTTGGAATCATGGGAGGAGGGTCGGCAGGTGTCGGCCTGCAGGGCGGCAAGCCGCCTCGTCGGCGCCGTCCGCTGACCCGTCCCGGTAAGCGGAAGATCACCCCTGACTGCGAAAGTGCCACCTTGGTGGGTGACCGGCACAGCTGGAACGCCAGATCACGGGTGGTCCGGTTGCGGCGGTCAGCAGGTGGCAGCGCCTCCGGTGCCGATGTAGATCGCGGCCCCGGTCGTAGGCCTGGCCCTGTCGCGCCCGTGCCCGCGCTGCGCCACCGCCATGTGGTGGCGAGCGGTCGGTCGACGCGGGCATTGACACGGACGGCAGGTGCGGTCCCCTGTGGGGCAGGCTTCCGCGGCCAGTGCGGGGCCCGTCCTCAGGGTTCTGTCTCCTCCGTCCCGTGTGCACTGTGCGTTCGGGCGAGGGGCGCCAGTCCCGCCAGTACCAGGCCGACGCCCGTGGTACATGCGAAGGCGACTCGCAGTCCGGTTGTGTCCGGAGCAGTACCGGCTGAGGCGAGGGTGGCGATCGTGACGGATGCGGCGGTGCCGAATCCGGCTGCGGCTTGTTGCAGGGTGTTGAGAATGGCGCTGCCATGGCTGTAGAGGTGCTCCGGCAGTGCTGACAGCGCTTCGGTGATCAGCGGCGTCATGAGGAAGGCGACTCCGGTCATGAACAGCACGTGGACGCCGATCGCCGCGGCCAGACCGGTGCCGTTGCCGAAGGTTGTGAACGCGGCCAGGGCTGTGGCGATCGTGATCGCCCCGGGAACCACGACGGAGCGAGCGCCGACGCGGTCATAGAGCGTTCCGGCGGGGCGGCCGAGGATGCCGAGCATCAGTCCGCCAGGCAACAGTGCCATCCCGGCGGCGAAGCTGGTGTGGCCCAGCACTGTCTGCAGGTAGAGCGGTAGCAGCACGGAACCAGCCACGATGAGTGTCAGGAACATCAACGCCGCGAGCACCAGAGCCACCGAGAATCGACGGAGTGCCAACGGGCGAAGGTCGAGCAGTGCACGATCGGTGCGTTGCAGGCTCCGTTGCCGCACCGCGAAGAACAGCAGCGCGCCTGCTCCGGCTGCCGCCGGCCCCCATACGTCGAACGGTATGGCTGTGCGTCGTTCTCCCAGGGCGGACAGACCGTAGAGGATCCCACCGAACCCGATCACGGACAGGGCGAGGCTGGGCAGATCCAGCGATACGACGCGCAGTGGGGAGGGCGCCCGCACGACGACGGCTCCCACCGCGAGGGCGGCCAGCGCGAGAGGGAGCGTGATCCAGAAGATCCAGCGCCAGCCGAAATTGTCGATCACCGCGCCGCCGAGTGCGGGGCCCAGGGCGGGTGCGACGGCGACGACGATCGACGTGGCGCCCATGGTCGCGCCACGGCGGTGCGCGGGCACGTATCGCATCACCGACGTCATCAAAAGGGGCACCATCGTCGCGGTTCCCCCCGCCTGCACGATCCGTGCGGTCAGGAGCAGACCGAATCCCTGGGCGAGCGCGCCGATCAGCGCTCCCGCGCTGAAGACGGTCAATGAGCCGATGAAGATACGCCGCACGGAAAACCGGTCAAGCAGGTATCCGGTGACGGGCAGCACGATCGCCATCGCCACGAGATACCCGCTGATCACCCACTGCACGGTTGCCGTGGTCAGGCGCAGGTCTCGGGTGAGCGCCGGCAACGCAACGCTGAAAACCGTCTCGTTGAGGAACATCACGAATGCTGCCACCACGAGCACACCGATGAGCAGTCCGGTTCGGTCCTCCTGTCGTGCAGGCGGTGTCGTAGCCGCGCTTATGCTGCTCACCACTGCGCCACCCGTTCGCGCAGGCCGTTCACGGCATGGCTGCATCGGAGTACCAGGTCCCCGGCGCTGCCCGGGGCGGCCTGAACAGCGTTCAGGCCGCGCGTATCGGTCACCTGTGCGCTGGGGCCGAAGCCCGCGCACGGCACGTACATGGAAATGAGTGAATCGCCGTCATGCCAGGGAAACCGGGGCGCCCGTGGCGCTCCAGACCGTGCCGCGCCGTTCATGCCTGATGAGTCCCGAGACGGCGTGGGCGATGCGGGGTCCGACCTCGCGTTCGACCAGGTACAGGGCGAGGTCGATGCCGGAGGTGACATTGCCGCAGCTGAGCAGGTTGCCGTCGTCGACCATGCGGGCCTCCACCGGGACAGCCTTCGTTCCGGCGAGGTCCTGGCCCCGCTCGTGAGTGACCAGCGGACGGCCGTCCGCCAGGCCGGCGTGGGCGAGGAGGATGGAACCCCCGCAGACGGTGGCAACGGTCATGTCCGGGCGGGCCAGCGCCTCGCTCAGCCGGCCCGGCAGATCCGTGGACCCCGCCTGGCTGAGAATCCAGCCGATGCCGCCGGCGACGCCGGGATCCAGCGAGAGGCCTCCCGCGGCGCCGGGGACGACGATCACGCTCTTCTTGTTCACGTCCACGGCGGAGGTCGCGGTGAGCTTGATCGACGGGAATCCACTGGGTACTTCCCGTGCGCCTTCGGCACTGACGAACTCGGTGGACACCGCTCCGCCGGAGAACTCGCCTGCGGAGTGGAAGACTTCGAAGGGTCCAAGGACATCGAGGGGGTCGAAGCCGTCGTAGAGCGCGATCTGTACGTGCATGTCACATGTCCTTTGGATAGTCATAGTCAGGAAGAGCGGTCGGTGAAACAGCGCCGGAGGTAACCGGAGTTAAAGGGGAAACCGGTCAGCCCAGCATCCGGCGCAGCGCATGAGCACTTGCGGTGACGGCCTCGTTGAACCGGGGGCCGAGATGGACGAACGGCAGGAAGCCGTGCGGCAGGTCTGCTTCGCGGACGGCTGTGACCGTGACACCCGCGGAGCGAAGCTTGTCGGCGTAGGACTCGCCCTCATCACGCAGCGGATCGAATCCCGCCGTGACGAGGTGCGCCCGCGGCGTGTCCGGGGCGACCTCGCCGTAGACGACCGACACATGCGGATCCGTGCGGTCCGCTCCAGGGGGAAGGTAGTGGTCCTGGAACCAGCGGATGTCGTCGTCGGTAAGCAGGAATCCCTTGCCGTATGTGTCCCGGGACGGGTGACGAGTGGCCAGGTCGGTGGCGGGATACAACAACCACTGCCCCGCCGGGACGGGGCCGTGCCCCCGCCCGGCGGCACGACGGGCGGTTACCGCGGCGAGCGTGGCCCCCGCGCTGTCCCCACCGACCACGATCCGGTTCGGGTCGATGCTGAATTCCTCTGCCCGCGAAACGGTGTCGTCGAATGCTGCCAGTGCATCGTCCACCGCAGCGGGGAACGGGTCCTCGGGGGCGAGCCGGTAGTCCACCGACAGCACTCGGTGGCCTGAGTGTTCGGCGAGAAAGCGTCCCACGTGGTCATATCCGGCGCGGCTGCCGATCACCCAGCCTCCGCCGTGGAAGAACACCAGCGCCCCGGACGTTCCGGGGCAGGACGCGGGTTCGTACAAGGTTGCTTCCAGAGCGTTCTGCCCGCTCTTCAGGCATACGTCGGACACCGTCACCGCCCGCGTCGGCCGCCGGCCGGCGCGGAGCATCGGTGCGTTGCGCTCCAGCGCCGCGCGGGACACCTCCGGTGAGTCCTCGACCACCAGAGCCGACTCCTTGTCGCCGAGGGAGCGGATCAGCAAGCGGGCATCGACGGCCAGCGTTTCACCATCCACGATGATCTCCGGTCCCGCCATCGCCGACCGCATCTGATCCGGCAGGCGGCCCAGCAGCCCGACCATCACCTCCTGCGCCCGCACCCCCATCGGCACCGAGGTATCCCTGGCCATGCCGGCTCCTCCCACTGAGTTACAGCTTGACTGAAAGAACGTTTCAGGCAGACTGTAACTCAACGAAGAGGGTCACGCCAGTGAGTGCCAACGCGACGCGGAGCCGCTTGCAGGACACGATCCGGCTGACGGCGCCGGGCGTGACAGAGGTGGGCCACCGGCTCCGTGGCTCCGGCAGGCCGGGCAAGCGGTGATCGTCCACATGGATGCTGCCATCGCGCGGCGTGCGAGCCGGCGAGCGGCTCGGCGCTTCTCCGGCGCGGCTTACGCAGTGACAGGAAGAAAGAGGAACCAATGACGGTACCCATGGACACCGAGATCGCGGCCGCGCTGTCCCCGATTATTGCGGCGGCGGAGGCTGCTCCCCCGCTGGCACCCGGCGACTGGCAGACCCGGCGGGAGGTGTTCGGCACGGCAATAGCCGCTCAGGCCGCAGAGCTCAACGCCCCTCCCGGCGTCACGGTCACACCCTGCTCGGCCACGGCCGGCGACGGGACTACGATCCCCTTGCGCCTGTACCAGCGGCAGGACACCCAGAGGGCGTCACTGGCCGTCTACCTTCACGGCGGCGGGATGTTCCTCGGCAGCCTTGACACCCACGACACACAGTGCCGCATCTATACACACCTCTCCGGCGTCGCGTTGCTTTCGGTCGGCTACCGCCTCGCCCCCGAGCATCCGCACCCGGTCCCCGTAGAGGACTGCTACGCCTCTCTGCGCTGGGCCGCGGCGAACGCCGCCGACCTCGGCATCGACCCCGCTCGCATCGCGATCATGGGAGACAGCGCCGGTGGTGGCCTCGCAGCCGCCGTGGCCCTTCTCTCCCGGGACCGCCGCGGCCCTGCCCTGGCAGCCCAGATCCTGATCTACCCCATGCTCGACGACCGGACCATCGTCGCCCAGCCCGACCTCGCCGACACAGCAACCTGGAGCGCAGAGGACAATCTCACCGGCTGGCGCTGCCTGTTGGGTGATGCCGCAGGCGGCCCTGACACCCCCGCCTATGCCGCCCCCGCCCGCGCCGACAACCTGGGCTCGCTGCCACCCGCTTACATCGAAACAGGCCAGCTCGACATTTTCCGTGATGAGAACATCGCCTACGCACAACGGCTCAGCCGCGCCGGGGTACCCGTCGAGCTCATCCAGTACCCCGCCGTACCCCACGCCTTCGACACCTTCGACCCCGCAGCAGCCGTCAGCCGCCGCGCGGTCGACAATCGCGTACGGGCACTGGGCGCCCTGTGAGCGCCGGCCAACGGCTCTTCAGGCCGGGCGGGTGCTGGAGCGGGTGGAGGCGACTGGAGGTGCCGGCCTCCACATTCGATCCTTTGCCGGCAGAGGGGAGGTGACGTATCAGTGGTGCCAGGCATGGCCGCCGGTGTTGCGGGTGAAGCGCTGGAGGACCTTGAGGGTCTGGACGTATTCCTCGTCCGGGATGCCTGCGTGACGCTGCTCCCGAAGCTGGTCCATGACCTTGCCGGCGCGATCCAAGTGGCGACGGCCTGCGGGGGTGAGGCCGAGAGTGCTGCTGTCGGTCTCGGTCGCCCAGCCGAGGGCGAGGAGGATGTCGACGGCTTCGCCGGTGGGGCGGTCCCCGGGGCTTTGGTAACCGTGCAAGAGGGAGGTCAGCAACCAGCGCCAGCAGCCGGGCCACCCCGACCTCACCCAGGCGTTCGACGGCTCGCGCACAGAGCACCCGCTCCCACCGGTTGCGGGCATGGATGTGTCGTGATCATGAAGCACTAGTCACGAAGCACTACTCCGCCGAGTTCGAGACGGATGCGGTCGCGCGGTTGGCGGCTTCCCACAGGGCCGTGCCGAGCTCCTGGCTCTGGAGCTGGGCAGAACCCTTGGCGCGGCGGGCGTGGACGAAGTAGGCGCCGGCAAGGGCCTGTTGGCGGGTGGCCAGTTCAACCAGCCGTTCGGCGCCTTGGCGAGGGGTGCCGATGAACGGGCGGGCGGCGGTCTTCAGGAGGCTGCCGGTGCGGCCCATGTACCGGCCGAAGTCCGAGGCCATGATGCCGGGGTGGAAGTCGCCGACGTCCACGCCCGGGTTGCGGCGGTGGAACTCGCGTAGCAGCACTCCGGCGGCGAGCTTGGCCCGGGCGTAGGTGCGGTGACCCGATACACGCGGCTCTCCGGCGAGGGCGGCGGCGAGGTTGTGCGGGGAAAGGACGGCGTTGTCGTGGGACCGGGAGTTGGTCAGAAGTACGCGGCCGGTACCGAGCTTCCCGGCCAGCTGTGTCATCAGCAGCCACGGCGCCAGGGCGTTGGCCTGGAAGTTGGCGTCGATCCCGTCGTCGGTGAGGCGCGGGGGCATGACGCCACCGGCGTTGAGGGCCAGTACGTCGATGTCCGGCACGGCGTCGGCCAACTGCGCGGCCAGACTGCGGGTCTGGGACAGGCTGGTGAAGTCGGCCGTGTAGGTGGGCGCGTGCACTTCCTCGCCGATGGCCTTTGTACGTTTCTCGTCCCGGCCCACGAGGTGCAGTATGGCACCTTGGGCGCTGAGCAGACGGGCGGCCTCGGCACCCAGACCCGAGCTCGCCCCCGTCAGCACAATGGTCTTGCCCGTGAGGTTCATGGGAGCGTCATCCTTTCGGCGCGCCGCTGACCGAGAGGCGGTCGGCGGTGGGGCTGGGGGATTCGACGGCGTCCACCAGGCACTGGGCCAGGTCGGCGCGGCTGATCGCCAGGGGCGAGGGGGTTTGACGTCGGGGTGGGCGGACCAGGCACGTGAGGCGGGCTGGTCGGTCAGCGAGCCGAAGTAGGCGATGGTGAAGTCGAGCCCCGAGGCGGCAAGGATCGCCTCCGCGGTGTCGAAGTCCTGGTAGTCGCGGCGGATGAGCAGCCGGGTCAGCACCTTGAGCGGCCACGCGGTGTGCTGTCGTGAGGCGCCGCTTCCCCAGGCCAGTGGCATGGCGATACGCCGTACCTGATGCAGATGCATGGCGGCCACCAGATTTGCGGTGGCCCGGGCCATCACCGCGGAGCCGGTACGTGCCTTGAGCCAGAGCGGATTGCCCAGTGCGCTGACGATCGCGTCCTGCCCGTCGACAGCGCGGCGTACGGCGGCCAGGTCATCGCCCACAGCCCCCTCCACCATGCGCAGCCCCGGCGTCTCCACCTGCCCTGCACCCCGTCGTACGAGTGCGGTCACCTGGTGTCCGTGCTCCAGGGAGTGGGTGACCACCTGCCTGCCCAGGCCGCCGTTGGCGCCGACCACGAGGAGCTTCATCTCCGTCATCTCACTTCATCTGGATCACCAGGCATCTGCGGTGATCGTCCTGGGGTGTTGGTCGCTCAGGGACAGTCCTGGTGCTCGTCGCCCCGGCAGTGTGATGTTCATGATCGACCCATCGGGAATCACCAACTGTTTCGGTCTCCCCGGGGGGGTGCAGGGGTCATTGCAAGGTCCACTCCATTCACGTTTCAGCTGGCCTGAAACTCGGGGCCCGGCCTTGCGTCGCACCTGCTGAAACTGGAGAGTGCCTGGAATTCCAGTTAAAGTCAAACTGAAACTTTTCGAGGAGGAACGAGGAGTCGTGACCGCCCAGCCACCGCCCACCAGCACCGCCTTCCTGCTCGCCGCCCTGGGACGGCGAGCACGCCATGACGTCGAACGGGCACTCGAGCCGACCGGTTACACGCTGCGCCATCTCTCGGCCCTCGGTCACCTGATGAGGGAACCGGGAATGTCCTACAGCGAACTGGGCCGCAGAGCAGGGATCACCGCACAGAGCGCCCAAGCCACCGTCCGGCAACTGGAAGAGCGCGGTGCCGTCGAGCGCCGCACCGACCCCGGACGAGGCCGCACCGCAGAACTCCACGTCACGGCAACTGGCCAGGAACTCCTGCGAGCGGGGCGCAATGCCTACGCCGACGTGGATGCCGCGTTGGAACGCGTGCTCGGGAAGCAACGGCGCCAAGACCTCACCGGGCTTCTCCTGTCGGCGTTGTCCGGAGGCCCTTCAGGGAAGGACTGAGCGGGGGCAACCACCCCCGTTCCGCCCTTTCGGTTGGAGTGAGCAGCCTGGTCGCCGCCCGGCTAGGCCTTCGGAGGCCTGGGCCGCATCCGGGACACCCGCCAGTTGATGGAGTCCAAGCGGCATACGGGCAAGATCGTCGTACGGGTGTGAGGGCCATGGGTCGGTTGGGGTAGTCGAGGAATAGGCAGGGAGGCACCGGGGTTGACGCACTCCAGGCATATGCGCACGCATGAAACATGGAACGATCTGGACCTGGAAAGGCTGTCATGAAGATCGGCATCATTGGCGCGGGCAACATCGGCGGCAACCTCACCCGGCGGCTCACTGCTCTCGGCCACGACGTCTCCGTCGCCAACTCCCGCGGCCCTGAGACGCTCACCGCGCTGGCCGAGGAGACCGGCGCGACACCGGTCCTGGTGCAGGAGGCGGCGCGCGACGCGGAGGTCGTGGTGATCACGATCCCGGTCAAGGCGATCCCGAACCTGCCGGCAGGCGTCCTCGACGGCGCGGCGGAGAGCGTCGCCGTGATCGACACCGGCAACTACTACCCGCAGCAGCGGGACGGCAGGATCGCGGCGATCGAAGACGAAGGCCTCACGGAGAGCGCCTGGACGGCACGCGAGATCGGCCACACCGTCGTCAAGGCGTTCAACGGCACCTATGCCCAGGACATCCTGGACCGCCCCCGCCCGGCCGGCGACCCCGACCGCCAGGCGGTTCCGGTGGCGGGCGACGACGAGGCGGCCAAGGCGAAGGTACGGGCCCTGATCGACGAACTCGGCTTCGACACGGTCGACACGGGCACCCTCGCCGACTCCTGGCGTCAGCAGCCGGGCACACCGGTGTACGGGCTGCGCGACGGCATCGACGCAGTGGCCAATGCATTGACGGAGGCGTCGCCGGAGCGCCCGTCGGACTTCCGCGGCTAGGGTAAGCCCCGAGCCCGCACTGTCGACCCACCGACCACCACCCTGGTCGTCGCCGGGGAAGGCGCCGAATCCCAAACGCACCAAGGCCGAACCCCTCGGCATCCGCCTGGCCACCCCCGACGAATTCGCCGTACTCATCCCCCACTTCGTCGGCTGATCCCTCCCTACAAGTGTGTCCGTAGCAGTCCAGCGAATGGGAGCAGGCATGCCGGAATGGCTGCGGGCCAGAAAAGGGCAGCCACACCTTGTCCGACGCGCACGTGGGGCCCGGAGTTGAACTCGGGGCCCCACCCTGTTCCAGGCGCTGCGGATGGCAGGAGTCGGCCGAGAACGGACGCCGAACCACCGCATCCCGCCCCCGAAGCTGTGGGTGGCGGCACCCCGCCTCCGGGATGTTCCCGCAGGATTTACTCCGCCCCTGGCGACTGCCGGTCCACTGAGTACGAGCGCAGCTACCTGGCCAGGGCGCAGGCCTTGAGCTGGTGCCGCATCGGACAACATTCGCCCCGTTCTCGGATGACGGTGCCGGCCCGCGCTGAGTGTCGTGGTTACTCAGCGTCGAGCTGGTGGTCGGCCCAGACGTAGCTTTCGGGCAGCAAGTCGGTGATAGGGACGGTTCGGGCGCGGTCGCCTTCGCCAACGATGACCTTGAGGGCGGGGAAGTAGTCGAGAAGGACCTGCCGGCACCGGCCGCACGGGGGAACAACTCCCCGGTCGCGGTCGCCCACAGCGACGATCGTGTCCAGGTCGTAGGCACCCTGGGCGGCTGCCGCACCGATGAGGACCAGCTCCGCGCACGGTCCTCCCGTGAAGTGGTAGGCGTTCACCGCGGTGACGATCCCGCCGTTCCGGGCGCGGGCTGCCGCTGCCATGGTGTGGTTGTCACCCCGGCAGCGAGTGCGAGCCACGTGCGCCGCGGCCTGGATGAGTTCGTGATCGACGTGGTGGGTCTGCGTGGTCATCTTCTCTGCCTTCGTCAGGTGTCAGGCGACGTTGACCCGGGTGACGATGGTGCGCAAGCGAATATCGGCGGTGTGCTTGTTCCGCCAGATGACTCGCCCTCGGCGATCGCGTACAGGTGCTCGACGCGGGCCTTCTTGGTGGCGTAGTCAGGGTCGCGGGAGGTCTTCCAGTTCTTTATGCGTTGAAACGACACGCCCTCCTCACGGAGCAGAACCCGCAGGCCCTCTTGGCTGATGTCGTCGACCACCCCCTCGGCGACCTGGAAGTCTGCCAGCTCGGCCGGGCTCCAGTCGAGAACGTCAGGCGTGCTCGGCCGGCCTGGACTTGGCGATCTTCTTGATCCCCCGGCGCTCCGGAAGCGTGAAGGTCTTCGGGTGGCCGCCCTTGTACTTCGGAGCGAGTCGAAGCCGTCGGCATTGAAGTTGTGGAACACGTCCCGGATCCGGTCGGAGCTGGTGAAGGTCACCTCGGCGATCTTCGCTACAGGCACGCCCTGCGCGGACAGCAAGACGATCTGGGCCCGGCGCCAGGTCACCACCGACCCGGTGCCTCTGCGGACGATCCGCAACAGGCGCTGCCCTTCATCGTCATCGATCTCGCGGACGCGTACTCGTTCTGCCGACCCGGCAAGCCTGACGACACCATGCTGCCCGGACCAGCATCCGAACAGCGCGTCATGTCACTCCAGGGCACAGGTTCTGTGATGCGGCACTTGCACCGGATGAGGCGGGGGTTCCTGCGTCTCCCCTGTCCGCGATGATGGGTGCCGGATAGGGGGGCGAGATGACGCAGTTGTCGCGTGGGGACCTTCGAGAGAAACAGGGCACCGCACCGTCGTCGGTTTCGATGGCTGTGCTGTGGGTGGAGGGCTTCGGCCTGATTCTGGCGATGCCGCTTTTCGGAGTGGTACCAGAGGCGAGGTCAGTCTTCGTGCTGCCCCTGGTTGTGCTCGCGCTGCTCTTCATCAGCTCGTTGGTATCTGCCGCCTTTGTACTGCCCTCCGTTGCCCTCGGCCATTGGCTGGGAGAGCGGCGGGGCAGCGGAAGGCGTTGGTGGTGGGTGGTGACCGCAGCCTTGCTGGTACTGGTGCCCGTGGGGATCCTGTCGTTGGTCGTGGCCTCCTATGAACGAGGACCTGTGTTCGGTTCGTGGCAGGACATCCTCGACTGGTCGCTGTACGCGTCAGCCGTCTACTGCATCTCCATACCGGCGGTGCTGGCTGCGCACAGAGCGGTCCTGCGCTCGGACGCGGGTCACCGACTGTGGTCTGCCGGTCAGATTCTCGGATACGGCTCACTCTTGTTGCTTGTGGAGGCGGTAGGAGTCCTGATGGTGTTGACGGTGCTTGACTGAACCCACGGAGACGCTGGGCCAGTTGCTGATTCTCACCTTCTTTGCCACCGATCAACAGCCGTCAGAAGCCTGCTCCTCGGGGCCGCGGCACGTGCCGCGCCGCCACGAGTTCCAGCTCGTCGTCGAGCACCGTCCAGTGCTCGACCAGCTCATCCATCCCCACCGGCAGTCGCCCCACGAACACGCATATTGCCGGACACTCCAGGTCAGCACCGCCGAAAGTCATAAATGATCAACAGCGTTTGCGACTCGTGACACGTTCGTCAACGGCACCCCAAGTGAAACGACGCAGACCCTCCCGGGCCTTGGTTCGGGAGCATTGAAGAGGTTCTCGGTTCGCCGGTGACTGCTGCGGATGCTGCTATCCGCAGGCATGCTGGCAGGTCTTCTATTGATCCGAAACGGTAGGTGTTCTGGGGTCGTTGATCCCTGCGTGAGTGAAGTGGCGGGGGATGCACGACAGTGAAGCTTCCCCTTGTGACCTGCGAAACGTCGAGGGCGTTGCGGGGAGCCGGAGTTCGGCGACCGGGCACAGGCCGGCCTACCGCGGCAGCTGCGCCGCCCGGGCCGTCTGCCGACCGTGCAGGAGTGCGGGAGTGCGCCGGCAGGCGGCCGGTGTCCCAACGGAGCAGGCTGATGGGGTGGAGTGGCCGGTGGAAATCGCCCCCGCGCGGCCCGTGACGCTGCTACCGACGGGTCCGTCGTGGGCCTCATGAGTTCGCGGTTGGCCGCGCGGGCAGCGGCGAGGTCGTCGTCACGGTCCTGGATCTTGAGTTCCAGGTCGACGTCCTGCTGTTCGCGTGTGGCGACCTGGGCCCGGAGCTGTTCGGTGCCGTCGGGACCGCCGATACCGGACTCTCGCCAGAACTGTTCGCCCGGGCGGTGCGTGGTCCGGCCAGTGATTGCCCTCTGGGTCAGGTGGTCTGGTCGGGGGCCTCGAGGGAGTCGAGCCAGTGGAGGAGGCGGGCTCCCTGGCGGGCCATGATGTCCGGGTCGCGCAGGGCGTTGGCCAGGAGCGACATGCCCTGATAGGCGGAGATGAGGGTGAGGGCGTGGTCGTCCGGGTCGGGCAGGCCCAGGGCGCGGAACTGGTGTCCGGCCCACTCCAGCAGGCGCCGGATCACTGTTCCGGCCTCCGCGTCGAGGGTCCCGTCGGCGCGCTTGTCGAGTTCGACGGCGAGGGTGCCGGTGGGGCAGCCGTAGCGGGCGGCGACTTCGCGCTGGTCGATCCATGCCTCGATCAGGGACTTGAGGCGGTCGCGGGGGTCGGGCAACTGGTCCAGGCGGTTGGTGAGTTCGTCCAGGTGTGCACTGTGCTCGGAGAGCGCGGCCAGAACCAGTTCGTCCTTGGTCTTGAAGTAGTAGTAGACGTTCCCGACGGGAACGTCGGCCGCGCGTGCGATGTCGGCGAGGGTGGTGCGCTCGACGCCCTGCTCGTGCAGGATCCGGGCCGCTTCGGTTGAGAGTCGTCGGCGCTTGTCGGCCGCTCGCGCCCGGGGCTTCGCTGAGTCAGTCACCCAACTCACTATAGACAACGACCCGTGGAGCCGTGCTACGGTCCCCGAAGTAAGTCAGTCAACTAACTAATTCGAGGAGATCGTCATGATCGTGGTGACAGGCGCGACGGGCAACATCGGACGGACCTTGGTGCCCCTGCTGGCCGAGAGGGGCGAGGACGTGGTGGCCGTCTCGCGGCGCCCACAGCCCGAAGGGCTCCCCGCAGGGGTCCGGCACGCTCAGGCGGACGTCGGCAACAGTGCGAGCATGCGGCGCGTGCTCGACGGCGCAGACTCCTTCTTCCTTCTGCTGGGAGGCGAGCTCAACAGCCACGGCGAAAGCCCGGACGCCCTGATCGGCGCGGCACTGGACGCCGGGGTCAAGCGGTTCGTCCTGCTCTCCTCCCAGATCAACTCCACCCGCCCCGAGGCCCTTTCACACACCCGCCTGCGTGACTTCGAGGCCGCCGTGCGCGCCTCCGGAGCCGACTTCACAATCCTGCGTCCGGGCGGATTCGCCTCAAACGCCCTCGCATGGGCCGAGTCGGTACGCGCCCAGCGCACGGTCTTCGCCCCGTTCGGCGATGTGGCCCTGCCCGTCATCGACCCGGCGGACATTGCCGCGGTCGCCGCAGCCGCACTGCACGAAGAGGGGCACGCGGGCCGTACGTACGAACTGACCGGACCCGAGGCCATCAGCCCGCGCCAGCAGGCCGCAGTGATCTCCCAGTCCCTGGGCGAGGACGTCGCCTTCGTGGAACTGTCCCGCGAACAGGCCCAAGCCCACATGGCGCAGTTCATGCCCGAAGAGGTCATCGACGGAACCCTGGACATCCTCGGCGTCCCGCTGCCGGCCGAGCAGGCGATCAGCCCCGATACGGAGAGCGTCCTTGGCCGTCCGGCCAGGCCCTTCGGTGAGTGGGTCGCCCGCAACCTGCCGGCCTTCCAGTAGAACCTGCCCCCGGCCCGCGGAAGGCAACGCGCGCCCGGGGGCATTCTGGCGGCCGGACCGGAGCCAGGCGTGGCCGTGGTTTCTTGGAGATCACTGCGGGGCCGATGCTGCGTCAGCCTCCGGCCATGCCGGTCTGATCATCGACCCGAAGGTGGTTCGGTCGAATCACCTGGCCGCGTGTTCAAGTCGTGCTCATGGTGTGAATCTGCCTTCGCTGCCCTTGTTGCACGCCCCCGGAAGCACGTTGCACGCCCCCGGAAGCACATCGAATCCGCCAGCGGAACCGATACGGACCACGCCCACGAGGGCCGCGGATTGCGCTGGCGGACTTGAGGACGACGGGCTAACGGATGAGCCCCTCGGACACGGCCCACAGTCGAGCCGTGTTGTCGGGGTCCAGGGCATAGGCCGCGACGCAGGCGATGGCACCGGCCCGCTCGCTGACCGGGACGGCCTCCGTGCAGGTCCTCGAAGTATTGGCCGGTGACGCCCTGCACCGTGGGCGAGGCGGCCATCCGCCCGGCACCGACGACCACGACAAGCTCCGGCGGCTGTCCATGGTCACAAGCCAGCCCCTGGCCACGTGATCAGGACCGGCAGAGCGTCCCGTGCGCGCCGAATGAAGATCAGGATGCCTCGGATCCGCTCTCGGCGGTGTCTTCCTCCTCCTCGTGCCACGTGGTATGCCACAGCGAAACCCCATGGGACGCCAGGGAGGAGGACCAGACCCAGGCCGAGGACGACGACAGCCCCGGCTGCACACGTCGGCGCCGACGTCGCCGGTGCCCTGGCGCACGGCGCGGTGAGATGCCCGTGGTCGGCGCGGCCGCGACGTCGGCCGCGAGGCGGACGCCGCCTTCCTGCCACCGATCAGCGGCCCGGCCTGGGCGCCGCGGATGCATGCGCGGGATCCTCGGGGCCGATAGCCAGAGGGCGGTGGGTGGTGCTCATGCCCCATCTTTCCAGTTCAGCGTCACGGCTGGGGAGCCTGACCGATACGGTCGGCGCTGGTGAGTTCGGGCCCGTCCTGTTGCGTGAACTTGACCAGCTTCCAGCCTCAATCAGCCCGGACTCCCACGCGCGGGTCGACCGGTGCGGGAACTCCGACCCGGTCCTCGATCGCCTGGGCCGCGCACAGGCACAGGTCCTCCCGGAACGCGCGCCCGACGATCTGCATTCCGGAGGGAAGCCCGTCGCGGCCGCACCGGGCACGCCCACGAAGCTGGTCACGCTGCACAGGTGCATTCCCGACCCGACCCGACCCGGTCCTGGCCTGCCCTGTCGCGCGACTCCAGCCCCGGCTCGACCGGTGGCCAGGTGAGCGACGGGCCGAGCAACAGCGGGTATGTGTCGAGGGATTCGGCCCACGAGGGGCCCCGTCGCCCGCACCACCAGTCCCCTCCCTGCGCGCGACGCCCGCCTCGCTGCGCGGGCCGACCGGCAAGTACCGCCCGCGGCAACCTCTCGCCCGTCTGAGGGACAGGGCTGTCGCTCGGCCGGGACTGGCGCCTCGACGCCGCAGCCCGGAAGAAGCGTTGGCCGATGGGTGACATCGGCATGGGAAGATCGTGTGTTCTGAACCCTGGTTGTCTTGCTGATCTGCGCCCTCGGTTACAGGCCGCAGGAGCCGCGGTCGAGGTGGAAATACCGGGCGTTGGCCCAGCGGCACAGCCGGATACCGACGGTCACGCCGGCGATTGTGATGAGGGCGGGCAGGTATCCGCTGGCGACCTGGGTGATCGGGATTGCCGGGCACCCGCCTGAGATCGCCCATCCCGTACCGAACAACACCGCGCCGGGGACCACGCCGGCGTGGATGCGCCCTGGGGTGCGGCGGACCCGCAGCAGAGCGAACGCGCACACGATGATCACCACAGCGCCGGCGAAGGAGAGGAACATGCGCAGGTCCTGGAAGGTGAACATGCGGTTCAGCTCGGCGTAGTCCCCGTAGCCGATGTTGGTGACGGTATAGCCGAGGGCCAGTCCGGTGACGATGTTGGCCAGCAGGAGAGCGCCTCGGGTACGCATCAGATCACCTTCCACAGGAGGAACGACACCGCGACGGCGGTGCCGAAGAACACGGCGGTCGCGACGATGCTGACCGGCCGCAGCCGGCCGCAGCCGTTGAGTCCGTGGCCGGAGTTGCACCCACCGGCCAGCCGAGTGCCAAAGCCGACCAGCACGCCTCCCACGAACAGCAGGGCGATCATGGTGATCGGATTGGCGGTAACCAAGTCCCGAAAGCCCGGGCCCATGTCGTACCGGAGTTGGAACCGCCCGGAGGTGACCGCGGCAATAAACCCGCCAAGGAAGATCGACACCAGCAGGGCAGCCTGGGTGACCAGCGGGGCCGGGCGCAGGCTCGTGGTAGCGGGGCTCTCACTCGCCGCCGGTTCGGCGTCCAATTCGAGCGGCTGCGACTTCCCCTGCGGAACCTGCGGCACGGTGGACGCGCCGGTGCCGGTGCCGAAGTGCTCCGCAGTAGCCACGGCGAGCGCCTCAGCGAGAGCTTGATCGTCGGCGAACTCCTCGTCCATCCGCTCAAGGCGGCGTTCGCTGCGCCAGTGCAACACGCGATCCCACGCGGACGACACCCCGAAAGACCGATCGGTGATGAGGGCGTAGTTGATGGTGACCAGAGCGAGCCCGATAGCGCCCGCCCACCAGGGCCAGTAGGTACTCATGCGGGGCCTTTCATCCAATCGGTGATTTGAGCCCACCATCCACGCTTCGAGCTCGCATGATGTGTGCGTGGAGTGGGGTGGCCTGAAGGCTGGGGACTCTGTGCGGGTGGTGACGGTTGGTGATGCCAGGCCGGGTCCGGCGGGGCTGTTGACCCGAACCGGGCCATGGTTTGCGGTGTCGCGGGCACAGGTCCTGACGGCTCAGGTGGCCGTGTTGCTGCAGGCTGAGGGGCGGCGGCGCCGGACGGGTCCGCGCCCGCCATGTCTTCGAGGTGTCGCGCCTGGGCCCCATTGGGCAGCAGGCTGATCGGCACACGCTCGCCGGTGAGTGCCATCTGGTAGCGCGCGCAGCTGCGCCACTGCCCCTCGCTGTCGCAGTAGTAGTTGCGCCAACCCCGCAAGCTCGCCCTGAGCAGGGGGAAAAGGGGGCATCCTTCGGCGTGCGAGCAACTCACGTTGCTCCCTCCTGACCGGCGCACACCACCCGTTCGGGAAGGCGGTTGCCATTCTCGGTTCTTGTTCTTGCCGCGCCTGGTCGACGATCTCAAAGTGTCGAGGAATGCAGGCACGACGTCGTTCTGTGACTGCCCGTCACTGCGGTCAGCCGTGATGCAACCATTGATTCGGCGTCCCGAGCAACCTCAGGAAAATTTCCAAACCCACTACTTGACGCGCATTTAGCGAGATACGTCCAGCGACAGATATGCCCGTCTATCCCACATGTCTGGATATTCACAGGTCGACGAAGAGGTGTTTGGATCGTGATCGACGCCGTGGTCACGGCCTCTGCTCGCACGATTCCCTTCTGGAGAAAGTGAAATCCTTGAGGTTAGTTGTGGCGAGGTTGTAAATATTGCAGATCGTAAATGAAGGTGCTGATGGAAGGGAACCATGTGCCCGACATGCTGCCCGCCGGTCGTGCCGGAAGGTGACCTATCAGGGCTGCCGGCACGTGGAGCAAGTGCTCGCGGGCGTGCCAACGCCTCAGCGGTGCACGTGTGAGTCCGAGGACCGCAGGCGTGCACGCACAGCGGAGGCCATGGCGCTATCGCAACCGGTGCCGGCCCGACGGGGGGCGTCGTCGCGATGCACACATGTTCCTCCGGCGCCCAAATACTCACCGGGCCGAACGGAGGGTGGTTGGTGTGCTCGGCTCGTCGATTGGATAGATAGCCCGGCATGAAGTCCTGAGCCGGAACCATGCCGACGGCGCCGACGTCGCGGCGGCCGCGGGGACGTGAGTGGGACCGGCCCCATGGACGTCGACAGGCCGAACTGGAACCGGCCCCGGAGGGACGACCTCAGCACCCTCCCGCACACGGGCCCGCTCACGCGGCGCAGTCCTACCCGGCGCCAAATGCAGACCGCGGGCGAGCGAGCAGGTCCGCGCTCGCGGCATCGAGCCGGCCATCGCCCGCCGCGGAACCCGGCACGGCACTGAACTGGGCACCTGCCGTTGGGTGGTCGAGCGCACCTTCGCCTGGCTCCATCGCTTCCGACGCTTGCGCATCCGCTGGGAACGCAGGGCTGACATCCACGATGCGTTCCTGCGCCTCGCATGCTGTCTCATCACATATCGCCAAATGCTGGTCCTGACCCGCCCATCTTCCAAAACGGCCTGAGGAGGACGGAGCTGTCGGCGCGGCGGCAGCGATCGGGTCCAAACGGCTGATCACCATCCGGGCTTGACTCTGACGCCGCTGGAGACTTGACGATCGCGCTGTAGGCGACACGCGGATTCTCATCGGAGGCACAAGGCATGCGAGGCAAAGGCATCCACTACGACACCGGCACCTTTCCCAACGGCGATACCTCCCGCCCCGTCTTCGACGCCGACGCCGTCGCGCGGGACATGCGGGTCATCGCCGAAGATCTGCACTGCACCGCGATCCGCATCACGGGCGGCGACCCGGACCGGATCGAGACCACCGCGCGGCATGCGGCGGCCGCCGGGCTGGAGGTCTGGTTCTCGCCGTTCCCCTGCGAGATGACCAACGAACAGATGCTGCCGTACTTCGCCGACTGCGCCGAGCGAGCCGAACGTCTGCGCCATGATGGCGCAGACGTCGTCCTTGTCACCGGCTGCGAACTGAGCCTGTTCGCCCGCGGGTACCTGCCCGGCGACACCTTCAACGAGCGCATCCCGATCCTTGCCGGCCCCGACCGCGAAGCCGCACTCCGACCCATCCCCGACAAGGTCAACGCCTTCCTCGGCGACGTCGTCCGCACCGTCCGCCCTCTCTTCGCCGGCCCGGTCAGCTACGCCTCGTGCCCCCTGGACGGCGTGGACTGGAGCCCGTTCGACATCGTCGGCCTGGACGCCTTCCGGGGCCTCCGCAACGCCGCCACATACCGCGACGACCTGCGCAAGGAATTCACCCACGGCAAGCCGGTCGCCATCATGGAAGTCGGCTGCTGCACCTTCCATGGGGCGGGCGACTACGGCGGCTCGGGCTGGTACGTGGCCATGGAGCCGGACGGTGTCACCCCCAAGCCGGATCTGGTGCGCGACGAGGGCGAGCAGGTCCGCTACCTCGACGAGCTCATGCCCATCTTCGAAAGCGAAGGCGTCGACTCCGTCTTCTGGTTCAGCTTCGCCGGCTACGGCACCCCCCACCGTCTGTCCGGACCGGACCCCGACCTCGCCTCCTACGGCATCGTCAAGATCCTCGACGAGCACAGCGGCTACCCGACGGACGCGCGTACGTACCCGGACATGCCCTGGGAACCCAAGGAGGCGTTCCACTCCCTGGCTAACCGCTACCAGGCCCTCAAGCAGCATGGAACCTCCCACGAGCACTTCGATAACCGATAGTGCCTGTGGGGCGACTGAAGATCAGAACAGGAGGCTCCTGCTGCATTGGCGAGATGGGTGCAGCTCTGCGGTTGGGAAGTGCTGAGCTGTCAGTTCGCTGATCGGAGCTGCCGTTCGATTGTCGCCCTCCGGATCGGTTCCGTCTCCGGTGTCCGGGGCGGGGGAGGCTGCGTGGCAGGCGGCAGCGGTGGTGGGGGCGAAGGGGGTGGGGACGGGGGTGACTCCAACGCCGGCAGTACGGGGCCGCCCGTGTGCAGGCGTGCGATGGTCAGCTCGGCCCGGCGGCGCGCGGGCGACGCGTCGTCGCGTTCGTAGAGATAGCGGATGCGGGCGCGGCCGACGATCTCGGTGGACAGCAGCCGGTAGCCAAACGCGTGGGCGATCTCCTCGACGTTGCGCTGAAAGACATTCTCCAAGCGGCCGAGCAGCAGCTCGACCCGGCCCCGGCCGTCGAAGCGCGCTACGACCTCCTCGTCCTTCACCAGCCCACGCTCCGCCCGGAAAGACCGTCAGCCCCGTACTGATGTGCGGGGCTGACGAGGCTACCGGAACGCTCAGCCCACCCGCCGGGCCCCTGGCCGCCGGCACCGCCTTGAACACCCGCGGCCTGGTCAAGCCCGCGGTGGCGAAGGCTTCCCCGACCGCCTTGGTCTTCGTCTCCACGTCGGCCACCTCCGTCAACACGATCACCGAGCTGCCGAAGCCGCCGCCGGTCATGCGCGCGCCAAGGGCGCCGGCGGACAGGGCGGTGTCCACGACCAGGTCCAGTTCCCGGCAGGAGACGCGGAAGTCGTCGCGGCGCGAGGCATGGCCCGCCACCAGCAACGGGCCGACTGCCCGCTGGGCTTCCTACGGCCACTCTCGCTTCGTACGGTGGCCGTATGCGCAGGGACGGGGCTCCCCGGCTGCGGCTGGTCGTGCTCACGGACGACGACCCCGGTCCGCGGCTGTGCCGTGGGTGCGGTGGTCCGCTGATGCCGTCGGCGAAGGCAATGCCCTCCAGGGCCGAGAGCTCGGCCGGGTCAATTGTGACGCCGTGGACGTGCTGTGGCGGCTCTCCGGATGTCGGATGGCATGGGGTCATGACGCAGCGTCGCCCGAGCTGTCGTCGGACCCGGCGATGCCGTCGGCGCGGCGCGGCCCTGGCGCGTTGAGCCCGTAGTGGTCGCCGATCATGCGCAGCGTGAAGCAGGCGACGGCCGCCCCCAGTGCGGCGGGCACACCGTAGACGCCGGTGCGTTCGCATGCAACGGTGATCCCGGCCCCCAGCAGCGCGGGGATCGCGTACAGGTCTGCGTACAGCACCGTCGGCAAGCGCAGCACCAGCATGTCGCGCAACGTGCCGCCGCCGATCCCGGTCACCATGCCGAGCAGCACCGCCTGCGGCGCGCCGATGTGATACTCCAGCGCTGTGGTCGCACCGGTGACCGCGAACAGACTGAGGCCGGCCGCGTCGAACACCGTGATCAGGGTCGTGTAGCGCTCCAGGTGCCGCCACAGCAGGAACGTGACCATGCCGCCGGCTACCGCGACCGCCAGGTACCGCCAGTCGCTGAACGTCGCCGGGGGCAGTGCGCCGGCGAGCACGTCCCGGAGCACGCCACCGCCCAGGGCGGTCACCATGGCGAGCCCGAGCACGCCGACGATGTCCAGACGTGCCACCCGCGTCGCGGTGAGCGCGCCGTTCAACGCGAACGCGAAGGTGCCCAGCAGGTCGAGTACGAGGTGCAACATCCCATAGCCATGCCACGTCGACCCCTCACCTGTCCCGCCGTCGCTCGTCTTGAAGCCCTCGGCACTGTCTCACCAGGTCACAGTGCGCGCACCGCGTTGACCCGAACGGCCGACACGCGATGCGCGATCTGTCGCCCCACTGGATCCTGGACCCCGGCGGACCGATGGCGAGCGATTGATACCTGGTGGGGCGCAAGCGGAGGGTAACGCTGTGACAAGACGTGGCTGTGATACGGAACAGGGCGCGGTAGTCCTGATCGCCGACCGGAGCTGGGACGGACTCGCGGACCGGCCCTCCGGGCACACCGAGGTGGCGGTGCGCGACGGTCGGATCGCAGAGGTGGGGGCGGCCGTCGACCGCGCCGGCGCCGAGGTGGTCGAACTCGGCGATCGCATGCTGCTGCCGGGACTGATCGACTGCCACATCCACACCACCGTCGATCCCAGCCGACTCCTGCGGGCCTTCGTGTCCGACGGGTCTGCGGCGATCGCGCTGAGCGCCTTGCCGGTACTGCGTAACCTGCTCCACCGTGGCTTCACCACGATCCGCGATCTGGCCACCTTCGCCGCCGAGCCGGTCACACTGTATCTGCGCGACGCCATTGCCCGTGGTCACATCGTGGGGCCGCGGATGATCGTCGCGCCGTACCTGATCTCCGCGCGGGGCGCGCATGGCGACGCCTCGACGCTGCTCGCCTCACACTTCAACCGCGAGATCGGCGCGCTGGCAGACGGCGCGGACGAGATCACGCGCAGGGTGCGCGAGAACATCCGTGCCGGCGCCGACTGGATCAAGTTCGGCGCCACCGGCGGCTTCGCCACTCCCTCGGACGATCCCACACAGACCACCTACACCCAGGAGGAGATGAACGCGCTGGTCGCCACGGCCCGCGAACTGGGCATCCCCTGCACACCGCATGCCTACGGCGACGAAGGCGTCTCGCGTGCCGTCACCGCCGGTGTTCGCTCGATCGAGCACGGCAACTTCGCTTCGGCGTCGACACTGACCCAGATGACAGAACGGGGCGTGTTCCTCGTGCCGACCCAGTTCATGGTCCTCGACGCGCTCGACCACCTCGACGACGACAGCTACTGGGAGGGTAAGGATCCAGCGGAACGGGTGAAGTTCACCCGCTACGCCGACCAACTCCGGGAGTCCGCGCACAACGTGGCCGCGAGCAACGTGCGCATCGCGTTCGGCACCGACGCCGGCATGTTTCCGCACGCCGACAACTGGCGCGAGTTTCCGGCGATGGTCAAGTCCGGTATCGCCACCGTGCGGGCCCTTCGCGCTGCCACCAGCGTCGCCGCCGACCTGCTCGACCGGCCCGACCTCGGACGCCTCCAGCCCGGCGCGACCGCCGACCTGGTCGCCCTGCCCGCCGACCCCTTCGACGACATCACGGCCGTTGCGGGCGTCGACTTCGTCATGCAGGACGGCACCGTGCACCGCACTCCCACACCTGGGGCCGCCAGGTAAGTCCCCACGGGCCGCCAGGTCGCCAGCTCCTGTGCCATCCCCCGCACCAGCACCGTCGCTCTGCGCCGTGCCGTGCTGGGAAGTCCTCCGTCGCGCACATGACTACGGCCAAATCGACCGTAGTGCAGGCGACTTCGGGACGTCCGAAGAGTCCGCACTTCCCTGCGCTCGGCGATGAGTGCCCAGCTCATCTGTGCACGCGTGTACGGGCATTCACAGCAGGGCGTTCTTCAGAGAACGAAGGTTTTTGAAGAACGTCAGGGCTGGATCGCGCTTGGGGCTTCGCTCTCCAGGCAGTTCAGTGCCTGCATGGCCGCCCGCTCTATGCGTGAAAGATCGCAGAGGACGGTGCCTGCCCGTACGAGGCACTGTGCATCGCTCGATTCACCGGCTTCTGTGATCAGTGCTGCGACTTCCGTCCACAGGGTGGCCGCCTCGGCGTACAACCTGTGGCCGGTGCGCAGGTGGCTGCTGTCGAGCAGTTGGGTGCATTCGGCGAGGAAGTCGCGGTAGAGGTTGCGGAACAGGGCGCCGCCGGTGCCGGCCTTCTCCATCAAGAGGGCAGCCTGCGGAAGGTCCCGCTGCGGGTTGTCAGTGCGCTGGAGCCAGGTGCGTACCCGCTTGCCGGCCTTCTCGATGCCCCGGTGACCGAGGTTGGCGATGGGCGGGTTGAGGAAGGCGTCGGCGCAGGCAGTGATGGCGGGAATGATCTGGCCCTGTGGGGAGGGCGGGCTCTTCGGAGCGGTGAGGGTGAAGGACCGGTGCTTGGCGGTCATCGGGCCGCGCGCGGCCCTGGCCCGGGCGAGGCTGGTCAGGCTGGTGGATACGGCTCCGCCTTGCCGTTCGGTGTCCACCAGGTAGGCGTCGTGGTCGTCGTAGCCGTACATGGCGACGACATGACCGCCGAAGTGCACCTTCGACGCGAAGTAGTCGAGGTAGTGGCTGTCGAGTTGCAGTCCGACGGGGTGACCGGCGGCGACGGCGGATGCCACGTGCTCCCATGCCCTGCGGGGGGAGGTGGTCTCCCGGACCAGGAGCTCCAGCCCGAGCCTGGTGGTCAGGTTTCTCGTGAGCTCGAAAGGCTTGACCCGCCCCCCGAGGAAGGGAAAGCCCATGTTCTTGCTGTCCCAGTAGATGAAGGACAGACCGGAGCCGAGGCCGAAGAGCATGGGCTCGGACAGATCGAGTCCCTCGTGCCGCAGCAGCACCCCCAGAGCTGTCGTCTCGCAGTGCTGCGTACCGCGGGCATCGATGTCTCTCACCTTCGTCATGCCATGCTCTCCTGAACGGGGATGATCAGCCGGGTCATCAATTCTTCTTGCGGTGCCTCTGCCGGCCCGACGAGACCGGCCTCACGTACGGGCGCTTGCGGGCGCAGTACACGCTCGTGGATGGCGGCGAAGAGAGCGTTGCAGGCCAAGGGCAGCTGGGCACAGAACCCGATGTGCACGGTCTCGGCCACAAGTCCGCCGAGCAACAGCTCGAGCTCCAGGCCGGGCGCCCCTCCCTCCTCCAGCGTTTGCACTCCGACGGCGATCTCCATCCGCTCTTCCAGATCCAGCGGGTACAGCGCCCACAGCGGCAAAGGGCAGTTCAACCAGATGACTGTAGGGGCCCACGGGTCTGCAGCACGCCAGGTTTACAGACCTATCAGTGTAGGGACGTGGAAAAGAGAAGTACCGCTGGTGAGCGGCTGCTGGAGACGGCTTCGGCGTTGTTCTACGCCCAGGGCATCGGGGCGGTGGGAGTCGATGCGGTGGTGGCGCAGTCGGGTGTGTCCAAGCCGACGCTGTACGCCCAGTTCGGTTCGAAGGACGGGCTCATCGCCGCGGTGCTGGACCGGCGGCGGTGGACCAGGCAGGAGGCGCTGACCGAGTTCCTGGCCGGGGTGTCGTCGGGCCCGGAGGAGAAGCTGCTGGCGGTCTTCGACTGGCTGGCCCTGGGCCATGCGAGGCCGGGGTTCCGCGGCTGTCCGTTCACCAACGCCGCGGTGGAACTGCCCGACGCCGACCATCCCGGTCGGGCGGTGATCCTGGCCTACAAGAACTGGCTGCGCACCGCCCTGGCCGGGCTGGCGGCGGACGCCGGCCTGGCCGACCCCGAGGAACTGGGCTCGGACCTGTTGCTGCTGATCGACGGCGCGAACGCCCGCGTGGTCCACAGCGGTGACAGCGACGCCATGCGCCGCGCCGGATCGGCCGCGGCCAGGCTCGTCGCCGCCGCCCGCACCCCGCGCGGCCGGGCCGTTCCCGGCCCGGGCATCAGCACACGACCGAACAAGCACACGGAGGACTGAATGCGACCGACTCTCCAGCCGAAACTGACCGCGAGGGCGACCTACACGGTTCCCATCGAGCGCACGGTGCCCCATCTGCTGCCCGAAGCAGGCCACTTCACGCAGATGCCCCAGGTGCCGGCAACCGGCTACCTCGTCGGACTGGTCGAGTGGGCCTGCATGCAGGCCCTGGACGGACACCTCGACGAGAGCGAGCGCACTCTCGGGGTCGAGGTCGACGCGCCCGAATCCCGTGGCTTTCACCTTCACTCCCTGCTCGACCAGCTTCAGCAGGTGCGGGAGCCCGTCGCGGTGCAGGCCCAGATGATCGACGCTGACCGCGGGCAGCGCCGCCAGGGTGCTCGCCACATCGGGAAGCGTCCGCGCGTCGATGTAGAGCTCGCTGTGCCACCCGGCAACGTCGTGGACACGGCGTGCGAGACGGTCCAGTTCGTCCAGAGACGCCGACCCGCCTCGGCGCACATTGAAGCGGACAGCCCGCACACCCGCGGCGTCGAGATCGGTGATCTCCTCGTCCGTGACGGTGGCCGGCACCTGCGTGACCCCGACATAGGCGAGGCCCAGCCTGGACAGGGCGTCGAGTAGATAGCTCCGGTCGAAGTCCTGGAACGAGCCCGAGACCACCGCCCCGCCACGGATGCCCGGTGCTCGCGGTGCCGCGGAGCGTGCGCTGGTCCGGCTCCCGGGGAGTATCCGAACGGAAAACAGCGGTAGGCGTCAGGTGATGGGTCCGGCAGGAGACCCTGTGCCGCTTCCGACGCCTGATCGTCAGCCGGCGCGCCTGGCCATGACGACCAGGCCCGGCCCGCTGTACTCCTCCGGGGGGAGCCGGAGTTCGGCGACCGGGTACAGGCCGGCCTGCTCGATCAGGTCCACGAGTTGTTCCGGCCGCCATTTGTGTGTCGTCCAACGAACGGGTACGCCCCCGTAGGCCTCGGTGCGCACCGCGTCTTCGTCGCCGACGTGTGTCGCGGTGATGAAGTGCCCGCCCGGCTTCAACGCGCGCGCGAACAGGGCGAGAACCTGGGGAAGGACGTGACGGGGAAGGTTGAACAGTGACCACCACCCGAGCACGCCTCCAAGGGACGCTTCACCAAGGTCGAGGTCGGTGGCAGAGGCGACACTGAAGCGGCAGTGCGGATGAAGACGGCGCGCATTCTCGATCATGCGAGGAGAGAGATCCACCCCGGACACGTCGAGTCCGCGTTCGGCGAGGTAGGCGGTCACCGTTCCGGGTCCGCAGCCGACGTCGAGGACAGGCCCATGCTCCCTCACGGTGTCGGCGAAGGCATCGATCGACGCCTTGAGCCATGGATGGCGACGGATGTCGCCGACTCCCGTCGTCACCACCATGTGGGCGTAGTTGTCGGCCACGCGGTCATAGGACTCACGAACCACGTCGAGATCGGCCGGGCGGTCAATAGGTTGTGCGCGCATCAGCCAACGATAGGACTGTCCAGCGGACTTGGGACTGGCAAGGGGTTAACGCCAAGCCTTTGATCACGGCCCGGTTGTACTCGTGAGGGCATTGACGCGGTTCTCGTACGCGCGGCGTGCCCTGTGCTGTGCCGGGTACACCGGGACGCCCTGGGTGCCGTCGAGGGGCTGGCAGCGGGCAAGGCGCTGGCGGTCGACCGCGGGGGGACGGCACTGACGCGCAGGGTGTAGCCCTGGCCACCCCGTACGGTCACGCCCCGGTCGAGCACGGCCCGCTCTGCGGGCTCCAGCTCGGCCGCGCGAAGGAAGTCGGCGAGCCTGCCCGGCATATCGGGGGTGACCGGCGGCTCCGGGGCCGGGCATCCTCGCGGCCGGCGGCGGTGTGCTCGGGCATGAGGTCGGCCCCGGCCCTACGGATGGCGCCTCGGCTGACGCCGTGCTCGCGGGTTAGGGCGTCGATGGACCGTCCCCCCAGGTACGCGGCGCGCACGGCCTCGGTCTTTCCCCCTGTGGCGGCCAGGCGGTGCCCGCCCTTGCTGCCCTTGGCCTCGGCGGCCCGCAGCCCGTCGTAGGTCAGCTCGCGCTTGAGGTTTCGCTGAAGTTCGCCTGCGGCGGCGAGGGTCTGCACCATGGACTTCACCGTGGACAGCCGTTCTCCGGGTGCGCGGGTGGCGGACGGTGAGGTCCATGGCGGAGAACGTGCCATCGTGGATGC
Source organism: Streptomyces sp. KM273126 (assembly GCF_004337435.2). Lineage (NCBI taxonomy): Bacteria > Bacillati > Actinomycetota > Actinomycetes > Kitasatosporales > Streptomycetaceae > Streptomyces > Streptomyces sp. KM273126. Next base: position 2,600,903 of record NZ_SJXB02000002.1, on the reverse strand, counting down.
GCAGGGCGTGACGGTCATGGTGGAGGACGTCGAGGATGTGCTGGGTGCCGCGCACGAGGCGGAACATCTCAGAGATGTGCGCGGTGTCGCCCGGCCGCGCGTAAGTGAGCAGTTCGCCGAACTTCGGGCGCTGGAGCGGGTGGAGGTGCGGGCGTTCTCCTCGAAGACGACCGGGTCCTCGGTCCCGGCCTCGGTGAGGACGAGGTTCTGCCGGGGCGATCGACCGCTGGTCGGTTGAGACTCGCTTGTAGACCAGGTTCGCCATCGGGGCCCCTTCCCGCTCGGGGGAACGGAGTCCGTCTGTCGCGCTGTCGTCAAACGATTCCTTCGCCGACAACAGCCTGCGGCTGATCGAGAGCAGTCACGTCACGTGGCCGAAAGGCGTTGAGCAAGTGCTCCCCGAATCGAGGACATCGGGGATCATGAAGCATGCTCCCGGATGACTGGCACCTCACCCAAGACGTCGACGACTTCCTCGCCCGAGCCGGGGACTTCCTGCGCTCGCGCCCCGCCCTGCACAACACACCACTGACGGACATCGAAAAACTGCGGATACGCAGGGCGGCCGAACACGACGCTGAAGCCGCCGTCTTCGGCCGACTGGAGTCAGGAGGCGAGGTGCGCGCGATCTTCTATCTCACTCCGCGCGGCCGCCTGGGCCTCACGCCCCTCTCTGTCGAGCAGACCGACACCCTCGCTGCTCACCTGGCCGGCCTCGGCCACTCCCCCTCCACTGTCATCGCGGACCACGACACCGCCAGCGCTTTCGCCGAGTCATGGCGGCGGCACACGGGCGGCGCCGCGCCAGTAATTTTCTGGCGGACGCATCTTTACCGTCTCGGCACGCTCACCGCACCGCAGCGGCGCCCAGAGGGCCAGGGTCGCATCACGGGCGGTGAGGATCATGAACAAGTCGTGTGCTGGTGCCGTGAGTTCTGCGTCGACGTTGGGGAGCAGTCCTCCATCGACTTGATCGACGCCGGCTCCTGGGGCGACTCGCGTTTCGGCGACAGGCACTTCACGTTCTGGGAGACCCCGGACGGCACCCCTGTGTCGATGGCCGCCGCAACCTCGATCGTCGGTAGCATGGTCCGGGTGGATCCCGTCTACACCCCTGCCCACCTCCGGGGCCGCGGCTACGCGGGGGCCGTGACGGTCGAGGTGAGCAGGGCCGCGCTGGCCGCGGGGGCGACGGACGTCGTCCTGTTCACGGACCCGGCCAACCCCACCAGCAACGCCCTCTACCAGCGCATCGGGTACATCCACGTCGCCGACTTCGCCGGGTACAAGTTCTCCTGAGGCGCACCACAAAGCGGGTAAGGGCATGATCGGCGCAGACACACCTGCCGCCGGTACCGGCTGAGACCGCCGCGAGGCGGCTGACGAGAGCGGTGGCGCATGCCGACGTCGAAGGACAAGGCCGTCAGGAGGGCCTGTGCGCGAACCCGTGTGTCGGTAGGCTCCTTGTGCCGTTTCGGCCGGCGAGTTTTGAGTGTGAGGCGAACTCCGCTGTCGTCGCGTTGGCGTCCGACGAAGCGGTGTCGTGCCAGGAGGCCTGGCGCCCCTGGGGCAGGATGCGTCGTTCAATAGTTTTGGGCTGCTACGCGTCAAGGAAGTGCGTGGTCAGCTCGTAGTGGCGACTCACGCGTACGCCGGTGTGGTCGAGTTCGAAGTTGACCTGCCAGATCTCGACACCGCGTTTCACGGCCTGGACGACCTGTGCTTTGACTTCGCTGTGGTGACTGCTCTTCTTGACTTGGAAGCCGGGGTTGTCGTAGAGGAAGCAGACCAGGAGGATCGCACGTTCGTGGGCTTCGAGGCTGCGGCCGAGTTCGCCGATGTGCCTGACGAGCCGGTCGGTTGCGGCCAGGGGCGGGCGTGGCCGGGTGCGGATGTGGTCGCCGAGGGGCACCTGAAGGTGATCCAGGGGGGTCTTCACCTCGATGTAGGTGTCGTCGTTGACGAGGAAGTCGAGCCGTGACCGGCCGAGGAACTTCTCGCGTTGGACCGTTTCCGCGGTGATGATATGCGGCAGGAGCCTGCGGCTGAGGGCGTGTTCGACGTAGCGGTTGGCTGCGGTCTGGTTGATACCGATCCATGTGGGGTCAGGGGTGCCAGGCGGATCGACGCTGACCGCCTCGACCGTGTAGGGGGTCTTGCGGGCGCTGCTGTGGCTGCGGGACAGCAGGCAGGGCAGGCCGTCCAGAACCAGGTGGCCGATGCGGCCGGTGGTCGGGCAGTGGCAGGCGACTGCCACGTCCTCAACCTGGACGTCGATGATGAACCGGTTGGGGCGCCGGATGATCGTGGCTTGTGCGAGAGGCTCGGGGAAGTAGATCTTGTCGTCCCTCGCCTCGCGTGCCGCGGCGGTGTCCGTCATGGTGCCTTCGCTCATGTGTGTGCGGGTGACACGGCGGGCACGGGCCGTTCGAGGGCCGTGCCCCCCGTGAGGTTGTGGGCTGAAGATCAGCCCTGGTGCTGGGCGAGGGCCTGGCCGATCGCCTCTTTGACGGAGGTGGTGGGGCGGCCGAGCAGGTTCTGCAGTTCCCTGCTGTCGGTGTACCAGGCGCCGCGTGCCGCGCCGGCGCTGCTGTCGGCGATGGCGTCGGTGAGGAACTGCGGCAGGCCCACGCTCGCGAGGGTCTTGGAGTACTCGGCCTGCGGCATGTCGGCGTAGGTGACCGTGGTGCCGGTCTGGGCGGTGGTCTCGGCGGCCAGGTCGCTCATGGTGAATGCGCTGCCGCCGAGCTCGTGGATTCGGTTGTTCATCGGCTGGTCGGCGGTCACGAGGGCGGCGGCTGCGGCGAGGTCCGCGCGGGTCGCGCCGGAGATCTTCCCGTCACCGGCGGAGCCGATGACGGTGCCGTACTGGAGCCACATGCCGAGGTTGGCTGTGTAGTTCTCGATGTAGGAGCCGTTGCGGAGGATCGCGTACGGGATGCCGGAGGCACGGATGAGTTCTTCGGTGCGGGCGTGCGGCTCGGCCATGGCGATGCCGCTGCTGTCGGCGTTGAGGTAGCTGGTGTAGATCAGCGCGGTGGCTCCGGCCTCTTTCGCCGCGCGGATCACGTTGGCGTGCTGCTCGGCCTGGCGACCGAACTCGTTGGAGGAGATGCACAGCAGCCGTCCTGCGCCGGTGAACGCGGAGGCGAGCGTCGCGGGCTTGTCGTAGTCCGCCTCGCGGACGTGGATGCCGCGCCCGGCCAGGTCGGCGGCCTTCTCCGGGGTCCGGACAGCGGCCACGATCTGGTCGGCGGGTAGGCCGCGCGCGAGGAGTTCCTCCAGGACGAGTCGGCCGAGCTGACCGGTGGCAGCGGTGACGGTGATCATGATTGAGGGCTTTCTTACCAGTGGGTGGGGCGGTTGAAAGGGGCGGGGCCGCCGCCGTGGCGACGGTCGGCGGACCCGCTTTCGGGGCTGGTCAGTGCTCGGGGTTGCCTCCGGCCTGGATCACAGGGCTGAGGTCGAAGACGCTGATCACATGGGTGATCTTGCCGTCCTTGACAGTGATGTAGTCGATGCCGCGGAAGTCCTTCGCGAAGGGCGTCTCGGTGGTGTAGACGGTCGCCGCGTGGGTGTCGTTGCCCAGCACATCGATCACCGTGCCGCTGATGAGTGAGCTCGCGAACGGCTCCAGGAACTCGCGGTAGCGGGCCACGCCCTCGAAGCGGCCATTCGGGGCCTCGCACGCGACGTCATCGGCGAGGAATCCCAGTGCCTTCTCGACGTCGCGGCCGAGCCAGGCACGGGCGAACTCGTCGGCGACCTTCTGGGCGGGCCCAAGGGTGGCAGTCATGGGAGATGTTCCTTTCAAGTGCTTCATCCCCCAATCTGCGGCGAGTGCGGCTTGGGCGCACCGGGGGTCGCAGGCTGGGGGAGCCGGATGGCCTGGTTGGCGATCCGGCCGGTCCGTCACACCATCTTGGCGAGACATACATGACAGGGACCGTCATGTATGTCTGAAGTTTCAGGGACTGTTTTCCGCGTTCTCGGAATGGTGGCCTCCGTCTGCCCTGATCTGTGGAAGGTCTCGGGTCGTGAGGTGTCGGCGGGCAGTGGGCGAGTGTTTCCGGCGGGCCCCGGGCGGTGCCGGGGCCCGCCGGTCGACGGGAGGTGTTCCGGGCTGCCAAGGGCTCGGGGCTCACTGCCGTAGGGATCAGGTGCTGCGGCCCTCGGTGTACAGGATGAAGGTCTCCTGTGCTCGGCGAGTCAGAACCTCGCGCAGTTCCGCAGGCTCCAGCACCTCAACCGCGGGGCCGAACGCCAGCAGTTGTTCAGCCGCGCGAAGGGCGGGGAACCGCAGCTCCAGCTCCACCGGTTCCTCCGCACCGGCCTCGGCCTCCACCAAGGCCGGTGCCGCATCCGCGAGTTCGGCTTCGTGATAGCGCAGGAACCTCGCCAGCACCGACCGCCGCACTCGCACCACCACCCGTACCGGGGCCGGGATCCGGTCGACGTTCTGCCGCAACACCTCCCACACGTCCGCCAGCTCCACCCCGTCCCGGCGGCGCACCGGTTCGTCGACCACCGACGCCGACAACATCCGGTCCGAACGGAACATCATCGGCTGACCCCGGTGGTCCGCCACCAGATACCAGGCTCCGGCCTTGCTCACCAGCCCGTACGGATCCAGGGTGTACGAGCGGACCTGAGCGTCACGGCCGTGCCGGTACCGCAGTCGCAGCCGTCGGTCGTTGAACACCGCTGCCTGCAGTACGCCCAGGTCGACCGCCGAGGACCGCGGGCTGCTGCGCCAGCGCACCGGATCGATCATGATCCGCCTGCTGGCCAGATCGGCGTCGCCCCGGAACGGCGCCGGCAGCGCGGCCATCACCTTGCGCAGTGCTGAACCGATCGCCTGCCCCAGCCCCAGATCCGCGTGTGCCTGCTCCGTGACCAGCACGAACAGGGCGCGAGCCTCGTCGGCGGTGAGTCCGGTGACATCGGTGCGGTACCCCGGCAGCAACGCGATGCCGCCCTTGCTCCCGCGCTCTGCGTACACGGGAACCCCAGCCGCCGACAGCGCCTCGACATCTCGGAAGATCGTGCGAACCGACACTTCCAGGCGCGCAGCCAGTTCGCCGGCGGGCATCTGCCCGTGTGTCTGCAGCAACAGGAGGATGGAGAGCAGCCGGTCCGACTTCATGTCTCAAGCATGGGGCACATACATGACGGCATGCGTCATGTATTCCTGTTCAGGGGGCCGGGCGGGGCGGTTCAGCGCTTCTGGTGATGCAGTCCGGGCGGGGACGGTTGTCTCGGGAGCCGGTGGCTGAGGCTGGGGCTGGGGCTGGGGCTGGGGCTGGGGCTGTCCGACCGAAACCCCTTCTCGTGCCCGGCAGGGGGCGGCCGCCCTCGCGGGGTGGGTGTCGGAAATCCGCATGTCCTTGGGTGTTGGTGTCGGTTTTCCGGCGGATTGCGCTGGTGGCTGGCTTCAGGGTGGTCCGTGTTCGAGGGTGACGGCCGGAAAACGTCTGATCACGGTGCACGCGCCGTAAGGGAGAGACCTGTGACCGCCCCCCAGCCCAGCGACCATGCCGGCACAACGGAGAGCGGCCAACGCGGTCCCCGACCCGCGTGAGCGGGGCCTCACCGGCCCCGGCGGGGCTCCCCGTGCCCGAGGCACGCACGGCGCGGCTGTCACAGCGGGCTCCCCACCATCACGGCCTGCCCGGCAACGAGCTCCTGGAAGTTCAAGGCGGCGGAGCAGCGGGACTGGTACCGGCCGGGTACGGGCGCAGTTTCCGGGTCAGTGCCACGCCCTGGGCGGGGTCGTCGTTTACGTATTTGGTCGCGGTGATCTCGGTCGGCGCGACGCCCTGCTCGACCCAGCGGACGATCGGGGCGAGTGTGTCGAACCGGTTGGGTCCGGGGCCGCCGCCGCAGTGGGCCATGCCGGGCGCCATGAACAGCCGGGCGAAGTCTTCCCTGTTGTTCTTCGGGCCGGGCGTGGTGGCGCGGACCGTCTGGCGGTAGTAGTCGATCGTGTCGTAGGCGGAGACGACCGGGTCGGCCCAGCCCGCGTACATCAGCAGCTTCCCGCCGCCGTTTCGGAAGCGGCGCAGGTCCGGGTCGGTCGCGTCGATGACGGGACCGAGTTTCTGCTGGGCAAACCGGATGTCCCGGTGGTAGTCGAAGGTCCACCAGTTCCAGTCGGGGTCGTCGAAGACCCAGTACCGCCAGAAGTTCGCGCGCGCCGGTTCCGTGGTGCCCCAGTAGCCGCTCCAGCCGGACAGCACCTGACCCGCCGCGTTGACCACAGGTGCCTCACTGCCGACCGGCCAGCCCGGATAGATCTGCTCTCCGGTGCGCGGGTCACGCGCGCCGGCGTACATCTTCCGTACGGCCCGGATCTGTGGATCGGTCAGACAGTCCGGCCCGTCGCCTGATGAGCAGCGAAGACTCGCGGGGTCGAACGAGCACGACCGCGGGTCGGTGAGGAAGTCGTCGGTGGCCTGTCCTCCGTCCCGGCCACGGCACCGCCGTACCGCCGCGTCGGTGAGCAGACGGAGTTTCGACGCCGGGATGACCGGACGACTGTCGTCGCCCGGCGCGTGGTTGCTCAGGAACTGCCAAAGGAACCCGGCGTTGAGGCTGATCCGGTTGTTGCCCGGGGCTCCGGCCACGATGCCGTCGAAGTCGTCCGGGTAGCGTTGCGCCTCCGTCAGCGCCTGCTGGCCGCCCGTGGAGCAGCCGACGAAGTACGAGTGACGCGGTGCCGTGCCGGTGAACGCCTTCACCACCCGTTTCGCGTTCAGGACGGACTCGTGCACGGCGCGGTGCCCCCAGTCGACGATGATCTCCGGGTTGGCCGCGCCCTGCACGAAGACGTCCGGGTCGTCGCCGGTGTGCCCGGTGTCCGTGCCGACGGTGACGTATCCGGCGCTGAGCATCCGGCCCATGGAGGCGAAGTCGATGGCCGAGCTGTAGCCGCCGTTGCCGAACATGAGCAGCCTGCGGTTCCAGTCCCGCTGGGGCAGCCAGACCTCGAACCCGATGCGGGAGTTCGGTACCGGATTCGCGACGCCGTGCACACGGCAGAACGCCGGCACCGGCATCGTCCGGCCGTCCGGCGCGGTGTACTGTCCGGCGGGCACGGCCTGGGCGACAGTGACCTTCGCCTGCGGCAGCCGGGCGCGGGACAGGGCGGCACATCTGCTCGCGGGGCCCTCCGCGGTGGCTGTGGTGGTAGCCGAAGCCGTGGCCGGCGGGGCGGCCGGCAACAGGAACGCCGAGGCCACGGCGAGGGCGGTGAGAACGGTGAGAGTACGCCTGAACTGTGAGGATGAGATCATGTTCGGGTGTCCGTCCGACGGCAGACCTAGCGGGACTGGGCGAAGAGCCAGTCGATGACGACGTCGTTCTCGTACGTCTGAGCCCACGCCAGATGCGCACTCACCGGCGTCGTTCCGGCCGGGTAGCTCGTGAACAGCACATGGCTGCCGGTCCGGTGGGCGCGGTTCAGCAGGGCGCGGGAGCGGGCTTCGTACTCCGCTTTCGGCAGGTCGTTGGCCCACTCCCCGCGGGTGACCCGTGCGCCGGCGCTCTCCAGCGCGTTCATCAGCGTCCAGGTGCCGGGCTTGCCGAACCGTCCCTCACGGTAGGGAACGACCGGGTCGTCGACGGAGTGGTCGGCCCAGATCGGGATGTGCGTGATCGCACCCAGGGCGGACGGGTCGCCCCAGCCGGCGGTGGCCAGGGCCGCGGCGAAGGTGCGGGGGCGCTTGGGGAGCAGGGCGTAGATGCCTCGCGCGCCCGACGACAGGCCTACGAGGTAGCAGCGGTCGGTGTCGACGGGGCGCTCGGCCGTGAAGGTGTCGATGAGCTCGGTCAGCGCGGCCTGGACCCTGGGGTCGGTCCAGTCCGTGCCGTCAGGCCCGTCCATGGGGCGGGGCAGCGGGATCTGGGGGGCGAGCACGAACGCCGGGTTCCGGCGCTGGCGTTCCGGCTTGGCGAAGGTGACGGCGACACGGTTGGCAGTGAGCTGGGTCATGTTGTTGTCGGCGACCTCGCCGCCACCGTGCAGGGTGACGACGAGCGGGTACCGGGTGGGCGGCGCCCCTGGACTCCGTACGTATCCGGCAGGCTGGTACAGCCGGAAGTCCAGCTCGAATCCCGTGGAGTCGGTGAACGAGCCCGCGGTGAAGTCGTCGACCACGGGGGTGGTGACGTCGTCGTTCCGGATGGTCAGCGAGCCTGCGGAGAGCACCAGTTGGCCGTCGCCCGCCGTCACGTCGGCCACTTGACGGACGGCGTAGGCGCGGTCGAGCGGAAGGGGGTCGACGGCGCCGGAGGCACGCGCGTTGGTGTCGTCCGGGTCGAGTTCGATGACGAGGTACCTGCCCGGCCGTCCGGCGTGGCGCCGGTCGTCCACCTCGGCCGCGGTGTTCGGGTAGACCCGGGTGACCGTGCGGGCCGTGGTCTGCCCGCCGAGGGTGGCGGTGACCTGGAACGCGGAGGGCGGGATGGTGTCGCCCTGTAGGTCGATGGAGCGCGCATGATGGAGGACGACGGCGATCACCCGCCAGTTGTTCCTCGGGGTCACGTGTGTGATGAGGTCGGTCCGCAGGACGGGATTGGCCCCGGACGTCGCCGCCTGCCCTTCCGGCGCCGTGGCATCGTTCGTCGTCGCACTCGCCGTGGTCACCGCGGTCGTGGTGACCACCGTCGAGGCGGTGACCGTGCCCGCGGCCATAGTGAGCGCCGAACGTCTGGTGATCCGTCTCATGAGTCCTCCTCGCGTCGTCACGTCACGTCACGTCACGTCACGCGTGAGTCTCCGAGTCGCGCCCGAGCGGCGTCCAGCATCAAACCGGGATGTGTCGATGCGTCCTGTGCATCAATCTCGCTGACTGCCCCGCCGAGACCGGCCGGGCGTACGCGCGGCGACGTGCGGCGCTGGAGGCGTTGTTCGCGGATCGCGGCCTGGCGCCGCTCACGTTGTGCCCGTCGACTACGACCCGGCCGTGGCACGGGAGTGGCCGACATGAACGGCGTGGACGGCGTGGACGGCGGTCGGGGGGAGGGGTGTGCTTCAAGCGGCTGGACGATCCCTACAGCGGGGGCGTGCGGTCGTGGCGGAAGCACAAGGTGCGGGTCACCACCGCGGCCCTGATCGGTGCGGTCACCGGACCGCTCACCGCGCCGCGTGGGGCGCTCGTGAGGGGTGGTGAGGTCGTGCCACTGCGCTTTGTCAGCTGATGGTGACGACACGCGCCCAGGGCGGCGGGGCATCCGGGACGTAGTCGGGGGTCTCCTCGTCCACGGCGTGGGCGGGACGCGGGAAGAGACCGACGACGGTGCGGCACGGCGGCTGCGCGGAGGGCCACGGAGTCTGACCATCCGTCAGGGCGACGATCACGTCCGGACGGGGCCGGGAGCGGAGGGCCCGGGCGAAACCGGAGCGCAGATCCGTTCCCCCACCGCCGACCAGTGCGATGTTCTCGGCGCGGCAGAGCGGGACGGCGACCCCGGCCGCCGCGTCGCAGGAGATCACCGAGACCAGGTCGCGGCGCCCGCCCACCGCCCGCGAGATCGCCGCCACTTCCAGCAGCGCGCTGCCCAGTTCGGCGTCGCTCACCGACCCGGAGGTGTCGATCACGACGCAGACCCGGGGCGGCGTACGGCGCAGGCTCGGCAGCAGCACCCCGGGGATGCCGGCCGAGCGCCGGGACGGACGACGGTAGCTGTGGTCCTCGCCCACCCCCGGCGCACCCGCTGCCGAGCGGACCGCCGCGCCCAGCAACTGCCGCCACGGCTGCGGCGGATGGAACGCCTCGTCCGCCCACCGGCGCCAGCCCTCCGGCGCGTCGCCCGGTCGGCCCTTGATCCCCTCTGCGACCCGGAAGCGGACCGCGTCCCGCTGCTGCCTGCTCAGCCCGTGTGCCCCGTCGGGCCCCAGCTCCCACGGCCGGCCCTGCCCGTCGGCACCACTGCCGCAGTCCAGCCAGGCCAGGTCCGCGGCGAGTCCGGACATCGACGCCGTCCGCAGGTACTCCTCCATCAGCAGCCCGTCGGGCAGCCGCAGCAGCGACGGCAGCACCGCCCCGGCAGGCAGGGGCAGACCGTCGCCGTAGATGTCGTCGTTGATCTCGAAGTCGGCGGCGATGTTCCGCCGCAGCCTCCCCCAGCCTTCGGCCGGGGGGACCCCCATCCCGCTTCGCTCGCCCGGCCCGTACTCCTCGTGCTCCCGCGCATACCGCTCGCCCCGACCGTGGTGGTCCCGCAGCAGATGGGAGACCTCGTGCACCCAGACGCCCGCCAGCTCCTCCACCGGGGTGCGCGCCACGAAGCCCGGGGAGACGTAGCAGCGCCAGTGCACGTCCACCGCCATCGTCGGCACCCACCGGTCCTCCACCACGTGCAGCGCGAAGAGCGCGTCGGCCAGGTAGGGACGGACCTTCACCGCGTGCAGTCGGGCTGCCAGCAACTTCTCCATGTCCAGAGGGAGTCCGGGCCCGCCGACCGGCCCGCCGGAGCCGGCCGGCGGGCCCGGCACGGTGGCCCGCACCGGGCGCGGCGGCGCGGGCCGGGGCATCGGGCGCGGTTTCGGGTGCTTCGTGGCCTCCGTCATCGGCGCGTCCCCGTCGCACGCCCGGCGTCAGCCGATGCCGCGGCCCGCTCCACCGACTGGTCCGCCCGCCGGGCGAGACCGACCACCGCACCCAGCCGCTCCACCGCCTCCGGCACCTCCCAGTCGTCTCGCCGCAGCGCGGCCAGCGCTTTCGCCGGGGCGACCAGTAGGTCCGGGGCGCCGGTCTCCAGCGCCCGGACCAGTACCGCCCAGCCCGCCTCCCACCGCTCCCGCTCTGGCCGCGCCCCGACGGCGGCCACCACCGCTTCCAGCGCTGCCTGGCGCAGATCGCCCCGCACCGGCAGCTCGGCGGAGACCGGATCGGCCAGCAGCGACTCCGGGTCCGGCAGGTCCATCCGGTCCAGGTGAGCGAGGAGTTCGAGCCCCGGCCCGTCCCCCACTGCGCCCCGCACCAGCAGCGCCAGCACCTCCCGGGAGACGCAGGCCGCCGTGGCGAAGGCCAACAGGGTCAGCGCAGCCTCCCAGCTCCGGGGCGAGGGCCAGGCACCGCCGCGTCGCGTCTCGGTGCTCGGCAGCCGGTGGATCAGCGTCGGGCGGGCTTGAAGGAAGCCGCAGACCGCGCGCCGCGCGAAGGCCACCGCCTCCGGCAGCCGCTCCGGCTCCAGCCGGGGCAGCTCCGCCCGGGGCCAGACCCCGCCCAGCCCGCGCACCACCACCTCCCGATCGTGCACCCAGTACAGATGCACGAACCGGTTGGCCAGCGGCGGGCTCAGTTCCCACCCGTCCGCCGCCGACGCTCGAGGATTGGCGGCAGCCACGATCCGCACCCCCGGCGGCAGGTGGAGTGCACCGACCCTCCGCTCCAGGACGACCCGCAGCAGCGCGGCCTGGACCGCCGGGGTGGCAGTGGACAGTTCGTCCAGGAAGAGCAGCCCCCGCCCGGCCCGCACGAGCTCCACAGCCCACTGCGGCGGCGCCATCGGCACCCCCTGCACCGCCGGGTCGTCGCCCACGATGGGCAGCCCGGAGAAATCGGACGGCTCGTGGACGCTGGCGATCACGGTCGTCAGCGGCAGGTCGAGGGAGGTGGCGAGCTGCGTGAGGACCGCGGTCTTGCCGATGCCCGGCTCGCCCCAGAGCAGCACGGGCAAGTCGGCCGCGACGGCCAAAGTGACCGCTTCCAGCTGCTCGTCGGGGCGCGGCTCGGTAGTGGTCGTCCGCAGGAGAGTCAGGAGGTCCTCGGCGAGGGCGAGTTGGGAGCCGGTTCCGGCTGTGTCGACGGGGGTGGGTGCGAGCCTGCCGGCGGCCGGGACGGGGGCGGGCAGGAGGGTGCTGGGGGTCATGGGCATCACCTGAGGTCGAATGGTGGGAACGGGACGGCCCGTTCCGGATGTCGTGAGGGCGTGCGGCGCGGAATGCGCAGTGTGGGAAAGGACTTCGATGAGAAGCCTGTCGATGAGAAGCCGGTCAGCGGGTCAGGGCGGTGCGGGGACGGGCCCGGCTGCTCCGCCTGCGGCGGATTGCGGCAGGCGTACGACGGTCGAGCCGGGAACGGTGGCCCGCGTCCGCATGTCCGGCGCCTGAGGCGTTCTGGCCCCCAATCGCACCGGCACCGGGGTGCACGGCGACCAGCCCCGAGCGGAAGAGCCCGTGGTCGATACGGCGAGCCGCGGCCGACTCCAGTTCCTCCCGGAGCGGCCCGTCGCGCAGGACCGCACCGGGACCGAGTAGCCCCTCGACCACGGCCAGCGCCCCGGCTACGTCACCGTGAACGAGCCGCTCCCGGACCGCGGGCAGTGCCTCCGGACTGCGGTGCACCCCGTCGATTGCCCGCAGGCACGGCAGCGCCGGGCCGCCGAACGCCACCAGCAACTCCTCCCGGCGCAGCTCGTCCGGGTCGTGATCGATCGCCGTCAGCACCCCTTCGCGCAGCGCGATCCGGTGGACCTCGCCCCGGCATTCCACCCGGTGCGGATCTCTGCGCTCACAGGTGGGACCGGCCACCGGTGCCGAACGGGACGCCGGCAGTGCTGCGGCGACGAGCGGATGCAGCCGGTCGACCGCGACCAACCCGGCCCGCACCAGCCCCAGATCCGGAAGGATCCGGGCCGCCGCCTCCGGTAGCACCGGAAGCGCCGCGACCTCCTGCGGCGGCAGCCTCTCCCCCAGCGGCCGGCACGTCGGGGCATGGCTGTCGTCGGGCGCGACAAGTTCGAACACGGCGCGGCTTCGCGCACCGAGCCGCACGGTGAAAGCGCCGCGGGCGCGGCCCTCAGACCGCAACAGCAGCTCCGCCTCCGCGGCCCACTGAGCCACCGCCCACGGGGAATCATGAACGGCGAGCCGATCGGACCGAACCGGCAGGACTGGCCGAGTGGGTGCGTGGGTCCGGTCGGGCGGCGCCACGGACGATGCCCCGCCCGCCCCGCACCGCCGCGCCAGTTCGCCGCTCCGCCCGGAGTCCCACAGATGCCGGTGCAGGTCGAGCCGGAAACGCCGGTCAGGATGCGGGTGGGGATGCGGATGGTGTCCGGGGGCGCCGGTCCCGGACCCTTCCCACAGGGCCAGGGACATCCGTTGTCCGGCGTCCGCCCAGGCCGGCGGCGTCCGCACCACCAGTTGCAGCGGCGTTGCACCACAACTCCGGTAGCGGGCCAGGCAGATGGTGAGACCGGGCCGGATCCGCCCGTCGGGGGCGATCCGAGGCATGTGCCAACGCAGCAGATCCGGCGCGAGCCGACGCAGATCTGCACGGAGGTGAGTGACGAGATCGGTGCCGTAACGGTCGCGCACGGCGCGCAGATCGAGATCAACGTCGATCCGGGCGGCGGCGCATGCCCCCGCCCAGTCCCCGACCGCACGCCGCGCGGTCGCGATCTCGATCATGGACAATGGCACGGCGTACTCGCGCACGCGCTGCCACATCAACAGGTGGGCTGGAACCTCGTTCGCGTTGTGATGTGCCATCAGCACTCACCTTGCGCGAACGATTCCCCCAATCCGTACGAGGAAAAGTTCTTCATCTCCAACATCATAAACATCCCGAGGACGATCTGTCTCCAGACCGCCCAACAGCCTTCCTTCGACGCCCGTCGCAACGCCCGAAGCCGCGCGGCGAATACCGCCGCCTTCGCCACGCTGCGGAGGGCCGCCTGCACCTGCGGCGAGGCCGACTCCATTCCCCACCGCCGACGGCGCGTACCGGCAGCGAGCACGACTGGACTGCGCGCGGCCGGCCCGGAGGTGTCGCACGACAGGCTCGCCCCGGTCGCGGGGCTGTGCGCGGCCCTGCTGGACGCCGCCAGCCGCGCGCCCTCGGAAGAGGGGCTGGCACTGCGGCTGGCGTAGGGGCTGTCGTTTGGATCAGCCCTGCGTCGCAGGCGGGGTCAGCCGATCGTCCACTTCTGGTTGGCGCCGCCCGAGCAGGTCCAGATCTGCAGCCGGGTGCTGTTGGCCGAGTTGTTGCCGGTCACGTCCAGGCACTTGTCGGCCTGTGGATTGACGATGTCGTTCGCCCCGCTGACGGCCCACTTCTGGTTGGGGCCGCCGGTGCAGTCCCAGAGCTGGACCGTGGAGCCGTCGGCAGTGCCGTTGCCGGTCACGTCCAGGCACTTGCCGAGCGCGCGGATCGTGCCGTCGGAGCCCACGGTCCACTGCTGGGCGGCACTGCCATTGCACTCGTAGAGCTGTACGGGGGTCCCATTGGCGGAGCTCGCCCCGGCGACGTCCACGCACTTGCCGGCCAGACCCCTGATCGCCGCGCCGGTGGACGTGCCGCCGGTCGTCACCGACACGGAGTCCACCACCAGCTGCTGTGGGAACGATGTGGAGCCGTCCGGGTCACCCGGCCAGTAGCCGCCCACGGCCAGGTTCAGGATCAGGAAGAACGGCTTGTTGAACACCCATGTCTTCCCACCCAGGTCGGCCGGGGTGCGCCGCTGGTAGACGTTGCCGTCCACGGACCAGGTGATCGAGTCGGGCGCCCAGTCCACCGCGAAGGTGTGGAAGGCGTCCGCGAAGGCCTGGCCGCCCGGCAGCGAGTAGCCCGCGCCTATGCCGCCCGAGCCCGAGTAGCCGGGGCCGTGGATGGTGCCGTGCACGGTGGAGGGCTCGTAGCCGACGTTCTCCATGACGTCGATCTCGCCCGAGTCGGGCCAGTTGACCGGCGTGCCCAGCATCCAGAACGCGGGCCACATGCCCTGCCCGCGCGGGATCTTCATCCGGGCCTCGACGTGCCCGTACTGCGCGTTGAACTTCCCGGCGGTGTTCAGTCGGGCCGAGGTGTACTGGCAAGTGCCGTACCAGCACTGGTAGTTGGACGGGTTCTCCTTCCGTGCGGTGATCACCAGGTGACCCTGGCCGTCCAGAGCCGCGTTCTTGTTGCCCGACGTGTAGTACTGCCGCTCGTGGTTGTTGACGTTGTCGCCCGTCTCGATCTGCCACTTCGACGAGTCGACCGCGGAACCGGCGGCACCGTCGAAGTTGTCGGAGAAGGCCACCTCGGCGGCGGCCGCGGGGTTGGGGGAGGCGTCCCGCGGATCCGCTTGCGCCGCGCCGGTCGTGGCAGACGCGACCAGTACGGCGGACAGGGCGGCGAACAGGCATCTGCGGAGCAGGCGTGGGGAGGCCACGGCTCTTCCTTCCATACGGCGGCCGGGCGCACGGATGAGCCGACCGGGTGGGGGGTGAAGGCGTCGCCTCTTGATTTAAGGAGTGAGGTAAGGGTGCGTCAATACTTTGGTACGGACCAACGGTCGGACGTGGACCAGAGGGCGGACCAGACCAATGGGCGGACCAGAGGAAGATGCCTGCCCTCACGCGTGTGGGCCGAGATCGACTTGTTCGGCGAGATGCGTCGCCACGCGCCGTACCAGCCGCTGGGTTCGCGCTTCGTTGTTGCCTGCGCTGATCCCGAAGACATGTCGGCCCGACACCACGGTCGCGTGAGCGACGGGGAGTTGTTGCAAGCCCGTTCTGTAGGTGTACAGATGGACACCGCGCCGGGGCTTCGCGATCTCGGCAGTCACGCAACCGCCCAACGGTGGAGCACAGCCCCAGGGAATCACGCTCGCCGCATAGGTCTCAGCAGCCTTCGCATCAGGCGCCACCCATCGCACGGTGACGGAGAAGATGTCGTGGTCGGATCCGGATTCCGTGGCGAATCGGCAGACACTCGGGCGGGGCAGTTTCGTGCCCAGCACCCTACGGCTCGACGACACGGGCAGCTTGACATAGTTCCGGCCGAGTTCGGAGAGAAGTCCGGCGCTGACCAGCCCACAGGCGTCGGGCCATTCCTGCCGCTCGACTCCGCCCAGCGGGGCAGGCCTCTCCGCGGCCACGGCCCGGTGGCTCGGCCGAAGAGCGGTGTAACGGGTGCCGTCGCTCTCTTCGCTACGGACGATGAGCAGGTCTCCACTCATTCCCACGAACGTCCCGGCCACCGGCCAGGGCACGGGGGCACTTCGCCTGCCCGCGAGGTCCATCAAACTGCTCGCGCCCGGCGCCTGCAGACGCGCATCTCCAGGCAACCAGCGAAGGTCTCCGCTGTACGCGCCGGCGACTTCCACGTCACCGACGATGACCTCACTGGTCAGGCCGTTGTTGGCCTGGAGTCCCTGGGGGCGTGTCCATATGGTTCTCCCGGTGTCCGCTCTTACGGCGTGCAGGGTGTTCGACCCGGACGACCCTGGGTCCGACTGCGCGCCGGGGTGCGTTTCCGAGAGGTACACCACGCCTCGGGCCTCTCCCACGGGCCAGAGATCGGACTTCCGGTCCGCCTTCCGCCGCAGGATCTGCTCGCCTGACTCCGCGAAGAGGCGCAGATCGTTGTCAAGGCTCACACCGATCACACCGCGGACCGCGCTCAACCTGACGGAGTCGCGCGAACGCCCCAGATCCCTCTTCCAGACACTGTCCCCGTCCTCCGCGTTCACCACCTCGAGTTCCGCGGTCCGGCCCGGGCAGCCCTTGAGCACGACGATGTGGTCCGCCGTCGTGGCCACGTTGAAAGGGGAAGGCGGCAAACCGAGATCGTCCGGGTCGGATTGCTCGCACGGCGCGAGCGCGGGCTTCCGTTTGCTCCAGGTGACCGCACCGGTCCGCGGAGCAACTCCCGCCAGTCGGCCATCGGCCAATTCGATCGCAGGTCCCGGATCCAGCAGGAAAGGCGTCTGCCCCAGCCAAGCGTCCTCCCTTCCCTTCCGCAGGGCCGGGCTCGCGGTTTTGTGCCACAGTTTTCGTCCGGTCGCGGGATCGTACGCGTTCAGAACAGTCTCGCCGCCCTGCCCGAACCGCTGTTCCACAGCGAGCATCACGCCACCGGAAAACCCGACGAGCGTGAAACGGTCCGCGGAACTGCGCGCGGTGGAGAGAAATCGGCCGTCGCGTGTGTCCACGACGCTCACTGTCCTGCCCTGCGGAATCGCCAGCATCCTGTCGCTCACCGCCGCCGGCAGTTCCGAAACGTCCAATGCCCGTCCAGAGGTTCGGAACGACCACGCCACGTCCAGCGAGTTGGGGCGTTCGAGTGGCCTGCCTGACGTGCCGCCGTCGCTGACCAACAGCCCTACCAGGCCGATGGTGAGCAGGAATCCGCACCCGGCGCGCCAGACGAGGCGCGCACGCTTCGAAACCATTCCGCTCCCCCGTTCGTCGAGATCGGTCAGCATCCCTGTGATGCAGGCAGCCATGGGCAAGGGCGGGGATCCTCGAGCCGGCGGTAGACGCCACCCGTGGACCCCTCGTACACAACCCCATATCGCGCGGAAAAGCCGGTCACCGCGTACCGTCCCCCTCGTGGGGCGGGAACCGGCACGGTGCCGTCCTTCCCGTTCTGCACGTAACGGATGAGCAGTCCGAATTCCCGAGAGCCCTTCTCCGACAAGAAAGTCGCCGACAGGTTGACCTGCTCTCCAGGCTTGAGCGTGACGACCTTTTCCTTGAAGTACTTCTGTGTGGAGTTCTTCCCCTTGAGGAAGACGGGCTCCGGGCTGTCCATGTCCGCGAACAGCTGGATCTTCGACTCTCCCCCGGCGTTCGGTTCGCACACCAGCGTTCCGGCGAGCGGCTCGACGGCGCGGGGCGACTTCGGCTTGATCTCGATCGACGTGACGGTCAGGGAATTCGCACCTCCCTCAAGCGTGAGACCGACGTTCAGTTCGCCGACCCGCGCGCCCTGGTTACGCCGGATGACGGCGTTCACATCGCCGCCGGTCACGAGTTCCGCGCGGTCCTCCGCCGACGACACCTGACGCGGGAGAGCGGTGCATCCGGCCTCGTTCTCCTGCCTCGCGGTCACGACGAACGGCGCCGCTGAAGGGCTCCCCGAGGACGTACCGGCCCCCGCCGGTGCCGGGCTCGGCTCGGACTCACCGCTCAGGCCGAGCAGTTGGAGGGCAACTGCGGTCAGCACGGCACCGATCACGGGGATGCCCGCACCGAG
The DNA here is from genome assembly GCF_004337435.2 of Streptomyces sp. KM273126. Taxonomy (NCBI): domain Bacteria; kingdom Bacillati; phylum Actinomycetota; class Actinomycetes; order Kitasatosporales; family Streptomycetaceae; genus Streptomyces; species Streptomyces sp. KM273126. The sequence goes on along the minus strand of NZ_SJXB02000002.1, from coordinate 2,582,928 downwards.
CCAGAGCACCCTCGCATGCCTCTTCCACCACGGCTCGGGCGTCTCCGGTGGCGTTGGCCGCTGCGTACGAGACCGGCTACGCCCACGCAGCGTGGTCCGGTTCCTCAACTCTCCCCCAGTGAGTGACGAGACGGTTCCGACCGCATGTCAGCTGCAGCCCAGAGAAGGATCAGCGGAGGAGCCGACGCGGGCCGGCACTTTCACCAACCTCACACAGCACTACCGCCCCGGCCGCCAAGCCGACCAAGGCGAACAGCCTCCTGGTTCATGGCTTCAAAGCATCTGCCCGAGGAGCTGCAGACCGTACCCGTCCCGGGCAGCCCCGAGCACACGGACTGGCTGCGCCAAATGGGAGCAGCACATCGCCAGCAGGCTCTGAACGCGGTCGACCACAGCGTCCGCCTCTACACCGTGGGGCCGTGCCTACGCCCTCCGACGAGGCTGCCGAGCCCGAGCCCGAGCTGGTACGGGTGCGGGTCCGGCACGTGCGGCCGGTCGACGGTGTCGACTACGACCAGGTCGTCTGGGCCTACCGCCACCCTGCCAGCACCGCGTCAGGCCCCGAGGGCCGTCCGTAACAGCCCGCCGGCAGATGGCCCAGTCCGTCGCGTGCGAGTCGTCGTACGCCAAAACGATCAGCCTGTGGGCAGATTCCGGCGCGGGAGCGGGCGAACCACCTCGTCCTAGCCGCCAACGTGGGTATCAACCTTCGAACACCGGCTAACGGGGATGATGTTGGTGGAGGATGGACGCATGATCGGTGACCGTTGGGGTGTGAGTGACAGCGAGATCTTGCGGTCCTACCCGTGCGACGACTTCGTCACCTCACCCGCGCTGCAGGCGTGGCGGGGCGTGGGTGTCGAGGCGCCTGCCGAAGCGGTGTGGCCGTGGATAGCACAAGTGAGGCTTGCGCCATATTCGTACGACTGGATCGACAACCTTGGCCGCAGCTCGCCTCGCGAGCTGGTCGGCCTTCCCGAGCCTCAAGTCGGAGACAGGTTCACTACCGCTGGCGGGCGCGAGCTGGGCCGGATCGTCTCGGTCGAACCGGGGAACCAGCTGACGGGCACGGTCATGGGCGCCGTTATGTCCTATGTCCTCGTGCCCCAGAATCACGACACGACGCGCCTGCTGCTCAAGGTCGTCATGCAAACCAGCCGCTGGGCGGCCATCGGCCTGTCGATCGGCGATCTGATCATGGCTCGACGGCAGTTGCTGAACCTGAAGCTGCTCGCCGAGCGGCACTAGCTGTTGCGGGCCAGGAGGCTGTTGACGCGAGAGCGACTGCATAGCTTCGAGTCATTCATTCAAAGCGGTTGACAAGGCTGAGTAGCACGGTGGTGATGGTCGATCGGGCGAGTTCAGGGCTGATCGTTCCACGAGCGGCCGCATGGCCAAGTGCGTCCGCGGCGCCTGCGAATGCGATCGCTGCTTCCTTGTCGAGGTCCGCGGCGCCGTCGGCGACTCGTATGGCTTGTCGGCAGATGTCCATGTACCGGTGTTCAGATTCTCGTGGCTTTCTGGAGGTCTGGTGTGCCGACCAGTGGGGCCACCACTCCACTGAGTTCGCCGCCTTGGGAGACCATGCTCGAAACGTGAGCCGTCGCGATCGCTTCCATCCGCTGCAGACGATGGGCTTGGAGATCCCTGCTCTGCCGGCCAGGTATGCGAGTGTGAGCGCGCGAGCCCGAGTGCGAGTGCACGGCCGGTGGCGACATGGCCCGGAAGCGACATCCGTGGGGCGACGAGGTGGCACGGGCGCTGCGCGATGCGGCAGCAACGTTCAAGTGATGCACTGACGCACCGGCATACGAAAAGGCGCGTCCAGGCGCGTACTGATGCCCCTCACCCGGGACATCGTCGCCCTCGCCGCCTGGGCGGGAAACCGTGGGTGGCGGTGACGCGGTCGAAGTCGCGTACCAGGGGCCTGCGCAACGGCCCGGCCCGGGTCCGGCCACCCTGGCAACGAGGCTGGGCCGGGGATGTGTGAGGGTGGGGCGGTGCCGTCCGGGGCTGTGGCGGCGGTCGTGGTGGGCGGGCTCAGCTGAGCCGCGTAAGCGTGGGGGCTGTTGTGAGCCAGGTACTCTATGGCGAGCGGTCATGGAATCCGCTGGCGCGGACTGTGGAGTTGACCGAAGACGGGCTGCGGGTGGGCGGCAGGATCATGCCGCTCAGCGAGTTGAACCTCGGTGCCATGGCCGAGGCGTTCCAGCGGGGGTGCTGGCTCGGGGGCGGCGGGGCCGAGCGGCCGCTGGGGCGGCTGGCGGACGGGGCCGGGATCGTCCCGGTGACCCGCGTCACCGGGACCGCCAAGCCGGTGACGGTGCGGCAGGCAGCCGGGTTCGCCCGCGCGCTGGGGGAGTTGACGGTACGGCAGTGTGGCGGGCCCCAGCGGGTGGCCGCCTTGGCAGCCCAGGCACAGGCCGAGGGCGTGCCGCTGTGGATCGCGCGGCGGTTCGTACCGGGGCCCGCCGGGCCGGTCGCCGTCGCCGTCGACCGGCGTCTGGTGCGCGTGGATGTGTGGGGGCCGCACGCTCCCGTCGTACGCATCCGGGCACCGCACGGCTTCCGCCGGGATGCCGCCGAACCGTCCAAGGGCCTGCATCTGACCGTCGGCGATGTTCCGGCGGGGCTCAGCCTGAAGAAGAAGCTGCGCAAGTCCAAGAGTTCCGTGGAGGTGCGGCTGTCCGAGCGGCACTGGGTGCTGCGGCGGGAGAGTGCGTTCAGTTCGTGGCTGCTGTGCGGTGAGCGGCGTGTCGCCCTGCTGTCGCGTCCCCCGCGTCGGCCGCATCTCGCGCCGGGCACGGTGCTGCTGCCGCTGGCCGATGTGCGGTACGAGAGCCCCGACCCGCTCGATGCCGTCATGGCACACGTCTTCGCCGTCGCATTCGGGCTCGGGGACGCCACAGGCCTGGCGAGGTTCCGACCGGAACGGCGCCCGACGGCGGACGGAGGTGAGCCGATCGCCACTGACGCGGACTGGGACCGCCCCTGGTTCAGCAACCTCGGCAGCGGCAGCGACGACAACGAGCCCGGTGGCGGTGACGGATGGGGCTCGGACGGCGGCGACGGCGGGAATTCCGGTGGAGGCGACGGCGGGGGCGGTGACGGCGGAGGGGGCGGAGGGGGCGACTGACCAAGCGTTCGATAAGGCGCCAACCACCTGTCCGGGTGCCGGGTCTGTGCGTTCGAGTGGTCGCGTGGGAAAGTAACTGCCGCTGCAGTGGACAGAGTTACGCCTCAGGTCGCTATGTCCCGCAGTTGCGTACCGCGCTCTTCACCAGCGACTGGACGACGTTCCGCTGGGGTGGCGGATGGTCGGCCACGTAGTTCAGCTGGGGCCTCGGTGATCAGGATCATCGAGGAGTTCCCGAGCCCGGTGTTGGGGCCGGTGATCGTCATCCAGTTGGGGAAGGCGGTGGCGGTCGCGCCGCGCAGCGACGCCATGCCGCACGGGCGGTCATCGGGACGGTTCGCCGGGGGCGGTGATGCGGGTGATCGCTTCGAGCGTCAGGGAACGGTCGTGGGGCTGACGTGAGAGGGCGCGGTGCAGCGTCAGTCCCTCGATGAGCGCGTCGAGTTGGCGGGCGGTGTCGGGGTCGAAGTGCTTCTCCAGGTGAACGCGGCTGCGGCGCATCCACTCGTGTGTGAGTTCCCGGTAGTCGGGCCGGCGGGCAGCGAGGGTGTACAGCTCCTGCGCGAGCACAAGGTCACGGGCGTCACCCTCGGACACCGCATGGACGAGATCGGCGACCGCTTGCCGGGCCTGGCCGGGATCGGCCGGGGCTGACAGGTGGGCGTCGAAGACGGTGACGATGTGGTCGGTGAACCGGCCGAAGGCCGCGCGCAGCACGTCGTCCATACCGCTGAAGTGGTAGGTCATCGAGCCGAGCGGGACACCGGCGCGTGCGGCGATCTTCCGGTGGGAGAGGTGGCCGATTCCTTCCTCGGCGATGAGGTCGAGGGCGGCGTCGAGGATGCGTGCCCGGCGCTGGGGGTCGGTGTGTCCGGTGGCCATGAGTGCAGGTTCACAGACTCCGCACCACGCGGGCGGGGTTGCCGACGGCGACGACGTTCGCGGGTACGTCCTTGGTGACGACCGCGCCGGCGCCGATGACGGAGTTGTCGCCGATGGTGACGCCGGGCAGGATGATGGCCCCGCCGCCGATCCATACGTTGTCACCGATGACGATCGGCTGTGCCGCCTCCAGCTTGTCGCGCCGCGGCTGCGGCTCCAGCGGATGAGTCGGGGTCAGCAACTGGACATTGGGGCCGATCTGGCAGTCCTCGCCGATCGTGATGGGCGCGACGTCCAGGGCCGTGAGGTTGTAGTTGACGAAGGTCCGCGCACCGATCGTGATGTTGCTGCCGTAGTCGACGTACAGCGGGGGACGCACGTGCGCCTGTTCCCCCAGGGAGCCCAGCAGCTCCTCCAGCAGCGGCTGCGCGGCCTCGGCGTCCTCGGCGAAGGCGGCCTGGTAGCGGGCGGCCAGGCTCACGGCCCGCTGCAGGCGTCGGGCGATCTCGGGGTCGTCGGCGATGTAGAGGTCGCCCGCCTGCATACGTTCCAGGTTGGTGCGCGGGTCCTGGGCGAAGTAGTTCGTCGGCATGCACAGCACCCTACCCACAGAATGTACGAACGTACACTCTGGGTCGTGCCGGCTACCTCGGCAGTGGCCCCGGTCCATCCGAGCGATGTTGGCCACGGCGAAGAGCGTCGCCCCGGTCGCGGTGAGGCGGACGGTCTCGAAGGAGAAGCTGGAGTAGGTGCTCAGTGTCGCCGGCGGCCCCGGCCCGATGAAGTGCTGGAGTGCGGAGGGCACGGTGGCGGCACTGGTGGCTCCGGTGAGGAAGCCGAGTCCGGTACAGGCGGTGAGGTTGACGGCGAACGTGCCCCAGGGGAAGACGGTGCCGGGCCTGGACGGCGCGGTCGGTCAGGTAGCGCAGCGGAGCACCGATGAGGGCACCGGTGGTCACCATGACCCCCGTTCACGCGCCAGCTCCTTGGCGCGCGACCCCGGGGCACGAGGACCATGCACGATGAGCAGGCCCATGACGGCGCTGCCGGTGACGTTGACCCAGAACGCGGTCCACGGAAACGCGCCCGGAATGGTCGTGGGCGCCGCTCGGGGACCGCGCCACCAGAGGCTGTCCCGCCCTCACACGCCCGCCGTTCGCCCCGCTTGAGACCGACCAGCACACCGGTTCCCGTTGGATGTGCCCGATCAGCATTGACCTCAGCGGCTCGGGAAGCTGCTTGCCATGTGCTGTGGTCCATTCGAGGGAGCTGAAGAGTTGGGCCGCGCCGTTCAAGCTGGACCGGGCTCGGAGCCCGCGTGGTGAACGCGGCAAGGATGAGGTCAGGGTCTTCGGTCAGGAGCTGGCCTTGTACCGCCATGTCGTACCACTTCAGGCCGCCGGTGGGCTCCCTGGAGGGCATCCCGGCCCATGCCAGCAGGACGCGAATCCGCTCGATCCCGTCGGGACAGCAGTGCTGGATGAGAGCGGCGAGCCGATCTTTGGCGTCGCGGAGTTGACGTGACCAGGCTTCATGGTCCGACCCGGTGGGTGAGCCACGTCTGCGGCTGCATCGGACAGCTGTGCCCCTCGAAGAGCGCCCGGACATGTGACTCAACAGCCTCCACGGCCAACAGCCATTGCGTCGCCTTCCTGCACAGGGCGAACTATCAGATTGGGCCCCGGGCGATCGAAGCGTGCAATCGCGGCTCTCAGCAGGGACTCGCCACCTTCCTCCTGGGACAGGTCGAATGCCGGGCCGTCCTGATGCCCCCGAGCAGGGCGTGTATCCCACGACTGCAGGGGAGGCCAGTTACCAGGCCGATGAGCCCGGCCGACACCATCGGGCCGCCACCCTCCTACCTGTAGGCGTGGCCACCGCCGCCCTTCCCCGTGACCCGGCCCTCGGGACGCGCCCGATTCGTGTGCGTCTGTCCGGTAAGTCCGCCTTTTCGAGCGCGCCCTCGTGCCACACGGTCCACAACAGGTCAGCGCAGGTGACGGGCTGACCGGGCAACATGGAATGGACATGTTATGAACTGGAAGGGGCGATCCGGCCGAGGCGGCACCGCGACCGACCCGGCGACCGACCAGCCCGGCGCCGTCACCCCGGACCACCTGCCACCGCCCGGAGGTTCACCGATGCGACAGTTCACGGCCGTCGTCAACCCCACCGCGGGCGGCTCCACCGCAGCGGCGGCGCTGCTGCACGTGGGCCGGCTGCTGCGCGAGGCCGGGGCGGAGTTGGAGATCGAGCACAGCCGAGGTCTGGCCCACGCCCAGGACCTCGCCCGTCGGGCCGGCGAGCGCGGCCGGGTGGTGCTCGCGGTGGGTGGCGACGGCATCGCCGGGTGCGTCGGTGGCGCCCTCGGCGGGACCGGCGCGGTGCTCGGGCTGGTCCCCGCGGGCCGCGGCAACGACTTCGCCCGCGCCCTGGGCCTGCCCACCGACCCTGCCGCGCTGGCCGGGGTGCTGCTTCACAACGCCCCGCGACTTGTCGACACCATCGAGGTGGAGTCGGCCGTCCACCACGGCACCGTGGTACTGGGCAGCGTGTACGCGGGCGTCGACGCGCTCGCCAACCGCCACGCCAACAACGCGCGGCTGCTGCGCGGCGCCGCCTCCTACTACGCCGGCGGACTCCGCGCGGTGACCACCTGGCGCGCGGCGGCCTACCGGGTCACCGTGGACGGTCAGCACCACACCCATCGCGGCTACACCGTGGTGGCCGCCAACTCCGCCTACTACGGCTCCGGTCGGGCCATCGCCCCCGCCGCCCGGGTGGACGACGGGCTGCTCGACATCGTGATGATCCGCGAGGCCCCGCGCCGGCTCTTCTTCGCCCTCATGAACGAACTGTCGACCGGCGCCCACGTCAACCGGCCCGAGGTGCGGGTGCTGCGCGGCCGGGAGATCCGTATCGAGGCCGACCGGCCCATGCCCTACGGCGCCGACGGAGAGGTCGAGGCCACCCTGCCCGTCACGGCCAGGGTGCGGCCCGGCGACCTCGCGGTGCTGTGCTGAGCCCGCAGCCGCGAGCCGCCCCCAACACGTTCTGAAACACCGCCTGGGCGACGCGGCCGGAACGGAATGTGCTGGAACACCTCGCCGGAACAGCTGGTTCGCCGAGCGACCGGACAGCCATGGCGCGAGCACCGACTTCGGCGCGGGCCGCGAGTTCTGACTGTTGAACCGCCAAGCGGTGCAACCTTCCGCCGACTACGCGCATCCAACAAAGTGACACACATCCACCCATTCACCCGACAGGGGTGGTATGGCATGTTTCTTCACTCTCGACACCTCTCCCGGCGCGTCGCAATCGCTTCGGCGACCGCACTTCTCACGGGCGGCGCGGCGGCCGGTGCCGCCTGGGCCACGACCCCGGCATCGACCTCGGCCGGTCCGCGCACCTGCACGGTGAGCGACCTGTATGTGTCCATGGGACGCAAGGAGGGCGCCGCGGGCTCGCTGTACTGGCCGATCCGGTTCACCAACACCAGCACCACCGGCTGCGCCCTGCGCGGCTACCCGGGCGTCAGCGTCCTCGACACCACGCATCACCAGATCGGCGCGGCCGCCACCCGTAACGGAGGGGCCGTGTCGACCGTGACTCTCAGCCCCGCCCACTCTGTGTCCGCGGTCATCCGTACCACCAACGGCCCCATCGGCGGGCCCTGCCAGGCCACCGGAACCTATCTGCGGGTCTATCCACCGGCCTCCCGCACCGCGGTCCTGGTGCCGGCCGCCTGGAAGGTGTGCTCCAACACCTTCCAGGTCGCCCCGGTCACCCCGTAGCACACGACAAGTCACCGATGGCCGGGGGGCGATCACCCGACGGGCCACCGGTCCCTGCGAAGCACAGATCGCTGGAAGGCGCCGAAGGATCTCGCGGCTCGCGGCAGAGGCCGTGCTCGCCGGCCAGCGACTCTTTCCCCGTTTCCGGTCAATGGCACGACCGCTCAGCCTCACGGTCGGGGCTTTCCTCGCCAGCTCAGCAGGCCCGTCCGAACTGGCGGGCCGCTGAACTGGCGGGCCGCTGAACTGCGGTCGGCAGGGGCCCCGGTCTGGGTCACAACGTCGGTTCGGGATCGGCCGTGGCGCCCGGGTTGAGCTCAGCGTTGAACCGCTGGTGCAGCTCCTCCGCTGCCACGAGAAGCCGCTCCACGTCTCTTGCCGCGTACCCGTCGGCCTCCAGCTTCCCGCCGTCCCGTCCACATGCAGTGTTCGCCGGCGGCATGGGAGGCATCCCCGCCACTTTGAACTCTCCGATGACAAAGTGTGGACATGTCAAGCGAAAGTCCTTACCTTGACGGCACAAGTTCCGCGCACCCGCAGCAGACCGGAGCGATATCCGGCACGGTCCGGTCCCCGCCTGATGGAGGACCATTGCGCCTACGTCTGTTCCAGCGTGCCCGAAGACACCTCATCCCGCTCATGGCCGGAGGCATCCTGGTCGGCGGCGGCCTCGGGGCCGCGCCGACGGCTTCCGCCGCTCCCTCCGACATCCCGCCGCAGGAACCCGGCATAACCCTGCGCGTGTTCGACGTTCAGACACCCCTGAGCAAGCTGTGCACCCTGAAGCCCGGTCAGACCCCCAACCACGACAAGCTCATGCCGACGGTCGACTGGTCCTCGGCCGCCGACTTCGGCGGGTTCAGCGACAACTTCGTCAGCGAGGCGTCCGGATACCTGGACGTGCCCCGCGACGGCAGCTACACGTTCCGCCTCACCAGCGACGACGGCTCACGGCTGGCCATCGACGACGAGACAGTGATCGACCACGACGGACTCCACGGTGCGGAGCCCAAGGACGGCACGGTCCATCTCTCCGCCGGCCTGCACCCCCTGCGCATCGACCACTTCGAGCGCGACGGCGATCAGCAACTGCGGCTGGCCTGGAAGCCGCCCGGCGAGGACGACTTCGCGGTCGTACCTCGTGAGGCACTGAGCACCGACGCCGGTGTCGTCCGGGTCACCGCTCCCGGCCGCAAGGAGTGCGAGGCGAGCGGCGACTCCCCCGGGGACGGTCTGCCCCTCACCTCCGTACGACCCGACCTGACACTCACCGACCTGCGCCCGGACGGCTTCGAACCGCAGGTCAGCGGCATGGACTGGCTGCCCGACGGACGCCTCGCGATCACCACGTGGGGCGGCAGCGACAACGTTGCTGGAGAGGTGTACCTGCTGGACAATGTCACCGGCCGGACCAGCCGGGACGAGGTCACCGTCAAGAAGGTGGCGAGCGGCCTCCGCGAACCCATGGGGATCAAGTACGTCGACGGTTCGCTCTATGTGTCGCAGAAGCACGAGCTGACCCGGCTCGTCGACAAGGACGACGACGATGTGACCGACGAGTACCGCACGGTCGCCACGTGGCCGTACGGCAAGAACTTCCACGAGTTCGCCTTCGGTCTGCTCTACCGGGACGGCCACTTCTACGTGAACCTTTCCGTCGCCATCAACCTGGGCGGCGCCACCACGGTTCCGCAGCCCGCGCCCGGCCGCGGAGTGACGTACAAGGTCAGCAAGAAGACGGGGCGGATCAGTCCGGTCGCGGGCGGTCTGCGCACTCCCAACGGCATCGGCTGGGGACCCGACGGCAGCATCTTCGCCACCGACAATCAGGGCGGCTGGCTTCCCTCGTCGAAGCTCGTCCAGATCAAGCAGGACCGCTTCTTCAACCACTACACCGAGCCCTCGGGCCCCTTCGACGACTCCCCCGTCACCGAGCCGGTGCTGTGGCTGCCGCAGAACGAGATCGCCAACTCGCCCTCCACTCCGCTGCTCCTGAACAAGGGCAGGTTCGCCGGCCAGATGCTGTTCGGCGACGTCACCTACGGCGGCCTCCAGCGCGCCTACCTGGAGAAGGTCAACGGCCAGTACCAGGGAGCCGTCTTCCGTTACACCCAAGGCCTCGAAGCCGGCGTCAACCGCATCACCATGGGTCCCGACGGAGCGATCTACGCCGGCGGACTGGGCGCCGACGGCAACTGGGGCCAGGAGGGCAAGCTCAAGTTCGGCCTCCAGAAGCTGACCCCGAACGGCAAGAACACCTTCGACATACAGTCCATGCGCGCCGTGCCCGGCGGCTTCGACCTGACGTACACCCAGCCGGTGTCCGCCACCACCGCCGAAGAACTGGCCAAGCACTACCGCGCCGAGCAATGGCGCTACACACCGACCGAGGACTACGGCGGCCCGAAGATCGCCGAGGAAAGCCTTCCCGTGCGCTCGGCCACGCTCTCGGAGGACGGCCGGACCGTCAGGCTCCGGCTGGACGATCTGAAACCGGGACGCGTGGTGCACGTCCGCTCCCCGCGCCCCTTCACCTCGGCCTCCGGTGAACAGCTGTGGAGCACCGAGGCCTGGTACACACTCAACCGGATACCCGGAAAGCAGCCGCCTCCCGCCACCCGGTACGAGGCCGAAGAGGCACGCCTCACCGGCACGGCGGGCATCGACACCGACCACGCGGCCTACTCGGGCAGCGGCTTCGTCGACCGCTACTCCACCGAGGGCAAGGCGGCCACGACCTTCGACGTGACGGTCCCGAAGGCCGGCACCTACGACGTCAACCTGCGCTACTCCAACGGGCCGAACCCGTTCCAGGGGACCAAGTCCCTTTCCCTGTACGTCAATGGGGCCAAGGACCGGCAGACCAAGCTCGCCTCCACCGGCGACTGGGACACCTGGTCGACGCAGACCGAGAGCCTGGATTTGCGCGCCGGACACAACACCATCTCCTACCGGTTCGGCTCCGGCGACACCGGCCATGTCAACCTCGACCTGATCGCCGTCCATCCGCACGGAACCGAGGTCGACCTCTTCGACGGCACGGCGGCCTCGCAGGCCCAGTGGCAGCACACGGACGGCAGACGCCTGAAGTGGCCCCTCACGGACGAGAAGTCGATGGAGGTGTGCTGCGGCGACATCCGCACCAAGGACGCCTACCAGGACTTCCGGCTGCACGTGGAATTCCGGGTGCCGCTCCTCCCGGACGATGTCACCGGGCAGGACCGCGGGAACAGCGGCATCTTCCTCCAGGACCGCTACGAACTACAGATCCTCGACTCCTACGGTGACACCTCGCCGGCCACCAACGAGGCAGGGGCGTTCTATCTGAAACGGGCACCCGACACGAACGAGGCGACGGCGCCCGAGACCTGGCAGACCTACGACATCGTCTTCCGCGCGGCTCGCTACGAGGACGGCCGCAAGGTCGCGGACGCCCGGGCCACCGTGGTGTGGAACGGAAAGAAGGTCCACGACGACGTGACCCTGGACGGACCCACCGCATCAGGCAGAGCCGAGACCTCCGCCGCCGGAGCGATCCGCCTCCAGGACCACGGCAACAAGGTCAGATTCCGCAACATTCGGATAGAGCCACTGGCCTGAGTTTCAGGGCGTGGGTTGGCCGGTCTCCGAGACCGGCCAACCCACTGCCGCATCCCCGGTCCGCCGAGAGGGGTGACGGTGCGGCCGTCCGCGATGGCAAGGCTGACCCGCCGCGCGGGCCCGGCACACCGTCGTTGAGGAAGCGACCGCCGGCGGACGGCGGCCGACCGTCACCGCCATCGAGCGGCGCCTCGGCATCCAGCACGCCGCTTTTCAACCGCCCCTACGCCGACGTGCCTTCGCGGTCTTCGAGGGCGCTGATGGCGGTTGCGGTGAGGCTGTGTGTGATGTGGTCACGCATGAGCTGTGCGGCCTCGGCCGCTTGGCGATTGACGATGAGTTCGACCAGCTGGTGATGTTCTTCCAGGTCGCGGGTACGGGGCTCGTCCCCGGGCGGCAGTTCGAGGCCGAGGCGGCGGTAACGGTCGGATTTGTCCCAGAGGTCGTCCAGCAGACGGATGAGGACGTCGTTACCTGACGCGTGGTAGACCGTCTGATGGAAGGCCCGGTGCGCGGTGAGCGCTTCCTCGCCCCACTGACGCGTGACGGGCAGCAGGTTGCGGACGGCTGCCCGCATGGCGGCAATGTCCGCATCCGTGCGGCGGGTGGCGGCGAGTTCGGCCGCGGTGGGGTCCAGGGAGAGGCGGACCTCGAAGAGCTGGCGCGCCTCGTCGGAGTTCATGGCGGAGACGCGGACGTCCCGGTGGGTCTCGACGGTGACCAGCCCCTCGCTGCTGAGGCGCCGGATCGCCTCGCGCAGGGGTGTGATGCTCATGTTGAGGGACTCGGCGAGGTCGTACTGCGCGAGCCGTGAGCCGGCGGGCAGGCTGCCGGAGAGGATCTGGCCGCGCAGCTCCGCGTAGGCGAGATCGCTCTTGCTCAGGAACTGACTCGGACCGGTCATCGCCCCTGTAATCCCTTTCCAGGTGCTCACGCCCCTTGACAGCTCCCGTCTCGTCGGCTCAGCCTAACACCCGATACATCTTATAAGATATAAGAAAGAGGCCACCGACGTGAAGATCACTAACGTCTACGAGGGGACCGTCCCGATCAGCTCCTCGATCCGCAACGCGTGGATCGACTTCTCCTCGATGGACTGCTCGATCGTCGCGATCGAGAGCGACGTCATCCGTGACGGCAAGCCGGTCGTGGGGTACGGCTTCAACTCCAACGGCCGCTACAGCGCCGGCGAGATCCTGCGCCGCCGCGTCCTCCCCCGCCTGCTGGACGCGGAACCGACAAGTCTGCTGAACGAGCAGGGCGAACTGGACCCCGCCAGGGCGTGGGACGTCATGATGCGCAACGAGAAGCCCGGCGGGCACGGCGAGCGCTCGGTCGCGGTCGGGGTCGTCGACATGGCGCTGTTCGATCTCGCGTCGAAGATCGCGGGCAGGCCGCTGTACCGGTACCTGTCCGAGCGCTACGGCGACGGCAAGCCCGACGACTCGGTGTTCGTCTACGCCGCCGGCGGCTACTACGCCCCGGGCAAGACCATCGCCGACCTCCAGGACGAGATGCGCGGCTTCCTCGACCTGGGCTACGACGTCGTCAAGATGAAGATCGGCGGCGCCGACCTGGCCGAGGACCTGCGCCGCATCGAGGCCGTCATCGACGTTCTGGGAGGCGACGGCTCCCGGCTGGCCGTCGACGTCAACGGCCGCTTCGACCTGGCCACCGCCCTGGAATACGGGCGGGCCATCGAGCCGTACGGGCTGTTCTGGTACGAGGAGATCGGCGACCCCCTCGACTACCGCCTCAACGCCACGGTCGCCGAGCACTACACCGGCCCCATCGCCACCGGCGAGAACCTCTTCTCGCTCCAGGACGCCCGCAATCTGATCCGCTACGGCGGCCTGCGCCCCGACCGCGACACCATCCAGGTCGACCCGGCCCTCTCCTACGGCCTGGTCGAGTACCTGCGCATCCAGGACATGCTGCGCCGGCACGGCTGGTCCTCCCGGCGCTGCGTCCCGCACGGCGGACACCAGTTCTCCCTGCACATCGCGGCCGCCCTCAAGCTCGGCGGCAACGAGTCCTATCCGGGCGAGTTCCAGCCCACCGGCGGCTTCGCCGACGACGCCGTCGTCGAGAACAGCCGCGTCGGCCTGACCGACATCCCCGGCATCGGGTTCGAGGGCAAAGCCGCCTTCTACAAAGTGCTGCGCGACCTGCACAGCTGACCGGCAGGACGGCCGGCAGGACGGCTCCGCACAGCAGCGGGCCTCCTGCCGCCGACCGACGCAGCTGCGTCCATGCGCCACGTACGTCACCGGGGACGCGGGCCGCGTCGCGCCGCGTCCCCGGACACACCCCCCACGGGACAGGGCTACACACGATCGTCGTGCAAGGGAGCACCAACGATGACATCCACTACCGCCGCCGGCCGCCCGCAGCGGTCGCGGCTGAACCGTCTGATACGCGAACTGTGGTTCCAGGTCGTCCTGGCCGCCCTTCTCGGCATAGCCGTCGGCATCGCCGCGCCGGGATTCGGCGAGGAACTCAAGCCGCTCAATGACTGGTTCATCGCTCTGGTCAAGATGATCGTGGTTCCGGTCGTCTTCTGCGTGGTGACCACCGGCATCGCCTCCATGGACAACCTGCGCAGGGCGGGCCGGATCGGCGTGAAGGCGATCGGCTACTTCCTGGTGCTGTCCCTGGCGTCCATGCTGATCGGGCTGGTGGTCGCCAACATCTTCCACCCCGGAACCGGCCTGAACGTCGATCCCTCGACCCTGAACTCGGACGACGTGCCCGCAACCGCCCAGGAGCACGTCACCTTCACCGGCTTCATCTCGTCGCTGATCCCCTCCTCCCTGCTGGGGGCGATCACCGGTGACGCGATCCTGGCCGCGCTCATGGTGTCCATCGTCTTCGGCGTGGCGCTGAACATGGCCGGCGAGGACGGTGCACCGCTGCAGCGCGGCATCCGGGCGCTGTCGGACGTGGTGTTCAGGATCGTGGGCTGGGTCATGCGTCTGGCACCACTGGGCACCTTCGGAGCTCTGGCCACGGTGGTCGCCACCTACGGCGCCGAGAGCCTCAAACAACTCGCCTACCTGATCATCCTGTTCACCGCGACCTGCGTCGTCTACGTCCTGGTCGTGCTCGGCGCCATCATGCGCGCCTGCCGCTTGAGCCTGTTCGCTCTGATGCGGTTCCTCAAGGCCGAGCTGCTCGTCGCCCTGAGCACCTGCTCCAGTGAGGCCGTCCTGCCTCAGCTCGTGCGCAAGCTGGAGATCCTCGGCATCGGCCGGCCCGTGGTCGGCATCGTCATCCCCTCGGGGTTCTCCTTCAACCTGGACGGCTCCGCGGTCTACCTCACGATGGCCTCTCTGTTCCTGGCCCAGGCCCTCGGCATCGACCTGTCCTGGCAGCAGCAACTCGTGATGGTCGGCGTCATGATGCTCACGAGTAAGGGCACCGCGGGCATCGCCGGCGGCGCGTTCATCGTGCTTGCCAGCACCGTCACCGCGGTCGGCCACATTCCCCTGGCCGCCCTCTCCCTGATCGTCGGCATCGACCGCATCCTCAACGAGGGCCGGGTCTTCATCAACGTCCTGGGCAACGCCGTCGCCACCATCGTGATCGGCAAGTGGGAGAACGACTTCGACGCCGGCCAGGCCCGCTCCGTCCTTCATCCCGGCAGCACACCGCCGCCGTCAGCCGACGTCGGCACGGCCAAGGTCGGCGCCGACACCTGACCTGCCTGCCTCCGCATTTCCACATCCCAGCGGCGGTAGCTGCGTGCCCCACGTTCTGCCGCCGCTCCGAACAGACAGATCGCTTCAGACAGCAGACAGATGGATGAGGACAGTCCGCATGTGCGCGCCCAGCGTCTCCTACTCGATCACCATTCGGCTCGAAGTCCCCGCGAGCGGCACCGCCCTCTCAGAACTGACAGCCACCATGGAGGCCCTGGGCGGCTCAGTGACCGCCCTGGACGTCATCTCCTCTGACGCCGAACACCTCAGCCTCGACGTGACCATCGCGGCCACCTCGTCCGCGCACGCCGACCAGATCGTCCAGCCGCTGCGCCGCATCAAGGGCGTCACCCTCGGCAGGTCTCGGGGACCGTACCTTCCTGATGCAAACGCCGGTGACCGAACGATGAGTTCTCGACGCACGCCAGGTCTACACGTCCTCAGTAGCCGTGAACGTGGATGGGAGCGACATGGGCAATCGTGGATCTGACAGCGAGGCCAGGGCCTCGGAGCCGGAGCTTGTGCATCTGGAACCGGCGACGACAGCGGTCATCCGTGGTGTCGTCCCGATGGCCGACCTGCGGGACTTCTTCGACGCTTCCTTCGGCGCGCTGGCCCGGACGATCGAGGTGCAGCGGATCATCGTGCTGAGCCCCGCCTTCGGTCTGTACCGCGGGTCGCCGGGCGAGACCGTGGACCTGGAGGTCGGGTTCGTCACGGACCAGGTGGTGCGGCCGGAAGCAGGGGTCGTGGTGGGTTCGCTGCCCGGAGGCCGGGTGGCGCGGCTGACGCACCGCGGGTCGTTCGACGGTCTCGGGTCCTCCTGGGAACGGCTGCGCTCCTGGATGGGGGCACGGGGACTTTCCGCCGGAGAGGACAGGTGGGAGACCTACGTCACGCAGCCCTCCCCGAACATGGACCCGCGTGACCTGCGTACCGAGCTCAACTGGCCGGTGACGGACTGATCGGCCCGCCGCAGGGATTCGAGAACGGGCTCCGGTGCTTGGACCCCTGCGGCCACCAATCAAACATGGGATGACCACATGTCCAGCAACTCGGGTGGGGCGCAACACGGTCCGTGAAGCGGTGCGGTCCCTGGTGCAGATGGGGAAGCTGGAAGCCCGGCAGGGAGACGGCACCCATGTCCGTTCCCGCAGCGGTGTCGGTGCCGCTTTCGCGCGCACGCTCCGCCACCGTGAGCTGCTGAAGGTGGAACTGGCCGACACCACCGGCGCTGAGCCCAGGGGCAAGCAAACGTGACATGAGTGACCTCTTCGACCTGTCCGGCACCACGGCCGTCGTCACCGGCTCCAGCCGCGGCGTCGGCCTGGCCATCGCCCGGACACTGCTGGCGCAGGGTGCCCGGGTCCTGATCAACGGCTACGACCGCGCCGGGACCGACACCACCCTCAAGGCGCTGCGCGAGCAGTACCCGCATTCTCCCGATGCGCGGCGCCGCGTGACGAGACTGGCCGGCGACGTCACGGACGTCGCCGTCGCGGGGCGGGCGGTTGGTGCGATGGGCCGAGCACCGCATCCGGGTCATGGCGGCGACACGCCGCTGTCCCGCTTCAGCAGCCGCAGTCCTTGACTGCGCAAAGACCCCGGACTGACAAAGTCCTACTTCAGGACCGCTCCGAGGGAGTCCTGCGACGAGCCGCTTCAAAGGCCGGGTCCGCGTCGCCGTGGCACGATGGTTCATGAGCATCACCCTGCTGAGGGGGTGTGGGGCATGGCCACATCGGACAAGGCACCTGCCTCAGGAACCCACCGGCCGGGACTGAGACGCGAGATCGGCTTCATCGGGCTCATCTGGGCGTCAGAGGGGTCGATCATCGGTTCCGGGTGGCTGTTCGGTGCCCAGGGGGCCCTGGCAGCGGCCGGGCCCGCGGCGATCATCTCCTGGGCCATCGGCGGCCTCGCGATCCTGATCCTTGCGCTGGTGCACGCCGAGCTCGGCGGAATGTATCCGGTCTCCGGCGGCACCGCCCGCTTCCCCCACTACGCATACGGAGGGGCCGCCGGCGCGTCCTTCGGCTGGTTCTCCTGGCTGCAGGCGGCCACGGTGGCACCCATCGAGGTGCTGGCGATGATCACGTACGCCCAGCACTACTCCTGGGCGAGCGGCTGGGAGAAGACCGAAGGCGGCGAGCACGTCCTGACCGGCCCCGGCATCGCCGTCGCGGTCGGGCTGATGGCGGTCATCACGGCCGTCAACTTCCTCAGCATCCGCCTGCTGGCCCGCACCAACAGCACGGCGACCTGGTGGAAGGTCGGCGTCCCCCTGCTGACGATCTTCGTGTTCGCCATCGCCCAGTTCCACAGCAGCAACTTCACCGCGGCCGACGGATTCAATCCCTACGGGGCCAAGGGCATCCTGTCCGCCGTCTCCACCAGCGGCATCATCTTCGCGCTGCTCGGCTTCGAGCAGGCCGACCAGCTCGCAGGCGAGAGCTCCAACCCCAAGCGTGACATCCCGCGAGCGGTGATCGGATCGATCGTCATCGGCATCGCCATCTACATCCTCCTCCAGATCGCCTTCCTGGCCGCGCTGCCCGCCTCCCAGATCGGCAGCCACTGGGCCACCTCCGCGTTCAACGTTCTGACCGGACCGTTCGCCCAGGTCGCCACGCTCATCAGCCTGGGCTGGCTGGCCGCGATCCTCTACCTCGACGCCGTGGTCTCCCCCGCAGGCACCGGCCTGATCTACATCACCGCCTCCTCCCGGGTCTCCTACGGCCTGAGCCGCAACGGCTACGTGCCCTCCGCGTTCGAGGCCACCAACCGTCGCGGCGTTCCGTGGGTCGGCCTCCTCACCGCCTTCGTGATCGGCTGCGTCTGCTTCCTGCCCTTCCCCAGCTGGCGCTCCCTCGTCGGGCTGATCACCAGCGCCAGCGTGCTCATGTACGCGGGCGCCCCGCTCTCCTTCGGCGTGTTCCGCAATCGACTGCCCGACGCCCACCGCCCCTTCCGGCTGCCCGGAGGCAGTTGGATGTCGCCACTGGCCTTCATCGTCGCCAACCTGCTGATCCTGTGGTCCGGGTGGACCACCGACTGGAAGCTCGGCGTCGCCATCCTCATCGGCTACGTCATCCTGATCGCCAACCGGGTGTTCAAAATGAACCCCATCGCACCCCAGCTCGACCTGCGCGCCGCCCAGTGGCTGCCCGCGTATCTCGTCGGAATGGGCCTGATCGTCTACCTCAGCGACTTCGGGCCCCTCAAGCACCCGTGGTTCCCTCTGTGGTGGGACATGGGCGTCACCGCCGCCTTCAGCCTCGCCATCTACTACTGGGCCATGGCAGTCGCCCTCCCAGCCGAACAGATTCAAACAATGATCGACCAAGTCGTCGTCCCGGAGGAACAGGACATCCTGTGACCGCACAGCGCATGCCCGCACCGTCCCCCGCAGTCACGACGCCCTGGCCCCTTTGCCCCCACTCGAACGCGCCCGACTCCTCCGAAAGGAGACGGCGCTGACCGAGTATCTCGACCGCCGGGGCCTGGCTTTGTTCTACGTGTGACCGACCATGGCGGCGGGTCGGACGATGCGGTCGAAGTCTTCGGCACTGATGTAACCGGAGGCCAGTGCTGCCGCGCGCAAGGTGGTGTCCTCGTCGTCGGCCTTGTGGGCGATCTCGGAGGCCTTGTCGTAGCCGATCACGGGCGAGAGAGCGGTGACCAGCATGAGGGACCGGTCGACGTAGCTGTCGATCTGGTCCCGGTTGAGCTGGATGCCTTCGACGCAGTACTCGCGCATCTTGGTGCAGGCGTCGCCGAGGATGGTCGCCGCGTGCAGGAAATTGTTGATGATGACCGGGCGCATGGCGTTGAGCTCGAAGTTGCCCTGTGTGCCGGCGAAGGCGATGGCCTCGTCCTCGGACAGTACTTGTATGCAGACCATGACCATCGCCTCGCACTGGGTCGGGTTGACCTTGCCGGGCATGATCGAGGAACCGGGCTCGTTCGCCGGGAGGATGAGTTCGTCGAGTCCGCAGCGAGGTCCGGAGGCCAGCCAGCGGATGTCGTTGGCGATCTTCATCAGTGGCACGGCCAGGGCCCGCAGTCCGGCAGAGGCGCCGACCATGGCGTCCAGGCCGCCCTGCGCGGCGAATTTGTTCTGCGCGGTGGTGAACGGGTAGCCGGTCGCGTGGGCGATGTCGGCCGCGACCTGCTCGCCGAATCCGGGTGGGGCATTGAGCCCGGTCCCGACCGCGGTGCCGCCCATCGCGAGTTCGTACAGGCCCTCGGCGGACCCGGAGACCCGGTCGACGGCTTGTTGCAACTGGTGAGTGTAGCCGGACCATTCCTGCCCCACCGTGAGCGGGACGGCGTCCTCCAGGTGGGTGCGGCCGATCTTCACCACGCCGTGCCACAGCCGTGCTTTGGTCTCGATGGCGCGCTGCAGCGCCCGCACGCTGGGCAGCAGATGCTCCTGGATCTCCTTGACCGCGGCGATGTGCATGGCGGTGGGGAAGGTGTCGTTGGAGGACTGCCCGAGGTTGACGTGGTCGTTGGGGTGGATCGGGGATTTGCTGCCCAGTTCACCGCCGACCAGTTGGATGGCGCGGTTGCTGATCACCTCGTTGGTGTTCATGTTGGACTGCGTACCAGAGCCTGTCTGCCACACGTACAGCGGGAAGTGATCGTCCAGTTCGCCCTCGATGACTTCGTCGGCCACCCGCTGGATCAGGTCGGCCTTCCAGGCCGGGAGCCGCCCGGCGCGGCCGTTGACGGAGGCGGCAGCCTTCTTGACGTGGCCGTAGGAGTGGTAGACCGCTTTGGGCATCCGGTCGTCCCCGATGGAGAAGTGGATCAGGGACCTTTGTGTCTGAGCGCCCCAGTAGCGGTCTGCGGGAACATCGATGGCTCCCATGGAGTCGGTCTCCCGCCGGGTGCCGGTCGCATGCAGTCCGATGGGGAGGTCGAGGATCTTCGGGGCTTCGTCCTGACCGGCCGAACCGGAACGGTTGGCGGCGGAGTGTTGCGGATTCATGCTGCGGCTCCGTCGGCGTAGACGGGCTGCCACATGGCCTCCCGGACAGCCTCCGCGGTGTCGATCGGCTTGGAGGTGGCCACGCCGTCGTCGAGCGCCGCCTTGACCACCGCAGTCGCAGTGATCGCCGAGGACTCCCGAAGGTTGTCCACGGGCGGCAGCAGGGAGGCGCCCGGCCCCGACGGGTCGGCCTGGTGCGCGACAGCCTGTGCGGCGGCGAGCAGCATGCCCGCGGTCACCTGGGACGCACCGGAGACGATCGTGCCCAGACCCAGTCCCGGGTACAGGAGCGCGTTGTTGGCCTGCCCGATCTGGTAGGTCACGCCGCCGTATTCCACGGGCGGGACCGGTATGCCGGTCGCGACGAGCGCCTTTCCCCTGGACCAGGCGATGACGTCGGCGGGCATGGCCTCGATCCGGGAGGTGGGGTTGGAGATCGGGAAGATGACCGGCTGCTCGGTGCCCTCGGACATGGCTTCGACGACCTCGCGTGTGAACGCGCCCTGCACGGTGGAAGTGCCCAGCAGGATCGTCGGCTTGACCCGACGCACCGTTTCCAGCAGTGAGATCGCTTCATCGCGCCTCACCCAGTCCGCGACCTCGGCCGGATCGCGCGCGTAGGGCTGCTGGAAGTCGCGCAGGTCGGTCATGTCCCTGGTGAGGAGCCCCTGCTTGTCGACGAGCCATACCTGGGCGGCGGCCCGTTCCGGAGCCGCGCCGTCGCGGATCATCGCGTCGCGCAGCTGGTCGGCGATGCCCACCCCGGCGGTCCCGGCGCCGAAGACGACAAGCTTCTGGTCGCGCATCCGCACACCGCTGACTTTGACGGCGGACAGGGCGGCGGCCAGCGTGATGGCTCCGGTGCCCTGCATGTCGTCGTTGAAGATCCGGTAGCGGCCGCCGTACTGCTCGAGGATCCGCCGTGCGTTGCTGGGGCCGAAGTCCTCGAAGTGCAGGAGCGCGTTGGGGAACGCGGACGACGCCGTCTCCAGGTATTTCTCGATGAAAGCGTCGTAGTCGGCGCCGCGGACGCGGGGGTGCCGGTTGCCCAGGTACAGCGGGTCGTCCTGCAGCGTTGTGCGGTCCGTGCCGACGTCCAGCGACACCGGAACGACGCGGCGCGGGTCGATGCCTGCGGCCGCCGTGTACACCGCGAGCTTCCCCACCGAGATCTGTATCCCTCCCACGCCCCAGTCGCCGATGCCCAGGATCTGCTCCGCGTCGGTGCACACGATCAAGTCGACGTCCTCGGGTCCGAGTCGAAGCGTGGCAAAGGCCTTCTCCATGTCGTCGGGCCGGTCGATGGACAGGAAGATGCCGCGCGGGCGCCGGTACTCGTGGGAGTACTTCTCGATCGCCTCGCCCACGGTGGGGTCGTAGATGATCGGCAGCAGCTCGGCGAGGTGCTCGGCGAGAACCTTGAAGTACAGGGTTTCGTTGCGGTCATGCAGCTGTTCCAGATACACGTTCTTGGCCAGGTTGCTGCCCTGGACCTCTATCTGCTGATAGGCACGCTGGGCCTGCCGCTCAAGCGTGAGCACTCCGGAAGGCAGGCGCCCGGTAAGGCCGAGAGCATCCCGTTCCTCCGGTGTGAAGGCCACGCCGCGGTTACGCAGCGGATCCACGAGAGCGCTGGGGGTTGCCGGGGTTCGCGCGTGGCTCTCGGTCATGAGGATCTCCCTCTGTGCGAGTGCCGTGCGGGCTCTGGCCGGGGTGACTGCGTGGACTCGCTCCAAGCCACGGCCGCCGGCAAGTCGAAAAGTGTCGAAGGGCGCCGGGGACGCGGTCGTGCGATGCCGATCATGCACACAGCAGCTGTGAACATCGCCGCAAAGGTCGGAAAAGTCGGAAAGCCAGCGAGAGTGCGGCCTTGATCGGAACCCATGAAGGTGGGGCCGCGAGGCCCGGCTGAACTATGGAGGTGTGAGGCTGGCGTCCAGTGTGGGCGGTCGCTCACAAAGGAACCGCTAAGCCGCTCGACGGGCCCGCCACGCCCAACGCGACAGGCGCCTAATCGGTGCCCGGTATGAATTCAGGCTAACTACCAGCCGACGGGCCGCGCGACTTCACTCGTCGACGCGTCGGATGACCAGCACCGCCACGTCGTCATCAAAAAGCTGTGCCCACCGCGGAGGACCTGGACACCACCGTCACCGCCGCAGCCGCCCTCAGCGGCCCCGCCGTCTGCCAACGGGCGCCGACATGGCGTCCGGGAATCCGCTTCGCCTACCTTCCTCGCCGGCCTCGACAACGACCACATCAAGCCCAGACTGCGAAAGCTGCCGTAAGGCGGAGTTCAGGTGTCCGTCAGCGACAGTTCGCCTGGACTGCCGGCCTGGTACACCGAGCCCGACTGGGATACGCAGAGCGAGCGGGGCATCTTCCATCGCGTCTGTGGCGGACCTGTGGGGCGTCACGCCCAGGAATGGCGGCAAGCAGGTGTGGGCGCAGTTCACTGCCGTGAACTCTTGACCCGTCCGGTGATCCCGGGCCCAGGGTGGCCGCCCCGAACAGGAGTACCCAACCCATGACCAGCCTGTACGTGCGGGAGATCACGCGCAAGGAACATCTGGCCCACCTGCGGCTGTCTCCCGACGCGAGCCATCTCCAGATCCCCGAGTGGGGCGAGGTGAAGCCCGACTGGCTGCCGGAGAGCGTCGGCTGGTTCGAGGGCGAGGCGATAATCGCGACGGCGCTCGTCCTGTACCGCCCGCTGCCCGGGATACGACGCTACCTCGCGTACCTTCCCGACGGACCCGCGATCGACTGGCGGACCCCTCGCCTGGAGAGATGGCTGGACCCGCTCGTCGCCCATCTGAAGCGGATCGGGGCGTTCTCGGTGCGGATCGGGCCACCCCTGGTCGTACGTCACTGGGACGCGGCCACCGTGGCGGCGGGTATCGCCGCCCCCGACGTACGTCATCTGCACGATCTGCCTGCGGCCGGCATCGACGGATACGCGCTCGACGCCGCAGAGCGGCTGCGGCGACTCGGGTGGCGGCCGTGCGCGGAGGACGACGGCAGCGGTTTCGGCCTCGGTCAGCCGCGCTACGGCTGCCACATCCCGTTGGCGGGGCGCTCGGAGGACGACCTTCGCGGCTCCCTGGCACCGCATTGGGAACAGTCCTTGCGCACGGCCGAGACGGCAGGCGTCCGTGTCGCGTGGGGCTCGGCCTCCGACCTGCCCGAGTTCCACCGCCTGTACACCGCGACCGCTGCCCACGACGGCTTCAAGGCCCGTCCGTTGAACTACTTCCGGCGCATGTGGAAGGCCCTCAACGCCGAGGACAACGACCGCCTCCGCCTCTACCTCGCCGAGTACGACGGCGAGGTGCTCTCCGCGGCCCTCATGCTCAGCGTCGGCTCCCGAGTCTGGCACTCTTACGCCGCATCCGGCCCCCGGGGGCGCCAACTGAGGCCCAGCAGCGCGCTGTTGTGGCGCATGCTGTGTGACGCACGGGCTGCGGGCGCCGAGACGTACGATCTGCGCTCCATCACCCCTGCCCTCACTGAGGACCGCCTGCTCGGCCGACTCAGCTTCAAGACGGGGACAGGCGGCCGGGCCGTGGAGTACCTCGGGGAGTGGGAACTACCGGTGGGCAGCCAGGGCAAGGTGCTGCAGCAGGCGTTGGGGGTCTACCTCGGGCGCAGGTGACCCTGGCCGCAGCGGTCGTCGTGCATGCTGATGAGCTCTCCGTATCGAACCCGGTCAGAATCCATCGACTTCTACGACAGCCGCTGCGAAGGCCTTCGGGGCCTCCTGCGGAACGTTGTGTCCTACGTCCAGGGTCCGGTGCGCGTATTTGCCTGTGAACTTCTTACGGTAAGCCGATCCGTTTCCCGGAGGTGTGAACGGATCGTGCGCTCCGTCAATGGTGATCGTCGGCACCGTGATGACCGGCGCAGCAGCGAGGCGCTTTTCCAGGGCCTCGTATCGGCGCTCACCCTTTGCGAGGCCGAGCCGCCAGCGATAATTATCGATCACGATACTGACGTAATCCGGGTTATTGAAGGCCGCTGCCGTGCGATCGAAAGTCGCCGCGCTGAACTTCCATGTCGGCGAGTTGAATCGCCACACCAGTTCGGCCAAATCATGTCGATACTTCTCAAGGCCACGCACGCCCCTTTCGGTGGCGAAATAGTATTGATACCACCATGCCCATTCAGTCTTCGGTGGCGTCGGCATCTTATTGGCTTCGACATTCACGATCAGATAGCCGGTGACAGAGATCAGTGCCTTGCAGCGCTTCGGCCAGAGAGCCGCTATGATGTCGCCCGTCCGCGATCCCCAGTCATAGCCGGCGAGGATGGGCTTATCAATCTTGAGGGCGTCCATCAGCGCGATGATATCCACAGCGAAAGCCGACTGTTGGGCGTTCCTGGGTGTTTTACTTGAAAGAAATCTCGTGGTGCCATGGCCTCGCAGATAAGGGACGATCACCCTGTATCCCTTCGCTGCGAGCAAAGGCGTGACCGCGACGTAGCTGTGAATGTCGTAGGGCCAGCCGTGCAGAAGGATGACCGACTGCCCGTTCGCAGGTCCGGCTTCAACATACCCCACGTTCAGATCCCCGGCATTGATCTGCTTCACCGGCCCAAAGGATGCACGCATCGCAGGGTCAACCGTGGGATAAGCCAGCGGTTCGCCCGATTCTGACTGCGCCGGCGAACTACCCCTCATACCGAACTGGGCCGCCACGGCGGCCGCGGCTGCGGCGCCAAGAAGGCGGCGACGGCTGTGCGTGGGGCCGGGCATTTCCATCGGTGAATCTTCCTTGTTCGAGGCAGCGCAGGCAGGGCACGGATGCCGTGGCATCGAGGGAATGATGCTGCAGTCGAATTTGCCTGATGCTCACGGCCGGGGACCTTCATCGGCTGGACCCGGGCTGGAGTTTCTCCTCCGTCATGGAACACCCGCCGGAGTGACGGTGCAACCGTGCGAACCATGCACGCATTGCGCCGTCTGAGTGACCGGTGCGTGGCTCAGCCGAGCTGCTGAGCCCAGTCGTCGAACGTGGTCCAGGAGATCTCAGGGTATTTCTCGTGCAGTGCCGCGATGTCGACGGCATAGCCCTCCTCATTGAGAAAGGCCCACATGGCAACCATGTCGTCGCTGGACCGGCGCCGTAGGTCAAGTGGAGTTTGCACTGCCTCGACCGGCAACCCCAGCGAGCGGGTGAGGACTGCGGCCATGCGCGTGGGCGAGGGTGCGTCGGAGGCAACCTCGATTCGCCGCCTCAGGTGCGCGCCACGGCTGTTGACTGCTGCGGCGACGACGGCTGCGAGGTCTTGGCGGGCCACCTGCTGAAGCGGACGGTCGACGGGAAACGGCAGGACGAGCCGCCCGGCCCGCAGATTCTCCGCGTCCCCCAGCATGTTGTCGTAGAAGTACGTCGGAGCGACGATTGTCCAGTCGTCGCTCTCCTGCCGCAGGGCCTGCTCGATCCGGTACTTGCTGTCGAAGTGGGGAACCCCGGTAGACCTGTCGGCGGAGGCCACCGAGGAGAACACCAGGTGCGGCAGTTCCACCTCTCGGGCCGCCGCGATGATGGTGAGCCCCTGCTCGACCTCGGCCTGCGGGCCTTCCTCGAACGGCGTGGTCACTGCGAATGCGGCGTCCATGCCGTCAAGTGCGGCAACCAGCGAGGAGACATCCCGCAGATCGCCACGGACCACCTCCACACCCACCTTTTCAAGGGCGTGAGCGCGGGTTCCACCCGGGTTGCGGACCACGCCACGAACATCCTGTCCGGCGTCGAGCAGACTGCTTACCACGGCACTCCCCTGACCACCGGTAGCTCCCAGCACCGCTACACGCATGACATCCACTCTCCTAAGTTCGTTCCATTGCGCCGACGACGGACCCCGTACCGTCTCTCAGCGCGGCCTGGGCCCTTAGCAGCAAGATGACACGCTGACGTCGGTTCGCAAGGCGATCCAGAACGCCCCCTTGGCCGCCAACGCTCTCGTGCGCGTGCGCGTGCGCGTGCGCGTGCGCGAGAGCGCGTGGGGTGAGAAGCGCACGACGGGCGAGGCATACGGGGCGGATCCGAAGCGGCACGGGAAGGATCGTGCAGCCAGGCGGGGTGGGGCCGCACAAGGTCATGCCCGGCTCTTCCCGCGAAATGCCCACGGTGGTGCGTCGTTCAGGCACGGGTCGGTGATGCCGTGCGGGCGGGCCAGGGCTTCGATGTCCCATCCGGCGCGGCGGGCGCCGGCACGCCGGCCGCCAGCGAGAACACCGAGCGGGCTGGTGTAGTTGCTGCACACCAGCTGACCACATCCCATCGCGTCATCCGGATCGACCTGCCGGGGCGGCCCAGGCCACCGCCGGGTCCACCGGCG
Organism: Streptomyces sp. KM273126; assembly: GCF_004337435.2. Classification (NCBI taxonomy): domain Bacteria; kingdom Bacillati; phylum Actinomycetota; class Actinomycetes; order Kitasatosporales; family Streptomycetaceae; genus Streptomyces; species Streptomyces sp. KM273126. The sequence continues at coordinate 2,556,474 of NZ_SJXB02000002.1, read as the reverse complement.
ACCGCGCCTCACGTCGGCAGGCGAGCAACGGCCCATCGCCGTCGTCCACGGTGGACGCGCTCGCCCCGAACTCCAGGACCAGCATCACGGCCGGGTGCGGAACCACCCGCAGGCCGCGTCCGGGTCGACCACCTGGCGGCCGAACTCGGATGGAGCCGCAAGCGTCTGTGGTCCCGGTTCCACTCGCACATCGGCCTTCCGCCCAAACGTGCCGCGAAGCTGGTCCGCTTCGACCATGCGGTGCACCGCATGGTCGCGGGTGAAGGCGCGGCCCGAGTTGCGGCGGACGGCGGCTACTGCGACCAGTCCCATCTGCATCGGGACATCATGGCGTTCACCGGCGCAACGCCGGCGACCGTGGTGGACGAGCCATTTCTGACGGTGGACGACCCCGCATGGTCAACCGTGGAAACACCCGCCCAAGCCCTACGTTTCCAGGGACCTCCGCTCGGTTACCGGTACTGACGTCATCTCACGGGGATCGCCGAGAATCCGACATGTGGTTGAGACTCCAGAGTCCGATACATCGTGAGACTGCCGGAGAAGGCCAGGTCAGAGGAGTGGTTTTGTCGACGGGATCCGAGACAAGCCGCGAGACCCTGCATGTGCGAACCTCTCTTCGGAACAGGCTGCGGAACTACGGGCGTTGGTGGCGGAGCGGCACGTGACGGCGGATGTGGCCCTGCGGGCCCGCATCGTGTTGTGTGCCGCTGCGGACCCGCGACCGGGCGATCGCACTGACCAAGACGAACCCGCCGCCGGAATCAGCCGACAGGCGGTTGCACCGGCACCTCACAGCCGTGAGCCTTGGCGGACCGCTCGTCGAACCGCTGCAACGCCGACTGCTGAAGGGCGGGATCAGGTGACGAGTAGCCCTCTCCGCTGATCAAGGTCTCCGAGGTGAAGAAGGCGGTGCCGCCCTGGGCGGGGCATTCCGCGCTGGCCCAGTAGAGCCCGTCCGCACCGTCCGCCGGTCCTGAGAACCTGCCGCTGTCGCCGCGCTTGTACGTCGCCGCGTACCCGTCGTGGGCGAACGGGCCGTAGTACGCGGCCAGCCGGAAGGCAGGTTTCCCCGCCTTGTCAAGGAGGAGGCAGTCCTCGATGGGGCGAGCGGGTCGGCCTCGGCCTCCCGCGTGCCCGTGGCGATGCCCGCGCAGGTGCGGTGGCCTTGCCGGGTACGGTGGCCCCGGAGCCGTCGTAGGCGGCGGGGAAGGGAGCTGCCACGTCCCGGACAGCCTTGCCGTGCTGGGCGTCGCAGCCCGCCCGTGCGGCGGCGTTCACCGCGGTGTCCGTGGCCAGGCCGGCCAGTTGGGCGCGCTGCTGTGACGTGGCCGCCATCTGAGTGTCGCCCAGGTGGCGGACCGTCAGGTTGACCACGACGCTTCCGACGCTCTGCCCGCCGTCGCCGCAGAGCATCACGATCGCGGCCCGGGTCGTTGAGTCGTCGGCGCGAAGCACCCCGCGCCAGCCGTTGCCGAGGGGGGGACACCACCTGACGTCCAGTCGTCGGACATCTGGCGGCCCAGGCCCATGAGGAGCTCTCGGCTCCCGGCCTTCCGGCTGACGACGACGTCCAGTTCGTCGTAATGCGTCTCCGCCGCCTCGCGCCTTGGTCTGACCGAGCACTCCTGCGGCTCTTGGTCCAGCCGGTCCGTGATCACGTCGTCCGAGGTCAGAGTCTGCCTGCCCAGGAACCTCTCCAACCGGGCCTGGGGCATGAGGCCTTCGCAGAGGGCTGCGGACTTGGTGTCCTGCGAGGCCCCGTCCGGCCCTCCGGTGAAGTAGAGCGCGCCCCCCACCACCCCGAGGGCGGCGAGGGACCCGGCACCCACCCGGAGGGCGACGCTCGCGGCCGTCAGTACTCACCTCGCAGGCTCGCCAGGGCGGAACCGCGGTGGGCCAGGTAGCTGATCTCGGCCTCCTGCTTGAGATCACGCTCGGTGTTCTCGGAGATGTTCGCACCCTGGCTGTTGCGGTCCGCCACCCAGGTGTCGATGAGTGACTTGGTGCCCGCGCTGCCCTTGGCCTTCTCCTCCTCCGTGGCGTGCTTGCCCTGGAGGTCGGCCTCCGCCTTGACGTCCTTCGACCAGTCGTAGGTGTCCTGGTCGAGCATGCGCTGGGCGCCGTCGCCCATGTACGGGATCTGGGTCAGCGGCAGGCCGCCCTGGTGGTAGCGGGCCTTCGCCACGTCGTCCGCCCACTGCTTCTTCTCGTCGCGTTGGTCGAGGTACGCGTCGGAGCCGATCGCGTTGTAGGCGCCGAGGACATTGGCGGCGTCGCGCGCAGGGACGTTCCAGTTCTCGTTGTTCCTGCCCGGGTCGCTGGACGCCCGGTCCATCTGGTCGACGGCGTAGACGCGTTCGGCCTCGCGGATCTGCGTGTAGGCCTCCGGGTCGTCGGAGACACCGCGCAGGACACGAATGACGCTGCCCTCCCGGTTGGCGATGTGCGCGTCGTCGCCGCTGCCCAGGATGGTGTTCCGGCCGCGTTCGTCGTCGTACTCGTCCTTGCTGCCCGCGATGATGTCGTGGGTGTCCGCCGTGTAGTCGGACAGGGCGCGGGCGAGCGGCTGTTGCATGTTCTCGGGGATCGAGTCGCCCTTGGCATGGCCCGTGACCTTGCCGTTCTCGTCGACGTCCGTGTCCAGGTATGTGATGGTGTCCTGCATGACGCGGGCCTGGGCCTCGGTGTGGCCCTTGTAGTCGATCCGCTCTTCGCCGGGCTGCGCACCGGTGGTGGCGGCCTCCAAGACCCGGCCGAATCCGGTGCGGCTGTTGGTGGCGTCCTGGTCGTACTGCTCCAGAACTGCCCCGTCGGTGGGGCCGCCGCGGCCACGCACGGACTCGGTGACATGGACCTCGGGCCAGTGACGGTCCTCGTGCAGGTACCACAGCCGGTTCTTGTCCCCGTCCGCCGCCGGGTCGAGATAGCGCGTGGCGGTGTCCGGGTCCTGGCTCATGATGCCGAGCATGTTGTCGACCGGGTCGACGATCTCCATCGGCTCGGGGTCATCACCGCGCCCGATGCTCTGGGACTCGTCCCAGATCTCCGGGTCGTCCTTCTCGGCCTCGATGATGTCGTCGGTCAGACCCATGGTCATGTGCGGCGGGTACTCGCCCTGGTCACCGTGTTTGAGCAGCTCGGTCAGGGTCTGGTAGCCGTACGGCCCGGACGCGTCGTCCTCCGGGCGCTCGGTGCCGAGTTCCCGCATGTCCGCACGCCACTTGTCGGAGAACTCCTTGTTCTCGTTGGCCGCCCCGATGCTGTTGGCGAGCGAGTTCTGGATGCTGCTGTACTTCTGCCGGTCGTCTCCGCTGCCCGACGAGGCCTCCAGGTCCTGGGCCAGGCGCAACGTGGTCTCGGGTCCGAGGTCGTCGAGAAGCATCCGGCTGAACTGGGGGTCTTTCTGGTTGTGGCTCATCAGCCGGTCGAGCTCGTTGAGTTCGGCAGGGGAAAGCTTCTCTCCCTTCTCGTACTTCTTCAGCAGCTTGGACGCGCGCTGTGACTCGTCCTGGTCGACGGACTTGACGGTCTTGTCGTTGAAGCCCTCGTCGCCGCCCTTCCCGGTGTTGCGCCGCAAGGCGTGCGAGGCGGAGATGTCGGCGTTGTCGGCGGCGGCGAGGACGACCGCGATCCTCCCCTCCCAGAACTCGATCTTCATGCTGTTGGTGCTGGGCGCGCCCGGGATCTGGCGGCCGGGAGCTCCGGGGGCGATCGGCTTGTCGCCGTCCGGGTCCGGCTGGGTCAGCGACACGGCGCCGGTGGCGCTGATGGTGATGTTGTCCTTCTTGGCGTCCTCTTTGAGCTGGTGCAGGTCGTTCTTGTACTTCCTCAGCTCGTCGTAGGCGTCCTGGAGGACGGCGCGGATGCCCTTGGCCTCGGTCACCGCGTCGCTGAACTCCTGGTTCGCCATGACGACCTGGGTCCTTGCGTACACATCGGTGCCGTCCAGGCTGGTCCAGCCGGCCTTGTCGAACTCCTTGACGACCTGCTTGTCGTAGGCCTCATCCATGGCGTCGTAGCGGCGGATGTACTCGCTCCAGGCGGCGATAACGCTCTGGATGCCGTCGAGGTCGAGGTGGTAGAGCTGTTCGTAGGCGATCACTGGGCCGGTCCTGTCAGTTGAAGTCGGAAAGGGAGCTGCGGACGGCGTTCATCTCCTGCTCGTTCGCCGACTCCGTGCGCGTGTAGTTCCCGGCGGTCGTGGTACACCGCGTGCCGATCTCCTGACAGAGCTTCTTCAGCTTCGTGGCCTGTTTGTCCCAGCTCTCCATCGTCTTGCTGAGCTCCACGCCCAACTGTCCGCCCCACAGATCACCGCTCAGGGCGCCGACCGCACCCCACATGCGCTCGTCACTGCCGACGTGTCCGTGGTTCTGTACGACGCCCGCCATCTCCGTGGAGGCCTGACCCGCGCGGTTGAGCGCGGCCGGGTCCTGCACGCCGGACATGCCGTTCGTCTGTACACCGCCGGAGCCGCCCCCGGCCGACATGACCTGGATGCCTCCGCTGTCGTTGCCGCCGCCCGTGGTCGCGCGAGGCGCGGGGTCCAGGTCGCGTACGTCAGTGGGGTTGTCGGGAGTGGCGATGCGATGGCCCTGTACCGCGTCGCCGTCTGCCGCCGGAGTGGCCTGCAAGCCGCCGTAGTTGAAGGCGGGATCGCTGCCGGCGTCGGGCGCGGGATCGAAGTCGCGTACATCGGCCTGCGCGGGCGGGTCCGGCGTCTGGTACGCCGTGCGCGGGTCCGGCCCGGTGGCGGGCGCGGTCGGCGCGGATATACGTGGATCCGGCCCGGTGTTCGGCGCAGAAACCGGACGTATGTCGTCGAAGTCAGAACTCACTGGCTACCCCCGTACCCGATGGGATGCCCGCCACGGGCATCCCTCGCATCAAAAGTGACGTTCCATCAGAGCCTACCGATCGGTATGAGCCGCGATCCAGTGAGGGCCTGTGGCGATGGTGCTGACGGAGCCCTGACGGCGTGGTGACCACCCAGGCCCCTGGCTTTCACTCGACGAAGATGTCAGCCTGCGATCTCAATCTTTCCGTTGGCCTCAGCCGGGGCTGTGGACGCGAGCTGCGCACCGCCGACGCGTTGAGTGATGCCATTCAGCAGCGTCCCTGGAAGCACGTTCCCTGATGGGAAGCCGCCGTATCGACGACACCGAGGCACGGAAGATGGCTTGCGCTACCGTGTGGACCTTTCTCCAAGCCCTGAACGCATCCCCAACCGAGGACCAAGGACACTGACTTGTCGAAAACATTCGTGATCACGGGCGGCACAGACGGAATCGGGGCGGCCGTCGCTCGCGCGCTGCTCTTACGGGGAGACCACGCCGCGGTGATCGGAACGAACCCGGAGAAGGCCGCCCCTCTCATCCGGGAGGCGGCCGACGCGCCGGGGAGCGCGGCCTTCTTTCCGGCCGACCTCAGTCTGGTGGCGGACACCCGGCGTGTGGTCGGTGACCTGCTGAAGGTCTACCCGAAGATCGACGGCCTCGTCATGTGCGCGCGCTTCTTCCGGACGTACCGGAGGACGACCTTCGATGGATTCGAGGACAACTTCGCGCTCTTCTACCTGAGCCGCGTCCTGCTCAGCTACGGGCTGCTCAGCGCCTTCGAACAGGCAGACGGCGCGGTCGTCATGAACGTAGCCGGTCCGGGCCACGACACGCCGATCGAATGGGACGACCTGCAGAGCGCCCGGGACTACGACGGGGTGCGGGCCATGTTCATGACCGGACGACTCAACGATCTCCTCGGAGTCACGTTCGCCGAGCGCCATGGCAAGGACGGGACCACATACGTGCTGTTCCACCCGGGGACGACATCTACGGGCTTCGTCGGCGAGTTCGACCCGCCGACGGCGGCGTACATCGAACAGCAGAAGGCACTGGCGAAACCCGCCACCGCTGTCGTGCCTCCGATCCTCCGGCTGCTCGACGATCCGCCCAAGGAACCGCTCACCGCGTTCAACATGTACGACGAACTGAGCATTCACAGCGGCCTCTTCTCGCCGAAGTCGGCGGCTCGCCTCGCGGGCATCACGGAAGAACTGCTGGGTTCAGACGCGAAATGACATGTGCGCTACCGGCACCTTGGACGGCCCCTTGTCCAGCACCGCGAACAGCGCCGCACTCAGCTTGGGCCCGGACGCCGTCCCCTGGGCTTCAGGACCGGCGGTCCCCCGTGCTCCCCTGCCTGGCGCCACCGCTGTACCGACCGCACACTGACACGTAACTCCTTCGCGACCGCGCCAGTGTCGCTTCCCAGGGCGAACAGCTCGGCCGCCTGCGTCCGCTGTGCTCGCGAAAGGCTCGTCGCTCCGCGGTCAGCCCGCCCCCTTGTGGATACCTCACGCCACCGGCCCAGCGGACAACCACCGCTCGTCAGCCACAACATCACGCCAACAAACTCAGTAGTGGTCGTAGCGACCTATGACTTACCGGACGGGGTGGCGCGGCCTCATAGGCTGAGCCCTCGTCCGCACTGTCTGGAGGAGCCATGACCAGTAGGTTGACCGAGTTGGTTGTCGACTGCCACGATCCGGAGCGGCTCGCGGCCTTCTGGTGCGCGGTCCTGGACTTCAAGGTGATCGACCGGAGCGAGGACAAGGTCGCCCCGGTTGTCGAGGTGGCAGCGGGCGGTCAGGCGTCAGGGTCGACTTCGGGGTGCGTGAACCGCACGGGCTTGCCCAGCGACCGGGCGTAGGCGATTTCGGCTCGGGTGCTGTCTCCGATGTAGTCGCCGACTACGAGCACCTCATCAGCGAGCCGGATCTTCGCCCGGTGCAGATCGTCGAGTCGAACCTTCAGCGCCTCGGCCTCGACAGGATCGGACCAAAGTTCGTGCGGCGACTTCATGTCACAGCCCGGTTTGACGACAATCTTTCCGGCTTTGGTCTCCCGCAGATCGGCCTCGTTCATCTCGGTCATGAAGCGGGTGGAGCCGCAGATCACGACGATACGCGGGAGGCTCAACAGCTTCTTCGCGTCGGCGAGCTTCTCCTCGGGGGTGAGCAGTTGCGGGTATGACACTGGTTGCTCCTGGTGGTGTGGTCCAAGCGGGCCTGCGGAGACGAGAACGAGGGTGTCCAAGATCGTTTTGTGACGAACGACGTGGACACCCTCGCGACAGCACTCTATGCGACGACCGACGACATGCTGAAGGAGCATCCCGACCTGGCGCCGTGGCGCCCGCCGGTCGACATTACGCCCAGCCTGAGCGATGCCGAACTGGTCACCTCGCCACGATGCAGGCCATACTCGGCTACACCTCCGAGGCCAAATGGCTCCGCCATGCCCGTGCCCACCTTCGCCACCTCGTCCCCTACCTGCCCCAGCAGCCCGGCTACAACAAGGGGCTGCGCAAGGCCGCCGGTCTGATGCGAAGCGTCAACCGGATCCTGGCCACCACCACCTCGGTGTGGAGCGACGACGTATGGTTCGTGGACTCCACCCCGGTGGAATGCGGCCGCTACCGCGAGACCGTCAAACGCTCCGACCTGGCGGGTTGGGCCGAATACGGCTACTGCGCCAGCCACAGCCGCTTCTTCTGGGGCCTGCGCCTGCACCTGGTCTGCACCCTTCAGGGTCTGCCCATCGCCTTCGCCCTGACCGGGGCCAAGGCCGACGAACGCGAGCCCCTCCTTGACCTCCTGGCAGCCGAATGCGAGCTTCTGCGAGAGCGCCCCCGACAGACTCTCATCGGCGACAAGAACTACTTCGGCCGTGGTTTCGAACGCGAACTGTCCGCGCATGGAGTCCAGTTGCTGCGGCCTGCCCGTAAAGGTGAACGGGAACGGCCTGGCGCAGCCCTGTTCAAGCCGCTGCGACAGGCCATCGAATCGATCAACGAGACCTTCAAGGGACAGCTTGACCTCGAACGGCACCGAGGGCGCACACCCGAAGGTGTCATAGCCCGCGTCATGCAACGCATCCTCGCGCTGACCGCCGCGATCTGGCACAACGACGCCACCGGACAAACCGTCCTACGCTCACTGATCGCCTACGATCACTGACCCCTTGGACTAGATCATCTAGCCGGTGGTCAGGACTCTCAGGCTGGAGCCACACCTGGTAGTCGACGTCGACCCTTCCGACGGTTGGGTGCTGCAGGCGCATGGTTCCCACGGTGCAGTCCGCGACGTCGCCCTTGGCCCACAGACGGCGACCGGTGCGGCCGACTGAAGCTGCTGATGACCGGCGCGGCGGTGTTCGGTGCCGCCTCGGCAGGAGCGGCGTTCGCCCCCGGGCCGGAACTTCTGATCGCCAGCCGGGCGCTGATGGGCGTGGCCGGGGCCACGCTGCTGCCGTCTGCCATTGCGGTACTCAGCGAATTGTTTCCCGACCCGCGCCAACGGGCGAGGGCGATCGGCATCTTCGCAGCCACCTTTGCTGCGGGCTTCGCGATCGGCCCGATCGTCGGCGGACAGTTGCTGAACAGCTTTTGGTGGGGCTCGGTCTTTCTGATCAATCTCCCCGTCGTCGTGCTGTTCCTCGTCTTGGCACTGGTTCTGCTCCGCGAGGTTCGCGCCACGGGTACCGGGCCGCATCGACGTCCTGAGCGTTCTGCTCTCCGCCACGGGCATCCTACTGACCGTCTACGCGATCAAGCACGCTGCCGCCCAGTGGCTGACCGCGGCCCCGATGGTCAGGTGCTCGGCGATCTTGGTCAGCAGGGTGTCCGAGGTGCGTGCTGATCTTGTTCCTGACGACCTGTGGGAGCGGGTGGCTCCGCTGCTGCCCCCTACTCCCGAGCGGCGCCGTCGCCATTCGGGGCGGTTGGGTGTTCCCGACCGAACGGCGCTCGCCGGCGTCATGTACGTGCTCCGGACCGGTGTCGCCTGGCGTGATGTCCCCGCGGAGACCGTGGGCTGCTCCGGGGTGACGGCCTGGTGCCGACTCCGGGACTGGACCGAGGCCGGTGTCTGGCCCCGCCTGCCCGCCGCCCTACTGGGCGAGCTGCGTCGCGCCGAACTACTGGGCCTGGACGACTGTGCCGTGGACGGCTCGCACATCCGGGCTCTCAAAGGGGGGATCACGTCGGCCCCTCTCCCGTCGACCGCGCCCGTCCCGGCTCCAAGCACCACTTGATTGTCGACCGCCACGGAACCCCCGCTCGCTGTCACGCTCCGCAGCGGCAACCGGCACGATGCCACCCAGCTCCTGCCACTGCTGAACGCGATCCCGTCGATCCGGGGTTTGCGGGGACGCCCTCGCCGTAAGCCCCGGCGGCTGTACGCCGACCGGGGCTACGACTTCGACAAGTACCGCCGCCTGCTGTGGAAGCGTGGCATCAAACCCGTGATCGCCCGACGCGGCGCCGCCCACGGCTCCGGACTGGGCAAGGGCACTGGGTGGTCGAGCGGGCCTTCGCATAGCTCCACCAGTTCAAACTGCTCCGCATCCGCTACGAGCGACGCGCTGCTCTCCACCAGCGCCTGCTCGAACTGGCCTGCAGCCTCATATGCCTCCGCCGCCTGCGAACCTCATTCTGAAACGATCAGCAAGGTGCGCGACGAGCTCGCCGCGCCTGCCGGACGCACCAGTCATCGGCGAATGCGCCTCCGCAGAGCCCGCCGCCCCTGACGCTCCGGCCGCCAGCAAGAGCGGCTGTCCTGCGGCCATCCCGCTCCAGCCGCCGCCGGGCAGCCGGGCATGGCATCTGGCAACGCAGGGCTGGGAACGAGAGCCGGGCGCCCCGCGGCCGCACCGGCGGTTTCGTTGAGCGGGCAACCAACCCAGGTCGTTGAGCGGGCAGCCAACCCGGGGCGGTGTGCGCCCAGATGCGAGCCCACCAGAGCCGGACCACAATGGCCGTAAGGGGCTCCCGCCGCACGGGAGTTACTGGGTTTCAAATCGGGCCGCGCCGGACGACGCGGAGCCTTCACCTTCGGTGACCAATGGCAGCAAGCAGCGCCTTCGATATGAGGAGAGCAGCGCCATGAATCGTCCTCTGAGAACACATTCCGGCCCGCCTCGGTGGCCGAGCTACCGCGGTGTTTCCCACCTGGTGGGAGCCAGCCCCAGCGGGGCGGTGACCGTTTACGTCGACCCCAGCCTCGGGCCGCAGGGCATGCAGAACGCGACCGACCTCCTGAGCGACGCCGACCGCGTGTTCAACCTGAACAACACCATCTTCAACACCACCGGCGCGCCGGTCAGCGCCATCGTCTTCGCCCTCGGCGGCGTCGCCGACGGCTCCGGCGGCGCGGACCACGACGGCTGCACCTTCCAAATCGGCGGCGCCATCGAGGTGGACGCCTCCTTCGGCAACTCCGCCCGGGTATCCGGGCTGTTCGAGGCCGAGCTGAGCGAGTGTGCGATGAACGGCCAGCTGTGCGGGCTGAGCACCGGCGAAGCCCTCTCCCGCTGGTGCGCCGCCGTCGCAAGCAACAACGCCCTGGTCGATTTCGCCACCGCCCCGGACTGGGCCGAGCACGGGGCGCGCAACTTCGTCGACCGGACCGACCCGACCGACCGCAACCCGCTGAGCACCGGCTGCGGGATGGCCTTCATCTCCTGGCTCATCAGCCTGGGTCACAAGCTCCCGCAGATCTCGCAGGAGATGGTCGCCCTCGGGGACACCGGCACCCTCGCGGAGCTCTACGCCAGGCTGACCGGAGAACCCCAAAGCCAGGCATGGCCTGACTTCGAGCAAGCCATCAAAGGACTACCCGACGGCGTCACCAGCGACGACCCCTTCGGAGCCTTCCCGACCGCCATGTGAAGGCCCGGGAACTAGTGGTTGTACCGGCCCGGTGATCGCCGACCGTCGCCCCTGTAGGACGAACATCGCTCCGGCAGCCCAGGACCTCACGATGCCGACCCGGACGGCCGCTACGGCTACGACAACTGTTTCGCTACCGCTCGGGCTGGGCGGCCACCCGGCCTGGGGGGCCGGCCAACCCGTCAGGCCGATCCGTTGCGCATGCGGCACCGACGATGCGCTTCCTGGTCATGATCCCCAGCTGCGAGTGGGGTCCCGCACGCGGGCGCCGCTGCTTCGAGAACGGGTGCAGTCATGGTGGTTCCCCTGCCTTCACGTGCGGATCGTGCCTGCGCCCGGTCGGGACGGGGCCGTCACGGGCGCGTGGGGCTGCCTTCTCTCCCAGCCTGATCCCTGGGCCGGGCCGGCGCACGCCAAGCGTTGCCAGGTCACGCGAGAACAGGCAAGGCGGTGGGGCGCCTCAACGGACTGGGCACAGTGAGATGAGGCGCCATACGCACCGGCGCCCTGGTCGCCACCGCATCCCGTCGATCAGCTGCCGACGGGTCCACGTCGGCGGTCTGCCCTGCTTCTTGCCCCGCGGCAGCAACGGCTCGAGCCACCACACCATTGACTGCTCGTCAGATCTGCACGCCCTACGGTGCCAGATCATCCAGCACCTTGATCAGCCTTCGCACCAGACCCTAGACCTGCGCGGACCTGGCTGGTGCCGGGTAGGGTGCGCGGAAGGTGAACGCGGTTGGTCCGGGACCGTGTTCGCGTACCAACGCGACCCGCTCCATCGCCTCGGCGATGCTCGGGCGGTGACCAGCCGGGATCCACCACAGGGCCTGGTACGCCTCGGCCAAGCGCTGGAACCATTCGCGGCGGCGGCTCAGTACGCGCAGGTGATCAGTGTGGTAGGTGAAGTTCCGCAGGGCTTCAACGGACTCCCAGACCGAACAGTTGATCAGGAGCAGGTCGTCGCTCTCGTCGGGACGGACACCGGTCGCGTCCTCGCCCTCGTCGTCGACCATGCGCCATACGAACCCCGGGCTGCACTCGGCAAGCGCGTTGATCTCCGGCAGTTGGGCGACGAAGTCGGCCAACTCGGGGCTGTCCAGCGGGGCGAGGATGCGGCCGATGTTGACCTGCGCAAGGTGAAAGCCAGTCATGGGCACAGCATGGCCCGACCCCACCTCTATAGTCAATGATCCTTGTTTTTAGAAAGTGCCACGCAACACCCGCCAGGACACGGATCCATCGTCGGCGACCACTGCTCAAGTGCCAGGCCCTTGAGCAGCGCGAGATTCATCCCGCAGATCAGGGCGGGGAACTCCTCGGCCAGCGCGCGGAAGGGACAGTTGTGCAGCCGCAGCGTCTCCCCATCCCAGAAGGGCTGGTAGCCGCGGGCCCGCAGCACCTCGACCAGGTCACCGGCAGCCGCATCCGGGTGTGCCGCACCCGCGGCCTGCGCCGCGGCCTGCAACTCCCGGTCCAGGCCGGCGTTCTCCACGGCCTCCGCGAGCAGCCGACCGGCCGCGTCATAGGACCGAGGCGGGACGGACACGGCGTGCTCACCCTCGGCACGCCGGTAGACCTTCGCCGGCCGCCCCGCCCCGGGGCCGGTGCGCCCGGACAGTCGCCGAAACGACACGGCCAGCAGCCCCGCCTCGACCAGCTTGTCCAAGTGGAAGGCGGCCAGCGATCGGGAAATCCCGACCGCTTCCGCGACCGCATCACGTCCTACCTCACCCGGGGTGGCGGCGACGTGTCGATAGACCCGACGACGCACGGAATCACCCAACACACCCAGCACCGCGAATGCGGAATCTTCAGCAGTCACGCGCCGATCCTATGACCACTGGAAGTATTCAAAACAGCGCCAAGCACTCCTCACGCAGCCACCCGACGACGGCCGCGACCAGGACTTTCGCAACAGGCCCTACAGGGGGTACGGGCCTTTGGCGTGCCCGGAAGGCGGCTGCTCATGGTCGGCGTCTCGGTCGTATAGACGTTCTACCCGGCGCGAGTTCGCTCGACGTGAATTCTGCACCGATCGTCTCGGTGCGGAAGTTCGCGGGCCCGCATGGTCGATCTCGCCCGGCCCGGTTTCGACCTCATCGAAGCCGAGCCGCCCAAGGCCACCGGGCACAGTCGGTTCGGCAGCCGGGCGATGCTCGAACCGGGCACGCCCTGGCCGACGTGATGTTGGCGAGGTCGTGTGGGTCGTCGTCGTTTCATGTGATCAATGCCGACGAGGTTGGGAGTCACGGCCGCCTTCACCGGGGACTGCGTGGGTCCCGTGGTCAGGCGGTCAGTTCCGTCTGGGCCGAGGCCGCAGTCATGGGGGCGTGACGGATGTACCACTCGGTAGCGAACAGCCGCTCCCGTGCATCCGTCGGAAGGCCGGCGATCACCCCCGGTAGGGCCCCGCGCTCCACCTCGGAGCGATGCGCCAGTACTGCGGCGATCTTCTGCTCCATCCAAGGCCCGACATCGACAGTTGCGGTGACCTGTTCGTCCGGAACGCTGTACACCGCCTTTCGCGCACCGATCACGTCTCTCAGCGCCGGCACTGCGGAGCGCGGGTGCGTGGCCAGGTAGAGGGCACGCGGCTGCCAGGGGGCACCGGCGTCCGGGTAGAGCTGCCCAAGTCCGGCCGCTTGGGCAGCGAGCATGGTCACCCGGTGGGTGTGCACGTGATCCGGGTGACCGGGCAGCCCGCCGTAGGCGTCATGGGTGACCATGATGTCCGGGCGGAATTCACGGATGTGCTCCACCAACCGCCGCACCGCCTCGTCCAGCGGCGCATCGCAGAACCGTAGGCAACCCGGGGCCGACTCCGGTACACGCGCATCGGCGTAACCGAGCATCCGCGGCTTGCCTGCTCCGAGAATGTGCAGCGCCTCGGCCAACTCCGCAGCCCGCAGGGTGTCCGCGGCCCAGGTCGCCGTGACAACTGCGGTACGCGCGCCCGCAGCTGCGTGACGGGCAAGCACGCCGCCTGCAGACAACGACTCGTCGTCCGGATGAGCGAAAACCGCGAGCAAGCTCGGCACGGACATGGACCGACCGCCTTCCAGCGCTAAGGGAGCCTGATCGTACGTCCCCCAGGGCGGCGCGCCGCTGACGCTCGTCGTCGCGACGTTCGGGGTGTCGGCGCGTGCCGGTACCGCACGAGCACACGAGCACACGAGCGGCCGATTGTACTTGCAGGCACAACATTCAGCACATAGGCTGAATGTTGTGCCTGAATTCCCGGCAGAAGAGGAACCCACGACCGACGAGCCCACGGGCCGGGCCGACGCCTACGAGGCGGTGTTCAGCGCGTTGGCACACCCGGCACGGCGGCGTGTTCTGCTGACTGTCTACTTCAACGGTGGATCCATGACAGCCGGCGAGATCGCCGCTGTGTTCGCCCACTCCTGGCAGACGACCACCAGACACCTGCAGGTCCTGGAAGTCGCCGGGCTGCTCAGCAGCGAGCGCCAAGGCCGCTCGCGCGTCTACCGGCTCCAGCGAAGCCGTCTGGATCTGGTCACTCAGTGGCTTGCCCACTTTTCCCAGCAGCATGGGCCACCCGATCGCAACCAAGGAGAACCCCTGACATGACCAGCTCGACCACCGGACCAGCAGACCGCGCGGACGTTCCGCAGTTGTTCAGACTGAGCGTGGAAGTCGGTGATCTCGACGAGGCCATCGCCTTCTACGGCAGGCTGCTGGGCCTGGAGGGGCGCAGACAGGCCGGGGCACGCTGCTACTTCCAGTGCGGACCGGTCACCCTCTCCGTCCAGGACGTGTCCGCCCTGGCCGCGCCGCATCCGGCGGCGAAGTCCCTGTACTTCACCGTCACGGACCTCGACGCCGTCTTCGTACGAGCCCAGGCACTCGACTGCCTGTCCACGGAACTGGTCCACGATGCTCCGGCAGGCGCCATCGTCGTCCGCCCCTGGGGCGAGCGATCGTTCTACGTCCAGGACCCCTGGGGCAACCCACTCTGCTTCGTGGAGGACGGCACCGTCTACCCCGGATAAGGGCTGTCCGTTAAGGGCTGTCCCCACACCACGGCTCAGGTCAGTTCATCTGCCTGCGGGTCTGCTTCACCTCGCGGTCGATGGCCCAGGCGTCGGCGACCGGTCCGAGGTGGCCGAGCTTGTCGGGATTGATCACCGAGCGGATGGTCTGGATCTGCCCGTCCAGCATTTCGAGGGCCATAGTGTGCAGGATTTTGCCGTCCCGGTCGCGGAAGATCGCGCCGGGTTCGCCGTTGACCTCGTGCGGCTCGAACGTCACGTCGATCCGTGCCATCCGGGGGAAGACGGAGCCAAGCAGCCGGGCCACCTTCTCGGCCCCGATGACGGCCTTGGCCAGCTGCGGGGCCCTGCCGCCGCCGTCCCCGACCAGTTGGACATCGGCGGCGAGCAGCTTCTGCAACGCGCCCACGTCGCCGTCTTTCAACGCGGAGAAGAACCGTGCCGCCAGCTCCTGACGCTCCTGACCGTTCGCTTCGAACCGTGGCCGCCCGGCCTCCATGTGCCGCCGTGCGCGCACCAGCAGTTGCCTGCACGCCCCCTCTGAACGCCCTACCGCCGCGGCGACCTCGTCGAATCCGAAGGCGAACACCTCCCGCAGCACAAACACCGACCGCTCCAGCGGACTGAGCCGCTCCAGCAACAGCAGCGCCGCCATCGACACCGAGTCGGCCAGCTCCGCCGAGCGCGCCGGATCCTGATACGGATCACTCAGCAGCGGCTCGGGGAACCACGGGCCCACGTACTCCTCTCGCCGCACGCGCGCGGAGCGCAGCACGTCGATCGAGATCCGCGTGACCGTGGCGGACAGAAAGGCCTTGGGCGACGTGGGTGAGGTCGTCGAGCCGTCGAAGCGCAGCCATGTCTCCTGCACGGCGTCCTCGGCCTCACTCACACTGCCCAGAATCCGGTAGGCGATCGAGAACAGCAGCGGCCGCAACTCCAAGAACTCGTCAACCTTGTTCACGTCGAATCCCCTCCCTTCGAGACCCTCTCACCTGGCCGTACCGGACTCGGGGCGCAGCGCCCGCAGCACCCGCAGCAGCGCCCCGAGCCAGTTGCTGATGCCGTTCAGTGGAACTGTCCGGCCTCATAGTTGCCGGCCGGCTGCTGGGTGATGATGTTCAGCCGGTTCGCCAAGTTCATGAAGGAGACCAGGATCACCAGGGCGGTGAGCTGTTCCTCGTCGTAGTGCTTGGCGGCGCGCGCCCACACCTCGTCGCTGACGCCCCTGGCCGCATCCGCGACCCGGGTCCCTTCCTCCGCCAACTCCAGTGCGGCGCGCTCGGCCTCGGTGAAGACCGTGGCCTCCCGCCACGCCGTCACCAGGTTCAGCCGTACCGCGGTCTCGCCGGCAGCGGCGGCCTCCTTGGTGTGCATGTCGATGCAGGCGGCGCAGCCGTTGATCTGGCTCACGCGCAGCGCCACCAGCTCCTGTGTCATGGCCGGCAGCGGCGAGTCCTTGAGTGCCTTGCCCGCCGACATGAAGTACTTGAGGGCCTTGCCGGCGGTCGGGCTGGCGAAGTAGTTCAGTCGCGCGTCCATGGTGTGCTCCTCCGTGGTCGTCAGTGGCTACACCCCCTGAGACGAGATGGCCCGATCCTCTGTGACATGGACGGATGTGACCCGCGTCTCCCTGCCGTCAGCATCCGTCAGCCGACGGGGCACTCGTCTTGCACGGTCGCCCACGGACCTTCTGACCGGGTATCTGGCGATGCCGCACATCAGTCCTGCGCCGGTCGCGGCTCTCGTCGTTGTCGACAATGACTACTGGTTCGTCGGTGGACGTTCAACGGCGGCGCCAAGCACCGGCCGAGGACACCCCGGCGCCGCCGCGGCTGCTGCCGATGTGGGACAGCACGCTGCTGGCCCACGGCGGCCCCGGTCGGCTCGTCCCCGAGGAGTACAGACCCTTGGTCGTCCGCCGCAACGGCGACACACTGCCGTGCCTGCTCGTCGACGGGCAGGTCGCCGGAGTATGGCGTGCAGGCGAGGACGGGCTGGAACTCACCGCCTTCCACAGGCTCGGCAAGGCCGCCTGGCAGGGTCTGACCGAAGAGGCGGAGAGGCTGTCCGCACTGCTCGCCCATCGCGATCCAGCCGTCTACCGGCGCTACGGGCATTGGTGGGACAAGGGGTTTCCCGGCGTCGAGAGCACTACCGTCAAGGGCTGACCGCATCGTCGAAGGGGCAGGTCGCGCTTGACGGATCGGCGCCACAGAGCTGCGCCACGGATCGGCGCCAACGACGATCCGCTCGTTGTGGTCGCGGAGCGCGCCGTCGACCTGCTCAGGGCGGACCCGCTGCGGTGACCGCCCGGTGACGAAAGCACGTTGGGCGTGCACGTGGTCACGTGCACGCCCAACGTGTCGATCAGTGGGCAGGTGTGCTCACTTGATGCGGACGACCTGC
The DNA here is from genome assembly GCF_004337435.2 of Streptomyces sp. KM273126. Lineage (NCBI taxonomy): Bacteria > Bacillati > Actinomycetota > Actinomycetes > Kitasatosporales > Streptomycetaceae > Streptomyces > Streptomyces sp. KM273126. The sequence continues at coordinate 2,539,318 of NZ_SJXB02000002.1, read as the reverse complement.
GGGTCGTGGTCGCTCGTCTGGTCGGAGAACTCCGAGTTGATGTGGACGACGTCGTACGCCGGCTTCTTGATGGCGGGCGAGACGAGGATGTGGTCCAGCGTCTGCGAGTTGCCGTCGTACACGTAGCTGTACCGCTCGCCCACCGGCAGGGTGTTGATCAGGTCGGTGAGGACACCGCCCGCGGTCAGCGTCTGAAGCGGCTTGGAGAACTGGTAGTCGTTCATGTCTCCGAGGACGACCACCTTGGCCTTCTTGTCCTTGGCCAGGATGCCGGAGACGAAGGAGTTGACCTCCTTGGCCTGGGCCAGGCGCTGGGTCTCGGAGCCGAGCACCGGCGGCTGGACGGCGCCGTGCAGCGGCTTGTCGCCACCCTTCGAGTTGAAGTGGTTGCCGACGACGAAGACCTGCTCGCCACGGAAGACGAACTCACCGACGAGCGGCTTGCGGCTGCTCTTCCAGGCGTCGGAGGTGGGGTTGATCCTGCCCGGCGAGACCGAGAGCTGCACGCCCTTCTTGCCGCTGACGGCCTCCACGGCGGTGGTGGAGTCGCCGCCCGGCCGGTCGACGAAGCTGACGCGCTGGGGGTTGAAGAGGAGGACGTTCCGGATGTTGCCGCCCGGCTCGCCACCGTCCTGGTCGTTGACCGGGTCGACGGAACGCCAGTCGTACGCCGGGCCGCCGGCCGCCTTGATGGCGTCGATGAACTGGGCCATCGTCTTGTCGGCCGCGACCGTGCCGTCGTCCTTGGCGCCGTTGTTGTCCTGGATCTCCTCCAGGCTGATGATGTCCGGTGACGCGAGGTTCTTGACGACACCCTCGGCGAGCCGGTCGAACTTGCTCTGCGGGTCGGTCGGGTCGAGGTTCTCGACGTTGTACGTGGCGACGGAGAGCTCGTCCGACTTGCCCTTCTGCGCCACCTCCGGCTTCAGCCCACCGGACTTGACCGTGCCGAGCGTGGTCGCCTGGACGTTGTAGCCGCCGTAGTTGGCGTAGTCCAGCGGGCCCGCGGTGGTACCGGTGAGGGTGTCGCCGACGTTGGCCTTGAGCTGGTCACCGGTGAGTGAGGCGATCAGCAGGCGGCCCGAGTTGGGGTTGTCGTAGCCCGTCATGACCGTGCCGCCGCGCGGCGTCGGGTTCTGCTGGGGCTTGGTGGTGATCCAGGTCTCGTTGTACTGGTTGGACGCGCCGACCACGCGGGTGTCGCGGATCTCCACCAGCATGCCCTCGTGGGCCTCCAGCCAGTCCAGCGCGTACGTGCCGGGCTCCAGCTGCTGGGACTCGATGTTGCCGCCCTCGACCTTCGGCGCGTAGGCGTCGGGGATCGTGGCCGCGTCGATGACCTCGGCCGCCGGCAGCTTGTTGCCGGAGGACAGCACGCTCGCCGTCGGGCCGGTCAGCTCGGTGACGGACTGCGTGCCGCTGGTCTTGCCGCCGGGGTAGTACTCGCTGATCTTGCCGGAGACGACCACCGAGTCGCCGACCTTGACCAGGGGGGTGGCGGAGCCGGTGAAGACGAAGATGGCCTCGCTGGTGGCCGGGTTGTTGTCGGCGTCCGGGTCCTGGATCCAGTAGCCCTTCGAGCCGGTGCTGCGTACGGCGGTCACCACGCCGGGCACGTTGGTGACGGTCTGGCCGTTCTCCGGGGAGAGCCGGGTCGCGCCCTGGATGTCGTGGATGCGCAGCGGGCCCGGGGTGGTGTCGGTGGGCGTCGGGGTGGGCGTGGGCGACGGGTCGCCGCCACCGCTCTCACCCGTGCTGCTGCTGGGGCTCGGAGCGGAGCCGGTGAAGTCCGCCGAGTTGTCGTCGGTGTCCGTGAACTTGGCGTCGCGGGAGACGGAGGTGGTGTTGCCGGCGCCGGTGGCGGGGCTGCCCTCACGGACCACGGCGGTGCCGAAGCCGACCAGGTCCTTGACGGTGCCGTCGGCCGCGCAGTCGGCGGCGGTCAGGCAGGTGAGCGCGGTGGTCGAGTGGACCAGCGCCACGGTGCCGCTGGCCGCCGACATGGCGATGGTGCCGGTGGCGTCGGGGGTCGGCAGGGCGGTGTCGCCGCCGGCGCCCTTGGCCTCCTGGATGAGGTACTTGCCGCCCGCGGGAACAGCACCGGAGAGCGGGGTGACCTGCCACTTGGAGGTGGAGGTGGGCGAGCCGCTGAGGTACTGCACGGACCAGCCACTGAGGTCGAACGACGCGTTCCCGGCATTGCCCAGCTCGATGAAGTCATGGGTGAGGGACGCACCGGAGTTGCCGCCACCGCCGTAGACCTCGGAGATCACGGCGTCGGAGGACGGGGCCGCCTCGGCGGCGAAGGGGAGGGCGATGAGCGAACCGGTGAGACCGACAGGAAGCGCGATGAGGACGGCCTTGGCGCTTCTGCCACGCAGGGCCGGGGGTATGCGTGAGGACACGTGGAGCTCTCTCTTGCAGAGGGTGTTGTAAAGGGGGTGTGGCTGATATGTGGGAGGAGTGGGACAACCCGGAAGTCGGCTGGAAAGATACGCGCGTAGACACACTCACAGCAAGATGTTGAGCGTTCCATCCGGCAACCGTTTCCCAACCGTTCGCCAGAAGTAACCCCGCTGTCCGCCCTGCCGGCTGGGAACACAGGCACAAGCCCCGCGACGCCCGGGCACGCCAATGGCCGTACGGCAGGCGGCCGTCGGGCTCCCGTCCATCGCGTCGACAGACCGGTATACGAACGTAGAAGTCGGGACGACAGGGGAACCCAACGTTCACTTACGGCACGCCGGGCCATATCGGGGCGAGGCGGCCACCGCCGGGGAAGTGTCAGGGTGTCGCCGCTCGGAGGACGTGCGCGAACTGCCGTGGTCCGCGCCGTCGGCACGGTCCTCGACAGCGGCCGCCGCACCGCCTCGCCCAGGCAGGGCTCCGCGCATCCATTGACGGCTGCCCGCCCGCGCAGTCGGCGGTCACATCAAGCCCCGGCCTTCCGGCGGCTGTCAGGGGCGGACGAGAACGAGGCCGACCTTGCCGGGCCGTACCGCGTGCTCCACCGCGTCGGCCAGCTCGCCAAGACCGTACGTGGCGGCCACCTCGAACTGGTCCTTGAGCGCCAGCGCGATCTGCTTCGCGGTGGCCACGTCGGATGCCCGCCTCTCGGCGGAGGCCTCGGACAGCCACCGGCCGATGCTCCTGCCCCGGAGCGTCAGCGACTTGTTCAGCAGCGTCGACGCGTGCAGCGAGATCGGCTCGTCGGCGATCAGCCCGTAACTGATCAGTTTCCCGCCCGGCGCCAACAGGTCCAGAAGGCTTTCCGCCAGCTTGCCGCCGATCGGGTCGAAGGCCACACTCACCGGTCGGCCGCCGGCCGCCCTGCGGACCTCGTCGGCCCAGCCCTGATGTGCTGTCGACACGACCGGCACGTCGGGGAACCGCTTGCGCAGCTCCGCGGCACCGCGGTCGCTGCGGACGACGTTGACGAGCGCCAGGTTGTGAAACTGGCACACGCCCGTCAGCAGCCGCCCGACCGAGGAGCCCGCGGCGGTCTGCACGAGAAGACCGTCATATCCGACAGCCATGTGCTCCTGCGCCTCACGGCGCAGCATCACCGCGGTGAGCGGGTTCGCCAGCATCTGCGCGGCGACCTCGTCCGACAACTCGTCCGGTACGGCGAAGACCGCCTCGGCGTCCGTCACGATCCACTGGGACCACGCCCCCGGCTGGGGGAAGACCGTTACGCGGCCACCGACCTCGACACCTGGCGCGACGCGCGCTCCCGGGCCGATCGCCTCGACCACGCCGGTGGCCTCCAGGCCGGCCGGAACCGGCTGTGCGGCCTTCCCCGGGTGGGCCTCGACGGCCTGGAGATCACCGGGATGCACCGTGAAGGCCGTGGTGCGGATGAGGACCTGGCCGCGCTCGGGCCCCGCCGGCTCCGGCTCCTCGATGACGGTCAGGACGTCGGCGGGCAACCCGCCCCGGGTGTAGACGACACGACGGTTCATGATTCTCCTCGTGCGCGCTGGTCTGTGCGGGTCCTGGCCCAGGCGGCAGACGATGTCCTGCAGCCCCAGTTACTCTCCGCCGAGTGCACTGCGGAACGAGGGTTTCGTACTGCGTTTCGACCCCGCTTCAGGAGTCGACCCCGCTTCAGGAGCTGAACAGGCTGGGGTTCTGACGGACGTAGTCGGCCACCCCGGTAGGAGGTCGACCGATGACCTGCTCGACCCCTTCCGCCTTGCGGTCGTAGCGATTCTCCGAATGAAGGCGAGCCATGGTGGAGATGTGCTGGAAGACGTGGTCCGGCAGCCCCGACGGCCTGAGATCGTCGTCGATCCATTTCTGCATGGGGACGTCGGTGTAGCTGACCGGTCGGCCGAGAGCTTCGGATACCTCCGACGCCATAGCGGCGATGTCCTCCGAGCGTCGGCCGGTCAGCTCGTAGATCCTGCCGATGTGCGATGCGGGACCGGCCAGGATCTCCTCCACGACCGCGGCGACGTCCCCGGCCGCCACAGGGGAGGTTTTCGCCCGGCCGAAGGGCAGTCTGATACTTCCGGACTTCGCGATCGAGGAGAAGCCGACACGGAACAGCGGGTTCTCCATGAACACAGTGGGCCTGATCTGGACGGTGGGCAGACCTGACCAGCTGAGCACCTGCTCCACCAGCCACTGCTGCCGCTGCTGCACCGACTCGGAGGTGCTCTTGAGGTCCATCTCGGCGACAGTCAGCTGCGACATGTTCACGAACACTTCCAGGCGTCCGTACTCGCGTGCGACGGCCACCGTCGTCAGGGCAGCCTCCAGATACTGAGCGGACACGCCCATGCCGAAGTACATACGTCCGCAACCGGCCAGGGCCTCGTCGACGTCGCCCGCGCGCGTCAGGTCTCCGACGACGACCTCGGCGCCCGTCGCACGCAGCGCATCCGCCCGCTCGTCATCGCGATGCACCATGGCCCGGACGGGCAGGCCCCGTCGCCGAAGGCCCTCGACCACGGATCGTCCGACGCCGCCAACGCTGCCCGCCGCGCCCGTCACCAGGATGGGCAGCACTCTGTCTTCCGGGGTGCGGTCCATGGAAGCAGCCTGCGATGCGTACCGCCGGGCCGCAACTGGAGCCCGACGAGCCGTCTACGCCGCGACAACAGTCGCCGCTCGTGACACAGCTCGCCTGACGACGACCCTCCTGCGGAATCTGTGTTTCGTGAGCTCTACAAATGACTCGATGCCCGAGACACCCTCATGAAACGATCCCGGCGTGAATCCCGACCCCTACAAGCTCATTGAGGAGAACGCCCGTGTCAGATGAGTCCGACGGGACCATGCTCACCCACATTCCGCCTGACGGGGTCGCGCCGGGGAACGGCTACAGCCATGTGGTGGTGGGCGAAGGCCGGCTGGTCGTTGTCTCCGGGCAGGTGGCGCTGGACGAAAAGGGAAACGTGGTCGGGGAGGGCGACGCCGCTGCCCAGGCCCGTCAGGTGTTCGAGAATCTGCGGCGCTGCCTCGCGGCAGGCGGCGCGACGTTCGCCGAGGTCGCCAAGCTCACCTTCTACGTCACCGACGTCGCCATACTGCCGGAGGTACGGGCCGTCCGCGACGCCCACATCGACACCGCGCATCCGCCGGCGAGTACGGCCGTACAGGTGGCCGCGCTCTTCCGACCGGAACTCGTGCTGGAAGTGGAAGCCCTCGCCATCATTCCCTGGTGACTCGGCGCGGGCTTGCTGAATCGGCAAACGAACTCATCCTTTCGGCCGAGTCTTCCGCATGCTCGGCATTGAGCAGGCGGAACGGCGGCAGGGAGCCGTCCTGCCGCACAGCAGACCAGCAGTTCTGGAGGAGTCGTATGTCGCAGCACGTCGCGGAGGTCACGCACCGGTTGGTTTCCTCGCCAGGCGGCCGGATTCATCTCGCGGAGCAGGGAACCGGGCCGCTGGTGCTGCTCGTACACGGCTTCCCGGAGTCCTGGTACTCCTGGCGCCAGCAACTGCCGGTACTCGCGGCGGCGGGGTACCGCGCCGCCGCCGTCGATGTCCGCGGCTACGGCCGCTCCTCCAAACCGGCCGCGACGGATGCGTACCGGATGCTCGACCTGGTGGAGGACAACGTCTCGGTGGTGCATGCCCTGGGCGAGGAGTCTGCTGTCGTCATCGGCCACGACTGGGGCGCGAACATCGCCGCGAACTCCGCCCTGCTCCGGCCGGAGGTCTTCCGCGCAGTGGGACTGCTGAGCGTTCCCTACACCCCGCGCGGCGGGCCCCGCCCCAGCGACATCTTCGCTCAGATGGGAGGGGACGAGGAGTTCTACGTCTCGTACTTTCAGGAGCCGGGTCGCGCCGAGGCCGAGATCGAACCTGATGTACGCGGCTGGCTCGCGGGCTTCTACGCGGCCCTGTCCGCCGACACCATGCCCGCACCCGGCGCTCCCGATCCGCACTTCGTCGGCAGGGCCGGAACGCTGCGTGACCGCTTCCCTCTCGGCCGGCTGCCCGCCTGGCTCAGCGAGAAGGACCTCGACGTCTACGCCGGGGAGTTCGAACGCACCGGCATGACCGGAGCGCTCAACCGCTACCGGAACATGGACCGCGACTGGGAGGACCTCGCCGACTTCGACGGTGCCCCCATCACCCAGCCGTCCCTGTTCATCGGGGGCAGTCTGGACGCTTCCACGACATGGCTGGCTGACGCGATCAAGGCGTACCCGGTTACGCTCCCGGGCCTGGTCTCCTCCCACGTCCTCGACGGCGGCGGCCATTGGATCCAGCAAGAACGCCCCGCCGAGGTCAACCGACTCCTCACCGAGTGGCTTGCCGCCCTGCCTGTCTGACGCCAGTAGAGGGTGACGAGCAGCAGGTCGTGGCTGCCGACTGCCTTGTTCCTGTCCGGTTCAGGCGCGGATTCTTGCGGGTCCTCCCCGTGCGCGGCGTCGCACGTCACGGCCGCGACCTGGGCGGCGTAGGTGTCCATTCCCTCGGCGCCACTGCCCTCCAGGCCGGTCAAGCGCGGCCGCAGATCGCCGAAGGCATTGACCTCGCCGATCGCGAACTGCCGCCATCGGGCGGCGGGCAGCAGATCGATGTGCAGCCCGTCCGGGGCGAGAGCGTCCACGGTCGTGAGATGTCCGCCTCCTTGTCGTACCGGCGCACCCGCAGGGAGTTGAACAGCGTGCCGTCCGGTGTGAGTTCGACGGAGGTGGCCGCACGGAACCGGCCCGGGGCCACGGCCGAGACGGCCGGCACGCCGGACGCCGACGAGCCGTGCGCGAGCTTCACGAACGCGCGCCGCAGCCCGGCGGTGCCGACCAGGGCCGCCGGTACGTCGTCCCAGCCGTCGACCGACGGGGCGCCGGGCCCCGAGGTCGGCGAGGGCGGGACCGTTACCCCGGCCGTGCTCAGCACGCCGGGGCACAACCGCTTGTCGAACATCTCGGCCAGTCCGACCGGGCCGTCCAGCAGGGCCGCGCCGGCCTCCCGCGCCGTCGCAGCAACCTCCCGGACGGCGCCGGTGAACCGGACGTACCAGCGGGCCATGCCCTCCACGCGCCTGGGGTCGCCGGGACCTCGAAGTAGCCGCTCCACCTCCTCGTCCTCGCCCGGCGAATCGATCCGCACGGTCTCGCCGGCCTCGAACCGCGCGCCGTCGCGCAGCACGTCACGCCAGGCCGGCAGCCGGGGCGCGGGTAGCCCGGCCGCCCGTACGGTGGCGGCGAACATCTCCACCCGGCGGTTCCGCGGATTGCCGACCACCGCGAAGCGCGGCTCGCCCGGCTTATCGACTTGGAGGACAGGTCGACCTCGACCCCGCTGCGCTCCAGTGCCTCGCGAATCCGGTGCATGACGATGTCGACCCCAAGATGCAGGACCGACCCAAACGAGCCCTACCAGGACAGAGCGAGGGGAACCCCTCATCCCGCTTGTGGGAGTCGTGAGGGACTGCGACGCACGCCCTGCGAACCCGTCCTTGTGCTCCCCAACTGCTCTTATCCTGCGATGGCACTGAGGTTTCGGTGGCGTACATTCAACCGAGCCGTACCGCCATGGGGCAGTACAGGGGGAGCTGGAACCATGACGTTCGGCGGCTACAGAGCTGCGCCCGATTCGATTGACGGCAGCGCGCACATCCTGCTGGAGGTCGCTGGTCTGCTTGAGCAGGGCCGTCTCGACGGGGATGCCGGCACGATGGCCCGGGCACCGCGTTCGCACCTGGACGTGTCGGAAGCGGTCCACGACTTCGCCGGGTTCGCTGCGGATCAGGGGACCGACTTGGCGGCGCTGCTGACCGCTCTTTCCACCCTGCTCAGGAGCACGGGCAACGCGTACACGTCCACGGAGGCGGCCACGGCGGCGGAACTCAGGAGTTTCGTGGACTCGTCCACCTACGTGCCCGGGAAGCGGGGTTGAGCATGGTGGTGTACTACGCGGACGTGAAGTTCCTGGAGGACTGCGATCCGGTCCTCATCGAGCGCAACGCCCAGGAGTACCGGCGGATGCGCGATCTGCTCGACTCCATCGAGCCGTCCGTGCGCAAGGCGGAGCAGGTGCAGTGGGAGAGCGTGGCCCGGACATCGTACGAGGCCCGTCTGCGCGATGTGCGGGGCGTGGCCCGGGGTCTCTACGACGGCTACGACGCGGCGCAGTCGGCGCTGTTGAAGTACGCGGACGCGGTGGCGGACGCGAAGCCCCACCTGCGCGACGGCAAGGAGGCCCAGGAGCGGCTGAACGGGGTGCTGAGCGGTGAGGGCTTCGCGCTCACCCGCGCCCAGCAGTCAGCGGAGCCGATGCGGCGCTGGGAGGACATGCGGCAAACCACCGGTTTTCTCGACTGGGTCAGTGAACTCGGCGTCGATCGTGACGCGATCAGGGAGGACGCCGAGCGCTATTACGCCCAGGCCGAAGCTGCCTTCGCCCGGGCCTTGAACACCGAGCGGTCTGCCCGTGAGGGCTGTGTGGCGGCGCTGAAGGCGGCGACGGCGCTCATCCCCGATTTCCGCACCACGCACAAGGACGCGGCGGCGCTGCTGTCCAAGGTCAAGGCACTGTCGGCGGAGCGTGCGGAAGCCGCGGACAACCCGCTCACACGTCTTCCGGGCAGTCCATGGGGCAAGGCCGGCACCTTGACGGGGCCGGATGCCACGGTCTCCGTCCTGCTCCGGGACCTGCGCACTCATGCCAAGGGCATGCCGGAGGTGAGGAGTTCGTGGCTCACGGACGCGATCGGCGACAAGAGGGAGTGGGTCCTGGAGAACCGGGCGGCGATCAAGGAGACGGCCAAGGTGTACGGTCTGCCGCCGGACGTGGTCGCGGCGATCGCGATGCAGGAGGTGGGGGGCACGCCCTACGCCATCGACCGGCAGGTGGAAATGTCCCGCGTCGTGGCGGAGAACGTCCTCAGTCCTCTCGTTCCGGAGAACCTGCCCGGCCCTCTGGGCGGAGATCGGGACAACACCTCGTACGGGCCCATGGCGGTCCAGATCCGTCGCGCAGCCGAGACGCTCGGCTACGAGCCCGCCAACCTCACCACCGACCAGCGCGACGAGATCCGCGGAGCGCTCGAGGACCCCACCCAGAACCTGCTGATCGCCACCAAGTACATGGCGGATCTCAAGGCTCAGAGTTCGTTCGCCGACGTTCCCTCTGAGCAGATGACCGATGCCCAGAAAGCAGAGCTCGCGTCCCGCTACAACGGCGGGCCCTACTGGCAGATCCCTCAAGCCCGCGCCTACGCCGACGCGGTGGAGGGGCATCGGGAACGGGTACGGCAGGACTTCAGCTGATCGGCCCCGCCGGGGGGACGGCACCCCGGCGGTCCCGGCTCACAGCCACCGACTGGGAGCTCTGACAACCCCGGGGTGGTTCGTCATCCGGCCTTGAGGCAAGCCTCGACCAGGCTATGAGGCTTCGTAGTTGTGGATCTCGGCGACTTTCGCCATCGACGGGCTGGACTCGTCGAACCGGAGAGCGAGCCACTCCCCGGCCAGTTTCCGGGCGAGTTCGATACCGACCACGCGTTGTCCCATGCACAGGATCTGCGCGTTGTTGGAGAGTACGGACCGCTCGACGGAGTAGCTGTCGTGGGCGGTGACCGCCCGCACACCCTTCACCTTGTTCGCGGCGATGGCCACTCCGAGCCCCGTCCCGCAGACCAGGATCGCCCGGTCGGCCTCCCCGCTCGCGATCATCTCGGCGGCCTGGATGGCCACGGTCGGATAGTGGGTGTGCCCATCGGCGTCGACACCGACGTCCACGACCTCGGCCACGTCAGGGTTGTTCTGGAGATCGGCTTTGATGCGCTGTTTGTACTCGTATCCTGCGTCGTCGGAGCCGACGACGAGACGCCAGGCGGTCATGGTGCGAAGTCCGTTCGTTGAAGGGCTGGTCGGTACGGCGGTCAGCCGACGGTGGAGAACGACTGCTCGACGACCCGGGCGAGGGCCGCGAGGGAGACAGCTCCGGGATCCGGGGTGCCCAGGGACCGTTCGCCGTGGGTTCTGGCCCGGCCGCGGTGAGGGAGCAGGTCGGCGGTCGCCTGGGCTGCGGTCTCCGCGGCGGCGGCCGCCTGTGACCACGCGGCGGTCGGGTCCGTGCCGGCTCCCACGGCAGCGGCGAAGGTGTCCGCGAGCGGCACGAGCGCGTCGACCAGCGTCTTGTCGCCCACTGCGGCCTTGCCGTAGGAGGTGACCTCTTCGACTGCGCGGTTCAGTCCGCGGACGAGGTCCTCCCGGGTGGGCTCCCGGTCGTCGCCCAGTTCGCGTCCGACGGCACGCAGGATGACGGCCCAGATCGCGCCCGACGTGCCACCGGCCTTGTCCGACCAGGCGTCGGCAGCGGCGTGCAGCGTCGTCAGAGCGCCCGCGCCCCGCGCGGCCACCTCCGTCGCGGCGCGGGCCGCCGCGCGGGTGCCGCGCCGCATGCCGACACCGTGGTCGCCGTCACCGGCCACCGCGTCGATGCGGCCGAGTTCCTCGGCCGCGGCGTCGATGGCCGTATGGGAGGCGTCGAGGGTCGTGACGATCCTGGCCGCGAGCCGACGGGAGGCCCGGCTCGACTCCGGCAGTGGCTCACTCCCGCTCTCGGCGTCCGGTGCGATCTGGGCGGGTAGCAGCAGGGAAGTGTCCACACTCCCGGTCCGGAACGCTGGTGCGTCGGCCGGCGCGGACCACAGTCGCTCCAGTTCGTCGTCGAGCCACAGCAGGGTCAAGGAGACCCCCGCCATGTCGAAGCTGGTGCAGTACTCACCGACATGGGGGTCGGCCACGGTCACCCCGGCGGCATCGAGAAGTTCGGCGACGCGTCGGTAGACGACGTACAGCTCCTCGTACTTCACCGAACCGAGGCCGTTGAGCAGGGCGACCACCCGGGCACCGCGCGGTCCGTCCGGTAGCGGCATCTCTTCCGCGGAGAGCAGGCGCTCGACGAACAGCTCGGCGAGGCCGTCCGCGGTCGGCATGTCCACCTCGGCGATGCCCGGTTCTCCGTGAATTCCCAGACCGATGGCCATCCGTCCCTCGGGGACGGTGAACAGCGGCTCGGTGGCGCCCGGCAGCCTGCAACCGGAGAACGCCACACCCATCGACCGGGTGCGCGCGTTCGCCCGCCGAGTCAGGGCCTCCACCGTGTCCATGTCGTGTCCGGCCGCCGCGGCGGCCCCGGCGATCTTGAAGACGGTGAAGTCGCCCGCGATGCCGCGCCGTTGTTCCGCTCGGCCGGCCGGGGCGCTGAAGATGTCGTCGGTCACCCGCACCGTACGGCAGTCGATGCCGTCGGCTCGGACCGCGGCCTCCGCCTCCCCGAAATGCAGGACGTCGCCGGCGTAGTTTCCGTAGCACATCAGGACTCCCCGGCCCTGGTCGGCGGCCCGCGCCACCGACTCGACCTGGCGGGCGGACGGCGAGGAGAACGGATTCCCCACAGCGGCACCGTGTGCCAATCCGGGACCGACGAGCCCCGCGAAGGCCGGGTAGTGGCCCGATCCCCCGCCGACGACCACCGACACCGTCGGCCGCGGGTCCCGCGTCGAGCGCACCACACCACCTGGCACCTGCCGTACCCACCGGCCACTCGCTGCGGTGAAACCGGCGAGCATCTCGTCGGGAAAGTCGTCCGGCGCATTCCACAGACGCGTCACGTACCCCTCATCTCCGTCCGTTCCTCGGCGTTGATGTTTCGTCACCGTAACTGTTGACAAAAAAATGTCAACAGTTACGGTTCTCGCCATGACCAACGGTGTTCAGGCCACACTCGGCCGCGGCACACTGCGGGAGCGCTGCACCGCTTATGTGCGAGAACAGATCATTTCGGGCGTTCTGCGCCCCGGCGAACACATCGTGGAGGTGACGCTCAGCGGCGAGTTGGGGGTGAGCCGCGGAACCCTGCGGGAGTCCCTGCGCCCGCTGGAGGTCGAAGGCCTGATCATCAGCGACGGCCGTGGACACATGCACGTCCGGGAGCTCTCCCGGCAGGAGATCTGCGAGGTCTTCGAAGTCCGCGAGGCGCTGGAAGTGCTGGCCGCGACCAAGCTGACGCAGCGTGCGGACCGTGCCGAGAGCGCCGCCGAACTGCGCGGACTGCTTGAGCCGCTGAAGGGCCCGGGGCTGTCCTTCGGGGCGCAGATCGAACTGGACCTGGCCTTTCACTCAAGGCTCTGCGAGCTGACGGGTAACGACACCCTCAGCGCCGTGTGGGGCCGTCTGATCGGCCAGATCGAGATGATCATCATTGCGGCCGGCCCTGCCCGGGCGACGGACCGGATGCGCTACGCGGACCACGTCGCGATCGTCGACGCGATCGAGACCGGAGATCCCGTACACGTGGCCACGGTCGTCTCGGCGCACATGGCTGACTTCTCCCGCCGCTACGAGGGCGACGCCCAGCCCACTCCGCCGGCACCGGAACAGCTTCCTTCCCCCCGCGACTGAGAGACCGGATGAGTCATGCCGACGTTGCCACCCTTGTCCTGTTCCACCATCACCTTCCGCGACCGTGAACTGCCGCGAGCACTCGACACCATCGCCGGCCTCGGCTTCCGTCAGGTCGATCTGGGCGCCCTTGCCGGACTGTGCGAGCACGTTCCGCCCACCGGCACAGCCGCCGAGCTGTCCGCCGTCGCGGCCCGGGTCCGGGCGGCGTCCCTGACCGTCACCGGCGTCAACGCCGATCCCGGGTCCTTCAACAGCGGTGCCGACCACACGGCGATACGCGAGGCGATGTACCGGCTGCTCGACTTCTGTGCCGACGCGCGAAGTCAACGTCTGGTGCTCACCTGCGGCGAGCCGGAGGACTCCGGAGTGCCGGCCGAGGAGCAGCTGAAACGGGTGGCTGCCGGGCTGGAGCCCGTGCTGGACCGGGCCCGCGAGGTGGCCGTGGAGCTGACCGTCGAGGCGCCCCACTACCTGCGGCTGGTCAACACGATGACGCGCACGGACGAACTGCTGGCCGCACTGGCGCCCGGCATCACCCAGGCCTGGGACGTCTCCCACGTCCGTGCCGCCGGCGAGGACCCCGCAGAGTTGTTCCCCCGGTTCGCCGACCGGGTGTCCACGATCCATCTGCGCGATGCCGTCCCCGGGGACATCAGACGGCCGATGGGCCTGGGCGACATCGACTTCGCCCGCGTCCTGACCGGGGCGACAGCGGTCGGCTACCAGGGGCCGCTCGTCCTGGAGTTGGAGACACACAACAGCCCGTTCTCCTCGAAGGAAGAAGAAGTGGGATCCGCCCTGAACCACCTGGCAGCCGCACTCGCCCCGAAGAACGGGGAGGCCGCGTGAGGGTCGCGTTCGTCGGAGTCGGGGCCATGGGGATGCCGATGGCCAGGCTGGTGATGCGCCGGCATCCCGTGACGGTGTTCGACCCGGACTCCGCCCGCACAGCCGAGCTCGCCGCCGAGGGCGCCTGCGTCGCCGGCAGCGCCGCCGAAGCGGTCCGCGGCGCCGACACGGCCGTCGTGATGGTGGCCACGCCGGCCCAGCTGGAGCAGGCCCTGTTCGGCGAGGACGGCGTCCATGCCGGCCTCGCGGCGCGCACCACCGTGGTACTGATGAGCTCGGTCGGTGTCGACTGCGTGGTCGACGCAGGCCTGCGTCTCGAAGCCCTCGGTGCCCGGGTGGTGGACGCGCCGGTCACCGGGGGAGCCGTCCGGGCCGTGACCGGCGAACTGACCGTGCTCGCGGGCGCCGCGCCCGAGGTACTCGACGAGGTCCGGCCGCTGCTGGAGCTCATGGCCGCGAGGATCGCCCACTGCGGTGACCGGGTCGGCGACGGGCAGGCGGTGAAACTCGTCAACCAGCTGCTGTGTTCCGTGCACCTGGCGGCGGCGGGCGAGGCCCTGCAGTTCGCGCGTGCGCTCGGCCTCGACCCGGAGCAGGTGCTCGCCACGATCGAGTCCGGTGCCGCCTCCTCGTTCATGCTGAGCGACCGCGGGCCGCGGATGCTGAAGGACGGCACCACGCCGGTCCGCAGCGCGATCGACATCTTCGTCAAGGACTCGTCCCTCGTCCTCGCCGCGGCCCGGGAAGCGGGTGCTGTGACTCCCTTGACCGAGCAGGCCGCCGAACTGTTCTCCCGCGCCAGCCACCAGGGGCTGGGCCGCGACGACGATTCCAGCGTCATCCGCATGTTCCAGAAGGAGCCGCACTGACATGAAGTACCTGAAGCTGGGTGCCAGCGGGCTCGAAGTCTCCGCCGTCACTCTCGGCTGCATGAGCTACGGCGACCCCGACCGGGGAGCACACGGGTGGACCCTGCCCGAGGAGCCGAGTCGCGAGTTCATCAAGCGCGCCCTCGACCTCGGGGTCAACACCTTCGACACGGCCAACATCTACTCCCTCGGCCACAGCGAGGAGATCCTCGGCCGCTGCATACGCGACTTCGCACGCCGTGAGGAGGTCGTCATCGCCACCAAGGTCCACGGTGTGATGCGTCCCGGCCCGAACGGCGGCGGGCTCTCCCGCCGGCACATCATGGAACAGATCGACGCCAGCCTTCGCCGCCTGCGGACCGACCATGTCGACCTCTACCAGATCCACCGGTGGGACGACACCGTCCCGATCGAGGAGACGATGGAGGCCCTGCACGATGTCGTCAAGGCAGGCAAGGCCCGCTACATCGGCGCTTCGTCGATGTACGCCTGGCAGTTCGCCAAGGCCCAGTACACCGCCCGGCTCGGCGGCTGGACGCCCTTCGTCTCCATGCAGACCCAGTACAACCTGCTGACGCGGGAAGATGAGCGCGAACTGCACCCGTTCTGCCTGGACCAGGGCGTCGGGCTGCTTCCGTGGAGCCCGCTGGCCCGAGGAAAGCTCACCCGGGCCTGGGACGAGGCCGCCGAAAGGATCAAGACCGACCCCCTCGGCAAGACGTTGTACCAGCAGGCCGAGGCCGAGGACCGGAAGATCAGCGACCAGGTCGCGGCACTCGCCGAGGCCCGAGGCGTCACCCGGGCCCAGATCGCCCTGGCCTGGGTGATGCACCGCCCGGTCGTCACCTCACCGATCGTCGGCGCCACCAAGCCCCACCACCTCGACGACGCCGTGGCGGCCGTCGACCTCACCCTCGACGCCGAAGAGATGAGCACGCTCGAAGCGCACTACGTGCCGCACCGAATGGAAGGCTTCTGAGCCTCGCCTGACCTCGCCGTCCCACCTCCATCTCCTCCCACCACCCCTCCCCCTTCATCTCCCACCACCCCTCGCCCTTCATCTCCCACCACCCCTCCCCGCTCTCCCCCACCTTTCAATGAGGAAAGGCACGCACATGCACGACATCACTCAAGGGCCCTCCCGCCGCTCCTTCCTGGGCCTCGGCGTCGCAGCGGCCGGCGCAGCCACCCTGTCCCTGGCCGGGTGCGGCACCTCCCCCGGCCCGCAGTCCACCTCGGCCACGCCCCAGGGCAACGTCTCGCTGACCATGTCGGCATACGGCTCGAACACGCGGCAGCACAAGCTCCAGCAGGTCTTCAAGCTGTACGCCAAGAAGAACGGCGGCAAAGTCGGCCTGGAACTGCTCGCCAACGAGGCCTACGCGCAGAAGCTGGCCACCCAGATCGCCGGCGGCGCGGCGGCCGACGTCGTGGCGCTGTTCCACAACAGCGTCGCGCAGTACGCGTCGAAGAACGCCCTCGCCCCCCTCGACCGCTACGGCCCCAAGGTCCTGGACCTGTCGCACGTCGACAAGGAGTCCTCCTCCGGCGGTGTCATCGACGGCAAGCGCGTGGCCCTTCCGCTCGGCGACAACGCCTACGGTGTGATCTGGGACAAGACGGCGCTGGCCGATCTCGGAATGTCGCTCCCCGAGCCCGGCCACACCTGGGACGACTTCATCACCTTCGCCAACGACGTCAAGAAGAAGGCGAAGGGCCGCCTCTACGGCACCATCGACAACAGCGCCGACTTCAACGGCTTTCAGGTCTTCGTCCGTCAGCGTGGCAAGGAGCTCTACAAGGACGGCAAGCTCGGCTTCTCGAAGGCCGACCTGGAGGCCTGGTTCGCGATCTGGGCCGAGCTGCGCAAGAGCGGCGCCGCCCCGCCCGGGGACCTCACCGTGCAGACCGCCACCGGCGGCTTCGGCAACTCGCTGCTGGTGACGGGCAAGGCGCCGAACTTCTTCATCTACCCGAACGTCCTCAGCGGTTTCCAGGCCCTGACGAAGAACGAACTCGCCGTCAGCACCATACCGATGGTCAGCGCCTCGAAGTCCGGCCTCTTCGTCCGGGCCTCCAACTGGGCCGCGGTCAACGCCCGCTCCAGCCACCCGGCGGACGCTGCCGCCCTGCTCGGCTTCATGCTGAACGACGAGCAGGCCGCGAGGATCCTCCAGGCCGAGTTCGCTGCGCCGCCCAACCTGGAACTCCGCAAGGTCATCGAGTTCAACAAGGTCGACCGGGTCTTCATCGACTACGTCGAACTCGTCTCCAAGGAGTTCGCCCAGCCGGTCCCCTCCCTCGCGGAGGAGTTCCCGAGCGGTTCCCCCCAGGTCATGACGGCCTTCGTGACGGCCGGCCAGAGCGTCGCCACCGGCCAGCAGTCGATCTCCTCGGGAACCGATAGCTTCTTCTCGCAAGCCGAAGGATTCCTCTCGTGACCATGACGTCCGGGCTCGACCGCAGAGCCCCGACCACCGTGAGGGCCGCCAGAGCAACAGAACGCCGACGCCCCCAGGGCAAGTGGGCACTGCTGTTCCTCAGCCCCTGGATCGTGGGACTCGCGCTGTTGACGGCGGGCCCTCTCCTCGCCTCGCTGTATCTGTCGTTCACCAACTACGACCTGCTCTCCGCACCGCAGTGGGCCGGCGTGGAGAACTACACGAAGATGTTCACCGCTGACCCGCTGTGGCGGCAGTCGGTGCTGGTCACCGGCGTCTACGTGGCCGTCGCGGTGCCGTTGCAACTCACTTTCGCTCTGTTGCTGGCCTCTGTCCTCAACCGCGGTATCAGGGGCATGAGCGTGTGGCGGGCCCTGTACTACCTGCCCAGCCTCTTCGGCTCCAGCGTCGCCATCGCCATCCTGTGGCGGGAGATCTTCGGCGCCAACGGGCTCTTCAACAACATCCTCGGAATGATCGGCATCCACTCCACGACGAGCTGGATCGGCGATCCCGACTGGTCGCTGGGCACGCTGGTCCTGTTGCGGGCCTGGGAATTCGGCTCACCGATGATCATCTTCCTGGCGGGGCTCCGGCAGATTCCCGCGGAGCTGTATGAGTCCGCCTCCCTCGACGGTGCCGGCACCGTGCGGAAGTTCTTCGCCATCACCCTGCCGATGCTGACGCCCATCGTCTTCTTCAACCTGATCCTGCAGATCATCAGCGCGTTCCAGGTGTTCGGCTCGGCCTTCATCATCGGCGGCGGCCAGGGAGGACCGGGCAACTCGATGCTCGTCTACACCCTGTACCTGTACCAGGCCGCGTTCAGCAACTTCCAGATGGGCTATGCAGCCGCCATGGCCTGGGTCCTGCTCGTCATCATCGGGGCGGTGACCGCGGTCAACTTCTGGCTCAGCCGCTACTGGGTCCACTACTCCGATGAACAGTGAGAGTGCGCCATGACAACCATCACTCAACTCGTCGGCAAAGGCACGCCTCCTCCTGAGACGGTGCCCGCGTCCCGTCCCTCAACCGCCGGTCGGCGCGCCACCAGGGCAGTGCTCTACGTCGTGCTCACGGTGGGCGTCGTCGCGATGCTCTATCCCCTGGTGTGGCTGCTGTCGGCGTCCCTGAAGCCCGCCGACGAGATCTTCGGTTCGGTCGGCCTGCTGCCGCGCAGCTGGGACCTCAGCAACTACGTCAACGGCTGGACCAGCGCCGACGGCAGTACCTTCGGGCGTCCGCTGCTGAACTCCGTCGTGGTGAGCCTCGGCGCGGTCGTGGGAAACATCGTCTCCTGCTCCCTTGCCGCGTTCGCCTTCGCCCGCCTGGAATTCAGGTTCAAGCGCACGGCGTTCGCTCTCATGATGGTCACCATCATGCTGCCTGCGCAGGTGACGATCATTCCCCAGTACATCCTGTTCCACTATCTCGGCTGGGTGAACACCTACCTTCCGCTGATCCTGCCGAAGTTCTTCGCCGTCGACGCCTTCTTCATCTTCCTGATGGTGCAGTTCATCCGCGGCATTCCGCGCGACCTGGACGACGCCGCGGCGCTCGACGGGTGCAATCCGGGCAAGATCTATCTGAAGGTGATTCTGCCGCTGCTGACACCGGCGCTGGTCACCACGGCGATCTTCACCTTCCTGTGGACGTACAACGACTTCTTCTCCCAGCTCATCTACATCTCGGAATCACAGCTGTACACGGTGCCCCTGGCCTTGCGTCAGTTCATCGACGGCACCGGGCAGTCGGAGTTCGGCCCCATGTTCGCCATGAGCGTCCTGTCGCTGCTGCCCACCCTCGTCCTGTTCCTGATCTTCCAGCGGCTGATCGTGGACGGCATCTCCACCTCGGGGATGAAGGGATGAACCGGCCGCCCCACCGGGCGTGGTGGTCCGGTCGCGTGTACGAGGCGCTCGACACCATGTGCCGGTACTCGCTGCTGAGTCTGCTGTGGACGGTCGGCACGGCGCTGCTGGTCACGGCGCCGGCCGCCACCGCCGCCCTCGTGGCGACGGTGCGCGGATGGGCCCAGGGTGACGAGGGCCCGGTCTGCTCGACGTTCCTCTCCCACGTACGACGCTCCGCGCGCGCGGGCACCGTGGCCGCCGTGCCCCTCCTGCCGGCCGCCGCGCTGCTGGCGGTGAACCTCGTGATCGTGCCGCACATGGGGGAACAGCGGCCGTACGCCACCGCCGCGCTGGTAGCGGTCGTCGTCCCCTTCCTGGTGTTCACCACGAACGTGATCCCGTCCCTCGCCGACGAGACCACTGGCGTCCGGGAGACCTACCGGCGGACGGTCGAGCGGATCGTCGTACAGCCGGCAGCGGCCGGCCTCACCACTGTCGTCGCCCTGATCGCCGCCTGCTGCGTCTTCGTCCAGCCGGTCAGTGCCCTGCTGATCGCCGCACCCGCCGCGCGCCTGGTCGTCGCGGCCCACGGCCGGCACACCGCCAGGCCGGTCATTTCCGCGTAAGGAGAGACCCACATGACCTCGATCGAGATCCGGGGAACGGACTTCGTCGTCGACGGACGGATCGTCAACCAGGGTCGTACGCTCGACGGTATCCCGCTCGACGGGCTGCTGCTGAACAGCCGCATGATCAACGGAGCGTTCGACGACGCGAACCCCGAGACCGTTCACCGGTGGGCGTACCCCGACACCGGGGTCTGGGACGCGGATCGCAACACCCGCGAGTTCCTCGCCGCCATGCCGCAGTGGAAGGCGGACGGCCTCGACGCCTTCACCATCGGAGTCCAGGGCGGCAGTCCTCAGGGATACAGCACCGAACAGCCCTGGGACAACGCCGGTTTCACGGCGGAGGGCGCCTTGCAGGAGGGGTACCGCGAGCGCCTGGGAAGGATCCTGGAGGAGGCCGACCGGCTCGGACTCGTCGTCATCCTGGACGTCTTCTACCACGGCCAGGATCACCGGCTGCGCGACGAACCGGCCATCCACCGGGCCGTCACCGAAGTCTGCACATGGGTGCTCCGGTCGGGCTGGCGGCATGTACTGCTGGAGATCGCCAACGAGGTGAACTGGCACAAGCACTACCAGCACAGCCTGATCAAGGCCGAGCGCGTCCACGAACTGATCGCACTCGCCAAGTCCGTCACGTACGAGGGCCGCAGGCTGCTCGTGAGCACGAGTTTCCTCGCCCACCCGCCCATCATCACCGAACGGGTCGTGACCGAGGCGGACTTCGTCCTGATCCACGGGAACGGCACCCCGGCACCGGACCGGCTGCGGGAGATGGTGGAGGAGATCAAGGCCACGCCGGGCTACACCCCCAAGCCCATCATGTTCAACGAGGACGACCACTTCGACTTCGACAAGCCGGACAACCACATGAAGGCGGCTCTGGCCGCCGGCGCCTCATGGGGCTACTTCGACCCGGGTTCCGTCACCACCGACCCACCGCAGCCGACGCTCGGTGACTACGAGAACGGCTACCAGGCCGTGCCGGTCAACTGGGGTGTCAGCACCGAAACGAAGAGGGTCTTCTTCGCCACGCTACGAAGCGTGCGCTGAGGCCTCCCCGGTCGTCCGGGCGTGCGCGTCGCCGACGTAACGGCGGGTGAAGTCACCCATGTGGCCGGTGAGCGTCTCCCGGACGGCCTGTGCGTCCCCGGTGCGGATGGCAGCGACGATCGGCAGGTGCTCCTCGTAACGCATCCTGCCGACCGCCCGGTCCGGACCGGCGGCAATGATCATCATGCGGATCTGGCTGGTCAGCTGGAGCCACGACCGACTCAGCGTGCCGTTGCCCGTCAACTCGCACAGCAGAGCGTGGAAGCCGAGGTCGGTCTCGATGCGCTCGCTGAATCCGAGGTCGGGTTCCCGCAGCCGCCCGATCTTCTGCTCCAGCGCGTCCGCGTACTCCGCACGCCGCGGGCTTTCGGCGAGTTTGGTGGCTGCCAGGATCTCCAGCGCCGTACGTACTTCGAAGACCTCGGCGATCTCCTGGGGGCTGAGTTTGCGCACCCGCATGCGCCCGTTGCCCTCGTTGACGAGCAGGCCCTCGGCCTCCAGCGGGCGCAGAGCTTCCCGCAGGGTTCCCCGGCTCACCCCCAGAGTGTCGCTGAGCTGGACCTCCCGGACATGCTCACCGGGTTGCAGCGCCCCCGAAACGATCTGATCGCGTAGGTAGGCAATGCACCGTTCGCGAAGACTGCGCCGATCGAAGGGGCCTGCGTCACGCACACTCATGGGCACAGGATATCGGTCACATGCACAGCAGTAGACGTAGCGCCGTTTACAGGACGGCAACCGGTGCGACACGTCACACGCGTTTACTACAGTGAGACTTTGAGTCATGACAGTAAACGCATCTATGATTCGGGAGCCGTCGTGTCCGTTCCGCTGAAGTCCGCACCGGCCCTCTCCACCACGCAGTCGCTCGCGTCCCTGGCCAAGGCGGACGGCGTGCGGTTCCTCCTCGCCACCTTCACCACCCTGACCGGCAAGCCCTGTGCGAAGCTCGTGCCCGTCGAGGCCGCGGACGCGCTGGAGGGCGAGGGCGTGGGCTTCGCCGGATACGCCGCCGGGGCCATGGGTCAGCGTCCGCGCGACCCGGACGTGGTGGCGATCCCGGACCTCTCGTCCTACGTTCCGCTCACCTTCGTCCGGCCCGGACTGGGCATGGTGCACTGCGATCCGTACGTCGAAGGGCGCCCCTACGCCTTCGCGCCCCGGGTCATCCTGCGCACGCTCGCCGAGAAGGCGGCGGCCCAGGGCACCGGGCTGGTCAGCGGCGCCGAGGTGGAGTACTTCCTCGTGCAGCGCGGCGCCGACGGCACCCTCACCACGGCCGACCGTCTCGACGACGCCGCCCAACCCTGCTACGACGCACGCGGGCTGACCCGGATGTACGAGCACCTGACCGCCGTGTCCGACGCGATGGTGCAGCTCGGCTGGGGGCCGTACGCGAGCGACCACGAGGACGGCAACGGGCAGTTCGAGCAGAACTTCCACCACGCGGACGCGCTGACCACCGCCGACCGTGTGGTGACGCTGCGGTACATCGTGCAGGTGCTGGCCGAACAGCGCGGGATGACGGCCACGTTCATGCCGAAGCCGTTCACCGACCGCACCGGCAGCGGACTGCACCTGCACCTGTCGCTCTGGGACGGTGAGCGTGCGCTGTTCCCGGCGGGGGCCGGTGAGCAGGACGCGTACGGAATGGGGTTCAGCGCGCAGGCCTACGGCTTCACCGCCGGTCTGCTCGCTCACGCGCCCGCACTGCACGCGTTGATCGCGCCCACCGTGAACTCGTACAAGCGCACCGGGGCCACCACGACCGCCTCGGGCGCCACCTGGGCCCCGCGTACGGCGAGTTGGGGCGGCAACGACCGTACGCACTTCCTGCGCGTCCCCGACACCCACCGAGTCGAGCTGCGCGGCGGCGACGGCTCGGCGAACTCCTATCTCGCGGCGGCCGGCGCACTCGCCGCCGGGCTGGACGGGATCGCCAGGGCACTGGAACCGGGTGAGCCGGGCGTCACGAACGGCGGGCCGCGGCTGCCGCGCACGCTCCTGGACGCGGTGCACGCGCTGGAGGGCGACGACGTCGTCCGCGGGGTGCTGGACCTCGTCGACGCGTCGGCCGGAGTCAGCGACTACTACGCGGAGTTGAAACGCGAGGAGTTCTACAGCTGGCACAACACCGTCTCCCCGTGGGAGATCGACCGGTACCTCACGGCCGTCTGACAGCCCCTCTACGTACGTTTTGGAGGTCATGCCCATGTGCGGCATCGCAGGACTCCAGGTGCGCGACCCCTCGCTGGAGCCGAGGCTCGGCGAACTGCTCACCGGAATGCTTCACCAGGCCGCCGAGCGCGGCCCCGACTCGGCCGGCGTCGCCCTGTACGGCGACTCCCGGCTCACGCCGCCCGGGCACGCGACGGTGAGCCTGCTCGCGCCGGACGTGTCCGCCGACGAGGTCGCAGCGCGCGTCGGTCGAGGCTCCGCCGCCGTCACCGTCAGTCAGAGCACCGTCGTCCACTCCCCCGCTCTCACCGTGTCCGACCTGGAACGGGCCGTGCGCGACGCCTTTCCCTCGGCGGTCGTCACCGGGCGCGGCACCGGCCTGGCCGTCCTCAAGGGCGTCGGCCACCCCGACGCGCTGGCCGAGGAGTTCGGCCTGCGGGCGGCGAGCGGACACCAGGGCATCGCCCACACCCGTATGGCCACCGAGTCCGCGGTCACGCCGGAAGGGGCGCACCCGTTCTCCGTCGACGAGAACGTCTGCCTCGTCCACAACGGCTCCTTCGCCAACCACGCCACCATCCGCCGCGAGCTGCGCGCCGAAGGCATCGGCTTCGACAGCGAGAACGACTCCGAGGTGGGCGCCCGCTTCGTCGCGCACCAGCTCGCCCAGGGGCACGACCTGGAGAAGTCGCTGCGGCTGCTGTGCGAGCGGTTCGACGGCTTCTACACCCTGCTGGTGACGACCGGTGACACCTTCGCCGTCGTCCGGGACGCGATCGCCTGCAAGCCCGCCGTGGTCGCCGAGACCGACGCGTGGGTGGCGATGGCCTCCGAGTACCGCTACTTCGCCGGGCTGCCGGGCATCGAGTCCGCCCGCGTCTTCGAGCCCGAGCCCGAGGAGGTCCACACGTGGCAGCGCTGACCACCCCCACCGTCATCGACCTCGCGCACGACTCGGTGCGCGACCTCAACCGCGTCCTGCACCAGGCGGGTCCGGGCACATCGTGGCGGATCGAGCACCCGGACGGCGCCCACAACGTCGCCGTCGGTCTCACCGAGGACCTCGACGTGGTGATCGGCGGTCCGGTGGGCTACTACGGGGCGGGCATGAACCAGCGCGCCACCGTCACCATCCACGGGAACGCCGGTACGGGCGTCGCCGAGAACATGATGTCCGGGACGGTCCGGGTGCGCGGCAGCGCCTCCCAGTCCGCGGGGGCGACGGCCCACGGCGGTCTGCTCGTGATCGACGGGGACGCGTCCGCCCGCTGCGGAATCTCCATGAAGGGCGTGGACATCGTCGTCGGCGGCAACGTGGGACACATGAGCGCCTTCATGGGCCAGGCGGGCCGCCTGGTGGTGTGCGGCGACGCGGGCGACGCGCTCGGCGACTCCCTGTACGAGGCGCGCATCTACGTCAAGGGCAAGGTCAAGTCCCTGGGCGCGGACTGCGTGGAGAAGGAGATGCGGGCCGAACACCTCGCCGAACTGGCCGAGTTGCTGAAGGCCGCCGAGCGGGACGACGCGCCCGCCGACTTCCGACGGTACGGCTCCGCCCGCAACCTGTACCACTTCAAGGTCGACAACTCGACGTCGTACTAAGGGAGTCACTGCCATGGACTTCGCATCCCAGGGCCTGCGCGAGTCGGCGACCTTCGACCGCGCCACCATCCACGCCATCCAGCGCGCCGCCGAGACCGGCATCTACGACATCCGGGGCTGGGGCGCCAAGCGCCGTGTCCCCCACTTCGACGACCTGCTCTTCCTCGGCGCCTCCATGTCCCGCTATCCGCTGGAGGGTTACCGCGAGCGCTGCGGCACCGATGTCGTCCTCGGCAGCCGCAACGCCGCCTGCCCGCTGCGCCTCGACACCCCGGTCACCATCGCGGGCATGAGCTTCGGCGCCCTGTCCGCCCGGGCCAAGGAGGCGCTGGGGCGGGGTGCCTCGGAGGCCGGCACGTCCACGACGACCGGCGACGGCGGCATGACCCCGGAGGAGCGCGGCCAGTCCAAGCACCTCGTCTACCAGTACCTGCCGTCCCGCTACGGCATGAACCCCGACGATCTGCGCGCCGCCGACGCCATCGAGGTCGTGCTCGGTCAGGGCGCCAAGCCGGGTGGCGGAGGCATGCTCCTCGGGCAGAAGATCACCGAACGGGTCGCCGGCATGCGGACGTTGCCCGTCGGCATCGACCAGCGCAGCGCCTGCCGCCACCCCGACTGGACCGGCCCCGACGACCTGGAGATCAAGATCCGGGAGCTGCGGGAGATCACCGACTGGGAGAAGCCGGTCTACGTCAAGATCGGTGCGACGCGCACGTACTACGACGTGAAGCTCGCCGTGCAGGCCGGAGCGGACGTCGTCGTGCTCGACGGCATGCAGGGCGGCACCGCGGCCACCCAGGACGTGTTCATCGAGCACGTCGGCATCCCCACGCTCGCCGCGATCCCCCAGGCCGTGCAGGCGCTGCAGGAGTTGGGCGTACACCGGGAGGTGCAGCTGATCGTCTCCGGCGGGATCCGGGGCGGCGCCGACCTCGCCAAGGCGATGGCGCTGGGTGCGGACGCGGTGGCCATCGGCACGGCGGCGCTGATCGCGCTCGGCGACAACCATCCCCAGTACGACGCCGAGTACCGCGCACTCGGCTCCGCCGCCGGGTACTACGACGACTACCAGGACGGCCGCGACCCGGCCGGCATCACCACCCAGGACCCGGAGCTGTCCACCCGCCTCGACCCCGTCGAAGGCGGCCGCAGGCTCGCCAACTTCATCCGTGTGATGACCATGGAGGCGCAGACCATCGCCCGCGCCTGCGGCAAGGCCCATCTGACGCACCTGGAGCCGGAGGATCTGGTCGCGCTCACCATCGAGGCGGCCGCCATGGCCCGCGTCCCGCTCGCGGGAACCGACTGGATTCCGGGGGCCGTGCGGTGACGGCCGACGTCGACATCGCGGTCGTCGGGGCGGGACTGATGGGGGCGGCGACGGCGTGGGCTGCCACCCGGCGCGGGCAGTCGGTCGTGGTTCTGGAGCAGTTCGGCGCCGGTCACGACAAGGGCAGCTCGCACGGCAGCGCTCGCATCGTGCGCCGCGCCTACCCGGACCCGATGTACGCCCGCATGACCGGACGCGCCATGGAGCTCTGGCGCGAGCTGGAGGCCGACTCCGGTGAGCACCTGCTGCGGATCGTGGGCGGCATCGACCACGGACGGCTGCGCGACCCGGAACGCATCGCCGCCACGCTCGCCGCGGTGGCCGTACCGCACGAGCTGCTCCCGGCCGAGGAGGCGGAGCGGCGGTGGCCCGGGTTGCGTTTCGACGGCCCTGTCCTCTTCCACCCCGAGGCCGGCGCGGTCGACGCGGCCGCAGCCGTGACCGCCTTCGCGGAACGGGCCGCCGCCCGCGGTGCGGACGTCCGGTACCACACGGCCGTACGACGGATCACGCCCCTCGGTGAGGAGCGGGTACGGCTGGAAACGACGGATGGGGACATGGTGACCGCCCGCCGTGCCGTCGTCGCCGCGGGAGCCTGGGTGGCCGACCTGCTCGGCGGCCTCGTCCCGCTGCCCGAACTGACCGTCACCCAGCAGCAGGCCTTCCACTTCCCCCGCCTCGACCCGGCGGCCGCGCCGTGGCCCGTCGTCGTGCACAAGGACGCGCTGTCCACGTACAGTCTGCCCGGCGGGCGCGACGGCGGTCCCCTCGGCGGCCGCAAGATCGCCGAGCACGACGCGGGCCCCACCACGAGCGCGGACACCCGCAGCGGCCGGGTCGATCCCAGGGCGCGTAAGCGGATCACCGCCTATGTACGGGAGTGGCTGCCCGGGCTGGTGCCGGAGCCCTTCAACGAGACGACGTGCCTCTACACCTCCACGCCCGACGAGGACTTCGTCCTCGACCGCCGCGGTGCTCTCGTGATCTGCTCACCCTGCTCGGGCCATGGTGCCAAGTTCGCGCCCCTCATCGGGGAGATGACCACGGACCTGGCCGTGGGCGTCACGGATCCGGAGCCGCGCTTCGCCCTCAGCGGGAGGCGCTGAGTTCCTTCTCGGCCCTCAGCCGCCGGAGCCGAACGCCAGGAGGATCAGCAGGGCGTTGAGGGCGACGAGGACCAGGGTCGCGCCGCCCGCGAGCGCGGTGGTGAGCGGGCGGTTCACCCAGTTGCCCATGACGTCCGGCCGGCGGCTGAGGAGAAGGAGCGGGATCAGTGCGAAGGGGATGCCGAAGGAGAGCGTCACCTGGCTGAGCACCGGGGCTCGGGAAGGGTCCACCCCGAGGGCCAGGACCGCCAGGGCGGGCACAACCGCCAGACTCCTGCGCAGGTACAACGGGATCCTGCGCCGCAGAAAGCCCTGCATGACGACCTGGCCCGTGTAGATGCCGACGCTGGACGAGGCCAGTCCCGAGGCCAGGAGGGCGACGGCGAACAGCGTCGCGACCAGGGGGCCCGCGCCGATGGCGAACTGGGTGTGGGCGCCCTGGAGAGTCGGTTCGGCGCCGGAGCCGTGCAGCATGGTCGCGGCGGCGACCAGCATGGCGATGTTGGCGAGGCCCGCGATCCCCATCGCCAGGACGACGTCCAGCCGCTGGGCGCGGAGCAGCGCTCGCCGGGAGAGACCATGGCCCGTGGCGAAGCGCTCCTGGGTCAGGGCGGAGTGCAGGTAGATGGCGTGCGGCATGACCGTCGCGCCGACGATCCCGGCGGCCAGCAGCAGGCTCGCACTCCCGTCGAAACGGGGTACCAGGCCCGCGGCCAGATCCGCCGGCGGGACATCGGCCTGGAGGGTCTGGTAGAAGAAGGCGCCCGTCACCACGGCCAGCATGGCCGTGATCACCGCCTCGAACCGCCGCTGCCCGGCCGTGCGGACGGCCAGCAGGACGAACGACGCGGCGGCGATCAGCAGACCGCCCTGCAGGGCGGGAACGCCGAAGAGCAGGTTGAGCGCGACGGCACCGCCGATGAGCTCGGCCAGGTCCGTCATGATCACCACGGTCTCCGCCTGGAACCACAGCCCCCAGACGACCGGGCGGGGGTAGTGGTCGCGGCACAGCTCGGGCAGGTTACGGCCCGTGGCCGTGCCCAGCTTGGCGGAGAGGTACTGCAGGAGCATCGCGACCACGTTGGCCGCGAGGACCACCCACAGCAGCAGGAAGCCGAAGCGTGTCCCGCTCTCCACGTTGGTCGCGAAGTTGCCCGGATCGATGTAGGCGACGGCCGCCACGAAGGCGGGGCCGATCACCGTGAGCACCCGCCGTCCGGCGCCGGCCCGGGCGGAAGCGGGCACTGCGCCGGTCGGTGTCGACGTGTGTACGCCTGTGTTCATGGCGGAGCACTCTCATTCCGTGGGGATCGGTGCCTCGGGAGAGAAGCGACCGACCCCTGAGGGGAAGGCCTTTCGGCACAGATAGGCGTATCCGGCGCTGAGCTGCCGGACGGACCAGGTCTCCGCCCGCTTCTGCGCCACCTCGTCGACATCGGACCAGGTCGTCGGCCCGCCCGCCGCCAGCGCGCGCAGCTGGATCGCGCAGGCGCGCTCCAGCAGGACGGCGTGCATCACCGCCGAGGCGAGATCGGACCCGACCGTGACCAGGCCATGACTCACCATCAGGCACCCGGCGCCGTCACCCAACGATGCTGTCAGCCGTGCGCCGAGTCCGCGATCGCTGATGAGCCTCCCCGACGGATGGCGGGGTACGTCCGGATCGACGAAGGGCACGGCGTCATGGGAGAGCGGCAGGAGGGGGACGCCCAGGGAGGCGAACGTCACGGCTGCGGGTCCATGGGTGTGGACCACGGCGCCGACGTCCGGGCGTACGGCCATGATCTCCGTGTGGATGGGGTACTCCAGATGAGGGCGCCCCTGCCCGGCAAGTGCTTCCCCTTCGGGCGAGACGAGAAGAGTGCGCCGCGGTGTGACCTCCTCGAAGCCCCGTCCCGAGGCTTTCATCCAGACGCCGCGACCGTCCGGGTCCCGCAGGGAGAGATGCCCCCAGACGAGGTCGGCCTGCCCGGCCACCCCGAGTGCGCGGGTCGAGGCGCTGAGGGCCGCCGCCCGGCTCGGGTCGTCTCCTGGCAGGAGACGACGTCCAGTGGGGCAGAATGGCTGTCATGGCCATGGATCCGGAACTGCATGCCCGTGCCGCCGCCTTGCCGGACCGCGAGGTGGATCCCGGTGAGGCGGCTCGCAGGCTGGAACTCGAATCCGTCATCGCCCGGCAGGTACGCGAGTACCGCACCGCGGCGGGCCTGTCGGTTGCGGAGATGGCCACGCGCGTCGGCATTTCCAAAGCCATGCTCTCCAAGATCGAGAACGCTCAGACGTCGTGCAGCCTCACCACGCTCGGACGCCTCGCGACCGGGCTCGGCATCCCGGTCTCGGCACTGTTCCGCGGCGTCGACACCGAACGTGAAGCCGTATACGTGCAGGCCGGGCAGGGCGCGCGTATCGCGCGTCGCGGCAGCCGCGTGGGCCACGTCTACGAGCTCCTCGGCGCCCTGCGCGGACCACACAAGCGCATGGAAGCCGTCCTGGTGACTCTTACCGAATCCAGTGAGGTCTTCCCCCTCTTCCAGCACCCCGGCACCGAGCTGATCTACATGCTGGAGGGCGAGATGGTGTACGGACACGGCGAGGCCAGCTACACGATGCGCCCCGGCGACGCCCTCCAGCTCGACGGCGAGGGCACGCACGGCCCACAGGAGCTGGTGGAACTCCCGATCCGCTTCCTGTCCGTCACCGCGTACGGCGACCACAGCCCGAGCTGAGCAGTCACACGGTCCAGCCGCCCGGGGACTTCCGGCCCGCCTCAACAGCCCTCGCGGGCGGCAGGCCCCGCCCGCGAACCTGCTGCTACGCTACGGCGGACGTAATCGTGTACCGAGGAGCGGCAGACATGGTGGGTGACGACGACATCTGCGGGTGATACCCGGATGTGAGCGGCCACCGGCAGGTGCAGAAGAGCACTGCCGAAGTGGCCTCGCCGTCGTTTCCTCTCCCACTCTGCCCGGGGCAGACGTCTCTTCCTGCCCCCTCCCATCACACGAGGTCACCCCATGTCCGATGCTGCCGTCGTCTGCTCGAACATCTCCTTCACCTGGCCCGACGACACACCGGTCTTCCAGGACCTGTCGCTGACCGTGAGCACCGGTCGTACGGGACTGGTGGCTCCGAACGGCTCCGGCAAGAGCACCCTGCTCAAGCTGATCGCCGGCGAGCTCCGGCCCGGCGCCGGGTCCGTCTCGGTGGTCGGCACCCTCGGCCATCTCCCCCAGACCCTCCCCCTCACCGGCGAACTCACGGTGGCCGAGGTACTGGGCGTCGCCGCCGTGATCCGGGCCATCGACGCCGTGGAGTCCGGCGACGTCGACGAGAAACACTTCACGACCATCGGCGACGACTGGGACATCGAGGAACGCACCCGCGCCCAGCTCGACCGCCTCGGCCTGACCGACCTCACCCTGGACCGCAGTCTGAGCACGCTCAGCGGCGGTCAGGTCGTCTCCCTCGGACTCGCGGCCCAACTGCTGAAGCGGCCCGACGTGCTGCTGCTCGACGAGCCCACCAACAATCTCGATCTCGACGCGCGCCACAAGCTCTACGACGTGCTGGAGGACTTCAACGGCTGCCTGCTGCTCGTCAGCCATGACCGGGCCCTGCTCGACCGTATGGAGCGCATCGCCGAACTCGGCAGCGATGAACTGCGTTTCTACGGCGGCAACTTCACCGAGTACGAGGAGGCGGTGCGGGCCGAGCAGGACGTTGCCGAGAAGAACGTCCGCAATGCCGAGCAGGAGCTGAAGCGGGAGAAGCGGGAGATGCAGCAGGCCCGTGAACGCGCCGAGCGCCGCGCCGGGAACGCCGCCCGCAATCTCAAGAGCGCCGGTCTGCCGCGCATCTTCGCGGGCAACATGAAGCGCGGAGCCCAGGAGTCCGCGGGGCGGGCGGGACAGATGCACGCCTCCCGGGTCGGCGAGGCCAAGGCCCGGCTGGACGAGGCGGCGCGTGCGCTGCGCGACGAACAGCGCATCACGCTGGACCTTCCGGACACCGACGTGCCCGCGGGGCGCACCCTCTTCCTCGGCGAGGCCATGCAGGTCCGGCACGGCGGGCGGGCCGTGTTCGCCGGCCAGGGTGTCGATCTGACGATCCGGGGGCCGGAACGCATCGCGCTCACCGGGGCCAACGGAGCGGGCAAGAGCACGCTGCTGCGGCTGATCAACGGCGACCTGACGATGGACAGCGGCGAGATCAAGCGCGCCGACGGGCAGATCGCCTACCTCTCGCAGCGGCTGGACGTGCTGGATCTGAACCGTACGGTCGCGGAGAACTTCGCCGCGTTCGCCCCTGGGCGGCCGGAGGCCGAGCGGATGAACCTGCTCGCCCGATTCCTCTTCCGCGGTGCGCGGGCGCATCTGCCGGTCGGGGTCCTCTCCGGCGGCGAGCGGCTCCGGGCGTCCCTGGCCTGTGTCCTGTGTGCCGAACCGGCCCCCCAGTTGCTGCTCCTTGACGAGCCGACGAACAACCTGGACCTGGTGAGCGCGGGGCAGTTGGAGAGCGCCCTGGGCTCCTACCGGGGGGCTTTCGTGGTGGTGAGCCATGACGAGCGGTTCCTGACGGAGATCGGTGTCGGCCGGTGGCTGCGACTGGCCGATGGCGAACTCACCGAGACGGGAGCACCTCAGCGGTGAAGGGCCGGCACGTTTCGACCGGGCCCGCGCCGAGGTGTGTCACCGGCGGGCCGAGCACCGATCACATGAGACGGATCACCATGCCGCAACCACCCCTGCTCGCCCATGACCTCGTCCGCACCCTCGGCAGCAGGCGGGTGCTCGACGG
This sequence comes from Streptomyces sp. KM273126, assembly GCF_004337435.2. Lineage (NCBI taxonomy): Bacteria > Bacillati > Actinomycetota > Actinomycetes > Kitasatosporales > Streptomycetaceae > Streptomyces > Streptomyces sp. KM273126. The sequence continues at coordinate 2,507,728 of NZ_SJXB02000002.1, read as the reverse complement.
TGTCTCCCTCGTCGCCTCCCCCGGGCACCGCATCGGGCTGATCGGGGAGAACGGCGTCGGCAAGTCGACTCTGCTGCGTCTGCTCGCCGGGGTGGACGAACCCGATGCCGGGCGGGTCGAGCGCCCGGCCGACCTGGGCTTCCTCCACCAGGAGATGCCGTTCGACGCCGAGGCCGCCATCGCCGACGTCCTGGACGACGCCCTGCGCGAGGCACGCGAGGACCTCGTCGAGCTGGAACGACTCTCCGGGGAACTCGCCCGTACCCCGCAGGACTCCCCCGCCTACGCGGCGTTGCTGGAGGCGTACGGCGGGCGGCTGGAGCAGGCCGAGGAGCGCGAAGCTTGGGACGCCGACCGGCGGGCCGCGCTCGTCCTCGACGGGCTCGGTCTCGGCGCGGTCGCGCACGACCGCACCCTCGGGTCGCTCTCCGGCGGCCAGCGCGGCCGGCTCGCGCTGGCCGCCCTGCTGGTCCGGCGGCCCTCGGCGCTTCTGCTGGACGAGCCGACCAACCACCTCGACGACGATGCCGCCGCCTTCCTGGAGGAGCAGGTGCGCGGATTGCCCGGCGTCGTGGTGCTGGCCAGCCATGACCGGGCCTTTCTCGACGCCGTCTGCACCGACCTGATCGACCTCGACCCGGCCGTGGACGGCCCGGTCCGCTACGGCGGCAACTACAGCGCCTACCTGTCGGAGAAGAACGCCGAACGGGAACGCTGGGAGCGGCGCTACGCCGAGGAGCAGCAGGAGCTCGCTGCGCTGCGCTACTCGGCCGCCGTCACCGCCCATGTCGTCGCCCCGAACCGTGAGCGGAGGGACAACGAGAAGATGGGGTACGGCCACAGGGGCGGCCGGGTGCAGAACCAGATCTCACGCCGGGTGCGCAACGCCACCCGCAGGCTGGAGGAACTGGAGCGCACCCAGGTCGGTGCCCCGCCGGGGCCGCTGTACTTCCAACGCACCGCGCTCGCGAAGGAGTCGGCGGACGGCAACCTGGTCGCGCTGCGCGACGCCCGGGTCCCGGGGCGCCTGGCCGTCGGGCGTCTCGATGTGTCGGCGACGGAACGGCTGCTCGTCACAGGGGGCAACGGGGCAGGGAAATCAACGCTGCTGACCGTGCTCGCCGGGCGGATCGCCGTACAGGGCGAGGTACGGCGGCGGCGCGGGCTGACGGTGGGGCTGCTGGCCCAGGACAGCGTGTTCGACCGGCCGGAGCGAACGGTCCGGGACACCTACGAACTCTCGCTCGGCGCCGAACGGGCGGAGGCCGTGCCGTTGGACTCGCTGGGCCTGATGCACGAGGCGGACCTGGACAAGACAGTCGGTCACCTGTCCGTCGGTCAGCGGCGCCGCCTCGCCCTGGCGCTGCTGGTCGCGCACCCACCCGCGCTCCTGCTGCTCGACGAGCCCACCAACCATCTCTCGCCCCGGCTGTGCGACGAGTTGGAGGAGGCCCTCGGGACCGGCCCCGGCGCGATCGTCGTGGCCAGTCACGACCGGTGGCTGAGGAAACGCTGGCAGGGCCGGGAGCTCCGGCTCGGCCCATGCTGAGGCAGCCAACGCGAGTGCGGCTACGACTCCATTAAACTTTTACAGTCCAAACACAATTTCGGTTGGGTTGGCATACGCCTGCTCAACTGCAATGGCAGTAACAGCGGTGGCAGCACCGACAGCGGAGTGCGGAGGAGAACGTTTCGATGGCGCCGGAGCGAAACATGGAGCTGGCGGGCAGCGAACCCAGCCGTGACGAGGTCAGGCAGCGGGTCAACAGCCTCTACGACCACGCCGAGTCCGCCACCGAGACCTTCAACGCGACCCGCGCCAGGGCCGCAAGGTCATTCGACCGCATCGCTCCGGCCGGCAGGGGGACGCGCCGGGATTCCGCCGCCGGCGTAGACGCCATCACCCAGCAGTGGTTCGACGCCGGCCGCACGTTACTGGGTCCGACCGTTCGAGCCGTCCTGCCGCCCGACCGGATGCCACCGCCGCCGCCCATGACCCCTTCCACGCAACTGACGGAAGGTCGGCCGGCCGGTCCCGCGGTTCCGCCCAAGCAGTTGGAATCCCCCCGCTCCATACCGGAGTTGCCGGCCGCACCCTCACCCGCACCTCAGTCGCCCCTCGCCCCGGCAGGGTCCACCGCGGGACCAACTCTCGCCCTCGATGCCCCACCGGCCGCAACAGCACCAGCGATGTTGACAACGGCGGTGGCGGCGCCGCCTGAGCAGCCGCAGTTCCTCCCTCTCCCGGCGACTGAGCCGCTGTCACAGCAGGGCGTCGGCGGGGCAACACTTCCGGCAGCACCGCCGGCCACACTGCCGCCCGTCAACGTACCCATCAGTGAAGGGGCGCCGACCGAGAGCCTGCTCCCGGAGCCTGTCCCTGCCCCCGGCGGCAGAGGCCTGGCGGCGGTCGCCTTCGCCCGCGCTCAGACCGGCAAGCCCTGCGTCTGGGGTGCGACCGGCCCCGACTCGTACGACTGCTCCAGCCTTACCCAGGCGGCGTGGAGAACCGTCGGCGTCGATCTCCCGCGCGCCGCCCAGGACCAGGCATTTGCCGGGAGACCGGTGTCACTCAGCAGCCTCCTGCCGGGCGATCTGGTCTTCTTCCACGCCGACGCCCACCACGTGGGCCTGTTCACCGGTGACGGGACGGTGATCCATGCACCCGCCCCTGGACGCGTCGTCCGCGAGGAGCCGATCTCGGCCGTTGGGGAGGCGCCCGTCCACAGCGCCGTAAGGCCGGCATAGCAGCGGTACGGCGACCGGCGACGCACGATGGGGGTCACAGGTGCCTGTCTGGTGAGTCTTCCAGGCCCACCGGACACACCAGTGGCGATAGCGAACTGCAACGGGAGTACCAAGCCCTCCGGCGCAATCCAACTCCACGTGCCACGCGCCGTACCGGGTCAAGATTCACCTCACCGCGTAGGGCGCACTCTTAATCGTCGACGCACTTGGGGTACTTCGACCCCCGATTGCAGTCGTGGTAGTCGTACTTGCTGACCCGGAACTTCTTCTCCTCGCCTCCCTTGGCCGGTTCGACAACCAGGTAGAACTTCTTCCCGCTCTTGACCTTGTCGGTAACTCGCCCTTCAGGGCCCTGGTCGAAGTTCTGCGCGCAGCCGGCGAGCGCCAAAGCGGCAACTGCAACAAGAAGGAGGCGTTTCATGTCGTGCTCCGATCACATTGAGGACCAGGGCAGTGTAGGAGAGCCGTTTGACCGGCGAGGACACGGGGGCTTGCTCCCGCGAACGAGAACCTTTTGGTGTTGGAGCAACGGGAAGTGCGCCGTATGCCCACGCCTTCGTCGTCCAACTCAAGCACGAGCGGCATGTCGGTTGCGGGGAAAAGGAGCGGCCTCCCGCACATTCCGCCCGGCGTTCACGATGTCCCCATGGTGTGGCCATCTGTCTGCATGTACTTGTCACTTGCCGACTACAGCATGCTCGATAGCCATCCCCCGGAAAGGCATCCATGTCTCACGCACGCAAGGCATTCCGCAAGCGCTCCCTGACGATCGCGGCAGCCGCGCTCGTGACCACCGTCGTGGCCGCGCCCGCTCAGGCGGACCCCGCGGTCGCCGAGGTCACCGCCAAGGCCGAAACGCCCACCCTGTTCGATGACGCCGCAGGCGGCGAGGCCACCGCGGACGACCCGGCGATCTGGCGCGACTCCGACGACCCGGCCAAGAGCCTGGTGCTCGGCACCGCGAAGGTCGGCGGCCTGCGGGTGTACGACCTCGCGGCACGCGAGGTCCAGTCGCTCCCCGCTCCGCAGGCGCCCGGCGCCGGGGACGAGCCTGGCCGCATCAACAACGTGGACGTCATCGACGGCGCCAACCTTGCCATCGCGACCGACCGCGGCCGCGACAAGCTGGTCATCTACAGCATTGACGGCGACCGCGCGGAGGGCCCCGTCAAGGACGTCACCGCCCAGAAGGCCGCCCCGTACATCTTCTCGGCCGATCAGGACGAGGTGAACGAGCAGGCCACCGCCTACGGACTGGCCTCCTGGAAGGACCGGAAGACCGGCCGCATCTACGCCGTCGTCACCCAGGAGCTGACCAACCAGGTCGCTCTGCTGGAGCTGACGAAGGAAGCGGGCGGCACCTACGGCTACCGCAAGATCCGCACCATCGGCTTCCCCACCACCTTCACCCTGCCGAACGGCAAGACCTGGACCCCCTGCGAGGAGCCGGGCGAGCAGCCCTACCTCGAGGGCATGCGCGTCGACCCCGCGAACGGCATGCTCTACGCGGGCCAGGAGGACGTGGGTGTGTGGCGACTGCGCGCCGATCTCACCGCCGAGCCCACCTTGATCGACAAGGTCAGGGACTACGGTGTCCCCTCCACCTGGGATCCCGAGACCGAAGAGTGCGTACCGGGCGAGGACCCCGGCTTCGGCGGGGACCACCTCACCGCGGACGTCGAGGGAATCACGTTGCTCGACCGGCCGGGCGGCGGTGGCTATGTCGTCGTCTCCAGCCAGGGCGACAGCACCTTCGCGATGTACGACCGCGATCCGGCCAAGGGCAACGCGTATGTGAAGAGCTTCCGGGTCGTCGCGGGCCAGGGCGAGGGCGCGATCGACGGCGTCGAGGGCACCGACAGTCTGGAGATCGTCAACCAGTCGTTCGGGTCGGCGTACCCGCAAGGGCTCGCCGTGATCCAGGACGAGACGGACACCCCCACGGTGACCGGCGACGACGGTGAGCCCCGCGAGGGCACCAACTACAAGTACGTGGACCTGCGGAACGTCGCCACCGCCACCGGGCTCAGCTTCCGCTGACACCGGACGACACCACGGGCGCCCCTCGGTCCGCAGCCTCGTGCCGAGGGGCGCCCGTGTGTCACGGGACGACGGCCGTCCCGTCCGCCTCAGTCGAGCAGGCCCGCGCGGTGGGCGAGGATGGCCGCCTGCACACGGTTGGTGAGGTCCAGCTTGCTGAGGATGCGGCTGACATGGGTCTTCACGGTGGCTTCGCTGACGTACAGATGGGTGGCGATGTCGGTGTTGGACATGCCGCGGGCGAGGGCGACGAGGACCTCGCCTTCCTTGTCCGTCAGGACCTCCAGTCGGCGGCGGGCCTGCGCGGTGCGTCCGGAGCCGGGGTCGGCGTCGGCGAACCGGTCGAGCAGGCGGCGCGTGATTCTGGGCGACAGCATCGCGTCCCCGCTCGCCGCGCTGCGGACCGCGGCGAGCATGTCCGCCGCGGTGGCGTCCTTGAGCAGGAATCCGACAGCTCCGGAGCGCAGGGCGGTGTGCACGTACTCGTCGAGACCGAACGTGGTGAGTACGACGACCTTCGGCGGCGTGGCCAGCGTCCGGAGCCGCTGGGTGGCCGTGAGGCCGTCCGCGCGTGGCATCCGGATGTCCATCAGGACCACGTCCGGACGTTCCGATCGCGCCAGGCTCACCGCTTCCGCGCCGTCGGCCGCCTCACCGATGACGGTGATGTCGTCGGCGGACTCCATGATGGTGCGCAGCATGGACCGCACCATCCATTCGTCATCGACGATGAGGACGCGGATCACCGGCCGTCCTCCCTCTGATCGCGCTGGTCCAAGGGCTCCGAGGGCGCCCTCTGCTCGTCGTGCTCCACGGCGAGTGGCACCACGGCAGTGACGTCGAATCCGCCGTCCGCTGTGGGCCGTGCGGTCAGTTCGCCCCCGACGAGCCGGACCCGCTCGGCGATGCCCAGCAGTCCGTGGCCGCCACTGGGCAGTTGAGGCCCGCCGGGGTTCCGGCCGGGGTGGTTGACGACGGAGAGGCGAAGGCGGTCGGGTTCCTGACGGACGTCGACGTGGGTCGCGGCGTCGCCCGCGTGTTTGCGGACGTTGGTCAGCGCCTCTGCGGCGACCCGGTACATCGCGTGTTCGGCCAGCAGGGGCGGCCGCTCCCCGGTGTCATTGGTCATGTTCAGGGTGACCGGCAGGCCGAGCCCACGGAACCGGGTGACCAGGTCGTCGATGTCGCCCAGGCCCGGCTGCGGGGCCAGCGGCACGTCGCCGTCGTTGCGCAGCACGCCCACGAGGGAGCGCAGTTCGTCGAGCGCCTCCCGTCCGATAGCGCCGATCTGCCGGGCGAAGGTGGTGGCGTCGCGTCCCTCGGCCGCCTCGAGCGCGGTGGCGTGAAGCACCATCAGCGATACGCGGTGGGTGACCACGTCGTGCATGTCCCTGGCGATCTGGGTGCGCTCCTCACTGCGCGCCTGCATGACCCGCAAGTCCCGCTCCCGCTCGGCCCGTTCGACCCGCTCACGCATCCTGCCGACCAGTTCACGCCGGGTGCCGACGTACAGTCCGAGCAGCGCCGGGGCCACGCAGATGGCCGCGCTCAACGGCGTGGCGGCATCGGCCCCGCCGACCCGCCAGAACGGGATGCCCACCACGACGACGGTCGGCAGCGTCGCCGCCGCGGTGACGCGCCAGGACCGGCTGCGTTCGGCCAGGGTGTACTGGGCGAGCACCACCGCGGCGATCCCGGCCACCGCCACCCAGCCTGCCAGCGCCACGAGGACGGCCTGTGCCGGTCGGCGCCGACGCCGCCACAGGGAGGCGCAGACCAGCAGGGCGAGGGCCACGGAGAACCACAGGGGCGGGCGCCAGTCGACGTAGTGGAACACGGGGGACTGCGTCGCCGGGGTGACCGTCGCCGACGCGCAGCCGACTGCCAGGACCGCGTCGGCGATCCGGGCGCGGTGCGCGGCGAACGCCGGGACGTACCGGCCGAACAGGCTCATGCCGAGCAAACTAACCCGTGAAGGAGCACCCGGGCATCAGTGGAAAGTTGTAGGCGTCGGGCCCGGAACATCCGTCCTTCGGCCGCCAGTTCTCGCGACTTGGCCGACGTCCCGGGCCCCCGGCGCCGCCCAGGCTGGCGCCATGACCACTTCTACGACAAGGCCCACCGCTGGATCGCGGATCTCCCCACGGTGGTGGCACACCGGCTACGCGGCCTTCGCCGCAGCCACGGCCGTCCTGATCCTCTCCGACGAGGACCCGGACTTCCCTCTCATCCGGACGCTCGCCGTGATCGCCTACGGCCTGGCGTTGGCCGTCTCGTCCGCCGGCGCCCTCGCACCGTCGCGGCCGGGTGTCCGGCGACTCGTGATCGGCTTCCAACTTGCCTTCGTTCCACTGCAGTTCCCGCTCTGCTGGGCGTCCGAGCTGCCACTGCTCGGCATGCTGCTGTCGGTCCTGACGGTGATCGCGCTCAGGCCCCGCTTCTCACGGCTCGCACCGCGCGCCCGGAAGGTGTGGCTCACGCTGCACGTCGGCCTCAGCGTCGGATGGCTCGGCCTGTCCCTGGCGATGACCGCGCTCTCGGCGGTGGGCCTCTACGCCGGCTCGCACGCCGCACGGCACGGGGCGTACGAGATCTTCCACATCTTCGACCTCACGATCGTCATCCCGAGCATGGCGCTGTCGATCGTCACCGGCGTCGCCATCGCCCTGGGCACTCCCTGGGGGCTCATCAAACACCGGTGGGTGCTGGCCAAGTTCGTGATCTCGCTGGCCATCCCGGTGCTGGCGGGCGTCATGCAGAGTCCCTGGGTCGCCGAACTCGCCGAACGGACCGAGGACCCCGCCGGGCAGCCGGGCGACCTCGGCGTCGCCCTGCTCGCCTCCAACGCCCTCTTCGTGGTGCTGCTGTGGACCGCGACACTCCTGTCGGTCGTCAAACCGGGCGGCCGGACGAGGTGGGGGCGCAAGGACCTGGCGGCCCGCAGGGCCGGGCGGCCGGACCCCACGCACACGGCCGCGCCCGACATCCCGGCCGTGGTCGGCCAGACCTGTCACGTGGCCGACGACACGGTGGCGCTGACCCTGCGGCCCGCCGGCGGCGGTCCACTGCCCGCGTGGGAGCCCGGCGCGCACATCGACGTGGTCCTGCCCTCCGGTCTGGTGCGCCAGTACTCGCTGTACGGGGACCCGGCGGAGCGTGCCGTCCACCGCGTCGCGGTGCTGCGCGAGCCGGGGGGCCGTGGCGGCTCCGTCGAGGCGCACGGGCTGTGCCCCGGCACTCGGCTCGCGGTCCGCTCTCCCCGTAACCACTTCCCGCTGGCGGACGCTCCCGCCCATCTCTTCATCGCGGGCGGCATCGGGATCACTCCCTTCCTGACGATGATCGACAAGATCGCCGGCACGGGGAGCGCGGAATGGCGGCTGGTGTACCGCGGCAGGTCCCTGAGCCGGATGGCCTTCGCGGACCAACTCGCCGCCCGGCACCCGGACCGTGTGACGCTGCTGCCTTCGGACACCCACGCCCGCCCCGACCTCTCCGGTCTCCTGCGACAGGCGAGGCCGGGCACTGCGGTCTACTGTTGCGGACCGGACGAGCTGATCAACGCCGTGGAGGCGGCGATGCCCGTCGCCTGCCCGCACGGCACCCTGCACATCGAGCGCTTCAGCCCACGCGACCGGGCGGACACCACGGCCGACGCGCCCTTCGACGCCGAACTGCGCCGCAGCGGCCGGACGGTGCACGTCCCCGCCGGCCGAAGCCTCCTCGCCGCCATGCACGAGGTCGACCCGTCCCTCCCCGCCTCCTGCACGGACGGCGTCTGCGGCAGCTGCGTCACCCGGGTCCTGGAAGGCACCCCCGACCACCGGGACGACGTACTGCAACCGTACGAGCGCGACCGCCGTGACGTGCTGTATCCGTGCGTGTCCCGGTCCTGCGGGCCGCGCATCGTGCTCGATGCGTGAGATCCGGACGGACGAGGGCCTGTCCGACAGCGGCCCGGTGGCCCAACCACCGTCGCTACAGGCCGAAGGCCCCGCCCTCGACGAGGATGAGCAGGCCGATGGCGATCAGCACGAGCGGGAGCAGGATGTGGCCCCACCGGCTGAGTGCCTTGGCGACGACAGGGCGGGTGGCGAAGAACCTGCCCGCGAAGCACCACACGGCCACCAGGATCAGGAAGACCACGGCGTACACGCTCATCCCGCCGACCCCGGCGGTCGTGAACACGGGAACGTAGACGCCGATGTTGTCGCCGCCGTTGGCGAACGTCACCGCGGCGACCTCCAGTACCCTCGGGCCGGTCTCGGTCACCGCCTGCTCGTCGTCGTCCTCGCCCTGCCGCTGCCACGCCTGCCAAGCCGCCCTGAGACCCAGGGCAAGTGGCAGCAGGCCGAGGTAGGGGATGGCGGCCTCGGGCAGGAAGGTCGCGCCGAACGCGGCGGCCACGGCGACGGCGAGGATGGCGGCGAAACCGAGGTACTGGCCGATCACGACCCGGCGGGCCGAGCCGCGGTGTCCGGCACCCTGGGCGAAGAACAAGGACAGAATCAGGATGTCGTCGATGTTGGTGACGGCGAACAGGCCTATCGCCTGCCCGACAATGCCCGGATTCACAGGTGGGACGACCTCTCGCTCGGGTGCCTGGCGACAGTACCCGGCGCACGCCTGTCCCCGGACACCGAGGTTCACCCATCGCCCGCATGCCCTCTTGGTGTCCCGCCATGAGGGCTGGAAGCCACCTGTGGAAGAACCTGCCCCGTTGATGAGCCGGCGCATCGCCGGTTTCATGACCCTCCCGGCGGTGTTCCACCGCCGGTTCTGATTCTGTGGGGGATGGGGGGACTGTGCTTCAGTCCAGTGCGAGTTGGCGGAGACCGGCAGGGTTATCCAGAGCACGACGAAGCGGTATATCCAGTGCGGCGGCGCTTATGAAGCGACGCCCGCGCTGGTCGAGGGCATCCGGGAGCAGGCACCCGCGGCACGGGACGCGGCGGGCGCGGCACGCGCGTACCTGGCCGCGGAGCAGGACCGCTACCGGATCGCCGACCCGGGGCGCGATCTGAAGCCCGCGGGGACCGTCACGACCTGCGGTCACGAGGTCGTGCGACTGCGGCAGGGGCACCGCGGCGTGCCGGTCCTCGGCGGAGTATGTCGTCCGCATGGAGAAGCGGGACTGCGACCGAGTCGTCACTGGCACCTCGGGCGTCTGGCCGGACGGCATCCAGGAGTTCGGCTCGCCGAACCGGGACACACGCGGCGGGGGCACCTACCACCGGTCCACCTGGCCCTCGGTGAGCGACGGCAAGGTGTTCTACCAGGACAGGAGCCGTGTGCGCGCGGTGTACGAGTCCACCACCCGGGTGATCGACGTGGCGACCGGTGAGGAGAGCGTGATCCGGACGGCCGCCCCGGGGACCGCCCTGGGCGCGACGGCCGTCACCGGCTCGCACGTCTACTGGCTGCTCGACGAGATCGGCCAGAACGGCACGACGGCCCTGCGCCGTGCCGGGCTCGACGGCTCGGGCGTCACGGACCTCAGTCCGGAGACCGGTTCGGGCGCGGGGCGGTGGCGACGGCATGGTCCGAACCCGCGTCTCCTGCAACCGGGGTGAGCAGCTCTCGGCGGCCGCGGTGGCGGGCACCCAGGTGCTCTGGCTCGACGGAACGACGGGCATCAGCAACGTGGTGACCCGAACCCGCCCCGCGGGCACTTGCGCCTGACCTGATCCGCGAAGCGCCCCGGGGGCCTGTCGGAGGAAGTGTCCGGCAGGCCGCCGGGGCGCACCCGGTCATGGGTCGTGTGCGGGCGTCAGCAGGGCTTCCGCCACACCCCGAGTTCCGGTTGTTTCACCATGGACGACAGTCCCAGTCGTCGGGAGGCCGGGCAGAAGCTGCTCCTTGGCTCGGTGTACTCGACGTGGAACACCGCCTTGCCGGCGTCGATGAACGGAGCGAGCCGGTCGCACTCGTCGTACTGTGCGCACTCCTCGTTGACCGCGAAGTCGAAGTCGGCCAGGAGCTGGGGGATCTGGGGGAGGTCGTTCTTCAGCCCCACCGACAGTCCGCGCTCGTGGGCGATGTCCGCGATCATGCGGTTGTACCTGAGCTGGTCCCGCGCGGTGAGCGGGAAGCCGGTGTCGTTGCCGTAGCCCTCCACCAGATCGGGCTCCACCGCGTCGAAGCCCTTGTCGCGGCACATGTCGAAGCGTCGTTCCATGAGGGGGCGCAGGACGGCGAGCCGCCGGATGTCCAGCCATCGTTCGCCCGCCCAGCCGTTGGGCCTCCCGAGGACCGAGCGGGGGAAGGCGTCCTTGTCGGGCCGGAAGTCCTCCCAGGCACCGACGTTGACGTAGCAGATGACCTTGCGGCCGTCCCGGTGAAGTCGGGCCACGTCGGCCGCGGAGTTCTCGAAGCCGTCGATGTCGTAGACGGGTACGTCGGCCGAGGGGTCGGCCTTTCCGTCCAGTTGCCACTGCCAGGCGAGGCCCGGCCGTGGTTTCCAGCGGGCCTCGACGGGGCTTGTCGAAGTGGGAGTGCGCGTGGTGCCGGACGCCGTGGCATGCGCCTCGGCGGGTCGCTCCGGGTCAGCGGAACAGCCTGTCAGCGCCGAGGCCGCCAGGGCGCTTAGCAGGGCCGCCTGTACCAGTGCCGTGTTTCTCATCGCTCCGTCCCGGTCAGTGCGGGCGTCAACCGCGCCCAGGGGTTGGGCGGTTCTCCGGTCACCGGACCGCAGACCGCCGCGCCGCGTTCGTGTGCCGTGCGCACGGCGAGCGGTACGAGCGCCTCGGGCACGCCGTAGACGAGGTGGCACAGGCTCGCGGGCGGATGCCGCACGGTCCAGGCGGGTCGGCTGAACGCCGACACGTAGGTCGACCAGTGCCCCTCGAACGTGACGGTCAGGTCGGCGAGGCGAGCGTATCCGGGCGCCGGATGGGCCCCGGGGTTGAGCACGACGGTCCGGGCACCCAGCCGGCGTACGGTCCGCACCAGCCGGCGGCAGGCGGGCAGGCCCTCCTCAGTCGCGGTCACGCGGTCCAGGAAGCAGCCGTCGGCCGCGTACCAGTCCTGGTGCCGGCGTACGTCGTCGGCGATCTCGGTCCTGTCGCGCACGCCGTAGTCGGTGTCGACGTAGCCGAGGAGCCGTGCCCCGGCCGCGCGCAGGGCACCGGCCGCCGCGGTGAACGCGGGGTCGGGGCCGTCGCCCGGTCCGTTGGCGGGGTTGAGGACGACTCCGTAGGTGCGGGTCGCGGCCGTGATCAGACGGTGCCAGGCACCCGGATCCTCGGCCGGGTGGACGTACAGCGGAATCAGCAGACTCACGGCCCACCGTCGCCTTCCCACAGCGCGGACAGCGCGTCGTCGAGGGTGTGTACCGGTCGCCAGCCCAGAGCCTCCTCGGCGGCGGTGATGTCGGAACACTGCCACGACACCTCCGCCGAGCGGGCCGAGCCGATGACGCCGGCGGCGTTCTCCTCGATCCTCCCCCGGAAGCCCGCCTTGCCTGCCAGGCCCCGCACCAGATCGCGCACGGGGACGGCCCGGCCGCCGCTGATGTTGAGGACAGGTGGCAGCGGGCCGGGTGCCGTGACGGCGCAGGCCACCGCGCGTGCCACGTCGCGTACGTCGACGAAGTCTCGGTACGCGGACAGGTCGCCGAGCCGCAGCACCGCGCCCGAATCCGGGCCGGCCGCGCGCAGCAGTCCGGCGATCCGGCCGGGCAGCCCGCCCGGCGGTGCCCCCGGCCCCACCGGGTTGCCCACCCGCAGGACCACGGTGTCCAGACCGGAGGCGGTCACCGCGACCGTGCCCGCGAGCTTGGTCGCACCGTACGGGCCGGCCGGGCGGGTGGCCGCCGACTCCGGCACCCGGGTGTCCGGGGTACCGGGGCCGTACTCGGCGGCCGAGCCCAGGTGCACCAGGCGTGCGGCGGGGGCCGCCTCGCGCAGTGCCGCGCACAGGACCGCGGGGCCGCGGGCGTTGACCTCGGCGAGGGTGACGGCGTCGCCGCCGGTCGCGCCCGCACAGTTGATCACGGTGTCGGGCGCGGCCGACGCGAGGGTCTTCGCGAGCTGCTCCGGCCGGGCGGACGCGAGGTCGATGCCGTACTCGGCGGCGGGCGAGCGGCCGCCGCCGAGGACCAGCGCGCCCGGCAGGGCACGCAGCCGCTCGACGACGTGGGTGCCGAGGTAGCCGGTGAAGCCCAGGACGAGAATGCGCATGTGGTGCTCAGGCTCCCTTGAGCAGAAGCGACTTGCGGGTGGTGAACTCGGCGTTGGCCCGGTCGTAGTCGTCGGGTCGGCCGATGTCCAGCCAGTAGCCGTCGAACTCGTAGGCGTGCGGCTGGTTCTGAGCGGCCAGCAGGTCCAGGACCAGCTCGTCGAAGCCCAGGGGCAGTCCGGGTGTGTAGCCCTCCAGCGTCGAGCGGGACAGACCGTAGACGCCCATGGAGACGTGGTAGTCCATGCTCGGTTTCTCGGTGAACGCGACGACCTTGCTCGCGTCGGTGGTCAGGACACCGAAGTCGATGTGCACCTTGCGGGCGTACGTCGCGATGGTCAGCGGCGCGCCCGAGGTTCTGTGCCGGTGCAGGACGTCGGCGTAGTCGAGGTCGGTGAGGACGTCGCCGTTCATCACGAGGAATGTCTCGGGCAGGCTGTCGCGCAGGTTGAGCAGCGGGCCCATGGTGCCCAGGGGGCTCTCCTCGGTCGCGTAGTCGACGGTCATGCCCCACTGGGAGCCGTCGCCGACGTAGGCGCGGATGATCTCGCCGAGGTGGCCGATGGCGATGGTGCAGTGGGTGAAGCCGGCCGTGGAGAGCTGGCGCAGCACGATCTCCAGGATGGCGTGCTGGTCGCCGATGGGCACGAGCGGCTTCGGCAGTGCGGTGGTGTAGGGCCGCAGGCGGACGCCCTTGCCTCCCGCCAGGATCACTGCGTGCATGGAGCTCCTCCTTCGAGGACTGCGGGTCGAGCCGGGCGGGGTCAGATGTTGTAGATGCCGGTCTTGTAGCGGGCCAGGTTCGCCGGGTCGCGGAAGAACTCCACGGTGTGCGCGAGGCCCTCCTCCAGGGTGTGGGCGGGCTGCCAGCCGGTGGCCGCGGCGAGCCGGCTCGCGTCCGCGACCAGCCGCATCACCTCGGAGTTCGCGGGCCGGATGCGCGCCGTGTCCTCGCGTACGTCGAGCGCCGTGTCCATCACCTTGCCGATCAGGGCGACCAGGTCGCCGACCGAGATCTCCCCGCCGGTACCGGCGTTGAAGGTGCGGCCGACGACCCGCTCGGCGGGCGCGGTGCCCACCGCGAGGAAGGCCTGCGCGGTGTCCTTGACGAAGGTGAAGTCCCGTGTGGGGCGCAGGTCGCCGAGGGTGATGGTGCGCTCCCCCGCCGCCACCTGGCCGATGACGGTGGGGATCACCGCGCGCATCGACTGGCGTGGTCCGAAGGTGTTGAACGGCCGCAGGGTCACCACCGGGGTGTCGAAACTCGCGTGGTAGCTGTCGGCCAGCCGGTCCCCGCCCGCCTTCGAAGCGGCGTACGGCGACTGGGTGTTGATCGGGTGGTCCTCTCTGATCGGCACGGTCTGCGCGGTGCCGTACGTCTCGCTGGTGGAGGTGTGCACCAGCCGGGGCGTGCCGAGGGCGCGTACTGCTTCGAGCACGTTGAGCGTGCCGGTGACGTTGGTGTCCACGTAGCTGTGGGGCGCCCGGTAGGAGTACGGAATCGCGATCAGAGCGGCCAGATGGTAGGCGGTGTCGGCGCCTTCGAGCAGGCCGCGGACCGAGCCGGGGTCGCGGACGTCGCCGAGGACGATGTCCACGTGGTCGAGGACGTCCGGGTGGAGGGTCTCCAGCCAGCCGTAGGAGGAGAAGGAGTTGTACTGGGCCATGGCTCTGACCCGGTGTCCGGAGGCGACCAGCGCCTCGGTGAGATGGGAGCCGATGAAACCCTCGGCTCCGGTGACGGCGGCGAGCGGTGCGGCGGTCAACTCGTCTTCCTTTCCAGTCAGTTGGTCGTGGGGGTTGATCAGTGTCCGTGGGATGGTCGCGGTGCTCAGGCGTGCGGGGCAGGTCGTCCGAGGAGCCACAGCGCGCACGCCGACAGGCACAGCGCCGCCGCACCGCAGGCCAGTGGCAGCGCCACGGGGCCCGGTGGGAGGCGCAGCACTGCGACCGTCGCGGCGACGCCCGCGGCCACGAGGGAGATCGCGGCCGACGGCCAGGCCGCTCCGAACGCCTGGAGCAGCAGCGCGGTCCACAGGGCGGCCGCGAGCGGCAGCATTGTGACCGGCTCGGCGCCGGTGAGCAGGGCCGCGGGCAGCAGCGGCAGGAGGTAGGCGAGCAGGCAGAGGGCGAGGATGCCGGCCGAGCGCAGCAGGAACCCGGCCGGTGTGGCGGTGGCGCGCAGCGCGGCGACCGACAGCCCGCGGTAGCGGTACAGCAGCCATTCCGCCGGCCCCATGCTGACGGTCAGTACGATCACCGCGTACGGCTCCCGCTGCCCCTCCAACAGCACCAGCACTCCCGCGGCCAGCCCGAACAGCCCGTACGGCAGGGACCACAGCACACGCGGCCGGGCGGCGCCGGACACGGCCGGGACGGCGAGGGCGGTCCGCAGGACCCGGCCGGTGACGGCGAGCGTGGCGAGCAGGGCCAGCAACGGCAGCCCGGTCCGCAGCCACGGGCCCGGCTCCCACCACGGCAGGACGGCACTGCCGGCGGCCAGCGGACTGAGCGCGGCCAGCAGCAGCCGCTCCCTGCCCAGCACCAGCAGCACACCCGCCGCCGCCAGGTACGCCGACTGTGCGGCGGCCACCAGGGTCACCGGGCCGCCGCCCGCGGGCAGCACCGCGGCCGCCGTGGCCACCGTCGCCCCCAGGGGCGCGCCGGCCAGGAGCGTCCGGGCCGCCTCCCGCCGTCCCGTCGCCAGCCGCAGGTGTGCACGATGGCCGAGTGCCTGCCCCCAGGCCCAGGAGACGAGTCCCGCCACGATCAGGGCCGGGGCGTGCCGGCCGGGGTTCCACAGGGGTGCGGTCAGCAGGTAGGCGAGCCCGGGCAGTGCGAACAGCGCACCGCGCAGCAGACAGCGCACGGTGTCCGGGCGCCAGGGGTCGGCCGCCGGCGCGGGCTCGGGGAAGGTTCGCGGCACCCGCTCGTAGAGCGCCGAGGCGAGCGAGAACAGGTTCGGGTGCCCGTACCGTTCCTTGATCACGGAGGCGGACAGGCCCTCCGCCTCCAGCAGCGCGGCCACCTCGTACGGGTGGACGGCAGGACCGACGCGGTCGGCGAGTTCGGCGGCGAGCCGGCTGACCGCCTCCTCGTCCGGGCCCTGCCGTGGCAGCCGGATGGTGAGCGTGGTGTCGTCGTCGAGCGCCCAGCGGGGGCGGCGGCGCGACCTGCGGGTGCCGGCCAACCGGAGCGCCAGCGTGTCCTGTTCGGTGCCCCCGGGTTCGAGTGATATCGGCCCGCTCATCCGGCCAGGCTCCCCGTTCCCGTGCCCACCGGTGCGAGCGTCCGGGCGGGGGTCGGTGCCGTCCCGGGCCGCCGGTCGAGCGTGGGCAGCTCCTGATAGATGGACCGGAAGGTGTCGATGGTCTGCCTCAGGGTGAACTGTTCGATCACCCTGAGCCGCGCCGCCTCCCCCATCGACCGCCGCCGCGCGGGATCGCGCAGCAGCTCCAGCGCGGCCGCGGCCATCGCTTCCGGGTCGCGCGGCGGCACCACGAGTCCCGTGTCGCCGACGGCCTCCCGGACTCCGCCCACGTCGGTGGAGACGGTCGCGCGCCCGCACGACATGGCCTCGATCAGTGTGAAGGGGAAGCCTTCGCTGATGCTGGACAGCATCACTACGTTGCCGGCCGCGTAGGCGTCCTTGATGTCGTCGACGCGCCCCTCGAACGTCACGGCGCCCGCGTGCCCGAGCTCGGCGGCCAGAGCCTCGCACCGCTCCCGGTAGGCCTCCCCGCCCCGTGGTGTCCCGCCGAACAACCGCAGCCGCACGTCCGGGAGCCGGGCCCTGACGAGGGCGGAGGCCCGTATAAGGGTCTCCAGGTCCTTGATGGGGTCGACGCGGCCGGCCCAGCTGAGGGTGAGCGCGTCGGGTTCGGGGCCGGCCGGCGGGAAGGCGGCGGGGTCCACTCCGTTGTAGACCGTACGGATCGACTCCGGATCGGCTCCGCCCTGTTCCTCCCACAGCCGGTTGTAGCGGTTGCCCGGCGTGATCAGGGCGGCCCGGCGGTAGGTCTCCTCCGCCAGCAGCCGGAAGAATCCGAGGACGACGGCCTTCACGGGCCAGCGGTAGGGCGCGGTGCGGTAACCAAGGTAGCGCTCGCGCAGATAGACGCCGTGCTCGGTCAACAGCAGTGGGACACCGTGCCGTTCGAGGGCGGCGAGGCCCGGCAGTACGGCGACGCCGCCGCTGACGGCGTGCGCGACCCCGTTCTCGGGCGGGGGTACGGCCAGCGGGCGCAGGGCGTGTTCCAGCAGGGCGGTCGCGGTGAGCGCGTCGTGCAGGGTCGGCCGTGCCTCACGTACGGCGAGGCCCGGCCTGTTCCACACGGCGGTGAGGAGGGCGATGGCCCGGTCCGAGCGCAGAAAGGGGCTCAGCGTCCCGCCCGCCGCGGCCCGCGCCATCGCGTACAGGGCGGGGGCGAAGCCTGGCTCGGCGTGCGGATCGAGCAGGGCGGTCAGGAACTGCTCGTAGGCGGCGGCGAGTTGGTTGCGGGCGCGGCCCCGGGGCGGACGGCCCTGGGGAGGATCGCCCCACATCGGCACGGACAGCACACGCGAGACGTGCGCGGGCAGGTCCCATACGACGGGTTCGCGTCCGGTGCCGGTGACGGCGATGATGTCGAAGTCGAGGTCGGGCATGCCCTGGACGAGCTGGTCGCACCAGACGCTCACGCCGCCGTGACTGTGCGGATAGGTGCCTTCGGTGAGCAGGGTGACGCGCGTCGCGCCGGGGCGTCGCGCGACGTGGGGAACGGGCATCGATGTGCTCCACGGCCGAGGTGTGGGGTGGTTCGTGCCGGTCCCGGCCGCCGGTGAGCGGCCGGGACCTTCGGTCGGTCCCCGGGGCTGGTCCCTTCGATGGGTCCTTGGGCCGGTCCCCGGGGCGGTGCACTAGTTGTCCGGGGTGTACGGAACCCGCTCGGTCACGCCGACGGGGACGCGGACCTCCGGAGCGGGGTCGGTGGCCGGGGCGGGCCGCTGGGAGGAGTCGGCGGCCGGAGCCTCGGCGGAGGCCGGCAGGGTCAGGCTGAGGGGTGCGCCCGTGGACGGGGTCCAGCCGGACACCGCGCCCGCGTAAGCCTCGCCGAACGCGGCGCCGCCCACTGTGCTCCCGGTGGGCAGGGTCGCGGTGACGGCCAGCCCGGCCTGCGCCTGGACGGTCACGGTGTCGCCGATGCGGTAGGCGGTGACCTCGCCGTCCTGGAGGGCGGCCTGCCAAAGGGCTCTGCGCTGGAGTTCGGCGCCGATGTCCTTCATCCGCAGGTTGACCAGGGGGGTGTTGTCGGCGAACAGCGCCTGGTAGCCGTCGAGGACGCCGTTCAGCACCGGGTAGGCGATGCGGTCCTCGGCCAGGTTCGACTGGTGGATGAAGTGCGGCTTCGGATCGTTGGCCAGGACGTGCCCGAGGGCGATCCGCTGTTCCAGGGGCACGATGACGTCGGCGTATCCCGTGGCGGTGTCCAGCGGTGCCGGCAGGCATGTGGTGGTGGCCGGGTTGTCCTCGCAGATGCCGCTGCCGCCCTGGGCGCGGCTGGTGTAGATCCAGTTGTACTCGTCGACCTGCTCGGCCACGCGCCCCGCGTTGTAGAAGATGTTCATCGGGTAGCGGGGCACGGTCGTGGCCGGGCCGATCCGGCGCTGGGCGGGCTCGCGGGAGTTGTCCGAGGCGAGCCAGGTGATGTCGTTGTCGTCGAGAGCGGGCGCCAGGTTGGGGTTGTCCTCGGTCTGCTGCGGCAGCACCTTCATGCCGGAGTGCTCACCGGTGACCAATTCGCCGTTCTCCAATGCGAGTTGGGCGGTCTCGCCCCACACCCGGTTGCTGGCGATCTCGTCGGCGATGTCGTTCCGGCTCACCCATCGGGTGCTGCCGTCAGCGTTGGTGGCGCACCGCCAGGGCACCACCGTGGTGTCCTGCACACAGCCGAGGAAGGCGTGTGTGTAGGTATGGTTGATCCAGCGGAACTCGTCGCGGTCCGCGATGAGTTTGTCGGCGAGCTCGTCGACGCCGTTGTTGTCCTCGCGGTGGTCGACGCTGCCGGCGCCGTTGTAGGCGAAGTCGAGCGTGAAGTCCTTGCTTTTCTGCCAGGCGATGGCCTGGTCGACGTCGGCGGGCGTCATACGGATCGGGTCGGGGGTGGCGCCCGGGTCCGTGCAGTCGACGTCGCCGGGCGTGCAGTTGAGCTCGGTGTTCCAGCGGTCGTCGGCCGCGAGCATGTCGTCCACGTGCACGGCGAAGTAGTTCCGCGAGGCGCCCAGGTGCACTCCGCCGGTCATCCACTCCACGATGCCGCGGGCGAGCAGCCGGAACTGCTGCTGGTACTGGTTGTACACGAACGTGACGACGAGTTCGCGCCGCCCGTCGTGCCGGTACTCCCCCACCAGCGTGCCCTTCGTCGACCGGCCGGGGATCGTCGCCTCGACGTAGGGGGTGAAGTCGGCGCCCGCCACGGGCCTGGACAGGTAGGCGTAACTCTCGCCCACGGCGGGGTCGTTGTCCTCGAAGGGCACCGCACCGTCGAGGTAGCCGAAGGGGCCCGCCTTCCCGGCGGCGGTCACCTCGGCCCGCACTCCGTCGACGCTCCCGGAGTAGCCACCCTGGGTGGGGTACTGCAGACCGGCCTCCGGACGCGCGTAGGTGTAGGCGTCGACCTGGGGAACGTCGTACGTCTGCTCGTAGGCCGCGAGCGCGGCCATCTCGGCGGAACCTGCCGGGAACGGGTTGTCGTTGGGCAGCACGACGGCCTGGAACCTGGCGCGTGGCCGCCCGTCGACGGTGTCCGCGAGGAATCCGGCGTCGATCACGGGCCGACCGGACCGTGTGAGGTCGATCTCGGTGTACGGCGTGCCGGCCGCGGTCAGTTCGGCGGCGATCGCGTCGGTGGCCGGACCGCCGTCACTCACCACCAGCACCCGCAGGTCGACGCGGGCCGTGGTGTCGGCGTGGGCCGCGCCGGCCGGCAGGCCCAGCGCGGCGATGAGCGCGCCCACCGTGAGCAGGGTGGTGCGTAAGGTCCGCTTCATGCGGTGAAGTCCCCTCCCCGGGCAGGGGTGAGCACGGCTCCCACGGAGCGGACGCACCCCCTCGCGTGACGCCGGCGCCCCCTCAGAAGCCGGTCGTCAACGCATCCGTCGCGTCACATAGTGATGCCTGTGTGTAGCTTTCGTGGCCCTGTTGCGAAACATGACGGAAAAGCGCACGTGTCCAACAGGGCCGACATGGAACCGAATTGGGCTGTGCCCCGTCGCCGGGGAGTGCGACCCGCACCGGCCACGAGGGGCCCGGTGTGCTGGTCCGGGCCCTGTGCGGCGCGGCGGCGGGCCGGTCGGGCACCGCCGACCCGGGCGCCAGTGGTCCATACCGGGACGTGTCCCCGATCAAGGGCCTTTTCAGGTCACCCCCGCCTCGACCATATTTGCCGCCGGCCGGCCGTCAGGCGCACAGCACCCGCGTCTCGGGGGTGTAGACCGGGCCGCCGCTGATGTTCGTGCTGTCGCTGAACTCGGCGTAGAAGTACGAGTAGAAGCCGATGTTGCCGTTGCAGCCGGAGTCGGCGGCGACCTGGAGCGTCAGCGTGACGGTACGGCTCTGGCCGGGCGGGATGGTGGCGCCGTAGTTGGTGCCGAGGTCGGCGGGGCCGGTCCCGGAACAGGGGGTGGAGCCGGCGGCCGTGGCCAGGCTGCAGCCGGTGAAGCCGTACTTCAGGTCGGGGCGCTGGGTGGTCAGCCACGTCGGCTCGATGGTCTGGTACACGAACCAGACGTCGTAGGTCTTGTTGTTGGTGATCGTCATCGACAGGTTCACCCTGCCGCCCGGCGTGGTGGTGGCGCTGTCGGTGGCGAACGTCAGCTCGGCCGGCGCCGGATCGGCCGCGCTCGCGCTGGGGGCCACTCCGAACACGGCGAGGACGAGGGCGAGGGCGGCACTGAGGCCGAGACGTCTCTTCAGTGGTGATCGCATGACCCGGGAGGCTAGGCATGCGGCGAGCGCACCGTCTTCCCCGCTGGGGACGCACTCGACACCGGTCGGCCAGAAGTGTGCGTTGCGTGAAGACGGCGTGTCGAACATATGAGGGCGCGAGGGGTTCGCGTCAACGCACGGTAATGAGGGTGTGACGGGCCGTTGAGCGGGTTGGGTGTTGCTGGACGGTCCCGTGGTGCGGCGAGACGGTATTGGCGCATATCGGCCCCGACGGAACGCCCCTCGAAGGGTGCGCGGGGCGGGGGTTCTCGGCCATGCGGTGATTTCCGGCCCGGCTGGACGGCACGTGGGATGCGGCCGGCCGTTCCGCGGACCGGGCGGCCTTGGGGGTGCCGAACACGTTGCGAACGGTCCGGTTCAGCTCGATTCACATGCTGTGGTCAGTGTGGCGTGCGGGTGACCTGGCGTGATGTGCGGCAACGGCCATGACGATGACGGAGACCAGAGCGATAGCGGCGCCGACGTGGAGCGGCGCCGTGTAGCCGAGGCCCGCGGTGATGGACAGGCCCCCGAGCCAGGCGCCGAGGGCGTTGCCGATGTTGGACGCGGACACATTGGCGCTGGCGGCCAGTGCCGCCCCGTGGGCGAAGTCGGTGACACGGGTGATCATGCCGGGCACGCTGGCGAACCCGGTCACCCCCATCAGAAACACCAGTGTCACCGAGGCGATGGCGCTGCCGGCCAGCAGACCGAACACGGCCAGGGTGATGGTGAGTCCGAGCAAGGCGAGGACCAGGGCGCGGTCACGGTCACGATCGGCCGCTCGCCCGCCGATCAGGTTCCCGACGACCAGTCCGACGCCGTACACCATCAGCAACCAGGCGACATCCGCCGAGGAGAAGCCGCTGACCTCGGTGAGCGTGTAGGCGATATAGCTGAACGCACCGAACATCCCGCCATAGCTGAGCGCGGTGGCCGTCAGCGTCAGCCAGACCTGCCAGGACCGGAACGCACGGAACTGGGCCCGCAAGCCACTGGGCGGTACCGCACCTGCGCGGCCCGTCTCTGCCGGCCGCCGCACCTGGCCCGCCCAGCCGGGAACGAGGGCGACGATTCCCGCCAGGGCCAGTACGCCGATTACGGTGACCGCCCAGAAGGCCGCCCTCCAGCCCCAACGCTCGCCGACCAGCGCGCCGAACGGCACGCCCAGCACATTGGCAACCGTCAGCCCGGCGAACATGACCGCCACCGCGCGGGACTTCCTCTCCGGCGCGACCAGGCTGCGCGCGACCAGCGAGCCGATACCGAAGAACGAGCCGTGGCACAACGCCGCGACGATCCGCCCGAGCAGCATCACGGAATAGCTCGGCGCGACAGCGGACAACAGGTTGCCGATGACGAACAACGCCACCAGCCCGACCAGGACCCCCTTGCGGGGCAGTCGCGCCGTCGCGGCGGTCAGCGCGATCGCGCCGATCGCGACACTCAGCGCGTACCCGGAGATCAGCCAGCCTGCCGCCGCCTCGGACACGCCGAAACTGGACGCCACCTGCGGCAGGAGCCCGGCGATCAGGAACTCGGTCAACCCGATGCCGAAACCGCCGAGTGCCAGCGCGACAAGTCCACTCGGCATCCGTCGCCGTTCGATCGCACGCCCATGCAAAACGAGTCCAGAGTTGCCGTCTCTCATGTGCCTGTCGTGGCCTTTCAGCAGCCGCAGGCCTCCAGGACGTCGCCCCGAGCGCACGATTGCCCACCCCCGACCCTGTACGCCCATGGCCCCACCCTCGGCCCTGGCGGCGGCCCCGTCCATGGACAAAGATCGGCGACGCTTGGACGAAAGTGACGGGTCCGGCCCGCAGGCGGATGACGATGCCCGGAGCCAGACCCGCCAGGAGGCCGCTTGGCACGGCGAGATCGAGGCGGTGCCCACCGCGCCGTGTCAGTTCAGGGCGTCACGAAGACGGTGTCCCGTTCGGTGTCAGGCCCTTGACGACGAGGGCGGCGGAGTTGTTGGCCAGGTTGGGATCGAAGGAGCGGATGGGCGGCTCGTACTGGTCGTTGTTGATGGCCGCCGTGGACCGGAACGTGCCTTCACGGTCGACGCGCAGGTCGAAGGAGAAGGTGTGGGTGGCGCGCTCGTTCAGGTAGATCGGCGTGGTGCAGTAGTAGCGGGGTGCGCCGAGTTGCTCCTCCAGCCACTTGCCGCCCTTGGTCCGTGCGTAGCAGGCCTCGGGTTTGGCGGTGACGGTCGTACCCGAGGGGATGCGAACGTCGACGGTGGCCGCGGGCTCGCCCGCGCCGAGTGAGGCGATCCAGGCCGGGCCGCGGTTCCTGACCGTGACGTCGGCCCGTACGGTGTCGCCGACCGCGCCTTCGATCCGGCTGCCGATCAGCTTGAGGTCGGCGGTGTTCGAAGCGTGGATGATCACGGAACGGTTGTTGTCCTGGGGGTCCAGATCGGGGACGGGGGTCCCGGCGGCGACCGTGGGGCGGGCCTGTGCGGGCTGTGGCTTCAACTCGGCTCCCGTACCCCGCGTGTACGTCCTGCCGGCTCGGGCCGCTTCCAGGGCCTCGTCGGAGTAGGGCTCGACGACGTAGTCGTACCGCTCGTACAGGGCGTTCCTGCCGACCTTCAGCGGGCTGCTGAGTGCGAACGACTGGCCGGGGGCGATCGGCCCGTCGAGCACACACAGTGCCTCGGTTCCTCTTTCCGTGTCCCGGTACTCGCAGTTCGCGGGCCGCTGGGCAAAGGCGAGCCCACGGGAGGCGAACAGGTGCAGCAGGGCGCCGTCCGCGGTCCGGTTGCCGTTGTTGCTGAGGGTGGCGGGGACGGTGGTCCTGGAGCCCGGCGTGACGCCGTCCTGTCGGGGCGACTCACTGAGAGCCAGGTCAGGGCCATTGCCGACGGTCACCCGGGTCTCGCCCTGATGGGACGTCAGGTCATCTGCGACAGCGGTGTAGCGCAGATTGCCTTCCGCGCCCTCCGGAGCGTCCGACAACGCGCTGACCTTGAGCACGGCGGCGGTCACCGGCTCGGTGCCGGTGAGCGCCGGGACGTCGCAGACAGCGGTGGCACCGGTCTCGGGGACGCAGTTGGCGGGCCAGGTGACCTTCGCGAACGCGGCCAGGTCGCCGGCGTCCACGCTGATCCGTCCGGCGCCGACCTGGTTGTCCGCGTTGTCGTGCGTGACCTTGAGTGCGACGGTCCGCTCCGGCGCAGACCCGTCCCCGTCTGCGCCGGGCAGGACCAGCTCATACGGCTCGGAGTACGTCCAGAGCTGGTCGCTGTCGGCGGGCGCGGGCCCTGCCGCGCCCAAGGTCAGCAGTACGGAGGCGGCGAGTGAGGACGCGAGTGCGGCCCGGACAGGTAGGGACATGCGAAGACGTGTCATGCCAAAACCGACTTACGGAGAACTCGATTAGTTGTACGGCTGGTTCTACGGCGTCAGACCCACGAAGCCCCGGTGCCCGCGCAGCGTGGCCACCGGCTCGACCCCGCTGCCCGTCTACGAGGCGCTGGCGGCGAAGGTGCGCTCCGGCGCCGTGGATGTCTCCCGGGCACGGATCGCGCAGCTCGACGAGTACGTGGGGCTGCGGAGCCGCTCGGGATCGCATGGACGCGTTCATGGGGCCCGACGGAACGGCCGAGGACGTGCAGGAGGCGTGCGAGGCGTACGACATGGCGCTGGCCGAGGCCGGCGGGGTGGACCTGCAACTGCTGGGGACCGGGACGGACGGGCACATCGGATTCAACGAGCCCTGCTCGTCGCTGGCCTCGCACACCCGTATCAAGACGCTGACCGAGCAGACCCGGTGGGACAACGCGCGGTTCTTCGACGGGAACATCGACCAGGTGCCGCACCACGTCATCACCCAGGGCATCGGCACGATCCTTCAGGCACGGCACCTGGTGCTGCTCGCGACGAGTGAGGGCAAGGCAGCCATGGTCGCCGTGACCGTGGAGGGGCCTGTCGCCGCGGTGTGTCCCGCCTCGGCTCTCCAGTTGCACCGGCACGCCACGGTCGTGGTCGACGAAGCCGCGGCGTCCGAACTGAAACTCGCCGACTACTTCCGCTACGCCTACATCAACAAGCCCGACTGGCCGCAGGTTTGAAGAGTGTTATGTCCCGGCGGGGTTGACGAGTTTCGGTCCCCCTCCTCACCTTCGCCGCGACGCCCGGCGACCTACCGGCACCGTCGAGGGACCGTCGAGGGACCGCTCACGATCGGTGGTGCCGCTGTTGTTCCGTCGGTGCGGGGGTGTTGGCGCGCGAGGCCCTTTACGGTTCCAGCTTCTTGAGTTGCACGGGGGTGCGCCGCAGATACGGGGCAGTGCTTCGGGCGCCGCCCCGGCCGCCTACCTCGGCCGGGGTCACTGGGGTGTGTCGCCGGTGCCGGGCGGGTCGGAGCGCCGGGCCGGACCCAGCTCACCCTGCGGGCCAGCGAGCACGGAGGGAAAGCGCCACACGGCGACCCAGGCGCACGCACTGAGCCACGCCACACCGAACAGCCAGCCACCGGCCACGTCGGTGAACCAGTGGACGCCCAGGTAGACGCGGGTCAGGCCGACCGCCACACCCCAGCACCCGACGGCGGCGACGAGGGCCGCGCGGCAGGGAGGCGAGCGGAGAACCAGCGCGACGACCAGCAGTCCGGCCGTGACGCAGGCCGCGGTGGTGTGGCCGGAGGGAAAGGCCCACCCCGACGCATGGGCCGCCCAGTCCCGGACCGGCGGACGGGTCCGGGCCATGAGACGCAGCGGCACTTGCCGCAGCGCCTGGGCGCCCAGCAGGCAGCCCAGGCTCACGACCACGCCGAGGATCCGCTGCCGTGCGCCGCGCCCGGCGATCACGCCGGCCAGCGCCGCCAGCGCGTAGACGATGACGCCGGTTCCCGTGGCGGTCACCGCTCGCGCGACGGTGACCGCCACGGCCGAGCGGTGCTCGACGGACCAGGACAGCAGGGCCTCGTCCACGGAGAGCGGCGCACCGCCCCGGGCGGCCACCACCACGGACAGCAGGACGAACCCGGTCAGCGCTGCCAAGCCGACGGCGCCGGCAAACCGCCGGGGTCTCGTGAGCCATGGGCGAGTGCGAGTGACGGATGCAGCCCGGTGGTCCATGGTGCCGACCTTAGTCAGGCGCTTCAGTCATGCGCTTCGCACGAAGTTCGGTCCGTCATATGCGGGTCGTGACATATGCGGGTCGTGACGGGCCTCGCCGCGGCGCTCAGTGGTAGCGGGTCATGTGGCGGCAGCAACGGTCGGCGGCGCACCGCCAGGGCGGCCCTGTGGCCGGGCTGGCCCACGGACGGCTTCGCCGCCCGCCGGGCCCGCCCGGCCTGCTCAGGTGGTGCCGATCACTCTTCTCCGTCGTGCTGATGGTCGGCTGTCTGCGAGGGGTCGGCGTGCCCGCCGGGGCCGTCGGAGGGGCCGTTCTCCGGAGCCTCGCCCTGGCCTTCGGTCTCCTCACCGCCCTGACCCTGGTCCTCAGCCTTGCGCTCGCCTTGGTCCTCAGCACTACCCCGGTCCTCAGCCCTGCCCTTGTCCTGCCCCTCCTCCCGGCCCTGGTCTTGGTCCTCTGCCTGGCCCTGGTCCTCGCCCTTTTCCCTGCCCTGGTCCTCGCCCTTTTCCCGTCCCTGGTCCTGGCCGGTCTGATCGCCCTGCTGAATGTTGTCCCGGTCCGGGCCGCTGGTGTTCTCGCCCGGATCAGTGGGGTCGGACGCCCCGGGGGCGGCCGAAGAAGCGGCAGCAGCCGGGGTGGACGGGGCCGGGGAATGGGACGCGGCCATGGCAGCGCCGGTGGCCCCGGCGGTCGTGAGTACCACCGCGCCGCCCAGCAGTGCGACCCTGCGTCGGATGTTCAGCATGTGCTTCTCCTTGTGCCGGAGGGGTTCGGAGCGATCTCCGAGGACGTCCCCTACGGCCCCCCACCCTGTGACCCGCCTGCTGAGAGGAGGCTGAGAGCGGCAGGTGTGCTCAGCGTCCTCTCAGCAGGCCGGTCTTACGGTCGACGTCGTAGAGTGGCGGAGAGGCGGCCATGCGGGTGCTGGTGATCGAGGACGAGCGCGGGCTCGCCGCGGCGATCGCACGCGGGCTCGCCGAGGAGGGTTTCGCCGTCGATGTCGCCCATGAGGGTGCCGACGGCCTGTGGAAGGCCTGGCACGAGCCGTACGACGCCATCGTGCTCGACATCATGCTTCCCGGACTGTCCGGATACGAGGTGCTCAGACGCCTCCGGGCGGCCGAGGTGTGGACGCCGGTCCTGATGCTGACGGCGAAGGACGGCGAGTACGACGAGGCAGACGCGCTCGACCTCGGAGCCGACGACTACCTGCGGAAGCCCTTCTCCTACGTCGTGCTGGTGGCGCGTCTGCGTGCGCTGCTACGACGCGGCGCCCCCGCGCGCCCCGCCGTCCTCACGGCCGGCGATCTCGCGCTGGACCCGGCGCGGCGCCGGTGCCACCGCGCCGAGACGGAAATCCCTCTGACCGCTCGGGAGTTCACGCTCCTGGAGTTCCTGCTCCGGCGCCAGGACGAGGTGGTCAGCAAGACCGACATCCTGACCCATGTCTGGGACGAGAACTTCGACGGCGACACCAACATCGTCGAGGTCTACATCGGCTACCTGCGGCGCAAGATCGACGCGCCGTTCCACCGCCACACCATCGAGACCGTCCGCGGCGCGGGCTACCGGCTGCTGGCCACGGGGGACTGAGCCGATGGCCGGACGACTCGCGCGCTGGTGGGCCGGGCATTCACTGCGGCTGCGGCTGACCGCGGCTGCGGGGCTGGTGATCGCCGCCGGGCTGGCGGGCGCCGCCCTACTGCTGGTCGCCTGGCTGCACGTCAGCCTCCTGCGCGGCCTCGACCAGACCGCCGCACAACGCGCGCAGTTGATCGCCGCCGCGCTGGACCCGGCCAGACCCGCCCGCGCCGTGAGCGGTTTCGCGGGTGGTGACACGGCGGTGCAGGTCATCGACCGCGGCGGCGCGGTGCGGGCCGCCTCGGGCAACCTCGAAGGGGAAGGCCGGCTCTTCTCGTTCCCTCCCGCCCCGTCCGGACAGCTCAAAGCCCACACCCTGCACCGCCTCCCCCTTCAGGAGGCCGACACCTGGCGTGCCGTCGCGCTGTCCGCCGGTCCACGGCACGGGGATCTCACCGTGTACGTGGCCGTGCCGACGACGGACGTGGACCACGGCCTCGCGGAGCTCACCGCCGCTCTCGCCCTTGGCGTGCCGGTGGTCGTCGGCCTGCTCACGGGCGTGGGGTGGCTCATCCTGGGACGGGCACTGCGGCCCGTCGACGACCTGCGGGCTCAGGCGGCCCGCATCACCGCCTCCGATCCTGGCCGGCGGCTGGACGTGCCGCCGGCCAGGGACGAGCTCCGACGCCTCGCCGAAACGCTCAACGACCTGCTGCGCCGCCTCGACGCGGCGGGGCGGCGGCAGCGGGAGTTCGTCGCGGACGCCGCCCACGAACTGCGCAGCCCCATCGCCGGCCTGCGGGCCCAGCTCGACGTGGCGTTGCGGAATCCGGGAAAGACACAGTGGGAGGCCCTCGGCCCCGAACTCGTCGCGGAGACCGCGCGGCTGTCCCGGCTGGTCGACGACCTCGTCCAGCTGGCCCGTATCGACGCCCGACCCGTCTACCGCAGGGACACCGTCGACCTGGACGACGTCGTCTTCACCGAGGTCAGCCGGGCCCGCCCGGAGACCCCACGGATCGTGGTGGACGAATCAGCCGTGAGCGCGGCCAGGGTCACCGGCGACGCTCACGCGCTCTCGCGCGCCGTACGCAATCTGCTGGACAACGCCACAAGGCACGCGGCCCACCGCGTCGAGGTGAGGCTCAGCGCCGACGGCGGTCGTGCCGAGCTGGTGGTCGCCGACGACGGACCCGGCATCCCCGCCGCCGAGCGCACCAGGGTCTTCGGCCGATTCACCCGGCTCGACGCCGCCCGGGCCCGGGACCAGGGTGGCTCGGGTCTCGGTCTGGCCATCGTCCACGACATCGTCGCCGCCCACCAGGGCACCGTCCACGTCGAGGACAACCACCCCGGCGCCCGATTCGTCGTTCACCTGCCGATCGCCGTATGCGGCTTATCAGGAAGCCGCCCGGCGGCTCTTGCTGGACCACATGGAGACCACCGTACGGACCTGCTCGCGCCGGCCCGGGACGTTTCCCGACACACGCGCTGCCTGCGCCAAGCACCCACATCCACCACATCACGGTGCGGAGCTCGGGTGCCCTGCTCCCGCGGCGACGACGCAGCCAACTGACCGTGCCACCGTTCCTCAAGCCCGGCCAGCAGCGCAGTGATGTCCAGCGGCGCCCGTTCCGGTGACCCCAGCGCCGCCCGCATCGCGGAGCGCGGGTCAGCCGACGGTCCGGTGGCGAGCGAGCTCTCCAGATCCAGACGGGCCCTGGCCGGCGCGGTGCGCAACTGGTGGGAGGCGTCCGCACTGAACGCCCGTTCGCGGTGCGGGAGTCGGTCGAGGCGTTCGGCGGCCCGGTTGAGCGCGGTCGCCACCTAGTCGGCCTCCGGCAGGCCGCAGGCCGTTGCGCCGGGCGGACTGATGCGCCGCTCCCCCGCTGCCTCCGGGATCGCCTGTCTCGCGATGGCCCCGAACGGCCGCCGCCGGTGATGCCACCGGCAACGGCATGCCTGACCGACCCGGAGCAATCACCGATCACCGATCGCCGACCCCTGGCCGCCGCCCAACGACCACCGACCACCGACCGCCCGCTCGGTCAGGTCTTCGACGAGCTCGCGTCCTCGAACGGGACGTGTGGGTCAGGTGTCCGCTCCGGGTGGCGTTTCGGGACGCCGTGGTAGCCCGCGAGCAGTGGCCGTGGCAGTGGCCCCTTGATGCGTGCCCCGCTCTCGGTCTCCTCCCAGGCGTGGGCGAGGATGCCCACGCTGCGGGAAAGGACGAACAGGCCTCGTCCGAGCTCGGACGGGAAGCCGAGTTCCGCGTAGATGATCGCGGTGGCCCCGTCGATGTTCATGGGTACCGGACGGTCCCGGCCCTCGGCGAGCGCGGCCTCCAGCGCGAGTCCGGCCTCCAGAGCCCGGCCGGGGACCTCGCCCGCGTGGACCGCCTCCTGGACCAGCGCGAGCAGGGGGTCCCGCCGGGGGTCGCGGGGATGGAAGCGGTGGCCGAATCCCGGGATGTAGGCGCGGCGTCGGCGGTACTCGGCGATGATCGCGGGGGCCTCCTCGCCGTCGACCACCCGTTGCAGTACCTCCATGCACTGCTGTCCCGCTCCGCCGTGGACGTCGCCCAGCAGGCCCGCGCCGGTCGCGACGGCGCTGTTCAGTCCCACACCGCAGGTGGCCGCCATGCGGGCCGCGGCGATCGACGGGGCCTGTGGACCGTGGTCGACGGCGGCGACCAGCGCGGCCTCCAGAAGGCGGCCCTGACCGGGCGTGGGCAGTTCGCCGCGGAGCATGAGCCAGATCTGTTCGGCGAAGGTGACCCGGCCGATGAGCTCCTCGACGGGGTAGCCGCGCAGCCGGATCTCGCCGGGCTGGATCTCGCTCACCGCCGTGGACCACCAGTCGGTCACGGTGCGCTCGGCGATCATCGCCTCGCCCCCGCCCGTGGTGTCCCGCTCCGGCCCGTCGCCGACCGCCCGTACGGCCGTCCCGCTCATATCGCACCGCCTTCGCGCAGCGCGGTGATCTCCGTCGCGGCGTAACCGAGTTCCGTCAGCACATCGTCGGTGTGTTCCCCCAGCAGCGGCGGCGGAGCAGGGGACGCGGTCGGTTCGCCGTCCACACGCACCGGGCTGCCCAGGACCGGCAGGGGGCGCTCGCGTCCGTCGGGGAAAGGGAGGTCGTGGACGAAGCCGCGTGCGGCCAGGTGGTCCAGGCCCAGGGCGTCCTGTACGGACAGGACACGCGCGGCCGGTACACCCGCGTCGGACAGGATCTCCTCCCACTCCGCCGCCGGCCGGGCGGCCAGACCCGATTCCACCTCGTCGCGCAGGGCGTCGCGGTGCGTCTTGCGGTCGGCGGGGTGGGTGAAGCGCGGGTCGGTCGTCAGGTCCTCGCGCCCGATGAGCCGGCACAGGGTCGTGAACTGCTGCTGCCGGTTGGCGGCGATGTTCAGGTGGCCGTCGGCGGTGCGGAAGGTGCCCGACGGGGCGGCGGTGAAGTTCTCGTTGCCCATGGGGTGGGGCACGCGTCCGCTGATCAGGTAGTTGGACGTGACCCAGCCCATGGCGGTGAGGGCGGACTCCAGCATGGAGACATCGACGAAGGCGCCCTCTCCGGTGCGCCCGCGGCGTACGAGTGCGGCCGCCACCGCGTAGGCGGCCGCCATGCCGCCGAGTGTGTCGGCGACGGGGAACCCGGCCCGCAGCGGTGCCGTCTCCGGGGTGCCGGTGACGCTCATCATGCCGCTGAGGCCCTGGATGATCTGGTCGTACGCCGGTCGGTCCCGCAGTGGGCCCGTCTGCCCGAAACCGGAGATCGCGCAGTAGACGAGCCGGGGGTTCTCGGCGCGCAGCGTCTTCCAGCCGACGCCGAGCCGGTCCATCACACCGGGGCGGAAGTTCTCCAGCAGCACGTCCGCCTCGCGGACCGCGCGCAGGAGTGCCTCTCGCCCGTCGGGATTCTTCAGGTTGAGGGTGAGGGAGCGCTTACCCGCGTTCTGTGCCAGGAAGGAGGCTCCCAGCAGTTCCTCCCCGAGAGCGCGGTCGGCGCCCAACTGACGTGCGAGGTCACCGGATCCGGGCATCTCGACCTTGATGACGTCGGCACCCTGCAGGGCGAGCTGGTAGCCCGCGAAGGGGCCGGCGAGGACGTTGGTCAGATCGAGGATCCGTACGCCCTCCAGGAGGGGGGTCGTCATCAGGCGGTGCCTCCGATGCAGTCGAGTGTGGTGAGGGCTCGTGCGGTGTCCAGCAGGGCGGGGGTGAAACCGGCGACGGCGTCGTCAGTGAAGCGGGTGGTCGGGCCGCCCAGCGCGACCGCCGCGGTCAGGCGGCCAGATGCGGCGAACACGGGGGCCGCGACACCGGAAACACCGGGCTCACGCTCGCCGTGGCTGACGGCGATGCCGTCCGCGGCGGCCTTGCGGGTGTGCTCCCAGAGCCGCTCCTCCCACTCGTCGCCCGGTGCACGAGACGCCACCGCGGCGACCTCGGCGCGGTCCGAGCCGGAGAGGAGTACGTGGCTCGCGGCCCCCGACCACAGCGGCATCTCCGCCCCGACGCGGACGACGTGGCGCAGTATGCGGGTGCCTTCGTGGCGGGCGACGCAGACGCGGGTGTTCTGCTGGCGGACGTAGACCGACACCGTCTCGCCCCCGCTTGCCTCGCTCAGTTCGGCCAGTCGGCGCAGCGCCTCTTCGGGCAACCGCCAGGTCCGGCCGGCCAGTTCCGCCCAGCGCAGGAGGCCGGTGCCGGGGACGAGGTGACCGTCGCCCCGGCTCCAGAGCAGACCGCACTGCTCCAAGGTGTGGACCAGCCGCACCACAGTGGTCTTCGGCAGTCCGGTGGCGTCGACGAGTTCGCGCACGGACCGGCTGGGGTGCTCGGTGTCGAAGAGGGCGAGCAGGTCCACCGCGCGCTGCACACTGCGGACGCCGCCGGCGTCGGGTTCGGGCATGCCGTCTCCTCGTGTCTCGTCGTGTCTCGGCACGCGGCGAGACGGGCCCCCGCCGGTGAGTAGGCCGGCTCATCACATCACGGAACCATTCAGCGGTACAAGCGAACCACCTGGTGGTACCGGCTGGACGGTGCCGGATCAGGTGATGTGGGCGATGATGTGGTCGGCGGCCTCGGTCGCCATGCGGCGCAGCGCCTCGGCTGTCTGCGCACCCGTGTGCGGGGTGATGACGATCGACGGCTCGTCGCGCAACGGGTGGTCGGACGGAAGCGGTTCGACGGCCGTGACGTCGAGACCGGCACCCGCCAGGTGGCCCCGCCGGACGACGTCGAGCAGGGCGGACTCGTCGAGGATGCCCCCGCGCGAGGTGTTGACCACCACCGCGCCCTCGGGCAGTGCCAGGAGTTCCGGCAGGCCGATGAGGTTCCGGGTCTCCTCGACCAGCGGGACGTGCAGGCTGAGGTTCTCCGCCCGGGACAGCAGCGTCGGGAGGTCCGCGGGTTCGGCGCCTGCGTCGGTCATGACGGACGCGGGCACCATCGGGTCGTACGCCAGGACGCGCATGCCGAAGCCCTGGCCGGCGATCGCGGCGACCTCGCGGGCGATGCGGCCGAAGCCGATGAGTCCGAGTGTCGTGCCGGAGAGTTCCCGGCCGCGGATCGCCGCGCGCGTGTCTCCCTCGCCCCGGACCGCGATGCCGATGCCCCGGCGTACGGCGAGCAGCAGCGCCACGGCGTGTTCGGCGACGGACCGGCTGTTGGCCGTCGGGGTGGTGGTGACGGTGATGCCCAGCTCCCGCGCGGTGTCCACGTCCACGGTGTCGAGCCCGACACCGTGCCGGGCCACGATGCGCAGGTTGGGCGCGCGGCGCATCATGGCGCCGTCGACGCGTTCGGTACGCAGCAGGACGGCGGTGACCCGGCCGCTGACCTCGTCGAACGGGACGCCCTCGGCGCCGTACCCCGTGCGCACGTCGGCGTGCGGGCGCAGGCGGACCAGGGCGTCCTCGTGAACCGGCCGGGGAATCCAGACGAGCGGGCGTTCAGTCACGGGGCACCAGCCGCTGGTTGGCCGCCCGGCGCTCGGCCTCGCCCTCGATGAGCCGGCGCGTGTCCGCGACGACGTCGTCGACGCGCCCTGCCGGGACGATCGCCACCCCGTCGTCGTCACCGAGCACCCAGTCCCCGGGGGTGACGGGCACACCGCCGACGGCGATCGACTCGGCTATGCGGTACGGACCGGTCTTCCACGGTCCCGCGGGCGTGACGGCGCGGGCGAACACCGGGACACCCAGCTGCGCCAGCTCGACGACGTCACGGGCGGCGCCGTCGAGGACGATGCCGCCGACCTCCAGCGCCTTCGCCTTCTGCGCCACCAGCTCACCGATCAGCGCGCGGGTCGCGTCCCCGCCTCCGTTGACGACGAGCACCTCCCCGCGCCGGATCGTCTCGAACGCGGCGTGGAGGCCCTTGTTGTCGCCCGGCCGCGTCCACACGGTGAACGCGGGTCCGGACAGGACCGCGCCGGGCCACAGCGAGCGGATGCCGTCGGCGACGCCGAACCGGTCCATCGCGTCGGACACGGTGGCGACGGGGAGCGCCCCGGGGGGCGGATAGTCGTGCACGGTTCTCCTTCGGTCGGTCCGTATAGGTCGGTCCGTATAGGTCGGTCAGTGCAGCGCCGGCGGCAGACCGGTCCGGGCGATGTCCTCCGCGCAGCGGCGGACGGCGTGCACGAAGCCGGGGATCTTGTCCTCGGTGAATCGCACGGTGGGCCCGCCGACGGCGAGCACCGGCGGACGGGCGGGTGCGGCGCCGGCGGGAAACGGAACGGGTACCGCCAGACCGCTGTTGCCCGGTTCGCGCTCGCCGTGGGTGACGCACCACCCCCGCTCCACCGCGGTCCGCGTTCCGGCGCGGATCGCCTCGGCGTCGCCGCCCGACTCCGCGACGATGCGCTCGACGAGCCGGTCCCGTTCCTCGGGCGGTTCGAGGCTGAGCAGCACATAGGCGGCGGATCCCGCGGACATCGTCAGGACGTCGCCCGGCTCGACCACGTGGCGCAGGGTGTTGGGGCTGGGGGCCTGGCCGACCACGACCCGTCGCGTGCCCTCCCGTACGTACAGGCTCACGGTCTCGCCCGTCTCGGCCGCGAGCGCGCGCATCCGTGCCAGTGAGGCGGGAGGGACCGTCCAGGCCGTCTCGGCGAAGGCGGCGAAGGCGATCAGGCTGGTGCCGACCCGGACCCGCCCGTCCGCTCCTGACTCCACCAGCCCTTCCCCGGCCAGTGTCTCCACCAAGCGCAGGACGGTGGTCCTCGGCAGGCCGGTCTCACGAACCAGGTCGCTCAGCGTCAGTGACATGCGCTCCGGGGTGAACGCGCGCAGCACCTGCCACGCCCGGCTCACCGCCCTGATGCCGCCGCCACCGTCGGTCGTCGGGGACATCGGTTCCCTCCTTGATCGTGTCGGTTCCATTGCCTCTCCCCTGAGGGACTGTTTACCATCTGGCGGTCATGAATATCCATCAGGTGGACACTCTGGGGTGACCAGCCACCCCCGGACCAGTTCCGTAGGAGATCACAAGGGAGTGATCGTGCAGAGGAAACGTTTCTTGCTCGGCGTCCTCGGCGCCGTGGGCACCATGGTGCTCGCGGGGGCCGCCGCTGTGGACGCCAGCAACTCCACCTCGGGCGCCACTCCGAGGTCGAAACTGACCATCACGGCCCCCGCCGCTCCCGGCGGTGGCTGGGACCTCGCGTCACGCGAGCTCCAGCAGGCGCTGCGGGCCGACTCGATCGTCGGCAACGTCCAGGTCGTCAACGTGCCGGGCGCCGGCGGCACCATCGGGCTCGGACAGTTCGTCGAACTCGGCGCCGACCCGACGCGGATGATGATGACGGGCACCGTCATGGAAGGCGCCATCACGGTCAACAAGTCGCGCGTGGACCTGGAGAACACCACGCCGATCGCCCGGCTCGCCGAGGACTACGAGGTCTTCATCGTCCCCGCCGACTCCCCGTACCGGACGCTCCAGGACTTCATCGCGGCATGGCGGAAGAACCCGCACAGCCACGCCGTCGGCGGCGGCGGGCTCGGCGGCACCGACCACCTGCTCGCCGGACTCACCGCGAAGGAGGCCGGCATCGATCCCAAGGAGGTCAACTACATCTCCTTCGCGGGCGGTGGCGATGTGCTCAAGGCACTGCTGTCGGACACCGTCGAGATCGGGGTCAGCAGCTACAACGACTTCCGCGACCAGATCGAGGAGGGCAACCTGCGCGCCCTGGCGGTCTCGGCCGACGAGCCGGTGCCGGGCATCGACACCCCGACCTTCATCGAGCAGGGCGTCGACGTGTCGCTGCCCAACTGGCGCGGCCTGGTCGCCCCGCCGGGCATCAGCGACGAGCAGCGACAGGAACTGACCGACATCGTCACCGAGGCGACCCGCACTCCCCAGTGGGAGGACGCCCTCACCCGCAACAAGTGGGTGGAGAGCCTGCTGACCGGTGACGAGTTCGCCGAGTTCATCCGCCAGGACCAGGCGAGGGTGAACGCCATCATCAAGGAGCTGGGTCTGTGACCACCCACCCCGCGCCGGACACGGGCCCGGCCGCCTATCTGCGCCGCCGTACCGGCCTGATCGTTCCGCTGCTGCTGCTCGTCACCGGCATCGTCCTGGGTGCCGGAACGCTCACCATGGAGGTGCCGGCCAACGTCGCCTCGCCGGGACCGCAGTTGTTCCCCACGATGGTCGCCGTCGCGTGCGTCGTGTTCGCCGTCCTCCTGGGCATCGACATACTGCGCCGCCCCGAGCCCGAGCAGGTCGCCGCCCCGACGGACGGGGACCCGGCCATCGACGCCGGCACCGCCGCACGGACCGCCGAGGCAGCCGACGTCACTGCCTCCAGCGCCTCCACGAATGCCTCTGAGACCGCGGCCGGCGACACCGCCGACGCCGGTGCGACGCGGGTTCGCAGCAACCGGCGGGCGGTGGCCGGACTGGTCGGCACGATCGTGGCGTTCATCGTCCTGCTCGTCCCGCTCGGCTGGCTGCTGTCCGGAGCGCTGCTGTTCTGGGGCGTCGCCCGGGCGCTCGGCAGCCGACGCCCGGTGTTCGACATTTTCCTGTCGATCGCCATCTCGTCCATCGTCCAGCTGGCCTTCTCCGCGGGACTGGGCCTCAACCTTCCCCCAGGTGTCCTGGCAGGAGTGCTCTGATGTCATCACTAGGCAACCTCGGTGACGGATTCCTCACGATCCTGACGCCCATGAACATGCTGTGGGTGCTCGTCGGCGCCCTGCTGGGCACGGCCGTCGGCGTGCTGCCCGGTCTCGGTTCGGCGATGGCGGTGGCGCTGCTGCTGCCCGTGACCTTCTCGCTCGACCCGGTCGGCGCGTTCATCATGTTCGCCGGCGTGCTGTTCGGCGGACTGTTCGGTGACTCGACCGCCGGAATCCTGATGAACACCCCCGGGAACAGCACCGCGATCGCCGGGTCCATCGAGGGCCACCGGATGGCGACGTCCGGGCGCGCGGCCCAGGCGCTCGCGACGGCCGCCATCGGCGCGTTCATCGGCGGCATCCTGTCCTCCGCGCTCGTGGTGTTCTTCGCCCCCTCGCTGGCCGAACTCGCCACGCTCTTCGGTCCCGCCGAGTACCTGGCGCTCTCCGTGTTCGCGTTCGTCGCGATCTCGGCCGTGGTGAGCGAGTCGGTGCTCCGCGGTCTGGCCGCCCTGGTGATCGGCCTCGCGATCGCGCTGGTGGGTGTCGACGGCATGTCCGGCACCGCTCGCTTCACCGGAGGGATGCCGGAGCTGTTCGACGGCATCAGCATCGTGGTGATCACCGTGGGCCTGCTCGCCCTCGGCGAGGTCATCGCCGTCGCCGCACGGCGCGGGACCAAGGAGGACCTGCGCGTCATGCCGTCCACCGGCCGGCTGTGGCTGTCGCGCGGGGAGATCCGGCTGGCGATACCCGCGTGGCTCCGCGGCACCGCGATCGGCGTGCCGTTCGGCATCATCCCCGTCGGTGGATCCGAGGTGCCCACGTTCCTGGCCTACGGCACCGAGCGCAGGCTCGGGTCGCGTCGCGCGGACTCCATGTTCGGCAAGGGTGCCATCCAGGGCGTGGCCGGTCCTGAGGCGGCGGGCAACGCCACCGCGGGCACCGCGATGGGTGCCCTGCTCGCACTGGGCCTGCCGACGTCGGCGACGGCCGCCGTCATGCTCGCCGCGTTCCGTCAGTACGGCCTCCAGCCCGGACCTCTGCTCTTCGAGCGGGCGAGTGAGCTGGTGTGGGCCCTGCTGGCCAGCTTCTTCGTGGCCATGGCCGTCCTGCTCGTGCTCAACCTGCCCTTCGCGCCGCTGTGGGCGAAGCTGCTGAAGGTGCCCCGGCACTACCTCTACAGCGGGATCACCGTGTTCGCCATGCTGGGTGTCTACGCGACCAGTAGCAAGATCCTCGACCTCGTCCTCGTACTGGCCATCGGCCTGCTCGGCTTCGCCATGCGCCGCTATGGGCTGCCCGTCGCCCCCGTCCTCATCGCGGTCATCCTCGGCCCGCTCGCCGAGACCGAGTTCCGCCGCGCGATGGCGGTCAGCGAGGGCGATCCGTCGGTGCTGGTGTCGAGTCCGATCACGATCGTCCTCTACCTGGTGCTCGCGCTCGGCGTCACCGGCCTGCTGGTCCAGCGCGCCCGGAACCGCCGCCGGACCATCGCATCGGGGGCGACTCCGTCCTGACCGCCCCGGCCGCGCGCCCGCGGCACGACGGATTCGTTCCCACCGTTCCGTTCGGCGCGCACCCGGCCGCTCCCCTTACCCGTACCCGACGGCGACGACCTCGCCCCACGGCACCCCGGCGCCACCACCGAGCGGCACCGGCCGCCCGGCGCGACACGACCCACCCGCTCCGTACGGACCGTCGTCGGACCGCCCTGGGCGGGGCCCGGCATCACCCGCCCGGCGCGACGGTTGCGGGCGGATACCCGTCAGAGTGGGCATGCCGGGGACGCGCCGGCTCCGACGCTGTAACGGTTCATACCTGCTGGTCCCGACTTGCCGCGGGGCGGTCGCTGAGGTTGGCTTGATGATCAGACGGTCGGCCGGCCGGCGGCAGTCGAGGGTTCCAGCAAGCATCGGATGACCACCGCGTTCGGAGTTCGATCACGCGGACGGCTCACCGCCGCGGCCCCGCTTCCACGTCTCTCCGCCAAGTTCAGGGACAGTGAAACGAAAGGGCCAGAGCGATGGCATACGCCGTGCACCACCGTACCGAGGCCGTCGACGGCCTGGAGGTGTTCTACCGGGAGGCCGGTAACGCGCAGGCACCCGTCGTGCTCCTGCTGCACGGCTTCCCGACGAGCTCGCACATGTTCCGCAATCTGATCCCGGCTCTCTCGGACCGTTACCGGATCATCGCGCCCGATCACATCGGCTTCGGCCAGTCGGCGATGCCGAGCCTCGATGAGTTCCCCTACACCTTTGAAGCCCTCACGGAGATCACCTCGGGGCTGCTCGACCGCCTGGGCGTCGACCGGTTCGCCATGTACGTACAGGACTACGGCGCACCCATCGGGTGGCGGCTCGCGCTGCAGGACCCGCAGCGCATCACCGCGATCATCACGCAAAGCGGTAATGCCTACACCGACGGCTTCGTGAAGCCCTTCTGGGACGGTCTGTTCGCCTACGCCAAGGCGCCGGGTCCGGAAACCGAAGCACCGGTGCGCGGCGCGCTGACCGCCGAGGTCACCCGCTGGCAGTACGTGAACGGCGTGGCCGACCAGAGCCTCGTCAGCCCCGACAACTGGGTCCACGACCAGGCGCTGCTCGACCGGCCGGGCAACAACGAGATCCAGCTCAAGCTCTTCCGCGACTACCCCACCAACGTGGACCTCTACCCGGACGTGCACCAGTACTTCCGCGACTCCCAGGTGCCGCTGCTGGCCGTCTGGGGCGCGAACGACGAGATCTTCGGCCCGGACGGCGCCCACGCCTTCCGCCGGGACCTGCCCAAGGCCGAGATCCACCTGATCGAATCCGGGCACTTCGCCCTGGAGAGCCATCTGGAGACCATCACCCAGAAGATCCGCGACTTCCTCAGCCGCGCCATCGCCTGACGCCGCAACAGGAGGCCGCGGCAATTTCCCTGTCCCACGGAACCCCGCTGCGAGGTCGGCCCGGTGCCGGCCTCTGTGCGTCCCGGCTGGCCGGGGTCCGAGGAACAGGCCCCGGCCAGCCGTCACATCACTGACTCACGCGCGTGCGCCGGTCACCGCTTCTCGCGCAGGGAGTGCAGGTGCGCGCTGGAGCGGCGGGCGAAGGAGAACGAGTCGGTGGGGTTGTCGAACTCGGCCTGCCAGTGGTGGGCGAGGCGTTCGCCCTGGAGGCGGGTGACGCCCGAGATGAATCGCTGGTAGTCGATGTCGCCGTCGCCGACGTCGACCATGCGGTAGCCGTACTGGTTCGACGGGTCATGGACCCCGTCCTTGACGTGGAAGAGCGGGTAGCGGTCCGGCTGCTTGAGGACGTAGTCGATGGGCTCGAAGGGAGCGGCGGTGCCGTCGGGCCGCTTGGAGAAACGGAACTGGGCGACATAGGCCCAGTAGATGTCCATCTCCAAGTAGACCAGGTCGGGGTCGGTCTCGGCGAGCAGCACGTCGTAGAGGCGGACCTTGGGGTTGTCGGTGGCGAAGGAGAACTCTTCGGAGTGGTTGTGCTGGTAGAACTTCATGCCCCGTGCCCTGGCCGCCGCTCCGTAGGTGTTGAACTCCTCGGCGGCGCGCTTCCACGCGTCGACGGTCGAGCCGTAGCGGAACGGGCCGGAAGCGGTACCGATGTGCTTCAGGCCGAGGGCCTGGGCGTCGTCGAGGACCTTGTCCAGATTCTGCGCGAACGTGTACGCGTTGGGGTCGCTGGAGTAGTAGCCGACGTGGCTGCCGATCGGGTTCAGGCCGTGGTTGCGGGCCAGGCGCTTGAGCTGGGCGAGCGTGATGGGACCCGCGGAGCCCTGCGTGTAGCCGGCGAACTCGACCTCGTCGTACCCGTACTTCTCCAGTTCGGCGAAGACAGGCGCGAAACCGAGCGTGGAGACCTTGTCCCGCAGGCTGTACAGCTGGATGCCGAGCCGCCCGGGCGGCAGGACGGGACGGCCCCGGCCCGCGGCCCCGGCCGTGACAGAAGTGGCGGCCGAGGCCGGAGACGCGGCCGCGCCCAGGAGAGCGGCGGCCGTGGCGCCCGCGGCCACGCCGAGCATGCCTCTTCGGCTCAGGCGGTGGGAAAGTTCGGGATCGTGAGGAGTGGTGCGGCTCATGGGGTACCTCTCGTGGGTCGGGAAACTGTTGTGCGTGGTGGGTGGTGGGGGTCCACTCGGCGCAGTCGGAGTCGGTCGGAGGGACTGATTCGCGGCGGGAGTGGGTCGGTGGGCGCCGGTCATGGGTGGCGCGAGGAGCGTTCCGGTGGGGTGCCGGTCGGGCGAGACCGGCGTGAGGGATCTATGGACGCCGCGGTCTTCCGGTGCAGCGACTGCTGCACCGACCCCGGAACGCTGAGATGTGGGCAGGCCCTGCGGGCAACGCGCGTACGAGGAGAGCGAGTCGGCTCGCGGGTGCCTTGAGTGCAGGTCTGCAGGTCGGTGACCGCTGGTTCCGCTTCCACTTCCGGTTGCGGTTGCGGCGGTGCGGTCGTTATCGGGCCGCACACTTCCCGGACAGCGGGTCGGCGGCATGCGTGGGGATGGCGCGTCGGGAAACGTCTTCCCCACTCTCGGAGAAGGAGGCTGGGAGAAAGTGGGATGGAGAAAGTGGGACGTCAGTTTCCGAACGCCGCGTCGAACGAGGCCGTCGGCGGCTCGAAGTCGAACGCCTTGAGACGGGTCAGGGCTTCGGGAGCGCCCTGGAGCCGGTCCATGCCGGCGTCCTCCCACTCGACGGAGACGGGGCCCTGGTAGTCGATGGAGCGCAGCATCCGGAAGACGTCCTCCCAGGGAACGTCACCATGGCCGGCGGAGACGAAGTCCCAGCCGCGTCGCGGGTCGCCCCACGGCAGGTGGGAGCCGAGGCGGCCGTTGCGTCCGTCGAGCCGCTTGCGGGCCTCCTTGCAGTCGACGTGGTAGATCCGGTCGCGGAAGTCCCACAGGAAGCCGACCGGGTCGAGGTCCTGCCACACGAAGTGCGAGGGATCGAAGTTCAGCCCGAACGCGGGGCGGTGGCCCACGGCTTCCAGGGCTCGGTGTGTGGTCCAGTAGTCGTAGGCGATCTCGCTGGGGTGGACCTCGTGGGCGAACCGCACGCCCTGCGCGTCGAAGACGTCGAGGATCGGGTTCCAGCGCGTCGCGAAGTCCTCGTAGCCACGCTCGATCATGGACTCGGGTGCGGGCGGGAACATGGCGACCAGGTGCCAGATCGCCGAGCCGGTGAAGCCGATGACGGTGTCGACGCCGAAGGCCGCGGCGGCCCGTGCGGTGTCGGCGATCTCGGCGGCGGCCCGCTGCCGTACGCCCTCGGCTTCGCCGTCGCCCCAGATGCGGGCGGGCAGGATCGCCCGGTGGCGTTCGTCGATGATGGCGTCGCAGACGGCCTGCCCGACCAGGTGGTTGGAGATCGCCCAGCACTTCAGGCCGTACTTGTCGAGCAACTGGTGCCGCGACGCGATGTACGACGGGTCCGCGAGCGCCTTGTCGACCTCGAAGTGATCGCCCCAGCAGGCGAGTTCGAGCCCGTCGTAACCGAAGTCGCGGGCGAGGCGGCAGACCTCTTCCAGGGGCAGATCGGCCCACTGGCCCGTGAAAAGTGTGAAGGAGCGTGGCATGGCGCTGTTCTTTTCAGTCGATGGGGGTGTAGACGGAGTCCTTCTCGGCACTCTCCTCGACCGCGGAGAGCACCCGCTGGACCTGGAGCCCGTCGGCGAAGGACGGCTCCGGGCGGCGGCCCTCGGCGATGGCGTGGACGAGGTCGCGGGCCTGGTGGATGAAGGTGTGCTCGTAGCCGAGACCGTGGCCCGGCGGCCACCAGCCGTCGAGGTAGGGGTGGTCGGGTTCGGTGACGAGGATGCGGCGGAAACCGGCGTGCTCCCCGGGTTCCGTGGCGTCGTGGTAGGCGAGCTCGTTGAGGCGTTCCAGATCGAACGCCAGGGAGCCGCGCTCGCCGTTCAACTCGACACGCAAGGAGTTCTTGCGGCCTGTGGCGAAGCGGGACGCCTCGAAGGAAGCAACGGCGCCGGAGGCGAAGCGGCCGGTGAACAGGGCGGTGTCGTCGACGGTGACCGGGCCGAGGCTGCCGTCGGCGCTCCCCGGCTCGCTGCCGGGCAGCGGCCGCTCGCGCACGAACGTCCGGGTGAGGCCGGAGACCCCGACGACGGGTTCGCCCGCGAGGTACTGGCCGAGGTCGACGATGTGGGCGCCCAGGTCGCCGAGCGCTCCCGAGCCCGCCATCTCCTTGCGCAGCCGCCAGGTGAGCGGGAAGGTGGGATCGACCAGCCAGTCCTGAAGGTACGTCAACCGCACGTGCCGAAGCGTTCCCAGTCGCCCCTCGGCGATCATCCGCCGCGCCAGTGCGATCGCCGGGACCCGGCGATAGTTGAACCCGACCATCGCCACCTGGCCGCGCTCGTGGGCCAGCTCGGCCGCCTCCACCATGGCCTCGGCCTCGGCGACGGTGTTGGCGAGCGGCTTCTCGCACAGGACATGCTTGCCCGCGGCAAGAGCGGCCAGGGCGATTTCGGCGTGAGTGTTGCCCGGGGTGCAGATGTCGACGAGGTCGATGTCGTCGCGTTCGATCAGGGCCCGCCAGTCGGTCTCGGTCGTGGCCCAGCCGTGCCGGTCGGCCACGGTCCGCACGGCGGCCTCGTCCCGGCCGCAGAGGGCGGCCAGAACAGGGCGGCGGGGCAGGTCGAACATGCGCCCCGCGGTGAGCCAGCCCTGAGTGTGGGCGGCGCCCATGAAGGCATATCCGATCATGCCGACGCGCAATGGCGGTTTCTCTGCCGTCGTCGCGTCTTCGTGGTGCGGCTGGGTCATACGAAGGTCCTCCTCGTCAGGTGGCGCGGTAGGGCTGCGGGGCGGAGCGGATCAGCGGAAGCCCGTGGACATGTACTGGTCGACGTTGTCCTTGTCGACGACGGCCGAGTACACGGTGAGAGAGGCGGGGATCTCGAACTGGGCGAGCCCGCCGACTCCCTTGCCCTGGCCGAGGGCGCGGGCCAGGTCGATGGCGGACGCGGCCATGCTCGGGGGATACAGGACGGTCGCCTTGAGTACGCCGTCGTCCTTCTTGATGGCCTGGAAGGCGGAGAGCGACCCTGCCCCGCCGACCATCAGGAACTCGTCGCGGCCGGCCTGCTCGATGGCCCGCAGCGCGCCCACGCCCTGGTCGTCGTCGTGGTTCCACAGCGCGTCGAACTTCGACTGCGCCTGGAGGAGCTGGGCCATCTTGGCCTGCCCGGACTCCACGGTGAAGTCGGCGGCCTGCCGGGCCACCTTCTTGATGTTCGGGTAGTTCTTCAGCGCGTCGTCGAAGCCCTGGGTGCGCTGCCGGGTCAGCTCCAGGTTGTCGATGCCGGCGAGTTCGATGACCCGGGCGTTCTTCTTGTCCTTGAGCTTCTCGCCGATGTAGTGGCCGGCGTTGAGGCCCATGCCGTAGTTGTCGCCGCCGATCCAGCAGCGGTAGGCCTGCGGGGAGTTGAAGATCCGGTCCAGGTTCACCACGGGGATGCCGGCGCGCATCGCCTTCAGCCCGACCTGAGTGAGGGCCTTGCCGTCC
Source organism: Streptomyces sp. KM273126 (assembly GCF_004337435.2). Lineage (NCBI taxonomy): Bacteria > Bacillati > Actinomycetota > Actinomycetes > Kitasatosporales > Streptomycetaceae > Streptomyces > Streptomyces sp. KM273126. The sequence continues at coordinate 2,463,458 of NZ_SJXB02000002.1, read as the reverse complement.
GCCGGCAGGATCACCAGGACGTCGACCTTCTTGTTGATGAGCGTCTCGATCTGGCCGATCTGCTGCGCGGTGTCGTTGGAGCCCTCGGTGATCTCCAGCGTGACGTCCTCGTACTTCTCCGCGCGGCTCTTGGCGTTCTCGTTGATGGCGTTGAGCCAGCCGTGGTCGGCCTGCGGCCCGGCGAAACCGATCGTGACCTCCTTGCCGGGCTTGTCGTCGGCAGCCGGCTGGTCGTTCGTCGCGGGCGCGGCGTTGGTGGCATTGCTGGTGCATGCCGTGAGGAGGGCTCCCGCGGAGACCGCGGCGCTGCCGAAGAGCAACCCTCTGCGACTGGTGAGGTGTGACATGGCGGTGAAACCTTTCCTCAGGTGGTGCTTGTGGTACGTCGCTGGACCAGGACCGCGGCGACGATGATCGCGCCCTTGGCGATCTGCTGGACGTCGCTCTGGAGGTTGTTCAGCGCGAAGATGTTGGTGATCGTGGTGAAGATCAGGACGCCGAGCACGGAGCCCGTGATGGTGCCCCGGCCGCCGCTGAGCAGCGTGCCGCCGATGATCGCGGCCGCGATGGCGTCCAGTTCATAGAGGTTGCCGTTGGTGTTCTGGCCCGAGCCGGACAGCACGATCAGCAGGAACGCGGCGATGCCGCAGCACAGCCCGGACAGCAGGTACAGGTACAGCCGCTGCCGCCGGACGTCGATACCGGCGAGGCGGGCTGCCTCCGCGTTGCCGCCGACGGCGACCGTGCGCCGGCCGAACGTCGTGCGGTTCAGCACCAGCCACCCGATGATCGTCACGACCGCGAAGACCAGGACGAGCGGCGGTATGCCGAGCACGTAGGAGTCGCGGTTGCCCAGGTCCAGGATGCCGTCGACGGTGACGATCTGCGTCTGGCCGCCGGTCATCTGCAGGGCGAGTCCGCGGGCCGAGGCCAGCATGGCGAGGGTCGCGATGAACGGCACCATCCTGCCGTAGGCGATGAGCACTCCGTTCACCAGCCCGCAGCCCACGCCGACGACGACCGCCGTGAACAGGATGCCCGCGAAACCGTAGCTCTGGGTGGCGACCGTGGTCGCCCACACCGAGGCGAGGGCGACGATCGCGCCGACCGACAGGTCGATGCCCCCGGAGGTGATGACGAAGGTCATACCGACGGTGACGACACCGATCACCGACGCCTGGGTGAGGACGAGTTGGAGGTTGCGCGTGTCGAGGAACTGGTCGGGCTTGGTGATACCGCCGATGACGATCAGCGCGGCCAGGACGCCGAGGAGCGAGAGGATACGGACGTCGGCTCGGGCCACGAGGGCGCGCCAAGCGGGGGCGGGGCCGCGGCGGGGGCGCCACCTTGTCGGCGCTGTCTCGCGGCGGGGATATGGGCTGCGTCATGACGCGAGGCTCCCTTCATGGGCCACGGGGCTGCCTTGGCCTGCCTCCGGGCTTGCTTGCATGACGAGGTCGAGTACGCGGTGTTCGTCGAGTTCGCGGGCGGGCGCCGTGTGGACGACGTGTCCCTCGCGCAGGACAAGGACGCGGTCGGCCAGGCCCAGCACCTCGGGCACCTCACTGGAGACGAGGAGTACGGCCAGGCCCTCGTCGGCGAGGCGGCGGATCACCGCGTACAGCTCGGCGCGGGCACCGACGTCGACGCCTCGGGTGGGCTCGTCCAGCAGCAGCACACGACAGCCGCGCAACAGCCATCGGCCCAGGACCGCCTTCTGCTGGTTGCCGCCGGAGAGCGTACGGACCGGGACGTCGGGGTTGTCGGGGCGCAGCGACAGCTCTCGGGTGGTGGCGTGGGCGGCTTCGCGTTCCGCACGTCGGTCGATCAGGCCACCGCGTGAGAAACGGGACAGAGTGGAGACGGACACGTTGCGGGTGACCGACTCCAGCATCAGCAGGGCCTGTGCCTTGCGTTCCTCGGGGGCGAGTCCGAGTCCCGCGCCGACGGCGGCGCGAACGCTGCCCGGTCGCACCTTGCGCCCGTCCACCACGATGTGACCGGTGGTGGGCTTGCGGGCGCCATAGACGGTTTCCAGGATCTCGGAGCGTCCGGAGCCGACGAGTCCGGCGAGGCCGACGATTTCTCCGGGCCGAATCTGAAGGTCGAGTGGGGCGAACTCGCCTTGCCGGGACAGCCCGTGGACCTCCAGGACCGGGGTGCCGCCGGCTTCGGCCGCGGGGCGGTCGGGGAAGACCTGCTCGACCTTCCGTCCGGTCATCAGCGCGACGACGTCGTGGGTCGGCGTGGATTTCGCGGGCAGTCCGCCCGCGACCGAGCGCCCGTCCTTCAGTACGGTGACGCGGTCGCCGATGCGGCGGATCTCCTCCAGCCGGTGCGAGATGTAGACGACGGCCACGCCGTCGGCGGTCAGGTCGGCGACGGTGCGAAAGAGGTTGTCCACCTCGTCCGGGTCGAGCGCGGCGGACGGCTCGTCCATGACGATGAGCCGTACCTCGTGGGAGAGGGCCCGTGCCATGGACACGATCTGTTGCTGGGCCGCCGACAACTCGCCGACCGGCTGCGACGGGTCGATCTCGGGGTGCCCAAGTCTCTTCAGCAGCTGAGCGGTTGACGCGCGGGCGGCCTTGGCCCGGACGACGAAACCTGCGGTCGTGGGTTCATGCCCGAGATGGACGTTCTCGGCCACCGACAGGTGCTCCACCAGGTCGAGTTCCTGGTAGATGGTGGCGATGCCCAGGCGCATGGCGGCGATCGGGGACTTGAGGGTGACGGGTTCGCCGCGCCAGCGGATGATGCCGCCGTCCGGCTGGTGGGCGCCGGCCAGGGTCTTGATGAGGGTGGACTTCCCGGCGCCGTTCTGACCGAGGAGGCAGTGCACTTCACCCGCCCTGACTTCGAGGTCCACCCCGGCGAGGGCCTGAACTCCGGGGAACGACTTGGTGATTCCGGACATGCTGAGTAGAGGTGGTGGTGCCATGTGGGTTCCCCTCGGCGGGAGTGCGGGAGCGTTTTCGCGCAGGGCGGAGCGAGCCAGGGCAGGACAGGGCAGGACAGATCAGGTCACTGCGCAGGTGTCGGTGTGCGGTGGTGGAGCCCGTTGTACGGACTGGATGAGCGCGTCTGGTTACGCGGGCAGGAACAGGTGGTCGCTGATGAGCCGGGCCGCGCCGATCACGCCGGCGGTGGGCCCGAGTTCGCCCAGGACGATGGGCAGGTTGCCGGTCGCGAGTGGCAGCGACTGGCGGTAGACCTGGGTGCGGATCGCGGCGAGCACGTTGTGGCCGAGTCCGGTCACTCCGCCGCCGATCACCACCAGGCCCGGGTTGAAGAACGATACGAGCCCGGCGATGACCTGACCCGTGCGGGTACCGCCCTCCCGGATCAGGTCGAGCGAGGTCGTGTCACCTGCGGCGGCCGCGGCGGCGACGTCGGCGGCTGTCAGGGTGCCGTTCGTCTCCAGGCGCGAGGCCAGCTCCGCGGAGCGACCCCGCTCGGCCGCTTCGAGTGCGTCGCGAGCGAGGGTCGCGCCGCTGAAGTGGGCCTCCAGGCAGCCCCGGTTGCCGCAGGCGCACGGGCGTCCGTCGGGCACGGCCTGGATGTGTCCGATGTCGCCCGCGCTGCCCGTCGTACCGCGGTGGATCTCACCGCCGACGACGATGCCGCAGCCGATGCCCGTGCCGATCTTGACGTAGAGGAAGTCGCCCACGGTGCGTGCGACGCCCGCGTGCTGCTCCCCCATCGCCATCAGGTTCACGTCGTTGTCGACCATGACCGGGCAGCCGAGTTCCTGGCTGAGTGCCTCCCGTACCGGAAAGCCGTCCCAGCCCGGCATGATCGGAGGCGCCACGGGGACGCCCTCCGGGAAGCGGACCGGGCCGGGGATGCCGATGCCGGCGCCGTCGAAGCCCTCGGCCAGGCCGGACGCCTTCAACTTCGCTGCCATGGCGAGGACTTGCTCGAAGACCGCGATGGGGCCCTCGCGTACGTCCATGGGCTGGTTGATGTGCCCGAGGACCTCCAGCTCCGCGTTGGTGACGGCGACGTCGACCGAGGTCGCGCCGATGTCGACACCGAGGAAGCGGAGGTTCGGGGCGAGCCGGACGTTGTGCGAGCGACGGCCGCCGCGCGAGGCAGCGAGTCCGTCGGCCACGATCAGGCCCGTCTCCAGCAGCCGGTCCACCTCGACGGCCAGCTTCGACCGTGACAGATCGATCTGATCGCCCAGTTGCGCACGGGAGTTGGGGCCGCCATCGCGCAACAGCCTCAACAGCCGGGCCTGATGCGTATTGGCGGGTCGCTCTGTCATACGCCTCATGTGCCCCTCACCGCCCCAGTCGGATCTGTCCGTCGGCTTCCGGCCACCCTGCGGCTACCGGGCTTGCTTCGACAGGGACGGTAACAGCTTCCGTCCTACAGAGGAAGAAGTTCTTCTGAAACACGAAGAACTTTATCTACAGCGAGGACAAAGTCCCGTCCGAGCGGCCGTGCTCACCTATGACGGGTGCCTCGTCGCCGTCGATTGCTCGCAGAAATCACCGCGCCGAAGCCCGACTGGCCGGACCGAGCGCTGCCGCCCGCCCCCGCCCGGCTCCTGCCTCAGCGGTCCAGCCACCCTCGCCAGGTCGCCCACCGGAATCCAACGATCTCCGCGAACTGATCACCCTGCTGGCCACCGACACAAGCACCGCCGGGCGTTCCCACACGCACACGGCGAACCTCTCCGGCTGGGATACAAGGTCAACGCGACCACCGTCCGCCGCGTCCTGCGAGCCGCCACGGTTGTGCCCTGGACAATGCCGCCGGCGGGCGCGCCGCGAGTGGACCGCCTCTCACTGGAACGTCGTCGGCTACGCCTGGCGCCAGTGTCCGGTCTCCGGTGCCCGGGCGGGAGCAGGGGCGCTGAGCACCGCGCCCGAAGCCTTCGTCGGATGAGTGAGTCCGTACCGGGCCGTGGTGATCAGGATTCGGAAGTCGGAGGGGTGCACGCACACAGAAGTGGGTTGCGGGGAGGGCACCTTCCGGGTGTGGAGCAGACGGCCGTCGGCCTGGTAACGGCGGATCTCGCCGCCGCCCCAGACCGCGACCCAACTCCGTTTCCGCCCGGTCGCATGATGCGCTCGGCCTGGATCGGCAGCCAGGTCTGGACCGGCCGCGGCGTACGGGCGGGAACTCGCTGCGTGCGTTGGGTGCGGAGTGTCTGACTGCCGCCCGGGCCAGCGGATGTGTCCACCGTTGCCCCCGCGGTTCACACGTGCGAGACGCCGACGGTGAAGGCGTCCGGTCGAGTCATCAGTCGTACCAGGTCCGCCCAGGTGGTCTGGAGGCGCTCGGTGGGGATGTCGCATTCGCCGCCCAGATAGTCCGCCGTCTCGATGGTCGTGAAGGCGAGCAAGGCGTGGGCGAGCATGTCGTGGTCGGCGTCGACTCCCGCTTCCCGCAGGAGGGTCGAGACGTGGCGGTGAAAGGCGCGGCCCGTGGCGGAGGCGTTGCGGTTTCGGAGGCGGAGCTGGCGTGCCAAGGAGGCGCCCAGGTCCGAGACGGCGGCGCTGCGGCTGATCAGCGCGCGGCCGAACGCCGTCAGCCGGTCCGCCGCCGGTGCACCGGGGCCCAGGGGCGGGGGCCCTGAGGTGTACGCCTCGTGAAACTCCGCCTCGGCTTCGTCGAGGAGTGCGACCAGGAGGCCGTCCCGGTCGCCGAACCGGCGGAAGAGGGTGCCCTTTCCCACACCGGCCTCTTTCGCGACCGCTTCCATGGTCACGTGTTCCGCTCCGTGCTCACTGACCAGGCGGCGGGCGGCCTCCAGCAGCCGGGCACGGTTGCGGGCGGCATCGGATCGTTCGGCGTCCGCGGCGGTGCCGTCCGGTGCGCCCATCAGCCTTCTCCGGTCACACGCACGTACACGTTTCCTTCATCGATCCGAACCGGATAGACCGGGACGGGACGTGTCGCCGGGGGATCGAGCGGCTTGCCGGTACGCAGGTCGAACCGGGAGGCGTGCAGCCAGCATTCGATGCTGCAGTCGTCGACCTCCCCCTCGGAGAGGGAAACGGCGCTGTGCGAGCACGTGTCGTGGATCGCGAAGACCTGCTGCTCGGTGAGAACGAGGGTGACAGCGACGCCCTCCACCTCGAAGCGCCGGGGGATGTTCTCTTCCAACACGTCGAGCGTGCAGAGGTGGGTGTAGCCGCTGTCGGGCATCGTTCTCCTGGATGCATGTGAAAGGTGTCGTGCAACGGCAGGACCGCCGTGCTCGTCCCGGACAGCACGGGGGTGGGGCCGATGGCCCAGGCTAGCGGCGTGGGGCGGTGCCGGGATGCGACCCTGGTCCGAGTCCGTATCGGCACATGGAACTAGGGCTTGTGTCGAGAGTGGATCTTGCGCGTGAGACGACCTTGGTTTCGGGTCCGCACCGGCATCCCATGGCGGGACATGCCCGAGCAGTATGGACCGTGGGGTCGGGCGTACGACCCGTTCCGTCGCTGACAGTGGGGCGGCACCTGGTACCGGTTCTTCACAGTCCTCCTTGGGCCCACCAGCACGCCGCCGGAGCACGCAAGGGGGGGGACCTTCGGAAGGAGCCGCCCGGCGGCAAGGCCGACCAGGCCCGCAACCGAAAGAGACGCGGCTCAAGCGGCGGTAGGCCGCCGAAGTTCGACTCCGTCGACTATCGCGAGCGCCACACCGTCGAGTGCGGCATCAACCGTCTCAAAAGACACCGGGCCGTGGTCACGCGCTACGACAAGCTCGCGGTCCGCTACGAGGCGGCCGTCCTTTTCGCTGCGATCAACGAATGGCTATGACCATCGCTCTTTCGTGCTCAGCTCTCCAGTCGCGCCCGACCCTTGTCTGCCACTGCGTAGCCGGGCACGGACGGCCATCGAACAGTCAGCACCACTGACTCTTCCTCTGCGAACCATGAGTGGTCGACTCCGCGCCCCCACACGACGTAATCACCCTGCTCTTCCAGCAGAACACTGCGGCCAGGGAGTTCAACGCGGAAGCGGCCGCTGATGAGGACCAGGAGAGCTGTGCGTTCCTCGCCCGTCACCCACTGCAATCGCTCGTCGCCACGAGGGTGGACGCCCCATTTGATCTCTACGGCCTCGCTGTAGCGCGGATCGCCAACGTTCTTGAAGTGCCCGAGGAGCCATCCCCGGTCCAGTGCCGCATCCTTGCCCGCGTTGCCCACGTACACACTGTCGTTCACGGAGGCGGACGCTAGCAGTTGCTCTTGGGGGCGCAATCAGCACTTCCGGCACACGCCCTAGTGCTTTCTTCCGATGCGCGTTGCGCCAAGAGACCGATTCCCGCCGTTCTTCGCGTCATTACTGTCAGCCACATGAGCGACGAAGCGGAGAAGACCTCCCGCGACCGCGCGATGGACGTTGTCCGGGGCTACGCGGACCACGACGCCATCGCGGTGCAAGACGCGCTGGCCGGTCTGGACGCCGGCAGCTGGATCAAGGTGTATGCCGTCCTGAGTGGTCTGCTGCGCTCCACCATCAGCATCATGGAGTTGACCGGCGAGCGGTGGAAGCTGGACGCCCTGGTTCGGCATGCCGACGAAGTCGCCGCCGCAGCCCCGCCCCACTACGAGTTCACCGTTGCCGAGGCAGCGCGGGCGTGGGCCCGCGGAGACCAGTCGGCCCTGCGCACGTTGTCGGGCCGAGACCTCGCGGGGGCAGTGCACATGACGGCCGTATTCCTCGCCGTTCTGGGTCTCGCGCTCTGGGGCAGGGTCGGATTCCTCGATGTTCTCAGGGCGTTCCACGAGACGGTCACCGCGCTCGTGAACGATCAACCTCTCGGCATCCGACCACTCGACCCGTAACGTCCACAGATCAGAATCCCGCCTCAGACTCTCGTCGGCTTCGTCGTCGATGCCACCTGCCTGCGAAGCCGGCGAGACCCCCTTGTCTCCTGCCGTGTGGCCGAACCCTTCACCCTTGGCCCTTCACAGAAGCGGAGCGTTTCGCGTGTCCAGAGCCGCGCTGAACCCGGCCGTCGCCGTCGAGTTGTTGCCGTGGGATTCGCCGACTCTCGACGCTCAGGAGGCGCCGTGAACTTCCGGACCCCTCTGTCCGCCCTGTTCCCTGGTACGTCCGGCCGGCTCCTCACTGCCCTCGTCGATCACCACACCGCCGATCCAGAGCGGCCGCTGACGCTCAACGAGTTGTCCAAGGCCGCTGCGGTGACGCCCACCCAACTGGAGGCAGCGATCTTCCGCCTCGGCATACTCGGCCTCATCGCCCCCAGAGGCAAAGGAGAAGCCGTACGTCTCGTCGTACGGCACATCGCCTGGGATGCTCTGCGTCAGCTGACAGATCTGCGCGACCGCATCGTCGACGCGGTCAGCGAACAGGCGCAAGCCCACCTCCGCCCAGCACCGGACTTCCTCGCGCTGAACGGCCCCGTGATCGAAGGAACGGCGTCCCACCCTGCCGACGTACTTGAGCTGATCATCGTTCCCCCGGCCGCTGCGCCGGCTGTCTGGGAGGATGGCGTCACCGCCCTCGTCGCACAGCTGTCCCACGATCTGGGGAACCTCGTTGTCCACCGCAGTGCCCATGACACCCAAGAAGCGGAAGCCATGGCCGGGCGGAGCGCCGTACGCGTATGGCCGCCGTAACGGTGTGCAGGACTGGTCTTGTTTGTGGGTGACTCCCGTCGTCACCACGAGTCGATCAACCGCCGGAACCTCATTCGTCACAGGCGTTTCAGACGTCGGCGATTCGGCCAATCCTCATCGCTCGAGGACGGCCCCAGCACGGTGTCCATGCGCTCGCCCCCTTGCGTTTCAAGGACTTCAGCGCGACCGGAATCGAGCGCGTTCGATTCCGGTGCGGGGTCGTTATGCCGTGCATCGCCGAACCATCCAGGTGCGGCACCGGCCCCCAAGGAGGGACGCAGGTGACTGTGACTGACGCCTCGACTGCAAACGCGGAGACGCCTCCTCCACCACCCCCGGCCACCCTCACCTTCGAGGGGAAACACGGCAAGAACCCGCTGGCCGACGTCAGTTTCGGGGCCCTGTGCCGACGCCTTCCCGCCGTACTCGGGCACACAGCGCGGATGGCGTGGGCCGTCGACAAGCCGGGCGTCGTGCTGCTCCTCGTCTGCCAGTTGCTCACCGGCTTCGCGGCCGCCGTCGTCCTCGCTTTCACCGCTCAGGCGATGACACACATCCTCGCCACCGGCACCGTGTCCGAACGCCTGCACACCGCCCTGCCCGCCCTGGCCGTCGTGACGACGGCTGCGGGCATTGGCCGAATCAGCAGTGCCTTGTCCTCGTACGCCGACGGACGAATCACACCTCTGCTGATGACCGAAGCGGACATTGCCCTCGTCGCAGCCGTATGCCGCGTGGAGTCGTCCGCGTACGGCGAAGACGGATTCGCCGACCGACAGGAGGCCGCCGAAGTCGGCGTCACCCGGACCCGGCTGATGGTGCAGGACTCCCAGCGGTTCATGTCCGCCCTGATCCGCATGATCGCCGCGAGCGGGGTCATCACGGCGCTGCACCCGCTGATGTTGCCTCTGCTCCTGCTGGCCGTGCTCCCGGCCGGCGCCGGTGCCGTGCTGTCCGCACGCGTCGACTACGAGACCCATTACCTCAACGTCGGTGACCGCAACGTGCGCTCGATGATGCGCTGGTGGGCCACCTACTCCCGCTACGGCGACGAGGTCCGGGCCAACGGCATGACCGGTTACCTCGTCTACTGGTACCGCGCCCTGTCCGACCGGATCGACCGGCGCACCTTGACCGCGGCCCCGCGAATGCTCCGCATCGTCCTGGCCACCAGCGCCCTGGGCGGGATCTTCTTGCTGGGCACCTGGACCACCCTCGCCTGGCTGGCAACCACCGGCCGGGTCGCCCTGCCCGTCGCGGCCACCGCCGTGGTCGCCGTCCAGACCACACTGGCCGCGCTCTCCCAGTTCGTCATCCATGGCGCCGCCATGTTCCACACCTCGCTCTACCTGGCCGACATGCGGTCCTTCCTCGACATGGCCAGGGAACGCGCCCCCAAGCGCGGGGAATTGACCATTCCGGAACCGGTGGATGAGATCCGCCTCGACGAGGTCGTGTACCAGTACCCCGGCAAGGAAGAACCGGCCGTCTCGGGGGTATCGCTCACGCTCCGCCGCGGCGAGATCCTGGCCATCGTCGGCGAGAACGGCTCGGGCAAGTCCACGCTGGCCAAGCTCATCACCGGCATCCTGCTCGCCGACAAGGGGCGAGTCCTGTGGGACGGCGTCGACCTCGCCCAGGCTGATCCCGACGCCGTGTGGAAACGCACCGCGCTCGTCCCGCAGGGCTTCGCGTGCTGGCCCCTGCGCGCCCGCGAGAACATCACCCTCGGCCAGCCAAAGACGTACGACGACGGACCGGTGTGGGACGTCATCGACGCCGTAGGTATGCGGGAAGCGATCGAGAAACTGCCCCATCAGCTCGACACCCTCCTCGCCAAGGAGCTGTGGGGCGGCGCCGAACTGTCCGGAGGGCAGTGGCAGCGCCTCGTGTGCGGCCGCGCGCTCTACAGGCAGACGCAGCTGCTGATCCTGGATGAGCCGACCTCGCAGATGGACGCCCGCGGTGAGCACGCCATCTTCCTGGAGATCAAACGGATCGCCGCCGAACGCATGACGATCGTCGTCACCCATCAACTTGAGAACACCAAGATCGCGGACAAGGTCCTCGTGATGGAAAACGGCCGGATCACGGAACAGGGCACGTACGACGAACTCGCCGCCGCCCATGGCCTGTTCAGCGAGCTGCTGGCCCTGTCTCAGGACCGCTGACCGCTAACCGCTGACCGTCGCAGGAGGCGAGAAGAGCACGTGGTGCCTGCTGCCCGGGCCGAGCGCGCCGCGCAGCGCCCCCCGGTCCGGCACCCCCGGCCGTCCCTCACCTGCTTCGGCCCCGGCTTGGGCAGCAGCGGACAGGGCCTGCGGGTCCCGTCAGACGAGGTCCAGGCCGCGGCGGCCGGTCTCGTTGAGGTGTCTCGGTCGTGAAACGGTCGGTCCAGGTGCGCTCGTAGTGTTCGGCGGGGAAGTCGCTGGGGCTGGAGCCGGTCACGAAGGCTTCGCGGACTTCTGCGGCGTAGCGCTCGTTGCGGGCGCACCAGGGGCCGCGGGGATGTACATGACGTTGCCCCAGCCCCGCTGGTTTTCGACCGGGGCGACGCTGTGGATCATGTCGCAGTGCCACCGGACCGAGTCGTCGGCCCGCACGTCGGGGATCGGTGTGAGGGCGCGGTAGAGCGTGGGGCGCAGCAGGAGGTAGGCCATGATCTCGGGGATCGGCACAGTGAGCCGGTATCGCTGCGCCAGTGAGTGAGCGGTTTGCCCGAACTCCGCGCCCCATCCCGGTCGTTGCTGCGACCCTCACCAGCCCCGAGTTGGTCGGCGCCCGTGCCCGGGCGGTCGAGGAGTTGCGTTCTCTCATCGTCCGCTCGGCTGCCCCGCTTCCGAGCGATGCGACCTGAACGAAGCAGAACGGCATAGAACGTCGCAGAACGGCGCCGGCGTCGGCATCGGCATCGGCATCGGCATCACCACTCTCTACCGCCACTTCCCCAACCGGGAGGCCATCGTTCGGGCTGTCCTCGACGACATCCTCGAAACCGACCTTCTTCCCCTCATTGAGCGTGCCTCCGACGCACCGCATCCCCGTCAGCCGCTTCAGAGCATCGCCACCCATCTGCTCGACTTGATCGCCCAGGAGAAAGGGCTGGTCAGTTTCGTCGGCTATTTCGCCGACGTCGCGGTGGACGCCCTGCAGCGCTTCAGCGACTCGTTGTACCCGTTGCTTCTGCGCGCTCAGCAACAGGGCGAGATCCGGCCCGATCTCACCGCAGAAGACATTCCGCGCCTCCTCCTCATGGCCATAGCGGGCCTCGCGCTTCCCGGCACCACACCCTCCCTGCGCGCCCACTTCGTCGCCCTGCTCTTCGACGCACTCAACCCCGCCAACGCAACTCCCCTACCCTCGCTGCACCCTGACGGGGACGATTTGCGCGCGGCACTCAGCAACGTGGCACGCACCTGACCGCACGGCCGCTGCCGGCAGGGAGGAACCTCAGCTTGAACACACCCGACGAGTTGCCCGACACGGGGCCCATACAGCTACTCGCCCGCGTCGGGGAGGCGTTGGGGAGTCCGGCCGTTCTGGTCCGCCCTCTTTCCGGGTCGATCGTGAACGTCGTCCACGCCGTCCGGTGTGGAGAGCGCGAACTCATCGTCAAATTCGGAGCCGCCGAAGGCATCAGGCGGGAGGCCGCAGTCCTGACGCTGCTCCGTCAGACCGAGGTGCCGATCCCACACGCCGTTCTGCTGCCGGCGAATCCGACCTTCCCGAACGATCTCCTGCTGATCGACGTCCTGCCCGGCCATGCCGCCGAACTGGACAGCGGGGTTCTGACGGACGCGGGAAGAAAACTCCGGCGTGTGCACGAGGTGGAGTTGCCGGGATTCGGACTGGTCGGCACCGATCACGAGCGGGTGGCGGCCGCCTCCGGCACCTGGTTCGGTTTCCTGGACGCCGTCGTGGCCGCCGCCCGACAGCTCATTCCCGTGAACGTCATGCCCACGGCCGTGCACGACGAGGTCGCCGCGCAGCTGCGGCAGCACCGCACCCGTGCCCATCTGACCGGTGTTGGTCAAGGAGTCCTGCTGCACGGCGACTTGATGCCCAAGCACGTCTGGGACGACCAGGGTCGCCTCGTGGGTCTGATCGACTGGGGAGACGCAATGGCGGGTGACCCTCTTTTCGACCTTGCCCGTTTCTCGATGGCGGGGGACGACGCGTTCCGCCAGTTCCTCCAGGGGTACGGCAGTCCGAATCCACCGGACGCACACGTCCTGGCCCTCTACAGGATGGTCTGGTCCCTGATGGCACTCACAGTGGAGTGCGGCGCGGGAGGTGACTGGGTCGACGGTTACCTCTCGACCGTGCGACGCGAACTTGGCTTTCTGCGCCAGCTCGTGGACCAGGGATGACATGCGTGAGTGGACCACCGCGCCTTGTCGTCATCGGTCAGGGGCACGTCGGCCTGCCCCTCGCGGTCCGGGCTTCGGGGCAGTCGCCCGCCCCGCGCCCGTCCGCGCGGGAAGCGTGTCCTGCTGTCACTCCATGGCTATGGCGCGGAGGACGTTCAGGCGTGCCGCACGCCGGGCCGGGCGCAGTCCTGCCAGGGCACCCGCCGCGAGGCCGACCAGGGCGACCGCAGCGAGGTTGACGGGGGGAAGCGCGAAGGTGAACCCGGTGTCGGAGGCGCCGCCGGCGGAGCGGACGAGTACCCAGCCCAGGAAGGCGCCGAGCAGCAGGCCACCCGCGGTGCCGAAGGCGGCGACCAGGACCGACTCCCAGCGGACCATCGCCCTCAACTGGGGCCGGGTCTGGCCGACGGCCCGCAACAGGCCGAGTTCACGGGTGCGTTCGTGCAGGGCGAGCGTAAGGGTGTTGGCGATGCCGAGCAGGGCGATGAGCACCGCGAGCGCGAGCAGGGCGTAGACGAGGGTGAGCATCATGTCGATGCCGCTCGCCGACGACTCGGCGTACTCGGAGCGGGTCTGCACCGATGGCTTGCCGTACTGCGCGGCGACCCGCTCCACCGCGGCCTTGCCTTCGGCCGTGCTCACTCCGGGGTCGAAGGTGACGGCGACGAGGGTGTCGGAGTCCTGGGTGCGGTGCGGCGCCCAAGCGGAACGGGTGATGACGTAGTCGCCCGCGAGTTCCGACTGGTCGTAAACCGCGCGGACGGTGAAGGACGGCTTGGTGCCGTCGGTGAAGGCGAGCCGGGCGGTGGAGCCGACGGTGAGGTGCTGCTGGTCGGCGGCCTTGCGGCTGACGGCGATGCCGTCGGTGCCGAGGTGCTGGAGCGTGCCGTCGACCGGGCCGAGGTCGAGGACCTTGCCGAGGGTGGCGGGGTCGGTGACGGTGAGCGCCCGTCCGCCGCCGTTGACGTCGGCGACGCCGCTGCCCAGGCCGACGGCGTAGCGCACCCCGGGCTGCTCGGCGATCGCGGGGGCGAGCTTGGGGCTGAGTCCGCTGCCGCCCGCGCCGAACGAGGGCGCGCTGACGGCGACGTCACCCGCGAAGGACCGCGAGACGGTCTGGTCCATGGTGGTCTTCAGCGATGCGGCGAAGACCGTGAAGAGGGAGACGACCGTGACCCCGATCATCAGTGCGCTCGCGGTGGCCGCGGTCCGCCTCGGGCTGCGCAGCGCGTTGCGGCGGGCGAGGCCGCCGGTGATGCCGCGGAGCCGGTCGAGTGGTGCGCCGAGGGCCCGGACCGCCACCCGTGAGGCCACCGGGCCGAGCACGACGAAGGCCGCGAGGGCGAGCAGCGCACCGAGACCGGCGAGCCACAGGGACGGGGTGACCCATACGCCCGTCAGTGTGCTCGCTGCGGCCAGCACGCCGAGCCCGCCGCCCACGACGGCACGTGACCGGGACGTACCCGACTGGTCGACGGCCGTCTCACGCAGCGCGGCCAGCGGCGCGGTGCGCCCGGCCCGCGCCGCGGGCAGCAGTGCGGAGCCCAGGCAGACGACGACCCCGACCGCGAGCGGCAGCAGCAGCGATGTGCCCTTGACCACCAACTCGCCCTCGGGGAAGGGGAATCCGACGGCCGGGAAGAGCGCCTGCAGCCCGGCCGCGATTCCGATGCCGCCGCCGAGGCCGAGCGCGGACGCGGTGAGGGCGACCACGGTCGCCTCCACGAGGGTGGCGGCGGTGACCTGGCCACGCGCGGCGCCCAGGGCCCGCAGCAGGGCGTTCTCGCGGGTGCGTTGGGCGACGACGATCGCGAACGTGTTGTAGATGGAGAAGGTCGCGACGAGGAGCGCGACGCCGGAGAAGACCAGCAGGAAACTGGTGAAGAGGGTGAGGAACTGGCCGGAGACCGTCTCGTTGTTCTCCTGCGCCGACTCCTGGCCGGTGATGGCCTCGATGCCCTTGGGCAGCACGGGTGTCAGCGCGTCGACCAGCTGCCGCTGGCTGACGCCGTCCTCGGCACGTACCTGGATGCTCGCCGCCTCGCCGGGCCGTGCGGTGAGGTATTCCTCGGCGTCGGCCCGGGTCATGCCGGTGTAGGTCGCCTGGCCCATACCGTCCGCGCCGCCGAAGGTGGCAAGGCCCACGATCGTGACCTTGACGGGGTCGGGGGTGCGCAGGGTCGTGGTGTCACCGACCTTCAGGCCGCCCTTCTCGGCGGCGCCCTTGTTCACGACGACCTCGCCGCTGCGGGCCGGGGCCCGTCCTTCGGCGAGCCGGTAGGGGTTGAGCCGCGGGTCCCGGAGCCAGTTGCCCGCGGTGGTGGGCGGGCCCTGGCCGCCGATCGGTGTGCCGTCGGCGCCGACCAGCTGGCCCCGGCCCTGGATGTCGGGTTCGGCGGCGGCCACCTGGGGCACCCGCTCGACGGTCCTGACGAGCGAGGCGTCGACGGGCTGCCTCACGCCTCGGCCCTCGCCGGGGGTGGTGATGGTGTCGGCGCTGCGGACGACCGCGTCGGTGCCGGCGGTGGCGTCGCCGAACAGGCTGCTGAAACTCGCGCGCAGCGTGTCACCCATGACAAGGGTGCCGGCGAGGAAGGCGACGCCCAGGAACACCGAGATGAATGTACCGGCGAAGCGCCTCCTGTGCGCGCGCAGGGAGGACAGGCTGAGGCGCAGGGCCGCGTTCACGACCTCACCTCGAAGGCCTTCATACGGTCGAGGACGGCCTCGGCGGTCGGGGACCCCATGCGGTCCACCAGCCGCCCGTCGGCGAGGAAGACGACCTCGTCGGCGTGGGCCGCCGCGACCGGGTCGTGGGTCACCATGACGACCGTACGGTCCATCTGACGCACCGCCCGACCGAGGAGGTTCAGTACCTCCTCGCCGGAGCGCGAGTCGAGGTTCCCGGTGGGCTCGTCCGCGAAGACGACATCGGGCCGCCCGGCGAACGCCCGTGCCACGGCAACGCGTTGCTGCTGTCCTCCGGAGAGCTGGGCCGGGCGGTGGCGCAGCCGATCCCGCAGACCGACGGTTTCGATGAGGGTGTCGACCCATTCCCGGTCCGCGGTGCGGCCCGCCAGGTCGAGGGGGAGCGTGATGTTCTCCGCCACGGTCAGCGTCGGGACCAGGTTGAACGCCTGGAAGACGAAGCCGACGCGGTCGCGGCGCAGCAGCGTGAGGCGGCGGTCGTCGAGGCCGCTCAGCTCGGAGTCGCCGATGTGGGCGGAGCCGGAGGTGAGCGTGTCGAGGCCCGCCGCGCAGTGCATGAGAGTGGACTTGCCGGACCCCGAGGGCCCCATGATCGCGGTGAAGCGGCCGGCCTGGAAGCCGACGCTCACCCCGTCCAGGGCCCTGACTTCGGTGTCGCCGCTGCCGTACACCTTCACGGCGTGCTCGACCCGGGCGGCCATGCGCAGACCGGTGGCGGAGCCACGGGGGGTGGTCACGACGGTCACAGCGCGCCCTCCTTGTCCGTACGGCCGAACGGCTCCTCCAGGACGGACCCGGCCGCCCGGATGAGCGGAACGAACATCATCCACGGGCCGGGCCCGCCGCCGTCCCAATGCGCCAAGGTCTGCATCGCGCTCTTCTCCTCGCATAGCGGCCGAGTGGCCGGAAGGGGGTTCCGTTGCCGTTTCGAGAATGGCTGCACGAGGGGGTCCGGGGCGTCGTCCGGCCAGCGGCCGTAGGCGTACCTCACGGGGAGTACGCGCAGGCATGACCGCTACTCCTTGGAGGCGCCGTCTCCCCTGCGCCGGGGCATCGCCGGGGCATCGCCGGGGCAATCCCAACCGGCTCCCAGGACCTACCCAGGTCCCGGGAGCCCTTGAGGTCGCAGAGGTGAAAACGCCCGGCATCTCCGGGGATCGGGCATCTCCTCACGGCCGACGGGCTTCTTGTTCACCGCTCGCCGTCCGGCTCGAAACGGCCGCCGCTCCGCATGAGTGTGGTGTGGGGGCGGCGGGACGCCAACTCCGTGGCCTGCCGCCCCGCGGGCGTGGGGGCGTCAGCCGTGTTCGTTGTGGCTGGACGAGGTGTCCTCGGGCGGCATGGTGCGGCCGCCGTCGTTTCCGCTGATGACCGCAGCGAGCAGGGCTGCGATCGTGCCGGCCACTGCGATGCGGCCGCCCAGACGCAGGGCCCAACCCGCCGGTGAGCCGGTGTGGGTACGAGGGCCACGCAGTTTCTCCGAGCGCCGGGCGGGCTGCAGCAGGCGTAGCAGGAGGAGTGCGGCGATGGGGAGTTGGAGCAGCCAGATCGCGGTGCGGAACCAGCCGTCGTACCAGACGTTCGTGCCGTAGAGGAGGGTGTGCCAGACGCTCAGGATGTACACGGCGATGACGAAGCGGTGCAGGATGCGCCAGGTTCTGGGGCCGATGCGGTGCCTGACGTAGAAGAGCAGGCCCAGGGGGATGGCCAGATAGAGGGCGGCCTGCCCGAGAGGGATGGCTAGCTGACCGGTGCCCGAGTCGTAGCCGCCCGGGACGAAGGTCTCCACGAAGGCCGTGCCGATCGCGGAGTACCAGCGTGCGGTGTCGGAGCGCACCAGTTGACCGGCGAACAGCAGCGCGTGCGCGGCGATGAGGGCGATGGTGTTGAGGCTGGTGGTGCGGTGAAGGCGTTCGAGCCGCTGGCCGGGCAGCAGCAACCACGAAGGGCGGGAGCCGGAGAGGAGGAGTCCGAGGACGACGGTGATCCAGGCCCACAGCAGGGCGGACCAGCCGAACGCCTGGCTGAGGAAGTACATCCAGAACTCGCCCTCGTCGGCCATGAACGGCATGACGGAGACGGTCGAGGAGGTCTCGGCGCGGATGCGGGCGTAGAGGAGGGCGAAGACGGCGGCGGTCACGACCAGCGCGATGACGCCGTCGGGTATGGAGGCGCGCAGGTCGGATCGCAGGGTGGGGCGCCGTTGCTGCCGGTCACCGGTGTCGGCGACGGGGGCGTCGGCCGGTTCGGAGGCAGGTTGCGCTGGTAATGACGTCATCGTGCGGCCTTTTCAGTCGCTTGGGCTGGTAAACGGGTGCGCCGGCTTTCCGGCTTTCCAAGCACGGGTGTGTGCAGTCGCGCTGTTGCATGGGTCGGAGAGGGGGACCCGGAAGTTCCCACCGGGATGATGTGGCGTGGGTCACACCTGCAGTGGTCTTGTCTCTCACCCTGTCGACGGCCGCCTCTGCTCCTTCGGCGCCCGTGTGGCGCCAGGTTTGTGGGCGAGGGGGCCGATGCGGCCGCGGCGCACCGCGGCCGTCAGCAGGACGGGGAGAACCAGGGCCTGGAGGCACACGGCGAGCCAGAACCCCCTCGCCGAGCCCATGACTTCCGCCGCCGCGTACACCTGGCCGCCGACCGCTCCACTGCCGAACGCGCCGAGGCCGGCCGCCAGCCGCTGCCGGCCGAACACGGCGGCCGGAGCCGCGCGTGATCGGGCCAGGGCCTCCAGGTCGTTCTTCAGGAAGAGCACGATCTCGCCCAGGCACATCAGAGCGGCTCCCATGCCGATTCCCGCGTACCCGCCGCATGCGATCACCGCGGTCCCGGCCGCCATGCTCCCGAAGCCCACCTTCATGGCGTCCGCGTAGGCGAGTGCGGCGATCCACCGTGACAGCAGCGGCTGCGTGATCACCAGGAGGCAGGCGTAGCCCGTCAGCACCGCGCCGTAGTAGTTCGCCGAGGTGCGCGGGACGGCGTACAGAGCCAGGTAGTGCTGGAAGAACATGAAGATGTACACGCTCAGCACGGTCACGGCGAACGGCGGCGGGCCGTCGTCAGGACGCCGGGGCCGGGCGGCGTTGCCGGTGGCCGCCCGCGCCGCGTAGGCCGCCGGGTGCGCGGCCGGCGGTGGCAGCAGTGCGTGGCCGACACCGACGAGCGCGAACAGCGCGGTGACGCAGGAGAAGAGCACGGTGGGCGAGCCCAGGACGAAGGGTGCCGCGGCCGGTGGGCCGAGGGCGATGCCCGCGTTGAAGGCCGACCCGCTCGCCGACAGCAGCCGCGGGCGGTCGGCGTCGTCGGCGCCGTCCACCAAGTACGCCTTGTTCGCCGGGAGATACAGGGCTGCCCCGCAGGAGACCAGGAACAGGGCGCCGACCGCGAGCACGGGGCTGGCCATGCCCGGGACGAACGCCGCGAACCCTGCCGTCCGCACGGCCAGCGCCGTCAGCATGGTGACCCGCAGGCCGATCCGCTCGGCCAGCACACCGGCGAACACGCCGCCGGAGAACTGCACCAGCGAGGCGACGGCCAGCACGATGCCGACCGTGCCAAGGCCCAGCCCGAGCCGCTGGTGCAGCAGCACCGACATGTACGGCAGGACGGCGAAGCTGCCCAAGGTGATCAGGAACGAGGCGGCCAGCAGGAACGCCTGCGGAGCCGTGACCCGCCGGCCGCCCGGCAGGGGCTTACGGGCCACTGTCGGCGACGACGGGGCACACGCGGGTGGCCGCGCTCCACGCCCGGTGCTGCGCCAGCTCCGCCGTGGCGGCCTCGGCCAGCACGATGCCGGTGCAGCCGCGCTGGTCCCCCACCTGCGGCATGGCGTCTCCGGGTGCCCTGGTCGGGTACCAGCGCACGTTGCCGGGAAAGGCCGCCAACTCGTCGAGCCCGTGCCAGCCCTTGAGGACACCCGGACGGTCCGCGTAGACGAGGACGAACGCGTGCGCGGGGCCGTCGCGGTCGAGCGGTGCGTCCATGAGGCGTGGTCTGCGGCCCAGTGCCTCCTCCATCATGGCGGTGTACACGTTCGTGCCGAGCGAGCGGCACAAGACCTCCCCCACCAGGGCCCCACCGATCCGGCGGTTGATCTCGACCAGCTCCGGTCCCTCGGCGGTGAGGATGAACTCCACATGCGCGAAGCCGCTGTGATGGCCCGCCACGTGCAGGACGTCCCCGACCCATCGCTCGATGCCGCTGAACTCGGCCTGCGGCAGCACTACGGGGAAGGCGGCGGCTTCCTCCCGTACCGCGGGCTGCCGGGATGTCTGCCGGCTGAGGACGCCGAGCAGGCGCGTGGCACCGTCCCAGCTGAGTGTCTCCGCGCTGTAGAGCGGCCCGGCCAGGAACGCCTCGGCGAACAGGTCTCCCATGAACTGCCGGCGGCCGGCTTCGTCGAGAGCGCGGCGCAGTGCTTCCTCGTCGTGGGATATCCACACGTTGCGCGAGGAGGTACCCGAGGAGTCCTTGAGCACCGCGGGCAGGCCGATGGCACGGCGCACCTCTTCGGCGCTGTCCGGGCTCGCCTTGACGCGCACGGCGGCGCTCCGGCTCAGTCCGCGGCGGTGCAGGAGCTCGCGCACCAGATACTTGTCGCGCAGGAGCCGTACTGCGGCCGGGTCCGGGCCGGGGAGTCCGAACTCGGCCGCGAGGTCGGCGGCCGGCACGCTCCAGGTGTCGGTGGTGTTGAGCAGACCGGCCAGGTCGGGCAGGGCGGACAGCGCGCGCCGGGTCGCCGACTCGTCGAAGGTGTCGACATCGATGACGGTCAGCGCGCCGTCCGGCAGGGTGTGGAGTTCGTGCCGGTACACGGACCGGTCCGCGGTGAGCAGGCAGAGCTCGTGGCCGGTTTCCGCGGCCGCCGCGGCCATGTGGCCCAGACCGAAGGACAGGGATTCCAGTGCCGCGATGGTCACGGCGTCACCTCCACGGACGAGACGGGTTCGGCAGTGTCCGTGTCGGGGCGGCGGTCGGGCCGTACGGTCGCCGGATCGGGACGCCGCCCCCACTCCATCACCGACCAGGGCGGACGCAACTCGTCGAGCGCCTGGATGGGCCGGGGCCGGAGCGTGTGCATGTCCTGTGCCTCGGTGTGCCGGGCGAAGACCCGTTCGGCGTAGCGGTGGCCGGTGTCCGCGCCCAGGACGAGGTGGAGACGTTCGGGATCGCGGTCGGCCTCCCAGGAGGCGACCAGATGTGCGGCTCCGGTGGAGAGCCCCGCGAAGATCGCGTGCTCCTGCATGAGGCCGACCGCGCCGGCCATCGCGTGCCGGAAGTCCACCCAGTGCACGGTGTCGTACAGCTCGTGCCGGACGTTCTCGAATGGTATGGAGCTCCCGATTCCCGCGATGATCGCCTCCGGGTCGCTGAAGTGCTCGCTGCCGAAGGTGACGCTGCCGAACGGCTGAATCCCCACCAGACGCACCCCGCGTCCCGTCTCACGCAGGGCCTGCACCAACCCGCCGGTGGACGCCCCCGTACCGACCGCGCCGACGACGGTCAGGGGCGTGTCGGGCAGTGTCCCGGTGACGAGGTCGGCGAACTCCCGGTAGCCGGCGTAGTGGACGGAGTCGTGGTACTGCCGCATCCAGTGGAAGTCGGGGCGGTCGGCCAGCAGTTCGCGGACGCGGTGGACGCGGCGCTCCTGGTCGAGCCTGAGGTTCTGCGACGGAGGCATCTGGTCGACCGTCGCGCCCAGGACCTCCAGTTGGGCCCGCATGACCGCGTCGACCGTCGTGGACGCCACGATGTGGCACCGCAGACCGTAGCGGTGGCAGGCCATGGCCAGCGCCAGTGCGTAGATGCCGCTCGAACTGTCGATGAGTGTCTGCCCCGAAACGACGCGTCCGCGGCGCAGCAGCGCGCGGACGGCGCCGAGCGCCGTGTAGACCTTCATCGTCTCGAAGCGGGCGAGCACGACGTTGCCGCCGAGCCGGACCAGGTCCGGCGCCTTCAAGGCATCGGTGATGTGCTCGTGAACGGATGCGACCGGTGCCCCCATGGCCGTGGGCAGCGGGGGTAAAGCGGCGGTCGCCGTGCGCGCTCCTCCTGGCAGGCTCAGCGGGCCGCGTTGCGACGGGCGGGCTGCTGCGAGGTCGCGGGTGAGGTCTTGGTTCTCGTGGTGGTGCGGTGACATGTCGTACCGGTCCTCCAGGGCTGCGGGGTGCCGAGCAGTTGGCCACGAGCGGGCGGCAGAGGCGTGTGTGCGTACAGCTGCCGTCCGTGCGGGGGCGGGGCGGGGCGGGGCACGCGGAGCGGCACCCGGCCGGGGAACGCTCCGGGGAACGTCACAGGTCGTGTCACTTCTTGCGGCCCCGGACGATCAGCCGTCGCGAGTGGTTGTCGTACGCGGAACCGTCGAAGCCGCCGAAGCACTCCACGTCCGCGAAGCCGGCGGCCACGAACAGATCGTGCAGTTCGGCTGCGCTGTACAGGTAGGACGTCAGGGACGCCGTCCGTGCCGACGTACCCCGGACCAGCGTCCAGTCGGTCCGCAACCTGCGCCAGCTGTCGAAGACGACGTCCCGCTGGACCACGTAGGAACCATCCGGCAGGTCGACGGCCTGGGGACGCCCGATCCAGCCGGCCAGGACTTCCTTGCCCATGACGTCGACGAGGAGCTGTCCGCCGAGGGTGAGGCTCTCCCACGCATTGCGCAGGACCCGGAGGTTGTCGTCGGGGTCGTCGAAGTAGCCGAAGGACGTGAACACGTTCAGGACGACATCGAACGTCTCGGGGGCCGTGTACGTGAGCATGTCCGCCCGCACCAGCCGCACATCGGCTCCGGCCTCCTCGCACGCCTTCCTCGCCCGGTCCAGCATCGGCTCGCTGAGGTCGACGCCCGTGACGTCGAAACCCCGGCCGGCGAGCGGCATCAGGAACAGACCGGGACCGCAGCACAGGTCGAGCACGCGAGCGCCGGGCGGAAAGTCCAGCAGCGGCGACGTGGCCACCAGGCCGGCAACGGACTCCGCACGCTCCGGGGAGAACATCGTGGGAGCGAAGTCCGACCACAGGGAGTCGTCCTCGTACCACTTCATGATGCTCCGCCTCCTCCTGGACCCCACGGGCCCCTGTTGGCATCTGCTGTCACTCACCTTCGTTTCAGTAGTCGGCCGCTTCCGGCAGGTAGTTCCCGGCAGCGGATGCGCGGGGGAGCCTGCGATGACAGCTGGGTGGTGCTGTCGCGCCTTCCGGCAGCAGGTCGGGGGGAGGCCGACGGTTGCGGCGAGTTCGGTCACCCGCTCGGCCGCCTCCAGCATTCTTCGAGGGCGCGACGCGAGACCACTGCCGTGAAATATGACCAATGTCCCATAATGTCTTTATGGGTCTGCGTGGCGTCGTCCGCCGGTGCCGCCGAATCGGGTCATGGTCCCTGCGCAGGGACCATGACCTGCGCGAGGACCGCATGAGCGGCTCCAACGAAGACCGCATGAGCGGTTCCACCGGCAGACCGGCCGGCCGGCGCTCTGCGCTGGTCCCGCGCACCATAGCGGGGCAGATGTTCGCGGTGCTCGGGATGATCGTGCTGCTGCTCGTCGCCGGGGCCGTGGCGTCGGTGGTCACGCTGGCACGGAACGACAGCGAGAACCTGGCCCGGATGCGCGCCCTGGCGGTGGCCGAAACCTTCGCCCACGCCCCAGGCGTGCTCCCCGCGCTGAAGTCTCGCGATCCGAGCGCAGTACTGCAGCCGATCGCACAGGAGACCCAGCGCCGGACCCACGTCGACTACATCGTCGTGACCAATACAAAAGGAGTCCGCTACACCCATCCCAACCCGGCCGAGATCGGCAAGAGCATCACCGGCCCCCTCTGGCCGGCCACGGCAGGCCGGGCGTTCACCGACCGTGTCCCGGGACAGACTCTGCGGTCGCCGTCGATCCGTGCGGTGGTTCCCGTCATGGACGCGAAGGGCACGGTGGTGGGCCTGGTCAACTCGGGGGTCACGATCGCGAGCGTGTCGGGCACGGTCAACCGCCAGCTGCCGATCCTGTTCGGCGCCGCCGCGTGCGCGCTCGCTCTCGCGACGGCGGGCGTGGCCGGGGCCAGCCGGCGGCTACGACGGCAGACACACGGGCTCGGCCCCACCGAGATCACACGGATGTACGAACATCACGACGCCGTTCTGCACGCCGTCCGGGAAGGCGTCCTCATCGTCGACAACAACGGCACGCTGCTGCTGGCCAACGACGAGGCGCGCCGCCTCCTCGACCTGCCCCCCGACGCGCAGCAACGACATGTCGCGGATCTCGGCCTCGCCCCCTCCGTCGCCCGGCTGCTCGCCGAAGGGCGCGTCGCCGCCGACGAGGTCCACCAGTCGGCGGACCGCTTCCTGGCCGTCAACCAGCAGCCCACGCGCTCGCGCGGCCGCACCCTCGGCAGCGTCGCCACGCTGCGGGACACCACCGAGCTGCGGGCCCTGGCCGGCCAGGCCACCAAGTCCCGCGAACGCCTCAAACTGCTCTACGACGCCAGTGTCGTCATCGGCACCACCCTCGATGTGACCCGGACCGCCGAGGAGCTCGCCCAGGCGGCCCTCCCCCGGTTCGCCGACTTCGTCACCGTCGACCTCTTCGACTCGGTGCTGCACGGAGACGAACCGAACCAGGAGAACACCGCGCTGCGCCGGACGGCCTCGGCCTCCGCGCAGGATCAGCGCCCCCTGTACCAGGCAGGACAGCTCGTCAGCTTCTCTCCCTCCGCGCCGCAGGCCCAGAGCCTGACGCTCGGGAAGCCGAGGCTCGAAACAGACCTGGTCCGCGCACCCGAGACGGGGGAGCCCCGGAACCCGGCACACACCCGGTGGATCCTCGAACAGGGTATGCGTTCGCTGATCACGGTCCCGCTCCGTGCCCGGAACACGGTCCTGGGCGTGACGAGCTTCTACCGGAACGGACAGCTCGCACCCTTCGACGAGGACGATGTGTCCACCGCCG
Organism: Streptomyces sp. KM273126; assembly: GCF_004337435.2. NCBI lineage: Bacteria > Bacillati > Actinomycetota > Actinomycetes > Kitasatosporales > Streptomycetaceae > Streptomyces > Streptomyces sp. KM273126. The sequence continues at coordinate 2,438,850 of NZ_SJXB02000002.1, read as the reverse complement.
AGGAACTGGTGGGCCGTGCCGCGGTCTGCGTCGACAACGCCCGCCGCTACGCCCGCGAGCACGCCATGTCCGCGTCCCTGCAGCGCAGCCTGCTCCCCGGCGACCTGCCGGAGCAGAACGCGGTCGACGCCGCCTACCGGTACGTTCCGGCGCAGTCCGGGGTCGGGGGCGACTGGTTCGACGTCATCCCCCTCTCCGGGGCCCGTGTCGCCCTCGTCGTCGGCGATGTCGTCGGCCACGGCGTACACGCCGCCGCCACCATGGGGCTCCTGCGCACCACCGTCCTCAACTTCTCCGCGCTCGACCTGGCTCCCGACGAACTCCTCACCCACCTCGACGAGCTCGTCATCCGCCTCGGTCAGGACGAGGACCACCGCAGCCATGAGAAGGGCGCGGCGGCCACTGGCGGCACCGGGATCATCGGCGCCACGTGCCTGTACGCGATCTACGACCCCATCTCCCGGCACTGCGCTCTCGCCCGCGCGGGCCACCCCGCCCCCGCACTCGTCCACGCCGACGGCACGGTGCACTTCCCCGAGGTGCCCGGCGGACCACCCCTCGGGCTGGGCGGCTTCCCGTTCGAGACGGTTGACATCCAGCTCTCCGAGAACAGCGAAATCGTCCTCTACACCGACGGCCTCATCGAGAGCCGCCGTGACGACATCGACATCGGCCTGGAACGGCTGTGCCAGGCCCTCGCCCACCCCGGCCGACCACCCGAGCAGACCTGCGACGCCGTACTCGACGCCCTCCTGCCCACCGGCCGCGGCCGGCGCGCCGACGACATCGCCCTGCTCGTCGCCCGCACCCGCGCGCTGGACGCCGCGGCCGTCGTCGTCTGGGACGTGCCCGACGATCCGGCCGCCGTTGCCGACATCCGCGCCAAAGCCACCACTCAGCTCTCCGAATGGGGACTGGATGAAGCGGCCTTCACCACCGAGCTCATCGTCAGCGAACTCATCACCAACGCCATCCGGTACGCGGCTGCCCCCATCCACCTGCGCCTGGTACGTGACCGCACCCTCATCTGCGAAGTCTCCGACGCCAGCAGCACCTCCCCGCACCTGCGCCGCTCCGCCACCAGTGACGAAGGCGGCCGAGGGCTCTTCCTCGTGGCCCAGCTCGCTCAACGCTGGGGCACGCGCTACACGGCCCACGGAAAAACCATCTGGGCCGAACAGCCCCTGCCGTCGGCCGGGTTGTGAGACGTCTCCGGCAACACGGTCAAGTGCCTGATCCCGACCCTCCCGGCCGCTCGGAGCCCTCGAATCCTCGTCCTGCGCAACGGCACGGCGCCTACACGGAGTTGTACTGCGGCGAGATGGGAAACCTCGCTCCCGCCCTGGAGTTCGGCAGGCGCCTCGTCTGCCGGGGCCTGCCGGCCGAGGAGTACGCCAAGGCACTCGCCGACCAAGGTGTACCGAAACCGTTCGCCGACCTTCTGGTCGAGACCCGTCTCTCCATCGCCCGTGGTGACTGGTACACCGAGAGCACCAACATGCGGCAACTCCTCGGCCGACCGGGCTAGGGGGCTTCTGATGGATCTCCGTGGACGGGCGCGGAGATCCATCAGAAGCCCCCTAGCGGCCCCGGCCCGCCGCCGGGAAAGTACGGAAGTGAGCCCTGCCACCTCCGTCCGCTCACACATCGGCTGCCCGCACACCGGCTGCCCCGCTCAGGAAGGCTCCGCAATGCCGCCCGCCCGAACGGACACTCGCGACCTCGTCCACGCCTACCTTGAGCGGCACCCGGCGGAACGTCGCCTGTTGCAGGGCTTGTTGGCATCGCTCGATGCCGCCGAGGACCCCACGAGCCGGTCGGCCATGCCCTGGCACATCACTTCCACGGCTGTCGTCATCGACCGCGACCGGCGCGTGCTGCACATCCACCACAAGGCCGACGGTCTGGTCCTCACCCCCGGCGGCCATGTCGAGACCGGTGACCGCACCCCGCTCACCGCGGCGCTGCGCGTGGTGGCGCAGGAGGCCGGCATCGAGCCCGGCGATCTGTGCCTGACCCCGCAGTTCCTCCGCTCTCCGATCGACATCGACGTCCACGACATCGACGCCGACCACGCCACGGGTGAGCCGGCCCACCAGCACTACGACCTGCGGTTCGTCTTCTACCTGGCCCACAGCCACCCCGAACTCGCCTTGCAGGACCAGGAAACAGGAGGCGTCCGGGCTGAATGGCGCACCTTCGACCAGATCGGTTCCCCCACTCTGCGCGCCAAACTCCTGGGCTCCTCGCTCGACGGTCGGCCGGAACCGGTGAACGCCTCCGCCCTGATCCACGACGGCGCGGGCCGGTACCTGCTGCACCTGCGCGACAACTACCCGGGGATCTGGGAGCCGGGCTCCTTCGCGTTGCTCGGCGGCGGGCGCGAGCCAGGAGACACGTCACTCGAAGCCACGCTCCGCCGCGAGCTCGCCGAGGAGGTGCCTGGTCTCGACGTGTCGGACCTGACGCCGTTCGTCGTGGAGGAGGCCACCGGCATCGACGGTCTCTGCACGCCGATCCAGATCTGGGCCGGGCAGTGGAACGGGGACCCCGACACGCTGGCGTTGACCGAGGGCGTGCTGCTGCGGTGGTTTTCCCCGGCCATGTTGAACCGGTTGCGGCTGAGCCCGGCCACCCGCGACCTGGTGCAGCGGCACGCGGCCCAGCAGGCGTCCCCCAACGGCGGACCGCCCGGCGCGGCGCTCCCGAGTCGCGCGCCGGCCGCCGGTCGCAGTGTGCTGAACGTCATCGGCGTCCACCTCTACCTGGAGGAGGACGGCCGGGTCCTGCTCGGACTGCGGCATCCGGACTCGGCATACGCGGGCGGCTCCTGGCATTTCCTCGCCGGGCACTGCGAACAGGAGAGCGCCATCGGGTGTCTCGTGCGGGAGGCCTTCGAGGAGGCCGGTCTCGTCATCGCCCCCGGCGACGTGGAGCTCGTGCACACGGTGCACGTCGTCGACTCGCCCGGTGGACGGCCGCGAATGCAGCTGGTCTTCCGAGCCCGCCGCTGGAAGGGCGCCCCGAGCCTACGTGAGCCGGACAAGTGCCTCGCCTGGCGGTGGTGGCCGCAGGACGATCTGCCGGAGCCGCTCGTCCCCTACACCCGGGCAGCCCTCGACGGGATCCGCACCGGCCGCCTCTACACCGAGATGGGCTGGTGAGTTCGATGAGCACACCCGACACTGCCAAGCACCGGTTCGCCCGGGGGCTCCGGCCCTTCGTGAGCACACCGGACTCCGTAGTCGCTGTGGACCCCGTGGCCGTGCGTTCGCCGTTGAAGCACCTTGCGACGAGTTCGATGTGGCACACCGTCAGACGCCACTGACGTTACAGGGAAAGGTCGTAGGGAACAGACGCGCCGAAGCCGAGCAGCGGCACCGGCGCGAACGACGCGCGAAGGCAGGAGCGGGCCGGACCGCTGAGGCCTTCGAAGCCGGCCTCGACAGCGACACCGTGCAGAGCCGCCTCATGCACGCGCGTGCCCGCACCCCGGTCGGCACACGATCCCCGCCTTGGCTGCCAGCAGCCAGCAGCCAGCAGCCAGCAGCCAGCGAGGATCTTCGCGCTATACCTCATCGCGGCGCCCCAGTGACGGAACCGGGTGCCGCCAACCGGGTCATCCTTCGGGCTCAACCACTCAAAGAGCCCATGAAGTAACTCGAATGCGGAGTTTTCCGGTGGCGAGGAGCCGTGATGCGACCGAGGGTGATCACGTCGCTACTGCGATTCGTTCGAGCCGGCGCCGTGTCGGCTGCGCAGTCGCGACGAAAGGGGTATTCCCATGCGCATTGCCCGGACAGTGTTCGTCTCCGCCGCGATAACTGCGGCTGTCGCGATCTGCACTCCCGCGGCGAGTGCCGCGACGGCAGCCGAGCCCTGGGCGTCGGTCGGCAACACTTCCTACGGCAACGAGGAGCACGACAAGTTCAAGGACGAAGACCACGGCAAGGAGGAGCGTGGCAAGGAGGAGGAGAAGGAGGAGCACGGCAAGGAGCGCGAAGAGCACGGCAAGGAGAAGCCGAAGGGCGGCATCCACGCCGGCAGCGGCGGCCTGGCCATGAGCCTCCCGAAGGACGGCTTCCGCGACGAGGAAGAGCGCGAGGAGCGTGGCAAGGAAGAGCGCGAAGAGCACGGCAAGGAGCGCGAGGAGCACGGCAAGGAGCGCGAAGAGCACGGCAAGGAGCACTTCGGCAAGGAAAGGCCGAAGGGCGGCATCCACGCCGGCAGCGGCGGCCTGGCCATGAGCCTCGCGAAGGACGGCTTCCGCGACGAGGACGAGGACGAGCGATTCAAGGAAGACCACGGCAAGGAAGATCGGGAGGAGCACGGCAAGGAGCGCGAAGAGCACGGCAAGGAGCACTTCGGCAAGGAAAGGCCGAAGGGCGGCATCCACGCCGGTGGCGGTGGCCTGGCCACGTCCGGAGGCAGCATGACCGCAGGCTCCGTGCTGCTGCTCGGTGGCCTCGGGGCCGGCGCGTACATGCTGCGGCGCCGTAACGCGGCGGACGCCGCGGCCTGATCCCGTTCCCCTCGCAGTTGCTGCGCTGTCGCGGCCGTCGTCCCCTTCGGAGGGCGACGGCCGCGGCCGCGGCGTTTCACCTGCGCCTCACCCCCGTCCCCCTCACGCCTCACCGCCGTCCCCCTCACGAAAGGGCAACGCCCCATGGCAGCCCGCAGCCACACCAACCACACCAGCCACAGACCAAGCCCTCATCCCGCTCCCTCCCCCGCGCTCTGCGGTGGCCCTTGGTGGCAGCGGGACTCGGTGCTCTGCTCATCCACAACTCGATGGAGAGCAGAGCAGATCTCAAGCCCCAGGCTCCGCCTCCGGTGGTCGCCCCCGCAACGCCCAGGGCGACTGCATCTGCCGCTGATCCGGCACTGCCCCGCTCTGTGCCGGAGCGGATCTCGATCCCGCAAATCGGCGTGAACGCGCCGTTCACCGGGCTGTCCATCGGCGCATCCGGACAGCTCAACCCACCCCCCGCCGACGACACCAATCTCGTCGGGTGGTTCCGGGACGGGGCCTCGCCCGGCGAACGGGGCTCATCGATCGTGGTGGGCCACGTCGACACCAAGACGGGCCCGGCCGTGTTCTCTCGGCTTGAGGAACTCCGGTCCGGAAGCACGGTTCGCATCACCCGCGCGGACGGCATCGTCGCGAGCTTCAAGGTCGACTCGGTCAATTCCTTCAGCAAGGCCGACTTCCCCAACAAACGGGTCTACGCCGACGCCTCCTCGCCGGAGCTTCGCCTGATCACCTGCGGCGGCAACTACAACAAGAGCACCCGCGAATATGAGGAGAACGTGGTGGTGTTCGCCCACCTCGTCTCGGCCCGTCGCACCTGAGGGGCTACGGTGGGGCGCTTCTCGGGCACGTACACGTACTCACGTCCGGGCCTGAAGGCGTTCGACCTGTGGCGGGAGCGGTGACGGTGGCGATGCGGGCGGTCGCGCTGGTGGACGGGCCGGTGGAGTTACGCGGTGCGCTGGACCTGGAGATCACGCAGGCAGGGGTGATGCCGCGCCGGTTGCCCGCGTGGACCAAGGAGCAGTACCAGGATCCGTCGGTCCACGGGGTGACCCTGATGCCTTCCGGAGTCCGGTTGGTGTTCCGTACTGATGCGTGTGCACTGGAGTTGGAGGTACTCACCACCACGGGGCAGCTCGACACCGACCCCGAGCCCCGCCCGACCGGGATGCTGGAGCTGGTGGTGGACGGCGTCCTGACCGGGCGTCGACGAGCGCCGGTGGGCAACGTGCTACGAATGGCGGGCCCCGGGGCCGTGCAGAGACTCATCCCGGGCGGGCCCGGGACCGTACGGTTCTCCGGGCTGCCGGCCTGCATGAAGAACGTCGAGCTGTGGCTGCCGCAGCAGACCCCGACGGAACTGGTGGCACTGCGCGCTGACGCTGAGGTGCTGGCGCCCTTGCCGGACGGGCGGCGCCGCTGGGTGCACCACGGCAGTTCCATCAGCCACTGCATCGAGGCCGACGGTCCGACCGGCACCTGGCCAGTGGTGGCCGGCATGCTCGGAGGAGTGGAGGTGATCAACCTCAGCCAGGCGGGCAATGCGGTGCTGGATCCCTATGTCGCGCGAACGATCCGCGACATGCCCGCGGATCTGATCAGCCTGAAGGTGGGCATCAACATCGTGAGCCTGGCCGCCTTCCGGCTGCGGACGTTCGGCCCGGCGGTGCACGGATTCTGGACACGATCCGGGACGGGCACCCTGACACCCCTCTGCTGCTGGTGTCCCCGGTGAGCTGTCCGGCAGTCGAGGAGACTCCCGGCCCGACAGCCGTGGGGCCGGACGGGAAGATCACAGCTCTGGGCGATCCGGCCGCTGTGACCGGCGGGGCGTTGTCGCTGGCGGTGGTCCGTGCCGAGCTGGCCCGGATCGTGGCCGCCCGGCGGGCTCGCGATCCCCACCTCCACTATCTCGACGGACGCGAGCTGCTCGGCCCGGACGAGGCGCACGACCTGGCCGACGGCCTTCACCCCACCGCCGCCGCATACCGCCGGATGGGCAAGCGCTTCGCCACCCACGCCTTCGCGAACGACAGTCCGTTCCACTGAGGCGCTGGCCTGCGCCGGGCTCATTCGTTCGGGGGCGGCGTGGCCGGTGTGTCGGTCGCGGCTTTGGCGAAGCGGCGGGCCAGGTGCGCGAAGGCGTCCTTCAGCTCGGCGGGGCCGACGACCTCGATGTCGGCGTCGAACCTGCCGACGGCGGCGGCCAGGCCGGGCCATGACCATGAGCCCAGGACGAGCCGGCAGCGGTCCGGGCCGAGTTCCTCGACGATCGCGTCGTGGCTGTAGCGGGACACCTCGGCGGCGGGCAGATCGAGGATCACCTCGCCGCGGCAGGGCCAGTCGCCCAAGGCGTCGGAGCCCCGGAACCGGCCGGCCACGAAGGCGGCCACATCGCCTCCCGGCAGTTCGCGCGGAGTGAAGCGGGGTCCAGTGGGGGTGCGCGGGGTGATCCGGTCGGCGCGGAAGGTGCGCCAGTCCTCGCGGAGGAGGTCGAAGGCGACCAGGTACCAGCGCCCGCCCCAGGTGATGAGGTGGTGGGGCTCCACCCGGCGCGGCAGAGTCGCGGCGCGGTCGTCGTCGACTCCCGGTGGGGACACGGGGGCGTAGTCGAAGCGCAGCACTTCGCGGGCGTGCACGGCGGCGCTGAGCATCATGAGCACACGGCTGTCGGCCTGCGGCGCCCGCCGGGCCTCGGACCGCTCTACGGCGGTGACCTCAAGAGTGTCGATACGGCGGCGAAGCCGTGCGGGCATGACCTGCCGAACGGTGGTCAACGCGCGCGCCGCGGCTTCCTCGATGCCGGCACCGGTCGTCGTGGCGATCCGGAGTGCGACAGCCAGGGCGACGGCCTGCTCGTCGTCGAACAGCAGCGGCGGCAGGTCCGCGCCGGGATCGAGCCGGTACCCACCGTCAGGTCCCTTGAAGGCCGTGATGGGGTAGCCGAGTTCTCGCAGACGGTCGACATCACGGCGCACGGTGCGCGGGCTGACCTCCAACCGCTCGGCCAGCAGCGCCCCCGGCCAGTCCCTGCGTGCCTGGAGCAGGGAGAGCAGGGACAGCAGTCGTGCTGATGTCTTCGGCATGGTGCCCATGTTGCCCCTGGTAGCGGCCACACCCTGACCACTACTCCTGCGACGGTTCTCTCGTGCCGGACAACGAGAACGACCAGAAGGACCCGATCACTGTGTGCGGGACCTACCGGCGCTGGGAGTGAGCAACGTGCTGCTCTCGTCATGGCTGGGGCGCGAGATCGCCCCGCCGACGCCGAACGACCCGCCGGCCCCCAACGGCTCCGATCTGGTCCGCGAGGCACTGGTACGGCGCTGTCTGACCGCGTTCGGCCCCGCCGCGACGGCCGACCTGCGCGCCTGGTCCGGCCTCGCCGGACTGCCGGCCGCGGTCGCCGAGCAAGGGCGGGCGCCAGCATTCATCTCCGACGGCGACAGCCATCGCGTGCAGATCGCCGCGTCCGAGTGCTGAGCGCTCCGCCTGCGGGCACCCCGCCCGACCCGGGCGTTCCCTTGTGGCCGGGGTGAAACGCCGGGATCTCGGAGGCTCGTTCTCGTCGAGGGCCCGGCCAGGCTTCGCCCGCCCGGATCACATCAGCCGCCGGATGTCGCCGCGGACCCGGTAGAAGCCGCCGGCAGCGGTGTGCAGGGCGTCCACGACATAGCGCGCGCCGGGCTCGCGTATCGCGCGCGGGAACTGGACGTTCAAGGACTGGTCGTAGCCCTCCGACACCACGTGCACGCGCAGGCGTCCGGCCTCCCGGACACACTCGACGACGACCGTCCCGGCGGGAGCCTGGTCGACGCTCGGCATCGCGGCCGCGGCCGTGGCCGGTGCGTAGGTCGGCAGGGCCGCGGCGAGTTTGACGTCCCGCGCCACCGGCACCGTGCCCTGCTGGGCCGCGGAAATGGCCGCCTCGCCGGCGTCCACGCACACCAGCGAGCCGTCCGTGGTCACCAGGTACAGCCGCTCGTCGCGGTACTGCATCGACAGTGCCGAGCCGCTGCCCGTGCCGAGCTTCCACAGGCGGGTGCCGTCGCGGTCGAAGCAGTAGACGGACGACGCCGCGTCGCCGGCGAACACGAACCGCCCGCTGGGTGAGGTGGCGCACGAGTACACCGCACTGTCGCATGTGTAGGTGGCCTCGACCCTGCCGGTCGTCTTCGACAGCCGCTGCACCAGGCGGTGCGCGGTCGCCGCGTACACGGCGTCGTCCTCCTGCCAGCCGAACAGCACGCCGCCCTTCGTGGGCGTGTGCCACAACTCGCCTCCGCCGTCGGGCGCGTAGGCGGTGACGCCCCGGTGGTGGCCGTGGTACACGGCACAGTCGTCGGCGCGGACCATCCAGGCGTGCTCGCCCTGGCTGCGGCGGGCCCACTGGTGCTCGTCCTCATGGTCGATGACGGTGAGCCGGCCGGCGCGGTCCGAGACGTTCAGGATGCCCTCGTGGATGTCCAGCCAGAAGATGTCGACGTCCGCGGCGATGTCGTACGCCGCGAACGGCAGCTTCGAGGACAGGTCGTAGACCTTGCCGTCGTCGCAGCCGGCGTAGATCCAGAAGTCGTCGGCGACCAGGCACTTCACACCGTCCGGAAGGCTGAAGCGGGCGAGGACGGCACCGTCGTGGTCCAGGGTGTAGACGTCGCCCGCCTGGTTGCCGACCCAGCAGTGCTCGTCGTCGACATGGATGCCGAACGCCGACGAGCCCGTACGGAATCGCCACAGCACGGGCGCCACGGCGCGCGCGGTGGACGCGGCCGACGTCACCTGACGCCGGGTCACCGCCCGCGGGGCCCGCTGCCCGGGGACAGCCGGGGCGTACCCTTTGCGGACCTTCTCCCCCACCTTCTTCGCAGCGGCAGCCCGTGCCTTCTCCGCCGTGGGAAACGTCGTCGTCTGCACCTGTCCGGCGGCGCCGATCCGCCCGTAGCGCACCGTCACCACCAGTCCGTCGACGCCCACCTCATAGAACTTGTGCGCGCCGCCCCCTTCCTGCGACAGCTCCAGATACGTCGTCGACACCGTGGTCCCGGCAGACATGACAGACCCCTCCCCAGGGTGGACCTGCGGCCTTTCCGGCAGGTCCCAGTGCCCAGAACCATAGGAGGACCCACTGACAATCGCCCCGCGTCGACTGATCGCCGGCCTTGGGAGGCCACGGACGGGTCACCTTGTTCTGACCAGTGCGCCGACCGTCGGACCGAGAAACGGACCGAGAATCGGGGTCGGTCCTACGTTGGCCGCAGTGCGGACGCACACCTGATAATCAGCTTCGCTACGTTCACCGCAACGCCCCGGAGGCCACCGTTGTCATCGCTCCATGAGTTCGCGACGTGGGAGCCGCTCCTGCGACTCCTGCGCGCCGACAACGCGAGGAGCCTTGCCGCCCCGGGCGGCCACGTGGCGGGACAGATCAGCCACTACGGGTGGAGCCTGCCTCTGCGGCGGCGGATCCCGCGGCCCGGACAGGCAGCCCAGGTCGAGGACATGCAGGTCGAGTTCGACGCGGTGCAGCGGGTGCAGGGCGCGCTCGCGGAGAGCGGCGCCGACAGCATCTCGTTCACGGCGGAGATCTCGCCGGCCGGGAGGACGGTGCTGTATCTGATCGGTCACGGACCCGCGGTGGAGCCCGGCATCGGCGGTCCGCATCCGGGTTCGCTCATCCTCGTCGAGGACTCCGTCCCCGAGCCCTGGCGCCGTCTGCCCGATCCGGTGCCCGGGGCCGGACCGGCCCCGTCGGTGGATCTGGCGTTGCTGGAGCGGACGCTTCGTGAGCGGATCCCCGGCGCCATCGGCGCCACCGACGCGGAGATCGCCGCCACGGAAGCGCGTCTCGGCGTCGCGTTGCCGGACGAGCTCAAGGTGCTCTACCGGGTGACACGGGCGCGGTGGGAGGACTGGGGCGAGGACTACGTGGTGGCGGAGCGCGTCTTCACTGCGGTCGGCTGCGAGCTCTTCCCCCTGGACGACCTCTACATCGCCGACGCGCCGTCCCGTCCGTGTCCGTGGCGGTTCGCGGCGCTGGAGTCGGTCGTCACTCGGCCCGACGCGGCGGTTCAGGGTCTGGTCGGATCGCCCGGCTGGATCGCCTTCGGCGACAACGGCGGCGGCGACCGGATCGCCGTCGACCTGACTCCGGGCCCGCGCGGACACACCGGGCAGATCATCATGCTCAACCACGAGGACAACATCGGCGCCGGCCGCCTTGCCGACTCCCTCACCAGCCTCGTGCTGAACGGGCCCGGTCCGGGGCATTGCGGCCCTCACGGGGACGACCCGCCGGCAGTGGCGCGGGTCAACATCCGAAGCCTGAGCAGTGTCCAGGCCGCCGCCCACCCCGGCCTGGAGGTCCTGTCCATCGGCGTGTGGGACAGCGAGCCCCTCAGCCTCGCCCCCCTCACCGGGCTTCCCCGCCTGCGGACGCTCACCGCCTACCCCGGTACGCTCGCCGACCCCCTGGAGATCGCCAAACTGACCGGACTGGAGTTCCTGGAACTCGGGCCGGACGACTGGCGCGTCCTCCTCGATGCCGCGGCCGTTCCGCGCAGCCTGTCGGCCGCCGCCATCGAGGTACAGGGTGCTCGGCACCCTCTCACGATCGTGGCTCTCGCCAACGAACTCCTCGCCCTCTGGGACCGCCCCCCGATCACCCGGACCATCCTCGAAGGCCACCTGGCCCCCGGCGCGTAGTCGACGGTGAGGGCCGACGACGGGGCCGAAGGAGCCGGCAGCCGAAGTGCCGACCGAACACCTGCCGGAGACGGCACGGTCCGGGCACGAGGATCAAGTGACGACGGGGGGCGCCGTCCGTGCCCTGTTACGCACCGTTCCCCCTGCCCAGCGTGCGGTGCTGGTCCTGCGCAAGTCTGATGCCGGCGGCGATCGGCAGGTGGTCGCTGCCGGTGGCAGGCAAGGTCCGGATGCTGGTGACGGTGGCCGAGCGGGCCATGATGTGGTCGATCCGGGATACGGGGAAGGCCTCGGGCCAGCTGAAGGCGAAGGCCCGCCCCGCCGAGTCCATCCGCGAGGTGACCGGGGCCAGCCCCCGGTCGTCGAGCGTGCTGTTGAGGTCACCCAACAGGATCATCCTGTCCAGCTTCTCGGCGGCGATGGCGTCGCCCAGCAGTCCGGCGCTCTCGTCCCGCCACCCCGTACTGAAGCCGTTCCCCCGGATGCGGACCGAGGGCAAGTGGGCGACGTACACCGCGATATCGCCCCATGGGGTACGCGCCGTGGACCGCACCCCACGGTTCCAGTCCTCCCGGATCCCCTCAGGCTTGATGTCCAACGGCCGGACGTCCGACAGCGGATATTTGGACCAGAGCCCGACCGTTCCCACGACCGCCCGGAAGGGGTAGTCCGAGGCCAGGGCCTTCTCGTAGACCGGCAACGCGGAGGACGTCAGCTCTTCCAGAGCCACGAGGTCCGGCGCGGCCTCGATCAGGGCAGTCGCGGTTCCCGCCGGGGCGGCGTTCTCGTCACTGACGTTGTGCTGGACCGCCATGATGTCGTGCGCGCCGCGGTCCCCGGCCGGCAGCAGCCCGCCGAAGAGATACCCCCAGACGGCTGCGGGCAGCAGCAGCGCCACCAGCGCGAGGGCCGAGCGGCGCAGCAGTGCCGCCACGAGCAGCAGCGGAACGGCCAGGCCGAGCCACGGCAGGAACGTCTCCAGCAGGCTGCCGAGACGGCCCACGGCGTTGGGCACCGCGGAGTGGAACGCCAGCAGGCCGGCGGTCAGCACGGCAAGCGACGCGAGAACACGCCCGCGCACCCACGGCGACCGGCCTCCTGCGCCCCTGCCCCCGTACAGCCAGCCGATATGACGAAGCCGCCATCGAAGCGCTGCCGCCTTCGCCCCCGACGCCACCGCGCCGCCTGCCCGCTCCACCTGGCCCCACCCATCTACCCCGGACTCGACCCACGCCCCGCATCCGCCCCACATCCATGAGCAAGACGTGCCTGGTACGACGCACAAAGCGGTGATCAGGTTCCGGACCGCACACTCGGTGTGCGGACAGTTGCGCGCCGGGATTCAGCGCGTTCCGCTCACTGCTCACCGACTTCCCGCTGACTTTGCCTTCTCTTTACAACCCGCTCTGCCGCTGCCTCGTCTCTCCGCTCGATCCGTAACGCGACCCGCCGCGCCACCGGGCGGGCGGACCGACGAAAGAGAGCGATTCATGCGCCGAAGCGTCCTCAGTGCCATGGCACTCGCGAGCACCGCTGTGCTGGCGAGCGCGGCACCCGCGCTCGCCGACGAGGCGACCCCGGTCCCCACGGTCCGCGAGGCCACCACGGCCCCGGGCCAGGCCCCGGCCGCCACCGCCGAGCCCTCGAAGCCGGAGGCCACAACCGCTCCGACCCCGGTTCCGACCGTCGAAGCGACCGAGGCGCCGGCCGAGGCGCCGGGCCAGGTCTCCGTCGTGCCCCGTGGCGCACCGGACACCGGTGTGGCGCCGGCATCGGGGGAGTCCGGAAACGAGACCGGGCTGATGGTCGGCGGGAGCGCTGCCGCGGTACTCGCCGCCGGCGGCGCGGCGGTCTTTCTCGTACGTCGCCGGCAGGCAACCAAGGCATGACGTCGCTCTCCAGGCGCGCCTTCGCCACCGCGGCGATGGCTTCGCTGCTCGTGAGCTGCGGCGGCCCCCGTGGCGACGGCCAGGGCACCACCGCGCACCCCGCAAGCACGCCACGGCGCTCGCGGTCCTCGCGGCCTTCCGCGAACGCGGCCCGCTCCCTTGGCCGTTCGGTCCCGGTGAGGTTGCAGATCCCGGCCATCGGGGTCGACACCCCCGTCATCCGGCTGGGGCTGGCCTCTGATGGCACTGTGCAGGTACCCCCGATCACCGAGCACGACCGGGCGGGCTGGTACCGGCACTCGCCGACGCCGGGTCAGATCGGTCCGTCGGTGATCCTCGGTCACGCCACGGTCGGCTCGTACGGGGACGGGGTGTTCCGTCATCTCGCGCGGCTGCGGCGGGGCGAGCGGATCGTGGCGCGCCTGGAGAACGGCACGGCGGCGGTGTTCGCCGTCAGCTCCGTACGGACGGTCGCCAAGGCCGAGTTCCCGGTGGACGCGGTCTACGGGAACGTGGACCGTCCCGAGTTGCGGCTCGTCACCTGCGGCGGCCCTCGCACCGGTGACGGCTACCGCGACAACGTGATCGTCTTCGCCGCGCTGAACTCCGCGAACCCCTGACCCGGCCCGGGATCCGGGCCCCCACGTCCCGGGCCGATGGAACGCTCGCCACCGGCCCGGGCTCTTCCCCCCACGAGTGCCACCCCGACGTCACGACCATGGAGAGCGTTGAAACGGTCCCGCGAGAAGGCAGCGTCCGAGTTGTTCGCCGCCCTCTACCCGCGCCTCGCCGGCTGGTGCCGCCGGCTGGTCGACGACGACGAGACGGCCCACGAGATCGCCTCGGAGGCGTTCACCCGCCTCTGGGCCCGTTGGACAACCGTCGCGGAGCCTCAAGGGTTCCTCTACGTCACCGCGGCCAACCTCGTCCGGGACCACTGGCGCAAGCGCGAGCGCGAGCGCAGAGCCATGCACCGGGCCACCGTGGAAGCCTCCGTCCGCCCACAGACCGAACAGGCCGATCCCTCGGTCCGCCTGCTCGTGCAGTCGCTGCCGGAACGGCTGCGCGTCCCGGTGCTGTTGCACTACTACGCCGACATGCCGATCCGGGAGGTGTCCGTGCTGACCGGGCGCAAGGAAGGAACCATCAAGGCCGACCTCCACGCGGCCCGCGAGCTGCTCCGTGCCCACCTGAGGAGAAGCCTTGATCACACACTCTGACGAGGGCCCGGACTTCGAGCCCGACGACCCCCTCGCGGTCATCCTGCGACCGCCGTCCGACCACCTCGGCCCGCCCCCCGGCCGCTATCACGCGATCCGCCGCGCAGCAGCGCGGCGTCGGCTGCTCCGTGCCGCGGCCGGAGTCGGCGTGTCGTGCGCCGTCGCCGCGCTCGTCGCGCTGCCACTGCGCCTTGCGACAGACGAGGCGCCCGCGCCGCCGTCGGTCCCGCTCGCCCCACCGCCTGCGAGCAGTACGCCGGCCGAGACCACCCCGCCGACGTCCCCCGGGCCCGCCAGCCCCTACCCCTCCGAGCGGTCCTCGGCACCCATCCCGGGCGCCCCGCCCGGTTCTGTCGTCCCCACCCTCGCGCCGTCGGTGACGCCAACGCCGTCCGTCGAACCGTCTGCGGTTCACACCACGTTCGACGGTGGCAACCTGTGACCGGCGCAGCGCTTGTCGCGTGCCTCCGACTTCGAAGCGAGCCGCCGTCAAGGCAGCCTGCCCGCTCCTGCTCAGGACTGGTACGGCTGCTGCTGCGGCTGTCCGTACGCCTGACCACCGTGGCCGCTCGCGGCCTGCGCCTGCAGTTGTTCAGCCTGTTCGCTGGTCACTTTCTGTTCCGCGCCACAGAAGGTGCACTGCGTCGCGTACTTCGTCGAGAACGGGAACAGTGGCACGAAGAACAGGGTGAACTTCGTGACGCGCTTCCTGAGCGTGTGCGCGGAGGGATTGCCGCAGTGGCCGCACACCAGCGTCAGTATCGCGAGTTGGTACAGGTATCCCTTGGTACCAAAAATGATCATGCAGTTGGTCCTTTCCGGGGATTGATGCTTCAGGCCGGCTTGCTTGCGATGATCCGTCGGATCTCGTCCAACGGATACGGGGTGTGCCGGGACTCGTGCCGGAGCTTGCGGATGAATTCGGAGATCACCACGACGAGGGGTGCATAGCGCATCACGATCGCCTGTGCCGCGGCGGGGAGTTCGGCGGGACGTGCTCCACGGGCGCATTCACGCACCAATGCTTCGCGATCGTCCCGTCCGTACCCGCAGAAAGCTGTGACCAGCCAGCTCACCAGATACCAAACCGTGTAGCAACGGTCGTAGGTCTGGTGCCGTTCGAAGAAGCGTGCGTGCTCCGGGGAGAGGTCGAAGCGTGAGGAGAGGGCCAGACCGTAGTCGGTGAAATACAGGCGTCGGCCGTCGGTCAGGATGTTCTCGAAGTGAGCGTCGAAGTGGAGCAGAGCACGGGCGTTCATGAAGGACGTGCCCGCGTGCAGCGCCCTGTCCACGCAGGAACAGGCCCGGTTCGCCGCCTCGTCGCCCGCCTTGATCTCTTCGCCGAGCCATTCGTGGAGGTTCTGCGGGATGTACTCCAGAAAGAGGGTCAGGCTCGCTGAGGCCTGTTCGAGTGCCTCGATCCGGCGGCGCACCTCTGGGCCACCTCCCCAATCGGTCACGGCTCGTTCCACGTCCGCCAGCTCCTCAGGCAGAGGCTGCGCGGTGTCCGGCAGTACGCGCCAGTGGTGCATCAGGGGAAACTGCTGGTCTTCGTTCGCGAGCACCCAGTTCGTGGTCATGGTGTGGACGGCCAGTTCCCGCCAGGCGCCGTAGCCGGGTCCGCCGATTTCGCCTACTCCGTACTGGCAGAAGTCAGGGAGGCCGAAGATGTTCGCGGTCGACCGCACGTTCTCCGGCCGCCTCTCCAGGTCGGTCAGGGGCACCCGTTTGACGAAGACCGGGGTTCCGTCGACATCCAGCAGTGCCGACCGGCCCCCGATCCCCGACCCGAGCGGCGCCGCCGCGCCCACCAGGTCGTGCAATGTGTCGTCACTGCACATGGCCAAGGAAGTGGACACTGCGCTGTGCGCTGCGCGTCGTGCACGACGCGACATGTCAGGGCGCTCCACCGCTGCCTCCCGTCTGGTGCTTCGGCTCATGGTAGGGGCCGCGGCAGTCGGCGTGTCCCCACGGATGGACACTGCTCGGCTCGGTGACGCATGATCACTGGATGATCCGGGCCGCCACTGTGAACGACATCGCCGAGATCCGCGCGATGATCCGCGAACTTGCCGCATACGAACGCGCCGTCGAGCAGGCCCTGGCCACCGAGGAACAGCTCCATCAGGCGCTGTTCGGTGAACACCCCGCGGCGTTCGCTCTGATCGCCGAGGACGACGACACGGGCGGCATCGTGGGCTACGCCCTGTGGTTCCCGCGGTTTTCGACCTGGACCGGCACACGCGGCATGCACCTGGAGGATCTTTACGTACGCCCGCATGCCCGTGGCGCCGGACACGGGAAGGCCCTGCTGGCCGCCCTTGCCGCGATCTGCGAGCAGGAGGGCTACGAGCGCTTCGAGTGGTGGGTTCTGTCCTGGAACGAGCCGGCTATCGACTTCTACAAGTCGCTCGGCACGGAGTTCCTGGAGGAGTGGACGGTGTGCAGGCTGAGCGGTGAGCCCCTCGCCGCGCTCGCTGCCCGGGCTCCGGCTCTCGTGAACCAGTCTCCTGCCCTGTAGGGGCCCCTGTGGTAGGGGGACGACGGTCGACCAGGGTCGGCGCACCTGGCTTCGGGTAGTCTCGCGCCATGGCATGCAAGAGCGTTCCGCACGTTTTCCTCTGACCCGGCGGTCACCGCAGCGGCGTCGGCCCCCGGCCCGGACCGGGAGGGTCTCACGACGCCGCTGTTTCGGCCTGCCCGTGTCGACTTCTGACGTTCCCTTCCGCGCCCCGTCGCGCTCACACAACCGCGGTTCTTCGCCGCGGTAGCGGCCGGGGTGGCAGGCCGCCCTCTGTGCGCGGCCCGGGAACTGGCGCAGTCCACCGAGCAGGCCGACGGCTCTCTCCCACGACCGTCGACCCGCAGCCGCCGCTGCCGCTGCCGCTGCCGAGGAACGCCATGTCCAACTCGTCCCATGCCCGCCATGAGCCCCAGTACAGGCTCCTCGATGTTCTGGTCTGCCCGCTGTGCGGTGACAGTCTCGGACCCGCCGACCGGGCGTTGAGGTGCGACCGCCGGCACACTTTCGATGTCGCCCGGCACGGATACGTCAGCCTTCTGAACGGCGCCATGAGGCCCGCCAGTGCGGACACCGCCCCCATGGTCCAGGCACGCGCGGCCTTCCTGCAGGCCGGCCACTACGCACCACTGGCACGCGTCCTCGCCGACCTCGTCACGACGTTCTGCCCGTCCGACAGCACCGTTCTGGACGCCGGAGCCGGGACCGGCTACTACCTCGCCACCGTCCTGGACGCTCTCCCCGCCGCTGTCGGCTTCGGGCTGGACACCTCCACGTACGCCCTCCGACGGGCAGCCCGGGCCCACATACGGGCGACGGCTGCCGCCTGGGACATCTGGCAGCCGCTGCCTGTGCGAACCCACTCCGTCGATCTCCTGCTCAACGTCTTCGCGCCCCGCAACGGTCCCGAATTCCACCGGGTCCTCCAACCGTCGGGCACCCTGCTGACCGTCACCCCCGAGCCACAGCACCTCGGCGAACTCCGGCAGCACATGGGGCTGTTGTCGGTCGATCCCGCCAAGCAGGCACGACTTCAGCGCACTTTGGACCCGTACTTCCGCCTCGACCACGCCGAGGCCCTGGAGTACTCCGTCACCCTCGCCGCCGAGGACATCGACAGCCTCGCCGGCATGGGCCCCACCGCTCATCACGTCTCCCGTGACGAACTACGCCGACGCACTGCCCCTCTCAAGCCGCCTCTCCCGGTGACCGCTTCGTTCCGTGTGTCGGTGTACCGACCGCGCTGAGCAGCACACCGACTCCGCAGACAGGCGCTGCGGAGCGTACGGCCGTCGCACACCTTCCCGTGCGACGGCCGTACGGTGCCCCGCAGTTCCCTCCTACTGTGCCCACTCCTCGGCGAGCAGGCCGAGGACGACCGTGTCGACGAAGGCTCCGTACACCCAGGCGGAGCGCCGCAGCGTGCCCTCGACGGAGAACCCGACCCTGGTCGCGGCCGCGATCATCGCGTTGTTGTCGACGAGGGTCTCGGCCTGCAGCCGCTGCAGGCCGCGTACGGCGAAGCCGTACTCGCACAGCACCCGGACGACGTCGACGGCCAGCCCACGTCCCCGGAATGCGGGGAGCAGTGAGATCCCCAGGTGGGCCGTTCTGTTGTGCAGGTCGATGCCCCACAGCAGGGCTTCGCCGACCAGCTCCTGGGACTCCAGTTCCACCACGGAGAAGTACGCTTTCTCGGACGAGGGCGCTGCCGCGGCGGCGGGAGAGTCCGCCGCGTCGGCGGGGACGGGCCGCCAGGGGACGGAGTCGGCACGTGATCGCACCACCACGTCCTCGTACAACTCGGCCTGGAGAACCGGAAGATCACTGTCACGTCGAGTCCGCAGCCCGACCTTTTCTCCTCGTATCACGCGTCATTGCTATCCCAGGCGCCATAGTCGATCAAACGGGTTGCCCAACCGGGTTGTCCATTCCCGGTTCGCGGGCATGGGACGAGTCGCAACAGATGAACGAACTCGTCCCACGCTGTCCGCGAGGGCCCCGGTCAGGCGCCGACGTAGGCCGCGAGGTGCTCCCCGGTGAGGGTGGAGCGAGCGGCGACGAGGTCGGCGGGTGTGCCCTCGAAGACGATCCGGCCGCCGTCGTGGCCGGCGCCGGGGCCGAGGTCGATGATCCAGTCGGCGTGCGCCATGACCGCCTGGTGGTGCTCGACGACGATGACCGACTTGCCGGAGTCGACGAGCCGGTCGAGCAGGCCGAGCAACTGCTCGACGTCCGCGAGATGCAGCCCGGCGGTGGGCTCGTCGAGGACGTAGACGCCGCCCTTCTCGGCCATGTGTGTGGCCAGCTTGAGCCGCTGCCGCTCGCCGCCGGACAGCGTGGTGAGCGGCTGGCCGAGGCTGAGGTAGCCGAGCCCGACGTCGGCGAGCCGGGTCAGGATGCGGTGCGCTGCCGGGGTGGCCGCCTCGCCGTCGGCGAAGAACTCCCCGGCCTCGGTCACCGACATCGCCAGCACTTCGCTGATGTCGCGGCCGCCGAGGTAGTACTCCAGCACCGACGGCTGGTACCGCTTGCCCTCGCAGTCCTCGCAGGTGGTGGCGACACCGGCCATCATCGCGAGGTCGGTGTAGATGACGCCCGCCCCGTTGCAAGTGGGGCAGGCGCCCTCGGAGTTGGCGCTGAACAGCGCCGGCTTCACGCCGTTGGCCTTCGCGAACGCCTTGCGGATCGGTTCGAGGAGTCCGGTGTACGTCGCCGGGTTGCTTCGCCTGGAGCCGCGGATCGCGCCCTGGTCGACCGACACCACGCCCGCGCCGGCGGCCCCCGACTGTTGACACAGCGACCCGTGCACGAGCGAGCTCTTGCCGGAGCCGGCGACGCCGGTGACGACGGCGAGCACCCCGAGCGGGATGTCGACGTCGACGCCCTGCAGGTTGTGCGCCGTCGCGCCGCGGACCGGTAGCCGGCCGGTCGGCTTCCGCACGTTCTCCTTGAGGGTCGCGCGGTCGTCGAGATGACGGCCGGTGATGGTGTCGCCGGCCCGCAGCCCCTCGACGGTGCCCTCGAAGCAGACGGTGCCGCCCGCCGTTCCGGCGCCGGGGCCGAGGTCGACGACGTGGTCGGCGATCGCGATCACCTCCGGCTTGTGCTCCACGACGAGCACCGTGTTGCCCTTGTCCCGCAGCCGCAGCAGCAGGTCGTTCATCCGCTGGATGTCGTGGGGGTGCAGGCCGGTGGTGGGCTCGTCGAAGACGTAGGTGACGTCGGTGAGCGAGGAGCCGAGGTGGCGGATCATCTTGACGCGCTGCGCCTCGCCGCCGGAGAGCGTGCCCGACGGCCGGTCGAGGGAGAGGTAGCCGAGCCCGATCTCCACGAACGAGTCGAGGGTGTGCTGCAACGCGGTGAGCAGCGGCGTCACCGACGGCTCGTCGAGGTCACGGACCCATGCGGCCAGGTCACGGATCTCCATCGCGCAGGCGTCGGCGATGCTGACCTTGTTGATCTTCGAGGATCTGGCCCCCTCACTGAGCCGGGTGCCGTCGCAGTCGGGGCAGGTGGTGAAGGTGACCGCCCGCTCCACGAACGCCCGGATGTGCGGCTGCATCGCCTCCTTGTCCTTGGACAGGAACGACTTCTGGATCTTGGGGATCAGCCCCTCGTAGGTGAGGTTGACGCCCTCCACCTTGACCTTGGTCGGCTCGTGGTGGAGGAAGTCCTGCATCTCCTTCTTGGTGAACTCACGGATCGGCTTGTGCGGGTCGAGGAGGCCCGACTCGGCGTAGACCCGCACGGTGAAGAAGCTGTCCGACTTCCAGCCGGGGATGGTGAACGCGCCTTCGGCGAGCGACTTGGAGTCGTCGTAGAGCTGGGTGAGGTCGATGTCGGAGACCGTGCCCCGGCCCTCGCAGCCCGTGCACATGCCGCCGGTGCGGGAGAAGGTCGCCTTCACCGCCTTCTTGGCCCCGCGCTCGACCGTGATCGCACCGCTCGCCCGGACCGAGGCGGTGTTGAAGGAGTACGCGCTGGGCGGGCCGATGTGCGGCTCGCCGAGTCGGCTGAACAGGATGCGGAGCATCGCGTTGGCGTCGGTGGCCGTGCCGACGGTGGAGCGGGGGTCGCCGCCCATCCGCTGCTGGTCGACACTGATCACGGTCGTCAGGCCGTCGAGGACGTCGGCCTCGGGGCGCGCCGGCGTCGGCATGAAGCCCTGCACGAAGGCGCTGTAGGTCTCGTTGATCAGCCGCTGCGACTCCGCGGCGATCGTGTCGAACACTAGTGAGCTCTTGCCCGAGCCGGAGACCCCGGTGAACACCGTCAGGCGGCGCTTCGGGATCTCGATGCTGACGTCCTTGAGGTTGTTCTCACGCGCACCGTGCACGCGGATCAGATCATGGCTGTCGGCGGCGTGCTGCGCAGGCGACTGCGTGCCCGTCCTCGTGGCCTTGCTCATCGTGTCTCCATCTGTCATCTGTTGGGCGGGCTGTCGTCTGCTGGGCAGGCTGTCCGGTGTCGGGCGCGCTGTCAGTTGTCGGGCGGGGCGCCTTCCCGGTCGGCGCCGGCGTCGCCCGGCTCGATCCGAGCAGCGTCGAGCGTACGTCCGGCCCTCCTTCGTCGGCGCGGACGCGGTCATCGTCCACTGTCTGCGTGATCGACGAGCGGGTGCCGGGCAGGCGAGCGCGGCCCGGCCACGCGGCGCGCCCGCCCAAGGCGTCAGACCGGCCCGCGGCCGTCCATACAGGTCGGGGCTGCGCTCGCCGGACCGCTCAGCGCAGTTCCTGGATGCGGACCATGTTGCCCGCGGGATCGCGGAAGGCGCAGTCGCGAACGCCGTACGGCTGCTCGGTCGGCTCCTGGACGACCTCGGCGCCGCTCGCCTGCACCCGCTCGAAGGTGCCGTCGAGGTCACCGGTGGCCAGGAGGATGGCGGCGTAGGTGCCCTTGGCCATCATCTCGACGATGGTGCGGCGCTCGTCGTCGGTGACACCGGGGTCGACGGCCGGAGGCGTCAGGACGATGGACGTGCCGGGCTGGTCGGCGGGGCCGACGGTGATCCAGCGCATCCCGCCGTATCCGACGTCGTTGCGGACCTTGAAGCCGAGGGTGTCGCGGTAGAAGGCCAGGGCGGCCTCCGGGTCGTCGTGCGGAAGGAAGCTTGCGTGAATGGTGATGTCCATGGCCCTCACGCTACGTGCGGTTCGGAAGGCGGCGCTTCTCGATTCCTGACCGGTCTGGTCACCTGTTTCGCCACGCAGGACGGCATCCCCGCCGTCGCGCGTGCCGCCTGGCGCCGATAGACGCTGGGCGGCATCCCGACCAGTTCGGTGAAGCGGCTGCTGAAGGTGCCCAGCGACGAGCAGCCGACCGCGAAACACACCTCGGTGACACTGAGGTCACCACGACGCAGCAGCGCCATCGCACGCTCGATGCGCCGTGTCATGAGGTAGCCGTACGGCGACTCTCCATAGGCGAGCCGGAACTGGCGGCTGAGGTGCCCTGCCGACATGTTCACCCCGCGGGCGAGCGCCTCGACGTCCAGCGGCTGCGCGTACTCCCGGTCGATCCGGTCGCGAACGCGGCGCAGCCGCGCGAGGTCTCCGAGGCGCTGTTCTCCGGCGGATCTGCTGCTCATCTGCGCGATCGTGCCACGTCGCACAGAAACGCTCAAGTGCGTCGATGTGGGGGTATCCGGGGCGATCCCGCCCCGCGGCGACCGGCGCATCTGTCCTGCGCGGATACTCGTGACGGACGTACTCATGACGGACGCCGCCCCCGTCGCCCGACCGACGCGCCGTCTCAACTCTTCTCGGAGCGGTTCCCAACCTGGAGGATGCTGCGATGACCTCGTCTCCCGCCATTCGCCCGTACCGCTCCGACGACCGAGAAGCCCTCGACGACATCTGCATCCGCACCGCGCACAGCGGGCGGGACAGCCGCCCGGTCTACGCCGATCCCGGGATCTTTCCGGTGGTCTTCGCGGCTCCGTACGTGCAGCTGGAGCCCGAGCTGGCCTTCGTGGTGGACGACGGACAGGGGCGGGCGGTCGGCTACATCCTCGGCACGGCGGACACTGCCCGCTTCGCCGAGGACTTCCGCACGAAGTGGCTGCCCCTGGTCGCGGATCGCTATCCGGAGCCCGTCGGGGCGCCGAGCACCCCCGATGAGGCGATCATCCAGCTGTTGCACCGCCCCGAGCGGATGGTCGTCCCCGAGGTCGCCGCGTATCCCGCCCATCTGCACATCGATCTGCTTCCCGAGTGGCAGGGCCGCGGCCACGGTCGTGCGTTGATGCGGACGTTTCTGGGGGCCCTTCAGGACCGCGGTGTGCCGACCGTTCATCTGGCCATGGCGACGGCCAACGCTCCGGCCCGGGCTTTCTACGGCCGTCTGGGCTTCCACGAGATCGAGGTACCGGACTCCGGGCAGACCACGTTCCTCGGGCGGTCCACGAAGGAACTCGACAGGCTGTGACGGCCCCTGCCACAGCCCCTGCTCCGCCCGCCCCCGCCGAGCGCCCGCAGGGCCTCACATGTTGATCATGTGCCCGGCCAGGCCGTGCACCGCCTCCTGGACCGCCTCGCCCAGGGTCGGGTGGGCGTGCACGTTACGGGCCACCTCGTGGACGGTGAGGTCCCACTTCTGGGCCAGGGTCAGCTCGGGCAGGAGTTCGGTGACGTCGGGGCCGATGAGGTGGGCACCGACGATCTCGCCGTACGTCGCGTCGCTGATCAGCTTGACGAAGCCGGTGGTGTCACCCAGGCCGTGCGCCTTGCCGTTCGCGGTGAACGGGAACTTGGCCACCTTGACGTCGAAGCCCCGCTCCCGCGCCTGGGCCTCGGTGTAGCCGAAGCTGGCGATCTGCGGCTGGCAGAACGTGGCGCGCGCGATCATCACGTAGTCGAGCTCCATCGTCTCCGCGTCCGCGATGGTCTCGGCGGCGACCACGCCCATCGCCTCGGCGGCGTGCGCGAGCATGAGCTTGGAGGTGACGTCCCCGATGGCGTAGATGTGCGGCACGGAGGTGCGGCAGCGGCCGTCGACGTCGATCGCACCGCGCTCGGTGACGGTCACGCCGGTGTTCTCCAGGCCGTAGCCGGTGACGTTGGGCGCGAAGCCGATCGCCTGGAGCACCTTGTCGGCCTCCAGGACCTGCTGAGTGCCGTCCTTTCCGGTGACGGTGACACGGACCTGCCGGCCGGACTCGTCGATGGCGTCCACCCGGGTGGAGGCGAGGACGTCGATGCCCAACTTGCGGTACTGGCGGGCCAGTTCGGCGGAGACGTCGACGTCCTCCAGCGGGGCGACCCGGTCCAGGAACTCCACGAGGGTGACCTTCACGCCGTAGTTGTGCAGGATGTACGCGAACTCGACGCCGATGGCGCCGGCGCCCGCGATGATGATCGACTGCGGCAGGTCCTCGGCGAGGATCTGCTCCTCGTACGTCACCACGCGCGACGTACGGCGGGTGCCGGGCAGCAGCTTGGGCGTGGCGCCGGTGGCGATGACGCAGTGGTCGAAGCCGATGGTGCGGGTGTCGCCGTCGTAGCCGGCCACCTGGAGGGTGTGGGGGTCGAGGAACGTGCCGCGGCCGTCGATCTCCGTGATCTTGTTCTTCTTCATCAGGTAGTGGACACCCTTGACCCGGCCGTCCGCGACCCGGCGGCTGCGACGGAAGGCCTCGTCGTAGTCGAAGGAGACCTGCCCGTCGACCTTGATGCCGAAAGTCTTCGCCTCCCGGGTGACGATGTGCGCCAGTTCGGCGTTGCGCAGCAGGGCTTTGGTGGGGATGCAGCCCACGTTCAGGCAGACGCCGCCCCAGTACTTCTCCTCGACGACGGCGACCCGTTTGCCCAGCTGGGCGGCCCGGATGGCGGCCACGTAGCCGCCGGGACCCGCACCGAGTACGACGACGTCGAAGCGCTCGTCCGGCTCGATCATCGAGAGTTCCCTTCTCACGGGGCGGCCCGCCCTCGGACGCCGCCCGGCTGGAGCCCGGTCCCACCACCTTGCCACCGGCAGACGGACCGCGCTTGGACCGTGGCGGGGGACCTCTCATGATTCCCGTCACGCGGAGCGAGGTGTACGCACCGTCCCGCGTGAGCAGGTTCCCCACGAGCCTCGGCAGCGCCTCGGCAGTTGTCCGGAAAGCGGAAGCGTTCCCTCGAAAAACGAACACTTTCCAGCCAATCACTTGACGTGCCCCTGACACAGGACCTTCACATCTGGCACTGTGTGCCCACTCCGCTCACCAGCGGCGCACGCGCACCTGCATCGCAGTCCTGCACCCGCATCGCAGTTCTCCCTGCACGACCCGCGCCCCCATCCGGGTGCCGGGCTCTTCGTTCGGCCGTTCGTCCGACGACGGCCGTAGCACAAGGAGTACGCGTGAGTTCGACCCCCCACAGACCGACCCGCAGATCGGTCTTCAGGTCCACCCGCAGCCGATCCGTGACCACGGCTTCGCTCGTCGCGGCGGCGACCGCCCTGGCGGTCGCGATCCCGGGCGCCCCGGCGAGTGCCCGGAGCGACGCCGCCACCGACGCGTCGCGCACCGTCGCCTCCGCCAAGCCCGACCCCGGGGCGCTGCCCGCGCAGCTGACTCCCGGGCAGCGCGAGACCCTCATCCGTCGGGCCGAGAAGGACGCCGGCGCCACCGGAGACCGCCTCGGCCTGGGCGCCGAGGAGGAGTTGAAGGTACGCGACGTCGTCAAGGACGCCGACGGGACCGTCCACACCCGCTACGAGCGCACCTACGCCGGTCTCCCCGTGCTCGGTGGCGACCTCGTCGTCCACGCGTCGAAGTCCGGGGCCGTCGACAGCGTGACCCGGAGCTACAAGCCCCGGCTGAAGGTGGCGGATCTCAGTGCCGAGGTGAGCCGGGCCGCGGTCGAGCGGCAGGCCGTCGAGGCGGCGCGGGCCGAGGGCTCCACCAAAACCGAGGCGGACAGCACCCGTAAGGTCGTCTGGGCCGCGAAGGGCACTCCGACACTGGCGTACGAGACCCTGGTGAGCGGCCTCCAGGACGACGGCACGCCCAGCGAGCTGCACGTCATCACCGACGCGCAGACCGGCGACACGCTGTACGAGTACGAGGGCGTGCACACCGGCACCGGCAACACGCGCTACAGCGGCACGGTTCCGCTCGGCACCAGCCAGTCGGGGTCGACGTACACGCTCACCGACGTGGAACGCGGCGACCACCGCACGTACAACCTGAACCGCGGCAGCTCCGGCACGGGCACCCTGTTCAGCGGGGCCGACGACGTGTGGGGCGACGGCACCACGGCCGACCCGGAGACCGCGGGCGCGGACGCGCACTACGGGGCTGCGCTGACCTGGGACTACTACAAGAACGTGCACGGCCGCAACGGCCTGCGGGGCGACGGCGTGGCACCGTACAGCCGGGTCCACTACGGCAACAACTACGTCAACGCCTTCTGGCAGGACTCCTGCTTCTGCATGACCTACGGCGACGGCTCGGGCAACGCCAACCCGCTCACCTCGATCGACGTGGCCGCGCACGAGATGACGCACGGTCTCACCTCGGTCACCGCCGGCCTCAACTACAGCGGCGAGTCGGGCGGTCTCAACGAGGCGACCTCCGACATCTTCGCCGCGGCCGTCGAGTTCGCCGCCGACAACCCCGAGGACGCCGGCGACTACCTGGTGGGCGAGAAGATCGACATCAACGGCGACGGCACACCGCTGCGTTACATGGACAAGCCCAGCAAGGACGGCGCCTCGCGCGACAACTGGTCCTCCTCGCTCGGTTCGATCGACGTCCACTACTCCTCCGGTCCGGCCAACCACTGGTTCTACCTGGCCTCGGAGGGCAGCGGCGCGAAGACCGTCAACGGCGTCGACTACGACTCCCCCACCTACGACGGTCTCCCGGTGACACCGATAGGCCGGGCCAACGCCGAGAAGATCTGGTTCCGGGCGCTGACCACGTACATGACGTCCACCACGAACTACGCGGGCGCCCGCACCGCCACCCTGCAGGCCGCCGCCGACCTGTTCGGGCTGGGCTCGGAGACGTACAACAACACCGCCAACGCATGGGCCGCGATCAACGTGGGCTCCCGGATCCTGGACGGCGTGACGGTGGTGCCCCCGGGCAGTCAGTACTCGCTGGTGGGCCAGGAGGTCGGCCTCGACGTGCAGGCGTCGTCGACCAACGCCGGCGCTCTCTCCTACGCGGCCACGGGCCTGCCCGGCGGACTGTCGATCGACGCCTCCACGGGCCGCGTCTCGGGCACGCCGACCGCGGCCGGCAGCTTCACGCCGACGATCACGGTGACGGACGAGGCCGGGGAATCGGGTACGGCGAGCTTCGCCTGGACCGTGGACGTGGAAGGCGACGGCACGGTCTTCGAGAACACCTCGGACTACCAGATCCCCGACAACGACACCGTCGAGTCCCCGATCAACGTGAACCGGTCGGGCGCCTCGTCCAGCGCCCTCAGCGTGGACGTGCGGATCATCCACACCTGGCGCGGTGACCTGGTGATCGACCTGGTCGCCCCGGACGGCACGGCGTACCGCCTGAAGAACGCCGCCTCGGGCGACTCCGCCGACAACGTGATCGCGACGTACAGCGTCGACACCTCGTCGAAGAGGGCCGCGGGCGTGTGGAAGCTGCGTGTGCAGGACGTGGCCAGCCTGGACACCGGCTACATCGACAGCTGGAAGCTCACCTTCTGAGCGCACGGCACGCGGGCTGACGTACTGGTCGGGGGCTTGTCCAGCGGAACAAGCCCCCGATCGGCGTCCTCCTGGGGCCCGACCGGATGAAGCGATCAACGGCCGTCTATTGTGGGGGTGTTGGGGCGCTCCGGACCTGCCCGAGTGCATCCAGGGTGCCGGGATGCCGGGGTGCCGTGTGGCGGCTCAAGGGTCAGGAAGGCCGGTCATGACACGTGGTGTGGATGTCGGCGACAAGGTCGACGACTTCGAGCTGCCGGACGAGACCGGCGCCGGGCGCCGGCTGTCGGAGCTGCTCGACGAGGGGCCGGTGGTGCTGTTCTTCTACCCGGCCGCCCTCAGCCCGGGGTGCACCTCCGAGGCCTGCCACTTCCGTGACCTGGCCGCCGAGTTCACCGCCGCCGGTGCGCGGCCGGTGGGGATCAGCGGGGACGCGGTCGACCGTCAGCAGGAGTTCGCCGGACGCCACACGCTCGGCTTCCCGCTGCTCTCCGACGTCGACGGGACGGTTCGTGAGCGGTTCGGGGTCAAGCGCGGTTTCTCCCTGGCGCCGACCAAGCGGGTCACCTTCGTGATCGCGGAGGACCGGACGGTCCTGGAGGTGGTGCGCAGCGAACTGCGGATGAGCGCCCACGCCGACCGCGCCCTGGCCGCGCTCCGCGACCGCGAGAAGTGATGTCCGGGCGCGTTCGCGACCACTGACTGTCACCATGCGTTACGCCCCTCGCCTCCTGGCCCGGGGCAGTGTAGACATGGGCACATGATCCGACTTTGGGGTCGAGCGCGAGGTCAGTCGGTCCGTCGGCCCGGCGGTCCGCATGGAGGGCGCCGGAGCGGGAGTGCCCGGCGGGTGCACCAGCAGCAGGGGACACAGGACGCCCCACGCGAACCGGTCGATCAGCGGCGGCAGTACGGCCGGCGCGGGTGGGGCCCGGTCGCGGGGCTGCGGTCGGCGCTGGGCGGGCGCAGTGTCGCCGGCCAGGTGTTCCTGCTCCAGGTCGTGATCGTGCTGCTGCTGATCGTGTCGGCCGTGGTGGCTCTGGTGCTGCAGGTGCGGCACGACGGCACCGAGGAGGCCCGCGACCGTTCGCTCGCGGTCGCGGAGACGTTCGCCAACGCTCCGGGCACCCGCGAGGCGCTGGCCGGGCCCGATCCCACCACCGTGCTCCAACCACGGGCTGAGGCCGCCCGCGAGCGGTCGAAGGTGGACTTCATCGTGGTGATGAACACCGACGGGATCCGCTACACCCACCCCAGGCCGGACCGTATCGGCAAGAAGTTCGTCGGGAACATCGGACCCGCGCTGCGGGGTCGCGCCGTCACCGAGGAGATCCGGGGCACCATCGGGCAGCTGGTCCAGGCCGTAGTACCGGTCGAGGCGCCCAACG
The DNA here is from genome assembly GCF_004337435.2 of Streptomyces sp. KM273126. NCBI lineage: Bacteria > Bacillati > Actinomycetota > Actinomycetes > Kitasatosporales > Streptomycetaceae > Streptomyces > Streptomyces sp. KM273126. The sequence continues at coordinate 2,409,934 of NZ_SJXB02000002.1, read as the reverse complement.
GTTCGGTCGTGGGCCTCGTGTCGGCCGGCATCACGACCGAGAACGTGGGCGGTGCCGCGGAGCAGCAGCTGCCGCTCCTGCTGGGTTCGGGGGCCGCGGCACTCCTCCTCGCCACGGCGGGCACCGCACTTGTCAGCGGGCGACTGCTGCGCCAGACCCATGGCCTGGGACCGTCCGAGATGACCCGGATGTACGAGCACCACGACGCGGTGCTGCACGCCGTCCGGGAGGGCGTGATCATCCTCGACGGCGAAGGGCGGCTGCTTCTCGCCAACGACGAGGCGCACCGCCTGCTCGATCTGCCCGCCGACGCCGAGGGACGGCACGTCCATGCCCTCGGCCTCGACACGGACACCGCCGAGCTGCTGGCCTCGGGGCGCGTCGCCACGGACGAGGTGCACCTGGTGGACGACCGGCTGCTGGCGATCAACCAGCGCCCCACGGACCTCCAGGGCGCCCCGTCGGGCAGCGTCGCCACACTCCGCGACTCGACCGAGCTGCGCGCGCTGTCCGGCCGTGCCGAGGTGGCACGGGAGCGCCTCAAGCTGCTCTACGACGCCGGAGTGGGCCTCGGTACGACCCTGGACGTGACCCGTACCGCCGAGGAACTGTCCGAGGTGGCCGTCCCCCGGTTCGCGGACTTCGTCACCGTGGACCTTTCCCAGGCCGTGCTGGCCGGCGAGGAGCCCGAGGCGGGTACCACGCTGCGTCGTACGGCGTCCGTCGGGATACGCAAGGACGCTCCCTTGTACCCGGTGGGCGAGGAGATCGTCTTCGTCCCCTCCTCCCCGCAGGCGCGCAGCCTCAGCACCGGTCAGGCCCACCTGGAGCCCGACCTCAGCCGGGCGCCGGGCTGGATGGAGCAGGACCTGGAGCGTTCCGCGCAGGTCGTGGGCTACGGCATCCACTCGCTGATCACCGTCCCGCTGCGGGCGGGCGCCCTGGTGATGGGCGTGGTCAACTTCTGGCGCTCCGAGAAGCCTGAGCCCTTCGACCCGGAGGAGGTGGCCCTCGCCGAGGAACTCGTCGCCCGGGCCGCGGTCTCGATCGACAACGCACGGCGCTACGCACGCGAGCACGCCATGGCGGTCACCCTGCAGCGCAGCCTGCTCCCGCGCAGTCTGCCCGAGCAGAGCGCCCTCGACATCGCCTACCGGTATCTGCCCGCGCAGGCGGGGGTGGGCGGCGACTGGTTCGACGTGCTGCCGCTGTCCGGCACTCGGGTGGCGGTCGTCGTGGGTGACGTCGTCGGCCACGGACTGCACGCGGCGGCCACGATGGGACGGCTGCGGACGGCGGTCCACAACTTCTCCGCGCTGGACCTGCCGCCCGACGAACTCCTGGGTCACCTCGACGAACTGGTGAGCCGTATCGACCAGGACGAGGCGGAGGAGGGCAGTGGTGCCGCGGTCACCGGCGCCACCTGCCTGTACGCGATCTACGACCCGGTCTCGCGGCACTGCACCCTGGCCCGGGCCGGCCATCCGCCGCCGGCAGTGGTCCGCCCGGACGGCAGCGTCGAGTTCCCCGAGGTGCCGGCCGGTCCGCCACTCGGGGTGGGCGGTCTCCCGTTCGAGACGGCCGACCTGGAACTGCCGGAGGGCAGCCGCCTGGTGCTGTACACGGACGGACTCGTCGAGGACCGGGAACGGGACATCGGCTCCGGCCTCGACCTGCTGCGTACCGCGTTGGGCCAGGCAGACCCCGCGGCCCCTCCGGACAGCACCTGTCAGGCGGTCCTGGACGCCCTGCCACCGGGCCGGGCGAGCGACGACATCGCCCTGATCGTCGCCCGCACCCAGGCGCTCGACCCCGGCCGCGTCGCCGGCTGGGAGGTGCCCTCCGAGGCGGCGGCCGTCGGCCAGGTGCGTGCCTCGGTGTCCCGGCAGCTGGCGGAATGGGGGCTTCAGGAGCTGGAGTTCACGACGGAGCTGATCCTCAGTGAACTGGTCACCAACGCCATCCGGTACGGCAGCGGTCCCATCCGGGTGCGCATGCTCTACGACCGCACCCTGGTCTGTGAGGTCTCCGACACCAGCAGCACCTCACCCCACCTGCGCTACGCCGCCGCCACGGACGAGGGGGGCCGTGGCCTGTTCCTGATCGCCCAGCTCACCGAGCGCTGGGGCACCCGGTACACCGCCGAGGGCAAGGTCATCTGGGCCGAACAGTCCGTGACAGGAGGGTTCCAGGGGGACCTACTCTCCGGTGTGTGAATTTCCCGTGCCTGACGTGCGCGGACCATACTGGGTTGTGTCCGCCGACCCCGCACCTGCGCAGAGTGATCCATGGCCAAGTCCCGCACCGCCCCTGCCACGGCTCCCGACACCGTCTGGCTGTCCAGCGGACGCCACGTCGGCTCCGGCGCCGAGGAATCCGTCCGGCAACGGCTGACGGGACTCAAGGACGACGGGGAGATCGACGACCACCTGGAGTACGACGCCCGGCGCGACGACGTGGAACGGCGCGCCTTCGAGGCTCGTTGGCGGGTCGCCGGCGACATCGTGGTGCGGGCGCGTCTGACCATCGGCCCGCCGAGCGGCATGGTCGACTCGCGGGAGTGGACGCTGGTCGCGGAGGCGGACCGGCCCTGGAATCTCGACTGGCCGTCGCCCACCACCATGTTCTGGCCCGAGGACGCCTCGTGGGACCACGACATGGTTCCGGGGCTCCGCCTGCGTGAGTCCAATCCGCTGCCCGCCGAGGACAAGGAGCTCAAGCGCCTGCTCAAGGACTGCGGTCGCCACACCGAGAGCATCCACATCGTCGTCCACGAGGCCATGACACCCGACCAGCTCGGCCGGCGCCCCCTGGCACCGCTGATGCCCGCCAGCCTGCGTCACCGCATCGTGGAGCACCGGGCCACTCCGGACCAGTACCGCATCGTCAACTGGGCGCTCTACGACCTGGGGGTGCGGGTGCCGCGCGGGGGCGCCGTCGTGCTGCCCGGGACACCCGCCCGGCCCGGCTACGAGGACCACGACTTCACGGTACGCAGTGTCTTCCTGGACGGTTCGCAGCCCAAGGACCTCATCGAGACCGTGGTGCGCTACGCCTCTCTGCCCAGGCCGCTGGCCCCCTGGGCCGAGCAGGCCGTGGCCGAACTGCGGGACGAATGGCACCTGTTCACCGTCGACGAGGCACGGGCCCTGGTGGCCCAGTACTCCGAGGCCCTGCAGGCCATGACCAAGTCGCGCGATCTGTACCGCGAGGCCGCCGAACGCGCCCATGAGGCGCTGGCCGCCTTCCGGGAGGGTTCCCCCGCGCCGGCGGTCCCGCCGGCGCGGGGAGAGGAGCCCCGCAAGCCCGCGCGCTTCTCCCTGCGCGCGCTGACGAAACCGCTGGAGCGCGTGGGAGGCGGGGCGAAGCTGCAGCGCCCGGCGAACACCGACGCCGCCGCTCAGGACACGGCTGCTGACGACACGGCCGCCTCGGGCACCGAGGACGACGGGCCGTCCGGCTCCGGCCGCGAGTCCGGGTCCGGGGCCGGGTCCGCGGAGCGCGACTCGCCGTGACCGGGACCCACGTCACGTCATAAGATCGCTTTATGGGGCCATCAACCGGACCCGCGTACCAAGTAAGGCTTGCCTTAGTTTAAGGTTTCCGTCGAGTCGCCTGTCATCGCTCGAAGGGAACCTGATCATGCCCCGCCCCCTGCGGGTAGCCATTGTCGGAGCCGGACCTGCCGGAATCTACGCCGCCGACGCGCTGCTGAAGTCCGACGTGGCCGCCGACCCCGGTGTGTCCATCGACCTCTTCGAGCGGATGCCCGCGCCGTTCGGCCTGATCCGCTACGGCGTCGCCCCCGACCACCCCCGCATCAAGGGCATCATCACGGCCCTGCACCAGGTGCTCGACAAGCCACAGATCCGTCTCTTCGGCAACGTCGACTACCCGCGCGACATCAACCTGGACGACCTGCGTGCCTTCTACGACGCGGTGATCTTCTCCACCGGCGCGATGGCCGACCGGACGCTCGACATACCCGGCATCCAGCTCGACGGCTCCTACGGCGCGGCGGACTTCGTGTCCTGGTACGACGGCCACCCGGACGTGCCGCGGACCTGGCCGCTCCAGGCGGAGAAGGTCGCCGTCCTCGGCGTGGGCAACGTCGCGCTCGACGTGGCGCGCATCCTGGCCAAGACGGCCGACGAACTGCTGCCGACCGAGATCCCGCCGAACGTGTACGACGGTCTGAAGGCCAACAAGGCCCTGGAGATCCACGTGTTCGGCCGACGCGGCCCGGCGCAGGCGAAGTTCAGCCCGATGGAGCTGCGCGAGCTGGACCACTCCCCCACCATCGAGGTCATCGTCGACCCCGAGGACATCGACTACGACGACGGCTCCATCGCCACCCGACGCGGCAACAAGCAGGCCGACATGGTCGCCAAGACCCTGGAGAACTGGGCCATCCGCGATGTCGGCGACCGGCCGCACAAGCTGTTCCTGCACTTCTTCGAGTCGCCGGCCGAGATCCTCGGCGAGGACGGCAGGGTCGTCGGCCTGCGCACCGAGCGCACCGAACTCGACGGCACCGGCAACGTCAAGGGCACCGGCACGTTCAAGGACTGGGACGTCACCGCCGTCTACCGCGCCGTGGGCTACCTGTCCGACAAGCTCCCCAAGCTGCCCTGGGACGTCGACTCGGGCACCGTCCCGGACGAGGGCGGCCGGGTGATCGAGGAGACCGGTGCGCACCTGCAGTCGACGTACGTCACCGGCTGGGTCCGGCGCGGTCCCGTGGGCCTCATCGGCCACACCAAGGGCGATGCCAACGAGACGGTCGCGAATCTGCTCGACGACTTCGCCGGCGGCCGCCTGCACGAGCCCACGTCGCCCGCCCCGGAGTCCGTGGACGCGTTCCTCACCGAGCGGAACGTCCGCTTCACCACCTGGGAGGGCTGGCACCGCCTCGACGCCGCCGAGAAGGCGCTGGGCGAGCCCCAGGGCCGTGAGCGCGTGAAGATCGTGGAGCGCGAGGACATGCTCAGGGAGAGCGGCGCGTAGGGCTCCGCGTAGGGCTCCGCCAGGAGTCCGGTGGGGGACTGCGGGCCGTCTTGAAGCCGCGGGTCGTGTGTGGCTGGGCGCGCAGTTCCCCGCGCCCCTTTTTTGGGGGCGCGCCCCCTACGGGGCATAAGCTCGGCGGATGGCCAAGTACTTCGACGTGCACCCCGACAACCCGCAGCCCCGCGCCATCAGTCAGGTGGCCGACAGCGTCCGCCAGGGTGCCCTCATCGCGTACCCGACGGACTCCTGTTACGCCCTGGGGTGCCAGCTGGGCAGTCGTGACGGCATCGAGCGGATCCGCTCGATCCGGAATCTCGACGACCGCCACCACTTCACCCTCGTCTGCGAGAACTTCGCGCAGCTGGGCCAGTTCGTGCACGTCGACAACGACGTGTTCCGCGCCGTCAAGGCGTCCACGCCCGGGAGTTACACCTTCATCCTCCCCGCCACGAGGGAGGTCCCGCGCAAGCTGATGCACCCGAAGAAACGGACCGTCGGCGTGCGCATCCCGGACCATGCCGTGGTCCGGGCGCTGCTCGCGGAACTCGGCGAACCGCTCGTCTCCAGCACGCTGCTCCTGCCCGACGAGGAGGAGCCGCTGACCCAGGGCTGGGAGATCAAGGAGCGCCTCGACCACGTGGTCGACGCGGTGGTCGACTCCGGCGACTGCGGCACGGAACCGACGACGGTGATCGACTTCTCCGGCGGAGAGGCCGAGATCGTCCGCCGGGGTGCGGGGGACGTCTCACGGTTCGAGTGACAGCGTGTCGTCGCAGCTGATCTCGGTCAGGCGGCACCGGGCCTCCCGGCCCGCGCCGGGCAGGGGTGGCCCGGTGACCTCCACATGGGCCGGGCGGAGGAGCCGGGCGCCGAGCCGGTAGCCGGGGCGGAGGATCGTCGTGCAGGTCAGGCGGTCCGTGTGCGGGGAGACGTGATGGGCCAGGGCGTCGTGGCACGTCGGATCGAAGGGATCGCCCTCCTGCCCGAACGCGCGCAGCCCCAGTGAGCCTGCCTGGCTCTCCAGCGTCGCGGCGATCTCCTTGAGCCCCGGTGTCATCGGTTCGTGGTCGCACGCGCGGTGCACGGCGTCCAGCACGGGCAGGAAGGCGCCCAGGACGTTGACCACCGCGATCTCGCGCACGGCCATACGGTCGCGCCTGACCCGCTTGCGGTAGTTGTCGTAGTCGGCCTTCACCCGCTGCAGGTCCGCGGTCCGCTCCCGCAACTCCTGCGACAGGCGCTGCGCCTCCGTGCTCGGCGGCCGGACGGAATCCATCGTCAGCCCGCCTCCGGCTTGTGGCCCTGGTCGGTCTTGTCGTCGTCGACGATCTCGGCGTCCACCACCTCGTCCTCCGGACCGGAGGTACCCGGACCGCCCGAAGCACTGGCGGCTTCGGAAGCGCCGGCGCTCGTCGCGCCCTCGGCCCGCGACTGCTCGTACAGCGCGGTGCCGATCTTCTGCGCGGCGGCGGCCGCCCTGTCCATGGCCTGCTGGATGCCGGCGGTGTCCTCGGCTCCGTCCTTGCTGCTCCTGAGCTTGTCCTTCAGCTCGGCGAGCGCGGCCTCGGTCTCACTCCTGGCGTCGGCCGGGATCTTCTCCGGGTTGTCCTTAATGATCTTTTCGGTCTGGTAGACGAGCTGTTCGGCCCGGTTTCGGGTCTCGGCGGCCTCACGCCGACGACGGTCCTCCTCGGCGTGCTGCTCGGCCTCGTGGACCATGCGGTCGATGTCGTTCTTCGGGAGGGCCGAGCCGCCGGTGACGGTCATCCTCTGTTCCCTGCCGGTGCCCAGGTCCCGGGCGGTGACGTGCATGATGCCGTTGGCGTCGATGTCGAAGGCGACCTCGATCTGCGGCACACCACGCGGCGCCGGCGGCAGACCCGTCAGCTCGAACATCCCGAGCCTCTTGTTGTACGCCGCGATCTCGCGCTCGCCCTGGTAGACCTGGATCTGCACGGAGGGCTGGTTGTCCTCGGCGGTGGTGAAGATCTCGGACCGCTTGGTCGGGATCGTCGTGTTCCGCTCGATGAGCCTGGTCATGATGCCGCCCTTGGTCTCGATACCGAGGGACAGCGGCGTCACGTCGAGGAGCAGAACGTCCTTGACCTCGCCCTTGAGCACACCGGCCTGGAGCGAGGCGCCCACGGCCACGACCTCGTCCGGGTTGACGCCCTTGTGCGGCTCCTTGCCCGTCAGCTCCCTCACCAGGTCCGTGACGGCGGGCATACGGGTCGAACCGCCCACCAGGATCACGTGGTTGACGTCGGACAGCTTGATCCCGGCGTCCTTGACGGCCCGATGGAAGGGACCCGTGCAGCGCTCCAGCAGATCGGCGGTCAGCTGCTGGAACTGGGCGCGGGTCAGCTTCTCGTCCAGGTGCAGCGGGCCCTCCGCCGAGGCCGTGACGTAGGGCAGGTTGATGTTCGTCTCCGACGAGCTGGACAGCTCGATCTTGGCCCTTTCGGCGGCCTCGCGCAGCCGCTGCACAGCCATCTTGTCCTTGGACAGGTCGACGCCGTACGCGTTCTTGAACTGCTTGACCAGGTGGTCGACGATCCGCTGGTCCCAGTCGTCGCCGCCGAGGCGGGTGTCGCCGTTGGTGGCCTTCACCTCGATGACGCCCTCACCCATCTCAAGCAGCGACACGTCGAAGGTGCCGCCGCCGAGGTCGAAGACCAGGACCGTCTGGTCGTTCTCCTTGTCCAGGCCGTAGGCGAGAGCGGCGGCCGTCGGCTCGTTGATGATCCGCAGGACGTTCAGGCCCGCGATCTCACCGGCCTCCTTGGTCGCCTGCCGCTGGGTGTCGTCGAAGTACGCCGGTACGGTGATCACGGCGTCCGTGACGTCCTCTCCGAGGTAGGCCTCCGCGTCCCGCTTCAGCTTCTGCAGCACACGGGCGGAGATCTCCTGCGCGGTGTACTGCCTGCCGTCGATGCTCCCGCTGTCCGGGAACCGCCAGGCCTTGTCCCCCATGTGCCGTTTGACGGAGCGCGCGGTGCGCTCCACGTTCGTCACGGCCTGCCGTTTGGCGACCTCCCCGACGAGCACCTCACCGTTCTTGGCGAAGGCCACGACGGACGGCGTGGTCCTGGCCCCCTCCGTGTTGGTGACGACGGTGGGTTCGCCGCCTTCGAGGACCGAGACCACCGAATTCGTGGTGCCGAGGTCGATACCGACCGAACGCGTCATCAGGGCTCTCCCTCCTCGTAGTCCTTACTTCTGGAGGCCCTGGTGGTGCATGACCCCCGAAAGATTCCCGTGGGCCCATACAACCTGGTTTACTCCCATTTTTCCTGGTGTGCCGGATCGGTCTTCCCGGAGTCCCCGTGTCCGGCGGGGCCGGCCGGCTCCGACAGTGCCGCCCGCCGCAGGTGTTCGGCGAGCGCCGCGGTGGCCGTCGACGAGGTCCGGTCCTTGACGCCCCAGGCGAGCAGATGGTGGCGGCGCGCCCAGGGGTCGGCCAGTTCGCACACGTCGAGCAGCCGGCCGGGGTCGACGGCGCGGCGCGGTACGAGGGCGAGCCCGACGCCGGCGGCCGCGAGAGCGACGAGGACACCGAGGTCGGCGACCGTGGTGCGGTACCGCACGGCCGGGGCGTGCGGGCCGACGTGCTTCTCGATCCAGCGGCGCAACGAGGAGCCGGGGTCGAGCCCGACGAGTGGGTGTTCGGCCACCTCGCTGTAGGTCAGGGCGGTCCGGCCGGCGAGGATCCCGTCGGCCTGGCCGATCACCACGAGGGAGTCGTCGCCGAGGGGTTCCATGCGCAGGCCGCAGTCGCGGGCCTCGTCGTCGAGGACGACCCCCAGGTCCGCCTCGCCGTCGGTGAGCATCCGCACGGTCTCGGGGGTACGGCTCTCGGACACCGTGACGTCGACGTCCGGGTGCGCCCGCAGGAACGACACCAGGGCCCGCGGGACGAGTCGGTGCATCGCTGAGCCGCCGCTCAACAGGGTCAGCGGAGCGGTCGGTGACCGGGTGTAGCTCGCGACGGCGCTCTCCAGCCGTGCCGTCCGGTCGAGGACTTCGCGGGCGTGCCGCGCCAGAGTCGTCCCCGCCGGAGTGGGCCGCACGCCCCGCCGGCCGCGGATCAGGAGAGCCACACCGGCCTGGTGCTCCAGCGCACGCACCCTGGCACTCGCCGAGGGCAGGCTGAGGTGCATCCGGCGAGCACCGGCCGTGATCGACCCCTCCGCGACGATGTCGAGGAAGAGCCGGAGATCATCCAGGTCATAGCGCACACCGCTCAGCCTATGGCGCAGCCTTAGGCTGGGTATGCCGATTACACATTGTGCGACAGCGGGTCACTGAGTGATGCTCGTCGAGTGTCCGAGACCTTGCTCGTCCTGCTGGCCGGTACCGCCGCCGGAGCGCTGAACGCCGTCGGTGGTGGCGGTACGTTCGTGGCGCTGCCCGCTCTCGTCGCGGTCGGCCTGCCGCCGGTGACGGCGAACGCGGCATCGAGTATCGCCCTCGTCCCCGGGTCGGTGGCCAGCGCCTGGGTCTACCGGCGTGAGCTCGCCCCGGTCGGGTCGACGTCCACGACGGCTCTGACCACGGTCAGTCTCATAGGGGGCGGACTCGGCGCCGGCCTGCTGCTGGCACTGCCGGCGGCGGCGTTCGATGCCGCGGTGCCATGGCTCCTCGCGTTCGCCACGGTGGTCCTCGCCTTCGGGCGGTACCTCTCCCGTGCGGTGAGCACCGCGATGGGCCGCCCGGTCGGCATGAGTTCGCGGGCCGTCCTGATCGGCCAGTTCTTTCTCGCCCTGTACGGCGGATACTTCGGCGGTGCCGTAGGCATCCTGATGCTGGCGCTGTGGAGCGTCGGCCTCGGTCTCGACGCCGCGGCCGGCAATCCGATGCGGGTCACCCAGGTCGCGGCCGTCTATCTCAGCGCGACCGCACTGTTCCTCGTCGCTTCGGAGGCGCTGAGCGCTCCGGTTCTCCTCGTCGGCATGCTGGCCGGTGCGGTGGTCGGCGGATTCGCCGGGGCCCATCTCGCACGCCGCCTTCCCGCACGGCTGCTGCGGGGCGTCATCCTGACCACCGCCGTGACCATGACCGTCCTCTATTTCCTGCGCGCCGGCTGACATGACCGAAGGTGACCCGGGAACAGCCGCCGCACCGTACACGGACGCGGCGCGAGCGCGGCTGGTGGCGGCCTACGAGGCCTGCGAGCTGGCCGAACTCGCCCGCGCCTCCGTGCCGATCGGCGAGCACGAGCTGCATCCCGACGGCACCGTGCGGTCCCCGGGCTCGGTCCTGGCGGATGCCGCGCGAGTGCTCGGTGCCGCCCAGCGGTTCTTCGAGGCCGCCGCCGTGTTCGAGCGGCTGGGTGGTGCGAACTGGGAACTCATCGGTGATGTCCTGGGCGTGTCCGCGCACATCGCGCGGGCACGCTTCACGACGGCCGAGGACCGTTTCCGGAGGGGACTGCTCTCCCCCGCCGAGGCCACCGGGCCGACCGGGCCACCCGGCTCCCCCGGCCCCCTCGGCGAGGTGAGCTGGTGGCGGGCCTACATGGCCCGGGAGCCCCTGGAAGCGGCACTCGACCTCGACGAGTGGGTACTGCGCCACCAGGACGGCGACAGCGGCCTCGGCAGCGCGCCGGTGTCCGGGGGCCTGGCCCGACGGCGCTGATCGCGGCCACGCCCCCGACCGCGTCAGGCGCCGATCCTGGCCGCGATGACCGGCGCGAGGCGGTCCGCGATGACGCGGTGCCCCTGGTCGTTGGGGTGGACCGAGTCCGTGAGGTCGCCCGAGCCGAGCCAGCCCGTCGTGTCGACAAAGGAGACCCGGGAGTCGCCGCCGTCGACGGCCGCCCTGACGGCTGCTTCGGTCTGCGGAACGAACCGCCCGCGGAAGGTCTCCAACGCGAAGATCCAGGCCTGCGGATGGGCCGCGCGGACCTTGCGCAGCAGACTGCTGTACGCCTCCTGGAACTGCGCCGAACTCACCCCGTGCCCGACGTCGTTGGTGCCGAGGTTGATGACGACCGCGTTCGCCCGGTAGCGGGAGAAGTCCCAGTCCGGTGTCGGGGCGTTCGGGTTGAGTTTGGTGAACTGCCGCTCCAGGCCCACGCATCCGTCCGCCGCGGCGACGAGGCAGGCGCCGCCCTGGGCGATCTGTGTGTGCTCGGCACCGAGGCGTTCCCCGATCAGCCAGCCGTAGGCGGTACGGGCGTTCTGCGAGGTCGTCGTGCCCACGGTGATCGAGTCGCCGACGAACTCGATCAGCTTCTCGGGAGCGGGCGGCGGATAGGTCGTGGCGCCGCTGTCGAGGACGAGCCCCTGGAAGACGGCGTCACCGCGGTAGGAGCCCGCGACCACCTGATAGTTGACCTGGAGGGTGTGGTGGCCGGCCGGCAGCGCGGCCGGAGTCAGGTTCACGGTTCCCTTGACGTCGTCGTAGAACGTCACGGGCCCGTCGTCGATCCGCGCCCAGAAGTCGATCGTGCCCCGCTGCTTGAGCTGGACGGTCCTGCCGGTGAAGCCGACGCGGTAGTACGCGCCCGCCCAGTAGGGGGTGTAGGCGGTGGTGGAGCCGGCGGTGTCCCAGCGTCCGACGAACTTGATGTTCGGGTCGCCGGGCTGGCCGGGCGCCGCCGCCTTCACGGAACGGGTCGTGCCGCCGCTCAACGCGGCGCTGACGACGGGGGCCAGGCGGTCCGCGAACTTGGTGTGGCCCGCCTCATTGGGGTGTCCGTCGCCGTCCTCGTAGTCGGTGCCGTCGGTGAGCCAGCCCGTCGTGTCGACGTAGCGCACCTTGCTGTCTCCGGCGGTGTTGCGGGCGTTGACGGCGGCCCTGGTCTCGGTGACGTACCGCTTCTTGAGGGTCTGCACGGCGAAGAGGACCGCGTCCGGGTACCTGGCGCGGATGTCGCGCAGGAACGTGGCGTACGCCGACTGGAACGCCGCCCCGGACACCCCGTGCCCGATGTCGTTGGTGCCGAGGTTGATGACGACCGCGTTCGCCCGGTAGCGAGAGAAGTCCCAGTCCGTGCCACCCGTGCTGGCCGTCTTGAAGAACTGGCTGCTCAGACCGGTGCATCCGGACTGGCCGACGAGGCAGTAGCCGGCGCGGGCGATCTGCGTGTGCCGCATCCCCAGCCGCTCGCCGGTCTTCCAGGCGTACGAGTCGAGCGCCAGCCGGTCGGTGAGGGCGCCGGCGGTGATGGAGTCGCCGACGAACTCGATCAGCCCGGGCTGGGTGTTCGGAGCGACCGTGCGGGCCCCGGAGTCCAGCACCAGCCCCTGGAAGACGGTGTCGCCGGAGCGGTAGGTGATCCGCAGGGTGTGGGTGCCCGTCGGTAACGGCTGTGGGGTGAGGTTCACCGTGCCGCGCACACCCGCGTGGAAGACGTCGGGCCCGCCGTCGATGCTGACGTAGAGGTTGACCGCGTCTCTGGTCCTCACCTTGACCGTGGTGCCGGTGAACGACGTCTGCACGTACGCGCCGGTCCAGTTGGCCACGGCCGTGGTGCCCGAGCTGGTGTCCCAGCGCCCGACGTAGCCGATGTTGGGGTCGGACACCGAGCCGTCTCCCGGAGCGGCGTGCACCTGGGTCACGCCGGCCAGGGACAGGACACCGGCGATGAGAACGGTCGTCAGAACTGCGGTGAGGACGGCCAGTGGTCCGCGTCCGGGTGTGCGAGGTCCGGCCTGGTGGGGGGAGGTCTGCATGGGGATCCTTTCTCACCGGATGTGGGAGCGCTCCCATGAACAGCCTCTCCACGGAAGCAGTGAAACGATTCACCGTCAAGGCGTCCACCACGGTTTTCTGGGAGCCCCGGTACGCCCGGCAGCCCCACCGACTCCGGCGGAGGCTGCCGGACTCCCCTGTCTCAGCGCCTCAGGTCCGCCTCCAGCGCGGCCGCGACGACACGGTCCCGCTCGGCGCGCGTGAAGAACGCCTCGGACAGCCACTGGTCCGCGAGGGTACGTACGGCCTGCACGAAGGGGCCGGAGTTCGTGAAGGGCGCCTGCTGCCAGAGCACGTCGAGGAAGGTCAGGCCGTCGCCGCGGGCCCGGTTGGGGACGCCCGAGTCGGCCGTGCCGAACACGACGACGGGTTCGGAGCGCCGGAAGTAGGCGTGATAGCGGGTGTCGTCCGCGACGAAGAACGGCGCGAGGGTCAGACCGTGCGTGGTGAAGTGCATCGGCCGGCCCTCGGGCCGGATCGCGGTGGCCAGGTCGCCCCGGAGCGTGAAGTCCTTGTAGAAGGAGAAGGTGCGGAAATCCCTTTGCGGGCTCTGGGCGACCAGCAGTACAGGGCCGTGGAACACCGACTGGACGGTGGGGTCGTCCAACGCCCTTTCGATGCGCAGGCGGTACGGGGCCAAGACACGGACCTGGTCGCCACGCCGCCAGGTTCTGCTCAGGGTGAGGTAGCTGCCGGGCTCGGCCGCGGCCCGTTGCCTGACTCCGTTGACCGTGACGGTGAAGCCCCCCGTGGCCCAGGACGGAACCCGGAGTTTCAGATCCAGCCTGCCGCCGCCCTCACGGAACGTCAGGGTGCGCACGCCCTCGGCCGGATAGTCGCTGGTCTGCTCGACGACGAAGCCCCGTTCCGGCCACCGCAGCGTCGAGGCGAGGTAGAGGTTGACGTACAGTGCGCTGCCGTCGGCCGAGCGGAAGTACACCGAGTCCTGGTACTTGGTGTGGTTCTCCATGCCGGTGCCGCCGCAGCAGGTGCCCGTGTTGTCGTACTCGCGCACGACTCCGGGGCCCATGCCGACGAAGTAGGTGACCTCGGGGCTGGTGGTGCTGGGGGCGTCCCGGCGGGAGGCGAGGATGTGGTTGGTCAGGCCCCGCTCGTAGTAGTCCATGTAGGCGGGGTCCGGCTCGTGGAAGAACAGCTGCCGGGTGAGCTTGAGCATGTTGTACGTCGCGCAGGTCTCGGCGTTCTTGTCGTCCAGGGTCGCCGCTATGGCGCCCCGGGCGCGGAACATCTCGCCCTGGCCCGTGCCGCCCAGGCTGTACATGCGGGGTCCCGCGACCATGCCCCAGAAGTTGCGGGCCGCGGCGGCGTACTCCTCCTCCTCGGTGTGGTCGAACAGCCGCAGATAGCCGGTGAACTGCGGGATGTGCTGGTTGGCGTGCCGGCCGTCGAGGATGTCCCGGTCCTCGGCGCATGCGTCCAGCAGCGCCGTGTTGTCGAAGCAGCGGGCGGCCGCCAGGTGCTCCTCGCGGCCGGTGAGGGCGTACAGGTCCGTCATCACCTCGTTCATGCCGCCGTACTCACCGGCGATGTAGATCGACCACATCCGGTCCAGTTGAGCCTTCGGCAGCCGGCCGAGGCGGCTGTGCACCCAGTCGCCCATCGCCGAGGCGATGGTCAGCGCCTGCTCGTTCCCCGCCAGGGTGTGCGCGTCGAGGAGTCCGCGCATGATCTTGTGGCAGGTGTAGTAGGGCGCCCAGATCGTCGGGTAGGTCGTGTAGCTCTCCAGCAGGATGAACTGCGTCTCCGGGTACGCCGCCAGGTAGCCGGGGTGGCTGGGCTTCGGCGAGCCGTTCTCGGCATGTGCCTTCTGGCACTCGCCGAGCGCGCCGACCAGGTAGTCCAGCTTGGACTTGAGGGCGGCCTCACGGGTGTCGGCGTACGCCTGGGCGACGAGAGTGAGGAAGTGGCCGCCGAAGTGGCCGCGCAGATTGCCGTCCGCGGTCTCCCAGCCGCCGGGCGGCCGGGCGCCCCGGGTGTCGAGTCCGGCGTTGGCGCGGAAGACGGCCAGCATGCGGTCGGCCGGGTAGGACCTGGCGTAGTCGAGCATCAGGTCACGCTTGGCCCGGAAGACGCCGTTCCCCAGGGTGACCTGGTCCAGCGGGAAGGGGCGCACCGACCAGGCGGACGGGACGGGCAGCGGGGCCGCGGTGGTCTGCGCGGGCACGCCGGACAGGGCCTGGCCGGGCGTTCCGGAGAAGGTCTGGCCGGCTGCCGCGTGCGCGGCCGAAGTGGTCTGTACGAGCGGGGCGGCGGCCGCGGCCCCGGCGGCGAGACTCAGCAGACGGCGGCGGGTCGGTGGCTGGGACATGCTCTCGGACTCCGATCGTCGGTCCTCGGTGGGCATGGGCGCGGTGGGCATGGGCGCGGTGGGCATGGGCGCGGTGGGTCGGTGACGGGCGGTCATGACGGCCCGGTCACGGTGACGGTGGCCGTGGCGCGATAGGTGGTTCCCGCCACGATCCCCTTCACCTCGAAGGTGCCCGGCTCGGCGTACTGTTCCGGCTTCACCGGGTCCCAGGTGACGGCGGTCCGGCTGTCCTTGGAGCCGTCGTTGTAGGTGGCGACCACGGTGGCCGGGAGCGTGGGCGCCGTGCCGGTCAGGGTGGTGACGTGCTCCTCGGCGATGCTCGTGATCTCCACCGTGTCGGTCTGCCGCACCCACACGGTCGCGGTCACGGGCTGCGCGGCCCGGTCGGTGAGCCCGGTGATCGGTACGCTCGTGCCGCCCTCCGCGACCTGTTCCTCGGTGAGGGCGGGCCAGGCGACGGGCGAGCGCGCCGTGGAGCCGTCCGCGTAGACCAGCGTCACCTGTCCGGGCAGCTCGGGGATCGTGCCGCGTGGGGTGGGGACATGGACCTCGCGCACGGACTCCGGCGTCTCGGCGTACACCTTCCACTCCTGCACGCCGAGGGCCAGGTTCGGGTGACCGGTCAGCCGGGCGCGCAGGGCCGTCGTCGTGACGGGGGCGAAGGTGGTCCTGTTGTAGCGGTCCTCGGCGGTTCCGTAGCCGCTGGGTGAGGCGACCTCGCGCCAGGTGTCGCCGTCGCGGTACTCGATGACCCAGGCCTCCGGCACGCCGACACCGTCGTCGGCGCCCGGTTGCGCATCGCGGAAGAAGTACATGTCGGAGCCGTCCACGCGGACCGGGTCGTCCCAGGTGTACTGGACCCACTGGGTGCCCTTCTGGGGCCAGCTCCCCCAGCGCGGGGCGTCGGAGGACGAGGCGGGTTCGCGGCCGTCGTTGATCGCTGCGAGGGACTCCCAGCCGGAGGTGTAGGACGCGGTGGTTGTGGCGAAGGGTGCCACGTTCACCTGCCCGTCCGCGAGCCCCTCCGCCTTGACCACGACCTTCTTCGACGACTGCGACGCGCCGTCGGTGGCGGTGAGTTCGAGGGTGTAGGTGCCCGCCTTGGTGAACCGTGCGACGGTCGTCGGGGCGCGCGGGTCGTCGAAGATGACGGTGCCGCCCTCGGGTCCGTCCGTCGCCTTCCACGAGGCGGAGAGCTTCCGCTCCGGGAGCCCGTCGTCCTCGACGATCCCTGTCAGCCGGACCTGGCCGGGACGGCTGTACGTGGTGTCTCGCCACGCCTCGACGTACGGGGCGTGGTTCCGGACGGCCGGGGGCCGGACGCCGGTGGCGAACGCCTGGATCTCCTTCAGACCGCTCGTGTGGCCGTCCCGGTGGCGCATGAGCACCCGCAGCTTCTGTGCCGTCACCTTCTCGAAGCTCACCTGGTTGAGGTTGGCTCTCGGGTTGACGGGTGACTTGGCGGGGCGGGCCACGTCCTTCCACTGGCCGTCACCGTCCTGGTACTGCACGGTGTAGAGGGCGGGTTCGGCGTATCCGCCAGGCCGTTTGTCGCTGTAGAAGTAGAGCCGGACGTCGTCCACCGCGCGTTTTCGCCCGAAGTCGAGCTCGTACCAGTCCTCGGTGTTGCCCGAGCCGCGGGCGCCCCAGTACGGCTCGTTGATGGTGAAGCCGTCGACGGCCCCGGACACGCCCCGCTCCTGGGCCTCGTACGAGGCACGGGCCGTGGCACCGTCGGCGAGGTTCTCCTCCGCAGCGCCGGTCAGGTCGCGGCCGGCCTTGGCGAACAGGTCGGTGACGCGGTCCTTCCGGCCGTACTCGACGTCCCTTGGCTCCGGCACAGCGGCACGCAGGCCGGTGACGCGCACCTTGCCGCCTCCGCCGTCGGGGAACGTCACCTCGCGGGTGGCGGGGTCGTAGACGAGGTGGGTGAGGCGGTCGGTGGTGAAGGCGAGTTTCCCGTCGAGGTAGACGGAGTAGCCCTCGGGGACCTGACGACCGTACGGCCGTTTCCCGTCGCCCGGTTCGTCCCACAGCACGGCCACGTCGGTGCCGCGGTAGTTGATGTCGGTGACGGCGAAGTGGGGCCAGTCGACGTCGATCGGCCAGAGCTCGATCTTCCGGTCGTCGCGCGGCCGGAAGCCCATCGCGTCCTCGATCACCGTCCAGTTGGTGGTGCCGAGGATGGTGTGGTGGATCCAGGACCGGTAGCCGATCTTCTGCGGGTCGGCGCTGCCGTCGGCCCAGAACTCGTTCTGGTCGGGCCACCGGTTGTCGCCGTCGACGTAGTGGGCCCAGGCGTTCCAGGACAGCAGCTTCTTGTACCAGGTGCGGTCGATGTACTTGCTCGGGTACTTCCGCAGCACCGAGGAGAGGAAGCGGAAGGTGACGGTGGAGTTGATGACCGAGAAGTTGTTGCTCCCCGGGTGTCCCTGCTCCGCCGCCTCCGCCTTGTCGGCCTGGTTGGCCGTGAAGAACGGGAAGACGGGGTACTGCTCGGCGTCCGCCCACAGCCGTAGCGCTTCGAGGTACTGCGGGTCCTCGTCCGGCGTGGGCATCAGTCCCACGCTGTACGGGTAGTAGTTGTTGATCTCCTTCCAGGGCACCAGGGTGTCGCTGGCCACGTGCCGGTGCTTGACCAGCTTGTCCTTCGGGTCCCACAGGTACTTCAGGACCGCGTCCTTCACTCGTTTCGCGATGCCGCGCATCTCGTCGGCCTTCGCTCCCTCGCCGAGCAGGTCGTAGGCGCGGGCTGCCGCCG
This sequence comes from Streptomyces sp. KM273126, assembly GCF_004337435.2. Classification (NCBI taxonomy): domain Bacteria; kingdom Bacillati; phylum Actinomycetota; class Actinomycetes; order Kitasatosporales; family Streptomycetaceae; genus Streptomyces; species Streptomyces sp. KM273126. Next base: position 2,392,139 of record NZ_SJXB02000002.1, on the reverse strand, counting down.
TGGCGTTGCTGAAGACGTAGGCCGACTCGGCGCGGTCCAGGTTGCCCGGCTTCCAGTCGAACGACACCGCGTCGGCGTCGTTGCCGGTCATGGCGCCCCAGTCGTACTCGATCAGCCCGTTGCCGTCGTGGTCGTAGTTCTCCAGCTGTCCCTTGACGTCCTTCTCCGCGTACCGCGCCAGGTTGCGCACGACGCCGTCGGGCCCGCCGTGCACCTGGTAGGAGCGCCAGGCCGCCTCGGAGATGTACTGGGTGTAGCTGTTGGACCAGTTCTCCGGATCGCCGGGGTTGTCGGTGTACTTGCTGTTCTTCGACACCTCTCCGGCCGACACCCAGGATCCGTACGCATAGCTCGGGTCGCGCAGGTACTTGAGGTCGTCGACGAACATGCCCACGGTCAGGGCGATGGCGTTGTTGTAGCCGAGCGCGCCCTCCATGGACGTGGGGAACTGGTAGTCGTTGCCCGGGATGTCGGCGTCGAGGTAGTTGTAACGCAGCAGCCACCAGCGGTAGTACAGCGTCTTCTCGATGTTGTCGTCCGGGACGTCGAGGTACGGCAGGTTCTCGGCCCACCAGCGGTTGTACGTCTGCACGTGGTCGCGGAAGGCGGCGGCCGGCGTCGTGATGCGCAACGAGTCGTACTCCGGCCTGGAGCGGGCGATCTCCTCGGTGACGAACCCGAGTTGGACCTTGGTGGTGACGCTGCCGCCGGCGCGCAGAGCGAGAGATCCTGTCAGGGCCTCACCGTCCTGTGTGGGGGCCATGCCGTCGCCGCTGAGCCGTGGGAAGACCGTGGTGAGGTTGTTCTTCGCGGCCACCGCGCCCGTGAGTTCACGGCCTTCGGGGGCCGTGGTGTACGGGGACGAGGCGCGCAGCGTGACCTCGCGGCGGGTGGAACCGGTGTTGGTGAGGGTCAGGTTCGTCACGGCGACGTTCGCGTCGGTGATGAACTTGGTCTGTGTCACCTTCAGCCCGCCGGCCTCGTGGGTGAACTCGCTGCGCCAGTAGCTGGGGGTCTGTGTCCTGGCGCCGGTGTCCTCGCGCAGGGTGAGGTTCTCGCCGTCCAGGGACAAGGTGATGGTGTACGCGGAACGGTTGTCGATGCTCTCCCAGTAGGCGACCCTGCCGCCGAACCCGAGCCGGGACGGGTCGTGCTCCTTCATGAACACCGCCCGGCCCCGCGTGAACAGCCAGTCGCCGGCCGGGTCCTCGCCCTTGCGGGCCAGCATCCGGTCCATCCAGAAGTCGGTGCCGTTCCCGGCATCCCGGTCGGCCTCGTACTGGGCGCGCAGGGTGCGGTGGACGGAGAAGCCCGCGGGCAACTCCGGCACGGGCTCGGCGGATCCGGAGTACACCGGGTAGCCGATGGCCGAGTTGTCCGCCTCGGCCGGGGCGGTGGCGGCGAGCGAGGCCAGCAGCCCGAGAGCCAGCGCTCCGGCCGGGGTTCTGCGACGGTGCCGTCTTCGCGGTCCGTGCACGACTGCCTCCAGGTGAGCGTTGTCTACGGTTCTGTCGTCCTCGGCTCGGCCGTCGGCAGCCAGACGCGCATCGTCGAGGGCCCACGGTTCGCCCAGGAGTGGTAGGGCACCAGAACGATCCCCGTGCGGTCGGCGGCCCTCGCCGTGGGACGGTCGAGCGGTTCGTACGGCCAGGCCGCGTCGTTGCTGCGTTCGGGAGTCGCGCCGATCTCTCCGGCCACGACGACGGTGCCGCCCGCGTCGCCCGGACCGTCCTCCGGCTCCACGGACGGATCCACCCGCACCGCGTCGACCTCCCGCCCGTCCGGCAGGTCCACGGACTCGGCGCAGTACACGAGTGGTCCGCGCTGGACGGCCACCGTGCCGCGTACCGCGTCGACGCGCGGGTCGGCCCGCACCCAGCGCGGTGTCACGGGCAGTTCGAGCCGTACTTCGTCACCGGGCCGGAAGACCCGGGTGACCTCGGCGGTGCCCGGCGGGACGGAGCGGCGTGTCCCGTCCGGGCCGACCAGCGACGCGGTGGCGCCCGCCGCCCATTCGGGGACGCGCAGCGACAGGGTCCAGGGGCGGTCCGGAGACCTGACGACCCGCACGGCCACGGTCCCGCCGGACGGGTAGTCGGTACGGACCCGGAGCGCGACGCCGTGGCCGCCGGCGAGGGAGGTGGCGATCTCCGCGTCGGCGTACTGGTGCAGTTGTACGCCGTGGTCGTCCACCGTCGCCAGGTAGGCGGGCAGTTGGGCCAGGGTCCGCGCCACGTTGGTCGGGCAGCAGGACACCGCGAACCAGGGTGCGCGCAGGCTCGACTCGGCGCGTGGACTGTCGGCGTCCGCGGCGGGCACGGCGCCCCGGGTGCGCCGGTGCAGGGTGTTGGCGTAGAAGAAGGCCCGGCCGTCCGCGGACGGGGACACCGCGACCACGTTGAACAGGGTCCGCTCGGCCAGGTCGGCGAAGCGCGGCTCCCCCGTGGCCAGCAGCAACCGCCAGCTGAGCATGACGGAGGCGACCGCGGCGCAGGTCTCCGAGTAGGCGCGGTCCGGCGGCAGCACGAAGTCGTCACCGAAGGACTCGTCACGGTGGTGCGAGCCCATACCGCCCGTCAGATAGGTCCGCCGGGCGACCGCCGCCTCCCACTGCCGTACGACCGCGTCGAGCAGGCCGTCGTCCCCGGTCTCGACGGCGACGTCGACGGCACCGGCCGCCAGGTAGAGGGCACGCACGGCGTGTCCGCGCAGCACAGTGGCGTCCCGCACGGGTACGTCGTCCTGGTAGTAGGCGCGGCCGAACTCGATGTCGGCGAGCGCCTGGTGTCCGCGGCGGTCGACGAAGAGGGCCGCCTGGTCGAGGTAGCGCTGCTCCCCTGTCAGCCTGGCGAGTTCCACCAGGGCGGTCTCGATCCCCGGATGTCCGCAGACGCCCTCGATGCCTCCCGGGCCGAAGGTGGCGCAGATGTGGTCGGCGGCTCGCCGGGCGATCTTCGTCAGCTCGCCCTCGCCCCGGGCTCTGGCCTGGGCCACACCGGCCTGGATGAGATGTCCGTGGCAGTAGAGCTCGTGGCCCCATTCGAGGTCGCTGTAGCGGGGCTGCTGTCCGGGGCGGCCGAAGGCGGTGTTCAGGTAGCCGTCCGGTTCCTGGGCGGATGCGACGGCCCCGGTGAGCATGGCCGTCTCCGCGTCGAGCGTGGTGGCCGCTGAGCCGCTCCCGGCCTCCCAGGCCATGGCTTCGAGGAGCTTGTAGATCTCGGAGTCGGCGAACTCGCGGCCGCGCCGGTCGCGGTGGATCCGGCCCTCGGCCGCGGCCCGGAAGTTTCCGGTCCAGCCGACGCGTTCCATCCAGTCACGGCAGTGGCCGAGTGTGGCGGTCGCGTTGGTGTGCCTGCGCCGGGCCCAGAAGCCTCCGGTGATCCTGACCTCGTCCAGCCCCAGCGGCCGCAGTCGTCCCCGGGTGGGCGCCACCGGCAGTACGGGCGGCCGCGTCGTGTTCTCCCTCACCAGTTCATGCCTTCGGTTGGTCCCTTCGGTCGTGGATGTGTGCCGTGGCGGACTTCAGCCCTTGAGCGCGCCGGACATGAAGCCCCGTATGTAGTGCCGTTGCAGCAGCAGGAAGAGGAGGAGGCAGGGGACGGCGAGGACCACCACACCCGCCTCGGTGGCGCCGTAGTCGACGGCGCCCATGCTCTGCTGCCGCAGGTTCGCGACAGCCAGGGGCAGCGGCGCCTTCTCGCTGTCCGAGATGAGGATCAAGGGCGCGATGAAATCGTTCCAGGCCGCGAGGAAGGCGAAGAGTCCCACGGTGATCAGTCCCGGTCGCACCGCCGGGAGGAGGACCCGGCGCAGCGCGCCCGCCGTGCCGCAGCCGTCGACCAGTGCCGACTCCTCCAGTTCGCGCGGCACCGCCTCGAAGGAGATCCGCATCATGAAGGTGGCGAACGGCAGCTGGAACATGGCCAGTACGAGGCTCAGTCCGATCAGCGAGTTCTGCAGATGGAGCCTGCCGAGCAGCACGTAGAGCGGGATGAGGAGCGTGGCGTACGGGACCATGAGGATGGCCAGGGTGAGCAGGAACAGCAGGTTCCTGCCGGGGAAGTCGAAGCGGGCGAAGGCGTAGCCGCCGAGCAGCGACACTCCGAGGGTCAGGGCGACGGTCAGTGCCGAGACGACGGTGCTGTTGAGGAGGTACCGCCACAGGCCGGCGTCGTAGTCCAGCAGCGTCCTGTAGTTGCCGAAGCCGTAGCCGGACTCCTGCGCGGTGCCGGGCTGTCCGCTGAACGAGGCCCAGGTGTTCCACAGCAGGGGGAACAGGAAGATGACGGCCAGACCTCCGGCGACGACGTAGTGAGGCGTCCGGCCCAGGGCGCGGGTGAGCACCGTGGTGTCCCTTCTCGTGAGGCGGGTGTCGAGGTGGGGGTCATGACTCGTCGGCGCGGCGCAGACCGCCGAACTGGAGGGCGTTGAGCAGGAGCAGCACGCCCAGCACGGTGATCGAGAGAGCGGCCGCGGTGCCGAGGTTCAGCCGCTGGAAGGCCTCCCGGTAGATCAACTGGACGACGGTCACCGTGCTGTTGTCCGGTCCGCCCTTGGTGAGGATGAAGAACTGGTCGAAGGCGAGCAGGGATCCGGTCACGCAGAGCAGCAGGGTCAGGGCGAGGGACGGCCGCAGCAGCGGCAGTGTGACGGAGCGGAAGATCTGGCCGCGGCCGGCCCCGTCCATCCGGGCGGCCTCGTACACCTCGTGGGGGATGCGCTGGAGACCCACGAGCAGGATCAGCATGTAGAAGCCCGCGAACTTCCAGACGATGAGGAACACCGTCGACAGCAGGGCGGACGTCGGCGAGCCCAGGAACGACACGGGGTCGTCGACGACGCCGAGCTTTTCCAGGACCCGGCTGAGCGGGCCGGTGGTGGGGCTGTACAGACCCCAGAACAGCAGGGAGGCGGAGGCCAGGCCCAGGGCGCTGGGCAGGAAGTAGACCGTGCGGAAGAAGCCCGCGCCCGGGCGGGACTCCTGCACCAGCAGCGCGAGGAGGAGTGCGAGCCCGAGCAGGACGACCGTGACGATCACGGTGTAGAGGAGGGTGAAGCGCACCGCGGGCCAGAAGAGGGCGCTGTCGGTGACGTCGGTGTAGTTCTCCGGCGCGTTGACCCCGCGGTCTCCCGCGAGCAGTGGCCAGTCGCTGAGCGACATCTGTCCGACGAGGAGCAGGGGCAGCACGAAGAAGACCGCGACGAACACGGCCGTGGGCGCCGCGTAGCCCATGCCCTTGACCGTGCGGGACCGCCACCAACGGGGCGCCGCACCGCGGAACGTGCGGTTCCGTCGTTCCGGCCGGGACGACGGACGTTCGGCCGCCGTCCGGTCGGGCGCCTTCACCTGCATGGGTCTCCTCTGCCGTGGGACGTGGGAGGGTGGTGCCGGGGGCGGGGCAGTGCCCGGCGCGGGGTGGCGCCGGGGCATCGGCTGACGGTGCCGTACTCCCCGGGCCTGAACCTCGGAGCCATTCAGTCGGCCAGGGAAGCACTGACTGCGTCGTTGTCCTTGTCGAGTGCCCCCTCGTCGCCGAAGAGGGCGTCGCGCATGAGGGTCAGCCAGGGTCCGTTGGGATCGTTGAAGGTCTGGCCGAACTTCAGCGCGTACGGAGTGCGGCCGTGCGCGACGAGCTGGTTGATCGTCACCAGCCGTGGGTCCGCCTTGGAGTGCTTGTTGGACGCCAGATCGGTACGCGCCACCACGTCCTTGTTCGCGGCGACCACGTCGACCTGGGCCTTGTCGCCCAGGGACCAGGCGAGGAAGTTCCAGGCCTGGTCGGGCGACTTGCTGGTGGCGGAGATGCCGATGGCGTCACCACCGATGAAGGTGGACTTGCCGCCGTCGGGTCCGGGGATGGGCGCGACACCGAGGTCGAGGTTCTTGGGCATCAGCCCCAGGGTGGTCGACGGCATCGGCATCACGCCGACCTTGCCCTTGGGGAAGACTCCGGTCCAGGTCGTGCCCGTCTCGTCGCGTGCGCCGGGGGCCACGATGTCGTCCCGCACCCAGCCGCGGTAGGTCTCGTAGACCTTCTTCGCGGTGTCGGAGGAGAGTTGGGCTTCCGTGCCCTCCTTGTTCAGCACGTCCTCGTCGGCGGCCCAGATCGACGGCCACCAGGTGAAGACGCCGCAGCCGCCGCAGTTGCCGCCGAAGAAGGTGCCGTTGACACCTCCGCCCAGCGCGTCCACGGCCCGGGCCTGCCGGTCCCACTCGCGAAGGCTGGTGGGCGGCTTCTCCGGGTCGAGCTGGGCCCGGCGGTAGAGCTCCTTGTTGTAGAAGAGCACCGACAGATCCAGGGTGTGCGGCACGACGTACTTCCTGCCTTCGTACGTACCGGCCTTGATGTGCGACTGGGCCAGGTGCTTCGCGAACGGCAGGGCGTCGACGCGTTCGGTGATGTCGGCGAAGAGCGCACTGGAGGTGTAGTTCGGTACGAACACCACGTCGGAGGCGAACAGGTCGGGCAGGTCACGGGAGCCGGCTGCGGCACCGACCTTGGCCTGGTAGTCGTCAGTGGGGATGACGGTCAGCTCGATCTTGTTCTTGTGGCTCGCGTTGTACGCCTTGACGAGGGCCTCGCTCTGCGGCCGGGTCGCCGCACGCGTCCACATCGTCAACTTGGCGCCATCGTCGACGCCCTTGGCGTTCGCGGCTCCGCTTCCTCCCCCGCCACCCGAACCGTCCTCCCCCGACCCGCATGCCGTGACCAGACTCGCGGCGGCGAGGAGTGCGATGGCGCCGGTGACGAGGCGGCGTAGGCGTCCGAGCGGTCCGGCCGTGCTCCCCATGGTCGATCCTCCCTCGTGGGCGGCGGGCCCTGGGCGGGCCGGCCGGTCGGGACGATGGATGTGGTGGCACTGAACTCTGCGACGAACAGGCTGTGACGAACTCCGCGACGAAGCGCGGTGACGAAACTCGGTGACGAACTCACTGGCGACAGCGGCGACAGCGGCGATCAAAAGAAACGAACCGAAAAGGCTTTCAGAGACGCTAGGACCCGGCTCATCAACCGTCAATCCCCTTGCAGGAAACGCCTGGAGCCGGATGCCCGAAACCCCTTGGCATGCCGTGACCGAAAGGTTTCCCGTACTGTTTTCCGCGCGGCGTGCCGCGCTCGACGGCGTCGGCACGCGACGCGAGACAGGAGTAGACCATGGCACAGGCCACCGGCCCCTCTCGTTCGCATCCCGCCACGCTCAGCGACGTCGCCCGGCTGGCCGGTGTGTCCGTCGCCACCGCGTCCAAGGCCTTGAACGGCCGCAGCCAGGTGCGCGCGGAGACCAGACAGCGGGTGATCGAGGCGGCGGAGCGGCTGTCGTTCCGGCCCAACCAGGTGGCCCGGGGCCTGCTGGCCGGGCGGACGGGCACCGTCGGTCTGCTCACCAGCGACCTGGAGGGGCGGTTCAGCATCCCGATCCTCATGGGTGCCGAGGACGCGTTCGGTGCGGGCGAGGTCGCGGTGTTCCTCTGCGACGCCCGTGGTGACGCGATCCGTGAGCAGCACCACGTCCGCGCGTTGCTCGGCCGCCGGGTCGACGGCCTGATTGTCGTGGGCAGCCGGACCGACCCGCGCCCCTCCCTGGGACGCGAACTGCCCGTGCCCGTCGTCTACGCCTACGCACCGTCGGACGACGCGGAGGACCTGTCCATCGTCCCCGACAACGTCGGCGCGGGCCGGATCGCGGTGGACCATCTGCTCGCCTGCGGCCGTACCAGGATCGCGCACATCACCGGCGACCCCGGGTATCTCGCGTCGCAGGACCGGGCCGAGGGGGCCCTGGCCGCGCTCGCCGACGCCGGCCTCGCCCTGGTCGGCCAGTCTCGGTTCGGGGCGTGGTCGGAGGGCTGGGGGCGGGCGGCGACCGCGATGCTGCTCGACCAGCACCCGGACGTGGACGCTGTCCTGTGCGGCAGCGATCAGATAGCCCGTGGCGTCATGGACGTCCTGCGTGAGCGCGGCCATCGGGTGCCGGAGGACGTGGCGGTCATGGGCTTCGACAACTGGCGGGTCCTGACCTCCGCCTCCCGCCCGCCGCTGACCAGCGTCGACATGAACCTCGAACAGGTGGGCCGCGCAGCCGCGCACGCCTTGTTCACGGCGATCGGGGGAGCACCGAGGTCAGGAGTCGAGAGCCTGCCCTGCCGGGTGGTGATCAGGGGTTCCACGGCGCCGCTGTCCTGAACCGCACGCTTCCGGCTCGCGATGTCTGTCACGGGTGTTGAACCGGTGAGGCGCCGCTCCTACCGTTGCCCCGGTGACGGTGCCTGAGTCGGTCCACCCTCATTTATGCGGCAGCCGGGTTCGCGGAGCGTTGTCCGCAAGCCAGTTGCTCAGGGCTTTCCTCGTGGCCGCCCTGCTGGTCTGTGCACTGCTGCCGGCGGGATCGGCGAGCTCGTTCGCTTCCGGCCCCGGTGATGCCGGCCCCGTCGGCTGGGCTTCCGCCCGCGGCGGCACCACGGGAGGCGCGGGAGCCGCCCCGGAGTCGACGTGGACGGTCTCGACGCGTGCGGAGCTGAAGGAAGCGCTCGCCAACCACGGTGACCCGAACGCGCCCAAGGTCATCCGGGTCCAAGGAGACATCAACGGCCACGAGGCGGACGACGGCACGCTGCTCGGCGAACAGGACTACGCCCCCGGCTACGACCTGGCGAAGTACATGTCGTGCTTCGGCGAGGACGGCGCCGTCTGGTCCGACACCCGTTACGACTACTGCAAGCTGCAACGGACGCTGCGGCAGACCGGTTCCAACAGGGAGAAGCAGCAGATCCAGCTGACCGTGCCGAGCAACACGACGCTCCTGGGCACGGGAGGCGACGCACGCCTGCTCGGAGTCTTCCTGACCGTCAACACGGGCACCAACATCATCATCCGTAACCTCCTTCTCGAGGCACCTGTCGACCACTTCACCACCTGGTCACCGGACGACGGGGAGCAGGGCAACTGGAACGCCCGCTTCGACGCCCTGACGGTGATCACCGGACGGAACATCTGGATCGACCACTGCACGTTCACCGACGGCCGTTTCCCCGACCGCACGGCGCCGGCCGGCTTCCACGGCGAGCGGGTCCAACGACACGACGGGCTGCTGGACATCGAGGACGGTTCGGACTTCATCACCGTCTCGGACAGCCGGTTCACCGACCATGACAAGGCGATCCTGATCGGCTCCGGCGACGGGCGGGGCGACCGCGACCGCGGGCATTTGAAGGTGACCTTCGTCCGGAACCTCTTCACCGACATCGCCCAGCGTGCGCCGCGCGTCCGCTTCGGCCAGGTCCACGTCGTGAACAACGTCTATCGCGGCCGGGCCCGGGACACCGTCTACGCACTCGGCATCGGCGTCGAGTCCGCGATCGTCTCCGAGCGGAACGTCTTCCTGTACGAGGGCCCCGGCGTCCACCCCTCGGTGCCGGTCGCGATCTACGGGGGCACACGTTTCCGCGACACCGGCTCGTGGCTGAACGGCCGCCCGGCCTCCCTCAACGCGGCAGCCGCCGCCGAGGCAGGCGACGGGTTCACCACCGACACCGGCTGGAACCCGGCCGCCGTCTACGCCTACCGCCCACTGCGGTCGGCGGCCGCCGTGCAGTGGTACGTCCTCCACCACTCGGGGCCTGGTCGCGGCGCGCATCCGGCGCCCTGACGTCGTCCTCCCCTGGCGTCGTCCGTCGGGCCTGGCGAAACCTCCGGTCACGCGCGGGGTGGTGCCCGGGGCACCACCCCGCGCGTGAAGCCACGGGTGGGCCGGTCGGTAGGCTTCCAGGTGCGCGGGACACGTGGTCCGGCGTATCCGACCCGCCCCTGCCCTCCATTGCCGCGACTCCGTTGCCGCGACGGACCGACTCCCGAAAGCCCCGATCAGATGCGCACGCACTGCCTGCGAGGACCCGGCTCGCCGACGTCCGGTGCGCTGCGGGGTCTTCGAGCCGGGGTACTCGCCGTGCTGTGCGTGCTGCTGCCGCTGGCAGGGCACGTGCTGGCGCAGGGCCATGCACCCCAGTGGCTCGTCGTGGCCGCCATGGCGGCCGTGGCGCTGCCCGGTGCGCTGCTGCTGACGCGGCACCGGCTGACAGACACCCAACTGCTGGGCGTGCTCGTCCTCGCCCAGCTCACGTACCACGTCGTCTACTCGCTGCCGGGTGCCTGCGCCGCGGTGACGGGACAGGACGGCTCGGCCGGCGGTCCGCTCCGGTTGATCGAGCACGACGCGACCGCGGGGCCGCCGCCCGGTGTACTGGTCGCCGGTCATCTGGTCTCCCTGCTGCTCGCCGCCCGTCTGTTGGGCGTCACGGAGCGGCTGTTGTGGCAGAGCACGTCACTGCTGGTCGTCGTACGGGGTCTGCTGCTGTTCTTCTGGCCGTTGTTCGGTGGTCGGCACGGGACCGGTCCGCAGGCCGTGGTCCCCGAAAGTTCCTCGCCGTTGATGTCGGCACTTCTCGTGCGGCTGCACGCGGGCAGGGCGCCGCCGCGCCGCGGGCACGGTCCGTTCGTCCTTCTCCGGCCGACACCGCTCGGCGCTCTCCACCCGCCCTGACGGGGGTGATGCGAGGGCCGCCCGGCGGGCCGGTCCTCCTCGTCCCGGCGGCTGGTGCTGCCGGGTGTCCCAGAGAGTTTCGCCCTTCATGTACGTCACTGACCGGCGTGCCGTCCGTACGGCGGCACGTGTCCTCGTTCTGCCCGCCGCTCTGGCGGCCCTGGCCACCGCCGCGCCGCGGGCCGCCGCTCACACCGACCTCGACAGCGCCAGTCCCGCTGCCGACGCCGCGCTCGCCGAACTGCCACCGCGCATCACGCTGACCTTCAGCGACCCGATGACCCAGAAGTACGCCAAGGTCGCGGTCACCGACCCGGACGGGAAGTCCGCTGCTACGGACGAGCCCGAGGTCTCGGGGAAGGAGGTCAGCCTCGCGCTGGATCCCACCTCGCCCGCCGGGCTCTACACGGTGGGCTACCGGGTCGTCTCCGCCGACGGCCATCCGGTCTCGGGCTCGTACTCCTTCACCGTCGAGGCAGCGGCCGACAGTCCCGCCCCGTCTGCGCGAGAGACGGAGTCGGAGGGCGCGGCTGTCCCCCGTGCCGCCGAGGAGACCACCGCGGATGCCGCCGCGGACAGCACCGACGGGGAGTCCTCCGGAGGGGAGTCCTCCGGAGGGACTGTCCCCGTTCTCGTCCTGGTCGGCGCGCTGGCCACGGGGGTCGTGGCAGCCGTGGGCGCGTACGTCGCACGACGGAGGCGAGCCCGTCATGGCGACTGAAACCACGACAGGGACCACCACCAGGGCCGGGCGGCTGCCGCAGCTGCCGCTCGTGCTGGCCGGATCGGTCGGCCTCGCCGTAGCCGTCGCCGCGGTCGCGGTATGGGCCGGTGACGGCACCGCGACCGCGATCCCCGGAATCCCGGATGCCGGTGCGCTGACCGCCTGGGGTCTGCCGGTGGCCCGTACCATCGCCGACGCGGCCGCCACGGCGACCGTGGGCGCGCTGCTGCTGGTCGCCGTGCTGTTGCCGGGCGGCAAGAGGCTCGGCCCGGCCCAACTGCGCTATCTCACCTGGGCCGCCGCGGCTGCCGCGATGTGGGCCGTGGCGTCGGCCGCCACGCTCGCGTTCCTGCTCTCGGACCTGTTCGCCCAGCCCGTCCCCGAGATCCTCTCTCCGGCCGTGCTGGCGGACTTCGTCACCACGGACGCACAAGGCCGCTCGTACGCGCTGATGGCGGGCGCAGCGGGCGTGATCGCGACGCTGGGCGTAGGCATCGGCAGCGCCCGCTGGGCCCGCGTGGCGCTCGTCGTCGCCCTTGCCGGTCTGCTGCCGCCCGCGTTCACCGGACACTCCTCCGCGGCGGGCAACCATGACGCCGCGGTCACCAGCCTCGCCCTGCACCTGCTCGGCGTCGCGGTGTGGGTCGGCGGGCTGGTCTTCGTTCTGATCGTGGCCGCACGCCGTGAGGAGCAGGCGGTGGACGCGGTCCGGCGCTTCAGCCCGCTCGCCGCATGGGCACTGCTCGCGGTCGCCGCCAGCGGCCTCGTGAACGTCGCCGTCCGGCTTCCCTCCCCGGGGGACGTCTTCACCAGCCGGTACGGGTTGATGGTCCTCGCCAAGGCGCTGGCGCTCGCCGCTCTGGGCGGTATCGGCGGGTGGCACCGGCGCCGTACGCTGCCCGCCCTGAAGGGCGGCGAGTGGCGGGGGTTCGTCCGCCTCGCCGTCGGTGAGCTCCTTCTCATGGCGGCAGCGATCGGGCTCGCGGTGGGCCTGTCACGCACCCCTGCTCCCGGCGCCGGTGACGCCTCGGTGTCGCCCACCGAGGAACTGCTGGGCTTCGCCATGCCGCCGCCGCTCGGCGACTTCCCCTGGACGCCGCTGTTCACCCAGTGGCACTTCGACCCGCTGTTCGCGTTCGGTACGGCGGCCGCCGCGCTGCTGTACCTGGCCGGCGTACGGAAGTTGCGCGCCCGGGGCGACAAGTGGCCGGTCGGGCGCACGATTTCGTGGCTGCTGGGCCTGGCGGTGACCGTGCTGGCCACGATGAGCGGCCTCGCGGTCTACGGCAAGGTGCTGTTCAGCGTGCACATGGGTCAGCACATGATCCTCGCGATGACCGTGCCGATCCTGCTCGTCCTCGGAGCCCCCGCCACGCTCGCGCTCCGGGCTCTGCCCGCCGCCCCGAAAGGGGAGCCGGACGGCCCACGGGAAATGCTGCTGAAGCTGCTCCACAGCCGCTACGTCAAAGTCCTCTCGCATCCGGCCGTCGCGAGCGTGCTGTTCATCGGCAGCGCCTTCGCCGTCTACTACAGCTCGCTCTTCGAAACGCTGATGCGCAGCCACCTCGGGCACATGGTCATGCTGGTGCACTTCCTCGCCGCGGGGCTGCTGTTCTTCTGGGTGGTCATCGGCATCGACCCCGGGCCGCGTCGCCCACCGCATCTGGGCAGGCTGTTCGTCCTGATCCTGACGATGCCGTTCCACTCCTGGTTCAGCATTTCGCTGATGAGCTCCACCGACCTGATCGGCGAGGGCTGGTGGTCACTGCTCGACCGGCCCTGGGTCACGGACGCCATGGACGACCAGTACAACGCCGGTGCCATCGCCTGGGCCACCGGCGACATCCCCGTCCTGATCACCACGATCATCCTGGCCGTCCAGTGGGTCCGCTCCGACCAGCGCGAAGCCCGCCGTGTCGACCGGCAGATCGACCGCGGCGACGCGGGTGACCCGCTGGCCGCCTACAACGCCTACCTGGCGAGCCTGCACGCCCGCGACCGGCGTCCCGCCCACCCCACCACGACCGAGCCCAAGGCAAAGACGGCGCCCACGTCCACGTCCACCACCGAGGAATCATGAAGAAGCTGAAGAAACACCTCGTCGTCGCCGCGGTGATCGTGGCCGGCTTCGCCGCCGCCCTCGGCGCCTTCCTGCTGTTCTCCCCCGACGACCGCGACGCCGGCGGTGTGAACGTCCAGCCCGCCGCCGAGGCACTGCCCGTCCGCGACACCAGCCACCGTCTCACCGACCCGAAGAAGAGCGAACTGACGATCGTCGAGTTCCTCGACTTCGAGTGCGAGGCGTGCGGGGCGGTGTACCCGATGGTGGAGCAACTCCGCGAGGAGTACGGCGACCGGGTCACCTTCGTCGCCCGCTACTTCCCGATGCCCGGCCACCGCAACGGCGAACTCGCCGCGCGTACCGCCGAGGCCGCCGCGCGCCAGGGCAGGTTCGAGGACATGTACACCAAGCTCTTCACCACCCAGAAGGAGTGGGGCGAGTCGCAGGAGTGGAAGGAGTCCGTCTTCCGTGGATACGCGAAGGAACTCGGCCTGGACATGGACCAGTTCGACGCCGACCTCGCCGATCCGGAGGTGGCCGGGCGCGTCCAGGACGACCAGCGCGACGGCCTCGGCCTGGGCGTGCAGGGCACCCCGACCTTCTTCGTCGACGGAACCGGGATCCCCACTCCGGGCTCCTACGAGGTGTTCAAGGCGCTCATCGACGACCGGCTGTCCAAGTGACCGTGAGCGGAGACAGCACACAACATCCGCTCGGTGGCCGGGCATGCGCCTGCCGGCCCTGTGAACAGCCCCGCACCACCCCACGTATACGACAAGGTGAAAGCCCGTGACCTCCACCAGCCGGATCATCTACGACGAACGCCTGACCGCCCCCAAATCCTGGTGGGGCATCTCCGCGCTGTTCGGCCTCTCGATGGCCCTGGTCTTCCTTCCCTACGGGCTGATCGCTGCTCTCATCGCCCTGACCGCCGGCACCTGCCTGGCCGGGATGTACGTCAGCGGACAGGGCTCGGCGCGGATCCGGGTCACCTCGGACACGCTGTTCGTGGCGGACGCGTGTATTCCGCTGGCCGCGCTGGGGAAGGCGGAGGTGCTCGACGGCGAGGAGGCCAGGGCCTGGCGGACGTACAAGGCCGATCTGCGGGCGTTCAGCGTGATGCGCAGTTTCATCCCCACCGCGGTGCGTGTCGAGGTGGTAGACCCGGATGACCCCACGCCCTACCTCTACCTCTCCACCCGGACGCCGGACCGGCTCGCCGAAGCGATCAGTGCGTGCGCCTGATCGTGCGGCGTCCGTGACCGGGCGCGGGGAGCATGCCGGGACAGGCCGAGCCAGCCGTGCGGGAACGTGCGTGCGGGCCGGTCTGTTCGCCGTGCTCGGCACCGTGCTCGCGGCCTTCGGCCACCACGCCATCGCCGAAGGCACGGTGCCCTGGCGGCTGATGGGCATGGCGATCGTGGCGCAGTTCGCGGCGGTCTGGCCGCTCGCCCGGCGGCGCTACACGCTCATCGCGACCGTCGCGTCCACGCTGGCGACGCAGGGCATGCTGCATCTCTCCCTGTCCTACGCGGACGGTGACCCACCGGCCGTGACGCCGGGGCACGCGACGCACGCCGGGCATCTCGCGGTCACGCCGGGCGACGGACACGCCTGGCATCACGCCGGAGCGGCGATGACGGCCGTCCACGTGGTCGCCGCGCTGGTCGTGGCCCTGCTGCTGCACCGGGCGGACGCACGGATCACGGTGGCGCTCGGCACGCTGCGCACACTCGCCCGGGCAGTCGTGGCCGCCCTGGGCCAGGTGCTGCCACGACCGGTCGTCGGCACGGGCCCGCTGGCGCTGACGCTCCCCGGGCGGAGACCGGGCACCCGTTTCGAGGTGGCGATCCCGGCACGGGAGGAGGTACTGGAGCATGCGGTGGTGCGCAGGGGACCACCACGGCGGGAGCGGCTTTCCGGTTCTTCACGGTCCCGGCGACTGCGGGACCGGCTCTTCCCGTACCAGCAAGGAGTTTCCCTGTGTCCATGTCCACACACCCGTTGACACTGGCCGGCCGCCGTGTCGCTCTCGCCGGTGCCGCCGCGCTGACGGCGACGCTCGCCCTGGCCGCGCCGGCCGCCGCACACGTGGAGGTCGAGGCCGACACGCCCCAGGCCCTCGCCGAGGACGTCACCCTCACCTTCCTGTCCGAGGCCGAGTCCGACTCGGCGGGCTTCACCGAGCTGCGCGTCGTACTGCCCGAAGGCATCGCTCCCGGGGACGTCACGCTCGACGAGGCGCCCAAGGGCTGGAAGTTCAAGGCCACCAGCGACGGATACACCGTCAGTGGACCTGCTCTGAAGGCGGGCGTCGACGGCGAGCACAAGGTCAAGGTCCGTCAGCTCCCGGACGCCAAGGAGATCGCGTTCAAGACCGTCGAGACCTACGACGACGGCAAGATCTCCCGCTGGATCGAGCTGCCCACCGGCGGCGAGGATTCCGAACAGCCCGCCCCGGTCCTGGAACTGAAGGCCCCGGCCCCGGGCGCCAAGCCGGCCGACCCCAGCCCCAGTTCCAGCCCCACGGAGGCGACACCCAGCCCGACCCCGTCGGCCGCCGAACCGAGCGCTGAGGCCGCGGGCTCCGAGTCCGCCGCCAAGGCCGCCGAGGACGACGAGGGCGGTTCGACGGGCCTGGTCATCGGCGGGGCGGTCGTGGCACTGGCCGTTCTCGGCGGCGGCGCCTGGTGGCTGGTGAAGCGGCGCACCGCGGCATCGCAGAGCTGACCCTCGCCTGCCGTGTCCGGGGGCGGAGCCGCATCCGCCCCCGGACGTGACGCGGACCGGTGAACCGGCCCGGCAGTGGCTCGGCCCTGACCAGTGAGCGTCCGGGCGAAGCCGTCGGCTCACCGGCGACGACCGCCTAAGATCAGCGGTGATGAGGAGTCAGGCTCAGCACACGACCCGCGATGCGTGGCGGCCCACGCGGATCGCGGCGCTCTGTCCTGCCCTGCTGGTACTGCTCACCACGCTTGTCATGTGTCTGGGTTCCGTGTCCCATGGCGACAGCGGCCCAGCCGGCATCACGACGACATCGATGGGGCCGATGGCCACGACGTCCGTGGACGCGCTTCCGGCGGGCGCCCCCACGAGTCACCACGGGACGACGGGCGCGCATCCGGCCGACTGCCCCTACGGCGATGTCTGCTGTGGCCCGGCCGCTGACGGGGTGCCGGCCGTGCTCGCCGCTCCCGTCCAGCCCGTACCGGCGGTCCTGCCCAGCATGCCGAGCGTGCCCACACCGGGGATCTCCTCGCGGTGTGCCGAACCCGCGCCGACCTGCCGCGCCCCCGACCTCCACGTCCTCCAGGTGCAGCGGACGTAGACGACTGTCACAGCGCCGTGCGCTCGCGCGTGCGGCCGACGGCATGCGTCCTTCCACCCCTCCCTGCACCCACCGCCGCGCGTCGACACCGCCCGGCGGAGACGAGGAACTCACTGTCATGAGCAAGACCAGCAAGAAGGCGGCGTCGGCCGCGCGGCGGGCCAAGATCGAGGAGATGCGCCGCGCCGAAAAGGCCCGTGAGCGCCGTAACCGCATCATCACCATCACCCTCAGCACGGTGATCGTCGCCGGACTCGTCGGCTGGGGCGGGTACGCCCTGAACAGCGCCAACGAGAAGGACGAGCAGCAGGCCGCCGAGGCGAAGAAACCCGTACGCGGTGAGAAGTCCTGGGCGAAGAAGGAGCTCACCCAGAACCACGTCCAGGGCGCCGTCGACTACCCGATGAACCCGCCCGTCGGCGGTGACCACAACCAGGCGTGGATGACCTGCGACGGCACCGTCTACACCAAGGCCATAGGCAAGGAGAACGCCGTGCACTCCCTCGAACACGGCGCGGTCTGGATCACGTACAACGACAAGGCCTCCGAGGACGACATCAAGACGTTGAGCGACAAGGTCTCCAAGACGCCGTACACGCTGATGAGCCCGGCCGAGGAGCAGTCCGGTCCCATCATGCTGTCGGCCTGGGGCAAGCAGCTCAGCGTGACCGAGGCGTCCGACTCCCGGGTCGAGCAGTTCCTGTCCAAGTACGTCCAGGGCGCGCAGACACCCGAGCCGGGCGCCGCCTGTACGGGTGGTCTGACCGCCTGATGGGGACACCAGGGCCGCTCCCGGTGATGCGGCCCTGGTCCGTGGGGTTTTCCCGGCACCCGAGGGATCCCGACGCCTGAGGGGTCCCAGCACCCGAGGGTGAGGGATCATGGACAGAGGAGGCTGACAGCCCGCGGAAGTCGATGAGGCAGCCATGCGCGACGCACGAGAACACCCGGATGACGGGCCCGTCGTTGCGGCCCAGCAGGAGCACTGGCAGCGGACCTACGCCCGGCACCCCCTGATGTACGGCATGGAGCCCTCCGAGCCGGCCCGCTACGCCGCCGGACTGTTTCGCGCTTCGGGCTGCCGGACCGTGCTCGAACTCGGCGCCGGGCACGGCCGCGACGCGCTGTTCTTCGCCCGTCAGGGCTTCACCGTGCACGCCACCGACTTCAGTTCCGTCGGGCTGGAACAGCTCGTCGCGGCGGCCCGCGAGGCCGGTGTGGCGGACCGGGTGACCACGGTCGTGCACGACGTACGCGATCCGCTGCCGTTCGCCGACGCCTCCGTGGACGCAGTCTTCGCCCACATGCTGCTGTGCATGGCCCTGTCGACCGAGCACATCCACGGGGCCCTGGCCGAGATCGCCCGCGTCCTGCGCCCCGGCGGCACCCTCGTCCACACCGTCCGCCACACCGGCGACGCACACTACGGAGTGGGAACCGCGCACGGCGACCACATCCACGAGTCCGGCGGATTCGCCGTGCACTTCTTCGACCGGCGCCTCGTCGACAGCCTCGCCTCGGACGACTGGCACCTGAAGCAGGTGCACGCCTTCGAGGAGGGCCAACTCCCGCGCCGGCTCTGGCGGGTCACGCAGGTACGCGATGCCTCCCGTTGAAGGCGCGATCTGTCCGGGCCCGTCGCCGTCGTGTCAGCCGGTGGGCTGGAGGATGATGCAGGTCGTGGTGGCGTGGGCGATCAGTTTCCCCTGTTCGTCCAGCACCTTGCCTTCGGCTGTCGCGGCGCGTCGGCCGACGTGGATGACGGTGCCTTCGGCGGTGAGGGTCTGTCCGTCGGTGCGGGCGGCCCGGATGTAATTGACCTTGAGTTCGAGGGTGGTGTAGCTGACGCCGGCCGGGAGGGTGGTGTGCACCGCGCAGCCCATGACCGAGTCGAGCAGGGTGGCCGCGATACCGCCGTGGACGGTTCCGAGGGGGTTGGCGAAGTCCGGGCGGGTGTCCAGTGAGATGACGATGTGGCCGTGGTCGACCTCGTCGAAGCGCATGCCGAGCAGACGCCCGATGGACGGGAGGTCGGCAGGCCGCTCCCGCTGGATCCAGCGCATCAGTTCGAGGCCCGTCATGGCGGCGAGGTCGGTGGTGGACACAGTCGTTCTCCTGGGTGGTGTTGGTGCTGGGGTGCGTGCGGTCGAGGAGTGTCGCGATACGGGCGGGCTCGTGTGCGCGCCGGGGAATGACTGCAGCGGGGTCGCGCCCGCATCAACCGAGCGGGGCGGTCCCGTCGCGCAAGGCGGCCAGAACGGGCGCGTACATACGGGTCTTGATGGTCCGCAGCGTGTCGCCCGCCTTCTGCAACTGGCCCGAGGCGATCTCCACGGCGGTGGTGCGCACCGCGTCCTCGTCCACGGCGTGGTCGACGACGCCGTCCGCGAGAGCGTCGTGGCCGCCGTACCGGCGGGCGGTGAGCATGGCCTCGTGCGCGGTCCGCGGGGTCAGCCGGGCCTGGATCAGCGCGGACATGCCCGGAGTGAAGGGGATGTTGATGTCCGCCTCGGGAAGGCACCAGTAGCCACGGTCGGCGCGCATCACGCGGAAGTCGTGCGCCAGGGAGAACATCGCGCCCGCGGCGAAGGTGTGCCCCTGCAGGGCGGCCACCGTGATCAACGGCAGGGAGAGCAGCCGCGCGAAGAGCTCGTGGACGGAGACGACGTAGTCCTGCTGCTGGTCGGCGTGGGCGAACAGCCAGTCCAGGTCGAGGCCGTTGGAATAGAACTTGCCTCGCGCGGCGGTCACCAGGGCACGGGGCCCGTCCGTCTTCTCCACCTCGTCGAGAGCGGCGTTGACGGCGGCGATCCAGTCGGGGTGGAAGCGGTTCTCGTCGTCTCCGAGATCGAGGACGAAGACGTTGTCCTGGCGGTCGAGCGCGGGCACGGTGGCTCCCTAGGGGGCTGGTGGTTTCGGGGGTTCTCGGCAGGTCAGGGACTCGGTGCCGGACCTGGGTCGGGCCGGTTGCGCAGGGCCTGGACCAGCAGGTCGTGGATCTCGGCGGCGGCCGCCTCCAGAGGGGCGGTGCTCCGCTCGGCCCGGCACATGATCACCGCGCCTTCGAGTGCGGCGATGACGAACGCGGCCAGCCGCCTGCTCCGTTCCTCCGTCAGGCCGTGCCGGAGGAACGGGACGGCGAGAGCCTGCTGCCAGCGGGCGAACACCGTGGCGGCGGAGAGGGCCAGTTGGGGTGCGTCGTCGTTGGTTTCCACCGCGACCGCCACGACGGGGCAGCCGGTCCTGAAGTCGCTCCGGACGAGCCGGTCACGCCAGAGCGCGAACACGCCGTCGATCGCCTGCACCGGGTCGTCCGTCTGCAGGGCGGCGTCGATCAGTCCCGCGATGAAGTCGCCCGCGAGCGCCACCGCCTCCTCGATCAGCTGCGCCCGCCCGCCGGGAAAGTGGTGGTAGACCGAGCCTCTCGGGGCGCCGCTGTGGGCGAGCACCCGGTCGATGCTCGTGGCGCTCGCCCCGTACTCACGCAGTGACTCCACGGCGCTGAGGACCATCCGCTCACGGCTGCCGGTCATGGCGGGCGCCGCCTTCCTGATGTCCGGGACGGGGAGGTTCTCCAGAGGATTACCGCTCAGTAAGTTATGTTGTATGACATAGAACATGCAAGGGGTTCAGCAGTGCCCCTGAGCTGACCTGAGCAACCCCGAACAAAGGCACGACAGTTGGTGAAATGATCGAGTTTGTCCGTGATGTGGGAGGGGGAGGGCACCGAAAGGCCCGCCTCACCGGCCGAGAGCATCGGCGTGGGCCGCACCGCCACCCACCGCCCGAAAGGCCCTTCCGTGAGCGAATCCCACCCGCCCCTTCCCTGGGACACCACGCAGGCGGCCGACGCCTACCGTGACCGCGACATGAGACTCGCCCGAGAGCTGATCTTCCCGGCGGTGCTGCGGCGCCTCGGCCCCGCCGAGGGCACCGGTCAGGTCATCCTCGACGTCGGCTGCGGCACCGGTGTCCTCGCCGTGCACCTGGCCGAGGCACGCGGGTGCACGGTGCACGGCCTCGACCCCTCCTCCGCCATGCTCGACATCGCCCGCGCCGACCGGCCCCACCCCCGCGTCGGCTACCGGCTCTTCGACGGCAGGTCCCTGCACTGGATCGCGGACGACGACGTCGACGCCGTCGTGTGCTGCCTGGTCTACTGCACCGACCCGGACGACCGCAGACTCGCGGACCTGACCCGCGAGATCCACCGGGTACTGCGCCCGGGCGCGCCTTACGTCCTCGCGGATCTCAACCCCCGGGCGATCGGCGAGGCCTTCTCCACCCTCCGCTACGGCGAACCGGGAACCGTCTACGCCGACGGGGACACCGTCCCCACGACCCTGCGGAGGCTGAGCGGGACGACCGTCACCACAGCCTGCCACTACCGCTCCCTCACTCACTACGAAGCGCTCCTCGCACAGGCCGGCTTCGCCTCGCCCGACCTCGACCTGCCGCTGGCGCCACAGCGTCACGACAGCGGCAACCCAGAGCCCGCGGAGACCCGGGTCGCGCCGTACATGGTCCTCACCACGCGCGCGGGGAAGGGGCCGGGCCGGTGAGGGATCCGGATCCGATCGAGCCCGGCATCTTCGTCGGCGACCGCCGGCGGCCGACCGCCGACGACGGGGGGCCCGGGGCCGAAGGCGAACCGGCCACCGACGCCGAGTGCAGCCAGGGGGCCGGAGTCGGCATCAAGCCGTGACTGGCGTCAGGCCGTGACCGGCATCGAGCCGCTGCCCGTCGCTGAGCAACGCCGCCGTCGCGAGAGGCTGTTCGGGGCGGTCAGCCGGCCGCGGTCAGCGCGCGGCGGCCGTCGGCGATGATGGCCTCCAGCTCCGCGCACTCCTCTGAGGTCAGCGGCACCAGCGGCGGCCGTACCGGGCCCGCGGTTCCCCCTTCCAGGGCCACCCCCGCCTTGACCAGCGACACCGCGTACCCCGGTACGCGCTGGCGGAGCCGGACCAGCGGATGGAAGAAGGTCCGCAGGAGACCGTCCACGAGCTGCCGGTCGTCCTCCTCCAGCGCACGGTGGAACGCCAGTGAGATGTCGGGGGCGAAAGCGAAGGCGGCCGAGGAGTAGAGGTCGACGCCCAGTGCCCGGTAGGCGAGTTGGCTGGCCTCGGCCGTCGGCATCCCGTTGAAGAAGTGGAACTCCTTGCCGGTTCCGGCCAGTTCGGCGCGCACGGCCGGGACAATGCGGGCGATGAGGTCGAGGTCGCCGGTGCCGTCCTTGAAACCGCTGACGGCGGGGATCCGGGCGACCTCCGCGGCCGACGCCTCGTCGAACCTCGCGTTGCCCCGGTTGTAGACGATCAGCGGCAGGCCGGTGGTCTCCGCGACGGCGCGGGTGTACGCGACGAGGCCCGCGCGGGGAGCCTCGACCAGGTAGGGGGGCATCAGCAACAGGCCGTCCGCACCGGCCTCCGCGGCGAGCCGGGCGAAACCGCGGGCCTGGCCGAGGGCGCCGCCGGCTCCCGCATAGACCGGGACGCGGCCGCCCACGACCTCCACGGCGGTCCGCACCACCCGGGCGTACTCCTCGGTCTCCAGGGCGTGGAACTCACCGGTGCCACAGGCGACGAAGACGGCACCGGGGCCGGCGTCCACCCCGGCGCCGATGTGTTTCCTCAGCGCATCGTGGTCGACTTCCCCGGTGGCGGTGAAGGGGGTGACGGGGAAGAACAGAACGCCTTCGAACATGGTCAGGGCTCCTTGTCGGGCGACGGGGCGGCGGCGGGCAGCGGTGCGGGGGCGTGGGGGATTCGCGGCCGGCGAGGACGCCGGGCGCGGCCGGGACCCGGCCGGCGCGCACCACGTTGGTGAGAGGGTTCCCCCACTCCAGGCGGGTGATGTTGGCCGCGATCTCCGTGGCGCGGGCGGTGAAGGTCTCCTCGGTGTGCCCGGAGTTGTGCGGTGTCATCACGACATTGGACAGGGTGTGGAACGGCAGGCGGCTGGGTGCGTGCGGCGGTCCGGCCCACCACACGTCGAGGGCGGCGCCGGCGATGGTGCCGACCGACAGCGCGTCGTACAGGGCCTCCTCCTCGACGACGGGACCGCGGGCGACGTTGATCAGGAAGCAGTGGCGGCCCATCGAGGCCAGTTCGGCCGGTCCGATGAGTCCGCGGGTCGCGGGGCTCAACGGTACGGTGACCACGACGACGTCGGAGTCGGCCAGCAGCTCGGGCAGCCGGTCCGTACCGCCTACCCAGTCCGGCCGCAGTCCGTCCGGCAGGAGGGCCGACGGATCGCGGCGCACGGCCCGTACGCCCAGACCGACCGCCTGGCACAGCCGGGCGATCTCCGTCCCCGTCTCGCCGAATCCGATGATGCCGACGCGCCGCCCCCGCAGGGTGCCCCCGAAGGGCAGCGCGGGGTCGACGGCGACGTTCCGCCACCGGCCGGCACGCAGTTCCTGATCGGCGGTCAGTACACGCCGGGACAGCATCAGCACGCACATCAGGACGTGTTCGGCGATCGACCTGCCGTGGTGGTGGGTGTTGGCCACGGTCACCTCCGGCCGCAGCGCCTCCAGCGGGATGCCGTCGTAGCCCGCGCCGACAACGTGGACGAGCCGCAGCCGCTCCGCTCGCCGCGCGGCGTCCTCGGTGAGGCGCGTGCCCACGTACACATCGATGTCGGCGATGGCGTCGGCGATCCGCTCCGGGTCCCACTCGGAGGCCGCCAGCCACTCGTGCCCGCCCCCGGTCCGTGTCCTCAGCCGCTCGGCGAACCGGCTCAGAATCCGGTGGTTGAGCATGATGCGCATGCCGTGGTCACCACCGGGGCGTCGTGCACTCGAAGGCGGGCTCGAAACGGCGCATGTAGCCGGTGTCGTCGCGGTCGCGCAGCCCGCAGTCGAGGTACTGCTGGTGGAGCCGGGCGAGCGCGTCCCGGTCCAACTCCACACCGAGGCCCGGCGCGGTGGGCACCTCGACGCGTCCCTCGGTGAACCCCAGGACTCCCGGGGCGATCACGTCCTCGTCCGGCCGCTTCCACGGCCAATGGGTGTCGCAGGCGTAGGTCAGCCCGGGGGTGGCGGCGGCCAGGTGGGTCATCGCGGCGAGGCTGATGCCCAGGTGGGAGTTGGAGTGCATGGACAGGCCGAGGCCGAACGTCTCGCAGATGGCCGCCAGTTGGGTGCAGCGACGCAGGCCGCCCCAGAAGTGGTGGTCGGACAGCACGATGCCCACCGCGCCCTGGGCGATGGCGGGGGCGAGGTCGTTGAAGGAGACCACGCACATGTTGGTGGCCAGGGGTGTCTCCGTCTGCTGCGCCACGGCCGCCATGCCGGCGATGCCCGCGGTCGGGTCCTCCAGGTACTGGAGCGTTCCGTCGAGTTCGCGGGCGACGCGGAGCGAGGTCTCCTCGCTCCAGGCGGCGTTGGGGTCCAGCCGCAGGGGCAGGTCGGGGAAGGCGGCCCGCAGAGCGCGTATCGCGGCGATCTCCTCGTCGGGCGGAAAGACACCGCCCTTGAGCTTGATGGAGGAGAACCCGTACTGGTCGATCATGCGGCGGGCCTGTTCCACCAGTCCCTCGGGGTCGAGGGCGGCGCCCCAGTCGTCGTCCCCCTGGCCGGGGTGTCCGGCCCACTTGTAGAAGAGGTAGGCGCTGTAGGGCACGGCGGGGCGCACGGCGCCGCCGAGGAGGTCGCTGACCGGCCGTCCCACCAGCTTGCCCTGGATGTCCAGGCAGGCCACGTCGAACGGGGAGACGACACGGTCCACGGTGCTGCTGCCGGTGACCATGCCGGACATACCGTCGCCGCCGGCCGTGTCCGAGCCGAGGGCTCGGCGGGCGCGCGCCATCAGGTCGTTGAGGCTCCAGACGTCCAGGCCGACGAGTTCCTCGGCGGCCCGGCGCAGCCTCTCCAGGTGCACGGTTCCGCCGTAGCTCTCACCGATGCCGGTGACACCGCTCTCCGTGGTGAGCTCGACGATGGTGCGCAGCGCGTACGGCTCGTGCACTCCCACCGTGTTGAGCAGGGGGTAGTCCCGGAAGGCCACGGGGGTGACCGTGACTTCGGCGATGCGTTCAGCCGTCCCGACCATGACACCATCCTCATATGTAGCTGGCGTCTCCATTTGTAGACAGCATTGCGTGGCACTGTCAATGATCCGGCCGATACCGACGGCGATTCGGCACTAGACTCGACCGGCGCCGCGTCCGCCTCGGGACGACGGCGGACGACCACGCGCGGCGCGAGCAACGGAGAAGGACGCATGCGGGAAAGGAGCGGGCCCGCCGACACGGACAGCGGGGGCGGAGTACGTGAGGTGAAGTCCGCCGCGAGGACCGTCCAGGTGCTGGAAATCCTCGCCAACCGCAGCTCCGACCAGGTACGGCTGCGGGAGCTCTCCGAAGAGACCGGGGTGCCCCGCAGCAGCCTCTACGCCCTGCTCCAGACCTTGGTGGCCTGCGGCTGGGTCCGCACCGACGGCACCGGCTCCCTCTACAGCATCGGCATCCGCGCGCTGCTCACGGACACCCGGTACCTGGACACGGACGCCCGGCTCAGCCTGGCCGGTCCCGTCCTGGACCAGCTCACGGAGGAGCTGGGCGAGACCATCCACTTCGCCCGGCTGGACGGCCCCGACATCGTGTACCTGGCCACCCGCGAGTCCCGCCACTACCTGCGTCCCTTCAGCCGGGTGGGCCGGCGGCTGCCTGCGCAGGCCTCGGCCCTCGGCAAGGCGCTGCTGGCCGAGCAGCCCCCCGAATACCTCGAGCGGGAACTGCCCGCGGTCCTCCCCTCGTACACCGCGCGGACCATCTCCGACCACACCGCCCTGCGGCAACACCTCGGCACCGTCCGGGAGCGGGGCTACGCGATCGACGACGGGGAGCACATCGAGGGCCTGGTCTGCTTCGGTTTCGCGCTGCGCTACAGCAGTCCGGCCGAGGACGCCATCAGCTGCTCCGTTCCCACGGTCCGGCTGAGCGAGGAGCACCGGGAGCGCATCGTGGCCGCGATGTTCCGAGCCCGGAAGGAACTGGAGCGGGCGCATCCGCGGTGACCCCGGCACCGCGGATGCGCCGGCGGGCGGGCCGTTCAGCCCGCCGTACGGGGTACCGGCGCCACCGGTACCGGTGTGACGAGCGTGCCCTCGGTCATGAACTGGTGCAGGTTGCGGAAGGCCAACTCCCCCATGGCCTCGCGCGTCTCATGCGTGGCGCTGGCGATGTGCGGGAGCAGGACGACACTGTCCAGCTCCAGCAGGGCGGGCGGCACCTCGGGCTCATGGGCGAAGACGTCCAGGGCCGCGCCCGCTATCGTGCCCTTCACCAGGGCGGACACCAGGGCCGGTTCGTCGACGACACTGCCCCGTGAGACATTGACCAGATGGCCTTGGGGCCCGAGCGCGTCGAGCACGTCCGCCGAGACCAGGCCCTGGGTGGCGCCGCCTCCGGAGACAGCCACGACCAGCACGTCGCAGGCCGCGGCCAGTGCGGTGGGCGCCGAGAGGTAGGCGTAGTCCACATCCGTGGCGGGTGTGCGCGAGTGGTAGAGGATGTCGGCGCCGAAGCCTTCGAGCCGCCGGGCGATGGCGCGGCCGATCCGGCCCAGTCCGAGGATGCCCACGCGCTTCCCGCTCACCTTGGCCGACAGCGGGAAGGCGGCCGAGGTCCACGCGCCGCGGCGGACGAAGCGGTCGGCGGCCGACAGCCGGCGCATCACATCGATCAGGGCGCCGACGGCAAGGTCGGCCACGCAGTCGGTGAGCACGTCCGGGGTGTTGCTGACGTCGATGCCGCGGGCCCGGGCCCGGGCCACGTCGGTGGTCTCGTAACCGACGCCGAAGTGGACGATCGCGCCGAGCCCGGGCAGGGCGTCCATCAGGCCGTCCGGCACCCCGATCCGGGCACTGGTCACGGCGGCCGCCACCTCGCCGCCGTGGTCCCGCAGATAGCCCTCGGGATCGGGCAGTTCGGCCAGCCGTACGGTGTGGTGGTGCGCGGCCAGCGCGGTCTCCAGGGACGGCAGCAGTGGGCAGACCTGGAGGACGGTGCCGTGGTGCGCTGCCGCGGTCATGCCGCTCCCCCTGCCGGGCGGGGACGGCGGAGGCTGAGTGTCGTACAGAGCATGGGTATCCGCTTCCGTTGTCGTGGGATCGCCGGGAGCCTCGCTCGACCGACGCATTTTGTGAGATCTCTTGACGCCTCACTACCTCGCACTTAGCTTCGGCGTCTACAAATGCAGACCGGGTACGCAAGTATAGACAGCCCTGTGGCGGTCGCGTCTCCGGCGGCAACACGTCAGCACCCTCGGAGATACGCCGACGATGAAGCTCTCCGTACCCTCCCTTCCACGCCCGCGACCACGCCGGGCACACCGACTCCGTACCCTTCTGATCTCGGGCATGACGCTGCTGACCAGCGCGTGCGCCGTGGCGAACAGCGACACCGCGGGTGACGCGGGCAGCGCGGACGGCCGCACCCTGCGGGTGGTCCTCACCCAGGAGCCCCCGACCCTGGAGCCCTGTGAGTCCTCGCTGACCGCGACCGGCGTCGTGGTCCGTTCCAACATCACCGAACCGCTGGTTGAACGGGAGCCCTCCACCGGCAAGCTGGAACCACTGCTCTCGACCGGCTGGCGGCAGACCGAGCCCACCATGTGGACCTTCGACCTCCGCTCGGGCGTGAACTTCCAGAACGGGCAGCCGTTCACGGCCGAGGACGCGGCCTTCTCCATCGACCGCGCCGTCAACTCCGATCTCGCCTGCAACGTGGACGGCTATGTCTTCGGGGACGAGAAGCTCAAGGTACGCGCCGTCAGCCCCACCCGGCTGACCGTCACCACCGAGAAGGCCGACCCCATCCTCCCGCTGCGGCTCAGCTTCGTGGAGGTCGTGCCGCGGACCACCAGCACCAAGGCCAAGGTGCGCATCCCGGTCGGGACCGGCCCCTACGCCGTCACCTCCTGGCAGACCGGGGTCTCGATCTCCCTCGCCCGCAACGAGAAGTACTGGGGCAAGCCCCCTGCCTACCCCCGGGCCCGGTACGTCTGGCGCAGCGACGCCAGTGTCCGCGCCGCCATGATCGACAAGGGTGAGGCCGACATCGCGATGGCTCTGGACCCGATGGACGCCACCGGGGACAACAGCGTCGCCTACCCCAACAACGAGACGACCGCCCTGCGACTCGACGGCCGCGAAGCACCCCTGAACGACATCCGGGTGCGCAAGGCGATCGGCATGGCCATCGACCGCAAGGGCATCGTCGACGCCCTGCTGGGCGGACTGGCCAAGCCCGCCGCACAACTCGTCCCGCCCGGCGTGGTCGGGCACAACGACAACCTCACCCCCACCCCGTACGACGTGTCCGCGGCCCGTGCACTGGTCGAGCAGGCGGCGGCCGACGGTGTCCCCGTCCACCGGCGGATCACCCTCGTCGCGCGCAACGGCCAGTTCGCCGGGATCGCCGAAGTGGCCGAGGCGCTGCAGTACGAGATGGCGAAGGTGGGACTGAACGTGAGGATTCGCATGGCGGACACCGCCACCCACCTCCAGTACCAACTGCGCCCGCTCCCCCGCGGCGTCGGACCGGTGGCGCTGTTGATCATGCACGGCAACCAGGCCGGGGACGCGGCCTTCACCACCAGCCAGTACCTGCTGAGCGACGGCCCCCAGTCCACCTTCGGCACCCAGGAGCTGAACCGGCGCATCGCCGCTGCGGACACCCGCTCCGGCAAGGACCGCCAGAAGGCGTTCGCCTCGGTACTCGCCCACCAGAACACCGAGGTCGCGCAGTACGCCTATCTGGCCCATATGCGCGGACTGCTCGGCCTGTCACCGTCCGTGCGGTACCGGCCGGACTCCGCGACCGGGGACGAGATGCGGCTGTCCGAGGTCCGCCCGGCGACGGCGGGGAGGCACTGACATGGGGTCCTTCCTGCGCAAACGCGTCGTCTCCAGCGCGATCCCCTTGGTCTTCGTGGTGCTGGGCGTGTTCTGCCTGGCCCGGCTGACCGGCAACCCGGTCGACCTCTATCTGCCGCTGAGCGCCACCGCCCAGCAGCGCGCGGAGTTCTCCGCCGCCCACGGCTTCGACGACTCCGTTCCGGTGCAGTTGTGGGACTACCTCGCGGGCGCCGTGCACCTGGACTTCGGCACGTCGCTGCGCACCGGGGAGTCGGCCGGCTCGATGGTGCTCCAGGCGTTCCCCGTCACCCTCCAACTCGCGGGGGTCACGATGCTGTTGGCGATCCTCGGCGCGCTCGTGGTCGGCAGCCTCGCCGCGTACCGGCCCAACTCGCTCGTCGACCGGATCGCCGGTCTGCTGTCGATGACCGCGGCCAGCATCCCCGACTTCTGGTTCGCGATCATGGGGGTGCTGGTGTTCGGCGTGGGCCTGGACCTGCTGCCGACCTCCGGCACCCTGGGCGGCCCCGAGATCTGGGTGCTGCCCATCGCCACCTTGCTGATCCGCCCGTTCGGCGTGCTGGTCCAGGTGGTCCGCGGCAGCATGGTGGGCGCACTGTCCGCGCCGTACGTCAAGGTGGCCCGCAGCAAGGGCGCCGACGCCAAGCGCGTGGTGTTCGGGCACGCGCTGCGCAACTCCGCCACCCCCGTGCTGACCGTCGCCGGTGACCTCACCGTCGGCCTGGTGAACGGCGCGGTGGTGGTGGAGACCATCTTCGGCTGGCCCGGTATCGGCAAGCTCATGATCGATTCGATTCTGCAGCGCGACTTCGCGGTGTTGCAGGCCGCCGTCCTGCTGACCGCGGTGACGATCTTCGCGCTGAACATCCTCGTCGATGTCTGTCACGCCCTGATCGACCCCCGAGTGCGCCAGGCGGTGCCGGCGTGAGCGAAGGACCCACCATGACCGATCTCGCCTCCCGTCCCACCGACGCGGTCACCCCGTCGCGCACCCGTCCGCCCCGCTGGTGGCTGCTGCTCGGCAGAGACCGGGGCGCGGCCGTCGCCGCCGTCGTCCTCGCCCTGGTGTTCCTCGTCGCGGTCTTCGGCCGGCTGTTCATCGGCGACCGGGCCGTACGCCAGGACCTGCGTGCCTCGCTGCGCCCGCCCTCCCTCGACCACGGCTTCTACGGGCTGCTCGGCACGGATGTGCTGGGGCGCAGCGTGCTGGCCCGGTTGGTGGACGCCGCCGGGACGACACTGTCCGTCGCGGTGCCCGCGGTGCTGTGCTCCCTGCTGATCGGCTCCGCTCTGGGGATGTGGGCCGGCTACCACGGAGGGGTGCGCGAGAACGTCGCGATGCGCGTGGCCGATGTGATCCTCAGCTTCCCCTCCCTGCTGATCGCGGTGGTGGTGCTGTACGTCTTCGCGCCCAGCGCGCTGAACATCGTGCTGATCCTGGCCGTGGCGCGCATCCCGGTCTATCTGCGCACCGCCCGTGCGGAGTCGGCCGAGCTCAGGAGCCGTCTGTTCGTCGACGCGGCCCGCACCTTCGGGACGCCGAGCCGGCACATCATCGTCCGCCACATCCTGCCGATCGCGCTGCCGACGCTGCTGACCGTGGCCACGCTCGACTTCTGTTTCGTGATGCTGACCGAGTCCAGCCTGAGCTTCCTCGGCATCGGCATCCAGCCCCCGGATGTGAGTTGGGGCCTGATGGTGGCCCAGGGGCGCCAGTACCTCCAGACGGCGTGGTGGATCGCGGTGCTGCCGGGGGTCGCCATCGTGCTCACCACGGTGTCGGCCACGGTGCTCGCCGCCTGGGTGCGCCTGGCCACCGACCCCGCCCAGCGCTGGCGGCTGACCCTGCCCAGGAAGCGGCGCGGCGACCGAGCCGCTGTACCCCCGGAGATGATCGCGTGAAGCCGTCCACCCTGTCCGGACCCGCCGCGACCGGCCGTCCGGCGCTCGAAGTCGAGGGGCTGTGCGTCGATCTGCACACCCCCTCCGGCACGGTCCGTGCCGTGGACGGCGTCGGCTTCTCCGTGCGCCGGGGGCGCACCCTGGCGCTGCTGGGCGAGTCCGGCTGCGGGAAGTCGATGACCGCGCTGTCCATCGTCGGCCTGCTCGACCCGATGGCCGAGGTGACGGACGGCTCCGTACGGGTGTCCGGCACCGATGTGCTGAGGTTGGGCAGGGCGGGGCGGCGCAAGCTCGCCGGGCCCGTGCTGTCGATCGTCTTCCAGGACGCGCTGGCCGCGCTCAACCCCGTGCAGCCGGTCGGCAGGCAACTCGCCGAGCCGTTCCGGATCCACCGTGGGCTGTCGCGGCGCCGGGCGGAGGAGGAGGCGGTGGAGCTGATGCGCCGGGTCGGCATCCCCGAGCCTCGGCTGCGGGCCCGTTCGTATCCGCACCAGTTCTCCGGCGGTATGCGCCAGCGGCTGCTGATCGCGATGGCCGTCGCCCTGGACCCCGATGTGCTGATCGCCGACGAGCCCACCACCGCGCTCGACGTCACCGTGCAGGCACAGATCATGCGGCTGCTGCGGGACCTGCAGACCGAGCGGAACATGGCGCTCGTGCTGATCACCCACGACCTGGCGGTGGTGGCCCAGCGGGCGGACGACGTGGTGGTGATGTACGGGGGCAACGTGGTGGAGACCGGCCCGGTGGCGGAGGTGTTCGCCCGCCCCCGCCACCCCTACACCAAGGGGTTGCTCGACTCCGTGCCCGAACACGCCGTCAGGGGGCGCCCGTTGCCCGCCGTACCGGGGAGCCCACCGGAGCTCAGCGCGATCCCGTCCGGCTGTGTCTTCCAGGCCAGGTGTCCGATGGCCCGGGAGGTCTGCGTCCGGGAGCGTCCCCGGCAGGTGTCCGTCGGGGCCGGGCGTACGGCCGCCTGCCACTTCTCCGAGGAGCTCGACCATGCCTGAGACCCCCCTGCCCGACGCCACCGCCGCCGACCCGCGCGGCGGGGCGCCGGCCACCGCCCCGCCGCTGCTCGACGTCAGCGGCGTCACCAAGTCGTTCGGCCACGGCCGCCGACGCCTGACCGCGCTGGACGGGGTCGACGTCACTCTCCGGCGCGGGGAAACCCTCGGCCTGGTGGGCGAGTCCGGATGCGGCAAGTCGACCCTGGCCCGGGTGGTCCTCGGGCTGGAGCGGCCGGACTCGGGAACCGTGCGCTTCGACGGCACCGATCCGTTCGCCCTGAAGGGCAAGGAACTGCTGGCGTGGCGGCGGCGGGTGCAGATGGTGTTCCAGGACCCGTTCGCCTCGCTCAACGCCCGGATGTCCGCGGCCGACCTCATCGGCGAGCCGTGGCGCACCCACCGCGACATCGTGCCCAGGGCGCGGGACCGGGAGCGGCGGGTGCGCGAACTGCTGTCCCTGGTCGGACTGCGGGAGAGCGACGCAGACCGCTATCCGAACGAGTTCTCCGGCGGGCAGCGGCAGCGCATCGGCATCGCCCGTGCGCTGGCCCTCGGTCCCGACCTGATCGTGTGTGACGAACCGGTGTCGGCGCTGGACCTGTCGGTGCAGGCCCAAGTGCTCAATGTGCTCTCGGAGTTGCGCGAGCGGCTGGGCGTCTCCTACGTCTTCATCTCCCACGACCTGTCGGTGGTCCGATACATCTCCGACCGGGTGACGGTGATGTACTTGGGCAAGGTCATCGAACACGGCCGCACCGAGGACGTCTTCGACCGGCCGCTGCACCCCTACACCGCCGCCCTGATGTCGGCCGCGCCCGCCCTCGATGTGTCCGGGGCGTCGAACGGGGAGGAGATCCGGCTGCGCGGGGAGATCCCCTCCCCGTTCGACATCCCGTCGGGCTGCCGGTTCCGGACTCGCTGCTGGAAGAGCGAGGAGCGGTGTGCCGAGCACGCTCCCCCGGCAGTCACCCGTGACGGCACGGCGGACACCGGGCAGGAGCCGCACCAGGGACTGTGCCACTTCCCGCTGGGCGCCGGGACCACGGAAGCGGGTGTGCGTCCGAGGGTCGGCTGATCTTGACGAGGCCGGGATTTCCCGCCGCGATCGTCCCGGGCAGGACCGAGTGGACGCGCTCCATGGCCGACTCGTCCGCCTGGACGAGGAGTTGGGTCGGACGGCCGTCGAAGCCGAGGTTGTCACGTGCTTCCGCGGCTCTCTCCCTCACCGCGAAGGGCGCGGCGCAGAGGGAGCGCGTCCTGCTCACCGGTGAGATCCCCTCACCGGCCGACCCGCCCTCCGGGCGCCGGTTCCGGACCCGCTGCCGGCGTGCGGAGGACGGATGCGCCGATGCCGTCCCGGTGGCCCCGCTCGGTGCGCAGCCCCACACGGCGGCGTGTCGCTTTCCGTTGCAGGAGACACCGGCGGTCACCGGAAGCGGCCCAGGAGGACGAAGCGGTTCCACATGACGGGATCACCGCTGCGGGCCGCGTGGGCAGGTCGGCGTGCCCGGGAGCGATCGACGTTCCCGGGCACAGCCCTGAGGGGTCACAAACCGTCACGCACCATGGCGGCGACGATCTGGACGTGACGATCGGCTGCCGTGTTCGAGAACTCGTTGTCGTAGTTCAGGCCGTAGGGCCAGAAGTGCCCTCCACCGGTGGAGATCGTGGCGCCCGAGCCATCGAACTGCTTGACGAGTGCCGTGGCCTGGGAGCCGCTCCAGGTCCCGCCGCCGCCGAGGCGGGACCAGCCCGAACTCGTGCCCACGCCGATGGTGTGGGCGATCTCGTGGAGGGCGGTCCGCTCGGTCATGTAGCTGCGGTTGCCGAAGCGGATGGTCCCGTTGATGTTGCCGTCAGCGGTGGGAACGCTCGGGTCGTAGCGGACGGTGATGCTCTTGCCCAGGTCGCTGAGGTTGTTGTAGCGGGCCACCGCGGCGTTCATGGCCGCCGTGATGAGGTTGTAGGCCGTCTGCTGGTCCTGGGTGGGGTTGCTCGCTCGTTCGAGGGTCCAGGTGATGGTGGCCGCTGCCACCTGTTCCTCGGCCTGCGGGGCGGCCTGCGGGGCGGCTTGTGCGACGCCGGGACCGGCCAGCACGGCGGCTGCCAGCGCGGCCACGACCGCCCTGTTGCGCCAGGGTATGGTCCGTCGCTCAGTGGGCTTCGGCGCCCGTCGTGGACTCATTGAGGAGTTCCTCCTGTGGGGGGTGGGCCGTCGGGTGTGGGGATGACGGCGTGATCAGTCCGCTCGCGAGGGCCGCGGGAATTCAGGACCGTATTTCACCACTTCCTTGTTTCCGAACGTGAGTAGCCCATAGCGGGGGAAAAGCCTTGAGCGGTACGACACGCACTGTTCGAGATATGGAACGGGGGTGGCGCCAGTAAGGGACGGCAGGAATTCAGCCACCTGTCGAACGAACCGTCCATGTGGCTCCGGAAACCCGATGTCCGCAAGTATCCAGCCGCGAAGTGCGGCGTCAAGAGGCCGTGCGCGGACAACTCCCCACCGGAAAGGGCAATTTCATTTCCGCGGCGCACATATCCGTCTGTTTACTGGCGGATCGCACCTGTGCGTTCGAGGTCGCGCGCGCCATGATGATCGCCATTCGGCAAGCGCCCCTGTGCACCAGACCAGCTGAGACGACCGTTCAAGGAGAGCCATGGAAGACCAGAGTCAGCAGGAGCAGGCAAGCCCCGAGGTGCGGGCGCGCGTCCAGGCCGGCTTTGAACGCCAGGGACTGATGACTCATCTCGGTGCACGCATCACGCACATCGCACCGGGCTGTGTACACATCGTGCTACCCGGCCGGCCCGAAGTGACCCAGCAGGACGGCTACTTCCACGCGGGCGCCACCAGTGCCATCGCCGACAGCGCGGGCGGTTACGCGGCCTTCACATTGTTTCCCGAGGACACCTCGGTACTCACGGTCGAATACAAGATCAACCTTCTCGCACCCGCCGTGGGCGACCACATCGAGGCCGTGGGAACGGTACTGAAGTCGGGGCGGACACTGACCGTGTGCCAACTGGAGGTGTTCGGAGTCCTGGGGAACCGGAGGTCACTCGTCGCATCCGGCCAGCAGACGCTGATCCGGCTCTCCGAGAGCGGGCGGTGACTCCGCTCGACCATCGGCCCGGCGCAGGTCGCCGAGTTCTCCGGGACCGGCCCGACGCGGGTCTCCCGCGCGTGAAAGCGGTGGACTCCGCACAGTCCACCATGGTGGCGGCCACGGGACAACAGCCGCCGGTGAGGCCGGCTGTCGCACTCGTCGGTGCACTGACGCACCGTATCGGCGCCCCGCCGGGGGGATGGCTCGCCCGGACCCCCGTCGCCCAGTCGCACCCCCCGGCGGCAATCTCCTCGCGCAACACCCTTGACACGATCACGAAACGAGCCGATAGTACCAGGACTTAAAGCGCTTTAAATTGTCCTGTCGTTCCAACGAAGCCGGCCTTCAGCTGCACAGTGAGGTGCACGAACCATGAACCGCACATCCCTCCCCCGCGCCCGCAGAATCAGCCCCGTCGTGGCCGTGGCCACCGCGGCCGCGCTCACTCTCGTGGGCTGTTCCAGCAGCTCCGGCGGCAAGAAGTCCGAAGAGGGCGGGACCGTGGCGTCGGCCGGAAAGGCCAGTACGCCGCGTATGACCATCGCGATGGTCACCCATGCCCCGGCCGGTGACACCTTCTGGGACATCATCCGCAAGGGCGCCGAGGCGGCCGCGGCCAAGGACAACGTCAAGCTCATCTACTCCAGCGACGAGAGCGCCGCCAACCAGGCGAACCTGGTGCAGAACGCGATCGACCAGAAGGTCGACGGCATCGCGGTCACCCTGGCCAAGCCGGATGCCATGAAGAGCGTCGTGACCAAGGCGGAGAAGGCAGGCATCCCCGTGGTCGGCCTCAACTCAGGCATGGACCAGTGGAAGCAACAGGGCATGCTGGAGTTCTTCGGACAGGACGAGTCCGTCGCCGGCCAGGCCTTCGGCAAGAGGCTCAACGAGACCGGCGCCAAGCACGCCATCTGTGTCGTCCAGGTCCAGGGACACGTCGGCCTGGAGCAGCGCTGCGCGGGCGTGAAGAAGACGTTCGAGGGCAAGACGGAGAACCTCTACGTCAACGGCACGGACATGCCGTCGGTGAAGTCGACGATCACGGCCAAGCTCAAGCAGGACTCCTCCATCGACCAGGTGGTCACGCTGGGTGCCCCGTTCGCGCTGACCGCCGTGCAGTCGCTGTCCGACGCGGGCAGCAAGGCCAAGGTGGCCACGTTCGACCTGAACAAGGACCTCGTCGCCGCGATCAAGGACGGCGACATCGAGTTCGCGGTCGATCAGCAGCCCTACCTGCAGGGTTACCTCGCGGTCGACGCGCTGTGGCTGTACAGGAACAACGGCAACTACATGGGCGGCGGCGAGGCCCCGGTGCTGACCGGTCCGGCTTTCGTGGACAAGTCCAACGTCGAGACGGTCGCGAAGTTCGCCGCGAAGGGCACTCGGTGACGAGCGTGACCCGACAAGCCGAGGCCGCGTGGGCAGTGGAGACACCGCCGGCCTCCGGACCCGAGCGAACCGCCGTGCGGACACGGCGTGATGGTCATCGCTCCGCCCCCAATGACTCACCGGAAGGCACTCTCTCGTGAAGATCGCACTCGACCCGTACATGATCCGGCACGTCCCGCTCCTCGAACTCCCGTCCGTAGTAGCGGAGTTGGGCTACGAATGGATCGAGCTCTCGCCCCGAGAGGACTTCATCCCCTTCTTCCGCCACCCCCGGGTCGACGACGGCACGGTCCGCGAGTTCCGCAAGGCCCTGGACGCGGCGGGCGTCCGGATCTCGTCAATGCTGCCTCTCTTCCGCTGGTCGGGGCCGGACGAGGACGACCGGCAGGCGGCCGTCCGCTACTGGAAGAGGGCCATCCAGATCTGCTCCGACCTCGGCGTGGACAGCATGATCTCCGAGTTCAACGGCCGCCCGGAGGCCGCCGAGCGCAGCGAAGCGCAGTTCTGGCGTTCGATGGAGGAACTGCTCCCGCTCTTCGAACGCGAGGGCATCAAGCTCGCCCTGGAACCCCACCCGGACGACTTCATCGAGGACGGCTACGACGCGGTCAACCTCATCCGCGGCATCAACCACCCCCACGTCACCTTCCTCTACTGCGCCCCGCACACCTTCCACATCGGCAACGACGCCCCCGGCATCGTCCGGTACGCCGGTGACCTGCTCACCCATGTGCACCTGGCCGACGCCTTCGACCACACCGCCTCCTCCGGCAACCGCTACATCCTCAACCCGCCCGGCACCCCCGCCCGCATCCACCAGCACCTCGACATGGGCGAGGGCGAGGTCGACTTCGACGAACTCTTCCGCGAGCTCCGTGCCAACGACTTCGACGGCACCCTCACCGCCTGCGTCTTCGCCTGGGAGGAACGAGCCAAGGAATCCTCCGCGTTCATGCGGAAGAAGATCGACGAATACCTGGCCGGCTGGTCCTGACGGCCGTGGTCATGAGCCCCTTCGGCCTCCCTCAACCCCGTTCGTATCTCTTCGTATCTCTCTGGAAGGCACCGCCATGACCACGTCCGCCAAACCGCTTTCCGTCGCGGTGATCGGAGCCGGTATGGCCGGCCGCAGCCACGCCGCCGGATACCGCAACGTCAACACGGTCTTCGACGCCGGCCTGCCGCCGGTCCGGCTGGCCGCGATCGCCGACGCCAACATCGAACTCGGGGAGGACGCCGCCCGTCGCTATGGGTTCGAGAGGGCGCTGCCGAGCTGGGAGGCCGTCGTCGAGGACCCGACGATCGACGCCGTCAGCATCGTCGTGGGCAACGCGTTGCACCGCCCGATCGCGGAGGCGCTGGTCGCGGCGGGCAAGCACGTGCTGTGCGAGAAGCCACTGGCCGGATCGCTCGAAGACGCGCGTGCGATGGCCGAGTTGGAGCGTACCGCCGACGTGGTGACCGCCGTCGGGTACACCTTTCGCCGTTCCCCCGCCATCGCGGCGATCCGTGATCACGTACAGCGGGGCGAGCTCGGCGATCTCACGCTGTTCAGCGGCCGGTACTGGTGCGACTACGCCACCGACCCGAACGTGCCGCTGAGCTGGCGGTACAAGGGAGGCCCCGGTTCCGGCGCGCTCGGGGACATCGGCGCACACGTGATCGACGCCGCCGAGTACATCGCCGGTCCCATCGCCGCGGTCTCCGGCGCCTCACTGTCGACGCAGATCCCCAAGCGGCCCCTGCCGCTGGGCGCGGTCGTCGGGCACAACGCCGCTCCCGTCTCCGACGAGTTCGGCGAGGTCGAGAACGAGGACACCGCGTCCTTCACCGCTCGCTTCGAGTCCGGCCTGGTGGGCACCATCTCGGTGTCCCGCACCGCGTTCGGCCTGCCCAACGGGCTCTCCTTCGACGTCCTGGGCCTCGGCGGCCGGGCCGCGTTCGACCAGCACCGGCCGGCCGAGTACCTCTTCGACGACGCGCAGCCCGAGGCCCGCACGCGCGGCGCCCGCCAGATCATCGCAGGCCCGCAGTTGCCGTACTTCGCGGGCGGCTACCCGATGGAGGCGCCGGGTGTGGGCGGCGGCAACGCCGAGATGTTCACCTTCCAGGCCCGGGCCTTCCTCGACCGGATCGCGGGCGTCGCCGACCCGCTGCCGGCCTGCGCCACCTTCGCCGACGCGCTGCGGACCATGGAGATCATCCAGGCGGTCGTCGACTCCTCCCTCGGCGGCGGCGCGGCCACCCCCGTTCCGCCCGCCGTCTGACCACCCGCATCCAAGGAGCGATCCCATGCCTCTCAAGCTCGGCGCCTACACCGCCTGCCTGCACGACCGGACCCTCACCGAGGCCCTCGACATCCTCAAGGAGAACGGTCTGACCTCCGTGGAGGTCAACACCGGCGGCTTCATCCCCTCCCCCCACTGCCCGGTCGACCTGCTGCTGTCCTCGGCCACCGCCCGCGAGGAGTACCTTGCGGCCTTCGCCGACCGGGGCATGGAACTGACCGGTCTCAACTGCAACGGCAACCCCCTCAACCCGCTCCCGGGGGTCGGCCCGAAGCACGCCGACGACCTTCGCCGCACCATCCGCCTCGCGGGCCTGCTCGGTGTGAAGCACATCGTGACCATGTCCGGCACCCCGGGCTCGGACCCCGACGCCAAGTACCCCTCCTGGGTCGTCAACCCCTGGGACGGCGTCTACATGGACGTCCTCGACTACCAGTGGGGCGTGGCCGTCGAGTTCTGGAAGGAGATCGACGGCCTCGCCCGCGCGAACGACGTCCGGGTCGCCATCGAGATGCACCCGCACAACCTGGTCTTCTCCCCGGTCACCCTGAAGCGGCTCGTCGACGAGGTCGGCACGACGAACATCGGTGCCGAGATGGACCCGTCCCACCTGATGTGGCAAGGCATGGACGTGGTCGCGTGCATCAAGTGGCTGGGCCCGCTGGTGTTCCACGCCGCCGCGAAGGACGCGACGCTCTGCCCGGGCGCCGACATCCGCGGCGTACTCGACACGTCGTTCACCCGCGTGCCCGCCGACGTGCCCGGCAAGGTGCCCACCGGCTACGGGTTCTGGTGCAACGCCTGGCCGGAGAACCCGGCGTGGAAGTTCGTCGCCGTCGGCATCGGAAACGACGTCCCCTACTGGACCGAGTTCCTGCGCGCCCTCGCCGAGATCGACCCGGACATGGCCGTGAACATCGAGCACGAGGACGCCGCCTACTCCCAGACCGAAGGACTCGCCCTGGCCGCCAAGAACCTCCATGCCGCCGCCGCGGCTCTCTGACCCGGCCTGCGTGGCCCCGTGCCCGGTCAGCGGGCATGGGGCTGTGGCTGTGGCTGTGGCTGTGGCCAAGAATCCGGCGGCTAACCCGCCAGTGCCTCGTCCTCGACCGGCTCGTCCTGGGCCATGAGGCCGGCCACCCACAACGGCATCAGCCAATGGGTCACGAGGACGGCGATGAGTACGGGCGCCACGTACGCCCTCAGCGCGTCGCCACCGACCCCGCCGACGATCAGCAGGCCGGCCGCGGCCGAGGCCAGCAGCAGGGTCATCGCCCTGTGGGAAACGGCCAGGACCCGGCGGCGTTCGGCCGACTGGCGCTCGTCCAAGGCCCGTTCGCGCAGTTCCAGCAGGCCGCGGGTGGCGCCGTTGATCACCCCGGTGGCGACCATCCAGGGCAGCAGCAGTACCGCCGTCGCGATGATGGCCCACAGGGGCTCCGCGTTCGCCAGGTAGATGTAGGCCATCAGCGCCTCCATGGCCACGGTGAGCGCGACATGCACAGCCACGACCACCCGCCGGCGCGCGGCCGTGGCGTACAGCGGCCGCCCCGCGGGGTCGTTCATCAGTTTCAGCATGCTCCGGTCGTAGCCGGTCATCCGCGTCGCCGTCATGGCTGTTTCCTCCCGTAGACCTCGTCCGTGAGCGGCCGGAACGGTTCGAGGGAGAACAACGCCTCCACCGGCAGCTCGAAGTGCTTCGCGATCTTCAGCGCCAGGTCGAGGCTCGGGTTGTACTGCCCCCGCTCGATGTAGCCGATGGTCTGGTAGTGCGCCCCCACCGCCTCGGCCAGGCTCTGGCGCGACACCTTCCGTTCGGCACGCACCATCGCCAACCTGTTATGCACCTGCTCGCTCATGTAT
The DNA here is from genome assembly GCF_004337435.2 of Streptomyces sp. KM273126. Lineage (NCBI taxonomy): Bacteria > Bacillati > Actinomycetota > Actinomycetes > Kitasatosporales > Streptomycetaceae > Streptomyces > Streptomyces sp. KM273126. The sequence continues at coordinate 2,352,036 of NZ_SJXB02000002.1, read as the reverse complement.
AAGAAGTACTACATTCCAGAGGGCAACTGCAATCCCACTCGCCGCCGTCTCGCTGCCGTGCGCACCCGACCGGGGCTGTGGAACTGCGTGGCGGCCGGTTCCAGTGCATTGTGGTGGCATGGAGAGCCACGCCCCTGTAGTGGTGCTGCCGCCCTCGCCGGACGGTGGACGGCAGGTGACGATCCATGGCGAGGACGTGGGCACCGCGTACAGCCTGTTCGACGTGCTGGACCTTCTGCGCGATGCCGGCCTGCCCACCGAGGACCGGGCCGTCGACGATCCCGAGCTGATCGAGTGGCGCGGCGGCGGGCCGTACGACTGGAACGGCGCCGCGTAGCGGCCTGCGCACCGGCCCTCCACAAGTGGATCCGCACCTCCCTGCGCGGGGTTGCCGTTTCGCCGCCTTCGAGTTCGTTTAGTGCACGTAGGTACGAGGGAAACCACTTCTGTCCCACAGGAAGTCAATTGACCTTGTTGGTGGCCGTAGTTGACCGGGGGGAACGGAAATGCGCAACGGGGATCGTGACAGACTGCCGACCTGCTCGGCGGATCATCCCGGGATGTCGACCGAGGGCGGGATCGAGGTTCAACGGCAGCTGGAAACGCTCGTCAGGGACTTCCGCACCAGTGAGCCGCCGATGCCGGTCGTGGTCCTGCACGCCGAGGAAGCAGCCGACGACGCTCAGGTCACCCGTCTTGTCACCGAACTGCGCGATGGGCAGGACACACACGGAACACGCTGCGCCGTCGCGCCCCCGGCACAGGAAGGCCCGACGGAGATCCTGCGGGCCGCGCGTCTCGTGCGCGAACTCGGCGATCCGAGGCGTTGGGGCAACCGGCGCTCGATCTACCGGCGGTACGCGTTCCCGCGCGTTCGACTCGTGCACGCCATCGAGGACGCCGTCCGCGCACTGGGCACCGACTGGCCCGGTCCGCCGGCCGGATCCGCGGCACCTGAGGCCGGGCATGATCCCGCGCAGGCTCTGCTGAACCAGCTGGCCAGACAGCGGTGGCGGCCCGAGGGGGCCGCGCGCTGGCATTCGGGGCTGCCCATGTTCGACATGGCGCACATACTCCCGGCCAGCCTGGTGACGGTGCTTGCCGCGCTCCTCGCCCGAAGCGACTGGTACATGGCGGTCGCGTCAGGCGTCGGCTTTCTGTTGCTGCTCGCGGTGCTCAACTACGTACTGCCGGGGCGCGCGCCGATCTTCCTGTGGTTGCGCCGGGAGAGCCGCTGGTTCATGACCACGACCTTCCTCAGGGCAGCGGCGCAGGACCGTCCCACCGAGGTCTCGCTGCTGCGGCCGGTCCGCTCCTGGAAGGCGATCGCGGCGCGCGCGTACGACGTGGCGGAGGCGCTGAAGGCGGGCCACGAGTTCCAGCTCCAGCTCTACGTGCTGGCCCTGTTCGAGGACCTGCGGGACAACCACCGTCGGCGCAGCTGGGATCTGCGCGGTTTCAAACGGCTGCGACCGCCGCTGCTGTTCGTACCGGGGGCCGGCACGGACAACGGCGGCATCGAGCTGATCAAAGCCGTCAGCGACGTGCGCAGCCGCCGGAGCGAACTGGATCCGCTGCTCCTCGTCGCGGCCGTGGGCGCTGACGACGTACGGCGACTGGAGCGCAGCGTCGTCCAGGGGACGCGTGCCGACGGGCCGGACCAGCAGGGGTTCCAGACCCGGTTGCGGGGCTGGTACGACGAGTGGGCGAGGAACCTGCGCGCGGAACAGTCACCGAGCCGTGAACGAGCCGTTCTGCCCTGGGTGTTGAAGATCCCCCTCCCCCGGGACGAGCTGAGACGTCTCCCGGACAGACAGCGGCACTGTGTGAAGGCTCCCGCACGGCCCTCGGTCGCCCGCATGGTCTGGGCCCTGCACACCCTCGCCCTGGTGCTGGTCCTGACCGCCGCGACCACGGCCTGGCGCGCCGAGAGACTCTCCAAGGAGTACTGCTCCTCGTCCGTCCTGTCCGCCAACCGGGACACGGAACGCAGACCCGCGCCCGACGGCGGTACGGAGTGCATAGGGATCGCCACGGGCGACGTGCGCTTCGCCGACTGGCTGCCGGACGACGCCAAGGAACCGGACACCAAGGCACAGACCGACAGGAGCGGGGCGCCCTGGACCCTCGCCGAGCTGGAAGATCGTATCGCCCGGCAGAACGACGAGGTCCTCGGCGACGACCGAGGCTACGTCACCCTGGTGTACGCGGGCCCGCTCAGCGCCGACCCCGACGGCGGCTCCTCACCGGTGAAGGGCCTGGAGGAACTGGCGGGCGTGTACCTGGCGCAGGCCGTCATCAACGACACCTTCCCCGTGAAGCTGCGCGTCCTGGTCGCCAACGGCGGCGTGGATCTGCACCACCAGACCGACATGGCCGACGCCATAGCGGCGTACGCGGCGAAGGACCCGACAGTGGTGGGCGTCGTCGGTACCGGACGCGACCTCAAGTCCAGTGCGGCGACGACTCTCAAACTCAGGAACGCCGGGCTGCCCGTCGTGTCCGGGACGAACTCCGCCACCTATCTGCCACGCGACTTCGCCAACTGGTTCAGCCTGGCCGCCACCGACGAGTGGCAGTCCGCCCAACTCGGTCTGATCGCCCAACAGTTGCGTACACGTGCCCGCACCCAGTACGGCCTGGTGCTGGCCCGGGACACCAAGAAGACCGACGACCGCTACACCACCGAGCAGGCGCGCTACGGCGGGAGGATGCTCGACAGGTACGGCTTCACGCTGCTGTCCGAGCGCCGATACACCCTCAGCGGCGGCAAGCCCGAGTTCCGCCGGCACACCGAGGAGCTCTGCCGGGGGACGCACGTACCGTCCGTGATCTACTTCGCGGGCCGTGTCGAGGACGTCGACCCGCTGATGACCCAGCTCGGTACGGAACCCGGTTGTGCGGGGAAGAAGATGTCCATCATCACGGGCGACGACCTCTCCAAGGCCAACTTCTCGCAGGGCGAGGACGGCGTGGCCCCCAACGTCACGCTGTACCACGCCGCGCTCGCCGAACTGGCCAAGGCGGCCCGTGACACGGACTTCTACAAGGACGCCCGCACCTACCTTCCGGGGCTCGACGAGCAGCGTGTCGGCCCCGACACGCCCGCGTTCGCCAGCGGCCAGACTGCCTTGTCACACGACGCGACGCAGGCCCTGTACTGGGCGGCCTCCCTCGACAACGCCCCGCAGAGCCGGGCGGCGACCTGGGTGAACCTCCGAACCGTCAAGCTTCAGGGCATGGCCACGGGCACGATCGACTTCACCGACGCGCCGCTCTTCGGCGACAGGAAGGGCCACGGCATCGTCCTCACGGAAGTCTGGCGCACCGCCGACGGGGACTCGAAGTCTCGTGTCGTGTGCAGCAGGGTGGCCGGCGACGCTCGGGCGCTGACCGTGAAGGAGTGTGCCATCGAGCGCCGCGGCTGAGCCACGCTCCACGAGCACGCCGGGCGCACCCACGAGTCGTTCTTCCGCCTCTTGTTCGCCTCCGACATTCTGGAGGTCTGCCGCCGGGCCGGTCGACACCTCCCGGTGGCTCTTCGGTGAGGACCGCCAGGGCGTACGGCCCGGCGGCCGACGAACAGCGCGACAGCTCCCCACCCATGGCCCACCGGGTCACCCACGGGATCAGTCCACCCGCATCAGTCCACCCGGATCAGTCCACCGGATCGAGAGAGGTGCCGGATATGAAGCACTCCCAGCGGCTCGGCGTCAGTGCCGCCGCCCTTGCCATCCTCGCCGCGCTTTCCGCCTGCGGAGGAGGGGATTCAGCGTCCTCGTCGTCGCCCAGAGGCACGTCAGGTGCCCCGGCGACGCTCAACGTCGCCATCCCCTCGGCCGTGGTCGCTCCCAAGGAGGAGGTCGCCACGTACGCGGTGGGCGACGCCGAGGGTTACTTCGCCGAGGAGAAGCTGAAGGTCGACGTGATCAACACCGACGGCTCGGTCGCCGCGGTCCAGGCCGTCGCCTCGGGCAGCGCCGACATCACTCCGGCCGACGCGGGAGCCATCCTCGCCGCGCGGGAGAAGGGCGTCCCCGTCAGGGCCGTCGGCGGTCTGGTGCGGAACTGGCCGTGGCGCATGGCCGTCCGGCCGGACAGCGAGATCAAGACCCCTGCCGATCTCAAGGGCAGGAAGGTGGGGGTCATCAGCCTCGCCTCCGGCTCGGCCATCTACGCCCGGGCGTACGCGGGCGACGCCGGACTGGACGCGGCCAAGGACGTCGAGTTACTGCCGGTCGGTGTGGGCGCGCAGGCCCTGTCCGCGCTGGAGGACGGCAAGGTCGACGTGCTCGCGCTGTTCACGCAGGCGTACACCACGATCGAGAACACCGGCGCAGAGTTCCGCTACCTGGACAACTCCGAGGCCTTCGAGGGCATCCGCTCCCTGACCTTCGCGGTGACCGAGAGGACCCTGAAGGAGAAGAAGGACGTGTTGACGCGCTATCTGCGCGCTTCGTACAAGGCACTGCTCTTCTCCGCCGTCAACCCCGAGGCCGCCATGCGCGACGGCTACGAGGTCTTCCCCCGGCTGCTGACCGGCAAGAAGGCCGACGACCGCGTCGGCGACGACAGCAGGAGCCTCGACGCGTGGATCAGGACCGCCGTCCCCGCCGCCGGTGAGCCCGAGAGCTTCAGCAACTGGGGGGCGATCAGCGAAGCGGAGTGGAACAAGACGGTCGCCTACACCAAGGCGTCCGGCCAGATCACCCAGGACATCGATCTCGCGGAGCTGTGGGACGACAGCCTGCTCCAGGGTGCCAACGACTTCGACAACGCGGCCGTGATCGAGAAGGCGAAAGCCGCCGAACAGTGAGCGACCCGACGCCGCCGGCAGGGAGATCAGGAAGCCGCTATGGACGAAGACCGCTGGATCGAAGTCGACGGACTGCACAAGATCTACCGGCCGCGCAAGTCCCGGCCGACCCACGCACTCTCGGACATCACCTTCACTGTCCGGCGCGGTGAGTTCGTCTCGGTCGTCGGGCCCTCGGGGTGCGGCAAGACCACATTGCTGAAGATCCTCGCCGGGATCGTCCGCGGGAGCGAGGGGACGGTCCGTGTCGCGGGCCGCGACGTGACCGGGCCGCTGCCCGAAGTGGGCATGGTCTTCCAGGCGGCCACCCTCCTGCCGTGGCGCACGATCCTGCAGAACGTGATGGTGCCCGTGGAGGTGCGGAAGCTCGACGCCCGTGTGTACCGGGAGCGGGCCGAGAGGCTGCTCGGGATGGTCGGCCTCGACGGCTTCGAGGGCAAGTACCCGCATGAGCTGAGCGGCGGGATGCAGCAGCGCGCCGGAATCTGCCGGGCCCTGGTGCACGACCCGGCCGTGTTGCTGATGGACGAGCCCTTCGGTGCGCTGGACGCCCTGACCCGCGAGTACATGAACGTCGAACTGCTGCGGATCTGGCGGGAGAGCGGCCAGACGATCGTGTTCGTCACCCACTCCATCCCCGAGGCGGTCTTCCTCTCCGACCGGGTGGTGGTGCTCAGTCCCCGTCCCGGCCGGGTCGCCGAGATCGTCGACATCGGGCTGGAACGCCCGCGCTCGATCGGCGCCATGGCCTCGGACCGGGCCGGGGCCCATGTGGGCCGGATCCGCAGACACTTCAACGCCACCTGGGTGATCGACTCATGAAACGCTTCCGAGTGGACCTGAGGGAACGCCCCGAACTGCTGCTGGTTCCGGGCGTCTTCGCGATCGTCGTGCTGGCCTGGGAGTTCGCCGTTCCCGCCTTCGGGATCGACGACTACGTGCTGCCGCGCCCCTCCCAGATCCTCGACGCCCTGCTGGCGCAGTTGGGCGACCCGTTGTTCTGGGGCCATCTGAAGGTCACGGTGCTGGAGTCGCTGTACGGCTTTCTCCTCGGCGTGGGGGCGGCGCTGGTGCTGGGTACGGCGATCTCGCAGGTGCGGCTGATCGAGCGCACCTTCATGCCGTACGTCGTCGCCTTCCAGACGGTGCCCAAGGTGGCCCTCGCGCCGCTGTTCGTGGTGTGGTTCGGCTTCGGTATGACGAGCAAGGTCGTCATGGCGGCGGTGATCTCGTTCTTCCCGATGCTGGTCAATGTGATCGAGGGGCTGCGCTCGGCCGATGCCGACCGGATCCAGATGCTCACGGTGTTCGGCGCCGGCCGGTTCCAGGTCTTCAGGATGGTGCGTCTGCCGAGCGCGCTCCCCTTCATCTTCGCCGGTCTCGACATCGGGATCGTCTTCTCGATCCTCGGCGCCGTCGTCGGCGAGTTCATCGGCGCGAAGGAGGGCCTGGGATACCTCCTGCTGCAGACCAACTACAACTTCGACATCGCGGGGATGTTCGCCGTGCTGGTGGTGCTTTCCGTACTGGGGCTGATCGCCCACTTCATCATCCGGTTCGCCCAGCGGCGCCTGGTGTTCTGGGCCGAGGAGAACCGGGTGATCGGCGCATGAGGAGTTCAGGACAACAGCGGCAGGAGGCCGACGTGGCTGAGATGACAGAGTATGACCTGTTGGTGAAGAACGCCCGCGTCGTCACCCACGACCGTGACGACGCCCGGACCGCGGACATCGCCGTCAGCGGAGGGCGCATCGCCGCCGTGGCGCCCGGCATCCCCGTGGGGGGCACCCGTCGCGTGGTCGACGCCGGCGGCAGGCTGGCGTTCCCCGGCGTGGTCGACGCCCACCAGCACTGGGGGATCTACAACCCGCCGGCCGAGGACGCGGTCACCGAGAGCCGCGCGTGCGCGCAGGGCGGGGTGACCACCGCCCTGACCTACCTGCGGACCGGTCGGTACTACCTCAACAAGGGCGGCGCGTACGCCGACTTCTTCCCCGAGGTACTGGACGCCGTCTCGGGCCGCGCCCACATCGACTACGGCTTCCACCTCGCGCCGATGTCACGCGCTCACATTGCCGAGATCCCCGACCTGATCGAGCGGTTCGGCGTCAGCTCGTTCAAGGTCTTCATGTTCTACGGCGGCCACGGCCTGCACGGCAGGTCCGACGACCAGAACGCGTTCCTCATGCTCCCCGAGGACGAACGGTACGACTACGCGCACTTCGAGTTCGTCATGCGCGGGGTGCAGGCCGCACGCGAGCGGTTCCCCGGCCTCGCCGACGAGATCTCGCTCTCCCTGCACTGCGAGACCGCCGAGATCATGACCGCCTACACCAAGCTGGTCGAGGAGGCGGGCGACCTCACCGGGCTCGCCGCGTACAGCGCCTCCCGGCCGCAGCACTCCGAAGGACTCGCGGTCTCCATCGCCTCCTACCTGGCGCACGAGACGGAGCTGCCGACCATCAACCTGCTGCACCTGTCCTCGCGCAAGGCGGTCGACGCCGCCGTACGGATGAGCCGGGCGTTCCCGCACATCGACTTCCGCCGCGAGGTCACCGTCGGGCATCTGCTCGCCGACATCACCACCGCGCACGGCCTCGGTGGCAAGGTCAACCCGCCGCTGCGGCCCCGCGACGACGTCGAGGCGCTGTGGGAGTACGTACTCGACGGCACGGTCGACTGGGTCGTCAGCGACCACGCCTGCTGCCGTGAGGAGGTGAAGTTCGGCGAGCCCAAGGACGATGTCTTCCTCGCCAGGTCCGGATTCGGCGGAGCCGAGTACCTCCTCGCGGGCGTGATCACCGAGGGGACGAAGCGCGGCCTGTCGCTGGGCCGGATCGCCGCGCTGACGTCCTGGAACCCGGCCCGGCGCTACGGGCTGCGCACGAAGGGCGCCATCGCTCCCGGCTTCGACGCGGACATCGCTCTGGTCGATCCTGGCCGTACCTGGACCGTGCGCGCCGCGGAGTCGGAGTCGACGCAGGAGTACACCCCCTTCGAGGGCTTCGAGCTGACCGCGCAGGTCACCGACACCTTCCTGAGGGGCCACCACGTCCTGCGGGCGGGCAAGGTCGCCGGTGAGCCCGTCGGCGCCTACCTGCATCGCCCGGCCCGCACCACGTAGGCGGTGTCCGTCTCGGACGCTGTGTCAGCCGCTGCGGTCCGTGAAGGCGCCGTGGGCGTCGAAGGCCAGCGCGGCGAAGCGTTCGCCGATGCGGCGGTGGGTGGCGGCGTCCGGGTGGAGCTCGTCGGGCAGGGGCAGTTCGGCGAAATCGGCCTCGCCGTAGAGGTCGCGGCCGTCGAGGTGATGGAGGTTCGGGTCCTCGGCCGCCCGCTGCTCCACGATGCGGGCCAGCTCGTCCCGTATGACGCCGAGGGTCAGCTTCCCGAGGGCGCGTTCCGCCGGGTCGCCCATGGCGACGAACCGCAGTCGGCCGGCGCTGAGGTTGCTGAAGTCCGGGGCGCTGGGCCCCGGCGTGTCCTCGTGGATGGGGCACAGGATGGGCGAGACGACCAGCAGCGGTGCCGTGGGGTGGCCTTCGCGGATGGTGTCGAGGAAGCCGTGGACGGCGGGGGTGAAGGCGCGCAGGCGCATGAGGTCGGCGTTGACCAGGTTGATACCGATCTTGACACTGATCAAATCGGCGGGGGTGTCGCGGATGGTACGGGCCGTGAACGGGTCGAGCAGCGCGCTGCCGCCCAGGCCCAGGTTGATCAGTTCCACACCGCCGAGGGAGGCGGCGAGTGCGGGCCAGGTGGTGGTGGGGCCGACGGCGTCGGAGCCCTGACTGATCGAGCTGCCGTGGTGCAGCCACACCCTGCGGCCCGGATCCACGGCGGGTTCGATGGGGGCATCCGTGCGCAGGGCGGCGAGTTCGGTGGTCTCGTTGTGCGGCAGCCAGATCTCGACGTCCTTGACGGTGCCGGGAAGTCCGGTGAAGCGGAGGGTGCCGGGCGGGCCGGAGTGCCGCTCGGCCGTCCCGCCGGACATGTCGATGGTCAGGGTGTTGCCGCCCGTCACGCTGCCCTGGCCGGCCAGGCGGCCGTCGACGATCAGGTCGTACACGCCGTCCGGGCGGGGTGGGGCACCCACGTAGACACGTTTGGTGGGCAGCGTGTCCAGCTCGACCGCGGTGGCCCGGGTGCGGAAGGCCAGGCGTACGCCCGACGGCTGGGCCTCGGCCATGGCCAGTTGCGGGTCGGCGCACTGGGCGCGGGCCCGGGCCGGCAGCCGGTGCGGCAGGACGCCGTACTCGGTGCGCTCCACGTCCAGGGCGCCGCGCAGGAGGTCCGCGGTGACGGGCGTGGTGATCCAGTGGTTGTCCATGTTGTTATCCATGGGTGTGTGCTGCCTCACCTTGTTGATCAGTGTGCGGGACCTGCTGGACTAGGCGGACGGTGCCGGCCAGTTCCGCAGCAGGGCATCGAGGGCGTCGACGATGCGTGTCCAGGTGGTCTGCGTGTCGGGGGCGCTGTGACTGAACCCTCCTCCCAGTTCCAGGCTGACGTAGCCGTGGAAGACGCTGCCCAGGAGCCGGACGGCGTGCGTCTGGTCCGGCTCCGTCAGGTCGTAGCCGCGCAGGATCGCCCGCGTCATCTGGGCGTGTCTGACACCCGCGCTGGCGGCCGCCGCCTCCGGGTCGAGCCTCAACTGGGCTGCGGCGTAGCGGCCGGGGTGCTCCCGGGCGTAGTCACGGTAGACGTTCGCCAGGGCGGCCAGGGCGTCCTTGCCGGCCCGCCCGGCAAGCGCGGCGGCACCCCGGTCGGCGAGCTCTTCCAGGGCGAGCAGACAGATCAGGGTCTTGAGGTCGTGGGAGTTCTTCACGTGTGAGTACAGGCTCGCGACCTTGACGTCGAACCGCCTGGCGAGCGCCGAGACCGTCACCTCGTCGAAGCCGACCTCATCGGCCAGTTCCGCACCCGCCCGGGCCAGGCGTTCCCGGGTCAGCCCTGCGCGCGCCATAACCATCCCCTCGTTGAACCATATCGATTATGCAATAACCTAAAGGCTCTAGGCAAACAGCTAGGCAAACAGGGTAGCGGTGTATGAGACGGCTCTCGTACGTCGCAATCCGTCGCAACCCGGGGGCCGACGTGCGCCGACGCCCCGCCCGGTGGAGTCTGAAGGGCATGGAGCTCAAGGGCGCACGCCGACGGGGCGGCGGGGAGGACGATGTGGAGGCCGTGCTCGACGACCTCTACACCACTCCCCCGGCCCACTTCGTCCCGCGCCGCGAGGAGCTGGCCGCCGCCGCGAGGACGGCGGGCCGCGCCGAGGACTCCAGCCGGATCCGCGCGGCCCGCCGCCCCACACTGGCGGCGTGGGCCGCGAACCTGCTCCTCCGCTCCAAGCCGCAGGAAAGCCGGCAGTTCCTGGAGCTCGGGAGCGCGCTGCGCGAGGCCCACCGCACCCTGGACCCCGGCGCGGTCAAGGACCTGTCCGCGCAGCGGCGGCGCGTCGTCGCCGCCCTGTCCCGGCAGGCGGCACAGCTCGCCCTCGATGCCGGGCACCGGCTGTCGGACTCGGTGCAGTACGAGGTCGAATCCACCCTGAACGCGGTGCTCACCGACCCGGACGCCGCCGACCTGTGGGCTACCGGCCGCCTGCACGGCGCCCTCACCCCACCGGCCGCCTTCCCGTCCGGCGCCGCTCCGGCGGCCGGAACCCGGCCGAAGGCGGCACCCCCGACGACCGCACCTGCGTCGCCCCGGGCGCAGCGGACCGACGAACTCGCCGAGCGGCGACGCGCACGGGAGGAGAAACTCGCCCAGGCCCGCAGGGCGGCCGAGGATGCTGCGCGGCGGCTCCGCGACCAGCGCAGGGAGCACGCGGCTGCCGAAGCCTCGCTGGAGCAGGCACGCGACCGCCAGGACCGGGCTCAGCAGCGGGTGGTCGACGCGGAACAGCAGTTGCAGCAGGCGCGCGAGGCCCTCAAGCCGGCCGTCCGGGAACAGCGGCAGGCGGAGAAACAGCTCCGGGCCTCCGCCGATGCCCTGGCCCGCGCCGAACGAGAGGCCCGCGAGACCGCGCGGGAAGTGCAGCGCCTCGGCAGGGGGCAACGCTCATGAGGCGGAAGCCACCGGCACCGTGGCGGGAGAGGACCGACGAGTCCCAAGATCGGGACTCATCGATCCTGATCAACGCTGTTGTACGGGTTCACGTTGTACGGGTTCACGTTGAAGACTCGCCTCCAGGTCGTCGAGGGCCTGGCGCGCGGCTGTGATGCGGTCGCGCAGTTCGCGTTCGGCGTCGGCCGGAGGCCCGGCGGACGCGGGAAGGGCCGTCCCGGGCCGCCTGTTCCCGTCGCCCTGTTCCCGCTCCAGTTCGCGTGCCTCCTCCAGAGAGCTGATGACCACACCGATGAGGACGTTCACGAGCACGAAGGAGGCGAACAGGACGTAGGAGGCGTAGTAGACGATGCTCCAGCGGGAGATCTCCAGACCCGCGCGGACCGCGTCGCCGAGTCCGTCCAGGGTCATGAGGAGGAAGAGGGTGAGCACCGCGCGGCCGAGAGAGCCGTAGTGCTCGGGGTTGGCGTCGGCGAAGAAGACCCAGCCGACCATGGCGTAGACGTACAGGAGCAGGGCGCCGACGACCAGGAAGCTGAACGTGCCGGGCAGACTGCGGCCCACGGCGACCATGAAGACGCGCAACTGCGGCAGGAAACGGGCGGTGCGCAGGACACGGGCGAGGCGCAGCAGCCGCAGGACCGTGCTGTTCTCGCGGACGAAGGGCAGGAACGCGGAAGCGACCACGGCCAGGTCGAACAGGTTCCACGGGTCGCGGAAGAACTCGCGCGGACGGTCGGCGTGCGCGCAGGCACGCAGGAGTATCTCGACGGTGAAGGCGGCCAGGCAGAGGTGTTCGGCGAGGCGTAACCAGTACCGCCAGCCCTCGGCGAGTGCGCTGTACGTCTCCACTCCCAGCAGGGCCCCATTGGTGAGGATGAGGATGAAGACGGTGAGGGCGAACCACCGGGCCTCCGTGACGGTGCGTGCCCACTGTGCCAGCGCCTGGCGGGAGCCCCACCATGCCTTGGCCGTACGATCGTGACGGTCGATCATCCTGCTGTACCTGCTCCTTCGCGCAGCGCGACATTCCCGGCCAACCGGGGTGGCAGCCGGGTCTGTCGAGCGATCATGCTCCAGGAGAGACTTTTACAGCACTGTAGATACGCATATCTCGCGGGTGGCCATCCGAACGGGTCAGGGGCGCGCTGCCCGGTGTCGCCGCGACGTCACCGTATGGCGGCGGGATCGAGGTCCGTCCCGACGACGAGCGTCACCACGCCCGCGGCGGCGCTCGCGTCCTGTGTGGCCTCCGTGCCGGGCAGCCGGGACGACAGTACCTCGGCCTGCTCACGCAGCTCGCCCGGGTACGTGACCTTGGTCGTCCGGGTGGTCTCGGGAGCGTTGCCCGTTCCGACGACGGTGAGTCCGGCCTCACGCAGCCTCTCGGCGACGGCGGCGGCACGCCCGGTGACGCCCGTGCCGTTGAGGACCTGGATGCGTACGGAGGAGGCGTACACCTGGTTCTTCCCGTCCGCCGTCAGCTTCTTCTTGTCGACCTCCCGGTCCTTGGCGAGGGAGGTGAACAGGTCGGCGGCCTGGGGGTACTGCCACACGACGTTGGCCTTGTCGGTGGCCACGTCGGCCTCGCGCGGGTAGTTGGGGACGGTGAGGAAGGTCAGCCGGTCGTTCGGTATGCCCTTGAGCTCGGAGGCGAGGCCGTAGAGCGGCTTGATACCGGCCAGGTCCTCGTCCGTGGTCAGGGACTTCGTGGCGGACTCCAGGAAGCCGTACAGCGCGTTGGGGCTGGTCAGTTTGGACTGTGCCTTTTCCGCCAGAGCCTTCATGAACTCCTGCTGGCGGCCGATACGGCCGATGTCGGAGCCGTCTCCGACGCTGTAGCGGGCGCGTACGTAGCCCAGCGCGGCCTCGTCCTTGACGGTCTGGCAGCCGGCTTCCAGATCCAGGTGCGCCTTCTCGTCGTTGATGGCCTGCTCGGGGCAGACCTCTATGCCGTCCAGGGCGTTGACCATCCCCTTGAAGCCCTGGAAGTCCACGGACATGAAGTGGTCGATACGCAGGCCGGTGTTCGCCTCGACCGTCCTGATGCTGCAGGCGGCCGCCTCGCCGACGTCGCCGCTGCTGCCACCGATCGCGAACGCCGCGTTGATCTTGGAGTGTTGGGAGGCGGAAGTGGCGCCGTCGCCGCTGTCGCACTCCGGTATCTCCACCCACGAGTCACGCGGGAACGACACCACCGTGGCCCACTTCCGGTCCGCCGGGATGTGCACCACCATCAGCGTGTCCGACTGCATGGTGGTCAGGCCCTTGCCGTACCCGGCATTGGCACCGTCACGGCTGTCCGAGCCGACGACCAGGATGTTCTTCGAACCGGGGCTGAGGTTGACGGGACGGTTCCCGCCGAGCTTGTTGTCGAGATCGGCGGACCCGATGTTGTCGTCCAGGCTCTGGTACATCCAGGCACCGACCCCGCCGGCGCCGAGGACGCACACGGCCAGTCCCCCGGCGCCCCACACGACGATCCGCCCCCGCCTGGTCAGCCGCGTCGGCCGGCCCTCACGCGGCGTACTCCTCGGTTTCCCCCTGTTGCCCACCGGCGCCCTTCCCCCGTCTCGGCCGCACCGGGCCGGTCAACTCCCTCTGCACGTCCGATGCCGGTGCGCACCGAACGACGTAACTCTAGGCCCACACAGGGACACTTAGGCGCGGTCACCGCGTTCAGTGGTGTCCCGGGCCGAGGCGGGCGAGATGGCGGTCGTGGACGCGGCTGAGGAGCAGCAGCGAGCACGTGGCGCCGATCAGGGCGCAGAACATGTCCCACTGGGTGTCCCACACGTCGCCCTGGGTGGCCAGGAACGCGTCGGCGGCGTGACCGCCCGTCACGGCCGCGGCCCACTCCAGCATCTCGAAGACCGCGCTGAAGGCGAGGCAGGCGCACACGGTGAGCGGGGCCAGCCAGCGGCTGCCGCGCAGCGGTGACGTCCTGGTGAGGATCTCGCGCACCAGGATGGCCGGTACGAAGCCCTGCATGAGGTGGCCGAAGCGGTCGTAGGGATTGCGCTCCAGGCCGAGCCAGTCGCGCACCCAGTCACCCGCGGGCACCTCGGCGTAGGTGTAGTGACCGCCCACGACGAGGACCAGGGCGTGGGCGGCCAGCAGGCAGCACAGCAGATCGCTGAGCGGGAACCGCTTGCGGAACAGGACCGCCAGTGGCAGGCCGACCATCACCCACACGGTTTCCAGCAGCCAGGTCGTCGGGTCCTTCGGGTGCCACGCCGACACGGCGAGCGCGAGGGCGACGACGGCGAGCAGGACGGCCGGCAGCCGCCGTCCGTTGCCACGGCCGGGGCGTCGAGCCGCGGACGGCCGGGATTCCGCCGAGGGGCGGACGGCGGTCGGGAAGGCGGACATGATGATGATCTCCTCGTTTCAGGGTGGTCATCATCTTCCGGTCGCTCCCGACCGCCGGGCATGAGTACGGGTACTCATCGGCACTGGTACACATCGGCACCTCGGGTGCCGGCCGGGTACTACTTGGTCGTGTCGCCCACCCGCTTCGTCACGTCGACGACCTTCCACCGCTGGTTGGACCCGGAGTTCGGGGTCCAGGTGGTGACGGCCGCGCCCTCGTTGGTCGCCTGGCCGCCTACCTCCAGGAGCCGGTGGGTGGCGACGTTGACGAGCGTCCAGGTGCCGTCGCCCGTGCTGGACATGAGCCACTGGGCGGCCTTGTCGCGCTCGCCCTCGTCGGGCTCCACCACCGGGGAACCGTCACGGACGGCGAGCCGCTTGCCCTCGCCTGGGTTGGTGAAGACGTACCGGTCGAGGACCCCGGGGCCGGAGCGCACCGAACGCAGCTGCCACTGCTGGCCGGGGGCGGCGGCGTCCGTGGCGCCGGACCGGATGACCAGGTTGGTGCCGTTCTCGGCGACGGTGACGGCCTTGCCGCTCTGGACGCCGGTCAGGGTGTAGGTGTGTCCCTTGCGCAGCAGCGGGGCGTCCTTGGCGACGCCGGACACGCCCTTGATGACGAAGGACGTCACGGACTGGGCGGGCACGGTGAAGGTGGCCTCGCGGTCGGTGACCTTGATCGGGTCGTGCTTCTCCAGCTTGCCGTTCGCGTCGGTGACGACCGGGGTGACGGTCGCGCCCCGGCTGACGTCGCGGAACTTCGACAGGTCGACCGTGACCGTGCGGGCCTCGGTGGTGCTGTTGACGTGGACGAGCGAGGCGCCCTCGCCGTCCTTCGCCACCGCGGCCGCGCTGGAGGTGTCGTTCACCTTGATCAGCCGGTCGCCGGGCTTGATGAAGTGGGTGAAGTTCCGCGCGGTGTCGAACTTGGTGTTCGTGTAGATGGGGCAGGTATCGAGGGTGTCCTCGGAGGTGCAGCTGAACGGGAGCTGGATGCTGCCCCAGTTGCCGCCCTTGGCGGACTCACCGCCGGGCTTCATGTTGTCGTAGTCCTCGACGGGCTGCCAGAACACCCAGGCGCGCGGCTCCAGTTCACGCAGGTCGTCGACGATGCGCTGGGCGAGACCGAGACCCGGCCGCATGTCCGTGAAGCTCTGGCCGTCGCCCCAGTCGCCCTCGACCTCGCTCATCCACAGCCGCTTGTTCTCGGCCTTGGAGATGTCGCGCACGGTGGTGCGCTGGCCCGTGCCGTAGGTGTGGACGTTCATCTGGCCGACGAGGTCACGGGACTCGGGCGAGTACGTGTTCCAGTTCTGCGCGAAGATCGACGGGTTGGTCTCGTCCATCGCGGCGATCTGGGCCCTGGTCTTCGCCTTCTTCAGGGCGGGCGCCAGGGCCCTGATCACCTTGTCCTGGAGCTCGGGGCCGATGTGCGCCCCTTCCTGGCGTCCGCCGACGGGCTCGCCGTCGGGGCCCAGGCGGGTGCTCCAGTAGTTGGTGTTGGGCTCGTTGAAGGGGTCGACGGTGTCGACCTTGATGCCCTCCGCCCGCTCCAGCCGCCTGGTCGCGCCCGCCATATAGGCGGCGAAGTCGTCGATGGACTCGGTCTTGAGCTGGTCGTCGGTGGCGTTGAAGCCGCCGGATACATAGCCGCTGACCGTCATGAACCACGGCGGGGAGTTGCTGAACGTCTCCCAGTGGTCGATGTCGTCCTTGATGCGCTCGACCCACCAGCGCTGGGTGACGTCGGCGTTCTCGTTCCAGTCGGCCGGGTCGTCGGCGCTCCACCAGTCGGTGTCCTCGCGGGTGGTGCCCTCGGGGGCGTTCCACCAGCCCTCCACGGCTCCGCCGGCCCGCAGGTAGTCCTTGACGTCGGGGGCGTTGCCGCCGCCGATGTTGTAGCGGGCGATGTTGAGGGCGAGGCCGTCGTCGTCGAAGAGGAGCTTCGCGAGCTTCTCGCGGATCTCCTTGGGATAGTCGCCGGTGGCGTTGGCGAACCATACGAGACTCGTGCCCCAGCCCTCGAACTTCTCCTGCTGGTACGAGGGGTCCGGCTGGACGGTGACGGAGGCGGCGGCCGCCTCCGGCGTCTGCGCCTGGAGCGGCGGGGCGGTGACCAGAGCGGCCCCGGTCGCCAGGGCGGTGAGACTCGCGGCTCCGAGGAGCCGTCTGCTGCGGGTACGGCGTGCCATCGTGTGCTCCCAACTCAGGTGTGGTCGCTGCGGTGGCCCCTCCCGCCCGTCGGGGGCGGGAGGGGATGGCCCTCGAACGCGTGCGGAGCCGTTCGAGGAGTCAGGCGGTGGGCTGTCGCAGTACGGCGACGTCCCTGGGGTGCAGGACGGGAGAGCCGTCGGCGCCGGTCGTGCCGACCAGGACCTCTCCGGCCAGGCCGGGCAGCGGCACCGTCCCGTCGGTCCGGTTGACCAGGAACAGGAAACGGCCGCCGGGACCGCTGCGTACGGTCAGCTCGACCAACCCCCGTGCGGAGGCGGGCAGTTCGCTCTCGACTCCGGCCGGGGCGAGCAGCCGCGGCAGCAGGGCGGTGAGCCCTTCGGTGCCAAGGCGGGTGGAGACGTACGCGGCCGAACCGCTGCCCGTGGACCGGCGGGTGACGGCGGGGCGCCCCGCGTGCATGCCGGTGCGGTAGGCGGCCAGGACGTCCGTCTCCGGGTCGGTGACGGTGATCCGGTCGGTCCACAGGCTGCCGGTGGTGGCGTCGTCCAGTTCGACGGTGTCCCCGGCGAGCAGTGGGCCGAACTCCTCGATGCGGATGCCGAGCAGGTCGCGCAGGGCGCCCGGGTAGCCGCCGAGCCAGATGTGGTCGTTCTCGTCGACGATTCCGGAGAAGTACGTGGTGACGAGGTGGCCGCCGCTCTCGGCGTACCGCGTGAGCTCCTTGGCGAGGTCGGCGGGGACGACGTGGAGCACGGGCGCGATGAGCACCTGGTAGCGGTCGAGGTCGGTGCGGGTGGTGACGATGTCGGCGCGGACACCGAGGGCGAGGAGCGCCGAGTACCAGTCGAGCGCTTCCTGGCGGTAGTCGAGCAGGGAGGTCGGGTGGGAGTCCTGCTCACTCGCCCACCACGACTCCCAGTCGAAGACGATGCCCACCGGGGCGGCCTCGCGCTCGGAACCGGCCACGGAAGCCAGGGTCTTGAGGGTGTCGCCGAGGGCCACGACCGCGCGGAAGAGGTCGCTGTCCTCCCCGGCGTGCGGCACCATCGCCGAGTGGTACTTCTCGGCGCCCGCGGCCGACTGCCTCCACTGGAAGAAGCAGACGGCGTCGGCGCCGTGCGCGACGTGGAGGAGCGAGTCGCGGGCCAGATCGCCGGGCCGCTTGGCGAGGTTGACGGGCTGCCAGTTGACGGCGCTGGTGGAGTGCTCCATCAGGAACCAGGGCCGTCCGCCGGCGATGCCGCTGGTGAGGTTGGCGGAGAAGGACAGCTCGTCGCGGTCCTGGGGGCCGGGGTGGACGTAGTGGTCGTTGGAGACGAAGTCGATCTCGTCCGCCCAGTCCGGGTAGTTCATGCCCTTGGTGCCGCCCATCACCATGAAGTTCGTGGTGACGGGCACGTCGGGGGTGATCTCCCGCAGCACGTCCCGCTCCGCCCGCAGGTACTCCTTCAGCGCGTCCGAGGAGAAGCGCTTGAAGTCCAGCTGCTGGGTGGGGTTGGGGTGGGAGCCGGCCAGCCGGGGCGGCAGGATCTGCTCCCAGTCGCCGTAGCGCTGGGACCAGAACGCGGTGCCCCAGGCGTGGTTGAGCGCGTCGAGTGTCGTGTAGCGGGTGCGCAGCCAGTCACGGAAGGCGCGGGCCGCGTCGTCGGAGTAGTCGTAGACGTTGTGGCAGCCGAGCTCGTTGGACACGTGCCAGGCCACCAGGGCGGGATGACCGGCGTAGCGCTCGGCCATCGCCCGCACCAGGCGCAGGGCGTGTTCGCGGAAGACCGGAGAGGTGGGGCGCCAGTGCTGTCGCGCTCCCGGCCACACGGTCTCACCGGTGGCGGTCACCGGGAGGATCTCCGGGTGGGCCGTGGTGAGCCAGGGGGGCGGGGACGCGGTGGCGGTGGCCAGGTCGACCCCGATGCCGCCCTGGTGCAACAGGTCCATGACATCGTCGAGCCACGCGAAGTCCCATGCGTCCTGGGCCGGCTGGATGCGGGCCCAGGAGAAGATCCCCACGGAGACGACGGTGACGCCGGCCTCGCGCATCAGCCGGACATCCTCCTCCCACACCTCGCGCGGCCACTGCTCGGGGTTGTAGTCGGCGCCGTAGCCGAGACGGGGGGTGGAGTCACCGTCCGGCCCGCTCAGCAGGCGGGTCAGGCGGGTGGAGGTCATGGTGGTCCTTCCGGTGTGTCGCACGGGGGCGGCACGATGGTGCCGCCCCTCGCACGGCGGTCCTACTTCTCGACGGTGAAGCCCTGCTCGTTGCCGTACTTGACCGAGGCGTCCTGCCAGGCCTTCAGGCCGTCGGCAAGCTTGGTGCCGGACACGTAGGCCTTGCCGACGGTGTCGTTGAAGATCGAGTTGGCGTACTGCTGGAAGGGCAGGTACGACCAGTCGTCGGCGACGTTCGCGGCCGACTCGGCGAAGATCTCGTTGGCCTTCTGCCCGCCGAAGTACTCGAACTCCTTGTTCTTGAACTCCGTGGACTGGACGTCCGCGGTGGTCGCCGGGAAGGCGCCCTCCTTGATGCGGCTCTGCACACCGTCACCGGAGTTGGCGTACTCGACGAAGGCGTAGGCGAGTTCCTTGTTCTTGCCCAGCGTGGGGATGGTCAGCGAGCTGCCGCCGTTCTCGGCGCTCGCCTTGTCGCCCTTGGTCCAGGCAGGCAGCGGGGCCGCTCGCCAGTCACCGGAGGCGTTCGGCACACCGGTGACGAAGTTTGCGGGCATCCAGGCGCCGCTGGGCAGCGTGGCGATGGTGCCGTCGCCCAGGCCCTTGTACCAGTCGTCGGTCCAGCCGGTGATGGGCGCGACGAGCTTCTCGTCGATGAGCTTCTGCCGGTTGTCGGTGAACTTCTTGGCAGCCGCGTCGGAGAAGTCGATCTTCACCTTGGTGCCGTCGACCTGGTAGGGACGCGAACCGGCCTGCCAGAGCAGGCTGGTGGTGAGGCCCGCGTCACCGGCGTCGGCGGCGATGAAGACCTTGGGGTCGGCCTGTTGCAGCTTGCGGGCCGCGTCGACGTACTCGTCCCAGGTGGTCGGGACCGCGACCTTGTACTTGTCGAAGATCTTCTTGTTGTAGAACATCGCCATCGGGCCGGAGTCCATCGGCAGGCCGTAGACGGCGTCACTTCCCTGGGTCACCGCGTTCCACGGACCCGCGGTGTACTTGTCCTTCAACTTGTCCGCACCGAAGGGGGCCAGATCGGTGAGGCCCTTGGTCAGGGCGTACTGACCCAGCGCGAAGTACTCGACCTGCGCGACGTCGGGCACGCCCTTCTCGGCTTCGATGGCGTTCGACAGGGCGGTGTAGTGCTTGTCGCCGGACCGCTCGCCGACGAGGTCGATCTTGACCTTGGGGTACTTCTTCTGGAAGTCGGCGGCGACCGTCTTGAGGGTGGGCTCCCAGGCCCAGACCGTGACCGTGCCGCCCTTCTCCAGGGCTGCCTTGAGGTCCGCGGCGGAGACCGGCTTCTGGTCGGAGCCCCCGTCGTCGGAGCCGCCGCAGGCGGTCGCGCCCAGGGCGAGGGCGGAGAACAGGGCTATGCCGCGCAGCAGGCGGCCGGTGGTTCTGCGCATGGAGGTGCTTCCACTTCTTTGTGGGTGGGACAGATGAGGGTGGAACGAGGTGCGACTGAGGAGGTGGTGCGCAGGAGGGCTACTCCTTGACGCTTCCCGCGGCGAGCCCGGACTGCCAGTACTTCTGCAGCAGCAGGAACGCGGCGATCAGCGGCACGATGGTGAGCAGTGATCCGGTGATCACCAGGTTGAAGATCACGTCCCCGCCGATCGTCTCGGCCTGGGAGTTCCAGACACTCAGGCCCAGGGTCAGCGGGTACCAGTCCGAGTCCTTGAGCATGATCAGCGGCAGGAAGTAGTTGTTCCAGGTCGCGACCGTCGTGAACAGCAGCACGGTCACGATGCCGGGGGCGAGCAGCGGCAGGGCGACCTGGAAGAAGGTGCGTGCCTCGTTCGCTCCGTCCATGCGGGCGGCTTCCAGCAGTTCGGTGGGGATGGCCTCGGTGGCGAAGACCCACATCAGGTACAGGCCGAAGGGCGAGACGAGCGAGGGGATGATCACCGCCCACGGGGTGTCGGTCAGCCCCATCTTGCTGAACATCAGGAACGTCGGCACCGCGAGGGCGGTCCCCGGGACGGCGACCGCGCCGATGACCACGGCGAACACGGCGCGTTTCCCCGGGAAGTCGAACTTCGCCAGCGCGTAACCGCCCAGGATCGCCAGGAAGGTGGCCCCACCGGCACCGACCACGACGTACAGCAGGGTGTTCAGCAGCCAGCGCGTGAAGACGCCGTCGTTGTAGGTGAACGTGTCCCTGATGTTGTCCCAGAGGGCGAAGTCGTCGGCGAACCACAGCCCGCCCGAATCGGCCAGCCCCTCCTGGGTCTTGGTGGCGCTGATGACGAGCCAGATCAGCGGCACCACGGTGTAGAG
This sequence comes from Streptomyces sp. KM273126, assembly GCF_004337435.2. Taxonomy (NCBI): domain Bacteria; kingdom Bacillati; phylum Actinomycetota; class Actinomycetes; order Kitasatosporales; family Streptomycetaceae; genus Streptomyces; species Streptomyces sp. KM273126. The sequence continues at coordinate 2,331,161 of NZ_SJXB02000002.1, read as the reverse complement.
CAGCATCAGACCGGTGAGCACGGTCAGCAGAACGCTGCGCTTGGGGCGCCCGGGAGTGTGCCGACGGGGCGTACGCAGACGGGACGCGCCCTTGCCCGCGCCGGCGGCCTGGGCGGGTATGGACTCGGAAGCGGTGGTGACGGGGCTGCTCATCGGGTCACGCTCCCTTGCGCATGCCGCGCAGCTGCACGATGTAGGCGATCACCATGGTGATCAGTCCCATGATGATCGCGACCGTCGCGGAGTAGTTCTGCTGCTGGCCGTTGAAGGACAGCGAGTACGTGTAGAAGTTCGGGGTGAAGTCGGTGGTGATGGCGTTGCGTGCGAGCTGCCGGAGGATGTTCGGCTCGTTGAACAACTGGAAGCTGCCGATGATCGAGAAGATCGTCGCGATGACGAGGGCTCCGCGGATGGCGGGGAGCTTGATGGCGGTGATGACGCGGATCTGTCCGGCGCCGTCGATCTCCGCGGCCTCGTAGAGGGAGTGCGGGATGACGCGGAGCGCGGAGTAGAAGATCAGCATGTTGTAGCCGACGAACTCCCAGGTGACGATGTTGCCGATCGACGCCAGCACCAGGTCGGGCGAGAGCGGGTCGGGCAGGGTCACGCCGAAGGCCTCGTTGATGTCCCCGACGAGCCCGTAGCGGGTGCCGTACATGAAGCCCCACATCAAGGTGGCGACCACGGCCGGTACCGCGTACGGCAGGAAGATCGCGATGCGGAAGAAGTCCCTGCCGTAGAGGCGGCCGCTGTCCAGGGCGAGAGCGATCAGCAGGGCGATGCCCAGCATGATCGGTACCTGGACGACGAGAAACAGCGAGACCCGTCCGAGGGAGGCCCAGAACCGGTCGTCCTCCAGGGCCTGCGTGTAGTTGTCCAGGCCGACGAAGGTGGTGCCGCCGATCAGCTGGTCACGGAAGAGGCTGAGATAGATCGAGTACGCGATCGGCGCCAGGAAGACGAGGGCGAACACGGCCACGAAGGGGCCGAGGAAACCCCACCCGGTCCAGGAGCGGCGGTCTCGTCTCGCCGGGGGCGGCGCCGGTCGCGGTTCCACGGCCGCCGGAGGTTGTTGCGTCGTCATGTCGTTCCTCGCTCGTCACATCCCGGAACCGGCGGTGCCGCCCGATGTCGAGGAGGCCGCACCGCGCGATGTTTACGTAAACATCTCCTCGGAAAGGAGGCCGTGCGCTGTTATGTTTACGTAAACATCCAATGGCGGAATGTCTACACCGCCCCGATCACGGCGGTCAAGGGATCCTTGGCGAATCCGTGACGCAAGCTGCGCAGGAGAGGAGGCGGCCGAGGGATGGACACGGCTGACAGAACGCCGACGGGCGTCCCCGGTGGTGGTCGAAGACGATCCCGGGCCGGGATCAGGTCCCAGACCGCCTCCATGGCCGACGTCGCCCGGCTGGCGGGGGTCTCCTCGCAGACCGTGTCACGCGTCTCCAACGGCTACACCGGGGTGACCGAGGAGACCCGGCAGCAGGTGCTGGCGGCCATGAAGGAGCTGGGCTACCGGCCCAACAGCGCCGCCCGGGCCCTCAAGCGGGGCGAGTTCCGCACGATCGGCGTCATCACCTTCTCGCTCTCCACCACGGGCAACGTCCGCACCCTGGAGGCGATCGCCAACTCGGCGGCCCACGAGGGGTACGCGGTGACGCTGCTGCCGGTCGCCGTGCCCACCCAGGACGAGGTCCGTGGCGCGTTCTCCCGGCTCGAGGAGCTCGCGGTCGACGCGGTGATCGTCATCATGGAGGTCCATCTGCTCGACGCGGCGACCATCGCGCTGCCGCCGCACGTCCAGGTCGTGGTCGTCGACTCCGACGCCGGCGACCGCTACACCGTCGTCGACACCGACCAGGCCGGCGGCAGCCACGCCGCCGTACGGCACCTGCTCGACCTGGGCCACGCCACGGTGTGGCACCTGGGCGGCCCGGACGGATCCTTCGCCGCCCAGCGCCGAGCGGACGCCTGGCACGCGGCCCTCATCGAGGCGGACCGCACCCCGCCGCCGCTGGTCCGGGGCGACTGGTCCGCGGAGTCCGGCTACCGCGCCGGGCTCGTCCTCGCCGACCACGAGGACTGCACCGCAGTCTTCGCGGCCAACGACCAGATGGCGCTGGGCCTGCTGCGGGCCCTCCACGAACGCGGCCGGCGCGTCCCCGAGGACGTCAGCGTCATCGGCTTCGACGACATCCCCGAGGCGGGCTCCTTCCTGCCCCCGCTCACCACCCTCCACCAGGACTTCGCCGAGGTGGGGCGGCTCTGTGTCGAGAACGTCCTGCGCAAGATGCGCCACGAGGGCGCGGAGCGCGGCACGACCCTGGTGCCGACCCGGCTGGTGGTACGGGAGAGCACGGCTCCGCCGCCTTCGCTCGCCTAGGGCCTCGTCGAATTCCTCTGCCCCGCGACGCCTGGCACGCTCCCCCACCGCCTCAAGGGCGTGGGAGGTACCCCCACTCGCCGCACCGGGCGAAAGCCCACGTACGTCCGGTCCGTCAACGGGGTCTTCCGCCCGGCACGCCGAGAGCACGCACCAGACGCCGCGGGGCCTCCCTTCGGGCGACGACAGGAATTTGACGACAGGCCCTGGCCGCCTTCGCGAATTCCGGGTTCCCCGGACGACGCGGGACGGGAATCCTGTCGTCCGCGCGGCCTCTCCCCCACACTGGTTCGGATCCCGCGGAGGGGAGCCGTATGAACGCCGAGCCCGAGCAGCGGACTTCCGCTCCCCGACGTCGTGAACTGGACGTCCTCCGGACGCTCGTGGTACTGGGTCTGGTCTTCTTCCATGCCGCCCTGGTGTTCGACCCCAGGGACGACTTCTACGTCAAGAACGCGGACACGACCGAAGCCGTCACCGTCCTGGCGGGCCTGGCGGTGGTGTGGGCGATGCCCATGTTGTTCCTCGTCGCCGGTCTCGGTGCCCGGCACTCCATCCGCCGCCGCGGCACGGGGCGCTTCGCCCGTGAACGCCTGCTGCGCCTGGGCGTTCCGCTGGTGTTCGTCACGGTCGTCCTCAATCCCCTCCCCCAGTGGCTGCGGGCGCGGGCAGCCGATCCCGGCCACCACGAGTCGTACTGGAGCTTCTGGCCCCGCTTCCTCACCGTCCACCTGGACCTCGGTGACTTCCCGTTCCTCCTCGACGGGGACCACTTCGACACGGGGCACCTGTGGTTCGTCGTCCTCCTGCTCACCTTCTGTCTGCTCCTCGCCCCCCTCGCCGCCCTCCTCCCGGCCGGCACCGACGGTGCGGGTATGGCGGTGGCGCGCCGCCCGTGGCTGCTCCTGCTGCCCGCGCTGCCGCTCGCCGCGGTCAACTCCCTGCTCGGCATGGAGGAGGGGTACGCGGGCTGGAACCGCTGGGCGTATCTGATCTTCTTCCTCTGCGGCTACGCCCTCGCCGACGACGACCAGGTCCGCACCGTCCTGCGCCGCCTCGCGCTGCCGGTGGGCGTGCTCGGGCTCGTCCTGTTCGCCGCCACCGCGCCCGGCTTCCTCTCCGGCGACGACCCGTTCACCGCACGGACCGGGACCGCGATGGCCACGCGGGCCCTCTTCGGTGCGGCCGGGTGGTGCTGGGTGACCGCCATCCTCGGGTTCCTCGACCGGCCACGCGAACCGGGCGCGTCCGCCCTCGACCGGCACGGGCGCGGACGGGACCTGCTCGCGTACTTCGCCGTCGCCGCGCTGCCGCTGTACGTGCTGCACCAGCCCGTCGTGGTCGCCTTCGCGTACGGAGTGGTGGGGTGGTCCGCACCGATCGTGGTCAAGTACGTGGTCATCGTGACCGCTTCCCTGGCCGTGCTCCTCCCCGTCTACGAATTCGCGGTGCGCAGAACCCGTGTGACGCGCTTTCTGTTCGGCATGCGCCCCGAGCCCAGCTCCGTGCGGCCCCGAACCACCTGACCCACCGCTGACCCGTCACCAACGAGGGGTGGGTGCCCGCGATTCCGGCCGGCGCCACGACAGCCACAGGGCGACCGCTTCCGCGATGGGCTGCCCCGTCTCCAGTTCGACGAAGCCGAACTGCCCGCCCTGGTTGCACTCCAGGAACCACCACACCCCGTCCTCGTCCTCGGCGAAGTCGAAGGCGGCGTACGCGAGACCGGCGAGGGACAGGTACTCCAGCGCCGACGTGGTGATGCGGTCGGGCACCGGGACGGCCTCCCAGCCGTACTCGGTATCGCCGTAGCGGCCGTCGATCTGACCGGGGGCGGCCCGCTTACGAGCGGCGAACAGACGGTCGCCTACGCAGGTCAGGCGGATGTCGGCCCTCTTTGGTACGTACCGCTGCAGCAGCGCGGGGCCGGCGGCCACCGCGCCGAAGTCGATGCCGGGCCCGATCAGCGTCGTCGGCAGGGCGACGGCGGGGTCGTCGGGCGGCGGGCCCGAGGCCGACTTCACGACCACGTCCCGGTGCAGCTCGGCGAACTGCTCGGCCACCCTCGGTGCCGTGGTGAAGACGGTCGGCGGTACGGCGAAGCCGCTGAAGTGGGCGACCCTCAACTGCCATGGTTTGTGCCGCGCCTGGTCGGCGTTGCCCGGGTGGTTCATCCACGCGGGCGAGGCCGAGTAGAGCATGCCGTAGAGCGCCTGCCGCGTCTCGGCGGTCAGCCAGGCGGACGGCTGGGCCGCGTGGGCGGCGGGGTCGCCCGGCCTGCGCACCCACACGGAGCGCAGGCCGCCCATGCTCAGCACATGCCCGTTGACCGACAGATGGCCGTCGAAGTCGCCGTGTGCGTAGTCCGCCGACAGCACGGCCTTACCCGGGATGTCGGCCGGATCGAGGCGCATCACCGGCGCGCCCAGCCTGTTGAGCTCCGCCACCACCATGTCGGCGGTGACGTCCTGCTCCGACGTGAGGATCAGTACGGTCACGGGCGGCGGCTGTCAGTCGTCGAAGTGTGTCTGGGAGCCCGCCGTGGACGTCGTGGTGCCGACCGCGAGCAGGAGGTCCCGGTCGGCGACGGCGGGACGGCCGTCGCCGAGCACGTTCAGCTGCAACGAAGCGTCGAAGCTGTAGGGCTCCACCACGATCGGCAGGGCTCTGGGCCGGACGTAGTTCAAGGTGAACGGTCGCAAGGCGAACCTCCCAGGTCGAACGATGTCTGTACGCATTCCTTAACGTCCGTATCTCGTAAGGAATTCATCACTTTCCGCCACATCAGGGTGAAGGTCATCACATCAACCTCGGGGCTCGTTTTTGCGTCCGCCCCCTGTGGGCACGGGTCCTGAGGCGCCGTCAGAGATGCGGAATGCATGCCGTTCACGACCCCGGCGCATGGTGGTGAAGGTCAGGCACGGCGTGAAAGGCTCGCCCCGCACGGTCACCGTCAGGGGTCGGTGACGTACGGGATCGGCACAGGAGAGGCGGCGGCATGCGCATCGGACTGCTCGGTACAGGACCGTGGGCCGACATGGCTCATGCCCCGGCGTTGAGCGGGCATCCCGGACTGGACTTCGTGGGGGTGTGGGGCCGGCGCGCGGAGGCGGCCGAGGAACTGGCCGGCCGGCACGGCACACGGGCGTACGAGGACATCGACGCGCTGCTCGCCGAGGTGGACGCGGTCGCGGTCGCGCTGCCTCCGTCCGTACAGGCCCCGCTCGCCGTGCGTGCCGCGCGGGCGCGGTGCCATCTGCTGCTGGACAAGCCCGTCGCGACCAGCGTCGAGGAGGGGCGGGCCGTCGTCGAGGCGGCCCGCGGGACCGGGGTTTCCTCGGTCGTGTTCTTCACCTCGCGTTTCCAGACGGCGACAGAGGCCTGGATCACCGAACAGGCGGCCATGGACGGCTGGTTCACGGCGCGGGCGGAGTGGCTCGGCTCGGTGTTCACCAGCGACAGTCCGTTCGGTGCGTCGCCGTGGCGCCGGGAGAAGGGAGGACTGTGGGACGTCGGTCCGCACGCCCTGTCGCTGCTGCTGCCGGTGCTCGGCGACGTCGCGCGGGTGGCGGCCGCCGCACGCGGCCCGGAGGACACCGTCCATCTGGTCCTCGAACACGCGGGCGGGGCGTCGAGCACTCTGACCCTCGGCCTCACGGCTCCGCCGGCGGCCGCCGGGGCCACGGTGGAGCTGCGCGGCAAGGCCGGAGTCACGGTTCTGCCCCCGTCCTCCGAAGGGGCGGTGGAGGCTCTCAAGCGGGCCGCCGACGCCCTCCTCTCCGCCGTCGAGAGCGGCCGCCCGCACGACTGCGACGCCGCCTTCGGCCTGCGGGTGACGGAGATACTCGCCGAGGCCGAGGGACAGTTGGGCGGTGCGGGCGAGTAGCGCTGACCACGCGTACCTTCTCGTTCCCTACGACACCGCGCCGCAACTCGGCCGCTACGAGGGCTGGTCGACACGCACCGTGGTGACGGATGCTGTGGCCGCACTCGTTCATGTCACACACGACGGCGAAGGAGGCTGCCCGGTGCTGGCTGTGGCTGTGGGGGATCCGGTCCGTTGACTTCCTCCCCCTCGTGAACGAGGGGGAATCCTACGGCTCGCGCCGTGGGGCTTTCTGCTTCATCGCCGACTGCCCGCCCGGAGTTCCCCGTTGAGGTCTAACACCGGCTCCACAGACAGACACCGCCAGCCCGGCGGCCAGAAGGTTCTCCGCCGCGTTCACGTCCCGGTCGTGGGTCGTGCCACAAAGGCCGCACGTCCAGGTACGGACGTTCAGCGGCATCGCCTCGGCGAGGCTGCCGCAGGCGGAGCACAGCCTGGACGAGGGAAAGAAGCCGTCCACCGCGATCACTTCCCGCCCGTACCAGTCGGCCTTGTACTCCAGCATGCTGCGGAACTCGGCCCATGCGGCATCCGAGATGGCGCGGGCCAGGTTCCGGTTTTTGACCATGTTGCGTACGGTCAGGTCCTCGATCACGAGCGTTTGGTTTTCGCGCACGAGTCGAGTGGTCAGCTTGTGCAGGTGGTCCCGCCTGCGGTCGGTGATCCGGGCGTGGATCTTCGCGACCCGCTCACGGGCCTTGCGCCGGTTGGCGCCATCGCCCTTGGCCTTGCGGGACAGCTGCCGCTGAGCCTTCGCCAGACGCTCGCGGTCGCGGCGCTCGTGCCGGGGGTTGGCGATCTTCTCCCCGCTGGAGAGGGTCAGCAGGTGGTCCAGGCCGACGTCGATGCCGACTGCCGTACCGGCAGCCGAGAGCGGCTTCACGGACGGGTCCTCGCACAGCATCGAGACGAACCAGCGTCCGGCGCTGTCCCGGCTGACGGTCACCGTGGTCGGCACCGCCCCCTCGGGCAGGGGACGCGACCAGACGATATCGAGCGGGTCGGCCATCTTCGCCAGCATCAGACGGCCATCGCGCAAGCGAAACGCCGACGAGGTGTACTCCGCGCTCGCACGGGACTTCTTCTTCGCCTTGAAGCGCGGGTACTTGGCGCGTTTGGCGAAGAAGTTCGCGAAGGCCGTCTGCAGGTGCCGCAGTGCCTGCTAGGACACCTCGCCCAGGTAGGCCAGTTCCTCGGTCTTCTTCCACGCCGTCAGCATCGCCGAGGTCCGGTTGTAGTTGACCCGCTCCTGCCGCGCCCACGCCTCGGTACGGGCCGCGAGCGCCATGTTGTAGACCTTCCGCACACATCCGAACGTGCGCGACAGCTCGGCTGCCTGCGCATCTGTCGGATAGAAGCGGTACTTGAAAGCCCGCTTCACGTGAGCGGCCATGACTCACAAACCAGCACAGCAACGTGTGAGCATCTGCTGACAGTTGGTCACAGACGCCGATCCGCCCAGAGGGTCAATCGGCTCTCCCTGCCCTGCTCCGCAGGAGTCCGTTTCCTTCCCCGCCTGAAGGCGGGGGTATCCACGGAGGAATCCAGATGAGCGATGCCGAGGACGACGCGCGGAAGATCGACAGGGGGCGCCCCCACCCGGGTTGTCCGGTCCGCCGGGCGGACGACGGGTCGTGGCAGGTGCACGGTTATACGGCCGCACGCTCGGTGCTGCGCAGTTCCGGGACCGTGCAGGCCGGGCTGGGCATCGAGACCGTGGAGAAACTGCCACCGAACGTCCGCCGCCCGGTGCTGTACCGGGACGGCCCCGAACACCGGGAACACCGGCGGCAGACCGCGCGCTTCTTCACCCCGCGCCGGGTGGACGAGCACTACCGCGAGCTCATGGAGCGCATCGCGGAGCAGCAGTTGGAGACGCTGCGTACGAAGGGCGAGGCACAACTGGCCGACCTCGGCTTCGGCATGGCCATCGGAGTGGTGAGCGAGATCGTCGGCCTGCGGTACAGCAGGCCGGGCATCCGCCGACGGCTGGAGCGCTTCTTCCCGGAGAAGTTCGGTAAACCGGGTCTGACCAGTGCGCGGGGCATCTACTGGTTCTTCCGGCAGAACACCAACTGGCTCCGTATCTACCTCGCCGACGTCCGCCCCGCCATCCGCGCGCACCGGCGCCGCGCACACGACGATCTGATCTCGCATCTGATCGACGAGGGCTGCACGGACGCCGAGATCCTCGGCGAGTGCCTCACCTTCGCCGCCGCCGGAATGGTCACCACGCGGGAGTTCATCTCCGTGGCCGCGTGGCACCTGTTCAGCGACGCGGAGCTGCTCGGACGTTACCGGGCCGCGGACGAGGCAGGACGCCTCGCTGTCCTCCACGAGATCCTGCGGCTGGAGCCCGTGGTCGGCAGGCTGCGCCGCCGGGCAACGGCCGAACTGCGGGTGCCTTCGGCCGACGGGCCCGTTCTCGTGCGGCCCGGCGAGTTCGTCGACATCTTCCTCGACGACGCCAACACCGATGCGGACGTGGTGGGTTACCGGCCATTGCGGGTCCAGCCGGGCCGGGACCTGGCGGAGGGCCCCGGCGCGGCGGGCCTGTCCTTCGGCGACGGCGCGCACCGCTGTCCCGGGGCGGTCGTCGCGATCCAGGAGGCCGACATCCTTCTCACTCGTCTCTTCGCTCTGGACGGCGTCCGGATGACGGCACAACCACGTATCTCCTTCAAGGACGACATCGGGGGTTACGAGATCCGTGGCCTGACGGTGGCGCTGGGCGGGGCCTGACCGGGACCTGACCGGGGTCAGCGCGTCTTGGCGAAGAACTCGCGTACGTCGCCGACGAGGAGGTCCGGTGCCTCCATGGCGAGGAAGTGTCCGCCGGGGTCGAGTTCGGTCCACCGGACGACGTTGTGGTCGCGCTCGGCCCGGCGGCGGACGGTCACGTCGTGGGTGGAGGAGCATGGGCGCGATGCCCGAACTGCCGCTTACCTTGCACACATTCCTTGACCGCGCGATCACTGCGCTATACGGCCGGTGGGGTGGAGAAACCGAAACCCGGCAGCGACGGCACGACCAGGTGGAAGGCGACCGCCGGGTCATCGCCGTGGGCGCGGGAATCGACGCGCTACGGGCCGGGTAGCCGCTCGCTCTTCCGGTCCGGTCTCACGGGGCCCGGGCCCAGGGTCGCGTCAGGAGCTCGTCAGGATGACGAGTTGCCGGGTGGCCCGGGTCATCGCGACATAGCGGTCGACGGCTCCTTCGACACCCTCACCGAACTCCTCCGGGTCGACGAGGACGACCAGGTCGAACTCAAGCCCCTTCGACAGCTCCGGGGTCAGCGACCGGACGCGGGACGTCGTCCGGAACGTGGGATCGCCGATCACGCAGGCGATCCCGTCGGCATGCTCGGCGAGCCAGGCGTCGAGGATCGAGCTCAGATCCGAAGCGGATCCGTGTACGACGGGGACGTCGCCACTGCGGATGGAGGTCGGCACGTTGGCGTCCGGGAGCACGGCCCTGATGACCGGTTCGGCTTCCGCCATGATCTCTTCCGGCGTCCGGTAGTTGATGCTCAGGGAGGCCAGATTGATCCGGTCGAGCCCGATCCGATCGAGCCGTTCCTGCCACGACTCCGTGAACCCGTGCCTGGCCTGGGCGCGGTCCCCGACGATGGTGAAACTCCGGGACGGGCACCGGAGCAGCAGCATCTGCCACTCCGCGTCGGTCAGTTCCTGCGCCTCGTCCACGACGATGTGCGCGAACGGCCCGGCGAGCAGGTCCGGATCGAGGACGGACAGTTCCGACTCGTCCACCAGGCTGACCTGGGCGTCCTCGCCACGCAGCATCCTCACCAGGCCTTCGCCCTCGTCACCGTCGGCGCCGGAGTCGGCTGCGGCCTGGATGAGGTTGTCGACGACCTGCGTCATGCGTGCGCGCTGGGCGGCGAGGACGGCCTCGTGGCGGCGCTTGCGCCGTGCCGCCTCCGGGTCGCCGAGCCGCTGCCGTGCCGCGTCCAGGAGCGGCAGGTCGGACACCGTCCAGGCCTGGGGATCCGCGCGCTGGAGCCGCTGAACGTCGTCGCGGCTGAGCCACGGAGCGCACATCCGCAGGTAGGCGGGGACCGACCACAGGTCGCCGACGAGGTCGGCCGCTTCCAGTAGCGGCCACGCGCGGTTGAAGGCCGTGAGCAGCTCCCTGTTCTGCGTCAGCGATCTGCGGAGCAGGTCGGGCGAGACGTCGCCGTCGACCGCCGCGTCGTCGTCGTGCTTGTCCACCAGGATCGTGAGCAGGTCCTCCCAGACCTGGTCGCGCGCCTCGTTGTGCGGAGTGCCGGGTTCCGCCGCTTCGAAGGCGATGGCCCAGTCGTCGGCGCTCAGCCGGATGTCGGACCAGTGGGTGGTGATAGCCATCCCCTCGGTGGGCGGCTCCTCGTAGAACCTGACGGCCTTCTCGATCGCCTTCACGAGGTCCGCGGACGACTTCAGGCGGGCCACGTCCGGGTCGGCCTCGACCGTCGCCTCGGCTCCCTCGGCGACGAGGTCCCGCAGGGTGCAGATCTGCACGCCCTCCTCTCCGAGGCTGGGGAGGACGTCGGCGACGTAGGCCAGGTAGGGCCGGTGCGGACCGACGAACAGCACGCCGCCCCGGCGGTGACCGAGACGCGGGTCGGAGTGGAGGAGGTAGGCGGAGCGGTGCAGAGCGACGACGGTCTTGCCCGTACCCGGACCGCCGTCGACGACGAGAGCGCCGCGGGATCCCGCGCGGATGATGGCGTCCTGGTCGGCCTGGATGGTGCCGAGCACGTCTCGCATCCTTGGTGACCGGTCGCTGCCCAGGCTGGCGATGAAGGCGGACTGGTCGTCCAGCGCGGCGTGCCCGGTGAAACCGTCCGAGGTGAACACCTCGTCCCAGTAGTCGCTGATCCGGCCGCCGGTCCAGCGATACCTGCGACGGCTCGCCAGACCCATCGGGTTGGCGTGGGTGGCTCCGAAGAACGGCTCGGCCGCCGGGGAGCGCCAGTCGACCAGCAGCCGACGCCCCGTACTGTCCGTGAGGCCGAGTCGTCCGACGTACACGGGCTCGGAGTCGTCCGCGCCGACCACGTGGCCGAGGCACAGGTCCAGACCGAAGCGACGCAGTGTGCGCAGGCGAGCGGTCAGCCGGTGGATCTCCACGTCCCGGTCCATCGCCTGCTGGCCCATGCCGCCGGGCGCCCTGCGCTGGGCGTCGAGGCGTTCGGACAGTTCGGCGATCGTCTGCGCGAGGCACTCCGCGATGGCCGCGAAGTGCTGCTCGTCGTCGGCGATCAGCTTCGGGTCGGCCTTGGGGGCGAGGCGGTCGGGAAGGTCGAACGCGCTGGTGGTCAGGGGTTCCATGTCATCAGTTCCGATCTGAGGCCGCTCGCGGCCATGGCGTGCGGCACGGCGTCCGGACCGGCGTGCCGAGCCTGGGGGCCATGACGGGCGGCGCTCCGCCTGAGGTGGCCCCGGGCCGTTGTCGGTTCAGATCGCCAGGGTGTGCGGGTTCTCGTGTTCCGGGTCCTGGCTCGACAGTCCCGCGTGGCTCACGCGGGCACTGGCGGCCTTTCGCGGCTGATCTCGAACAGCAGCTGCGCGGCCACCGTCGCCCCGTCGGTGCGGACCATGCCGGCCACGGCGGTCGCTCGTGCGCGGGACTCGGGGGTCAGGGCCGTCCTGAGCGCGGCCGACAGGGACTCGAAGGTCGGCGTCGGACCGTCGTGAGCCGCGCCGATGCCCAGGTCGGCAACCCGGCCGGCCCAGTACGGCTGGTCCGTGCCCTGGGGTACCACCACCTGGGACGCGCCGGCCCGCGTGGCCGTCGTCGTGGTGCCCGCCCCACCGTGGTGCACGACGGCGGCCACCCGGCTGAACAGCGCCTGCTGGTTGACCTCGCCGACGACGAAGCAGTCGTCCCGGTCGTCGATCAGGGCCAGGTCGGCCCAGCCGCGGGCGACGACCGCGCGGCGGCCCTGCGCGCGGACCGCCTCGATGGCCACCCGGGCGACGTCCGTCGAGGTGTGCATGGGCATGCTGCCGAAGCCCACGTACACCGGTGGTGTGCCGGCGTCCAGGAACGCCACCAACTCGGCCGGGAGCGGCTGAAGGTCGGGCAGGATCCACGCGCCGGTCTGGACGACGTCGAAGTCCGGCGTCTCCTGGCACGGGTCCAGGACCGGGTCCGTCGCCAGCCACGGCCGGTCGCCGATGACGTAGTCGCGGACGTTGTCCACCGGTGGCAGGCCGTGCGCCGCCCGGTTCGTGTTGAGCGCCTCGCCGAACAGCGCGTTGATGCTCTGGGCGTCCAGGTCCCACAGCACCCGGTTGTCGGTCACCTCCGGCGGGAACGGCCGGCCCGGATACGCCAACGGCGCGTGGTGCGGCGACGGCAGGGTGAGCTGCTGGAAGGTCACGGACACGGAGGGGATGCCCAGCTTCTCGGCCACCGATCGAGCGCCGGCTGCGGCCGGCATCACGCCGGTCGCCACCAGCACGTCGCATCCCTCGGCCGCCGCGGTGACCGCGTCGAACTGGTGGGCGATCAGCTGGGCCGCGCGCTCGGGCAGCGACGACGGCGGCGGCGCCGCGGTCGTCAGTGCGCGCGCCGACGGGCCGACCGGCACCAGCGGCACGCCGACCCCGGCCAACCGCTGCGCGAAGTCCTCGTCCGGTGGCGCGCACACCCGCACCTCCGCACCGAGTGCCCGCAACCGCTCGGCGAGTCCCGCCAGCGGTTCGACGTCTCCGCGCGACCCATACGTCGACAGCACCACACGCACTTCGCAACACCCATTTCCGTAGGTTGTGGCTTCGGCCGGTGATTCTGCGGCACGACCCGGGTCTTGCGGCAAGCCCCCCAGTGCGCTATAAGTTGAGAGTGGCAAGGAATGGGTGTTCTCCTTGCCCTCTTTTTTTGCCCTGTTTTGTCCGCTGTGCATGGGCAGCCCCCTCGCGAAGGGGCGGCGCGCCGCGAACTCAGCTCCTCAGTTTCTCCGCCGTCTTCCGCCGTCAGTCGAAGCGCACCGGCAGCGCGGTCAGGCCGCGGAGCAGCGTGCTGGTTCGCCAGGCGAGTGCCGTCGGGTCGGTGGCGAGCCTGAGCGTGGGGCGGTGGGCCAGGAGCAGGCGCAGAGCCACGGTCGCCTCGACGCGGGCCAGGGGCGCGCCGAGGCAGTGGTGCAGGCCGTGCCCGAATCCGAGGTGTGCCGGCCCCTCCCGCCGTATGTCGAAACGGTCGGGCTCGGGGAAGTGCAGGGGGTCGCGGGAAGCCGCGGCGAGCGAGATCAGCACGGGGTCGCCTGCCGGAATGCGCGTGCCCGCGAGGTCCAGCGCTTCGGCCGCGAAACGGAACGCGGCCGCGTGGACGGGTGAGTTGTAGCGCAGGGACTCCTCGACCGTGGCCGCCGTGAGGCGTGGATCGGCGCGGAGGAGGGCGAACTGGTCGGGGTGCGCCAGCAGGACGTGGACGGTTGAGGAGATCAGGTTGACCGTCGTCTCATGGCCGGCGACGAGGATGAGGAAGGCCATGCCGAGCAGTTCCTCGGCGGTGAGGTGCGCGGGAGCCGGGCGGGCCGTCCCGTCGTGAAGCGCGCTGTCGTGGGGTGCGCGGGCGCCGGCGTCGGCCGCGTTTTCCCCGGCAGCCGCGACGAGACCGCCGAGCAGGTCGGCGTCCGGTGCTCCCGGGTCACGTACGACCGCGTCGTGCTTGGCCTCGATGAGGTCGGTCAGGTAGGCCGTCAGGGCTGCCGCGGCCGAGGTCGCCACCTCGGGCGAGGTGGGCATGACGAGTTCGTTGGACCAGGTGTGGAAGCGGGCGCGATCAGGATCGGGGACCCCCAGCACGTCGCAGATCACGGTGACCGGCAGCGGCAGCGCGTACCGGCTCACCAGGTCCACCGGCCCGCGTTCCGGGAGCGCGTCGAGCAGATCACCAGCCACGGATTCGATCCGCGGGCGCAGCGCGGCGATCCGTCCGGCGGTGAAGTGCGCCGCGACGAGACGTCGCAGCCGGGTGTGCTGCGGCGGGTCGGTCTGGAGCATGTTGCGCCCGATGGCGTGGCCGCCGTCGCTGCGCCAGGACGCGGAGTGCCGGATGTCGTTGCGCAGGCGCGGGTCGGTCAGTGCGGCACGGGCCGCGTCACGCGTGACGACCAGCCAGCACTCACCGCTTCCGGGTACGAGGGCGCGGTGTACGGGACCTTTGGCGCGCAGGGCGGCGTAGACGGGATACGGGTCCGCGGCCAGGTCGTGGCCCACGGGGGCCAGGTCCTGCAGGGTGGGCGCTGTCATGCTGCTTCCCTTTCGGTGCCGGTCTCTTGGTTGGCGGGATGCCGGAAGGCTGTGCCGATGGCCGTGACGGCGTCGACGGCCACGGTCCGCGGCGCGTGCCCGACCCCGGCGACGGGGCCGCCGCAGGCTCCCCCCAGAAAACGGGGAGCACACCCCATTTCATGTCCTGACGGTAGCATCTCTTCCGGGGAGCACTCCCCGATGACAGGGAGAGCTTCCCGGCAGGACGGAGGGCGAGAATGACGGTCGGCACCGGCAGTGCCAACACCGCGAGGACGCCGGGGCGGCGGCGCGACGCGCGACGCAACCGGGAGCTGTTGATCGAGGCGGCACACGAGGTGTTCTCCGAGCAGGGGCTCGAAGCACCGCTGGACGTGATCGCCCGCCGGGCAGGGATCGGCAACGCCACTCTGTACCGGCACTTCCCCAGCCGCCCGGCCCTCGTCGACGCCGTGTTCCGCGATGTACTGAGGGACACCATGACCGTCGGTGAGGAAGCACGGGCCGTCGAGGACGCCTGGGCGGGCCTGACCGGCTACCTGGAGGCCGTCTTCTCGGTCCTGGCCGCCGACCGCGGCACGAACGACCTGATGACCACGCATCTGGAGGGCGTCGACGCGCTACAGTCGGTGCACGCCCACAACCGGGAGACGATCGAGCTGCTGCTGAGCCGTGGCCGCGACCAGGGGACCGTCCGCGCGGACGTCACCACGGAGGACGTCCTGTTCTCCCTTGCCGCTCTCGGCCGGGCTGTCCCGGCCCTCGCCTCGGCGGCCGCCCCGGACGCCTGGCGCCGCCCCCTCACCCTGCTCCTCGACGGGCTGCGCGCCTCGCCGGCCGCGTCCCCCTCCCTCCCCTCGCTCACCACTCCCCAACTCGGAGATGTCCTGCGGGGGTTGGGCCCACACCGTGCACCCCGTGGGCCGGTGGCAGGTCCGGCCTGAGGACGGAGAGCACCCGTCGCGGACCTCCGGCGTGCGCAACCCCGGCCGAGGTAGGAGCGTGGTGGTGTGAGTCGGGTGCGTACCGAGCGGTTGCGCCGGAACCCGGACCGGGACCGGGACCGGCGGAGCTGGTTGCGCGGCGCCGCGCCACCGCCGATATGGGTGCGGGTGCTGCCGGTCGCCCTGCTGGGGGTCGTGTGCGCGGCGACGCTGGCGAGCCGCGAACCGCTCGACATCGGGTTCCTGCTCGGTGCCATCCCGCCGCTGGCCGTGCTGTCGTACGGGCCCGCGGCCACCGCGATCCTCGGCGCCCTGGTGATCGGCCTGTTTCACGTGCCCGCCCTGCAACTGAACCGCCCGGGCAACAGCGATCTGCTGACCCTCGTCTTCGTCGCCGTGCTGAGCGTGTTCGTGGCCTTCGTGCGCAGCCACCGCGACGCCCAGCTGGTCACCGTGCGCACCGTCGCCGAGGCCGCCCAGCGGGCCGTCGTGCCGCCGCTGCCGGAGCGGGTGGGGCCGGTGCGGTGTACGGGCCTGTACCG
This sequence comes from Streptomyces sp. KM273126, assembly GCF_004337435.2. Classification (NCBI taxonomy): domain Bacteria; kingdom Bacillati; phylum Actinomycetota; class Actinomycetes; order Kitasatosporales; family Streptomycetaceae; genus Streptomyces; species Streptomyces sp. KM273126. The sequence continues at coordinate 2,315,139 of NZ_SJXB02000002.1, read as the reverse complement.
GGCGGCGCAGCGCGGGACACTCGTCGGCGGTGACTTCTTCGACGTGCGCGACGGCCCGTACGGTGTCCGGGCGGTGATGGGTGACGTTCAGGGGCACGGTCTGTCGGCCGTCGCCACGGTCGCGTCACTACTGGGGGCGTTCCGGGAGTCGGTCCTCGACCAGCGTGACCTGGAGTCGGTCGCGGCCCACCTGGACCGCAGGCTGGTGGTGGACTCCGCAGCCGTACAGCACGCCGAGCTGTTCGCGACGGGCATGCTGCTCGAATTCTCCGCCGACGCCCACACGGTGCGGATCGTGGCCTGCGGTCACCCGCCGCCGCTGCTGATGCGCGACGGGCACGCCACCGAGCTGGCGGTCGCACCGGGGCTGCCGTTCGGGCTCGGCCTGGGCGACGGCCCCCCGGCGGAGGAGCTCTCGGTGGAACTGCGGCCCGGTGACCGTCTGTTCCTGGCCTCCGACGGCGTCCTGGAGGCCAGGGACGAGAGCGGTGCCTTCTATCCCTTGGTCAGCCGGATCGCCTCCCTCGACGATGGGGACCCGGCGACGCTGACCGAGCGCGTCTGGGCCGATCTGGTCCGCCACTGCGGCGTCATCCGGGACGACGCGACGATGCTCGTCCTCACGCCCGACCACGCGGGCCCCGCGGACCCCGCGGACCTCACGAATGGCCATTGATCACACCAGGCACGGCCACGAAACGGGGCGACGGGCGACGGGCGACGGGAAAAGCGGGAGTCGGTGACTGCTGCAGAAGACACGTCCGGCATCAGCCCCTTAACACCCCATCCGTCACTCCAGCATCCCGGACACCATGCGGGCGGTGGCGGGTGATGCTGTCGAGACCGTTGACATGTACGCACCTCGACGACAGTCTGAGAGCGCTCTCAACAGGTACGGACCAACCCCCCACTACGGCTCTCGTACAGGAGGCGGAGAGTGCAGATCGGACGACACAAGCACCGGACCCTGGCCATCACCGCGGCGATCGGTATGGCCCTCACGCTGGCCCTCGGCACACCCGGGACGGGGCCACCCGCCCATGCCGCGGTCCCCGACACCATCCCCCTGAAGATCACCAACAGTTCGGGCCGGAGCGAACCGGTCTACGTCTACAACCTCGGCACCCAGCTCTCGACCGGCAGGCAGGGCTGGGCCGACGCGAACGGTGTGTTCCACGCGTGGCCCGCCGGCGGCAACCCGCCCACGCCGGCACCGGACGCCTCGATCACCGGTCCGGCCGCGGGGCAGTCGACGACGATCCAGGTGCCCAAGTTCTCGGGGCGGATCTATTTCTCGTACGGGCGGAAACTCGACTTCAGGCTGACGACCGGCGGACTTGTGCAGCCGGCCGTGCAGAACCCGAGCGACCCGAACCGCGACATCCTCTTCAACTGGTCCGAGTACACCCTCAACGACTCGGGGCTGTGGCTCAACAGCACCCAGGTCGACATGGTCTCCGCGCCCTACGCGGTCGGCGTGCAGCGCGCCGACGGCAGCACGGCCACCACCGGCCACCTCAAGCCGGGCGGCTACAACGGTTTCTTCAACGCGTTGCGGAACCAGCAGGGCGGCTGGGGCAACCTGATCCAGACCCGCTCCGACGGCACTGTCCTGCGCGCACTCTCCCCGCTCTACGGGCTGGAGACCGGTGCCCTGCCGAGGGCCGTGATGGACGACTACATCAACCGTGTCTGGCAGAAGTACGCCACGACGACGCTGACGGTCACGCCGTTCACCGACCAGCCCGGCACGAAGTACTCCGGCCGGGTGTCGGGCGACGTCATGAACTTCACCAACGGTGCCGGAGCCGTGGTCACCACCTTCCAGAAGCCCGACGCGGACAGCGTCTTCGGCTGCCACAAGCTGCTCGACGCCCCGAACGACGCCGTGCGCGGCCCGATCTCCCGCACCCTGTGCGCGGGCTTCAACCGCTCCACCCTCCTCACCAACCCCAACCAGCCCGACGCCACCTCGGCCGACTTCTACAAGGACGGGGTGACCAACCACTACGCCCGCGCGATCCACGCCCAGATGGCCGACGGCAAGGCGTACGCCTTCGCCTTCGACGACGTCGGCAACCACGAGTCGCTCGTGCACGACGGCAGCCCGCGGGAGGCGTACCTCACGCTGGACCCGCTGAACTGAGTACCCTCCATGGCATGCGGATCTCCGTTTCCTCGGACATGGACGAACCCGTGGCGCGCCTCCTGCTCGCAGAACTGCGGGGGCGCGGCCACGAGGTGGTGGCGCACGGGGCGCTGAGCCCCGACGACGACCCCCAGTGGGCGGCCTGCTCGGAGGCGGCCGCCCGCGAGGTCGCTTCCGGCAGGTCGGACCAGGCGGTCGTGTGCTGCTGGACCGGCACGGGCGCGTCTATCGCCGCGAACAAGGTGCCGGGGGTCCGGGCGGCCCTGTGCACGGACGCGTACACGGCGGACGGCGCACGCCGCTGGAACGACGCCAATGTGCTCGCGCTCAGTCTCCGGCTGACGTCCGAGCCACTGCTCAAGGAGATCCTCGACGCCTGGTTCGCCGCCGAGGCCAGCGAGGACGCCGACGACCGGGCGAACGTGGACCGCGTCGGACGCCTGGACACCGGCCGGACCGCTCCCTAGCCGGCGAGGGCATCCGCGTCGAAGCCGGCGTCCGCGAGGACCGCGGCCGCCGCTCCCCGCCCGACCTGCGCGAGGCCGACGAGCAGGTCGTCGCAGTCGATGAGATCGGAACCTCCCGCTTCGGAGCGCGCCTCCGCGAGCGCGATCGCCTTGCGGGAGTAAGGCGTCCACGCGATCCGCTCAGCCGCCTGGGAGGCGCCCATGCTCAGCCGGGCGGCCACGGCCTCGTGGACGCGCTCGGGCGGGACTCCGGCGTCCCGCAGTAGCCGGGTGGCGCTGTTGTCCTCCACCGTGAGCCCCCACAGGAGGTGCTCGGTGCCGATGTAGTTGTTGCGGTTCTGCACGGCCGCCCGCTTGACGTGCGCCATCGTCGCGCGGAGGGCTTCCGTCATCGTCTCGGGGCTGTAGCGCTTGTGGGGGGCGTGGAAGCGCTGCTGCACGGCCTGCCGGGTCACTCCGAGGGCCGCGCCGATGTCCGTCCACGAAGAGCCGTGCATACGGCAGTGCTCGACGTAGTCCTCGACCAAGTCGTCCGCCAGCGACTGGAGTTGGCCCGATATTTGCGCGGCCGCCGTCAACAGGGCAAGCCAGTCGGGTTGTTCCTGTCCGCCGGGGCGGTGCGCCGTGGCACAGGTCCGGTCCACTTCGGCGATGAGGTCGTCAAGATCCGGGAGAGGCATAACGCAAGTACGCCTTGACAGTTCGGAATTGTCAAGGCGTACTTGCCTTCACCGCAGACCTCCCTCGGGGTGCTTCAGGGCTTGTAGGCCACTCCCCCGTACACGTCCGTCGGCGTCGGGCTCGTGCCGGGCTCCGGGCGCCACAGAGGGCAGGAGACGATGCCGGGGTCGAGGAGCTCCAGGCCCTCGTAGTACGCGGCGAGCTGCGCCGGGCTGCGCAGGACGTACGGGACGGCGCCGGTGTCGTCGTAGCCGTCCTGGGCGCGCTTCAGTTCCTCGTCGGTGTTCGTGCTGTCGTAGTGCACGAAGTAGCTGCCCGAGGGGAGCGCCGCCTGGAGGCGGCTGACGATCGACTTGGCCTTCTCGTAGTCCTGGATGTGACCGAGGATGCCCATGAGCATCAGGGCGACGGGCTTGCCGAAGTCCAGGATCCTGCCCGCCGATTCGAGGATGGCCTCCGGGTCGTGCAGGTCGGCGTCGACGTAGTCGGTGACGCCCTCGGGGGTGCTGGTGAGCAGGGCCTGGGCATGGCGCAGGACGAGGGGGTCGTTGTCGACGTAGACGATGCGGGACTCGGGGGCGACCTTCTGGGCGACCTCGTGGGTGTTGTCGTACGTGGGCAGCCCCGTGCCGATGTCGAGGAACTGGCGGATGCCCCGTTCGCGGGCCACGAAGGTGACCGTGCGGATCAGATAGGTGCGCGAGGCCCTGGCCATCGTTTCGATGTTGGGGGCGATCTCGCGATAGGCGTCACCCGCGACGCGGTCGACCTCGTAGTTGTCCTTGCCGCCCATCCAGTAGTTCCAGATGCGGGCCGAGTGCGGCACCGTGGTGTCGATCTTCGACAGGGCTTCCTGGTCAGGGGTGGGGCGGCCGTCTGTCATGGGGGGTCTCCTGCCTCGCATCGCGGTCGTCGCCAACTTACCGTCAACTGCCGTGCATATCCTGACCGTTGGTACTCCTGGGCCGGGCGGACACGGATGGGGCGCGCCGTCCGGCTCGACGGCGCCGCTTCCGACGTCCAGTGTCACCACGGGCACATGCTGGGCCAGGGTCAGGAACACGCGGGCGTATGCCGCCGTCGCGTCGGCCGTCTCCGCGCCGTGCCGCTGCTCGCACCCGGCGGGCGGCGACGCCGTGAGGTGGAGCATGGCTCCGTCGCGCTCGGCCACGGCCTCGGCGAAGTCGAGGGCCTGGATCCAGGTCACCCGGGAGTGCCCCCGGCGCAACGGTCCGTAGACGAGTTCCCTGATGATGCTGCCGTCGACGACGAGCCGGCCCGGAGCGGCCAGGAGTTCGCGGTAGGGCAGGGCCGGATCGAGGTGGTGCAGGGTCGCCGGCATGCGACGGACCAGGAAGCCGAGGCGGGCGAGCTCGGCGACGAGGGCGTCCCTGCGGGCACCTTCGTGGCCCTCGACGATCACGGTCCGGTACTGGGTGAGGAGGGGCGGCAGGGTCATCCCCGTCCCTCGGGCGAGCCATCGGGAGAGCCAGGGATGCGAACTCGCCCGCCGAGCGGCACCGCTCGTCTCCGGTCGCGAGGCGACGTACGCATGCCGCTCCCTTCGAGTGATGCGGGGCGGGGGGGCAACTCTCACAGTGTGGGAGGCGCTTCCGTACCAGGGGGAGTGCGCGGGCGGGTTGTCCGGTTGTGCGGGCGTAGTGGCTTCGACGGCCGTTTCGACGCCCGCACCGGACTGGGTCAGGCGATCAGGAAGTCCGCCTGGCCCGCCTTCGCTCCCTCCAGGAACGAGATCATCTCGTCCCGTGAGTAGACCAGCGCGGGGCCGGTCGGGTCCGTGGACTGCCGGAAGGCGACGCTGCCGTCGGGCAGTCGCTTGGCCTCGACGCAGGAACCACCGTTCGTGCCGCTCCAGGGCTTGTGCCAGCCCTCGGTGCCGAGGTCGCGGGCGGGCATGCCGTTGTAGATGGGGCCGTCGGTTGCCATGTCACAGCTCCTTACGCAGTGCTGCCAGGATGTCCCTGGTACGGGAGACCGGTTCCGCCTGCACGGACATCCGGTCCAGTACTTCCAGGTAGGTGACGACGTCGGCGGGCTGGTCGACGTACTGGGAGCCCGCGAGGCTTTCGGTGTAGACGATGTCCGGAAGTTCGGAGAACCCGAACCGGAAGTAGTGGAAGGGGCCGAAGGCTCCCGGATGGGGTCCTGCGGCAAAGCGCATGATCTGGATCCTGACCCTCGGGCTCGCCAGCATCTCGGTCATGCGATCGATCTGGGCCCGCATCACCTCGGGGCCGCCGACGGGCCGGCGCAGCACCGTCTCGTCGAGGATGGCCCAGATGGCGGGTGCCTCCGGTTTGGCCAGCAGGTCCTGGCGCCGCAGGCGCAGCGAGACCCGGCGTGCGATGTCCTCCTCGGTCGCGTTCGGGAAGCCGACGCGCATGAGCGCGGCGGCATAGTCCGGGGTCTGCAACAGGCCGGGGACGTACTGGGGTTCGTAGAGCCGGATGACCGCGGCTTCGCTCTCCAGGCTGACGTAGGCGCTGAACCATTCCGGCAGTACGTCGCGGTACTTGTACCACCAGCCCGGCTGGTTGGCCTCACGGGCGAGGGAGACGAAGTCCTCGATCTCCGTGGCGGAGACCCCGTAGGTGCGTAGCAGCTCCTTCACGTAGGGGATGCGGAGTCCGACCTCGGCCTTCTCCATGCGTCGGACCGTCAGGGCGGTGACCTCGATGGCCCGTGCCGCCTCCTCGAAGGACACTCCGGCCTGTTCACGCAGCTGCCTGAGCCGCTTGCCGAGCACCATGCGCAGGACGGTGGGGGCCGCCGGGGCGCCGCCTCCTGAGCGGGTCTCACTCACGTGCTGCCTCCCAGGACGGGATTCACAGCGTGCAGTGTGCCACGCCATCCGTTGACACCGACAGGTCCTTGCGGTTCATTCTGAAATTATCAGAACGCTGGTTGCGAGCTGAGTCTGTCGGCCACCATAGTGATCGAGTGACCTGGCGCACATGCGCGGCAGCGTCACTCGAACTCGTCCGGCCCGCCCGGGAGTTGGCGCCTGAAGCGGGTACGGGTCAACCCGCGCGCCGACATGAAGCGAGACCTGGATGGCCGCCGTGACGAACGGACAACCGAGAAACGCAGGAAAGGGTGCCAAGGACTCTGGCGGCCCCAACAAGGCGTTGGCGGCAACCCTCAAGGAGGCCGGGTGCTCCTACGCCTCGCTCGCGCTCCGGGTCAACGAACTGGGCCGCTGTCAGGGCGCGGACACCAACTACGACAAGGCGTCCGTCACACGCTGGCTCCAGGGCCAGCAGCCCCGCGGCAACACCCCGGAGGTCATCGCGGCGGTCCTCGGCGAACGGCTGGGCCGCCCGCTGACGCCCGCGGACCTCGGTTTCCCGCTCGACGGCGGGCGCCCGGTCGCGGGGCGGGCGCTGGTGTACGGAGACAACGTGGCGGAGACACTGCACACCCTGGTCGAACTCGGTTCCACCGACATCTCCCGGCGCACCCTGCTCGGCGCGGTGCCCTTCGTGCCGGGCGCCCTGATGAGCCCTCAACGGGCCTGGCTGCTCTGGCTGGTGGAGAGCGAGGAGGCCCCGGCCCGGCTCGCGTCCGTGTCGGATGCCGGGCCGGTGGAGCAGGTCCACGCGATGATCGCCCTGTTCGACGAGATGGACAACCACTACGGCGGCGGCGGGGTGCGCACGAGCATCGTGCAGTACCTGTCGGCCGAGGTCGTCCCGATGCTGCAGCAGCGCGGCACGACCGAGCAGCAGCGGCGGGAGCTGTTCGCCGCGGGGGCCCGGCTCGCGGCGATGGCGGGCTGGAGCTCGTACGACGCCGGGGAGTACGGCCTGGCCCAGCGCTATATGACGCAGGCGCTGCGGCTGTGCGCGGAGGGCCGCGACCGTGTACTGGGCGGGCAGATCCTGGCGGGTCTGTCCCACCTGGCGACCAGCCTGGGCCGGCCCGACGAGGGGGTGGCGCTGGCCCGGGCCGGTATCGCCACCGCGCGCGACGCCGGCAGCCCGCTCGGGCTGATGCGCCTGTACGCCATGTCCGCGCGCGGTCACGCGGCGCTCGGCCGGCCGCGCGAGACCACCGAGGCGCTGCGCGCCGCCGAGAAGCAGCTCGACGCGAGCCGCGGGGCCGCGCAGGAGTCGCCGTGGGTCCGTTTCCTCGACCACCACTACCTGCAGGCCGAGTCCGCCGTGTGCTTCCGCGATCTGGGCCTGGCCGCGCAGGCCGAGCAGACCGCGAGCGAGTCCGTGCGCGCGCACGCCGACCGGCGCCGGCGCCAGGCCATCAGCCGGTCGGTGCTGGCGACGGCGCACCTCCAGCAGAACCGCCTGGACGAGGCCGTCGCCACGGCCACCGAAGCGCTCGACGCGCTGAGTGGTGTCCACAGCGAACGGTCGATCCAGGCCCTGCGTGACTTCCGCGGGCGGCTGGCGTCCCGCCGCGACGAGCCGCTTGTGCGGGAGTTCGAGCTGAGGTCGCGGCCGGTGTTGGGGGTGGCGGCCTGAACACCGCGCGTGAGTGCTCCCACAGCCCCGGTTCACCATGGCGGCGAACGTACAGGTCACGCCACTACGTGCCCGCAGCCGAACAACCCCCTCACCACCTCGACCCAGTTGTGTCCGGTGCTGTTGTCTTCGACAACAGCACCGGCGGCCGCCGCCCGGGCGCGCCCCAGACGTAAGGAGGCACACGATGACGGCAGCCAGTGTCGACGCACGTCGCCGCCGGTTCCCTGCCACACCAACACACGGCACCCGGTGGCGCTCGTGCGCCGCGCATGGGGCCGCCCCGGGGCAGGGGGACGGACCGGGGTTATCCACCGACGGGGTGACGCTCACTTGATTTCGCTCAGCAGGGCGCCGCGCCTCTTCCAGGTGGCCGTGGCCGCGGACCCCTCGTGCGCCGGCGGAGTAAGGCGCATGGTCGCCGCCCACCTCAGACTGTGGCGGCTCCCCCACCTCATCGACGATGTCGTGCCGGCGACGGACGAGTTGTTCGCCAACGCGGTGCGGCACGCGGGCACCGGCCCCTCCGGCACCGTCGCCGTGTCGCTGGAGTACTCCGGCGACGAGGTACGCGTCACCCTCGCCGACTCGTCGCCCGTACCGCCCCGGCCGCGCACGCCGGACACGGGCGCCGAGACGGGTCGCGGACTGGCGATCGTCGAGACACTGGCCGACGACTGGGGTACCGACCCGCCCGCGCCCGGCGACATCGGCAAGAAGGTGTGGTTCTCGATCGCCGTCCGGGGGACGACATGAGGGGCGCACCGTCCATGGGACACGAACAGAGGGCCTCCGTACGGGAGCACGCACTCGCCGCCGAACTGGTCCACAGGATCGAGGAGGAGCACCGGCTGGCCCGCGAGGCGCGTTCGGTACCGGCCGCGGTCGGCCGTCATCGCATCACCCGGTGCCGCAAGGACAACGCGGAAGCACTTGAGGCGATGGTCGCCGACCACGGCTGGCCCACCTCCGAGATGGTCGGCGAACCCGCGTCGACGGCCGCGCTGATGATCCTGCTGCACGCCTCGGACCTGGGCTTCCAGCTCACCTGCCGCGACCTGATCGCGGAGGCCGTCGCGGACGGCACCTGCCCGGCCGTGCACCACGCCTACATCGCCGACCACTGCGCCGTCGAGCTGGACCAGCCGCAGTTCTACGGCACGCGCATCAACCCCCACACGCTCCACCCGTACCCCATCCGCCGCCCGGGGACCGTCGACGAGCGCCGCCACGATGTGGGACTCGGTCCGCTGGGCGACCATCTGCGGGCGCTGCGGGGCGGTCTGGGGGCTACGGGGGAGCTTTGACGAAGCACGCGCGGGCGAGCGGGCGAGTTGTTCCCGTCAGTGCTCGCCCCGGCCCAGGAGTGAACGCGCGACACGGAAGCCGGTGTCGTCGATCCGTAGCGTCGGGTGGCTGCGGCGGCGTACGGAGGCGCGGCAGCTCCAGTGCTCGTCGAACCAGCCGCCGCCCCGGAGCACCCGGTAGGAGCCGTAGACCTCCGCGTCGTAGACGTCCCAGCACCACTCCCAGACATTGCCCAGCATGTCGTACAGGCCCCACGGGTTGGGACGTCTGCCGCCGACGTCGTGGATGCGCTCGTGCGAGTTGCCCCGGTGCCAGGCGATCTCGTCGAGGGCGCCGTAGCGCGGGCCGGTGGTACCGGCCCGGCAGGCGTGCTCCCACTCCGCCTCGGTCGGCAGTCGGTACCCGTCGGCGCCGCTGTCCCACTCGACGCGCTCCTCTTCGAGGAGGCGGTACGCGGGTGTCAAACCCTCGCTCAGGGAGAGGGAGTTGCAGTAGCGGACCGCGTCCCACCACGACACGGTCTCGACGGGCAGCCGGTCGCCTTCCGCGGTGCTCGGCCGCTCACCGGTGACCTGTGCGTACCGCGCCTGGGTGACCGGGAACGCGCAGAGTTCGTAGGGTGCCACGTCGACCGTCCAACTCCGCTGTGTCCGGCGGTCCGACAGTGTCACTCGTCCCCGCGAGACAGCGATCATCCCGTTGTCCGTACGCGTGTTCATCGATGTGATCCTACGGGGCGTGGCCCGGCAGCGGGCGGGCTCAGTGGCCGCTGATCGCCCGCGGTGTGTAGGGCCGTTCGAGGTCCTCGATCTCCTTGTCGGTGAGGTCGATATCGAGGGCGGCGACCGCGTCCTCAAGGTGCTGCGGCCTGGTGGCACCCACGATGGGGGCGGTGCTCCGGCGCAGCAGCCAGGCGAGGGCGATCCGCGCACGTGGGACGCCGCGTTCGGTGGCGGTGCGGCCAACGGCCTCGACGATGTCGCGGTCGCCCTCCTGGTAGAGGGTGCTGCCGAACTGATCCGTGCGGCTGCGTTGCGTGGTGGTGTCCCACTCTCGGGCGAGGCGGCCCCGGGCGAGCGGGCTCCACGGCAGGACGCCGACGCCCTGGTCCTCGCACAGCGGCAGCATCTCGCGCTCCTCTTCCCGGTAGAGGAGGTTGTAGTGGTTCTGCATGGACACGAACTGCGTCCAGCCGTTCAGCCGCGCGGTGTACTGGGCCTTGGAGAACTGCCAGGCGTACATCGAACTCGCCCCGATGTAGCGGACCTTGCCCGCCTTGACCACGTCGTGCAGGGCCTCCATGGTCTCCTCGACGGGAGTGTCGGGGTCGAAGCGGTGGATCTGGTACAGGTCCACGTAGTCGGTGCCCAGGCGGCGCAGGCTCCCGTCGATCTCCGTCATGATCGCCTTGCGGGACAGACCGTGGGCGTTGGGGCCCTCGTGCATGGGGCCGTACACCTTGGTCGCGAGGACGATCTCCTCGCGCCGTGCGTACTCGGCGAGCGCCCGGCCGACGATTTCCTCGCTGGTGCCGTCGGAGTACACGTTGGCGGTGTCGAAGAAGTTGATCCCGGCCTCCAGCGCCTGGCGGATCAGCGGGCGTGACGCCTCCTCGTCCAGCGTCCATTCATGAGGACCGCGATCGGGCAGCCCGAAACTCATGCAGCCCACACAGATCCGTGACACGTCCAGACCCGTCGAACCGAGCTTCACGTACCGCATCGTCGCCACTCCTGTCATCGGGGGTGATCCTGAGGAGCAGCGTACGAAGCGTGCGGGAAAGCACGCTGGAGGCGGCCGGGCCGGGCGGGTCGACGGCTCTCAGACCCGGTACCGGCGCAGGGCCGGTGTCGTCGTGGCCAGGAGGAGCATCGCCGCGACGACCAGGAGTCCGCCGCCCGCCACGGCCACGCGCGGGCCGAAGGCCGAACCGGCGGTGCCGTGCAGGACGTCGGCGAGGCGTGGGCCGCCCGCGACGACGACCGTGAAGACGCCCTGCATACGGCCGCGCATCTCGTCGGTGGCGGCCGAGAGGAGGATGGCGCCGCGGAAGACCATGGACACCATGTCGGCGGCTCCTGCGACGGCGAGGAACGCCACCGCCAGCCACAGGCTCGTGCTCAGCCCGAACCCCGTGATCGCCACGCCCCAGGCCACAACGGCCGCGATGACCATGAGTCCGTGCCGACGCGCGCGGGAGAACGTGCCCGAGAACAGCCCGCCGAGCACGGCACCGATGGGAATCGCCGCGAACAGCAGCCCGAGCGCGAGGCCCTCCCCATAGGGGGCGTACGTCTCGGCGGCGAGTTGAGGGAAGAGGGCGCGGGGCATGCCGAGGACCATCGCGATGATGTCGGCGAGGAAGGACAACAGCAGCACTTTGTGCAGCGAGATGTAGCGGAAGCCCGCGGCGACCTCGCGCCAGCCGGCCCGCCGCTGCCCGGAACCGGCGGTGGTCAGGGGCGGCAGCGCGGGGAGCCGTGCGACCGCCCAGACGGTGACGCACAGCGCCAGCGCGTCGATCAGGTACAGCTCCGCCAGTCCCACGACCGGGATCAGGGCGCCGGCGAGGAGCGGGCCCACCACGAGGCCGGTCTGCATCACGGTGGAGCCCAGCGCATTGGCCGCGGCGAGTTCGTCGCCGGGCACCAGGCGGGCGATGGAGGCGTTGCGGGCCGGTGCGTTCAGGCCGAAGAACGCCTGCTGGAGGGCGAGCAGGACCATCAGCACCGGGACCGAGTCGAGTCCGGTGACGGCCTGGAGCCAGAAGAGGACGGAGGTGACTGCTATGCCCGCGTTGGTGATCAGCATGAGCGTGCGGCGGTCCATGCTGTCGGCGACCGCGCCGCCCCACAGCGCGAAGACCATCAGCGGCAGGAGCCCGGCGAGGCTCGCGTAGCCGACCCATGCGGAGGAACCCGTGATGTCGTAGATCTGCTTGGGTACCGCGACGGCGGTCAGCTGACTGCCGACCGCCGTGACGATGGTCGAGGACCACAGACGGCGGTAGGCGGGGCGGCGCAGCGGACGGGTGTCCATCGCCCAGCGGCGCCACCCGCGGGCGCGGGACCCGGCCGGCTCCCCTGTCCCGTCTGTGCCGCCGTCCGGTCCCGTATCGCTGCTCGTACTGTTCTCGCTCGTGTCCACCGGCGTCCTGGTTGCTCGCTACATCTTTCGGTACGGGCATCACTATCGCCCACCCGGCGGCGGGCTCGGCAGGCGGGTGGCGGACCAGGCCACGGCCGGCGGACGGTCGCGCGCTCAGTCACCGGTGGCCGCTCACGCCCTGGCGATCAGAGTCGCGCCCAAGGCGAGCATGGTCGCGGCGACGAGACCGTCCAGTACCCGCCATGCCGACGGCCGGGACAGGAAACGGCTGAGGAGGCGGGCGCCGAAGCCGAGGGCGGCGAACCAGCACAGGCTCGCGGCGGCGGCGCCGAGACCGAAGGTCCAGCGCAGGGGGCCGCGTTCGGCGGCGACGGAACCGAGCAGGAACACGGTGTCGAGGTAGACGTGCGGGTTGAGCCAGGTCAGCGCCAGGCAGGTGAGGACCGCCCGGCGGCGTGAACCGGTCGCCCCGGGCTCCGGACGCAGCGCCCCGGGTCGCAGGACGCGTCGCGCGGCCAGGACGCCGTAGACCAGGAGGAAGGCGCCTCCGAGCAGTGCCACCGCCGTCAGGGCCGCCGGCCAGGCCACGACCAGGGCGCCGACTCCGGCGACCCCGAGGGCGATCAGCACCGCGTCGGAGAGCGCGCAGATCGCCACGACAGGCAGCACCGCGTCCCGGTGGATGCCCTGGCGGAGGACGAACGCGTTCTGGGCGCCGATCGCGACGATGAGGGAGAGGCCGGTGCCGAACCCGGCGGCCAGCGTGATGAGAGCGGTGTTCACCCGCCCGACGCTAAGGGCCGGGCACACAACAGTACAGCTAAAGATTCTTACGTAACATTAGCGATCGTGATGTCAGACCTTCCGATCGACCTGGTGCGCACCCTGCTCGCGGTGGTGGACGAGGGGACGTTCGACGCGGCGGCAGGCGCTCTGCACGTGACGCCCTCGGCGGTCAGCCAGCGGGTCAAGGCGCTCGAACAGCGCACCGGCCGGGTGCTGCTGGTCCGCACGAAGCCGGTACGGCCCACCGAGTCGGGCGCGGTGATCGTGCGGTTCGCCCGCCAGCTGGCCCGTCTCGAACAGGACGCCCACACCGCCCTCGGCATGACCGGCTCCGCGGAGACCACACGTGTGTCGATCGCGGTGAACGCCGACTCGCTGGCGACCTGGTTCCTGCCCGCCCTGACACGGGTGCCCGAGGAGCTGCGGGCCTGCTACGAGCTGCGGCGCGAGGACGAGGACCACACGGCCCAGCTCCTGCGCGAGGGGCTGGTGATGGCCGCGGTCACCTCGTCACCGGACGCGGTGGCCGGCTGCTCGGTGCGCGCGCTGGGCCGGATGCGGTACCTCCCTGTCGCCGCCCCCGCCTTCGCGCAGCGGTGGCTCGGCGCGGGGTCCGACGTGCCCTTGCGCGAGGTGATCGCCGACGCGCCGGTCGTGGCCTTCGACCGGCGGGACGACTTCCAGGACGCGTTCGTCCGAAGGCTGAGGCGAGGTCACCGCGCAAGCGCGCAACAGCATTTCGTGCCGACCTCGGAGGGCTTCGTCGATGCCGTCGCCGCGGGGATGGGCTGGGGCATGCTGCCCGCCGCACAGGCGGAGCCGCTGCTCGACGCCGGCCGGCTGGTCCTTCTGGCACCGGACCGGAGTACGGAAGTCCCCCTGTTCTGGCAGCAGTGGAAACTCGACTCCCCCGCGCTCACCGCCGTCGCGGAGGCCGTCGCGGCCGCCGCGGCCGACGCGCTCGGCACGTGATGCCGGCGCCCCGCCGCAGGGGCCGAGACGGGGCACGGGATCAGGCTCCGCCGGCCCCGGGGCTGAACGGGCCCTCCAGCGCCGCCCATTGGAGCAGCATGATGGTCTTCGCGTCGGCGATCTCGCCGGTGCGGATCATCTCCAGTGCCCGGCGGAAGGGCAGTTCGACGATCTCGATGTCCTCGCCCTCCTCGTCCAGTCCCCCGCCCTCGTGCGTACGGGTCGACGGGCCGTACGAGGCGGCGTAGAAGCTCACCCGCTCGGTAACGGAACCCGGGCTCATGTACACGTCGAAGACGTGCCGGACCTCGCCGATGGTGTGGCCCGTCTCCTCGACGACCTCGCGCCGCACCGCGACCTCGGGGTGCTCGTCCTCCTCGTCGAGCAGCCCGCCCGGCGTCTCGATCAGCATGCCGTCCGGGTGGCCGTTGACGTACACGGGGTAGCGGAACTGCCGGGTGAGCAGCACGGTCTGCCGGTCCGCGTCGTACAGCAGCATGGTGGCGCCGTTGCCCCGGTCGTGGGTCTCGCGCTCCTGGGTGCTCCAGGTGCCGTCGGCGTGCTGGAATTCGAAGGTGGTGGTGCGCTCCACGTACCAGTGGCAGGACAGCAGCTTCACGTCCCGCACCTTGATCCGCGGGTTGCCCGTCAGTTCCCGCCCGACGCGGTCGAGTCCGGTACGGCCGCGGCGGTCCGGGGTGTCGATGCCCGCGGTCATCGCGTGCGGGCCGGGTGCGAGCAGGGAACCCCGGGAACCGTGCGCGAGCAGGGACAACACGGGGAACAGGCACAGCTGAACTTGGTCATGATCGCTTCTACCATTCCGGTCCGGCCGGTGTCAGGCGTTCCCCCCACGGGTGGGTTCGGCGCGTGTCGCCCGCGGTGCGGCGCCGTCTGCGGCCGCCGGCACGCCCCGCGTCCTCCTTCAGGATGCGGGGGCGTCACGCTGGTGCCGGGCCAGGGTGTGTGCGATGTCGCGCGTCGCCGGGTACAGGCGGCGGTAGAGCTCGTACAACTCGTCGTACCGGGACCGGAGTCGGGCATCGGGTGTGACGCGTTCGCGTACGGGGTTCCAGGCGTCCATGTGCGCCGCTCCGAGCGCGCCCGCGGCCAGGAACGCGGCGCCGTAGCTGGCCCCGAGGGTGACGCTCCTGATCTCCTGGCCCAGGCCGGTCACGTCGGAGACGACACGCGTCCACAGTCCGCCGCGGGTGCCGCCGCCGACGGCCACCACGCGGTCGATGCGGGCACCGGCGGCGCGCATCGCCTCGACGTTGTGCCGCACGCCGAACGCCGTCGCCTCCAGAGCGGCGCGATAGAGGTCGCCGCGGGTGTGCTCCACCGTCAGCCCGGCGATCAGGCCCCGTGCGTCGGGGTCGGCGACCGGGGTCCGCTCCCCGGCGAAGTACGGGAGCATCAGCAGGCCCCGGGCACCCGGCCCCGACCGCTCGGCCTCCGCGAGGAGGGTGGTGGTGTCGGGCGCGCCGAACAGCTCCCGCAGCCAGTCGGTGACCATGCCGGAGGTGGCCATGCCGCCCGCGAGGCTGCGTGTTCCGGGCAACGCGCCGACCGTGCTCCACAGTTGGGGCACGAGTACACGCTCGGCGGCCGTGTTGATCAGGAACATGGTGCTGCCATACATGAGCATCAGGTCACCGGTGTGCTGGGCATCTACGCTCAGCGCCTCCGACCAGGCGTCGATCGTGCCGGTGATCACAGGAATGCCTGTCGGAAGCCCGGTGGCGGCGGCCGCTTCGGCGGTGATGTGACCGGCGATGTCTCCGGGCCAGCGCAGGGGCGGGAGTTCGAGGTGCGGAGCGATGTGCCGGGCCCACGGTGCGTACCAGTCCTGGGCGAGGGAGTCGTAGAGCGGCACGGCCTGGCTGGCGGAGTGGTGGTCGAGGACGTAGGCGCCGGTCAGCCGGTGGACGAGGTAGGAGCTCGGCATGTACAGCCGCCGGGCGCGGGCGGTCACCTCGGGCTCGTGCTCCGTCAGCCATGCGATCTTCGGGCCGACGGCCTGGGTGGAGAGCACCGACCCACAGCGCTCCAGCACCTCGTCCCGGCCCAGCTCGCCCTCCAGACGCGCGATCTGCTCGGTCGCCCGGGTGTCGACGCCGTAGAGGATCGCCGGACGCAGCGGGACGCCCGCCTCGTCGGTCAGCGCGACACAGGGGCCCATGCCGCTGACGCCCACGGCCCTGACCGGCGCTCCCGACTCGCTCAGCTCGCGGGCGAGGGAGACGAATTCGTCCCACCACACGCGGGCGTCCATCTCCACGTGGCCGGGGCGCGGCCGGCTGACCGCGTGCGGCCGTACGGCGGTGGCCAGCAGCGTCCCGTCGTCACCGACGAGCACTCCTTTGCTGCTGGACGTCCCGATGTCGACTCCGAGCACGGTCATGCGGTCACGGCTCCCCTCACTGCGTGGATACGAGCAGTCAGCAATCCTCTCGCCCCGACGGTGGGTTGACACAAAGAAGTACGGCGAGCTTGGCGGAGGCGGTGGCTCCGGGACAGCATGCCTGCATGAAGGGTGATCTCTTTTCCAGCGAGCACATGGTGCAACCGGCGTACGCGCCGGGCATGAGCGTGCAGAACGCGAAGACCATCAAGTACGCCGTCGACGGGGAGATGCTGGCGCGGCAGGGGGCGATGATCGCCTACCGGGGGAATCTGCAGTTCGAACGCAGGGGCCAGGGCGTGGGCGGCATGCTCAAGCGCGCGGTCACCGGCGAGGGGCTGGCGCTGATGGCGGTGCGCGGGCAGGGCGAGGCGTGGTTCGCGCATGAGGCGCAGAACTGCTTCATCGTCGACATCGAGGCGGGGGACGCGCTCACCGTCAACGGGCGCAACGTGCTGTGTTTCGACCCCACGCTGGCGTACGAGATCAAGACGGTGAAGGGTGCGGGCATCACCGGCGGCGGTCTGTTCAACAGCGTGTTCACCGGACAGGGGAAGCTCGGGTTGATGTGCGAGGGCAATCCGCTGGTCATCCCGGTGTCGCACCAGCAGCCCGTGTTCGTGGACACCGACGCCGTGGTGGGCTGGTCGGCACAGCTGCACACGTCGCTGCACCGGTCGCAGTCCTTCGGGTCGATGATCCGCGGCGGCTCCGGGGAGGCCGTCCAGCTGAAGCTGGAGGGTGAGGGTTTCGTGGTCGTACGGCCGAGCGAGGCCACCCCGCACAAGCCTCAGTAGCACAGCGGCGGGTGCCCCGCCGTGGCTGCCGACGGGGCACCCGTCCCTCAGGACACCCACTCGATCGAACATTCATCCGAATGCGAGGTACGCTGGCGTGTATGGCCACGCACCTCCAGGGCTCGCTCTTCGACCAGTCCGACACGGTCCAGCTCGCACCGCTGGAGGAGACACGCCGGGTCGTGCTCGGCGCGGGAGCCTGGATCGACCTGCTGCCCGGCTGGCTCAGCGGGGCAGACGCCCTCTTCGCGCACCTCGCCGAGGAGGTGCCCTGGCGGGCCGAGCGGCGGCAGATGTACGAGCAGGTCGTCGACGTACCCCGGCTGCTGGCGTACTACGCGGCCGAGGATCCGCTGCCGCACTCGGTGCTCGACGAGGCCCGCGACGCGCTCACCGCGCGCTACGCCGACGAGCTGGGCGAACCGTTCGTCACGGCCGGCCTCTGCTACTACCGCGACGGCCGGGACAGTGTGGCCTGGCACGGCGACCGGATCGGCCGGGGCGCCCGCCAGGACACGATGGTGGCCATCCTGTCGGTGGGCACGGCACGCGACCTGGCCCTGCGGCCACGCCAGGGCGGCCACACCCTGCGGTTCCCCCTGGGCCACGGCGATCTGATCGTGATGGGCGGCTCCTGCCAGCGCACATGGGACCACGCGGTGCCCAAGACAAACCGCGCGGCGGGGCCGCGCATCAGCATCCAGTTCCGGCCGCAGGGCGTGAACTGATGTGTCGCCGCCCTGCACGCGCTACTTCCGCGCGGCCAGTGCCCGGGCGTGCGCCGTGCGGGCCAGGCGCGGGCCCAGCCAGCGCTTGAGGCGGCGCAGCACCTCCAGCTGCCCCGCGGCGCGGTCGAGTCGGTAGTACAGCTGCGGCGGTACGTACGGCAGCAGCGGGGAGTGGCGCTGCCCAAGGAGGGCGAACATCTGCCGCGGCGGCAGGTGCATGTAGCGCGGGAGGTTCTCGTACCACTGGGCGCTCAGGCGGGCCGCGCTCTGCTGCCGGAGGAGTCCGGCCTTGCGCTGCTGTTCGTACCGGGCGAGCGCGGGTCGGAGTTCCGCGCGGCCGCGCAGGGCTCCGGCCAGGGAGATGGCGTCCTCCAGGGCGAGGGTGGTGCCCGCGCCGATGGAGTAGTGCGTGGTGTGGGCGGCGTCGCCGATAAGGACGAGGTTGCCGCGGGACCATGTGCGGTTGGTCAGGGTGCGGAAGTTCAGCCACTGCGCGGCACCGTCGGCCTGGGCCCGGCCGATCAGCGCGTGGCCGTCGAGGATGCCCGCGAAGAGCTTCTCCAGGAGGGCCAGCCCCTCGGCCTCGTTCGCGCGGTCGAGGCCGAGGCCGGTCCAGGTCTCCGGGGAGCACTCCACGACGCAGGTGCTCTGCTCCCCGCTGAACCCGTAGGCGTAGCACCAGATCCAGCCGTGGCCCGTCTCCTGGAAGGAGAACGTGAACGTGTCGAAGACCTGGGTGGTGCCGAGCCAGATGTACCGGTTGCGGCCGAGCCGGACGTCGGTGCCGAAGTGGTCGGCGTGCCGTTCACGCAGGGTGCTGTTGACCCCGTCGCCCGCCACGACCAGGTCGGCGTCCGGGATGCGGTCCGCGGTGACCTCGTGCTCGAACTCCAGCCGCACCCCGAGGGATTCGGCGCGCCCGGCGAGCAGATCGAGCATGCGGCGCCGGCCGATACCGAAGCCCTCGTCGCCGTGGTGGACCGTACGGCTGCCACGGACGTGGGCGACTCCGTCGCTCCAGCGGACCGAGTTCGCGGCCACGGCCGCCGCGGACTCGGGATCGTGCTCCCGGAGCTTGCCGAGCAGCCCGGCCCAGTAGGTCACACCCCAGCCGTATGTCGAGCCGGGCGGGTTGCGTTCGCGGACGGTGATGTCGCAGGAGGGGTCCTGGCGTTTCATCAGGATCGAGAAGTACAGACTTGCGGGGCCGCCGCCGACGCATGCGATCTTCACGCGCACTCCTACGGTATGACGCAGAGTCATATTTTGAACGCGCAGCGTAACAGTGCGGGTGTGGCTCTGGCGGCGGTTGCGGCGCGTGCGTCACCGATGTGTCGGCCGTACGGAGGCGGCAGCGGCCGAGGGGATGTCCCCCGTTACGCGCCCGCCGCCGCTGTCGTACGGCACTCCGGGTGGCCCCACCCCTGGTCGTTCTTCGCGATGGGCTCGCCCGCCGCGTACGAGCGGCCGCACACGCAGCGGCCGGAGAACTTCGCCTTGATCGTGCGGGAACCCGTACGCGACGAGGCGCCCCGGCGGGCGGCGGTCTTCTTCGGCTTCGCCGAAGCAGCGGCGCCGGCCGGTGCGGGGGGTGGCTCCGGGGAGCCCAGCTCGCTTCCGGCGGACTCCTGGACGGTGGCCGCCTGGCTCGCGGCGCGGTCGGCGAAGTCGTTGAGGCGGTCGCCGTCGATCTGGTGGGCGGGAACGTAGCGGAAGTCGACCGAGCGCCCTTCGAGCAGCTCGTCGATGCGCACGACGAGCTCCTGATTGGCGACGGGCTTGCCGGCGGCCGTCCGCCAGCCGTTGCGCTTCCAGCCGGGCAGCCACGTCGTGACCGCCTTCATCGCGTACTGCGAGTCCATGCGGACCTCAAGCGCTACGTCCGGGTCGGTGGCCGTGAGCAGCCGCTCCAGGGCCGTGAGTTCGGCGACGTTGTTGGTGGCCCTGCCCAGCGGGCCGGCCTCCCAGCGGGTGGGGGTCTCCTCGGCATCGGCGACGACCCAGGCCCATCCGGCCGGTCCGGGGTTCCCCTTCGACGCCCCGTCACAGGCGGCCACTACACGTTCCAGCATGAGTCCGATCATGCCACGAACCGGGACGCGGCCCGCCCGCGGGCCCGGTGTCCGCCGCCGGTGCCACCGGAGGGTTCAGGTCACGTCGCTCGTTCCCGGCATCCGGCCCTCGGTGGTGCTGGGGTCGATGACGGAGAACGACGCGCCCTGCGGGTCGCTGAGGGCCGCGAAACGGCCGAACGGCGTGGTCACCGGGCCGAAACGGAGAACGCCGCCGCGCTCGGTCGCGCTCGTGACCGTCGCGTCGCAGTCCCGGACGGCGAAGTAGATGTTGATGTACGGCGGTACCTCGGGCGGGAAGTCCTCCGTCATCTTCATACGGCCCATGACCGTGTTCCCGCCGACGTCGAAGATACGGAAGTCGGCTTCTGGGTCCTCCAGCTGCTTCGCGCTGTAGCCGAAGACAGCCGGGAAGAAGGCGTCGGACTTCTCGGGCTCGCGGGTGAAGATCTCGCACCAGGCGTACGCGCCGGGCACGCCCGTCACCTCGAATCCCTTGTGGACACCCGCCTGCCAGGCGCCGAAGACGACGCCGCTCGGGTCACGGGCCAGCAGCATCGAGCCGAAGTCACCGACCTGCATCGGCTCCATCAGTACCTCGCCGCCGTTCTCGCGGACCTTGGCCGCGGTGGCCTTGACGTCCGCGGAGGCCAGGTACACGCACCAGGCGGACTGCCCCTCCGCGCCAGGCATCGGCGGGACGACGGCGGCGACCGACTTGCCGTCGACGTACGCCTGCGTGTAATTGCCGTATTCCGACGACGCCTCGCCGAACGTCCAGCCGAGTACGTCGCCGTAGAAGCGCTTGGCCCCCTCGACGTCGCTGAACATCGCGTCGGCCCAGCAGGGCGTTCCCTCTTGAGTCAGTGCCATGGCTGTGGCTCTCTTCGGTTCGACGGATGGTGTGCCTCGTCTCACGCTAGTCAGGGTCGGACCGGGCCGCGCGCCGAACGGGACTGGGCGCGGCAGACTGGTGGAGGGGCTCCGGTCGTCGTCGACGGGAGGACGGGATGATGCACGCGTGGGAGGTGGCCCGGCCCGGGCTGATCGAGGGCGGGCCGTTGCGGTTCGTCCAGAGGCCGGTGCCGGTGCCGCGGTCCGACGAACTGCTCGTGCACGTCCGCGCGTGCGGGGTGTGCCGCACGGACCTGCACGTCAGCGAGGGCGACCTGCCTGTGCACCGACCGGGGGTTACACCGGGGCACGAGGTGGTGGGCGTGGTGGCGGCCATCGGCGATGACGTCCGCGACTACGCACTGGGCGACCGCGTGGGTGTGGCCTGGCTGCGGCGCACCGACGGCACGTGCGCGTACTGCCTGCGCGGTTCCGAGAACCTGTGCCCGGCCTCCACGTACACGGGCTGGGACGCCGACGGTGGTTACGCGGAGTACACGACTGTTCCGGCCGCGTTCGTGTACCGCCTGCCCGGGGACGTCGACGACGTGACGCTGGCGCCGCTGCTCTGCGCGGGCATCATCGGCTACCGGGCGCTGCGGCGGGCCG
The DNA here is from genome assembly GCF_004337435.2 of Streptomyces sp. KM273126. NCBI lineage: Bacteria > Bacillati > Actinomycetota > Actinomycetes > Kitasatosporales > Streptomycetaceae > Streptomyces > Streptomyces sp. KM273126. Next base: position 2,293,665 of record NZ_SJXB02000002.1, on the reverse strand, counting down.
CGCTGCCGTCGGGCGGACGGCTCGGGCTGTACGGGTTTGGCGGGAGTGCGCACCTGTGTGCGCAGCTGGCGCTGGCGCAGGGGGCGACCGTGCACGTGATGACGCGGGGTGCGGCCGCCCGACGGCTCGCTCTGGAGCTGGGGTGCGCGTCCGCGGTCGACGCGTACGACATGCCGCCCGAGCCGCTGGACAGCGCGATCCTGTTCGCCCCGGTGGGCGACCTGGTGCCGGTGGCGCTGCGCGCGCTGGACAGGGGCGGAGTGCTGTCAGTCGCCGGGATCCACCTCAGCGACACGCCTCCGCTGCGCTACGAGAGCGAGCTGTTCTACGAGAAGGATCTGCGCAGCGTCACGTCCAACACCCGTGAGGACGGACGGGAGTTCCTGGCGCTGGCGGCGCGGTACGGCGTACGGGCGACGACGCACACCTACCCGCTGTCCGAGGCGCAGCGGGCGCTGCGGGATCTCAAGGAGGGCCACTTCGACGGGGCGGCCGTGCTGGTCAACGACCTTCCGACGCGGCTCTGACCAACGGCCTCAGCGCCGTCTCGGCGCCGTCTCGGCACTCGCTCACGGGAGGGGCTGCTCCGCCCAGATGATCTTGCCGTTTGGGGTGTAGCGGGTGCCCCAGCGGCCGGTGAGCTGGGCTGTCAGGAACAGGCCGCGGCCGCCCTCGTCCTCGGTGCGTGCGCGGCGGAGGCGAGGGGAGGTGCTGCTGCCGTCGGAGACCTCGCAGATGAGGGTGCGGTCGCGGAGGAGACGGAGCTGGACGGGGCCGGTGGCGTGGCGGATGGCGTTGGTGACCAGTTCGCTGGCGACGAGTTCGGTCGTGTAGGAGAGGTCGTCGAGGTTCCAGGCGGACAGTTGGCCGGTGACCGCCACGCGTGCGCGGGGGACCATCGCCGGGTCGCTGGGGAAGTCCCACTGGGCGACGCGGTCCGGGCCCAGGGCGTGGGTGCGGGCGACGAGCAGGGCCACGTCGTCGCTCGGGCGGGCCGGGAGCAGGGCGTCGAGGACCGCCTCGCAGGTGTCCTCGGGTGCCCGGTCGGAGCGGGCCAGGACGGTGCGGAGTTTGTCCAGGCCGGAGTCGATGTCCCGGTGCCGGTCCTCGATCAGCCCGTCGGTGTAGAGGACGAGCTGGCTGCCCTCGGCCAGTTCCATGTCGACGGTTTCGAAGGGCAGTCCGCCGAGGCCGAGGGGCGGGCCGGACGGCAGGTCGACGAAGTCCACCGTTCCGTCAGGGCCGACGATCGCGGGAAGCGGGTGTCCGGCGCGGGTGAGGGTGCAGTGCCGGGACACCGGGTCGTAGACCGCGTACAGGCAGGTGGCGCCGACGATGCCGGAGTCGGGATGGGTGCCCTCCACCGCCCAGCCCTCGCCCCGGTCGAGCCGTCCGACCAGGTCGTCGAGGTGGGTGAGGAGGTCGTCGGGCGGCAGGTCCAGGGAGCAGAAGTTGTGCACGGCCGTGCGCAGGCGGCCCATGGTGGCGGCGGCGTGCAGGCCGTGGCCGACGACGTCGCCCACCACCAGCGCCACCCGTGCGCCGGACAGCGGGATGACGTCGAACCAGTCGCCGCCCACCCCTGCCTGTGCGGGCAGATACCGGTAGGCGACCTCGACGGCGCTCTGTTCGGGCCGCCCACGGGGCAGCATGCTGCGTTGCAGGGCTAGCGCGGTGTTGTGCTCGCGGGTGTAGCGGCGGGCGTTGTCGATGCTGATCGCGGCCCGGCCGACGAGTTCCTGGGCCAGGGACAGGTCGTCGTCCTCGAAGGGGGCGGGCTCCTCGGAGCGGTAGAAGCTCACCAGGCCGAGGGTCGTGCCGCGCGCCCGCAGCGGCACCGTGATCAGGGAGTGGATGCCGGCCGCCAGCACCCGTTGGAGCCGTGCCGGGTCCTGAGCGAGCCAGCCGCTGGCCTCGGACAGTACGGGTTCGAGCACCGACTGTCCGGTCTCCCAGCTGCGGGCCTGCGGCGTGGAGGCGACGTACCGGAACAGGTCGCCGACCTCGTACAGGTGAGAACCCTGGTGGATGGAGTCCAGCGCGACCCTGCGCAGCATGGCGCCGGGGCCGAGCGGCCCGGGCTCGTCGCCGTGCAGTACGGAGTCGGGCAGGTCGACGGCGGCGAAGTCGGCGAACCGGGGGACGGTCACCTCCGTCAGTTCCTCGGCGGTACGGGTCACGTCCAGGGTGGTGCCGATGCGGACGCTGGCGTCGTGCAGCAGTTCCAGGCGCCTGCGGGCCAGCACGGCCAGCCTGCCGACTCCGGGCTCCCCCAGGAGCAGCAGCCATTCCTGCGCGTCGGAGTCGCCGGCGTCGCCTTCCGGCAGGACCACGGTGGGGGCGAGCGCCGCCGGTGCCGTCGGCGGGGGCGGTGGGGCGACCGCGCGTATGGCGGCTGCGGGTGGTGGTGCGGATGGCGTGGTCCGCTCGGCCGCGGTCGGCGAGGTCCCGGGCAGCGGCTTTCCGGGCGGTGCCGATCCGGGCGGCAGGGTCGTGCTCCCCGCGGGCACCCCGCCGGGCACGGCCGGGGCGGTGAGCTCGATGTGGCGCAGGCGCGGGCCGCCCTGGACGCGGGCCTCGACGACGGCCCCCGTCTCACCCGCCGCGCCCATGATCGGGCGCCGCGACAGGGTCGCCACCCTGCCGCCGGAGAGGGTCACTTCGTCCAGCGTGCGCTGCGGTGAGGCGATGAGTTCCTCGGCCTTCTCGCGCAGTACCGCCAGGTCGAGCCTGCCGAGACCGTCGCCGTCGTGGCCGTTCGCCCACTCTCCGGGCAGGTGCTCGGGTTGCCGCGGCCGGTCACCGGCTCCGCCGTTTCTCCAGGAGGCCGTCCGGTACGCATCGAGCAGTGCCCGCTCACGTTCCGTCGCCTGTTCCAGCAGCCGGGCCTCGATGCCGTGGGCGGCCTCACGCACCAGCCGCACCATGGCGGGGTCGCCGTCGTCGCGCAGGCTGGTGAGGTCGAGGACCGCCTCGATCCGCCCGCTGAGCGGGTTCCGCACGGGTGCGCCGGCGCAGGCGAACTGCGACAGGCAGTCGGCGAAGTGCTCGCGGCCGACGACGTAGACGGGTCGACGCTCGGCCAGCGCGGTCCCGACGCCGTTGTTGCCGGCGGCGTCCTCGGACGCGCAGAAGCCGGGAGCGAAGTTCACCTCGTCGAGGCGGGCGCGCAACGCACGGTCACCGCCCTGCCGCCGCACCATGCGGGCCTGCCCGTCGCAGAGCACGACCGCCACGCTCACGTTCGCGAACGATTCGGTCAGTTGCCCCAGTACCGGGTCGGCCGCGCTGAGGAAGGGGGCCTCCACGTCGAGGTCCGGCGAGTAGGGAATCAGCAGTTGGTGCGGTTCGAGACCCGCGGAGCGGCATCGCTTCCAGGAGTCGAGTACCGAGTCCCGGACGTCCGAGTCGACCCGCGCCCCGGCCAGAAAACGCTCATGGGCATCGACGAGCCCGCCGATGTCGTCCCAGGCGACGGACAACGGGATCACTTCCCTCGCCCGGAGGCGGCCCCGTGGCGCACCGCCGCTCGGCTTGCCCGGCGGGGTAATCCTCCGCGCCATTTCACCCTAGTCCTCGTATGACACAAGCCACAAACATCGCACGGGGCCCACGGGGTCAGATCCTGCGCACGGTAATCCGAGGCCGGTCTGATAATTTCGGCGGCGCTCGCTCTCCTCTGCGGGCCCTCCCGTCCCCCGAGTCGTCAGGCGTCCCATGCCCGGTCCGCGGTTGCGTCGTACGGCGTCGCCGCGTGCCCATGACGGCTGGGAGCGTCTTTGGCTCCTGCTCCTCGTGGTGTCGGCGATCTTCGCGCTGTTCTGCCTGAGTGCGCCCACAGCGGATGCCGCCGGGCCCCGGGTGCCGTCGCCGGTGTCCGCGCCGGTGTCCACTCCTCTGACGGCTGCCCTCTCCTCGACCGTGGGCGAGCGCCTTGAGGTCGTGGCGCCCCGGCACGCGGAGCAGGAGCCCTGTGATGAGGGGTCGGGGCACCATCACTGCGACAGCCCTGATCACCATGGCGTGCTCGGCCATCCGCCGCTCATGGGCGACGACCGGGCCGCGTCGCCCGGGCAGCCCGCGACCGCTACGGGTCCCGGGGCGCTCGACCCGTCCCGCGAGCCGGGTGCCGCCCGCCCTCCGGATCTCCACGAACTGCAGTTGCTTCGGGTCTAGGCCGTACCGCGCGCACCGCCCAGTCATCCCACCCGAACACCGCTGCAGCACCGCCGTGCCCGGAGACGGCACGGCGGGGAGAAGGACATTCCCATGGGTAAATCGAACGCGAAGGCCAGAAGCGCGGAGCGCCGCGCCCGCGTCGAGGAGATGCGCAGAGCCGAGCAGGCCCGTGAGCGGCGTGCCCGTCTGCTCACCCTCGGCGCCGCTATCGTGATCCTCGTCGGGCTCGTCGGCGGTGGGTGGTTCCTGTTCGCCGCCGCCGAGGAGAAGGAGCAGGCGAAGGCCGCCCCGGTCGAGGGCGTGAAGAGCTGGTCGAAGCTGACCCAGAATCATGTCACCACCCAGGTCGACTACCCGATGAGCCCGCCCGTCGGCGGCGACCACAACCAGGTGTGGGTCAACTGCGACAAGCAGGTCTACACGAAGGCCGTGCCGAACGAGAACGCGGTGCACGGGCTGGAGCACGGCGCCGTCTGGATCACCTACAACGACGAGGCGTCCGAGGCGGACGTGTCCAAGCTGGCCGACACGGTCAACAGGACGTCGTACACGTTCATGAGCCCGTACGAGGACCAGTCGTCGCCCGTCGTGCTCAGCGCGTGGGGCAAGCAGTTGAAGGTGGACTCGGCGTCCGACGCGCGGGTCCAGAAGTTCCTGGACAAGTATGTGCAGGGTGAGCAGACGCCGGAGCCGGGTGCCGCGTGCACCGGTGGGATGACCCCCTGAGACGCGACGTCCCTGAGGCATCTCTGACGCGTCACTGAGGCGGGCGGGGCGCCCCCGAACTTGACCGGGCGCCCCGTGGCCGACGTGTCCCTTCCCCCTGGGGCCCTCCTGTGCTTGCCTGGGAGGCCGTTTCGGTGGCCGGGGCGGGAGTCGCTGCATGCGGAAGCCGTGGATCGTGGGGATGTTGCTCACCGGGGTGCTGCTGGGCGCCTGCGGGGATCCGACGTCCGGACCCGAGACGGCGCCCGCACCCGGCGACCCGGAGCCGACGACGCGTCAGCGGGCGGCGGCCACACCGGCCGCCCCGGATGCGCCGACCGCCCCGCGGAAGGCACCCGTCGTGCTCTACCTCGGCGACTCGCTCGCCGTGGAGAACCAGAAGGTGCTCGGACAGCAGCTCCGCGACGGCCTGGACGCCCGCTACACCGGCGCCCCCTACCCGGGCACCACGCTGTGCGACTACCTGGAGGGCACCGACGACAGGTCGCTGGTGCCGCCGCAGGACAAGGCCGCGGTCCTCGTACGCCGGCTCCGCCCGGATGTCGTGGTGTTGCAGTTCTGGGGCAACGCCTGGGGCTACACGCCCTGCATGGACGGCATCACGTACGACAAGGCCGAGGGCACGTACTTCTCCCGGTACGCCGACGACGCCGAGCGGCTGACACAGCAGATCGCGGACGCGGGCGGATCACGGCGGCCGAGGATCGTCTGGGTGCTGCAAGGACCGGACCCCATCACTCCCGACCGGGTGCGGCGCGTCAACTCCCTGTACCGGCAACAGGCCGAGGCCTCCGGCGACCTGGTCGCCGACGCGGGCCGGGCGGTGAGCCCCGCCTCGGCCCGCTACACCTGGGCGCAGTACCTGCCGTGCACCGCGTACGAGCGGGAGCACTCCGCGTACTGCACGCAGCCGGGTCAGGGCCGTACCGCCCTGCACCGCGACGACGACTATCTGCACTTCTGCCTGGCACCCACCACGTCCAGGCCGAAGCCGTGCCCGGTCCCCTCCCCCGGCATCGTGCGCATCGCCCGGGAGATCACGCGGACGGTCGGGAACCACGTCACATGAGCCGGAGTTCCGTCTCGATGAGCCGGTTGAGGTGCCGGCGGGCGTCCTCCGTGGTGAGCGGCGGCGCCTGGCGCAGGCGCTGGAGCGCCAGGCCGTCGGCGAGCGCGGCGAATCGGGCGGTGAATCCGTCGAGGTCGTCGCAGGTGAACTCGCCCTCGTCGACGCCCCGCCCGGCGAGCGACCGGATCTGGTCGTGCCAGGCCGCGTACCGCTCGGCCTGGCCGCGTGCGAAGCCCTGGTCCGGGTCCTGGTCCCCTGCGTTCCAGTAGTCGAACCACATGCGCCAGTGCCGGTCGGTGTCCTCGGTGAACAGCGCGTCGACCAGCAGCCGCAGTGCCTCGGCCGAGCCGGAGGCCTGCTGGGCGGCCTCGCTGAGCGCGGCGTAGTACGCCTCGATGTGCAGCACCATCGCCTCGGACAGGACCTCCTGGACGCTGTCGAAGTGATAGGTGACCGTGCCCACCGACACACCGGCCGCGGCGGCGACGTCCCGTACGCCCACCGAGGCGTAGCCGCGCTCGGCGATCAGCGGTACGGCCGCCTCGGCGATGAGGCGGCGGCGCACCTCGGTGGGCTGGCGGGTCCGGGCGGCGGCCGCGACGGCACGGCGCGGGGTCCGGGCGGCGGGACGCGACTCGGAGGCCGTCATCCGGATGTCCTCGGGGTGGTGCGGTGCCACTGGCGCTTGACCACTGTCTCTCCGTTCGACCGTGCTTCGATGCGGCTGTCCATGATGAAGTCCGTGCGCGTCGCCCGCAGTTCCGTCCGGGTAACGATCTCGGCGTCCCACGCGTCCCCGCCCTCGTCCCCACCCTCCTTCTCGCGGTGCAGCCGGATCGTCCACGTGGAGACGGCCGAGGCGGAGAGCGGGTCGTCGGAGCGGATCGTGTACGTCTCCAGCGCGCTCTCCTCGTAGCGCAGCCCGTCCGGGTAGGTGCGCGATCCCCCGTAGTTGGGGTCGACCTCCAGCCGCCACTCCCCCGTGGCCACGTCGTGTGTCACGAGCCGCTCGGGGCGCGGGTCGGTGGGCCGGTCGTACGTCACCGGCAGCGGCAGCGCCTGCTCGGGCTCCTCGAAGTGGATCGGCTGCTCGTCGACGCTCTCCCGTACGGGCAGGAGTACGGCGCTGTCGGCGGGGACCACGTTGAGCGTGCCGCGTTCGCCGTGCGGCCACACCCAGGGCCAGTACGTGTCGGACACGGCGACCCGGATGCGGTGGCCCGGCGGGAAGGCGTACCCGATGCCGCTCAGCTCGAACTCGACCGTCCCGTACGTGCCCGGCTGCCATTCCACGGCCCGGTCGCGGCCGTGCCGCGAGAGCAGGTTGAGGACGCCCCGGGTGACGAGGGTGGAGGAGCCGTCGGGTGCGACGTCGCAGAGACGGGCGACGATGTGAGCGCGCGGGGTGGTGCTGTCGAGGCGGAGCCTCAGGCGCGGGCGGCCGAGGATCTCCACCCGGTCGGTGAGGGGCTCCGTGTCGAAGCAGACCGACCGGCCGTCCTCCTCGCGCTGGTCGGGCGGCAGGTCGCTCGCGTTGCCGAAGGGGAAGAAGCGTCCGGCGTCGAGGCCGGTGTGCTGGGGGGACCGTACGAGAACGGGGGTGCGGTCCGGGCCCAGAGTGCGTTCGTCCCAGGTGACCGTCGGGGACGGCCAGTGGCGCTCGGCCACCCAGCGGCCGGGCAGGACGTCGTACGTCGTGGCGGGCGGAACCGGGTCGGTGACCCAGGCGCGCAGCAGGGGCTCGTCCATGATCCCGGTGTCCTGGTCCTTCAGGTGCTGGTCCCACCACCGGAGGGTCTCCTGGAGGAAGCCGATCGCGGGGCCGGGCGGCAGGCCGCGGTCCGGGTACTGGTGCGACCACGGGCCGATCAGGCCGCGTACGCGGTCGCCCGGCAGGTGTTCCACCAGCCGGAGCACGGTGTCGCGGTACGGGTCGTTCCAGCCGCCCACCGCGAGGACGGCCGCGTCGATGGCGCCGTAGTCCTCGCAGACGCTGCCGTGCCGCCAGTAGGCGTCGCGCTGCTGGTGGTCCAGCCAGGTGTGCAGGAACGGTTCGAGGGCGTCGAGGCGCTGCCGCCACATCGGCAGCCAGCGGTCGGCGCCGACGTTCGCCGGGTCCGGTGGCCGGGAGGCGAAGGCGAGCATGGTGCCCGCCCAGGCGAGCATGTCGATGCCGAGGACGGCGCCTCCGGTGTAGTGGACGTCGTTGTCGTAGCGGTCGTCGGTGGAGCAGACGGTGACGATCGCCTTCAGGGGTTCGGGGGCCAGGGCGGCGATCTGGAGGGAGTTGAAGCCGCCCCAGGAGATGCCGAACATGCCGACCTTGCCGGTGCACCAGGGCTGCGCGGCGAGCCAGTTGACGACGTCGACGCCGTCCGCGAGCTCCTGCGCGTCGTACTCGTCGCCGGGGGTTCCCTCGCTGTCGCCGTGGCCGCGGATGTCGACGCGTACGGAGGCGTAGCCGTGTCCGGCGTACCAGGGGTGGCGCTGGGCGTCGCGGGGCGCGGTCCAGTCGCTCTTGCGGTACGGCAGGTATTCGAGGAGTGCGGGCACGGGGTCGGCTTCGGCGTCGGCGGGCCGCCAGATGCGGGCGTGCAGCCGGGTCGCGCCGTCACGAGTGGGGATCCAGACGTCCTCGCGGACGACGGGCCGGTCGAACCGCTCGCGGTACTTCACGAGTTTCCTTCCAGGAGGGCGGGGCGCCAGCGGCGGACCCGGTGGCCGTTGCCGTGGTTGGTCCACAGGTCGTCGGGTTCGGCGGCGTCGGCCCAGCCGGTGACGTCGTCGCCAGGGGGCAGGGCGTCGGGGTCGGGTTCGAGGGCGGCCGCCATCAGCTGCCGGGTGTAGGGGTGTCCGGGCGAGGCGAACACCGCCTCCGTCGGGCCCTCCTCGACGACCACGCCGTGCCGCAGCACGGCCACGCGGTCCGCGATGCCGCGGACGACGGCCAGGTCGTGGCTGATGAACAGGCAGGCCAAATCGCGTTCGCGCCGCAGGTCGTCGAGGAGGCGGAGCACCTCCGCCTGCACCGAGACGTCGAGGGCGGTGGTGATCTCGTCGGCGATCAGCACGTCCGGTTCGCCCGCCAGTGCCCGGGCGATGCCGATGCGCTGGCGCTGGCCGCCGGAGAGCTGGGCGGGCAGCCGGTCGGCGAGGGCCGGGTCCAGGCGTACGTCGGAGATGAGCTTCCGGGCCCGCCCGGCGGCCTCGGCCGGACTCGTGACCGTACCGAAGAGCTGCAGAGGGCGGCGGACCGCGTCGCCCACGGAGCGGCGCGGGTTCAGGGAGGTGTCGGCGTTCTGGAAGACGAGCTGGACCCTGCGCCGCAGCGACAGGGGCCGCCGTTCGGCGGGGCGTGCCAGGTCGCCCGACTCGTGGGTCAGGGTGCCGCCGGAGGGGGTGCGCAGGCCCGCGAGCGTCCAGGCGAGCGTGGACTTGCCGCTGCCCGACTCGCCGACGAGCGCGAGGACCTCGCCTCTGCGGACGTCGAAGGAGACACCGTGCACGGCGCGCGAGGAGCCGTAGTCGATGGTCACATCGCGGGCGGACACGGCCACCGGGGCGTTGGCCGGCACCTGTGCCCTGGGGCGGACCTCCCGCTCCCCCGCCTCGCCGACGAGCGCGAGCCCGGCGTCATCGAGGCGGGGGACGCTCGCCAGCAGCTTTCTGGTGTACGGGTCCTGGGGCGTCGCGAAGAGCGTGCGCGTGGGCGCCGACTCCACGATCCGGCCGGAGCGCAGCACGGTGACCTCGTCGGCCAGGTGCGCGACGACGCCGAGGTCGTGGCTCACCAGGACGGCGGCGAGGCCGAGTTCGTCGCGCAGGCCGGCGATCAGGTCGAGGACGCCACGCTGGGTGACGACATCGAGGCCGGTCGTCGGCTCGTCGAGGACGAGGACGTCGGGGCGGGCCGCGATGGCCATGGCGATGGCGACGCGCTGCTGCTGGCCGCCGGAGAGCTCGTGCGGGTAGCGGCGGGCGAGCTCGGCGGGGCGCGGCAGCCGGACCTGTTCCAGCAGGTCCGTGACGGGGATGTCGCCGCCCGCCTCCGCGATCTGCCGTCCGATCCGCATGGACGGTGTGAGCGCGTGCCCGGCGTTCTGCGCGACCATGGCGACGGTCCCACCGCGCAGTCGCCTCAGCTCCCGTGCGGGCAGTGCGAAGACGTCGCTGCCCTTGATGTGCACCGAGCCGCCGGTGATCCGGGAGCCGTGCCGCAGGTGCCCCAGCAGGGTGGCCCCCACGGTCGACTTGCCGCTGCCGGACTCGCCGACGAGGGCGAGTGTCCGGCCCTTGGCGACCTCCAGGGTCACCTCGTGCACGACCGGCACGTCCCGGCCGCCCGAACGGTAGGCCACGGACAGGGAGTTCACGGAAACGATCGGCGTCATCAGGAGCCCTCCCTGATCCGGTCCACGCCCCAGGCCTTGGACAGGCCGTCGGCGGCGAGGTTGAGCCCGACCACGAGCGTGGCCAGGGCGATGATCGGCGCGAGGCTCGCCATCGGGACGACGGTGATGGCGGTGCGGTTCTCGGCGACCATCAGTCCCCAGTCGGGGGTCGGCGGGTCGGCGCCGAAGCCGAGGAAGGACAGCGAGGAGATCAGCAGCACGACCCAGGAGGCCCGCATCGCGAACTCCACGCACACCACGTCGGTGATGTTCGGCAGGATCTCCCTGCGCAGGATCGCCCAGGTGCCCTCGCCGCGCGCCCGCGCCGCCGTGACGTAGTCCTGCGGTACGACGGCCAGAGCGGCACCCCGTACGACCCGTACGACCTGGGGCACGTACACCACGGCGATCGCGAGGACGATGACCGAAGGGCCCGTACCCAGTGCGGTCACGACGACGAGCAGGGTCAGGATCGCCGGCACGGACAGCACCGCGTCCAGGATCCGGCCCAGCACGTCGTCGAACCGGCCTCCGCGCAGGGCGGCCGCGCATCCGATGACGGTGCCGAGCGCGACGGTCAGCAGGGTCGCGGTGACGGAGACACCGAGCGCGTACCGGCCGCCGTACAGCACGCGGGCGAGGACGTCACGGCCGTACTGGTCGGTGCCCGCCCAGTGCTGCCAGCTCGGCCCGAGGAGGGCCTCGTCGGCGCTGTTGGCTATGGGGTCGTACGTAGTGAGGAGCGGTGCGAGGAGCGCGATCAGCACATGGACGGCGACGACGGACAGTCCGATGACGGCGGCGCGCGAGGAGCGGAGGGTGCGCCAGACGCGCACGGCGCGCGCGGGAGCCGCGGCGGGGGCTGCCACCGGTGCGGTGTCGAGCGTGGTCATCGAGTCCTCCCGCGCGTACGGAGCTTGGGGTTGAGGGCCATGGCGCCGAGGTCGGCGGCGAGGTTGCAGGTGACGTAGACGACGGCGCTGACGAGCGCGACGGCCTGGATGACGGGCAGGTCCCGGTTCTGCACCGAGGAGAGCAGCAGCTTGCCGACGCCCGGGTAGTTGAAGACGTTCTCGACCACGGCGACGCCGCCCACGAGCCAGGCCACGTTGAGCGCGATGACGTGCAGGGTGGGCAGCAGGGCGCTCGGCAGGGCGTGCCGGGTGACGACCCGCCAGGTCGACAGGCCCTTGAGGCGGGCAGTGGTGACGTACTCGCTCGCCATCACGTCGATGACGGAGGTGCGGGCCATGCGGACGATGTAGGCGGCCATGACGATGGCGAGGGACAGTGCGGGCAGCCAGACGGCGGGCAGGAGCTGACCGACGCTCGCCTCCGGGCCGTACAGGACGACCGCGGGGAACCAGGGCAGCGCGACCGAGAAGCAGAGCACCAGCACGGTGGCCACGACGAACTCGGGGACACTCATGCCGACGAGACTGGCCGTGGAGATCAGATGGTCCGGCCAGCGGTCGCGGTACACGCCGGCGAGGACGCCGAGGACGATCGAGCCGGTGACGGCGAACAGGACGGTGACGAGGGCGATCAGCGCGGAGTTGCCGAGGTAGGAGGCCACCTCGCCGCCGACCGCCTTGCCGGAGACGAGCGAGGTGCCGAAGTCCCCGTGGAGGGCACCGCCCACCCAGTCGACGTACCGCTCCCAGGCGGGCCGGTCGAGACCGAGTTGCCCGCGCAGGGCGGCGACGGCGTCCGGGGTGGCGTCCTTGCCGAGGACCTGGGTGGCGACGTCACCGGGCAGGGCCTGGACGGCGAGGAAGACCAGGACGGAGGCGAGGAGGAGGGTGCCCAGCGCGGCGGCGATCCGTCGGGCGACGAAGGACAGCATGCTCAGGCTCCCTTCAGGCCGATGCCGAGGTAGTCGAACTCGAAGCCGTGCTCGGCGTATCCGCGCACCTTCCGGGAGATCCCGACGAGCCGGTCGGCGAACATCGGGGTGATCGCTCCGCCCTTGTCGACGACGAAGGTCTGTGCCTCGCCGTACAGTTCACGCCGCCGTGTGTCGTCGGTCTCGCGCCGGGCGCGGTCGAGCAGGGCGTCGAAGTCCTTGTCGGACCAGGCGGTCTCGTTGTACGAGGAGCCGCCGCGGAAGACCTGGGTGAAGAGCTGGTCCACGGGTCTGCCGGTGTACCAGTAGGTGGCCATCAGCGGTTTCTTCATCCAGATCTGCGTGTAGTACGAGTCCGCGGCGGCCGTCCTGACCCGGACGCGGATGCCGGCGCGCCGGGCCGAGTCCTGGTAGGCGAGCGCCATCGGTGTGAACACCGGGTCGTAGGAGGACGTGTAGAGGTCGACGGCGAGCCCTTCGTGTCCGGCCTTCTTCAGCAGATGACGTGCCTTCTCCGGGTCGTGCTCCGGGTGCGCGGAGATGTGGGCGGGGTCGCTCGGCGGCACGGGGTTGTCCCAGCCGGCGGTACCCGCGCCCTGCAGGGCGACCTTCACCACGTGCTCGGGGTCGTAGGCGAGCTTCATCGCCTGCCGGACGCGGACGTCGGTGAACGGCTTCTCGGTGGTGAGCATGGGCAGCACGTACCACTGGGCGTTCTCGACGCGGGCGATGGTGGCACGGTCGGAGGCGGCGATCACACGGGCGGTGGCGAAGTCGAGGTTGGTCTGCGACAGCAGGTCGACCTGCCCGGCGAGCAGGGCGTTCGAGCGGGCCGACATGTCGGCGACCGTGTAGAAGGTGATGGCGTCGAGGACGGGGCGGCCCTGCCAGTGGTCCGGGTACGCGGTCACGCGGCCGGGCCCGGCGGGTGCGAAGGACTCCAGCTTGAAGGGACCCGTGCCGATGCCGGTCCGTCCGATCGAACGGGCGCTGCCGTCGGGTACGACGTAGCAGTTGTAGTGCGTGAGGAGGCTCGGGAACTCGGCGTTGGGGGTCTTCAGCGGGACGACGAGGGTGTGGTCGTCGGGGGTGCGCAGTCGGTCCGGGTCGATGAGCGGGGCGAGGACGGCGGCCTGCGGGGAGGCGGTCTTCTTGTCGAGGATGTGGCGCAGGGTGTAGGCGGCGTCGGCCGCGGTGAACGCCCGCCCGTCGTGGAAGGTGACGCCCTTGCGGAGGCGGAAGGTCCAGGTGCGGGCCTGGTCGTCGGGTTCCCAGGACTCCGCGAGGTCGGGGGCGAGGGCGCCGTCCCGGCCGATGCGAACGAGCCGGTTGTACAGGGCCCCCAGGTACTCGTACGCGGACAGCGCGCTGGCCGGATCGAGCGTCTCGGCGTCGGATGCGGGCGGCCGGGCGATACGGAGGGTGCCGCCCCGGTCGGGGGTGCCCTGCCGTGCGGCGACGGGCAGTACGGGTGCGGACGCGGCGCCCGTACAGCCGGTGAGCAGCCAGGACGCGCCGAGCGACGCCGCGCCGGCGGCGCCCGCGGCGAGGACCGACCGCCGTCCCGGGTGGTGGATGTCGGGCATGGTCCGACCGCCCCTTCCCGCTATTCGTTCAACGGAACGATTGAGTGAGGTTGATGAACGATAACGAGGGGACGGTTTCACGCCAACCCCTGGTGCCGGGAAATTAACGGCGGGAAACGCAGCCGTTACGGGGCACACGATGCGGCTGCGCCGCCGGCTCCCGTCACAGCGGCCCCTGCCGACCTCACTCGCCGGCGGATGTGACGTGCGCCACGGTGCACGAAACGCGACGGTCGCCCTGCCGCACGGTGTCCGTGCAACAGGGCGACCGACCGACCGCGCGGTGCCGCTACTCGCCCGCGTACGCCTTCTCCAGGGCGGGAAGGTCGAGCTTGCCCATCGAGAGCATGGCCTTGGCCGCACGGCCCGCCTTCTCCGCGTCGGAGTCCGTCATCATGTCGAGGAGCCTGCCGGGGACGACCTGCCAGGACACGCCGTACCTGTCCTTGAGCCAGCCGCAGGGGCCGGCCTCGCCGCCGCCTTCCGTGAGCTTGCTCCAGTAGTGGTCGATCTCGGCCTGGTCCTCGCAGAGGATCTGAAAGGAGATCGCCTCGTTGAACGTGAACTGCGGACCGCCGTTCACCCCGACGAACCGCTGGCCGTTCGCCACGAACTCCACGGTCACCACGGACCCGGCCGGGCCGGGTCCGGCCTCGGTGTAGCGGGCGATCCGGCCGATGCTGGAGTTCTTGAAGACCGAGACGTAGTAGTGCGCGGCCTCCTCGGCCTGGCCGTCGAACCACAGACAGGTGGTGAATCCGTTCGCGGGCATGGATGCCTCCTCGGGCGCGAGAGTGTCGTCACCTGTATCGACCGATCCTCACCCGCGAACTCATCGGTGGCGCGGGCAGGAATTTCCAGAGGGTCGCCTAGCATCGCCCGACATGGCCCCTTCGAGCACAGACGGCACTGAGAGCACTGACACCGGCGGCGGTACGGACGACGGGGACGGCGCCGGCGTCATCCGTCCGTTCCGCATCGACATCCCCCGGACCGACCTCGACGATCTGCACGCCCGGCTCGACCGCGCGCGCTGGCCGGACGAGTTGCCCGGCGTGGGCTGGTCGTACGGCGTTCCCCGGGACTATCTGCGGGAGCTCGTGCGCTACTGGCGGCACGACTACGACTGGCGGGCCGCCGAGGCGCGGCTGAACGCGTGGCCGCAGTTCACCACGGAGATCGACGGCGCGACCGTGCACTTCGCCCACGTCCGGTCACCGGAGCCGGACGCCACCCCGCTGGTGATCACCCACGGCTGGCCGGGCTCGATCGTCGAGTTCACGGACGTGGCCGGGCCGTTGACCGACCCTCGGGCGCACGGCGGTGATCCCGCCGACGCCTTCCACCTGGTGATCCCCAGCATCCCGGGGTTCGGCCTGTCCGGGCCGACGCGGGAGTCCGGCTGGGAGTTCCGGCGCGTCGCTGCCGCGTGGGCCGAGCTGATGGAGCGGCTCGGCTACCGCCGGTACGGAGCACAGGGCGGGGACTGGGGCGCGGCGATCTCCCGGGAGCTGGGCCGGATCCGGCCGGACCACGTGATCGGCGTCCACCTCAACCTGCTCCCGGACTCCGCCGCCACGGCCCCGCCGGGTGAGGAGGAGCCGGCCTCGCTGAGCCCTCAGGAGCGCGAGCGCACGCTGGCCTCGTGGGAGCGCACGCAGGAGTGGGTGCGCGAGAGGCAGGGGTACGGCGTCCTGCAGTCCACCCGGCCACAGACCCTGGCGTACGCGCTCACCGACTCACCGGTCGGCCAGCTCGCCTGGATCACCGAGAAGTTCAAGGAGTGGACGGACTCGCGGGACCGCCCCGAGGACGCCGTGAACCGCGACCTGCTGCTCACCAACGTGATGCTGTACTGGCTGACCGGCACCGCGGGCTCCTCGGCACGTATCTACTACGAGCGGGCCCACACCGACGGCTGGGGCTCCCCACCGGACCCCTCCACCACGCCGACAGCGCTGGCCGTCTTCCCGCGGGAGAACTTCGTACCGCTGCGGCACATCGCCGACCGTACGAACACCATCGTGCGGTGGACGGAGTTCGACCGGGGCGGGCACTTCGCGGCGCTGGAGGTGCCGGACCTGCTGGTGGGCGATGTGCGGGCGTTCTTCCGGCAACTGCGGGAGACGGCGC
Organism: Streptomyces sp. KM273126; assembly: GCF_004337435.2. NCBI lineage: Bacteria > Bacillati > Actinomycetota > Actinomycetes > Kitasatosporales > Streptomycetaceae > Streptomyces > Streptomyces sp. KM273126. Next base: position 2,277,735 of record NZ_SJXB02000002.1, on the reverse strand, counting down.
AGGGCATCACCCACTGACGCAGTCCTCTGCTCGTAGCGAATCTGCCGCGGGCAGAGAAATCCCATGTCAGAGGCCTTCCATGGCGAGAGTGGAGAGGGCGGGATCTCCGCCACGCAACTCTTCACTACAGGGAGGACCGATGACGTCACTGATCACCGGCTGGGAGCCGGCCCTCGCCCCACGGGCCGAGGAGGGGGACACGCCTCCGTCGCGGTTCGACGACCACCTGGCCGCGCAACTGCTCGCGCAGCGGATCGTGTTCCTCGGCACGCAGGTCGACGAGGTCTCCGCCAACCGGGTCTGCTCCCAGCTGCTGATTCTGTCCGCCGAGGATCCGCGCACCGACATCAGCCTCTACATCAACAGCCCTGGCGGTTCCGTGACCGCGGGCCTCGCGATCTACGACACGATGCGGCTCATCCCGAACGACGTGGCCACGCTCGCGATGGGCTTCGCCGCGAGCATGGGCCAGTTCCTGCTCAGCGTGGGCACCCGCGGCAAGCGGTTCGCGCTGCCGAGCACGCGGATCATGATGCACCAGCCGTCAGGGGGTATCGGCGGCACCACCGCCGACATCGAGATCCAGGCGGAGAACCTGGAGTTCGCCAAGCGGACCATCGAGCGGATCACCGCGGAGCACACCGGCCAGACCCCGGAGACGATCTCCCGGGACGGCGACCGCGACCGGTGGTTCACGGCCGAGCAGGCGAAGGAGTACGGGATGGTCGACCAGGTGGTGGAGTCGCTCGCCGACATCCGGCCGGCCTCGTCGCGACGCAGGATGGGGCTGTAGACATGGGGACGTACACGATTCCGAACGTCGTCGAGAGGACCCCGCACGGCGAGCGGTCGTACGACGTCTTCAGCCGGCTGCTGAACGAGCGGATCATCTTCCTCGGCACCGAGATCGACGACGGGGTCGCCAACGTCGTCATCGCCCAGCTCCTCCATCTGGAGTCGTCGGCGCCCGAGAGTGAGATCGCGATCTACCTCAACTCGCCGGGCGGTTCGTTCACTTCGCTCATGGCGATCTACGACACGATGTCGTACGTGCGCGCGCCGATCTCGACGTTCTGTGTGGGGCAGGCGGCCTCCACGGCCGCGGTGCTGCTGGCAGGCGGAGACCCGGGGCGACGCTTCGTCCTCGAACACGCGCGGGTGCTGCTAGGCCAGCCCGCGAGCGGCGGCCGCCAGGGAACGGCGTCGGACCTCACCCTCCAGGCGAAGGAGATGGTCCGGATCCGGTCCCAGGTCGAGGAGGTACTCGCCCGGCACACCCACCACGACGTCACGACGCTCCGCGCGGACATGGACCGTGACAAGGTCTTCACCGCGCAGGAGGCCGTGGCGTACGGGCTCGCCGACGAGGTACTGAGCCGGCGGCTCATGGAGGTCTGAGCCGCCGGCTCCTGGCCACCGGGGCGTCAGGCCGCGAGGCAGAGCCCGTTGTACGGCGACGCGGTCGGGGTGGCCGTGGTCGTGGTGGCTGTCGTCGCCCGCTTCGTCCGGGTGCGCCGCGCCAGTTCGCCGTGGGCCAGGGACAGCAGGTCGCCGAGTCCCAGCCCGAGAGCGTGGGCGGCGGCCGCGAGGACCTCCGACGAGGCCTCCTTGCGGCCCCGCTCCAGCTCGGAGAGGTACGGCATCGAGATCCGCGCCGCCTCCGCGACGTCCTTCAGCGTCCGCTCCTGGGCGAGCCGTTCCCTGCGCAGCACGTCACCGACGAGGTCGCGCCAGAGCGGTTCCCTGGCGGGGGCCGGTGCCTGGGGTTCCCGGGCGGGACGCGCCTGCGGGGCGAGAGCCGGACGCTGCTGCCGCTGTGTGACGGCAGGAGCGTCCGTGCGGGCCGGAGTGGCCGCCGGGCGCAGGGGAATGACGCGGGCTTCGTCGGGCGCTTGATTCCTCACTCGTTCAGACTAGGAGTCCAGCGCTCCACGGGAAGGGATCGGCGTTCCGCCCTCAGTGGAATCGCGATCCGGCCGGGGAAGGGTTACAGCCATGCTGCGTGACACCTTCAACGAGGCGGCCGAGCTGTACGACCGGGCCCGGCCCCGCTATCCCCGTGCCCTGGTGGCGGAGTTGGCCGGGCAGGCGGGGCTGGGGCCCGGTACCCGCGTCCTGGAGATCGGCCCCGGAACCGGCCAGCTCACCGTCCCGCTGGTGGAGTCGGGCTGCGACCTCACGGCTGTCGAGCTGGGCCCGGCGCTGGCGAAGGTCGCCCGGGACAATCTGCGCCCCTTCCCGCGTGCCCACGTGGAGGTGGCCGACTTCGAGCTGTGGCCTCTCCCCGCCGAGCCGTTCGACCTGGTGGTGAGCGCCACCGCGTTCCACTGGCTCGACCCGGCCCTGCGAGCCGCCAAGGTGGGCCACGCCCTCCGCCCCGGCGGCATCTTCGCGCTGGTCACCACGGAACACGTCAAGGGCGGCACCGTGGACTTCTTCGCCCGGGCCCAGGAGTGCTACGAGCGTTGGGACCCGGCCACGCCGCCGGGCCTGCGCCTGCAGGACGAGTCGGAAATCGCCACGGACACCGGCGAGCTGGCTGAGTGGGACGACCTCCGCTCGTACCGGTGGACACAGGAGATCACGTACTCGACGCAGGAGTACATCGACGTGCTCCTGACCTACTCCGGCCACCGGGCGCTCGAAGCATCAGCCCGGGAAGGGCTGTTGGGCTGCATCCGTGGACTGATCGACACACGCCACGACGGCCGGGTCACCAAGTGCTATCTGCATGAGCTGATCACGGCGAGGCGGCCACCGGAGGTCGGCGCCGACTGAGTACGGGCGTTCCTCGCGGACGCCGCCGGGAACTGTTTCTCGCCGACGCGAAAGGTGACCTTGTCGAGCAGCGTCCGCGCGGCCGGACTGCGGCCGGATCGCGCTCGGACCACGGACTTGGCGGACGTTCAGGCGGCGGGGGTAGCGATCACGCGGGCGGTGCGCTGCATACGGAGCGCGTCGATGGACTCCGCGAGCAGCTCGTACTCGGTGGTGTCGTCGCTGGTGGCGATGCGGACCAGGTTCCCGGCGGACAACTCCTCGGCCACCAGCTCCTGTTCGGCCGCGTTGCCGCTCCAGGCGCGCAGGACGCCGGGCACGTCGGGGACGCTGTCGGCGACCGGTACGATCGAGTTCGGAGGGTAGGCCGGGTTGCCGGGGTGCGGATCGAGCCGTTCGGCGATCCATAACGCGCGATCGCGCATCCACCACAGGGCCAGGGCCAGAGTGGGCGCACGGTAGGTCCCCAGCGGAACGCCCACGCGTTGTCCGCCGCATACGCCATATGCGGTGACATGGCACAGGAATTCGTCGTGCACGTTCGCTCCCCCATCGCACCGCTGGCCACCGGGTTCGGCACCGCCGCCTTGCACCTAGCTCGTCGTACACGCAGGGCGACGCACCGATCGCACGCAGTGGTGCTGATTGTTCATGGCGCAATGAACCCTAGGAATCGAGTATCGCCACTCTTGACGCTCTGTCACCATCTCATTCCAGCCAGTCTCTTGGCATATACGTGACAGGAGGTGGCCGAATCAGGACGGAATATCGGTCGGCAGGCCCCTCACAGGCATTACCCGAGGCGTAATCGATGCCTCTCCGCACGGCCGGGCATGATTGCGGTGCCGGATCACGCGAGCCGCGCGCTCGACCCCGGATCCGGCTTCTGACCAGTACTGACGAATTCTCTCGGGCGTTGAGCGGCCCTGTCCGCGATCACCGAGCGTCACGACGCGGCAAGGCGGACGGGGCGGCGCCGGTCGCCGGGTTCGAGGTGATCACGCTCGACGTGGATCCGCAGCGTGTACGGGCTCCTGCCCGCTGCGTACGGGTTCCTGCCCGGTCAGGGCAGCAGTACCAGCCGCCCCCGCACCCCGCCCTCCGCCAGCCGGGCATGGGCCTTGGCCGCCTCTTCCAAGGGGTACGTCGCGGCGACCCGGGTCGTGAGGACCCCGGCGTCGACCAGTTCCACCAGCTCCTTGAGCTGCGCGCCGTCCGCGGCGACCGCCACCGCGGACGTCCGGATCCCCCGCACCGAAGCCTGCTGTGCCTGCGGCATCACACCTGCGTACGCGCCCCCGTCCCGCACCCATTCCAGCGCCGGCTCCCCCAGGACGGCCGCGTCCAGGACGGCGTCGTGCACGCCGGGCGCGCGCCCGCGCGCCACGAAACGGGCCGCACCCAGCTCACGCACGAGATCCTCGTCCGACTCACCTGCGAGAGCGGTCACCTCGACACCCCGGTGTGCCGCCAGCTGCACCGCATAACCGCCGACGGCACCCGCCGCGCCGGTGACCAGCAGCGTCCGGCCCGCGCGGAGGTCGAGCAGATCGAGGGCCTGGGCGGCGGTCAAGGCGTTCAGCGGCAGCGTCGCCGCGTGCACCGCGTCCACCGACCCGGGCGCCGCCGCCACCGCAGAGGAGTCCACGACCACGTACTCCGCATGTGTGCCCAGCGGCTTCACCAGGTTCGCTTCGAGGGCGACCACCGCGTCGCCCACCACCCAGTCCGTGTCCGCGCCGCTCGCGTCCACCGTCCCCGCCACGTCCCAGCCGAGTCCGAGGGGTGTGTCCAGCTCACCGAGCGCACCGGAACGGACCATCGCGTCCGCCGGGTTGAGCGCCGCCGCCGCGACCTTGATCCGCACCTGGCCGGCGGCCGGTTGCGGAATCTCCGTGTCCACGATCCGCACGGCTGCGGGTCCACCGAAGTCCGTCACAACTGCAGCACGCATCGCATGTCCCCTTTGAACACCGTCTGCATTGTCAGGATTCTTACGGTTCCCACCCCGATGCACCAATCCTATGTGCTAGCCACTACCTCTGAGCAGGCAGGCACTTAAGGGTGCGCATCTCTCCCGGATCAGCGACAATCGCGCCCCCACCACCCCTTTCGTGACGGGCCCGGCGGGGCTCAGCCCTGGATGATCTCGTCGATCCGGGTCAGCTCCTCCGGCGCGAAGTCCAGGTTGCGGATGGCCGCCACGCTGTCCTCCAGTTGCTCGGGGCTGCTCGCGCCGATGAGGGCGGAGGTGACACGGCCGCCGCGCAGGACCCAGGCCAGGGCGAGCTGGGCAAGGGACTGGCCGCGGGACTTGGCGATGTCGTCCAGAGCCCGCAGCTGCTGGACGAGTTCCTCGGTGACCGTGTCCGCGTTGAGGAACGGGCTGTCGCTCGCGGCCCGGGAGCCCTCCGGAATGCCGTTGAGGTAACGGCCCGTCAGGAGGCCCTGTTCGAGGGGCGAGTACGCGATGGAGCCGGCCTGGAGCTCGTCGAGCACGTCGAGGAGACCGTCCTCGGGGCGGCGGTCGAGCATCGAGTAGCGCGGCTGGTGGATCAGCAGCGGGGTGCCCAGCTCGCCCAGGATGCGGGCGGCCTCGCGGGTCTGCTCGGGCGAATAGTTGGAGACGCCGACGTACAGCGCCTTGCCCTGCTGGACCGCCGAGTGCAGGGCGCCCATGGTCTCCTCGAGCGGAGTGTCCGGGTCGGGGCGGTGCGAGTAGAAGATGTCGACGTAGTCGAGGCCCATGCGGCTCAGGCTCTGGTCGAGCGAGGACAGCAGGTACTTGCGCGAGCCCCATTCGCCGTACGGGCCGGGCCACATCAGGTAGCCGGCCTTGGTGGAGATGACGAGTTCGTCGCGGTACGGCGCGAGGTCGGCCTTCAGTGCCTCACCGAAGGCGCTCTCCGCGGCGCCGGGCGGCGGGCCGTAGTTGTTCGCCAGGTCGAAATGGGTGACGCCCAGATCGAACGCCCGGCGCAGGATGGCGCGCTGGGTGTGCACCGGCCGGTCGGGGCCGAAGTTGTGCCACAGGCCGAGCGACAGCGCGGGGAGCTTCAGGCCGCTGCGTCCGGTGCGCCGGTAGGGCATGTCCGAGTAACGGTCGGGGTGTGCGGTGTACAACGCGGACTCCTGGAAAGCCGGAAAAGCCTGGAATGTGGAAACTTGGGAACTTGGGAACTTGGAACCTCGGGAACCTGAAAACAGGTCTCCACTCTCACCTGCGCACCGGGGGCCGGTCCAACAGGAGAATCGGATCGGATTCAGCGTCTAGGCTTCTCAATCATGGAACTGCGCCATCTCCAGCATTTCGTCGCGGTCGCCGAGGAGCAGCACTTCACCCGGGCGGCAGAGCGGCTGATGGTGTCGCAGTCCGGTCTGTCCGCCTCGATCCGCGCGCTGGAACGGGAGCTCTCGGCGCCGCTCTTCGTGCGCACCACGCGCCGGGTCACGCTCACGGAGGCCGGGAAGGCACTGCTCACCGAGGCCGAGCGCATCCTCGCGCAGGTCCGTGCGGCCCACGATGCCGTGGCGGCGGTGCGTGGCGTGGTGCGCGGCACGCTGTCGCTGGGCACCGAGCAGTGCATCGCGGGGGTGTGTGTGGCCAAGCTGCTGGCCGCGTTCCGCCGGCGCCACCCGGACGTGGAGATCCGGCTGCGGCAGGCCGGCTCGGGCGCGCTGGCGGAGGAGGTCGCCGCCGGGCGCCTCGCTCTGGCGTTCGCGGTCACGAACCGCGCCGACACCCCGCAACTCCGTTGCCTCCCGCTGGCCAGTGAGCCGATGACCGTGCTGTGCCACCCCGCGCACCGGCTGGCGGGCGAGGGCGCGCTCACGCCGGAGGACCTCGGCGGCGAGGCCTTCGTCGACTTCCACCCCGACTGGGGTCCGCGTCGCACCACCGACGCCGCCTTCGCCGCCGCGGGAGTGCACCGGATGGTCACCCTTGAGGTCAACGATGTGCACAGCCTCCTCGACCTCGTCCAGGAGGGCCTCGGTATCGCCGTCGTCCCCCGGCACTTCAGCCACAAACGCGAGGCGTCGGCCCTCGCCGCGCTCCCGTTGAAGGGCGCCGGGGAGACGTCGTACGACACCGTCGCGATGCTGCCGCCCCCGGAGGCCACCAGCCCGGCGGCCCGGGCACTGGTGCGGCTGCTGGACGACCCGGCGGTGGGGTCCGGCCAGGCCGACAGGCCCTAGCGCGGGGGCGGTGCCACGTACAGGTCGATGTGGTCGTACCGGTGGACTGGCCAGGCGCGGGCGTACCCGGGCGGGGCCGACCCGGGCAGGGTGAGCACGGCGAACGGAATGCGCCGGGCGGTACGCAGGAGCTCCGCCCGGGTGATGTTGGCGTTGTTGCCCTCGATGTAGGCGGAGGAGCACCCGGCGGAGAAGCCGATCGGGAGGGCCTGGTGGCCGGTCAGCAGGCAGGGTGGGCGCACTCCGAGGCGGTGCAGTTCACCGGCGGTGTGCGCCCAGTCGCGGCGGCCCGCGTCGGTACGGTTCGCGGTGTGCGTCAGCACCGCGAACTGTGCCGCCAGATGTCCGGCCAGGCCCAGCGCCACCATCGTCACGGCGACCGGCCGCCACCTCCCGCTCGACACGTTCACCAGGTGCACGAGCCCGTCGGCGACCGGGATCGCGAGCAGCGCGTAGGCCGGGAGCAGGAAGCGTGGGGCCGCATAGCCGATCATGAACAGGTACGGGACGGCCGCCGTGGTGGTGCAGGCCACCAGGACCAGCGTGGGTGCCGCGCGCCGCGCCCGGATCGCGACCAGCGTCCCGAGGGCGGCGAACAACGGGAGGGCGTACCACCAGGCGGCCACCGCGATGTGGGCCGGCGGTCCGGTGCACGGGCGGCAGAGGGTGCGGCCGTCCAGGCTGCGCAGCTGGTCGTCGACGGCGACGTTCCAGCCGAGTCCGCCCTGGATCCGGGAGGCGTCGGCCAGCCGCTGCCCCAGTCCGCCGAAGCTGACGTAGGCCTCGACCACCCAGGGCGCCGCGCCCGCGACGAGTCCCGCCAGGAGGGCTGCCGTCAACCTGGGGCGCCGTAGCCACACAGAGAGGGCCAGCAGCGGCAGAGCCACCCACACCGCGTCGGTGGGCCGCATCAACGCGATCAGTGCCGCGCTCGCAGCCATGCCCCACGGCGCCCACCGGTCGGTGCGGTCGTGCCGGGCGCGCACGAAACAACCGGCGCAGGCCAGGGCGCCCACCGCCACCCAGTAGTTGGGCATGGCCTGCGGGCCGTAGTAGATCGTCACCCACAGTGTGGCGAAGAGCGCGCCCCCGAAGGCGACCACCCGAACCGGGAACACCCCTCGCCAGGCGCGCAGGGCCAGGAACAGGCCCAGTCCCGACAGCAGGGCCAGGAAGGTGCGCAGGAGCACGGTGGACGACGACCACGTGGTGATCGGTGCGACCAGCAGCGAGACGCCCCGCGAGCGTGGCGCGCTGAAGAACGCCGCCGGAGCGTGGGAGCTGACCTGGCTGACGTACACCGTCTCGTCCCAGCCGAGTCCCATCCCCAGCGGTACGAAGGTGAGCTGGGCCAGGGTGAAGACGGCCCCCACCGCCAGGAGCCAGACATCGCCACGCGCACGCCATGACCTGCGGGCGACCGCGGGCGGGCCGGGTTGTGCCATGCCTACCAGCGTGGCGTTCGGGCTGTCGGCCACCGTCCACCTCCGTCCATCTCCACCCAGCAAGCGGACATATGGTGACAAAGTATCCAGCTCTGGTGATGGGTGCGATGGTGAGGTGGCCCATCCGGCGGACCGGCCCAGGTGCCGCGACGCGCCGGCCCGCGGGCGGCACCCTGAGGTGTCTCAGCCCGTAAGGAGCTGGACGGCCTTGAGTGCCTGACCCGCGCCGTCCTCGGTCGCCATGCGCTGGGCGACGGTCGCGGCGGCGCGTGCGTAGGTCTGCTGCCTCGTGACGTGGCCGAGGGCGTCGGCGAGCCGTTCTGCGGTGAGGGAGGTGAAGGGGATCGGGGCGGGGGCTGCGCCCAGAGCGGCGAGGCGTGCCGCCCAGAACGGCTGGTCGGCCGTCACCGGTACCGCGACCGCGGGGACTGCGGCGCGCAGGGCCGCGGCCGTGGTGCCCGCCCCGGCGTGGTGGACGACGGCGGCGAGTCTCGGGAACAGCAGCTCGTGCGGTACGTCGCCGATGGTGAGGACATCGTCGCCGTCGGCCGCGAGCCCCGCACTGCCGGACTGGAGGATCCCGCGCAACCCCGCACGCCGCAGCGCCCGTACGGCGATGCCGCTCAGCCGTTCCCCCTCGCCGCCCGCCATGCTGCCGAAGCCGATGAGCACCGGCCGGGGCCCGGCCCGGAGGAAGTCCTCCAACTCCACGGGAAGCCGTGCGGCCGGGTCCAGGCTCGGCCACCAGGTGCCCACGACGTCAAGACCGGAACGCCAGTCGGAGGGACGCGGCACGAGTGCGGTGCTGAAGCCGTGCAGGACGGGCCAGCCGGCCCGCTCCTGCCGGCGGCGCATCGCTGAGGCGGTGAGGACGGGCAGGTCCAGGCGGCGGCGCAGGTCGGCGACGGCTCGTCCGTAGACCCGGTCGGCCATGCGGAGCGCGAAGCGTCCGGCCGTACGGTTGCCGAGGCGGCCCAGTGAGCGGGTGCCCATGACGACGGGCGGGAAGTCGCCCGTCGGTGCGGTGGGTTGCAGATACGCACCGAGGCCGGGGATCCCGGTGGCCTCGCTGACGTGCCAGCCGAGCGGGGCCGTGGTGGTGGACAGCAGGAGCAGGTCCGTACCCTCGGCCACCGCGTCGGCGAAGCCCTGGCCCAGCTCGGTGACGAAGGCGGCCGCGGTGCGCATGAGGTCACGTCGGTCGGTCGTATCGCCGTGGGCCCGTGGGTGAGCCGGCAGGTTCCGGAACTCCAGACCGGCGTTCCGTACGAGCGGTGCGAAGGCGTCCGTCGTGGCAACAGCGACATCGTGCCCGGCCTGCTTCAGTTCGGCACCGAGGCCGGTGTAGGGGGCGACGTCGCCGCGCGAACCGGCGGCGGCGATCAGGATTCTCATCGGTCCTCCAGCGGGTCCGAGTGGGTGCGGCGGGCGGCGTTCGCGTGGACCGCCTTGCACAGATAGGCGGCGAGACCCGGCCGTTGTTGTGACGGCGGTACGACGAGCGCGAACGCTCGCGGATCGGCGGCGAAGTCGTCCGCGATCCGCCGGTGCATGTCGGGCGGGCAGGAGGTGAACCACCGTGTGACGTACTGGCGGTGCTCCTCGGCGAGGTCCATGGCCCGCTCGCCGTCGCCGGGCTCATCGGCGTCGAAGGCCGTCAGCAGGTCTCCACGCCAGGCGGCGGCCTCGGCCATGAGCTGCCGCCAGTCCTCCTTGGTGTGGGCGGCCGCACGGGCCACCGCCTCTCGCTGTCCTGCCGAGTCCGCCCACTTGAGCTGCGCCTCGGTGGCGTAGCTGAGGTCGAAGGTGATCTCGCCGAAGACGTCGAAGCGTTCCCGGGGCGTGAGGGACACGCCGGTCTGCTGGACCTCGATGGCCCGTTCCGCCACCTCGGCCAGCCGCTGGAGCCGGGCGATCTCCTCACTCAACTCCCGCTGGCGGGAACGTAGATGCTCCAGCGCGTTCGCCTGCGGGTCCTTGAGGATGGCGGTGATCTCGTCGAGGGAGAAGCCGAGTTCGCGATAGAAGAGGATCTGCTGGAGGCGTGCCAGGTCGGCGTCGCCGTACAGCCGGTAGCCGGCGTGGCTGCGGCCGCTGGGAGACAGGATTCCCGCCCTGTCGTAGTGGTGCAGCGTCCGCACCGTCACCCCGGCGAAGGCCGCGACCTGCCCCACGGAGTAGCTCATGCACATGCCCTTTCGTCGGCGTACAGCTTTGAGCCTGACGTAGGGGGAGGGTCAACTCCTGGGGCCGTCTCCCGGGACCGCGCCGTCCCGGGACCGCGCCGTCTCCCGGCCGGCTGGACGTGCGTCCGGGGAGCGGGCCCCGGACGCACACCGGACGCGGCTCAGCAGATGCTCTGACTGCTGTTGACCAGCCGGTTGTTGCGGAACGTCGTGTTCTCGCCGCAGGGGCTCTCGCGGATGGCCGAGTTGGTCACGGTCAGGTTCTGGATGGTGATGTCGCGGTTGTTCGGGAACTCCGACCGCGCCGCGAGCCGGATTTCGCCACCGCCCGACACACTGCCGCTCTGCGCGGCGATGTTCACGTTGTAGCAGTTCTCGATCAGGATCGCGTTGTTGCCGGTGTCGGAGAGCGTCACCCGGTCGATGACGGCGCCACCGCTCTCGGAGACACAGAAGACACCGCGTCCGCCGCCGCGCGCGACGACCTCGCCCACGCGGATGTTGGTGGGATAACTGCTGCCCACCCGGCCGTTGCGGTTGGCCATGCGGAAGGCGGCGTAACCGGTGCCGGCGCCCGCGCCGTCCGCGTCGACCTTGGTGACGGTGGCGTTGATGGTCTCGTTGAGCAGGAGGCCGGACTCGCCGACGTTGCGGGCGGTGACGGTGCCGATGGTGATGCCGTCGACGCCGTACGTCTCGACCGCGTGACTGCTCGCACCGGAGACGTACACGTTGTCGATCCGGACGTTCCGGGTCCACTGGCTGGTGTCGCCGCGGTTGTCGATGCGGACGCCGAGACCCCGCGACAGGCGCATGTCGATCCGACCGAGGACGACGTTCTGGACGTTGCGCATGAAGACGCCGTAGAGCGGGGTGCCGGTCAGGTTCAGGTTCTGGACCTCGATGTCCCGGGCGCCGCGTGCGTAGACCGGGGCCTGGTCGCCGGAGCCCGATCCGGTGACGTTGATCGTGCCGCACACGTCGAGCACGGTGTAGCTGGGCAGGGAGACCCGGGAGCCTGCGGCGATGGAGCCCGAGCCGCGGACGACGACCCGTTCCTTCGAAGTCCGGCCCGACGTCAGGCTGTTCACGGCCGCCTGCATCGCGGCGCGCATGTCGCTGCCCGTGTAGACGACGCTGCTGCCGCGCCGGGCGGTCCAGGTGCTGCCGCTCAGCACCGCCTCCGCCTGGTACGAGCCGTCCCCGCACGCGGCAGCCGCCTGCCGCGGGGCCGTGGCAGCGGCCGGTTCCGTGTTCGCGGGGGCTGTTTCCGGTGCCGCGTTCGCGGTGGCGGGGGCCGTCAGCGCGGCGGCGGCGGTGAGCAGGGCGGTGGCGCAGGCGGCGGTGACCGCGGCGCGCTTCGTGCGGGTGCGTCGGTCCGTCGTACTCGGGTCGGTGACGCTCGGGGCGGTGACGCTCGGGTCGGTGAGGTGAGCTGCGGCTCTGCGTCCCATCTCGTCTTCTCCTATGGGGGGTGAGGGGGGTGATCCGCCCGCCGCCTTCTCCGCTCCCCCGGTCCTGTCGAATGCGATTCGACTGAATCGATTCAGGCCGCGACGTACGTGGCCTGCGGCAACACGGCTCCACGGGGCGTCAGGGCGTACGACGATGAGGCAGCAAGCGATTTCTATGCGGGCGGCGAGTGTGGCAACGGCCTTGCCGGGGCGTCAAGTTCGGCGACCGAAGTCCTCGGCCGTGACACGCGGCCCGCTCGTCAGCGGCCGCCTCCCCAGCCGCTGCCGCCGTGTGCCGGCCCGTAGCCGGAATCGGAACCGTAGTAGCCGTATCCATAGGGCCAGCAGGAGTAGGGCCGGCATGAGTTCGAGGTCGGGTACGGCGGGTACGGCGTGGCGTGGGTCGGGCTCGGGGCCGGGGACGACGCGGAGGGGCGGGGCTCCGGGGTGGGTGACGGTGCGGGGGAGGTGCGGGCGTGGCTGGTTCCGGGGCCGCCGTCGAGCCGTCCGTCACCCGGGAGACCGATTCGATCTGCACGGACTCGACCGAGTTGTCGATGGCCCACTGCTGTGACGCGTTGCCGTCCGCGAGCTCCTTGAGGAGCAGGGTGGCTCCCTCCTCGGCGGAGGACGGCGTCAGCGTGAGTCCCAGGCCGCCTCGGGGCAGCAGGCCACCATCGAGGGTGAGGTCGTAGCGGACGCGCCCCTGGAGTGCGGGGTCCGCGCAGGAGCCGAGCCGGGCGGAGGGACCAGGACGGGAGTCGAGGCACAGCTCGGTGTCCGCCAGACTGCGCAGCAACCCGCCGGTGTCGTACGACCACTGCTGCCGCACCGACGATGTGCACATGGTGAGCACGACCTCCGTGCCCGCTACCGCCTTCGTACCCTGGACGCCGGCGCAGAGCCCGTTGTCGGCGTTGCGCAGACGGCCGTCCAGCGGGCCGCTCACCAGGACACCCGCCCCGATGCCGGACGGCTGCGTGCCTGGCGCACCCGCCGTGGAAGTGGCGGCACCGGAAGGGAGACGGGACACCGGTTCGCTCCCGCCCGCCGAGGTCAGGGCCAGCGAGGCCAGTACGCATCCGCTCACCATCAGGGCCGTGAGCGCCACCTGCTGACGCCGGGTGAGACGCCGGGCTCCGACACCGCGCAGCACGACGCAACTCAGCGAGCGGAGGACGCCGGGGGACCCGGTGCGAGCCGCGTGACGAGGGCCGGTCGACGGGGCGGGCCGCCCGGTCTGCGCACCCCGTGGGTAACCGTCGCCCCAGCCGACCGATCCGACCGGTCCAGCCGATCCAGCCGATCCAGCCGATCCAGCCGGAGGATGCGGGGCGCGACCGGCCGCGGCCGCCGACCCCGCGGGTCCACCAGGGGCGCCCCCGGACGCCATCGCCCCGCCCTCGGCCACCCACGAGTCGGCGCCGCCCGCCGCTCTCGCGGCTTCCTTCCCCCGCCCTGGCCGGGAGTCGAGGTAGGCCCCCGCGCCCCAGCCCAGCACCGCCTCGGCCAGCAGGACGGCCGGACGGCCGCCGGAGTGGTCCAACTGGTCGGCGCCGTAACGGCAGTGCGGGCAGCCCGCCAAGTGCTGCCGCAGGTCCGGGTCGAGTCCCAGGTCGCCGCGTCGGAGCGACACGTCCAGCAGACGGCTGAAGCGACGGCACTCCTCGTCGGGGGCGGTCTCTTGGTGCGCCCGCATGCAGGCGTCACGCAGCAGCGCCCGTGCGCGGGTCGCCTTCACGGCGGCGTACTCAGGGGTGATCCCGAGGAGCGCGGCCGGTGCGGCGAGGCCCTCCGCCTCCACCTCGGCGTGCCACAGGATGCAGCGGGCGCGCTCCGGGAGCCCGTGGAAGGCACGGGAGACGATCTTTCGGTCGTCCGCGGGGAGAAGCCGTGCCGCGGCGCGGCCGGTGACCTCCGGACCGGATCTCAGCCCCGGGTGGAGCATCGTCCGCCGGTTGCTCGTGTCCCATTCTTCCGCGATACGGCGCACCGTGACCAGCAGATGGGGCCGCCATGCGGCTGTCGGGCCCGACTGCCGAAGAGATTCCTCGAATACCCTCGTGAATGCCGCGGTGGTGAGCATCCCCGCGTGTTGCGGGCCGCTGGTGTACTGGGTCGCGTACGAGAGGACGGCACCCCGGTGCCGGGCGAGCAGTTCCCCGACGGGTTGATGCGCGGACCGCCCACGGAAACACTTCTTCAGCTCGGCTGCCAGCTCTTCGTCCGTCACACCGAACGGACGAGCAGGACTCGGGGAATTCGGAAAGGTCGCGTCATTCACGTCCGATGTCCTCCGGGCTGTGTGCATACAGCACTCGGGCGCTCCTGTCTGTGCACCGACGGGCGCCACCTTTGCACAGAGCGTGGTCCCGCAACAAGCGATCGCCGGTTTTCCCTTCCGAAGTCCTTTAAGTGCATTGCCTGTTCACGCGACCACAGAGAGGAGAATTCAAGGAGATTCGATGACGAAGAAGCCGAGACACCTGAAGTAGGCACCGATTTGAACGCGGCGAATAGGCAGCCACTCGGCGGAATCAACGATTCAACCCACAAAGAAACGCATCCGTGACTTCGGAGGCGAATCCTCCCCTCGTGCGAGAGGCTGGATGTCATGCACTCCAAGGACGTTCTCACCGACGCATTCGGCCGCATCAGCGAAGAGGTCCACGCCGTCGTCGAGGGCCTCTCCCCCGACGACCTCAACACCCCACCGCAGGACGGCGCCAATTCCGTTTCCTGGCTGGTCTGGCACCTGACGCGCGTCCAGGACGACCACGTGGCGGGCGTGGCCGGCCAGGAGCAGGTGTGGCTGGCGGACGGCTGGGCGGACCGCTTCGCTCTGGGGCTGCCCGCCCAGGACACGGGATACGGGCACACGCCAAGGAAGGCCGCCCGGGTCCGGGTGGACTCGGGCGACCTGCTGCTCGGTTATTACGACGCGGTGCACGAGCGGACGCTGGCCTTCGTGGCCGGGCTCCACGTCAAGGACCTCGACCGGATCGTGGACGAGAGCTGGACCCCCGCCGTCACCCTCGGCGTCCGGCTGGTCAGCGTCCTGGCCGACGACCTCCAGCATGTCGGCCAGGCCGCGTACGCACGAGGTCTGCTTCAGCGCGCGGACTCGTAGCCGGGCAGCACCACGTCCCGGATGAGGGCGTTGCGCTCGTCGAAGGGGATGAAGGCGCTCTTGAGGGCGTTCACCGTGACCGTGCGCAGGTCGTCCAGGGTCCAGCCCGCATCCTCGACCAGCAGGGACATCTCGCGGGTCATGGTCGTGCCCGACATCAGGCGGTTGTCGGTGTTGAGGGTGACACGGAAGCCCAGGTCTTTGAGGGCCGTGACGGGGTGCTCGGCGATGGAGGCGACCGCGCCGGTCTGGAGGTTGGAGGTGGGGCACATCTCCAGGGCGACGCGCCGGTCGCGCACCCAGCCCGCGAGCCGGCCGAGCTTGCCGTCGACGATGTCGTCGGTGATGCGGACGCCGTGCCCGATGCGCTGCGCGCCGCACACCTGGAGGGCCTGGTGGATGCTGGGCAGTCCGTGGTCCTCGCCGGCGTGGATCGTGAACGGGACGCTCTCGCGGCGCAGGTACTCGAAGGCCGCCAGGTGGTCGGCGGGCGGGAAGCCGTCCTCGGCACCGGCGATGTCGAAGCCGACGACACCCGCGTCCCGGAATGCCACCGCCAGGTCGGCGGTCTCCCGACTGCGGTCGAACATGCGTATGGCGCAGAGCAGAGTGCCGACGCGCACCGGGGTGCCCTCCGACGCCGCCCGGGCCATGCCCGAGGCCAGGCCCTCCTGCACGGTCTCGACGACCTCGGGGAGGGTCAGCCCGCCCTTGAGCATCAGCTCCGGGGCGTAGCGGACCTCGCCGTACACGACACCGTCCGCGGCGAGGTCGAGGACGTACTCCTCGGCTGTGCGCAGCAGGCCCTCGCGCGTCTGGAGCACGGCGAGCGTGTGCTCGAAGGTGGTCAGGTAACGGACCAGGTCGCCGGAGTCCGCGGACTCTCGGAACCATGCGGCGAGCGCGTCCGGGTCGGTCGTGGGCAGGCTGTGGCCGACCTCGTCCGCGAGTTCCACGAGGGTGTCGGGGCGCAAACCGCCGTCGAGGTGGTCGTGCAGCACGGCCTTGGGCAGGCGGCGGATGGTGGCTGTGTCGATGCGGGGCGCGGTCATGCGTGTCGTTCCTCGGCGGGTGGTTCTGGGAGAGGGTGATCGGATCGCTCGGGTACGGGCAGATCTCGGGTACGAGCAGATACGGAGATCAGGAGTCCGGGCGTCCCTGGAACTACCCGGAAGGCTGGAGCAGGTCCCAGCGGTTCCCGTACAGGTCCTGGAAGACTGCCACGGTGCCGTACGGCTCGTGGCGCGGCTCCTCCAGGAACCGCACGCCCGCCGTACGCATGCGTGTGTGGTCGCGGGCGAAGTCGTCGGTGTGCAGGAAGAAGCCCACGCGTCCGCCGGTCTGGTCGCCGACCCGGGCGTGCTGTGCCCCGTCCTTGGCGCGGGCCAGCAGCAGTGCGCTGCCGTGTCCTTCGGTGCCCGGCTCGACGACGACCCACCGTGACCCGTCGGGCCGTGGCGCGTCCTCGGCGAGCCGGAACCCGAGCGCCTCCGTGTAGAAGCGGATCGCCTCGTCGTAGTCGTCGACGACGAGGGTGACCAAAGCGATGCGTCTCATGGGCCTCTCGCGTGCATGCCGGTGGGGGATGAGTCGTTATACGTAACACGCAGGGTACGGCATCTGTCCAGCGGCCCGATGCCGGCCCGGACCGGGCACAGCCCGCGGCCTCGGGCGGCGCAGGCACGGCCCGCCCCGGCGGCCGCGGGCTGTGGTGCCTTCTGGGGGAAGACGGGCGCGGCCCCCACAGCGGACTGCGCGCGTACGCGGCCCGCGCGCTCAACCCGCCTTCTGGCGCAGGCCGTCCAGCCGGGCCGTCCCGTCGGCCGTGAGGCGGAGCGCGCCCGCGGCCACGTTCTCCGCCAGGTGGTCCGGATTGCCCGTGCCGGGGATCGCGAGGTCCAGGTGCCCGCGGCCTGCGCGGGGCTCGTCTGCGAGGTCATCGACGGAGTCTCGCACGGGCCGCGGGCGCCTTCTCGTCGCTCTTACGGATACACGTATGTGTTCAGGGTGGTCACCGCCGACGCCGCGTTGCCCAGGTTGTAGTGGTCGACCGCAAGGAAGTTGGGCTTCTTGCGGGCGGCGGGCTGGCAGAACCGCTGGGCGCGGTCGGCGAGTTTGGTGTTGTCCGTGGAGGCCGTTGAGGTGATGGGGACGTCACGGAAGTGGTTCATGACGAACAGGGGGCGGAAGGCCGACTCGGTCTGGGTCAGCGGGATGTTCGTGTTCGCGTCGTACCAGCGGCTGTAGCACGACCAGTCGGAGGAGCCGACGCCCGAGCCCATGGACCAGTAGTTCTCGACCGTCCACTCGCGCTGGTACATGACGCCGAAGGTGTCCCGGGTGAGTCCGGCGGACTGGTCGGCGGAGCGGCTGTGGTCGGTGAGGATCAGCAGCCGGTCGTTGGCCGCGATCAGGTCGGCCAGCTTGGGCCAGCCGTTCTGCCGTACGCCGGTCTGGTCGGGCCGGTAGAGGACGTCCGAGAGCCCGTTGACGCGGGCGAGTTCGCTGCGCAGCACGCCCGGGTCGACGTAGTCCTCCAGGAAGACGGCGACGAACTCGTTGGGGTTCTGCTTGAGGAAGTCCACGATGCGCTGGATGTCGACCCACAGGGCCACCGGGTTGCTGACGAGGGTGCAGCTGTTGTGGCAGAGGATGGCGCCGTCGGAGGTCTGGCGGATGTCGAGCATGAACCCCCGTACTCCGTCCGAGAGTTGTTGGTTGATGCCGCGGGACTGGTTCGGTGCCAGGTTCATAAAGGGCGGGGCGAAGCCGCCGTCGACGCCGTTGGCGTAGGCGTTGTGGGAGGTGAGGAACGTGACCTGGTCCAGGGTGCGCTGGTTCTGGGGCGGCATGGGGCTGGTCGCCCCGGTGACGGGGGTGAGGTACCAGGCGGCGAGGCCGCTCCCCGAGCCGATGGCCAGTTGTGCGGGATAGTTGGAGCCGGACGGCTTCGCGCCGACGGTCAGGTAGCGCTCGGCGCCGGGGACCTTCAGCCGGTACTGGTCGGCGCCGAGCTCCGTGACGTCCCACGCCGCGTCGCCGCTCGTGCAGGCGACGGTGCGCGCCTGGTCGCCGGAGCGGCCGAGGCAGCTCCCCGCGGTGTCGGTGCTTTCCAGGACGTACGAGGATCCACTCGCCCTGAGCGTCCACTGCTGGCGGTCCTCGTTGCCCTTGGGCCGGTGCTGCTCCACCGCTCCGCCGTTGTCGGCGGCGTTGAGTCCGGTGGTGGCGCTCTGCACGTAGTAGGCGCCGGGGGCCGGGACCGCTGCGGAGGCGGTGGGTAAGGGGGCGACGACCGCCGCGGCGAGCGCGGCGGTCGTGGCGAGCAGGGCGGTGCGGGGGGTTGGCATCTCGGTGCCCTTCATCGGGTGGGCCAGTGGATGATCAGGTGCATGACATCATGGGCCACCGTTCGCCGTCAGCAGTAGAGGTTGCCGCCGGGTGAAGTCCCGAGGATCCCTACGAACCGCTGATAGTTGTTCACACGGCTCTGTACCTGCGCGGGGTTCTTTCCGTCGCACTCCAGGGAGCCGTTGATGCTGCGGATCGTCTGGCCGAAGCCCGCGCCGTTCACCATCGCGTTGTGACCAGTCATGGTGCCGGGTCCGGACTGCGTGTTCCAGTACCAGAGGGCGGTCTTCCAGGCGACGGCCGCGTCGTTCTGCACCAGCCACGGGTTGCCCAGGAGGTCGATGCCGAGCGCGTCGCCGGCGGCCTTGTAGTTGAAGTTCCAGCTCAGCTGGATGGGGCCGCGCCCGTAGTAGGCGGCCTGGCCGGCCGGGCAGCCGTACGGCTGGTTCCAGTCGCAGTAGGTGGGGTAGTTGGAGGTGTCCTGCTCCACGATGTGCACCAGGCCGCCCGTCTCGTGGCTGACGTTGGCGAGGAAGGCCGCCGCCTCCTGCCTCTTGACGGTGTCACTGCCGGTGTTGGCGAACGCCGGGTAGGCGCTCATGGCCGTGACGAGACCGCTGTACGAGTAGAAGGAGTTCCGGTTCGGGAACATCTGGTTGAACTGGGCCTCGCTGACGACGAAGGCCGCAGGGTTCCCGGGGCCGCTGTCGCAGGCGTACGGCTCCCAGTACCAGGTGCTGATCGTGGGGTCGTACCCGGGGTTGTCGTGCTCGGCGATGTACGCCTTGCCATCGGTGTAGCGGACGATGTCGCCGGTGACGTACGCCTTGCCGGCCACCCAGCTCGGGTAGCTCGAACAGGCCGCGGCGGACGCGTTCTGGGCGGGCAGGAGGACGGGCGTGGCGGCTGCGATGACGAGAGCGGTCAGGACCGAGGAGATGCGGCGTCTCAACACGGGATCAACTCCTTTGCGGAACACGGCCGCACCCGTCGCAGGACAGGCTGGAGCAGGCCCTCGTGCACCCGCGCCGGCCGGACCGGTCACGGCGTGGGGGCGGCCGTGGTGGGGGGCTGTGATGGCACACTCAACCGCTTTGGTCTGTACCAAGTCAAGGGTGTAGACCAGTCAATCGAACCCGGCTCGTCCGGCGAGACGCTCTCTCCTCCCCCGTACGAACGACACGCCTCCTGTACGAACGACAAGCCCCGGATCGGCGCACGCGTCACGCCACCAGGAGAATCGTCCGTATGACCACAGCGCCCCATCCGCTCGTCAGCCACGCCCGCCAGCTCGCGGACGATCTCCTCGCGCCGTACGCGGAGCGGGTCGACCAGGAGGGCCTGCCCGCGAGCCATATCGAGGCCGTGAAGCGGTCGGGCCTGCTGGGCCTGGGCGCCCCGGTGGAGTACGGCGGTGCCGGGGCGCCCTCAGCGGTGGCCCGGGAGATCGCCGAGATCCTGGCCGGGGCGTGCTGCTCCACGTGGTTCGTCCAGACCCAGCACCACACTCCGGTGAAATTGCTGGCGGATTCCCGGTTCCCGGTCCGCGAGCGGCTGTTGCGCCCGCTGGCCACCGGCGAGCTGCTCTCCGGCGTCGCGTACGCCCATGTCCGCGCCTTCCCGCGGGTCCTGGTGCGGGCGACCCCCGAGCGCGGCGGCTGGCGCTTCGACGGCACCGTGCCGTGGTACACCGGCTGGGGCCTGAACGACGTGATGCTGCTGGCGGGGGTGACCGCCGACGACGAGGTGGTCTTCGCCGCCACCGAGGCCCGCGAGCAGCCGGGAATGCGCCCCTCCCCGCCGATGAAGCTCGCGGCACTCACCGCCGGCCGCACGGTGTCCCTGGAACTGGACGGCCTGTGGCTGCCGGAGGACGCCCTGGTGCTGCGCACCCCGCAGGAGCGCTTCGCGCTCGTGGACCGGCCCCGGAACACCAATGTCTCCCCGGCCGTCTTCGGCGTGGCGTACGCGGCGCTGGGGCTGCTGGAGTCCGCCCCGGACGCGACGGAGACCGCGCGTTCCCTGCGCAGCCACCTCGACAGCGTCCGGCAACAGGCCTACGCCCTCGCCGACCACCCCGTACCGCACGAACGCGTGGACGAACGGCTGACGCTCAAGACGCTGGCGCACGACCTGATGCGCACCGCGACCACCGCGGCGATCGTGGCCGTCGGCGGACGCGCCCTGACGCTGGGCAACCGTGCCCAACGGCTGGCACGCGAAGGGATGTTCCTGCTGATCCAGGGACAGACGGCGCAGGTGCGCCAGGCGCAGCTGGAGGCGCTGCGGATCTCGGTACCGAGCACGAGCGGGGAGTCGGCGCGCCGCGAGTAGCCGACACCTCGGGGGTGTCGACGGCGGAGCACCCACGGGCCCGGGACCGGGCGGGCCCGTCCCCGTCCCCGTCCTTCAGCTCGCGAACGGCACCCGGGCGGCGGGGGCGGCCGTCCCCGCGTACGGGTGCCGCCACAGCCCCTGGGCGGCCAGGCGGGGCAGGACGCCCTCGCCGAACCAGTAGGCCTCCTCCAGGTGCGGGTAGCCGGAGAGCACGAACTCGTCGATGCCGAGGGCGTGGTACTCCTTGATCCGCTCGGCCACCTCGTCGTGGCTGCCGACCAGGGCGGTGCCCGCGCCACCGCGAACGAGGCCGATACCGGCCCACAGGTTGGGGTGGATCTCCAGGCTGTCCCGGCTGCCCCCGTGCAGGGCGAGCATGCGCTGCTGGCCCTCGGACTCGCTGCGGGCGAGCCCGGCCTGTACGGACGCCACGGTGTCCGGGTCGAAGCCGTCGAGCAGGCGGTTCGCCTCGGCCCACGCCTCCTCGGAGGTGTCGCGGGTGATGACGTGCAGCCGGATGCCGAAGCGGAGGGTACGGCCCTCCTTGGCGGCCAGTGCGCGGATCCAGGCGATCTTCTCGGCGACCTTGCCGGGCGGCTCGCCCCAGGTGAGGTAGACGTCGACGTGCCGGGCGGCGACCTCTCCGGCGACGGGTGAGGAGCCCCCGAAGTACACCTCGGGCACGGGCTCCGGCAGGCGGGCCAGTGTGGCGTCCTCGACCTGGAGGTGCTCGCCGGCCAGGTCGACGGTCTTGCCCTCCCACAACCCCCGTACGATCTGCAGGAATTCGCCGGTACGGCGGTAGCGGGCGTCCTTGTCGAGGAAGTCGCCGTACGCGCGCTGCTCGTGACTCTCGCCGCCGGTGACCACGTTGAGCAGGAGCCGTCCGCCGGAGTGCCGCTGGAAGGTGGAGGCCATCTGCGCGGCGAGCGTCGGCGAGACGAAGCCGGGCCGGAACGCGACCAGGAACTTCAGCCGCTCGGAGTTCTGGCTGACCATCGCGGTGGTCAGCCACGCGTCCTCGCACCAGGCGCCGGTGGGGGTCAGCGCGCCGACGAAACCGAGGTCCTCGGCGGCGCGGGCGATCTGGCTCAGATACGCGACCGTCGGCGGCCGGTCCCGGCCGGAGACGGTGGCCGGGGTGCCGTGGCCTCCGCCGACGACGTGGCGGCTGTCGCCGTTGGTGGGCAGGAACCAGTGGAAGGTGAGCGTCACCGGGGTCTCCGATCGGGTGGTCCGTGGGGAGGGTCGGGGCTTGGGGGCTCTCGAAACAGGGCTGGCGCAACGGGGTCGGCGGAAGGGGGTCGGCGGAAGGGGGTTGGTGAAACAGGGCGCTCGGAGCAGGCCGTGTCGGGGGCGGCGGCGTGCAGGGCCTCGACGTCGTCGGTGACGGCTCGGGGCGGACACGGTGTCAGCTCGCCGCCGCCAGGAGCGGGGCGCGGCCCAGGGCGGCGGAGAACTGGTCGACGACCTGGGTGAGCGCCTCGGTCGCGGCCGGGGCGACGGCGAGGGAGCCGTCGTCGTCCGTGGTGATGTCCTTGTCGAGGGTGAACCAGCCCTGGACGATGTGCGCGGCGCCCATGGAGTTGAGCACCGGGCGGAGCGCGTAGTCGATGGCCAGCACGTGGGCGGTGGTGCCGCCGGTGGCCAGCGGCAGCACGGTCTTGCCGGTGAGGGCGAACTGCGGGAGGAGGTCGAGGAGTGCCTTGAGGACGCCGGAGTAGGAGGCCTTGTAGACGGGGGTGGCGATGACGACGCCGTCGGCGCGCTCGAAGAGTTCCGTGGCCTCGACGATGGCGGGATGCCTGAAGTCGGCCCCCAGCAAAGCCTCGGCGGGGATCGTGCGGACATCCAGGGGGATCACGTCGTGCCCCTGGGCGACCAGCCGGGTGTCGAGGTGGCGGAGCAGTTTAGCCGTGCGGGAGGAGACGGAGGGGCTGCCGGAGACGGACAGGACGGTGGCCATGGTCCCTCATTTCGTGACGTGGGCGAGCCTCCGCTCATGAGGTGCGCGAGCGGAGCGTGGGTGGCCCGGGGCGTACGGGGGTGCCGGGCGGGCGGGTGCGGTCAGGCGTGGGCGGTGACGAACTCGGCCTGGGAGTGGGCGAAGCCGTCGTTGCCTTCGCGGTCGGCCTGGACGGCGATCTGACGGATCGTCTTGCGAGCCGCAGCCTTGGGGGGGCGGGGGTGATGAGCAAGCAACCCTTTGAGGCCGAACTTCGTTGGTGTACGGCCGACTTGGTCCCCACCGCGGGGTCGGCGGTTCAGGCGGTGGATTGATGGAATGCATCGCGTGAACTACGGCCACAGGACTGCGGCGGAGCCAGCGCCGTCAGATGGCACGAAGGGCGTGCGACGCGTGGCGGGCGCGGCGGAATCGGGAGGAGCTTCGGTCCGCTCAGGCCGCAGGGCAACAGGAGGCACTGGAGACACGCGCGAGGTCGACATGGCGTCGCCGCGTGAGGTCCAGTCGCATCATCATGTCCTGGATCGTGGCAGCCGCCGGTCCGGATGGTCAAGGAAAAGCCGGCCGGTCTCGTATCGCGGACCATCGAAAGGTGTGGCGGGCAACGAACCGCTGGTTGGCCGAGTCCCTTGCCGCCGAGGGGCACCCTCGCACATCCGACGCCGCGTCACCCGCGCCTTGCGCGTTTGAAGCCGATGAGGGTCCGGTAGCGGTCACGTGCGGCGAAGTCGGCCATGCTCCACACCGCCGGATGTCCCACCTCGGCGCTGAGGTGGAGCACCCGCCCCTCCCCCACGACCACGCCGACATGGGCACCCCAGGCGTTCTCGGTGGCGTTGAAGAGGGCCAGGTCCAGGGGTTCCGCCTCGGGCACACGGACGGTGCGCGCGGTGTCGTCCCACAACTCGCTTGACCGCCAGGCCGGAACGTCGATCCCGTACAGCCGGAGCACCTCGTACGCGAAGAGCTGACAGTTGGCACCGCCGACGAGGCCGGGATTCTCCTTGACGGACCGCGCCCCGGGGAAGCGGGCACCCGCATACGGAGTCGACCACCAGGTCTCCGGAACGCCCGCCAGAAGCCTTTCCTCGCTCAGCTCTCCCACGGATCCCTCCGGCTAATAGAACACGCATTCCCACATGCGGGCGCTCTGGCCACCCTCCCATCTCACTAAACCCACCCACCACTACACATAAGGATGAAATAAGCGCAGAATGAAGGTACGTGGTGCTTACCGCACACCTCATCAGACGCGGTCAGTCCCGCTGAGAGCGAAGGAGACGAGTCATGGCCAACGTCTCACACAGGGGTGACATAGCCGGCCATCCCGACGTGACCGAAATGCGGGAGAGGTACGCCCGCGTGCTCGGCGGTCGCGATGTTGTGTTCATGGACGGACCAGTGTTCCTACTCGGTCTGTACTGCGCCGCATCCCCGTGGATACTGCACTTCACGACCAGCCAGCCTGCTCTGGCCCCGCACAACCTGATCATCGGCGTCGCCATCGGCCTGCTGGCCCTGGGTTTCACCGCCGCACCGCAGAGGATGTACGGCCTGAGCTGGGCCACCTGCGCCATCGGCGTCTGGATGATCATCTCACCGTGGATCGTCGGCACGAGCCCGGACGCCGGCGTCATCATCAACAACGTCGTCATCGGCGGTCTGGCCGTGGTGCTGGGGTTGCTGTGCGCGGCCACGGCGGCCAGGGCCACATCAAGGAGCGCGGCTCCGATGTGACAGAAACGCCCGCGAGGGAAACCGATGGCCGGTCCGCCTCGGCGGACCGGCCGCCGCCGCTACCACTGCCACTGCCACTGCCACTGCTGAAAGAAGGTGCCGGTCAGCGGCCCGGCACCAGCCACGGCTGCTGCGGAAGCGTGCTGCCGGTCTCCAACAGTGACTTGAGATTGGACAGCACCGCCGGCCAGCCGGACGCCACGTCGGCGCGCGCACCCTCGTCCGGGAGGCCCTCGTGGGTCACCGTGAGGCGGACGATCTCGGCGTGCCGCTGGATGTCGAAGGTGACCCGGGAGTACTTGTCCTCCTGCCCCTCCTCGTCCGGAGCGACCCAGGTGGTGACCAGGCGGGTCGGACGCTCGCTCTCCACGACTCGGCCGACCACGTCGGCAGTGCCGGAGCCGTCGGTGCGGAGGTGCTCCCAGCGTGAACCCGGCTTCCAGTCGGAGACGTTGCTGTGCCCCCAGTACGCGGCTGTCAGGTCGGCATCGGTGAGCGCGTCCCAGACCTTCTCGGGCGTGCTCTCGATGTAGATGACGTACACGAATGTCGGCTTGTCGGTCATGGCTTCCTCCGCTCGTCGCTTCACGGCGCCGAGCGCGCGCAGTCGCGGGCGCTCGAACTTGTCGATCCACCGCTCCTGGATCTCGTGGAGCGGGACCGGATTGAGGTAGTGCACCTTTTCCCGTCCCCGCCGCACGGTGCTGACGAGGTTGGCGGCCTCCAGGACGGCCAGGTGCTGCGTCACCGACTGGCGTGCCATGTCGATGCGCTCGCACAGCTCACCCAGAGTCTGGCCGTTGTGCTCGTGCAGCCGGTCGAGGAGCCGCCGCCGTGTCGGGTCGGCCAGCGCCTTGAACACCAGGTCCATACGGGAGTCACTCTCTGATCGCACACCCAACGTTATGCAGGCAATTACCTGCATGTCAATCGAGGGCGAGCCGCGCCAGGCGTCAGGGTGATCCGGCGACGGCGATCCGTGAGGCGGCACGGCGCACGGGGAAGCAGAGCCTGTACGTGCCCCCGACAGAGCGGTCCCGCCATGCCCCCACTGACGCCTTTGGCCGCTCACCCGCACCCCCGAGGGGACCACCTCATGGACGCCCAGGAACCTCTGCCCCTCCCGTCACCCCTCCGGCTGCACGGCTTCGGCCTGCGTCTGCGCGAGTGGAGTGACGACGACCTGCCGGCCCTCGTCGCCCTGTACGAGGACCCCGAGATCGCCCGATGGACTCCGGTACCCTCCCCCTTCGGCACGGCGGCGGCCCGCGCGTACCTCGCCGCCGCCTGCCGGAAACGGATCGACGGACGGGGCGTACACCTGGCCATCACCACGGACGGCCGGCTTCCCCTGGGCGAGGTCCTGCTGTTCCGCAGCGCCGCCGACCCCCGGGACGCCGAACTGGCCTACGGCGTCGGGCCCGCCCACCGCGGACGGGGCCTGGCCGCCAAGGCGGTCCGCCTCGTCACCGAGTACGCCACCCGGCATCTGCGCCCGCGTCGCGTGGTCCTGTGCATCGAGGCGGAGAACGCGGCGAGCGAGGCCGTCGCGAGGTCGACGGGTTTCGAGCTCACGGACGACGAACCCGTCCGACGCAGACACAAGGACCGCAATGTCGCCCTGCGGACGTGGTGCCACCGCGCAGCGGGAAGTGGATCGGACTGACCGGACTGCACCCGCTTCCTGCGGGAACACCCATAAGTACGGGGTATCCCGACGAAATGGGGTGGAGATGGAGATCTCCGGCATCATCAGTGCCATTGTTATCGGCATCATCATCGGCACGCTGGGACGGCTCGTCGTCCCGGGACGTCAGCGCATCGGCATCCTGCTGACGATCCTCGTCGGTATCGTCGCGGCGCTCATCGGGTCCGCGATCGCCGCCGCGGTCGGCGTGGCGAACACCAGCGGTCCCGACTGGATCGAGTGGCTCATCCAGATCGGGCTGGCGGCACTGGGCGTCTCGGCGCTCGACCGGATACGGGCACGCCGCTGAGAGGAGGCGTCCTCCTTGGTGATCAGGCAGGCGGCCCCCGGTGAGTGAGGGCGGCGGTGGGCCGCCCTCACGCCCTCACGCCTCCGTGGGCACGGTCGGTGACACGTACGGCGTGGTCGTGGTCAGCGGTTCGAATCCCAGGCGTTCCAGGATGGGGCGGCTCTGGCTGGTGGCGTCCACCTGCAGATAGCGGTAGCCGTGCTCGGCGGCGACGCGGGCGCGGTGGGCCACGAGGGCGCGGTAGATGCCGCGGCCGCGCCAGCCCTCCACGGTGCCGCCGCCCCACAGGCCGGCGAAGCGGGTGCCGGGCAGCATCTCCATGCGCGCGGCGCTGATCGGGCTGTCCCCGGCGAGGGCCACGACCGCGACAACGGTGTCGGGAGCGGCGGCGAGCTGGGCGAGCAGTTGCCTGCGCATACGCGAGCTGTCCCGGCCGAATGCCTGCGCGTGGACGTCCGCCACCATGTCGACGCCCACCGCGTCGGTCACCGGGAGGAGCCGTACGCCCTCCGGCACCTCGACGTCGAGGTTCATCTGCCCGAACTCGGCGATCATCAAGGTCTCCTCGGGCTCGGGCGTGAACCCGGCGGCGCGGAGCCGTCTGCCCAGGTCGACCGGGAGATCGTGTCCGTACAGCTTCCATTCGAACTCGCGGCCGAGCCCGGCGAAGTAGCGCACCTGCGCGGCGATCGCCTCGTCGGCGGTCGTCTCGTCCAGGTCCGACCAGAGCACCCCGCTCCAGCCGTGCTCGGCACCGACCTGCCGTACCACCCCGTCCGCGCGCTCGATCCGCGCACCGGGCGCGTCGGGGCGCGCCCCTTCCCGCATGTCCCGGTCGAAGAGGGCCAACACCCCGGCGTGACGCATATGCCCACTCCATCACCCGCAGCCCCGGCAGGCAATGGAATTCACTCGCCTCTCACGCGGACCGTCGAACCTCCGGGCGGCCGTTCACGTCAGCCGGGCAGAGGAAGCGCGCACGACTCCCCCGGGACCACGGACACCGCACGGCCCGCGACAGCCACGGTGACCGGGGCCTCGTCGGAGTAGGGCACGGTGATGTGCAACTCCCCCTGTCGCAGGTGCAGCCGCACGCCCCAGTGGCCGCGGTAGCGGATCGAGAAGCCGTACTCCGAAAGATCCGACAGCTCCGGCAGCGGTACGGGGTCGAAGCAGAGGCTGCCGTCGCGGGCCTCCAGGCCGGTCAGACCCCGTTGGACGAGGTCGAGGGTGCCGGCCATGGCGCCCAGGTGGATGCCCTCACCGGTGGTCCCGCCGTGCAGGTCGGCGATATCGCCGGCCAGCGCCTCCTGCACGAACGCCCAGGCCCGTGCGCCCCGGGCCCGCGCCAGCACCCAGCCGTGGACCAGGCTGCTGAGAGTCGACCCGTGGCTGGTGCGGGCCAGGTAGTGATCGACGGTCCGCCGCCAGGTCCCGTCGTCCAGTTCGTACCCCAACTGCCCGAACAGGGAATTGAGTTCGGCGGCTGAGAAGAGGTAACCGAGCATCAGGACGTCGGCCTGCTTGGATGCCTGGTAGCGGTTGACGGAGTCGTCCTCGGCCTCCAGGATCCGGTCGAGGCGCCGGATGTCGCCGTAGCGTTTCCGGTACCCCTCCCAGTCGAGCTCCGCGAGGTCCTCGTAGCCCGCGAACTGGCTGATGACGCCCGCGTGGAAGGGGACGTACAGCTTGCGGGAGACCTCCTCCCAGACGTCGGTCTCGGCGCGGTCGAGGCCGATGCGCTCGAACAGGTCGCGGCGGCGCGTGGTGGGCAGGGTCCGCGCCACGTCGAGGGCGCGGGCGAGGACCCAGGCGGCCGTGACATTGGTGTACGCGTTGTCGTCGAGGCCCGGACCGGCCGCGCCGGGGTAGGCCTCGTGGTACTCGTCGGGGCCGACGACCCCGCGGATGCGGTAGCGGCCCAGTGTCTCGTCGTACCTGGCGAAGTCGGCCCAGAAGCGGGCGATCTGGATGACCATCTCGGCGCCCTTGGTGTGCAGGAACTCCGTGTCGCCGGTCGCCTCGCAGTACCGCCACACGTTGTACGCGACCGCCGAGCCCACATGGTGCTGGAGCCGGGAGTGGTCGGGCAGCCAGCGCCCCGAGCGCGGGTTGAGGTGCAGCCACTGGGTCTCCTCGCGGCCGTCGCTGCCGCTCTGCCAGGGGTACATCGCACCGCGGAGCCCGGCGTCGGCGGCGGCGAAGCAGGCGCGCTCCAGACGCCGGTGCCGGTAGGTCAGCAGGGCCCGGGACACCTCGGGGAAGTGCAGGTTCAGATACGGCAGCACGAACAGTTCGTCCCAGAAGACGTGTCCGCGGTACGCCTCGCCGTGCAGGCCCCGTGCGGGCACACCCACATCGAGTTCGGCGGTGTGCGGGGACAGGGTCTGGAGCACATGGAAGAGGTGCAGGCGCAGCACCGCGCCCGCGCCGCCGGGCACGTCCGCCTCGGCGTTGCGCCACAACTGCTGCCAGGCCGTGCGGTGGGAGGCCAGCAGGGCGTCGACGTCACCGGAGCGCCGCACCCGGTCGACGGCGGCGTACAGCGGATCGCTGATCGCCGGGTCACGGGAGGTGTGCAGGGCGACGGTCTTGTCGACGGTCACCGTGTGGCCGTCGGTGACGGCCATCCGGAACACCCGGGCGATCCGCCCGTTGTCCTTGACGGTGCCGGCCTCGGCCGGAGCGTCCACCACGGTCCGCGCGGCGAGACCGATGCGGATGTCGGAGGTCCTGGTGCGGCAGCGCAGCCAGACCGGTCCGCGCGCCGAGGTGCCGGTGTGGACGTGTGTGAGGTGCCGGGAGGACAGCTCGCGGTACCGCTCGACCCCGGAGTTGGTGACCGTCCCGTCGAGCGCGGACTCCACCTCGATCTCCCCCGACCATCCCTGGGGGGTCAACTCGGTGCGCAGCAGGGCGAGATGGGGATCCCCCATGTGGACCAGCCGGAACTGCCGCACGGCCAGGCACCGGCCGTCAGGGTTCTCGTAGCGCACGGTGCGCTCCAGGGTTCCCTCTCTCAGGTGCAGGCTCAGGTGATGGTCGAGGACCTTGTGGGTGTCCGGGGAGAGCCAGTCGCCGGAGGCGACGCGGAAGCGAAGGGGAAGCCAGTTGGGCAGGTTGACCATGTCCTCGTTCTCGACGCGGCGACCCGCGATCTGTGAGGTGAGCCGGTTGTAGCAGCCCGCCGCGTACGTGCCCGGGTAGTGCACGGCGTCGGCGGTGCACTCGGGGGCGGCTCCGCGGGTCGCGAAGTAGCCGTTGCCGAGGGTGCACAGCGACTCGCGCAGCCGCTCCTGCGCCGGGTCGTAGCCCTCGTACTCCCAGATCCACTCGCGCATTCCCAGCCCTCCGCCACCCGTGGCTCCGCACCGGCGTGGACCACCGGGACCTCGCCGTGACCTGCAGTTCACCACGGGTGGCGGTGGTGCGGGACGGGCCCACGCCGAGGAGGGCAGGGCACGTAGGCTGCGTGACGAAGATCGCGGTGCGGCCGGACGTCGTCCGCGCCGCGTGGACGGCGTCATGAGAAGGGGCGTACGAGATGGTGGACGACTCCGAGCTGCGGTACTTGCGGCGGTGCGTGGAGCTGGCGGCCGAGGCCCTTCAGGCCGGTGACGAGCCGTTCGGCTCGGTGCTCGTGGGCGCCGACGGGACCGTGCTGGCGGAGGACCACAACCGGGTGGCGTCCGGTGACCGCACCCGGCACCCGGAGTTCGAGCTGGCCCGCTGGTCGGCGGCGCACCTCACCCCCGAGGAGCGGGCCGCGGCGACCGTGTACACGTCGGGCGAGCACTGCCCGATGTGCGCGGCCGCCCACGCATGGGTGGGCCTCGGACGTATCGTGTACGTCGCCTCCTCCGAGCAACTCTCCTCCTGGCTGGACGAGTTGGGGGTGCCGGCGCCGCCGGTGCGGACCCTGCCGGTCACCGAGGTCGCTCCCGGTGTGACCGTCGAGGGCCCGGTGCCCGGGCTGGACGAGGAGGTGCATGCCCTGCACCGCCGGTTCCACCGGGGCTGCAACGGGGAGGAATGAGACCCGCGGGGCGGGGCAGGCGGTCGGGGTCCGTTCGTCGAGATGCGGAGGATGTCCGGAAACGTGACGCAGTACCCGCCGACCCTGACGGTGCCCCCTGTCCGAAAAACGCCGCCCGCCCGGAGACCCTCGTCCAGGGACGCGTACTTCGACAACGCGAAGTACCTGACGATCGTGCTGGTGGCGTGCGGGCACGCCTGGGAGCCGCTGACCCACGGCAGCCGGGCGGCCACGGCCCTGTATCTGACCGTCTACGCCTTCCACATGCCCGCGTTCGCGCTGATCTCCGGGTACTTCTCGCGGAGCTTCGACATGGCTCCGGGCCGGCTGCGGCGGCTGCTGACGGGGGTGGTTCTGCCGTATGTCGTCTTCGAGACGGCGTACACGCTCTTCTACCGCTGGGCGCGGAACGACTGGGGGTATCCGCTGAGCCTGCTGGATCCCTGGTACGTGATGTGGTTCCTGATGGCGCTGTTCATCTGGCGGATCACCACTCCGGTCTGGCTGGCGCTGCGGTATCCGCTGCCGGTCGCGCTCGGTCTCGCGGTGCTGGCCTCGGTGTCGCCGGACCTGGGCGGTGACATCTCGATCCAGCGGATCCTGCAGTTCCTGCCGTTCTTCGTGCTCGGGCTGACGCTGCGGGCCGAGCATTTCGAGCGGCTGCGCACCCGGCGGGTCCGGCTGTGGGCGCTGCCCGTCGGGGTGGGCGCTGTGGTGGCGGCGTACGAGGTGGCGCCCTGGTTCAGCGCGTCCTGGTTCTACCACCGGGGTGCCGTCACGGGTCAGGGTGTGTCGCGCTGGGTGGGGCTGGTCAGCACACCGGCGCTGTTCTGTCTGGCGCTGCTGCTGACAGCGTGTTTCCTGGCGTGGGTGCCGAGGCGGCGGACGTGGTTCACGGCGCTGGGTGCGGGGACGATGTACGGCTACCTGCTGCACGGCTTCGTCATCAAGTCGTCCCGCTTCTGGGAGTGGTACGCCCCCGCCTGGGTGCGTACCCCGCTCGGTGAGATCGCGGTGACGGCGCTGGCGGTCGGCGGGATCACGCTGCTGTGCTCGCCGCCGGTGCGGGCGGTGTTCCGGTGTGTGGTCGAGCCACGGATGGATTGGGCGTTCCGCTCCTCCGGCAACGAGGCACCGCGGAACAGGGGTGTGTCCCAGGACAGGGATGTGCCCCAGGAGGCCGCACAGACGCGCTGACGGCCTCCTGGGGCACCACAGGTCTTCCAGGCGGACTGGGCTGAAGCCCCCGTGCAGTACCCGCCCGTAAGGGGCGCGGGGAACTGCGCGACCAGCCCCCACCGGCCCGCAGATTCATCACCGCGCATCCAGCGGAGCGCCTAGCGGTAGAAGGCGGGCCGCTCGATCAGCTCGACCTCGACCCGGCCGCCCTCGGACTGGGCGCGGACGCCCGCCTCGCAGACCGCCGCCGTGGCGTAGCCGTCCCACACGCTGGGCCCGGTGACCTCGCCGCGGCGGGTGGCGTCCACCCAGGCCTGGACCTGGCGGTCGTAGGCACCGGCGAACCGCTCCACGAAGTCCTGGGCGATGGTGCCGCCCCAGCGGCCGGCCATGTCGGTGACGAGTGACTGCTCCTCGCCGATACGGGCGGTGCCGCGCTCGCAGACCGCTTCGGCCTTCACCTGGTAGCCGAAGCCGCAGTTGACGTTGATCTCGACGTCGACGATCGCGCCGCCATCGGTCTCGAAGAGGACGAGCTGCGGGTCCGACAAGCCCTCGGGCGCGTTCTCGGAGGGCGTCGGGCGCAGGACGGTGACCGCCGTGATCTCCTGGTCGAGGAGCCAGCGGGTCACGTCCATCTCGTGCACCACCGAGTCGTTGATGAGCATCGCGGTGGTGAAGCCGGGCGGGCTGGCGGCGTTGCGGTGCCGGTTGTGGAGCATCAGCGGCCGGCCGAGCTGCCCGCTGTCGAGCAGCGCCTTGAGCTTCGTGTACTCGGCGTCGTAGCGCCGCATGAAGCCCACCTGGACCAGGCGGTGGCCCAGCTTCTGCTCGGCCTCCATCACCCGCAGTGCGGAGGCCGCGTCGGGGGTGAGCGGCTTCTCGCACAGCACCGGCAGGTCGTGCTCGAACGCCGCCAGCAGGGCCGCCTCGTGAGCGGGCCCCGGTGAGGCGATGAGCACGGCGTCGACGTCCTCCGCGGCCATGGCGGCGACCGGGTCGGTGTACGCGGTACAGCCGTCGATGCCCTCGGCGAGTCGCTTGGCCCGCTCGGCGTCGATGTCCACGACGGCGGACACGCGCGCCCCGCTGATCACCTCGTCGATGCGACGTACGTGATCGGCCCCCATCCGGCCGGTGCCGATGACGGCGACGCCGAGCGTTCCACGCTGAGTCATGGTGGGTGGTGGTCCCTTCGAGTGGGTCAGGCGCCGCAGGAGCGGAGGAACTTGCGGGTGCGGACCGCGATGGGCAGCGGCTTGTCCGGCTCGCAGGGGTACATGTCCTGCTCGACGATCGCGAACAGGTCCACGCCCAGCCCCTGGGCCGCGGTCAGTACCGGCCCCAACTCCGGTACGCCTGCCGGGGGTTCGCACATCACACCGCGCTGGACCGCGGGGCCGAACGGAACACCGTTCTGCACCACGTCGGCCAGGATCTCCGGGTCGACCTGCTTGAGGTGCAGATAGCCGATGCGCTCGCCGTAGGTCTCGATCAGCTTGACGCTGTCGCCGCCGCAGTAGGCGTAGTGCCCGGTGTCCAGGCACAGGTTGACGAGCCCGGAGTCCGTCGAGTCGAGGAAGCGCTCGACGTGCTCCTCGGTGTCGATGTGCGTGTCCGCGTGCGGGTGCACCACGATGTCGAGCCCGTACGTCTCCTTGACCTCGCGCCCGAGCCGCTCCATGCCCTTGCTGAGGTGGCCCCACTGCTCGGTGGTGAGTTCGGCCGGCTCGATGATCTCGGCGGTCTTGTCGTCCCGCCAGAACGACGGGATGACCACCAGGTGCTTCGCGCCCATGGCCTGGGTGAGCGCGGCGACCTGGCCGACGTGCTCCCAGGTGGCGTCCCAGACGGACGGGCCGCGGTGCAGCGAGGTGAAGACCGTGCCGGCCG
The DNA here is from genome assembly GCF_004337435.2 of Streptomyces sp. KM273126. Lineage (NCBI taxonomy): Bacteria > Bacillati > Actinomycetota > Actinomycetes > Kitasatosporales > Streptomycetaceae > Streptomyces > Streptomyces sp. KM273126. The sequence continues at coordinate 2,244,049 of NZ_SJXB02000002.1, read as the reverse complement.
ACACCTTGAGGTCGCGCTTGGTGACCTCGTCGGTGAGCCGGGCCGGGTCGGTCGGCAGATAGCCGTACGGTCCGAGCTCGATCCAGGAGTAGCCGGCCTCGGCGACCTCGTCCAGGAACCGTTCCCAGGGCACCTGCTGCGGGTCGTCGGGGAACCAGACGCCCCAGGAGTCAGGGGCCGAGCCGACCCGGATGCGGTCCAGGGCAGAGGTCATGTCAGGACTTTCCTTCCGAAGTTGCCGCCGCGGATGCCGTGAGGTCCTCCTCCTCGGGGAGCTCCTCGACGTCGACACCGCTGACCTGGGCCAACTCGTGCTTGAGCGCGGCGAGTTCGGCACCGCCCGCCATGTGGTTGGTGAGCTCTTCGAGGCTGATCTCACTGCGTGGGGCGCTGAGCTCCAGGGTGCCCAGGCGCAGCACGCTGAAGTGGTCGCCGACCATGTAGGCGTGGTGCGGGTTGTGGGTGATGAAGATGACGCCCAGGCCGCGGTCGCGGGCGGCGGCGATGTACTTGAGCACCACACCCGACTGCTTCACACCGAGGGCGGCGGTCGGCTCGTCCAGGATCAGCACGCGGGCGCCGAAGTAGACGGCACGGGCGATCGCCACACACTGGCGCTGACCACCCGACAGCGTGCCGATCGGCTGCTCCAGGTCGTCGAGGACGATGCCCATGTTGCGCAGCTCTTCGTCCGCGGTCTTCTTCATCTTCTCGATGTCGAGGCGACGGAGGGGCCAGGCGCCCTTGGTCATCTCCGAGCCGAGGAAGAAGTTGCGCCACACCGGCATCAGCGGCACGGTCGCCAGGTCCTGGTACACGGTGGCGATGCCGCGGTCGAGTGCTTCACGCGGGGTGGAGAAGTGCACCGGTTCGCCGTCGACGAGGAACTCGCCCTCGGTGTGCTGGTGCAGCCCGGAGATGATCTTGATGAGGGTGGACTTGCCGGCGCCGTTGTCGCCCAGCACGCACGTGACCTTGCCGGGGTGCACCTGGAGGTCGACGCCGTGCAGGGCGCGGATGTTGCCGTACGCCTTGCCCGCACCGCGCAGTTCCACGGTGGGGGTGCCGTCCGTGGGCGGGGTGTCCTTCAGGACGGCTCCCGCGGCCTGGGATTCGTTGGTAGCCATGGGTCACTTCACCTCCGGGTCGCCGTGCGGCGGACCCACAGATTGATCAGGGTGGCGCCGAGCAGCATCACGCCGAGGAAGGCCTTGAACCAGTCGGGGTTCCAGCCGGCGTAGACGATGCCCTGGTTGACCATGCCGAACATGAACGCGCCGAAGACCGGACCGATCGCCGAGCCGTAGCCGCCGGTCAGCAGACAGCCACCGATGACCGCGGCGGCGATGTAGATCAGCTCCTGCCCGACGCCCTCACCGGACTGCACGGTGCTGAAGGAGAACAGGTTGTGCATGCCCACGAACCAGGCGCCGAGCCCGACCAGCATGAACAGCGAGATCTTCGTGAACGTGACCGGCACACCCACCGCGCGGGCGCTGTCCTGGTTGCCGCCCACCGCGAAGATCCAGTTGCCGTACTTGGTGCGCAGCAGCACCCAGGTGGCCAACGCCGCGAACACCAGCCAGTACACGACGGTTATCTTGAAGGTGACGCCGCCGACCTGGAACGTCGAGGCGAAGATCGCCTTCGCCTGGGCGAAGCCGTCCATGTCGCTGATGTTGTCGGTGGCCACGTTCCCGGTGACCAGCTTCGTGACCGCCAGGTTGACGCCCTGCAGGATCAGGAACGTGCCCAGGGTGACCAGGAAGCTCGGCAGGCCGGTCTTGACCAGCATCCACCCGTTGAACGCCCCGACCGCCAGCGACACCACCAGTGCCGCGATCACGCCCACCCACACGTTCATCGTCAGCTGGTAGCTGACCATGCTCGCGGTCAGCGCCGAGGTGATCACCGCGACACCGGCGGAGAGGTCGAACTCGCCGCCGATCATCAGCAGGGCCACGGGCAGAGCCATGAGCCCGATCGTCGACGACTGGTAGAGGATGTTGGCCATCGCGCTGGCCTCGCGCACCGGCGGTGCCGCGGCCAGGAAGAAGACGTACACCGCGACCGCGCCGAGGAAGACGCCCACTTCGGGGCGGGCGAGCAGCTTCAGCGCCAGGGGGCGCTGCGCGGTTCGCCCGTCGCTCTGTTTGGGGCCGGAGGCCGGCGGTGTCTCCACCGCCGGCGCAGCCTGTTGCGTCATGCTCATCACCGAGTGCCCTTCGCGGCGAACTTGGCGACCGCCTCGACGTTGGACTTGTCCACGAAAGCCGGACCGGTCAGCACCGGGGCCTCGCCGCCGCCCATGTAGTTGCCGTTGTTCTTGTACAGCCACAGCGAGTCGATCGACAGGTAACCCTGCAGGTAGGGCTGCTGGTCGACCGCGAACGCGATGTCGCCGTCCTTGATCGCGCCGGTCAGTTCCTTGTTGAGGTCGAAGGTGGCGACCTTCGCCTTGCTGCCCGACTCACCGACAGACTGCGCCGCGGTCAGTGCGAACGGGGCGCCGAGTGCGACGACGTAGTCGATGGAGGAGTCCTGCTTGAGCTTCGCGTTGATCGTCGACTTCACCGACGGCATGTCGGTGCCGTTGACGTTGAGGTTCTCCGTCTTGCCCTCGAACGTCTTCTTCACGCCCGCGCAGCGCTGCTCCAGGCCGACGTTGCCCTGCTCCTGGATGACACAGACGGCCTTCTTGGCGCCTTCCTCGTTGAGCTTCTTGCCCAGCGCCTCGCCCGCCACCGTCTCGTCCTGCCCGAAGAACTCCAGCAGGTTCAGCGACTTCCAGTCACTGAGGCCCGAGTTCAGGCCGACGACCGGGATGCCCGCCTTCTCCGCGTTGGCCACGGCGTCCTTCATCGCGTCCGGCTTGGCCAGGGTGATCGCGATGCCGTCGACCTTCTGGTCGATCGCGTTCTGGACCAGGTTGGCCTGGTTGCCCGCGTTCGGGTCCGCCGAGTAGATCAGCTTGATGTTGTCCTTGGCCGCGGCCGCCTCGGCACCCTTGCGGACGATGTCCCAGAACGTGTCGCCGGGCGCCTGGTGGGTGACCAGCGCGACCGTCATGCGGGGAGTGCTCGCCTTGCCCGCGGAGGCGTTGTCGCCGCCCTCCTCGGACTTCTTGCCGCCCGAGCCGCTGGAGCAGCCCGCTATGAGCAGCGCGGACGCCGCTGCCAGGGCGACGAAGGGCGCGACTCGGCGGGAGCGGGCGTGAAAACGATCCATCTTTCCTTGCACCTCACTGTGCTTCCGGGGGGAAAGTGAACGGGACGGCGTCGGGCGAGAGGCCCGCCGCGGGCCCGGGCATTGAGAGCCTGGGTCATTGTGCCGGTGAAGCGGCGGTGTTGTTGGGACGGGATACAAACGCCTGTCCCACCCAGCTGTCAATACTTTGTTAAGACATCATTTCAGTTGCAGGTCCGAATGTCAGTACAAACGCTTGACATGGGCTCGCCCGGGGACCTACACCTGATGTACGTCCGGGCCAGCGTGCCCGCATCCCCCGCACCACGGGCCCTCCACGGCCCGCATCCCCGTACGAGGAGTGACGCGCATGCCCGAGTCCGCCGAAACGTTCGATCTCATCACCATGGGCCGCATTGGGGTCGATCTCTATCCACTGCAGACCGGTGTGCCACTTCCGCAAGTCGAATCCTTCGGCAAGTTCCTGGGGGGGTCGGCGGCCAACGTGGCCGTTGCCGCCGCGCGCCTGGGTCACGCTACCGCTGTGATCACCCGTACGGGTAACGACCCCTTCGGTTCGTATCTCCACGACGCCCTAAGGGAGTTCGGCGTCGACGACCGCTTCGTCACCCCGGTCGACGCGTACCAGACTCCGATCACGTTCTGCGAGATCTTCCCTCCGGACGACTTCCCGCTGTACTTCTACCGTCGGCCCAAGGCCCCGGACCTGGAGATCAACACCGACGAGCTGGACCTCTCCGCCATCCGCACGGCCCGCATCTTCTGGATCACGGGCACCGGCCTGAGCGAGGAGCCCAGCCGTTCGGCCACCCTCGCAGCTCTCAAGGCGCGCGACAAGTCGGGCATCACCGTCTTCGACCTCGACTGGCGCCCGATGTTCTGGAACGACCCGGATTCGGCCCGCCCGTACTACACCGAGGCCCTCGCCCACGCCACGGTGGCCGTCGGCAACCTCGACGAGTGCGAGATCGCCACCGGCGTCCGCGAGCCGAAGGCCTGCGCGCAGGCCCTGCTCGACGCCGGGGTGGAGCTGGCCGTCGTCAAGCAGGGTCCCAAGGGCGTACTGGCCGTCCACCGCGACGGCACCACCGCGGAGGTCCCGCCGGTGCCCGTGGAGGTCGTCAACGGGCTCGGTGCCGGGGACGCCTTCGGCGGCTCGCTCTGCCACGGCCTGCTGGGCGGCTGGGAGCTGGAGAAGATCATGCGGTACGCCAACGCGGCCGGGGCGCTCGTCGCCTCCCGGCTCGCCTGCTCCTCCGCGATGCCCACCGAGTCCGAGGTCGACGACCTCCTCGCGCGCGGCTGACCGACGCCACACCCTGAACGGAGCGAAGTCTTGAGCATCAGCATCCCCGACCTCGTCACAGTGCGCGCCCGGCATCCGGAGGCCATCGCCGAAGCCGCCGCCCGCCGCGTCCGCCGCCCGCTGATCGGCGACAGCGGCCGTCTGATGATCGTGGCCGCCGACCACCCGGCGCGCGGCGCCCTCGGTGTGGGCGGCCAACGCCTGGCCATGGCCAACCGGGCCGACCTGCTGGAGCGGCTGTGCATCGCGCTGTCGCGCCCGGGCGTCGACGGGGTGCTCGCGACCGCGGACATCCTGGAGGACCTGCTGCTCCTCGGCGTCCTGGACGACAAGGTTGTCATGGGCTCCATGAACCGCGGGGGCCTGGCCGGCGCGTCCTTCGAGATGGACGACCGCTTCACCGGCCACCGCGCCGAGGACATCGAGCGGCTCCGCTTCGACGCGGGGAAGCTGCTGGTGCGCATCGACTACGACGACGCCGGCTCCCTGCAGACCCTGGAGACCACCGCCCGGGCCATCGACGACATGGCCGCGCGCCGGCTGCCGCTGTTCGTCGAGCCGTTCATATCCCGCCGCGTGGACGGCGCGGTCCGCAACGATCTGAGCGCCGAGGCCGTCACCCGGTCCATCGCGATCGCCTCGGGCCTCGGCGGCACCTCCGCGTACACCTGGCTGAAACTGCCCGTCACCGAGGACCCCGACGACATGGCGGAGGCGCTGGAGACGTCCACGCTGCCGGTGGTCCTGCTGGGCGGCGAGGTCAGTGGGGACCAGGAGGGCGCGTACGAGAAGTGGCGCAAGGCCCTGCGGCTGCCCACCGTGCAGGGCATGGTCGTCGGCCGGTCCTTGCTCTACCCCGCCGAAGGCAGCGTGGAGACCGCGGTGGACACCGCGGTCGGACTGCTCTGATTCCGGGTAGGTCCCGGAAACCCTGGTATGTCCCGAAGCCGCGTACGCCCCCAGACCCAGGTACATCCTGGAACGAGCCGAGGAATCACATCATGACGACCACGCACCACCTTCCGGCGGGCAAGGCCACCGGTGACGCCTACGCCGTGAACGTCACCCCCGAGTCGGCCGGCTGGGGCTACTCCAGCCTGCGGGTGCTGGAACTGCCGCCGGGCGGCTGGCACAGCTTCGACAGCGGCGACAGCGAGTGGATCGTGCTGCCGCTCGCGGGCTCCTGCACGGTCGCCGTCGACGACCAGACGTTCCGGCTGCAGGGACGCGAGAGCGTCTTCAGCGGGGTCAGCGACTTCGCGTACGTGCCGCGCGACGCGCAGGCATCGATCGCCTCCCGCGACGGCGGGCGCTTCGCCCTGACCGGCGCCCGCTGCGAGCGCCGGCTGCCCGCCCGCTACGGCCCGGCGTCCTCCGTCCCGGTCGAGCTGCGGGGCACCGGCACCTGCTCGCGCCAGGTCAACAACTTCGGCGCGGCAGGCGTCTTCGAGTGCGACAAGCTCATCGCCGTCGAGGTGATCACGCCTGGCGGAAACTGGTCGTCCTTCCCGCCGCACAAGCACGACGAGCACCGGCCCGGCGAGGAGTCGGAGCTGGAGGAGATCTACTACTTCGAGTTCGCCGACCACGAGGGCGTCCCCGGCCTCGGCTACCAGCGGGTCTCCCCCTCCGGCCAGGGCGCGGGCACGGACGTGCTGGCCGAGGTGCGCGACGGCGACGTCGTCCTCATCCCCGACGGCTGGCACGGCCCCTCCATGGCCGCGCCCGGCCACCACATGTACTACCTCAACGTCATGGCGGGCCCCGACCCCGACCGCGCCTGGCTGATCTGCGACCACCCGGACCACGCCTGGATCCGTGGCACATGGCCCGAGCAGCCGGTCGACCCGCGCCTGCCCGTCTACACCGCCCCCGCCCAGTGAAGCTTCCCGCGGCCCCCGCGAGAGAACCCGTAGCAGTGAGGTCCCGATGAGCCAGCCGAATCAGTCGAACCAGTCGAAGGTCAGCCTGACCGTCGCCCAGGCGCTGGTGCAGTTCCTGTCCGCGCAGTACACCGAGCGCGACGGCGTACGGCACCGGCTGATCGCCGGCACCTGGGGGATCTTCGGCCACGGCAACGTCGCCGGTCTCGGCCAGGCGCTGCTGGAGGCCGGCGAGGACACGATGCCGTTCCACCAGGGCCGCAACGAACAGGCCATGGTGCACGCCGCCGTGGGCCACGCCCGCCAGCTGAACCGGCTCTCCGCGCAGGCGGTCACCACGTCCATCGGCCCCGGCGCCACCAACCTGGTCACCGGCGCCGCCCTGGCCACGGTCAACCGCCTGCCGGTGCTGCTCCTGCCCGGCGACTACTTCGCGACGCGCCCCGCCGACCCGCTGCTCCAGCAGCTGGAGCACCCGGTGGAGGCCGACGTGTCGGTCAACGACACCCTGCGCCCGGTCTCCCGCTACTTCGACCGCATCACGCGCCCGGAGATGCTGATCCCGTCCGCTCTGAACGCGATGCGGGTGCTGACCGACCCGGCCGAGACCGGCGCGGTGACCCTCGCCATGCCGCAGGACGTGCAGGCGGAGGCCTTCGACTGGCCGGTGGAGTTCTTCGCCGAGCGCGTCTGGCACGTACGCCGCCCCGCGCCCGACCCGCTGGAACTCGCCGAGGCCGCAACCGCCATCCGTGCCGCCGAGCGGCCGCTGATCGTCGCCGGCGGCGGCGTTCACCACAGCGAGGCCGAGGAAGCGCTCAAGGTGTTCACGGAGGCCACCGGCATCCCGGTCGCCTCCACCCAGGCGGGCAAGGGCTCCCTGCGGTACGACCACCCGGCGGACCTCGGCGGCATCGGCCACACCGGCACCGCCGTCTGCGACGACATCGCGCGCACCGCGGACCTGGTCATCGGCGTCGGAACCCGCTACTCCGACTTCACCACCGCCTCCAACACCCTGTTCCAGAACCCGGACGTCCGGTTCGTCAACCTCAACATCACCGCCTTCGACGCCCACAAGCTGGCCGCCCGCACCCTGGTCGCGGACGCGCGCACGGGCCTGGAGGCGCTCACGGACGCGCTTTCCGGGCACCGTGTCGGCGAGGCGTACGAGGCCGAGTACCGCGCCGGCAAGGCGGCCTGGGAGCAGGTCGTGGACGCGGCCTACCGCGCGGACGACGCGCACGCCGTGCCCACCCAGACGCAGGTGCTGGGCGCCCTGGACTCGGTCGTGGGCGACGACGACGTGGTGATCAACGCGGCCGGCTCGCTCCCCGGCGACCTGCACAAGCTGTGGCGGGCCCGCTCCCCGCGCCAGTACCACCTGGAGTACGGCTACTCCTGCATGGGCTACGAGATCCCGGCCGGCATCGGTGTACAGCAGGCGGCGCCCGGTACTCCGGTGTGGTCGCTGGTCGGCGACGGCACGTACCTGATGATGCCGACGGAGATCGTCACCGCCGTCCAGGAGGGCCTGCCGGTCAACCTGCTGCTGATCCAGAACCACGGGTACGCCTCCATCGGCGGCCTGTCCGAGGAGACCGGCGGCGAGCGCTTCGGCACCGCCTACCGCTACCGTGCCGCGGACGGCACCTTCACCGGGGCGCCGCTGCCGGTGGACCTCGCCGCCAACGCCGCCAGCCTCGGGATGGACGTGATCCGCGCCAAGACCGTCGGCGAACTGCGTGACGCGCTCGCCGCGGCGCGTGCCTCGGACCGGCCGACGTGTGTGTACGTCGAGACCGACCCGGCGCCCACCGCTCCCCCGGCCGAGGCATGGTGGGACGTGCCCGTGGCCGAGGTCGCCTCCCGCGAGGCCGCCGTGGCCGCCCGCGAGCGGTACGACCGTCATGTCGCCGGCCGGCGCCGCCACCTCTGAGCCGTCCGCCGCCCCCTTCCCCTCCTCCGTCTCAGGAAAGCCCTCAGGAAAGGCCCCTCGTACCATGAAGACCATCAACCACTGGATCGGCGGCAAGCCCGTCGAGGGCACCTCCGGGCGTTTCAGCCCGGTCTACAACCCGGCCAGCGGCGCCCAGGAGAAGCAGCTCGCGCTCGCCACGGTCGACGAGGTCGACGCCGCCGTCGCGACCGCGAACGCCGCCTTCGAGAGCTGGGGCCAGTCCTCGCTCGCCAAGCGCACGGCGGTCCTGTTCAAGTTCCGCGAACTGCTCGACGCGCACCGCGACGAGGTCGCCGCGCTGATCAGCGCCGAGCACGGCAAGGTCCACTCCGACGCGCTCGGCGAGGTCGCGCGCGGCATGGAGATCGTGGAGCTGGCCTGCGGGATCAGCACCCAGCTGAAGGGCGAGCTGTCGACGCAGGTGTCGACCCGGGTGGACGTCGCCTCGATCCGGCAGCCGCTCGGTGTGGTCGCCGGCATCACGCCGTTCAACTTCCCCGCCATGGTGCCGATGTGGATGTTCCCGCTGGCGATCGCCTGCGGCAACACCTTCGTCCTCAAGCCGAGCGAGAAGGACCCGTCGGCCTCGTACCGCCTGGCCGAGCTCCTGTCCGAGGCCGGTCTGCCGGACGGTGTGTTCAACATCGTCCAGGGTGACAAGGTGGCGGTGGACCGCCTGCTGGAGCACCCGGACGTCGCCGCGGTCTCCTTCGTCGGCTCGACGCCGATCGCCAAGTACATCCAGCTCAAGGCCGTCCAGCACGACAAGCGCGTGCAGGCGCTGGGTGGCGCCAAGAACCACATGCTGGTCCTGCCGGACGCCGACCTGGACTTCGCCGCCGACCAGGCGATCAACGCCGCGTACGGTTCGGCGGGCGAGCGCTGCATGGCGGTGTCCGTCGTGGTCGCGGTCGGCGACACGGGCGACGAGCTCGTCGGCAAGATCAGCGAGCGGGCGAAGAACCTGCGGATCGGCCCCGGCGACGACCCCGCCTCCGAGATGGGCCCGCTGATCACCCGCGAGCACCGCGACAAGGTGGCGTCGTACGTGGCGAGCGCCGCCGCGCAGGGCGCCGAGGTCGTGGTGGACGGCACGGGGTACACGGTCGAGGGCCACGAAGAGGGCTTCTTCCTGGGCGTCTCCCTCCTGGACAGGGTGCCGGTGACGGCCGACGCGTACAAGGACGAGATCTTCGGTCCCGTGCTGTGCGTGGTGCGCGCCGAGACGTACGAGGACGCCATCAAGCTGATCAACGGCTCCCGCTGGGGCAACGGCACCGCGATCTTCACCCGTGACGGCGGCGCAGCCCGGCGCTTCCAGATGGAGGTCCAGGCGGGCATGGTCGGTGTCAACGTGCCGATTCCGGTGCCCGTGGGCTACCACTCCTTCGGTGGCTGGAAGGACTCGCTCTTCGGCGACCTGCACATCTACGGCAACGACGGCATCGCCTTCTACACCCAGGGCAAGGTGATCACGACCCGCTGGCCCGACCCGGCCGACGGCGGCATCAACCTGGGCTTCCCCAGCAACTCCTGAGCCTCGGCCGCGGCCGGTGCGGGGACGGATACGAGGCCGTCCCCGCACCGGTCGCTTCTTGTCAGGACAACACGATGACAAGGGTTCCTGTCATCCGGACGGACGGATACGCTCATCCCGTGACCAGCACCGCTCCCGCGAAGCTCGACTTCGCCGTCGACCGCAACAGCCCCGTGCCGCTGTACTACCAGCTCGCCCGGCAGCTGGAGTCCGCGATCGAGCACGGCGAGCTGGGCCCCGGCAGCCTGCTCGGCAACGAGATCGAGCTCGCCGGGCGGCTCGGCCTGTCCCGGCCGACGGTGCGTCAGGCCATCCAGTCCCTCGTGGAGAAGGGCCTCCTCGTACGCCGCCGGGGCGTGGGCACACAGGTGGTCCACAGCCAGGTCAAGCGCCCGCTGGAGCTCAGCAGCCTGTACGACGACCTGGAGGCGGCCGGCCAGAGCCCCACGACCCGGGTGCTCGGCAACGAGGTCGTGCCCGCCTCCGCCGAGGTCGCGGGCGCCCTGGGCATCGCCGAGGGCACCGCGGTGCACCATGTGCAGCGGCTCCGCCGCGCCCAGGGCGAGCCGGTGGCGCGCCTGTCGAACTACGTGCCCGAGGGGCTGCTGACTCTCGACACGGCGACGCTGGAGGCAACCGGCCTCTACCGGATGATGCGGGCCGCCGGCATCACCCTGCACAGCGCCCGCCAGTCCGTCGGCGCCCGCAGCGCCACCCCCGAGGAGGCAGAGGCCCTGGGCGAGCCGGAGGGCGCCGCACTCCTCACCATGCAGCGCACGGCGTACGACGACACCGGCCGCGCCGTCGAGTTCGGCACCCATATCTACCGGGCCTCGCGGTACTCGTTCGAGTTCCAGTTGCTGGTGCGGGGCTGAGGCGTCCCCGGGTCAGAGGTTCACCCAGGCCCCCGACTCGACCGACCGGCTCATGGCGTCCAGGGCCGTCGCACTGTGCACGGCGTCCTCCAGGGTCGCACCGTGCGGTGTGCCCGCGGCGATGGAGCGCAGGAAGTTGTGCGCCTCGATGACCTTGAGGTCGTCGTAGCCCATGCTGTTCGCCGAGCCGGGCTGGAAGGCGGCGTACTCGCCGTGGCCCGGGCCGACGTAGAGCGTGGTGACGGCCTGGTCCTGGTAGGCGGTACCGCGGCTGATGCCGAGCTCGCCCATGCGGCGGAAGTCCCAGAAGACGGCGCCCTTGGTGCCGTGCACCTCGAAGCCGTAGTTGTTCTGCTCGCCGACGGAGACCCGGCAGGCCTCCAGGACGCCGCGGGCGCCCGAGGCGAAGCGGAGCAGGCAGCCCACGTAGTCCTCGTTCTCGACCGGGCCCAGCTCGCCGCCCGTGGCGCGGGTGTGGCCGGCGGTGGCACCGGTGGGGCGGGCCCGTTCGGGGATGAAGACGGCGGTGTCGGCGGTCAGCGCGGTGATGTCCCCCAGCAGGAAGCGCGCCAGGTCCGCACCGTGCGAGGCCAGGTCGCCCAGCACTCCGCTGCCGCCGCGCTCCCGCTCGTACCGCCAGGTCAGGGCGCCCTCGGGGTGGGCCGCGTAGTCGCTGAACAGGCGGATGCGGACGTGGGTGACGGTACCGATCTCACCGGAGGCGACGATCTCGCGGGCAGCGGCGACGGCGGGCGCGTTGCGGTAGTTGAACCCGACGGTGCCCTGGACCCCGGCCTTGGACACGGCGTCGGCCACCGCGCGGGCGTCCTCGGCGGTGAGGCCGACCGGCTTCTCGATCCAGATGTGCTTGCCCGCCTCGGCCATCGCGACGCCGATCTCGCGGTGCAGGAAGTTCGGGGCGGTGATGCTGACCGCTTGGACGCGGGGGTCGGCGGCCACCTCGCGCCAGTCGCGGGCCGTCGTGGTGAAGCCGAACTGCGCGGCGGCCTCCTCGGCCCGGCCCGGCACCTCCTCGGCGACGGTCACCAGTTCAGGGCGCACGGCCAGGTGCGGGAAGTGGTGCAGGACCCGCGCGTACGCCTGGGTGTGCACCCGTCCCATCCAGCCGAACCCCACGACGGCGACGCCGAGCGTACTCACCATGACTGCCCCTCTTTGGACCGGTCCAGAACCTTTCCACCTCACCCTGAGCTCAGTAACAGCACCTGTCAAGCCCTTTGACAACCCCTCTCACCTTGTGGAACGGTCCACAGCATGAGACCCCCGACGATCCGCGATGTCGCCGAACGGGCCGGCGTGTCGAAGTCCCTGGTCTCCCTCGTGCTGCGCGGCTCCGACCAGGTACGCCCCGAGAAGCGCGAGGCGGTCCTCGCCGCCGTCGAGGAGCTCGGCTACCGCCCGAACGCCGCCGCGCGCAGCCTCAGCGAGCGCCGCACCCGCACGGTGGGCGTGCTGCTGAACGACATGCGCAACCCCTGGTTCGTCGAACTGCTCGACGGCCTGGGCTCCCGTCTCCACGACAGCGGTCTGCACATGCTGCTCGCCGACGGCCGTCTCAACCGGCGCCTCGGTGAGGACCTCACCCACACGTTCACCGACCTCCGGGTCGACGGCCTCATCGCCGTCGGTACGCTGCCGCCCTCCGCGGCACTGCGCACGGCGGCCGGGCAGATCCCCACCGTGGTCGCGGGCGCCCGCGGACCCGTGCTGCCGCGTGTGGACATCGTCGCGGGCGACGACGAGCACGGCGCGCGTCTGGCCACCGAGCACCTCATCGGCCTCGGCCACCGGCGCATCGCCCACATCGCCGGACAGGGTGTGGTGGGCGAGCTGCGCCGCCGCAGCTTCGAGGCGGTCATGCGCGAGCACGGGCTGTCGGACACGGCGATCGTGGAGCAGGGCGACCTGACCGAGGAGGGCGGCTACCGGGCCACGGTCCGCCTCCTCAGCGCCGCCGGGCGCCCCACGGCCGTTTTCGCGTTCAACGACATCGCCGGTGTCGGCGCCCTGTCGGCCGCCGAGGAACTCGGTCTCCAGGTGCCGCGCGACCTGTCCCTCGTCGGTTACGACAACACGTACCTCTCGCGTCTGCGGCACCTGTGGCTCACGACGGTGGACAACGCCAGCCACGACGTCGGCCGCCGCGCCGCCCAGCGCCTCCTCGACCGCATCACCACCCCGGACCGCCCGTCGGAAACCGTCCTCGCGACACCGGCGCTCAAGGTGCGGGGGACGACGGCGCCGCCCGCGGCGAGCGGGCAGCGGCCGTAGGCGTCGACCGGCTCCACGCGCTCTGGATCCCGCCTTCGCGGGACGTCAGTCGAAGGCGGGCATGACCGTGTCGTGGATGAGGCGGAGCTGGGTGTTCACATCGGCCACCTCCGCGAGGTCACGGCCCGTGAAGGCCTTGACGAGGGTGCGGTCGGTGAGGGCGCAGATCATGTGGTTGACGCTGCTCGGAGCGATCTCCCGCTGGATCTTGTCCCGGCACTCCTCGGGGGTGCCGGCGATGGAGAGGCGTTCGGCGATCTCAGGGGTGGTCAGCTCGATGCCGCGGGCGAGGTCACCGGCGGCGATGGCGTCGATGACCGGTTTGAGTTCGCCGGGGTCCACTCCGTTGCGGCGCAGCTGTTCCTCGGGCATCGAGGAGGCGTAGATGCCGACCATGCTGCGGGCGGCGTCCTTGGCGGCGGCGGAGTCGGGCCCCGTGGCGAAGACGACCCAGGCACCGATGTCGAGCGACCGCCAGTCCTTGCCCGCCCGCTCTGCTCCGGCCTGTATGTGCCGCACGGCGTAGTCGTACGCCTCGCGGGTGTAGCTCAGTGCGTGGTGGCAGCCGTCCGACAACTCTCCCGCCGCCTCGAAGGACTTGGGGCCGCGCATCGCCCCCAGTTTCAGCGGGACCCGCTCCTGGACCGGCCGGGCGAAGGTGAACAGCCCCTGGTAGGTGAAGAACTCGCCGTCGTAGGAGATGGCTCCCTCGTCGAGCAGGGTGCGCACCACATGGAGCGCCTCCTTGACCCGGGACAGCGGGCGCGTACGGGCCCAGTCGATTCCGTATTGCGCCAGGAGCCCGAAGTTCCCGCTGGACAGCACGCCCTCCGCGCGCCCGCCGGACAGTTCGTCGAGCGTGGCCAGTGCCTGGGCGATCAGGGTGGGCTCCCGCAGCGTGACCGGGGAGACGCTGGGTCCCAGCCGGATCCGGCTGGTCTGGCCCGCGGCCGCGGCGAACAGCAGCCACATGTCCTTGTGCCAGGTCTCGTCGGCGGCGTAGCAGGCGTGGAAGCCGAGTTCGTCGGCGAGTTTGATCGAGGCGAGCGACTCCTGGAGCGGGTAGTCCGGGAGCATGGCGTAGCTGAACTTCACCGGTGACACCTTCCGTTGAGGGACTGGTCCGTGGTGCGGACGGGCTGTGCCCTGCCTTTCGAGAGTGTGGAAGCGGCCCTCAACTGTCCAGTGGGCGTGAAGACTTCGGTTTCACGCCCGGCCGTTCGCGGTACCCGTCGAGGCCGGCCGGAGCGCGACGAAGACGAACTCCTTCCCCGGACGGTCGGGGGCGTCGCGCACTTCTTCCACGGTGTAGCCCTGGGCGGTCAGGTCTGCCTCGACTTCCTCCCGCTCACGGAACCTCAGGATGGAGTCGGAGGTCAGCACCTGGCCGTCCGCGGCGAAGACGTACGTCGCGCGAAAGGTCACGAGCGGTCCGGTGACGTCGGTCAGTTCCAGCCAGGTCTCGACGGCACCGACGCCCGGGATCTCCGTGACGCCGTGGGATGCCTCGCGATTCCAGGTCTCCCAGGCCCGCCTGGCCGGATCCCGGGTCTCGAAGACCAGCCGCCCGCCCGGTCGGAGTGCCTCGAAGGCGCCCTGGAGCGTCTGCCGCCAGGCGTTCGGATCGACGATCTGCTGGGCGACGTTGGCCGTCATCGTGGCCAGGTCGACCCGCAGCGGCGGAAGCGCCGTGGCGTCGCCACAGATCCAGCGCACCCGGTCGGCGCCCGGTTTGGCCCGGGCCACGTCGACGGACGCCCGCGCGGGATCCACACCGACGACCTCGATGCCGCGCTCGGCCAGCTGGAGTGCGAACACCCCCGTACCGCAGCCGATGTCCAGCACCCGCCGGGCACCGAACCGCTCGGCGAAGCCGACGTAGGCGTCCAGGTCGCTGCGGTCGGGATCGAGCGGGTCGTAGATCGCGGCGAGCCGTGGATGCGTGAAGCCTTCGTCAGCCATGCCTTCGACGGTAGTACGGCGAGGAATCGCAGGGTACGGCACGTCCGGCGGTCCCGCTCGCCCAGAGGCGCAGCGGGACGTGCCCGCTTATCGTGATCCAGGGGGTACCCCCCGGCCCACGGCCGGGCGTCCCTGGAGGCATGCATGCGTTTTACGCACAGATGCTGCGCTACCGGAGCCGCGGCCGTGGCACTGGTCCTGCACGGGGCCTGCCTTCCGTCGGTCGCGTCGGTGGCGTCGGTGACGGCCGACAAGCCCGACCTGTCCCGTTTCTACAAGCAGCGGATCAAATGGTCCACGTGCGAAGGCATGGAGATACCGAAGGATCTGCGGTGCGGGAAGGTGACCGTACCTCTGGACTACGAGCGGCCCGGGGCCGGCACGCTCGAACTGGCGATGGCGCGTTACCAGGCCACAGGCAGGGAGAAACGCGGTTCCGTCCTGCTGAACTTCGGTGGGCCCGGTGGCGCGGGCGTTCCCGCACTCGCCTACGGCGGCAAGGACTTCATGGGTCTCACGAACGCCTACGACGTGGTGACCTTCGACCCGCGCGGCGTCGGCCGCTCCTCACCCGTCAGCTGCGGCGAGGGCGCCGACAAGGCCATCGAGGCAGCGGACAACGAGGACCAGGCGAACAACCCGGGTGCCGCACTCAGGCAGTTGAAGCGGGCCGCCGACACGTGCACCAAGCACTCCGGCCCGGTGCTGCCGCACATCGGCACGGTCAACGCCGCCAAGGACATGGACGTCATGCGCGCGGCGCTCGGCGACAAGAAGCTCAACTACCTGGGTTTCTCCTACGGAAGCCGGCTGGGCGCGGTGTACGCGGCCCAGTTCCCCGACAAGGTCGGGAGGATGGCTTTCGACGGCGTGGACACGCTCACGGAACCCCTCACCGAGCAGGGCATGGTGGGCGCCGAGGGCCAGCAGACCGCGCTGGAGGGCTACCTCGACGCCTGCACGAAGCAGTGGACGTGCCCGTTCGGCCAGGACCGCCGCTCGGCCAGGGAACAGGTCATCGAGCTGGTCAACACGCTCGACGAGCACCCCTTGACGGCCTTCGGCCGCAAGTTCACCGGCCAGGACCTGGCGGGCGCCATCGGCCAGGCGCTGTACACCGAGCAGATGTGGCCGGTGCTCACCCAGGCGCTCACCGCGCTGGTACGGGACGGCGACCCGCAGGCTCTCATGCAGCTCGCGGGCGGTGGTATCGCGGCACCGGACGAGCCGCGCCCCGACGAGACCGGAGACGGTGGACTCGTCAGCGCGGAGGACGTCCCGGCCGACAACCTCCCGGCCGCGCTGATGGCGATCAACTGCGCGGACGACCCCGACCGCCCCTCCGCGGCACGCATGACCGAGCGCGTCGCCCGGCTGCGTGCCCAGTACGAGGAGGCGTCGCCGGTCTTCGGGCAGTACCGGCTGACCCAGGTGCTGATGTGCTACGGCCGGCCCAAGGGCACCAGCTTCGTCCGTGAGAAGGTGCGGGACGTCGACACACCGAAGATGCTGCTCGTCGGCACCCGGGGAGACCCGGCGACCCCGTACCGCTGGACCGTGGAGACCGCCGAGCGGCTCGGTTCCTCGGCCGTCGTCCTCGACAACAAGGGCGAGGGGCACACCGGGTACGGGTCCTCGAAGTGCGTGCACGAGAAGGTCGACGACTTCCTGATGTACGGATCGCTGCCGGCCGACGGGAGTTCGTGCGGATCGGACGACGACAACGACTGAAAGCGACCGCGGCCTCCCCGGTGAGCGTGCGGACGCGCCCACCACAACCTCTTGGGCACCCCGCGCGTCACACAGGGCAGGTGCCGCCCTTGTGCGCGCACCGCACCCTGCAGGGGACCAGGCAGGTCGGCCACCCCTCCGGCCGACCTGTCGCTCCCCCGGCCGAGCCGGTCCGGCAACACCTGCCTTCCACTTGATCGCCGGCTACCCCAAATGCCCGAATCGCGAATCAGTCCTATGGTGCTGGTATGGAGCACACCCTCAGTCCCGCGACCCTGACCGAGCTGCGCCGCCCGCGGCCGTATCCGGCGGTGTCCGTACTGACGCCCACGCACCGCCGCGAACCCGACAGCGCACAGGATCCCGTGCGGCTGCGCAACGTGCTGGCCGAGGCCAAGAAGCAGCTGGAGACGGATCCGGCGGTCACCAGGGAGCGGCGCAACGACGTCGCCGCCCAGCTCGACCAGGCCCTGGCGGAGGTCGACCTGACGCATGCCGAGGACGGTCTGGTGATCTTCGCGGCCCCGGGCGAGCACCAGGTGTGGTCGCTCGCCCGCACCGTGCCCGAGCGCGTGGTGCTCTCGGACACCTTCCTGACCCGCAACCTGGTGGCCGCACAGTCCGCCGAGCGGCCGTTCTGGGTGCTGTCGGTCTCCGCCGACCGGGCAACCCTGTGGAACGGCGGCGGTGATCACGTGGTGGCGGAGCGCACCGGTGGCTTCCCGCTGACCCGCGATCTCGTGGAGAACCCGGACACGGAGCGCCAGGAACGCATCGGCGACGTGCCCAGCACGTTCCGGGACGAGGGGACCCGCCGCTTCCTGCGCGACGCCGACACGGCGATGGCCGCCGTGCTCCGCGAGAACCCCCGCCCGTTGTACGTCACGGGCGAGCAGGCCGCCCTGTCCGCCCTGGACGAGGTCGGCACGGTCGCCAGGGAGGCCGCGCACATCCCGCGCGGCGGTCTGGCACACGCTTCGCACGAGGCCGTGTGGCAGGCGGTGCGTCCGCTGATCGCCGCCGAGGACCGCGAGAACGTCGACTCCGTGGCCCGGGAGCTCGAACTGGCCCGTGGCCGCAAGGAGTTCGCCGCCGGGGTCGACGAGGTCTGGCAGCACGCCGAGGCGGGCCGGGTCCGACTCCTCGCCGTCGAGGAGAACTACCGCGTGACGGTCCGCGACGACCAGGGCGAGCACCTCGTCCCGGCCGAGAGCGGCGACCTCGACGCCCGCGAGGACATCGTGGACCAGATCGTCGAACAGTGCCTGGAGACCGGCGCTGAGGTCCGCTTCGTACCGGACGACACACTCGGGGACGCCCAGGGGATCGCCGGGGTCCTGCGCTACTGAGCGGTGCCGGCCGGGTTCACGGCGAGGGGTCCCGGTCGCTGTCGGTGACCGCGTAGGCGGTGCGGTTTCTCTGGACACCTCCGAGTGCCCCCTGCGACCCGTGTCACCCAGCGTGGCGGCACAGGAGGCACTCCGCGAGAGCCGACCGAAGAGGACTGAACAAACGACCGTCGAACACGAGCGCGAGAGCGGTGATCACGCATTTGACAACCCATCAAGTCACGTAGGCTGTCTACGACTTGACCACCCCGAACGCGTACCGCAGCGATGCCACATGACCTCTCCATAAGGACTGCGGCATATGCCAGAAGCACCACCGTATCGTGTGTCGCCAAATCCCTTACAGGGCGTGGCAGGCTGTGCAAGAGTCGTAACGGTCCTTCCGTCACTCCTGGTCGAACCATCCCCGTATCGGAGTCCCCCATGCCGCCCCATCTCTCTGCGGATCGCCCGTCCGCCCAGCCCCCCGGGCGCGGCACGGTCGAGGCACTCATCTCGCAGACGCGACGGCTACGGGGCGACGTGGACGCGGTACGGAGGGACGCACAGGACGACGATTCTGACGCCGAGGGACGCTGGCAGCGCGCTCTGTACGACCTGGCGCTGCATCAACTCAACGATCTCGACGAGCACTTGGCGCAGTTGCGGGACGGCCCGCCGCCGGTGTCCGCCGAGCCGGCGACCGGCTCACCCCTGCCGATCGCGCCGCCCGCGCCCCGGAGCGGCTCACTGCTCAGCCGCGTCGGCAGCGCCGAGTGGAACCTGCTGACGGACGAGGTGAGCTGGTCCGGTGAGCTGTACGGGATTCTCGGCCGTGACCCTGCCGCCGCGCCGCTCACCCTCGACGAACTGCCGTCCCTGGTCCTGGACGAGGACCGTCCCCGGCTGACCTCGATGGTCACCGACTGTCTCGTCGACGGGAAGCGCATCGACGGGGAGTTCCGGATCGTCCTCCCCGACGGCAGTGCCCGTACCGTGCACATGATGGGCGAACCCGTGCTAGACGCCGGCGGCAGCACCGCCTCGATGTGGGCCGTGCTGCGGGACGTCAGCGAACTGCGGCGCAGCCAGCGGACGGTGAGCGAGACCCGTGACTCGCTGCAGCGTCAGCGGCACATCGCCCAGACCGAGCACCGGCTCGCGGTCGAGTTGCAGGAAGCCGTGCTGCCGCCGTGGCGTGGCTCCCTGCGACTCCCGCACCAGGGCCCGCAGACGCTCGACCTGGCCGCCCACTACCTGCCGTCCTCGACCAGCACCCTGATCGGAGGCGACTGGTACGACGCCCTCGAACTGCCCGACGGGCAGACCCTGTTGAGCGTAGGAGACCTCACCGGTCACGGTGTCACCGTGACCTCGGGCATGGCGATGCTGATCGGTGCCCTGCGCGGCATGGCCGTGACGGGCTCAGAGCCCAGCCACATCATGACCTGGCTCAACCAGTTACTCGACGCCACCGTCCAGCCCGCCCTCGGCAGCGCCGTCTGCTGCCGCTACCGACCGGACACCCGCACCCTCACCTGGGCACAGGCAGGACACCCCGCCCCGCTGCTGTTCCGCGACGGGACGGGGTGCGCGCTGACGGCCCCGGACGGCGTGCTGCTGGGAGCGACCTCGGGGGCCGCCTACGGGCAGGCCGATGTGACCCTCGAGCAGGGCGATCTGCTGCTCCTCCATACCGACGGACTGGTCCCCCGGCGGGGAGGCGCGGCGTGCGCCCGGAGTCTGCTCGGTCTGGCCCCGCGCTTCGACGGGGCCCGCACGGCCCAGGACTGTGTACGGACGGTGGTCGAGGAGTTCGGCGAGACCGAGCGCGAGGACGACGCCTGCGTGCTCGTGGCCAGGGTTGTCTCCTGAGAACCGCAGTTGTCTCCTGAGAACCGCGGCCTTCTCCTGCCAACCGCCCTGCTTCGGCAGCCCGAAGATGCGGGCCGCCCACTGGTTTCCGCTTGCACTCGCCCTGACTGCTACGGCAACACGGGCCCTCCTTACGCCCGAGCGCTGTTGCCGCCCGCGGATTTCAGCGAGCCCCTGGGCAGCGCCAGTTTGATCTCCTCACGCAGGTCCTGGATCCTCGGATAGCTGGAGTACTGCCCGGTGAGCCGGTACATCTCGCGCAGTCGGTCCCAGGTGCGATGGGAGGAGTTCGTCCCCATCGACGTCAGGGCCAGACGTGCGTAGGTATCAGCCTGTTCGGGGTCGTCGGCGATGAAGCAGGCCGATGCCAGCGAGATGTGGTCGAAGATCTTCGACCGGTCCCGGCCCGCCTCGCGCAGTTCGAGCGCCTGCTTGGCGTGACGTTGTGCGATGACGGCCGCGGCCGGCTCGTGCTCGGCGAGGGTGCGGTACGCGAGGGCCTGCATGCCGTGCAGATCCGCCTCGTCGAACATCTGCATCCAACTCGGCGGCGGCACGTCCCCCTTGTCGGAGACGAACAGCTCCTCCGCCTCACCCAGGGTGCGCCGCATGGCCTGCCCCTTGCCCAGGGACGCCTGTGCCCAGGCCTCAATGGTGGAGAGCATGGCCTTGGTGCGCGGCAGCACCTCGTCGCCGGAGCCGGACTTGGCGAGCTTCATGAGGTCGAGTGCGTCGTCGGGCCGGCCCAGGTGCACCATCTGGCGGGCAGCCCGGGAGAGCGCCTCGCCGGCGCGGGGCCGGTCACCGCCTTCTCTGGCCGCATGGGCGGCGATGACGAAGTACTTCTGGGCCGTGGGTTCCAGACCGATGTCGTGGGACATCCAGCCCGCGAGGACGGCGAGGTTGGCGGCGACGCCCCACAGGCGCCGTTGGAGGTGTTCGGGGTGGCGGTAGGAGAGCATGCCTCCCACCTCGTTGAGCTGTCCCACGACAGCCTTGCGCTGCAGCCCGCCGCCACGGGTCGCGTCCCAGGCCCGGAACACCTCGACCGAGCGCTCCAGTTCCTCGATCTCCTGCCACCCGATGGGGGCGGCCTCGTACCGGTCGAACCCGGCGGGGTCGGCATGCAGGGGATGGTCGATTCGGGGAGCGTCGGCCGCGAGGGCCGGATCGGTGTGGAGCCAGTCGTGCATGGCGCTGCTGAGTGCGGATCCCGCGGCGAGCGCGGCACCCGCGCCCACCAAACCGCGTCGGTTGAGCATGAGGTCCATTCCCGTGAATTCGGTGAGGACCGCGGCGGTCCGTTCGGGCGCCCACGGCACTCCGTCGGGATGTTCCACACTCCCGCCGCCCTGCCGTTTTCCCACACGCCCGTGCCGGACCAGACCGAGGTCCTCGATGGTCACGACACGGCCGAGACGCTCGGTGAACAGGGCCGCCAGCACCCGCGGCACCGGATCGCGCGGGATCTCTCCCATGTCGATCCACCGCCGCACCCGCGAGGTGTCGGTCGCCAGCTGGGGGTGGCCCATGGCCGCCGCCTGCCGGTTGACCAGCCTCGCGAGTTCGCCCTTCGACCAGCCGGCCAGGCCGAACAGGTCCGCCAGACGGGTGTTGGGTTGTCCGCTCACGTCAAGCCCCCAGGGTCTCGGCTGAGTTGACAGTAGCCCCCTGTCAGTTGCACCGGGACTATTCGCCAGGGTTCGCCAGGGTGCGCCAGATGGTGTGCCACGGGACACCTGGTGTCGGGTAGGAACGCGCCACCCCGACCCGGTAGCCGTCGGAGCACTCCCCAGGGTGCAAAGGGGCTACCGGGCCGGGCAGCGCGACGAACTCTCAGGCACACGAAGGGATCTGTCTCCCCTATGTACGCAGCATCATCCTCCGTGTCCGCCCCGTCCCGGTCGCTGCGTCCCAGTCCGGGAGGCAGCGGCCCCTACCTCGACCCCGTGCGCCCGGCGGCTCCCGTACTCGGTGCCGGCATGACGCGGCGCGCACCGCGGCTCGGCACCCAACCGCTCAGCGGGAGACTCGACTTGTCCGGCCCTCAGGGCGCGCAGCTGCGCACGGTGATCGCTTCGGTGCATCGCATCTGTCCGGAGTTCACGCCGGTTCAGGTGCTGCGCCGAAGCGGGCGCTCCGTGCTCCTGGTCGGCGCGACGGGGCGCAGCACGGCCGTCGCGAAGGTCTTACTTGACCACTCCCCCATGTGGACCGAGCGCATCCGGCACGAGATAGCCGCGTATCGCTCGTTCGTGCGGCACCGGCCGCCGGTGCGGGTGCCGCGGCTGATCGCGGCGGACCCGGACAACTGCACTCTGGTGGTCGAGCGGATGCCGGGCCGGGCGGCCGCGCTGCAGCGGCATCCGACCGAGGCACCGCCGCGCGCGGACATCCGGGCGGTGCTGGGCGCGATCTGCCGGCTCAATGCGTGGCGGCCGCCGGCGGGCACGTTTGACGCGCCGCTGGACTACGCGGAGCGGATCTCACGTTTCCATGAGCTGGGTCTGCTGACGGACCGGGACATGGGTGATCTGCAGAAGCTGGTGCACGGTCTGGCGCACACGGCGAGCCGACAGGGTCTGGGCCAGTTCTGTCACGGCGACGCCCTGCTGTCGAACATCCTCCTCTCACCGACTGGTCCGGTGCTGGTGGACTGGGAGCACGCGGGCTGGTACCTGCCGGGCTACGACCTGGCGACGTTGTGGGCGGTGCTCGGGGACGCTCCGGTGGCACGCCGTCAGATCAGCCAGATGGCACAGTCCGCCGGCCCGGCGTCGCGCGACGCGTTCCTGGTGAACCTGATGCTCGTGCTCACCCGTGAGATCCGTACCTACGAGACGGCCGTGCAGCGTTCGATGCACGACACGACCCCGGCCACACCGGGAGGGGCCCATCCGGGCACCGTGCCGTCCGGCGAGGAACAGCGGCTGCTGCTGAGGCGGCTGCACGACGACTGCCAGCTCGCCCGCAAGGCAGTCCGAGCAGCGGTCGGCACGCGCTGACGGGGGATGTCGGTCCGCGGTGCGCCCGAGAAGGTGGCGCGTCGCGGACCTTCGTCATGTCCGGGGCACGCCATCCGATTGGTCCATCCCACTGACGCCCCGCAGGCCCGAGGGCGGCGCCACGACATCTCTCGCACCCCCGACCGACATGGGGAATCACCCTTTCCTGGGCATGATTGACGGATCGTCGGACAGCCGGTACCACTGACCCACGCTCGGCACCGCACGCCCCGTCATGCTCGCCCGTCCCAGGAGGTTGCATTGCGAGGATCCCTCACCGACCGCACGCCCGCCGCCGGGCGCAGACGCGTCCAGCGGACGGCGCTCTCCGCCGCCTCGGCGGCGCTGCTGCTGCCGCTGCTCGGCGCGGCCCCGTCCAACAGCGCGGAGCAGTCCTCAGTCACCCGGCTGCAGAGCGCCTTCGCGTCCGCGGCCGTCGAGTACGACGTCCCGCAGAGCGTTCTGCTCGGCGTGTCTTACCTCCAGTCCCGCTGGGACGGGCACGGCGGGGCGCCCAGCGTCTCGGGCGGATACGGGCCGATGCACCTCACCGACGCCCGGACGGCCCTCGCCGAGGCCCCGCACCACGGCGGAGGAACGGAGGACGCCCGCGGCGACGGCTCCCGTGCGGCGCCGGCGCGCGAGGCCGGTCTCCCGGAGGAGTCCGAGCTTCCGGCCCGCCTGCGGACCCTGCCGCGGGCGGCCGAGCTGACCGGCCTCCCGGCCGAGGAACTGCGCACCGACGCGGCGGCCAACGTGGCGGGCGGCGCCGCGCTCCTCGCCGCCGCCCAGCGCGATCTCGGCGCGCCACTCAGCGACGACCCGGCCGACTGGTACGGGGCCGTGGCGAGGTTCTCCGGCGCGGACGACAACGCGACGGCCACGGCGTACGCGAACGACGTCTTCGAGGTGATCCGAGGTGGCGAGCAGCGCACCACGGACGCCGGCCAACGGGTGACACTCACCGCCGAGCCCGGCGTGAGCCCCGGCACCGGGCAACTGAGCCGGGCCGGGCTGCGCAGCGCGTCGGCCGGCGGCACGGAATGTCCGGGAACCGTGGGCTGCGAGTGGATCCCGGCGCCGTACGAGGAGTTCGGCGACGGCGACTACGGCAACCACGACCTGGCCGACCGCCCCGCGTCGCAGAGCGTCAAGTACATCGTCATCCACGACACCGAGGCCACCTGGGACACCACGCTCAAGCTGGTCCAGGACCCGACCTACGTCTCGTGGCACTACTCCCTGCGCTCGACCGACGGTCACATCGCCCAGCATGTGAAGACCAAGGACGTGGCCTGGCACGCGGGCAACTGGTACGTCAACGCCAAGTCGATCGGCCTGGAACACGAGGGCTTCCTCGCCTCGCCCGACGCCTGGTACACGGAGGCGATGTACCGGACGTCGGCGCGCCTGGTGACGTACCTCGCCACGAAGTACCGCATCCCGCTGGACCGCCAGCACATCCTCGGCCACGACACCGTGCCGGGTACGACCAGCGGAACGATCCCGGGCATGCACACGGACCCCGGCCCGTACTGGGACTGGCAGCACTACTTCACGCTGCTGGGCAGGCCGTTCAAGCCCACGGCGGACTCGAAGAGCGGCGTTGTGACGATCGCCCCCGACTTCGCGAAGAACCGGCCGGCGTTCACGGGCTGCGTCACGAAGGGCGAGCCGTGCGCCGTCCACGGCTCCAGCGCCGTACGCCTCCACACACAGCCGGACGAGAGCGCTCCGCTGGTCCAGGACATCGGGCTGCGGCCGGACGGCAGCGCCTCGACCATCGACGTGAACGACATCGGCTCGCGCGTCTCCACCGGCCAGCAGTACGCCGTGGCGGGCCGCGAGGGTGACTGGACGGCGATCTGGTACCTGGGCCAGAAGGCATGGTTCAGGAACCCGAAGGCGCAGCCGACGGCCGTCAGTGCGACCGGTACGGTCGTGACACCGAGGAAGGGCCTTAGCGAGATCCCGGTGTACGGCCGCGCGTACCCGGAGGCAGGGGCCTATCCGGAGGGCGTTCCGGTCCAGTCGGTGTCGCCGCTGCCGTACAAGCTGCTGCAGGGCCAGCGGTACGTGGCCGGGGACAAGGTGCCCGGCGAGTACTTCTACTCGCCGACCTTCGACACGGCTCCGCACCGGGTCGTGGTCGGCAAGGACCGGTATTTCGAGATCCAGTTCGGCCACAGGGTGGCGTACGTACGGGCCGCTGACGTGCTGGTGTTGCCGGCGGGTTCGTGAGGGAACCGGGTGTGCCGGGGTCCGGGCACCGGCCCGGACCCCGGCACCGTCTCAGCTTCCGGCTCCCCATACGTACCGCTGCCCGGCGACCGCCTTGAAGGTGGTTTCCCCGCCGCGCAACAGCAGGCTGCGCAGGGTGAGTTGCCGGGTCCGGGACGCGGTGAGTGCGACACGGGTGGCCCTGCCGTCGGCCCAGTCGATGTCGATGGTGGCGCCGCCCCGGGCGCGCAGGCCGCGGACCGAACCGTCGGACCAGGCGGCGGGGAGGGCGGGAAGGATCTCGATCACGTCGTGCTGGCTCTGCAGGAGCATCTCGACGACTCCCGCGGTGGCGCCGAAGTTGCCGTCGATCTGGAACGGCGGGTGGGTGTCCCAGAGGTTGGGCAGGGTCGAGGACCTGAGCTGTTCGGCGAGCATCCTGTGCGCGTGGTCGCCGTCGTGGAGCCGCGCCCAGAAGTTGATCTTCCAGGCCTTGGACCAGCCGGTCCCGCCGTCGCCGCGTGCGGTGAGCGAGACCTTCGCCGCCTCGGCCCACTTGCTGCCCGGCTCGATCTGGCGGCCCGGGTGCAGGGCGAACAGGTGGGAGACATGGCGGTGGTCGTCGTCCGGGTCGTCCAGGTCGGCCTTCCACTCCTGGAGCTGCCCCCAGGAGCCGATCCTGAGCCCCGGGTCCAACCCGTCGAGCGCGGCGGCGAGTTGCTCACGGAAGTCGGGGGCATCCCCCAGGGTCCGGGCCGCCTCAAGGGTGTTGGTGAACAGGTCGTACACGATCTGCTGGGACATGGCCGCGCCCGCCGTGAAGTCCCCATGCTCCGGCGAGTAGCTGGGGGTCACGACGAGGGTGCCGTCGCGCGGGTCGGTGCGCAGGTTGTCGAGCCAGAACTCGGCGGCCTCCTTCATCACGGGGTAGGCGGTGGAGCGCAGATACGCCGTGGAGCCGCCGAACCGGTAGTGCTCGTACAACTGCCCCGTCACCCACGCGGCCGCCTCCGGGAACCAGAACGCGGTCGCCCAGTCGTGCACCCCGGTGAAGCCGTACGGGTTGGTCTCGTTGTGGACGACCCAGCCGCGTGAGCCGAACATCTCCTCGGCCGTACGCCGGCCGGGGGCGCGCAGGGCTTCGACGAAGCGGTCGTACGGGGCGGTGGTCTCGGCGAGGTTGGCGGCCTCGGCCGGCCAGTAGTTCATCTGGAGGTTGATGTTGACGTGGTAGTCGGCCGACCAGGGAGGTGTGGTGCTGTGGTTCCAGACGCCCTGGAGGTTCGCGGGCAGTGAGCCGGGGCGTGAGGAGGCGATGAGGAGGTAGCGGCCGTACTGGAAGTACAGCGCCTCCAGCGCCCGATCGGCGGGAGTCGTTCCGCCGGTGTAGTTCGCCAGCAGTTCGTTCGTGGGGATGTCCGGGGCTTGGGCGCGGATGTCGAGCGCGACCCGCTCGAAGAGGGCGTTGTGGTCGCGGACGTGGCGTGAGCGGAGCTTGCCGTACCCCTTGCGGAACGCCTCGTCGACTGCTCTCGTCACCGCCGTGTGCGGGTCGTCGCCCCGGTAGTCGGGGTAGGTGTCGGCGTAGTCGGTGCCCGCCGAGAGGACGAACCACATGCTGTCGGCGTCCGTGACGGTGAGGGTGCCGTCCCCGTTCGCGGTGAGGGCGCCGCCTTCCTGGTGGACCCGGATCTGCGCCTCGAACCGCAGGCCGTTGTCGGCGAGTTCACCGCGTACGGTGATCCGGTCGCCGGTGGCCGTCGTCGTGAAGTCGGTGCGGGGCGAGGTGTAGCGCAGGTTGAGGGTGACGCCTCCGGTCAGGCGGCCGACGATCACCTCGTCCGGGTGGGAGACGAAGAACTCCCTTGAGTGGCGCCCCTGTTGGTGGGTGTACGTCACGGTCGCCACCGCGTCGCGCAGGTCCAGGGCGCGGCGGTAGTCGGTGGGGGTGTCCGTGGGCGCGCCGGGCAGGTCGAGGTGAAGGTCGCCGAACGTCTGGTGGGCGCCGTAGCCGACGCGCGGCTGCCCCAGGCGGGCGGTGACCGAGTCGGGGTCGAGCTTCGTCTCGGCGTCGATCCGCTCCTGGACGCCCTCGATCGCACCGGGGCGGGGCTCGGTCCAGTTGCCGTGGTCGTAGCCCTGGACGGAGCCGGGGCCGCCGGTCCACAGGGTCTTCTCGTTGAGCTGAAGCCGCTCGGAGGCGAGCGTGCCGAACACCATGGCGCCGAGCGCACCGCCTCCGATGGGCAGTGCCTCGCGCTCCCAGTCGGAGGCGGGAGCGGCGTACCACAGCACCAGCGGCGTCTTCAGCTTTTCGGATACATGGGACGAATCAGCGGCTTCCGCAGACGGCGAAAGGGCTCCCTCTCCCAGGGTCAGGGCGCCGGCGCCACCAAGTGCACTCTTCAGTGTTGCTCTCCGGGACATCTCAGGCGACATGCCCGGACCGTAATGGTCGGATGACTGAGCTAACAAGGGTCATGACAAGAACGCACCGGAAGCCGATGCCCGCGCCGCGCAGGGCACGGACCGGTGCGTTCTTGACCGGTGCGTTCTCGTACGTCCGAGGGTCAGTCAGCCCTGCTGGAAAAGCTCGGCGGGCAGCGGCTTCAGGAGTGCGTACAGGTCGTCCGTGATGGGGCGGTCCCAGGCGGCGATGGTCACCAGGACGTTGTCACTGCGGTCGAACTGGACGCAGGAGATACGGCCTTCGGAGAGCTTGAGGCGCCGCACGATCAGGAGATTGTCGCCCTGCATCACCGGCATGTCCTCGGAGCCGACGACAGTGACCTCCTCGTCGTTCTCCAACGCGAGCAGCAGCTGGGCCACCTCGAACGGGATCTCGCCCTCGGCGGTGTCCCGCGCCGGTGAGCCCTCCGGGAGATTGCCGATGATCATCGCGGGACCCCGGCCGCCGAACAGGTCGTAACGCAGGAAGACACCCTGGCAGCTGCCGTCGGGGGCGGGCAGCAGGCCCGCGCCGAGATTGCCCGGCCAGTCACCCGGGTCCATGGCCAGTACGTCGAAGTCGGGCCCGGCGGGGGTGGCGCTGCGGCGGCGGAGGAAGGACATGCCGCCATGGTACGTGCCCGGCGGTGAAACCGGCTCCGCGCCCGGTCCGCGACCAGGAACCGCGCTTGCCCGCCCTAACCGTCTCACCTCGGCATATGCCGACCTGGTGGGCCCGCCCGCAGGACGCGCGGCGGGGCGGGCCCACGGCCACCGGCCCGGCGCGAGGGCCACGCCCGTCATGGGGATCGGGAACCGCGCATGCGACGGGGTCGGCGCCCTTCGTGCCTCAGGTCAGGTTCGTGCCTCAGGTCAGGTCGAACTCCCCCTCGCGTGCGTTCGACATGAACGCGCCCCACTCCGCGGGCGTGAAGATCAGGGAGGGGCTCTCCGGCCGGCCGCTGTTGCGCATCGCGATGAAGCCCTCGACGAAGGCGATCTGGACGTCGCCCCGTCCCCGGCTGCTGGACCGCCAATCGGCGTTGCTGAGGTCCAGGTCCGGCTTGTGCCAGCCCGCGAGCGACTGATGCTCCATGGTGGTCTCGGCCACGTCCGTGCTCCTCCCGGTTCGTCGTCCGCCGCCAGACTAGCGATCGGTCACGGCCGCCAACAGGCCACGTGAGGGGAAGGTTCAGGAGGCCGGTGACGCGTCTCCGATCAGCCACATCGAGAAGAACTGCGATCCCCCGCCGTAGGCGTGCCCGAGCACGCGACGGGCCCCGTCCACCTGGTGTTCTCCCGCCTGTCCGCGCACCTGGAGCGCGGCCTCGGCGAACCGGATCATGCCGGAGGCGCCGATGGGGTTCGTGGACAGCACGCCGCCCGACATGTTGACCGGGAGGTCGCCGTCGAGCTCGGTCACCCCCGACTCGGTGAGTTTCCAGCCCTCGCCCTCGTCGGCGAACCCGAGGTTCTCCAGCCACATGGGCTCGTACCAGGAGAACGGCACGTACATCTCGACCGCGTCGATGTCGCGGCGCGGGTCGGCGATGCCCGCCTGCCGGTACACATCGGCCGCGCAGTCCTTGCCCGCCTGTGGCGACACGCAGTCCTTGCCCGCGAAGAGCGTCGGTTCGCTGCGCATCGCCCCGCCGAGCATCCAGGCGGGCGGCCTCGGCGAACGGGCCGCGCCCGCACGGTCGGTGAGCACCATCGCGCAGGCGCCGTCGGAGGAGGGGCAGGTCTCGGAGTAACGGATCGGGTCCCAGAGCATGGGCGATGCCTGGACCTTCTCCAGGGTGATGTCGTGTTCGTGGAGGTGCGCGTAGGGGTTCTTGAGGGCGTTGCGCCGGTCCTTGTACGCGACGAGCGAGCCGACCGTGTCCGGTGCGCCGCTGCGCCGCATGTACGCGCGGACGTGCGGGGCGAAGAAGCCTCCCGCGCCCGCCAGCAGGGGCTGCTGAAAGGGGATCGGCAGGGAGAGCCCCCACATCGCGTTCGACTCGGACTGCTTCTCGAAGGCCAGGGTCAGGACGGTGCCGTGGACGCGGGCGGCGACGAGGTTGGCCGCGACGAGCGCGGTCGAGCCACCGACCGAGCCGGCCGTGTGCACGCGCAGCATGGGCTTGCCCACCGCGCCGAGCGCGTCGGCGAGGTACAGCTCGGGCATCATGACGCCCTCGAAGAAGTCGGGCGCCTTGCCGATCACGACGGCGTCGATGTCGGCCCAGGTCAACTCGGCGTCGTCGAGCGCGCGTCGGGCGGCCTCGCGCACCAGCCCCGCGATCGACACGTCCCGGCGCGCCGCCACGTGCTTGGTCTGGCCGATTCCTACGACGGCCACGGGCTCCTTGCTCATGGCGCTCACGACTCCCCTTCCAGGACGGCGACGAGGTTCTGTTGCAGACAGGGACCCGAGGTGGCGTGCGCGAGGGCGCGATCGGACTCGCCACGGTGGATGCGGGCGGCTGCCTCACCGATGCGAATCAGGCCTGCGGCCATGACCGGGTTGGCGGCGAGCGCTCCCCCGGAGGGGTTGACGGTGACCTCGTCGTCGAGCCGGAGCGCCTTGCGCAGGATCACTTCCTGGGAGGTGAAGGGTGCGTGCAACTCGGCCGTGTCCACGCGTCGTTCGAAAGCTCCGGCCTTTTCGGCGGCCAACCGCGCGGACGGTGAGTCGGTCAGGTCGCGTACGCCCAGCCCGTGCGCCTCGATGCGGTGGTCGATGCCCCGGATCCAGGCAGGACGCGGGCACAGTTCGCGGGCCCGCTCCCCCGCCGCGAGGATCACGGCGGCGGCTCCGTCGCCGATGGGCGGGCAGTCCCCTCGGCGCAACGGGCGCACCAGGTAGTCGCCGTGTGGCACGGCACCACTGAGCTGGGCATGGGAGTTGGCGGTCGCCAAGGCCCGGCTGCGCGCCGCGACACCGGCCAGCGCGGGCTCGTCCGTCTCCCCCGCGTCGATGAGCGCCTGCGCCTGGAGCGCGGCCAGCGCCACGGAGTCGGGCCACAGCGGCGCCAGGTAGTACGGGTCCAGCTGCCGGGTCAGCACATCGCGTACGGAGCCGGGCGAGGACTTGCCGTAGGAGTAGACCAGCGCGGTGTCCGCGTCCCCGGTGAGCAGCTTGGTCCACGCCTCGTACAGTGCCCACGCGCCGTCCATCTCCACGTGCGACTCGGAGATCGGCGGCCAGGCGCCGACGCCGTCGAGGGCCATGGTGAAGGAGAAGGCACGGCCCGCGAGGTAGTCGGAGGAGCCCGAGCAGGTGAACCCGATGTCGGCGGTCTTCAGGCCGGTGGCCTGAAGCACCTCGTGCAGGACGGGCATGAGCATCTCCACCTCGGAGAGCTCCCCGCTGGTGCGCCGGTGGTCGGTCTGTGCGAAGGCGACCACGGCGATGTCCCGTACGTCTTCCGCTCCCTCACGCGTCACAGCAGCTCCTTGTACGTGTCGTAGTCCGCGTCGGGTTCGCCGGTGGGCCGGTAGTGGTCCGGGTAGCGGGCGCCCTCGGTCCACACCGGTTCGACGCGCAGGCCCATGCGCACCTCGTCGTAGGGGATGCCGGCGATACGGCTGTGCAGGGCGAGACCGGCACCGTCGAGGGCTATGTGCGCGTAGACGTACGGCACTTCGATGTCGAGGTTCCTCGCCTTGATGTTGACGATGCAGAAGGTGGTGACGGTACCTCGGGGACCGACCTCGACCTGTTCTGACGTGGCGACGCCGCAGGTGGGGCAGGCGCCTCTCGGCGGGACGTACACCTTGTGGCAGGACGGGCAGCGTTCGCCCACGGTCCGCCGGCCGGAGAGCGCGGCGATGTAGTCGGACTGGGCGCGGCCGGGCGAGTAGGTGTAGTCGAGGCGGGCGGGGGCGACGATGCCGGTGACCGGTTCCTCGAACTCGCCCGTGTGGTCGCCCGGAGGGGTGGGATCACCGTCGTACGGCTCGAAGCAGGCGATGTCCGTGATGGCGCCGGCACGTTCGGCGGCCCAGCGGATACGGACGCGCATACCGGTGTGCACGGTGTCCGGGCCGGGGGCGTCAAGGGCGTGCAGGAGGGCCGTGTCGGCGCCGTCGAGCCGTACCAGGACCCAGGCGAAGAGGGTGTCGAGGGGCTGGCCGCGACGCGGGGTGTGGTTCCAGGCCCAGGTGGTGACCGTGCCGGTGGGGGCGACTTCTGTGAGGTCGCGGATCTCCTCGGCGGTGACCGGGTCGTACTCGACGGGTGGGACGAGGACACGGCCGTCGCCGGTCCGCACACCGAGAACGACGCGTTCGCGCAGCCCGGTGAGGAAGGCGCTCTGCACGGGTCCGAGGGAGCGGGTGAAGGGGAACTCGACGACGAGAGGGGCTTTGAGGACTTCGGGCACGGCTTCTCCTCACGGGACAGGGGCGCGGAGAACTGGCCGGCCACAACGAACCCGCAGCTGTGAACCGGCCTCCAGCGGAGCGCCTACGCGCGCTTGTAGACGGGCGGTCGTTTCTCCGCGAAGGCGCGGGCGCCTTCCTTGGCGTCGGCGGTGTCGAAGATCGGCCAGCCGCGCTTGAGTTCGGCGGCGAGACCGTCGGTCTCGGTCATCTCGGCGGTCTCGTACACGGAGGCCTTGACCGCCTCGACGGCGAGCGGGCCGCAGGCGTTGATCCGCTCGGCGATCTCCAGGGCCTTGGCGAGCGCCGTCCCGTCGGGCACGACGTGCCCGATCAGCCCGGTGCCTGCGGCCTCACGGGCGCTGTACGGGCGGCCGGTGAGCAGCATCTCCAAGGCGTGGGTGCGCGGGATCTGGCGCTGGAGGCGAACCGTGGAGCCGCCGATGGGGAACAGACCGCGTCCCACCTCGAAGAGGCCGAAGGTGGCGGACTCGCCCGCGACCCGGATGTCGGTGCCCTGGAGCATCTCCGTACCGCCCGCGACGCAGTGCCCCTCGACGGCGGCGATCACCGGCTTGCGGGGGCGGTGGTGGCGCAGCATCGCCTTCCAGTGCAGGTCGGGGTCGGCGTCCAGCCGGTCGCGGTACCGCTGCCCCTCCATGCCGTTGCCGGCGAGGGCCTTGAGGTCCATTCCCGCGCAGAACGTGCCACCCGCGCCGGTGAACACGATCGAGCGGATCGAGTCGTCCGCGTCGGCCTCGACCCATCCGTCGTACAGGCCGACGAGCATCGGCAGTGAGAGTGCGTTCTTCGCTTCCGGCCTGTTGAGCGTGAGCACCAGTGTGGCGCCCTCGCGCCGCACGGTGAGGTGTTCCGTCCCACCCATCGCCGACCTCCCTGTGTCAGGACGAGAACAGGTTGCAGGAGGCGCGGAGCCACTTCAAGGGTTTTCTGACAGTCAGTCAGATTTATTGTGCGCGGGCCCTTCACAGTTGTGGCGCCCTTTGCTCTGATGACCGGCGAGTCGTACGGCAGCCGTGGACGTTCGGGGTGAGGAGGAGCGGTGGAGTACAACCTTGCCGACCTGTTCGAGTCGGTCGTCGACGTGGTCCCCGACCGCGAGGCCCTCGTGTACATCGACCACCCCGGTACCGGCGCGGAGCGCCGCCTCACCTTCACGGAACTGGACGCGGCGGCGAACCGCATCGGCCACCATCTGATCGACAGCGGGATACGCCCCGGTGAGCACGTCGGGCTCCACCTCTACAACGGCATCGAGTACCTGCAGACCGCACTCGGCTGCCTGAAGGCACGCGTCGTCCCGGTCAACATCAACTACCGGTACGTGCAAGAGGAGTTGGTCTACCTCTACCGTGACGCGGACCTGGTGGGGCTGGTCTTCGACGCCGAGTTCACGGAGCGGGTGGTGGCGGCGCTGCCGCAGGCTGCCAAGGTGCGGCACCTGTTACGGGTCGGTACGCCCGGGCCGGACGCGCCGTCGCTCACGGCGGTGGACTTCGCCGACGCCGAGGCCGCCGGTTCCCCCGAGCGGGGGTTTCCGGCGCGCTCGGCGGACGACCAGTTCATCATCTACACGGGCGGCACGACGGGCATGCCCAAGGGGGTAATGTGGCGTCAGGAGGACCTGTTCTTCTCGGGCCTTGGCGGGGGCGCGCCGACGGGTGAGCCGGTGAAGAAGCCGGAGGAGCTCGCCGAGCGGGTGGCGGCCGGCGGTGACGGGATCACCTTCTTCCCCACTCCACCTCTGATGCACGGCACATCGACGCTCACGGCCTTCATCGGCTTCAACTTCGGCCAACGGGTCGTTCTGCACCGGAAGTTCGTCCCCGAGGAAGTCCTGCGGACGATCGAGAAGGAGAAGGTCACCAGCATGTCGCTGGTGGGCGACGCGATGCTCCGGCCGCTGATCGACGCGCTGGGCGGGCCGTTGAGGGGCACGGACTGCTCCTCGCTGTTCAGCGTCTCGTCGTCCGGCGCGATCATGTCGGACACGGTGCGGGAGCAGTTCCAGGCACTCGTGCCGAACGTGATGCTGCTCAACAACTTCGGCTCCTCGGAGTCCGGCTTCAACGGCACGGCGACGGCGGACTCGGGCCCGGAGCGCGGCTTCCGGATCCGCGTCAACTCCCGTACGCAGGTGGTCGACCCGGCGACGTACGAGCCGGTGCCGGCCGGTGTGCCGGGCCGCATCGCGCAGCGCGGGCACGTACCACTGGGCTACTACAACGACGTGAGGAAAACCGCCGAGACCTTCTTCCAGAAGGACGGCGAGCGCTGGGTCCTCCTCGGGGACATGGCGACCGTCGACGAGGAGGGCGTCGTCACCGTCCTCGGCCGTGGTTCCCAGTGCATCAACACCGGTGGCGAGAAGGTCTATCCGGAAGAGGTCGAGCAGGCCCTCAAGGCCCATCCGGACGTGTACGACGCGCTGGTCGCCGGGGTGCCGGACGCGAAGTGGGGCAACCATGTGGCGGCGGTGGTCCAACTGCGCCCGGGTGTCGCCCTGTTGTCCCTGGAGGACATCCAGTCGCACTGCCGGACCCGTCTCGCCGGGTACAAGATCCCCCGCCAGCTGGTCGTCACGGACACGATCCAGCGCTCTCCCAGCGGCAAGGCGGACTACCGGTGGGCGCGGTCGGTGGCAGCGGCGGCGGATCGCTGAGCCGGTCGGCGTCGGGTGAAGAACTCCGCGACGCACCCCACGAACCACTCGGGGGCGTCGAGCCACGGATAGTGCCCCGCGCCTGGCTGGACCGCGAACTCCCCTCTCGGGAACAGGTCGGCGGCCCGGCGAGCGAGTGCCGGGCGGGGGCCGCCGTCGAGTTGGCCGGCGTAGACGAGCACCGCGTCGAGTTCGGCGAGCGCCGCCCGGGTCGCCTGCGGATCGTAGGCGCCATCGGAGCCGTACAGCTCGGAGGCCTCCTCGTTGACCTGGTGCTCGTCGGCGGCCATGTGAGCCCTGGCGGCGGCGTCCCAGCGGCCGTAGAAGAAGGGCGCGTACGTCATCATGTCGTCGCCCTCGGGTCCCTGTCCGGTCCAGGCCGCCTCGAACGCCGGGTACGCGTCCTCGTACCAGGGCTCGTCCTGGCGCAGCCGGGCCGCCTCCAGCCGGTCCTCGACGGTCGCCGGCATCCCGACCGCCCAGGGCGTGGCCGTGATCAGGGCGAGTCGCCGCACCCGCTCCGGATACCGGGCCGCATACCGCATGGCGAGGCTCCCGCCCGCCGAGTGCGCGAGCACGTCCATCCGCTCCAGGCCCAGCCGCACCCGCAGCGCCTCCACGTCGTCGACGAGCCGGGTCGCACCGGTACGTCGCCGGGTCCTGTGGCACCGCCGACTGCCCGGTGCCGCGCAGATCGAGCAGCACGAGCTGCCGATGGGCGTCCAGCCCTCCCAGATCGCCGAGGTACGGAGCTCTCCTCCGGCGAGAGGGGGCGGGGCGGCACGGGAAGAAAGTACGGGCAGGTGTCTTGCCTGAGGGCCGGTGGGCTGGATTACTGATCACCGGCCGAGCGACCGAATGATCGGTCGAGGGGCATGACGTGAGACCGGCGAGGGAGAGTTCCCATGGTGGACGCGGCGGGGCTGCTGGACGCGGGGGAACGGCTCGACGTGCCTCAGTTGCGAGCGTTGCAGGTGGAGCGGCTGCGGGCGTCGTTGCACCATGCGTACGCCAACGTGGCGTTCTATCGGGAGGCGTTCGACAAGGCCGGGGTGCATCCCGACGACTGCCGTACGCTCGCCGATCTGGCTCGCTTCCCGTTCACCACGAAGGAGGACCTTCGGGAGCACTATCCGTACGGGATGTTCGCCGTGCCGCGGGAGCGGATCCGGCGCATCCACGCGTCGAGCGGGACGACCGGAAAGCCCACCGTCGTCGGGTACACCGAGAACGACCTGTCCGTATGGTCGGACATGGTGGCCCGTTCGATCCGGGCGGCCGGGGGACGGCCCGGGGACACCGTCCATGTGGCGTACGGGTACGGCCTGTTCACGGGCGGCCTCGGCGCGCACTACGGCGCCGAGCGGCTCGGGTGCACCGTCATCCCGGCGTCCGGTGGCATGACGACGCGTCAGGTACAGCTGATCCAGGACCTGAAGCCCGGGGTCATCATGGTGACGCCGTCCTACATGCTGACTCTCCTGGACGAGTTCGAGCGCCGGGGCGTCGATCCGCGCGGGACCTCGCTGCGGGTGGGGATCTTCGGGGCCGAGCCGTGGACCGAGCAGATGCGGCGGGAGATCGAGGAGCGGTTCGCGATCGACGCCGTCGACATATACGGGCTGTCGGAGGTGATGGGGCCCGGCGTGGCCCAGGAGTGTGTGGAGACGAAGGACGGGCTGCATGTGTGGGAGGACCACTTCTTCCCGGAGGTCGTCGATCCGTTCACGGGTGAGG
Source organism: Streptomyces sp. KM273126 (assembly GCF_004337435.2). NCBI lineage: Bacteria > Bacillati > Actinomycetota > Actinomycetes > Kitasatosporales > Streptomycetaceae > Streptomyces > Streptomyces sp. KM273126. The sequence goes on along the minus strand of NZ_SJXB02000002.1, from coordinate 2,207,632 downwards.
TGCTGCCCGAGGGTGAGAAGGGCGAGCTCGTGTTCACCTCCCTCACCAAGGAGGCCATGCCGGTGATCCGGTACCGGACCCGGGACCTCACCCGACTGCTGCCGGGCACCGCTCGTATGTTCCGGCGCATCGAGAAGGTCACCGGACGCAGCGACGACATGGTGATCCTGCGCGGGGTGAACCTGTTCCCCACCCAGATCGAGGAGATCGTCCTTCGCACCCCGGGCGTCGCCCCGCACTTCCAGCTGCGGCTGACCCGCGAGGGCCGCCTCGACGCGCTCACCGTGCGGGCCGAGGCGCGGGCCGGGGCCACGCCGGAGCTCCGGGACGAGGCCGCACGGGTCATCGCGGCTGCCGTGAAGGACGGGATCGGAGTGTCGGTCGGGGTCGAGATCGTCGAACCGGAGTCCCTGGAGCGGTCCGTGGGAAAGATCAAGCGGATCGTCGACCTGCGTCCGCGCTTGGACTAGGGGGCTTCTGACGGATCTCCGTGGAAGAAGAAGCGGCGTTCGGTGTGTGCTCTCGGCGTGCGGCGTGGAGGGTCATGTGGCGGAGCCACCCGTCCCTGCGCGCCGTGCGGCGAGTGGGGGTACCTCCCACGCCCTCAAGGCAGCGGGGGAGCGTGCCGGGCGTCGCGACGCCGCGGAGATCCGTCAGAAGCCCCCTGGCGGGAGGCCCCCCGAGACAGGGCTGTTGGTGCCCGGCTTCGGCTGAGAATCCCAGCACCCGGACGGAGCGATTCAGCCCCGCCTCGCTCCCTCCAACGTCACCCCGCACCCCCAGCGTCACCCCTCACCGTCACCGCACATTCGAGCCCCGCTCCTCCGCGAACCGGTCCCGCAGCTCTCGCTTCAAGATCTTTCCGCTCGCGTTGCGCGGTAGTTCGTCCACGAACAGGACCCTCTTGGGGGCCTTGAAGCCGGGGAGTTTCTCGCGGGCGTGGGCCAGGAGGTCGTCCTCCGTCACCTCGCCGCGGGGGACGACCACGGCGGTCACGGCCTCGATCCACTTCTCGTCGGGGAGGCCGATCACCGCGACCTCGGCGACCTGATCGTGCGTGTAGAGCGCGTCCTCGACCTGGCGTGAGGCGACCAGGACACCGCCGGAGTTGATGACGTCCTTCACCCGGTCGACGATCGTGAAGAACCCCTCGGCGTCGCGCACGGCGAGGTCCCCGGAGTGGAACCAGCCGTCACGGAAGGCCTCAGCCGTCTCGTCCGGCTTCTCCCAGTAGCCCTCGCACAACTGCGGCGACTGGTAGACGATCTCGCCCTGCTCCCCGTCGGGCACGTCCTGGCCGTGCTCGTCGACGACCCGCGCCTCGACGAACAGCACGGGCCGTCCGCAGGAGTCCATCCGCCCCTTGTGTTCGTACGGCCCCAGGACCATCGCCAGAGGGCCGATCTCGCTCTGCCCGAAGCAGTTGTAGAAGGCCAGCTTGGGCAGCCGCTCCTTCAGCCGCTCCAGGACGGGCACCGGCATGATCGACGCCCCGTAGTACGCCTTGCGCAGTCCGCTCAGGTCGCGGGTGGCGAAGTCGGGGCGGTGGGACAGACCGATCCACACGGTGGGCGGGGCGAACACGCTGTCCGCGCGGCCGGTCTCGATCAGGTCGAAGAGCGTGTCGCCGTCGGGTGCGTCGAGGATGACGTTCTCGGCGCCCACCGCCAGGTACGGCAGCAGGAAGACGTGCATCTGCGCCGAGTGGTACAGCGGGAGCGCGTGCACGGGCCGGTCGCCCGCCTGGAGGTCGAGGGCGGCGATCGCGCTGAGGTACTCGTGCACGAGCGCCCGGTGCGTCATCATCGCGCCCTTGGGGAGCGCGGTGGTGCCCGAGGTGTACAGCAACTGTGTGAGATCCCCGGCGCGCGGCTCCTCCCCGTCGTACGGGGCGGTGGTGTCGAGCCGTGCGAGCAGCGAGTCGTCGGTGTCGCGCAGCGCCAGGGTGCGGACGGAGCCGGGAAGGCGGTCCGCCAGGTGCGGGTCGGTGAGGACGAGTGTGCTGCCGGACTGGTCGAGGATGTACGTCAGATCGTCGCCGGTCAGGTTGTGGTTGACGGGGACGTGGACCAGCCCGGCGCGGGCGCAGGCCAGGAAGGCGATCAGGTAGGCGTCCGAGTTGTGGCCGTAGGCGCCGACGCGGTCGCCCGGGGCGAGCCCGGTGTCACGCAGCACCTGGGCGGCACGGGAGACGGCGTCCTCCAGCGCCGCATACGTCCAGGACCGCTCGCCGTAGTGGACCGCGACGCGGGCGGGGGTCCGCCGGGCGCTGCGCCGCAGCACCCCGTCCACCGTCACGCTGCGACCGGCCGCCACCGTCATGCCCTGCTCCTTCGTCCCGCTTGCCTTGGCGTGATCCTCGTTGCGCCGCAGGAGCAGGGTCAAGCGCGCCGCGCACATGGCCTGAAGTGGCTCAACTTCGGCCAGGGGGCGCTGAGTCCCCTTCAAGGAAGATCGCAGGCAGCAACAACCGCTGGACACCACGGAACGCTCAACCGTCCCTGTTCTCAACGACATTGGGAGGCATCATGCGCACCCGTCTGAGACAGTTCGTCGTCTCGGCTGTCGCCCTGTTCACGGCATCGGCCATCCTGCCCTCGGCCACCGCGGACGAGTCGGCACGCGGGCAACGCCCGTCCCACGGTGGCCTGTCCGCCGACATCCGTTACACCGAGTACGGCATACCGCACATCGTGGCGGATGACTACCCGAACCTTGGCTTCGGCACCGGCTGGGCGCAGGCCGCCGACGAGGTGTGCACGCTCGCCGAGGGCTTCGTGACCCTGCGCGGCGAGCGATCGCGGCACTTCGGCGCCGATGCGATCGCCGACGGCGAACTCTCGGCGGCCCGTACGAACCTGACCAGCGACCTGTACTTCCGGGGTGTCCGCGAGAGCCGCACCGTGGAGAAGCTGCTCACCGAACCTGCCCCGGTGGGACCGAGCCGCGACGTCCGGGACATGATGCGCGGCTGGGCGGCGGGCTACAACGCCTGGCTGAAGCAGAACAAGATCACGGACCCCGGGTGCGCGGGCGCCTCCTGGGTCCGGCCGGTCACCGAGCTCGACGTGGCCGTCCGCGGCTACGCCGTCGCCGCGATCTCGGGCGAGGGACGCTTCGTGGACACCATCACGACCGCGCAGCCGCCCTCCGGATCCGCCGCCACCACCGCCGGCGGCTCGGCGGCCTCGCGCGCGCCTGTCGCGAAGGCTGTCGCCGGCGCGGCGCGCGAACTGTGGGGCACCGGCGACATGGGCTCGAACGCGGTCGCCTTCCGCGGCGACACGACGGCGAACGGGCGCGGGCTGCTGCTGGGAAACCCCCACTATCCCTGGCAGGGAGCGCGCCGGTTCTGGCAGTCGCAGCAGACGATCCCCGGTGAGCTGAACGTCTCGGGCGGCACTCTGCTCGGCATTCCGACGATCTCCATCGGGTTCAACGCGAACGTGGCCTGGAGCCACACCGTCTCCACCGGCATTCCGGCCAACTTCCACCAGCTGACGCTGGATCCGGCCGATCCGACGACGTACCTCGTGGACGGAAAGCCGGAACGCATGACGAAACGGAGCGTGACGGTGCCCGTCAAGGACGGCACGCCGGTGACCCGCACCCAGTGGTGGACCCGCTACGGCCCTGTCGTCACCTCCCTGAGCCCCCAGGTCCCGCTGCCGTGGACCACCACGAACGCGTACGCCCTGTACGACCCCAACGCGGCGAACCTGCGCTTCGCCGACACCTCACTCGGCTTCAGCAAGGCGCGCAGCACGGACGACGTGCTGAAGTCCCTCGCCCGGCACCAGGGCATCCCCTGGGTGAACACGATCGCCGCCGACCGCGCGGGGCACTCCCTCTACACCCAGTCGCAGGTGGTTCCCCGAATCACCGACGAGCTGGCGGAGCGCTGCTCCACGGCGCTCGGCAGGACGACGTATCCGGCGTCCGGGATCGCGATCCTCGACGGCTCGCGCGGCGACTGCGCCCTCGGCAGCGACCCCGACGCCGTACGGCCGGGCATCTTCGGACCGTCGAGGATGCCGACGCTCAAGGACGCGCCGTACGTGGAGAACTCGAACGGCACCGCCTGGATGACCAACGCCGACCGGCCGATCACCGGGTACGAGCGGATCTTCGGCACGGTGGGCACCGAGCTCGGTCTGCGCACCCGCGGCGGCATCGAGGACGTGGCGGCGATGGCCGAGCGGGGGGATCTGACCGTAGGGGACCTGCAACGGCAGCAGTTCGCCAACCGGGTACCCGCGGGTGACCTCGCCGCCGAGGACGTGGCGCGGGCGTGTGCCGCGCTGCCCGGCGGCACGGCGACGGGCAGCGACGGCAAGGCTGTGGACGTGTCGGAGGCGTGCGGGGTGATCAAGGCCTGGGACCGCACCATGGACACCGGCAGCCGGGGAGCGCTGCTCTTCGACCGGTTATGGCGGAAGCTGCCCGCCGACCGGCTGTGGAAGGTGCCGTTCTCGGCGGCGGACCCGGTACGTACACCGAACACACTGGACACGGACGCACCCGAATTCGCGACGGCCCTCGCCGACGCGGTGGCGGAACTGCGGGCCGCAGGCATCCCCTTGGACGCGAAGCTCGGCGCGCACCAGTTCGTCGTCCGTGGCGGCGAGCGCGTCCCGGTACCCGGCGGCTCGGGGAGGGCCGGGGTGTGGAACGTCCTTGAGCCCACGTGGAACGCGACGGGCGGCGGCTATACGGAGGTGCCGTTCGGCTCCAGCCACCTCCAGGCGGTCGGCTGGGACGGCAGCCGCTGCCCGGTGGCACGCACCCTCCTGACGTACTCCCAGTCGTCGAACCCGAACTCGCCGCACTACAGCGACCAGACGCGGCTGTTCTCCGGTGAGCGGTGGGTGACGTCGCGGTTCTGCGAGAAGGACATCCTGTCCTCGCCGAAGCTCAGGGTGGTCCGGGTGAGCGAACAGCGCTGAGTCGTGTGAAGCGCGCTGAAGTGCGGGAGTGTGGTGCCGCTGCCTGTGGCGGCACCACACTCTTCCCACTCCCCCGGGCCGGGCTCGGCACATCGGCCGGCGCCAAGGCGACTGTCACACCGTCCTGGCCCGTCCCTCCCAGTACGGCTCGCGAAGCCGTCGTTTGTAGAGCTTGCCGTTGGGGTCGCGGGGCATCGCCTCGATGAAGTCGACGCTCTTGGGCCGCTTGTATCCGGCGAGCCCGCGCGCACAGTGGTTCAGGATCTCGTCGGCGAGCGTCGGGCCGGGCAGGAATCCCGGGGCGGGCTCGACCACGGCCTTCACCTCCTCGCCCCAGTCGTCGTGCGGGATGCCGAACGCGGCCGCGTCGGCGACGGCGGGGTGGGTGAGCAGGGCGGCCTCGATCTCGGCCGGGTAGATGTTGACGCCTCCGGAGATGATCAGGTCGATCTTCCGGTCGCGGAGGAAGAGGTAGCCGTCCTCGTCGAGGTAGCCGAGGTCGCCGACGGTGAAGAGGTCGCCGATGCGGTTCTTCTTCGTCTTGGTCTCGTCCTTGTGGTATGAGAATCCGCCGGTGCTCATCTTCATGTAGACGGTGCCGAGTTCACCGGGCCCCAGTTGGTTGCCGTCGTCGTCGAAGACGGCGAGCTCGCTGATGGGCCAGGCCTTGCCGACGGTGCCGGGCTTCTTCAGCCAGTCCTCGGCGGTGGCGAAGGCACCGCCTCCCTCGCTGGCCGCGTAGTACTCCTCGACGCTGTGGCCCCACCACTCGATCATGGCCCGCTTCACATGGTCCGGGCAGGGGGCGGCACCGTGGATGGCGTGCCGCATGGACGACACGTCGTACGACTGCCTGATGTGGTCCGGCAGGGCCAGGAGGCGGTGGAACTGTGTGGGGACCATATGGGTGTGCGTGCACCGGTGGGTGTCGATGAGACGGAGCATTTCCTCCGGTGTCCACTTGTCCATCAGCACCAGCCGGTGCCCGATGTGCAGGGACGCGCCCGCGAACTGCAGGACCGCCGTGTGGTAGAGCGGCGAGCAGACGAGGTGGACGTTGTCGTCGTACGGCTGGATGCCGAAGATGGCGAGGAAGCCGCCGAGGTAGGACTCCTCGGGGAGTCTGCCGGGCAGCGGGCGCCGGATGCCGCGCGGGCGGCCGGTCGTGCCCGAGGTGTAGTTCATGACCCAGCCGAGGGTGCGGTCCATGGGCGCCGACTCCGGCTGTCCGTCGAGGAGTTCGCCGTACGGGCGGAAGCCCTCGACCGTGCCGACCGCGTACCGGTGGCTGCCGGGCAGCCCGGCCTCGTCGGCGGCGTGCTGCGCGGCCTCGGCGAACCGCTCGTGCGCGATCAGCACCTTGGCGCCCGAGTCGGACACGATCCAGGCGATCTCGGGGCCCACGAAGTGGTGGTTGACGGGGACGAGGTAGAGGCCGGCCTGGCTGGCGGCCAGGTACGCGGTGAAGAACTCCACGCCGTTCGGGAGCACGACCGCGAAGGCGTCGCCGCGTTCCAGTCCGGCCGCGCGCAGCCCGTGGACGAGGCGGTTGGCGTCCGCGTGGAGGCGTCCGGCGGTCCACTCCTCGCCGTCGGGCGCGACGATGACGGTGCGGTCCGGGTCGGCGGTGGCCTGGGCCCAGAAGCCGTGAGGTGCTTGGTTCACTGTTCGGCACTCCTTCCGGCGATCCGGTTGACGCGGTCGACGGCCTTCTCGAAGCCGCGCGTGAGGTCGTCGAAGACCGCCTGGACGCTGCGCTCACTGTTCATCCGGCCGACGATCTGCCCGACCGGGGTGCCGAGGAGCGGCTCCACCTCGTACTTCTGGATGCGGGAGACGGCCTCGGCGACCAGCAGGCCCTGCAGCGGCATGGGGAGGGCGCCCGGCCCCTCGGGGTCGTCCCAGGCGTCGGTCCATTCGGTACGGAGCTGTCGTGCGGGCTTTCCGGTGAGCGCACGGGAGCGGACGGTGTCGCCCGATCCGGCGGCGAACAGCTTCTCGATCAGCCTGGGTGAGGGGAGCTCGGCCTCGGTGGTGGTCAGCCATATGGAGCCCAGCCACACACCCTGGGCACCGAGAGCGAGTGCTGCCGCCACCTGCCGGCCGCTGCCGATACCGCCGGCGGCCAGGACGGGCAACGGGTCGACGGCGTCCACGACTTCGGGGGTGAGCACCATGGAGGCGATCTCTCCGGTGTGGCCGCCGGCCTCGTAGCCCTGCGCGACGACGACGTCGATGCCCGCGTCCGCGTGCTTGCGGGCGTGCCGGGCGCTGCCCGCGAGCGCGGCGACGAGTACGTCCTGCTCGTGGGCGCGGTCGATGACGTCGGTCGGCGGTGATCCGAGCGCGTTGGCGAGCAGCTTGATCGGGTAGTCGAAGGCGACGTCGAGCTGGGTGCGGGCGACCTGCTCCATCCAGCCGGTGATGCGCCACCCGGAGGTCTCGCCCTCGGCGAGTTCGGGCACGCCGTACCGGGTGAGGGTGTCCTTGACGAACTGCCGGTGGCTCTCCGGGATCATCGCCTCGACGTCGGCCTCGGTGACGCCTTCCACCTTCTTGGCCGGCATGACGACGTCCAGGCCGTACGGCCGGCCGTCGACGTGGGCCTCGATCCAGTCGAGGTCGCGTTTGAGTTCGTCGGGGGCCGTGTAGCGGACCGCGCCGAGCACCCCGAAGCCGCCGGCCCGGCTGATGGCCGCGGCGACGGCGGGGAACGGCGTGAAGCCGAAGACGGCGTGCTCGACTCCGAGTGTCTTGCTCAGCTCCGTCTGCATGGGCGCAGGATGCCGCAGTCCTCCGGACGAAGGAAGGGGTTTCCTGATGCCCCGTCAGATTTATGGCGACGGATCCCGGCCCGCCACGGCGGCGCCCAGGTCTTCCAGTACCGCCATCGCCGCGTTGTAGCCGGGCACGCCGCTGACTCCGCCGCCGCGCACCGCGCCCGCGCCGCACAGCAGGACGTTCGAGTGCCGGGTCTCCACGCCCCAGCGGCCGGTGCCGTCCTGGGCGTACGGCCAGGAGAGCTCGCGGTGGAAGATGTTGCCGCCCGGCAGCCGCAGGCCGTGCTCCAGGTCGAGCGGGGTCTTGGCCTCGATGCACGGGCGGCCGTCGGCGTCGGTGGCCAGGCAGTCGGTGATCGGTTCGGCGAGGTGCGCGTCGAGCTGGGCGAGGGTCGACTTCAGCAGTTCCTCGCGGACGGAGTCGTTGTCGTGCGCGAAGAGCCGGGCGGGGGTGTGCAGGCCGAAGAGGGTGAGCGTCTGGAAGCCCTGTTCGACCAGGCCGGGGCCGAGGATGGTCGGGTCGGTGAGGGAGTGGCAGTAGATCTCCGAGGGCGGGGCCGCGGGCAGCGTCCCGGCCGCCGCCTCGGCGTGCGCGGTCGCCAGTTGCTCGTAGCCCTCGGCGATGTGGAAGGTCCCGGCGAAGGCGTCGCGCGGGTCGACCGAGTCGTCGCGCAGCGCGGGCAGCCGCGTGAGCAGCATGTTGACCTTGAGCTGCGCGCCCTCGGCGGGGGTGGGCGGCTCGTCCCCGGTGAGGGAGGCCAGTTCCCGGGGGGAGGCGTTCACCAGGACATGGCGGGCGGCGACCACACCCTCCGCGTCCGCCGTCCGGTACGTGACCTCGGCGGCCCGCCCGTCGGTCTCGATCCGAACCGCCTCGTGCCCCGTGGCGAGCACGGCACCCGCGTTCCTCGCGGCCGTGGCCAGCGCGTCGGTGAGGGCGCCCATGCCGCCGACGGGTACGTCCCAGGCTCCCGTTCCGCCGCCGATCACGTGGTAGAGGAAGCAGCGGTTCTGCGACAGGGCGGGGTCGTGGGCGTCGGCGAAGGTGCCGATCAGGGCGTCAGTGAGGACGACGCCGCGGACCAGGTCGTCGGTGAAGCGCTCCTCGATGGCCACGCCGATCGGCTCTTCGAAGAGCGCCCGCCAGGCGCCCTCGTCGTCGACGCGGGCGCGCAGTTCGTCGCGGGTGGGCAGAGGCTCCGTCAGAGTGGGGAAGACCCGCTGGGCGACTCGGCCCGTCATGTCGTAGAAGCGCTGCCAGGCCTCGTACTCGCGGTCCGAGCCGGTCAGCCGCGCGAACGCCTCCCGCGTGCGCCGCTCACCACCGCCCACGAGGAGTCCGGTGGGGCGCCCGTCGCGTTCCACGGGCGTGTACGAGGAGATCGTGCGCCCGCGGACCCTGAAGTCCAGGCCGAGGTCGCGGACGATCTTCCGGGGCAGCAGGCTGACCAGGTACGAGTAGCGCGACAGCCGCGCGTCGACCCCGGCGAACGGCCGCGTGGACACGGCGGCGCCCCCGGTGGTCGCCAGCCGCTCCAGCACGAGCACCGACCGACCGGCGCGGGCGAGGTAGGCGGCGGCGACCAGCCCGTTGTGGCCGCCGCCGACGATCACGGCGTCGTACGAACGTCGTCCCTCACGTACGGATTCCACACGCACGGATTCCACACGCACGGATTCCACACGCACGGATTCCACACGCACGGATTCCACACGCACGGATTCCTCAGGTACGGATTCCTCAGGTACTGGCATGGCTCTGTGTACTGGCATGGCTCTTCGTAACACGCGGCGATCCTGACCGGCCAGAGGGACGGGGCAGGTGGCCCAGCGACCGCCGGAAACCCCGGTGCCGTGCCGGACCGTCCCTCAGGGCTGCTGTCGCAGCACCGCCACTCTGCGGTACAGCTCCACCGCCTCCGTGCCGCGTCCCAGCTGCTCCAGGCAGTGGGCCTCGTCGTTGCGGCTGGCGAGGGCGTCGGGGTGGGCGGCGCCGAGGACGCGCTCGCGGGCGTCGGCCACCCGCCGGTACTCGGTGAGGGCGTCGGGCCAGCGGCCCAGCCAGCCCAGGCCGACGGCGACCTCGCGGCGGCTGACCAGGGTGTCCGGGTGGTCGGGGCCGAGGACGCGCTCGCGGATGGCGCACACGTCGCGGGACTCGGCGAGGGCCTCCTCCCAGCGGCCGAGCCGGCCGAGGTTGACACCGAGGCCGTGGCGGGCGCGCAGGGTCTCGGGGTGGGCGGGGCCGTGGACGCGGGTCCGGTCGTCGACGAGGGCCCGGTAGAGCGTGAGCGCGTCGGCGCTGCGACCGAGCCGGCCGAGGCTGATGCCGACCTCGTAGCGGCTGGCGAGGGTGTCCGGGTGGTCGGGGCCGAGGGCCTTCGCGCGGGACTCGGCGACCTCCTGGTACATGCGCAGGGCCTCCGGCCAGCGCCCCAGCTGGCCGAGCAGGTAGGCGACCTCGTACCGGGTGACGAGGGTGTCGGGGTGGTTCGGGCCGAGCACCCCGGCGCGGGCGAGGGCCACGTCGGAAGCCATCTCGTACGACTCCTCCAGACGCCCGAGCCGGCTCAGGTTGAAGGCGAGGTTGTGGCGGCAGCGGAGCGTGTCGGGGTGGTCGGGCCCCATGACGTGCTCGCGCGCCGCGAGGACGGAGGCGTACGCCTGGTGGGCCTCGAAGTGCCGGCCCAACTGGCCGAGCACGTACGCCGTTTCCTGCCGGACGGTGAGCGTGTCGGGGTGGTCGGGGCCGAGCGCCCGCTCCCGGGTCCGGGCGACGTGCGTGTACTCGCGCAGGGCGTCGGCGGGGCGGCCGGTGCGGCTGAGGGTGAAGCCGACCTCGTAACGGCTGGCGAGGGTATCGGGGTGATCGGGACCGAGGACGTGCTCGCGTTCGGCGGCGACCGCGCGGTGCACCTCGCCCGCCTCTGTCCAGCGGCCGAGGCGGCCCAGGCTGAGGCCCGCGTTGTGCCGGCCGGCCAGGGCGGTGACGACTTCCGGTGGCGGGGTGGGGCGTTCGGTGCGGACGGGTTCCTCGGCACGGCCCGTGGCGGGGCGGACGATCCAGTCGCCGGTGAGGCCCGCCGAGGCGTCCGGCGGGGTGGTGCGCAGTCCTCTGCCCGCCGCCTTGTGGCCCGTGGTCATACCCCGGGTCCATGACGGCAGGCCGGGCTCGCGGGACAGAGGCTGCTCGGGGCGCGTCGGGGCCGACGGCGCGACCAGGTGCGCCTGAGCCGAGGACGTGACAGGGCGCGGCACGGCCGTCGGGACGCGGAAGGACGCCGTGCGGCCCTCATGGATCCTGCGGCCCAGCTCCCGGGCGTCCTGCGGTCGTTCGCCCGGCTGTTTGGCGAGCAGGTCCAGGATGATCCGCTCCACGTACCCGGGCAGCTCGGAGCGGTGGCTGCGCGGCGGCTCCGGCGGGGTGTCGCGGTGGCCGACGAGGACCGCCCACGCGTCGTCGAGGTCGAACGGCGGTACGCCGGTGGCGATCTCGTACAGCACGCACCCGAACGAGTACAGGTCGCTGCGGTGGTCGACCTGGTCGCCGCCGATCTGTTCCGGCGACATGTAGTGGGGGGTGCCCATGGCGATGCCGGTGCCGGTGAGGCGCGAGGTGAAGCCGATGTCGTGGCCGAGGCGCGCTATGCCGAAGTCGCAGATCTTCACCGTGCCTTCGGTGAGCCGCATGATGTTCGCGGGCTTCAGGTCGCGGTGCACGATGCCCTGCTGGTGGGTGTAGGCGAGGGCGGCGGCGGCCTGGTCGGCGATCTCGACGATGTCGTCGACGGGCAGCGGGTGCTGCTTGTTGTCCTCCAGGAGCTGGCTGAGATTACGGCCCTCGAGGAGCTCCATGACGAGGTAGAGCACCCCGTCGGCCTCCCCGAAGTCGTGGACGACGGTCACTCCGCGGTGCTGGAGTGCGGCGGCCACACGGGCCTCGCGGCGGAACCGCTCCCGCAGGACCCGTGTGAAGGCCTGGTCGTGCTGCGTGTTCAGGGGATTGAGGCACTTCACGGCGACGTGCCGGCCCAGTGACTCGTCTCTTGCGCGCCAGACCTCGCCCATCCCACCCCGCCCGATCAGATCGAGCAACCGATACCGGCCCTGGATCAGCCTGGTGTCCCCCATCGCCTGCGATCGCCCCCGTGTGTCCGGCCCCGCCCTCCCCGGTCCCGTCCAGTATGGCGGGCTATCGCACGACTTTGTACGGTGCCGGGCGCGAACCGGGACCGAGCCGCCGCATGGCGCGGATGATGTGTTTGGGCGGGAGTTGCCAGCGCAGACGTGCGGGAACGCAGCGCAGCAGGGTGCCGGTGAGGCGCAGGCGACGGTCACCACGGCCGGTGACGGGGCCCGTCTGCCGTACAGCTCATGGGCGTACGGCGGCAGGGAGGCGTACGCCAGGTTCGCCACGCGCCGCCACAGCAGGGCGCGCGCCGGGACGAGCAACGGGTGCGTGGGGGGCGTGCGCAGGAAGTCGTCGACCTCCCGCGCCTCGGGTCCGGCGGCCGGCTCCGGCAGCACCCGCACGAAGTAGGCGGCCAACTCCTCCTGATCGCCCGGGACCTCCTCGGGGTCCAGGCCCACCAGTTCGGCGGCGATGCGGTGTTCGGCGATGTACCGGTCCGCCGCGGCGTCCGTGAAGAGGATGTTGAGCGCGGACATGACGGGCGCTCCGGCCTTCGGCCTGAACGGTGCGGCCAGGACGATTGCTCAGACCTGCGGTGCCGTGGCCCGGATACCGGCGAGCACCACGTCGACGATGCGCTCCGCATCCGCGCGGGTGAACGGGCGCATGCCGCGGTTGACGATGAGGTGCACCGGGCCGGAGAGCATCTCGCCGAGGAAGGAGCTGTCGACCGGGGGGAGTTCACCCCGGTCGACGGCGCTGTCCACCCGCCGCCGCATGGCGGCCACGCGCTGGTCGAGGATCTTGGTCAGCGCCTGGACGGTGGCGCTTTGGCGGGCGGGCTGGATGGCCTGTTCGAGCGTCCGGCCGAACGGCGTTTCCAGGCCACCGGCGAGGGCCAGCAGGAAGTCCACCAGGTCCCGGTGGATGTCGCCGGTGTCGGCGACCGAGGCGAGATCCTCGGCGTAGCGCAGCAGGGCTTCGACCACCAGCTCCTCGCGGTCGGGCCAGTTGCGGTAGACGCTGGTCTTGTGCACGCCGGCGAACTCGGCGACCTCCTCGTAGCGGAAGCCCGCGATGCCGTCGCGCGCCACGAGCTCGACGGTCGCGGCGAGGATCTGCGCCCTCACCCGCGCGGTGCGGCCACCGGGGCGCCGTGCGGGCGGCCGGTCAGCGGTCCCGTTGGTCATCGCCGCGCTCACCTCCTGTTCTCCGCTCGGGTGCCGATTGTCGCCAGGTGCGGCGTTGCGGTGCAAGCCGGTGGTAAGTAAGCTCGCTAAAAGCGACAGTTTGTTTCTTTAGTTGTCGGACCGTCGCGGCAGCGGCCTGCCCGCCGGCCGCACCGCTCCGCCGGTTCGCCTGCCTGACCGGCGAGCGGCGGCCGATCCGATCGCACACCCACCTCAGCGAAACCTGGAGCACACACGTGAACATCCTTGTCTCCGGAGCCGGTATCGCCGGGCTCGCCGGCGCACTTGAGCTCGGCACCCGCGGCCACGACGTCACCGTTGTCGAGTACGCGCGCCACCTCCGGCTCACAGGCACACCCATCGACATCCGCGGTGACGCGATCGAGACCGCGGACAGGATGGGACTGCTCGCGAAGATCCAGAAGCAACGGGTCCGGATGTCCGAACTCACCCAGTTCGTCGACAGCGAGGGCGAGCCGGTGGCCCGGATCCCGATGGCGGAGATCAGCGACTCCGATGACGACATCGAGCTCCTCCGCGAGGACCTCGTGCGTATCCTCGCCGATGCGCTCCCGGACACCGCGGCGATCCGCTTCCGCGACTCGATCGAGACACTGGCCGACAGCGGCGTCGACGGCGGCGGTGTCGACGTGCGTTTCGCGTCGGGCCGCACCGGGCGGTACGACCTGGTGATCGGTGCCGACGGCCAGCACTCCGCGGTACGCAGGCTGGTGTTCGGGCCCGAGGAGGACTACCTCCGGCACCTCGGTGTCTACTTCGCCCTCGCCGACCACCCCGGCGAGGCGCAATCCGAGGGCGCCAACTCGATATACAACGTCCCCAGCCGGATGGCAGGCATCTTCCGGTACCAGGGCAAGGCCGTTGCGGTCTTCCAGTTCCGCTCGGAACGGATCGACTACGACCACCACGACCTGGACACCCAGAAGAAGATCCTCATCGACGCCTTCGCGGGCTACCGGTCGTGGCGGATCCCGGAGCTGCTCGATGCGGCCCGCGCCGATCCTGGTTTCTACTTCACCTCCGCGAGCCAGATCCACCTGCCCTCCTGGCACCGCGGCCGCGTCGTCCTCGTCGGGGACGCCGGGTACAGCCCGGCCTTCCTGTCCGGCCGGGGCACCTCACTCGCGCTCACCGGCGCCCGCTTTCTCGCCGAAGAACTCGAACGGTGCGGCAATGACCACACCGCCGCGTTCGCACGGTACGAGGCCCGGCAGCGCCCCTATGTCACTTTCGCCCAGGACCGTGTCTACAGCGGTCGCGACCGCATGCTGCCGACCACCTGGGCTGCCATTGCCGCCCGCAACAAGGCGCTGCAAGCATCCGGCACCGGCGCGCCCTGAACCCGGCGCGATGCGAACGGCGCTGCCACCGGCCGTTGCTGATCGGGCGCGACCGCCCGGAAACGGGCGTCCGCATGTGCCCACTCCCCAAAAGTCGGTTCAACCGGCAACCCGCGCCGACCGCGCCGCCAACGGGGCGTGCCGCTCGCCGGGACCTCACCCCCATGCCCTGGAGAGAATGCATAGTGGAAGACACGCTGGAAAAGCCCGCCCACGGCGCCCAGGAGCACCGCTGGAGTAAGCGGCTCATCCTCTGGGCGGCCGTTCTCACCCTCGCCAACGTCCTGGCCGACGTGGTCATCGGCTCGCCCATGATGGTCCTGCCCCAGTTACTGGACCATTTCGACACCGACCAGGCCGCATGGCTCAATGCAAGCGCGCTGCTGGCCGGGGCCATCTGGTCGCCGCTGCTCGCGAAGAGTTCCGACATCTTCGGCAAGCGCCGGATACTCATCGGCACGCTGCTCCTCGCATGCACAGGAGCGCTGGTCTGCCTCGCTGCCCCCAACGTCTGGATTTTCCTGGTGGGGCGCTTCCTCCAAGGCGCCGCCTTCGCCGCGGTCTTCCTCACGGTGGCCCTCGCACGCCAGATCTGCACCCCGCGGGTGGCGATGGCCGTGGTCGGGCTTGTGACGTCCGGATCGTCGATCGTCGGGATCATCGAGCCGTTCCTGATGCAGCCGGTCATCGATGCGTTCGGCTACCGGAGCGTGTTCATCGTGGCGGCGCTGCTCGCCGCGGCGGCCGCCCTGTGCGTGCGCTCCTTCATCCCGGAGTCGCCGATCCGCAAGCCCGGCCGGATCGACGTGCGCGGGGCGCTCCTGCTCGGCGGCGGCCTCGGCGCGGTGCTCGCCTACACAAGCCTCGGGAGCGACCTCGGATGGCTGTCCGGGGGCATGATCGCGCTGCTGGCGGCCGGTGCCGCCGCACTGACCGGCTGGGCGTTCCTCGCGCTGCGGGTCGACGAACCCATCATCGACATCCGGGCCCTCAGCCGCCCGATCCTGCTGACGCTGCTGGCCCTGGTACTGGCAGCAGGCTCCTTCAGAAGCATGCTGCAACTGACGAGCATCATCGCCCAGGTGCCCCCCGACCTGGGGCTCGGTTACGGGCTGGGCGACGGAGAGGCGGTCGCAGTGCTGCTCGCCACGCCCAATCTCGGCATCGTCATCGGCGGCATGTGCGCCGGATGGATCGCGGGGCGGTTCGGTCCCGCACTGCCCCTCCTCGGCGGCATCACCGTCGGGACAGTGGCGACCTTCGCGATGCTGGCGGGCGTGTCAGCGCTCCCGCTGGCGATCGCCTGCGGCGCCATGCTCGGCATGGCCGCCGGCGCGATCGGCGCCTCCGGCTACAACCTGGCGACCAGCCTCGAAGCACCCGAGCGGCAGGGCACGATCGCCGGTCTGGTGTCGGTCGTACTCGCCCTCGGCTCGGTCGTCTTCAACATCGCCGGGGGCGAGGTGCTCAAAGCGACCCTTGTTCCCGGAACCTTTGCCGACGGCGCCCCGGTGAGCACGGCGACCGGCGTGTACCTCTACGTCGCGATGGCGGGAGTACTCTTCGTCCTCGCTGCGGTGCCCACGATCATGCTGGCACGCAACCGGCCTGCCGCGCCGGCCGTGCCCGCGGCACCGCAGCGTCCGCATTCGGCTGCGGTCGGCCGGTAGCCCGGCAGCAGCCCTGCAGCCCGGCCCGTTGGCGGAGCGGTGTGCCCCGTCGTGCGAACGCCGACTGGCTCACGGTGTTCCAGCTGCCCGCCTACGCACCGGACCTGAACCCACAGGACGGCGTGTGATCGATGGCCGAACGCGACCCGGGCAACCTCGCCGCAGCGCCTGTGGTCACATCACTAACGGCGCACGCGCGGCATCCCCAGGCCGATCCACGAGATGATCTCGCGCTGGATCTCGTTGTTGCCGCCGCCGAAGGTGAAGATCACGGCCGAGCGGTAGCCGCGTTCCAGTTCGCCATGGAGGACGGCGCCCGCGGAGCCGTCCTTCAGGGCGCCGGCCGCGGCGACGGTCTCCATGAGCCAGGCGTAGGCCTCGCGGCGCGCCTCGGAGCCGTAGACCTTGACGGCGGAGGCGTCCTGGGGGGTGAGGGTGCCCTCCTGGAGGGCGTTCACCATCTGCCAGTTGAGCAGCTTCATCGCGTCGAGCTTCGTATGGGTCTGGGCGAGGCGGCGGCGCACCCAGGGCAGGTCGATGACGCGGCGGCCGTCGGCGAGCTTGGTCTCCATGGCCCAGCGCTGCACGTCGTGCAGGGCGCGGATGGCCATGGTGCCGTGGGCGGCGAGAGTGACGCGTTCGTGGTTGAGCTGGTTGGTGATCAGCCGCCAGCCCTTGTTCTCCTCACCGACGCGGTGGGAGACGGGGACGCGGATGTTCTCGTAGTAGCTGGCGGTGGTGTCGTGCGAGGCGAGGGTGTTGATCAGGGTGCAGGAGTAGCCGGGGTCGGTGGTCGGGACCAGGAGCATCGTGATGCCCTTGTGGGGCGGGGCTTCCGGGTCGGTGCGCACGGCCAGCCACACCCAGTCCGCGGTGTCGCCGTTCGTGGTCCAGATCTTCTGGCCGTTGACCGTGTAGTGGCCGGTGGCCTCGTCACCCTCCCTGACCGCGCGGGTCTTCAGGGAGGCGAGGTCCGTGCCGGCGTCGGGCTCGCTGTAGCCGATCGCGAAGTCGATCTCGCCGGAGAGGATGCGCGGCAGGAAGTACGTCTTCTGTTCCTCGCTCCCGAACTGCATGATCGTCGGGCCGACCGTGTTGAGCGCCATCAGGGGCAGCGGGACGCCCGCCTGGGCCGCCTCGTCGAAGAAGATGAACTGCTCCATGGGCGTCAGCCCGCGTCCGCCGTACTCCTTCGGCCAGCCGACACCGAGCCAGCCGTCCGTGCCGAGGCGCCGGATCGTCTCGCGGTAGAAACGCTTCTGGGCGGCCGGTTCGGCGTATCGGGCGTGCCCGCCTTCCGGTACCAACTCGGCGAAGTATGCGCGTAGTTCGGTGCGCAGCCGCTGCTGCTCGGGTGTGTATTCCAGATGCACGGCGCCTCCTGGCTCCCCAAGGCCGGACCTGACGGCGCACACCGTAGAACGTGTTCCAGAAATTGGGAACAACGAAGGACGAGCCGTACCACGGAAAAGGCCCCCGGTGGGAACCGGGGGCCGTTCCCGCGCTCAACCGGTCAGTGCGGGACGGGAGTCGCACGGGCGGCGGCCCCCTCGCGCCCGGCCGCCGTGCGCGGAGCCAGGACACGCTCCGCCAGGAGCCCGAAGAGCAGACCGTACGCGGTCCACAGGGTCACCTGCACGGCGAGGGCGGCCAGCCGGTACTGCCACAGCAGTGTGGCGGGGAAACCTTCCGGAACGTTGTTGTACGACGGCAGCAGGGCATACGCCGTGCCGACGACCAGGACGAAGAACGCGCCCGCCGCGACGGTGGCGTTCCAGTTGCCCAGACGTGGCGCGAGGCGCTTGCCGAGGATGACGGTCCCGACGGCCAGCAGCACGCTGAGTACGACCATCAGGAAGTACAGCGTGGTGCGCTGGTCGAGGGTGTCTGGGTCGCCCACGGCGGGCGGGTTGGCGGGGTACTTGAGGAACGGAACCACGTAGACCGCGACCAGCCCGGCCGCCGCCAGGAGCAGCGCGCTCGCGCGCGGCCCGAAGCGGCCGGTCCGGCCGAGCGCGAAGCAGTACGTGAGGGCCGCGATGCCGCCGAACGCGACACCGTACACGAGGACGCCGGTGGACAGACCAGCCGTGGACTGCAGGGTGCGGCTGACGAGTTCCTCGCCGCCGTGTTCGTGGGCGTTGGCCTCCTCGAACGCGATCGCCTGGTCGACGCGTGGTTCACCCAGGAAGTAGGCGACGACGAGGGCGAGCAGGCCTGCGGCGAGTCCCGCGAGCATGCCGCGCACCAGGAGGTTCCTGACCGTTGCGGAGTTCATCAGGCTCGTACGCTTCCTCGGCCGTCAGTGGCAGGGGAAGCCGAGCAGATGGCGGGCGTCGTGCACCCATTCGTGGACGCCCTCGCCGGACACGAGGGAGGTGGCGCCCTGTTCGGCGCCGACGAAGTAGAGCAGGACCAGCATCAGGATGCCGAAGAAGACCGCCCAGGGGGCGATCGCACTGATCGGCAGCTTGGCCGGAACGGCCGTGGGGGCGGTGGGGGCAGCGGTCGGCTGAGCGACGGCGGACTGCGCCATGACATGACCTCCTGGGGGGAACTCGCGTCCCGTCTCGGTGGTGCACTGGACGACGGCCACGGGTCTGACTTGCCCGTCCGTCACCGCGCTTGGAGGGTGCGGATCGTGCCGGGCTCACAGTGGCGCGACCGTGCCGGATTCCCACCGGCTTCCGTCGGCCGTCGTCGATATCGACGAGAAGGTACCGCGAAGCGGTTCTCCGGCCAAGGGCGCACGGATGACGCATGGCGTTGAATCGGTCGGTCTACACCGCTGTGCGATGGTCATGCCCTGGACAGGACACGGGTGTTGGGCGCGAGAGCCGCCCGATCGGGAGGGCGCGAATGACAAGCCGAGTGATGCTGATCTCACCCGCGATGAACGCGGCGCTGCGGGAGGCCCGCTTCGACGACGGATGCCCGCTCGACCCGTCCGGGCTGCGGGCGGCGAGCGCGGCGGCGGGCACGCTGAAGTCTCCGGACCGGGCCCGGGTCTCCCCCACGGTCCGCTGTCACGAGACCGCCGCCGCGCTCGGGCTGGCCGCCGAGGAGGCACCCGAGCTGGCCGGTCTGGATGTCGGCCGTTGGCGCGGGGCGACTCTCGCCGAGGTGGGCGCCGGGGAACCCGAGGCAGTGGGCCGCTGGCTCGCCGACCCGGAGGCCGCGCCGCACGGCGGGGAGTCGGTAAGGGCCCTGTGCGACCGGGCCGCGCGGTGGCTGGAGACGGCCGCGCAGGACGACGGCCGGACCGTCGCCGTCGTCGAGCCGGAACTCGTCCGGGCCGTGGTGGTACGGGTGTTGGGGGCGCCGGAGTCCGCGTTCTGGCGCGTGGACGTGCCACCGCTGGCGGTCACCGAACTCAGCGGCCGGGCGGGGCGCTGGAACCTACGGCTCGGGAGGCCGCTCACGGAGCCTTCCTGAGAGCCGGGGTTCCAGAGCTCCGCCGGCCCCGCGTGGATCTCCCGCCCCGAACGGTTCCCCGTATCAGGCGGTGAGCGTCGAGAGGAAGTCCGTGCAGGCGCGGGCGCAGTCGCGGCAGGACTGGGCACTGCCCTCGGCGCCGGGGTGGGCGTCGAAGACGTGGGCGCACTCCAGGCAGATCTCCCGGCACCACTCCACCTGGGCGCGGAGGGCGGTCTCGTCCTGGCGGGTCTGCTCGGAGAGCACCCGGCACGTCGCGTCGCACGCCTCCGCGCACATGATGCCCTTGCGTCGCACGCGTTCCTGGTCCATGGGCCCGTCCGGATCGGCGAGGCTCGCGCGCAAGGCGCACGCCCGCGCACACTCTGTGCACGCCTGTGCGCACGCGAAGCGGTCCTCAAGGAACCGGAAGAGCTCCTGCTGAGAAGTCGTCGTCGATGTCACAACGGGCGGGTAGCCGAGCGGAAACCAGTCAAACCCGGTCGCGACACGACACGAGCAGCCGCACCAGCGCGCAGTGGGCGGACCGGGTGCCCTGGACGCCCGGCCCGCCCGCTCGATCTTGACGCATGCGTACGGGTGCGGTGCCGGAGACGAACCTGTTCGATGACGCTCGGATCCCATCGGTCATGAGCCGGTTCACCGAAGCCCACAGGGGTATTCGCCATATATGAGTACGGAATGGGTGTATTTTGCCGCAGGGGGGAGCGCGCTCGTCGGCCTCTGGTCGGTCATCATGGGCGTGATCATCGTGGTGCTGCTGGGCGGCGCCTTCTGGATGGGCAACCGCGTACGCAGCCGTGAGCCGCGCCGGCCGAGCCGGGAGGAGCAGCCCCGGCTGCCGGACGGCGGCGCGGTCCATGAGGAGCAGGCATACCGCGAGCCCAACGAGATACCCCGGAGTGAGCTGCGGCTCACGCCCTACCAGGTGCACGGCAACATGGGCTCCCGGCCGAACACGTCGAAGCAGAGGCCGCGCTGGAGCAGGGGCAGCGGTGGCTCCTTCGGCAGCGGTGGCCTGGGCGCCCACTGAGGCGGCCGGGGCGCCGGTCGAGGCGGCCCGCGGCTCCCGTTCCGCGGACGTGCCCCGCCCCGTGCCGCCGCACCGGCGCGTCCGTCGCGACCTGACCGCGCGCAGGAAAGCGAAGTGAGAAACATGGCCGAGCGCGCCGCGCTGCCACTGCCCGACTACGACCACCTGCCGATCGGAAGTCTGGAGAGCCGCGTCCACGCGCTCACCGCCGCCGAGGTGGAGGAAGTGCTCGCCTACGAGCGGGCCCACGCCCACCGCCTCCCGGTGACCGAACTGCTGACGGCCCGCCTGGAACAGCTCCTCTCCGGTGCCGAGCCGACCTCCGGCGACCCCGGCGCCGTACGCCCCGAAGGGCCCGAGCGGCCCAACGCGGGTTCGCCCGTGTCGCCGGCGACGTCACCCCAGCCCCCCAGCCCGACGCCGCACGGGACCCCCGACCAGCGTGGCCGGCCGAGGGCCGATCGGACGTGGCGGTGACCCGTGACTCTCAGCGCTCGCGCAGTTCGGCGAGCGCTGCGTCGAGCCCGGCACCGCGCGGCCGGTTGAAGGGCAGCCTGCCGAGCACGAACGCCATACCGCAGGTGTTGCTGAGCGCCGAGTAGACCAGGCCGCCCGCGATGCCGGCCGACAGCAACTGGAAGGCCGGATGGACGGTCACGCCGAGCCCGAGGCCGAGCAGGACGATCGCCCCGGCGGTGAACCGGACCTGACGTTCCATGCCCCATACCGCACGGGCCTCGCCCTCGGGTGGGTGCAGTTCGTGACCGGCGGCAGCCCAGGCACTCGTGCCGCCCGCCAGCGTGGCGGCGGTGATGCCGTGCTCGGCGAGGGTGCGGCAGGCGTTCTCGGAGCGGGCGCCCGAGGCGCACACCACGAGCAGGTCGCGGCGGGAGGCCGCGCCCTCGATGGCGGGCAGGGCACGGCGGAGGTCGTCGAGGGGGATGTTCAGGGCGCCGGGCAGATGGCCGGAGGCATACTCGGCCGGGGTGCGGACGTCGATCACGGTCAGCTCGGGCAACTGGGCACGTGCCTGGGCGACGTCGAGGGCGAGCGGTGTGGTCACGAGTGTCATCCTTCTTGCTTTTCGACGGGACTCCGAAGCGGGAGTACATTACCCCCAGGGGTATCTTCCAGGGTTTCGAGGGAGCTTAATCGTGGAGCTGGATCTCGCGGGCGCCGAGCTTCGAGCCGTGCTCAACCGGCTGCGCCGGGCTCAGGGCCAGATCTCCGGGGTGATCCGGATGATCGAGGAGGGCCGCGACTGCGAGGAGGTCGTCACCCAGCTCGCCGCCGCCTCACGGGCCCTCGACCGGGCGGGCTTCGCCATCATCGCCACCGGTCTGCAGCAGTGCCTGACCGACATCGAGGGCGGCGAGAAGCCCGAGGAGGACCGGGACGCGATGCGGGCGCGGCTGGAGAAGCTGTTCCTGTCCCTGGCCTGAGCCGCCGGGCCACGGGGTGCCTCCTCGTCCGGAAGCGTTGTGCCACTTGGTTCATACGGCACCGTTCGTGTGGTCCATGTGGCAACGTGTCGTGTGGTTCATACGGCCGCGTGTCGACTGCTTCACACGGCCGCGTCGATCAGCATGAACACGGCCACCGCCAGCAGCACGACCGCGAAGATCCGCTGGAGCAGGCCCCCGGAGACACGGGAACCGAGGCGTTTCCCGTCCCATGCGCCGAGCACGGCCGCTCCCGCGAAGGGGGCGACGACCGCCCAGTCCAACCCGTCGGCCGTACCCGTGCGGGCCACAAGCGCCGCCAGTGAGTTGACCGTGATGACGAGCAGGCTGGTGCCCACCGCCACCCGCATGCGCAGCCCGAGGACACCGACCAGCGCCGGTACGGCGAGGAAGCCGCCCCCGACGCCCAGGAGTCCGGTGATCGCACCGAGTCCGGCACCGGCCGCGACGGCCCTTCCGGGACGTACCGGGGTGTCGCGGTCGGCCACGGCCGGCTGCCGCAGCATCCGCAGCGCGGCCAGGACGGCGACCACGCCGAAGGCACCGGTCAGCACGGACTGAGGAACATCTGCCGCGAGGACCGCGGTGAACATGGCCGGGACGATCCCGGCCAGGGCGAAGAGGCTTCCCGAGCGCCAGCGGACGTTGCCTTCGCGGGCGTGTGCGGCCAGACCGGTCACGGAGGTGACCGTGACGATCACCAGGCTCGCGGTCGTGGCCGTGACCGGGGTGAAGCCGAGCAGGTAGATCAGGGCGGGCACGGCCAGGACACTGCCGCCGCCTCCGAGCGCGCCGAGCGTCAGTCCTATGACCCCGCCGGCCGTCAGGGCCAGGACGGTCACGCTGTGATGCCCGCCTCCACCGCCGTGATGCCGGCCTCCACCGCCGCTGCGAAGCCGTCGTCGACGGCGACGACCTTCCGCCCCGCCGCGTCCAGCAGCGACGCCGCGATGGCCGCGCGCATGCCGCTCGCGCAGTGGACCCACACCTCTCCGGCGGGAACGTCGTCGAGTCGCTTGTGCAGTTGGTGGACCGGTATGTGGACCGAGCCCGGGACATGTCCGCCCGCACGCTCGGAGTCGCGGCGGACGTCCAGGACGACCACGTCGTCGTCGCCGAGCCGCTTCGCCAGGTCGGTGAAGGCGGCGCGTGGGAAGGAGGCCGGCGTCTCGCCGTCCCGGACCCAGGAGGCGGGTGAGCCGACGGCCGCGGCGGCCGGGCGGTCGATGCCGACGCGCACCAACTCTCGCTGGGCATCGGCGAGTTGCTCAGGTGACTCGGCGAGCAGGGTCACCGGCTTGCCCCACGGGATCAGCCACGCCAGGTAGGTGGCGACCTTGCCGTCGGCCTCGAAGTTGAACGATCCCGTCACGTGCCCCTCGGCGAAGGCGACACGGCTGCGCAGGTCCACCACCCACTCTCCCGCGGCCAGCCGGGCGGCGATCGCGTCGGCGTCGGCGACCGCGGGCGGGGTCAGGTCGATCTGGGCGGGACCGGCGGCGTTGGCGGGGCCCATGTGCGCGTAGTACGCGGGCACGTCGTCCAGGCCGGCCAGCAGCTCGGCGACGAAGGTGTCCACGTCCTGCACGAGTGCCGGGTTGCCGGACTTCTCCTTGCCGATGGTGGTGTGGCCGCCCTCGGCCTGCCGGGAGGAGCAGAAGCTGCCGAATCCGTGCGTCGGCAGGACGAGTGTCTCGTCGGGCAGTTCCTCGGCGAGCCGGTGCGCGGAGGTGTGCTGGGCGCGGGCGAGCCGCTCGGTGAGGCGCGGTTCCACCAGGTCGGGGCGCCCCACGGAGCCGAGGAGCAGGGAGCCTCCGCTGAAGACCGCGACGGCCGCTCCGGCCTCCTCCAGTACGTACGAGGTGTGGTGCGGAGTGTGCCCGGGCGTGGCGATGGCACGCAGCACGAGACCGGAGTCGATCTCCACGGTGTCGCCGTCGTGCACGGCCAACCGCTCGAACGAGACGTCCGCCGCGGCGGGCACCAGGTACACGGCGCCGGTGACGCGGGCCAGTTCCAGACCGCCGCTGACGTAGTCGTTGTGGATGTGCGTCTCGACCACGTGGGAGATACGCACCCCGCGCCGTACGGCCGCCGCGATCACCTGGTCGAGATCCCTCGGCGGGTCGACCGCGACGGCCGTGTGCGCACCGCCGGCGAGATAGCTGCGGTTGCCGAGCCCTGCCAGCTCGATGGTGTCGACGAAGAACACCTGGGCGCTCCTTTCACGAATCACAGATCACGAATCACAGATCACGAATCACAGATCACGCATAGCGAGTCACGAGTCTTTACCCCCGGGGGTATATGGCGACTCTAACATGATTACCCCCGGGGGTATTTTGGCGGCCATGCGTCCCCGGGACGAGCTTGATCGGACACGTGAGTGCCGGCGGCGTGGGATCTCGCCACGCTCCGGGTACCCCGGTGGGACCGGATGTCCCGGGATCGCTTACGGCCTGCGGAAACGAGGCGAGGCGGAGGGGCTCGTGGTGAGCCCCTCCGCCTCGCCTCGGACTGTTCGCCGGTCGCCGTCAGGCGTCCGGCTCCTCCCGGGTCATCGGGGGTTCGGCGGGTGTGGGGGCGGGCGAGCCGAAGAGCACGGCCCGGGCCACCTTCGGGGCGAACAGCGCGCTGACCGGCGCGCTCAGTGCCAGGACCCGGCGAAAGGCCTCGCCCACCACGGGATCGCCGGGGGTACGCTCCTGGATCCGGCTCAGGTACCAGCCGACAGGACGGTCCACGGCCCGTGAGGCGAGTGCGTTCCCCGTGGCGCCCGGCATCTTCTTGTCGGACCCGGCCGAGATGTCCCAGGCCTGCCGGGACGCGGCGAGGAGGGCGCGCTGCACCCGGCGTGTCGTCGGTGTCCGGCGCATGTCCGCGAGCGCGTCGCGCAGGGCCACGGCGGACAGCGCCGCGACGGACATGCCCTGGCCGTAGATCGGATTGAACGTGCACAGCGCGTCCCCGGTGGCCAGGAAGCCCGCGGGGCGCCGCCCGGGCAGGTCGTACCGGCGCCGGACGTTGGCCGTCTTACGGAACCCGAACGCCGGGGACTGCGGCTCGGCCTCTCGCATCCAGTGGTACACGAAGGGGTGCGGCAGCCGCTTCGTGTACGCCACGTACTCGTCGTCGTCCGTGGGCGGTTCGTCGCCGCGCAGGCCCGAGAGGACGGCCAGATGGTTACCGTCCTCCAGGGGCAGGACGACGGCGCCGTAGACCTGCGCGGGGTTCGGGACCACCCAGAAGGCGTGCGCGTCGGTGCCCAGGGTGCCGTTGGTGTCGCGGAAGACCCGTGAGGAGTACGCGAGTCCGGTGTCGATGGTCTCCTCGTGCGGGGCCTCCGCGCCGATCGCGGTGAGCCACTGCGGGGCCTTCGTGCCGTGCCCCGAGGCGTCCACGACCAGGTCCGCCTCCAGGGGGCGCTCCTCCTTGCGGGCACCGTCGCCGCGCTCGCGCACCAGCACGCCCCGGACCCGCGAAGCGTCGCCGAGCAGCCCCACGACGTCCGTCGACTCCAGCGTGGTGACGGCCGGGTTGGCGAGCACCCGACGCCGTACCAGTTCCTCGATCTGCAGCCGCGAGCCGGTGAAGACGTACGTCGACGCCGGGACCCGCCGGAGCCAGCGTCCGACCTGCCACTGCACCATGTCGGACGGAAGCCCGACCCAGGGCGCGCCCGCCGCGCGCAGCTCGTCCGTGAACCCCGGCAGCAGTGCGTCCAGGGCGCGTTGCCCGCCTTCGATCAGGGCGTGCGGGTGGCGGCTCTGCGGCGCGCCGGGGCGTGGACCGATCCCCTCGGGATAGCGATCGCGCTCGACAACCGTCACCCGGTCGGCGTGCTCGGCCAGAACGTGGGCCGCGAGCAGCCCCGCGATACTGCCTCCCACGACGACCGCATGGCGCCCCGCTGGGCTGCTTCTGTCCCAACCGCCCGCCTGTTGCGCAGAGTTCACGATGCCTTCGCTCCCCTGATTCAGCTCGTGGATCCCGAAGGTCCAGTCTCTCGCGCGCGAGAGACGGTTGAGCGGATTCCGGCCCGTCTCCGCGGGGCGCATCGTGGCACACCCGCGCCGGGCGGGATCCCGTCCGCCCGCTTTCACCACTGCTCCCCGTCGGCGTCGCCGGCTCCGTCCCGGCGGTCGACTCCGTCCCGGCGGTCGGCTCCGTCGGGCCACACTCCCACGTGGTCCGGTTCGGCGGTGAGGCGGACCCGGCCGTGCAGGCCGTAGCGGTCCACGTAGTCGCGGGGCAGCTGGAGGCGGCCGGCACGGTCCAGAACGGTGTACTCCTCGGTGACCGTGCCGCCGGGGCCGCGCAGGGTCTCCGTCGAGGTACGGCCGTCGCGGATGCGGACCGTGCGGCGGACCTGCCCGGAGACGAGCGGGTCGTGGGTGACGACAAGGACGGTGGCGCCGAGTTCCTCGTTGGCGCGGCGGAGCGCGGCGAACACGTCCTCTCCGCTCGCGGTGTCGAGTTCCCCCGTCGGTTCGTCGGCGAGCAGTACGCGCGGCGCGTTGGCGGTGGCCACCGCGACGGCGACGCGCTGCTGTTCACCGCCGGAGAGTTCGGCCGGGCGCCGGTCGCGGCAATGGGTGACGCCCAGCACGTCGAGGAGTTCCGCGGCGCGCGAGGCCCGGACGCGACGCGGCACGCGCGTGTACTTCATGGGCAGCGCCACGTTCTCCAGGGCCGTGAGGTAGGGCAGCAGGTTGCGGCCCGTCTGCTGCCACACGAAGCCGACGGTGTGCCGGCGGTAGCCGAGGCGCTCGCGCCGTCCCATGGTGAGCAGGTCGTGTCCGGCGACCCGGGCGCGGCCCGCCGTGGGCAGGTCGAGGCCCGAGAGGATGGACAGCAGCGTCGACTTGCCGGAGCCGGACGCCCCGACGAGCGCCACGCACTCACCCTCCTCGACGACGAGGTCGAGGCCCTGGAGCGCCTGTACTTCGACCTCCTCGGTGCGGTAGACCCGGACCAGGCTGTCGCACACGACGAGCCCGTCTCCGTCGTCGGCGCGCGGTCGACGGGCGTCGCGGGCCCGCTCCTCCAGGGTGCGCAGGTCGCTCTCGTCGGGCTCGGTCACCATTCCTCCAGACTGGTCTCCCTGAACTCCGGTCACCGTTCCTCCGTGAGGCGAAGGACCGCGCCGAGGCCGCGGCGGCGTCCGAGCCACGTCTCCACACCCACGGCGGCGGCCACGAGCACGCCGAGACCGATGCCCAGGGCTGCGGTCAGCAGCAGGTCGGGGCGGGTGGTGGGGTCGGTGGGGCCGCCGGTGAACTCCCGCAGGTCCAGGGCGGGGCCCAGCAGCGCGGGCAGTGTCAGGCCCAGCGCGGTGCCGCCCACCAGCGCCGCAAGCACCATCGGCAGGAGCTGCACCAGGTGCAGGGCCGACGTGGCGCGCCGGCCCAGGCCGAGGGTGCGGAGGTAGGAGGCGGTACGGCCGCGTTCGGGGGCGGACAGCAACAGGTCGAGCACGAGGGCCAGCAGGGCGAGGAGCACGGCGAGCGCGGTGCACGCGGTGTGCGCGGTCCTCAGGACGCCGACCATGCCGTCGGCGTCGGCGTCGGCCTCCTCCTCGGCGCGCAGGCGCAGTTCACCGACCGCGGCGCCGGCGGCGGCGCGCGGTACGAGGGACCGCAGCGTCTCCACGTCCAGCCGGGGACCGTACAGCAAGAGCGCGGACTCCTCGAAGTCGCTTCCCTGGAAGGCCCCGAGATCGCGGTTGTCGGCGAGCAGCAGTCGGTCCCGCGGCGTGGTCGTGCTGCGGACGGGGCCGAGCGCCGGGTCGCGGAGCACGTCGTCGGGGAGTCCGCCGACGACGCGCAGGCGCAGGGAGCGGCCCTGTGAGGTGATGCTCAGCAGATCGCCGGCGCGGGCGTCTGTGGCGAGGACCCGGATGTCCCGTGAACGGTCCCCGCCTGGTCCGCGGCCGCTCAGTCCGGCGGTGTCGAGCGCGCGTGCCGCGGCCGATTGAGGTGCCGCCTTGCGGAGTTCGGCGCCGTCTACACCGACGAGGCTCGCGATGCCGTACCCCTCGCCGCTGGTACCGCTCGTCGGGTCCACGCGCAGCTGACGCACTCGCACTGTGGCGCGTACTCCGGAGACGCGGGTCAGGCGGTCGGTGAGGCCGGGGTTGCGTTCCGCGCCGCGGAAGGACGCGTCGGCGCCGACCTGCCAGGCGGCGGCCTCCCGGCGCCCGTCGGCAAGTGTCCCGGCGACCAGCCCGCCGAACACGGCTCCGGCCAGCGTCACCACCAGCACGAGCAGCGCGAGCGCCCGGGCCGGGGCATCCTTCGCGGCCCGGGAGAGCGCGACGATCCCCACGACGCCGCGCCACCGTGCGGACCAGCGCGCCAGGAGCCGTACCGGCGGCGGACAGCAGCGCACCAGGACGACGACGGTGACGAGCCCCAGCAGGGCGGGCACGGCGGCGAGCAGCGGATCGGGACCGGCGTCACCCGTGGTGCCCCGGGCCCGCAGCGCGGCCACGCCGGCCGCGGCGAGCAGCAGCACCGTCGCCTCGGCGACGATGCGGCGGCCCGCCGCCTGCGGGCGGTGCCCGCCGGCGGTTACGCGGTCGCGCAGGGCGTGCCAGGTGAGCGCGGGGAGAGGCAGCCAGACGAACAGGGCGACGAGCAGCCCGTACCGGTACCCGGGTGACAGGTCCGGAAAGGACCGTGCCGTGACGAGTCCGGCGGCGAGCCCGAGCAGTACGGCGGGTGCGGTCTGCGCGGCCCGGGTCAGCGCGAGACCCGTCGCGGAGGCACCGCGGGCACGCTGGAGCCGGTGGGCGGCGAGGCGTCGGCGCACCGCGAGCAGGGCCGTGACGACGGTGGTGAGCAGCCCGACCACGATCAGGGAGGCGAGCGCGAAGGAGATCACGGTACGGCCCTGCCGCCACTGCGGACCGAACTCGGTGAGCACATCGGGGAGTCGGGAGCTGTTCTGGAGTCCGGAGGACGGGTGAGGGCCGATCTGGCAGTACATGCCCATGTCGAAGTCGCCGCAGTAGTCGCCGCGCGCGTCGTGCGGGTACTGGTAGAGCAGCCGCCCGAGGTCGGCCTGTCCCTGCTCGTCGGCGAACCGTGCGGCGGTGCGCGCGTCGAGGTCGAGGCGCATGCCCCAGGTCACGGTGAGCGTGGCGTCGGACTGCCCCTGGAGGGTGGTGACGGTGCGCGGGGCGACGAGGGCGCGGGCCTCCCAGTCGAGCCCGGAGTCGCTGTCGGGCGGGTACTGGGCGGGGCGGGCCAACTGGGGCAGTTCGCGGGAGAGTCGGTCTCCGCGCACACTGTCGGCGGCGGTGGCCCCGACCGTGGTGCCCCTGCCCGCCCGGAAGAAGCCCACCACGGCAGCGGTGCCGCGCACACTCTCCAACGCCCCCGGCTCGATGGGCAGGTGCTGCCCCAGCCGTAGTTTCAGTGCCTCGCGGGTGCGCGTGGAGACGGCGATCTCCAGAGCCTCGGCGCCGGGGTCGGGTGGCCGTCCCTCGGTGTAGGCGCCGCGGTCGGGTGCGTCGGAGGCGTACACCAGGCCCAGGCCGACGTCTCCGGCGGCCGTTCTCGTGCGGACGGGGGGCAGTTCGACGCGGGTGGAGTCGTGGACGAGGCCGCCGTCGAGGGCGTCGGGGACCGCGTTGCCGATCACTGCGGTGATACGGGGCGCAGGTCCTCGTCGAGATCGCCGGCGGCGCCCGGGACTGCGGGGGCGAACTCTGCGGTGAACCGGATTCCGGGCTCGGCGCTCTGCTCCTGTTCCAGCCGTGAGGCGAGTGCCTGTCCGGCGAACCGGTCGAGGAGTACGGGGCTCGCGGCGGCGACGGCGGTGAGGAGTGCCGTCACGGCCATGAGGCAGGCCAGCAGGGGCAGTTCGGCCCGTGCCTCGCGCAGGGCGACGGGGACGGGCCGCCTCGTGTGGCGCCGCACCGGCCCTGCCCCCGCGGGCGGTACCCGGCGTGTCATCGGTCCTCCCCCGCCCGCAGCACCCGGGCCAGGTCGACCCGCCCCAGGACCTTGGCGGCGACCGTCACGACCGCGCAGATCAGGAGGGTCGTCGCGCCCGCCGTGAGGACCACGCGCATCCACGGCACCTCGGTGAGCAGCCCGGGGTAGACCGGGCGGCCGGTGTCGTCGACGGTGACCACCGGCATGATCAGCGCGGCCAGCGCGGTCCCCAGCAGGGTGCCGAGCACGGCCGCGACGGCGGCGAGCGCGAGCTGTTCGGTCCACAGGTACGCGGCGAGCTGGCGGCGTCGTACGCCCAGCGCCCGCAGCAGCGCGAACTCCCGTGCCCTGGCGCGGACCGAGAGCGCCGTGTGCAGGGTGAAGCCGACGACGGCGAACGCCGGGGCGAGCACCAGGCACAGCGTGAGTCCGCCGCGTGCGCCCTGCCGGAGCGGGTCGGCGGCCAGCAGGGCCCGTGTGTGGGGCACGTCGACAGCCGTACCGAGGCGGGGGTCGGCCCGGACGGCGCGCAGGGCGGCCGTGGCGTCCCCGCGGTCGGCCGCCACCCACCAGGCGGTCTCGGCGCCGGGCAGAACGCCGTCGAGCGCGAGCTGGGCGGCGAGGGCCCGGGAGTCGGCGAGCAGCCGGGGCCGGTCCCGTTCGGCGCCCGGCACGGCGTCGATCTCCCCGACGACCTTGACGCGGGCCGTTCCGCCTCCGGCGCGCTGGAAGGTGACCGTGTCTCCGACGCGGACGACGCCGGAGGCCAGCAGGGCGCGATCCGCGAGGACGGGCGCGGCCGGTCGGCCACGGGCGCGGTCCGTGCCGAGACGCACGCTCCATGTCGGGTACTTGACCTCGGTGTCGGGGCCGCGCAGCACCGCGTCCAGGAGCGTGCCGGGTCCGGGTCGGTCGGCGCAGAGCACGGGTCCCGGGGCGCGCCCGGCCAACTTGCGCGGCTTGGCCGCCGGGCATCCGGCGACGTGCTCGTCGGGGGCGTCGGCGCGCAGGTCGTGCCAGGCGGCGGGCCGGGTGAGGCCGGGTACGCGATCGACGGTGAGGCGGTAGGTACGCCGCACGGACTCGCCCTTCATGCTCAGGCCGAGCTGGACGACGCGTAACCCGCCGCCGTCGGCCGGGACCTTCAGACGGACCGTACGGGCCTGGCCGCCGGTGTCGTCGAGGAGCACCTCACTGGTGTGGGCGAGGCCGTCGGCGTCGACGAAGTGCACGGAGAGCCGGACGGGTACGGGGGTGCCGGGTCCGTCGGCGGACAGGCGGACGCGGAGCGGGAGTTCGCGCGGGGCGCCGTCGAGCGGCAGCCCGTAGGCGGGGATGTTCCGGCCGAGCGGGGCGACGAGGTCGGACACGGGCCGGTCGGTGAGGTCGGGGCGCAGGGCGGGGGCGGGGCCGCGCGCGGTGTCGATGCCGGTGACGGCGATGTAGCTCTGGCCGACGAAACCGTTGATGTCCACGACGGGCGTGACGGACCGGGCGCCGGGTAACGCGACGTACGTCGTGCGCCGTTCACCGGGCGCGAGCCGGTCGCTCGGCTCGATCCGCAGGTCGGAGCCCACCTTGAAGACCGCCTGGTCGTGGTCGCCGCGGTCCAGGAT
Source organism: Streptomyces sp. KM273126 (assembly GCF_004337435.2). Lineage (NCBI taxonomy): Bacteria > Bacillati > Actinomycetota > Actinomycetes > Kitasatosporales > Streptomycetaceae > Streptomyces > Streptomyces sp. KM273126. The sequence goes on along the minus strand of NZ_SJXB02000002.1, from coordinate 2,176,063 downwards.
GGCGAGCGCGGTGCTGCTGAGCGCGGCGACGGCCAAGGCCAGCGTCACCACCAGCGCGGGTCCGGCGTGCCGTGCCGCGCGCCGCCCGATCTGCCAGGCGCCCAGGGGCAGCACGAGCCCGGTGCCGCGCCGTGCGAGGGGGTCGGTGACGCGGGCGAGCAGGGGCAGCGCCCGCAGCACGAGGAGTGCGGCGGCGCAGGTCATCGCGACGGGTGCGAGGACCAGCACGGGGTCGACACCTCCGCCGGTGACGGGCGAGCGGTACTGCCGCAGCTGGAGCCAGCCGAGCACGGCGACGGCCGCGAGCGCCAGGTCGGCACCCAGCCGCTGGGCTCCCGCGAACCGCCCCAGCCACAGCCTGAGCCGGCGCACCGCGTGCTGGTCCCGCACGGTCCGTACCGTCGGCAGCAGCAGGGAGGCACCGTGCACGGCGACGGCCAGCAGCGCGGCCGCCCAGGCCGCCGTCGGCGTCGCCGTCGCGGACACGTCGCCGGGGATCAGTCCGGCCCGGTCGAGCAGCCGCAGCAGGGGACCGGCGAGGAAGGGCGCGGCGAGTCCCGCGGGTACCGCGAGGGCCGCCCACTGTGCCACCGTCGCCGAGGCCAGTCGCGGTGTTCCGGCGCCGCGCGCGGCCAGCAGCGCCAGTTCGGGGCGGCGGTGTTCGGCGATCTGGCGCGCGGTCAGTACGAGGGCGGCCGCCGCCAGGGCGGCCAGAAGCGTCGCCGGGACGTAGAGGCCGGCCCGGGCCACGGCTATGGGGGTGGTCAGGCCGTCGAGGGCGTCGTCGAGCTGTGACCTGACGGTGAGTTCGCCCGTGGGCCGCGTACCGCGGAGGACGGAGAGCGAGACGTCGCTTCCGCCGAATCCGTCGGCGCGCCGCTCCAATGGCCGGATGTCGCCGAGTCGCAGCCCGCCGCTATCCGGTACGGCGAGCCAGAGCGCTTGGGCGTTCCGGGCCAGGGTCGGGGTCGCGGTCAGTACCGGTCGTGGCACCAGGGCGATGGATTCGGACGTTCCGAGGGCGCTGTTCAGGTTCGCCCAGACGGCCGGGCTACGGGTGTCCGTCCGGTACAGGCCGGCCACTCGCAGACGGAGCCGCGTTCCGTCGTCGGCCCGCACCCTCAGCTCGTCACCGGGCCGTACCGCGAGCCGCGCGGCGAACACGTCGGTGAGCGCGGTCTCGACGGCGCCCGTGTGCCCGGTCGTGCGGGGCCAGCGCCCGGCCACCAACCGGGCGTGCCGGAACTCCTCCTGGAGGGCGACCAGGGAGATTCCGGCGTCGTCGCGCGGCTGCCCGGCCGCCTCCGTGACCGAGAGCTGGGCGGAGCGGTTGTCCGGGACCCGTAACGCGGACCAGGTGTGGTGCGGAACGCCGCCGAAGGTGCGTTCGACGGCGGCCCGTACGAGTTCGTCCAGGCGCTCGACGTCGTGCGGCGGGTACGGCCCCGAGACGTCGAGCACGGCCTCGGGGTCGCTCGCCAACCGCCGTTGCACCGCGCCCTCGACGGCCTTCTCGGTGAGGGTGGCCAGCGCGGCCAGGACGGTCGCGGCCAGCAGCACAGCGAGCCCGGCGGCACCGAGCACCAGTGCGTGGTGCCAGGTTCCCCGTACCGCGGCAGGCGTACGTCTCCCGCTCAAGCCACTGCTCTCCCCCTGTGCGACCGACCGGCACAGTATGGGTACGCCCCGGTGCGCCCGCAATCATGAAATTCGGCCAGCTGTGCATCTCAGTTGTGCACCACCGGCGTTCGCAGAAATCACCGAAGAACGACAGAACAATTGACGTGTTCGCAGCACACCCCTACCTTCTGATCGATTCATCGAACCTCGTTCGAAATATCGGCCACCTCTCGGTCATTTCTCACTTCCCCCCCCCGGCTCCCGCACGCCCATTGGAGACCAGATGAGCGCAAGACCCCACCCCGGCCCGCAGCCGTCGCGTCGGCTCTTCCTCGGCATGGCCGCCGCCACTCCCCTGGCCATGACCGGCGTGATGAGCCTCGGCGCGGGCGCCGCTCACGCCGCCGACTCGGCCTACGTGATGTGCTACTTCACCGAGTCGACCAGCCTCGGCGAGGGCACCGACTACGGTCTCCACCTCGCGGTCAGCCCCGACGGGCTGAACTGGACGCCGCTGAACCAGAACAACCCGCTCGCCACCCCCACCGCGGGCGCGCTCGGACTGCGCGACCCCTTCCTCATGCGCAAGCAGGACGGCACCTTCGTCGTCCTCGCCACCGACCTCAAGGGCACCGACTGGAGCTACAACAGCCAGTACATCCACGTCTGGGACTCCGCCGACCTGCGCACCTTCACCGGCTACCGCCGCCTCAGGCTGCACGACATGACCACCCACAGCTGGGCTCCCGAGGCGTTCTGGGACGCCGGGCGGGGACAGTACGCGGTCATCTACTCATCGGTGAACTCCAGCGGGCACAACGTGATCATGGTGAACTACACCAGCGACTTCATCACGGCCTCCGCCCCGCAGGTCTTCTTCGACCCGGGCTACGACGTCATCGACGGCAACATGACTGTCGGCGTGGGCGGCGTCAACTATCTCTACTTCAAGAAGAACCAGACCCTGGTCGCCGCGCGCTCCACCTCACTCAGCCCCGGGAGCTTCACCGAGTTCAGCACCGGTGTCGCGCACGGCGGCACCGAGGCACCCACCGTGTTCAAGTCCCTGACCTCGAACACCTGGTACCTGTGGGGAGACACCTACACTCCGAACGGCGTCTTCTACGCGTGGCAGACGTCCGACCTCGCGTCCGGGACCTGGACAGCCCTCGACCAGAGGACCTACACCCAGCCGGTCAACTCCAAGCACTGCGGCATCGCGACCATCACCGGCACCGAGTACACCAACCTGCTCGCCAAGTGGGGCGCACCGGCCTGGAACCGGCTCAAGTCCTACAACTATCCGGCCCGTTACGTCCGTCACGCGAACTTCGCCGCCCTCATCGACACTTACCCGTTCGACCTGTACACCGACTCCCAGTGGAAGCTCGTGCCCGGCCTCGCCGACAGCTCCGCCGTGTCCTTCCAGTCGGTCAACTACCCCACCCGCTATCTGCGGCACTACAACTACGAGCTGCGGCTCGACGTCAACGACGGCACGTCGACGTTCGCGGCGGACGCGACCTTCCACCGAACGGCCGGCCTCGCGGACTCCGGCTGGGCGTCCTTCCGCTCGTACAACAACCCGACCCGCTACATCCGGCACTCCGACTACGTGCTGCGCATCGACCCGGTCTCGACGGCCGCCGAGCGGCAGGACGCGACCTTCCGCGTCGGCTACTGAGCGAGCGGCAGCCCCGTGTAGTTCTCCGCCAGTTCGGCCGCGGCGTGCTCCGAGGTGGCGATGCGGTCGAGCTGGGAGAGCTGGAGCCTGGTCTCGAACGGGGACTGTTCCGGATCGGTGTGGAGGGTCGTCGTCATGAAGTACGAGAAGTGCTCGGCGCGCCACACCCGGCGCAGGCAGGTGTCGGAGTAGGCGTCCAGCAGGCCGGTCGAGCCGGTCTCCTTCAGGTGCGCGAAGGCGCGGGCCAGCACGATGACGTCGGCGGCGGCCAGGTTGAGGCCCTTGGCGCCGGTGGGCGGCACGATGTGGGCGGCGTCGCCGGCCAGGAAGACCCGGCCGTACCGCATCGGCTCGGTGACGTGGCTGCGCATCGGCAGCACCGCCTTGGACGTGACGGTGCCGCGCTTGAGCCGCCAATCGGGGTTCGCGTCGAGGGCGAAGCGGGCGTCCAGCTCGTCCCAGATCCGCTCGTCGGACCAGTCGGCCGGGTCCGTTCCGTTGGGCACCTGGAGGTAGAGCCGGCTGACGGACTCGGAGCGCATGCTCGCCAGGGCGAAGCCGCGCTCGGAGTGGGCGTAGATCAGCTCGTGGTAGACGGGCGGCGCGTCGGCGAGGATGCCCAGCCAGGAGTACGGGTAGGTCCGCTCGTACGTCGTCCGCACGCCCTCGGGCAGCGTGCCCCGGGTCACGCCGTGGAAGCCGTCGCAGCCGACCACGTAGTCACAGGTCAGGGTCTTCTCGCGGCCCTCGTGGGTGTAGCGGATCGCCGGGCGGTCCTCCGCTCGGCCCGATGCCGTGACGCCCTCCACCGCGTGCACCTCCGCCTCGAAGTACAGCGGTCCGCCGTCGGCGAGCTGGAGGGCGACGAGGTCCTTCACCACTTCGGTCTGGGCGTAGACCCACACCCGGCGCCCGCCCGTCAGTGCGGGGAAGTCGACCCGGTGGGCGCGGCCGCCGTGGCGCAGCTCGATGCCGTCGTGGGGCATGCCCTCGCGGTCCAGCCGCTCCCCGGCGCCCGCGGCGCGCAGGACGTCCACGGTGGCCTGCTCCAGGATCCCCGCCCGCTGCCGCTGTTCGACGTAGGCCCGGTCGCGGCGTTCCAGGACGACGCTGTCGATGCCGGCGTTGTGCAGCAGGCGGGCGAGCAGCAGCCCGGAGGGGCCGCCGCCGATGATCCCGACGGTCGTGTGCATGGACGTCTCCTCGTCGTCGAGGACGGGCGCGCGCCTGAAGGGGGCTCCGGACACGAGCGAGTGCGGCTTCCTGGTGTGGCTTGCGCGGCTCGTGCGGCTTCCCGGGCCGTTCGCCCAGTGAAACAACCTTCACCGACTCGGAGTGAGTCTGCGCTCCCGCTCGTCCCCTGTCAACGGCCGCCGGCCCCCAGGAAGTGGAACCCGGGACGCGGGTGCATCAGGAAGTCGTGATGGGAGATGTTCCACGCGTACGCCCCCGCCAGGGCGAACACCACCCGGTCCCCGGCCCGCAGCCCCGGGGCGTGGACATGCCGGGCGAGGACGTCCTTCGGGGTGCACAGCTGGCCGGTGAGCGTGACACGGTCGCCACCGCTCGCCGGGCGCTGCCAGGGGTGGGGCCAGGCGTCCACCTCCAGCACCGAGCACGGCTGGTCGTGCCCCTTGGTCGCGGGGGTGCGCAGATGGTGCGTGCCACCCCGGACGACCGCGAACTCCTCACCGTGGCTGTGCTTCACGTCCAGCACCTCGGTGGCGTACCAGCCGCAGTACGCCGTGAGGGCACGTCCGGGTTCGATGCGCAGCGTCAGGTCCGGGTACTCGTCGGCCAGCCGGGCGAGCCCCTCGCCGTAGGCCGCCCAGTCGAAGCGGCTCTCGGGCTGCGCGTAGTCCACGGTCATGCCGCCGCCGACGTTCACCTCGCCGATCGGGGCGCCCAGTCCCACCGCCCAGGCCATGACGGCGCGGGCCACCGCCAGGAGGTCGGCGGCGTCGAGTCCGCTGGCCAAGTGGGCGTGGATGCCGCGGAGTTCGAGCTGCGGGTGGGTGCCGTCCGTGAGGGCGCGGAGCATCGGGGCCGCCCGGGACGGGTCGAGGCCGAAGGGGGTGGGGCGCCCGCCCATGGTGAGGGAGCTGCCCGCCAGGGTGCTGTCGGCCACGGTGAGGTTGAAGCGGAGCAGGACCGCCACCCGCTCCCCCGGTACGACGCGCCGCGCCAGTTCGGCCAGCACACGCAGCTCGTGCTCGCTCTCCACGTGGAAGCGGTGGACGCCCCGCTCCAGGGCCGCCGTGATCTCGTCCGGGGTCTTGCCCGGGCCGCCGAAGGCCAGCGGGTGTCTCGGCACGGCCTTGGCCACGTGGGCGAGTTCGCCGCCCGAGGACACCTCGAAGCCGTCGACGTACGGGGCGAGTTCGGTGAGGATCTCCGGCTCGGGGTTGGCCTTGGCGGCGTAGTACAGCTCGACGTGCGGCGGCAGCGCGGACCGCACGGTCGCGACGTGCTCGCGCAGAGCCGTCAAGTCGTATATGTATGCGGGGAGTTCGGCGCTCGGCAGGGACAGGACGCGGTCGCGGACGGTGGACGTGGGGTGGGTCATCGGGCACTCCGGCGCAGGATGTCCTCGGCTGGTGCCCCGGCAGGCAACGTTTGCCCGTCAAGGAGCGGCGTCGTGGGGGTACCTCCCGCCCGAGGCGTGCGAAGCGCGGTTCGAGGGTGGGGGAGCGTGCTCTCGGCGTGCCGTCCGGAGGACCCCGTTGATGGACCGGACGTACTTGGGCTTTCGGCCGGTGCGGCGAAGGGGTTCCCCCCGTCCGAGCCGTGCGAAGCCGGTTCGAGGAGGGGGGCGCGTGCCGGGCGTCGCGACGGGGTGAACGTTGCCTGTTGGGGCACTAGGGGGGAGGGCAGACGGACGTAGCCGGCCTCGCGGTCGGCCTTGCGTTCCCAGCGGGTGAGCAGGTTGGCCTTGGCGGGCAGCGGCACTCCGGCGAGCAGGGCGGCGAGGCGGGGCGGGCAGCCGTACCGGTCCGCGTACGTCTGGAGGGCGGCCCGAACCCTCGCCCACAGGTCGGCCTCGGTCTCCGGATGGAGGTCGGCGAGGGCCGCGAGGAGCTCGGCGATGTGGTTGACCAGCAGGCAGTACACGACCCGGTCCCAGCCGCGCTGGGCGCCGTACGTCATCGGGCCCGCGACCTCGGGCGGCAGCGCGGCGAGCGTGTCGGCGTGGTGGTCGGGGAGGAGCTTGGTGCCCTCCAGGTCGCGGAAGAGGACCTGGGCGGGCATGCCGTCGGCGTCCACGCAGATCAGCACGTTCTGCAGGTGGGGTTCGAGGACCAGTCCGTGATCGAAGTAGGCGGCCAGGACGGGCGGGACGAGGAGGCGCAGATAGGCGTCCCACCAGTCGAGGGCGGCCCGTGGGCCCGCTCCGTCGAGGAGGCGGGACAGATGTGCGGGGCCCGTCGGGTACTCGTCGGCGACGGCCGCCGCGAGCAGCGGCGTCGTGCCGGGCAGCAGTCGGCGGCTCAGGCCCTCGCGCACGATGACGCCCAGGCCCTCCAGGAGGGTGCGGTCGGGGGTGCCGTCCGGGCCGGGAAGGGCGAGGCTGCGGTAGGCGGGTTCGCGGAGCATCGCGCTGCCGGGGAAGCGGTCCTCCAGGTCGGCCAGCACCGGGGCGAGTACGCGGGTGAGGGCCACCGCGCCGGAGAGTTCGTAACTGGCGTTCTTGCGCAGGCAGTTGGTGATGCGAACGTTGAGGCTGAACTTCAGGAAGGCATCGCCGCCGAAGAGCGTGCGCACGGACGCGGTGGCGGCGAAGGGCGTGCCGCCGGGGCCGAGGTCGAGCACGTCCCGGCGGCCGAGGGCGTCGCGCAGGGGCGGGTGGGCGCGCAGCATCTCGTACTGCCAGGGGTGCGCGGGCAGCAGCCGGTAGCCGTCCGGGACGTCGTCGCGCCCGCGGTCGAGGATGTCGGTGGCGCCGGGCTCGGCTCTCTCCTCGGCGATCAGATGGTCGCGTACGGCGAGGTGCCGCAGCGGGAAGGTCGCCCCTGCCTCGGGCGCGTACTCCCGCCACGCTTCCACGTCGCCGGTTCGGGCCTTGGGCGTGGGGTGGAAGCGGTGCCCGAAGAGCAGGGACTGCTCGGAGGCGAGGTAGTCCGGGCAGTCACCGGCGGCGGTCCTGTGGGCGGCGAGGGCGGCGGAGACGGTGCGGTGGCTGGAGGCGATCTGCTCCAGGAACTCCTCGTTGCGCACCCCGGTACGGAGGAACAACTCGTCGTGGGTGTACTCGGCGAGGCGGCGCCAGTCCACCTCCCGCCGGCCGGTGCCGGTCTCCTCGTGCACGGGCCCGGTGAAGCGATGGGCGCCGAGCAGCGACGTACGACGCAGGGCGGCCCGCAGCAGGACGCCGCGGCGCGGCAGCCGCAGCATCAGGTGCCCGTCGGCGACGGCGGTCTGCCGTTCGGGACCGGACACCTCGCGCAGCAGGCAGTTGAGGAGGGTGTGGGCCACGACGTCATCGGCGGTGGGCAGAGAGGTGGCGGTACCGAGGGCGTCGGTGAGCGGGGACATCAGCGGCTCCAGCGGAGGTTCAGAGCGACGGTGGCCGAGCGATGGCGGGATGCCGGACGTGTCATGGGCAGGGCTTCGGTGGTCATGCCGAAACCCCCTTCGTGAGCGTGGGGTTGCTGCCGGTGGTGTCCTGCCTGTCCGGCAGCAGGTAGTTCGGCCCGGTCGTGTAGTGCTTGTTGATGTCGACGGCGCCCGACCTCTCCTTGCTGAGCAGCGTCCCGGCGGTGACCATCGCCTTCACCGGCAGCCGGGGCGCGTCCAGCACCCGCTCGCGCAGTACGGCTCCGGGCTCGCCGCCGAGCCGTTCCACGGCCTGCGCGAGCCGGTCCCGTACGAGCCCCAGCAGCCGCGGCAGCGGAGCCCGGCCGTGCTCGGCGAGCCCGAACGCGTAGGCGCCCGCGCACAGATGGAGGGTGATGGTGGTGAAGAGGTCGGCGACCGGCCCGTCGTCGCGGCAGAAGGTCCGGGGGTCGTCGAAGTCCCACGGACCGCCGAACACCGCCTCCAGCCGCGTGGTGTTGATGCGCGGTCCGTCGTTGTCCTTGAGCAGCAGCCGCAGGTCGCCGGGGTGTGGCCCCAGGACGAGCGACACGTTCTGCTGGTGCGACTCCAGCGCGATCCCGTACCCGAACAGCGTGGTCTGCCAGTCGAAGAGGAGCGTCAGGACGGCGTCCAGGAGGGCGGTCACGTCACCGCCGTGGAAGCGGTCGGCGAGGTGATCGATCACCAGCCGCCCGCCGGGCGCCTCCGCGAGCAGCGCGGCCATGGGGACGACGACCGAGTCGTCGAGCCCCTCCGGGTAGCGGCGGCACAGCACGGCCAGCATCTCGTGCCCGGCGTGGGCGTACACGGTCTCGTCGGCGTGCAGGACCGTCTCCCGGAAGCGGGTTTCGCGGTCGACGACCGCTTCCAGCAGCCGCTGTCCCGCCGCGCCGTCGACGAGGGTGCCGGGTTTGATCGAGCGTTTGTTGCGCAGGCCCAACGAGGCGGTGGGCAAGGGCAGTTTGAGGTGCTCGGCCGGGTCGGCGGCCGATGCGACCGTACGGGTCGACAGCGTGGGAACGACCTCGAGGTACGCGTGGTCGGCGAGCACCGCGCGGCCGGTCAGCCCCGTGTCGCGGAGCGCCTCGTCGAGCGGAGCGCCCACGGACAACGGGTGGACGGGCAGGGCGACATGGGTGCGGTCGAGTTCGGCGAGCCCGAGGACGGCGGGCGTGGGCCAGTACGCCGGCAGGCTCCCGGCCACGGTGAGAGCGTCCTTCGGCACGGCCAGCCAACGGAGTGCGAACCTAGGATGTAACTCGGGCGCGTATGCACGGAGTTGGTCGTCCCCGAGCCCGGAGCGTCCACGTGCCGTCGGGTACACCGGGTGGTCGAGGCGGGCTGCGAGCGTGTCGTGGGCGAGGCTTCCGGTGAGTCCGGTCCACCGGGCGGGGTCGGCACCGTAGCGGTCGGCGAGCCGGTCGCGTGCCGCCTCGGCCGTGCGGGCGTGCAGCCGCATCGTGGCCAGCGTCTGGCGGCACTCCTCGGCCAAGGCGTCGAAGCCGCCGCGGTCGACGGGTTCGGCGAGGGCCCGCAGCTCGGAGAGAACGGTCCCGTACGTCGTCGCCTCGGAACCGTTCGACTCCCTTACGAGCAGCGGCAGTCGGGCGGTGTACGCACACTGGAAGCCGTCCTCGGCGACCGGCAGCAGCAGGGCGTCGCCGTCGACGGGCAGCCGGAGCCACGGGCCGTCGGGGCGGTGCACGAGTGCGCTGCGGGTGCGCAGGCCGACGACGTCCTCGCGGAGCAGGGCGCTGAGCACACGTGTGAGCAGCTCGGACTCGACGGCATCCGCGGAAGTCGTCGCAGTGGTCGTCACGGCTGGATCACCCAGCTCTGAGCCGCGAGGAACCGGGCCGCCGCACGGTCCACGGCTTCCTGGTCGGTGCCCACCGCCCGCAGGACGCCCAAGTAGTCGCGGTTGGTGCGGTACAGCTCGTGCCGCTCCCCGAGCGGGCGGAGCCGACGGTACGTCAATTGCACGCCGTCCACGCTGAGTTCGCTGCTCGGTGGTGCGGCGGTGAGGGTTCCGGCGCGCTCGGCGCACGGGTACTCCAGCAGGGCCGCTCCGTCGCGCCGCGCGCCCAGGTCCGCGGGCACGGATTCACCGAGGTGCGTGCGCAGGATGTGTTCGAACAGCGGGATGTCCAGGAGCTGTGCGAGCAGCAGGTCGCACTGGTCGCCGACGGCCCGGTAGTTGACCTCGATGAGGCGCGCCCGGCCCTCGTGGACCACGAACTCGGTGTGGCAGGCGCCGAACCCGACGCCGAGCGCGTCGAGCTGGGCGAGGACCTGGTCGACGACCGGCTCAGGGTGGGCCGGGACGAAGGTCATCCGCTCCTCGACGAAGTACGGCGGTGGGGACGGCTCGGTGTGGAACCCGCCGAGGACGTGACGGATGCGGCCGTCGCCGAGGGTCTCCAGCGTGTACAGCTCTCCCGGCAGGTACTCCTCCACGAGCAGGGTGGCCCCGGGGCGGCGCGCGAGGATCGCCTTGCTGTGTGCCACGAGTTCCTCGGGCCCTTCGACGAGGACGACGTCCTCGCTGGCCACGCCCTCGCGGGGCTTGATCACGCAGGGATACGGCGCGTCGAGGGCGACGGGGTCGGTGAGTTCGGTGAGTTCCGCCGACCAGACGGTGTCGGCACCCGCCGCGGCGAGCCGACGGCGCATCTCGGCCTTGTCCTTGGCTCGCAGGGTGGCCCGCCAGTCCTTCGCGGGGAGACCGAAGTACTGGGCGGCGAGGGCGGCCTGGGTCTGGAGGTGGTCGCTGTTGGTGAAGACGGCGTCCGGGGTGTGGTGTGTGGAGATGCGCGTGACGACGGCGCGGAAGTCGCGCACATCGCACTCCAGGATCTCGATGCCGGGGCAGATGCGGCGGTGGGCGTCGGGCTGGTCGGTCAGGAGGGTGACGTCGAGGCCGAGCCGGGCGGCGGCGGGCAGGAAACCCTCGGTGACGGAGTCGGTGGGGTTGAGAGCGAGCAGGTACAGACGCATGGGGTCGGGAGCACAACTTCCTTGAGGGGCTGGGGAGTTTGGGAGGGGGCGGGCCGCTCCTGGAGGGCCCGGCCCCGGACCACGCGGGCTGGTTCTCCGGCAGCTTCAGTCCTCCGGCAGCTCGACGCCGCCGACGTCCGCCACGCCGGCGAGCATCCGCTCCGCCGCCTGTCCGCCACCGGCTCGGCGGGCGGCGAGCGCGGCGCAGGGCGCGAGGGGCCCGAGGCCGGCGAGGAAGCGGGGAACGTGCCGGAGGGCACGGCAGGGTGGCACACCGGTCGGTGCGGCCCGTTCGGTCGCAATCACGAGGCGTGAGTTTAGGTTAGGCATGCTTTAGTTCCCAACCGGCCACACGATCACCACGAGGCACAGCACCCCCCTGATCACTGACGAGCAACCTCGCAGATCGCCGAAGTGCACCACCTTGCCCGCCTTCACGTGACCCCCTTGGTCATCAGCACTCGATCTTCAGAATAAGGTAAGCCTTACCTTCTTGTTTCGCAGCGAATCTCACTCTCTGGAGTTCCGATGACCGTGGCCCTCGATCTCGCGCCGGCAGAAGCCGACACGGACGTGCCCGGACTCCTCGCCATGTCGTACCGGCGCCTGACCTCCCTGTGCGAGGCGCTGTCGGTGCGCGTCACGCACGGCGGTCGACCCGGCCCCCTGAGGCCGTGTCTGGTGGAGGGTCAGGAAGGGGTCGAGGCCTTCGTCGACGCCGAGGCCGCACGGATTCAGAACCGCTACGGCCGCACCGCGCCCCGCCATGTCGCCGCCTCGCGCGCCCTCCACGACTACGCCTGGTCGGTGGGCCTGCTGATGGGCGGTGTCTGGTATCTGGAACGGAGGGTGCCACGCATCGCACCCGGGGACGTACGGGTCGACCTCGCCTCGGGGGCGTTCGACATCATGCCGGGTGCCCGCCTCGCCTGCCTGCCGGACGACCCGGCCGTGGCCCTGTCCGGTGTGCTGCCCGTAGCCCAGGAGGAGGCGCTGCGGGGCGAGTTGAGGCAGGCGGTCGCCGCTCACATGGGTCCGGTGCTGGACGCGATCGGCCCGTACGCACGGCGAGGCTCACGCGCCCTGTGGGGCATGGTCGCCGACGATCTGATCTCGGGCATCTGGTATCTCGGCCGGGTGCTCGGCGAGGAGGCCATCGCCGTACGGGCCGCGACCGACGTACTGCCCTCCGCCCTGGCGCCCTTCCCCGGCGGCGCCGGATTCCGCCGTCTGCGCACCGCCGACGGCCACGAACACCCGACCCGCACCCGCACCGGCTGCTGCCTCTACTACACGATCCGCCCCGACGAGGCCTGCTCCACCTGCCCCCGTACCTGCGACGCGGAACGGCTGCGCCGACTCGGCGGATGAGCCGACGCAGCGGATGAGCGGGGGCGTCTCCGCGCTCAGCGCACGAGACAGGGACGCTTGCTGTCGAAGGTCCAGTCCTTGATCAGGTACTGCATCCCGATCGCGTCGTCGCGGCCCGACAGCGCCTTCTGCTTGTAGAGCTCGTGGGCCGCGAGGAGACGGTCCATGTCGAGACGGACACCGAGGCCGGGCGTGTCGGGGACGGCGACCTCGCCGCCGACGATCCGAGGCGGTTCGACGGTGAGGTGCTCCAGCCCTTCCTGCCAGATCCAGTGGGTGTCGAGGGCGTTGTACTCGCCGGGCGCGGCGGCCCCGCAGTGGGCCATCATCGCCAGGGAGATGTCGAAGTGGTTGTTGGAGTGGCATCCCCAGGTCAGCCCCATGGCGTTGCAGAGCTGGGCGACCCGTACCGACCCCTGCATGGTCCAGAAGTGGGGGTCGGCGAGCGGGATGGAGACCGACTGCAGGGCCAGGGCGTGCGTGAGCTGGCGCCAGTCCGTGGCGATCATGTTGGTCGCCGTGGGCAGGCTCGTTGCCCGGCGGAACTCGGCGAGGATCTCACGGCCGGAGTAGCCGTCCTCCGGCCCGCAGGGGTCCTCGGCGTAGGCCAGCGTGCCGACGAGGGGGCGGCACAGTTCGACGGCCTCGCGCAGGGACCACGCTCCGTTGGGGTCGAGGGTGATCCGGGCCTCGGGGAAGCGCTCCTTGAGCGCCCGGACGGCCTTGACCTCCTCTCTGCCCGGCAGGACACCGCCCTTGAGCTTGAAGTCGTGGAAGCCGTACCGGTCGTAGGTGGCCTCGGCCTGGCGGACGATCGCCTCGGGAGTCAGTGCCTCCTCGCGCCGGATCCGGTGCCACTCCACGTCCGAGTCGGGTTCACGGACGTACTCCAGGTCGGTGCGGTCCGGGTCGCCGACGTAGAAGAGGTAGCCGAGGACCCGTACGGCATCACGCTGCTTGCCGTCGCCCAGCAGGGCGGCGACCGGGAGGTCCAGGTGCTGGCCGAGGAGGTCCAGGAGCGCCGACTCGACCGCGGTGACGGCGTGCACCGTGGTGCGCAGGTCGAAGGTCTGGGCGCCGCGGCCACCGGAGTCGCGGTCCGCGAACGTCCCCTCCATCGAGCGCAGGACGCGCTTGTAGTCGCCCACGCGCGCACCGACGACGAGGGACTCGGCGTCACGCAGGGTCCGCGTGATCTTCTCCCCGCCCGGTACCTCCCCCAGGCCCGTACGGCCCTCGGAGTCCTCGATGACGACGACGTTGCGGGTGAAGTAGGGGGCGTGCGCTCCGGAGAGGTTGAGCGCCATGGAGTCCCGGCCGGCGACCGGGAAGACGGAGAACTTGGTGACGACGGGCTGGCTCATGACGAATGGTGCCATTCTCGTGAGGGTCGCCGGCACGTGGGCCATGCCGGCGATCGGTCAGATACTGAGGGCGTCGAGGACCTGTTCCAGAACCAGTACGCCACCCAGACCGAGGATCGCGAGCACCGTGGTGTAGGTGGTGCGCGCCTTGATGGCGTCCAGGACGGACAGGTTGAAGTACTCCTTGAACATCCAGAAGCCCGGGTCGTTGACGTGGGAGAACGCGATCGAGCCGCAGGAGACCGCCAGCACCAAGACCTCGGCGTGGACACCGCTGCCCGCGAGCAGTGGCAGCGCCACACCGGAGGCGGTGACGACGGCCACGGTCGCCGAGCCGAGGGCCACCCGGAGGATGGCCGCGATCAGCCAGGCCAGGATGATCGGCGAGATGGACCAGCCGTCGGTCGTGTCCTTGATGTAGTCGGATATCCCGCCTTCGACGAGGACGTTCTTGAAGGCTCCACCCGCGCCGATCACCAGCAGGATCATCGCCATCGCCTGGGCCGCTTCCTTGCAGGAGGTGCTGACCTCCGTCAGGCTGCGGCCCACGCGCGGACCGAAGGCCCAGATCGCGACGAGCAGCGTGAGCAGCAGGGCGATCGGCGCGGATCCGATGAAGGCGACGAAGTGGAGCAGTGGGTTCGAGGCGGAGGTGGACAGGTCGGTCACCGCGGCACCGGCGATCAGCACCACGGGCAGCAGGGCCACGCCCAGGGACCAGCCGATGCCGGGCATCTCCTCGTCCTCGAAGACGCGCTCGCTGACCAGGCCCTTGGGGATGGAGGGGTTCATCGCCCGGACGAAGGGGATGCGCGGCCACAGCAGGGCGACGAGCGCACCGATCGGGACGGCGATGAACAGGCCGTAGAACAGCGTCAGTCCGACGGACGCGTGGAAGGTCGCGGCCACCGCGGTCGGGCCCGGGTGGGGTGGCAGGAAGCTGTGCATGGTGGACAGGGCGATCGACATGGGGAGCCCCACCCACAGCAGGTTCGAACGGGTGACCCGTACGAGGGTGAACGCGACGGGGACGATGATGACGAAGGCGACCTCGTAGAACATGGTCACGCCGATGACCATGGCCGTCACCACCATGGCGACCTGGACCCAGCGCGGGCCGCAGATGGCGAGAATCCTGTCGGCGATCCGCTGGGCGGCACCGGAGTCCCCCATCACCCGGCCGACCATGGCTCCGAGCCCGATGGTCAGCATGGTGTCGCCGATCTGGCTTCCGATGCCCTCGGAGAGGACGTCCGGGATGTCCTCCAGGCCTATCCCCTGGACCAGGGCGACACCCACGGCCACGAGGAGCAGGGCGGCGAAGCCATTCAGTCTGAGCTTCGTCATCAGGACGAGCAGGACCAGAACACTGATCCCGACAACGACGAGCGGCATGTGTCAGTTCTCCTTTGAACTGGCGGTGTGCTTTTGCGTCCGTGAACTGGCGGTGTGCTGGTGCGTGCGTGAACTGTGGGTTGGCCGTGGGTGCGTGAACTGCCGCCGAGGGTGCGACGACGGGGTGTGAAAGGTCAGCGGCCGGCGCCGACGAGCCCCAGACCCTGGTCGAGCAGTTTCGTCAGCTCGGCGAGGTCGTCCGGGCCCGGGTCCGTGAGCGGTGCGCGCACCGGGCCGACGGGCAGGCCGCGCAGTCGGGCGGCGGCCTTGACGAGGGAGACGGCGTAGCCGGGGACCCTGTCTCGCAGTTCGACGAACGGGATGTAGAAGCCGCGCAGCAACTCGTCCATCCGGGCGCTGTCGTCCTCCTGGAAGGCGCCGAAGAAGGCCCGCGCGATCTCCGGGGCGAAGGCGTGGACGGCCGACGAGTACGCGGGGACCCCGACAGCGGCGTACGCGCGTGCCTGGATCTCCGCCGTCGCGGCCCCGTTGAAGAACAGGAAGCCCTCGGGTGCCGCGAGCGTCAGCCGCTGGAGGCGGTCGAGGTCGCTGTGTCCGTCCTTCAGCCCGATGACGGTGGGGATCTCCGCGATACGGCGCACTCCGTCGGCGGTGAAGGAGACCTGGTCGCGCTGGTAGGCGATCAGGGGCAGCCGGGTGCCGTCGGCGATCCGGCGCAACTGCTCCACCAGCCCGTCCTGCGGGGCCCGCACCAGGTAGTGCGGCAGCACGAGTGCCGCGTCGGCACCCGACTCCTCGGCGATGCGCGCGAACCGCAGCGCCTGCGCCCAGCCGTACCCGATGCCCGCGACGACGGGAACACGCCCGTCGGCCACCTCCACCGCGGCCGTGATGACCTGGCGGTACTCGTCCTCGTCCAGGGCCGTGAACTCCCCGGTACCGCAGGCGGGGAAGACGGCTCCCGGACCGGCGTCCAACTGGGGGGCGAGGTAGGCGCGGTAGGCATCCAGATCCAGGCTCCCGTCCTCGCGAAAGCTGGTGAGGGGGAAGGACAGGACGCCCTGCGCCATGCTTCGGCTCAGGCGCCCGGCAACATCGGCAGTTTCCACCATGTTCGCTCCATTGAATGAGATCCCCATATGAAGACATCATCTACATATGGGGACGGAGGCTAGGTGTGCGGACGCGTCAGGTCAATGGGTGTGCAGGTATTGATTGCGATCCGGTGACGCAAAGGCCGGCCGAGAAGCATCGCCGGGACAGGTCGCAGGCCCGATGAGGACAGGACACGGGGCAAGTAGGTCCCTATCGCGTCCGGGCGGGCCAGGTCGGCTGGGCGGTGTGGTGGCGGGTCCCGGGCTCCCTTGCCGGGCCGCTGTCCGGCCGCTCGCCGCCGGCATGTCTACGCGGAACCGGAGGCGGCGAAAGCCGTAGAACCGCAAAGCCTCGGGCGTGCCTGCGACGACTGGATCCTGGCTGACGACCAACGACAAGGACCAGTCAAGGGACGAGATGCCGGCGCAGCCGCGTGCGCGCGGCCCTCTCGGCGTCGGCGAACCTGGCACGTCCTGCATCGGTCAGGGTGACCTCGACCGTCCTGCGGTCTCCGTCACAAGGACCAGTCAAGGGTCGAGATGCCGGGCAGCCGCGTGCGCGCGGCCCTCTCGGCGTCGGCGAACCTGGCACGTCCTGCATCGGTCAGGGTGACCTCGACCGTCCTGCGGTCTCCGTCACGGCGATCGCGTTCGATCAGTCCAGCCGCCTGCAGAACAGCGTCGTACAGCTCTTGGGCGAGCGCGGGCTGTCTGGACCAAAGGCCCGGCCATGGGCGGCAACCTTGGCGGCCCGGCGGGCGACTACAGCGTGGAGGAGCGACGCTCACCATTCGAAGACGAAAAGTGAGGCAAGGATGATACGACCAGTCGGACGACTCCATGCGGCAGTGGCGACGGTGGTCCTGGCGGCCGCGACCGGTGTGGCTCTGCCGATGACCGGGGCATCGGCAGCCGCCGGTGGTGCCACGGGGTACGCGACCCAGAACGGAGGGACCACCGGCGGCGCGGGCGGGCAGACCATACGGGCCACCACGGGGACCGCGATCCATGCGGCACTGTGCGGCCGTGCCAGTAGCAGCACCCCGATCACCATCGAGGTCGAGGGGACCATCAACCACGGCAACACCAGCAAGGTGTCGGGCGACAGCTGCAATACCGCCGCGGGCGTGATCGAACTCAAGCAGATCAGCAACGTCACGATCATCGGCGTCGGCAGCGGAGCCGTCTTCGACCAGCTGGGCATCCACATTCGCGAGGCCAGCAACATCATCATCCGGAACGTGACCGTCCGGAATGTCAAGAAGTCCGGCTCGCCCACGTCCAACGGTGGTGACGCCATCGGCATGGAGAGGAACGTCCGCAACGTCTGGGTCGATCACACCACCCTTGAGGCATCGGGTGGGGAGGCGGAAGGGTTCGACGGCCTCTTCGACATGAAGGACAACACCCAGTACGTGACCCTGTCCTACAGCACCCTGCGCAACTCGGGCCGCGGTGGCCTCATCGGGTCCAGCGAGAGCGATCTCTCGAACAGTTTCATCACGTACCACCACAACCTGTACGAGAACATCGACTCCCGCGCGCCCTTGCTGCGCGGCGGCACAGCCCACATCTACAACAACTACTACGTGAAGCTCAACGACTCCGGTATCAACTCCCGAGCCGGGGCCCGCGCCAAGGTGGACAACAACTACTTCAAGGACTCCAAGGACGTCCTGGGCACCTTCTACACCGACGCGGCCGGGTACTGGCAGGTCAGCGGCAACACTTTCGACAACGTGACCTGGTCCAGCCCCAGTAGCGAGAACAATCCCGCCGGACCCGACCCGAAGTCCAACACCACCGTCAGCATCCCCTACTCCTACAGCCTCGACGGGACCGGCTGCGTGCCGAACATCGTGACCCGGACGGCCGGTGCCAACAAGGGGCTCCAGGAGTCCAACGGCAGCTGCTAGGCAGTATCTTCAGACGCGCCCACGTGCTGAGCGTGTCGAACATATTCCGTTGACCGAGAGACGCCCGCGGAGGAAAGTGTCGCCCTGGTCGGGATCAACGGCATACGTGGGGCGGTGAGCGGTGGCTGGTTCGGACATGGCCCGTGACCTGCACGTCAAGGAGACCTCGTCTGATCTGCCGCTGTGGACAGCGGACTTCCGGCTGTTCTTCGCCGCCCGCACCACCTCACTGCTGGGCGACGCGATGCTCCCCGTCGCGATCACGGCCGCCGTGATCCGGGCGGGATACGGGCCGAGCGGGGTGGGCTACGCGCTCGCCGCGCTCGTAGCCCCGTTCGCAGCGCTGATCATCTTTGGTGGGGTACTGTCCGACCGCTTCGGTGCCCGACGACTGATGGTCGTCTCGGACACGGTCCGGCTGTGCTTCCAGGCGGTGCTTGCGCTGCTGTTCCTGCTGGGTACGCCACAGCTGTGGCAGATCCTGGTGCTGCTGGCCCTGGTCGGGGCAGGTAGCGCAATCTTCCAGCCGGGAGTCGCCAGCATCACCCCGCGCATAGCCCAGGACGTGCAGAAGGCGAACGCCACCCTCCGCATCTCGGAGTCCGTCACCGTCGTGATCGGCCCGTCGCTGGCCGGCCTGCTGCTGATGGTCTCCTCACCGGCAACGGTGGTCGCCCTCGACGCCTTGACCTATGGGGTCAGCGGCGCCTGTCTGCTCCTGCTCCGCTCGGTCCCGATGGGCCCGGACGCGCGGGACGGCGCCTCGTCGTTCCGGTCCGATCTCGTCGAAGGGTGGCGGGAGTTCCGGGCCAGAACATGGCTGTGGAGTGTCATCGTCGTCTTCATGCTCTGGCAGCTGGCGGGCGCCGGCCCCACCATGACCCTCGGCAACAGCACGCTGGTCACCGACTACGGAGCATCGACGTTCGGCCTGGTCATGTCGTCCCTCGGGGCGGGAAGTGTGTTGGGCGGAATCGTCGCGATCAGGCTCCGCCCGCGATATCCACTCCGGGCCGGCGCCCTCTCCATGATCCTATGGGCGTTCATGCCGTTGGGAGTCGCTCTCGGCCTTCCCGCGCCGCTCATCGCCGGGTGCTACGGGGTGAGCGGCGTGGGCATGGCGTTCTGGATCGTCATGTTCCACACGAGCGTACAGACGCACATCCCGCAGGACGTCCTCGGCAGGGTGCACGCGTACGACGCGGCCGGCTCACTGGTGATGAAGCCAGTTGGGCAGGCGCTGGCGGGCCCGCTTGCGGTCGTCGTGGGGACGGTGCCACTGCTGTGCGCGTCCGCGTCCATGGCGTTCGTCGCCTGCGCCCTGCTGCTGACGATCCCAGCCGTGCGCGGCCTGAAGCGCGTGGAGCGCTGAGCCGGCCGAGCGGAGTCACCGATCAGGGCAAAGCACGCTGCCCCTTCTTGATCCATTCGAAGCTGGTGAGCGTTATCGTGGCCGGGTCGACAATGAGTCCGGGCCCGGTGAGGCGGGCTGAGGGCTGGGCGTTCCGGGTGAGGGGATGGATATGGGCGAGGTGTTCTTTCGCAGGCTGAGCCGGTGGCAGGCCGACGGGGACCGGGAAGAGCTGGCGGACCTGTACGTGGCTGCCTATGAGGAACCCCCGGGCGAGGAATACCGAAATCGCGAGCGGTTCCTGACCAGACTCGCGGAGGATGTCCAACGTCCGCGCTTCGACATGGTGGCGGCTGACGATGAGGACGGCGACGACGACGAACCCGCTGGGCTGGCGTACGGGTATCCGCTGCACCGTGACGGTTCGTGGTGGCGGGGATTCGTCGGGGTGCTTCCCGATGAGGTCGAGGAACTCACCGCCTCCGGGAAGGTGTTCGCCCTCGCCGAGCTGATGGTACTGCCGGAGCACCACCGTCGCGGGATCGGTGGTCGCCTCCAGGAGAGGCTTCTGTCCGCCAGCGACGCGGAACTGGCGGTCGTCCTGCTCGACCCGGCCAACACGGTGGCGCGCGCCGCCTTTGAGTCATGGGGTTGGGACGCGCTCGGCGAACTCCGTCCCGCTAAAGGGGACTCCGTTCTCCATGTACTCACCCGGGCCCTGCCGGACTGAGCGCCGGCCGTATGCCCGGCCGACATCGACGCCAATGCAACCCCGCTCCCGCTGACGCCGGTGGGCTGCTTGGGAGAGCGCCACCGCGCGTTCGCCACGAGGTGCGACTTGCTCGCCGCCCGGTATCACGCGACCGTGCTGGTCACAGCCATCAACGAGTGGCTGGGACCGGCAGGGCCGTGGCTCACCGGAGTATCGACAGCGTGATCATCACGTCCGCTCCGACGGCGGAGTACACGTCCTGCCCGACGACCTCACACGTACGCCCCGCACCCGGCTTCGAAGTCCCACGCGTTCGCCTTTGCACCCATCCCTGGAAAGGGCTACAGGGCACCCCGAGTTCGCACAAGAGGGTTCCAGGTCCGCAGCCAAGTGAGGCACAAGACGACACCACGCCCAGGTGCATCCGCACACGTGACCATCGCTGGCGCAAGGTCGATACTGCCGATAGTGGCACTCCAAGAAACCCATCCCCGACACATCAGCACCGAGCCTAGGAGACACCCATGAAGATGCTGATCAACGTCGCGGAAACCGTGGTCGCGGACGCGCTCCGCGGGCTGGCGGCGGCGCATCCCGAGCTGACCGTGGATGTCGAGAACCGGGTGATCGTGCGACGGGACGCTCCGGTGGACGGGAAGGTGGCCCTGGTCTCGGGCGGGGGTTCGGGTCACGAGCCGTTGCACGGTGGGTTCGTGGGGCCGGGGATGCTGTCCGCGGCTTGCCCCGGTGAGGTGTTCACCTCACCCGTGCCGGACCAGATGGTGCGCGCGGCCGCCGCGGTGGACAGCGGCGCAGGCGTGCTGTTCATCGTCAAGAACTACACCGGCGACGTGCTCAACTTCGACATGGCGGCGGAGCTCGCCGAGGACGAGGGCATCCAGGTCGCGAAGGTGCTCGTGAACGACGACGTCGCCGTGACCGACAGCCTCTACACCGCGGGGCGGCGTGGCACCGGTGCCACGTTGTACGTGGAGAAGATCGCCGGGGCCGCCGCCGAGGAGGGGCAGCCCCTGGAGCGCGTCGAGTCCCTGGCCCGGCAGGTCAACGAGAACTCGCGCAGCTTCGGTGTCGCGCTCAGCGCCTGTACGACCCCCGCCAAGGGCAGCCCGACCTTCGATCTCCCCGCCGGGGAGCTGGAGTTGGGCATCGGCATTCACGGCGAACCGGGGCGCGAGCGGCGCGCGATGATGACCTCGGGCGAGATCGCCGACTTCGCCGTGAACGCCATCCTGGAGGACATGACTCCGCGCAACCCGGTGCTGCTTCTCGTCAACGGCATGGGCGCCACCCCGCTGCTGGAGCTGTACGGATTCAACGCGGAGGTGCAGCGCGCGCTCACCGAGCGCGGAGTCGCCGTGGCACGCACCCTCGTCGGCAACTACGTCACCTCGCTCGACATGGCAGGCGCGTCGGTGACCCTGTGCCAGATCGACGAGGAACTGCTGCGGTTGTACGACGCGCCGGTGAAGACGCCGGGGCTGCGGTGGGGCGTCTGAGCGGCACGCCCCCACGCTCACCGACGGCCCGGCCACGACTCCCCTCCGGCCGTCTCCGTCCGTCGCATCAACTTCCGGACCACGCAAGGAGATACCGTGCTCGACGCCGACTTCTTCCGCCGTTGGATGAGCGCCACCGCGGCGGCCGTGGATCGCGAGGCCGAGCGGCTCACCGCCCTGGACTCACCGATCGGTGACGCCGACCACGGCAGCAATCTGCAGCGCGGGTTCAACGCCGTGGTGGCCACGCTGGAGAAGGAGTCCCCCGAGACGCCGGGCGCGGTCCTGGTGCTCGCCGGGCGGCAGTTGATCTCGACGGTGGGGGGCGCCTCCGGGCCGCTGTACGGGACGCTGCTGCGCCGTACCGGGAAGGCGCTCGGGGAGCCGGAGGAGGTCACCGAGGAGCAGCTCACGGGCGCGCTGCGTGCGGGCGTCGACGCGGTGATGACGCTGGGCGGCGCCGCGCCCGGCGACAAGACCATGATCGACGCGCTGATGCCGGCCGTCGACGCGCTCGGCGACTCGTTCGCCGCAGCGCGGGCCGCCGCCGAGCAGGGTGCCGAGGCGACGACGCCGATGCAGGCCCGCAAGGGCCGGGCCAGCTATCTGGGCGAGCGCAGCATCGGGCATCAGGATCCCGGCGCCACGTCGAGTGCGCTGCTGATCGCGGCACTCCTGGAAGCTGCTGAAGCAGCCGAGGCCGCCGGTGAGTGACTCCATGGACACCACGGATGCCACCGACGCCACCGACGCCAGGAACGATCTGGTCGGGATCGTGCTCGTGTCGCACAGCGCCGCCGTCGCTTCCTCGGTCGCCGAGTTGGCGAAGGGCCTCGCGGGCTGCGGCCCCACCGCCCCGGTCGCCCCTGCGGGCGGCACCCCGGACGGCGGGCTGGGCACCAGCGCCGAGTTGGTGTCGGCGGCGGCCGCCGCCGTGGACCGCGGTGCCGGTGTGGCGATTCTGGCCGACCTCGGCAGCGCGGTCCTCACCGTGAAGGCTCTCCTCGCCGAGGGCGACGAACTGCCCGCGGGCACCCGCCTGGTCGACGCCCCCTTCGTCGAGGGCGCGGTCGCCGCGGTCGTCACGGCCTCCGCGGGTGCGGACCTCGCGGCGGTGGAGGCGGCGGCCACGGAGGCGTACGCGTACCGCAAGGAGTGACCTGAGCCCGTATGGAAGCGGGAGCCGGCTCAGGGCGGGCTCCGGTTTCCGGCCGTCCTGGTCACTCCGCCGCCGCGGGCCCCCTGCGGTCACTCGTTCCTCACCAGCTTCCGCACCAGCGCCTCTCCCTGGGCCACCGCTTCCTCGTGGTCCTCGATGTGTGTCACACGGGTGTTCTTGAACACGACGTACGTGACCCCGGAGGGTGCGCCTCCGGAACGTGGGTCGGGGCGGAGACCGAGGCCCTTGGCCGTGGCGTACGAGGCCTCGCCGATGAGGCGGTGGGGGCCGATGTCCCCGACGACGGCGTACTGGATGCGGCCGTCGTGGATGACGGCGGCGACGGACCCGGCCCCGACACCGTGGGCACGGTGGTCCCAGATGCGGCTCGGGGCGGGGACGACGATGAAGGGGAGGGTCTCGGCGTTCAGGTAGCGGCCGTCCGACTGCCTGTAGGCGGTGGAGGGCCAGAACCAGGGGTCGGTCGTGTGGTTGCAACGGGAGCCCGGCCGGCCGTCACAGTCGATATCTATGTCGGCCTTCCAGAACACCGCGTCCTGCGTACCGCAGACGGGGATGTCGGCGGGGGCGTCGGCGTCGGTTCGGTAGCGGCCCTGCGAGACGGGCTCGCAAGCGGCCAGCCTGTCCAGCAGATCGGCGGCGCTGACGCGGCTGACACGGCTGACAGGCTCGACCCGGACCGGCTCCCGTGGGTGCGCCGCAGTGGACGCCGTTGTGAAGGCGAGCAGGGTGGCACCGGCGGCAGCCGGCGCCAGCGACTGGGCACGCACAGTGAGTGGCCCTCTCGTCGGCGGATAGTGACGATCATTCGCCCACGGTGCTGGAAAGCCACGCGGCCCGGCCAACGCGGCACGTCCGGATGGAGCACGGGTCACTCCGGCGCGCGCATGCGGCCGAGGGCCCGGGTCCGTTGCGGCCCGGGCCGCTCGGCCGCCCCCGTCGGCGCGGGATCAGCGACGACAGCGGGCCGCGCCGTGCAGCGCGAACCCCCCTCGGACGAGAGCGAGTTCACGCCGCGTCAGTGCCCCAGCATACGTAAGCGGGGTGCCGATCCGGCGGAACCGTCGCGCGTGTGATGTCTCGTCACCCGCCCGTGACCGACACCCCGGCTCCGCGAATCACCCGCACCTCTTGACGAGAGCATGCCGACACCGCCATACAGGTACAGACCAATCCCGTACCGGGGAGGGCGGAGAAGTGCGTCTCGTTCCTGTACTGGCGATCTGTGGCTCGCTGTTCCTCGCCGTGGCCTGCGGCCAGGACGGGGTACCTGAGCGGCGCACGCCCGGGGCTCCCGTCGGGGTCACCGCCGCGGCGGGCAGTGCCACCAGCGTGCACGTCATGTGGAACCGGGCGTCCGGGAAGCCGGAGGTCACCCGGTACGAGGTGTATCGCGGCACCACGAAGGTGAAGGACGTGCCCGGCGGTGAGCACATGGTGGACGTCACCGGACTGGACCCGTCCACCACGTACGCGTTCACGGTCCGGGCCCGGAGTGAGGGAGGGGTGCTCGGGCCGCCCAGCCGGCGGGTACGGGCCACGACACCCGAAGCGGTCGCCGCCGACAGCAGGGCACCGAGCCGGCCGGGGCGTCCCCAGGGCACGGTGGCCGGCAGCCGGGCGGTTCAGCTGTCCTGGGGGAGGTCGGCGGACGACCGGGGCGTGGTCTCGTACGACATCCTGCAGGGCGGCTCGAAGATCCACAGTGTGGGCGGCGGGCAGACCGCGGCCGTGGTGACGGGGCTGCGGCCCGGCAACCGCTACTCCTTCACCGTGCGGGCGCGGGACGCGGCGGACAACGTCTCACCCGCGAGCGAGGCCGTCCGGCTCACCACCCCGCCGGGAACGGACGACGGCTGGGGCACCGCGCCCACCCGGTTCCGTGCGACGACCCGACGGGCCGACAGGGCGTACTACGTCGACCTGGCCTGGGTCCCGCCGCGCGCCGACGGCACGATCACGGAGTACGAGATCCATCTCGACGGACAGGTGGCCACCTCGCTCGTCTGGGGTGGCACGGCACCCCAGGACCGGGCCGAGTACAGCTTCTACTTGGGACGTGAGGCCGGAGTGACACACCGGGTGCGGATCAGGGCCAAGCTGCCGGACGGGACGTGGGGCGGGTTCTCGGCGGAGCGCACCGTGACGACAGGTCGATGAGGAGATCCGTGGTGGGAAACGGAGCGGCACGAAACGGGACGGGCTCCCCCGGAGGAAGGAATCCGTCACCTGCCCGGGGGCGGTCCGCATGCGGGAGGGCCCGCGGGCACGTTGGCTCGCTCTGAGGCAGCACGGGGTTTCCCGATCCTCGGCGGCGCAAGGGATGTACCGCCAACCGTGCCGCTGGAGGGCAGTCCTATGCGAACCACTCAGCCACTCCTCCGCTCCTGCCTGACGTCGACCGCCGCTGCCGCGCTGCCGCTCGCCCTGGCCGCCCCGGCGGGCGCCGAGTCGGGGATCTCGGTGAGCACCACCGGGTCCACCGTCTCGGTCACCACCAGTGCGTGCACCACCATTGACGCCAACGGCACGTTCGGCCGGGCCTCGCTGCTGGCCGGCGGGCAGACGAACTTCTCCCAGGGACGCCAGGCGACGCTGACCGGAACGAGCAGCAGCCAGTCCGCCGCCTTCGCGAACGTCAGTTCCGGCACCTTCACCGTTACCGTGGTGTGCAACAACGGGACCACGGCCGGCACACAGTCCATCATCGTCTCGGGCACGGCCACCCCCACCCGCACACCCACCATTACGCCCACACCCACGCGCTCCGTCACCGCGTCGCCCTCGCCCACGCGTGGTGTCATGGGCGGTTTCGGCGGGACGGCCGAGGACTACCGCACTCTCACCCTGGTGGGCGGCGGTGTCCTCGTGGCCACGGGCCTGGGGGCGACGGTCTGGTACCTGCGCCGCCGTGCCAAGCCGCACCGCCTGTGAGACGTCGTAGCGTGCTAAGCGGAGCCCTCGGGCGCGGGCAGGTGCTCGAACAGCGCTCCGGGTCTGGTGCCGATCACGACGTGGGCGTCCCACTCCTCCGACACTGCCAGGCGCGTGCTCAGCCCGCTGTGGGTGAAGGTCCGCACGGCGAGGGGTGCCTGCCGTGCGCTCGTCTCGATGAGCAGGTGGCCGCCGGGGGCCAGCCAGCGCGGTGCCTCGGCGGCCACCCGGCGCAGGACGTCGAGCCCGTCCACGCCCCCGTCGAGCGCGGCCAGGGGTTCGTGGTCGCGGGCCTCCGCCGGCAGGAGGGAGACCTCGCCCGTGGGGACGTACGGGACGTTCGCCGCGAGGAGGTCGATGCGGCCGAGCAGGGTGTCGGGCAGGGCCGCGAACAGATCGCCCTCGTGGACATGACCGCCGAAGGGAGCGACGTTGTGGCGGGCGCACCGCACCGCCGCCGGCTCGATGTCGGCGGCGTACAGGGCGGCACCGTCGAGGGAAGCGGCCAGCGCCGCCCCCACCGCGCCCGACCCGCAGCACAGATCCACGACGACGGAGGCGCCGGGTGCCGCGGCGAGTGCCTGTTCGACGAGGAACTCGGTACGACGGCGGGGTATGAACACACCCGGCTCGACGGTGATGCGCAGGCCCCGGAACCCCGCCCAGCCGAGGACGAGTTCGAGGGGGAGGCCCGCGACGCGCCGGTCCAGCATGGCGGCGGCCTCGTCGGCGGTGCGGGCGGTGGAGAGGATCAGCTCCGCTTCGTCCTCGGCGAAGACGCATCCGGCGGAGCGAAGCGCGGTGACGACAGCGGAAGTCGAGAGAGGTGGCATGGGTGCCGAGAGCCTTTCGGTGGGCCGAAGGGCGCTCTCAACGGTGGGCCGGTGTCAGCGCACCGTGCCGTTCGGGGGTGAGAGCACCCGACCTGACACTGCGGTGATGGGTCCCACCTCCTCCGGCGACGTGACGACTGGCCGGGCCACACTACCCCACGGCAGCCCACCGCCACTCTCCTTTCCCCGGCGACCCGTCGCGCCTCACCGGCCCGCGGCCACGAGCTCCTCCCGCCCTTCGGCGGCGGGCACCCGCACGGCGCTGAACCTCGTCGTACGACGCAGCCGGAAACCCAGTGTCTCGTACAGCCGTATGGCGCCGGTGTTGCCCGCGCCGGTGTGCAGGAACGGGGTTTCGCCGCGCTCGCGGATGCCGTGAGCCACGGCACGGATCAGCCGGGTGGCGAGGCCTTCCCCGCGGAAGTCCGGGTCGGTACAGACCGCGCTGATCTCGGTCCAGCCAGGCGGGTGCAGCCGCTCCCCCGCCATCGCGACGAGGACGCCGCCGCGGCGTATCCCGAGGTACGTGCCGAGTTCGACGGTGCGCGGCAGGAAAGGCCCGGGCCGGGTCCGTTCGACCAGGCCGAGCATCTCGGGAACGTCGGCGGGGCCGAGCCGTACGGCTTCCGGATCGGGTGCGGCGGCCATGCCCTGGTCGACGAGCTGGACGCCGTCGACGCTGAACGTCACGTCCCAGCCGTCCGGGAGTGCTCCTTGGAAGCCCGGCAGCTCGATCTCCGCGCCAGGGCCCGCCAGCGCCGCGACGTCCGCCCAGTCGTCGGCGTCGGGCTCGTCGGGCAGGGCCAGCCACGGGGACACGTCGGCGGGGTAGCGCAGGATGCGTCCGCGCCGCTCGGCGAAGCGGGCGTGCGGGCCGGTCAGTGAGGCCAGGGCGGGGTTGTTCAGGACGTGCCGTGCGGGGCTCGCGCTTCCCGGACGGTCCGCCTGGTCCGTGAGGCCCGGGCGCGCCGTACGGCTCATCCGCCGACCTCGATCACGATCTTGCCCCGGGCGTGGCCCTCCTCGACGGCGCGCAGAGCTCCGGCGGCCCGGTCGAGCGGGAAGGTCTGCGTCACGTACGGCTTCAGGCTGCCGTCGACGACCAGCCGGGCCACCTCGTCGAGCACGGCGGAGGTGCGGGCGCGGACGACGGGCGCGCCGCCGAGCCGTCCCACGATGTCCTTGCCGCCCGCGGTGATCAGCTTCGTCCGGTCGGCGGGCAGTTCGGCCGCCGCCTCCAGGACATCGCCGCCCACCAGGTCGTAGACGGCGTCCACGCCCTCCGGGGCCGCGGCCCGTACGCCCGTCACGAAGCCGGGTCCGGAGGGCACGTGCACGGCGCCCAGCGACTCGACGAACTCCTTCTTGCCGGCGCTCGCCACGCCGATGACCTTCACTCCGAAGGCCCTGGCGATCTGCACGGCGGCCACGCCGACGCCACCGCCCGCGCCGGTGACGACGAGGGTGGCACCCACGGGCAGATCGAGCTGGCGGACGCCGTCGTACGCGGTCGCGGCCGCGACGGGCAGGGCGGCGGCCTCCGTGAAGGAGATCTCCGGGGGCTTGTGCGCGGTCATGGCGACGGGCAGCAGCGCGTACTCGGCGTACCCGCCGGAGACGGGGTTGCCGAACACCTCGTCGCCGACGGCGAATCCGGTCACGTCCGGGCCGACCCGCTCGACGACTCCGGCGACCTCGTTGCCGAACACGGCGGGCAGTTCGCGGGCGCTCTGACCCGGCCGGGCATAGCCGCTCCGCTGCTTCCAGTCGACGGGGTTCACGCCGGCCGCGCGCACCGCGACGAGCAGTTGGCCGGGGCCGGGGCTCGGCTTCTCCTGCTCGACGAGGGCCTCGGCCTCCGGGCCGCCGAACCGTGTGAAGACGTACGCCTTGGGCATGGGCTTCCTCACTCTCCTTTCACTGTCACCGGGTCGCCGGTCGCACCGCCGGCCACCGTAGTCGGCACCTTTCGCCAAGGAAGATCGCGCGGCGGCTATTCCCGGGAGCGGCAGCGTTCATGCCGCCGCAATGATCAGCGCGAGCACACGGCCCCGGGTTCTTCACCTGGCCGGGCGAGCGGCCCGCGCTGCTGAGCGGGGCGGTTGCCCACGTTGTGGCCGGCGCACGCCAGGCCGGGACGGGGACGTCCGCGGGCCGGCGTGGAAACGTCGCCGGGCCCGGGACAAGCCGGCCGAACCCGGTTCCGCGATCTTCACCCCATCCGAACTCCCCCTGCATAGATAGCGGTTGCTGGTGATCACGACTCTCCGTACGCTGTGGGTCACGCTGACGGCACCGAGGACGTCATCCGTCTTCTCGGGCCACCGGTGACGCGCCCTCGGATCGTCCGACCTCCGTATCCGAAGAGGTGCGTTTTCCATTCGGCGAGGCCGTTGATCCTTCAATGGCCGCACTGCCATACTCCGGCTTTCCCCTCCCCCCACGGTCCGCACGGAAAGCGTGGCTCTCCAGGTTGTCGGCGGCTCTTTTGAGCCTTTTCCCGGCTGGAATGGGTCACGTGCGTGACATAAGGCAGCGAAGAAGGTGCTTGTGTCCCAACACCACCCACCGCACGGTGGTTATGCCCCGCCTCCACCCACCGGGTACGAACCGGCCGGCTCACATGCGATACACGACGACCCCGAATTCCATTCACTGCGGCGCGCATATCGCTCCTTCGGCGCGGTGGCGGCTCTTCTGTCCGTTGGCGGATTTCTTTCGTACGTTCTGCTGTCGAGTTTTGCTCCGGCCCTGATGAACCAGGAGTTGTTCGGCCGGATCACCCTCGGGCTGGCGCTCGGACTCGTCCAGTTCGTTGTCATGGGGGTCGCGACGTGGTGCTACGTGCGGCACATGCGTGAGCGGGTCGACCCGATCGTCCTCCGGCTGCGCGCCCAGCAGCGCGAGCAGGAGCGCGCGCAGGAGGAGCAGCAGGCCCGCGTCGCGGCCGGAAGGCGGTTCCGCGCGTGGTGACGCAATCGGCTGCCATAGCCGACCAGTTCAGCCTGCGGCTGACGTTCATCCTGTTCGTGTCCGTCGTCGTGGTCACCCTGTTCACGGCGCTGCTGACGGCACCGCAGCGCGACGAGATCAGCGAGTTCTACCTCGGCAACCGTGACATGTCGCCGCTGCGCAACGGGCTCGCGATGTGCGGTGACTACGTGTCGGCGGCGACGCTGCTCGGCAGTACGGGACTGGTCGCGCTGAACGGGTACGACGGTCTGCTCTACCTGGGCGGCACGATGGTCGCCTGGATGATGGTGCTGCTGATGGTGGCCGAACCGCTGCGCAACTCCGGCAAGTTCACCCTGGGCGACACCCTGGCGCTGCGCCTGCCGCAGGGACAGCGGTCGGTCCGGCTGGCGCTCGCCCTGTGCACTCTGGCCGTGTGTCTTCTCTACCTGGTGGCCCAACTCGTGGGCAGTATCGCCCTGTTGACCCAGTTCATCGGTGATCCGAGTCCGACGACGCGGGCGATGTGCGTGGTGGTCATCGGCTCCATGGTCGTGGTGTACGCGGCGATCGGCGGCATGCCGGGCGCCACGTTCATCCAGGTGGTGAAGGCCGTGATGCTGGTCGCCGGAGTGGCGATCACCGCCGTCATGGTGCTGCAGCACTACAGCTGGAACATCGACAAGCTCCTGTCGACGGCCGCCGACAACAGCGCCCTGGGCGACCGCTTCCTCGAACCCGGGCTGCGGTACGGCGGGACCACCACCAACAAGCTGGACTTCTTCAGTCTGCAACTGGCCATCGTGCTCGGCCTCGCCGCGCTGCCGCACATCATGATGCGGCTGCTCGCCCCGCGCTCCACCCGCGTCCTGCGCGGCTCCGTGGTGTGGGCCGTGGGGCTGGTCGCCTTCGTCTGCCTGATGGCGGGTGTGCTGGGCCTGGGCGCCACGGCGATCGTGGGCCGGGAGAACATCGCGGAGGTCGACCCCCGTGGCGACGCGGCCATTCTGCTGCTCGCGCACAAGCTCGGCGGTGCCGTACTCGAGGCGCTCCTGTCCAGCCTCGCCTTCATCACACTGCTGGCCGTGGCGGCCGGGCTCACGCTCGCCGCGGCCTCGTCCCTCGCCCACGACCTCTACAGCGAGGTGATCCGCAAGGGGAAGGCGAAGCAGACGGAGGAACTGGGCGTCGCCCGGCTCGCCGCGGTCGTCATCGGGGTCATGGGCATGCTGCTGGCCCTGCTGTCATGGGGGACGAGCACGGCCACGCTGGCGTTCCTCGCCTTCGCGATCGCCGCGTCGGCCATCCTGCCGGCCATCGTGTACGGCCTCTTCTGGCGCGGCTTCACCGCGTGCGGCGCCCTGCTCAGCCTGTACGGCGGGCTGCTCAGCTCGGTGCTCCTGGTGGTGTTCTCGCCGATCATCTCCTCGCAGCCCAACTCGGTCTATCCGGACGCGGACTTCGCCTGGTTCCCGCTGCAGAACCCCGGCATCGTGTCCATCCCCGCGGGCTTCCTGCTGGGCTGGCTCGGCTCCGTGGCCGGCGGGCGCGGTCAGGACGCGACCTCCACCGACGCGTTCAAGGAGTTCGAGGTCCGCGCCCTGGTCGGCACCGACCAGCGGTGACCGGACACCGGCGATGACCCGAGGTCAGGGGTGAGCGGAACGGACCGCCCGCCCCTGGCGGCCCGCGGCGATCGCACCGTACGGTGTGATCAGCCGCGCCCCTGACCTCGAAGGTGGTCCTGCATGGCCCTGTTCGACCTGCCCCTGGACGAGCTTCGCGGTTATCGAAGCGCTTCACCCGAGCCTGAGGATTTCGAAGCGTTCTGGGCGAAAACGCTCCAGGAAGCGCGCGCACACGACCTCGACGCACGCTTCGAACCGGTCGAGACCCGCCTGAAGACGGTCAAGGTGTACGACGTCACCTTCGCCGGGTTCGGCGGGCACCCGGTGAAGGGCTGGCTGGTCCTGCCGGCGTGGGCGGACACACCGCGTCCCGCGGTCGTCGAGTTCATCGGGTATGGGGGCGGACGGGGCCTGCACCACACACATCTGCTGTGGGCGTCGGCGGGCTTCGCGCACTTCGTGATGGACACCCGGGGCCAGGGCAGCGCATGGGGCGGTGGCGGCGGCACACCCGACCCGGTGGGCGGCGCCCCCGCGTTCCCCGGTTTCATGACGCGGGGCGTCGACGCCCCCGAGAACTACTACTACCGGCGCGTGTACACGGACGCCGTACGGGCGGTGGAGGCGGCCCGGTCCCACCCGCTGGTCGACGCCGCGAAGACGGCGGTCGTCGGCGCCAGCCAGGGCGGCGGCATTTCCCTCGCGGTCGGCGGCCTGGTGCCCGACCTGGCCGCGGTCGCCCCGGACGTGCCGTTCCTGTGCGACTTCCCGCGCGCGACGACACTGACGGACCGCGACCCGTACCGGGAGATCGGCAACTACCTCAAGACGCACCGCGGCCGCACCGGGCAGGTCCAGCGCACGCTCTCCTACTTCGACGGCGTCCACTTCGCCGCGCGCGGCCGGGCACCCGCCCTGTTCTCGGCGGCTCTGGAGGACCAGACATGCCCGCCGTCGACGGTCTTCGCGGCCTTCAACGCCTGGGCGCCCGGCGACAAGCACATCGAGGTGTACGACTTCAACGACCACGAGGGCGGCGGCCCCTATCAGGAAGCGGCCAAGCTGGAGTGGCTGGCCTCACGCCTCTGAGAGGGGTCGTCCCGGCGCGTCGCCACGACCATCCGGCAGCGCGGGCTCCCGTCACGCCGACTCCCGAACTCGGGCAGCGCGTACAGCTCGACGTCGAACCCGGCGCGTTCCAGCTCGCGTCGTACGTCCCCGAGCCGGAAGGCCCGGTAGTACATGACGAACGGCGGATGCCAGACGGCGTTGCGCACCCGCATCACCGTGTCGAAGCCCAGCAGGGCCCAGTACCAGGGGGAGCTCGGCGGTGCGGGCGCCGGCAGCGGGAACGCGAAGCGTCCGCCCGGCCGCAGCGCGGAGTGGACCTGACCGAACAGCTCCGGGAACTCGCGCGGCAGGAAGTGCCCGAACGCTCCGAAGCTCACGACCAGATCGAAGACGGGCCCGAAGGGCAGGGCCAGCGCGTCACCACGCACCCAGGCGACACGGGGCCCGGGCTCCGCGGGACGCGGCTCCTGATCCCTCCCCACCGTGAGCATCCCCGCACTGATGTCGACCCCGGTCACACGCTCCCGGCACACCGCGCGCAGGACGCCCATGCCCGCGCCGGTGCCGCAGCACAGGTCGAGCCCGTGATCGAACGGCCCCAGGACGGACAGGGCCCGCTCCACCGCCTCCAGGATCGAGTCCGGCGTACGGAACGGGGTGTGGTCGAACTTGGGCGCGAGCAGGTCGTATCCGCGCTCGACGGACGACAGCGCCTGAACAGCCAGTTCGCGGAGGCTGGGACCGTGCGGAGTGAACATCACCTTCAGCTTAGGGCAGTGCCCGACGTACGCGATCACTTATCGTTACATCATGACTTCGTTCCGTCCCGCCCCCGCCTGGCTGGCAGACGCCGTCTTCTACCAGCTCTACCCCCAGTCGTTCGCCGACTCAGGCGGCGACGGCATCGGCGACTTCAACGGAATCACCGAGCATCTCGGCCATCTGGCCTGGCTGGGCGTCAACACCGTCTGGCTCAACCCGTGCTTCGTCTCGCCGTTCCGCGACGCCGGGTACGACGTCTCCGACTACCTGAACGTGGCGCCTCGCTACGGCTCGAACGACGAGTTCGCCAAACTCGTCGACGAGGCCCGCCGCCACCGCATCCGTGTCCTGCTCGACCTCGTGGCGGGCCACACCTCCGACGCGCACCCGTGGTTCACGGCCTCCGCGAACGACCCGGACGACCACCGCTACATCTGGGCCCCCGAGGGCCGCCCAGACGGCTTCGTCCCCTCCCCCGGCACCCGCCCGGGCGCGTATCTCCCGAACTTCTTCGACTCGCAGCCGGCCCTCAACTTCGGCTATGCGCGAGAGAACCCGGCCGAACCGTGGCGCCGGCCGGTCGACGCCGAAGGCCCGCGCGCGAACCGTGAGGCGCTCCGCTCGATCATGGACCACTGGCTGCGTCTGGGCGTCTCGGGTTTCCGTGTCGACATGGCCTCGTCCCTCGTCAAGGACGACCCGGACCGGAGCGAGACCGCCAGGATCTGGTCGGAGCTGCGCCGCTGGCTGGATGCCGCGCACCCGGAGGCCGTCCTGCTGTCGGAGTGGGGCGAGCCCGAGGTCTCCGTCCCGGCGGGCTTCCACGCGGACTTCTTCCTCCAGTTCGGCGGCCCCACGGACGGCCTCGCCCTGCGCTCGCTGTGGAGCAACGGCGAGGGCACGGTCGACGAGAACTGGGCCCCGCTCGACTGCTTCTTCGACCCCGGCGGCAGGGGCTCACCCCGCCCCTTCGTCGAGGCGTGGCAGCGGGCCTCCACCGCCATCGGCGGCAAGGGGTTCATCTCCCTGCCCACCGCCAACCACGACTTCTCCCGCCTCAACTGCGGCCCGCGCACCGCCGAACAGCTCCCCGTCGCCTTCGCCTTCCAGCTCACCTGGCCGACGCTCCCGGCGATCTACTACGGCGACGAGATCGGCATGCGCTACATCGACGGACTGCCCGACAAGGAGGGCAGCGTCCTCGGCCCCCGCTACAACCGGGCGGGCTCGCGCACGCCGATGCAGTGGGACGACACCGAGAACGCCGGCTTCTCCTCGGCCCCCGCCGACGACCTGTACCTGCCCCTCGACCCGGACCCCGGCCGCCCCACCGTCGCCGCCCAGCGCGCCGACGAGACCTCTCTCCTCCACCTCGTCCGCCGCCTCGTCCGGCTGCGCACCACCACCCCTGAGCTCGGCTCGGGCGGCTCGGTGGAGGTGCTGCACATGGGCTGTCCGTTCGTGTACCTCCGGGGCGGGCGGTACCTGGTGGTGATCAACCCTCAGCGCAACGAGGCGAGTTGGGCGTACGACTCCGCCGCCGCAGACCCCTTGGAGTTGTCGGGCGTGGAGCTCGACGGCGGCAGGATCACCGCCCGCGGCTTCGGGTACGGGATCTTCGACCTCGGTCACTGAACGGCGAGCGAGCCACGGGCTCAGGTTCGTACCGGTAGCGCCTGCACGCTGTTGCCCACGAAGCTGGAGTGACGAGGGAGGTCCGTCTCGGGTACGGCCAGGTCGAGGTCGGGGAAGCGGGTGAACAGCCGCTCCAGCGCGATCGTGGCCTCCAGGCGGGCCAACGGTGCGCCGAGGCAGTAGTGGGCGCCGTGCCCGAGCGAGAGGTGGCGTACGGCTCCGGGCCGCCCGGGCCGGGTGACGTCGAACAGTTCGGCGTCCGGCCCGTGCACGGCGGTATCGCGCCCTGCCGCCGAGTAACCCGCCAGCACGGGCGTCCCCTTGGGGATGACCGTCCCGTCGACCGTCAGGTCCCGCACGGGATAGCGGAACGGGAAGTAGCTGACCGGCGCGTCCCAGCGCAGGGTCTCCTCGACGGCGTCCGCCCAGCTCGCCTTTCCGCCCCGGACGAGATCGAGCTGGTCCCGGTGTCCGCACAGCGCCCGTACCGCGTTGGTGATGAGGTTCAGCGTGGTCTCGTGCCCGGCGATGATCATCAGCACGAGGGTGCCGATGAGTTCCTCCTGGCTGAGCCGGTCGCCGCCCTCGTCACGGGCGGCGATGAGCGCGCTGGTCAGGTCGTCGCCCGGGCGTTCGGCCCGGGCGGCGGCGATGTGAGCGAGCAGGGACACGAGCTCGCGGTTGGCGGCGACGGCCTGCTCGGGGCCGATGTCGGTGGCCACGACCTGGTTCGACAAGTGGTGCAGCGCGTCCCGGTGCTCCGCCTCCACTCCGAGCAACTCTCCGATGACGCCCATCGGGAGCGGCAGCGCGAAGTGCCGGCGCAGATCGGCGACCCCGCCGCCGGCCTCGCCCGCGCCTGCGAGGTCGTCGAGCAGGGCTTCCGTCAACTCCTCTATACGAGGTCGTAGTTGCTGTACTCGTCGCGCGGTGAAGGCCGTACTCACCAGCGACCTCAGCCGCCGGTGGTCGTCACCGTCGGCGGTCGTCATCCCGCGTACGGTCGCGAAGGTCCGCAGCGGCCATCCGGCGCCGATCCGGCCCTGTCTCAGGGCGGTGAAGTGCCGGGCGTCCTTGGCGACGTCGGGGTGCGCGAGGAAGTCCTTCAGCGCCTCGTGGCCGAGTACGGCCATGCCCGCCACCTCGTCGGGGAGCACGACGGGCGCGACGGCGCCCCGGGCGAGGAGCCGCGCGTTCGCGGCGTGCGGGCAACCGCCGGACGGGTCCATGCGGTACGGCTCTGACGATGGAGTACCCACGGTCGATCTCCCTGACCACAGCGGCGAGTTGGCGCGTACGACGCACTCATGCTCACAGTGCCGTACGCGCCGTCTCAAGAGGTCACTCGGCCAACCATGCCGTCTGCGGCCTCACGGGTTCGCCGGGGACGCCGACGGAGTCGGGGTGGCACCGTTCTGCGGGCCGTACGCCGTGAGGAAGCGGTTCCGGAAGCGGTCCATCCGCCATACCGGGGCGTCCTCCGTGGGCTTCAGGCCGTCCGACCAGCCCCAGTCGGAGACCCGGTCGAGGACCTTCTGGTCATGGGCGACGATCGTGACCGGCACGTCATGACTGGCGCCGTTGCCGCTGACGCGGGCCATGGGCTGGTGGTCTCCGAGGAAGACGACCACGGTGTCCTTGTCGCCGTACCGCTCCACGAACTCCGTGAGGCTCCGCACCGAGTACTGGACGGACCTGCCGTACTCCTCCTTCACCTTGGTGCCGTCGGAGAACACGTCCGCCGGATCCTTGCCCGCCTTCTCGACGGGCTTGTAGACGGAACCGTCACCGACGCGGTCCCAGTCGATCATCTCGGGCAGGGGCGCCCACGGCTGGTGGCTGGAGGTCAGGATGATCTGCGACATCAGCGGCTTGTCGCGCTTCTTGCCGTGTTCCAGGCGCTGGAACGCGGTCAGGGCGTACTGGTCCGGCATGGTGGACCAGCTGAACTTCGGGCCCCGGTAGCCGAGGTCGCGGGAGTCGTAGACCTTGTCGAGGCCGTAGAACCTGCCCTCCGGCCAGTTGTACTGGACACCCGGCACGACACCGACCGTCCGCCAGGCACCCGTGCGGTGGAAGGCACCGGGGAGGGTGAGGCGCTCGCCGGCGGTGACGGTGCGATAGCGGTCCTGGTTGTCGATCCACAGACCGCTCAGGAACGTGGAGTGACCGAGCCAGCTGCTGCCGCCGTACGTCGCGGAGGTGAGCCAGCCGCTCTTCGCCGAGAACCCGGCCTCGCTCAGGTCGTCGGTGGCGTCGTCGAGGGTGGCGTTCACGCCGGGTGCGATGGCCGGATCCTGGAGGGCGGCACGGCCGTAGCTCTCGATGAAGGCGAAGATGACGTCCTTGCCGCGCAGGCCGGTCAGCAGCTGGTCGGGCGGTACGTCGGCGAAGGCGTCCTTCTCGACCTCCTTCGCGAAAGCCGCCTCGTCCCTCAGCGTCGCCTTCACGCGTGCGGCACGGTCCTGGAGGAGGCCGATCGTGTTGTTGGCCGCGACCGGTGTGGTGCCGATGAGTTGGAAGCCGAGGGCCGAGCAGGTGATCCACACGGTTCCGGCAATGATCGTGGCCCGGCTCGCGGTGTGCCGGTCGCGGTGCATGAGGCCGACGAGCCGGACCACCGCCAACGGCATCACGACGAGCAGGGCCAGGACCAGGACGACGATCCCGATCACGGCGGCCAGCGCGCCCGCGCCGCCGGCCGTGTCCTGGAGGTACGACTCGGCGTCGTCGAGCAGGCCCCAGTCGAGCACCACGTTGAACCCTCGCCCGAGGAACTGGTTGAAGCCGATGTCCAGCAGCTTCAGGATCAGCACCAGCGCGAGGCCCACCCCGGTGAGCACCGCCAGGACACGTCTCGGCCGTCTGGGCAGCACCAGCAGCAGGGCCGCGAGGAGGATCGGCTCGGCCGGTATCCGCAGGAAGCTCTTCGCCTGGAAGTACGCGACGTTGCCCGGCAGCATCAGCGCCACGAACACGAGCGCCGCGGCCAGCACGGTGACCGTCCACCAAAGGACACGGGCGGCGACGGGGTACTTGGCACGCCAGCCGGGGGTGCGGGGGTCGGCTGTGCGGGGGCCGTCTCCGGCGGTGCCGTTGTCCGTGCCGCCGTCGCGGAGCCCGTCCTCCGGGGGCGCGGACGGTTCGTGATCCTCCTTGGTGGTTGCCCCGTCCGGGTCCGGCGGTTGGTGAGAGCGCGTGAAGAGCGACACCCCGAGTGTCCTTCCGGTGCGAAGCGCGGTGGTGGCACGACGGGCCGGGCTCGGGGGCCCGGATCGCCGCCCTCCCCTGTACGGCTCACGAACACCTGCAGTTCAACGCGCACAAAAAAGCCAGCCAGTGTTTCCTTGCAGGTCAAGTACGGTCCAAGCCTGGTTCAAGTGCCGGCCAAGCCCAGTCGGCGGACTCTCGTCCAACGGCTCGTCTTACTTGAGTCCACCAAACGGTGCTACACTGCCGAAAGCACGTGTGTTCGCCCCGTCGTGGGCGCCGGTGCGGGTTCCACAGTTTTCTGCTTCATCCTCCTTTCGCAGTACCACCTCTCGCGTATGGCTCAGGGCTCAGTCGCCGCCGTACCCGACGGCGTGGTGTCCGGCCGTACCCAGGCGTGACCACTCCGCCTCGCGGCAATCCCCCCTCCCCCATGCACTTGTCCGCTGAGCCCGGCTCAGTCCCGAAAGGACCTCCATGACCACCACACTCGAAGCCCCTCCCACCCAGCGGCAGCTCCCGGTCCCCGTGTCGGGTGTCCTCGACATCGCACAGGGCGGGCAGGGGTTCCTGCGCACCGACAGCTGCCTGTCCACCCCCGACGATCCGCAGGTACCCGCCGCGCTGATCCGCCGGTACGGCCTGCGCAAGGGCGACACCGTCGAAGGCGTGCGCGGCGCTCGACGCGCCCTCACCGAGATCGAGCGGGTCAACGGCCGCGCCCCCGAAGGAATGCGCGGCCGCCCCCACTTCCACGACCTCACCCCACTGCACCCGCACGACCGGCTACGGTTCGAACACCGAGCCAGCGGTCTCACCGGACGCGTCGTCGACCTGATCGCGCCCGTCGGAAAGGGCCAGCGCGGCCTGATCGTGGCCCCGCCCAAGACCGGCAAGACCGTGCTGCTCCAGCAGCTGGCCGCCGCGATCGCCGGCAACCACCCCGAGTGCCACCTCATGGTGGTGCTGCTCGACGAGCGCCCGGAGGAAGTGACCGACATGCGGCGCTCCGTGCGGGGCGAGGTGTACGCCTCGACGTTCGACCGGCCGCCGAAGCAGCACATCGCGCTCGCCGAACTCGTCGTGGAGCGCGCCAAGCGCCTCGTCGAGCAGGGCGAGGACGTCGTGATCCTCCTGGACTCGCTCACCCGGCTGTGCCGGGCACACAACAACGCCGCCGCGGCCGGTGGCCGCACCCTCAGCGGCGGTGTCGACGCCGCCGCACTGCACGGACCCAAGCGGATCTTCGGCGCCGCACGACGGACCGAGGAGGGCGGCTCGCTCACCATCCTCGCCACGGCCCTGGTGGAGACCGGCTCCCGCGCCGACGACTTCTTCTTCGAGGAGCTCAAGAGCACGGGCAACATGGAGCTCCGCCTGGACCGCTCCCTGGCCGCCCGGCGGGTCTTCCCGTCCGTCGACATCACCCCGTCCGGGACCCGTCGCGAGGAACTCCTGCTGTCGGCGGGCGAACTGACGGCCGTACGAGGACTGCGGCGCGCCCTGCGGTCGCGGGACGGTCAGGACCGGGCGTCCCTCGAAACCCTCCTGGAGCGGATGCGCGCCACCCCGGACAACGCGGCCTTTCTGCGCCAGGTCCAGCCCACGCTCCCCGCCGCTTGACGTTCAACGCCATGGGGTGTCCGACACCACCCGCCGTGTGCACCGACCCGCCCCACCGGCACGGCCCTTGATGCATCCGGGTGTTCGATCCACTCGCTTGGCCCCGGTGGCCCGGCGGGACAGCGCACGGGTTCTTACGTTGACGCCATGACCATCGGTTTCTCTTCCCGCGCCGCCGCCTTCTGCTCCGCGGTCTGTGTGATCGGGATGCTGCCCCTCGCTCCGGGCGCCGCCGCGCTGCCGGGTGCGGACCCGGACGCCACCCGTGCGACGGCCTCACCGGGGCAGCGGTCGTCGCTGCACCGGTCCGGGACGCAGGTACGGCCACGGAAGGGGGCACCGAGGGTTCCCGCGGACCTGTCCGCGCTGTCGTGGGTCGTGGCCGACGCCGGCAGTGGTGACGTGCTGGCCGCGCGCAACGCGCACCGCAGGCTGCCGCCCGCCAGCACCCTGAAGACGCTCTTCGCGCTCACCGTGCTGCCGAACGTGCCGGGAAGCACCCGGCACACCGTCAAGCCCAAGGAACTGGCAGGCATCGGCGAGGGCAGCAGCCTGGTCGGGGTCCAGGAGAACCACACCTACCGTGCGGCCGACCTGTGGCGCGGTGTCTTCCTCAGCTCCGGCAACGACGCGGTGCACGTCCTGGCCTCGCTCAACGGCGGCTGGCGCAGCACCGCGACCCAGATGCAGGCCAAGGCCCGCGCCCTGGGCGCCCTCGACACACGGGTCGTGTCGCCCGACGGGTACGACGCGCCGGGACAGGTCTCGTCGGCGTACGACCTCGCGGTGTTCGGGCGGGCCGGGCTGCGCAACAAGGAGTTCGCGCGGTACTGCGCCACGGCCGAGGCGCGGTTCCCGGGGGACGGCGAGACGTACCCCATCCGGAACACCAACCGCCTCCTCACGGGCGCGCAGGGCGTCGACCGCTACCCGGGCCTGATCGGCGTCAAGAACGGCTACACCAGCAAGGCGGGCAACACGCTCGTCGCGGCCGCCAAGAGGAACGGGCGCACCGTGGTCGTCACGGTGATGAACCCTCAGGCGGGCGGCGGTTTCACCGTGTACCAGGAGGCGCGTTCGCTGCTCGACTGGGGTTTCCGGGCAGCCGGGCGCGTCGACCCGGTCGGCTCGCTGCTGCCCCCGCACTCCTCGGCGGACACGCCGAGCCCCTCCGCGCATACGCCGCGGCCGTCGGCGGGAGCGGGCTCCGAGCCGGTGCCGCTCGCCGAGAAGGAGACCTCGCCTTCCCGCTGGACGGTGGCGGGCGTGATCGTGGGGACCACCGGGTTCGGCGCGGGAGCCGTCGCCCTGACCCTGCGGCTCAGGAAACGGCGGCCCGCCGAGGACTGACCGACGGGCAGCCCGAGCAGCAGACCCAGCGTGATCCACACGTAGATGTTGCTGCCGAGGAATCCGCCCGGACCGGACGCGTCGTCGAACCACAGCCACACGACGCTGCTGCACAGCACCGCGTACAGGCACCCCGCGAGCCACAGCAGCCGGCGGTGCCGCAGCAGTACGGCGAACGACGGCAGCAGCCACACCAGGTGGTGCACCCAGGTGATCGGACTGACCAGGCACGCGGTCAGCCCGGTGACCGCGAACGCCCCCACCCAGTCGCCGGTCGTGACCGCCCGGTGCGTCCGCCAGGCCCACACGCACAGCACCACCAGCACCAGCGACGCCCAGGCGGCACGGCTCGGTTCGGCCGGTTCCGCGAGCCGGGCCAGCACGCCCTGCAACGACTGGTTGGAGACGTAGGCGAGGCGGCCGATCCGGTTGGTGTCCCAGAGCGCCTCGGTCCAGTAGAAGCGGGAGGCGTCGGGCGCCACCCAGGCCGCCGCCGCGGTGGCGGCCGCGGCGACGGCGGTCGCGAGCCCGGCGGCGCGCCAGCGCCGGGCGATCAGGAGCAGCCCGATGAACAGTGCGGGCGTCAGCTTCACGGCCGCGGCCAGCCCGATGCCCACGCCCACCCAGCGGCCCCGTCCCGTGGACAGCAGCCAGGCGTCAGCGAGGACGAGCGCCAGCAACAGCAGATTGACCTGCCCGAAGCTGAACGTGTCCCGCAGGGGTTCGAGCAGGGCGAGGACACAGGCCGCGACCGCCGTGCCGTACCAGCCGTACCGGCGCAGCAGCGGCCCGGCGATGATGTACAGCACGGCCGCCAGCGCCGCGAGGTTGAGCAGCAGGCAGAGCGCGATCGCCGTGTCCAGGCTGACCAGCGCCATCGGGAGCATGCCGACGGCGGCGAACGGCGGGTAGGTGAAGCCGTACGTCGTCCCGGGCACCTGGTAGTCGTAGATACGGCCGTCGTGGTGCACCCAGGTGTCGATG
Source organism: Streptomyces sp. KM273126 (assembly GCF_004337435.2). Taxonomy (NCBI): domain Bacteria; kingdom Bacillati; phylum Actinomycetota; class Actinomycetes; order Kitasatosporales; family Streptomycetaceae; genus Streptomyces; species Streptomyces sp. KM273126. Next base: position 2,134,344 of record NZ_SJXB02000002.1, on the reverse strand, counting down.
GTCCCGTAGTAGACGCGCAGGTCGAACCAGTCACGCAGGAGCGGCACGGTGGCGGTGAAGACGGTGACCGCGGTGGCGAGTACGAGCAGCAGCAGGAGCCGTCGGCGATCGATTCCCACGCTGTCGCTGTTCACTTTCTCGTTGTCCACCCTTGCGGCGTCCGCTCTCTCGATGTCCGGCGGGGTCGTTGTCATGCCGTCCGCTCCAGCATGGGTGCGCGGGCCGCCTGATGGGCGTGCCAGAGCACGACCAGCGCGAGCGCTCCACCCGACACCGCGAGGGCGATCTGGTCGGCGTCCGGAGGTCCGCCGCTCGGCAGGACGGCGAGCGCGAGCACCGCACTGGCGGCGGCGACGCGCCCGCGCACGGAGCCGTTGGGTGCCGCGGCGGCGATGAGGAACAGTCCCCACAGCGCGTACCAGGGCCGGATCGCCGGACCCAGCACCGCCACCACGGCGAGACTGAGGCCCAGCGCGTACACGGGGCTGGGGCGCAGTTTCAGCCATATGTAGAGGACGACGGCGGCGGTCGCGACGAGTCCGACAGCGTGCCAGGCCGGCAGGGCCAGGGGGGCGAGTTCACTGCCCAGGTCGTGCAGGAGGGCTCCGGTGGCGCGCCCGAGGACACTGGTGGGCGACCAGTTGTCCGGGGACACCGGGGTCCGCAGCGCGGCGATCCAGCCGTATCCCGTACCGGTCAGGGCGGTGGTCACGGCGGTAGTGGCGAGGGCGACACCCACCGTGGTGGCCGTCGCCCGCACCACATGCGTGCGCCCCTGCATCACGACGATCGCCAGCAGACCGAGCGCGGCGGGCGCCTTGACCAGCGCGGCGAGCGTCACGAGGACGACGCCGAGGACGTACCGCCGGCCGCGTGCCGCGACCAGTCCGACGCCGAGCAGCCCGAGCATGACGGCGTCGTTGTGCGCCCCGGCCACCAGGTGCAGCAGCACCAGCGGGTTCAGGGCACCCAGCCACAGGGCGGCGGCCGGATCGACACCGCTGTGCCGGGCGAGGCGGGGCAGCGCCACTGCCATCAGTCCCACGCCGAGCAGGGCGACCATGCGCATACCGATCAGCCCGGCGGGCAGCTGACCGCTGGTCAGACCCGCCAGCCCGGAGGCTATGGCGAGGAAGACGGGGCCGTACGGCGTCGCCGTGTGCTGCCACACCGGGGCCACTTCGGCCGCGAGGGGCCCACCCATGCGCGCGGGCCCGTCGGCGTACACGTCCATGTTGGCGTCGACCATGGCGCCCTGCGCGAGGTAGCTGTACACGTCCCGGCTGAACAGTGGCGGAGCGAGCAGCAGCGGAGCCGCCCAGACGACCAGAACGACCAGCAGGGACCGAGGAGTCGGCGGCCGCGTTCCTCGTACGACCCGGCCCAGCAGCGCCCATGCGGCGATCAGCAGGACGACGCCGAAGTACACGCCGACCAGTCCGAGCGCGGCGCGCGCCGACGCGGGCGCGAGCAGGTCGCGCACCGGGAGAGCACCGGCGGTCTCACCCCCCAGTGCGAGGACGGCGGAGCCGACGAGGCCCAGCGCCTGACAGCGACGGAGATCGACGGGAAAAGCCATGGCCAACACTCGGCAAGCCTGTCGACACGGGGTGACGGGGAGGCGACGTCCCGCTCGCCGGGCGGCGGCCTGTACATGACCGCCACGTGATCGACGGCGTCGGCCGCCGACGAGGAGTTAAGCGCACGCGAACACGGACGGTCCGGTGGGTGTCGCGCGACGGTCGAGCACCGGGGACGCCTTCTGCGGAGCCTGCGTGATCGCCCTGTGCGGACCGCGCGGCGACCGGGCTGTGAGACCCGAGCACCAGGGTCGTTGATCACGGTCACCGGCCTTTGGCGCGACCGTAGTTGACGATGCGTTACTTCAAGACCGGAGCCCCCCAGGAGCTTGAACGTCACCATCGCGGACTTCTCCGTCGACCCCCCGCGTCTGTCCAACGCCGAGGCCAGGCAGCACCAGTGCGATGTCGCCGGATCACACCTGGCGCTGAACGCGGGCGGCAGCGTGGAACTGGACTTCGAGGTGGCGGACCCGGAGGAGGTCCCCGAGGCGACGTTGACCATCACGGCCCTCGTCTCCAAACTGGGCTCCTCTCTGGGGTACTCACCGATCGACGTACTGCTGCAGGGCGAGGTGCTGGTCGAGGGACTCACCGTGCCCGGCGGGGGCGACCTTCCGCACGACAATGTGTTCGCGGTACCCGGACACCTGCTGAAGCCCGGCACCAACACCTTGGAGATACGGGTTTCGGCCAAGGCACGCAGCATGCTGTGGCTCTACCGCATCACTCTGGACCCCGTCCATGAGCGGGGGCGCTCGGAGCGCGCCCGGGCGGCGGAGGCCGTTCGGGACTCGATCTTCGCCTTCAGGACGGAACGTCACCCCGCGCACTCCGAGTCCTCTTCCTGGGAACCGGCCCCGCGACTGGTGTTCCACATCGACCGGGGTGAGCACTCGCTGCCCGCGCAGCTCAGCTGGCGAGGGGAGGACGGCGCGGAGTCGGCCGTCAGCTTCCAGTCGAGCATGTCCGACTTCTACGGCTGTCACCGCACGGGCGACGGTACGACGTACGAGTACCGCGGCCGCCGCGTCGACGGACAGGAGTGTCCGCAGAGTGTCGAGAACTCCTTCCACCTGCACCGCTTCCGCACCGAGGAGGGGTGGGGCGGCGGCTGGCACCCCTCCCACGACCTGCGGTTGATGGTGGACGACGGCGGAGCGCCGGCGGAGCGGGTGGCGTGGCGCGATCAGCAGGGCAACTCCGGGGTGGCCGTCCTGCAGTCCGCGTCGACCGATGTCGAGGTGACCGGCGTCGTGGCGAGCGACGAGTTCAGCGCGGCGGGCGAGACGGCCGACAACCTCCTGGACGAATCCCCGGAGAAGTGGCTGGCCGGCTACGACACCGCATGGGTCGACTTCACCCTCGCCCGCCCGACCGTGATCACCTCGTACTCCCTGATGTCGGCGAACGACTTCCCCGGCCGCGACCCCCGCAACTGGACGCTCCACGGCTCCCACGACGGCCGCCACTGGACTCCCCTGGACTCCCGCACGGGCGAGACCTTCGCCGGCCGTTTCCAGACCAGGAAGTTCTCCCTGGGCGCCAACACCACGGCCTACCGCCACTACCGCCTCGACATCACCCGCAACGGCGACGCGACCGAGGTCCAACTCGCTCACGTCCGCTTTGCCGGAGCGCCCGCCGACCAGACGTTCACGGGCTACTACCAGCGCTTCAACGAGGGCCCGATCGGCTACCGCGGCACGGCCCTCTCCGCACCCACGCCCCCCGCTTTCCCCGCTCCCCGGCTGGCCGCCGACCTCGAAGCGGCCGCCGAGAGCCTGACCGCCACCGCCCAGACCCTGTCGGACCTGGCGGCCCGACTCCGCGACCACTGACCTCGGGCGCTCACATCAGGCGTTGAAGCGGTACGCCCCCTGCCGGGCCCGGTAGATCCGGTAGGGGGCTCCGCCGGAGGTGTCGTCGCGGACGAAGTCGACTCCTCGGGGAGCGGTGACCGGCTTGTTCCGGGTGGGGACCCAGACCTCGGCCTCCGTGTTGTATGGGATGGTGACCGCGAGATCGATCCTGCCGTCCTGCCGGCGCCGCCATTCGGACGACACCCTGCCGCGGACGGTGTCGATCGAGGCACTGACATGGTCGAGAGTCGCGGGCGCCAGGTCGGTGTCCTCGGTGTTCTCCGGGACGCGGCTGTTGACCGCGGCCGAGGGGATGCGGGGGCGGATGCGCAGCGTCTCGTAGGCGGTCGAGGTCGGCCTGATGCCGGCCAGGCTCTGGTAGAACCAGGTGGCCACGTTGGAGCGGTAGTGGTGGTTCACCGAGAGCCGGTCGGTCCACTGTTCCCACAGCGAGGTGGCGCCCTTGGCGATCTGGTCGACGTAGCCGGGTACGCCGGTCTGTGTGACGGCCTTGAGCGCGATGTCCGTGTAGCCGTACTCGCTGAGGATGTCGAACTCGTAGCGCGAGCCGTACATGTCGTTCTGGAGGTGGTGGTCCGCGGCCACGATGCGGTCGGCGAGGAGCTTCGCCAGGGCCTTCTCGTTCTCCGCGACCGTCCTGGTGCCGGCCAGGTGGCGGGGGTCGTCGGGGCTGAGGTCCGAGCCGGGGACCAGGTCGAAGGCGATGGCCATGGCGTTCTCGCTGGAGATGCTGCCCTGGGTGAAGTGGCCCTGTGCGGCGTCCCAGTAGTTGGCGATGAACGCCCTGCGCAGGGTGCGCGCCAGCTTCGCGTAGTGGGCGGCGCGTTCGGTGCGGCCGAGTCCGCGGCCCACCTCGTCCATGTAGTCGCAGAAGTGGATGTAGAACGCGAGGCTGATGACGGCGTTGCTGCCGGGGCTCTCGGCGCCCGAGTAGGCGCCGAGGGACGCCTCGAACTTGTAGTCGTTCTCGGCGGTGAACAGGGTCTCGTAGTACTTCAGGAGCGTGTCCTGGTGGTCGTACAGCTCGGCGAACAGACGGCTGTTGCCGTAGTAGGTGTACAGCTCCCTCGGGATGACGAAGTACGCGGAGTCCCAGGCCGGCACCGCCTTCCATGCGGCGTTCCAGCCGGGGGTGTGGTCGTAGCCGTATCCGCCCTTGGCGACGGGCACGATCATGGGCAGCTGGCCGGTGGAGATCTGGGTGTCGGGGAAGTGGCGCAGGTAGGTGGTGAGGACGGCGTTGACGTCCCAGGTCAGGCACTCCGACTCGGAACTGGCCATGGCGTCGCCGGTCCAGCCGTTCTTCTCCCGTGACGGGGTGTCGGTGGGCTTCTGCACCAGGTTGTTCTGCTCGGCCCACTCCAGGTTGCGCTGAAGCCGGTTGATCAGGGCGTTGTCCGTGGTGAAGGTGCCGGTGCGGGCGAAGCCGGTGCGGGCGACGTCGACGGTCAGCACCTCGGCGTCCCGCTTCAGGTCAGGGGCCCGCCCCAGGACGGCATCGAGGTTCATGACTTCCAGGTAGCGGAAGCCGAAGTGGCTGAACTGCTGTTCCCAGGTCTGCGCCGACCGCCTGCTGAGGGTGTAGTAGTGCGTCTGGAGGTTGGCGTCGTGCTGGAAGTTCTCCTCCTCGACGGAGAGCGGGGAGCCGGCCGTGCCGTCGCCGGTGCTGATCCGGTTGCCGCCGCGGATCCGCAGAGTGAGGCCCTCCTTGCCGGGGCGTACGCCGGTGAGCGCGAGCCGGACGAAGCCCGTCACGATCTGGCCGTAGTCGAGGACCCAGACGCCCGAGCCCGGGGCCGTCTCCGTGATCGAGACCGGGCGCAGTGTCTGGCTGACCAGCACCGGCTCCGCCTCGTGGGCCCGCAGGCCCGCGGGCTTGAAGCCCTCGGGAATCGTCGTGGCGGGGAGCGTGCCGTGGTGCTTCGGCGAGGGGCCGGCACAACTGCCCGGCGGGATCAGTACGGTGGCCGGGCGCCAGTCGCGGCCGGTCCGGTAGCCGGCCGAGCGCCAGTCTCCCAGTTCGTCCGCCCGCCGGGCGTCGTACTTCTCTCCCGAGTACACGGAGTCGAACGTCGTGGGCCCGTCCGCGACGAGCCAGTCCTCGTCCGTGACGAGCGTGGTGGCGGAACCGTCGGTGTGGGTCACGACGAGCTTCGCGCGCAGGCGGGGCTGGCCGGCATAGGGCGCGAGCTGCCAGTACCACTCCTGGGGTGTCGTCACGCCGTACCAGCCACGACCGAGCTCCGCGGCGACGACGTTCTCCCGGCCGGCCCTGAGCAGGACGGTCACGTCGAAGGTGTCGTACAGCACCGTGCGGTCGTAGGTGCTCTGGTCGGTGAGCAGCCGAGGCACGTTGGACCGGTCGCCGGCCGCGCGTTCGCCGTCGACGGTGATCGGGTCGCCGTTGACGGTGAACGTGACGTTGCCGGCGGCGCTCAGGTGCAGGCGGGCCTTGGCGATGCGGCGGCCCCGGGGCAGCGTGAACGCGCGGCGCAGCACCGGTGCCGGGTTGGCGATGGGCAGCACGCTGGTCTTGGCGGGAATGTAGGGGTTCTTGGGCGGGAAGGTCAGGCCGGCGAGGGTGCCGATGCCGTTCTCGAACGGGTTGGCGCCCGTGGTGAGGTCGGCGGAGAAGTCGGGGGCGCCGGTGCCGGTCACCTTGACACCGCGCACGGTGGCCGAGGTGCCGCCACCGAAGCCGAAGCTTCCGTGGCGGCGGATCTGGTCTCCGGTGAGCGTGCGACTGTCGACCTCGACGCCGTTGACGGAGGTGGTCACTGCGAGCCCGCGGGCCGTGACCACCACGGTGTGGTCGCGGGTGGCCCAGGTGTCCTTGGTCAGCCCGGTCGCGGCAGGGAGTGTGACGGTGCCGACCGGGACGCTGCGGGTGCCCGCGGCGGTGGGGTTGGTCTCGCTCTGCGGGTCGTAGTGGTCGACGCCCCAGTCGGGCTCCGAGGCGCCGTCGTCCACCCAGGTGTTGCCGGCGTAGTGACTGGTCTTCATGACCAGCTGCATGTCGTCGCCACTCTGCCGGACGGTCCAGTTGAGCCCCTCGCCCCAGGTCTTGCCGATGGGTTCGGCGCGCAGCAGCAGGGACAGCCCTCCGGCGGCGTCGGGACCGCCGCGGAAGACGACGGTCGCGCTCAGGTCCTTCCAGTCGTGGTCCTGTGCCTCACGGCCGCCGACCCACCGCGCCCCCGACCAGTCCTGCTCGCCCTTCAGCAGACCGGTCTCCCACGTCGCGGGCCCGCTCCAGGAGCCGGGTACGCCCTTGTCGTCCCAGGTGCGCACCCGCCAGAAGTAGGCCTGCCCGGACCGCAGCGCGCCGCCGCCGTAGGCCACCTCGGTGCTGTTCGAACTCGCCACCCTGCCGCTGCGCCAGACGTCCGCCTTGCCGGGCCCGGTGCCGACCTGGATCTCGTACGCGGCCTGCCTGGCCACCGGAGGCACCCAGCCGAACGTGGGCGCCGTCTCCGTGCCCAGCGGTTCGGTCCGGGAGTTGACCCGCAGGTTCACGGGTGCGGAGGGTGCGGAGCTGTGCCTGCCGGATGCTGCCGGACTCGCCGCCACGGCGTTCCGCGCGGCGGTGAGCGGGAGGGAGGCCCCGGCTGCCGCCGCCGTCATGATGCCGAGCATGTGTCGGCGGTTCAACGCACTTCTGTTCTCCTCGGCCATGGCTCAGTTCCCTTGCGATCGCTGGAGATTGAAACGATTCAATACCTTCCAAGTGGAAAGCTTACGAACAGGCCGGGCCGGAGCACAATGGTCTGGGACTTCACGGCAGGCAAACCCCCGTCGCCTGGTAAGTTTTGGCGCCCAGTTGCCCGGTTACTGCGCAGGACCGTCCCGGACCGGCTTCGTCGAGGAGAGTGAGCGCACCGTGGGTCAGGCAGGAGCGCGGGGGCCGTACGCCAGGACACCGGCCCGCAGAGCCGAGATCGTACGGGCGGCGCGCGACAGTTTCGCCGAGAACGGCTACGCCAAGGCATCCCTGCGCGACATCGCGGAACGGGCCGGCATCACCCACGCCGGCCTCCTGCATCACTTCCGCAACAAGGACGAACTGCTCACCGAGGTGCTCGCCCAACGCGACGCCGAGGAATGGCAGCAGGGTGTGGCGCAGGTCGACAGCCCGGACCAGCTCGCGCCCTACCTCGGCGAGCTCATCCGCCACCATCAGAGGGCGCCCGAGCTGATGCGCCTGTGGATCGAGCTCGCCGCCGCGGCCTCACGGTCGGATCACCCCGCGCACGCCTACTTCGTCGAACGGTACGAACGCGGGCGGGCGCAGTTCGCCGAGGGACTCCAGGACGACACGGACCGCGACAGGCTGCGCGGGGACATCAGCCCCGAGAGCGCCGCCATCCTCTTCCACGCGGTGCTGGGCGGGCTCCAACTGCAGTGGGTACTCGACCAGGACCTCGACATCGTCGGGCCCGTGACCGACTTCGTACACCTGCTCTTCGACCGCGACCACTCAGGCGAGTGAGCGGGTCGCCGCCCGACCCGGCGCCGTGACGGACGGCGTGGGGGAGAACTGTCGCCACTCCCCCAGGCCGTACGCCGTCTCGTCACCGAACCGCGCCGGGTCTCAGATCGTCTGCGGCGCCCCGTTGCCCGCGACGACCTCCGGCCGGAGCAGGGCCTGGAGCCGCTCGGCGGGCAACAGGCCCTTCTCCAGGACCAGTTCGGCGACGCCGCGGCCCGTGGCGAGGGCTTCCTTGGCGATGTCGGTGGCGGCCGTGTAACCAATGTGCGGGTTGAGGGCGGTGACCAGGCCGATGGAGTTCTCCACGGCGGCGCGCAGCTCCTCCGTGTTGGCGGTGATGCCGTCGACGCATCGCTCGGCGAGCGTGAGGCAGGCGGCCCGCAGGTGGGTGATGCTCTCCGAGAGCGAGTGGAGGATGATCGGCTCGAAGGCGTTGAGCTGGAGCTGTCCGGCCTCCGCGGCCATGGTGATGGTGACGTCGTTGCCGATCACTTCGAAGGCGACCTGGTTGACGACCTCGGGGATCACCGGGTTGACCTTGCCTGGCATGATGCTCGAACCCGCCTGCACGGGAGGCAGGTTGATCTCGTTCAGGCCCGCGCGCGGCCCGGACGACAGCAGGCGCAGGTCGTTGCAGCTCTTCGAGAGCTTGACGGCGATGCGCTTCAGAACACCTGACATCTGCACGAAGGCGCCGCAGTCCTGGGTCGCCTCGACCAGGTTGGCCGCGGTCACGAGCGGCAACCCGGTGATCTCGGCGAGGTGGCGGCGGGCCGACTCGGCGTATCCGGCGGGGGCGTTGAGGCCGGTGCCGATGGCCGTGGCGCCCAGGTTGATCTCGTGGATCAGCTCCACGGCCTCGGCGAGCCGGCTGCGGTCCTCGTCCAGCATCACCGCGTACGCCGAGAACTCCTGCCCCAGCGTCATCGGCACCGCGTCCTGGAGCTGTGTGCGCCCCATCTTCAGCACGTCACGAAACTCGACGGCCTTGCGGGCGAAGGAGTCCTGGAGGACCGTCATCGCCTTCAGCAGCTCGCGCACCGCGAAGACCGTCGCGATCTTCACCGCGGTCGGGTAGACGTCGTTGGTCGACTGCCCGAGGTTGACGTCCTCGTTGGGGTGGAGGTGCTCGTACTGGCCCTTCCGGCGGCCCAGCAGCTCCAGCGCCCGGTTCGCGACGACCTCGTTGGCGTTCATGTTCGTCGACGTGCCGGCTCCGCCCTGGATCACGTCGACGACGAACTGGTCGTGCAGCTTGCCGTCACGGATCTCCTGGCAGGCCGCGACGATGGCGGACGCCTTCTCGGAGTCCAGCAGGCCGAGTTCCTCGTTGGCTCGGGCGGCGGCCTCCTTGACCGCGGCGAGGGCGTCGATCAGATGCGGGTAGGCGGAGATCGGCGTACCCGTGATGGGGAAGTTCTCCGTGGCGCGCAGGGTGTGGACACCCCAGTAGGCGTCGGCGGGTATGTCCCGGTCGCCGAGCAGGTCGTGTTCGCTGCGGTGGGTCGCGGCGCTCATGGCTGTGCGGGCCTTCTTTCGTACGGCAGTACGGGGATGGGCGGGTGCGGGAGTGCGGGAGTGCGGGATGCGGGAGACGGTCAGGCGTGGTTCGTCAGGTCTGCGTGGGGCGGCGTGAGGGGATCGAGTGCGCGGGTCGGCCTGACGCGCCCGACCACCGCCCCGCCGCCGAGCAGCGGGGCGCCGGCGAACTCGTCGAGCGTCGCCGGGTCGATGCCCGCGCGGACGAGCGCGGCCGCGGCGACGGGTACGCGGGCCCGGTCGGCGCCGTCGGCGATCTTGACGGCGACGGCACGGCCGTCCGGCAGCGCCGCGACCTGGACGCCCTCGAAGCCGTCCTTGGTCAGCAGCCCGGGCACGGCCCGCATCATGGCGGCGACGTCGCGCCCGGAACCGGACGCCATCTCGGCGTGCTCGCGCATCGCGTCGGCCACCTGCCGCTCGGGGGTGCCCACGGCCGCGGTGGTGATCCGGGCCGCGGCGCGCGCGAGCCCGTGCAGCGAGATCGAGAACAGGGGCGCGCCGCAACCGTCCACCGTCACCTCGGCGATGCCCTGCCCGGTGAGGTCCTCGACGATCTCGGCGATGGCCTGCTGGAGCGGGTGCCGCGGGTCGAGGTAGTCGTCGAGGGACCAGCCGTTGAGCTTGGCGGTGTAGAGCATGGCCGCGTGCTTGCCGGAGCAGTTCTGCGCGAGCCGCGACGGCAGCCGGCCCTCGCGCAGCCAGGACTCGCGAACGACCGGGTCGTAGGGCAGGTCGGGCACGTTGAGGAGGTGGTCCTCGCTGAGCCCGGCCAGTTCCAGGATCCGCCGGGTGCCCTCCAGGTGCCGTTCCTCGCCGGAGTGGCTGGCCGCCGTCAGCGAGAGCAGCGCGCCGTCGAGCGGCAGCCCGGCCCGCAGCATGGCCACGGCCTGCACGGGCTTGAGCGCCGAGCGAGGGTAGAAGGCCGCCTCGATGTCACCTATCTGGAACTCGACGCTGCCGTCCGCGGCCAGGACGATCACCGAGCCGAAGTGGATGCCCTCGATGACGCCACCCCGTACGAGGTGGGCGACGGGGGCGTGCAGGGGCTCCCGGATCGCGGGAGCCGCGGCCACCGGCGACGAAGGGGTCGCCCGGACACCGGAGGCCGCTGAATTGCCGTACGTCACTGCTTGAATCACGCATCCGCTCCGCTAGAACGGCGGGCGACCCGGGACTTTATCCCGAACCACCCCGCCACCAACGCCCCCACGATCAGCGGGAGGCACAGCACCGTCGTGCGGCCCGCGCCGCCGTCGGCGTACATCAGGACGAGGACCGAGGCGAGGAAGAACAGCGTCACGAGCTCGGTCCACGGAGAACCCGGGAGCTGGTAACCCGGCCGGGACAGCTCGCCGTTCTGGGTCTTCCGCCAGAACAGCAGGTGACAGATCATGATCATGCCCCAGGTGGCGAGGATGCCGATCGCTGCGAAGTTCAGCACGATCTCGAAGGCCTCGGCCGGGACCACGAAGTTCAGCCCGACGCCCAGCACACAGATACCGCTGGTGAGCAGGATGCCGCCGTACGGGACCTGGCTGCGGCTCATCACGCCGGTGAACTTCGGCGCCGAACCGGACATCGCCATGGAGCGCAGGATGCGACCGGTGGAGTACAGGCCCGAGTTGAGCGACGACATGGCCGCGGTCAGCACGACCAGGTTCATGATGCCGCCGGCCGCCGGGATGCCGATGTTGGAGAGCACGGTGACGAAGGGGCTCTCGCCCGCCTTGTACGAGGACCAGGGCAGCAGCATCGACAGCAGCACCACGGAGCCGACGTAGAACAGGCCCACGCGCCACATGATCGAGTTGATCGCCTTCGGCATGATCTTCTCGGGGTTCTCGGTCTCACCGGCCGCGACACCGACCAGTTCGACGGAGGCGTACGCGAAGACGACGCCCTGGATGATCAGCAGCATCGGCAGCATGCCGTTGGGGAAGACACCGCCGTTGTCGGTGATCAGGGACGGGCCGGGGACGGTGTCGCCGACCTGGTGCTGGGTGACCAGCAGGAAGATGCCGATACACATGAAGAGGACGAGCGCGCCGACCTTGATGATCGCGAACCAGAACTCCAGTTCGCCGAAGATCTTCACCGAGATGAGGTTCACGGTCAGCACCACCGCGAGCGCGATGAGCGCGATCACCCACTGCGGGATGTCGGAGAACATGCCCCAGTAGTGGGTGTAGGTGGCCACCGCGGTGATGTCGGCTATGCCGGTGGTGGCCCAGTTGAGGAAGTACATCCAGCCGGCGGTGTACGCGCCCTTCTCACCCATGAACTCGCGGGCATAGGACACGAAGGCGCCGGACGACGGCCGGTACAGGACTAGTTCGCCGAGGGCGCGGACGACGAGGAAGGCGAAGATGCCGCAGACCGCGTAGGCGATGAACAGGGACGGGCCCGCGTCGGCGAGGCGGCCACCGGCGCCGAGGAAGAGGCCGGTGCCGATCGCGCCGCCGATGGCGATCATGTTGACATGCCGGGACTTCAGGGACTTGCTGTAGCCCGCGTCGCCGGCGTCGACGTGCGCGGCCGGTTTCTGTACGGCTTGCTGGAGTGACTCGCTCACGCCTCGGGTCCGCCTTCCGTGGAACTGTCCGTGCGTGGGGGACGCACGATGTCGGTGAGGGTGCTTTCGACGCGGTCGAGGTGGTGGGACATGGCCTCCACCGCGTCGTGTTCGGAACCGTCGACCAGCGCCTCGACGATGGCCCGGTGCTCGCGGTTGGACTGCTCTCGGCGGCCGCCGAGTTCGTTGAGGAAGGCCGACTGGCGGGCCAGTGCGTCCCGGATCTCCTCTATGACCCGGCGGAACACCGGGTTCTGCGCGGCCTCGGCGATGGCCAGATGGAACACCGTGTCCATCGCGACCCACGCGGTCGTGTCGGTCTCCCGCTCCATCCGCTCCAGCAGATGGGCCAGGTGGTCCAGGTTCTCCGGGCCCCGGCGCAGCGCCGCGTATCCGGCGACCGGGATCTCCACGTGCCGGCGCACCTCCAGCAGGTCGCTCGCCGTGAAGTCGCCGAAGGTGGGGTCCTCGACGGAGCTGGCGATCACGAAGGTGCCCTTGCCGGTGCGGGACTGGGTCAGTCCCATCGCCTGCAGGGCCCGCAGCGCCTCGCGCAGGACCGGACGGCTCACGTCGAGCCGTCGGCACAGCTCCGCCTCCGAGGGGAGCTTGTCGCCGATGGCGTACTCGCCGCGCTCTATGGCGCCGCGGAGGTGGATGAGCACCGCTTCCATGGCGCTGATGCGCCGGGGTGCCGAGCCACCTGTCTGGCTGTCTGACAGGTTCACGGGGGTGATCCTGAGGGTGACGCAAGGGTGCTGTCAAGGGGCGGCGACCCGGGCTCCGCCCCCCTGCCCTCCCCCTTGGTCAATTGAGCACGCCCGTGCCCAGCAACCCGAACAGCAGCAGACCGATCGCGATCCGATAGATCACGAACGCGTTGAAGGAGTGGTTGGCCACGAACTTCAGCAGCCAGGCGATCGAGGCGTACGCGACCGCGAACGACACGATGGTGCCGACGACGAGCGGGGCGGCGCCCACGCCCGTGCCCAGGGCGTCCTTCAGCTCGTACAGACCGGCACCCGTCAGGGCCGGGATTCCGAGGAAGAAGGAGAGCCTGGTGGCCGCGACGCGGTCCAGGTCGAGCATCAGCGCGGTCGACATGGTGGCGCCGGAGCGGGAGAAACCGGGAAAGAGCAGGGCGAGGATCTGCGAGCTGCCCACCAGCATGGCGTCCTTGAACGAGGTGTCGTCCTCGCCCCGCTTGTGCCGCCCCATCTGGTCCGCCGCCCACATCACCGCGCTGCCGACGATCAGCGAGGCGGCCACCACCCAGAGGGAGGCGAGCGGACCCTGGATGAGCGGTTTCGCGGCGAGCCCCACGACGACGATCGGGATGGTCGCCGCGATCACCCACCAGGCGAACCGGTAGTCGTGGTGGTACCGCTCCTCCCGGTTGGTCAGGCCCCGGAACCAGGCGGAGACGATGCGCGCGATGTCCTTGCGGAAGTAGACGAGTACGGCGGCGATGGCACCGACCTGGATGACCGCTGAGAACCCGACCACCGCGTGGTCGTCGACGGGGATACCCATGAACCCCTCGACGATCTTGAGGTGACCCGTCGAGGACACCGGCAGGAACTCGGTCACCCCCTCGACGACTCCGAGGATGACGGCTTGACCTAGGGAGATGGCGCTCATGTGATCCAGTTCCGGTGGGCGTCGGGTGGGCGCGGACAGTCCTACCACGACGAGGTAAGGAACCAGGGCAAACCGGTTACGGTTCACCTCGTATGGTTCACAACGACCTCTTACCCTCCGCGGCCCGTTCCGCCGGACTCGCCTTCCCGGCCGGCGGTGAGGTTGCCCCCGATCGGACGAGGCTGGGACCGGGGGATGACGACCTCGCACTCGTCGAGGAGCACGAGCCCCTCGGTGACGAGCCCGTCCAGCTCCGACAGGAAGGCACGTACCCGGTCCTCCTCGTCCACGACGACGACGGCGACGGGCAGGTCCTCGCTCAGCGAGAGCAGCCGCGAGGTGTGGACGATCGAGGAGGCTCCGAAGCCCTCGATGCCCCGGAACACGCTCGCGCCCGCCATGCCGGCCGCGTGGGCCCGGTGGACGATCTCGCTGTACAGCGGCTTGTGGTGCCAGGTGTCGTGCTCGCCGACGAGGACGGTCAGCCGCAGGGCACGACCCGTGAGCCGGGTGGATCGCGTCATCTCTGCCTCACCGCCAGGATGCGGCGCGCCGCCGCCACCGCGAGCCACACCGAGGCGAGGGCCGCGAGGAGCGTGGCGGCGAGATAGGCGAGGCCGGTGCCGGGACGACCCGCGCCGACCAGTCGTTCGATCTCGACGGCGTACGTCGAGAAGGTGGTGAAGCCGCCGAGCACCCCGGTGCCGAAGAAGGGGCGCACCAGCCGGTGGGCGGCCCACACGTCGGTGATCACGACCATGAAGACACCGATCACGGCGCACCCGACGATGTTCACCCAGAACGTCGTCCAGGGAAAGCCGCCGGTCGGTGTGGGCCACAGCAGCGACGCACCGTACCGGGCCGCGGCGCCGATGCCGCCGCCGAGCGCGACCACGGCGACCACGGGCGCCTGGCCGTGCCAGAGGGGCAGCCGTCGGGCGGGGACGACGAGGTCGGCGGCGTCGGGAACGCCGAGCCCGTCGGGGTGCGGAACTGTCACATGACTCAGCGTGCCACGTCGGGCCGGTCGCGCACCGCGACCCGCTGTTCCCACAGGCTGCCCAGAGCCGGTCGCCCGTCGGTCGGCTTCCAGCGGGGCGCCACGCGGCAGGGCCCGGCCGCGCACGGCGACCGGGCCCGCGTCACGGACGTGGCTCAGCGGTGGCCGAACCACGCCATCGCCGGAAGTGCCCTGTCGTCGTAGCCGAACAGTGCCTGGTTCTCCCAGCCGTTTCCTGACGAGGGGTCCGCCGGGTCCCAGCCGTTGCCGGTGACCGCGGTCCAGGTCGACTCCCAGTAGAAGACGCCGAGGCCGCGGCCGTTCGGGACGGCCTCCACGATGCTCGCCACGTCCTTCATCCACTGGGTCTGCCCGGCCGTCGAGGCCGGGTAGCCGGACACGAGCTCACCGGTGGTGTCGATGATGTTCTCGTGCGCGTCGTCGCTGTCCAGCCGGAACGGGTAGGCGGTCTCGGCGAGGAAGACCGGCTTGCCGTAGCGGGAGGCCGCGTCGTCGAGGGTGGTCTGGAAGTCGGACAGCGTGCCGTGCCAGTAGCCGTAGTAGGACAGGCCGATGACGTCGAACCTGACCCCGCCCGAGACCGCGTTGTCGAACCACCAGCGGGTGCCCGACAGGTCGCCGCCCTTGGCGAGGTGCAGCGCCACGGTCGTGCCGGAGTCGACCGCCTTGACCGCGTCGTAGCCGGAGTTGAGGAGTCCGGCGAGCTGCGGCCAGTTGTCCGTGGAGCCCTCGTTCCACAGCATGCCGCCGTTGATCTCGTTGCCGACCTGCACCATGTCGGCCGTGGTGCCCTGTGCCTTCAGCGCGTTCAGGACGTCGTACGTGTGGTTGTAGACGTCGGTCTTCAACTGGCTGTACGAGTGTCCGGCCCACGCGGACGGTTTGGACTGCGCGCCCGGGTCGGCCCAGGTGTCCGAGTAGTGGAAGTCGACCAGCAGCTTCATGCCCTGTGCCTTGACGCGCTTGGCGATGGCGAGGACGCGCGTCTTGTTGTTGTAGCCGTCGGCGGGGTTCACCCACACCTTGAGGCGGGCGTAGTTCTGCCCGGCGGACCTGAGGATGGCCAGGGCGTCCCCAGCGGTACCGGAACTGGTCTTGTAGACGCCTCCCTTGGCCGCGCTCTTGGCGAGTGACGACACGTCAGACCCCTTGATGGACAGGCCGGTCGAGCCCGGGGTGAAGGTCAGGTCGTCGACGTTGCTCCAGTTGCCCGCGCCCGCGTCGGAGGTGACGCCGATCGTGCACTGGTTGTTCGTCACCGTGACGGAGGTGACGATCCGGACCCAGCCGCTGGAGGAGACGGGAATGTCGGTGCGCTGCTCGGAACTCCCGCAGTTCTTCAGCGAGATGTACGCCGCCTTCTGGCCGCCGCCGGAGCGCACCCAGGCGGTGAGCTTGTAGTTCCCGTTGGTCAGACCGGACAGGTACTGGTACGTCTCCACCTTGTAGGCGGAGGACGACCAGTGGGTCAGGCGGTGACTGCCGCCGTGGCCACCGGACTCGGTGAAGGAGGCGGTGTTCTGGCCGGCCGCCGAGTACGTCGACCAGCCGGCCGGGGTCGCGGTGCCCGTGCCGTCGGACTCGAAGCCGCCGTTGGTGAGGGTGCTCGCGGCGTGGGCGGTCTGGGCGGGCAGGGCGGTGAGGGCGAGCCCGGCGGTGAGGGGCAGCAGCAGGGTCCGCAGTATGCGTCTGGGATGGAACATCGTTGTCCGTCGTCCCTTCGACGTGGTGGGATGAATACTCCGGTGCGACCCGGAACCGGCAGCGGGCTCAGCCGTCGAGTCGTACGACCCGTACGGCCCCCGCGGGCACCGCCAGGCGCCCCGCGGCACGTTCACCCGTCAGCAACTCGGTCCCGTGCGCGTCCAACGGCACCTTGACGTCCGAGGAGCCGTGGTTGATCGCGAACAGATAGGTGCCCGACTCCCCCGCCCGCCGCACGACCTCGACGTCCCGCGGCAGATCGGCGCGCGGCGCGATGCCGGCGTCGTCCAGGGCCCAGCCCAGCAGCGCGTCCAGCCCCTGGGTGTCGAGGCGGGTCGACACGTACCAGGCCGAGCCCTCGCCCAGACGGTGCCGGGTCACCGCGGGGTGGCCCTCAGCCGGGCCGTCGGCGTACGTCCACACGGTCTCGGCGTCACCCGGCACCACGAACTCGGTCCACACGTCCCCCGTGAGCTCGGAGCCGTCGGGCCCGGTGACGCGGACGCTCTCGGCGGGCAGCAGCGGCGAGAACTCCTCGACGGTCAGGCCGAGAACGTCCCGCAGGGCACCGGGGTACGGGCCCTCGTGCACGGCGTCGTGCTCGTCGACGATGCCGGAGAAGTACGAGACGACGAGGGTGCCGCCGTTCTCGACGTACGCGCGGACGTTGTTCCCGGCGGCCTGAGTCATCAGGTAGAGCGCGGGAACGACGACAAGGGGATACGCCGACAAGTCGGCTTCCGGGTGGGCGAAGTCGACGGTGAGGTGGCGGTCGTAGAGGGCCTCGTAGAAGGCGTCGGCGCGCTCACGGGCGTCGTGGTCCTCGCTGGGACGCCACGCCAGGTTCTGCGCCCACCAGGAGTGCCAGTCCCAGAGGACCGCCACGTCGGCCCGGGTGCGGGTGCCGCGGACCGAGCTCAACGAGTCGAGGGACGCGCCGAGTTCGACGACCTCGCGCCACACCCGCGACTCGGTGCCCGCGTGCGGCACCATCGCCGAGTGGAACTTCTCGGCGCCGCGCAGGGACTGCCGCCACTGGAAGAACAGGGCGCCCTCGGAGCCGCGCGCCACATGGGCGAGGGAGTTGCGGGCCATCTGACCGGGGGCCTTGGCCGGGTTGCGGGGCTGCCAGTTGACGCCGGACGTGGAGTGCTCCAGCAGCAGCCAGGGCGCGCCGCCCGCGACGGAGCGGGTGAGGTCGGCGGCCATGGCGAGGTTGACGTGGGTACGGCGGCCGTCGGTGATCAGATAGTGGTCGTTGGTGACGAGGTCGACCTCGCGGCCCCAGGCCCAGTAGTCGACGGAGTCGCACTGGCTGAGCGCGGTCATGAAGTTGGTGGTGACCGGGATGCCGGGGGCGAGGCGGTGCAGGATGTCCCGCTCCGCGCGGAAGTTCTCCCGCATGGTGGCGTCGGCGAACCGCTTGTAGTCCAGGGCCTGGCCGGGGTTGCCGACGGTGGGGGCCACCCGGGGCGGGTTGATCTGCTCGAAGTCCGTGTAGCGCTGGCCCCAGAAGGCGGTGCCCCAGGCCTCGTTGACCGCGTCGACCGTCTCGTACACGGCCGCCAGCCAGCGGCGGAAGTGCGCGGCGCAGGTGTCGCAGTAACAGGCCGAGACGGGGACGCCGTACTCGTTGTGCACGTGCCACAGGGCGAGGGCGGGGTGGTCGGCGTACCGCTCGGCCAGCTTCGTGGTGATGCTCGCGGCGGCGGCCCGGTAGTCGACGTTGCTGTGGCAGATGGCGCCGCGCGAGCCGAACTCGTACCGCGTGCCGTCGGCGGCCACGGGCAGTGCGTCGGGGTGCGCGCGGTAGAACCAGACGGGCGGTACGACGGTCGGTGTGCCGAGGTCGGCTCGTATGCCGTTCTCGTGCAGCAGGTCCAGCAGACGGTCGAGCCAGGCGAAATCGTACGCGCCGGGTGAGGGCTCCAGCAGTGCCCAGGAGAAGATCCCGACGCTCACCATCGTGACGCCCGCCTCGCGCATCAGCCGGACGTCCTCGTGCCAGACGCCTTCCGGCCACTGCTCGGGGTTGTAGTCCCCGCCGAAGGCGAGCCTGGTGAGGCCCTTGGGGGTGGTCTCCGGCATCGAAGTCTCCCGTTAAATCGATCATTTGGGAACGTGCACACACGACATCTGGCGGCGTTGGCCTTACATAACCGCACAGAAACAACCATTGACAAGTGTCCCGAGTGTTTCTCTACTGTGAACGCTCACATACGCAGGGCAGGTCCTCGCCGAGGGCGAGGGCCCCAGGCCAGGGGAGAACGATCCATGCCCAACACGAAGCAACGCCGCTTTGTGGCCACTGCCGTCGCCGTGGCGCTCGGTGCCACGACGCTCGCCGCCTGCGGTGGGTCCGACGACGACAGCGAGGCCCCGTCCGGACCCGCGAACCTGACGTACTGGACCTGGACGCCAGGCATGGACAAGGTCGTGGACCTGTGGAACAAGGGTCCCGGCAAGGAGCAGGACATCACCGTCACGGTCAAGAAACAGGCCTCGGGCGACAACCTCGTCACCAAGATCCTCACCGCGCACAAGGCGGGCAAGGGCCCCGACCTGGTGCAGGCCGAGTACCAGGCACTGCCGACCCTGGTGAGCAATGACGCGGTCGCCGACATCTCGGGCGACGCCAAGGACGCGAAGAGCAAGTTCGCCGAGGGGGTCTGGCAGCAGACGACGCTGGGCACGGACGCGGTGTACGCGATTCCGCAGGACATCGGGCCGATGATGTTCTACTACCGCGAGGACCTGTTCGAGAAGTACGGCCTGACGGTGCCGACGACCTGGGACGAGTTCGCCGAGACGGCCCGCGCGCTGAAGCGGAAGGCGCCGGACGTGGATCTGACCACCTTCTCCGCCAACGACTCCGGCCTCTTCGCGGGCCTCGCCCAACAGGCGGGCGCCCAGTGGTGGACCACCGAGGGCGACAAGTGGAAGGTGGGCATCGACGACGCGGCCAGCCAGAAGGTGGCCGACTTCTGGGGCGGCCTCGTCAAGGAGGGCGCCATCGACAACCAGCCGATGTACACGCCGGCCTGGAACAAGGCTCTCAACACCGGCCGGCAGATTGCCTGGGTGAGCGCGGTCTGGGCGCCCGGCACGCTGACCACCGCCGCGCCGGACACGAAGGGCAAGTGGAGGATGGCGCCGCTGCCGCAGTGGTCGAAGGGCGAGGATGTGACCGGCAGTTGGGGTGGCTCCTCGACCGCCGTGACCACGGACTCCCGGCACAAGGCGGCCGCCGCGCGGTTCGCCGTCTGGCTGAACACCGACCGGGACGCGCTGACCGCGCTGGCGAAGGAGGGCGGCATCTACCCCGCTTCCACCAGCGCGCAGCTCAGTGACGCGTTCGCCGAGCCGCCGGCCTTTTTCTCGAACCAGACGGATTTCTACGCCGGCGCCGCCGAGATAGCGAAGACCACGGCTCCCTCCGCATGGGGCCCGAACGTGAACGTCGCGTACACCACCTTCAAGGACGCGTTCGGCGCCGCCGCCAAGAGCAGGTCCGACTTCGGTGCGGCCCTGGGGACGATGCAGGACGACACGGTCGCCGATCTGAAGAAGCAGGGCTTCGAGGTAGCGGAGTGACGAGTGCACACCGGACGTCGTACGGGGCCAAGGGGGCCCCGTACGCCCGCCGGTCCCCCGCCGCCACCGTCGAACGAGCGCGCAGCGCCCCCTTCTTCTTCCTCCTCCCCGCGGCAGTCCTGTTCGCCCTCTTCTTCGCGCTGCCCATCGGCTACGCGGTCTGGCTCAGCCTCCACAAGATCGAGGTCAAGGGCCTGGGCCTGGGCTCGGGTGCGCGGAGCGAGGTCTGGGCCGGTCTGGAGAACTACGCCGACGCCCTGACGGACTCCGAGTTCGTGGGTGGCGCGCTGCGTGTGCTGGGCTACGGCGCCATCGTGATTCCGGTGATGCTCGGACTGGCGCTGGTCCTCGCGCTGATGCTGGACAGCGAGAAGGTCCGGTTCGCTCCCTTCACCCGGCTCGCGATCTTCCTGCCGTACGCCGTCCCGGGTGTCGTGGCGGCCCTGCTGTGGGGCTTCCTCTACCTGCCGGACGTCAGCCCCTTCTACTTCGTGCTCGACAGGCTCGGGCTGCCGCAACCGGACCTGCTGGACGGCGGCGGGCTGTACGCGGCGCTGTCGAACATCGCGGTGTGGGGCGGCACCGGCTTCAACATGATCGTCATCTACACCTCGCTGCGGGCTATCCCGGCCGAGGTGTACGAGGCGGCGAAGCTGGACGGCGCGACCCCACTGCAGATCGCGCTGCGGATCAAGATCCCGATGGTGGCGCCGTCGCTGGTGCTGACCTTCTTCTTCTCGATCATCGCGACGCTCCAGGTGTTCAGTGAGCCCACCACCCTGAAGCCCCTCACCAACTCCGTCTCCACGACATGGAGTCCGCTGATGAAGGTGTACCAGGACGCCTTCGGCAAGGGCGACATCCACGCGGCCGCCGCCGGCGCCGTGATCATCGCCGTGGCCACGCTGGTCCTGTCCTTCGGTTTTCTGCGGGCCGCGGGCTCCCGTTCCCGGCAGGAGGAAGCACGATGAGTTCACCTGCCGTCGTCAAGGCCGGTCCCGTGGCGGGCACCACGCCCGGCGCCACCCAGGGCCCCCTGCCGCGCCGCCGTGCCGGGCTCGTCCCGACGCTGGCGCTGCTGCTGGGCACGGGCTACTGCCTGCTGCCCGTGGCCTGGGTGGTGATCGCGGCCACCAAGTCCGGCAGCGAACTGTTCTCCACGTTCACCTTCCTGCCGGGAACCGGCCTCACGGACAACCTGTCCGGCCTGAACGCCTACCGCGACGGCATCTACTGGCAGTGGATGGGCAACTCCGCCCTGTACGCGGGCCTGGGCGCCCTGCTGTCCACGGCCGTCTCCGCGATCAGCGGCTACGCGCTGGCGGTCTACCGCTTCCGCGGCCGCGAGACCGTCTTCAACATCCTGCTGGCGGGCGTGCTGATGCCCCCGGTGATCCTCGCCATCCCGCAGTACCTGCTGCTGGCCCGGGTGGATCTGGCGGACACCTACTGGTCCGTGCTGCTGCCGCTGGTCCTGTCGCCGTACGGCGTGTACCTGTCCCGGATCTACGCGGCCGCCGCCGTGCCCGGTGACGTGGTCGAGGCGGGGCGCATGGACGGGGCGAGCGAGTGGCGGATCTTCATACGGATCGCCCTGCCGATGATGGTGCCGGGCCTGGTGACCGTCTTCCTGTTCCAGTTCGTGGCGGTGTGGAACAACTTCCTGCTGCCGTACATCATGCTCAGCGACGACGAGAAGTTCCCGATCACGCTGGGTCTGTTCACTCTCCTCGAACAGGGCTCCAACACTCCGGCCCTCTACACCCTGGTGATCACTGGCGCGCTGCTCGCGGTGCTCCCCCTGATCGCGGTCTTCCTGGTCATCCAGCGCTTCTGGAGCCTCGATCTGCTGTCCGGAGCCGTAAAGTCATGACCATGAGCAACACCGCGGGACGGCGCAAACCGCCGACCATCCACGACGTGGCGCGCGTGGCGGGGGTCTCCCGGGGCACGGTGTCACGCGTGCTCAACGGCGGCCGCTACGTCAGCCCGGCGGCACAGGAAGCGGTCAACGCGGCGATCCGCAAGACCGGTTACGTGGTGAACCGGCACGCCCGCTCACTGATCACGGGTCGCTCCGACTCGATCGGCTTCCTGCTGACCGAACCCCAGGAGAAGCTGTTCGAGGACCCCAACTTCAATGTCCTGCTGCGCGGTTGCACCCAGGCGCTGGCCGCGCACGACATCCCCTTGCTGCTGATGCTGGCCGGTACGGAGGACGAACGGCGCCGCATCACGCGGTACATCACGGCGGGCCACGTCGACGGCGTGCTGCTGGTGTCCAGCCACTCCGGTGACCCGGTCGCCGAGGAACTGCGCGAGGCGGGGGTGCCTCTGGTCCAGTGCGGCAAGCCGATGGGGCTCGGCTCCAAGGTGAGTTACGTGGCGGCGGACGACCGGGACGGGGCCCGGGACATGGTCCGCCATCTGCTGTCGCTGGGCCGCCGCCGCATCGGTGTCGTGACCGGTCCGCTGGACACGCCGGGCGGAGTGGAGCGCCTCGCCGGGTACAAGGAGGTGCTCACGGACGCGGGCGTCGAGATCGACGAGCGGCTCGTCGTCACCGGCGACTACAGCCGGGCCAGCGGTGCTGCCGGCGCGGAGCGGCTGCTGGACCGGGCGCCGGACATGGACGCCGTGTTCGTCGCCTCGGACCTGATGGCGCAGGGCGTCCTGACCGCGCTGCGCCGGGCGGGCCGCCGGGTCCCGGAGGACGTGTCCGTGGGTGGCTTCGACGACTCCCCCGCGGCGACGGAGTCCGCTCCGGCCCTCACGACGATCCGCCAGCCCTGGGACCGGATCAGCGGCGAGATGGTGCGGGTCCTGCTGGCACAGATCGGCGGCGACGACCCCGCGGCGGTGATCCTGCCGACGGTGCTGGTGCGCCGGGACTCGGCCTGAGGGACTCCGGCCTCGCGGGCGTGGGCGAAGACCGATCAGGATCGAAGAAGCGGGCCCCGCTCCCCCGTCCTGGGCCCTGTCGTCAAACTCCCGTCGTCCGCCCGGAGGGCGGGCCCCGCGGAGGCGATGGGGGCCCCCGCGCGAGCGAAGCCGAGCGTGGGGGAGGAGCTACTAGGGCTTTCGGGCAACGCGGCTGGGGTCCCCCCACGCCCTTAAGGCAGTGGGGGAGTGCGTGCCAGGCGTCGTGCCAGGCGTCGCGGGGCTGGGGGCACCCCCCACGCCCTTAAGGCAGTGGGGGAGTGCGTGCCAGGCGTCGTGCCAGGCGTCGCGGGGCTGGGGGCACCTCCCACGCCCTTAAGGCAGTGGGGGAGGGAGTTTGACGACAGGGCCTAGCGTGGGATTGTCGGCGGAATCCCGTCGGTGCGACAGGCGACAGGACCATGCGAGGAGTACGCCATGACCCGCGGTCTCACCACCATCATCTATCCCGTCAAGGACCTCGACCGGGCAAAGGCGCTGTTCAGCGAGTTGTTCGGCACGCCCTACGCGGACTCGGCCTACTACGTCGGCTTCAGGGACGCCGGACAGGAGGTCGGCCTGGACCCGCACGGGCACTCCAGGGGCATGACGGGACCGGTGCCGTACTGGCACGTCTCCGACATCAGGTCCACCCTGGCGGCCCTCCTCGCTGCCGGGGCCGAGACCCTCCACGACGTGCGCGACGTGGGCGGCGGCAGGCTGATCGCCTCGGTGAAGGACACCGACGGGAACCTGATCGGGCTGATGCAGCAGGCTCCCGCGGAGTGACGTCCGGGAGAAGAACCTTGCACCCGCACTAGTTGCACAATCAACAAGTGTTCACATGTCTGTTACCGTGCAGGTATGGCAGCGAACACGGCCGACGCCCGGCTCGAGGACGAGTGGCGGGACATCCTGTCGGTGCACGCGCGCACGATGTGCGAGATCGACCGCGCACTGCATCCGCACGGCCTCGGCGCCAGTGACTTCGAAGTCCTCGACATCCTCGCCTCGGGCACGGTCGCGCACAAGGGTGAGCAGTGCCGTGTGCAGAACATCGCCGACCGGGTGCACCTCAGCCAGAGCGCGCTGTCCCGCCTCATCGGCCGTCTGGAGAAGGACGGCCTGGTGGAGCGCTCCGTCTGCCAGGAGGACCGGCGCGGAGTGTGGGTCGTCCTCACCCAGAAGGGCCGTGACCTGCACGCCGAGGTCCTGCCCCTGCAACGGGCCGCCCTGTCCCGCATGTTGCGGGGCTAGGGCCTGTCGTCAAATTCCCTCCCCCACTGCCTTAAGGGCGTGGGAGGTGCCCCCAGCCCCGCGACGCCTGGCACGCTCCCCAGGGCTGTCATCGTGCGGGGCCGGGAATGCCATGTTGCGGGGCTGGGGCTCGGTTTGGTCCTGTGCCGGGAGTGGCGCCTGCCGCCCACGACAGGCCCTCAGCCCAGCAATTCCCGTACCGCCTCGAAGGCCGCCTCCGCCGTCGCCGGATCCGCTCCGGGCCGGGCCAGCGCGCTCATCGGGATCGGGGTGACCGGAGGCAGCCCCTCGTACGGGGCCAGACCGTCCGGCGCGGATCCCACGGAGGCGAGCAGGGCGACGCCCTGACCCGTGCGGGCGAGGTCGAGGACACCCGCGAGATACCCGGCGTCGCCGACGACGGTGGCCGCCACCCCGTGCGCGGCCAGCGTCGCGATGGCCCGGCGGCGGATCGCGCACGGGTCCTCGATGGCGACCAGCGGGACGGGGACCGGGGCTGCGGGCGGTACCCAGCCGGGTGTGGCGTGCCAGGTCAGGGGCAACCCGCCGACGGGCGTGCCCTCGGTGGCGGCCGCCTCCGTGACGTATACGGCGACATCGACGCTGCCCCGTTCCACCGCATCGACGAGCCGTGCCGAACGGTCGATGCTGAAGCGCACCCTGCAACCGGGACGCACCTCCTGGACGGCCGCCGTCAGCCGGGGCAGGAACTGGTCGGCCGCGTGCTCGGTGGACCCGATGGTGACGGTGTCGCCGTCGACGTCGAGCAGGGCGCGTACGGCCTCGTCGTGGACCGCGAGAATGCGCCGGGCCTGCTCGACGAGCAGGCGCCCCCCGTGAGTGAAGCGGGTGCCCCGGCCCTCCCGCTCGACGATCGTGCGGCCAAGGGTCTTCTCCAGCCTGCGCACGTGCTGGCTCACCGCGGACTGGCTCAGGGTGAGGGAGCGGGCCGCGCGGTGGAAGCCACCGCAGTCGGCGATCGCGATCAGGCTGCGCAGTGCCACGATGTCGAGGACGGGTTGGGGCATGCGGTGACCGTAACCGCTGCCGGGCATCGATCGCGATCGCTGATCGGTTTTGATGCGGAATCGTCGTTGGACGCGGTGCGGCGCCGCCGGTCATGATGAACGCATGGTTCCGACCCGCGCCTTCGCTGCTCTTCTGACGCAGCGCCGAGTCATCGACTTCGGCGTTGCGTGCAGCGCGCGCTGTCGTTGATTCCCGCCGTACGTCGGCGCTCCTCCCCGGTCTGAGCTGATCACGTCCGGGCTGTCCTGACACGCGTCGGTCCTCTCCTCGGCCCTGCCGCTCCGTCCTCTGCCCTACCGCTGCCCTTCCGCATGCACTTTCCCTGTTTCCTGACTACGGGAGTCACCCCCTCATGCCCTCGTCCCCCTCCCCCGCCGTGTCCTCCTGGGACGAACCCGAAGGTCTCGCCCCGCGCGGCACCCTGATCGTGCTGGCCGGGCGCGGTGAACACGGCGGTGTGTACGAGCGGTTCGGCCGCCGTCTCGCCTTCGACGCCTACCGCGTGCGTGCCCTCGGCGACCCGTCGGCCGACGCGTCCGTGCTCGACCGGGCGGCCAAGCTGCTCGCCGACGAGTCGCTGCCCGGTCCGAAGGTGCTGGTCGGCTCGGACACGGGTGCCCGGTACGCCGCCCGCCTCGCCGCCGAGCACACCGCGGGCGTCGACGCGCTCGTCCTCGCCGGGCTCCCCACCGGCCCGTGGATGTCGCGGGGCTGGGAGGCCGAGGTGACGGCGCGCACCGCCTGCCCCACCCACCAGGGCCGGCTCACGAACGACCCGGGCTTCCGGCGCGGCGCACTCGACGAGACCCCGGACCTGCCGGATCTATGCCTCGATCACGTACGGGTTCCGGTGCTGGCCCTGCACGGCACGGACGACCGGATCAGCCCGCTCGACGGGGCGTTGCGGGCCTACGCGGGCCACCCCCGCGTACGGACGGTGACCTTCGACGGTGGCCGTCACGACGTCCTCAACGACGCGCTGCACCGCACAGTCGCCGCGACGCTCGTGCTGTTCCTGGAGCGGCTGCGCCTCTCCCCCGAGCTGCCCCTCATCGCGGACGGCGTCTCCTGAGCGGACCCGCAAGGAGTTCCGAGGAACCCCCGAGAGGCCCCCGGAGGCCTGAGATGCCGAGAGGAATCCCCACATGACGACGAAACCGATCGACGTGCCCACCACGGCACCGCCCGACGACCCCGCCCATTCACCGCCTTTCCCGCCGCACCCGGCCAACGAGCCCTCCGCTCCGCGCGTCACCATCCGCGGAACCGCCAGGTCCGCCCGCCAGATCTCCGTTCCCCGCTCCGTACGCCGCGCCTCCGGTCCGGTGGGCCTCGTGCTCGCCTGGTTCCTGGCCTCGGCCACCGGCGTGCTCCCCGAGTCCGTGCTCGCCTCCCCCGTGGACGTGGTGAAGCAGGCCGTGGAGCTGACCCGGAGCGGCGAACTGCCCAGCGCCATCGCCGCGTCCGGACGCCGGGCCGCCACCGGGTTCCTCATCGGTGCGACGGTCGCACTCAGTCTGTCCCTGCTCGCGGGGCTGTTCCGGCTCGGCGAGGACGTCATCGACTCCTCGATGGGTATGTTCCGCGCGATCCCCTGGGTGGGGCTGATCCCGCTGTTCATCGTGTGGTTCGGCATCGAGGAGACCCCGAAGATCGCCCTGGTCGCTCTCGGTGTGACATACCCGCTCTACTTCAACATCTACGGCGGCATCCGCTCCACCGACGCCCAACTCGTCGAAGCAGCCCGGATGATGGGGCTCGGCAGGCTCGGCCTGATCCGGTACGTCATCCTGCCGAGCGCGCTGCCCGGGGCGCTCGTGGGGCTCCGGTACGCGCTCTCCACGGCCTGGCTCGCGCTCGTGTTCGCCGAGCAGGTCAACGCGGACGCGGGGCTCGGTCATCTGATGAGCAACGCCCAGCAGTACTTCCGCACGGACATCATCGTGCTCTGCCTCGCCGTGTACGCGCTGCTCGGCCTGACCTGCGACTTCGCCGTACGGGTGCTGTCGCGCCGCCTGCTGCGGTGGCGGGCCAACTTCGAGGGTGAGGCGTGACCATGACGACCACCGTGCGCAGCAGCGTGGAGATCCGGGGCCTTTCACGGGCCTTCGACGGCAACACCGTGCTCCACGAGCTGGATCTGGACATCCGTGAGGGCGAGTTCGTGGCCCTGCTCGGCCACAGCGGCTGCGGCAAGTCGACGTTGCTGCGCATCCTCGCGGGGCTGGACGACGAGATCGGCGGCGAGGTGACCGTGCCGGCCCGGCGCAGCGCGGCCTTCCAGTCGCCGCGGCTGCTGCCCTGGCTGAAGGTGTGGCGCAACGTCGTCCTCGGACTGCCCGGCCGGCCCGACCGGGCGCTGGCGCTCAGGGCACTCGACGAGGTCGGCATCGCGGAGCGGGCCACGGTGTGGCCCAAGACCCTCTCCGGCGGTCAGGCACAGCGCGTCTCGCTGGCCCGCGCACTCGTCCGCGAGCCCGAACTGCTGCTGCTGGACGAACCGTTCGGTGCCCTGGACGCGCTCACCCGCGGCAAGGCGCAGCAACTGGTAGCCGAGCTGTGGCAGCGGCACGGCTGCGCGATCCTCCTGGTCACCCATGACGTCGAGGAGGCGCTGCTGCTCGCCGACCGCGTCCTGGTGATGGACGAGGGCCGTATCGCCCACGAGATCGGCGTCGGCCTGCCCCGCCCCCGCGACCTCACCGCTCCCGAATTCGTCACCCTGCGCGCCCGCCTGCTGACCTGGCTCGGCGTCACCCACTCCCCGGAAGGCACCCCCTCGTGATACGCAAGATCGCCGCCACCGCGCTGAGCCTCGCCGCCCTGCTGACGGCGACCGCCTGCGGCGGGGACTCGTCCGCGGACACCTCGGCGCAAGGCTCGCAGGTCACCCTCACCATCGGCGACCAGGCCAGGACCCTCCAGACCATCCTCGCCGCCTCCGACGCGCTCAAGGGCGCGGACTACCAGGTGAAGTGGGCTGAGTTCGAGGGCGCCGCCCCGCTGTTCCAGGCCGTGCAGGCGGGCGCCGCAGACACCACGTACTCCGCCGACCTGCCGGCCCTCCAGGCCCTCAGCGGCGGTGTGAAGTTCAAGAACGTCGCCGTGCTCAAGAACGACGGACGGCACGTCGGCCTCGTCGTCCGCAAGGGCTCCGGCATCGACAGCGTCAAGGACCTCAAGGGCCAGAAGGTCGTGGTGTCCTCGGCGCAGGGCAGCATCGCCGAGTACCTGCTCGCCAACGTCCTGAAACAGAACGGCCTGAGCTACTCCGATGTGAAGGTGCAGTACCTCCTCCCGACCGACGCGCAGGCCGCCTTCGCCTCCGGGAAGATCAACGTCTGGGCGACCTTCGGCGTCTACCAGGCGGTCGGACTGGAACAGGGCGGCAGGCTCCTCGTCGACGGCGCCGACGGGCGCGTGAGCGGGTACGGCTTCATCGGTGCCTCCGAGAAGGCCCTCGCCGACAAGGCCAGGAAGGCCGCCCTCGCCGACTTCCTCAAGCGCCTCAGTACGGCCCTGGAGTGGACCAGCACACACCAGGACGCGTACGCGAAAGCCATCGAGCAGCGCAACGGCGCCGACCCGTCCGTGGCGAAGACCCTCGCGTCCGCCGCGTACAGCAAGGTCCTGCCGATCACGCCGGAGGTGAACGACACCGTCCAGGGCGTGGCCGACCTCATGCACGGCATCGGCGTCCTCGACCCGAACGTCGACGTGGCGGAGTCGGCCGACACGTCCCTGCTCAAGTAGCCGCACCCAGAAGGAGTTGCTCATGCCTGTCGAGTTCATCAGCGCAGTCCACACGGACGCCGGGGCGTCGGGGCCGGCGGCCGCGAGCCGGACCGGCTTCGACCCCGCCCATCTGCGCCGGTACGCCCGCGCCCTGGACGACGGCGGCTTCGACCACACCCTGGTCGCCTACCACTCGGCCTCGCCGGACGCCTTCCAGGTGGCCCAGTTCGTCGCCACGCACACCGAGCGCGTCCGCCCGATCCTGGCGCACCGGCCGGGCGTGGTCTTCCCCACGCACGCGGCCCGTGCCCTCGCCACCCTGGACCGGATCAGCGACGGCCGGCTCACGCTGCACATCATCTCCGGCGGCAACGACGAGGAGCAGCGGAGGGAGGGCGACTACCTCGACAAGACGGAGCGGTACGAGCGTTCGGACGAGTACATCCAGATCCTGAGGAAGGTGTGGCAGGCCGACGGACCCGTCTCGCACGAGGGCAGGCACTTCAGGTTCGAGGGCTACTACTCCGACGTGAAGCCCGTGAACGGACTGGTGCCCATCTCGGTGGGCGGCTCCTCCGAGGACGCCTACCGTGTCGGCGGTCAGCAGGGCGACATCTTCGGGCTGTGGGGCGAGCCGCTCAAGGAGACGGCCGAGCAGATCGCCGCCGTGAACACGGTCGCCGATGCCGCGGGGCGCCCCCGTCCCCGTATCTGGGTGTCGTTCCGCCCGATCATCGCGCCCACGGACGAGTTGGCCTGGGAGAAGGCGCACCGCACGCTGGGGGTGCTGCGGGACCAGGCCAGGAACACCGAGCTGCTGCGGCACTACCGCACCACCGGCCGCCCGGCCAACGTCGGCTCCCAGCGGCTGCTCGACATCGCCGAGCGCGGTGAGGTCCACGACCGGTGCCTGTGGACCGCCCCGGCGGTCGCCACCAACGCCGCCGGCGCCTCGACCGCGCTCGTCGGCTCCCCGGAGACGGTCGCGAAGGCCCTCCTCGACTACGTCGACATCGGCTGCGACCTGCTGTCCATCCGCGGTTACGACCCGCTCAACGACGCGATCGACTACGGCCGTCACGTGCTGCCGCTGGTCCGTCAGGAACTCGCCCACCGCGCCGCCACGACCCGGGCCGCCTGACCGGCTCCCCCATCCCATGGAGATTCCGTGTTCCTTCGCACCATCCGCGCGTCCGCCGCCGTCGCCGTACTGTTCCTGCCCTTCGCGGCGGCCTGCGGCAACCGGGCGCAGGCCGAGTCGTCGTCCGACGCGTCGTCCGTGACCCTCACCGTGGGCGCCACCGGCTGGAAGACCGAGGAGGCGGTCCTGAGGTTCGCCCACCTCGACGACACCCCTTACAAGGTCAAGTGGAGCCTCTTCCAGGGCGGTGACCAGCAGCTCCAGGCGATCCGCGCCGGTGCGCTCGACCTCGCCTCCTCCAGCGAGATCCCGCCGGTCTTCGCCGCCGCCGGCGGCAGGCCGAACTTCAAGGTCGTCGCCGTGCAGCGCGGTGCCACCCTCAACCAGGAGGTCGTCGCCTCCCGGCACTCGAAGATCAACGACATCGCCGGTCTGAAGGGCAAGAAGGTCGGCTACGTGCAGAACACCACCGCCCACTACTTCCTGTACGAACTGCTCAAGCAGGCCGGTCTGCGGTGGTCGGACATCGACGCGAAGCCCCTGTTGCCCAACGACGGGCTCGCGGCCCTGAACGGCGGCGGCATCGACGCCTTCGCCTCGTACGGCACGTCGATCATCACCGCCCACCAGCAGGGCGCCGTCACCATCGGCTCGGGCAAGGACATCCTGTCCGGCAACTTCCTCTGGTCGGCGCGGGACAGTGTGCTCGGCAGTCCCGCGCAGAGGGCGGCCGCAGCTGATCTGATCGCCCGGATCACCAAGGCATACGCGTACGTCAACGACGGGCGCCGGAGCGAGTTCGCACAGGTCGTCGCCAAGGCCACGCACCAACCCCTCGCCCAGGCCGAGAAGGACCTCCGCGACGCGCAGTCCCAGCGCCCGACCGAGGCCCGTACGGTCGGCGACGACACGATCGCCTCGCAGCAGAAGGTGGCCGACGCCTTCCTCGAACTCGGGGCGCTGAAGGAGAAGGTGGACGTGGCCTCCTTCTGGAGCCGCGAGCTGAACACCGACCTGGAGAAGGCGCTGTGACCGCCGGCCTGATCGACCGCCTCGCCCGCCTCGCACCCGGCTACGACGAGTCGGCCGCCTTCCCCGCCGAGTCCCTCCGCGCGGTGCACGAGGCGGGACTGCTCACGGCCACTGTCGGAGAGCGGTACGGCGGTCAGGGCGCCCGCACGGCCGAGACCGCGCGGATCCTGCACACCCTCGGCAAGGGTGATCCGTCCGTTGCCCTCATCACGGCGATGACACTCAACGCCCACGCACGCCAGGCCGCCGAACCCCACTGGCCGGACGAGCTGTACGCGCGTGTCGTCAAGGAGTCCGAGGAGCGTCCGGTGCTCGTCAATCACGCCCGCGTGGAGCCCGAGTTGGGATCGCCGGCGCGCGGCGGCCTGCCCGCCACCCTCGCCCGGCGGACGGCCGACGGCTGGTCGGTCAGCGGCCGGAAACGATTCGTGACCGGTGCGGAGGGACTCGACTGGTTCCTGGTGTGGGCCACCACCGACGAGCCGGAGCCGCGCGTGGGCACCTTCCTCGTGCCCGGTGACTCGCCCGGCATCCGGGTCGCCGAACGCTGGGACCAGTTGGGGCTGCGGGCCAGCGGCAGCCATGGCATCGCCTTCGAGGACGTGGAGATCCCGTACGGGAACGTCATCGGGCTCGGGCCGTACGGTCCGGCCGCGGAGCAGGACAACCGGGCGGGCGCGGCGGTCCATCTCCCGCTCGCCGCGCTCTACCTGGGCGTCGCGCGGGCCGCGCAGTCCTTCTTCCACACCTTCGCCCACGCGCGCGTGCCCGCCAACCTCGGTCACGCGGTGGCTCGCACGGAACGTTTCCGGCGGGCCGCCGGCGAGATCGAGGTGCTGCTCGCCGCGGCCGAACAGCTGGTCTTCGACGGCGCCGCGCGCGTCGACGCAAGCGACTCCTCGTACTCGCCCGAACAGGCGCTGGGCGCACGGGTGCTGGCCGACCGGCACGCCGTGCGGGCCGTCGAGCTGGCCGTGCGGCTGCTCGGCAACCCGGGGCTGGCCCGTGGCAACCCGCTGGAACGGCACTTCCGCGACATCCAGTGCGCACCCGTGCACGCACCCCAGGAGGACATCTCCTTGCTCGCCGTCGGAACAAAGGCTCTTGACCTGTGACCATGACCGATCCTGTGTCCTCGTCCCATCCCGTGACCACGACCGGCTCCGTGACCGCGCCCGCCCCCACTGCTTCCGCCCGGCTCCTGGGTCTGCTCGCCCGCGATCTGGCTCCCGACCTGCTGACCACGCACCCGGCCGAGGTCGCCGCGTACGCCACCGACCGCTCCGGCACGCGGCCCGACGGCGCACCCCTGGCGGTCGTCCATGCGCGGCGGACCGAGGACGTGACGATCACGCTCCGGCACGCGAACGCCCTGCGCGTGCCGGTGGTACCGCGCGGCGCGGGCACCGGGCTCTCGGGCGGCGCGAGCGCGGGCGAGGACACTCTGGTCCTCGACCTCTCCCGCATGGACCGCATCCTCGAACTGTCCCCGGAGGACCAGTTCGCCATCGTCGAACCCGGTGTCATCACCGCCGAACTGGACCGGGCGGCCGGTGAGCACGGCCTGCGGTACGCACCCGACCCGGCGAGTGCCGCCCTGTCCACCATCGGCGGAAACATCGCGACCAACGCGGGCGGACTGCGCTGCGCGAAGTACGGCGTGACGCGGGACAGCGTGCTGGGCCTGGAGGCGGTGCTCGCGGACGGCACGGTGGTGCGCACGGGCCGCCGTACGGTCAAGGGCGTCACGGGCTATGACCTCACGGCCCTGCTCACCGGCTCCGAGGGCACGCTCGCCGTCATCACCTCGGCGACACTGCGACTGCGTCCGGTACCGGTGGCGACGGCCACCCTCGCCGCGTACTTCTCCTCCGTCGAGGCGGCCGCCGACGCCTCGTACGCGATCAGCCGTGCTGGGGTCGTCCCCGCCCTCGCGGAACTGGTCGACGGGCCCGTGCTGGAGGCCGTCGACCCGGTGCTGCGGGAGCGCGGGGCCGCGCTGCTGCTGGTGCAGTGCGACGGCGCGGGCGCGGCGGCCGAGACGGAGGCGGTGGCGCGGGTCGTGGCTCCACTGGCGACAGCCGTCGAGCAGACCGCCGACCCGGCCGAGGCCGAGGCGCTGCTCGCGGCCCGCCGTCTCGCTCTGCCGGCGCTGGAACGGCTGGGCCGTCCGCTGATCGAGGACATCGCGGTGCCGCGCTCCCGGCTCGCGGAGGCGGTCCGCGGGATCCGCGCCGTCTCCGCACGTCATGGCGTGCCGGTGTTCACGATCGCGCACGCGGCGGACGGGAACCTGCACCCGATCATCGTCGTGGACCCGTCGCTCCCCGGGCTCCCGGACGCGGCCTGGGAGGCGGCCGGCGAGATCTTCGCGCTGGCCCTGCGGCTGGGCGGCACACTGACCGGCGAGCACGGTGTGGGCGTGCTCAAGCGTCAGTGGGTCGCGGACGAGCTGGGGCCCGCGGCGCACGCGCTGCAGCGTCGGCTGAAGGCGGCGTTCGATCCATACGGGATCCTCAATCCCGGCAAGGCCCTCTGAGAGGGCCAGGCCGGGACGTGCGCTTGGTTCCTCAGCTCTGTGGCCTCAGCTCTGTGGCCTCGCCAGCAGCGTGCGTACGCCCTCGGAGTCGAGGGTCAGCCCGTGCGGCGAACTGGCGTCTATGGTCAGCGACAGGTCCGCGTCCGGCCACTGCGAGGCAAGGGCGCCGAGCGGCACCAGGCGGTAGCGCGAGACGAACGGCAGCAGATCGGCCATCTCCATTTCCGAGGTGAACACGGGTACGACCTGTTCTCCGCCCGACTGCTCCAGCACCGGAAGTGCCACCACGGTCGGGTCGGAGGCGGCGTCGTCGCCGGCGTCGTCCGGCACGGGGACCAGCACGTCCGACTCGGCCAGCGTGTCGAGCGCGCCCCTGTCCCCGGTGTTCAGGGCGAGCACGGTCAGCGCCTCCTGTGCCGGTGTCACGGCCTGGGGCGCGGTGTTGTCGTTCGAGGGTGTGTCCATGGCAGATCCCCGGGTAGTGGCGGGCGGGCGACCCAGGACGCCTTCTGTCCCGGGCGCAACGCCCGTCGCGTACCCGGCCAGGTCCCGGGCAATCCTGTGCGATGGACCAGGGTTCGCTGTGGATCAGCAGAGATCAGCAGCTCATGGGGCCAGGGGTCACGGGCCAGGTATCAGGGGTTCATGGGATCAAGGGGATGTCGTCCGACGGCAGGCCCAGGTGGTCGCGGCCGACGCGCCGGGCCAAGGGCTCGGCCATCGACGCGCCGACATGGGTCCAGTAGGTGGCCGCATCCCGGAAGTAACGCTGCATGCGCTGTCCGTCACGGGCGTAG
This sequence comes from Streptomyces sp. KM273126, assembly GCF_004337435.2. Classification (NCBI taxonomy): domain Bacteria; kingdom Bacillati; phylum Actinomycetota; class Actinomycetes; order Kitasatosporales; family Streptomycetaceae; genus Streptomyces; species Streptomyces sp. KM273126. The sequence continues at coordinate 2,099,869 of NZ_SJXB02000002.1, read as the reverse complement.
CGGGAGCCCGCGGTGCGGAAGAGGCTGCCCTGGAGCACGTCCCAGGCCATACGTCCGGCCGTCTGGAAGACGAGCGCGAGGCGGTTGTCCACGGCGGTGGTGAACGGCTCCTCCCCGGAGACATTGCGGCGGCAGGCCTCCATCCAGTGCTGGGCGTTGCACTGGAGTGCCGCCTCGGCGGTGTGGATGATGCCGAGGGCCTCGCCCAGGTGCCGTTGGTAGTCGTGGAGTCCGGCCCGCGTGCGGCCGGGGTCGGCGATCAGCGGGCGTTCGGCGAGGATGCGCGCGTATTCGTCGGCCGCCGCGTACGCGGTGCCGATGATGATGGCGGCGAGCTCCCCGTGGAAGAAGCTGGGCGCGCGCCCCGCGTACATCGGGTTGCCGTGCAGCGTCGAACCTGGTGAGCCGCCCTCGACGGGCAGGTCGAGCAGGCTCACCTCACGGGTGAGGTACCTGGGGATGCGTCCCTGGTCGATGCGGATGCTGTTGGAGCCGGTGCCGCGCAGGCCGAGCACGCCGTGCCAGTCGTCGACCACCGTCCACAGCGCGCGCGGGGCGACGAACAGCACGAACGGTCCGGGCGGATCGCCGGGCTTCTCGGGGGCGCGCAGGGTCTGGCCGACGTAGTGGGTGGAGTAGGGGGCGCCGGAGGCGTAGGACCAGGTGCCGTCGAGGACGACGTGGCCGTCGCCGTCGGGCTGGGCGACGCCGACCGGTGTGACGGTGGACGCGGCCCGGAACTCGCCGTCGGCGCCGAAGATCTCGTCCTGCGCCCGCTCCTCGAAGAGCGTGGCGGCCTGGAGGACGTGGGCGGCGGTGAGCGACAGGGCCCAGCCGGTGGAGGGGCAGCCGCGGGCGATCTCGGTGACCATGCGGAAGAACGTGGGCAGGCCGAACTCGTAGCCGCCGTACCGGCGCGGCTGGAGTACGCGGTAGAAGCCCGCCCGCAGGAAGTCGTCGTGGGTGGCCTCGGGGTAGTGCGTCAGGCGCTCGGTCTCCGCCTGCCGTTCGAGCAGCGCGGGCCGCAGCGCTTCGGCCCGCGCGATCAGATCACGTTCGGTGAGTCCCGGTTCCGGGGTGGTGATCACGCTTCCTCCTGACGTGTGGGGGACGTCGGTGGTCGACGCTTGTGCATATGTGCACCTGCGATTGAACCCGCGGAGTCCCGGCGGTGCACCTACCTGACAACGCCAAGTACGGTTGTTCCACCGGTCGGTTGAACGGCGTGCGCCCGCGCGGCGGACGCGCGAGGAAGCACTCCTCCCCGTGGTCCTCCCTCGTGGCGCGCTCCGTCCATACAGGCGAAGGCAGCGCGGCGAGGTGAAAATCGACCAGTAGTGGTGACCCGCGCCCACGCGCCTGCCGCACAGCCGTGCCTAGCGTGGGCGCATGCCGATGCAACCCTGGTTCACCGACGCCAAGCTGGGCATTTTCATCCACTGGGGCATCTACGCCGTGGAAGGGGTTCCGGAGTCCTGGTCCTTCTACTGGGGCGAGGTCCCGCACGAGCGGTACATGCGACAGCTCGACGGATTCACGGCGTCCCGGTACGACCCGCGCGCCTGGGCGGAGCTGTTCGCCCGCGCCGGCGCCAAGTACGCGGTGCTCACGGCCCGGCACCACGACGGCGTCGCCCTGTGGGACACCGCGCACGGCGACCTGAACGTCGTCCGGAGCACCCCGGCCGGCCACGACCTGATCGCCGGATACGCGGACGCGCTGCGCGAGCAGGACCTCAAGGTGGGCCTGTACTACTCGCACTCCGACTGGAACCACCCGGACTACGCGAGCGTCCGGCACCCCGGGATCGACGAGTGGCCGGACACCTATCCGGGCGGCAACGACGCCAATCCCTACTCCCACACCGAGGCCGGCAAGGAGGACCCCGACGCCTGGGCGCGGTTCCTGGCGTACCGCGACGCCCAGATCAGCGAACTCGTCCAGCGGTTCCGCCCCGACCTGCTGTGGTTCGACGGCGAGTGGGAGCGCACCGAGGAGCAGTGGAGGATCGGTGAGCTCGCCGAACTGATCCTCGCGGAGAACTCGGAGACCGTCCTCAACGCCCGCATGCTCAGCCACGGCGACTACTCCACCCCCGAACAGGGCGTCCCGCTCCAGGCACCGGACGGCCCCTGGGAGCTGTGCCTGACGATCAACGACTCATGGGGCTTCCAGCACCAGGACCACAACCACAAGTCGGTGCGCCAGCTGGTGCGCTACTTCGCCGAGACGATCGGCATGGGCGGCAATCTGCTGCTCGACGTCGGGCCCAGGGAGGACGGGACGATCCCCGCCGAGCAGGTCGAGCGGCTGGAGGCACTCGGCGCGTGGATCGGACGGCACTCCGAGGCCGTGTACGGGACGGTCGCCGGGCTGCCCGCCGGGCACCACTACGGGCCGAGCACCCTGTCCGCCGACCGGCGCACCCTGTACCTGGTCTGCTTCGACGTGCCGCGCGAGACGGTCTCGGTGCGCGGGATGCGCAACCGCGTGCAGCGGGTCACGGTCCTGGGCACGGGCACCGAGCTGGGGCATCACGTCACCGGCGGGCTGGACGCGGTGCCGGGCGTGACGTGGATCGACGCGCCCGCGGAGGCCGACCTCGACGCGTACGCGACGGTGCTGGCCGTCGAGTTGGACGGGGAACTCGACCTCTACCGGGGTACGGGCCGGGACTGACGGAGCACCGGTTACGGAGCACCGGTGTCCCGGTGTCCGCAGTGGCACAAAAACCCGGTGCCTGACCGCAGTCGGGTTCCCTACACTCGCCGTGCGCTGCCGCGAGATCGCGGCACGCTTCGAGACATGTGACGAGTGAAGGGGGCCCGACCGTGCAGTACGGCACCCTTGTCGTCGTTCCCCGTCGCGTCGTTTGTGTTTCCGTCGCCTCCGTTTCTGTCGCTTCCCGTTCCGCCGTTTCGCCGTCTCGGTACGACGTGATCCTGGTGTCTTCGTAGACCCGGTGCCGGCTGCGCGGCCCGCACCGGACGGCTGTCACGAACAACAACTGGTACGGCATGTCAGGCAGTTGAGCACGCCTCCTGCCCCCTGCACCCATCCGTTGTCGTCAGCCGCATCGCGCTGCCCTTTTCTCGCTCACGACGAAAGGCCCCGGGCCGTGCGCACCAACCTGCACCACCGTTCCCTCGATCGTTCTCGCAATCCACTGACCGCCGTCCGGAACCTCGGCATCCTCGCCCACGTGGACGCCGGCAAGACGACTGTGACGGAGCGGATCCTGTACCTCACCGGCGCGACCCACAAGCGGGGCGAGGTCCACGACGGGACGACCGTCACGGACTTCGACTCCCAGGAGCGCGATCGCGGCATCACGATCTTCGCCGCCGCGGTGAGCTGCGTCTGGGACGGCCACCGGATCAACCTGATCGACACACCGGGTCACGTGGACTTCTCCGACGAGGTGACGCGTTCGCTGCGCGTGCTCGACGGCGCGGTCGCGGTGTTCGACGCAGTGGCGGGCGTCGAACCGCAGAGCGAGGCGGTGTGGCGGCAGGCGGACCGGCACGGGGTGCCACGGATCGCCTTCGTCAACAAGCTGGACCGCGCGGGCGCCGATCTCGACTCGGCCGTGGCGTCGCTCAGGGACCGCCTGGGCACGGTCCCGTTGGTGGTGCAGCTGCCGATCGGGCGTGAGGCCGGCTTCACCGGAGTCGTGGACCTGGTGCGTATGCGTGCACTGGTCTGGGGCGCCGAGGGCGGCTCGTACGAGGAGGGTCCCGTGCCGGAGGTGCTGCGGGAGGATGCGGTCGGGCGCCGCAGGCTGCTGGAGGAAGCCGTGGCGGAGCTCCATCCGGCCGCGCTGGAGGAGTTCTGCGCCCGGTCGTCGGTCTCCGACGGCACCCTGGCCGCGGCCCTGCGCGAGCTGACCCTCAGTGGTGAGGGCGTGGTCGTGCTGTGCGGGTCGGCCTACCGCAACCGGGGGATCGAGCCGCTGCTGGAGGCCGTCGTGGCGTACCTGCCGTCGCCGGTGGACGTTCCGCCGGTGCGGGGCGAATCGGGTGACGGGGCGCAGGAACGGGCCGCCGATCCTCGGGCGCCGTTCGCGGCGCTGGTCTTCAAGGTGACGTCGACCGCGACGGGCCGGCTGACCTGTCTGCGGGTGTATTCGGGAACCCTGAGGAAGGGGGACGTGGTGCTGGACATGGGCGTACGGCGAACCGAGCGGGTCGGCAGGATCGTGCGGGTGCAGGCGGACCGGCACGCGGAGACGGACCTGGCGGTGGCCGGGGACATCGTCGCCGTGGTCGGGCTGAAGTCCGCCCGCGCCGGGACGACGCTGTGTGCCCCTTCGGCGCCCCTGGTCCTCGAACCGCCCACCGCGGCCGACCCGGTCGTCTCCGTGGCGGTCGAGGCCCGCCGCAACCTCGACGCGAACCGGCTGGCCACCGCCCTGGCACGGCTGGTCGAGGAGGATCCTTCGCTGGTGGTGCGGACCGATCCCGAGACCGGGCAGACGGTGCTGTCGGGGCTGGGCGAGCTGCACCTGGAGGTCGCCGTGGAGAAGGTCCGCCGTGACCAGGGGCTGGAGGTCGCCGTGGGCCGTCCGCAGGTCGCCTACCGGGAGACGGTGGCCCGCGGGGTGTCCGGGCTGGTGTACCGCCACGTCAAACAGGACGGCGGCGCGGGCCAGTTCGCGCATCTGGTCCTGGACGTGGAGCCGCTGGAGGTCCCCGCGGGGTCGACGGGCGAATTCGTGTTCCGCTCGACGGTCGTCGGGGGCCGGGTGCCGCGGGAGTACGTCCGCGCGGTGGAGGCCGGTTGCCGGGACGCGCTGGCCGAGGGTCCCCTCGGCGGTCATCCGGTGACCGGGCTGCGGGTGACACTGGCCGACGGCGCGACCCACTCCAAGGACTCCTCGGAGATGGCGTTCCGTACGGCGGGCCGGCTCGGCCTCCGGGAGGCGCTGCGCGCCTCGGCGATGGCGCTCCTGGAACCGGTGGCCGAGGTCACGGTCACGGTGCCCGACGACGCCGTGGGCACGGTGCTCGGTGACCTGGCGGCCCGGCGCGGGCGTGTCTCGGGCTCGACGGCCCGGGGCGGCACCACGGCGGTCACCGCCACCGTGCCGCTGGCCGAGCTGTTCGGCTACGCGTCCCGGTTGCGCAGCCGCACTCAGGGCAGGGGCACGTTCACCACGCGCCCCGCGGGTTACGCCCTCGTACCGTCGGCGGTGTCCCGGACGCTGCTGACCCGGTAGCCGCGCGCCGCGGGGTGAGGTGCCGGCGCCGACTGTGATCCCCGCCGCCGCGCGCGGCCCCTGCCGAGTACGTCAGGACGCGGCCGCCGCGGCGGGGATCCCCAGGTCGCCCTCGACGTACTGGGCGCGGCCGAAGCCGAAGGACCAGTCGGCCGGGGTGTTCTCGACGTACCGTTCCTCGCGTTGTTGGCCGGCGTTGGCCGAACTCCGCATCCGGGATGTCCCGAACTGCCCCGCGCGGACGAGTTCGTCACCACCCCGCTGATCACCTACGGCCCGGACAGCGGGCTGTACACCCGGCTGCGCACAGCCTTCGAGGAGGCTCGGGTGCCTTTCCGGCCCGCGTACGCGACCAACCACGTGGCACTGCAACTGGAGCTCGTCGCCGCAGGCGTCGGGATCGCTCTCGCCGCGGGCGCGGTCCGGGGCATCACCCGGGACCCGCGGGTCGCCGTCGTGCCGGTGACGCCCCGGATCCCCTACGCCAAGGCGCTGATCTGGCGCGCGGGCCCGCACGCCTCGGCTCCGCTGCGGGCTCTGCTGGACCTGCCGCACCAGGGCCCCGAACCCCCGGCCGCCGAGCCCTCGGGCAGAGAGCACCGGGAGTGACGACTCAGGCGATCTCGACGAGGAGGTCGCCGCCCTCCACCTGCTGGATCTTGTTAATGGCGAGCCGCGACACCTTCCCGGCCTTCGGGGCGGTGATCGCGGCCTCCATCTTCATCGCCTCGATGGTGGCCACCGTGGCACCCGCGGCGACCTCGTCGCCCTCGGCGACCACGAGCGTCACCACTCCGGCGAACGGCGCCGCGACATGGCCGGGGTTGGCCCGGTCGGCCTTCTCCGTCACCGGAACGTCGGAGGCCGCAGCGGTGTCGCGTACCTGGATCGGCCGCAGTTGACCGTTCAGGGTGGACATCACGGTACGCATGCCGCGTTCGTCGGCCTCGCCGATGGCCTCAAGACCCATGAGGAGACGGACGCCGGGCTCCAGGTCGACGGCGTACTCCTTGCCGGGACGCAGCCCGTAGAAGAAGTCCTTGCTGTCGAGGACGCTGGTGTCGCCGTAGGTCTGGCGGTGTGTCTCGTAGTCGCGCGTCGGCCCCGGGAAGAGCAGTCGGTTGAGTGTGGCGCGCCGGTCCTTCTCCAGCCCGTCCCGGTCCTCCTCGGTCAGCTCCTGCGTGGGCCCCGGCTCGGCGCGGCCCTCAAGTGCCTTGCTGCGGAAGGGCTCCGGCCAGCCGCCGGGCGGGTTGCCGAGCTCGCCGCGCAGGAAGCCGATGACGGAGTCCGGGATGTCGTACGAGTTCGGCGCCGCCTCGAAGTCCTCCGGCTTCACCCCCGCGCCCACCAGGTGCAGGGCGAGGTCGCCGACCACCTTCGACGACGGGGTGACCTTGACCAGCCGGCCGAGCATCCGGTCGGCGGCGGCGTACATGGCCTCGATGTCCTCGAAACGGTCGCCGAGGCCGAGTGCGACGGCCTGGGTACGCAGGTTGGAGAGCTGCCCGCCGGGGATCTCGTGGTGGTAGACGCGCCCGGTCGGCGAGGCGAGGCCCGCCTCGAAGGGGGCGTAGATCTTGCGGACGCTCTCCCAGTACGGCTCCAGGTCCCCGACGGCCTGGAGGTCCAGGCCGGTGGGCCGCTCGGAGTGGTCGGTCGCGGCCACGATCGCCGACAGCGACGGCTGCGAGGTGGTGCCCGCCATGGACGCCACCGCGCCGTCCACCGCGTCCGCGCCGGCCCCGGTCGCCGCCAGATAGGTGGCGAGCTGGCCGCCCGCGGTGTCGTGGGTGTGGATGTGGACGGGGAGGTCGAATTCGCGGCGCAGCGCGGACACCAGCTTCGCGGCGGCCGGGGCGCGGAGCAGACCCGCCATGTCCTTGACGGCCAGGACGTGGGCGCCCGCGTCCACGATCTGCTCGGCGAGGCGGAGATAGTAGTCGAGGGTGTACAGGCGCTCCGACGGATCGGACAGATCGGAGGTGTAGCACAGGGCGACCTCGGCGACGGCCGTGCCGGTCTCGCGTACGGCGTCGATGGCGGGCCGCATCTGGCCGACGTCGTTGAGCGCGTCGAAGATGCGGAAGATGTCGATGCCGCTGGCCGCGGCCTCGTGGACGAAGGCGTCGGTCACCTCGGTCGGGTACGGCGTGTAGCCCACGGTGTTGCGGCCGCGCAGCAGCATCTGGAGGCAGATGTTCGGGACGGCCTCGCGGAGTCGGGCCAGGCGCTCCCACGGGTCCTCGGCGAGGAAACGCAGGGCGACGTCGTAGGTGGCGCCGCCCCAGCACTCCAGGGACAGCAGCTGCGGCAGGGTCCGCGCCACCACGGGGGCGACGGCGAGCATGTCCTTCGTACGGACCCGGGTGGCGAGCAGCGACTGGTGGGCGTCGCGGAACGTGGTGTCGGTGACGCCGATCGTCGGTGATGCGCGCAGCCGGCGGGCGAAGCCCTCGGGACCGAGGTGGGTGAGCTGCTGCTTGGAGCCGGCGGGCGGCTCGGTGCCGGCGGGGCGCGGAAGCTTGGTGGTCGGGTCGATCAGGTCGGGGCGCTCGCCGTGCGGCTTGTTCACCGTGACGTCGGCCAGGTAGGTGAGCAGCTTGGTGCCGCGGTCGGCGGAGTGGCGTGCGGTCAGCAGGTGCGGCCGCTGCTCGATGAACGACGTGGTGACCCGCCCCGCCCGGAAGTCCGGGTCGTCCAGCACGGCCTGCAGGAACGGGATGTTGGTGGCCACACCACGGATACGGAACTCGGCCACGGCGCGCCGGGCCCGCTTGACCGCTGTCGTGAAGTCCCGTCCGCGGCAGGTGAGTTTGACCAGCATCGAGTCGAAGTGCGCGCTGATCTCCGAACCGGCGTGGGTGGTGCCGCCGTCGAGGCGGATGCCCGAGCCGCCCGGCGAACGGTAGGCGCTGATCCTGCCGGTGTCGGGGCGGAAGCCGTTGGCCGGGTCCTCGGTGGTGATACGGCACTGGAGGGCGGCGCCGCGCAGGACGACCGTCTCCTGCGTCAGCCCGAGGTCGTCCAGCGTCTCACCGGCGGCGATCCGCAGCTGCGACTGGACGAGGTCGACGTCGGTGACCTCCTCGGTCACCGTGTGCTCGACCTGGATGCGCGGGTTCATCTCGATGAAGACGTGGTTGCCGTCGCGGTCGAGCAGGAACTCCACGGTGCCCGCGTTGCGGTAGCCGATCCTGCGGGCGAACCGCACGGCGTCGGCGCAGATCCGCATCCGGAGTTCCGGGTCGAGGTTCGGGGCGGGGGCGAGCTCGATCACCTTCTGGTGGCGGCGCTGCACCGAGCAGTCACGCTCGAAGAGGTGGATGACGTTGCCCTGCCCGTCGGCGAGGATCTGTACCTCGATGTGGCGGGGCTCGACGACGGCCTTCTCCAGGAACACGGTGGGGTCGCCGAACGCGGACGCCGCCTCGCGGGACGCCGCCTCGATGGACTCGCGCAGCCGGTCGGGGTCCTCGACCCGCCGCATGCCGCGCCCGCCGCCGCCGGCGACCGCCTTGACGAACACCGGGAAGCCGATGTCCCCGGCGGCACGGACCAGTTCGTCCACGTCGGTGGAGGGAGCGGAGGAGCCGAGCACGGGTACGCCGGCCTCTCGGGCGGCGGCCACCGCGCGCGCCTTGTTGCCGGTCAGCTCCAGGATCTGCGCGCTCGGGCCGACGAACGTGATGCCCGCCTCCTCGCACGCGCGGGCCAGTTCGGGGTTCTCGGACAGGAACCCGTACCCCGGATAGACGGCGTCGGCCCCGGCCAGGCGGGCCGCGCGGACGATCTCCTCGACCGAGAGGTACGCCCGCACCGGGTGCCCCGGCTCGCCGATCTCGTACGCCTCGTCGGCCTTCAGCCGGTGCAGCGAGTTCCGGTCCTCGTGCGGGAAGACGGCGACCGTCCTCGCGCCCAGCTCGAAGCCGGCGCGGAACGCGCGAATCGCGATCTCTCCACGGTTGGCGACCAGCACCTTGCGGAACATGCCTGATCCCTTCAGCCTGCCGGTGACGAACACCGACGAACACATCGTGTCGGCGACGCCCCCTGCCGCGCCAGGCGAAGCCCGGCTCCTCACCAGCGGGTGCGACGCCCGGCCTCTCGTCCGGCGGCAACACTAGGCGCCGGGCAGTGGGTTTCTGAAGGGCTGGGGATCGTCGATCACGTCACTTCAGAGGACCTCCAGTGCCTCGCGCTCGCCGCCGTCGGCCTCGGGGGCGTCGGGGCGTCGGGGGCGTCGCGGTCAGGGCGACACCCCGGGCGGCATGTTGTACGGCGTGACCACCTGGGTCGCCGAGGGCAGGGCAGGCCCTTCGTCGGGCAGGGCCCGGTGGGCGCGCATGATGGTCTGGCAGGTGCGGCGCATGTCCTGGCGCAGGTCGTGATGGAGGACGGCGGAGAGCCGGCGCTCGCGCAGGAGCCGGGTGTTGTCGTGGTCCAGGTCGTGGGCGACGAACACCGCACACGTGCGTCCGAGCGTGTCGAAGGCGTCGAGGGTCGCGGCGTTGCCGCCACCGGCGGAGTAGACGGCGACGATGGCCTCGTCCCGCCTCAGCGCCTCCAGGACCAGGTCGCGCTGGGTGGCGTCCAGGCCGTCGCTGTCGGTGACCTCCACCAGGGACCGCTGGGGGTGGGCGACCCGCATCGCGCTGCGGAAGCCCATCTCGCGCTCCTCCTCGCCGCGGAAGGAGCCCCTGCTGATGGTGGTGAGCACATTGCCGGGCCGGTCGCCGAGCCACTGTCCGACGAGGTAGGCGGCGGTGGCTCCGGCCGCGCGGTTGTCGATGCCGACGTACGCCAGCCGGGCGCTGCCGGGCAGGTCGGTGACCAGGGTGACGACGGGGATACCGGCCGCGACCAGGCGGCCGACGGCCGCGCCGACCTCCGGCAGGTCCGGGGCCTTGAGGATCACGCCCTGCGACCCCCGCTTGGCGATCTTGTCCATGACGGCGATCAGCTCCGAGGCGGGGCCGGTCTCCCGGAAGTGGAAGCGCGAGCGCACGACGGCGGGGTGCAGGGACGGCAGTTCGGCTTCCAGTGCGTCGCGTACGGCCGTGGAGAACCGCTCCGGGGCCTGCATCACGATGTCGATCATGAAGGTGCGTCCGCCGATGCGCACCTGGGTCCGCTGGCGGTCCAGGTCCTTGATCGCCTGATGGACCTCCATGATCGTGCTCTCCCGGACGCCTCCCCGGCTGTTGAGGACCCGGTCGACGGTGGCCTCGCTCAGCCCGGCCTGTCGGGCGATCTCCCTGATCGGATACGGATGCCGCATGACTGTTCCCGAGCTTCCCGAGAGTGGATGACGGTTGCTGATGATGGATCGCTGATGACGGGTTTTTGATGGGTTTCTGCGGATTGAATGACGGTCACCGGTTCATCAGACTGACAGAAAAGCAGGCATGGCGAAAGGACCGGGGATGTCCCCCACAGACACGGGATCACAGACGGGATCACGGACGGGATCACGGACTTGGCTGAGCGAGGACGACTGCGACCTCGACGCGTTCCGCTCACTGGTCGAACAGGACACCGATCCGCAGGCGTACCCCTCGGCGGAGCGAACCGAGCGGCGCGTACTGGTCTACGACAGCGAGCGGCTTCGCGCCCTCACGGTCACCCCGGAGGGCCGCCGTGCGGTGCAGAGTGAGCTGGTGCGGGCCCTGCTGGACGGGCCGGGCGTCGTGGTCCTCAAGGCCGCCTACACGGACCCGGCTGTCGTGGACCGGGCCTCGGAGGCCTTCCACGCGCTGATCGAGGAGGAGCGCGCGGCCGGCACCGCACGCGGCGACCACTTCGCCAAGCCGGGCGCCAACGACCGCGTGTGGAACGCCCTGGACAAGGTGGCCGTACGCAACCCGGAGGTCTTCGCCGACTACTACGCGAACGACGTGCTGGCGCTGGTCTCCGAGGCCTGGCTCGGCCCCGCCTACCAGGTGACCTCGCAGGTCAACGTGGTCAACCCGGGCGGCGCCGCGCAGACCGTGCACCGCGACTACCACCTGGGCTTCCTCTCCCAGGAGCAGGCGTCCGCGTATCCCGCGCACGTCCACCGGCTGTCCCCCGTGCTGACCCTGCAGGGTGCGGTGGCGCACTGCGACATGCCGGTCGAGTCGGGGCCGACGCTGTTCCTGCCGCACTCGCAGAAGTACGAGCCGGGCTATCTGGCGTTCCGCCTCCCCGAGTTCGTCGCGTACTTCGACGAGCACCATGTCCAGCTTCCGCTGGAGAAGGGCGACGCGGTGTTCTTCAACCCGGCGCTCTTCCACGCCGCCGGGCACAACCGCTCGGCCGGCATCCGGCGCATGGCGAACCTGCTGCAGATCTCGTCCGCGTTCGGCCGCGCGATGGAGTCGGTCGACCGTGAGGCGATGGCGAACGCGCTGTTCCCGGTGCTGCTGCGCCGCAGGGCCGAGGGCGTGCCAGAGGAGTGGCTGCGCCGCGTGGTCGCCGCCACGGCCGAGGGGTACCCGTTCCCCACGAACCTCGACCTCGACCCGCCGGTCGGCGGTCTCGCTCCGCCGTCCCAGGCGGACACCGTCTGGCAGGCCGTGACCGAGGGCTGGACCCCGGAGCGGCTGAGCCAGGAACTGCAAGCGGCCGCCAAGCGCCGCAAGAGCTGAAGGAGGCCACGGACTCATGGGACTGCTCGATGACAAGGTCGTCCTCGTCAACGGCGGCAGCCAGGGCGTCGGCGCGGGCATCGTGAGGGCGGCCGTACGCGAGGGCGCGACCGTCGTGTTCACGGGACGCCGGGCGGAGCTCGGCGAGAAGCTCGCGGCGGACGTGGGCGCCCACTTCCTGGCCGCGGACCTCTCGGACCCGGAGGAGGCGCGCGACAGCGTCGTACGGACGGTGGCCCGGCACGGTCGCGTCGACTGTCTCGTCAACGCGGCGGGGCTGACCTCGCGTGGTTCGCTGCTGGACACCACGCCGGAGCTGTTCGACGCGCACATCGCGATCAATCTGCGGGCGCCGTTCTTCGCGATGCAGGCGGCGGTTCAGCATCTGGTCGACCGCAAGGTGCCGGGCACGATCGTCAACATCATCACGTCCTCCTCGCACGGCGGACAGCCCTTCCTCGCCCCGTACGTCGCGGCCAAGGCCGGCCTCGCCGGGCTGACCCGCAACGCCGCCCACGCGCACCGCTGGGACCGTGTCCGCATCAACGGCCTCAACATCGGCTGGACGGACACCGAGGGCGAGGACGCGACTCAGCGCGCGTTCCACGGTGCGGGCGACGACTGGCGGGAGAAGGCGGCCCGGGCACAGCCGATGGGCAAGCTCGGGCAGGTCGACGAGATCGCCGACTTCGTCGTGTTCCTGCTGTCCGACCGCAGCGGGGTGGTGACCGGATCGGTCATCGACTGGGACCAGATAGTGTTCGGCGGGCTTGACTGAACCGCCCCTTGGGCTGAAGGAGCAAGATCATGCGTTTGGGCATCATGGGGCTGGGCCGGATCGGCGCGTTCCACGCGGAAACCCTCTCGGGACTCGACGTGGTCGACTCCCTGGTGGTGACCGACCCGGTGGCCTCGGCCGCCGCGTCCGCCGCCGAACGGTTCGGAGCGACGGCCGTGGACTCCCCCGAGGCCGTGTTCGCCGCCGGAGTCGACGGCGTCGTCATCGCGGCCGCGACCGACGCGCACCCCGAGCTGATCCTCGCCGCCCTCAAGGCGGGCGTCCCGGTGTTCTGCGAGAAGCCCGTTGCCCGCGGCGTCGAGGAAAGCCTGGAGGTGCTCCAGGCTGTCGAGGGCGGCGGCGTCGAGGTGCACATCGGCTACAACCGACGCTTCGACGCGGGCTGTGTCGCCGCGCGGAAGGCCGTGGTGAGCGGCGAGCTCGGCCTGCTGCACACCGTACGGTCCACCACCCTGGACCCCGCGCCTCCGCCGGCCGCCTATGTGGCCGTCTCCGGGGGCATCTTCCGCGACTGCAGCGTCCACGACTTCGACATCGTGCGCTGGGTGACGGGCCGCGAGGTGGTCGAGGTGTACGCGACCGGCGGCAACCGGGGTGCGGACTACATCGCGACGGCGGGTGACGTCGACACGGCCTCCGCGCTGCTCACCCTCGACGACGGAACGATCGCCGTCATCTCCAACTCCCGGCACAACGCCCGCGGTTACGACGTGCGGCTGGAGCTGCACGGCATGAAGGACAGCATCGCGGTGGGCCTGGAGGACAAGCTGCCGCTGCGCTCCGTCGAGCCGGGTGCCACCTTCCCCTCGGGCACCCCGCACACCTTCTTCATGGACCGCTTCGCCGACGCCTACCGCGCCGAACTGACCGCGTTCACCGAGGTCGTGGCGGGCACTCGCCCCTCCCCCTGCACGGTGGCGGACGCGATCGAGGCAAGCTGGATCGCCGAGGCGTGCACGCTGTCGCTGCACGAGCACAGGCCCGTACGACTGGAAGAGGTACGCAAGGGATGACCCACGAGCCGCTGCGGATAGGCGTGCTGGGCGCGGCCCGGATCGCCGAACTCTCGATTGTCGGCCCCGCCCGTGCGGGCGGCCACCGCATCATCGCGGTGGCCGCCCGCGACCGTGCCCGCGCCACCGCGTTCGCGGAACAGCACGGCGTGGAGCGGGTTGTCGGCTCGTACGCCGAACTCGTCGCCGACCCCGAGGTCGAGGTCGTCTACAACCCGCTCGCCAACGGCCTGCACGGACCGTGGAACGTGGCGGCCCTCACCGCCGGCAAGCACGTGCTGACGGAGAAACCGTCCGCGAGCAACGCGGAGGAGGCGGCCGAGATCCACGAGGCCGTCACCAAGGCGGGCAGCGTCTTCATGGAGGGCTTCCACTACCTGTTCCACCCGGTCACCCGCCGCCTCCACGAACTCCTGGACAGCGGGGAACTGGGCGAACTCCGTCACGTGGAAACCGTGATGGCCATGCCCGCACCACCTGGCGGCGACCCTCGCTGGTCCTTCCCGCTCGCGGGCGGCGCCCTGATGGACGTGGGCTGCTACGCGCTGCACGCCCAGCGGATGATCGTTCCCTGGGCGGGCGGCGCCCCCCGCCTGGTCGCCGCACGCGGTGGCGAACGGGCGGACGCGCCCGGGGTCGACGAATGGCTGGACGCCGACCTGGAGTTCCCGAACGGTGCGACCGGCAGCGCCCGCTGCCACATGGCGCACCACGAGGTGCAGTTCAGCTGCCGGATCGTGGGCAGCCGGGGCGAGGCCACGGCCCTGAACTTCGTGCAGCCCCACCTGGACGACCGGATCGTGGTCCGTACGGGCGCCGGGGAGCGCACCGAGGAACTCGGCCGCCGCTCCTCGTACACCTACCAGCTCGACGCCTTCGCCGCCCATCTGCGGCAGGGCGCGCCCCTCGTCCTCGACGCCGGTGACGCACTGGCCACCATGCGTCTCATCGACGACTGCTACCGGGCAGCGGGCTTCCCGGTCCGGCCGCGGACGGTTCCTCCGACCACGGTGTGAGAGGCGAAAGGAGGGGGTGGCGCCGGTCCGGCGCCACCCCCTCCTCCTCGTGATAAAGCGGGCGGCCTAGGCGTAGAAAGCGGGCCGCTCGATCAGTTCGACCTCGACGCGCCGCCCCTCCCGCTGGGCCGACACGCCCGCCTCGCACACCGCTGCCGCCGCGTAGCCGTCCCAGACGCTCGGTCCGGTGACCTCACCGCGCCGGGTGGCGTCCACCCACGCCTGGACCTGACGGCCGTACGCGTCCGCGAAACGCTCCAGGTAGTCCGGCGTGATGGTGCCGCCCCACCGGCCGTCGGCGCTGAGCCGGGGCCCGGCCTCGTCGCCGATGCGTACCGTGCCCCGCTCGCACACCGCTTCGGCATGCACCTGGTAGCCGTAGCCGCAGTGGCCGAAGATCTCGACGTCGACGAGCGCGCCCGACTCCGTTTCGAAGAGGACGAACTGGGGGTCGTCCATGCCCTCGGGGGCATACGACGACGGGGCCGGCTTGAGCACGGTGACCGCTGTGATCTCCTGGTCGAGGAGCCAGCGGGTCACGTCCATCTCGTGCACCACGGAGTCGTTGATGAGCATCTCGTTGGTGAACCACGGTGGCATCGACGGGTTGCGGTGCCGGTGGTGCAGCATCAGTGCTCGGCCCAACTGGCCGCTGTGCAGGAGGCGTTTGAGCTTCATGTACTCGGCGTCGTACCGCCGCATGAAGCCCACCTGGATGCGCCGGTGCCCGAGCCGCCGCTCCGCCTCCAGCACCCGGAGCGCGGAGGCCGCGTCCGGGGTGAGCGGCTTCTCGCACAGGACCGGCAGGTCGCGGTCGAGGGCTTCGAGCAGCGCCGCCTCGTGGGCGGGTCCGGGCGAGGCGATGAGTACGGCGTCCACGTCCTGCGCCGCCATGGCGGCCACGGGTTCGGTGTACGCCCTGCACCCGTCCATCGAGTCGGCCAGGGCCCCGGCCCGCTCCTCGTCGATGTCCACGACCGCGGTCACCCGCGCCCCGCTGATGACCCGCTGAAGCCGGCGCACATGGTCGGCGCCCATCTTTCCGGTGCCGACGACCGCGACGCCCAGCGTTCCCTGAGACGGCATGCTCGTAGTATCTCCGCTGCTGGTGAAGGTGGGTTGGTGGGGAGCACCAGGCGACAGGCACCTGCTGTGCGGCTTCTACGCGGCGCCCCGCAACACCGAGCGCAAGTGCTCGGCACTGGCCCACACGTCCTCGACCGGGCCCTTCTGCCGGGGTTCCTCGGTGAGGATGGTGTCCTGTTCCAGGACGTACCAGCCGTCGTACCCGCGTGCGTTGAGGTGGGTCACGATGGCGTGGACGTCGACGTCGCCGGCGCCCAGCGGGCGGTACATGCCCTCGCGCACGGCATCCGTGTAGGAGAGGCGGCCGGACTGGACCTTGGCGGCGAGGGAGGCGTCCACATCCTTCATATGGGTGTGGGCGATCCGTTCGGGCGCCTGGCGGGTGAGTTCCGCGGGATCGGTGCCGCCGATGAGCAGGTGGCCGGTGTCGAGACACAGAGAGATCGCCGAGTGCTCCAGGACGCGCCGTACCTCGTCGCCGTTCTCGATCATCGTGCCCACGTGCGGGTGCAGGACGGCCCGTACGCCGCGTTCGGCGGCCAGGGCCGCCAGCCGGTCGAGGTTGGACAGCAGCAGCTTCCAGCCGTCGGCATCGAGTTCGGGGCGCGAGTCGTAGCCGTCCTGGCCGGTGACGGCCGACAGGACGAGCACGTCCGCCTTCGAGGCGGCGTAGCTCTCCAGGAGTTGTTCCACCTCGGGCACCGGGTCGTGGCCGGGGACGTGGAGCAGGAGCGGGGTGAAGCCGCCGACGGCCTGGAGGTCGTGGTGGGCGAGGGTCTCGGCCATGGCGTCCGGTTCGCCGGGCAGGAACCCCTCGGGGCCGATCTCGGTGGCGGCCAGGCCGACCTCGCGCATCTCCTTCAGGACGCGTTCCGGGGTCAACTGGTAGCCCCAGCCCGGTACTTCGCACACGCCCCAGGAGATGGGCGCACCGGCGATCCTGTGCTGCGACGGGGTGTTCATGCCGTGGCCTTTCGGTGGATCCAGTAGGGGAGGAAGCCCAGGGCGAGGTGGTCACTGCCGCAGCCGACCGGACACAGCCGACGACCGGGCCGTTTACCTGGACGCAAAGGTAGGCGCGGCGCGAGGCAATACTGAAGAGGCAGAACCCATCATTAACCCATCATTGGGCAGATCTTCTTCCCCTCATTCCTGCGCCTCGGACGCGTGCTTGGGAGGAGCTCCCACGGCGTCGTACTGTCGGGTCACGATCAACCGCACCACCCCCGCGCAGTCCCCGCACAGCCCAGGCCCCCCTCGCAGAAGGAAACGCAGACCACATGGGTACGTCAGCCGTCCAGTCCCGAACGATCGCCTTCATCGGCCTCGGCATCATGGGTTCCCCCATGGCCGCCAACCTCGTCCGGGCCGCGCACACCGTCGTCGGACACAACCGGAGCCGCCCGCCGGTGGACCGCCTGGTCGAGGCGGGAGGCCTGGCGGCGGACAGCGTGGCGGCCGCGGTCGCGGGCGCGGACGTCGTCATCACGATGCTCCCCGCGGACCCGCAGGTCACCGAGGTCGTCCTCGGCGAGAGCGGCGTCCTGGCCCACGCCCGGCCGGGCACCCTCGTCATCGACATGAGCAGCGTCAGCCCCCGGACCGCCGTCGCGATCGCCGAGGCGGGCCGGGACAAGGGCGTTCGCGTCCTGGACGCCCCGGTGTCCGGTGGTGAGGCCGGTGCCGTCGAGGCCGTGCTGTCCATCATGGTCGGCGGTGACGCGGCCGACTTCGCCGAGGCCGAACCGCTCTTCGGCGCGCTCGGCACGACCGTCGTCCACGTGGGCCCGCACGGTGCCGGCCAGACCGTGAAGGCCGCCAACCAGCTCATCGTCGCGGTCAACATCCAGGCCCTGGCCGAGGCGGTGGTCTTCCTGGAGAAGGCGGGCGCGGATCTCCCCTCCGCCCTGGAGGTCCTCGGCGGCGGTCTGGCCGGTTCCACCGTTCTCGCCCGCAAGAAGGACAGCATGCTGAACCGGGACTTCAAGCCGGGCTTCCGCATCGACCTGCATCACAAGGACATGGGCATCGTCACCGACGCGGCCCGCGCCACCGGTGCCGTCCTCCCGCTCGGCGCCCTCACCGCCCAGCTGATGGCCTCCGCCCGTGCCCACGGTGACGGCCCGCTCGACCACTCCGCCCTGCTGCGCGGAGTGGAACGGCTCTCGGGCCGGGCCGCGGAGTAAGCGCGACACCGCGGACACAAGCGAGAACTGACGGGTGCGGGGACTACTCCCAGACGACGACGTTGCGCCGCACCGGCACCGCTGAGGGGTCGGTGGCGAACAGCTCGGGCGAATGCGCTCTTATGCGTTCGATGTCGCTGAAGACGGCCCGCAGGTGCGTGCGCATCGCCGTGCGCGCCAGCGACACGTCCCCGCCCACCACCGCGTCGAAGATCTCCCGGTGCTGGTCCGCGAACACCGCGGGAGACGCGTTCTCGTACAGGCCCAGGCGGCGGGCCCGGTCCAGATGCCCCTTGGCGGCGGCGACGGTCGTCCAGGCGTTCGCGTGTCCACTCAGCCGCATCAGGCCCTGGTGGAACGCCTCGTCCAGCTCGAAGAACTCCTCGATTCCGAGGCCCTCCCGCTGCTGGCGCTCAAGGTTGTCGCGCAGATCCTGGAGGACCGCGGCGTCCAGGTCCGGGGGCAGGTCGTCCAGTGCGGCCAGCTCGACCGCCTCCCGCAGAAACTGCGCGTCGGAGACCTGCGCCGGGTCAACCCGTGAGACGAACGAACCGATCTGCGGGAAGACCTGTACGAGGCCTTCCTGGGCCAGAAGGATCAGGCTCTCCCGCACCGGCGTACGGCTGACGCCCATCGACGCCGCGAGTTCGTTCTCCGACAGCGCGGCACCGGGCGGGAGTTGGAGCGTCAGAACCATCTGACGCAACGTCACATAGATCTCGTGCCGACTGGTCCGCTGCCGTTTGGGTTGGGCCATGGACCCATCGTATCGCCAGGATCATCGCCACCCGGCACCCGACCGCGGAGCTCCGCCACACAGAAAGAACCAGGCCAGAGGCATTGCCCAAACTCCACGACAGGTGCTTGTATACAAGTACTGGCCGACAGTACGGGCGACCGTGTCGGCCGACCGACCATGCCGCTGCCGTTAGGAGAGCTCATCAGTGAGCAGGATCGAGCACGTCGAGGTGTTCGTCGCCTCCCCCGGGCGCACGTTCGTCACGCTGCGCATCACCACGTCGGACGGAGTGACCGGCCTCGGTGACGCCACGCTCAACGGCCGTGAACTGGCCGTGGCGAGCTATCTGCGCGACCACGTGGCCCCCCTGCTGATCGGCAGGGATCCGGCGCGGATCGAGGACATCTGGCAGTACCTGTACCGGGGTGCGTACTGGCGGCGCGGGCCGGTCACCATGACCGCCATCGCCGCCGTCGACACCGCCCTGTGGGACATCAAGGGCAAGACCGCCGGACTGCCGGTCTACCAGCTCCTCGGCGGGCGTTCCCGGGACGGCGTGCTCGTCTACTCGCACGCCAGCGGCACCGACGTACCGTCCCTCCTCGACGACGTCGAGCGGTACCTCGAACTCGGCTACAAGGCGGTGCGCGCCCAGGCGGCGGTACCCGACGTCGGCGGCACCTACGGCGTGCGCAAGGGCAAGCTCTACGAGCCCGCGGCGAGCGACCTGCCCGACGAACAGCCCTGGGACACCGAGGCCTACCTCGGCTTCGCGCCGACCTACCTGGAGGCCGTACGGGAGCGCTTCGGCTTCGGCTTCCACCTGCTGCACGACATTCACCACCGGCTGACCCCGATCGAGGCGGCCCGCTTCGGCAAGAGCGTCGAGGGCTGCCGCCTGTTCTGGATGGAGGACCCGACTCCGGCCGAGAACCAGGAGGCGTTCCGGCTCATCAGGCAGCACACGACGACACCGATCGCCGTGGGCGAGGTCTTCAACTCGATCTGGGACGTCCAGCAGCTGATCACGGAGCAGCTCATCGACTACGTGCGCACCACCGTGGTCCACGCGGGCGGCATCACGCATCTGCGCCGGATCTTCGACCTCGCCGCGCTGTACCAGGTCCGGACCGGTTCTCACGGCGCCACCGACCTCTCCCCCGTCAGCATGGCCGCCGCCGTGCACCTCGACATCGCCGTGCCGAACTTCGGCATCCAGGAGCACATGGGCCACCCGGACGAGGCCGCCGAGGTCTTCCGGACGGGCGTCACCTTCGCCGACGGGATGCTGCACCCCTCCGACGAGCCCGGTCTCGGAGTGGAGTACGACGAGAAGGCGGCCGAGCGCTTCCCGTACCAGCGGCGTTATCTGCCGGTGGCACGCCGCCTCGACGGCTCGGTGCACGACTGGTGAGCGGGACGACGCCCCTGAACCGGCGGGCGCTGAGCGAACTCGCACCCGAACTGCGCCCCCAGGTCGACCCCGCCGGACTGCGCACCCGTGTCGTCCACTTCGGCATCGGCGCCTTCCACCGGGCACACCAGGCCGTCTACACGGAGAACGCGGCGGCGCGGTCGGGCGAGCCCTGGGGCATCGCCGCGGTCGCTCCCCGGTCGACGGCGACGGTGGACGCCCTCCGCGCGCAGGACTGTTTGTACTCGGTCACGGAACGTCGCCCTGAGGGCGGCGTCCCGCGGATCGTCGGATCTCTCACCGGCGCCCATGCCATGCAGCGGGACGGGGCCGCCGTCGACGCCCTGCTCACCGATCCGCAGACGACGGTGGTGACGCTCACCATCACCGAGAAGGGTTACCACCGGTCATCCCGGACCGGTGGCCTGGACACGGCGGTTCCCGACCTCGACACCACGGTGATCGGGCGGCTGGCCGCCGGACTGGCCGCGCGGATGCGCTCCGGTGCGGCCCCGATCAGTGTCGTCTCCTGCGACAACATGGCGGACAACGGCGCCGTGCTGGAACGGGTCGTCCACGACGCCGTCCGAGCGTCCGGGCAACCCGACCGCGAGCGGGTACTGGAGCTGATGGACCAGTACGTGGCCTTTCCCGCCACCGTCGTGGACCGGATCGTCCCCGCCACCACGGCCGCCGACGTGGCGGCGACGGCCACCGCACTGGGCGTCCACGACGCGCTTCCCGTGAGCGGCGAGCCGTACCGGCAGTGGGTCCTGGAAGACCGTTTCGCCGCCCCGCGCCCGCCGTGGGAGCTCGACGGCGCCCTGTTCGTCCCCGATGTCGCGCCGTACCAGCTCACCAAGCTGCGGCTGCTCAACGGCTCGCACTCGGCGCTCGCCTGCCTCGGGATCGCCGCGGGCTGCACCACCATCGCCGACACCATGGCCGCCGGCTGGGGCGAACGGCTCGTGAAGGCGCTGTGCGCCGAGGTCGCGCCCACCCTGCCCGCCGGCGGCCCGGATCCGGACCGGTACGCCGACGACCTCGTCGCCCGCTTCGGCAACACGGCCATGCGACACTTCCTGCGGCAGATCGCCTCGGACGGATCGCTGAAGATCACCGAGCGCTGGCTGCCGGCGCTGCGGTCACTGCGCGAGCGCGGCGCGGCCACCCCGGTGCTCGAACTCGCCCTCGCGGGCTGGGCCCACACCACCGGGCCCGGTCCCCAGGACCACGGCATCACCGACCCCGCACAGGACGCGCTCGCCGCGTGCTGGCGTACCGGCGCGGCTCCGGCGGACACCGTCCGTGCCCTGCTCACGACCGTCGGCGCACCCGACCTCGCCGACGACACCGCTCTCACCACCGCCGTGGCCCGGCATCTCCCCGCCCTGCACGCCGGCCACGTCGACCTCTGACACCTCTGAACCGGGGCGACCCGCGTCTGCCGCACCGTCCCCACCCGCACGAACAACGGAGTTCATGATGAAGGACAGCACCACCACAGCGGAGCCATCCGGCGTCGCACAACGCACCACCAGTGACCTGACCAAGGCCGCCGTGTCCGGCTGGCTGGGTACGGCCATGGAGTTCATGGACTTCCAGCTGTACTCGCTGGCGGCCGCGATCGTCTTCAACAAGATCTTCTTCCCGGACGTCAGCCCCGCGATCGGCCTCATCGCCGCGATGGCCACCTACGGTGTCGGCTACGTCGCCCGGCTCGCCGGCGCGGTCTACTTCGGCCGCATGGGAGACCGGCTCGGCCGCAAGAAGGTCCTGACGATCACCATCGTGCTGATGGGCGCCTCGACCACCCTCATCGGCCTTCTGCCCACCTACGCGTCGATCGGCATCCTGGCTCCCGCCCTGCTCGTCGTGCTCCGGCTGGCCCAGGGCTTCGGGGCGGGCGCGGAGATCGCCGGCGCCACCGTGATGCTCGCCGAGTACGCCCCCACCAAGCGGCGCGGCCTGGTCTCCTCCCTGGTGTCGCTGGGCACCAACTCGGGAACGCTCGCGGCCTCGGGCGTGTGGGCCATCCTGCTCGCCGTCCTCAGCGAGGAGCAGCTGCTGTCCTGGGGATGGCGCCTGCCGTTCCTGATGAGCTTCGGCCTGCTGCTGTTCGCCGTGTGGCTGCGCCGCAACCTCAAGGAGAGCCCGGTGTTCGAGGAGCGCCCCGACGTCGTGGACGGCGTGGCGATGACCCGGAGCGAGGTCGAGTCCGCGGTCACCGAGGGCGCACGGAGCGACACCGGCCTGCTGGAGGCGGGCATGAAGCAGCGCAAGGGCAAGGCGTTCTTCCTGGCGCTGGCCCTGCGCTTCGGCCAGGCGGGCAACTCCGGACTGGTCCAGACGTTCCTCGTCGGCTACATCGCCACAAACCTCTCGGCCGGGCGCTCCGTCCCCACGGACGCAATCTTGTACGGGTCTCTGCTGGGCTTCCTCACGGTGCCTGCGGTGGGCATGCTCGGTGACCGCTTCGGACGGCGCGTGATGTACGTGACGCTGACCGTACTCACCGTCGTCCTGGCCTTCCCGGTCATGCTGCTGATCACTTCGGGAAGCACGCCCGCCCTGATGCTGGGCATGGTCGTGGGCCTGAACGTCGGCGTCCTCGGGCTGTTCGCGCTGGAGAGCGTGACCATGGCGGAACTCTTCGGGTCGCGTACCCGGTTCACCCAGCTCGCCTTGGCCAAGGAGATCGGTGGCGTCCTCGCCACCGCCATCGGTCCGGTCCTCGCGGCGAGCCTGACCGCCGCCACCGGCAGCTGGTGGCCCATCGCGGCGATGCTCGTCGTCTACTCGCTGATCACACTCGCCGGTGCGCTCCTCTCGCCCGAGACGCGCGGCCGGGACCTGGTTCGACTGGAGGATGCCGTATGAAAGCCGTCGTCGTGCACGGGGCGGGGGACGTGAGGATCGACGAGCGCCCCCGGCCCGAGCCGGCGCCGGACGAGGTGCTGCTCGCCATGGAGTGGGGCGGCATCTGCGGATCCGACGTCTCCTACTGGAGGAAGGCCGCCTCCGGCACCGCGGCACTGGCGCACCCCCTGGTCCTCGGCCATGAGGTCGCCGGCCGGATCGCGGCCCTGGGAGCGGAGGTCACCGGCCTGTCGGAGGGACAGCCGGTGACGGTCCACCCGGCCCGCCCCGTGGGCGGTGATCTCCTGCCGGAGCGGCTCGCCGGACGCACCAACCTGCACCCCCGTGTCCGCTACTTCGGCTCGGCGGCCCTCACCCCGCACACCGACGGCGGGTTCAGCGAGTTCCGGGCCGTGCCCGCGGCGCAGATCCGCCCGCTTCCCGACGGAGTGGACACCGAGTCGGGCGCGCTGGCCGAGCCGTTGGCGGTCGCCCTGCACGCCGTCGGCCGCGCGCCCGAGCTGCGGGGACGGACCGTCCTGGTCAACGGCGCGGGACCGATCGGCTCCCTGGTCGTCGCCGCCGCCAGGTACCGCGGAGCGCACACCGTGGTCGCGTCCGATCTCTCCGCCTCGTCGCTCTCCGTGGCCCGTCGCATGGGCGCGGACACAGTGGTCGACGTCTCCCTCGGCGAGGAGCTGCCGCAGGACGTCGACGTCGTCTTCGAGGCGTCCGGCGCACCGGCCGCCCTGGGAGCGGCGCTGCGGGCCACCGCACGCGGCGGCACCCTCGTCCAGGTCGGCAACCTGCCCGGGACGGCCGCGCCCTCCGTGCTGGGCGACCTGGTCACCCGCGAGATCACCTGGATCGGTTCCTACCGCTTCGTGGACGAGATCGACGACGCCCTCGTCGCCCTGCGTGACGGCCTGGACGTCTCCCCGGTCATCAGCCACCGCTTCCCGCTGGACCAGGCCGAGCAGGCCCTCGCGGTCGCCGCCGACCCGGGCAGCGCCAGCAGCAAGGTGATGCTGCGCCTGGCGACGGACCCGCCCCTGCACGCCTGACGGGAGTCAGGACGGTCCTGGCAGGAGTCAGGAGACCTTCCTGGCGGGAGTCAGGACCGTCAGGACGGCACCGAATCGAACCAGGCCGTACAACCCCGCCGCCCCGCCCCAGAGTTGAGCACCAGCACCAGCACCAGCACCAGTCGCCAGGAGATTGCCTTGCCCCAGTCGCCCGCCGGCCTCCGCGCAGCCGCAGGCCCCGAGCATGCGTCGCTGGACGTCGTGTGCCTCGGTGAGACCATGGCCGTCCTCGCTCCGCCGGACGCCCTGCCGCTCGCCGACCAGCCCACGCTCCGTCTCTCGATCGGGGGTGCCGAGTCCAACGTGGCCTGCGGGCTGGCGGCGCTCGGGCACCGGGCCGCGTGGCTCAGCCGGGTGGGCGACGACCCCTTCGGGCAGCGCATCCTGACGGAACTCGCCTCCCGGGGTGTGGAGGTGAGCGCTGTCGGCACCGACCCGCTCCATCCGACCGGCGTCTATTTCAAGGACCCCGGACCGGACGCGACGCGAACCCACTACTACCGGCGCGGATCAGCCGCCTCTCACATGGGCCCGGAAGTGGCCCGGGCGCCCGAGCTGCACGACACGCGCATCGTGCACCTGTCCGGCATCACCGCGGCCCTCTCCGACAGCTGCGCCCGCCTGCTGGAGGAGATCGTGGTGGGCCGGACCCCATGGACGGGGGACATCTCCGGCACGCCGACCCGGCCGATCGTCTCGTTCGACGTCAACCACCGTCCCGCCCTGTGGCGCGACCGCGGTGCCGACGCGGCGCAGGCCCTGCTGGATCTCGCGCGCGCCGCGGACATCGTCTTCGTGGGGCGGGACGAGGCCGAGGCCCTGTGGCACACCGCCCGGCCCGACGAGATCGCGGCTCTGCTCGCGCCGGCCCCGCTCGTCATCGTCAAGGACGCCGAGCACGGAGCCACTTCCTACTCCGCGGGGAGCCGCACCTTCGCGCCCACGCCGCCCGTCGAGGTGGTCGAGCCGGTCGGCGCGGGCGACGCCTTCGCGGCCGGGTACCTGTCCGGCGTACTCCACGACCGCGACGAGATGACGCGGCTGCGTCTCGGCCACCTCACGGCGGCGGCCGTCCTGCGATCCAGGGACGACGTTCCCGTCCTGGAACGCGACTTCGCCGCCACCGTCGGCGGACAGTCCTCACCCGGCTGAAGCGGACGGGGGCGGATACCCCTCGCAAGGCGCCGGACGCGACGCCTCACGAGGGGCGGCCCACGGTTCCGGGGTGCACACGGCGGCGCCCCCGGAACCGTGGGCCTCGCGCGTTTTGTTGGTACGTCATGACAAACCTGTTGACATCCCCTGTGGGCGGCCCCATAGTTCCTGCCACTAGAGCGCGCTAATAAAGCGCTCCAGTGACGAAGAACAGGTGGTCCACACCCATGAGCGCCACAGACAGCAGTCACCGCCACACAGGGCACCCGCAACCGCTCCGCCCGCCTCTCCGGGCCGGGTGAGGCGGTCTTCGTCCGGTCGTACGGCTCGACCGCCGGTATCCGACGCCCCTTCCATCTGCTCCCAGCCCGAACCGCACAGCGAGGTGCAACAGACATGCGCAGACACCACCGGGCGCGCGCCGCCACCCTGACAGCCACCGTCCTCGTCGGCACGGTGCTCGCCGCCGGCTGTTCCAGCGGCTCCGGCGGCAAGAAGTCCGAGGAAGGGGGCGCGGACACCTCGGCGAGCAAGGCCAACACCCCGCGTATGACCGTGGCCATGATCACGCACGCTGCCCCCGGCGACACCTTCTGGGACCTCATCCGCAAGGGCGCCCAGGCCGCAGCGGCCAAGGACAACGTCAAGCTCGTCTACTCCAGCGATCCCAACGCCGGCAACCAGGCCAACCTGGTGCAGAACGCGATCGACCAGAAGGTCGACGGCATCGCGCTCACCGCGGCCAAGCCGGACGCCATGAAGGACGTCGTGGCCAAGGCCAGGGCGGCAGGCATCCCGGTCGTCGGCTTCAACTCCGGCCTGGACAACTGGAAGGAGCTCGGCATGCTCGAGTACTTCGGCCAGGACGAGAACATCGCGGGCCAGGCCTTCGGCCAGCGGCTCAACGAGCTCGGCGCCAAGCACGCCGTCTGCGTCATCCAGGAGCAGGGGCAGGTGGCCCTGGAGGCGCGCTGCGCGGGCCTGAAGAAGGGTTTCGAGGGCAAGACCGAGACCCTGTACGTCAACGGCACCGACATGCCGTCCGTGAAGTCGACGATCACGGCCAAGCTCAAGCAGGACTCCTCGATCGACCAGGTGGTCACCCTCGGCGCCCCGTTCGCGCTGACCGCCGTGCAGTCGGTGTCCGACGCGGGCGGCAAGGCCAAGGTCGCGACCTTCGACCTCAACAAGGACCTGGTGAAGGCCGTCGCGGACGGCCAGGTCCAGTTCTCGGTCGACCAGCAGCCCTATCTGCAGGGCTACCTGTCCGTTGACGCACTGTGGCTGTACCGGACGAACGGCAACTTCAGCGGCGGTGGCGCAGCACCGGTGCTCACCGGTCCGGCCTTCGTCACCAAGGACAACGTCGCCGACATCGCCAAGTTCGCCGCGAAGGGGACGCGATAGCCGTAGGGATCGGCGTCGCCGACGGCAGAGGCGTGACCAGCGGCAGCGGCGTGAGCAGCGGCACCTGTCGAGCCCACACCTCTGCAGCCGGGCCGACCCTCAGGCCGAGGCCTCCGGAACCGGCCCGCTGGTCCCCCGGACCACCAACTTCGGGTCCAGTACCGCTTCCCTGGGCTCCAGCCCCTCGTCCTCCAGCCGCTCCACGGCGAACCTGACCGCGTGCTCCGCCATGAGTGCCGCGTCCTGGCGGACGGTGGTCAGGCCGATCGGCATCAGGTGGGAGAGGTGGCTGTCGTCGTACCCGATGACGGACATGTCGCGCGGGACGTCGATGCCCGCCCGCGTCAGCGCCATCAACAGCCCCCACGCACAACGGTCGTTGCTCGCGAGAACCGCCGTCGGCAGCGGCCGGCCGCTGTCCCGCTCGCTCAGGAGCAGCTCTCCCGCCTCGATGCCCGACTGCTCGGTGTGGTCACCGGGGATCACGCGCAGCTCGGCCTGGAGTCCATGGCGGCGCATCGCGGCCCGGTACGCGCGCCGCCGGTCCGCCGAGCCGGGCCCCTGACCGCCGTCGATGTGGACGATCCGG
This sequence comes from Streptomyces sp. KM273126, assembly GCF_004337435.2. Taxonomy (NCBI): domain Bacteria; kingdom Bacillati; phylum Actinomycetota; class Actinomycetes; order Kitasatosporales; family Streptomycetaceae; genus Streptomyces; species Streptomyces sp. KM273126. The sequence continues at coordinate 2,072,677 of NZ_SJXB02000002.1, read as the reverse complement.
CGGTGCCCCAGTTCCACGAGGTGGTCCATGGCCTGCCGGACGCCCTTGCCCTCGGCGGAGTGCACGAAGTCGACGTGGGCCTGCGGTACCCGGCGGCTCACCGAGACGGCGACCGTACGGCGGCCGAGTGCGTCGAGGTAGCCGGGCTCGGCGTCGGGGCCGAGCAGGATCACCGCCTCGCAGCGGTGACTGAGCAGGGCTTCCACTGCCTTGGCCTCGTCGCGGCTCCGGGTGGCGGCGGAGAGCAGGACGTCGTAGCCGAGCCGCTCGGCCTCGGGATAGATGCCCGCGATGAGGTTGGTGTGGAAGGTCTGATGGACGGTGAACATCACACCGAGCGTGCGGCTGCGGCCGCGGGCCAGCAGCCTGGCCGCGTTGTCGGGGCGGTAACCGATCTCGTCGGCGACGCGCAGGACCCGCTCGCGGGTCTCCTTGCTCGCTCCCGGCTGGTCACGGAAGATGATCGAGACGAGTGCCCTGGACACGCCCGCCCGGGCGGCGACGTCCGCCATCGTGGGCCGCTGCCTGCCCGATGCATCCACCTGTGAACCCACCCTTCGCCGGCGCCCACCCTACGGGCAGTCTCCGTCCCCCCAGCAACAAGGCACTGACACGACATGTGAGCAGAGTTCATCGTACTCGCAATAGAGCGCGCTAGTAGCGCGTGCCAGTCAAGGGTCGGGCGCCGACGCCACTGGTCGGTCGCCGGTGCTACTGCGCCAGCTCCGGGTACAGCACCGACAGCTGTCCGGACAGGCCCGCCTTGACCTGCCGTGTGATGTCGTCGGCCAGCACCTCGTGAGCTCCTTCCTCGATCCCGTCGAGCGCGAGTGCCGCGATGTCACCCGGTGTGGACTTGGGCACTTCGAAACCGGCGGTCATGTCGGTGTCCACCAGGGCCATGTGGAGTCCGGTGACCGCGATGCCACGCGGCCTCAACTCCAGGCGCAGGGAGTTGGTCTGCGACCACAGCGCGGCCTTGGAAGCGCCGTAGGAACCGTAGCCGCCCAGCCACGAGAGCGCGGAGTGGACATTGAGGACGTGACCACCGCCGTTGCGCTCGATGATCGGCACGAAGGCGCGGGTGACCAGCAGCGGTCCGTAGAAATTGGTCTCGAACTCCCGGCGTGTGTCATCGACGGGTGAGCCGAGGAAGGACGCACCCACCATCGCGCCGGCGTTGTTGATCAGGATCGTGACGTCCTGGGCCTGCGCGGCGGCGGCTGCCACGGAGGCGGGATCGGTGACCTCCAGAGCCACCGGCACGGCGTCGGGATGCGTCACGGTCCGCGGATCGCGGGCCGTGGCGTAGACCTTGGCGGCACCGCGGACGTACAGCTCCTCCACCAGCGCCCTGCCGATGCCGCGGCTGCCGCCTGTGACGAAAATGACGGCGTCCTTGATCTCAGTCATGCTGCACTCCCATGGGAAACCGATCGGTTTCCCTCACCGTAAACCGATCGGTTTTTCCCTTCAAGCCGTACGCCGAACTGCTGAGTCTTTTTTTCAAACTCACTCACGGCGAGATGCGTTCGACAAGCCGTCCGTACTGGAGGCGCACCCCTTGCAGAGGAGTCAGGCCACGCCCGCCGCGTCGAGAAGGGCGGCCACGGTCGGCGCGATCAGCCCGGCCAAGTCGTCGGCCCGGATCCCGGCGCGGGCGCTCACCCCGTCGAAGACGAGGATCAGCTGCCGGGCCAGCAGCTCGGGGTCGCGCGCCCCGCCCCGCACGGCCTCGGTGCGGAAGAACGCCGTCAGGTCCCGCTTGATCCGGTGTGCGACCCGGCTCGCGGGGTGGTCGGCGTCCTTGAGCTCGATCTGGACAGCCAGGTAGGGGCAGCCCCGGTATGCCGGTGAGGCCGACTCGGCCTCCACCTGTTCGAAGACGTGCAGGATCCGCTCACGCGACGACCGCGCATCGTCCGATCCGGGCAGGAGCCGGGCCTCGAAGGAAGGGGCCAGCCGCTCCAGACTCGCGGCCAGCAGTTCGTCCTTGCTCTCGAAGAGCTGGTACATCGAGCGCTTGGACACCCCCGCCGTCCTGCACAGCGCCTCGACGCCGACGCCGACGCCATCGAGGTAGGCGAGCCTGGCCGCCGCATCCAGCAACCGGTCACGCGGGCTGGGCTTCGCCTGTGTGGTCACGGTTCGAGGCTAGCCCGGTCTCCACCGGATCAAAACCGATCGGTTTACCGGGTGGGTTCGGTTCGGCGCGCTTCACCTTCGGCCCGTCAGGCAAGGCGATCAGCAAAGTGGGCCAACTACCGGACCAGCTAGGCCAATCGCCCGCACCCGACCCGTAGCGAGCAGGGCGACCGCACCCCGCTGAACAGTAAAAACGATGGGGGGTAGCATATGAGCGCCGCCTAGCTCGAAAGAGAAGCCTGTGACTCTCAACGAGGACTCGTTCACCAACTGGAATACCCGCGAGGAGATCGCGGAGTCGATGATCCCGATGATCGGGAAGCTGCACCGCGAGCGGGACGTCACGGTCCTGCTGCACAGCCGCTCCCTGGTGAACAAGTCGGTGGTCAGCATTCTCAAGACCCACCGGTTCGCCCGGCAGATAGCCGGTGAGGAGTTGTCGGTCACGGAGACCCTGCCGTTCCTGCAGGCCCTCACCACGCTCGATCTCGGGCCGTCGCAGATCGACATCGGCATGCTCGCCGCGACCTACGGCGCCGACGACCGCGGTCTGTCGGTGCAGGAGTTCACCGCCGAGGCCGTCGCCGGCGCCACGGGTGCCAACAAGATCGAGCGCGGTGAGGGGCGCGACGTCGTCCTGTACGGCTTCGGCCGGATCGGCCGTCTCGTCGCCCGCCTGCTGATCGAGAAGGCGGGCTCCGGCAACGGTCTGCGGCTGCGCGCCATCGTCGTCCGCGGTGGTGGTGGCCGGGCCGCCGAGGATCTCGTCAAGCGCGCCTCGCTGTTGCGCCGCGACTCCATCCACGGCCAGTTCCAGGGCACGATCACCGTCGACGAGGCGAACGACACGATCATCGCCAACGGCAATGCGATCAAGGTGATATACGCGAGCGACCCGTCGGAGGTCGACTACACCGCGTACGGCATCAAGAACGCCATCCTCATCGACAACACCGGCAAGTGGCGCGACCGCGAGGGCCTGTCGAAGCACCTTCGTCCCGGCATCGACAAGGTCGTCCTGACCGCGCCGGGCAAGGGCGACGTCCCGAACATCGTCCACGGCGTCAATCACGACAAGGTCAAGCCGGACGAGCAGATCCTGTCCTGCGCGTCCTGCACCACCAACGCGATCGTCCCGCCGCTGAAGGCGATGGCGGACGAGTACGGCGTCCTGCGTGGCCACGTGGAGACCGTCCACTCGTTCACCAACGACCAGAACCTGCTGGACAACTACCACAAGGCGGAGCGCCGCGGCCGCTCGGCGCCGCTCAACATGGTCATCACCGAGACGGGTGCCGCCTCGGCCGTCGCCAAGGCGCTGCCCGAGCTCAAGGCGCCGATCACCGGCAGCTCGATCCGCGTGCCGGTGCCGGACGTGTCGATCGCGATCCTCAGCCTGCGACTCGGGCGCGAAACCACCCGCGAAGAGGTCCTCGACCACCTCCGCGATGTGTCGCTGACCTCGCCGCTCAAGCGCCAGATCGACTTCACCACCGCCCCCGACGCGGTCTCCAGCGACTTCATCGGCTCGCGGCACGCCTCGATCGTCGACGCCGGCGCCACCAAGGTCGACGGCGACAACGCGATCCTCTACCTCTGGTACGACAACGAGTTCGGCTACTCCTGCCAGGTCATCCGCGTCGTCCAGCACGTCTCCGGAGTGGAGTACCCGACGTACCCGTCCCCGGCGGTCTGATCACGGCGGAGCCGCTCGCGGCGGACCGCTCACCGAGAGCTGTCCGATCCGATGCCCCGCAGACGGGCGGCGGTGGGGCGACAACCGATCCCGATCGGCGTCGAGCTGTTCCCCGACCGCCGCCCGCCGGTCGGGTACCGATCCCGGCACCGGTATCGGTATCGGTATCGGTACCCCACTTCCGCACATCGTCGGCTTCCGCTCACACAGTGCCGCACCTCACCGGTGGCGCGGCCTCCCCCGCTTGCCTCCTCTGGAGCTACCGGAACCACCGGAACCGCCGGAGCTTCCGGAGCCGCCCCCCGTCCTCTTGGTCCTCTTGCCGCTCGGGTTCCCTGCCGCAGGCTTGCGCCGTGCGCGGACCGCGTCGGGCTGCTTGCGCTCCTGCTGCGCCGGGGCCGCGGTGCGCCCCCGGGTGCTGTTGACCGTCCGGCCGCGGACGATCCCGATGAAGTCCTCGACCAGGTCGGTCGTCGCGTCCTCGGGCCACGACAGCGCGACGCTCGACTGGGGGGCGTCCACGAGCGGCCGGTAGGTGAGATCTTTGCGGTGGTGCAGGCGGGCCAGCGACTGGGGGACGGCGAGGACACCCACGCCTGCCGCCACGAGTTCGATGGCGTCGGCCGTCGTGGCGGGGCGTTCGAGGGCGGGCCGCCCCGGCGGCCGGTCCCAGCCGAGGACATCGTCGAGCGGGTGGAACACGACATCGTCGGCGAGGTCCTCCACCGACACCTCGTCCACGGCTGTCGCGAGGTGATCCTTGGGGACGACCACCACCGTTGTCTCGGTGTAGAGGGGAATCGCGCTGAAGACCGTACGGTCGACCGGCAGCCGCAGCAGCGCCGCATCCGCCCCCTCGTCGCGCAGCGCATCCGCCGCCTCCGCGGCCGGCACGGGGACGAGGGTCAAGGGGACGTCGGGCAGGCGCTCGTTCCAGATCCGCACCCACTTGGCGGGCGTCACCCCCGGGACATACGCGAGCCGGAACGAAGGGGAAACATCCGAACCTGTCACTCGGCCAGGCTACCGGTCGAAGGGAGAGGTCCCGCAGGGGAGAGGTCCCGCAGGGCGAGCTCTCGCGGCCAGCGGTCCCGTGCACGGCGAACAGTGCGGATGGACAGTGCGGATAGTCTGGACACCATGAAGTCGCAACAGACCACCCAGACGATGAAGCCCGCGACCGCGGCGAAGAAGCTGGGTGTGTACCTTGAGGCCACCCCGGCCGAGTTCCAGGCCGGTGTCGTCTCACGCGCCGAGTTGAACGAACTCCAGACCAACCCGCCCGAGTGGCTGCGTGAGCTCCGGCGCAACGGCCCCCACCCCCGTCCGGTGGTCGCGGCGAAACTCGGTGTCTCCATCTCGGGCCTCGCGCGCGGTGGGGTCACGGACCCTCTCACCACCGAGCAGATCGAGACTCTGCTGACGGACCGACCCGAGTGGCTGGAGAAGGAGCGCGCCACCCAGGCCGAGGTCCGCAGGGAAGCCACACGCGTCAAGGAGAAGAACGCCGCCCTCGGCGCACAGACAGGCCCCTCGCACGCCTGAGTCCTTTGAGTCGGGGCTTCGCGTACAAGGTTCAGTGATCGGGGTCGCGGAGGCAGGAGGCTACGACCACAAAGGGCCACAGGGACTGAACGGACGTCACAACACGTTCGGCGACCCCGATGTCACCCCGATCATGCACTTCGATCAGGAACCATGCCGCGCCGACGCCCATCAGTGCGGTCACCACGAGGGACGGCATGGGCCGCAGCCCCCACGGTGCGGCGCTGCCGCGACGGGCGGCCAGGACCGGCCACACCGCCAGGAGAGCGAACCCGACCGCGACAACTGAACCGTGACGCAGGGAGCCCCCACTGCTCGGCGCCGGGACCAGCGCCACCACCAGCGCCGACACTCCACCACCGCCCAGCGCCACACGTCCGGCGAACGCGGCCGCGCGCAGCCCCCAAGCGGTCAGCAGATGACAGGCGCCCAGAGCGACCAGCGCACCGGTCATCACCCAGAACCCCGAAGCGCCACGGGCCGCCAGCACGCTGATCGTCTGAGTGGCCGGGTCGTAGGCGGGCCCCTCAAGCAACCCCGCGATCATCCAGCCTCCGACCATCAGGACGGGCGCGCACCCCGACGACAGCAAGGCCCATTTAGGCACAAGTCGCATCAAGCAACGTTAAAACACCCACAGGCCTCTCCGGCCGCACACGCGAGCGGCATCCGAGCGGGCCGTCCGGGCCGCCCTTCACAACGCCCTGAAATACCGTCAGGGGACATCAGCGAAGGCCTTGTTCGCGGTGATCACCAGTGTCGTCCCGCCGCCGGCGGCGACCCACAGCAGCCGATCCCGGCGAAGACGTTGATGTAGGCGACCGGAAGGAAGTTGCCGAAGAAGCCGAGCGGACGGCGGGCCTGGATCAGGCCCTGGACGTTCACGTTGCTCATGGGGGGTCACACGCATAGCCCGCTCCTGAACTATGTTGTCCCGCCACATGTGTGCCCGACGCACTAGTTCCTACGGTGTGCCGACACATATCTGTCGTCCCCACCGCACACGAGGAAGTGGCACACATGGCCTCAGCATCATCCGCTCCCCCACCAGCAGCCAACCTCAAGCGCATTGTCACCGCCAGCCTCATCGGCACGACCATCGAGTGGTACGACAACTCATCCGATCAGAGCTACGACCTGTGGTTTTGCAGCCATTGACCCTCCGACGTCAGCACCAATCCAGCACCGGAAAATCTCGTGCTGGGTGGGGAACGAGGACATGCCCGATCGGGCTGACTGCGGTCCTGGCGACGGGTACCAGAGATCGTCACTCACCGTAGTGCCTCGCGCCGCATCAGCGCTACGCAAACTGGCTGACTACCGACCGCCGCAGCGAGTCTTGGGCGGCCAAGCCAAACGGGTGGTGCCCGCAGCCAGTCGTCTGGCTGCGGGCACCACCCGTTCAACAGATTTTCGTTCAGGCCGCCTCGACCACTGCCTCGAACTCGAGAGGCAGGTCGAGCTCGGTCTGCAGCGTGAAGACGGCATCCATGAGAGACCTCAGTCGCTCCGGAGCATCGGGCATCACATGCGCGTAGGTCTGATGGGTGATCCACGGGTCACGATGCCCCAGCCACTCCGCCATGTCCGTTACCGGAACTCCCTTCGACAGGCCGGCAGAGGCGAAGAAGTGGCGCAGCCAGTGCGTGGTGATCCTTCGCGAGATGCCCGCCGCCTTCTTGGCGTTACGCCAAAGCCGGTCGACGAGGGAGTACATGAGGATGTTGGTGCGCCCGATGTCGGAGAAGGGGTAGTCCCCCTCCAGGCGGTTGAGACCCTCCTCTACGCGAAAGGTGCCGTACAGGCGGACATGCTCCTGCACCTTCGCGGCGATGGTGGGCGGCACGGGTACCACTCGACCCTCGTCAGATCACGCCACTTGAGGTGGCGGATGCAGTGGGCACGCCCCCTGCCTTTCGTAATGGTCTTCTGGACTGCGGTCTTGGGCTCCTCGTTCTCCCCGTCCTACGTGACCTGGCGGTCGACGTACAGAGTTCCGCTCTCGAAGTCGAACTGCTGCAGCGTTATGGCGCACGCCTCACCGATGCGCAGTCTGCACCCAGCCATGAGCCACACGAGCAGCTTGTATGGTCCGCTCGATCGCCTCAATCTCCGCCGGGTCGGCAGAGAGCCCGGCCGTTCCCCGTCATGGCCGGGCGGCTCCACCGCGCCCGGAGGGACAACACCGTGATCATGACAGCCGCCAGATCTACCGCCACAGGTGCGCCGGGCTACAGCGAAACCATGCCGTGTGAGCCGGAGTCGGCACACCACGCCCGCCAGCTCGTCGCCATCGCCCTCAGCACCTGGGGCATAGGGGAGTTGGCTGACATCGGAAAGCTGATCGTCTCCGAACTGGTCAACAACTCTGTCAACCACACCAATTGCCGCACGATCCGCGTGCTCATCCGTTGGGAGGCGCGCGACATGGGTCGCATCGGTGTTGCCGACAGGAGCCGGGACGTTCCCGTGCTGGGCAAGCCCGACGACGAGGCGGAGGAGGGGCGCGGCCTGCTTCTGATTGACGCCATGAGCCAGAAATGGGGCTACGACAGGAAGCACTGGGGCAAGGTTGTCTGGGCCCAATTGCGCGCCACACCCGCTGGCACGGCTTCCGCGAACAGGAGTGCCTGATCGCCCGCCACGCGAAGCGCAGCCGCTTCTTCCTCACCTTTCGCGCCCGGCCCACTGCCGGCGGCCAAACCGATTCGTCTGACCGATCGCCGAGTGCCGGGCGCAGCGTGCGACCACCAGCCGGTCGACTTGGTCACCGCCGCCCTGGAGAAGACGGACGACGACCTCCTTCGCCAGTTCCTTGGAGCCCTGCGGCGCTGGCAGGTAGTAGAGGAGTCGGACGAGCCGGTTCGCATCACCCGCGAGACGGTCCGCACCACGGCCGACTACGTACTCAGTAGCCACTTCGATGCGGTGACCGACGCCGAAACCGGGCACACGGTCACCACCCTGCGCGGATTCCTGGCTGCACTGGCCGACGCCGCCGAGGCCGATCTCGATACCGGCCGGGTTGTGGTCCGTGAGGTGATCCGGCGCGCACGATCCGTCTCCAGCACGGACTTCCACGCATCGAAGGCGAACGCGCGACATGCGGCTGAGACTGCGCGCGACATATTCGCCCTCCTGGAGCGGGAGGGCTGGAGCGCCACACCGGAGGTAGCGAAGGAGGCCGCCAGTGCCTGAGCGAACCCTCGCCCATCCCAGCGTGATCCCGTACGTCGCCGCATGGGACAGCGAATCCGCGGGGCCGGTGAGCGACCTGACCTACGAATACCACCGAGGCCGCCCTCGGCTGGCCGACAAAGGCCCGCCCCGTGACGAGGACCGAGACACCAGCGGGGTTCTACGGGCGCGCGTATCGCGCTCCCCTTACGTCGGTGAACCCGTTCTCGGTTACATGCACTCCGGCCGCCAGTACGAGTGCATGTTCGCCTTGAAGTGCCAGATTTGCCCTTGCCCCGCGAGCAAGAACGACAACGGCTACCTGTACCGGGGTGTTCGGTTCGCTGCGCCAGCTCTCGGCGAGGGCACCGATGTCCACCACGTCGTAGCCGAGGATGTCCAGCAGCCGGGCCGTCTCCGCCTTCGCGGCCGTGTCGTCCACTGCGATGCGCAGTGCGCTGCGGTCGGGGGCGCCGGAAGGTCGGGCGAGGGGCAACAGCAGGTTGAAGCCGATTCTGTTGGCAGCTTTGACCACGCGGGAGGCGGTCAGATGTCGCTGTACCCTTCGACAGCGGCGGCCGGTCGTAGGGGGCCGAAGGTTCGTCGCCGATGAGCGTGACCCTCGCCGGGTACGCGCGCTTCGCCACGCGGCTCAACCACGTCCTGCAACGCGTCGGGCTCGCGCTCGCCGTAGCTCCGTTTCCTGTCGGACTTCCGACGCTGTGGTTCAGCCCTGTGCGGCGCGGGAGACATGTTCCCAGTCGGCCCAGGTCTGCAGCCGCTGCGCATACAGGCCCTTGACGATGTCGACGGGCTGGCTGCCGAACAGGACGCGCAGCGGCGGCTGTTCCGCGTCGACGATCTGCAGGAGAGCCCGGCCGGCAGCAGCTGGGTCTGCGGGCTGCCTGGTGTCGCGAAGGGCCTCTAGGGCCGTGTGGAGTTGCTTGTAGGCGGGGTTGGGCGTGGCCTGTACGGCGGAGCTATCCACCCAGTCGGTGTCGAAGCTGCCTGGTTCCACGAGGGTGACCTTGATGCCCAATCCCTGGACTTCCTGGGCGAGGGACTCACTGAAGCCTTCCAGCGCCCACTTGGAGGCGTTGTAGCCACCGATGAACGGGAATGCGGTGATGCCGTTGACGCTGGAGATCTGGATGATGTGCCCCTGACCCTGCGCTCGCATGAGCGGCAGGACGGCCTGTGTGGCCCAGAACGCACCGAAGAAGTTGGTCTCCATCTGGGCGCGCAGTTGCTGCTCGGTCAGTTCCTCGATCATGCCGAAGAGGCCGTAGCCGGCGTTGTTGACGATCACGTCAAGACGACCGAAGTGCTCGTGTGCGGCGTTGACCGCTGCGGTGACTGCGGTCCTGTCAGTCACGTCGAGCGGTAGAGGCAGGACAGCGTCGCCATGCAGTTCGGCCAGGTCGTGGAGGGTCTGCGGGTGGCGAGCGGTGGCTGCGACCTGATCGCCACGACTGAGCGCGGCCTCGACGAACGAACGACCGAGGCCGCGGGATGAACCGGTGACGAACCAGACTTTGGTCATGGAGTTCTCCGTTTCTCGGGTTCCGGGCGGGCGGGCGCACGCCACGGTGTGAGGGCTCGATTCGTGTGGCCCGTCGGCTGCTGTCCTTCCGTGCGGTGGGCACCGACAGTGCCTCTTTCGGGGTCGTTGCCTGTGGGCGATTGGTCAAGCCGGGAAAGCCATACAGCGGGTACCGCTGTGGCGCTGTCGGCGTGCCGATGTCCACTGGTCGTAGCCGCCGATGTCGAGCGCAAGGGGGGCCCGCAGCTTCGCGGCGTCGTCCCCCGCGATGCGCGGTGTGTGGTGGTGAGGGTTCGCACGCGGGCGCCGGTATTGGTCCGCTCTTGCCCGCCAGAGCGACTGGGGATGGCCGCCGCGACCGCGGCGCCGGACCTCGGCCGCCTCTGTGGGCGTAGCCGCTCTGGCTCGGGGGCGCTGCTCGGTGACAGGCCCGGCGGGTTTCTGCGGGTCGGAGGAGTCGCTTGGAACGGACCCGCTGGGACCGTTGGCCAGCGACCTGACGGGCAGCCGTGTCAGGCCGCTCGCGGGATGCCGGTGGCGCGGGAGATGAAGGCGTCGAAGGCGCGGTCGGGGAGGATGCGACGGAGTGTGATCATGGGGCGGGCGCCGAAGCCGGTGGCGTAGCGGGTCTTGGGGCGGCGCGCGGTGGCGGCCTTGGCGATGGCATTGGCGATGACCTGGGGGGAGGACAGGCGCTTGGCGTTTGCCTCGGAGGTGAGGGAGTTGGCGACGGCGTCGGCCTGCTTGACGTAGGCGCCGTCGCTGGATGCCTTGCGCAGGGCGTCGGCGGCGATGGCCCCCCATTCGGTCTTGATACCGCCGGGTTCGATGACGACGACGTCGATGCCGAAGGGCTTGACCTCCATACGCAGGCAGTCGCTGAGGGCTTCGAGGGCGAACTTGGTGCCGTGGTACCAGCCCCCCAGCGGGGTGTGGATCTTCCCGCCCATGGAGGTGACGTTGATGATGGTGCCGGAGTGCTGGGTGCGCATATGGGGCAGGGCGAGTTGGGCCAGGCGCATGGCTCCGAAGACGTTGACCTCGAACTGGTAGCGGGCCTCGTCCATCGGTACGTCCTCGATGGCGCCGTAAGAGCCGTATCCGGCGTTGTTGACCAGGACGTCGAGGCGCCCGCTGTCGGCGACGACGCGGTCGATGCCCGAGCGCATGGAGTCGTCATCGGTGACGTCCATGGCCAGGGGACGAATGCCGCGGTCGGCCAGCTTCTGGAGGCGGTCTGTGCGGCGGGCCGCAGCGTAGACGGTGTAGCCGAGGGCGTGCAGCTTCAGGGCGGTGGCCTCGCCGATGCCTGAGGAGGCGCCGGTGACTAGGGCGGTCTTGGTGGTCATCATGTGTCCCGGTCTAGGTAAAGTGAACCTTGATTCAAGAACTACTATGAACCTAGGTTCAGGTTATGGCAAGTCCGGAGCCCCGGCATCTGCATCTGGAGAGTGAGTCCCCATGGCCCAGGCCCGCGCGCCGCGCGCCGACGCGGTCCGCAACCGCAAGAAAATCCTCGACGCCGCACGTGAACAGATCACCCTGCACGGGCCCGAAACAGGGATGGACGAGATCGCCACCGCCGCAGGCGTGGCCGTGGGCACCCTCTACCGGCACTTCCCCACCAAGACGGACCTCGTCGCCGCCGTCATCGCCGAATACACCGCCCTCGTCGCCGACGACGCCGAAGCCGCCCGCGAACGCGCCGCCAACGGCTCCAGAGCCCTGGACGAGATCATCGGCTTCCTCGGTCTCGTCGTCGAGGCCACCGCCACCAACCATGCTGTCAAGGCCGCCGCCCGCACCCTCGGCGCCCGCCCTGCCGACACCGCCACGGAAACACGCGCCAGCGCCGCACTCGCAGCCCTCATCCAGCTCGGCAAAGCCGAAGGAGACATCCACCACGATGTCACCATCGACGACATCTACCTCCTCATCTCCACCGCCCCAACCGACCAGCCACCCACCGCCCGCGCCCGCTGGCTCACCCTCGTTCTCACAGGCCTCACCACCCACACCCGCACCACAAGCACGCACCACGGCTGACGATCTGCACGGGGTCCGGGGGCCTGCTCACGGAAGGTCCGTCTCGGGCAGCCCAACACCGGGCAGACCAGGAGCACAGCGGCCGGCATCCCGCACATCGGGCACGGCACCGCCCCCTGCCGGTGGCGCACCGGCACCGGCGGGCGACTTGTGCAGGACTGATCACGCGACCTGCCTGATCGTCGCCGCCAAGTTCGAGGGAATCGTCAGTCAGGTTCGAGGCTGATTCTGCGGGATGCCAATAGCCCGGCTGATCAGGGCGTCAAAGGCGCGGTCCGAGACAATGCCGCGGAGGGCGATGAGGGGGCGGGCCCCGAAACCGGCGGCGTAGCGCGTCTTGGGCTTGCGTGCGCTGACGGCCGTGGCGATCGCGTCCGCGATGACGGATGGCGGGGACTCTCGCCGGGCGTTCGCCTCCGAGGTCAGTGCAGCGAGCACGGCTGCGGCTTGGGCGGCGTAGGGGCCTTCACCGGAGGCCTCCCGCAGTTTCTCGGCCGTCACGCTGCTGCCTTCCGTCCGGATGTTGCCGGGCTCGATGACGACGACATCGACCCCGAACGGCCTCGCCTCCATCCGCAGGCAGTCGCTCAGGGCTTCCAGGGCGAACTTGCCGGCGTGGTACCAGCCGCCCAGCGGCGAGTGGAATCGGCCACCCATGGAGGTGACGTTCACTATCTTTCCGCTGCGCTGCTCGCGCATGTACGGGAGGACCAGCTGGCTCAAGCGCATGGCGCCGAACACGTTGACCTCGGCCTGACGGCGAGCCTCGTCCAACGGGACGTCTTCCACGGCACCATAGGAGCCGTATCCGGCGTTGTTGACGAGGACGTCCATCCGACCCATCTCGGCAATGATCCGCCCGACGCCCGCCCGCATCGACTTGTCGTCTGTGACATCCATGGTCAGCGGGAGGACGCCGGCCCGGGCGACGCGAGAAAGCCGGTCGGGATGTCTCGCGGCGCCATAGACGGCGTAGCCGAGCTCCTGCAGCTTGAGGGCCACCGTTTCGCCGATGCCTGACGAAGCGCCGGTGACCAGAGCAGCCTTGGCACTCATAGCGACCTCGCAATAACGTGAACAATCACTCACATTTATCATGAACCGCGATTCACGTTTGTGCAAGTGCCGCCATGCTCAGAGGGAGGCGCGCGGCGGCCCGCGCCGAGCCGAATACACCGAGGAGAGTCCTCGCCGTCACCTGCCGACAAGCCGGCCACGGACGGTCGGAACGCGGGAACCGACTTCCAGGTCCGCTCCCCCGAGGAGGTCCGGCGATCCGCCCATGTAGCAGGCCTGGCAGTGCCTGCCCCGCCGAGGATCTGCGCAACCCGCGAGTAACCCTGGTTATCCTCTGCTCAGGAGGCAGTTCGGGATGCTTCGCCGCCCGCCGTCCGAGCTTCGCTCTCGACGGGCGTGGTGGAGCGCAGGTGCTGTCGCAGCCACTGTTCGGTGTTGCTGACGTGCAGGAGCGCGGCGGCCTGGCTGAGGGCGGAGTCCCGTGCGGACAGTGCCGCGTAGATCGCCTCGTGTTCCGCGAGTGTCCTCCCCGCGGCCTGGTCGTCGACGAGGCCGCGCCAGATACGGGCGCGGAGGGTCCGCCCGGAGATGCCTTCCAGGAGGGTGAGCAGCGATTCGTTGCCCGTGGCCGAGGCGACGGCTCGGTGGAATGCCGCGTCGTGCGAGTTCAGCCGCTCGACGTCGTCGCGCGCCTCCCGCATGGCGTCCAGATGACGCTTGACCTCGGCCAGCCCGCGGTCGGTGATCCGGGTGGCGGCCAGTGCGGCGACGGAGGGTTCGAGCAGCCGCCGTACCTCCATCAGGTCCAGCAGCGCACTTGAGTCGCTCTGGAGCAGCTCGACCGCACCCCCGAGAGCCTCCAGGAGCAGGCTCGGCTGAAGGCTGGTGACATAAGTGCCGTCGCCCCGCCTGACTTCCAGCACGCGGGCGACGGCCAGCGCCTTGACCGCCTCGCGGGCCAGATTGCGGGACAGGCCCAGCTGCACGGCGAGTTCTGGTTCGGGGGGCAGCTTCGAGCCCGGGGGCAGCGCGCCGGTGCGGATCAGCTCACGGATCTGCTCGATGGCCCTGTCCGTCAAAGACAACGCGAACTCCTTCCGTGAGCGTTCTACGCGGGCACGTCCGGCCTGATCAGGCCCTGGGCTCGAAGATCGTCCCAGAGGCCGTCAGGGATGTGCCGCTGGTGGAGCTCGACGTTCCGTGCGACCTGCTCCGGATTCCGCATCCCGAGAGTGACGTTGATGATACTGGGATGGCCGAACGGGAAGGCCACCGCGGCGGCCGACAGGGTGGTGCCGTGGCGTTCGCAGGTTTCCGTGATCGCCAGGGCCCGCGCGACGAGGTCCGGCGGCGCGTCCCGGTAGTCGTACTTCAGGCCCTCCTTGGGCCGGTCGCGGGAGAGCAGGCCCGAGTTGAAGACGCCGACCGCCACCACGCTCTTGCCCAGCTCCCGCGCGGCAGGCAGCACGTCGTCCAGCGCCGACTGGTCGAGGAGGGTGTAGCGGCCGGCCAGCATCACCACGTCAGCGGCGGTCTCACGGAGGAACCTCGCGAGCATGGCCGACTGGTTCATGCCGGCCCCGATGGCGCCGACGACCCCCTGGTCGCGCAGGTCCGCCAGAGCGGGCATGGCCTCGTCGGCGGCCTGCCGCCAGTGGTCGTCGGGGTCGTGCAGGTAGACGATGTCCAGGCGGTCCAGTCCGGTGCGCCCCAGTGTCTCCTCGATGGAGCGCAGCACTCCGTCGCGGCTGAAGTCCCACTGACGGCGCAGGTCGTCCCGTACTACGAAGCCCTCGCTGTCGACACCGCGCGGCCGCTCGTTGGGCACGAGCAGCCTGCCCACCTTGGAGGAGACGACATAGGCGTCCCGTGGGCGGTCGCGCAGGGCCGCGCCCAGGCGGCGCTCGGAGAGGCCCAGGCCGTAGTGGGGGGCGGTGTCGAAGTACCGGACCCCCGCGTCCCAGGCCGCGTCGACGGCGTCCGTCGCGTCGTGGGCCGGGGTGACCCGGTACAGGTTGCCGATGACGGAGGCGCCGAAACCCAGTTCGGTGAGCTCGACCGTGGTGTTCGTGATCTTCCGGTGACGCAAGACGTGCTCCTCGGGGAGGCGAGTGGTTCGTCGGCGGCTCAGCGTCTGACGGCGGCGCTCGCGCCGGCCATCAAGGCCTCGACCTCGTCGAGCGAGACCATGGACACGTCACCGGGGGTGGTCATGGTGAGCGCGCCGTGTGCGGTGCCGTAGGCGAGGGCGCGCTCCAGGCCGACGGCGGTGAGCAGCCCGTGGATCAGGCCCGCGGCGAATCCGTCGCCGGATCCGATGCGGTCCAGGACGTGCAGACCGGGCATCCGGGGGCCGGTGACGACGCCGGTCTCGGGCGACCAGGCCGCCGAGGACCAGTCGTTCACGCCGGCTGAGGGCACCTTCCGCAAGGTCGTCGCCAGCACCTTCGCCCCGGGCAGCCGCCCGGCCACCTCCGCGAGGGCGTCCGGTACCTCTTCGTCGCCGATGCGCGCCACACCGCCGGAGGACCTCCCGGCCAGGCCCAGGGCGCCCACCACCACGTCGGCGTGCCGGGCGAGCCGCAGGTCGGTCTCGCGGGCACGGTCGGCGCCGCCCCGGCCGTCCCAGAGGCTGGGACGGTAGTTGGGGTCGTAGGACACCGTCACTCCGTGGTGTCGGGCCGCGGCCATCGCCTCGTCAGCGATGTCGGCCGTGGTGTCCGACAGTCCGGCGAAGATGCCCCCGGTGTGGAACCAGCGGGGGCCGGCCGAGAACACGGCGTCCCAGTCGAGTTCTCCGGGCCGCAGCTGGGACACGGCGGTGTTCGCACGGTCGCTGACACCCAGCGCGCCCCGGATGCCGTAGCCGCGTTCGACGAAGTTCAGGCCGTTGCGGGCGGTGCGGCCGATGCCGTCGCCGGGGACCCATCGGATCAGAGAGGTGTCGACTCCGCCCTGCAGGATCAGGTCCTCGACGAGTCGGCCGACCGCGTTGTCGACGAGGGCGGTCACGACGGCGGTACGCAGTCCGAAGCAACGGCGCAGTCCCCGTGCGACGTTGTACTCGCCGCCGCCTTCCCACACCTGGAACGTGCGGGCGGTGCGGATGCGCCCCTCTCCAGGGTCGAAGCGGAGCATCACCTCGCCGAGGGCCATCACCTCAGGGCCGTGCGCGGTCACCGTGTGCTCCTCTCCATTGCCTCGGCGGTCAGCCGTCGGTTCTCGGCACAGTCGCCACATGCCAGGTGGGCGGCGCTCGCCATCCAGGTGCCGCCGACGGCGAGGAGCGCCGGGTGGGCGAAGTTGGCGGGCAGGTCGGCGGGCCCGACGCCACCGGTCGGCAGGAACCGGACCCAGGGCAAGGAGCCGCCAGCGCGCGAACGGCCTCGATGCCGCCGAGGGATGCCGCGGGGAAGAGCTTCACCGTGTCCAGCCCGACGCGGAGGGCGCGCATCAGCTCGGTGGCGGTGGCGATGCCGGGCACGACGGGAACGTCCAGCTCCCGGCATCTGTCGACCACTCCCTGGCCGTAGCCAGGCGACACGACGAAGCGGGCGTCCGCCGCCACCGCGCGCTCCGCCTGTTCGGACGTGAGGACTGTGCCGGCACCGATCGTCAGCCCGCCGTGTTCGGCCATCGCCTTGACCACTCGCTCGGCATCCGGCGTGCGGAAGGTGACTTCGGAGCACCGCGCACCGAGCACCGCCCTCCACGAGCGCCTCCGCCAGCGGTACGGCCGTGGCGGTGTCCGGCACGGTCAGTACCGGCAGGATCGGTGCGCCGTCCAGGACGCCGGCGCAGTCGGTCGTGGTCATCGGCCGAGCCATCCGCCGTCGACGGGCAGGACGGTGCCGTGGACGTAGGCGGCGGCGTCCGAGGCCAGGAACACGGTGGCGCCGGCCAGGTCGTCCGCGCTGCCCCAGCGTCCGGCGGGGATGCGCTCCAGGATCGCCTTGCTGCGCGCCGGATCGTCGCGCAGGGCCTGGGTGTTGTCGGTGGCGATGTAGCCGGGGGCGATGGCGTTGACGTTGACGCCGTGCGGGGCCCACTCGTTGGCCAGCGCCTTGGTCAGCCCGGCGATGCCGTGCTTGGCTGCCGTGTAACCCGGCACCGTGATCCCGCCCTGGAAACTCAGCAGCGACGCCGTGAAAATGATCTTTCCCCGGCCGCGGGCCACCATGCCCTCACCCACCGCCCGGGTGAGCGCGAACTGGGCATTGAGGTTGACCTGGAGGACCAGCTCCCAGTCCGCGTCACTGTGGTGGGCGGCCGGGGTACGGCGGATGGTGCCCGCGTTGTTGACCAGGATGTCCACCGGCCGCTCGCGCCCCGCGAGATCCGTGCCCAGAGCCCGTACGGCCTCGGGTTCGGCGAAGTCGGTGCGGATCGCCTCGAAGGCACGTCCTGCGGCGACGACGTCCCTCTCCACCTCGCTGCCGGACTCCTCCAGGCTCGCGCTGACGCCGATGACGTCCGCGCCGGCCTCGGCGAGCGCACGGGCCATCGCCCGGCCGATGCCCCGCCGGGCCCCGGTGACGACGGCGAGCCGCCCGGACAGGTCGAAGCCGTTCCTCGCGGTCATGCCGGGGCTCCCGTCGTGTCGTTGCCGCAGTCCACCAGGATCTTCATCACGTCGCCGCCCGCCTCCAGCGCCTCGAATGCGGAGGGTGCCTCGGTGAGCGGGACCACCTTGCTGATCAGCAGTTCGGCGGGGACCGTGCCGTCCGCCACCAGCGTCACAGCCCGCTCGAAGTCGGACCGGTCGTACAACCGGGCCCCGACCAGGGTGAGTTCACGCCAGAAGAAACGGTGCAGGTTCACCTCACGCGGCCGGGGGTGGATGGCCACCAGACAGAGTCGGCCGCGCACCCCCAGCACCTCGACGGCGGTATCGACACCCGCCGCCGCGCCGGACACCTCGAAGGCGACGTCCGCGCCCGCGTCGCCGGTCCATTCCTGCACCAGGTCCGGCACGCCGACGGCGGCCGGGTCCCAGGCGGTCAAGCCCGCCTCCTCTGCCAGCAGTCTGCGGTGGGCGCTCAGTTCCACGACACGTACGTCGGCCCCGGCGTCCCGCGCGACCAGCGCGATGAGGATGCCGACCGGGCCGCCGCCGACCACGACGACCCGTTCGCCGGCGCGCACCCCGGCCCGGCCGACGTCGTGCACGGCCACCGCCGTGGGCTCGACCAGCGCGGCCCGTTCCAGCGAGACGGACTCCGGCAGCCGTACGAGCGTCGAGGCGGGCACGGTCCAGCGCTGCTGCATCGCGCCCGGGGAGTCGATGCCGATGAAGTCGAGATGCCGGCAGATGTGCTGATGCCCGGCGTGGCAGGCGGGGCAGGTGTCGTCCCAGCGCAGCGGCATCACAGTCACCGCGTCGCCGGGCCGCCAGCCCTCCACGCCGTCCCCGACACGGGTGATCCGTCCGGACATCTCGTGTCCGAGGACGGCGGGCGTGGTCACCCGGGCGTCCATGTCGCCGTGGAAGATGTGCAGATCGGTGCCGCAGATACCCACGTAGGCGGGCGCCAGCTCGACCTCTCCAGGGCCGGGCGGCGAGTTCTTCGAGGGTGCCGTGTCCAGCGTGCGGGCGGCGATGTAACGGACGGCGAGTGTCATCGTGATCCCAAGGTCCCTTCAGCGCGGACGCCGATGGTGAGCAGCAGATTGGCGTAGGTGCGGATGTCGGCGGTGACGATCGCCAGCGCCAGGTCGGGTGAGCGGGCGGCGTCGTAGAAGTCGAAGCGGCCGAGCGTCTCGACCGGTACAGGCGCCAGCGACGAGCGGTACTCGGCGATGGCCGGGGGCTCCGGCTCGCCCTCGGGCGGCACCATCACGTGGGCTGTCTCCACGGGCAGCGCCCGGAGCAGGACGTCCAGCACGGTGGTGACGTCCAGCAGGCCCGGAGCCAGGTTGAGGTGCACGGTCCTGGCGTGCTCGCCGGTGGCCGTGCTCGCGGGGTAGTGGCCGTCGGCGAGCAGCACACGGGCGCCGTGGCCCGCCCCGGCCAGGGATTCGAGGATGCCGGGGTGCAGCAGTTCGGTCAGGAGCACGCGGCGGTTCCCTCCTCGGTCTCGTGGGCCTCGTGGGCCTCTTGGGTCCTGCCGGGCCCGGCCTCGCTCCCTGCCCCGGCCCCGGAGATCCGGTAGAAGGCGGTCGCCGTGCCGGCGAGGATCGCCTCGGTCTCGCTCTCGGAGCAGCCGTGCAGGAGTTCCTCGACGGTCGCTGCCCAGCGGTTCCAGCCGCCCGCGAGGACACAGACCGGCCAGTCCGAGCCGAACATCAGCCGCCCGGCGCCGAACCCGGAGAGCAGCACGTCCCACACGGGCCGGATGTCGTCGAGCGTCCACGCGTCGTGGTCGGCCTCGGTGACCAGCCCGGACACCTTGCACCGCACGTGCGGGTGGCCGGCGAGCGTCCTCACCTGCCTCTCCCAGTCGGCCAGGCCGCGGCCGGCGATGGGCGGCTTGCCGGCGTGGTCCAGGACCAGAGGCAGGTCGGGAAGGCGTTCGGCGAGGCGGATCGCCTGCGGGAGCTGGTGGTCGCGGATGAGGACGTCGTAGCCGAGGCCACGCTCCTGGACCGCGCGCAACCCCCGCTCCACTGGCGGCCGTTGCAGCCATTCAGGATCCGGCTCCCCCTGCACGAGGTGCCGCAGGGCTCGCAGATACCCGCCGCCGGGACCGTCCCGCAGCGCGTCGAGTACGTCCCCGATCGCTGGGGAGGTCAGGTCCGCCCAGCCGACCACGGCCCCGACCAGCGGGTCCTGTTCGGCCAGGGCAAGGAGTTCGCGGGTCTCGGGCTCCGACGGCACGCACTGGACGACCACCGTCCTGGTCAGTTCACGCCCGGCGATGGGCCGGGTCGCGGCCGAGCGCAGGTCGTCCGGGGTGAAGGTCCGCCGGATCCGTTCGTGTGCCGGTTCGTCGAGCCAGGGCTGGGGCCGGTGGTCAAGGTCCCACACGTGGTGGTGGGCGTCCACCAGCGTCCGGGGCTCAGACACGGGCGGTCCACACCGGGCCGTCGGGGTAGGCGTACTCCTTCAGGGACGCCGGGTGCATCTGCGCGCTGAGGCCGGGAAGGGCGGGCGCGAGATAGTGGCCGTCGGCGATGCGCACCGGGTCGGCGAAGTGCTCGTGCAGGTGGTCGACGTACTCGATGACCCGGTCCTCGACGGTGCCGGAGACCGCGACGTAGTCGAACATCGACAGGTGCTGGACCATCTCGCACAGGCCGACGCCGCCCGCGTGCGGGCAGACCGGCACGCCGAACTTCGCGGCGAGCAGCAGGATGGCGAGGTTCTCGTTGACGCCTCCGACCCGTGCCGAGTCGATCTGCACGATGTCCACGGCGCCGGACTGGAGGAGCTGCTTGAAGACGACCCGGTTGGCGATGTGCTCGCCGGTGGCGACCTTGATGGGGCTCAGCGCCTTGCGGACGGCGGCGTGGCCGAGGATGTCGTCCGGGGAGGTGGGCTCCTCGATCCAGTACGGGTCGTAGGGGGCCAGGGCGCGCATCCAGTCGATGGCGGGCTGGACGTCCCATCTCTGGTTGGCGTCGACGGCGATGCGGATGCCGTCGCCGACCGTCTCGCGGGCGGTGCGCATGCGCCGTACGTCATCGTCCAGGGACGCGCCCACCTTCAGCTTGATCTGGGTGAAGCCGTCCGCGACGGCCTCGCGGGCCAGGCGCGCCAGCTTATCGTCGGAGTAGCCGAGCCAGCCGGGGGTGGTGGTGTAGGCGGGGTAGCCGCGTTCCAGGAGGCGGGCGATGCGCTCCTCGCGGCCCGGTTCGGCGCGGCGCAGGATGTCCAGCGCCTCCTCGGGGGTGAGGGCGTCGCTGAGCCAGCGGAAGTCGACCTGGGCGACCAGTTCCTCAGGCGACATCTCCCCCAGGAAACGCCATACGGGCTTGCCGGCCCGCTTGGCCGCCAGGTCCCAGGCGGCGTTGACGACCGCTCCGGTCGCCATGTGGATGGCGCCCTTCTCCGGGCCCAGCCAGCGCAGTTGGGGATCGTGGACCAGGCTGCGGCTGAATGTTCCGAGGTCCCCGCACACCTCTTCCGCGGTCAGGCCGACCACGTACGGGGCGAGAGCCGCGATGGCTGCGGCCTGCACGTCGTTGCCGCGTCCAGTGGTGAAGGCCAGCGCGTGGCCCTCCAGTCCGTCGGAGGCGTCGGTGCGCAGGATCACATAGGCGGCCGAGTAGTCGGGTTCGGGGTTCATCGCATCGGACCCGTCCAGGTGCTCGGACGTCGGGAACCGCACGTCCAGCACGTCCAGGGCGGTGATGCGGGCGGACGCCGATGGCGGGGACACAACAGGCATGAGGGAACTCCTGTGAGGGGCAGGTGGGCGCACGGCCCACTGCGACGGAATCTACGAGGCTGCGGTCGGCGTTCCGGCACCGTCGCCGGTCGGTTCAGTCCTGGACCTTGCCGCCCGTGATGCGTGAGATGCAGAGGGCGACCAGGATGATCAGGCCGTTGAGGGCCCCGATCCACTGGGCGGGGACACCCGCGAGGGTGAGCACGTTCTGGATCATGAAGAGCAGCAGGATGCCGGTGAACGCTCCGAACATCGTGCCCTTGCCGCCATTCAGGCTGATCCCGCCGATGACGGCGGCGGCGAAGACGGTGAAGATGTAGCCGTTGCCCTGCGCGGAGGCGACGGAGGCCAGGCGGCCGGACAGCAGCAGCCCGGCGAGGGCGGCCAGCAGGCTGCCGGTGACGATGACGGTCCACAGCACCCGGTCGGTGCGGATACCGGCCGCCTTCGCCGCGTCGACGTTGCCGCCGATGGCGTACAGCGAGCGGCCGAAACTGGTCCAGCCGAGGACGACGATGGCGGCGGCGAAGAGGATCAGGCAGACCCAGATGGAGACGGGCATGCCGAGCCATTCGGCGGTGCCCAGGTAGAGCATGGACGGCGGCAGCTGGAAGAAGGTCTGGCCGCCGGAGATGCCGGTGAGGATCCCGCGCAGCACGATCAGCATGCCGAGGGTGACGATGAAGCCGTTGAGGCCGAAGCGGATGATCAGCAGAGCGTTGATCACCCCGATGAGCACGCCGACCGCGAGCGTCACAGGCACGGCCCATGCCCCGGGCAGCAGACCGAGTCCGTGTCCCGCCCCTGCGGGGACCACGAGCCAGGCGGCCACTCCGGGGGCGAGGCCCATGGTGGACTCCAGCGACAGGTCCATCTTCTTCACGATCAGGACCATCGTCTGGGCGAGGACCAGCAGGGCGATCTCGGACATGGTCTGCAGGACGTTGATGAGGTTGTCCGGCTGCAGGAAGATCGGGTTGACGATCTGTCCGACGATCGCGATGACCACGATGGCGGGGACCAGGGCGAAGTCCCGCAGCCGGGCCAGGGGTATCCGCCCGCCCAGCAGCCGGGGCCGCCCGTCCGGTGGCCCTGTCTGTGGGGCGGGGGCGTCCGCGAGGACGGTTTCAGGCATCGAGGTCCACTCCTTCCATCGCGGCCACGAGGTCGTGGTCGTGCCAGCCGCGGGCGATCTCAGTCGTCATGCGGCCCTGAAACATCACCAGGACCCGGTCGCACAGGCGTAGGTCGTCGAGTTCGTCGGAGGCGATGAGCACCCCGGTGCCGGCGTCGGCGGTGTCGTCGACCTTGCCGAGGAGGAACTCCTTGGAGCGCACGTCCACCCCGGCAGTGGGGTTGATCAGCACCAGCAGCCGTGGGTCGTCGGCCAGCGCGCGGGCCATGACCACCTTCTGCTGGTTACCGCCGGACAGCCCGGAGACGGCGAGTTCAGGGCCCGGCGTCTTGATCGCCAGGTTCTCGATCATGTTCTCGGCGAGCGTGTCGCGGCGGCGCCGGCTGATGAATCCGTTCGGTCCGATCCTGGCCGGCACGGACAGCGTGGCGTTGTCCGCGACCGACATGTCCGGTACGAAGCCCTGGTGGTGCCGGTCCTGCGGGACGAAACCGGCGCCGGCGGCGAGGGCACTGGGCACGCTGCCCGGCCGGGGCCGTGTGCCGGCGATCTCCACGTCCCCGGTGTCGGCAGCCCTGAGGCCCACGACGGTCTCGGCCACCTCGGTCCGCCCGCTGCCCGCGGCCCCGGCGAGCCCCACGATCTCCCCCGCGGCCACCTGGAAGCTGACGTCGCCGAAGGCGCTCGCGCTGCCCAGTCCACGGACGGTCAGGGCGGCCGGAGCGGTGGTGTCGGGGCCTCCGGCCCGCTGCGGCCGGTCGGACACGGCGGCCTCGCCGGTCATAGCAGCCACGAGTTGCGTACGAGGCAGTTCCCCGACCGGGGCGGTCACGATGTGCCGGGCGTCCCGGAACACCGTCACCATGTCGCAGATCTCGTAGACCTCCTGCAGGTGGTGGCTGATGAACAGGAAGGTCACGCCCTGCCGCTGCAGATCGCGGATGCGCTCGAACAGGCGGTTGATCGCCGCCGCGTCGAGCTGGGCCGTCGGCTCGTCGAGGATGATGAACCGGGCCCCGAAGGACAGCGCCCGGGCGATCTCGACGAACTGCCGCTGCTCGACGGAGAGATCACCGGCCGGGGCCTGCGGGTCCACGTCCACCGACCAGGTCGACAGTAGTTCCCGCGCGCGGCGGCGCAGGCTCTGCCAGCTGATCAGCCGGCCGCGTCCCCGGTCGTGACGGTTCAGGAAGAGGTTCTCCGCCACGGTCAGCGTGGGGATGATCGTCGACTTCTGGTAGACGCACGCCACGTGCTGCCGCCAGGCATCGCGGTCCGCGAGCCGCGGCGCGGGCCGTCCGGCGAACGTCACCGTGCCCTCGTCCGGGGCCTGCAGGCCGGTCAGGACGGACACCAGGGTCGACTTCCCGGCCCCGTTGCGGCCGACGAGGGCGTGCGTCTCCCCCGGTCTGACCGTGATCCCAGCGCCGTTGAGGGCCACCGTCGGCCCGAACCGCTTCACCACATCCGTCGCCTGGACGACGGGCGCGGCCTCGGCCGTCGGCCCGTCGTCCTTCCCTGCGGGCGCGGGGTACACCGCTCGGTCCCCGTCGCTCATCTCGACCACCCTTTCTTCCCCGCTCCCTGGTCCGCGGATGGTGCCTCCGGCACCACCGGTGCCGGATCAGTCAAGGTTGTTGCCCCACAGGGACTTGTCGTCGCTCTTGAGGCTGGGAACCCCGCCGTAGGTGCCGCCGTCCGCGGTCACCAGCGGCGCGGAGAGCTGGTCCTCCAGCAGACCGTCACGGACTTGGATGATGGTGCTGTCGTGATCGGTCCTGCCGGGCTTGAACGTCTTCCCGTCGATCGCGGCCTTCAGGTAGTACAGGGCGTACTTGGCGTAGAGGTCGGCGGGCTGGGAGACGGTGGCGTCGATCTGCCCGGCGGCGATGTCCTTGAGCTCCTCCGGAATGCCGTCGTTGGAGACGACGAACACGTGCTTCTTGTTCTCCGGCCCGACCAGCAGGCCCTTCTGCCTGAGGACCTGGAGGGTGCCGGACAGCGCGAAGCTGGACTGCATGTAGATGCCCTTGATGTCCGGGTGGGCGGTCAGCCGCGTCTGGAGTTTCTGCGCGGCGACGGCGCCGTCCCAGTTGGTGGCCTCTGCGAAGACCTTGATGTCCGGGTAGTTCTTCTTCATGCAGGAGTTGAACGCCTCGGTGCGGTCACGGCCGTTGATGGAGGAGAGATCGCCCTGGAGCATGACGACCTTGCCCTTGCCGCCGAGCTTGGTACCGAGGTACTGGCAGGCCTTCTCGCCGTAGGCGCGGTTGTCGGCCCGGACGACCATGTAGACCTTGCCGGTGTCGGGGCGGGTGTCGACGGTGACGACCGGTATCTTCTTGGCCTCCATCTGGGCCAGGGTCGGGGCGATGGCCGCAGTGTCCTGGGGGGCCATCGCGACGCCCTTCACCCCCTGGCTGATGAACGTCTGCGCGTTGGCGGTGAGCTTGGCGACGTCGTTCTGCGAGTTGGTGGTCTTCAGCTCCAGGCCGAGTTCCTTGCCGTACTGCGGTGTGTACTTGATGTACGAGTTCCAGAAGTCGGTGTCGGAGCGCGGGTAGTCGACGCCCACCAGCGGATTGCCGCTCACCGCGGACCCGGACCCGGAGCCGGAGCCCTCGCCACAGGCGCTGAGCAGCGCCAGGGCCGAGAGGGCGGAGGCTGCGGAGCAGAGAGCAGTTCTGAGTCTCGTCATTGTTCCTCGCACTGATCTGGTGGACGGCGGGCGATGTTGCGCCTACGTGAAGGGATGGGCCACACCCCTAGAGAGATGGGATGTATATATAGATCGAAGTCGAGGTCGGTGTCCAGACTCTTGACGAGATTGCGATAACTCTGCAGTTCCAAGCCTCTTCCAGGCAACCAACAGCCCTCATGGGCAGGGAATCCATCCCATCAATGCCAGCGGGTCGCCGATGCGGCACCGGCCGCGCGGGAACCGGGGTTGAGCCCTGCGGACGACACCGGCCGGACCGGCGGCAACTCGGCCGTCAAGGCGGCTCACGCATCGTCGGGGCGGCGTTGGCGGTGACCACCAGGCCCACCCACCGCGGAGAGTGACCGCGCGCAAAACCCCAGGTCGCCAACCCGGCCGGACTCAGCGCCCAATTGACCGGCCGATGCGATGAGACGCCGTACACCACGCCCGTGGACGCGACCTCAGGCCTTCCCCGGGCGGACAACAGACATGTGATGTCTGAAGCGAAACGGATGCGAGACAAGCGGTCGAATCTTGAGCAAATCACCCAAGCTTCATGAGGATTCATCCATGCAGGAGGGTTGACCGGCGCAACACACCGATGAGATTCATAGGACGCATCCGCCCCTTGCCCCTCACGAGTCTCTTGGGGGGAGGGGACCCCGCCCCACTCGCGGCGGCACGACAGACTGGGAGTGACAAGTGTCAGGACGACTGTCCCGCAGACGGTTCATGGGTGTTGCCGGCAGCGCCGCCCTCGCGTCAACACTGCCCGCCATTCCGGGCATCGGGCAGCTGAGCCACGCCGCGGCCGCCACTGCGCAGGACAATCTGAGCAGGCTGGTCGACCTGCGTTTCGGCATGTTCAACCACTTCAACCTCGGTACGTTCACCGACGAGGAGTGGGCGGCACCGCACCAGGACCCCGCGCTCTTCGCTCCGACGGCCGTCGACTGCGCCCAGTGGGCCGCCGCGGCCGCGGCGGCGAAGATGAGCTACGGGGTCCTCACGACCAAGCACCACGACGGCTTCTGTCTGTGGCCGACCGCGTACAACAAGCAGAACGTCGCCCACAGCCCGTACAAGCACGACATCGTCGCCCAGTACGTCGACGCGTTCCGGGCCAAGGGCCTCCGCATCGGCTTCTACTTCTCCATCTGGGACCGCACCCACACCGTCGAGGCCTACGACTCCCGCCACGGCGTCGGCAGCGACGAGGCCATACAACCCGCCGACCTCACCTACATCCTCGGCCAGATCACGGAACTGCTGACGAACTACGGCACCATCGACATGCTCGTCATGGACGGCTACGCGTGGCAGATGGGCCAGCAGGCCGTCTCCTACCAGCGCATCCGTGAGCATGTGAAGTCGCTCCAGCCGGACATCGTCATGGTCGACCACGGCGCGCTGTCCGTGCCCTTCCTCGGCGACGCCATCTACTTCGAGGAGCCGCTCGGCATCACCGCGCCCGCGGGCAACACCTACGCCGCGCTGCAGGGACAGACCATCAGCAACGGCTGGTTCTGGCACCCCTCCACCCCGACCGAGAGCCTCATGAGCAAGTCGGCGATCCTCTCCCACCTGGCCGACCTGGAACCGAAGTACACCTCGTTCGTCCTCAACTGCCCGCCCAACCGCGACGGTCGGCTGGACACCAACATCGTCAACCGGCTCGCCGAGGTCGGCTCCGCATGGAACCCGGACCTCTCCCGGCCTCCCCTGCCCGCGCAGCCCCTGCGCGTCGAACGTCCCGTGAACCCGGTGAGCGCCTACGCCACCGGCTTCCACACCGGCGAAGGGCCACTGAACGCGATCGACGGACTCAGCGACCGCGGCTTCGAGACCTGCTGGTCCACGTGGAGTCTGTCGCTGCCCCAGTCGATCACCATCGACCTCGGCGGGGTCTGGAGCAACGTGTCCTGCCTGGAGTACCTGCCCAAACAGTGGAACCGCACCGGCTCCACCGACGGCGACATCACCTCCTACTCCATCTCCACCAGCACCGACGGCACCACCTTCACCCAGGTCAAGGAGGGCACCTGGGCCGCGGACCGCACCCTCAAATTCACCGAATGGCCCGCCCGGAACGCCGGCTTCGTCCGCATCCAGGTCAACGCCGCCAGCGGCGACTACGCCAACATCGGCGGCCTCCGCATCGGCGGTCGCACCACCAAACCGAAACTCCGGTCCACCACCCTGCCCGGCAACAGCACCGCCTACCGACTCGTCGCCCGCCACAGCGGCAAGGTCGCCGACGTCGCCGGCGCCGCCAATGGCACCAAGGTCCTCCAGTGGTCCTGGAAGAACACGGCGAACCAGAAGTGGACCTTCACCAGCACCGGAGACGGCTACTACAAGATCCGCAACGTCAGCAGTGGCAAACTCCTTGAGGTCGCCGGCCTCTCCCGCGCCGAAGACGGCAACGCCGACATCTGGACCGACGCCAAGGCACCACAGCAACACTGGGCCATCACACCCACCGGCGACGGCCACTACCTCCTCACCAACCGCTTCAGCGGCCTCTCCCTCAACGTCCACGACGCGCTCACCGCCGACGGCACCGCCGTCGGACAGCGGACCTACATGTCGCAACAGCAACAGCAGTGGCGGATCATCCCCTCCTGACCGTCGGCCCGTCACCGGGCCCGGCCATGCCATCACGCGGCTCCCCGCCTCCGAGTGAGGCGGGGAGCCGCACACCTTTTCCCGGCGAGAAGCCTTGTCGTCCCGCACACGGCAGAAGCCGCCAGCAGTTCAAACACCTGGCCGACGGCGCCGCCCGGGAGCAGATGTCCCATCGCTCAGACCCGATGCAGCCGACCCGTGAGCGTGTTGAATCGCTGGTATGTGGGGAACCTGGGAGCAGGCGGGATCAGCCTTGGGCGCGCGGAGGAGCCAACCAGCAGCGTCAAGCCCGCGCAACAGTGACGATCAGGCGCCAGGTACCTTCCGATGTGCCGCTTCGAGCTTCGTGTGCGGTGGGTACCGCAGTGCTCTCGTCCGGCTCGGGGAGACCGGCCAGGAACAGCGTCACGTCGTCGTCATGGGCTGCCAGGTCGGGCATGAAGGCCCCCGACCAGGCAGGACGACGGCCTGATCGAGGAGCTCCGCGTCCACAGGAGCGCCCTTCAGCACGGCGGTCCCGGCAGTTTCACGGGCGCCCGCCCACCGCGGCGGGTGGCGCAAAGGGCCGACTCGAAGGCACAGTCTTCGGTGGTGAGGACAGGCGCCACGCACCCGGCAACGGCCCGGCCGCCGCGACGGCGGTCACCGCGTCCGGACCGCCGATCGCCGCTCAACTTCTGCTTCGCCGCCTACGACTTGCCGCCGGTCGTGGCGACGCCCTGGACGAAGAATTTCTGCGCGACCAGGAACAACAGGATCACCGGAGCCACGGTGACACAGCTGGCCGCCAGCAACCTGCCGTAGTCGGCGGCGTACAGACTCTGGAAGAAGTTGATGGCCACGGGCAGCGTGAACTTCGAGGCGTCGGTGAGGAAGATCAGGGGTCCGAAGAAGTCGTTCCAGGAGGCGACGAACTGGAAGAGGGCGACAGTGATCAGGGCCGGTCTGGACAGGGGCAGCGCGATGAAGGCGAACTGGCGCAGCCGGCCCGCGCCGTCCATGCGGGCCGCCTCGAAGAGCTCCCTGGGGATGCCGAGGAAGAACTGTCGCAGCAGGAAGATGTAGAAGGCGCAGCCCACCCCCAGGAAGCTCGGCACGGTCAGGGGGAGATAGCTGTCGAGCCAGCCGAGCTCCTGGTAGATCGCGTAGGACGGGATGAGGGTGATGAACGGCGGCAGCATCATCGTGGCGAGCAGCGCCGCGAAGAGCGGGCCGCGGGCACGTGAACGCAGATGGGCGAAGGCAAAAGCGGTCATGGAGGAGCACACCAGGGTCCCGATGGTGGAGACGACGGCCACGAACAGCGAGTTGCCGAAGTACCGCCACATGGACACCCCGGCAGCGGAGGCGGAGAAGTTCCGGCCGTCGATGTTCTCGGGCCACAGCCGCGGGGGGTAGGCGGCGATCTCGCCGGCGTCCTTGAAGGCACCGGAGAGCATCCACAGGAAGGGCAGGATGAAGAAGAAGGCAGCGATGCACAGGGGGACGTAGAGCGGGACGAGAGCTACGCGGCCGCGGGTGAGGGGCAGCCGGAGCGTGCGAGCCGAGGCGGCGCCCGGGTCATTGCCCGGATCCGCGTTCGCCGGCGTTCCGGTGGCTGTCGCGGGCGCCCCGGCGGATGTGCGGATGTCTGACATGGTCCGGTGCCTTTCAGGAGCCGAGGTAGTGGACGTGGCGGCGGGAGAACCGCAGCACGGCGACCGTGAGCACCACGACGATCAGGAACTGCACCCAGGCGAGCGCGGAGGCGTAGCCGACGTTCGAGTACGAGAACGCTTCCTTGAAGAGGTACAGGCCGAGGAAGTAGGTGGAGTGCTCGGGTCCGCCATCAGTCATCACAAAGGGCTCCGCGAACACCTGGAGCGAGGAGATCAGGCCCATGATCACGTTGAACAGGATGACCGGGGACAGCAGCGGCACGGTGATACGGATGAACCGCTGCCACCAGCCGGCGCCGTCCACGAGGGCCGCGTCACGCAGTTCCACGGGGACGTCCTGGAGCCCCGCGAGAAAAATGATCATCGCGCCCCCGGTCGCGGTGAGGCTCATGAAGACCAGTGCGGGTATCGCCCAGGTAGTGCTGGAGAGCCAGTCGGGGCCGTCGATCCCCACCGCGCCCAGCAGGTAGTTGAGGATCCCGGCCTGGGGGTCGAACATCCACTGCCAGACCACGAAAAGCGGCACGCCGGTGACGATGGCGGGCAGGAAGAACACCGTCCGGAAGAACGTGCGTCCGATGACACGGGTGTTGACCATGGCCGCGAGGGCCAGAGCCACCACGGTGCCGAGGACCACCCGGGCCCCGGCGTAGAGGAAGGTGTGCCCGAGCGAGGGCCAGAAGTCCAGGTCCGTGGTGAACAGCACCCGGAAGTTCTGCAACCCGATCCACTCCGACGCGGTGACCCCGTTCCACCGGGTGAAGGCCGCATACAGCGAGAACAGCATGGGCCCGAGGGTGAGGCCGAGGAGGCCCACAAGCCAGGGCGTCAGGAAGAGCCAGAAAGCCGCGGACTCCGAGTGCCGCAGTCTCCGCCAGCGTGTCGTCACGATCATGTCTCCGCTCACTCAGGCACGCAGGATCTGCGTGCCCCGTTCCTGCAGCACCTGAAGTACGTCCTTGACCGGAACTCCCCGGCTCTCCATGGCCTCCACCTGCTGAGTCAGCAGGTCCCAGACCTTGTTGAACAAGCCACCCTGGAAGGCCACGACCTGCTGCTCCATGCCCTCGATCATCCGGTCCCAGGGCAGCGCCCGGTCGGAGGCGGACAGGTTCCGCTGCCACTCCTTCGTGGCAGTCCGCAGCGCCGGGGTGCCGAGCCGTCCCAGGAGACGCTGGACCTCGGGGTCGGTGGCCATGAAACTGGCGAAGTGCCAGGCCTCTTCCTTGCGCTCCGACCCCTCGAAGACCGCTACGTTGTTGCTCTGGAAGGTGCCCTTCCACTCCTTCGGGTACGGCGCGACCCCCCACTCGAACCGGTCGCCGATCTCGCGGTTGAGGCCGGTGAGCGAGTACCCGAGGAAGGTGTCCATCGCGAACAGGCCGCTGGAGAACCCCGCCGCGTAGTCGCCGCGTCCTGCCGCGGGCATCGCGCGCCGGGTGCGGACCAGGTCGTACATGAGGTGGAACGAGGAGACCATGCGGTCGTCCGTGGCGGTCATCTTCCTGGTGACCGGGTCGAAGGGAAGACCGCCGTGGACGGTGGGAACGTCGTAGATCAGCGGGTCGGCGAACCCGTTGCGCATGCCCCAGGTGCGGCCGTTGCCGTAGCCGAATGTCGCCTCCGTGGCCATCTCGACGAAGTCGCGCTCGCGCCAGCCGTCCTGCGGCGGGCCGATACCGAGCTTGTCCAGCAGGGTCTTGTTGTACGTGACGCCCTTGGGGTAGACGACCAAGGGCAGGCACAGCACCTTGTCGCCGATCCGGGCGGGATTCAGCGCACCGGGCACCCACTGCCCTTCGTCGACGCCGTCGCGCCGGATGAACGACGAGAGGTCGGCGTAGGCGTTCAGCTCACTCAGCCCGGACACCCAGCTCTCGGCCACGATCATCACGTCGGGCGCGGTGCCGGCACGGAACATCAGCGGTAGCCGGCGGAAGAAGCCCGAGGGGTCGGCGTAGGTGTAGCTGATCCGCCTGCCGGGGTTCTTGCGGCGGTACTGGGCGACGATCTGCCGGAATATGCCGATGGAGACGGTGTCGCCGTGGAAACCGAAGACCAGGTCGCCCTTGCGGCGGGACGCGCCGCAGGCCGTCATGCCCGTGGCAGCCGCTGCCGACATTCCCAGTGCGGCACCCGCGCGCAGCAGCTTCCTTCGTGTGACCGTGGACATATTCATCTCACCTCGATGGCCAGGCAGCTGACGTAACGTGTGGGGGCTCGGTCGGGCAGGTCCACCACCAGTTCTCCTTCCGGGTAGACCTGGTGGTGGTCGACCGGTCCCGCGCCCAGCAGCCGCACGGACGCGATCTCGGTGTCGGGGCCGAGACTGCGCACGATCGCCCGGCGGTCGCCGGGCCAGGCCATCTGGAAGGCGTAGACGGTGTTCCCCCGCCGGGTGAGGCGGTAGTCGGCCTCGGTCCACGCCACACGTTCCTCGCGGAAGCCGTCCACCACGACGGCGCTGGGCCCTTCGGCTCCGTCCTGGAACGGCCTGGTCCCGTGGACCGCCTCGCCACACACGTCCATCCACACGGCGAGTTCCTTCAGCAGGTGCCGGCACTCGTCGTCGATGCTGCCGTCCGGCAGTTGGGGCACGTTCAGCAGCAGACTGCCGTTCTTGGCAACGATGTCGACGAGGAGTTCGATGACGTGGGCGGGGGTCTTGTAGACGGAACGCACGTCGTAGAACCAGCCGCCGAGGCAGGTGTCGGTCTGCCAGGGCACCGGGGAGACCGAGGATTCCTGGCTGCGCTCCACGTCCAGCACCCCGATCCGCCGAATCTCTCCGTGCCGCTCCTTGTGGGTGTAGACCGCCTGGTTGCTGCCGTCGTGGCGGGCCGCACTGCTGTTGTACAGGTGCGCGGCCGCCCGTAGTCCGGGGGCCATGCCGGCCGTCCCGAAGGGAGGTGCTCCGTCGGAGTAGAGCAGGTCGGGCTCGTACAGATCGATCATCTCGGTGACCAGATCCAGCCAGCGCTCCTGCCAGCCTGCGTCGGCCGCGTACCAGGGGACGACCGGATCAGGGCGTCGGCCGGGCACGAAGTGTTCGTGGTTACGCAGATAGAGGTCTTCGAAGGCGGGGTCGGTGCCGTCGTAGGGGACGCCGGCATGGGGTCCGGTGGTGTCCGCTCCCTTGTTCACCGACCACCAGCTGAACGCGGCCCCGAGGTGTTCGGACAGACCGAAACGCAGCCCCCGCCCCCGTGCCGCCTCACGCCACAGTTTCACCACGTCCTTGCCGGGACCGACCTCAGCGGAGTTCCAGCGGTGCAGCCGGGAGGCGTAGTTGAGGAAGTTGTCGTGGTGGGAGGCCAGGGCGACGAAGTATCGGGCGCCGGCCCTGACGTAAAGGTCCATCAGCTCGTCGGGGTCGAACCGCTCCGCCTTCCACAGGCCCACCAGGTCCTTGTAGCCGAATTGGGAGGGGTGGCCGTAGGTCCGGACGTGGTAGCGGTACTGAGGGGACCCCTCAATGTACATATTGCGCGCATACCAGTCGCCGTAGCGCGGCACGGACTGTGGTCCCCAGTGGGACCAGATGCCCAGCTTGGCGTCCCGGAACCAGTCCGGGCACTCGAACGTCGACAACGATTCCACGGTGGGCTGGAAGGGGCCCGTCGCGACTGGTCCTTCGGGCATGGCGAGATCACCTCGACGAGAGCCGTCCTGGTTGGTTTCGGAGGAATGTAGAAGGCCTCCGACACCAAAGCCAATGGTCAGAAGTTGATTTCGCTGGTCTGTTCTCACCTTCCGGTTCGAGATCAGAACTTCGCTCGCATGCCTCTGGCCGGACCTCGCCGACGCTGTGTAGCGTCGCCCCATGCCGGATCGGAAGGCGTCCGCCTGGAAAGTGCCCCTCACACATCCGCCCCTCATCGCGGACCTGGGCATTGGTCTGCACGGCGTGGACAGCCCCGTCGACGACTGGTGCCTGCCCGACCTGTGGTCCCTTCACCTCTACGGGTACGTGGGCGAGTTGGAGGTGTGCGGCGCTGCCATGGCGATCGCGCCGGGCCTTGTCAGCCTCGTCCCACCGGGAGTCGCCACGCGCTACCGCTACCGGGGAAAGTCGCGCCACTTCTTCGCCCACATCCGGCTGCCTGGACTCCCGGACGAGGACTCGCCCGAGCTGCCCGTGATGCTGGACTGCGGAGCCGATCTGCATCGTGTCCAAGAACGGTTCCAGACGGCACTTGAGGCCCGTACCCGATTCCCTCAGCTCGCGCAGGCCGAACTGTGGAGCCTGCTTCACTATCTGGCGGCCCGTCAGGCATCTCGCTACAACGAGGCGTCCGGCCTCCACCCCGCCATCCGCTCCGCGCTCGCCCACATCGAGGCACATTTGACCGAACCGATCAGTGTCGCATCACTCGCCACAGAAGTGGGGGTATCGCACAACCACCTCACACGGCTCTTCCGCGCCCAGCTCGGCACCACTGTCGTGGCCCACATGAGGAAGCGCCGGATGAACCGTGCCCATCACCTGCTGACGCGTACGGCGCTCCCGGTCAAGACCATCGCCCCGATGGTCGGGTTCAGGGACCTGCAGACTTTCAACAAGGCGTTCCGCAAGGTGTACGGGATCGCCCCCCGGTTCGCCCGGGACCACGTCGTGAGCCAGACCTCAAACCAGGACGACACACGTACGACGCGCCTACACAACGCCGTCACGGACCTATGAGGTGCCAGGCCCCGGCCGGTCCCTCTTGACCAGCGAGGATCAAAGCGAGGATTCGAACGAGCGCGGCGACCTTGTCGTGAGTGGCGGCCCGGTCGGCGCTGTGACCGCCGGACCACCACCCAGTACGAGACCTGACCGGGCGGTCCAGCGGGCAGCCGCTCTCCTCGCCGCCGCCTTCGCGATCCCGCTCGTGGTGTGGCTGGTGCGGCCGACCGCGCCCCGAGCCTGGCCAAGGACATCCACCCCGGGTTCGTCGGCCTGATCCTCGCCACGTCCGCCGTACTCCTGGTCACCCTGTGCCGCGCCCGGACGCACCGTAACTGAGAGAGGAAGAACCACCATGCTGAACACCACGCCATCGGGCACCGACCGCCCATCCCGACGCTCCGAGCACCAAGGCCGACCGCATAGGCCGGGGCCTGCTGGTCATCGACGCCGTCGCGACCGTCGGCGCCCTCGTCAACGGCATCGTGATGATGACCGACGCCGCCGATGACCGCATCGTCATCGAGTCGTGGCGGACGTTCGAGTACGTCGTCTTCGCCGGGCTGTGGACCGTCCTCGCCCTCTGGCCGCGCAGGATCCCCGGTCTCTTCGAACTGGTGCTCTTTCAGAAAACCGCCGTGACCGTACTCGCCTTCGCCGTCTGGGGCGTCCCCGAAAGCCGGGTGCCCGATAGGGCACAAGGGCGCATTCGGGCCTGCGCCGGGAGCTCAGACACCAGCGCAGGCCGACTGTCGCGGCATCTGCTCGGCCCATAGCCGAGCAGAGCCGTCCGGGGGCACGCCAGGATCGCCATACCAGCTTGCGAGGGTGTTCCGTCTTCACGACCTGCTGCAGTCGGCCGTTGGCGACGCACGGCTTTCCTCCACACACCCTCATCCCTTCCGGAAACCACTCCAGGCGTCGTCGTCCAGCCGCGCACACCTGGGCATGCTGCACACGCAGTGCATCCACCGCCGCCGATACGGGGCCGAAGCGCCGCGGACGATCGAGACGGGTCCACGCTCCGTCAGGGCCGCGCTCGTGTCCGGTCCGGAGGGGCCGCCCAGCTCCGGCGGGCGCGCCCAGACCGGCGGTCCCGGAGGTGACCGGCCCGCCGGCGAGCCGCTTCGCAGCGGGAAAGCCAAAGCCGGAAGGCATGCACGACTCTTGACGGGTGCGCGAAGAGCAGCATAGCGTCAAAACACCTGGACTTGAATCGTTTCAATTCATGAAGTGCAGCGGTGGAACCTCTTCTCGCAGCCGGTGCCGGACGCCCCTGAGTCACGCCTCCGCCCCTTCACCGACGAGCTGTACCGAAAGAGCCGCACCAGCATCCTTCTCCGCAAAGGCTGAACATGAGCAACAGACTGAGCCGCCTCGCACCACGTGCACCTCTGTCCGGACTCGCCGCCTGCACGGCGGTCCTGGCTCTCACGGCCGGCACACTCGCGGCCAGTACCCCAACGGTCGCCCACTCGGCGCAAGAACCGGCGCCCACTCCCGTCCGGCACAGCGCTGACGGCGGAAACTTCGCGAACCCGGGCATGGCGGAAAGACCGTTGTACCGGTTCTGGGACACCGGCGGCCTGATGACCGAACAGTCGATCAAGGAACAGGTGCGGCAGATGAAGGAGTCGGGCGCCGGCGGCCTGGAGGCCAACCAGCTGACGCAGGTACTGGAGAAGGCGCCGGGCTACGACCCGAAGACCATGAGCTGGGGTACTCCGGCGTGGACGCGCGCGCTGACCGAGTTGCTGCGGGCGGGCAAGGCGGCGGGCCTGCGCGTGGACCAGATCTACACCCCCGGCTGGTCGGCAGGCACCCAGACCGTCACCCCTGACGGGCCCGGGTCCGCCAAGGAGATCACCTTCGGCCGCCAGTGGCTCGATCCGGGTGAGACGTTCACCGGTCCCGTCCCCGCCTCCGCGCTGCCTGCCGGGGTGACCGAGCGGGACCTCCAAGCGGTCCTCGCCTACCGGTGCGTCGACAACTGCGCCGCGTCGGGGGAGGCCGTGCCCGTCCTGGACCCCGACAGCGCCGTGGAGCTGACGCGCCACGTCGCCAACGGCCAGGTCTCCTGGACGGCCCCTCAAGACGGCCGGTATGTCATCGTGGGCGCCTGGATGGCCGGTACCGGCCAGACCGTCGCCCTGGCCTCCACCCCGTCGACCACGTACCTCGTCGACCACTTCTCGGCGTCCGGCTTCAGCGCCGTCAAGGACTACTGGGAGAGCAAGGTACTCACCCCCCAGCTCCGTGCCGCGATGAAGAACAGCGGCGGTTCCATGTTCTTCGACTCGCTCGAACTCAACCGCGAGGGCGAGCAGGTCCGTTCCTGGACCGCTGACTTCCTGCGGCAGTTCCACAAGCGCCGCGGCTACTCCCTAGTCCCCTACCTGGCGGCCGTCGGGACCAGTTCGCCGGCGTTCGACTTCTCCAAGGGCGTGGGTGAGCGCATCCGCGAAGACTACAACCAGACCTTGTCGGACCTGTTCCGCGACTACCACCTCAAGCCCCTCAAGACATGGGCCGCCGGTCTCGGACTGACCTTGCGCGGCCAGGCATACAGCTCCTGGGGGCCGACCTCCCTGGACCCGGCGGAGATGGCGACCGTCCTCGACATTCCCGAGGGCGAAGACCTGTCGTTCAACGACGGATTCAACGGCGGATACATCACCACCACGGGCTCGGACGTCTGGCGCTCCCTGTCCGGCGCGGCCGCCCAGGCGGGCAAGAACGTCGTCTCGACCGAGTGCTGCGCCCTGATGCCGAACGCCGCCATTCCCCGCCAGACCCTACTCGCCCACGTGAACCAGCAGTTCTCGGTCGGTGTGAACCAGATCGTGTGGCACGGCTGGGCCGACCAGTCACCCGGCGCGGCATCATCCTGGCCCGGCTTCTCCCCCTTCGGCTCACTCATCTCCGACGTCTACGGGCCGCAGAACCCCACCTTCGACGACGACAAGAAGACGAACGACTACGTCGGCCGGCTGCAGACCGTTCTGCGCAGAGGCGGCCTGCGCAACGACGTCGCGATCTACCGGGACGACTACGGCCACAACGCCGGCGGTGCCAACAGCCTCTACTTCACCGACCAGTCTCTGGCCAGGGCCGGCTACACCTACGGCTTCATGAACGACACCCTCGTCACCGACCCGGCAGCACGGGTCACGGACGGTCGCCTCGACGCCTCCGGGCTTGGCTACAAGGCCTTCGTACTGGACAACACCGCCAACGCCAACACCAACCCGACCCTGGACCTGACCAGCGCACGCCGCGTCCTCAGCTGGGCCAGGGCCGGTCTGCCCGTGATCGTCGTCGGCGACATCCCCAGCCGGGTACGCGGCAACCACCCCGCCCAGGACGCCGCGCTGCAGACCGTCAGCAGGCAACTGCTCGCCACCCGAGGGGTGCGGCAGGTGGCAGAAGAGAAGGACGTACTCGCCGCCCTGCGCCGCGCAGGCGTGCAATCCTCAGCGACGTTCGCCCAGCCCGCACCGCTGGTCACGCTGCACCGCAGCACCGCCGACACCGACTACTACTACCTGTTCAACTCCGGCGGCTCCACCGTGACCACGGACGTCACCCTGAAGGGCCACGGCAAGCCCTACCTCTACAACGCCTGGACCGGAACGGTAACCCCCATCGCCGAGCACACCATCGCCAAGGGCGCGACCACAGTCAACGTGAAGCTGAAGTCCGGCGACAGCACCCTGATCGCCGTCACCCGCGGCAACAGCGACACCCCGCGCACCCCTCGCACGGCCGCCACGTCCACCACCGCCGACCAGGTCCTGTACGACAGCCAGGGCCACCTCGTCGTCCGGGACACTCAGCCCGGCACCTACACCACCCGGCTGGACGGCAACCGGACGGCGAAGGCCGCCATCCCCCGCGTCCCTGCCCCCTCACCCCCACCAACTGGACACTCGACGCGACCTCCTGGCAGGCAGGCTCCAGCCCCAACGACACAGACAAAACCGCCCTGGCCCCCATCAGCCTCAGGACCGACGCCCAGGGCAAGCTCCCCGACTGGCAGCACATCACCGGCCTGGACAACAAGTCCGGAACAGCGACCTACACCACCACGATCGACATCGGCCCCGGCTGGACCGGAGGAACCGGCGCCTACCTCGACCTGAACGACATACGAGGACTGGCATCCGTGACCTTCAACGGACGCGCCCTCCCCCACCTCGACCAGATCGACCCCAACGGAATCGACCTCCAGGGCTACCTCCGCCCTGGAAAGAACATTATCCAGGTCCACCTGAGCACCCTGATCGGCAACGCCGCCTACAACGGCCA
The DNA here is from genome assembly GCF_004337435.2 of Streptomyces sp. KM273126. Classification (NCBI taxonomy): domain Bacteria; kingdom Bacillati; phylum Actinomycetota; class Actinomycetes; order Kitasatosporales; family Streptomycetaceae; genus Streptomyces; species Streptomyces sp. KM273126. The sequence goes on along the minus strand of NZ_SJXB02000002.1, from coordinate 2,034,079 downwards.
CCAGTCCTACGGCCTCCTCGGACCGATCACCGTGCGCCCCTACGGGCAGACCGACCTCCGCGTTCACACGGCCCAATAGACCTACAGGCCGAGCGCCACGAGTGGCCGTGTGACAGGCCGTGCACTGGGGCAAGCACGTTCCCGGTGCAGGAAGTCCGAGGCGATCGCCGTCTGCTGCCGGGCCAAAGTCACGCGACAGTACATCGAACTGCCCTCGCACTGGCCGCAGTACCTCGCTGACCAGGCCCGCGCCGACGGCTTGTCCGCCGACGGCGACCTGACGTATGTGCGACCGACGAGCGGCTGCGCGCCAGACGGAGGCCTACTTTCCTCGTCCACTACGGTCGGGCCGTTCCGGTGGCGTGCTGGTGACCAGCACGCCACCGGAACGGCCCCCGCTGCGTCCGGCTGGTGGTTGCTGCTCGACGGCACCGAGCGTGTGACCGGAGTCAAAATACTCCTGGATGCGGGAATGGCGGTGGTTCGCTTTACCCGGTCACGAAGGTCGTCACGCTTCGAGCGGGAAGCTGCCCTGTGAAGGAGCCGTTCGACATGGTGATCCTGCCCTGGGACGCGAGGTTCCTGCCTGCGTCCGTCAACCAGGACGTCACGCCGGACGAAGTGTTGTTCCGCAGGGTGAACTGCTGACTCACCTGCGAGGCCCCCTTGTTGATGGTGACGATGACAACCCGAGAGCCGCTGCCCCTGTACGCCGAGACGTAGACGTTCGACTGGGGATTCGATGTCGCGTCGATCCGCACATGCCCTGGGCGGACGAACTTCGAGAAGTGCGCAATGCTTGCGCCGCGCTTGCTGATCTGCCCGTCCTCCCGCATGGGGCCGTAGCCACGCCGGATGTACCACCACACGTACGCCTGGAACTCGGCATCCACCATGGCCCGGTGGATGTGTTCTCCAACGTCGAGCGCCTGGGGCCAGAGGTCGGCCGAATCACTGCTGTTGGGGTAGTAGACCTCGGTCATCCACAGTTCTTTACCCCCGCCCTTCTGCTTGAAGAGGGGGTAGGGGAAGTTCTGGTACGGCGTGCCGTAGAGGTGCGCCCCGAGAATGTCCAGGTTGGCGAGCGCTTGGGAATCGTTGAGGATCGGGTCCGAGAAGCTCTTCACGTACTGGAAGGACTCCGGGGCGATGACCTTGGTACTGATCGAGTTGGCGTTCTCCCGCAGGAACCGGATCATCTCGCTCGGAGTCCACCACGTCCAGTCATGCGCGTAGTCGGGCTCGTTCTGCACCGAGATGGCATACAGGTTCACTCCGTTGGTCCTCATGAATCCGACGAAGTCGTTCAGGTGCTGCGCATAAGCGCCGTACATGTCATATCGGAGGCGCCTCGCGTCGGCCTGATTGCCGCGGACGAAGGTCTCGACCATCTGAGCGGGGGGATTCCACGGCGATGCGATGACGGTCGCCCCGTGCTCGATCGCCCGCCTCGCCGTCGTCACCTCACGGCTCCAGTTGGCCCGGTCCTCGTGGACGGGGATTCTCAGCACGGAGAGCCCCAACTGCCCTTCGCCATTGCCGAATGCCGTGTCCCTCTGGGCAGGTGTCAGGTCGTTGATCCAGACCGTGTGGTTCATGCCACCGAAGCCCCGAATCGTCTGCCGCGCCGCCGACGGGTCGACGATCACATCGGCAGCCGCCGCGGATGGTGCTCTGGATGCTCCGACGGCCGGCGTCGCGGCCGCGAGGACCGGTAGGGCACTCATCGTCGCCAGAACGGACCTCCGGCTTGGAGATTTCGGCTCTGTGCCCATGGATTCATTTCGGTGTGACGTCATTGTTCCTCCTTCTGGACGTTGTCGTTGACCTGCGCTGTCCCGGTCGACCGGTCTCGGAACCACATCGCTTCACCTCGTCTCGCCAGGCCTGCCCACGCCCCGGCCAGGCCTGGCCATGAGGAAGAGGAGCTCTGGGGCGGGGATGTTGAGCCCTCGGGAACTGAGCGCTCAACGGGAGAACTGCCACCAGTTCACGTTGAAGAGGCTGCCGCTTCCGCCGCTGAACCGGAGGTAGAGATCGCGTGTTCCGGTGGCCCCGCTCACCGGGCAGGAGATGTTCACCCAGTTCTGCCAGCCGCCGGTGCCGGGAACGGCACAGGTGCCCACCAGCGGGCCGCCTGGGCCGTCCGTGCGTAGTTCGATGGTTCCGCCGCTGGCCGCGGAGGCCACTCTGGCGCTGAAGGAGCTCGCTCCGGTAGCGAAGCTGGCGCCCTTGACCTTGATCCAGTCTCCGTTGTCGATGTAGCCGAGGTTCATTCCGCCTTCGCTCGACGGCTCCGTCTCGACCCCGGAAGCCCAGGCGTTCGTCTCCGCCTCCTGGCGGACGAACGGGTTCAGCGTCCCCACCTGCGGCGCCCCGACGCTGGTCATGTTGATCGTCGGGAAGGTGCCGTCGGCGTTGTACTGAAACCTCTCCACGGCGACCGAGCGGGTGAAGCCGCTACCTCCGGGCAACGCCCCGTTGTGGTAGAAGAAATACGAGTTTCCGCGGAAGTCGATGACTCCCGGGTGGTTGGTGAAGCTGCTGCCCTGTGCGGGCATGATGGTGCCCCGATAGGTCCAGGGCCCAGTGGGGCCGGGGGCCGTGGAGTAGGCGATGGACTCCGCGCAGCAGTTCGCCGCGAACACCATGTAGAACAGGCCGTTGCGCCTGTAGACCCACGGCCCTTCCTCATAGAGGGTGGGGCGGTCCGGGTTCCCGGTGCGGCGTCCGAATCCCTCGACGGTGAGAGGTATCCGGGTTGGGCCGCCCAGGTAGGAGACCATGTCGGAGTTCAGTCTCACGTACCAGAGATTCGGATTGCCCCAGTAGAGGTAGGCCTGGCCGTCGTCGTCGATGAACACCGCGGGATCGATCTCGCCGTTCTCGACCAGCGGATGCCCCAGGGCGTCCCTGAAGGGGCCGGTGGGGCTGTTCGAGACGGCCACCCCGATGGCCATCCGCCCCGTGGCCCGGTTCGTCACCGGCACGTACCAGTAGAACTGGCCGTTCCTGGCCACGACGTGGCCAGCCCAGGCGTTGGCGCTGGCCCAGCTGAAGGCGGCGAGGCTCAGCGGCGAGCCGTGATCGGTCCAGTTCACCATGTCCGAGGACGAGAACACCCGCCAGTCCCTCATATTGAACCCGGTCGAGCCGTCCTCGTCGTGGCCCGTGTAGAGGTACACCCGGTCGTTGTGAACGATGGGCGCCGGGTCGGCGGTGTAGATGGTCTGGACGATGGGGTTGTCCGCCCGCGCCGCACCGCCTTGGAACAGGGTCATGACGAACAGCAGGCTCATCAGCCAGGCGACGGCGCGGGTGGATGTCGGGCGGGCCAGGAGCGGCGGTCTCGATGTCATGATCACTCCTCACGTGGTGGGTTCTCGCCTTGCCGGAGATGTGACGCGCGACTTGGCGCACGTTGGCTCTCCCCTCACTCGCCCACGGGCCGTCGGGACAGCGCCATCTCCCGGTGGACGGTCGACAGGGGCCGTAGCCGGTAGCTGTAGGTGTAGTCCCGGTCGGCGAACAGCTCGTACGCGTCGAGGGTGTGGGCGCCCCAGCTGCCGTTGCCGCCGACGCCCATCTGCCGGTGGTTCAGCCGCAGCACGACCTCCTGGTGTGGTGTCAGCTCGCCTTTCTGTGGCGCCCCACGCGCGAGGCATGCGGCTGCGCCGCGGATCAGCCCACCCAGAGGCGGGCTCGCATCTGAGGAACTCGCCCGGCAGCCGGGACGCGCGCTACCGAGCCCCCGCACCGTCGCCCTCCGCCCCACAAGTCCGGCTTCGCAATGCGAGTCATGCGAGCGTCCGGGGATGGAGCCCGGTAGTGAGCCACCCCCGGGTGCTCCTGCCGTGAGGCTAGAACTGCGTGAAGAACCTCCACGTCTCGCCGGGCAGCCAGGTTCTGGAGCCGCTGTCCCCGGGGGCTCCGTCCTGTGGCGCGGCGATGTGCCCGCCGTCGAACGCGGCCCAGACGACCGGACGGCCGGCCGCACATGACGAGTAGGTCGTGGAGATGTGCCTCAGGCTGCCCTGCTGCGGCTCGGGCGGGTTCTGGGCTGTGCAGCCGTTGTTCCTGACGAACCTGTCGCGAAGCGATCGTCCGCCGGCGATGTTGTCGCTGACGCCGTGCGCCGCGAAGTACGCGACGCCCCCGGTGCCGCCGGCGCACCCGCTGATCTGCCCGGGGGCGCCGTAGACCGCGACCGCGCGGAAGACGTTCGGTCGGGAGCAGGCGAGCGAGTAACTCATGGCGCCGCCATAACTGAAGCCCAGGGCGAACCGCCGCGTCGTGTCGGCGCAAAGGTCTCCCTCGACCCTCCTGAGGACGTCGTCGACGAAGGTCACGTCCTCGCCGCCGGCATTTGCCCAGGCGTTGTTGAGGCCCTGGGGTGCGACGAAGATGGTGCTGTTGTTCGCCAGCCGCTTGAGCCCGTAGTAGGCCCAGACATCCCGCTCCACGGTCTGCCCGGTAGAGACGTCGGTGGCGGTGCCGCCCCACCAGTGGAATCCCAGGACCAGCCGGTAGGGGCGGTTGCGGTCGTAGTTGTCGGGGACGTCCAGGATGAAGCTGCGGTTCTTGCCGCCGCTCTGAATCGTGTGCGTGCCGTCCTGGAGCGTCGGGGCCTGGCCGCACCCGGCGGCCGCCGACGCGGTGCCGGCGTGCGTGGCAGACGTGCCTTCGCCGTGACTGCTGCTCACCGCCGGGCCGCCCGTGGCCATGACGAGCGCCGCCGCGAAGGCGACAGGAGTGAGTAAGAGCTTACGCAGCGACATGACGTGACTCCGTATGGTGTTGAGCGATGGGCATGGGCATGTACTTCTCCCTTCATCGGGATGGAAAGCATCGTCGGACGTCTGAACTCGACGAGCCCGCGGTCACGTGAACGTCCGGCCGGGATCACCGGCGGGCGAACGCGTTCAGGGCGCGGTCAGTTCGAATCGACTGACGGTGACTGAGCCGCCGAGGGCTTGGGTGGCGTGGTTGAAGATGGCGTAGCGGTACCCCATGAAGAACTGCCAGGCGTTGTTCAGGGTGAAGGCGGGGCCGAGGGTGGTGTAGGTGGTGCCGTTAGTGCTGTAGGAGAAGCGGGCTTGGCGGCCGGTGCCGGGGCGGATGTCGGCGTTGGCGCGGAGCCAGATCCGGGTGCCGGTGATGGCCGTCGTAGCGCGTTCGGTGCCAGTGCCGGTGGTGTTCCAGTTGCTGTCCATGGTGAGGCCGTCGACCATGATCAGTCGGGTGGTGCCGTTGTCGCGTTTAAGGCCGATCCAGGCGGAGGAGTCGCGGAGCAGGGCGAGGCCGGCTCGATCGCCGTCGCGCATCTGGGCGTGGTCGAGGGCGATGGTGGCGGTGGAGGTGGGGCCTTGGATGCGGTGGGTGAGGGTGTTCCTGGCCCAGTAGAGGTCGTTGGTGATGGTGGCGGTGGTCAGGCGTAGGCCGTTGTTGACGGACCATCGGGTGTTGTCGGGGTTGTGGTTCCATTCCCAGGCGGGTTTGAGCGTGGTGCCCTGGAAGGTGTCGACGCCGGTGAGCGGTTCGACCTGGCGGGGTGGTGGGGGGAGGTCGGGGATGGTGTAGGTGGTGCCCCAAGCGCCGTTCACGAGTTGCAGCTGGGGCCAGCCGTCGGAGGTCCAGGTGACGGGCGCGAGGGCGGGGACGCGTCCGCCGGGATAGGCGTCGACGAAGGCCATGTAGTACCACTGACCGTACTGGGTCTGGACGAGTCCGCCCTGGTGGGGGACTCCGCCGCCGGGGACCGGTCCTGGCAGGTTGAGGAGCACCTGGCGCAGGGTGTAAGGGCCGAACGGGCCGGAGGTGGACTTGAGGATGTACTGGCCGTTGGCCGGGCGGGTGAGGAAGATGTAGTAGCTCCCGTTGATCTTGTAAAAGCGGGAGCCCTCCAGGGTTCCAATGCTGGAGGGGGTGGAGAACACTTGCTGGGCGCGGACCTGACTTCTGCCGTCGGGGGAGAGTTGGGCGACGCTGATCTGGGTGTTGCCGTAGGCCACGTAGAGGGTGTTGTCGGTGTCGACGAGCAGTCCGGCGTCGTAGTAGACGTTCGTCAGGTCGGCGTGCCGGGTCCAAGGGCCCTCGACCGATGTGGCGGTGTAGATGTAGGTGCGGGCGTAGTCGATCTGGCCCAGCCAGTAGAAGGTCCGGTTGCTCGGCCGGTAGGCCAGCGACGATGCCCACACGCCACGGACGTAGCCGCGGCCGCCGTTGAGGTCGTACTTGGCGCCGAAGTCCAGGCGCGGCACCGAGTGGCCGGCGAACTCCCAGTTGACCAGGTCGTAGGAGCGCAGGATGGGCGCGCCCGGCGAATAGTGCATCGTGGAGGCCGAGTAGTAGTACGTGTCACCGACCCGGATGATGTCGATGTCGGCGAAGTCCTGCCAGATCACCGGATTCGTGAACGACGCGGCGGCACCCGGAGGCTCCTGGGTCGCCGCACGAGGTGACGCCGCGTATGCCGACTGTGCGTTGACCAGCGGCATCGCAGCCCCCGCGACCAGTCCGGTGGCGGTCGCCAGCATTCCCCGGCGGCTGGGGAGGTACGGCTGTGCGGATGCGGACATGAGGATCACTCTTCTCGGCGAGCGGGATGGAGGGCTGGGAGATGCGCATGTGGCGCGGTTGATGCTCTCGGTGCCTGGCCGTCTGTCTCCACTGGGTGCTCACTTCGGCGTCCGTACCGTGAGCTCGGTGGGCGTACTCGTCATGGCCGTGGGGTTCGTCAGGTTGACGGCGGACAACAGCTGGAGCCCCGAGACAGACATGGGAGCGCTCCCATACGAGTGCACGCAGAAAGATCCCTCTTCATCGCGGGCTCCTCAGCGAATGATTTTGGGGAGTTCTACCGATCGTTATGGCGGTGAGAGGACCGTAGAAGCACCCCCTTGCATCGTCAAGCCCTGCGATCGCCCTTGTTGCGCGGCAGGGGTAACCTCTTCGAAAGAATCGGAGCGCGCCAGTACACTGCCTGTATGTCCTCAGCCGACGGCCGCCAGGGCGAACCGCTGACCATTGCACAGATCGCAAAGCGCGCCGGGGTCTCCGTGGCCACGGTCTCCAAGGTCGTAAACGGCCGTGCCGATGTTGCCCCCGGGACCCGCTCACTGATCGAGGACATCATCCGCCAGCACGGGTACCGGCGGCAGAAGACGGCGGGGCCCGCCGCCCTGCTCGAACTGGTTTTCCACGAGGTGCGCGGCCCCTACCCCACCGAGATCTTCCGCGGCGCCCAGCGAGTGGCCGCGGAACACCAACTGGCCGTGGTGGTGTCAGAGCTGCGGGGTAGCCACACTCCGGAGCAGGGGTGGGTCAAGGGCGTGCTGGCCCGCCGTCCGACCGGCGTCGTCTCGGTGTTCTCAGGGCCCAGTGACGAGCAGGCCGAACAGCTGCGCACCCGGGGCATACCGTTCGCACTCCTCGACTGGACCGGGGACCCCAACCACGACGCCCCGTCGGTGGGCGCGAACAACTGGGGCGGCGGCCTGTCGGCCACCCGGCACCTCCTGGAACTCGGACACCGGCGCATCGCCGTCATCACCGGCCCCGAACACATCCTGGCCAGCCGAGCCAGGCTGGACGGCTACCGGGCCGCCCTCGACATGGCCGGCATCCCGGTCGACCCTGACCTCATCCGCGTCGGCGACTTCCAGATCCTGGACGGGCTCAAGCACACCCGGGACCTGCTGCGCCTCCCTGAGGGGCCACCGACTGCCATCTTCACAGGCAACGACGGCCAGGCGCTGGGCGTGTACCGGGCGGCGGCCGAGGCCGGGCTACGCGTTCCCGAGGACCTGAGCGTCGTCGGATTCGACGACCTCTTCCCGAGCCAGTGGCTCACTCCGCCACTCACAACTGTGCGCCAACCGCTCGCCGAGATGGCCGCCACCGCCGCCGGCATGGTAATCACCCTCGCCCAGGGCCAGCCGCTTGAGTACGCACGCGCGGAGCTCGCCACCGAGCTCGTCATCCGCGACAGCACCGCTCCTTTTCGGGGCTGACAGTCGAATCCTGTCGGGAGTATTGACGCCGTTTGTGCTCTGCCTATCATCCATACTTGTCTGACACATCGACAGAAGTTCGGCATATCGAACACCGTTGTTGTGGGTGGATCGGTCCCTGCAGACCCCGCAAGCCGCCGCACCACCGTGTCGCGCACCATTTCACGCCGTACTCCATCCCGTTCCGGTATGGCTGCACCCAGGCGGCCCAGGCAGCGAGCCGTCCGAGGGCCGGGCGTCGCCGTGTGGTGAGCCCGCCGGCCGACCTCTGGGGTATCCATGCCTGCCGCACACCCTCCAAGCGCGTCTGCGCGCCGCACGCGCGGCCGTGGTTCTCTGGTTCAGCCGCGGCAGCCGCCCACTCGTCACTCGGATCTTCTACCCGCCACCAGCGCACGGGGCGGCAACCCGGAGAGCTACGCACCGCTGGACCGGCCCACTTTGCGGCCGGGGTTCGTCGCCGGAGCCGGCATTCCTCACAACCTCCAGGCACCCAGGCCAACAACCAGGACGTCTGCGCGGAGAACGCCGGTGCCGTCCCCGCTCACCCATCGCACGGCGATCGGCCCCCGTGGAGTCGTTCGACCTGATCACCGGCTGTTCCCCAGGGGAACAGGTTCGCTCCTCGCCAGCCCGCCAGAAGGGACGAAAGATGGATCACCCGATGCGGACGTGCTTGTGGCTCGCCCCGTTACGCCGACTCAGGGCGTTGGCAAGGCTGCTGGCCGCCGCGCTGATCGCCTCAGGGACGATCATCGCGTTGGCGGGCGCCGCCGAGATCGGCACCACGCTGGGCACCTCGGCGGCCGAGAGCGGCCGCTAATTCGGCGCAGCCATCGCCGCGAACAAGCTCAGCCACAGCGTGTGCACGACGATCCTCAATTGCGGGTTCAACAGCGTCACAGCCGAGAGCGAGAGGAAGGTGTGGGGCATCCGGGACAGCGACTCGTGGCGGACCGGCCAGAATCCGCCCTCAACAAGGGCACCACCCCGCCCCCACCTGGCGGGATCGACACCAACGCCTTACGAGCTGGTGAACCGCAACAGCGGCAAGGCACTTGACGTGGACAACCTGGCGACGAGCGACGGGGCGCGCGTCACGCAGTGGTCGCGAAACGACCAGGCGCAGCAGCAATGGCAGTTCGTCGACTCGGGCAATGGCCACTACCGGCTGCGGTCCAGACACTCCAACAAGGTCCCGGACGTCCACAACTCCTCGACGGACGACAGCATCGTTCAGAGGGCGGACAACAACGCTGCCAACCAGCAGTTCCAGCCCCACGACTTGGGCGGCCGCTGTCTGCAGCTGATCAACCGCAAGAGCGGCAAGGCCTCGAAGTGCAGGGCGCCGCCACCAACGACGGCGCCGGCATCGTCCAATGCCGCGGCTGGGACGGCGCCGACAGCAGTGGCAGCAGGTGCGCGTCAGCTGACGCGAGCGGTTCTCCCCTGCCGTTGTCTTCCCGCCCGCTGGCGGCACCGGCTTCCCGGTGAGGACGACGACCGGAGCGCCGGCGACCGAAGGCAGGATCTCTTCCCGGCGGCCATGCGCGCGGGCAGCGTGGTGTGGCCCTGACAATGAAAAGGAGCATCCCCATGGACGGGGCGAACGACTCCTCGACATCCGCGCCGCGAACATCGGCGACCAGGCTGTCGCGCCGCTGGTTCCGGCGGCGTGGCCGACTCGGCACCACGATCGCGTTCGTCGTGGCCTCCCTCCTGGCGGGCCTGACGACCATCGTCGGCGCCGCCCCGGCCTCGGCCGCGACGGTCGACACCAGCGCCTGGTACGTGTTGGTGAATCGCAACAGCGGCAAGGCGCTTGAGGTGTACAACCTGGCGACGAGCGACGGGGCGCGCATCACGCAGTGGTCGCGAAACGACCAGGCGCAGCAGCAATGGCAGTTCGTCGACTCGGGCAATGGCCACTACCGGCTGCGGTCCAGACACTCCAACAAGGTCCCGGACGTCCACAACTCCTCGACGGACGACGGTGGGAGCATCGTCCGGTGGGCCGACAACAACACCGCCAACCAGCAGTTCCGGCTCGCTGACTCCGAGGGCGGGTATGTGCGGCTGATCAACCGGAACAGCGGCAAGGCACTTGAGGTGCAGAACGCTGCGACCAACGACGGCGCCAACATCGTCCAGTACGCCGACCGGGGCGGCGCCAACCAGCAGTGGCAGCTCGTGCGCGTCGGAGACGGCAGCACGCCGCCCGCGTCGTCGTTGCCCTCCTCCCTTCAGTGGAGCTCCAGCGGTGTGGTGGCCGGTCCGAAGTCGGACGCGAGCCACGACATCGTCGCCATCAAGGACTACTCGGTGGTCTGGCACAACAACAAGTGGCAGATCTACGCCACCACCGCCAGTCGGAGCGGCGGCTGGAACCTGGTGCACTTCGCAGCTCCCGACTGGTCCCAGATGGCGGGGGCGCAGCACACGTTCCTGGACACCGCCTCCGGCGTCGGCTCCGGCTACCGGGCCGCGCCACAGGTGTTCTACTTCGCACCGCAGAAACTGTGGTACCTGGTCTACCAGACCGGACTGCCGTCGTACTCCACCAGCAGCGACCCCAGCAACCCCAGGTCGTGGTCTACGCCGCGCAACTTCATGAACAGCGTGCCGGACATCGTCACGCAGAACATAGGAAACGGGCACTGGCTCGACTACTGGGTGATCTGCGGCACGGCCAACTGCCACCTGTTCTCCAGCGATGACAACGGCCACATCTACCGTGCCCAGACCTCCCTGGCGAATTTCCCCAATGGGTTCAGCAATACCGTCATCGCCCTGGAGGACTCCAACCGCTTCAACCTCTTCGAGGGCACCGCGGTCTACAAGCTCGGGAACAGCAACAAGTACCTGCTGCTCCAGGAGGCCATCGGTTCCGGCGGCCGCCGCTGGTACCGGTCTTTCACCTCCGACCGCATCGACGGCCAGTGGACCCCGCTGCACGGGACCGCTTCCAACCCGTTCGCCAGCTCCAGCAACGTGATCTTCCCGGCGGGCACTGCGGCATGGACTCAGGACTTCAGCCACGGTGAGCTGCTCAGGTCGGGCGACGACCAGACGATGACCATCAACCCGTGTCGCCTGCAGTTCCTCTACCAGGGGATGGATCCGGGCGCGGGCGGTGACTACGGCCAGCTGCCGTGGCGCATGGGCCTGCTCACCCAGACCAACCCCACCTGCTGAGCGTTCCGCCAAGCGATGGAGGCTGCCCGAGCCGCGCACCAGGCGTCCCGGGCAGTCTTCGGTGACCGGCCGGGGCGGGAGACCGACAGCGCCCCGCCTCAGACCTGCGCAGACCGGGGGGCGCAGCACTCATACCTCATCCTCGATATCGCAGAGGGGCGAGTCCCGGCCAGCCATGTCAGCCTTTTCTGCCTGCGGTGGCGATGCTATGGACGAAGACAGCGCTGAGCGAGGAGGAACAGCAAGAGGACAGGCGCCACGACGAGGCAGCCAACGGCCAGCAGAGTGCCACAGTCGGTGGAGTACAGCATCTGGAAAAGGCGGATACCGGGGCAGCGTGAACTTGGCGGAGTTGGAACTGCCGGCCTCGGCGTCCGGCATGTCGAATGCCATACGTCTTCTCGAAGGGCACCGGTGGGTGAGAGTGGATGGGGTGTCAATGGTCGCCACCCCTCCTCCAGTCGGGCCGCAGGCGACCGGCCCGCTCCGCGCCCTGGGCGTGCCGGTGGCGAGGCGGTCGTGGCGCGCGGACCGCGCCTGGTTCCGGTGGCCCTCCTGGCCGATGGGCCCGATCGTACGTGGCGGACCGATAGCGGGACGACCATCCCCGGGCGGGAATGAAGCCTTGTGTTATCGATAACTTATCCCTAGGGTCGCTGCCGCAAGCGCTTGCTCTATCGCGGAGGAGCCGCATGTCCTCTCCCCCATCCCGTCTGCGTACCGCCGTCGTCGGCACGGGCGGCATTGTCACCGGCAATCACCTGACAGCCCTTCAAGCTCACGCCGACCGGGTCGAGCTGGTCGCCGCCGTGGATGTCGACCAGGTCAGGCTCGGCACCTTCCAGGAGGCGGCCGGGGCGGTCGGCATGGACCCGCGGGGCTTCGACGACCTGGACGCCATGCTCGGCGAGGTCCACCCCGATCTGATGCTGATAGGCACCCCTCCCGCGCTCCACCGGGCTCAGACGGTCGCCGCGCTCAGAGCGGGCGCGTGGGTGCTGTGCGAGAAGCCGCTGTGTCTCTCGCTCGCCGAGTACGACGAGATCGCCGCCGCCGAGGAGAGGGCCGAGGGCTATGCGTCCGTCGTCTTCCAGCACCGCTACGGCTCCGGTGCCCTGCACGCGCGTGAGCTGATCGCCGGCGGTGAACTCGGCGCCCCGCTCGTCGCGCACTGCCAGACCACCTGGTACCGCGACCGTGAGTACTACGCCGTGCCGTGGCGTGGTCGCTGGGCCAGCGAGGGCGGCGGCCCCACCATGGGTCACGGCATCCACCAGTACGACCTGCTGCTCCACCTGCTCGGCGACTGGACCGAGATCCGCGCCATGGCGGCCCGCCTGGTGCACGACGTGGAGAGCGAGGACGTCTCCACCGCCCTGGTCCGCTTCGCCGACGGCGCGCTGGCCACCGTCGTCAACAGCGTCCTGTCTCCCGACGAGGTCAGCCGTCTGCGCATCGACTGCGCCGAGGCCACCGTCGAGTTGACCCACCTCTACGGTCACGGCAACGGCGACTGGACCTACACTCCGCGCCCCGGCCTCGACGACGAGGCCCGCGTGGCCGCCTGGCGCACGCCGACCGGGGACCTGCGCAGTTCGCACGCGGCGCAGCTCGGTGCCCTGCTGGACGCGCACGACCGGGGCGAACGGCCGCCGGGGAGCGGGCCCGATGCGCGGCGCACTGTCGAATTCGCCGCCGCTCTCTACAAGTCGGCCTTCACCGGCCGGCCAGTCCTGGCGGGCGAGATCACCGCGGGTGACCCCTACTACACGGCCATGCACGGCGATCACCAGGACTGGAGCCCCAAGCGATGACGATTCAGGTCAGCCATATCCTCGGCGAGCGGATCGACATCGTGGCGGGCGGCGTCGAGCTGATGAGTTACGTCTACCGCCCGGATCCGGACCCGTTCGAGTCCCGCAAGCCCTACATCCACCCTCTGCGCACCTTGGCCGGCAACCTGGTCTCGGGCTACCGCCCGAACGACCACCGCTGGCACAAGGGCCTGCAGATGACCGCGAGCCACCTCTCTCAGCAGAACTTCTGGGGCGGCAACTCCTATCTCGGCCCCGATCGGGGCTACCAGCGCGTCGAGGAACTGGTCGGCTCGATGCGGCACGACGGCTTCGCCGAACTCGTTGCCACCGACGACCGGTTCCACCTGGCCGAGGAGCTCACCTGGGTGGCGAACGACGGCGCCGAGTGGGCGCACGAGCGGCGGGGCATCACCGTCCACTCCGTCGACCCCGCCTCCGGCTCCTGGGCGCTGGACTGGACGATCGACCTGACCAACGTCCGCGACGAGCCGCTTTGCTTCGGCTCGCCGACCACCGCGGGCCGGGAGATGGCCGGCTACACCGGTCTCCAGTGGCGCGGCCCGCGGGACTTCACCGGCGGGAAGGTCCTGGGCCCCGAAGGAGAGGCGGAGCAGGAGAAGCTCATGGGCTCCCAGGGCCCCTGGCTCGCCTTCACCGCCGTGCACGACGACGTCGACGCCGGCTCCACACTCGTCTTCGCACACGCCCCAGCAAATCTGGACCCGGCGCAGGCCGCACACGAGTCCCACTGGTTCGTGCGCAGCACGCCGATTCCGACCGTGGCGTTCTCCTGGGCGTTCTTCGAGGAGTTCGAGCTGGCCCCGGGAGCATCGTTCGCCTACCGCTACCGGATGCTGATCGCGGACGGCACCTGGGACCGCGACCGTGTGACCATCCGTCTCGGAGAACTCCCGTGGTGAGCCCCCCACCCGCTGACGGTGGGGGGAGCGCGCGGGACCGGCCGACGTCCCGGGGATGGGGGCGGCCCAACTACCTGACGGCGGCGACGACCTTCGGCACGACACCGCCGTCGATCCACGGCGGCTGCGGCATGTGCGGCCATCGCGACGGACCCGAACCAACAGGCCTCGCACAGCCGAGGGCCGCCACCTGACGGGAGCCCGAGCAGGTCCTGGTCGCTGCCCTCCCCCGGGCGGCCAGGGTCAGTCGCGCCGCGCCGGGGCGGGCCCTGGGCGCGGCGGTCCGACGGACTCGCGCGGCACCAGCTGGTTGATCGAGCCCACGCCCGGTTCCGGCACCGGTTCCCCTCGAACGGCCGCGACGAGCCGCAGCATCGCGTCCCGGCCCTGCGCCTCGCGGTCTATGGCGATGGTCGACAGCGAGGGGGTCGCGAAGCGCGCGATCTCGTCGTCGTCCCAGCCGAAGACGCTCAGGTCGCGCGGAACCTGCCAGCCGCGCTCCAGCGCGCCCCGCACCACCCCCATGGCCACGGTGTCGTTGACGGCGATGACAGCCGTGACCTCGGTGTCGTCGGGGAGGCTGCCGACGGCGTCGTAGCCGGACCGCGCCGACCAGTCCCCGTCGACCACACCATGCGACCGGAGGCCGAGCCGTTCGATCGTCTCCATGTAGACCACCTTGCGGTTCCGCGCCGAGGCCCACGTCTGCGCCCCCGCTACATGGAGGAAGTCCCGATGGCCCAGGGAGACCAGGTACTCGATGATGTCGACGACCGGCGAGCCGTCGGCGAGCAGGCCGAGCCCTCGCATCTTGTCGTCGTAGTCTCCGGTCGTCAGCACGGGCACCGACGCCCTGGACGCGATGTCCGCGTCCAGGGAAGCCAGCGACAGGATCCCCTCGACACGGCCGGACTCGGCCAGCTCGCGCACCCGGTCGGAACGAGCCTCAGGGCCGCCCTCCACGCTGACCAGCTCAAGCTGGTAGTCGGCCTCGTGCGCCGCGGCCGACGCAGCGCCGAGCAACCTGAGGGGGAACGTCTTGGGCATGGGCAGGACTACCGCCAGCCGGTTGGTACGGCGCGTGCGCATGGAACGGGCCAGCTGATTCGGACGGTAGTCGAGCGCCTTCACCGCCGCGTCGACCCTTTCACGGGTTGTCGGCCTCAGACGTTCGCCGCGCAGGTAGCGCGAGACGGTCTGGTGCGAGACCCCGGCCAGACGCGCCACCTCGTACATGGTCGCTCGTCGTGGCGGCTCAGGCGTGGTCACTATCCCCTCCGGCGGACGGCGCGACGTACGGACTGGCGCATGCAGAGCTGTTGACATCCCAAAGTGGGCGCTCCTACGGTAACGCCAGCGAACTTTATCGATAACAATTATCGGTAACACCCTACGGGACACGGCGCCTGCGGCGGACATCACACGCCCCGGCGGCGACAACCAGCAAGTCGCGAGCGCGCCATTGTGCGCAGGAGCCAGCCGGCCCGCGGGTACAGCCAGGATCGCCCGTACCCCACGCCCATCGGCACGTACTCGAAGAGGAGCACGCGTGCATCCGCCAACTACGTTCCCGGGTCCCCTCTCGTGAGCGCCTTGGAAGAGTTCCGCTCGCTGAGCCACTCCCGCCGGCGGCCGGGTTCGCTCGGGAGTCGTGCGGAGACCAGCGACGGGAAGGCCGCTGCAGTCTTCCTCGCGCCATGGCTGCTCGGCCTGCTGGGCATCACGGTCGGCCCGATGATCGCGTCGCTCTATCTCGCGTTCACGGACTACAACCTGCTACAGGACCCCAAGTTCACGGGCCTGGACAACATTCGGCGGATGCTGGAGGACGACCGGCTGGGGCAGTCCCTGAAGGTCACCTTCACCTACGTGACCGTCTCGGTGCCGCTACAGCTGGCAGTGGCCCTGGGCCTCGCGCTGCTACTGGACCGTGGCATCCGTGGCCTGTCGCTGTACCGCTCGATCCTGTACCTGCCCTCGCTGTTGGGCACGAGTGTGGCCATCGCCGTGCTGTGGCGGCTGGTCTTCGGCGCCGAGGGCATGGTCAACGCGTTCCTCCAACTCTTCGGGGTGGACGGACCGGGGTGGGTGGCGGATCCGGACACGGCGCCGGGCACACTGATCCTGCTGCACGTGTGGACGTTCGGCGCTCCGATGGTGATCTTTCTTGCCGGGCTGCGGCAGATCCCCCGGGAGCTGTACGAGGCCGCGTCGACCGACGGCGCCTCACGGGTGCGGCAGTTGGTCACG
This sequence comes from Streptomyces sp. KM273126, assembly GCF_004337435.2. Lineage (NCBI taxonomy): Bacteria > Bacillati > Actinomycetota > Actinomycetes > Kitasatosporales > Streptomycetaceae > Streptomyces > Streptomyces sp. KM273126. The sequence continues at coordinate 2,017,885 of NZ_SJXB02000002.1, read as the reverse complement.
ATCACGCTGCCGCTGCTGAGCCCGATCGTATTCTTCAACCTGGTGCTGGGGCTGATCGGCAGTTTCCAGTCGTTCACCCAGGCATTCATCGTCTCCAACGGGACGGGCGGGCCGAGCGATTCGACGCTGTTCTTCTCGCTGTACCTCTATCAGGAGGGCTTCACGAGTTTCCGGATGGGCTACGCATCGGCTCTGGCGTGGCTGCTGCTGATCATCATCGGAGCCTTCACGGCGCTGAACTTCTGGGCCTCGAAGTATTGGGTTTTCTACCATGACTGACGTTCTGCGGACCGCCCCACGCAGGACGCGGCATGGCCGACGGCGAGTGACCAGTGTACTCAAGCACACCTGCCTGATCGCCTTGTCGCTGATCATGCTCTATCCGCTGCTGTGGATGGTGGCCAGCTCCCTGCGGCCGAACGACGAGATCTTCACCCAACCCGGACTGCTGGTCGACACCTTCGACTTCGACCACTACCCCAACGGCTGGTACGCCCTCAGCTACCCCTTCAACACCTATCTCCTCAACTCGGCGCTGGTGGTGCTGGGTTCGGTGATCGGGAATCTGATGTCCTGTTCGATGGCCGCCTACGCCTTCGCCCGCCTGCGGTTCCGCGCGCGGCGACTGGCGTTCGTGCTCATGCTGCTGACACTGATGCTGCCGATCCACGTGCTGATCATCCCGCAGTACGTCTTCTACGCCCAGCTGGACTGGATCAACACCTATCTCCCGCTGATCCTGCCGAAGTTCCTGGCCACCGATGCCTTCTTCATCTTTCTGATGGTGCAGTTCATCCGGGGCATCCCACGCGAGCTGGACGAGGCAGCGCGGATCGACGGCGCCGGGCATGCCCGGATCTACGGGCAGATCATGCTGCCGCTGATGGCCCCGGCCCTGGCGACCACGGCGATCTTCACGTTCATCTGGACCTGGAACGACTTCTTCACCCAGCTGATCTTCATCACCAAGCCCGACCTGTACACCGTGCCGGTGGCCCTGCGCTCGTTCATCGACGCCCAGACCACCTCTGACTTCGGCGCGATGTTCGCCATGAGCGTGGTCTCGCTGGTCCCGGTGTTCCTGGTCTTCCTGTTCGGCCAGCGGTTCCTGCTCCGCGGCATCGCCACGACCGGCGGCAAGTAGGAGCGGTCAGAGAGGAAAAGGAGAAGAACGACATGACCCACCGTGTGCCCCACGGCCCGCATGCCGCCCTGGCCCTCGCGACCGCCGGCGTGCTCCTTGCCGCCTGCGGCGTCGGCGCCAACCCCGTCGACAACCCGCAGCTCAGCGGCGACGAGGTCACCATCACCTTCGCGTGGTGGGGTGCCGACGCCCGAGCGAAGTTGACCCTCAAAGCCATCGAACTCTTCGAGCAGGAGCATCCGAACATCGACGTGGACCCGCAATACGCCGACTGGCCGGGCTACTGGGACCGGCTGGCCACCACCACGGCGGCCGGCGACATGCCCGACGTCTCACAGTTCGACCAGGTCTATCTCGCCTCCTACGCACAGCGGGGCGCCCTGCTCGACCTCTCCACGGTCGACAACATCCTCAACCTGTCGGCCCTCGACGACGACATCCTGGAGACCGGCCGCGTGGACGGTACCCAGTACGCGGTCCCCCTCGGCGGCGCGGCCAACGGCGTCGTCATCAACACCTCCCTGTTCGAGGAGTACGACATCGAGCTGCCCGACCTCACCACCTGGACCTGGGGCGACTTTACCCGTGTGGCCGAGGAGCTGACGGAGGCCTCCGACGGCAAGGCGCGCGGCGTCACCCCCTTCTCCAACTCGTTCGACCTCGGTGTCTGGGCCCGCCAGCAGGGCTCGGAAGTGTTCGATGACGAGGCCGTCGTCCTCGACGCCGATGCCCTCGCAAGCTACTGGGAGCGCCAGCTCGACTGGATCGGCAGCGGGGCCGCGCCCTCGGTCGAGCACCTCATCGAGATGACCGATGTGACGCTGGACCAGGTCGACGTGGTCACCGGACGGACCGGCATGGCCTTCATCCCCGCCGGCGCGTTCACCGCCTACCAGTCGGCCGCGCCCGACTTCGACTACGACCTGGCCAACTGGCCCTCCGACAGCACCACCCCGCCCGGCTTCCAGTATCTCAAGCCGACCATGTACTGGTCTGCCGCATCCACCTCCAGCCACCCCGCCGAGGCCGCTCTGCTGATCGACTTCCTGTCCAACGACCCCCGCGTCGGCGAGATCTTCGGCCTCGACCGCGGGGAGCCGGCCAACCCCGCCTTCAGGAAGGCACTGGTGCCGGGCCTGGACGCCACCGGCAGGGAGACGTTGGCCTTCTCCGAGGCCATGGTCGAGGAGGTCGGCGAGCCTGCTTCCATCACCCCGAGCGGAGGCAGCGCCATGGACGCTCTGTTGAAGCGCTACACCCAGGACGTGCTGCTGGGCGAGGCCTCTCCCCGCGAAGCGGCGGAGGGCTTCATCAGCGAACTCCGGGACAGCGTCACGGCGGCGAACTGAAGAGGCGGGCCCGCTGTGCCGAACGCCCAAAGTGCCCAACGGAGGTCATCGACAGCAACCATCGAAAGGACAGCCTCGTGAACCGAACGATCCGCGCGGTCGTGGCCGGCACCCTGGCCGCGACCCTGCTGCCGCTGGCTTCGGCGTCCGCCGAAGCCGAGACCTCAGGTCGCGTGCCACACGTCGCCGGGAGCGTCGACTTCGGCGAGAAGCGGCAGCTCATCGACGGCTTCGGTATCTCGCAAGCCTTCCAGCGCGCCGCCATCATGAACGGAGCGCGCGGCCTGACGCCGGAGCACCAGCGGGAAATCCTCGATCTGTTATTCGATGCCGAGACCGGGGCCGGTCTGAGCATCCTGCGGCTCGGCGTCGGTTCGTCCGCCGACGAGGTGTACGACCACATGAAGTCCATCCAGCCCACCGATCCCGGCGGCCCCGACGCCCAACCGAGGTACAAGTGGGACGGATACGACGGCGGTCAGCTGTGGCTGGCCAAGGAAGCCCAGAAGTACGGGGTCGAGCGGTTCTACGCCGATGCCTGGAGCGCACCCGGCTACATGAAGACCAACGGCGACGACGCGAACGGCGGCACACTGTGCGGACTGCCGGAGGCCGAGGGGTGCGCCGGCGGCGACTGGCGAAGGGCCTACGCCGAGTACCTGGTGCAGTATGCCCGTTTCTACGCCCAGGAGGGCCTTGAGATCACCGACCTCGGGTTCACCAACGAGCCGGGCTGGGTGACCGACTACGCATCCATGGACATGACACCGAAGCAGGCGGCCGACATGGCGAAGATCGTCGCCGACGCAGTCGCGGATTCGGAGCTGTCCGACATGAACGTCGTCTGCTGCGACACCGTCGGCTGGGCCGCGGACAAGGAATTCACCGAAGCGATCGAGGCAGACCCGGAGGCCGCCGCAGCGGTCGACATCCAGACCGGCCACCGGTACGGGGACCCGGCGCGCAGCCCCCTGCCGACCGACGACCACACCTGGATGTCGGAGTGGAGTCCTCCGGGCCCGGACTGGAACGAGGCTTGGGACGACGGAAGCGGCTACGACGGCTTCACCGTGGCAGAGGACATCCTGGGCACCCTCACCCAGGCCGAGGCCAACGGCTACGTCTACTGGTTCGGCGCCTCGATCAACGCCACCCGTGCCCTGATCCGGATGGACGGCCCGGACTACCACGTCTCCAAACGCCTGTGGGGAATGGCCGCCTTCAGCCGCTTCATACGGCCCGACGCGGTCCGGGTGGGTGCGGACTCCGACAGTGAGGCCGTGCGCGTCGCGGCTTTCCGGAACACCGGCGGCAGCAACGTGCTGGAAATCCTCAACACCAGCACCGGCTCAGTCCGCCAGACCTTCGACGTCAACGGCCACACCGACAGGAGCGGCGCCGTCTACCTCACCGATGAGTCCCACGACCTCCAGCGCACCGGTAGGGCGCGCGTCGCGGGCGGCCGTCTCTCCGTCGACCTGCCTCCCCGCTCGCTGACGACTGTGGTGTTCGACTAACGGTGTTTTGTCAGGGCGAGGTCGTGTAGCCGTCAACCAGCTGCGGACGGCGCGGAGGGTCTGGCGCCAGCGGGGCCGTTGGGGCGGTGGGGCGGTGGGGTGCCCTCCTCTCACGGCTGGCCACTTCGGCACACTGGTACATCGCCCTGCCTTCTGGCCCATGCCTTGGATGACGCTGGCCAGTGCCGTAGCCGGTGTCCTGATCGCGACCGCTTCCCCGCCCTGCTTGACGGCAGCCGCGGGTGTCGCGAACAGGACGACCGCCTTATCGGCGACGCCGCGTCCTGCTCAACGAATATCGCCTCCTCCCCCCAGACCCACCATGGCTTCCGCAACCTGGCCCGGAACCCGACCTGGACCCCGCTGTGCAAGGGCTCCTGTACGAGCGTCGGCCAGTTGGCCCTGCTCAAACGACCAGCAGGTCTCGAGTCCGTACCGGGCCCCCGGACTCGAAAGACCGGTTCGCGGCCAGGCCTGTGACAAGTGAGCGCGCACCGTCGACAGCGTCCGCCGCCCGCCCCAGTGGATCGCTCACGGGTTCACCGAAGAGGTCCGCCAGCATCCGTACGTCGCCGCCACCGTGTCCGCCCTCGCCCGTCTGGACCTTCAGTGCGCGTGGCGGTTCCCAGAACCGGCGCAGCATCAGCTCGGTACGTCCTGCCGGGTCGCCCACCGACTCCCCGTGCAGGACGGCGCTGTCGCCCCGCAGCTGCACGTCGGACCGGGCCCAGGTGGACTCCTCGACCAGCAGCTCAAGGCGGCCTTCGCTGCCGTTGAAGGAGACCCGGTAACCCTCCCAGGGGGCGTACGCGGTCAGGTGGTAGGTGAGCGTGGCGCCGGATGCGTAGCGGACCAGTACCGCCATGTCGTCCTCGATCGTCACCCCCGACCCGAACACGTTCTGGTCGCGGTGGTAGCCGTCTGCGGTTTCCGCGTCGAGGTACAGCGCGGTGAGCAGCGGCGAGTCGGCCAGCCGTATGGCGAAGGGGTCGTCCGCCGCCGCCGGGGAGCCGTGCGCCCGGGCGTAGTCACGGGCCAGGCCGCGCCGCGCGCCCGCCTCGTCGCCGTAGAAAAACAACCCGCCCTGTGCGTACACGGTTTCGGGTTCGGTGCCCAGCCACCAGTTGACCAGGTCGAAGTGGTGGGTGGCCTTGTGCACCATCAGGCCGCCGGAGTTGGCCTTCTCGCGATGCCAGCGCCGGAAGTAGTCGGCGCCGTGCCGCAGGTCCAGCAGCCACTCGAAGTGCACGGAGCCGACCTCGCCGATCTCCCCGGCCGCGATGGTCTCGCGTACGGCGGCGTGTACCGGGTTGTAGCGGTAGTTGAACGCGACCCGCACCTCTCGGCCGGTGCGCCGCTGGGCGTCGAGGATGCGGCGGGCGCGGTCGGCGTCCGTCGTCATCGGCTTCTCGGTGACCACGTCACATCCGGCCTCAAGGGCCTGGACGATGTAGTGGTCGTGCGTGCGGTCCACGGTGCACACCACGACGAGGTCGACGCGTTCGCGGCGCAGCATCTCCGTGAAGTCCTCGGCGGCGTATGCCGGTACCGAGGCGCCGATCCACTCGTTGTGCACGGCCATGCGGTGCGGGCTGACATCGCAGAAGCCGACCAGGTCGATCCGGTCCACGTAAGGGCCGGCCAGCGCCTTGGTGAAGAGCCGGGCGCGGGCACCCAGTCCCACCACGGCGCAGCGGCGGCGTGCGGTGTCGGAAGGCATGCGGTCTCCGTTCAGTTCGAGGACGCCTCGGGGGAGGTCCCGAGGGATGACAGCGACAACGGTCGCCAGGCGTCGGCGGCGGTGGCGGCGAGGGCCAGCGGCCCGAGGACGACGATCAGCAGGACCGGGGACATGGCCAGCAGCGCGGCGGCCGCGACGCCGGACCCCGCCAGCAGTACGGGCACGAGCGGCCGCTCCGGCATCGAGCGGAACGCCGCCACGACGACCGCCCGCCAGGCGGCCCCGTCGCGCCACCCGGCGGCGCACCGCAGTCCCATCGCTGCCACGCCCGCGCTCGCCGCGGCGACCGGTACGCCCATGCCGGGCCCGTGTGCGTCAAGGGCCACGGCGTCCAGCCACAGCAGGGCCAGCACTCCGGTCGGCACCAGGCAGGCGGCGGGGCCCGAGGAGCGCAGCACCCGGCGCAGTGCGGCCACCAGGGTCGCGGGGGTCACGCCCGGCCCGCCATGGGCCTGTTCGCGCAGCACCGTGCAGCCGGCGACGAGCGCAGGGAACGCGGTGACCACGGGGAGCGAGCAGACCAGCAGGAACACGCCGAGGAGCAGGCACTCCGCGAAGAGGTGGAACCATGAGCGCCGCATGTGGCCGCACCTATCCCTTCAGTCCGGACGTCTGGACTCCCTCGACCAGCAGGCGCTGGAAGGCGAGGAAAAACAGCACCACCGGTATGAGGGTGAGCACGGACATCGCGAACATCGGTCCGAAGGCGGCGCTGCCGGCCTGGTCGACGAACATCCGCAGTCCCAGCTGAAGTGTGTAAGTGTCAGGGTCGGCGAGATACATCAGCTGGGGGAGGAAGTCGTTCCAGCTCCAGATGAACGAGAAGATCGTCGTGGTGACCAGGGCGGGCTTGAGCAGCGGCATGATGACGTACCAGAAGGTGCGGTACGGGCCGCAGCCGTCGATGATCGCGGCCTCGTCGAGCTCGCGCGGCAGCGAGCGGATGAACTGGACGATGAGGAAGACGAAGAACGCTTCGGTGGCCAGGAACTTCGGCAGGATCAGCGGCAGATACGTGCCGACCATGCCGAGGTTCTGGAAGGTGACGTACTGCGGGATCAACACGACGTGCAGCGGCAGCATGAGCGTGCCGACCATCAGCGCGAAGTAGAGACCGCGGCCTCTGAAGCGCAGCCGCGCGAAGGCGTAGGCTGCCAGGGAGCAGGAGAGCACGTTGCCGAGGACCGTGCCGGCGGACACCAGTAGTGAGTTGGCGAACATCCGCCACAGCGAGATGCCGCTGACCCCGTCGGCCGCGTTCGAGTAGTTCTCCGGGGTGAAGACCTTCGGGACGGGGCTCAGGTTCGAGATGATCTCGGTGCCGGACTTCACCGACGCGGTGAGCAGCCACAGCACCGGATAGAGCAGCACCAGGCCGATCGCCACGCAGACGATGTGCCACAGCGTCGAACGCAGTGGTCCCGCAGCCGTGTTGGAGGCCGGGGCGGAGACCGGGGGTGGGGGTGCCGTAGTCGTCACGACGCGTCCTCCTGACCGTAGTAGACCCACATGCGGGAGGTGCGGAAGACGATCGCCGTGACCAGCGCGATGACGATCAGCAGAACCCACGCCATCGCGGAGGCGTAGCCCATGTGGAAGTTGGTGAAGGCCTGTTCGTACAGGTAGAGGGAGTACAGGAGCGTCGAGTCGGAGGGGCCTCCGCTGCCGTTGCTGATCACGAACGCGGAGGTGAACGACTGGAAGGAGTTGATGATCTCCAGGACCAGGTTGAAGAAGAGGACCGGGGACAGCATCGGCAGGGTGATGGAGACGAACGTGCGCACCCGGCTCGCTCCGTCGAGCGAGGCCGCCTCGTACAGCTCCCTCGGGATCTGCTTCAGCCCGGCGAGGAAGATGACCATGGGGGCGCCGAACTGCCAGACGGTCAGCGTGATCAGCGGGTACAGGGCGTAGTCTGGATTGTCGGTGAAGCCGCCGAGATGGATGCCGAGCGAGCCCAGGGTGCGGTCGGTGAACCCGTCTGTGGCGAACAGGGACCGCCACACCAGGGCAACACTGACGCTCGCGCCGAGCAGTGACGGAGCGTAGAAGGCGGCGCGGTACAGGCCGACGCCGCGGCGGGTGCGGTTCAGCAGCAGAGCCACGGCGAGTGCGGCGGCGAGCTTCAGCGGGGCACCGATGAGGACGAACTTCAGGGTCACGCCGATGGAGGCGAGGAACCGGTCGTCCTCCAGCATGTAGCGGTAGTTGGCAAGGCCCACCCACTTCGGAGTGGTGAACAGGCCGTAGTCGGTGAACGACAGGTACAGCGACGTGAGCATCGGGCCCAGGGTCAGCGCGATCATGCCGATCAGCCAGGGCGCGAGGAAGACGTGCGCCGACAGGGCCTGCGAACGGCGGTGCGGGACCGGGGGGTTGGAGTCGGTGGCGCCGCCGTGCGGGCGGGGCAGAGGTCGGGGCGGGGCGGTCGCCTGAGCCATCGTGGGCTGCTCCTCCACACTGAGGACGAATGACGGCGGCAACGTTTGCATGCGATTCTCTCCACCACAAGAGGGAGACTCAATCTAAATCGTCCGTCGTGATCAGGAACTTCCCATTGACTTAGGTCGACGGCCGAGCGTAGCTTCCGGGCCAGTTGGAAACAGAGTGGGATCGTTTGCAGTCCCTCTCTCCACCACTCGACACGCCGAGCGAAGGGCCGCCGATGTCCCCCATGCGCCGACCCCCTGTTCCGTTCTCGCCCTCACGCCGCCGGGTGCTCGCCTCGCTCGGAGGGCTCGGTCTGGGCGCGGCCGTCGCAGGGTGCGGTACCGAAGACGCCTCGGCCGACGGCACGGTGGAACTCAACTTCCAGTGGTGGGGCGGCGACGAGCGCAACGTGGCCACCCAGAAGGCTGTGCGGCTCTTCCAACGGCGCCACCCGAAGATCAAGTTGTCGGTCTCGTTCACCGGGTACGACTCCTACTTCCAGCGGCTCGCCACCCAGGTGGCCGCGGGCACCGGCCCCGACGTGCTGCAGATGGACTACTACCAACTGCGGTCCTACGCCGCCAACGGGTTGATCGCCAACCTCAGTGGGCCCGAGTTCTCCGGCATCGACCTCGACGCCGTTCCCAGGGCCTACGTCGACGCCGACCGCCTGGACGGCAAGCTGTGGGCAGTGCCAACAGGTATCTCCACTCAGGCCCTGCTCGTGGACCCCACGATCTGGCGCAAGGCGGGCGGCTTCCCCAAGCCCGGTTGGACCTGGGACGACCTCAGCGACGACGTGGGCCCCGCCCTCAGGAAGGCGGCACCCGACCGGTCCCCGCTCACCGACTTCGGCCGCTACAGCGAGACCTTCGACCTTTGGCTCGTCCAGCGCGGCAAGTCCCTGTACAAGGATGACGGCTCGCTCGGCTTCACCGAGGCCGACCTCACCGCGTTCTGGGAGCTGACCGCACGCCTGCGCGACAAGGGTGTCTTCACCCCGCCCCACCTCACCGCCTCCTACGACGGCTCGACCGCGAGTTCCCTGCTGGTACGCAAGCTGTCCACCGCCGAGTTCAACCTCACCGGCACCGTCATGCCCTACTTCGAGGCCTACGGCGACATCGCCCTCGTCCCCTTCCCCACCGCCTCGGCCTCTGCGCCGCTGGGACTGACCGCGGGGCCGGGGATGATGTGCGTACGGCAGAGCAGCGCGCACAAACGGCAGGCCGCGCAACTCATCGACTTCCTGCTGAACGACCCGGCGGCCGGCAACGCCCTCGGCGTGGTGCGCGGACTGCCGCCGAACCGGAAGATCATGAACCGCATCGCTCCCGGACTCAGCAAGGGCGATCGGATGGTGTACGCGTACGTGAGCTCGCTGGAGAAGATGTTCTCGGCGTCCACGCTCCCCCCGTCCGGTTCCGACGAGGACAAGCTGGAGTTCCGGCGGGTCAACGAGGACGTGCTGTTCGGGAAGAAAACCGTACGGGAGGCTGCGGCCGAGATGTTCGAGAAGTACAACTCCACCGTCCCCAAGGGCTGAGTTCCGCGCAGATCACCGGGAGGGTTTCACACATGATCATCCAGGAACTGCGGATCACCCCCATCGCCATCGCCGACCCCCCGCTGCTCAACGCCGACGGAGTGCACCAACCCCATGTCCTGCGCGCCGTCGTCGAACTGGTGGTGTCCGACGGCCGGGGCGGCAAGGTGACCGGCCTCGGGGAATGCGCCGGACACGCCTGGCAGTTGGACTGGCTGGAGCTGGTCGGCTCGCGCCTGCCGGGTACGAGCGTGTACGAGACGGGAGCCCTGGCCCTACTGGTGCGGGAACTGCTGACCGGCCGCGCGGGCGGCGTCGAGTACGGTCCCGACGCGCCCTGGCGACGCTGGGCCGACCGCGCCGACCCGCCCGAGTCACGCGGACCGGCACCCGTTCCCGCGCCCGCCTTCGACATACGGCGGGTGTACGCGGCTCTCGAAGTGGCGTGCCTGGACGCGCAGGGGCGGCTGGCGGGCGTACCGGTGGTGGACCTGCTGGGCGGCCGGGTGCGGGACACTGTGCCGTACAGCGGCTACCTGTTCTACAAGTGGGCCGGGCATCCGGGTTCGGGCGCGGACGAGTGGGGCGCGGCCCTGACCCCGGACGGCGTGGTGGCCCAGGCGAGGCGCATGGTGGACCTCTACGGCTTCCGCTCGCTGAAGCTCAAGGGCGGGGTGTTTGCGCCGGACGAGGAGATCGCCGCCCTCCGCGCCCTGCGGGCCGAATTCCCCGACCACCCCCTGCGTCTCGATCCCAACGCCGCCTGGACCATGGAGACCGCCCTGGCGGCCGTCGGCGAGCTGGCGGACGTCCTCGAATACCTGGAAGACCCGGTGGCCGGCGTCGAGGACATGGCCGCCGTCGCCGCGCGAACACCGCTCCCGCTCGCCACCAACATGTGCGTGACCTCGCTGGAGAGCGTACGCCCCGCCGTGGAGCGCGGCGCCGTACGGATCGTGCTCGGCGACCACCACATCTGGGGCGGCCTGCGGGCCACCGTCGCACTCGGAGACGTCTGCCGGGCCGTCGGCTGGGGCCTGTCCATGCACTCCAACTCCCACCTCGGTATCAGCCTCGCCGCGATGACCCACGCCGCGGCAGCCACCGCCGCGCTCGACCACGCCTGCGACACGCACTACCCGTGGAACGCGGCGGAGGACGTCGTCGTACCCGGCGCACTGCCGTTCACCGACGGCTCGGTCGCGGTGCCGTGCGGCCCCGGCCTCGGCGTCGAGCTCGACCGCGCCGCCGTGGACCGGCTGCACGCCGTGTACCTGGCCCTGGGGCGTGAACACCGGGACGACACGGCGTATCTGCGGAGTGTGCAGCCGGAGTTCGATCCGAAGCCGCCCCGCTGGTAGGCGCGGTGCGTGACGGGCTCGCGCCTGTCCAGAACCGACACGACCTCCGTCGTCCGGGCCCGTCCACGACGGTTCCGCAGATTCCTCCGGCATCCGGAACCGCGCTGATTGCCACCGGCGTATGGTCCGGGGAGCCCGGTGTACGAGGCGCGGGTCGTGGTACTGAGCAAAGTGCGCGGCTCCCGGCGCCCGCTACACATAGATGGCGGGTGCCCCGTGAGCGGGCACCGCACCGCCCCTAACGCCGCTCGATCGCCGCCGTCGACCCCCGCACCACCAGATGCGTCGGCAGTACCCGCTGCAGCGGCTGCATGTCCTCTCCGGCTGGCGTCCCCAGGATCCGGAACAGCAGGTCCACCGCCGCCCGCGCGGCGTGTGCCTTGGGCACGCTGACGGTTGTCAGCGGTGGGGCGGCCATCCCGGCGAGCGCGATGTCGTCACAACCAACCACGCTCATCTCGTCCGGCACCCGGACCCCGCGGGCTGTGAAGCGGCTGATCAGCCCGAAGGCGACGATGTCGTTGAAGGCGACCACCGCGCTGGCGCCGCTCGCCAGCACCACGTCGGCGGCGCCCGTGATGCCGCCGTCGAAGTGGGGGGCGACGCTGCCGACCTGGACGATCTCGACCTTGCCGGAGTCCGCCATGGCCTCGATCCCGGCGGCCCGCTCCTGGGCGGTCCAGGTGCTGCGGGGGCCGCCGACGTAGGCGATCCGGCGGTGGCCGAGGGCGTGCAGGTGGGTGAGGGCGTCGGTCATGCCCTCGGCCATGTCGGCAGTGACGCTGGCGAAACCGGGCTCCTTGCGGTGCAGCAGCACGACCGGCTTCTTGGTGAGTTGGTCCAAGGAACGCAGTTCCTCGCTCCTCAGATGGGGAGCGCACAGCACGATGCCGTCCACCTCCGGCGCCATCGTACGGATCGCGTCCAACTCCAGTCCCTCGTCCCGCTCGGCATCGCTGACGAACACGGCGTGACCGAGGCCCCGGGCGCGGGCCTGCACGCCCTTGCAGATGTCCGCGAAGAAGGGATTGAGCAGGTCCGGGACGATCACTCCTACATGGCCCGTACGGCCGGTGATGAGGCCGCGGGCGGCCCGGTTCGGCTGATAGCCGAGCCGGTCGGCGGCGGCCTGGACCCGATCCCGGGTGACCGCGCTGACCGTCCCGTCCGGCGCCAGTGCCCGGGACACCGTGGACGGGGAGACCCCGGCTGCCTTCGCAACTTCTCGAATCGTCACCTGCACATGCCGAGGTTTGCACCCCCGTCCACGAGCGTCAATGTGAGGCCAGTGGTCAGGGCACCGTCAGTGCGATGACTGGCACAGAGGTAGGGGGATTCCGGCTCCTTCAACGGAATCGGGGCGTCGCTCTATCACTCCTGGCGCGCCACCGGATCGGAGCCCGCGAAGGCCGCCTCGTCGAAGCTTCCCCTCGGCTCAATCTCGGCAGTGGTTCCGAGACGCAGACGTACCGGGTCGGGGCAGCATTCGAGGTCGCACAGGTGACCCACGGGCTGGTGGAAACTTCTGCCCTCACCAGCATTTTCGATCTTCGCCCCGAGGGAGGGAAGGTATCGGGCCTGAATCCGTTCCATGTGTGGCATGCAGCCCAATGTTCGCGGCGCTGAGTGGGATACTGCTACGTCAACTCCTTCTGATGATTCCGCTTCGTCGGCGAGAAGGTCCAAAAGACAGATCAGCAGCGGAGGATACCTCCCGTCACGTGGAGTTCTTGCACCGCCGCCCAGCGCGCGATGTCCCGCAGATGCGCTCGGAGTGTGGTCAGGTCCTCCCGCTTCTTGGACTCACGGATGTAGGCGTCCACCAGGAGAGCTCGTGAGTCGGGCTACACGCCCGGGTCTGCGCAGCGGCATCGGCGCGCACATGGAGACTCGTACGCCGGGCCGTGCCCGGACTCCCGGTGATCCTGGCAGGCCACACCAACCACGGCAGCGCCGCCCGGCTGCGGGGTCGGCCTCTCAGTCCGGTCACCTACCACGCAACGGCCCTGAGCCGATCGGCCCCAAGATATCCGAGTTCAACGGAGCGTAGTCAGCACCAAGTCAGCACGGGAGGGGTGAACACGGGTGATGACGTGGGCTTTTAGTCAGCACCAAACCAGCACGGGAGTCAGCGCCGCACCATCAAATCACCCCGAACTGTGCGTCCCGGACAGCACTCGTTTCGACCACCTTCGAGCCCCTGAACCGCCCTTCCGTGAGCCGGCATGGTGGCCGCACGCATAGCCAACACTCGAACTATGTTGCCCCACCACATGTGCCCCTGACCTGCATCTTCCTACCGTGTGCCGACACGTACCCGTCCCCACCGCACACGAGGAAGTGGCGCACATGGCCTCCGCAGCACCCGCTCCCCCACCGCCCGCCAACCTCAAACGCATCGTCACCGCCAGCCTCATCGGCACCACCATCGAGTGGTACGACTTCTTCCTCTACGGTTCCGCCGCCGCGCTCGTCTTCAACAAGCTCTTCTTCCCGGACTCCGACCCGCTGGTGGGTACCCTGTTGTCGTTCCTCACCTACGCGGTGGGCTTCGCGGCCCGGCCGCTGGGTGCCCTGGTGTTCGGGCACTACGGTGACCGGCTCGGCCGCAAGAAGCTGCTGGTGCTGAGCCTGCTGCTGATGGGTGGGGCGACCTTCGCGATCGGCCTGCTGCCCACGCACGCCACGATCGGGACGGCGGCACCCGTGCTGCTGACCGTGCTGCGGCTCGTGCAGGGCTTCGCGCTCGGTGGCGAGTGGGGCGGTGCCGTCCTGCTCGTGTCGGAGCACGGGGACGCGCGACGCCGGGGGTTCTGGGCCTCGTGGCCGCAGACCGGGGCGCCCGCCGGACAACTCCTCGCGACCGGTGTGCTCTCGCTGCTGACGGCCGTGTTGTCGGACGCGGCCTTCACGTCCTGGGGCTGGCGGGTCCCGTTCCTGCTCTCGGGCGTCCTGGTGATCGTCGGTCTGTGGATTCGGCTGTCCGTCGATGAGTCGCCCGTCTTCAAGCAGGCCCTGGCGCAGGCCGAGGCCCGGAAGGCGGACGCGGTCACTGAGAAGCTCCCGCTGGTCGCCGTGCTGCGGCACCACTGGCGGGACGTGCTGGTCGCCATGGGCGCGCGCATGGCCGAGAACATCAGCTACTACGTGATCACTGCCTTCATCCTCGTGTACGCCACCACGTCGGCCGGGGTCTCCAAGCAGACGGCGCTCAACGCGGTCCTCATCGCGTCCGCCGTGCACTTCGCCGTCATCCCGCTCTGGGGTGCGCTGTCCGACCGGGTCGGCCGACGGCCCGTGTACCTGCTGGGCGCGGCAGGAGTCGGCCTGTGGATGTTCCCGTTCTTCTCGCTCATCGACACCGGCGGTTTCGGCAACCTGATCGTCGCCGTGACCGTGGGCCTCGTCCTGCACGGCGCGATGTACGCCCCGCAGGCGGCCTTCTTCTCCGAGATGTTCGCGACCAGGATGCGCTACTCGGGCGCCTCCATTGGTGCCCAGTTCGCGTCCGTCGCGGCGGGCGCACCCGCCCCGCTCATCGCGACCGCGCTGCTGGCCGAATACGACAGCTCGACCCCGATCGCCCTGTACGTGATCGCGGCGGCCGTGCTGACCCTCATCGCGGTGGGCGTCGCGAAGGAGACACGCCACCGCGACCTGGCCGACGTCACGACGACGGCCGACGCGGAGCCGACCGCACCCCGGGGCGCGGACGCCCGTACCACCTGAACCGGGTGGCACGGGCTGCCCCGCTCAGCGCGGGGCGGGCGACGACAACCGCCGTAGCCGCAGGGCCAGTTGGACCTCCAGTACGCGGTCGGGGCGCTGCCAGTCCTCACCGAGCAGCCGCCCCACACGCTCCAGCCGCTGGGCGACGGTGTTCACGTGCACGTGCAGGGCGTCCTTCGTACGGACCGGGCTCATGCCGCAGGCGAAGTACGCGTCGAGGGTGCGCAGCAGATCCGTACCGCGCCGTTCGTCGTATGTGACGACCTCGCCGATCGTGCGCTCCACGAACCCGGGGATGTCCCGGTCCCCGGCGAGCAGCAGCCCGAGAAACCCGAAGTCCTGGGCGGCGGCGCCGTCTCCCGTCCGGCCGAGCAGTCGCAGGGCCTCCAGGCACCGCAGTCCTTCGGCGTAGGCGGCGGCCACGGCGTCCGGGTGGGCGGCGAGGTTCTCGACGGGGGCGGAGGCGCCGACGGTGACCGCCTCGTGGACGGCCGTGCCGAGGTGGACTGCCGTACGGCGGGCCAGCTCCGTGGCCGTGTCGCCCTCGTCGAGGGGCAGCAGCAGGACGGTGCCGCCGTCGCGGGCCGAGGCGAGTCCGTGCCGTGTGGCTCCGAGGTGGGACGCCGCGGACCACAGGCGCCGGCGGGCCGCGGCCTCCTCGTCCGCGTCGGCCGCCGGTCCGTCGAGGCGGGCGGCCAACACCACATGGGTGGCGTCGAGGTCGGCCTCCAACCGGGCCGCCCGCTCACGCAACAGCCGCGGGTCGCGGTCGCGTGCGTCGAGCAGGTCGTCCAACAGCTCGCCCCGGACGCGCTGTTCGGCCTCGGAAGCCGAGCGTCTGGCGAGCAGCAGGAGGGAGGTGACCATGGCGGCGCGCTCCAGAGTGCGCTGGTCGACGGGGTCGAGACCCGGATGTCCGCGCAGCACCAGCGCGCCGAGCAGCTCACCGCCGCCCGTCACGGCGGCGATCCAGTCGTCCCCGTGCCGTACCGCGTGGCCCTCGGCGCGGGACGTCTCCAGGGCCGCACCGGGTGCGGCACCCTCCTCGGCGAACTCCACGGTGCCGCCGAGGACCCGGGAGACGGCCGCGGCCACGTCGTGGACCCCTCCGCCGCGCAGCACCAGCTCGGCGAGGCGGTCGTGGACCTCCGAGGCGCGCTCGATGACGCCGCTGCGGTCCCGGATGATCTCGTTGGCCCGCTCCAGGTCGGCGAGGGCCGAGCGGGTCTCGGTGAGCAGGTTCGCGGTGTCGATGGCAGCCGCCGCGAGGGCGGCGAACGAACCCAGCAGGGCGATCTGCTCCCGCTCGAAGACCCGCTGACGCCGGTCGGCGGCGAACAGCACCCCGATGACATGGGGCCCGAGCATGAGGGGCACTCCGAGAATGGCCACCAGCCCCTCGTCCCGTACACCGGCGTCGATGGTCCGGGTGTGCTGGAAGCGCTCGTCCTTGAAGTAGTCCTCGGTGACATACGGGCGGGCGGTCTGGGCGACGAGTCCGCCGAGGCCCTCCCCCATGCCGAGTCTCAGCTGCTGGAAGCGCGCCGCGACCGAGCCCTCCGTGACGCGCATGTAGGTGTCGCCCTGGTCCGGGTCGTTCAGACTGAGGTACGCGACGTCCGTGCCCAGCAGTGAGCGGGCGCGCTGGACGATGGCCCGCAGCACGGAGCCGAGGTCCCTCAGTCCCGCCAGGTCGTGCGCGGTCTCGAAGAGCGCGGACAGCTCGGCCTCGCGGCGGCGCCGCCCCTCCATCTCCGACCGCACACGCAGCGCCAGCCGCTGGGCGTGTTCGAGCGCGGCGACACGCTCGGGCGGCCGGCCCTCGGCGCGGGAGAGGAGCACCGGCTGCTCGTAGGCGTCGACGGACGCGCCCCTGGCCAGGAGCTCCAGGAACGGTGTCTCGACGCTGTCGGTGGACTGGTCGTGATCGCGGGACATGGACACAGGATTACTCATCGCACGGACTCGCCCGCCAGGCCTGTGGACAACTCGGCCCGGCCCGCCGGGTGCACGGCTGTGGACAACCCGGAACTCCCTGGTCAGTGCGCGGTCCAGCCGCCGTCCAGTACCAGGGACGTGCCCGTCACGAAGGACGCCTGCGGGGCGCACAGATACGCCACCGCCTCCGCCACCTCGTGCGTCTCGATGAGCCGCTTGACCGCGCTGTCCGTCAGCAGCACCTCGGTCAGCACCCGCTCCTCGGGGATGCCGTGCGCCCGCGCCTGGTCGGCGAGCTGTTGTTCGACCAGAGGGGTGCGCACATAGGCGGGTGCCACACAGTTCGAGGTCACACCGTGGGGTGCGCCCTCCAGCGCCACGGTCTTCGAAAGTCCTTCGAGGCCGTGCTTGGCGGTCACGTACGCCGACTTGAACGCCGAGGCGCGCAGCCCGTGAACCGACGACACGTTGACGATACGGCCCCATCCCTGCCCGTACATGTGGGGCAGCGCCCCGCGGATGAGCCGGAAGGGTGCCTCCACCATCACGGTCAGCACGGTGTGGAAGACGTCGGGCGGAAACTCCTCGACGGGGCGGACCAGTTGGAGGCCGGCGTTGTTGACGAGGACGTCGGTCCCCGCGGCGGCGTGTTCGGCCGCGTCGAGGTCGGTGAGGTCGAGAACGCGGGGTTCGACGGAGCCCGTGAGGCCCCGGGCCCGGTCGGCGAGTGCGGCCAGGCCCTCGGCGTCCCGGTCGACGGCCCGCACTTTGGCTCCAGCGGCGGCGAGCCGCAGCGCGCAGGCCTGGCCGATGCCTCCCGCGGCACCGGTGACGAGGGCGGTACGGCCGCCGAGGTCGAGTGAGGTGGTGTGGGGACCCGGAGGGGCGGGGTGCGCGGTCATGCCGGGACACTAGGCGCCGCTCACGCCCCGACCGATATGGTCAGCCCCCACACTTCTCCCTCAGGTCATAGGGTCGAACCACGTGGGGCCATCGGACATGGCCTGCTTGATCCGGTGCAGCCCGAACTCGTTCAGCTCCGGCAGCGCGGCCACCTCGAACCAGCCGACTTCGAGCGACTCGTCGTCGTTGACACACGCCTCCCCGCCGACGGCCCGGCATCGGAACGTGGTGTCCATGTACTGGCAGACGTCCCCGTTGTCGTACCGCACGGGGCCCAGGGCCTGGACGACGACGACCCGCTCGGCCACGCACTGCACCCCGGTCTCCTCGAAGACCTCCCGCACGGCGCAGACCGCCGGCTGCTCCCCCGGGTCCGGGATGCCTCCGATCACCGCCCACTTGCCCGTGTCCGACCTGCGGTTCAGCAGCACTCTGCCCTCGTCGTCGAAGACGATGGCGGTGACTCCGGGGAGCCAGAGCAGCTGGTGGCCGGCGGAGGTCCGCAGTTCGCGGATGAAGTCAGGAGTAGGCATGAGGTGACCCTAACGGCCCGGTGGGCGGCCCCTTGACGGATTCGGCCGCGCACGACCGGCGTACGGCTACACGCCACCGGCGCGCCGCTGGCGCACTCCCGTCACGACGGCCCATCCGAGCCCACCTGCCGCGATGAGCACCAGGAGCATCTCCGGCAGCACCCCGAGGCGGGTCGCGGGAGTCTCGGAGGAGCGCAGGGGCACCTTCTGGACCAGCGAGTCCGCGACGAACATACCCGTCTTCTGCGTGATCTCCCCGTCCGGCATGATCACGGCACTGACTCCGCTGGTCACCGGAACGGTGACCGTGCGGCTGTGCTCGACGGCGCGAATACGGGACATGGCGAGCTGCTGGTAGGTCATCTCGCTGCGGTCGAACGTGGCGTTGTTGCTCGGCACCGAGATCATCTGCGCGCCGTCGGTGACCTCGGAGCGCACGGCCCAGTCGAAGGCCGCCTCGTAGCAGGTGACGAGACCGACCTTGGTGCCGTCCATGGTGAACACGCCCGGCTCGCTGCCCCGGCTGAAGTCCTGGCGGACCATGGACGTCCACTCGCTGTTGATGGCGCCGATCAGCGACCGCAGCGGGAGGTACTCGCCGAAGGGCTGTATCTGCCGCTTGTCGTAGGTGTCGGTCGGGCCCTTGCTCGGATCCCACAGGATCTGCTCGTTGTAGAGCTTGCCGTCCTTCACGACCACCCCGCCGACCGAGATGGGGGCGCCGATCGCCTGGGCGGCACCGTCGATGACGGCGTACGCGTCGGGGTTCCTGAAGGGGTCGATGTCGGAGGAGTTCTCCGGCCACAGGACGAAGTCCGGCCGGGGGACCTTGCCCGCCCTGATCTCGGCGGCCAGCCGCTCGGTCTCGCGCACGTGGTAGTCGAGCACGGCCCGCCGCTGGGCGTTGAATTCGAGCCCCGCGCGCGGGACGTTGCCCTGGATGACCGCGACAGTCGCTGTGCCGTCCTCGGCCGTGTCGCTCACCAGGGTGCGGGCCCCGAGGGCTCCCACCACGGGCACGGCCACGCTCAGCAGCGCCACCGACGCGGCCGCGCGCCGTACGGCATGGGTGCGGCGCGCCTCGACTGCCAGGCGCACGAGTTCGTACAGCCCGAAGCCGCACAGGACGACCGCGAAGCCGAGCACCGGAGTACCGCCCAGCGCGGCGAGCGGCAGGAACACGCCATCGGCCTGCCCGAAGGCGATCTTGCCCCAGGGGAAGCCGCCGAACGGTACACGCGCACGTGCCGCCTCACCCGCGATCCAGAGGGCCGCCGCCCACACGGGTGCCCCGGGCAGCCTCGACGCGACGGCGATTCCCGCGCCGACGAGCCCGACGAACACCGCCTCGATGACGACGAGCGCCAGCCACGGACCGGGGCCGACCTCCACACCGGTCCACACGAGCAGAGGCAGCAGGAACCCGAGCCCGAAGAGATAACCGAGCCCGAAGCCGGATTTCCAGGTGCGGCCGCGCAGAACCCAGCCGAAGACCGCGAACGCGGGCAGGGCCAGCCACCACAGGGTGCGCGGGGGAAAGCTGACGTACAGCAGCACTCCGGAGAGCGCCGCAGCTGCGGCGGGAAGGAGCCTGCGCGCCAGTCCGGCCACCCGCGATGCGGGCGCGGACTGGGGGTCGAGCTGTTCCGGCTCGCCCACGGATGTTGCGGTGGCGGTCACTCGGGGAGTCTACGGCGCACGAGCGGGCCGCGGACAGCGTGGTCCGCCCGGCCGGGCCAGGCATCACCCACGCATCTGCCGTGATACTCCTGCCCAACACATCCACAAACCGGCACTTCACCCGTTACGGTGTGCCCGAGCCTCTGACCTGCGGCCGGATCCGGCCAGGGCGGTCGGGGCCCGTCACAGTCGGGGGTACGACGGGTGGGGTCCACGGGTACGGAGTCCGCGGCCGGTGCGCGGGCCGCGGGCGAGAGACGTGACGTCGTGGACGTCACGGGCGTGATCGCGCTCGGTGCGTTCGCGACCTGGTCGCTGATCACGGCCACCGTGCACGGCGGCCGCCCGGAGGGCGTACTGCTGGCGGTGCTGGCCCTGGCCGCGGGGTATGCGGCGGGCCGCATCTCCGGGGCGCTCCTGCCGGTCGCGGCGCCCTGCGCCGCGTCCCTGGCCGCGCTCGGTGTCGCGATCACCGCCCCGTCCACCCCGGCCGCCTCGCCGCTGGTCATCCCGCTCGGTCGTACGGGCGCGACCGCCGCTCTGCTGGCCCTGTCGGCGGGTGCCGCGTGCTGTGCGGCCTGGGCGGCCCGTGGCCTGGTGCTGCGGCTGGCACTGTGGGGGCTGGCGGCCGGGATCACGGTGACCGCGGCCGTGCTGGGCTCGACCGCGGGAAGTGCGGCCTGTGCCGGAGTGCTGCTCTGGTCGCTCGCCGCGGCCCGGATGCGCCGCCGTGGCCCGGGGCTGGTGGGGCTCGCGCTCGTCGCGGCCGTGGTGACCGGGACGAGCTGGGCGGTCGCCGGGGGCGTCCTGCCGGGCGGGCCGGCCGCCTCCCTGGAGGACCGGCTCGGCCCGCACCGGGTGCAGCTGTGGCGTGACGCGCTGGACATGGCCCATCGGGAACCGGTGCTCGGTGTGGGCCCGGGGCACTTCGAGCACCTCAGCCCGACGCTCGCGCGGGCACTGGCACCCGGCGGCAAGCCGCACTCCGCGCCGTTCCAGCTGGCTGCCGAGCAGGGCGTCATCGGCGTGGCGCTGCTGGCCACGGTGTTCTGCTGGGTCCTGTACGCGCTGTGGCGGGCCGCCCGCCCCACGCCGGTCGTCCTCACGGCGGCTGCGTCCCTGACCGCGCTGGCGGCCGTCGCCGCGGTCGGGAACGCGCTGAGCTTCACCGCGGTGACGGCGGGCGCGGGGCTGCTCGCGGGGATCGCGACGGCACGGCCGCTCGCGGAGGCGGGGGCACGGCACGAGACTGATCCGTCGGTGTCCGGTGATCCACCGGCACCCTGAGGGCTCGTGTCAGCGCGCGGCCCCGGACGGTGCCGGGCGCAGCCGGTCGCGGATGACCCGTACGGCCGACTCGGCGTCGTCCACCGTGATCGTGAACGTGTGGCCGTCCCAGAGGCGCAGCACGAGCCCCTCACCGCGCCGGACGACGACGGCCGTGCCTTTCTGGGGCCGCCAGCGGTAGCCCCAGCCGCCCCAGTGGCGGGGCGTGACCTGCGGCGCGAAGTCGGCGCCTGCCACCTCTGAGAGGGGGATGCGGCGGCGCGGCAGACCGATGTGGCCGCACCGCACTTCGAGACAGTCCTTGTCGACCTTCACGGCGACGTGCACGAACGCGAGCGTGCCGAACAGCACCAGCAGCCCCGCCGCGATGCAGCCGACGACCGACATGGCGAGCGGAGCGATGCCCGACGTCCATGCGGAGTCGACGGCCAGCTCGATGCCGAGCGCCATGAAGGCGCATCCGCCGAGTGACAGCAGCCACTGGGCGCGGTTGGTCGCGCGCCCGGTCCAGACTTCGGGATGTGCGGAGCCGTGGGTACCGCTCTGGCCGTGGGGGTGGTCCCTCATGTTTCGAGACTACTCAGGTTCCGCTGCGCGGGCACCATGTTGCGGAGCGTCACTGATCCATGCGAGCGGACGGCGCGTGGGCTCACCGTCCGGCGGGGCTCACTGCCTGGAGGAAGCGGCCCTCCTCGTACGCCAGCGCGGCTGACGGGAGCTGCGCTTCACGTCCGCTGAGGATGACGGTGAGGGTGCCCTCTACGGGTGCTTCCGGCGCGGGCAGCTCATTGATCCTGCGCAGGGCCTGGGCGGCGACGGCGACGGCCGAGCCGTGCAGGACGAGCGGCGGCAGACCCGCCTGCTGCACCGCGGCGCGGATGCGTCCGGCAACGAGTTCGTAATGGGTGCAGCCAAGGACGACGGTCATTACATCGGCCGGGGTACGCTCCGCGGCGTCAGAGATCGCGGCGTCGATGGCCGCCTCGTCCGCGTACTGCACAGCCTCGGCCAGACCTGGGCACGCGACCTCCGTGACGGTCACGCCGTCAGCGAAGTCCCGGATGAGACCTCGCTGATAGGGGCTGCCTGTAGTGGCGGGCGTCGCCCAGATGGCGACGGGGCCGCCTCCGGCCGCGGCGGGCTTGATCGCCGGCACGGTGCCGATCACCGGCAGGTCCGGTTCGAAACGGGCTCGCAGGGTGGGCAGGGCGTGCACGGAGGCGGTGTTGCACGCGACGATCAACGCGTCCGGGCGGTGCGCGGTGGCGGCTTCGGCGACTGCTAGAGAGCGGGCCCTGATGTCCTCAGGGGTGCGCGGTCCCCACGGCATGCCGTCGGGGTCCGAGGAGAGGACGAGATCGGCGTCGGGTCGCAGACGGCGTACCGCGGCGGCAGCCGCCAGCAGTCCGATTCCGGTGTCCATGAGCGCGATCTTCACCCGGGCACCCTACCGGATCGGCCTCAACGACCCGGTGCGGTGGGGCAGACTGCGACGCGTGAGTGCCCTCGTGTGGACCGCTGTCGGATCACTGGCCGCCTGGCTGTGGCTGCTCCTCGGCCAGGGCTTCTTCTGGCGTACAGATGTACGCCTGCCGCCGCGCGGGGAGCCCGACGTGTGGCCGTCGGTCTGTGTCGTCGTCCCCGCACGGGACGAGGCGGCCGTGCTGCCCGAGAGCCTGCCCTCACTGCTGACGCAGGACTATCCGGGGCACGCGGAGGTCTTCCTCGTCGACGACGGCAGTGGGGACGGCACGGGAGAGCTGGCGCGGGAGCTCGCGCGACGGCACGGCGGACTGCCGCTGACCGTCTCCTCTCCCGGCGAGCCTCCTGCGGGCTGGACGGGCAAGCTCTGGGCCGTACGACACGGAATCGGGCTGGCACGCGCGCGTGAGCCCGAGTTCCTGTTGCTGACGGACGCGGACATCGCGCACGGCCCGGACAGTCTGCGGGAGTTGGTGGCCGCGGCGCGCACCGGCGGCTTCGACCTGGTGTCGCAGATGGCCCGGCTGCGCGTGGAGAGCCTGTGGGAACGGCTCGTCGTGCCGGCCTTCGTCTACTTCTTCGCGCAGCTCTATCCGTTCCGCCGGATCGGTGTACGGGGCTCGCGGACGGCGGCCGCGGCCGGCGGGTGCGTGCTGCTGCGGACCGACGCCGCCGAGCGCGCCGGTGTCCCGGACTCCGTCCGGCAGGCCGTCATCGACGACGTGGCCCTCGCGAAGGCCGTCAAGGGCAGCGGCGGCCACATCTGGCTGGGGCTGGCGGACCGTGTGGACAGTGTGCGTCCGTATCCGCGGCTGTACGACCTGTGGCGCATGGTCTCGCGCAGTGCCTACGCCCAGCTGCGGCACAATCCGCTGCTGCTGCTCGGCACGGTGCTCGGCCTCGCCGTGGTCTATCTGGTGCCGCCGGTGGCGTGCGTCGCGGGTCTCGTCACGGGGAGTAGGGCGGCGGCGGTCGCCGGCGGGCTCGCGTGGCTGCTGATGACGGCGACGTACGTGCCGATGCTCCGCTACTACCGGCAGCCGCTCGGGCTGGCTCCGCTGCTGCCGTTCACCGCGCTGCTGTATCTCTTCATGACGGTCGACTCCGCGGTGCAGCACTACAGGGGGCGGGGCGCGGCCTGGAAGGGACGTACGTACGCACGGCCCGCGCCTGAGCAGCGGTGAGCCGTCCTGCCCTGGCGTCTCCCGCTCGCGGTCACTTCCGGCCCGGGGTCCAGTTCATGCCCCAGCCGTAGGCGTGGTCGACCGTGCGCTGCGGGCTGACCCCGCGCTCGGGGACCAGGTAACGGGCCTCGCGCTGGACGACCAGGTCGCCGTTCTGGTGGGTGATCAGGGCGAGCGCGCACACCGTGGAGGGGACCGTGCACTCGTCCAGGGAGAAGTCGACGGCCGCGCCGTGCTGCGGCTGGAGGGTGACTGTGGCGTGCAGGTCGGCGAAGGAGCGGGCGCCTTCGTAGATGGTCACGAAGATGAGGATGCGCCGGAAGGCGTGCTGGTGGTCGAGGTTGATGGTGAGGTTCTCGCCGCTCGCGGCGGCTCCGGTGCGGTCGTCGCCGTCGAGAAGGATGTAGGGCGGCTGGTGCAGCGCGCCGAAGGCGTTGCCGAGTGACTGGATGACGCCCTTGCGGCCGTCGGACAGCTCGTACAGGGCGCACAGGTCGAGGTCGAGGTCCGCGTGCATGGCGACCGGCCGGCCCAGTTTGGCGGCCCACCCGCTGAACTGCTTGCGCACCTGCCAGTTCAGGTTCACGCGCATGGCGCCCGATGTTCCGCCCTGCTTGGTCAGGGAGACCGCCGGGGCCGCCTTCGTCAGGGTGACCTTGGTCAGGCGGACCGGGGCCGGGGTGCGGCGGGCGGCGGAGGGGCGTTCACCGGAGGTGGCACGGTGACGGGCGGGGCCACGGGGGTGGCGTGGTGCCGGGCGGGGCGAGGGGTGCCGGCGGCGCCGCATGCTGTGGTTCGTCCACGGTGATGCCGAAGTCCGTCGCCAGTCCTTCGAGCCCGGTGCTGTAACCCTGCCCGACGGCCCGGAACTTCCAGGCGCCCTGGCGGCGGTAGAGCTCGCCCAGGACGAACGCGGTCTCCACGCTCGCGTCGGTGCTGTCGTAGCGCGCGACCTCGGTGCCGCTGCGGTCGTCGACCACGCGGATGTACAGGCCCGGCACCTGCCCGAAGGAGCCGCCGTCGGCGGAGGCCGCGAGGACCACGGTCTCGACCGCGGGCTCCACGCGCGCGAGTTCGACGAGCAGCGTGTCAATCACCTGGCCGCCCGCGCTGCGCTTGCCCTCGTGACGGACCGCGCCGGAGGAGTTCGCGGGCTGGTTGTAGAACACGAAGTCCGCGTCGGAGCGCACCTTTCCGGAAACCAGCAGGAGCGCCGAGGCGTCCGCGTCGGGCACGCCGGGGCCGGCACGCCAGCCCAGTTCGATGCGCAGCGCGGTCGTCGGCACCGCGACATTCGATCCCTTGGGCATTGACATGTTCGCCCCCATGCTTGCCTGCTCACCGCCGGGCCACGCCCAGGGCAGTCCGATCCGTTCGTGCCAAACCTATTCCCTCGGGGTCGTCAACCCCCAGAAGCCGTACGGGAAGAGGCGGAGCCCAACCCGCCGGTAACCCGCCCGGAACTCGGCCTTTACAAGAATGTCGTGAGGCGCGTTGCCCTTTTTCGCCGAGTTCGCTCGCATTGGGGATCCGGAGTCACTGCCCACACGGAAAACAACCCTCTTATCGGTCTCCCCAACCAGCACATCGTGGGCTTAACTTATGTGCCATGACCTCCCCCCGCTCCTATGGCGGCGGCTACTACTCCGCCTCGTCCTTCGGCGACACGCCTATCTACGACTCTCTCGTGGCCGAGCGGGGCACCCCGCAGATCGCCCCGATCCGGGTCCCCGCGGCGTACGACACACCGGGCAGCAACCTGCCCGCACTGCCGTCGGCGCTCCCCGCACTGCCGGCCGGCCCGTCGCAGTCGGCTCCCTCGTACGGCTATCCGCCGGCCCAGCAGCCCTCGCCGCTGCAGCAGGCCCCGGCGGCGTACGTCCCTCAGCAGACCGCGGCCCCCCGCGGGTACCCGGGCACCCAGCCGCAGCAGCCGCGTCCGGCGGCGGGCGGCACGGGCTACGAGGCGATGCGCCCCGCGGCCCCGCGCCCGGCGCAGGGTGCCCCGTACCAGGACCCGTACAACGGTCAGCAGTACCGCGGGTACTGAGGCGCTCCGCGCGGGGCTGTCCGTGCCTGGTGGCAGGATGGCCCCATGGGGAATCCGTCGCTGCACTCGATCCATGTCCACCCGCTGAAGGCGGCCCGGGGCGTCGCGCTCCACGAGGCCGTGGTGGAGCCCTGGGGGCTGGCGGGGGACCGGCGTTGGGTGCTGGTCGACGAGGCGGGCAAGGTCATCACGCAGCGCCCGCATCCGCGCATGGCGCTGGCCGCCGCCGAGCCGTTGCCCGGCGGTGGCCTCGTGCTGTCCGCGCCCGGCCGTGAGCCGCTGACCGTCACGGTGCCCGAGCCGGCCGGCACGACGACCGTCGAGATCTGGCGGGACAAGGTGGAGGGGGTCCTCGCCGGCTCCGCGGCGCACGCCTGGTTCAGCGACTACCTGGGGCTCGACGTGCGTCTCGTGCACCTCGACGACCCGGCCACCCGCCGCCCCATCGATCCGGAGTACGCACGTCCCGGTGAGACCGTCAGCTTCGCCGACGGGTACCCCCTGCTGCTCACCGCGCTGGCCTCACTCGACGCCCTCAACTCCCTGATCGCACAGGGCGACCACCCCGACGAGGGCCCGCTGCCGATGAACCGGTTCCGGCCGAACGTGGTCGTGGCGGGTACCGGGGCCTGGGCCGAGGACGACTGGCGGCGGATCTCGATCGGCGAGGTCACCTTCCGGGTGGCCAAGATGTGCGGGCGATGCGTGGTGACCACCACCGACCAGGGCACCGCCGAGCGGGGCCGGGAGCCGCTGCGCACCCTCGGGCGCCACCGCCGTTTCGGCGACAAGCTGGTCTTCGGCCAGAACCTCGTTCCGGAATCCGCCGGTACGGTCCGGATCGGCGACCCGGTGCGCGTCCTCGCATAGCCCGGCCGGGCCGGGCGGCGGGATCTCGTTCCTCGAATCACTTGACGTGGGGAACACACGCCAGGCCCACCTTCGTTGAGACTTTGTGAGAAGTTCATGAGAGGCCTCCGGGAAGGGTGACTTCGCTCTCTCTTCGCCGGACTACCGCGTGGACGGCTCCCACTGGGGTTATCACGGACGCAGAAGGGGGTGCGGGACGGTGCGAGCAATCGGCGGGCTCTGGAGCTGGCGGCACAATCCGCTGCGCCGCACGACGGATCTGGTCGAGGCCTGGCTGGCCCTCGCCGCTCTGGTGCTGATCCTCGTGGCCGCGCCGGTGATCGGCGCCGTCGTCGGGTCCGCCGCCCAGGATGGCCTGCAGCGGTCCGTGAGGGAGCAGCGCAAGGCCCGGTTCGAGGTGCCGGCCACCGTCGTCAAGAAGGCCGACAGTTCTCCGCTGGATCCGGACCCGGAGACCGCGACCGCCCGTGACCGAAGCAGACGTGTGGTCGCCGACTGGACCGCCCCGGACGGCACCCAGCGGCACGGCACGGTGCCGGCGAGCCTCAGGGACCCGCGCCCCGGCGACCGCTTCAAGGTGTGGACCGACGGTCAGGGCCGAATAGTGGGCCGCCCGCTGGACTCCGCCACGGCGGCGACGCATGCGGCGCTGGCCGGTTTCGGCTCCGCGGTGCTGGCCGCGGGGAGCGTGGAGGGTGCCAGGCGGCTGATCGTCTGGCGCATGGTCCGCCGCAGGTACGCCCGTTGGGACCAGGCATGGGACAAGGCGGGCCCGGACTGGGGCAGGACGGGCACGGGCAGCTGACGGCCTTGCTGCTCTGGTCAACCACCCGTCCTCGCGCACGCTACGGTGGACCGGCCGAACTGTTCGGCAGACGACCCGCGTGCGAGGGAGCCGTCGGGGCTGAAGCGCCCCGAAGGCGAACGAGCCATGAGTACCACGAGGTGGGGGCACAGCAGCGCCATGGCACAGGGCACGGTCCAGGTGACGCACACCGGAACATCGAGGTGGCGGCGCCGTACAGGTGAGTACGCATCGCTCGCCGCGGCTCTGGAGGCCGCGAGCGACGGCGACGTACTCACCATCGCTCCCGGTACGTACCGGGAGAATCTCGTGCTGCAGCGGTCCGTGACCCTGCGGGGCCCCGAGGGCTCCCCGGGCTCCGTGCGCATCGCCCCGGTGGACGGGGTGCCGCTGACCGTGCGGGCCTCCGCGGTGGTGCAGGACCTGCACGTGGAGGGCCAGGACTCGGCCGCGCCCGCCCTGCTCGTCGAGAGCGGTGTGCCGGAGCTGCTGGACGTGCGGATCGTGACACGGTCCGCGGCCGGCATCGAGGTGCGCGGCGAGGCGCGTCCGACGGTGCGCCGGTGCACGGTCGACAATCCGGCCGGGATCGGCATCGCCGTGGTGGACGGCGGCAGCGGAGTGTTCGAGGAGTGCGAGGTCGTGGCGGCCGGGCAGGCGGCCGTCGCCGTCCGCTCAGGCGCCCACCCGCGCTTCGAGCGCTGCCGGGTCCACCATGCCTCGGGGGTGGGCCTGTCCGCGACCGGCGAGAACTCCTCGCTGGAGGCGGTCGGTTGCGAGGTGTACGAGGTCCGGGGCTCCGGTGTGCAGATCACCGGGCGGGCCGCGGCACACCTCACGGACTGCGATGTGCACCGGACGAGCTCGGACGGGGTCACCCTGGACACGGACGCCGTGCTCACGCTCGCCGACTGCCGTATCCACGACATCCCGGAGAACGCGATCGACCTGCGCTCCCGCTCGGTCCTCACGCTGACACGCACGACCGTGCGGCAGTTCGGGCGCAACGGCCTGTCGGTATGGGACCCGGGCACGCGCGTGGACGCGAACCAGTGCGAGATCTTCGACAGCACCGGTGACTATCCGGCGGTCTGGGTCAGTGACGGCGCGACGGCCGTGCTGGAGTCGTGCCGCGTGCACGACGTACCCGACGCCCTGTTCGTCCTGGACCGCGGCTCGCGCGCGGACGTCGTCGACAGCGACCTCTCACAGGTCCGCAACACGGCCGTGTCCGTCAGCGACGGGGCGACCGCGCAGCTCGACGACTGCCGGATCCGGGAGGCCGCGACGGGCGCCTGGTTCCGTGACCACGGCAGCGGCGGCACGCTGTCCGGCTGCACCGTGGACGGCACACAGACGGGCGTCATCGTCACCAAGGGCGCCGACCCCACCATCGAGCGCTGCACGGTCACCTCGCCCGCGGAGGCCGGCTTCTACGTCTCGGCCGAGGGCCGCGGCAGCTTCGTGGGCTGCCGGGTGACGGGCAGCGGCGGCTACGGCTTCCACGTGATCGACGGCTGCCGCACGACGCTGCGGAAGTGCCGTACGGAGCGCTGTGCGCGCGGGGGCTACGAGTTCGCGGACGGCGGCCCCGGCGACACGGGCGGCGGGCCCGTGGTGGAGGACTGCACGAGCGACGAGAGCGCCGGGGTACGGACTCCGGCGGCCCCGGCGGCGCGGGAGACGGCGGTGCAGACCGCGAGCCAGTCCCCCGGCCTGCTGGGTGCGATCCCCGGTCAGCGCACCACCGAGCAGGAGCCGTTCGTCGCGGCCGTCCCGGAGCCCGAGCGGCCCGCACGGTCGTCGCAGGACGTGCTGGGTGAACTCGACGCGCTGGTGGGCCTGGACAGTGTCAAGCAGGAGGTGCGCGCCCTCACCGACATGATCGAGGTGGGCCGGCGCCGTCAGCAGGCGGGCCTGAAGGCGGCCTCCGCCCGGCGCCACCTGGTCTTCACCGGCTCCCCGGGCACCGGCAAGACGACGGTCGCCCGCCTGTACGGCGAGATCCTGGCCTCCCTGGGCGTCCTGGAGAAGGGGCACCTCGTCGAGGTGTCCCGGGTGGACCTGGTCGGCGAGCACATCGGCTCCACGGCGATCCGCACTCAGGAGGCGTTCGACCGGGCGCGCGGCGGAGTGCTGTTCATCGACGAGGCGTACGCGCTGTCGCCGGAGGACTCGGGCCGCGACTTCGGACGCGAGGCCATCGACACACTGGTGAAGCTGATGGAGGACCACCGGGAGGCGGTGGTGGTGATCGTCGCGGGTTACACCGCCGAGATGGAACGGTTCCTTTCCATCAACCCCGGTGTGGCCTCCCGCTTCTCACGGACCATCAGATTCGGTGACTACGGCCCCGAGGAGCTGCTGCGGATCGTGGAGCAGCAGGCCGAGGAGCACGAGTACCGGCTGGGCCCGGGCGCCTCGGAGGCCCTGCTGAAGTACTTCACGACAATCCCCAAGGGGCCGACGTTCGGCAACGGCCGGACCGCGCGCCAGACCTTCGAGGGGATGGTCGAGCGCCACGCGGGCCGCGTCGCGCAGGTCGCCGAGCCGAGCACGGACGACCTCACGCTGCTCTACCCGGAGGACCTGCCGGAGCTGCCGTGACGGCGCGGCACGGCGAGCCCGCCCGGGTGTGACCGGGCGGGACCTGCCGTCCGCTCGCCGCGGCGCTCGGCGGGCCTCACACCCCGCCGCTACTCCCCGCCCCGCGGGACCGGCACCTCCGGCCCGATCCGGTCCAGCAGCCGCTTGCGTTCCGCCGCGAACGCCGGGTCGGCCTGGTAGTCGGAGTGGCCGAGGATCGGGGCCGGCAGCGGATGAGCCCGGGTCCGGCCGTAGGCGAGGGGGTCCTTGAAGGGCTCGGCGTCGACCCCGGGTCCGCGGTCGCCGGGCAGGCGCACCGGGCCGCCGATGGGGTCGGTGACGCGGTACAGGTTGCGCCAGCAGTCCACCTCGCGGTGCAGGGAGTCGAGGGCGCGCGGCCCGAAGTGGGCCGGGAACCAGCGTCCGTACAGCCGCTCCAGCGGTGAGCCGTAGGTGAGCAGCGCGATCCGTTTGCGGACCGAAGGCGTCAGTTGCCAGGCGGCGGCCGCCGCGAGGACGCTGCCCTGGGAGTGCCCGGAGATCACCAGCCGCCCGCCCGTGGCCCGTGTCCACGTCGCCATACGCCAGGTCAGGTCGGGCACGGCCCGCTCGGCGTAGCAGGGCGGTGCGAAGGGGTGGGCGGCGCGCGGCCAGAACGTGCCGACGTCCCACAGGATGCCGATGGTGCGCCGCGCGGAGGCGTCCTTGTAGGCGCGGCGGCCGGACGCGACGAACAGTATGAATCCGAACCCGATCAGCCAGGACCCGAGGGCCTGCGCGGTGTCGGCGGCGCCCTCCACGAAGGGGTAGGTGCCGCGGGCGGCCTCGCCCGGCGCCTTCTCCGTGATCGTCGCACCCACCAGGGCGCCTAGGCCCAGGAGCAGCGTCACGGTCGAGATGATGCCGACCACGAGGGGTGCCCGGTCGGTGAGGGTGGCCATGGCGCGCGTACCGGCGATACGGCGGGTACGCGCCGTGTCCTGCCGCTCCGGCTCCTCGCCGGACCGTCCGGCCTGCTCCTCCCCGCCCTCAGCCCGTACTCCCCCTCCACGACACCCAGTTCGCCGCGTCGCAGGACCCAGGTGCGCCAGGCCAGCCAGCCGACGAGCACCACGACGACCAGCAGCAGCGCGGGTATCACGGACGCCTGCCAGGTCAGCAGCACCGGCGGGCCCAGGAACGCGTCGCCGCCGCCGTCCAGCCAGTCGGCGACGCGCTGGGCCACCCCGCCGGACATCACTCCGCCGAGGGCGCACGCGAGCATGGCGACAGCAGGACCGGCCAGGCCGCGCATCGCGGTACGGGAGTCGGGCTGGGAGCGGTACAGGACATGCGCCACCACGGCGAGCACGATCACGAGCAGGCCCTGCACGAAGGCGATCCCGCCGAACGTCATGTCGCCCGGCAGCCGCCCCCGCGACTGCCACTCGGGGCGCGACCAGCCCGCGTACAGCATGGCGAGGGCCAGCACGACGATGGACGCCAGGGGCAGCCGGCGCACCAGGTTGCGGTCCAGCTCCCTGTCCAGGCGGTTCTCACTGCGGCCCCGCCGGCACACCACCCACACCACGACGACCGCGCCCCCCACGAGCAGCGCGTTCACCAGCCAGCCCAGGCTCTCCAGCAGGACGGGGCCGCCGGGCCCGCGGTCGTGGCGGGCCGCGGGGGAGCCGACGGCCGCCGCGACCGTCAGGAACCCGGCCGCCGTGTGCGCCGCACGCAGCCGGGCCACCAGACGGCGGCCGTACCAGAAGCCGGGGCGGCCGAGTGCGGTGCGGCCGGTGGTGGCGTCGTCGTCGTGTTCGTCCCGGCGGTTCATCGGCTTCGTGGACTCGTACGCGCTCCAGGTGCGGTGGGACAGGTACCACAGCAGCCCGGTGAGCGCGGCGGGCACCAGGGAGGCCAGGGCGAGGCGGCGGCCGGGCTCGCTCCACCAGCCACCGCCGGACGCCTCGGGCGACAGGAAGCCCAGCCACGCGTGGTGCTCGGCACACGCCGGGGTGCCCGCGCACTGCCAGGCGGTCAGGTCGAGGGCGACCTCGCAGGCGGCGGCGACGAGCAGCACGGTCAGGGTCAGCCCGGCCAGCCGGACGAGCAGTCCGTACAGGCGGACGGCACGCCGCCGGCCCCGAGCCGTCGGGCGCATCCAGTGGGCCAGGTTGACCACCATGAACGGCAGCAGCAACAGCCACAGGGCGCGGGAGCCGTTTCCGGAGGTCAGGTTGGACCAGACGTACGCCTCGGGCACCGGTTCGCCGCGGTGGTCCTCGGGGTGGTCCTCCGCGTCGGCGTCGTCGACGCGCCGGAAGACCGCCGCGGTCCCGTCGCCCGTGATCCGCACGGTCCGCGGATCGTTCAGCATCTCCTCGGGCGTGGTGCCGCCCACGCCGTGCACCAGCAGTTCGAGGGCCGCTCCGGCGGGTTCGGCCGGCCGGTCCGGTCCGTGGTGCTCCCCTGTCGGGGCGTGCTTGGTCGCACTCGCCACTGTTCTGCCCTTCCCCCGTGATACGCCTATGGCAGGTGTGATGTGCAGGCACATGATCTCCGCTCCGGACAGGGCGTACACCCGTGGACACGGAATCTCCCCCGAACCGGGCACGATCAGGGCCCGGAGTCGAACAGCGTGACGTGTTCACATCGGCACGGGCAGTGGCGCCCGCGGTGCCGGAGCGTGCGAGTATGGGACCTCCTCGGGAAGAGCGACGGGGAGAATGTGCTCGTCGGAGGGGGTATGGAGGCGTGATGGGGCGAAAGGACCGGAGCGGGCGTGAGTGAGAACCAGAACCTCCTCGCGGAGCAGCGTCGCGCCCTGATCCTCGACGAGGTGCGGCGGCGCGGCGGAGTCCGGGTCAACGAGCTGACGCGCAAGCTCGGCGTGTCCGACATGACGGTCCGCCGGGACCTCGACGCGCTGGCCCGCCAGGGCGCCGTGGAGAAGGTGCACGGCGGCGCGGTGCCGGTGGCCGAGGCGAGCACGCACGAGCCGGGCTTCGAGGCCAAGTCGGGGCTGGAGCTGACCGCCAAGGAGGACATCGCCCGGGCCGCGGCCGAGCTGGTCGCGCCGGGTACGGCGATCGCGCTGTCCGGTGGTACGACGACGTACGCGCTGGCCCAGCGACTGCTCGACGTGCCGGACCTGACCGTGGTCACCAACTCGGTGCGCGTGGCCGATGTCTTCCATACCTCGCAGCGCAGTTCGGGACAGCGGCAGGGCGCGGCCACCGTCGTACTGACCGGTGGGGTGCGGACCCCGTCGGACTCGCTCGTGGGGCCGGTGGCCGACCAGGCGATCGCCGCGCTCCACTTCGACGTGCTGTTCCTGGGGGTGCACGGGATATCGGTCGAGGCGGGCCTGTCCACACCGAACCTGGCGGAGGCCGAGACGAACCGGCGGCTCGTGCAGTCCGCGCGACGCGTCGTCGTGGTGGCCGACCACACCAAGTGGGGCACGGTGGGCCTGAGTTCGTTCGCGTCCCTGGAGCAGGTCGACACGCTGGTCACCGACGCCGGGTTGCCGGCGGGGGCGCGTGCGGAGATCTCGGAGCACCTCAGAGAGCTCGTGGTCGCGGGCGAGTCCGGGGAAGACGGTACAGACATCTGACGGCCCGCCAGCTAGGGTGACGCTGCCCGGCCCACCGCCCCTGCCGTCCGGGGCGGCCGTCCCGCGAGGGGGTCACGTCCATGGTTCGCCGTCTGCGTCCGGTGGGGCTCGACTTCGTGGGGACCGCCCCCGTGCGGTTCGTGTTCACGCGCGAGATGTCCGCACCCCCGGAGGCCGTGTTCCGGGCCATGGCCGAGGACGTGCCGGGCTGGAGCGAGTGGTTCACCGGCGTGGCGTATGCCCGCCCGGTCGGGGACGGCACCCGGCGCGAGGTCCGGCTCAAGGGCGGCACCCGTTTCCTGGAGACGATCGTCGCGGCCGAGCCCTCCACGGTGTACGCGTACCGGGTGGACGAGACCAACGCGCCCGGGGTGGGCGCGTTACTGGAGGAGTGGCGGCTTGCTCCTGCCGGGGCGGGGACCCGTGTGCGGTGGAGCTGGGCCGCTGATGGTTCCGCGGTCTTCCGGTTCGCTCTGAGGCTTGCCCGGCCGGGGTTGCAGCGTGCGTTCCGTGACTCGGTGGTGGCGTTGGACCGCCGGTTGTCGGTGGGTTAGCCGCGGTCGTGGAGAGTTGGGTTAGCCGCGGTCGTGGAGAGTGTCGAGTTGCTCCTGGACGTTCTCGGCTTCCGGGATGCGTTGTTGCGCCTGGTAGAGGGTGAGGGCCTGCTGCCAGGCGTCGCGGGCGTGACCGTACCGGCCGAGAGCGTGGTGGGTCTCGCCGATGCAGGACAGGGTGTTCGCCTCCTCGTAGGTGTCGTTGAGCAGACGGCGCAGAGCCAGTGCCTGGCCGTAGTGCTCCAGGGCTGGTTCCAGGTCTCCGCAGCGGCGGGCGGTGTAGCCGAGGCTGTCGAGGGTGGCGGCTTCGCCTTCGCGGTAACCGACCTTGCGGCACAGCGCGAGGGCGTCCTGGCAGCGGGCGCGGGCCTGCTCGTAGGCGCCGAGCCTGGCCTGGAACCAGCCCACCGTGTTGGAGGCGCTCGCCTCCCACACCGTGTCCTTCAGCTGCCGGTAGATCCGCAGTGACCGCTCGGCATGATGCAGGGCCTGCCGGTCGTCGCCGGTCTGCTGCCACGCCTGGGCGAGGGCTTGATGTGTGTGGCCCTGGTTGAGGAGGTCGCCGGCGTCCTCGAACAGGGCCAGCGCGTGCCGGAGGTGGTCCCGCGCCGTGTCGTCCTTGCCGACCCGCAGGTCGGCCGCGCTGACCCGTCGGTGGGCCAGGGCACGGGCGCCCGGATCGCCGAGCCGTTCCGCGGCGAGGATGCCGGTTCGCCAGACGGCGAGGTGATCGTGGATACGGCCGCGCCGCCACAGGAAGGTGTCCACCGACCAGGCCAACTGCCAGGCCCTGCCGTACCAGCCCCGTGTCATGGCGGACGTCTGGGCGGCGAGCACGCAGGCGTACTCGGACTCGAACCACGCCATCGCCGCCTCCGGTCCGTCCGGTGTGTACGGCACGCAGCCCTCCGCCGGGGGTTCCGCCTCGGTGGGCACGGCGTGCGGGTCGAGTATGGCGTCACTGGCTCGGGCTGTGTGGACGTAGAAGTCCACCAGCCTCAGCAGCGCCTCGTCGCTGTCGCCCGCCGGGTGCTCCCGCGCCCGTTCGGCTGCGTAGAGCCGGGTCAGGTCGTGCATGCGGTAGCGGCCCGGGGTGTGTTCCTGGACCAGGTGGGCGGCCCGCAGTCTGCGCAGGAGCGCGCGTGCCTGCGCGGTCGGGAGGGCGGTGAGGCCGGCGGTGGCGGACAGGCTGATGTCGGGGCCCGGTGCGAGGCCGAGCAGCCCGAACCCGCGGGCGCTGTCGGGGTCGAGGGCGCGGTAGGAGGAGGCGAAGACCGCGCGCAGGTCGGCGGTGATGTCACCGGTGTCCAGGGCGTCGAGTCGGGTCTGGGTCTCGTGGAGTTCCTCGGCCAGGGCCGCCAGGGGCAGGTCGAGGTTCGTGGTGGCACGGGCGGCCAGGATGCTGATCGCCAGGGGCAGCCCCGCGCAGTGTTCCAGCAGGGTGGCGACTGCTTCGGGCTCGGCGCCCGCTCGTTCGGCGCCCAGGTGGCGGGTGAGCAGGTGGTGGGCCTCGCTGTCGGTGAGCACGTCCAGGGTGAGGGAGCGGGCGCCGTGGGCGGTGGACAGGCCCGTGAGCAGGCTTCGGCTGGTGACCAGGACGGTGCAGGTGGGACTGCCGGGCAGCAGGGGAACGACCTGGGTGGTGTCGCGGGCGTCGTCCAGCACGACCAGCATGCGCTTGTTCGCGGTCAGACTGCGGTAGAGCGCGGTCTGCGCGTCGGGGTCTGCGGGGATCTGCGAGGGGTCGGTACCGAGGGCGCCGAGGAAGCCACGCAGTGCCGTGTGTGGTGGAACGGGTTCGCCGGTGGGGTCGAAGCCGCGCAGGTTGGCGTAGAGCTCCCCGTCAGGGAACCGGTCCTGCTGTTGGTGGGCCCAGTGCAGGGCGAGCCAGGTCTTGCCGATGCCGCCGGATCCGTCGATCGCGGAGATCACCACCGCGCGGTCCTGCTCGCTGTGGGGGTCCAGCAGACGGTCGAGGAGCGCGAGCTCGCGGGCCCGGCCCGTGAACCACCGTGGTGCGGCGGGCAGTTGGCGCGGCACGATATGGTCCCGGGACGACGGGCTGCCGGAGGCGGCTTCTCCACCGGCCACCGGGACCGCGGTGGGGGCGTCACCGGGGGTGTCGATCGCCGGGTCGCCTGCGAGGACACTCTGGTGCAGTCGCCGCAGTTCGGGCCCCGGGTCGCTGCCCAGTTCCTCGGCGAGGGCGCGCCGGACCCGCTCGAAGCAGCGCAGGGAGTCGGCCGTGCGGCCGCTGCGGTAGAGCGCCAGCATGTACTGCGCGGTGAGGCGCTCGTCCAGCGGATGGCTCCCGTGGCAGTCGGCCAGCTCGGTCAGCAGCACGCCGTGGTGGCCGCGGCGCAACTGGACGTCGTTGCGGTCGAGTCGGCAGACGTACAGCTCCCTCAGCAGCGACTCCCGCAGCGAGTTGAACCACGGTGTGTCCACCCCGGCGAACGGTTCGCCCCGCCACAGCCCCAGCGCCCGCTCGAACAGGGCCGCGGCTCGGCCGTCGTCGTCAGCGGCGGCGCGGGCCTGCCCGGCCAGGTCGCGGAAGACGTGCACGTCCACCAGGCCCGGATCGGTGAGCAGCGCGTACCCACCTGAGCGACGTTCGATGGAGGTCGTGCCGGCCAGGGAGGCGTCCGCCGCCGTGCCCAGCGCCTGCCGCAGCCGGGACAGATAGCTGTACAGCGTCGACTTGACGCGCTGCGGCGGGCGGGCCCCCCACACCCGGTCGACCAGGACGTCCACCGGCACCGTGCGGCCCAGGTCCACCAGCAGCGCGGCGAGCACACAGCGCTGCCTGGCCGGACCCAGGTCCACGGCGATGCCGCCCCTGTGCGCCTGAACCTCTCCGAGCACGCCGAACCCGATCGTCACCGCGCCCCCCAGTCCCCCTGTGCCCCCGTCGCGCCCAAGTCTTGGCCCAACCCGTCCCACCAGCCAATTCAAGATCTGGCCAAGGTTTGTCCATACGGGGGCGCCCACGATGGCCTTGCTGATCCGGACGACGGACAGCCCGAGCACGACCAACACCACGATGTCCCCAACCACAGTGAAAGGAC
The DNA here is from genome assembly GCF_004337435.2 of Streptomyces sp. KM273126. Taxonomy (NCBI): domain Bacteria; kingdom Bacillati; phylum Actinomycetota; class Actinomycetes; order Kitasatosporales; family Streptomycetaceae; genus Streptomyces; species Streptomyces sp. KM273126. Next base: position 1,980,527 of record NZ_SJXB02000002.1, on the reverse strand, counting down.
ACGCCATGCGACAGTGGTTGCAGAATCTCTCCGACTCCCTGGTCGACCGCCTGGTACCGAGGGCTGAGGCCGCGGCGGCCCAGTGCTGGCTCGAGTGGCGCTGCGTCCGCGGCGGCGACACCAGCGGCTGCGCCTCCACCGGTCACGAGTGGTGGCAGACCCAGGAGTGCTGCGACGACGGCAGGTGCGGCCCTTGGACGTACTACGGCTGCGCCGACTGCCGCTGACCTGAACCGCTGAGCCGACGGGGGAACCGGCGGGGTGCGTGGGGGGCGCGCCCCGCCGGTGTGCTTCGCCGGCCGTCCAGCCGATGAGGAGTCCGCACGCCATGCACTTCATGGACCTTGTCGTATGGGCCAGTCAGGGGTGCCTGCTGCTGGTCTTCGCGCTGTCCGCCCACGGAAAGGCTCGCGACGGGCGGGCCTTCGAGGAGTTCACCGAGTCGGTGCGCGCCTTCGCGCCGGCCTTCGCCGGGCACGCCCGGTCGGTCGCCGCGCTCGTCCTGACCGGTGAGGCGGCCGCCGTGGTGACCCTCGCCGTGCCGGCCACCGTCCCCCTCGGCCTCGCCCTCTCCGCCGTACTGCTGACGGCGTTCACCGTGGCCATCGCCGCCAGGCCGCGCACCGGCGACGGCGTCCCGTGCCGCTGCTTCGGGGCGGCATCGGCGCAGCCGCGCACCGTCCTCCTCCTGCGCAACGGTGCGTTGCTCGCCGTGACGGGCGGCGGCATCACGGCTGCGGCCGTGGGCGGGCCCGGCCACGCCGCCACCCCGGCGGCCGCCGCGCTGGCGCTGTGCGCGGGCGGTGTGCTCGGCCTGCTCGCCGCCACGCTCGACGACCTCGTGGGCCTCTTCCGTCCGTTGACCTGAAGGGAAATTCCATCGTGAGCTACCTCGCTACGGCCGTCGCCGGAATCGGCGCGCTGTGTCTGCTCAACCTGGTCTTCGCGCTGGGCGTCATCAGGCGACTGCGCGAACACTCCGATCGACTGGCGCAGTTCGACAGGCCGGGAGCCGGGGCGCCCGACCACACCGTCCTGCCGGCCGGTGCCACGGTGGGCTCCTTCTCCACCGAGACGGTGAGTGGCGGCCCGCTCACCGACGAGGACCTGGCCGACGGCACCCTGGTCGCGTTCTTCTCACCGACGTGCAAGCCCTGCCAGGAAAAGCTGCCCGTCTTTGTCGCCGCACTGGCCGACCGGCCGGAGGACGAGGAGCGCGTCCTGGCGGTCGTCGTCGGTGACACCGAGACCTCAGCACCCATGCTCGCGTCCCTGGCGTCCGTCGTGCCCACCGTCCACGACGCGGAGAGGGGGGCCGTGAGCAGCGCCTTCGCCGTCCGCGCGTTCCCGGCGTGCGCACGCGTGGGGCGCGAGGCCGACGGGCGGCTGGTGGTGACGCAGACCGACGTGTGGCCGCGTCCGACCGTCCCCGCAGCCGCATGAGCGCGACAAGGGCGGACCACGACGACGAGGGCACCGACGGCGCGCTGCGCGTACTGGCCGCCGCGATCAGCCTGGTGTGCCGGGCCGCCCCCGTCTGCCTCACCGCCTGCGTCCTGCTCACCGTCGCCACCGCCGCGGTGCCCGTGGCCACGGCCTGGCTCCTGAAGACCGTGCTCGACCGCCTCGTCTCCGGCTCCGGTGAACTCGCCGCGCTGGCCCTGATGCTGGTCGGCTGCGGCGTCGCGGTCGCGGTCGTCCCCCAGATCCTGCAGTACGTGCGGGCTCGGCTGCAACGGGCGGTGGGTATGCGGGCCCAGTTGGAACTGCACACTGCGGTGGACCGGTTCGTGGGACTGCCGCGCTTCGAGGACCCCCGCTTCCTCGACCGGTTGCGGCTCGCCCAGCAGTCCGGAGGTTCCGCGCCCGTCGACGCGGCCGACAGCACGATCGGGATCATCGGAGGGCTGGTGACCCTCACCGGGTTCCTGGGAGCCCTCGCTCTGCTCGGGCCCTGGATGGCGGCGGCCGTCGTGGCATCCGGGGTACCCGTCCTGTGTGCCGAGATCGCGCTCAGCCGCCGCCGGGCCGCCATGTCCTGGGCCGTCGGGCCGGTGCAACGCAGGGAGCTGTTCTACAGCACTCTGCTGACGAACCTGCGGGCCGCCAAGGAGATCAGGCTGTTCGGTGTGGGCGGCTTCCTGCGTGAGCGAATGCTCGCTGACCGGCGTACCGCCGACGCCGCCAAGCAGCGGATGGACCGGCAGGAACTGCTGGTCCAGGCGAGCCTCGCCCTGCTGTCCGCAGTGGTGGCCGGATTCGGACTGCTGTGGGCGGTGGAGTCGGCCCGCTCCGGGCGCATCAGCATCGGCGATGTCACGGTCCTCGTCGCCGCCCTGCCGGCCGTGCAGGCCGCTTTGGGAAGCCTGGCCATCGACCTGGCCCGTGGTCATCAAGCGGTGCTGATGTTCCGTCACTTCACGGCCGTGATCGAGGCCCCACCGGATCTCCCGGTTCCGGCCCGTCCCCGCCCAGTGCCGCCGCTGCGCCACGGAGTGGAGTTCCGCGATGTGTGGTTCCGTTACGGTGCCGGGCATCCGTGGGTGCTGCGCGGCGTCGACCTGGTGATACCGGCGGGGCGGGCCGTGGGACTCGTCGGGCTCAACGGGGCGGGCAAGTCGACACTGGTGAAGCTGCTGTGCCGGTTCTACGACCCGGATCGCGGACAGATCCTGTGGGACGGGGTGGATCTGCGTGAGCTGTCTCCGCGTGAACTGCGCCGCCGGATCGGAGTGACGTTCCAGGACTTCATGGAGTACGACCTCACGGCCCGGGAGAACATCGCCCTCGGCGATCTCACGGCCCTCCAGGACGCCGTCCGAGTGCAGAACGCGGCCCGCCTCGCCGAGGTGCACGACCAGCTCGCCTCCCTGCCACACGGGTACGACACCCTGCTCAGCCGTGTCTTCTTCAGCGAGCGGGACAAGGAGGACGCGGACACGGGGCTGGTGCTCTCCGGAGGACAGTGGCAGCGGCTGGCCCTGGCCCGTTCCCTGGTGCGCTCCGACGCCGATCTGCTCATCCTCGACGAGCCCAGCTCCGGGTTGGACCCGGAGGCCGAACACGCCGTCCACCAGCGCTTGCGCCGGCACCGGGCGAGCCGTGCGGGGCTGCTCATCTCGCACCGCCTGAGCACCCTGCGCGACGCGGACGTCATCGCCGTGCTGCAGAACGGCCGGATCACCGAGACGGGTCCGCACCAGGACCTCGTTCACCGTGGCGGCGCCTACGCCCGGCTCTTCCGCCTCCAGGCCAGCGGGTACCAGCCTGCCGACCAGAGCGCACCGACGGCCGAGCAGGAGAGGGCATCATGACCGGACTCATCCGCCGTCTTCTGCGCGGACGTCTCCTCGCCGTCACCGTGACGGGCTCCAGCATGGAGCCCTCCCTCCGCGACGGCGACCGACTCCTCGTCCTGCGCAGACACCCCCGGCGTCTGACCCGCGGTCAGGTCGTCGTCCTCAGACCGCCGCGACACCGGCCTGAAGCCGTGCAGCCCCGCAGGGACGGCGACGTGCTGGTCCTGCGTCAGGGATGGAGTGCCCCGCAGGGCTCCCCGAGCCTCGTCATCAAACGGATAGCGGCCGCCCCGGGTGATCCCGTTCCGGCGGCCCTGGCCCCGGCCCTCGGCTCCCACCCCGGCGGAACCGTACCGCAGGACCACTTCGTGGTCCTCGGCGACAACCCGGCCCGCAGCATCGACTCCCGGCATTACGGCTACGTGCCCGAGGACCGGGTGATGGGGGTGGCGGTGCGCCCACTGCGGCGCGCGGGCGCGTGACGCCGGGGTCACAGCCTCGCGTCCCCTACGGGGCCCGCCACACCCCCGTCCGCAAGAACGACTCGATCGCCGCCTCGTACCGCCCGATGTCCAGCCCCTGCTCCGCCAGCCAGGCATCGGAGTAGTACTTGTCCAGGTAGCGGTCCCCCGGATCGCAGAGCAATGTCACCACGCTGCCCCGGCGTCCCTCGGCCACCATCTCCGCCACGATCTTCAGGGCGCTCCACAGGCCGGTGCCCGTGGAGCCGCCGGCCTTGCGGCCGATGGCCGTCTCCAGGGCCCGTACGGCCGCGACGCTCGCCGCGTCCGGGACCTTCATCATCCGGTCGATGGCGCCGGGCACGAAGCTGGGCTCCATACGCGGGCGGCCGATGCCCTCGATGCGGGAGCCGCAGTCACAGGTGACGTCCGGGTCGCCGGTGGTCCAGCCCTCGAAGAAACAGGAGTTCTCCGGGTCGGCGACGCAGACGCGGGTGTCGTACTGCATGTAGTGGACGTAGCGCGCGATGGTCGCCGAGGTGCCGCCGGTGCCGGCCGTGGCGACGATCCACGCGGGCTCCGGGAAGCGCTCCAACTCCAGCTGGCGGAAGATGGATTCGGCGATGTTGTTGTTGCCGCGCCAGTCCGTGGCCCGTTCGGCGTAGGTGAACTGGTCCATGTAGTGGCCGCCGGTCGCGGCCGCGAGCTCGGCGGACGCCTCGTACATCGTCCGGGGGTCGTCCACGAAGTGACATCGTCCGCCGTGGAACTCGATCAGCCGGCACTTCTCGGCGCTGGTCGTGCGGGGCATGACGGCGATGAAGGGCACGCCGATGAGCCCCGCGAAGTACGCCTCGGAGACGGCCGTCGAGCCGCTGGACGCCTCGATCACCGGGCGGCCCGGCCTGATCCAGCCGTTGCACAGGCCGTAGAGGAAGAGGGAGCGGGCCAAGCGGTGCTTGAGGCTGCCCGTGGGGTGCGTCGACTCGTCCTTCAGGTACAGGTCGATGCCCCAGTGCTCCGGAAGGGGGAAGGAGAGCAGGTGGGTGTCGGCCGAACGCTGGGCGTCGGCCTGGACCTTGCGGACGGCTTCCTTGAGCCAGGTCCGGTACTCCGCGTCGCTGTGGTCGACGTCAAGGGTGTCGACGGTCTCACCGGTGGTGGTCGGGTGAGGAATGCTCACTGCGGGCTCCTTCCGCGTCGCGCCGACGGCGGGTCGCGCGGTCGGACGCCCTGATCATAGACAGCAGGAGCACGCTCCTCACCTGCATAAACGCCCCTTTGAGCAACTCAAAGCGCCCCTGTGGCAAGGGGTGCGCGGGCGCATGGGGGCGCATGCACCGAGTGCTCCCCCACTCGCACCCCCGCCGCACCCTACGCACTGGTGCTCGACGCGGCAGACGTGCAAACTGCACCGCATGGGCCGAGATGCCCGGACGGGGAGGCACACTCAAACGGGGCACGCACACTGGATCACGAGCCACCCGGGTTCGTGACAGGACAGAACCGACACGTGCAAAGGGGCGGGAAGCATGGCGGAGCAGGAGTTCACGGCCAGGGGGGTGCGGATCGAGAAGAGGCTGCGCTCACTGACACGCGCCGGTCAGGTGCGGATCAGGGACGGCAGGCTGCAGTTGCTGACCAGCTACGGCAGCGAGATCGACAGCGCTCCGGTACAGGCGGTGCGCGCGTCCAAGCCCTGGTTCGCCCACGAGGACCGTGCGTTGGCCGATGTGAACGGCACGCGTTACACGCTGACCCTCGGTGAGACCGACCCCGCTCCGGGGAAGCCCGGCCCGCCCTCGGCGCGCCGGTTCATCGAGGCGGTACGCAAGGCCGCGGGGCGCAACCGCTGAGGAGCCGCGAGTTGCGGGATCACCCGCCCTGAGTCACGCTGTTCTCACGTCACTCTGGGTTTACCGGCGATAACGCTGCGAACCAGCCGCCGGTCACGACCGCGGACGGCCGTCGTACGCAGCCACACCGCGCCAAGAGATGCGGCCGCAGTGCGCGGTCGCCCGCAGCAGGCGGCGATTGTCCCGCAGCCACCTCGCTGGATCCGTTCTCCGTCTTCTTCCGGACCTCATTTCGGGGAGTCGCAGCCGTGATCAGCAAGCCAAGCAGGCACTGCACGGTGGAGCTCCAAGCCCTGCCGTCGCGGATCGGCCAGGTCCGCAGAATCATCTCTGCGCAATTGCGCTACTGGCACCTTGATTTCCTGATCGACCGGGCGGCACTCGGAGTGACCGAGCTGCTGACCAACGTCCACCGGCACGCAGAGCCGGACAAGCTGTGCACCGTGGAGATCGAGCTGCTGCTCGACCGGCTGACGGTCTCGGTGCGCGACAACGACCCTCGCCTGCCCGTGGTGCAGGACGCGGAACCCTTCGCCACGTGCGGCCGCGGCCTCGCGATGGTCGCCGCGGTGAGCGAGAGCTGGGGTGCCCGGCCGCACGAGGAGTCGGGCAAGGTCGTGTGGTTCACCCTTCCGGCCCACTCGGAGCCGGTCGCGGTGCCGAAGCGTTCGCGGTACGACACGGGCCACCGGCCCGCCGCCCGCAGGCGCGGCAGGGCCGAACACGCTCCCGCCCGGTCCGCCGTCGCAGGCTGACCGGGCGGTGACCGGGTGACCGTCGTCGCAGGGCCGACGCGGCGGCGGTCACCTCTCACTCGATGGTGATGGCACGCCACTTGGCGGCGACGGCAGACTCGCCCTGTCCAGGGCCCGCAGGACCGGGTGAACTCCGTTCACCCCTTCCCCGCGCGGCCGAAGTGCTCGTCCAGGACGGACACCCGGCGCCAGTACTCGTCCTCGTCGATCTCTCCGGAGGCGAAGCGGCGGCCGAGGACCGCCATGGGTGAGTCGGGCGAGTCGACGGGCGGGCGATAGCCGCCCATCGTGCGCCAGGGTCCGTGCCGGCCGCGCCAGACGGTGCGGCGGAGGACGGTCAGGACGCCGATGACGACGGCCGCCCAGATCAGCGGGAAGAACAGGATCCACGGGCCGGGTCCGCCGTCCCAGTGCGCAAGGGTCTCCATCTCGAACTCATCTCCTCTGAGTCTCTGGCTGCCTCTTTGGGCCTCTGAGCCGGTGGGGCCTCGGGGCCCGATTTCCGAGATGCCTTGAGACTCGCGCAGGGAGGAGGCCCGCGTCGTCGTACGGCCAGCGGCAGTGCGCGTACCCCGCGAGGAGTAGGCGGGGCCGCGGCGGCTGCTTCCTGGGACTTCAGGGGCGCAAGTGGCGGTGCCGCCGGTGTCGCCGATGCCGCCACCGTCGGTCACTGGCGCTTTCGGCGCCCGCATCCGCATCCGCGGCACGGTGACGTCTCCGCCACCTTGCGGATCACCATCACCATCACATCGGCGGCACCTACGTCGACCGTGACGGCCAGGTGATCGAGCTCAGCCTCCGATCCGTCAGACCAGCGCCGCGAGGGGGTCGTCGAGGACCGGTTGCCAGGCCAACTCGGCCGCTCCCACGAGGCTGTTGTGGTCCAGCGTGCAGGCCAGGATCGGCACGCTCCCGCTCTGCCCCCACAGGCTGCGGTCGGCGACGACCGCCCGCAGCCGCTCGGGGTCGGCGTCGAGGAGCGTGCGGTGCAGACCGCCGAGAATGATGCGGTCCGGGTTGAGGATGTTGACCAGGCCCGCGAGGCCCAGACCCAGCCGGTCGATCAACGTCTCCGTGGCCGTACGGACGGACGGGTCGGCGTACCGGGTGCGGATCAGGTCGTTGGCCTGCTGGAGCAGCGACACCTCGGGGCCGGGATCGCGACCCGCCGCCAGGAGGAAGGCCAGCGGGTCGGCCTCGACGTCGAGGCAGCCGCGGCTGCCGCAGTAGCAGGGGCGGCCCTCGGGGTTGACCGTGAGGTGGCCGACCTCCAGGGCGAGGCCCGAACTCCCCGAGTGCAGGCGGCCGTCGAGTACGAGGGCGCCGCCCACACCCCGGTGCCCGGTGGCCACGCACAGCAGGTCACGGGCGCCGCGTCCCGCGCCGTGACGGTGCTCGGCGAGCGCGGCGAGGTTGACGTCGTTGGCCGCGAAGGCCGGCCCCTCGATCCCGGCCGCGCGCACCCGCTCGGCGAAGATCTCCCGCACGGGCGCGCCCGGTGGCCAGGCCAGGTGCAGCGGGTTGAGGGCCAGCCCTTCCGGCTCGGCGACCGCCGACGGTACGGCGAGACCGGCGCCCACGCATCTCCGGCCGGTGTCGTGCAGCAGCTCGGCGCCCGCGTCGACGACCGAGCCGAGTACCTTCGCCGGGTCGGCGTCGACGGTCTCGCAGCCGGGTGCGGTGGCGACGATCCGCCCGCCCAGCCCGACGAGCGCGGCCCGCCATCCGTCGGCGTGGACCTGCGCGGCCAGCGCGACGGGCCCGCCCTCGGCGACCTCCAGCCGGTGTGAGGGGCGGCCCTGGGAACCGGCGGCGGCCCCGGGGTGCGCGTCGACCCGGATCAGGCCCAGTGCCTCCAGCTCGGCGGCCACGGCGCCCGCGGTCGCCCGGGTGACCCCGAGTTCGGCGGTCAGCACGGCCCGAGTCGGCGCGCGTCCCGTGTGCACGAGTTCCAGCGCCGGGCCGAGCGCGCCGCGCCCCCGGTCCAGCCGCGTCCGCGTGGTCCCTTCGCCCGTCGCCCTGGGGGCCGCCTTGCCTTCCATGAGAGCGAGTCTCCCATGATCCGTATGCCGGGGGCGCCGGTGCGCGCCGCCCGTAAGGGCTGTCTCTCATCACGGTACTTGGGGCGCAGCCCCCGTTTCCGCGTCGAAGCCGCTCACCCGCAGCGTGATGTTCAGCCGTCCCGTCAGGCCCAGCTCGGGCGGTGCCGTGTCCGGGTACACCTTCGGCACCCCGTGGTACGCCGGGCGGGACGGCCCGCCGAAGACGAAGAGGTCGCCGCTGCGCAGCTCCAGGTCCGTGTACGGACGGGTACGTGACTCGGTGTTGCCGAACCGGAAGAGGCAGGTGTCACCGAGGCTGAGGGACACCACTGGGGCGTCCGCCTTCTCGTCGCTGTCGCTGTGCATGCCCATGCGTGCGTCGCCGTCGTAGAAGTTGATCAGGGCGATGTCGTACGGGGCCGTGGCCGCCTCGGGTCCGAGGGTGTCCACGACCGCGTTCCGGCCCAGCTCGCCCAGCCACCGCGGGAACGGCTTCACGGGGGCGCCGTCGCCGTCGACGACCGTGCCGGCGTAGGCGTACGGGTACCAGTGCCAGCCGAGGCAGACCTGCCGGGCGGTCATCGTGCCGCCGCCCGGCGTGCGGACGGTGCGGAGTCCGGCGGGTGGCCGGGCCCACTCGCGGCATGCCTCCAGCAGTCGCCGCTGCTGCTCCGCGTCGAGCCAGTCCGGGAGGTGCACCGCGCCCCGCGCGATCTCCGTACGGCTCCTGGGGAACAGCTCGGCGTCCATGGGCCCATCATCACGCACCCCGGTGAAAGGATCCCAGGGCAGGTCGGCGGGTCGTGAGCTGCGGCTCGGCGAAGGCGTGGGCCACGGCTCGGTTAGCCTGGGCGCACGATGAACGACCGTATGACCGCGCCCTGGGCCGAGTACGAACTGGCCCGCTTCCCCGAGGATCCCCGCGACCGGCTGCGTGCCTGGGACGCGGCCGACGCGTATCTGCTGCGTCACCTGGCGGAGAGCGGGACACCGCTGACGGGGTCGGTCGTGGTCGTCGGCGACCGGTGGGGCGCCCTCGTCACGGCGCTGGCGGCGCACCGGCCGACGCAGCTCACCGACTCGTTCCTGGCCCGGCAGGCGACCCGCGCGAACCTGGCCCGCAATCAGGTCGCGGACGACGCGGTACGGCTCCTGACCACGCAGGACACGCCTCCCGACCGTATCGACGTGCTGCTCGTCCGGGTTCCCAAGAGCCTTGCCCTGCTGGAGGACCAGCTGCACCGGCTCGCGCCCGGCGTGCACGAGGGGACGGTCGTTGTCGGCGCCGGCATGGTCAAGGAGATCCACACCTCGACGCTGAAACTGTTCGAGCGGATCATCGGACCGACCCGCACCTCCCTCGCGCAGCAGAAGGCCCGGTTGATCTTCTGCACCCCGGACCCGTCCCCCACTGGGGCGCGGGGTGCCAACCCTTGGCCGTACACCTACCAACTCCCTGACGACGTCGGCCTGTTGTCCGGCCGCACGGTCGTCAACCACGCGGGCGTGTTCTGCGCCGACCGGCTCGACATCGGCACCCGTTTCTTCCTCCGGCACCTGCCGCACGGCCGTGGCGGCGGGCGTGTCGTGGACCTGGGGTGCGGCAACGGGGTCGTCGGTACGGCGGTGGCGCTGGGCGATCCGGAGGCCGAGGTGGTGTTCGTCGACGAGTCGTACCAGGCGGTGGCCTCGGCGGAGGCGACGTACACGGCCAACGCCGAGGGGAAGGCGGAGTTCGTCGTCGGCGACGGGATGGAGGGTTTCGCTGCAGGCAGCGTCGATCTCGTGCTGAACAATCCGCCGTTCCACTCCCACCAGGCGACGACGGACGCCACGGCCTGGCGGATGTTCCAGGGTGCGCGGCGCGCGCTGCGGCCGGGCGGTGAGCTGTGGGTGGTCGGCAACCGGCACCTCGGCTACCACGTGAAGCTGCGGCGGCTCTTCGGGAACAGTGAACTCGTGGCCGGCGACGCCAAGTTCGTGGTGCTGAGGGCGGTCAGGCGGTAGTTCCGCGCAGGGAGCGCGGCGAGGCACCCAGTTCGCGTCGGCACGCCTTGTTGAACGCCTGGAGGTCGGGGATGCCGACGGAGGCGGCCACGGCGGGGATCGAGAGGGTCGTGGCGCGCAGCAGATGGTGGGCGCGGTCGAGTCTGCGGCGCCGGATGTAGCCGACGACCGTGGTGCCCGTCTCGGCGCGGAACAGCCGCGTGAGGTGGTTGTGGGACACACCGGCCGCCCGGGCGATGTCCGGGACGGTGAACGGGGTGGCCAGGTGGGCCTCGATGTGGGCGATCGCGGTCATGACGGCCGGGTGGGGGCAGGGGTGCGCCACGGCCGGGGTGAGGTGGGCAATGCGCCACAGCGCCGTCCAGATCTCGGCCCGGGTGCGCTCGGGCGTGCCCGGGGCGGCCGCCATTGCCTGGAGCAACAGGCTGGCGAGGAAAGGGAGTTCGGGTCCCGCGTCCTGCACCACGGGGATCGTGCGGGAGGGGCCGGCCGGTGGGATGCGCAGGTGTGCGTAGAGGTGTTCCGAGCGGCCCTGGTAGCGGTAGCGGACCGTGGTGCCGGGCGGCACGAGGCTGACCCGGCCGGGGCGGATGGTGTGCGCCGTGCCGTCGACGGTCAGTTCGGCGTCGTACTGGTAGAGGTGCAACTGCCACAGCTCCGGCAGCCGGAAGACGTCCGTGCGGCTCGCGACGCCGTGCACGCCGACGCCGACGGTCGCGACGAAGGGCGGCTCACCGAGGTGGATCTCCGTCTCCCGCATGGGGAGAAATTACCAGTACGGCCGTCATGGGGCGGTCCGCGCACACAGCACGCCGACGAGCCGGGTCACCGTCGTCACCATGGCGTCCCGTCCCGCACGGACGTACTTTCGCGGGTCCACGACGTCGGGGTGCTCGGTGAGAAAGTCCCGCACCGCGCCGGTCATCGCCACATTGAGCGCCGTCCCGATGTTGACCTTGGCGATGCCGCCCGCGACGGCCGCCCGCAGTTCGGGGTCGGGGACGCCGGAGGAGCCGTGGAGGACGAGGGGTACGTCCAGCGCGGCGTTCAGGCGCCCCAGCAGGGTGTGGTCGAGCGTGGCCGTGCGCGTGGTCATCGCGTGCACGCTGCCGATCGCCACGGCCAGGGCGTCCACGCCGGAGTCGGTGACGAAGTCGCGTGCCTCGTCCGGGTCGGTGCGGGCGCCGGGTGCGTGCGCATCGAGGAGCGGTGCCCCGGCCTCGCCACCGGTCTGCGCCGCTTCTTTCCCGCCCACCCGGACCGTGTCCTTCCCACCCACCCAGGCAGCCTCCTTCCCGCCCACCCGGCCCAGCTCAGCCTCGATCCACATCCCTTGAGCGTGCGCCCAGTCCGCGGCGGCACGGGTCGTGGCGAGGTTCTCCGCGTACGGCAGGCGCGACGCGTCGTACATCACGGAGCTGAAGCCGGCGTCGGCCGCCTGGTGCAGCAGGTCGTCGCTCTGGACGTGGTCGAGGTGGAGCGCGACGGGAACCCTCGCTTGTTCGGCGGCGGCGGTCGCGGCGCGGGCCAGTGGGAGCAGCCGTCCGCCGCGGAACCTGACCGCGTTCTCGCTGACCTGGAGGACGACCGGCGCGCCGGCGGACTCGGCGCCCGCGACGACGGCCTCGACGTGCTCCAGGCTGATGACGTTGAACGCGGGGACGGCGGTGCGGGCCGCGGCGGCCCTGGTGATCAGTTCACCGGTCGTGGTGAGCGGCACGGCTCCTCCTGGTCAGCGGTTGGTCGAGCCGAGGATCACCGAGCGGGTGAGGTGGCGCGGCTGGTCGGGGTCGAGTCCGCGGGCGGCGGCCACGGCCACCGCGAGCCGTTGGGCGCGGACGAGTCCGGCGAGCGGGTCGATGCCGTCGGCCACCCACAACCCGCCCGTTTCCCGCACCTGTTGAGCCAGCCCTTCGGGCGCCTCTCCGAGCATCCAGGTCGCGGTTCCCCGGGTAGTGATGCTGATGGGCCCGTGCCGGTACTCCATCGCCGGATACGCCTCGGCCCATGCCAGCGAGGCCTCACGCATCTTGAGTGCGGCCTCGTTCGCGAGCCCGACGGTCCAGCCGCGACCCAGGAAGGTGAACTGAGTGCAGTCGACGAGGCCTTCGGGCAGCGGGGTGTCCAGCGCGGCGCGCGCGTCGGCGACGGCGGCGTCGGTGTGCAGCCCGAGGTGGGCGCGCAGCAGGGTGAGGGCCGTGGTCGCGAACCGGGTCTGGACGACGGACCGTTCGTCGGCGAAGTCCAGTACGACGAGGTCGTCGGCGGTCGTCGCCACGGGCGTGTCCGGGTCCGCGGTGATCGCGACCGTGCGCGTAAGGCCGCGCAGTCGGCCCAGGAGGTCGAGGACCTCGGTGGTGGTGCCTGAGCGGGTGAGGGCGACGACCCGGTCGTACGGGCGGCCGTGCGGGAACTCGGAGGCGGCGAAGGCGTCCGTCTCGCCCTGGCCGGCCCGCTCGCGCAGGGTCGCGACGGCCTGCCCCATGAAGTACGACGTCCCGCACCCCACGATCGCGACACGCTCCCCCGGCTCGGGCAGCACACCTGCGTGCCCCGCCGCTTCAGCGGCCGCACGGGTCCAGCACTCGGGCTGGCTGGTCAGCTCGTCCTCGACATGCGTCATGCCGTACCCCTTCCCCGAATGCTTGTTCTTGCAACATAACGCGCACTTTCAAGCACTATCAAGCATCAGACCTTGACGCGTGTGCGTTAGGGTCGCCGGGAGATCGACGAACGGAGGGTGCGGATGTCGCGCGACGCCCGTTGGAAGGCGCTGCTGGAACTGCTCGTCGAACGGGGCAGGCTGGACGTCGAGGAGGCGGCGGCCGAGCTGGAGGTGTCGGCCGCGACGATCCGCCGCGACTTCGACCAGCTGGCCGAACAGCAGATGCTGGTGCGCACCCGGGGCGGCGCGGTCGTGCACGGCGTGTCGTACGAGCTGCCGTTGCGCTACAAGACCGCCCGCCGTGCCTCGGAGAAGCAGCGCATCGCGAAGGCGGTCGCGGGCCTCGTCTCCCCCGGCGAGGCGGTGGGCCTGACCGGCGGCACGACCACCACGGAGGTCGCGCGCGCCCTGGCCGTACGCGCCGACCTCACCTCCGGCTCACCGGCGCTGACCATCGTCACCAACGCCCTCAACATCGCGAGCGAGCTGGCCGTGCGCCCCCAGTTCAAGATCGTGCTGACGGGTGGCGTCGCCCGCCCGTCCTCGTACGAGCTCATCGGCCCGCTCGCGGACGGTGTGCTCAGCCAGATCACCATGGACGTGGCCGTCCTCGGCGTGGTCGCCTTCGACGTCACGCACGGCGCGGCGGCCCACGACGAGTCCGAGGCGGCGATCAACCGTCTGCTGTGCCAACGCGCCGAGCGCGTTGTCGTCGCCGCCGACTCCAGCAAGCTGGGGCAGCGGGCCTTCGCCTGGATCTGCTCCACTGAGGCGGTGGACACGCTGGTCACGGACACGGCGGCGGATGCGGGGACGGTGGGGCGGTTCGAGGAGGCGGGGGTGCGGGTCCTGACCGTCTGACCGCGCCCCGCCGGACGTGGCGTGTCCGGCGGGACCGGGTGGCCGGCCACCATGGAGCCGGTGGCCGGCCGACGTCGATCCGGTGGATCAACGGAAGTTGACGTCACTGCACAGGAAGTACGTCTGGTCCATGTGCGACGCCTGCCAGATCGTGTAGACGACGTGACGGCCGCTCAGGCCCGAGGTGCTCACGTCGATCGAGTAGTTCTGGCTGGGTGCGTACTTGCCGGTGCGGGCGACCAGTTGGAGGTCGCTCCACTTCAGCGGTTGTGTGGTGGGGTCGTATCCCTGGCGGGTGACGTAGACCAGGAAGTAGTCGGCGCCGTGACTGGCCTGGTCGTACAGCTTCACGGTGAAGTTGCCGCCGATGTCCGTCGTCTTCCACGCGCCCACGGCGTCCAGGGAGTTGTAACGGCCGCCCTCGGTCCGGCCGCCGCTGCACAGCTGCCCGTCGGGGACGACGGCCGGGAAGTTGCCGGCGGAGCCGTCGCGGTACAGGCCGTTCCAGTTCCACATGGCGTTCGGGTTGTCCTGCCACGCCTGCCAGCACATCGGATCCTGCTGCGCCATGTCCGGGTTCTGGAAGTCGTCGCCCCACCGGAGCCAGCAGCCGTAGTTGCGGGACGCGGGGTCGACGACCGACCCGTGGGCGGCGGCGGTGCCGCTCCACGGGATCAGGCAGAGCAGTACCGCACCCAGCACGCTCAGGAGGAGCGCCGGCCGGGACAGGGTAGATCGGGTAGATCGGGTAGATCGGGTAGATCGGGTAGATCGGGTAGATATATCATGCGCATGACAATTCATCGCGCCTTCCTTCACATGTGGGGGATGTGATGCGTTCAGTTGTGGGGGGTGTGGCAGCACAGACCGGATGGGAGCGCTCCCACTTCGTTCAGAGTCCGCCGCGCGAAACAAGGCCGCAACATTCGATTGCGCCACTTCCTCGCGCTCGGTGGCGCGTTCGATGCGTTCGCGCGCCCCTCCCGGCCGGCAGTCGTCGCCGTACCGTGGCCCTGCTCGGGCAGACGTCAACCGACGTGCCGACGTTTCTCCGATGGCCGGGAACGCGGCGTTGACAGCTCGGGCGGCCGGGGGGACGGTGGTGGCCCGTCGTGCCCGGAGGTCGTCCATGGCTCCCTCGTCAGCAGCCGGCACCGATGCCGGCCTCGTCGAACGTCTGCGGGAGGTGCGGCCGCTCATCCGCGAGCACGCCCTGCGCACCGAGCGGGAGAGACGGGTGACGCCGGAGGTCGTCGCGGCGCTGACGGAGGCGGGGGTCTACCGGATGAACGTCCCCCGGCGGTACGGCGGTTACCAGAGTGGGCTGCGCACCCAGGTCGACGCACTGGCCGAGATATCCGGCGGGTGCGGTTCCGCCGGCTTCATGGTCCTGATCCAGGCCGGTTGTTCCTTCATCGCGTCGCTCTTCCCGGACGAGGCCCAGGACGAGATCTTGACCAGCCCCGATGTACGGATCAGCGGCACCCTCATACCGGACGCGACGGCGGTCCCGGCGGACGGCGGCTTCGTGGTCAACGGCACCTCGCCGTTCGCCACCGGGTCCCCGTACGCCGACTGGCATCTGCTGACGACCCGGCTGGAGTCGGGCGACGGGCCGCCCGAAGTGCTGTGGACGGCCGTCCCCATGGCCGAGTTGGAGCTCCTCGACGACTGGGACGTCTCGGGACTGGCGGGCAGCGGCAGCAACAGTGTCGTCGCCCGCGACGTGTTCGTGCCCGCGCACCGCGTGTTACCCGTCGGCCCGTTGCTCGGCGGCGTGTTCCCGTCCAAGAGCAACGCCGACGACCCCTTCTACCGCATGCCTGTCCTGCTGCTGTTCTGCGCGTGGACAGCGCCGAACGCGCTCGGCCTCGCCCGGACGGCCCTGGCGGAGTTCACCGAGCGGATCCACCGCCGGGGCATCACATACACCTTCCATGAGCGCCAGAACGAGGCAGCGGTCACTCATCTGCAGGCCGCCGAGGCAGCCATGAAGATCTCCTGCGCCGAACTGCTGACCGTCGAGTTCGTGGACCGGATCGAGGCCGGTGCGGCGAGCGGCGAGCCGTTCAGCGAGGAGGAGCGGGCCAGGATCCGGGCGCAGAGCGGCTATGTGACGCGGCTGTGCAAGGAGGCCGTCGACCTGATCGGCTCGGCGTCCGGCGCGTCCTCCCTGCAGCGGAAGGTGCCCGTCCAGCGGGCCGTGCGTGATCTGCACGCCCTGAGCCTGCACTCGTTCGTGAACCCCGCCACCAACCTGGAGCTGTACGGCAGGGTCCTGTCCGGGCTCGACGCCGGTACGCCCTTCCTGTAGCGGTCCCGGCGGCTCACTGTCCCTGTGGGGTGGTCACCGGCCGGTCCTCCCTCAGTTGTGCGAAGAGCTGCCGTGCCCTGGGCATGTCCCACTTCACCGCCGTGCCCTTGGACGTGGCGAACGCCGGGTCGGAGACGGGGACGTTGATCTGGCGTCCGTTGCCGCCCGTGACCTTGCGCATCGCCTGGAACAGCGACGTGATCTCCCGCAGGCCCGTTCCCTCGTCCACGGTGAGGGTGTCGAGGCCCGCGCCGAGGGTCGGGAAGACCTTGGCCGGGTTGAGCAGCGTGCCCGGGGTGGCGGTCTTCTCGGCGAGCGCGGCGAGGAACTTCTGCTGGTTCCGGGTACGGCCGAGGTCGCCCTCGGCCTCCTGCTTGCGCTGCCGTACGAACGCCAGCGCCTGGGCGCCGTCGAGGGTCTGGCAGCCCTTCTGCAGGTCCGCGCCCGAGTTCCTGTCCTTGATGGCCCGGTCCAGGCACATGTCCACTCCGCCGACCGCGTCGACGATGTCGACGAAGCCGGCCAGGCCGATCTCGGTGTAGTGGTCGATGTGCAGGCCGGTGTTGCGCTCGACGGTCCTGATGAGCAGATCGGGGCCGCCCAGTGAGAACGCCGCGTTCAGTTTGTTCGGCTGGTCGCGGTAGCGCCTGCCGGTCTCCGGGCGCAGGAACGACGGGATGGTCACCCACGAGTCACGCGGCAGGCTCATCATCGTGGTGCCGCCCGCGCCGGTGTGCACCAGGATCATCGAGTCGGTGCGGCGGCCCTCGGTCGATCCGGTGCGCAGTTCCTTCCTGGCCTGCTCGGACAGACCCTCACGGCTGTCCGAGCCCACGATCAGGTAGTTGGTTCCCCGGCCGCGCGGCGCACGGTCCTCGATCGTGCCCAGGTCGACGTCCTGGTCGAGCTCGGTGTCGGCCCACACGTACGCGCCTGCCGGGGAGACGAGCAGCGCGGTGACCGTGAGGATCGCCAGCCGCACGGCACGGCGGCGCCGGGTGGGGCGCCGCCGTGCGGGTCTGACGCTGCGGTCGGGGCCCCCGCCTTCTTGGGATCCGGCGCGGCGCCCGTGGGGGCGGCGCACCACGTCGGTGCGGCCCGCGGCGGTGGACGACGGCATGCCCGGCAGGGGCGCCGTACGTGCCGGGGGCGGGGACGATCTCCCGCCCGTCATCCGGCCGGTACCGGAGCCGGCGGGCTCCGGTACTCCACCACCGCCCCGCTCGTCGCCCGCCAGACGGTCAGTCCACTCGCTCATCGGCCCGTACAGTCCCTCACCACATCGGGATCACCTCGTCGGCAGGCTCTTATACGGGGCCCCGCCGCCGATCTGTTCAGCGGCCGTCCCGGAACGCCGCATGCGGTGCCACTTCAGCCGGCTGCCGAGGAACAGAGCGACCAGGGACTGGATGACGACCAGGTACATCAGCTGCCGGTAGACGAAGAACTGGAACGGCAGCGACCACAGGGTCTGCAGCCTCTCGCCGTCGAGCCTCAACGCGTAGCGGGCGCTGACCAGTTGGGAGCCCATGAAACCGAGCCAGACCCCGGCCGACAGCCAGGGGTCGAGGAACAGCACGCCGTACAGGGCGAACACGTCGATGACCGGGGCGAGCAGCGGCAGCGCGACCTGGAAGAGCGCGATGTACGTGAGTCCGCGCCGCCCGAAGCGCCCGGCCACTCCCCGGGCCAGGACGGCACCGCGGTGCTTCCACATGGCCTGGATCGTGCCGTAGCACCAGCGGTACCGCTGCCGCCACAACTGGCCCAGCGAGGTGGGCACTTCGGTCCAGGCGACGGCTGACTCCTCGTAGAGCACCCGCCAGCCCGCCCGCCACAGCGCCATCGTGAGATCGGTGTCCTCGGCGAGGGTGTCCTCGCTCACGCCGCCGACGCTCACCAGCGCGTCCCGGCGGAAGGCGCCGATGGCGCCGGGGACCGTGGTCATGCACTCCAGGACCTCGAACATCCGGCGGTCCAGGTTGAAGCCGAAGACGTACTCCAGGTGCTGCCACTTGGCCAGCAGGCCGCGCCGGTTGCCGACCTTGGCGTTGCCGCTGACGGCGCCCACGGCCGGGTGCGCCAGCGGCTGGACGATCCGGCGGACGGCGTCCGGTTCGAAGACGGTGTCGGCGTCGACCATGACGATGATGTCGTACCGCGCGTGCGCCAGCCCGGTGTTGAGGGCGGCCGCCTTGCCCGCGTTGGCCTGACGGACCACCTCCACGCGCGGATCCCCGATGCTCTCGGCGATGTCCGCGGTACGGTCCGTCGAACCGTCGTCGATCACGATGATCTGCAACTGCTGGTGGGTGGAGGCCAGCAGGGACAGCAGTGTGGACTCGATGCCGGCCTCCTCGTTGTACGCCGGCACGAGCACCGTCACCGGTTCGGTCACCTCCGGCAGCCAGGGGGCGCCGGGGCGGGAGCTCTCCAGGCGGCGGACATGGGCCCGGGCGAACAGGCCGAGCAGTGCCAGGCGCAGCAGTCCGAGGCCGCCCGCGATCGCGAGGGTCCACGTCAGGGCGCTCACGAAGGCGCGCCCGACTTTGGTGACCCGGATCAGGGCGGTGCCCTGCCATCGGTCGCCCGTGGTCGTGGCCGTGTACGGAACGAGCCTCAGCCCCGCCGACACGGTGGTGAAGCGGTCGACGTCCGGGTTCCTGAGGAGGCTTCTCGTCTGCTGGTAGGCGATCGACGTCTGGCTGAACTGGCGGACCAGGCCCTGGGCCGGCCTGCGGGACGATCTGTCAGCGGTGACGAGCACATAGCCCCGGCCGGTGGCCTGCCGTGCCGCCCGCCACTCACGGCCGCACAGTGTGTCCGGTGTGGTGATCCGCGGCATCCGCAGCAGGTTGGGGCGCAGGCCCGCGGCGCCCGCCAACGCGGTCCGCGTCAGGTCGAGTTCCGCCGAGAAACGGGCGGAGGACGCCTCGCCCAGGACGGCCCCGGTGTAGGTGTTCGAGCCGATTTCGTGGCCCTCGGCGCGGATCCGCCGCACCAGCTCCGGGTGACGCGCCGCCTGGGATCCGTAGAGGAAGAAGGTGGCGCGTGCGTCGTACTGCCGCAGCAGGTCGAGCAGGCGCGGGGTCCAGACGGGGTCCGGGCCGCCGTCGAAGGTGAGGGCGACGGTGCGGGCGGGCATCGAGGCGGTCTGGATGCCGCCCTCGTTGATGCCGATCACGGGTCCGCCGCGTGCCACGGCGTCCGGTGCGGGCGAGGTGCAGGGGGACCGTGTCTTCGCTGCGTCGACCTCGTGCGTGGTCCAGCCCTCGAAGAGCAGGACCGCGAACATCACGGGGAGGACGAGGATGAGTATGAGCCAGTGCCCCCGGGGGTCACGGGACTGCTTGTGGCGGCCCTTCACGGGATGCCGTCCCCCCTCTCGGCCGGGGTACGACGGCAGATGGCCGGCACACGGCCGGTCCGGCGCCCTCCCCCACCCGCCGGGACGGGCGGGTTCGCTCTTCTCCGCCCACGAGTGCCGGAACGCGGTGGGCGACGGGTAAGCGTCTTCAACTGCCTGTGGGGGCTTGCGTGGTGCATGGGGCGCGAGTGTAGTTACCGACGCTCCCGTGCAGGGCCCCAACGACGAGTCTCACAGCAGCGGCCCACGGGCGTGCGGGCCCGCCGCGGGCTGCTCGGTACTCCTCAGTGCTCGTGATCGGCCGACGGCTCTGCCGAGCCCGCGTCCGGGGGCGTTTGCGTTCCGGATGCTCCGGCCCGGACCGTGAACGCCGCGGTGTGGACCTTCCCTTCGTGCTGGAAGTCGAGGAAGAGGCGGTACGTGCCGCCGCTGGGCGCGGTGGCCGTGAACGAGATGCCGGGTCCGGGCCGGGTCTTGCCGTCGCCGGGCTCGCCGTTCGGGTGGACGTGCAGGTAGGCGAGGTCACCGGAGCGCAGGGCGACGAGGTGGCCGTACGCGCCGAGGTAGGGCTGGAGGTCGGTGACGGGCTTGCCGTTCCGGGAGACGTTCAGCTTCAGTTCGCCCGCCTCGCCCGGGCGCAGGCCTCCGTCCAGCCCGACCTCGTAGCCGTGGACCTCGGCGGTGGTGTTCGGGGCCGGCAGGTCCTGTGGCTCGTAGGGGCCCGAGGTCGCCAGGTCCGCGCCGAGGGTGAGGTTCTCGGCCCCCTTCTTCGCCGGGGTGAAGTCGGCGAAGACCCGGTAGCCGCCCGCCCGGGGCAGGTCGACGGGTGTGCTCCAGGTGCCGTCGGCGGCTCGTGTGGGGTGGAGGTGCCGGTAGGTGACCAGGTCGCGCGAGGCGAGGATCAGGTGGAGTTCCTTGTCGTGTTCGCGCCGGTAAGAGGTCAGCGCGCGGCCGGAGTCGTCGCGGATGACGAAGCGGAGGTCGGTGCGCTGCCCGGCAGTGACGCGCGAGGTCCGGAGGTCGAGGGTGTAGCCGCTTTCGGAGATCTGCAGTCCGCCGGCCGGGGCCGCTTCGTGCCCGGAGTGGCCGCCGCCTCCCTCCTGTGCGGGTGATGGGCCGCTGTGTCCCTTGTCGTGGGCGGCGGGCGCGCTGTCCGCGACGACGGGCTCCACGCTCCTGCCCACGCCGTAGGCGGTGCCGAACGTCGCGGCCAGCGCGGCGGCGAACGCGGTGATCTTCATCCCGGTGTTCATGACCGTCTCCTTGGGGACTGTGCCTCTCCTGCCTGAGTGGGAGGCCTCGATGCACTTCAAAGTACCCCCAGGGGGTATGAAGTCAAGCCCTCGGAACGGCTTGCGTTCTATACCCCTCAGGGGTATACAGGAACTCGTAGAGCATACCCCTGCCCCGTATCCAGCCCCACCACAAGCACACTCACCGGGAGGAACCCCATGTCGTCGTCCTGCTGCTCCACCGAAGGCACCTGCTCGACCGGCACCGCCGGCACCACAACGGCCACGGAGGCCGTCACCACCGCGTACGCCGTCTCCGGCATGACCTGCGGCCACTGCAAGGCCACGCTCACCAAGGTCATCGGCGAGCTGGACGGCGTGAGCGGTGTGGAGGTCGATCTCGACACCGGCCGCGTCACCGTCACCAGCGCCACCGAGCCGGACGACGCGGCCATCGCCGAGGTCGTCGACGAGGCCGGCTACGAGCTGACCGGCCGGGCCTGACCCGCACGCCCCGCACCGCCGGGGCCCGGGCATCCCCGGGCCCCGGCCGTCCATCCCGTACGAGGAGCAGCCATGACCACCACCACACCCGGTACCGCGGAAGTCGAACTCGCGATCGGCGGTATGACCTGCGCCTCGTGCGCGGCCCGGATCGAGAAGAAGCTCAACCGCATGGACGGGGTCGAGGCCACCGTCAACTACGCCACGGAGAAGGCCAGGGTCACGTTCCGGGAGGACGTGGCGGTGCGGGAGCTGATCGCCACGGTCGAGGCGACCGGCTACACCGCGCGGGAGCCCGCGCCTCCTGTACAGGCCGAATCCCCCGGTGGTGAGGGCGGTTCGGCGGAGGAGGACGACGGGCTGGGGCCGCTGCGGCAGCGGCTGGTCACGGCGGTGGCCCTGGCGGTGCCCGTGATCGTGATGGCTATGGTCCCGGCGGCCCAGTTCGAGTACTGGCAGTGGCTGTCGCTGACCCTGGCGGCGCCCGTGGTGACGTATGCCGCCTGGCCCTTCCACCGGGCGGCGTTCACCAACGCGCGGCACGGCGCGGCCACCATGGACACCCTCATCTCGGTCGGTACCTCGGCGGCGTTCCTGTGGTCGCTGTGGGCGCTGTTCTTCGGCACTGCGGGCGAGCCGGGCATGACCCACCCCTTCGAGCTGACCATCGCCCGCAGTGACGGCGCGGGGAACATCTATCTGGAGGCCGCGGCCGGTGTGACCGCGTTCATCCTGGCCGGCCGCTACTTCGAGGCCCGCTCCAAGCGCAAGGCGGGCGCGGCCCTGAAGGCGCTGCTGGAACTGGGCGCGAAGGACGTCACCGTGCTGCGCGCCGACGGCAGCGAACACACCGTCCCCACCGCCGAACTGACGGTCGGTGATCGCTTCCTGGTCCGTCCCGGGGAGAAGATCGCCACCGACGGGATCGTCGTGGAGGGCACCTCGGCCGTCGACGCCTCGATGCTGACCGGTGAGTCCGTGCCCGTCGAGGTCGTCACCGGCGACAGCGTCACCGGTGCCACGATCAACGCGGGCGGCCGTCTGGTCGTCGAGGCCACCCGGGTCGGCGCCGACACCCAACTGGCCCGGATGGCACAGCTGGTGCAGGACGCGCAGAACGGCAAGGCCGCGGCCCAGCGGCTCGCGGACCGGATCTCCGCCGTGTTCGTCCCCGTCGTGATCGCCCTGGCGCTGGGCACGCTCGGCTTCTGGCTCGGCAACGGCGGCGGGCTGACGGCCGCGTTCACCGCCGCCGTCGCCGTACTGATCATCGCCTGCCCCTGCGCCCTGGGCCTGGCGACCCCGACCGCGCTCATGGTCGGCACCGGACGCGGCGCCCAGCTCGGCATCCTGATCAAGGGCCCGGAAGTCCTGGAGGCCACCCGCCGGGTCGACACCATCGTCCTCGACAAGACCGGCACCGTGACCACCGGCCGGATGACCCTGCGCGCGGTACACACCGCCGACACCACCGACGAGGCCGAAGTCCTGCGGCTGGCGGGCGCCCTGGAGCACTCCTCCGAGCACCCGATCGCCCGCGCCGTCGCCGACGCGGCCCGAAGCAACCTGGGCTCGCTGCCCACACCCGAGGACTTCGCGAACATCCCCGGCCTCGGAGTCCAGGGCATCGTCGACGGCCACGCCGTCCTCGTGGGCCGCGAACGCCTCCTCGCCGAATGGGCCATGGAGCTGCCCGCCGGTCTGGAAAAGGCCAAGTCCGTGGCCGAAGCAGCCGGACACACCGCCATCACCGTCGCCTGGGACGGCGAGGCCCGCGCCGTCCTCGAAATCGCCGATGCCGTCAAGGACACCAGCGGCGAGGCCATCGACCGCCTGCGCGCCCTCGGCCTGACCCCGATCCTGCTCACCGGCGACAACCGGGCCGTCGCCGACTCCGTCGCCCGCGAGATCGGCATCACCCCCGAGAACGTCATCGCCGAGGTCCTGCCCCAGGACAAGGTGGATGTCGTCAAACGACTGCAGAGCGAGGGCCGCACCGTGGCGATGGCCGGGGACGGCGTCAACGACGCCGCCGCACTCGCCCAGGCCGACCTGGGCCTGGCCATGGGCACCGGCACCGACGCCGCCATCGAAGCCGGCGACCTGACCCTCGTACGCGGCGACCTGCGCACCGCCGCCGACGCCATCCGCCTCGCCCGCCGCACTCTCACCACCATCCGCACCAACCTCTTCTGGGCCTTCGCCTACAACGTGGCCGCCCTGCCCCTCGCGGCGGCCGGCCTCCTCAACCCGATGATCGCCGGGGCGGCCATGGCCTTCTCCTCCGTCTTCGTCGTCGGCAACTCCCTCCGCCTGCGCTCCTTCCGCGCCACCGCCTGAACCGGCCGCAGCGCTGCCCGGGTTCCTTCCCGGACAGCGCTGCGGCCCTGTCGGGGCAGGTGAGGCGGCGCCCGCCGCATTCCGGACGAGCCCGCTCTTATGGGATCGCGGCCCGGTCCGGCCGGGCGATGCCCGATGATGGGCGCGTCATGACCATGCTTCTCCGTACGCCGACGCACCCTGCGCCCCTGCCCGTCCTGCGGGCGACGGTGTTCGCGGTCGTCGGGACGGTGCTGGGAATGAGCGCCCACCATCTGGTCGCCGACGGACCGGCTCCGTGGCGGCCGGGCGCGGCGGCGGCCGTCGCGCTCTTCGGCGTGGGACTCGTCGGCACCCGGCGCCCGCGCTCCCTGGTCACGGTGGTGGCGACGTGCGGTGCCGCACAGGTGGGGCTGCATCTGTGGCTGACGGCGACCGGGCCCGCACACCACGCGGCGGCCATGGGAATGTCCGGGCACGCCCGGCATGGCATGAACCCGCCCGACTCACTCGCCATGACGGCCGTCCACGCCGGGGCGGCGCTGCTCGTCGCCGTCCTGCTGCACCGCGCCGATGCGGCCTGCTGGTTCCTGGCCCGTGGCGTGGTGGAGACCGTCGACTCCGTCCGGGCGCGGATCTCCACGGTCCGGGCCCTGTTGAGCGACCGCCGGGCTGCGGCGGAACCCGGTCTGCCGGTCCCCGTCCGGGCATGGCTGGAGCGACCACCGCCCAGGGGTGCGGTGCTCGCGGACGTGATGGTGCGGAGGGGACCTCCGCGGGCGCGGCTCACTCTCGCCCGCTGACCCCGCCGGAGCGGCTGCCACGCCGCCCGTGCCTTCCCCTTGCCTGGAGACACCCATGCCCCGCACCACCCGCCGGCCCGGCGGTATCCGCCGTACGGCCCTCGCGGCCGCCGTCGCCGCCACCGCCGTCCTGTTCACCGCCGGTCCGGCCGCCGCCCATGTGGAGGTCCAGTCCGACGACGCCCAGGCCCTCGCCCAGAACGTCGAACTCACCTTCAACGCCGAGTCGGAGTCCGGCACGGCCGGTATCTCCGAGCTGCGCGTGATCCTGCCGGAGGGCCTCGAACCCACCGACGTGACGTACGGCGAAGGCCCCGAGGGCTGGAAGCTCACGGCGAACAAGGACGGCTTCACCGTCAAGGGCACGGCCGTCAAGGTCGGTGAGGACGCCGAACTCTCCGTCGTTGTACGGCAGTTGCCCGACGCGAAGGAGCTGGTGTTCAAGACCCTGCAGACCTACAGCGACGGCAAGGTCGACCGCTGGATCGAGCTGGGCGAGTCCGGCGGTGACGGCCACGGCCACGGCAACACCGCCCCGGTGCTGAAACTCAAGGCCGCCGCGCCCGGCGCCGAGCCGGTCAGCCCGTCACCGAGCGAGGCCGAGAGCGAGTCCGCCTCCCCGACGCCGAGCGCCGAGCCGACCGAACCCTCGGCCTCCCCCGCCGCCCAGGCGACCACGGACGACGACAGCGGTCTGTCGGCCGGTGCCTGGACCGGCATCGGTGCGGGCGTGATCGTCGTGGCGGGTGGCGCCTTCTACCTCGTACGGCGTCAGGGCCGCGCCCAGGAGTAGAGGTGACTGCCGCACCACGGAGCACCTATGTCGTGGGCGGCTGATGTCCGAAGCGTGCCCCGTCCCATGCGGAGACCTGGGGATCCGGTCTCCGCTGGGCGGTGGTGCGCGGCGGTGCGGGCTCGACGGTCGCGTCGGGCTCGCCCGTGCGCCCGAGCCATGCCCGCAGGGCCTCGCGCAGCTGGTCGGCGACGGCGCGGTGGGAGGTCAGTCCGGCGAGGTTGTCCAACTCGTACGGGTCGGCGTGCAGGTCGTACAGCCCGGTCTCGACGTAGCGGGTCGCGGTGGGCTCGTGCCAGGCGTCGGCGTCCGGTGCGGCGACCGCGTACTTCCAGCGGTCCGTGCGCACCGCCCGGCCGACGTGGTCCTCACTGATCTGGACGTACACCTCGGCGGGACGGCCGGGGTCGGTGCCGCCGCCGGTCAGCGGCAGGAAGGAGCGGCCCTGCACCCCGTCCGGCACCGGTAGGCCGGCGGCCTGAAGGAGGGTGGGTGCCAGGTCGACGGTGCTGACGGGGTGGCGGATTCGGCCTCCGCCCGTGAATCCGGGGCCGGTGAGGGCCAGCGGGACGCGCACGGACGCCTCGTGGGCGGAGCGCTTGTACTCGCTGTTGCGGGTACGGAAGTGCGAGCCGTGGTCGGCGGTCCAGGCCAGGACCGTGGTGTCCGCGATGCCGAGGCCGCGCAGTACGTCGCGCAGCCGGCCCACGCCCTCGTCGACCCGTTTGATCTGGCCGAGGTAACCGCCGAGGTGGCGGTGGGCGCCGCCCTGCGGTGCGGCGGGGCTGAGCGCGGCCAGATCCGGGGGCAGCCAGCTGCCCTGGTAGCGCTCGCGGTAGCCGTCGGGCGCCGGGTGGTCGTCCGTGCCGTTCTGGTGGTGGGGCTCCAGGAGGGACAGGAAGAGCAGGAACGGGCGGTCGTGGTGGTCGGCGACGAATCGGATCGCGGCGTCGACCAGGGCGTCGGAGCGGTAGCCGGGGAGCCGCACCGGTTGCCCAGAGCCGTCGTACAGCACCGTGCGGTAGGCGTCCGAGGTGAACTCCAGCCGGTCCGAGGCCAGCCACTCCTGGTAACCGCCGCGCCGCTCGGGCGGGACGGGGCCGTCCGGCTGGTCCTCGCCCGCGAGGTGCCATTTGCCGATGTAGCCCGTCACGTATCCCGCCCGAGCGAACTCCCCCGCCAGGGTCGGGATGTCCGGTGGCAGCGCGAGACCGTTGCGGAACACGCCCGTCGCCGTCGGGAAGCGGCCCGTCTGCAGGGACGAACGGGCCGGAGCGCACACGGGGTTGGGGGTGATCGCCTGCTCCACGTGGGTGCCCTCTCGGGCGATCCGGTCGAACTCCGGTGTCACGTCGGCCGGATTGCCGTGCACTCCTGTGGTGTCCCAGCGCTGCTGGTCGGTGAGCACGACGATCATCGAGGGGCGACCCAACGACCCTGCGGAGTCCCTCACTTCATCGGGCGCGCGGCTGTACGCATCCGCCTCCATGATTCCTCAGCATAGGGCGGAAGGGCCGGGATCGCCCCCGTGCCTCCCGCTCGGCCAGGGAGACCGCACGGCGGGTACGGGGCTCACACGATCCGGATCACGTGCTTTCCGCGTACGCCGCCACGCTCCAGCGACCCGTGCGCGGCGGCGATGTCGGCGAGCGGATACACCGTGTCCACGACGGGCCGGATCGCTCCGCTCTCCGTGAGGCGTGTGAGCTCGGCGATGAGGGCGCGGGTGGGGTTTTCGCTGAAGAACCGTACGCGGCGCGGACCGAACACGGTCGACACGAGCAGGTACGACAGCGAGGCCGCCAGGTTCTCGGCGTCGAAGGCGATCGCCACCATGCGTCCCCCGGGGGCCAGGAGGCGCCGGTAGGCGGGGTGCGCGGTGCCGACCGTGTCGAGAACGACATCGAACCGGCCCAGGTCGGCCGGACCGGTGGTGGCGTAGTCGAAGGCCTCGTCCGCACCGAGGTCCCGTACGAAGTCGAGGTGCTTCGCCCCGGCGAGCGCCGTGACGTGGGCGCCGTAGGCCTTGGCGAGCTGGACGGCGACGCTGCCGACGCCGCCGCTCGCACCGCGGACGAGCAGCCGTTCGCCTGCCGTGAGACGGGCCTTGTCACGCAGTGCGGTGATGGTCGTGGTGCCGACGGCCGGCAGCGCCGCCGCCTGGACCAGGTCGAGGCCGCTGGGCGCCAGGGCCAGCTGACGCGGAGCCACCGCCACGAATTCCGCGGCGCTGCCGAAACTGCGGGGCAGCAGCCCCCACACCCGGTCACCCGTCGCCAGACCCGAGTCGGAGGCACCTGGGTCGACGACTTCTCCGGCGAAGTCGATCCCGGTGCGCTTCGGGAAGCCGCGTCCCATCAGCCCGGTCACCAGGCGCACCTTGCCCGCCCGCCCCAGCAGCTCGCCTCCGTTGACGCTGGCGGCATGGACGCGCACCAGGACCTCCCCCGGTTTGGTGTCCGGCTTCGGCACGGTGCCTTCGTAGAGCACGTCCGGAGGGCCGTACCTGTCGTACAGGGCTGCACGCATGTCACTCACTCTTTCCACTGCCTCGGTCGATCGGCCGTGGCCGGACGCCCTGTGGACGCCGAACCGCCGGTGACCGTCACGCTAACCACGTAACCGGAGAGGTCAGTCCGGTTGAGCTAAGGTGAGAAACATGCCCGCCGGTTCCTCTCGGATGAAGCCTTCTTCTGCCGACGCGTCCCCCCGGGAGCCGGGTCGGCGTGCGGACGCACGGCACAACCGCGGCCGCATTCTCGAAGCGGGCCGCGCCTTGTTCGCAGCGCGGGGCCTCGACGTGCCGATGGCGGCCGTCGCCCGCCACGCCGGTGTCGGCGTCGCCACCCTGTACCGGCACTTCCCCACCCGTGAGGCGCTGATCACGACGGTCTTCGCCGACCAGATCACGGCCTGTACAACGGTCGTCGACGACGCGCTCGCCGAACCCGACCCGTGGGACGGCTTCCGCCTGGTCATCGAGAAGATGTGCGTCATGAACGCGCTCGACCGCGGATTCTCCGCGGCCTTCCTGACGGCGTTCCCGGACGCGACGGACTTCGAGAGGGAACACGTCCGCGTGGAGCGGGGATTCGCCACCCTCGTACAGCGAGCGAAGGACACCGGGCGTTTGCGCGCCGACTTCGAACGGTCGGACCTCTCGCTCCTCCTCATGGCGAACAACGGCATCACCGCCGGATCCACGGAGGCCGCGGTGGCGGCGTCCCGTCGGCTCGCCGCCCTCCTGCTCCACTCCTTCCGTGCCGATCTCGCGGACCGGACCGCCCCCTTGCCGCCCCCGGCGCGGCTCGCCCCTCCCATCTGCCGTGGCCCCCGGCGAGCTGAGGCGGAGCAGCGACCGGAGCGGAAGTACATCGGATCTATCTTCGGCTCGTTCCATACATTGACGCGCTTTGAGCGTCAGTCCTACGCTGCGCCAGACGATAGATCCGATGAATCGTTCCTGTGATCCGCCCGCTCGACCCCCACACCAGCGCGACGCCCACCAGGAGTGATTGACATGAGCCCTTCACATTTAGAGCCGTCGAGACGTGCGGTTCTCGCAGCCGGCGGCCTGCTCGCCGGCGGCGCGGTCTGGGCGATGACCCCGGCGACGTCCATTGCCGCACCCGCCTCACCCACGGACGGCTGGAAGAAGACCGCGTTCACCTACGGCATGCAGAAACCGTGGAACCTCGACCTGAGCGACCGCTACACCAACAGCGGCGGTGTCCACCGCATGTGGGTGTACGACACCGACGAGCCCATGTCGCAGGGCAGTTCCACCGACCCGCGCACCGAGATGCGCTGGAACCAGGAGTACACGTCCGGGCAGCACATGTGGGACGCCGACGTGTACCTCCCGTCCGGCACGAACGGCGCGACCTTCGTGCAGATCCTCCGTGTGATCCACCCCTCGGGCACCCCCGCCACGGACTTCATGCTCAACGCCTACAGCGCGAGCGGCGGATCGGTGCGGGCCTACGACAGCACCGTCCTCAAGACGAACGCCTACAACACGTGGTTCAACGTCAAGCTCGAACACAACGCCTCCAGCGGCAGCGTCAAGGTCTACTTCGACGACGAACTGGTGCTGACCAGAGAGGACCGCGGGCCCGCCACCCGCCACTTCAAGAACGGCGTCTACCACCACGGCAGCGGCCGCGCCGAGGCGCGCTTCCGCAACCTCACCTACTGGACGCGATGACCCGTGCGGAGACGCACGGAGGACCTTGACGAACCGTCGTACCTTGGAGGCACCCGCAATGACCTCTAGAAGAACCGTGCTCGGTACCGTGCTCGGCGGCACGACGCTCGCCGCCCTGCCCACGGTCGCCGAAGCCGCTTCCCCCGGCGCCCCCGCAGGCGCCGCCGAGGGCGAAGGCCTCGCGGCCGGTCCCGGCCGCGCCCCATGGACGCTCCGCAACCGCATGGACTCCAGCGGCGCCTGGTCCGGCTTCCTGCGCCGACAGGACCTGATCTGGCACAAGCTGCCCAAGCTGTGGCACGAAGGGCCGTTCCTGGGTGACGGACGGCTGGGCAGCATGGTGTACCAGGATCCGGATACGAACGGCATCCGCTTCACCGTCCAGCACGGCGAAGTGCAGGACCACCGCCCCGAGTTCGGCAGCGGCTGGGGCACGTGCCGGCTGCCCGTGGGGCACCTGACCCTCGATCCGGTCGGCACCGTCACCGCGGTCGACTGGCGGCTGAGCCTGTGGGACGCCGAGCTCACCGGCACGGTCACCACGGACAAGGGCTCCCTGACGTTCGCCGCGTTCATCCACGACGGAATCCTCGCCACACGTGCGACGGCCGACGGCGGCGAGAAGGTCCGCTGGACGTTCCACCCGGAGGAGGCGATCAGCCCCAGGAAGATCAGCGAGGAGCCGCCGGCCGGATACACCCCCAACCCGCCCTGGACGACCCGGACCACCGGCGATGTACAACAGATCCTCCAGCCGCTCACCGGCGGCGGTCAGACCGCGACGGCCCACCGCCGCTCCGGTGACGTCCTGCTGCTCACCGTCGCCCACAGCCATCCCTCGGACACGCGGGCAGGCGAAGCCTCGTTGAAGAAGATCCAGCGGGCGGACGCCTACGGGGTGCTCCGCAGCCGCCACATCACCTGGTGGCACGCGTTCTACCGCAAGAGCTTCGTCTCGGTCCCCGACGAGCGGCTGCAGAGCTTCCACTGGATCCAGCTCTACAAGATCGCGTCGGCCAGCCGCGAGGGCGGCCCGGTGATGGCCACCTCGGGACCGTGGCTGGAGCCCACGCCGTGGCCCGCCGTGTGGTGGAACCTCAATGTGCAGCTCGAATACTGGATCGTCCACGGCTCCAACCACCCGGAACTCGACTCGCTCGCCAGCACCCTCCGGCAGAGCCAGGAACAACTGACCGCGAACGTACCCGCCGCCTACCGGTCGGACAGCGCCGGAGTCGGCCGCAGCTCGGACATGTTCATGAACCGCAGCGCCCCCACCCCGGGAAGCGGCGGCGAGTCGGGCAACCTGACCTGGGCCCTGCACAACGCGTGGCTGAGCTACCGCCACACCATGGACGAGGGTCTGCTGCGCGACACGATCTACCCGCTGCTGCGCCGCGCGATGAACTACTACCTGCACTTCCTCCAGCCGGAGGACGACGGCAGGCTGCACCTGCCCTCGACGCTGTCCCCGGAGTATCCGGTGGTCCCCCCGAAGGACACCAACTACGACCTGTCACTGATCCGTTGGGGCTGCGCCACACTGCTGGAGGCCTCCGAGCGCCTGGGAGTCGACGACCCCCTGAAGCCGCGCTGGCAGGAGGTGCTGACCAGGCTCACGCCGTACCCGGTGGACGGGAACGGATTCATGATCGGTGCGGACACCCCGTACGCCCAGTCCCACCGCCACTACTCCCACCTGCTGATGGTCTATCCGCTCTACCTCGTCAACTGGGACCAGCCGGAGCAGCGCGAGCTGATCGAGAAGTCGGTCGCCCACTGGCACGCGCTGACCGGAGCCCACCGCGGGTACAGCTACACGGGCGCCGCGTCGCTGTACGCGATGATGGGCCGCGGTGACACCGCGCTGTCGTACCTGAAGATGTTCTTCGACCCGACGACGCGCTACCCCTGCCGGGCCAACACCCACTACACCGAGGCCGGTCCGGTCATCGAGACCCCGCTGTCGGCGTCGCAGTCCCTGCACGACATGCTCTGCCAGAGCTGGGGCGGTGTCGTACGGGTCTTCCCCGCCGTACCGGAATCCTGGGCCGATGTCACCCTCCACGACTTCCGCACCCAGGGCGCCTTCCTCGTCAGCGCGGCCCGTACCGGCGGCATCACACGCTTCGTCCGCGTACGGAGTCTGGCGGGCGAGCCGCTGGAACTCCGGCACGGTCTGAGCGGCGGCCCGGTGACCGCGCTCCTCGACGACGGCTCCCCGGCCCGCACCCGCCCCACGGACGACGGCACCCTCGCCATCGACCTTCCCAAGGGCCGCGAGGTGCTGCTGTACGCGGGCAGGCGACCCGACCTGGTCATCGCCCCGGTGACCGTGAGCGAGCCGGGCGAGCCCTGGGGGCTGCCGTAGCTGGTGCGACCCGCTTCCGCTCTCCGCACCCGGTGCCCGGCCGCTCTCGTCGTTCGCGGCCGGGCGCCGGGCCCGACCACCGTGTCGTCAATGTCCGCGAAACGCGTCCTCAAGCCACCAGGCTCCTCGGTCCCCGACCACCTTGGCGTCGACGAGCAGCGGCGCGGACCGTGGCCCGGCGACCCAGTCCTCGACGGCCTTCAGGTCCGTCCGCGTGCGCACGGTCACGGCCTCGAAGCCGTACCCCCGCGCCACTGCGGCGATGTCGGTCGGCGGGAACACGACCGTGTCGAGCGGATGTCCGTGGGGCCCGAAGTGGTGCACCTCGGCTCCATACGCGTCGTCGTTGTACACGACGACCACCATCGGCAGCCCCAGCCGGCGTACCGTGTCGAGTTCCGCTGCGCCCATCAGCGCGCCACCGTCCCCGAGCGCGGCCACCGCAAGCCGGTCCGGCCGCGCCAGCGCGGCACCGATCGCGGTCGCCAGCCCCAGGCCGATCGACTGGAACGCCTGCGTGAAGCAGAGGCCGTTCTCGTCCGGCACCGACAGATACATGCTCGGGTAGCCCATGAAGTTGCCGGAGTCCACGCCGATCACCCGCTGTGCGGGGAGGATGTCGTCGAGCGCGATGCTCAGCGTGCGCGGGTCGATCCGCTCACGCGTGCTCGTGTCCTCGTACGGCACATCCCGCCAGCGCACGCCCGCGGCGATGGCCGAGGCGGTGCCGTCGGTCCGGCAGCCCTGCCGTTCCGCGTCCCCCGCGTACCGTTCCAGCACACGCCGCGCCGTGAGTTCCACGTCGCCGGTGACCCCCACCTGCACCTGGCGATGTGCCCCGAGCGCCGACGTGTCGTCGTCGACCTGCACGACGGTCGTGTCGGCACCGATCAGCCGGCCGTGCCTCGTGGTCCACATGTTCAGCGCGCAGCCCCAGCCCACGATCGTGTCCGCCGCCCCGATGAGTTCGGCTGCCAGGGGCGACGAGAAGCCTCCCGACACGTCGAGGGACCACGGGTTGCCGTGGAACAGACCGCGCGCCACGGCGGATGTCGCCAGCAGCGCACCGCAGCGGTCGGCGAGCGCCTCAAGGGCATCCCGGGCACCGGGTGAGCGTGATCCCCGGCCGGCCACGAAGACCGGCCGCCGCGCCCGCTCCAGCACCTGCGCCAGGGCCGCCACGTCGGTCGGCGCCGGCTCGACCGCTGTCCGTTCCGGCGGTGGCGCGGCCTGCGTCAGGACACCGTCCGGCACGTCCAGGGCCTGCACCTCCAAGGGGAGGTTGAGCAGCACGGTGCGTCGTTCGTGCAGGGCCCGGTGCACCGCGGCGCGGGCCTGCCCCACCGCGTCCTCGGCCGACGTGATCCGTACCGGGACCGCGCCCACCGCGCACGCCAGGGCCGCTTGGTCGATGTGGAAGTTGGATCTCGGCTCGGTCACCTCGGCTGCCAGCACGAGAAGCGGCGTACGGCTCTTGGCCGCCTCGGCGATGCCCGTCATGGCGTTCGTCAGGCCGGGCCCCTGATGCACGCTCACGGCGGCCACGGTGCCGCTCATGCGCGCGTACGCGTCGGCCATCGTCGCCGCGCCGCCTTCGTGACGTGCGGCGACAAAGCGTGACCCTGCCGCGACCATGGCATTGGTCAGATGGAAGTTGCCCGATCCGACCACTCCGAAGACATGACCGACCCCGGCCGCGGACAGCGCCCGCCCGACGGCCTCCGCGACCTTCACGAGCGCTCCACCAGCGCGAGGACCCGCGCGGGAGAGCCGGACCCGGCGACGATGGGCAGCGGTCCCGCGATGACGACGGAGCCGGTCGCCGGAAGTGCCCCCAGGTTCTGCAACTGCGTCAGTCCGTACTTGTCACTACCCATGAGATAGGAGTGGCAGGGGAAGGCCGGGTCGAACGCGTGCCCACGCCCGGCGTCGGTGCCCACCGTCTCCACTCCGAGGCCGATCACCGGCGACTCCTGAGCCACCCAGCGGGCGCACTCCGCCGACAGGCCGGGGGTGTGCGGTCCGTTCTCGTCCACGTTCAGGAACTCCTCCTGCGCGTGCGAGCGAGCGTCCCACCCGGTGCGCAGCAACAGCCAACCGGCTTCGGGCAGGGGCCCGTTCTCGTCCTCCCATGCCTTCACGTGCCCCACCTCCACGAGGAAGTCCGGGTCCTCCTGTGCCTCGGCGGTGAAGTCCAGAACGGCGGCCGGTGCGATCAGCCGACGCGCGGGCACGGACGCCACGTCGGAGAGGTCCTTCCCGGTCACCCAGTGGTTCGGGGCGTCGAAGTGGGTACCGGTGTGCTCGCCACTGCGGAAGTTGTTCCAGTACCAGGCCGGCCCCCGGTCGTCGTACCGGCTGATCTCCTCCAGCTCGAACACGGCAGTCTGACCGAACTCGGGCGGCAGCTGGATCACCGGCGTCGACGACGACAACGGCGAGGTGAGGTCGACGACTTCGATCGCCCCACCGCGCAGGGCGGACACCAGCGAAGCGAGGACGGACGGCTCGGGCATGGGGGCCTCCTGACACACGGCGGAACTGAAGGCGGAACTGGCGGCGGAACCGCCACGCTGGACAGAAATACTGAACACCAATGCGGAACTGACAGCATGACAGCGGCCCGGCCCCCGGACACGTAGTCCGGACGGCGGGCCGTCGGGTGCGGAGAAGCGTTATCCCTTCTTCCCTGGGTTCACCGCGTCGAAGACGAGCACCTTCCGTTCGAGGTCGGCGTGGAACGTCGCCGTGTAGCGGTCCCCGGTGACGGCAGGGGTGAAGTCCGTGCTCGTCTGCCACCGGGTGCCGGCCGGCACCTGAACGCGCAGGTCACTCGGGACCTCCAGCTGTCCGGACGCCTCCTGCCAGGCGTAACCGTCCCGCAGCCGGGCGCGTCGGCATCGGGCAGCTACTTGATGGAGTTCACAGTTGAAACAGTCGCATGGACGCGACTTTATGCCCGATATTTCCGCCTGCTGGAAAGAAGCCGACGCCGTACGGTATAACCCGGTCCGGCCTCAGTCCGCGCGAGCTGAGTGCATCGGTGATTCACTTGTCGAGGGGGAATTCATGGGCAGCTCCACCGCGAAGTCCGAAGAGAAGTCCGAAGAGAAGTCCGAAGAACTGCCGCAGGACGGGAAGACCGGCGCGAAGACCGGCAGTCCGGACCGCGCCGGGGTGATCACGGCCGCCGTGGCGCTCGCCGCGTGCGGCGGACTCGTGCTCTACGGAGTGCTCTCCGGGGGCGGCGGAGATGAGAAGAAGGAGCGCGAGGTGCCCACCGCCTCGGTCACGTACGAGGTGACCGGCACCGGCACCGCCGACATCACCTATCAGGCGCGCAGCGAGTCCGGGAAGGCCACCGTGGTGAGGGCTGCCGCCCTGCCGTGGCGCAAGACCGTGCCGGTGCCCCTTGGCAGCAGCCCCGTCGTGAGCATCGTGCTCGGCGAGAAGGGCGGCGAGGCCCGCTGCGCCGTCGCCGTACAGGGTCGGCACATGCAGAGCGCCACCGCCAGCGGCGACTTCGGCCGCGCCACCTGCACCGGAACGCTGCCCAGCCCACCCCCCGGTCCGGACCCGGCCGACGCCGCGGGCTGACCGCGCACCCCCTCGCGCGCCGCACGCTCTGCCGTTCACGCACCACCTGGCTGGCCACCGGCGCGACCGTTCTCGGCGGTGCCGGGCTGGCGACGATCGCGGTCGCCTCCGACGAGGGCTCCGGCACCGAGGACACGGCCCGCCCGGCAAGCGCGCAGACCATGGCGTTCGGCAGGACCGGCAAGGCCAAGGGCACCCTGCCGCGCACCGAGCCCAAGTCCTTTTCGCTGATCGGCGTCTCCTGGTCGGACCACACCCGGCGCTTCGACGGCACCGCGCAGATCCGCACCCGCAGCGCCGGGACGGGCGAGTGGACCGACTGGCGCGACGGGATAACGCAGGGCGAACTCCCGTGAGCTGAGCCCCGTCAGCTCCAGCAGCGCCCGCAGACGCGCACCGAACTCCCCCCTGATCCTGTCATTCTCCTCCAGCGACAACTCCCCGCCCGTACGCTCCGGCAGGTCTTCCCCCGGCTGCATCATCGGTTCCCCCTTCAACAGATCCTGGGCCCCACCAGAACCACCAGTCGTCTCTCCGGCGCAGTCGCCCACCGCCCAGCCGGAGTCAGGACGGTCCCAGATGATCACGCACTGCCGAGTCTGGCGACTCTGTCGATGATGGCGTCGGCGACGCTCGGGGCGATCCACGGCATCCGGGAGACCGCGCGCTGGTGCTCCAGCCCGTGCAGGCAGACCCAGAGGGTGACCGCGTCCGTCTGCGGGTCGGTGGTTGCCGATTGCCCTGCCGCACCACAGTCGGCGAGGGTTTCGGCAAGCAACTGCATGGCGTCCGCACCGAGGGTCGTCAGATCCTCGGCTGTCAGCGAGTTCTCCCCCAGGGTCGGCATCCACTGGCCTCCGAACATGGCGCGGTAGCGCCCGGGGTGTTCCTCCGCGTAGCCGAGATAGTCGTGGCACAGGGCGTACAGCCGATCCCGGGCATCATCACCGGCGGCATTCGCGGCGGCCCTGAGATGGGATTCCAGGGCGGTGAACTCCCGTCGGACCACAGCCAGCATGATGGCCGGCTGGTCGGGGAAGTGCGGGTAGATCGACGGAGCGGAGATGCCGAGGCACGTGCCGTCCCCGCCCGCCATCACGATCCGAGAGCTGGCCCAGCGCTGTGCAGCCGCCGCGGGCCGACCTCCGATCAGACTGATCCAGATGCCACGCTTTGTGATGCGCTCAGCGGGGGTCGTGGTACCCATCGCCCGCGAGATGGCCGAGATGGACTACCAGTGGTACGCACCGTTCCACATGGACGCAGACGAAACCGCGGCCACCTTCGGTCTCACCGCCACCGACCTCGACACCGCCGTCCGCGACCAGGTCGGAGCCCCGGCACAGCCCTGAAGGACACCGGCCGCCGGCGCAAGCCGCGGCCGTCTCCCCCTACGACCCGACGGCCCGTTACGCGCGGCGCGGTCAGACCACTCGCTGGAAAGGGTTCGTCGCGCATGTCACCAAGACCTGTTCCCCTGACGACGTCAACGTGATCACGGACGTGGCCACCACGGACGCCACCGACTACGACGCGAAGGCTCTGCGTGGCATCCACACCCGGCTGAAGCGCCGTGGACTGCTGCCCGCCGAGCACCTGGTCGACGGCGGCTACACCTCCCTGGTCCATCTGAAGCAGGCAGCCCGGGAACACCAGGTCACGGTCACCGGGCCACTGCCGGTCAACTCCACCAGCCAACACCCCAAGAACGACGGCTTCGGCCGCGACCTCGACCTCGACCTCGACCTCGACCGCTCAAGATCCCCGACAGAGTCACCTACTGAGTAGAGTCGGGCAATGCCCCAGCTGAAGCGGCTGCATGCCGACCACGCCTCGGCGGTCCTGGCCTTCGAGCTGGCGAACCGCACCTACTTCGCTGCCTCGATCTCCGACCGCGGCGACGACTTCTTCGACCAGTTCACCGACCGGTACAACGCCTCGCTGGCCGAGCAGGGGGCCGGCATCTGCGCCTTCTACGTGCTCGTCGCCGAGGACGGCTCGGTACTCGGCAGGTTCAACCTGTACGACTTGGAGGACGGCACTGCCAGACTCGGCTACCGGGTCGCGGAGCGGGTCGCCGGCCACGGCGTGGCGACCGCGACCGTCCGGGAGCTGTTCCGGATGGCGACAGCGATGCACGACCTGCGCACACTGCGGGCGGCCACCTCCCACGACAACGCCGCGTCCCAGAAAGTCTTGGCCAAGGCCGGGTTCGTCCCGGTTGGCCCTGCCACCCCGGCCGATCTCGGCGGCAAGTCAGGCACTTGGTACCAGCGCGACCTCCACTCATAGACCTTGATGTTGCTCGTGGGTCGGCTGCGGGAAGGCTGCGGCCACCGCGTAGACCCTGCTCGCCGGCAGGAAGCGTTCGAGGGCCTGATGAGCCGGATAGCCGGCCGGTTCGCCCGGGTTGAACCCCGGCGTCGGGTACGGGATCTGATGCTGGGGCTGCTGTCGGACCTGCCCCTCGACGCTGTCGCGCCGAACTCAACAGCCGCCCACGCAAGACGCTCGACTGGGAAACCCCAGCCGATCGTCTCTCTACACTGCTCGCAGCCGCCCAACACGATCACGTGTTGCAACGACCGCTGGAATCCGCCTGGTGAGCCGCACAGGGGGGCTTGGTGCCGTCGGTCTTTCCCGCCGCTCCAGACCCCGAGAGCAGGCCGACCGGCGGCCCGCCAACCGTCACGGCGGCGGCACGGTCGACCATCTGGTCTACGCGGTGTTCAACTACCCGACGCTCGCGGAGTCCTACAAGGTCGCCGCGCTGGACGCGACCAACAAGCTGCGGCAGACCGACCGGATAGGCGATGAGACCCCGGTCCGTGTGTGCGCGGACCGGGGTCACCGCCCGGCGGGGCAGACGCGAGGACACACCCCTGCCGTGCCCTGGAGCCGGTCGGCCCTCCTTGCCCCGCACCGGCACCCCACTTAGCCTGACTTTGTGCCGCGAATAAACAAATCCCGAACTCACAACGTCGTGCCGGGCAACGACCTCACCCGGCTCCGTATCGCGCTCACCACCTTCTTCGCCCTCGACGGCTTCATCTTCGCCGGCTGGGTCGTCCGCATCCCCGCCATCAAGCAGCAGACCGGCGCCTCGGCCAGCGCCCTCGGCCTCGCCCTCCTCGGCGTGTCCGCGGGCGCGGTGATCACGATGATGCTCACCGGCCGCCTCTGCCGCCGCTTCGGCAGCCACCCCGTGACCGTGGTCTGCGGCATCCTGCTCTCGTTCAGCGTCGCCCTGCCGCCGCTCACCCACTCGGCACTGGCGCTCGGCGCCGTACTGCTGGTCTTCGGAATGGCGTACGGCGGCATCAATGTCGCCTTCAACAGCGCCGCAGTCGACCTGGTGCGTGCGCTGCGAAGGCCCGTCATGCCCAGCTTCCACGCCGCTTTCAGCCTCGGCAGCATGATCGGCGCCGGGCTCGGCGGACTGGTCGCCGGGGCGCTGTCCCCCACGCGTCATCTGCTCGGCCTCACCGCGATCGGTCTGATCGTCACCGTCCTGGCGGGCCGCACCCTGCTGCGCCACCGTCCTCCGACGTCACCGGAGAACGCGTCGGACAAGGAGCCCGCGCCACGCCACCTGGACAACGCCACCCGTGGCCTTGTGATCACGTTCGGCCTGATCGCCTTGTGCACGGCTTACGGGGAGGGAGCCCTGGCCGACTGGAGCGCACTGCACCTGGAACAGGATCTCGACGCCACACCGGGCGTCGCGGCCATCGGCTATTCCTGCTTCGCGCTCGCCATGACCGTGGGCCGGCTGACCGGCACCAAGCTGCTCGAACGCCTGGGCCAGACCCGCACGTTGGTGTCCGGCGGCACGACCGCCGCGGTCGGCATGCTGCTCGGCGCGCTCGCCCCCTCTCTGTGGGCGGCACTCCTCGGCTTCGTGATCACCGGGCTCGGCCTCGCCAACCTCTTCCCGGTCGCGATCGAACGCGCCGGCACGCTGGCCGGTCCCGACGGAGTCGCGATCGCATCCACTCTCGGTTACGGCGGCATGCTCCTGGGCCCGCCCGCCATCGGGTTCATGGCTGACTGGTTCTCCCTTCCCACCGCCCTCACCAGCGTGGCGGCTCTGGCCGCGTTGGCCACGGTCATCGCTTTCACGACACGGCGCGCCGCAGCAGGCTCACACCCTGCCCCTCCCACGTCCTGAGGAGGGGGCCTTGAGATCGCCTCGCCTCGTGAACCGCTCTACGGCCTCGCGTCGTCCTGGGTAGTGCCACTGCCAGATGACGACGAGGGGCCAGGGATTGAGGATCGGTACAGAGGCCGCGGCTGACACTGGTCCCGGAGGGAAGGCCGAGGCGGGTCGCAGCGGCGGCCGTCCCTCACCGCCGTCGGCACGGCGTCAGGTGCTGCGCCGCTCGCGTCGGCTGGCCGCCGTGCTGGTCAGCGTCTGCGCCCTGCTGGGCGCGGTACGGCTGGTCGTGCCGGCCACCGCGGACACGGACGGAGAACCGCCCGGGGTCCGGCGGCAGCTGGCGTTCCTGCGTGAGGAGTTGGACGACGGAGCCGGCGCCGAGGCGCAGAGGATGTTCCCCGAGGGCTACTTCTTCCTGCACGCGCTCTACGGTCTGAGCCGGGTCGAGATCGGGATGCGCGAACCCGTCGGCGACAGGTCGACGGCGTTGCGAGAGGCCCGGTGGGCGCTGGCGAGGCTTGACTCCCCGTCCGGCCGCGCCCCGTTCAGCCCGGAACTCACCCCTCCGTACGGCGTCTTCCACCGCGGCTGGAGCAACTGGCTGCGCGGCGGCGTGCTGAGCCTGCAACCAGCCGAGCACCGCGACCCCGGCGAGGTGCGCCGGTTCACCCGTGACTCGGCCGCGCTCGCCGCGGCTTTCGGCGCCTCGCGGTCGCCGTATCTGGAGGCGTACCCCGGTCAGGTGTGGCCGGTCGACTCGACCGTGGCGATCGCGTCGCTGCGGCTGCACGACGCGCTGCTGACCGACCGGTTCACCGAAACCGTTCAGCGGTGGGTGCGGGAGGTGCGCGGGCGGCTCGACCCGCGCACCGGCCTGCTCCCGCACCGGGCCGAGCCGGACACCGGCGATCCGATCGAGGGGGCCAGGGGCACCTCGCAGAGCCTCATCCAACGTTTCCTGATCGATATCGACCCGGTCTTCGCCGGTGAGCAGTACCTGCGCTTCCGCGACCGGTACCTCACCTCGCCGCTCGGCCTCGGGCCCGCCGTGCGAGAGTACCCCGACGGCACGGACGGCCCGGCCGACATCGACTCCGGCCCGCTCCCGCTCGGCGTGAGTCTCTCGGCGAGCGTGGTCACCATCGGCGCGGCCCAGGTCCACGGCGACGTTCCGCTCGCCGCCGCGCTGGCAGGCGTCAGCGAGCTGACCGGCCTCCCCATCGACACCCCGTGGACCAAGCGGTACGCCTTCGGTCTGGTCCCCGTCGGTGACGCGTTCCTGGCATGGTCGAAGACCGCACGGCCGTGGGTGGCGAAGGCGCCGCCCCCACCACCGGCGCAGATCTCGGGGTGGTGGCGCGTTCCCCTGCTGTCGCTGCTGGCCGTACTCGCCGCCGCACCATGGCTGCCCACGCTGGACCGCCGGCACCGGCGGCGGACCTGAAGCGGCGCCGGGTGCCCACCAGTTTGCAGTTCCTCAACTGGTGAACCTGGCTCGGAGTTGAGCTTTGCACCGCACATCATGTACGGGACGCGTGCGGTGACGTGCGTCGTTGGTGCGGGGATCATCACGCGAGCGTGACGGGGTCGCGGCGCCGAATGGTGCCGCCCGCGATCACATCGGCGTAGACCCCTACATGCACCTGATTGTGCTGCGCTGCCGTACGCAGGATTCCCACGTCTCGCGGCAAGTCCCCTTGTGGCAGCGTGGTCATGACGCAGCGAGGGCA
Source organism: Streptomyces sp. KM273126 (assembly GCF_004337435.2). NCBI lineage: Bacteria > Bacillati > Actinomycetota > Actinomycetes > Kitasatosporales > Streptomycetaceae > Streptomyces > Streptomyces sp. KM273126. The sequence continues at coordinate 1,939,185 of NZ_SJXB02000002.1, read as the reverse complement.
GGGGCCGGAGATCCGCAAGCGGACCTCGTTGCCGATCGCGACCGTGTGACCGATCCAGTCGTTCTCCACGAAGCCCTGCTCGTCCGGGCCGGTCGCCACGACAATGTTCGGCCGGAACCGCCGAGCCTCGAAGCGTCCATCGGGATACAGCGCGTGCAGCCGTTCGATCGTCGCCGTCGTCAGCAGGTGCACGACCGCCATATCGAAAAGGGTGCCCGGCGGCATTTGCCACTCGGTGACCGTGTCTCTGTGATCGAGACCCTCCATATCCGGCCAGTACTCCTCGGCCGTCGCACCCGACGACTCTCCCTCGCCTCGCGCCTGCGCGAGCACGACCTCTCGGCCGAGTTCCTTGGAGAGGATCTGCGGCACGTGGGGCTGGTCGCTCAGCGCGGTGGTTCCATCGGGCAGGGTCAGGCGAACGGCAGGCAGTTTCGATCCCGCCCGAGGAGGCGCGACATAGGCAGCACGGAAATCGAAAAAATTCCCCCACTTGCGCGGATTCTTCGCGCCCGCGACCTTTCCCGTCGCCGCGTCGACAATGGCGAACTGTCGATCCCCGACGAGACCGCGCTCCGTGACCTCGGAGGCATTCAATTCCTCCCCCAGCATCGACTTCACCGGGTAGCGCCACAATCCGACAACCGTGCCGCCTCTCGCATGCGTGGAGGGCGAGAGCGATTGCGACGGATCCGTTTGCATGACGGCTTCCTCCTGTTCAAGGCACGAGCGCAGCACGTAACGCCGGCGTCGCCCTTCAAGCGGAAAGCCTCGCCATACTCCTGTCAAACGGACAGCCGCAGGTGCGTGAAATCCGGAGTGCGCGACTCGGGAACTGCCGGACCTCCGACCGGGTGATGGGCATGTTCAGCGAGTCCACGTCAGGAGGCGGCATCCGCCGCCTCGTTTCCCCGGCTGCGCCTTCGCTGTTCTTCACCACCGTGGCCGACGGGCCTTTGGCCGTGTCACACACCCTCTTCGTCGACCGCTGCTGCTCGCACACGGTCAGCTTGAACAACTCGACAGTGTGATCGCCGACCGCGTTCGTGCAGGACGGTGCTGGATGAGTACGGCGCAGGTGTTGTCGCCGGAGTCCTTCGGGGACACGTGACTCGTCGTCCCAGGTGACCTCGCTCCACAGGGCCCGGGAGATCCCGAAGTCCGTGAGCCTGGCGACGCCTTCGTCGGTGACCAGGATGTTCTCCGGGGTCACGTCGCCGTGCACGGCACCCTCCTCGTGGGACTTCGCCAGGGCGTCCGCGATCCGGCTGCGGATCGCCCCCGCCTGCTCGGGGGTGAGCGGGCCTCGGACCGCGACGATCTGCGCGAGGCTGCGTGCGGGCACGTACTCCATGACGATCCAGCAGGTGCGCCCTCGTTGTCGTAGTCGAAGACGGCGACCGCGCTCCATCCGGCACACTCGCCCCATGGAGACTGCCGAGCACATCGAAACCCTGGACAGGGAGGGCCGGCTGCTGGTCGCGGCCGCCGAGCGCGCTGGGACCGGGGCCCGGGTGCCGACGTGCCCGGGTTGGCAGGTGCGAGATCTGCTACGGCACACGGGGACGGTGCACCGGTGGGCCGGGGCGTTCGTCACCGAGGGGCACACGTCGTACCACCCCGGCGCGGGCGAGCCGGACCTGGACGGCGCGGAACTCCTGGACTGGTTCCGGGAGGGCCACCGGCAGCTCGTCGACACCCTCACGGCGGCGCCCGCAGACGTGGCGTGCTGGAGCTTCCTGCCCGCGCCCTCGCCGCTGGCCTTCTGGGCGCGGCGGCAGGCGCACGAGACGACGGTCCACCGGGCCGACGCGGAGTCGGCGCGCGACGGCACGGCCGACGCGGTCGGCGCGATCGCCCCCGAGTTCGCGGTCGACGGCATCGACGAGTTGCTGCTCGCCTTCCACGCGCGCGAGAAGAGCCGGGTGCGCATCGACCAGCCGCGGGTCCTGAGGGTACGGGCGACGGACACAGGCACCGTGTGGACCGTACGGCTGTCATCCGGGCCGCCGGTGAGTGAGCGGGGCAAAACGGCGGAAGCGGACTGCGAGGTGGCGGGTCCCGCCGCGCGGCTCTATCTGTCGCTGTGGAACAGGCAGCCGTTCCCGAGCGTCACGGGCGACGAGTCACCTGCCGCGCTGTGGCGCGAGAAGTCCGCCGTGACCTGGGGGTAGCGCGCCGCACCACACACAGGTCGCCGCATGACGACCGCGTACCCACGCCGTGCTGCCGCCGACGTTCGTTCCGTCTGTCCGTCTGTCCGTCCAGCAGTCCACGTTGAAGGCCTGCAGCCGGTAGCCCCCTCCCCCACGACGGTGCAGGACGTGGTGCCGCAGGTTCGGATCGCCATCCCGTCGGCGTTGAAGAAGCCCGGTGCCTCGCTCAACATCCAGGCCACGAACGGTGTGGACGACCATGAGCAGGGCATGGTCTCCGGTCGCCCGTCCGGGAGGAGGCGGACGCGGAGCGTGTTGCGGTTCGCGACTGAGGGGGTACCTCCTCCCTGGTGTGCGCCTGGCGGGCTGCCATGCCCCCGCCCGGCACACACTTGTTCCATACGGCTTCATACGGTTTCATACGGCGCGCGGAGACGAACGGGGGGCGAGAACGCATGATGTACGTGGGGCAGGGGCGCCGGACGCAGGCCGAGCGGGACGCGATCACCGTGGAGATCGGGTACGCGCTGTTCAGTGCGGCGTTCGCGGCGGCCGTGGTGTTCGGGGTTGTGGCGGGTCCAGCGCTGCTCTTCGCGCTGCCGCCCGGCGTGGAACGAATGCTCGTTCTCTTCGGTCTGGCACTGGCCGCCCCGCTCTTCGTCGCCCGTGTGGTGAGCGTGCTGCTGCGCTTCCGCCGGGGCGCCAGTCCGGTGGTGGTGCCGCGCTCCTCGCCCGGTACGCCAGGTCCTCAGCCCAGCCAGCCCGGGCGCACCAACCCGGACTCGTAGGCCAGCACGACCAGTTGGGCCCGGTCGCGGGCGCCCAGCTTCACCATCGTGCGGCTCACATGGGTCTTGGCGGTCAGCGGGCTGACGACGAGACGGCGGGCGATCTCCTCGTTCGACAGGCCGATGCCGACGAGGGCCATCACCTCCCGTTCCCGCTCGGTGAGTCCGCCGAGCGACGCGGCTGCCGCGGGCTCCTTGGAGCGGGCCGCGAACTCCGAGATCAGCCGGCGGGTCACCCCCGGCGAGAGCAGCGCGTCGCCCTCGACCACGGCCCGTACCGCACGCAGCAGTTCCTCCGGCTCGGTGTCCTTCACCAGGAAGCCCGACGCGCCGGAGCGGATGGCCTCGAAGACGTACTCGTCGAGTTCGAACGTGGTCAGCATGACCACCTTGACGTCCTTCAGGCCCTGATTCTCGGTGATACGGCGGGTCGCGGCCAGCCCGTCGAGGACCGGCATCCGGATGTCCATCAGGACGACATCGGGCCGCAGTTCGCGCACCTCGCGCAACGCCGCCTCGCCGTCGGCGACCTCCCCGGCCACCTCGATGTCGGGCTGCGCGTCGAGGAGCGCCTTGAAGCCTGCGCGGACCAGGGACTGGTCGTCGGCGAGCAGTACGCGGATCACCGGCCCTCCTTGGCCTCGTGGTACTGGGCGGGCGGCGTCTTCAGCGGCAGTACGGCGAGTACCCGGAATCCGCCGTCGGCGCGCGGCCCCGCCTCGATCGTGCCACCCAGGGCGGCGGCCCGCTCCCGCATCCCGGCCAGTCCGTTGCCGCTGCCGCCGGCGTCCGCGCCGGTCGCGGGCCCGTCGTCGTCGATCCGCAACCGCAGCGCCCCGGCCGCCGGTCCGAGGCGCACGCGCGCGTGCCGCGACCCCGAGTGCCGTACGACGTTGGTGAGGGCCTCCTGCACGATGCGGAACGCGGCGAGGCCGGCGCCGGGCGGGAGTGGGGGCGCCTCGCCGTCGACCTCCACCGTGAGGCCCGCGTCGGCCGCCTGCTGGACGAGCTCGGGCAATCGGTCGAGCCCTGGTGCGGGGGCGCGCGGGGCGACACCCGGCGTCCGCAGCGTGTCGAGCACTTGGCGGACCTCGCCGAGGGCCTCCTTGCTGGCCGCCTTGATGGTGGTGAGCGCGGTGCGGGCCTGCTCGGGGTCGGAGTCGAGGAGCGCGAGGCCGACGCCCGCCTGCACATTGATCACCGAGATGCTGTGCGCGAGGACGTCATGCAGCTCCTGGGCGATCCGCAACCGCTCCTCGTCGGCGCGCCGCCGGGCCGCCTGGGCGCGCTCGGCGCGTTCGCGGGCCCACTGCTCGCGGCGTACCCGGGCCAGTTCGGAGACCGCGACGATCGCGATGATCCAGGCGGTGACGGGCACCTCCTGCCCCCAGTCGGCCGCGTGGTCCCCGGCCGGCGGCAGCCACTGGTACAGCCAGTGCGCCACCAGCACGTGTCCCGCCCAGAACATGCCGACCGCCGACCAGGCGGCCTTGCGGTGCCCGGTGACGATCGCGCTGAAGCAGCCCAGGGCGACCGTGAGGAACACCGGGCCGTACGGATACCCGGCACCCAGATAGACCGTGGCGGTGGCAGCCGTCCCGAAGGCGACGAGCACCGGGTACCGCTGCCGCCACAGCAGCATGCCCGAGCCGAGGAACAGGAGCACGCGCCCGAACGAGTCGAGGGACGCGTGCTCGCCCTCCTGGAACCGGGCAGCGGCGTTCGAGCCGACCAGCACGAAGACCGTGAGCAGCAGCGTGGAGCGCCACGGCCACCGGGGACCCACGTCCTCGTCCGGCCCCGTCCGCCACGGAGGATGCCCCGGCCACCACGGCGGACCCCCCGGCCTCCCTCGCCGCGGCGGTCCGCCCCACGCCGGGGACGTGTGCGCGCCCTGCTCTTCCATGACGGCCACGCTAGACGCCGCGCACCGCCCGCAGCGTCACCCGAGCGAGGTGATCACACGTACTCCCGGCGAAGTACGCCCTCCGCGGACGACTCCACGGGCGTCTTCCCCGCCCCTTCGCTGATCCCGAACCGCTCGTGCAGCCGGCGCAGCGGACGCGGCGCCCACCAGTTCGCGCGACCCGCGAGACGCATCGTCACCGGCAGCAGGACGACCCGGATGAGAGCCGCCTCGTCGCCGCGCTCCCCCTGCGAGAACGGCCCGTCGAGCTGCTGATGCTCGCGCTGTACCGGACCGGCCGCGGCGTGGACGCGCTGATGGCGTACGAGGAGCTGCGGCAGCGGCTGATGGAGGCGCTGGGCGCCGACCCGGGGCCGGCGCTGTGCTCACTCCACGCGCGGATCCTCCGTCAGGACCCGGCCTTGATGGCACCGCCGCCCGTGCCGGTCGGCTGAGGGAACACCAGCCCGACGTGGTGGGCGAGTCGGGCCGCGGCGTGCCGGAAGAAGGCCTCCCGTTCCTCGACGACGCGGTGGAACTGCCCGAACACCTCGAAGTTGACCAGCCCGAACAGCTGCGCCCAGGCCGAGACGAGCACCGCGACCACGGCGGGCGGCAGATCGGGAGCGAGCTCGGCGGCCATCCGCTCCGCCTCCGGCACGACCTCGGCGGGCAGCTTCCACTGGGCCACGCCCTTACCGTGGTGCGCGTCCCGCACGATCCCGGCGAGCAGTTGTCCGACCCGTGAGGCCGCGGGCACGGTGGTGGCGGGCGCGGAGTAGCCGGGCACGGGCGATCCGTAGATCAGCGCGTACTCGTGTGGATGCGCCAGGGCCCAGTCGCGCACCGCCGCGCACACGGCGATCCAGCGCTCGGCCGGCGCCGCCCCGGTGACCTGGGCGTCCGCGGTCTCGGCGGCCTGGCCGAGGGAGTCGTAGGCGTCGATGATGAGCGCGGTGAGCAGGTCGTCGCGGCTGGGGAAGTAGCGGTAGAGGGCGGAGGAGGCCATACCGAGCTCGCGGGCGACGGCGCGCAGCGAGAGCTTGGACGCCCCCTGCGCGGCGAGCTGTCTGCGCGCCTCTTCCTTGATGGCGGCGGTGACTTCGATCCGGGCGCGGGCACGGGCTCCTTGTGTGGCGGCGTGGGCTCCTTGTGTGGTGCTCATGCGGGGCAGTGTGCCATGTATTCAGAGCGGTGCACACAATCGCGAGCAGTGCTCCGCAAAGAGATCGCCCGCCCTCCGTTCAGAGCACCGCACAAAATCGAGAGCAGTGATCTTGCTTTGGATCGCCGATCTCGTGCACACTGCCTCTTGCGAGAGCAGTGCTCTCACTCAAGAGCAACGCTCACGCAGCCCCGCCACCCTCAGGAGGTTCGCCATGTCCACGTATGTCAAGAAGCCCGACTGGTTCACCGTCAACGTCCTCAACCGCGTCATCGCCTGGCTGACCGGCCGCGGCGTCAGTGTCTGGGGCTCCCGAGTGCTCGCCGTCCGCGGCCGCAAGAGCGGGCAGTGGCGCACCACCCCCGTCAACCTGCTGACCGTGGACGGCGTGCAGTACCTCGTCGCGCCGCGCGGCCACGTCCAGTGGACGCACAACATGCGGGCCGCCGGCGGGGGCGAACTGCGGCTCGGGAAGAACGTGGACGTGTTCACCGCGACCGAGGTCGGCGACGACGACAAGGTTCCGCTGCTGCGGGCCTACCTGAAGAGGTGGAAGGCCGAGGTGGGCGCGTTCTTCAACGGCGTCGGCCCCGACTCGCCCGACGCGGAGCTGCGCCGGATCGCCCCCGACCACCCCGTCTTCCGGATCACCGTCAAGCCGTGACCGACGCCGAAGCCACCCGTTCGTTCAGCGGTCGAGCGCGGTCAGGGCGCGCTGGGCCACCGGATGGCTGCGGACGATCTCGCCCAGTGAGGTCGACCCGCTCGTGATGTCCTTGAAGGCCTTCCAGGCGGGACGGAAGCCGGTGAGGGCCGCGTGGAAGAGACCGGGGCGGCGCTGGAAGGCCGTCAGCAGCCGCTTGCCGACGCTCATCTCGACGCCGAGCCCCGCCTTGATCGCGAACGCGTAGTTCAGGGCCTGGCGCCGGGTGTCCACGGCGTCGTGCGCCTCCGCGATCCGCACCGCCCACTCCCCCGCGAGCCGCCCCGACCGCAGCGCGAACGAGATGCCCTCGCGGGTCCACGGCTCCAGCAGCCCCGCCGCGTCCCCGCACACCAGCACCCGCCCGCGCGACAGCGGCGAGTCGTCGGCACGACAGCGCGTCAGGTGTCCCGAGGAGATGCTCGGTTCGAAACCGGCGAGCCCGAGCCGCCCGATGAAGTCCTCCAGGTACCGCTTCGTGGCGGCACCTTCACCCCGCGCGGAGATGACCCCCACCGTCAGCGTGTCGCCCTTGGGGAAGACCCACCCGTAACTGCCGGGCATCGGGCCCCAGTCGATGAGAACCCGCCCCTTCCAGTCCTCGGCGACGGTCTCCGGCACCGGAATCTCCGCCTCCAGACCGAGATCGACCTGGTCGAGCTTCACCCCGACATGCGCTCCTATGCGGCTGGCGCTGCCGTCCGCGCCCACCACGGCCCGCGCGAGCAGCGTCTCGCCACCCTGCAGGACGACGGCGACCGTGCGCCGGTCCGGCACGGCCGACCCGTGTTGCTCGACCCGGGAGACGGTGACGCCCGTACGCAGCTCCGCGCCCGCCTTCTGCGCGTGCTCGACGAGTTGCTGGTCGAACTCGGACCGGTTGATCAGCCCGAACAGCATCTGCTTGGACCGGCGCGTACGCGAGAAGCGGCCGTCCAGCGTGAACGTGACCGCGTGCACCCGGTCCCTGAACGGCAGCTCGAAGCCGGGCGGCAGAGCATCGCGCGAGGGTCCGATGATGCCGCCGCCGCACGTCTTGTAGCGGGGCAGCTCCGCCTTCTCCAGCAACAGGACGCGCCGTCCCGCGACCGCCGCCGCGTAGGCGGCCGAGGCCCCCGCGGGTCCCGCGCCCACCACGACGACGTCCCACACCCGCTGCACGTCGTCCGCCGAAGAGTTCTCGCTGCTCACGATGGCCTACTGCTCCCGATCCAACCGCCTGCCGCTTCTGACCCCCGCATCCTACGGCGGGCATCCCCGCAGGCCACTGTGGGAGTATCGGCAGGCGCGTGCGCCCTACACAGGTCCGCGCATACGCAGCTGCGTACCCAGAAGCACAACGTCGCACCCACCAGGAGCGTGCCCATGTCGTCGAATCCGGTTGCCGAGACCGTCGCCTCGCTGATGCCGCGCGCACGGCAGGAACTGACCGAGCTGGTGGCCTTCAAGTCGGTGGCGGACTTCGCACAGTTCCCGAAGAGCGAGAGCGAGGGGGCCGCGACCTGGGTGGCGGACGCGCTGCGCGCCGAGGGCTTCAGGGACGTCGCGCTGCTCGACACCCCCGACGGCACGCAGTCGGTGTACGGGTATCTGCCGGGGCCCGAGGGCGCGAAGACGGTCCTCCTGTACGCCCATTACGACGTGCAGCCGCCGCTGGACGAGACCGCCTGGATCAGCCCGCCGTTCGAGCTGACGGAGCGGGACGGCCGCTGGTACGGGCGCGGCGCGGCCGACTGCAAGGGCGGCGTGATCATGCACCTGCTCGCGCTCCGGGCCCTGAAGGCGAACGGCGGTGTCCCCGTCCACGTCAAGGTGATAGCCGAGGGTTCGGAGGAGCAGGGCACGGGCGGGCTGGAGCGGTACGCCGAGCAGCACCCGGAGCTGCTCGCCGCGGACACGATCGTCATCGGCGACGCCGGCAACTTCCGGGTCGGCCTGCCCACGGTCACCTCGACACTGCGCGGCATGACCATGGTGCGCGTCCGGATCGACACCCTGGAAGGCAACCTGCACTCGGGGCAGTTCGGCGGCGCGGCCCCCGACGCGCTCGCCGCGCTGATCCGCGTCCTGGACTCGCTGCGCGCCGAGGACGGCTCGACGACGGTCGACGGGCTCACGGCCGACGCGCAGTGGGACGGCCTGCGGTACGAGGACGAGCAGTTCCGCCAGGACGCCAAGGTGCTCGACGGCGTGGAGCTGATCGGCTCGGGAACGGTCGCCGACCGTATCTGGGCGCGCCCGGCCGTCACCGTGCTCGGCATCGACTGCCCGCCGGTGGTGGGCGCGACCCCGTCCGTGCAGGCGAGCGCCCGCGCACTGATCAGCCTGCGGGTCCCGCCGGGCGTGGACGCGGCCGGGGCGACCAAGCTGCTCCAGGCCCACCTGGAGGCGCACACCCCGTGGGGCGCGCGGGTGGACTGCGAGCAGATCGGCCAGGGGCAGGCGTTCCGCGCGGACACCTCCAGCCCGGCGTACGAGGCGATGGCCGCCGCGATGGCCGTCGCCTACCCGGGCCAGGAGATGCAGTACGCGGGCCAGGGCGGCTCGATCCCGCTGTGCAACACTCTCGCCGCCCTCTACCCCGACGCCGAGATCCTCCTGATCGGCCTGAGCGAGCCGGAGGCGCAGATCCACGCGGTCAACGAGAGTGTGTCCCCCGAGGAGTTGGAGCGCCTCTCGGTGGCGGAGGCGCTGTTCCTGCGCAACTACGCGGCGCACTAGGCGCGTTGACGGGAGGGCAGGCGGACCGCGGTCACACGGGTACGCCCGCCTCCAGGTAGAACGCGGCGCCGCGTTCCCGCGCCCGCAGCGCCCACCGCAGCCGCTCGTAGCGCACGGGCGGAAGCAGGTCGGCGGCCTCCTCCTCGGTGACGAAGCGCCAGCCGCGCAGTTCGGGCCCAGGAAGGACGGGCCGCTGGTCCTTCTCGGTGAGGCGCCCGCCGTCGTACAGCAGACGCAGTCCTCCGTATCCCGGGGGCGCGGGCGGCTCCCAGTCCACGACCAGCAGCCTGGGTACGTCGTCGAGCCGTATGCCGGTCTCTTCCGCGACCTCCCGCATGCCCGCCCGCGCGGGCGCCTCGCCGGTTTCGACGACGCCCCCGGGGAACTCCCAGCCCGCCTTGTACGTGGGATCGACGAGCAGGACCCGATCCTGCTCGTCGAACAGGAGGACGCCCGCGGCGAGGGTCTCGGCGGTGGGCTCGGGGGTCTGCACGATGTCGCACGCGGGTACGTCTCCGGTGCGGACGGCCTCGGCGATGTGCCGGGCCGTCTCGTACGGGGTCTGGGCACTGGTGTCGACGAGGTGGGCGTCGGCGGTGAGCCAGGAGCCGAGGGCCGCGTGGTACGGCTCGATGTGGTCGTATGCCCACTGCCGGACCCGCATCTCGCCGTCGGGGAGGTCCGGGGGGATCTCCCGGCCGGCTATTCGCTCGCGCAGGATCGTTTCGGCCGGGGCGAGCAGGACGTGCAGCACCGGAATCCGGCGCGAGGCGAGGCCGCCGAATATCTCGTCGCGGTAGTCCTGGCGCAGCAGGGTCATGGGGACCACGAGGGTTCCGCCGAGCTCGGCGAGCAGCGCGGCCGCGGTGTCCACCACGAGCCGTCGCCAGCTCGACAGATCCTGGAAGTCGCCGACCTCGGCGAGGCGCTTGGCCGGCAGCAGGTGTGTGAGTGCGCCGCCGATGACCTCGGGGTCGAAGAGCGTGCTGTTCGGGATCAGCTCGATCAGTTCCCGTGCGGTGGTTGTCTTCCCCGCACCGAACGCACCGTTGATCCAGACGATCACGGTTCCCCCTCTTCTGTTGGCCCCCTGAGGCTTGCCCGCTTCAGCCCGCCACGGAAACCAGCCGGTTTTGAAGCGCCGCACACACGACGCCCAGCGGGACCGCTACCCGCCTGCACCGGCGCGAATGCGGCCCCTGGGGGTCCCTCCTGTCTCACGGGCATCGCTGGATCAGGACAACCAGCCGGGGTCTCGGTGGGAAACAGCGGCGGTGGACGGAAAATCCGCTGTCAGGATCAGTTCCGGGGGGCCGGAGCATTCGGCCGACGGCGGCGAAACGGCTACCGGGCCGAGCCGGGGGGGTGCCAGACCCCCGCGCCGTGCCTACTCCAGCCCAACCAGGGCGGTGGTGGCATCGGACGGCGTTCGGTCACAGGTCCGTGGGACCACAGGTCCGTGGGATCACAGGTCCGTGGCGTCACAGGTCCGTGGGATCACAGGTCCGTGGCGTCACAGGTCCGTGGGGTCACAGGTCCGTGGCGTCACAGGTCCGTGGGGTCACAGGTCCGTGGGGATACCGCTCGCCTCGGCGATGCCGCGCAGTTCCTCGTCCTCCCGGTAGCGGGCGCGGATGCAGTCCGCGATGTCCTTGCGCCGTTCCGGGTCGGCCGCCGTGTCGGGATCGGTGACGACCCGGACGGGCTCGCCGCCCTCGATCTCGATCTGGATGAGTTCGTTGTCGACGCGCCCCGTGACAGCGGTGGCGATGACCAGGGCGGCCTCGTCACGGACCGCCTGTGAGATGTCGGCGGCGGGTTCGTCGTCCAGGTCCGGGCCGTCCGGCCCGGCGTCCTCCGAGTCGAGCGCCCTCAGCACCGGCTCGACCATGCCCAGCAGGAGCTCGTACTCCTCGGAGGTCATGCTCATGCGCAGGAGGCCGAGGTGGATGTCCAGGGCCTCACCGTGGGGTGGGAGATTCGGCTCGTTCATGGTCTCCGGGTTCCCCGATATCCGGATCGCTCCCAGCAATCTTCGAGACGGGCGTGGAGCTGCCGTTTCCTCATCCGGGTCCGTGCTGTCGCAGTGCGCCGTCACAGCGCGTGGCCCTCGTCCGGGGCCCGGGCACCGGACGAGGGCCGACGTCCACGAAGCCCTCCTCGGACCGGCCTGCTCCGTGATCGTTCATCGACAGCTCATGCCGTCGGGTCAGCGGTTACGGCTGGTGCTGCCTCCGCCTCCGTGGCCACCCTGCTCCCCCTGTCCCAGCGTGTTCCCACCGACGGTCGGGGCCTCGCCTGCGATAGTCCGGTCGAGGGTGCTGTGGGTGTCGTCCACGTCCAGGTTGCCGAGAGAGCCGGCGTCGAGACCGTGGGACGGCGTGATGGCCGCGACGACGAAACCGGTGGCCAGGGAGGCAATGGCAAGCATGCTGCGCTTCTTCATGCCCCGTTCAACTGCGAAACCGGCCGGTAGTCACGCATCCATCGCGAGGGTGTCACCTGCCCGGCGTGCCGCGAACACGCCCGCGCACCGGCGGGCAATGCGTTCATCAGGTGCCCACCACTGGCCAGACCTCACCGTGACATCCGATGACCTGTCCGCCCCTTGTCAGCCCAGCCGCTCCCTCCCCGCTCCTTCCACCCGGCTTTCACACGCCCTACCGTAAGCCCGCACAGATGACGCGAACATGAAGACCTCCCATCTTTCGCGAGGACGAAGGAGCGTAACAATGCGTCACCTTCCCACCCGCACAACTCGTCGAAGACTGGTCGGAGCGTTCACCGCGGGGCTGCTGGGCCTCGCCGGACTCTCCGTACCGGCCGCGGCCACCCCCGCCGTACAACCGACCGCCCCCACCCTGGACGACGGCCTCGCCCTCACCCCGCCGATGGGGTTCAACAACTGGAACTCCACGCACTGCCGGGCGGAGTTCAACGAGGCCATGGTCAAGGGCATCGCGGACCTGTTCGTCGAGAAGGGGCTCAAGGACGCCGGGTACGAGTACGTCAACCTGGACGACTGCTGGGCACTGCCGCAGCGGGACGCGGACGGCAAGCTGGTGCCCGACCCCGTACGCTTCCCGAACGGGATCAAGGCGGTCGCGGACTACGTGCACTCCAAGGGCCTCAAGTTCGGCATCTACACCAGCGCGGGCACGAAGACGTGCAGCAACGTCGGGTTCCCGGGCGCGCTGGGCCACGAGTACAGCGACGCACAACAGTTCGCGGACTGGGGCGTCGACTACCTCAAGTACGACAACTGCAACAACCAGGGCGTGGACGCCAAGCTGCGCTACACGACCATGCGCGACGCGCTGCGAGCCACGGGGCGCCCCATCGTCTACAGCATCTGCGAGTGGGGCCAGAACGAGCCCTGGGAGTGGGCCGCGGAAGTCGGACAGCTGTGGCGCACGACGGGCGACATCAGCGACAACTGGGGGGCGATGCTGTCGATCCTGAAGAAGAACCTGCCGCTCGCGCCGTATGCCGGACCCGGGCACTGGAACGACCCGGACATGCTGGAGGTCGGCAACGGCGGGATGACGGACACCGAGTACCGCACACACTTCTCGATGTGGTCGATCATGGCGGCACCGCTGCTGATCGGCTCCGATCTGCGGTCGGCCTCCGACGAGACCTTCGACATCCTGGGCAACCGGGAGGTCATCGCGGTGGACCAGGACCCGCTGGGCAAGCAGGGCACCGTCGTGTCGTCCGAGGGCGGTCGCTGGGTCGTCGCCAAGGAGATGAAGGACGGCAGCCGGGCCGTGGCCCTCTTCAACGAGACGGGCAGCGCACAGCGGATCTCGACGACGGCCGGAGCCGTCGGCCTTCCCGAGGCCGACGCGTACACCCTGCGTGATCTGTGGCAGCACAAGAGCTACAACACCGCGGGCACCATCTCGGCGACCGTCCCCGCGCACGGCACCGTCCTGTTCCGTGTCCGGGCCGACGACAGGTGGGCCGCGCATCCTCCGGCCGTCGAACTCGGCCTGCAAGGCGGCGCGTTGATCGAGGCAGGCAAGCCGACCGGGCTCACGACCACGGTCACCGGCCTCGGCCGCTCTCCGGCGAAGGGCGTCCTGGTCGCGCTGTCCGGGCCGACGGGGTGGGCGGTGCGGGCGACCTCGCCCACCACCGCGGGCGCACTGCCGACGGGACGCTCCCTGCGTACGTCGTGGAAGGTGACCGCGCCGGAGGGCACGACCACGGGGTCGTACGACCTGACCCTCAAAGCGACGTACCGGTCACCGACCGGGGTACGGGCCGAGAACGTGGTGCCCGTGCGGTTCTCCGTGGTCGTGGCGCCGCCCTCGGGCACGTCGTACCTGAGCGATCTGCCGTGGCTGTCGACGACCAACGGCTGGGGACCCGTCGAGCGCGACACCAGCAACGGCGAGAGCGCGGCGGGCGACGGCAACCCGCTCACCGTCAACGGAACCGTGTACGCGAAGGGTCTCGGTGTCCACGCGCCGAGCGCCGTCGAGTACTACACGGGGAGTGCCTGTGACACGGTCACGGCCCAGGTGGGTGTCGATGACGAGGAGGGTGCCGACGGGTCCGTGGCGTTCGAGATCCAGGCGGACGGTACGACGGTCGCGTCCACGGGGACCATGACCAACGCCCAGGCCGCGCAGCGGATTTCAGCCGATGTGAGCGGCGCCCGGATGGTCTCGCTCGTCGTCACGGACGGCGGCGACGGCATCACCTCGGACCACGGGGACTGGGGGGATGCGCAGCTGAGTTGCTGACGGAGGGTCCATCGCCCCCGCCGCCCCTACCCGTTCCCTTCCCTTCCCTGAGGGCTGCGCACCCAGACCCCCGCTTGTCGGCCTGAACGGCCTCGTCCTCAAACGCCGGACGGGCTGGTGGTGCCTGGCCTCGGCTGAAAATCCCCAACTGGAAGATCCCGGCCTCAGCTGGAAGGTCACAGCCCCGGCCGGGGCCCGAGCCCAGCCCAGCTGGCAGAACCCGGCGCCGCCCGCACATTCCAGGCCCTCCGGCGTTTGAGGAGCGAGGGTCCGAGGGCCGACCCCCCGAACGGGGTCCGGGGCGGAGCCCCGAAGAAGGGGTCCAGGAGGCACAGCCCTCTCGGCGGGGTCGAAGGGGCGGAGCCTCTGGGATGGGGGAAGGGGCGGCGGGGGCGTTCGTCGGCTCGTACGGTCTGGCCCACGAGCACCGGACCGCCACCCGCCCAACGGCCCCCACCCCTCACGCCGACGTGACGCTCGGCCTCCGGGCCAGCGCCGCGGCGGCCGAGCCGACCAGGCCCGCGTCCGTACCCATCTGCGCGGGCGTCACCATCAGCCGCTGGACGAACGACAGCGTGGCGTAGTCCTTGAGTGCCGCGCGCAGCGGGGCGAACAGGACGTCCCCCGCCTTCCCCACTCCCCCGCCGATCACCGCGATGTCGATCTCGACGAGCGTCGCGGTGGCCGCGATACCTGCCGCCAGGGCCTGGGCGGCCCGTTCGAAGGAGGCCAGGGCCACCGCGTCGCCGGCCCGCGCTGCCGCGGCCACCGCGGCGGCCGAGGCGTCGCCGTCAGGACCCGGCTGCCACCCGTTCTCCAGGGCGCGACGGGCGATGTTGGGCCCGCTCGCGATGCGCTCCACACAGCCACGCGAGCCACACGGGCAGGGGTCACCGTCGATATCGACGCTGATGTGGCCGATGTGACCCGCGTTGCCGGTGGGTCCCGGGTGGAGTTGCCCGTTCAGGACGAGTCCGCCGCCGACCCCCGTCGACACGACCATGCACAGCGCGTTGTCGTGGCCGCGGGCCGCGCCCTGCCAGTGTTCGGCGGCCGTGATGGCCACGCCGTCACCGATCAGCTCGACGGGCAGGTCGCCCGTGGCCGCGCGTACTCGCTCGACCAGCGGGTATCCGCGCCAGCCGGGCACGTTCACGGGACTCACCGTGCCCGCGGAGGCGTCCACGGGACCCGCACTGCCGATACCGAGTGCCCGCGCCCTGCTCCACAGCGGAGAGGCCGTCAACTCGCCGAGCACCTCTTCGACGGCCCCCATCACGGTGTCGCCGTCCTCCTGCGCGGGCGTCGCACGCTGGGCGCGCACCAGGATCCCGCCCTGGCCGTCCACCAGCGCTCCGGCGATCTTGGTGCCGCCGATGTCGAGCGCGGCCACGAGGTCGGTGTGCATCAGTGTCAGTTCTCCCGCTGCTGTGTCGTGCCCGTCGGACCGGGACGTACCGGGTTCCCCGGCCGGGGGCGGCAGCGCGACGCGCCCCGGGAAGGGGCGCGGGCCGGAGAGCGCGGTGGACAGTGTCCCTCGGATCTGACAACGTTGTCCAGGCTCTATGCTCGACGCCACATCCTCATACAACCCCATGGACCGACTGCAGCCACACGGACCGACGCAGCACCATGGACAACAGGACAGGACACCGCATCGTGGCCGAGACCGCCGCACCCCGAGGAGAGCGCCGCGCAGACCGCAACTCCGCAACTCGCTACGGCAACCGTCCGACCATGAAGGACGTGGCCGCACGTGCCGGAGTGGGGCTGAAGACGGTCTCGCGCGTCGTCAACGGTGAGCCGGGGGTCACCGCGGACACCGAGCGCCGGGTGCAGGAGGCGATCGAGGCCCTGGGGTTCCGGCGCAACGACAGCGCGCGGGTGCTGCGCAAGGGCCGTACCGCCAGTATCGGCCTGGTTCTGGAGGACCTCGCGGACCCCTTCTACGGCCCGCTGAGCCGCGCGGTCGAGGAGGTGGCGCGCGCCCACGGCGCCCTGCTGATCAACGGCTCCAGCGCGGAGGACCCGGACCGCGAACAGGAGCTGGTGCTCGCGCTGTGCGCCCGCCGCGTGGACGGGCTCGTGGTCATTCCCGCCGGCGACGACCACCGCTATCTGGAACCGGAGCTCAGGGCAGGTGTCGCCACGGTGTTCGTGGACCGTCCAGCGGGGCGGATCGACGCCGACGTGGTGCTCTCGGACAACTTCGGCGGTGCCCGTGACGGCGTCGCCCACCTCATAGCGCACGGCCACCGCCGGATCGGCTTCATCGGCGACATGCCCCGCATCCACACGGCCGCCGAACGTCTGCGCGGCTACCGCACGGCCATGGCGGACGCCGGTATACCGGTGACGGACTCCTGGACGTCCCTGGGTGTCACGGATCCGCAGCGGGTGCGCCGGGCGGCCGAGGACATGCTGTCCGGCCCCGAGCCGGTCACGGCGATCTTCGCGGGCAACAACCGGGTGACGGTCACCGTCGTGCGGGTCCTCGCCGAGCGCTCCCGTCCGGTCGCCCTCGTCGGCTTCGACGACTTCGAGCTGGCCGACCTGCTCCAACCGGGCGTCACGGTGGTCGCCCAGGACGCGGCCCAGCTGGGGCGCACCGCCGCCGAGCGCCTCTTCAGCCAGCTGGACGGCACCCTCGTCACCCCGGAACGCACCAAACTGCCGACCCGGCTGATCACCCGCGGCTCGGGCGAGCTGCCCCCGGCGAAATGAGCCGCGCATGCAGGGACGCACACTGGAGGAGCTCGGCCTGGCCGTGGCTCCGCGCGACGAACCACTGAGCTATCCGGGCAGGTGGCCGGAGGAGTCCGGGCTCCTCGCGGGCGACCGGATGCTGCCGCTGGACGGGCACGACACCTACGAGGGCCGTGTCCCGGTGCTCGCAGTCGGCTCGAACGCCTGCCCGGGGCAACTCCGTCACAAGATGGCCGAGTCCGGCGTCACCTCGCCCATCCCCATGGTCAAGGCGCGCGTCACCGGCCTGGATGTCGGGGTGTCGGGGCATGTGAGCCTCATGGGGTACGTGTCGGCGTCGCCGTTCAAGGCCCGAGGAACCGTACGGGAGTTGTTCCTGACCTGGCTCGACGCCAAGCAGCTCGCGGTCGTCGACGCGAGCGAGGGGGTCGCCTCGCCCACGGGGGCGTACGGCCGCGCCTGGCTGCCGTCGAGCGACGTACGGGTGGAGCCCGAGCTCGACTGCGGGCGGCCTCTCCCGGGCGCGTACGTGTACGTCAACCGCCGTGGCGTCCTGCACGACGGGAACCGTGCTCCGCGCCGGCATCGGGACCAGCACTCCCTGCTCACCGAACTCCTCGTCTCGACACCGCGGTTGAGGGAGCTGTTCGGCGACACTCCCGAGGAGTTCTGCGCCCGTGCCCGCTTCGACCGGCGGCTGTGCGCCCGGGGCACACGGCTGTTCGCCGAGGAGAAGCTGGTGGTCGCCTCCGGGCTGGAGCCGTACGTGAGGTGAGTCGGTGCGTGCGGTGTGCGGTGCGGGCCAGAGGCAGGGGCAGGGTCAACAGACCGGGAGGCCCGGCACCGGCTCGTTGTTGTCGCCGCCCTTGATGTAGACGTCGCTGACGAAGACGCTCGCGTTGCCGCTGTCGTCGTACGTCTTGGCCCACCACACGTTGGTCCACTCGCCGTAGGTCTCGCGGCGGCCCAGGTTCTGCTGGCAGTAGAAGTAGTTGGTGCCCTGGTTGAGGACGCCCGCCGCGGTGCCGGAGGCGGTGTACGACTCGGCGGTGGTCCACACCTGGCAGTTGTACTTGCCACCGCCGATCGCGTCGCAGACGGGTGCGGGACTCGGTTCCTGCCCGCCGCCGGTCGTGCCGCCGCCGTTCGAACCGCCCACGTCACCCGAGCCGCCGCCCGTGGTGCCGCTGTCGGCGGGCTTGGAGGCGGACGCCTCCGGCGCCGCCTCGGTCTGCCGGCTCGGCTTCGCGTCGGGGGTCGGGGGCTTCTTGCTGCCTTGCTCGGTGTGCTTGTCGAGGTCCTGGGAGGGGTCTGGGAACAACCCTGGCTCGCCGTGTTCGGTGGGAGTCGCGCTGCTGCTCCGGTCCGTCGACGACCTGGCGCCGGTCTCGGAGCCGTCCGAGCCGTTCAGGAGGGCCACGGTGACACCGGTCGCGGCGAGCACGACCGTGACGGCCGCGGCGGCGAGGAGGGCACGGCCCTTGCGGCGCCCGGGCGCGGGGGCGACGGGCGTGGAGGCGGTGGCCGCCCAAGAGGGGTCACCTGGCCCCGGCCGCGCCGATCGAGGCCGCCTCGCGCGGGTCGAGCGGGCCGCGCTCGCGCAGGACGTCCTCAGCGTGGCACAGGATGTGAGCCAATCCCCTTCATGCCCTGGTGCTGAACGGCAGGACCGGTCAGCCCGCGTGGCATGTCCCTCCGGACGCTGGTCGGCCAAGACGCAGCCCCGACCGAGGAGGGTGCCCGACGTCGCCTGGGCGCCGGGCGGGCGCGTGACAGACTGCCACAGGATCGCTACGAACTGCTAATCCGATTCGCTGAGCCTACGGGCAACGGTGACCGCGTGGGCCGCGACGACGACTGTGACAGGCCCGCCAGGCGCCGGGGACGCTCAGGACGTGCCGGAGACCGTCAGGTCCGCACGCCGGGTGTCGCGAAGTGCTCCAGGTCGGCCCGGGTCAGACCGTCGGTCGCCCTGGCCACCTCGTCGCCGTCCAGCGCGCCGCAGTCCAGACCGCGCAGCAGGTAGCCGCTGAGCGCCTTGGCCGTCGCCGGCTCGTCCATCACGTCTCCGCCGGCGCGGTTGGCATACCGGGCCAGGCGCTCGGCGGCCTGCTCGAAGCCCTCGCGGTAGAAGGCGAACACGGCGGCGTACCGGGTGGGGAGGTGGCCGGGGTGCATGTCCCAGCCCTGGTAGTAGGCGCGGGCGAGCGCCCGGCGGGTGAGGCCGTAGTGCAGCCGCCAGGCGGCGTGGACCTTCTCGCTCGGGCCGACGGGCAGCACGTTGGTGGAGCCGTCGCAGACACGGACGCCCGTGCCCGCCGCCGCGACCTGCATGATCGCCTTGGCGTGGTCGGCGGCCGGGTGGTCGCTGGCCTGGTATGCGGCCGAGACGCCGAGGCCGGCGCTGTAGTCGAAGGTGCCGTAGTGCAGTCCGGTGGCGCGGCCCTCTGCGGCCTGGATCATGCGGGCCACGGTCGCGGTGCCGTCGGTGGCGAGGATGGACTGGCTGGTCTCGATCTGGATCTCGAAGCCGATCCGGCCGGGCGCGACAGCGCATGCCTTCTCGAAGGCCTCCAGCAGCCGCACCATGGCGGTGACCTGCTCGGCGTACGTCACCTTCGGCAGGGTGAGGACGAGACCGTCGGGCAGTTCACCGGCCTCCAGCAGGCCGGTGAGGAAGATGTCGAGCGTGCGGATGCCGCGGTCGCGGACGGGCGCCTCCATGCACTTCATGCGGATGCCCATGTACGGGGCCGCCGTGCAGTTCGCGTACGCCTGCGCGATCAGGCGGGCCGCGCGGGCCGCCGTCTCGTCCTCCTCGGCGTCGGGGCGCGAGCCGTAGCCGTCCTCGAAGTCGACGCGCAGGTCCTCGATGGGTTCGCGCTCCAGCTTGGCGCGGACGCGGTCGTGGACCGGCTCGGCCAGATCGTCGGCGAGGCCGAGTACGGTCGCGAAGGCGGCGGCGTCCGGGGCGTGTTCGTCGAGGGCGGCGAGGGCCCGGTCGCCCCAGGAGCGAATCGTGTCCGCGGCGAACAGGTCTCCGGGAACGTAGACGGTGTGGACGGGCTGGCGGGTGCCGGGGTCGCCGGGGTAGTGGCGCGCCAGCTCGGCGTCGACCGGGGCGAGGGAGGCGCCGATCTCCTCGCTGACGGCACTCGCGAGACTCGTCGCCACGTGTTCGTGTCGGCCCTGCCCCATGCCACAGCCTCCTGTATTCCACTTCACGGAATCAGCAATCCGTATGGCGAAGCTATCCGGCGTGCTTCCAGCCGGTCAACACCTTTCCGGCACCCTCCGGTGTGCGATCCGCCATGATCACAGCAGTCGCGCCCGCTTCTTTCGTATTGCTGTACACACCCTTCATCCTGACTCCCAAGGGGAGGAGATCGCGTGCCGAACGACGCACGAGTGACGCGCCGCCAGGGTCTGCGGACCGCGGCGGCCGCCGCCATCGCCGTGCCACTGCTCACCACGGCGGGATCCACACTGCCCGCCGCGGCCGGCGAACATGCGGGAGCGCTGAACGTCATGACGTTCAACGTGCGCTTCGCGACCGTCGTCGACAGCACACCACGCTGGTCCGTGCGCCGCCCGGTGATGCGGGAGCTGCTGCGCCGCGAGCGCCCCCATGTCATCGGCACCCAGGAGGGGCTCTACCAGCAACTGCGCATGATCGAGAAGGACCTCGGCGGACACTACGACTGGATAGGCACCGGACGCGGGGGCGGTAGCAAGGACGAGTTCATGGCGATCTTCTACGACACCAGACGCCTGGAGCCGATCGAGTTCGACCACTTCTGGCTGTCGGGCACTCCGTACGTGATCGCCTCGAACACCTGGGGGGCGGACTGGCTGCGCATGGTGACATGGGTCCGTTTCAGCGATCTGAGTGACGGGGGCCGGGAGTTCTACGTCCTCAACACCCATCTGGACAGCGTGAGCCAGTACGCGCGCGAGCGCTCCGCTCAGCTGATAGGCGAGACGATCGCCGGGTTCGACCGCGGCTTACCGGTGATCGTGACCGGCGACTTCAACGTCGCGGCCCACCGCAACCGCGTGTACGACCTGATGCTGGACGCCGGGCTCGTGGACACGTGGGACGCCGCGGGGGCGCGGAGCCCGGGGTACGGGACGTACCACGGCTATCGGAAGCTGAAGCCCGGCGGCAGGCGCATCGACTGGATCCTCAGTACCCCCGGAGTGACCACGCACTGGGCGGCCATGAACACCTTCACCCTGAACGGCCAGTACCCGAGCGACCATCTGCCCGTGCAGGCCTCGCTCACCCTGGGCTGAGCGGCGGCACGGAACGCGCAGAGGCTCCCGTGGCCGTCCGGATGTCCGGACGGTCACGGGAGCCTCGTACACCAGAAGGCAGAACCGGAGTCGCTCAGCCCTTGCGGGCCTTGACCTCCTCGGTGAGCTGCGGGACGACGTCGAAGAGGTCGCCGACGACGCCGTAGTCGACCAGGTCGAAGATCGGGGCCTCGGCGTCCTTGTTGATCGCCACGATCGTCTTCGAGGTCTGCATACCGGCGCGGTGCTGGATCGCGCCGGAGATGCCGGAGGCGATGTACAGCTGCGGGGACACGCTCTTGCCGGTCTGGCCGACCTGGCTGGAGTGCGGGTACCAGCCGGCGTCCACCGCGGCGCGCGAGGCGCCCACGGCCGCGCCGAGGGAGTCGGCCAGGGCCTCGACGATCGCGAAGTTCTCCGCACCGCCCACGCCGCGGCCGCCGGAGACCACGATCGCGGCCTCGGTCAGCTCCGGACGCCCGGTCGACTCACGCGGCGTACGGCCGGTGATCTTCGTGCCGGTGGCCTTCTCCGAGAAGGACACGGCGAGGGCCTCGACGGCACCCGCGGCCGGGGCGGCCTCCACGGCCGCGCTGTTGGGCTTGACGGTGATGACCGGGGTGCCCTTGGCGATACGGGACTTGGTGGTGAACGACGCGGCGAACACGGACTGCGTGGCCACCGGACCCTCGTCGGACGCCTCCAGGTCGACGGCGTCGGTGATGATGCCCGAGCCGATGCGCAGCGCCAGGCGGGCGGCGATCTCCTTGCCCTCGGCGGAGGACGGCACCAGGACGGCGGCCGGGGAGACGGCCTCGCAGGCGGCCTGGAGGGCGTCCACCTTCGGGACGACGAGGTAGTCGGCGTACTCGGCGGCGTCGTGGGTGAGGACCCGGGCCGCGCCGTGCTCGGCGAGCGTGGCGGCGGTGTCGGCGGCACCCGCGCCGAGGGCGACGGCGACCGGCTCGCCGATGCGGCGGGCCAGGGTCAGCAGCTCCAGGGTGGGCTTGCGGACGGCGCCGTCCACGTGGTCGACGTAGACGAGGACTTCAGCCATGGGACTTCTTCTCTCCTGCTTGCGAAGTGTGCGGGGCGGTAAGCGACTGCCGGGCTGTCAGATGAACTTCTGGCCCGCGAGGCTGCATCAAATGAATTTGCGCTCCGCGAGAAAGGCAGCGAGCTGCTTGCCGCCCTCGCCCTCGTCCTTGACGATCGTGCCGGCGGTGCGCGCCGGGCGCTCGGTCGCGGAGTCGACGACCGTGTAGGCGCCCTCCAGACCGACCTCCCCGGCCTCGATGTCCAGGTCGTCCAGGTCCCAGGAGGTGACCGGCTTCTTCTTGGCCGCCATGATGCCCTTGAAGGACGGGTAACGCGCCTCGCCCGACTGGTCGGTGACCGACACGACCGCGGGAAGCGAGGCCTCCAGCTGCTCGCTGGCGGTGTCGCCGTCACGGCGGCCCTTCACAACGCCGTCCTCGACGGAGACCTCCGACAGCAGGGTCACCTGCGGCACGCCCAGGCGCTCGGCGACCAGGGCCGGTACGACACCCATGGTGCCGTCGGTGGACGCCATACCGGAGATCACCAGGTCGTAGCCGGCCTTCTCGATCGCCTTGGCCAGGACCAGGGAGGTGCCGATGGCGTCGGTGCCGTGCAGGTCGTCGTCCTCGACGTGGATGGCCTTGTCGGCGCCCATGGACAGCGCCTTGCGGAGCGCGTCCTTGGCGTCCTCGGGGCCGATGGTGAGCACGGTGATCTCCGCGTCATCGGCCTCGTCGGCGATCTGCAGCGCCTGCTCGACCGCGTACTCGTCGAGCTCCGAGAGCAGACCGTCCACGTCGTCACGGTCGACGGTCAAGTCATCGGCGAAGTGCCGGTCGCCAGTGGCGTCGGGCACGTACTTCACAGTGACAACGATCCTCAAGCTCACGCCGGCTCTCCTACTGCATCGTCATTTCCGGGCTGCCTTCTTGCAGGCAGCATAGGCGCCTGAAGCGGCAGGTCCCGGTCGGGGCGGCCCGCGCTCCGACCAAAATATTACTCACCAGTACGCACCTCTACGTTCCCCCAGTCCTTCCCCCTAAGCAAGCGCTTTGAACTGTGACCTTGACAACGCTGCGTAATCAGGCGGGCATCCGCGGGGAACGTCAGTCGCGCAGACCGTTGAAACGGCCCTGGTGATAGAGCAGCGGCCGGCCGGCGCCCGACGGATCACCGAGAACGACCTCGGCGAGGACGATGCGGTGGTCCGCCGCGGGGACCCGCGCCACCACGCGGCAGACGAGCCAGGCGAGCACGCCGTCCAGCACGGGAACGCCTTCCGCTCCGGTACGCCATTCGGTGGGTGCGCCGAAGCGGTCGGCGCCGCTGCGGGCGAAGGTGGCGGCCAGCTGCTGCTGATGCTCGCCGAGTATGTGCACCCCGACGTGGCCCGCCCGGGAGATCACGGGCCAGCTGGAGGCTCCGGTGCTGACGCCGAAAGAGAGCAGCGGGGGCTCGGCGGAGACCGAGGTGAGCGAGGTGGCGGTGAAGCCGACGGGTGTGTCGCCGTCCTGCGCCGTGATCACGGCGACTCCGGCCGCGTGTCGCCGGAAGACGGAGCGGAGCAGATCGGAGGAGGCGAGCCGATGGGTGCCGAGACTGGGGCCGGCGGTCATGGAGTTGTCCTTCTGCAGGAGGTGGCGTGATGATCCGTGGCTGCTCAACAGCCCGGACAGCGCGCGCTCGCTGTTCGGGCGAGGTCCACGTGGACGCGCTCGAAGAGAAGGAGTTCCGGGGGCATACGGCCAGGCTGACGATAGGTGACGCCTACAGTCAAGTGCGCCCTTACATCTGGGAGGCGGGACACCGTCGACGGCTCACACGGCCTCGCCGAGCGCCGCGATGACGTCCGCCGTGCGTGGCTGGCCAATGGCGCGCCGGACGATGTGGCCGTCCGCGTCGAGGACGAGCACGGTGGGGGTCTTGAGGATGTCGAGGCGCCGTACGAGGTCGAGGTGCTGCTCGGCGTCGATCTCCACGTGGGCGACCCCGGGCACCATCGCGGCGACCTCGGTGAGCACCCGCCGGGTGACCCGGCAGGGCGCGCAGAAGGCGCTGGAGAACTGGACGAGTGTGGCCCGTTCGCCGAGCCCCTCCCCCAGCTCCGCCGCGCCGAGCCGCTTGCCGCCGTCCCGCACACGCACCCCGCCTCTCCCGCTCCGCCGCCGTTGCGGCACTCCGTGGCCCCTCGCCGCGGTGAGCACCACGACGGACACCACCAGTCCGGCCATCGCCCGCTTCAGCGTTCACGGGACCGCGGAGATTCCCGACTCCGGGAAGCGTTTCCACTGCGGAAGGCTTGATTCACTCGCGGCGACCGGGGCGGCTCGCCACCGCCTTCCCAACGCGGTGTTCGGGTACTGTTTGCGGTGCGAAATATCCCTGTTCGTCCGATGAGTGACGGTACGTGCGAAGCGAAGGCGGGCAGGGCAGAAGCTGTTCGGTCGAGCGACGTGACGAGGATCTCGCCGTTCGCCGTCACCAGGGCTGGTTCCCCGCCGTTTCTTGGGGCACCATCTGCGAGATGCCGTAAACCTACGGCTGCGTAACTTCCCGCCGGGAGTCCCTTCCCTGGCAGAGAGAAGGGTCCACTCCGTCCCATGGCTGAGCTTGTCTACCGTCCCGCCATCGGCCTCGCCCGCACGCTGTTCAAGGCGTGGGACCTGAAGATCGACTGCAGAGGCTCGGAGAACATCCCGCGGTCGGGCGGTGCCGTGCTGGTGAGCAATCACATCAGCTATCTGGACTTCATCTTCGACGGCCTCGCCGCACTGCCGCAGAAGCGCCTGGTGCGCTTCATGGCGAAGGAGTCGGTCTTCCGGCACAAGATCTCCGGTCCTTTGATGCGCAACATGAAGCACATCCCCGTGGACCGCAACCAGGGCGAGGCGGCGTACGCGCACGCACTGGACTCGCTGAGGTCCGGCGAGGTCGTGGGCATCTTCCCCGAGGCCACCATCTCCCGCTCCTTCACCCTGAAGAGCTTCAAGTCGGGTGCCGCCCGCCTGGCCCAGGAGGCGGGCGTTCCCATCGTGCCGGTGGCGCTGTGGGGCACACAGCGGCTGTGGACCAAGGGGCACCCGCGCAACTTCAAGCGCAGCCACACCCCGATCACGATCCGCGTCGGCGAGGCGATCGAGGCCTCCAAGGACAAGTACGCGGGCGCCATCACCCGGCAGGTGCGGGAGCGCGTCCAGGAGCTGCTGGAGGCCGCCCAGCGCGCCTACCCCGTACGCCCCAAGGGCCCGGACGACACCTGGTGGATGCCCGCGCACCTGGGCGGTACGGCCCCGACGCCCGAAGAGGTCCGCGCGGCCGAGGCCCGCTGACGCCGCCAGGGGTTCCCTTGCGTCGGCGGGGAGCCGAGCCGGTCAGTTCGTGACCGCCGCGGCCGTGGCGGGCCCGCCACCGCGCACGGTCGTGTCACAGTGTTCGCGGCTCATGGACGGTGACACGCGCCCCGGCGCCGAATTTCTCCAGCAGTTCGGCGAGTTCCGCACCCGCCGCCTCCACGTCGGCTACCGGCATCGACGCCAGGCTCTCCAGCAGGAAGAGCGCCGAGGTGGTCTCCTCGGTGAGCCGCGTGCGCGGGCCCTGGCGCCAGTTCCAGCGACGGCAGGTCACGCCCGTCTCGTCGCGCCACACCACCTCCCCGGCGTCGGGGTGCTCGACGACCTCCTCGCCGCCGGCGACCGTCACGAAGTCCTCCTGCCCCGTGGCGCGGACGAGGCTCATCCCGCCCTGGATGTGGTCGAGGTCCTCCCCACCCACCGGGATCAGATGGGCCACGCTGATCGCGTTGTAGAGGTCGACCAGCAGGTTGATGCGGGGCAGGCCCGCCTCGGACAGCGCTCGCTTGGCCAGCGCCTCGGCCGAGTTGCGGGTGCGCGACGGCTTGGAGCCGAAGGCCGAGTACGCCTCGCGCCAGGCCGCCATGTGCGGGTCCTCGTGCGGGGCGCGACCGTCCAGACGTACGGCGAGCCGGCGGGCCGCGTCGTCGAGGAGCGCCGCGCTTTCCTCGGTGCTGGGCCCGTTCACGAGTCCGTACGCCTCGATCATCACATGCGTGAATCCGGGCGCGAGGGCGCGCACGTCGTCGGACACGGTCAGGGTGAGAGTCATCGCCTGCCTCACAGTGCGGTGGGGAGCGTCTTCCAGAGGTATGGCCGGTCGGGAGCGGCCTTGAGGACACTCAGTACCGCCGGATGCGGTTTAGCGTACAGGACCGGATAGTCCATCTCATTGGACTTCAGGTCGGGCACGAAGGCCAGCCGCTCACCCTTGAGGGAGAACTGCGCGTCCACCCCCGGCTTGTTGCCCCGCGGGTCCTGGCGGTGCCAGGCGCCGTTGAAGCGCACGGCGACCAGACCGTGCACCTCCTCGAACTTCTGGTAGCAGAGCGCGGTCGGGATGTCCTCGGCCCGCAACAGCGCGGCCAGCGCATGAGCCTTGGCGTAGCAGATACCCGTGCCCTGCTCCAGAACGTCGGAGGCCCGCCAGGTGACGCGGAGGTCCCCCGAGTCCTGCGAGTGCGGAATGGCATCCCGGACGAACTCGAAGGCGGATCGCGCATAGGAATACGAATCCTCCGCCCCGCGAGCAAGCCGTGCGGCCGCTTCACGCACGAGGGGGTGACGGTGATCAATAACGTCGTCAGCGGCCAGATATGCGGACAGGTCTGACGTTTCCTGGATCAGCTGCATACCCATAGAGCATAGAAAGACGATCACCCGAGTGTCAATGGATTTTCGGGTGACCGTATATCTATGCAAGCAGGGCTCGGCGTCCTGGAGCCCGGCGGCCTACCGGGCCATCTCCTCCTTGAGCGCCGCCACGAACCCGTCCACGTCCTCCTCGGTCGTGTCGAACGCGCACATCCAGCGGACGTCGCCGGCTGCCTCGTCCCAGAAGTAGAAGCGGTAGTGCTTCTGCAGCCGTTCGCTCACCTCATGCGGCAGGCGTGCGAAGACCGCGTTGGCCTGCACCGGGTGGAGGATCTCCACGCCGTGCACCGCGCGCACGCCCTCGGCGAGCCGCTGGGCCATCTCGTTGGCATGCCGGGCATTGCGCAGCCAGAGGTCCCTGGCGAGCAGTGCCTCCAGCTGCACCGAGACGAAGCGCATCTTCGAGGCGAGCTGCATGGACAGCTTGCGCAGGTGCTTCATGTGGCTGACGGCGTCCTGGTTGATCACCACGACCGCCTCACCGAACAGGGCGCCGTTCTTCGTCCCACCCAGGGAGAGGATGTCGACACCGACCGCGTTGGTGAACGTGCGCATGGGGACGTCCAGGGAGGCCGCCGCGTTGCCCAGCCGGGAGCCGTCCACGTGCACCAGCATGCCGCGTGCGTGGGCGTGCTCGCAGATCGCGCGGATCTCGTGGGGTGTGTAGACGGTGCCCAGTTCGGTGCTCTGGGCGATCGAGACGACCTGCGGCATCGCGCGGTGCTCGTCCTCCCAGCCGTACGCCTGCCGGTCGATCAGCTCGGGCGTGAGCTTGCCGTCGGGTGTCGGGACGGTGAGCAGCTTCAGCCCGCCGACCCGCTCGGGCGCCCCGCACTCGTCGACGTTGATGTGGGCGCTCTCCGCGCAGATCACCGCGCCCCACCGGTCGGTGACCGCCTGAAGCGCGACGACGTTGGCGCCCGTGCCGTTGAAGACCGGGAACACCTCGGCACTCGCGCCGAAGTGACTGCGGATCACCTGCTGGAGGTTCTCCGTGTACGCGTCCTCACCATAGGCGACCTGATGCCCGCCGTTGGCCAGGGCAAGGGCGGCGAGCACCTCGGGGTGGGCCCCCGCGTAGTTGTCACTGGCGAAGCCGCGGACCTCCGGGTCGTGGTGGCGCCGCGCGTCGGTCTTCGGAGGGTTCACGGCTTCTCGGTCAGCCACAGACGGTTTCCGTTCACTTCGGCGGCGGGCTTGTCCCAGATGCCGACGATGGCCTCGGCGAGGTCCTTGACGTCCGTGAAGCCCGCGAACTTCGCGTTGGGGCGGTCGGCGCGCATCGCGTCGTGCACCAACGCCTTCACGACCAGGATGGCAGCCGCGGAGGTCGGCCCCTCGGCCCCCTCCGCCTTCCCTGCCTTGCGGAAGTAGTCGGCCAGCGCCAGCGTCCACGCCTCCGCCGCGGCCTTGGCGGCGGCATAGGCGGCGTTACCCGCGGTGGGCTTGCTCGCGCCCGCGGCACTGATCAGGACGTACCGGCCGCGGTCACTGCGCTGCAGCGCCTCGTGGAAGGCGAGGGAGGTGTGCTGCACTGTGCGGACGAGCAGCAGCTCCAGCAGATCCCAGTCGTCGAGGCTGGTCCTGGTGAAGGTCTCGCTGCCGCGCCAGCCGCCGACGAGGTGGACGAGGCCGTCGACGCGACCGAAGTCCTTCTCGACATGTGCGGCCCAGTCGAGCGTGGACTGCCGGTCGAGCAGGTCGACCGTGTCACCGATGACGGTGGCGCCGCCGTACGCGTAACGCGCCGCGTCCACGGCCTCGGCCAGCCGCTCCGGGTCGTTGTCGGAGCCGATGACGACCGCTCCCGCGTCGGCGAGCCGCATCAGCGTGGCCCGGCCCGCGGGTCCGCCCGCGCCGGCCACCGCGATCACCGCACCGCTCAGTGCCCCGTTCCTGTTGGTCATCGTCGCCTCCTGAGCCGGCTGAGCGTTCTCGGTACGGGTGGCACTCATGCGGCGACCCGCTGGGTGCTCTCCCCGGTGATACCCCGGGTCGAGGCGATCACATGCTTCAGCTTCCTGGAAAGCGCCTCATAGAACATGCTCAGCGGAAACTCGTCCGGAAGCACGTCGTCGACGAGTCTCCGCGGGGGCTGGGTCAGGTCCAGGGCGTCCGGACCCTTGGCCCAGCGGGAGCCCGGATGCGGGGCGAGGTAGGTGGAGACCAGCTCGTACCCGGCGAACCAGTGCACGAGCTTGGGGCGGTCGATGCCGTCGCGGTACAGCTGCTCGATCTCGGCGCACAGCCCGTTGGTGACCTGGGGCGCGCGCTGCCAGTCGATGGAGAGCTTGTTGTCGGTCCAGCGGACGACGTCGTGCTTGTGCAGGTAGGCGAACAGGAGCTGACCGCCGAGGCCGTCGTAGTTGCGGACGCGCTCACCGGTGACGGGGAAGCGGAACATCCGGTCGAACAGCACCGCGTACTGCACGTCACGGCCCTGGGAGAAGCCGTCGGCCTCCAGCTTCACGGCCTCCCTGAAGGCGGTGAGATCGCAGCGCAGCTCCTCCAGGCCGTACATCCAGAACGGCTGCCGCTGCTTGATCATGAACGGGTCGAAGGGCAGGTCGCCGTGGCTGTGGGTGCGGTCGTGGACCATGTCCCACAGGACGAACGCCTGCTGGCAGCGCCCCTGGTCGGAGACCATCTCGCGGATGTCGTCGGGCAGTTCGAGCCCGAGGATGTCGACGGCGGCCTCCGTGACACGGCGGAAGCGGGCGGCCTCGCGGTCGCAGAAGATCCCGCCCCAGGAGAAACGTTCCGGCGCCTCGCGTACGGCGATGGTCTCCGGGAAGAGGACGGCCGAGTTGGTGTCGTAGCCGGCGGTGAAGCCCTCGAAGGTGATGCCGCAGAACAGCGGGTTGTCGTAGCGGGTGCGCTCCAGCTCGGCCAGCCAGTCCGGCCACACCATGCGCAGGACGACGGCCTCCAGGTTGCGGTCCGGGTTGCCGTTCTGCGTGTACATCGGGAAGACGACCAGGTGCTGAAGTCCGTCCTCGCGGTGGGCCGCGGGCTGGAAGGCCAGCAGCGAGTCGAGGAAGTCGGGCACGGCGAAGCCCTCGTCGGCCCAGCGGCGCAGGTCCTTCACGAGCGCCTGGTGGTAGGCGGCGTCGTGCGGCAGCAGCGGCGAGAGCTCCTCTACGGCGGCGACGACCCGGCGTACGGCCAGTTCGGCGTCCGAGCGGTCCGGGGCACCCTCGGCGCCGAAGTCGATGGAGCCGTCCTTGGCCTGCCATGGCCGGATCTGCTCCACGGCATCCTTGAGCACGGGCCAGGCAGAGTGATCCACCACCTTGACCACAGGAGGAACCTTCCCCTCCACGCCTGTCTGCACAAGAATTTCCGTCATCACCCATCCTCCACGGGAGAACCTCGCGTAAGGACACCGTATGCAGGGCCGGATCATTCATGCAAGACCAGCCATCAGGAAGTCATCCTGCACAAGACCGCATTCACCGGCAATTTTCCTGTCTGAATCGGATTCGGCAACGCCTTCTGCTCTACTCGCCCCCTCGGACGCACCCGTCGAGTGCAGTCGTGTGACGAGAGTCAAACGCTCGCCGGACTCGCCCACCTCGGAGTGACCGAATCTCCACGGTCACCGGCGGAACCTTCCTGCTCTCCGGCGTCGTACGCCACCACGAGCCCGTGCACGACCGGATGCATCGCACGTCCAGGCGACTACGCTGCGGCCTTGCCGCGTGGAGCGCTCCCTTCCGGCCACGCGGTCCGAGCCGCCGTCGACGGAAGCGAGTCAACCTTGAACTTCCTCACCATCGGTCATCGCGGAATCATGGGCGTCGAGCCCGAGAACACCCTCCGTTCCTTCGTCGCCGCGCAGCAGGCCGGCCTCGACCTCATCGAACTCGACCTCCACCTGAGCAAGGACGGAGCCCTCGTCGTCATGCACGACGCCGACGTGGACCGTACGACGGACGGCACCGGGGCCATCGCCGACAAGACCCTCGCCGAGCTGCGCGCCCTCGACGCCGGCCACGGTGAGCGCATCCCGACGTTCGAGGAGGTCCTGGACGCGGTGAAGGCCCCGCTCCAGGCCGAGATCAAGGATGTGGCGGCGGCGCGGGCGCTCGCGGAGGTGATGCACCACCGTGACCTGGTCTCGCGCGTGGAGGTGCTGTCCTTCCACGACGAGGCGCTCGCCGAGATCAGCCGCCTCGTCCCGGGTGTGCGGACCGCACTGGTGGCCAGCCGCTACGGCACGGACATCGTGGGGCGCGCCACCGCGGTCGGCGCGACCACGCTCGTCCTGAACATCCGGCGGATCACGCTGGAGGTCGTCGAACACGCCCGCAAGGCGGACCTGAGGATCATCGGCTGGGTAGTCAACACGCAGGACCACCTGCGGCTGGTGCGCGCGCTGGAGCTGGACGGCGCGACGACCGACTACCCGGAGATCAAGCGCACGGGCCGTTTCACGGCGTAACGGTCCCGGGGTTCGGCCCCGGCCGGCCCAGCTCCTTGACCAGGAGCTCGAACTGCAGATCGTCACGCTGTGGGATACCGAACCGCTCGTCGCCGTACGGGAAGGGGGTCATCCGTCCCGTACGGCGGTAGCCGCGCCGCTCGTACCAGGCGATGAGGTCGCCGCGCACGGAGATCACGGTCATGTGCATCTCCCGGGCGCCCCAGGTCTCGCGCACGGTCCGCTCGGCCTCCGCCATGATCACCTTGCCGAGCCCGGTGCCCTGGAGCTGCGGGCTGACGGCGAACATCCCGAAATAGGCGTGGTCACCGCGGTGTTCGAGCTGGCAGCAGGCCACGACGGTGCCCTCGCGCTCGACGGTGAGCAGACGGCTGTCGGGTGACTTGATGACGGCGAGCACGCCCTCCGGGTCGGTGCGCTGCCCCTGAAGGATGTCCGCCTCGGTGGTCCAGCCGGTCCGGCTGGAGTCCCCGCGGTACGCCGACTCGATCAGCGCGACGAGGGCGTCCACATCGGCGTCGGTCGCGTCGCGGAAGGTCAGGCCGGTGGCGGCGGTGTCCATGGGGCGGCTCCTGGGGCGGTCGTGGCGCGGCGCGGGCACCGTTGAGCGTATCCCTGCGCCCACTACGCTCCGCACGTATGGTCCACGTACTGAGCAGCCGCATCCTCCTGCGCCCCACCGACCCCGACCGCTCCCGCGCCTTCTACGGCGGGCAGCTGGGCCTTCCCGTCTACCGCGAGTTCGGCACGGGCCCCGAGCGCGGCACCGTGTACTTCCTCGGCGGCGGCTTCCTGGAGGTCGCGGGGCGGTCCGACACCCCGCCGTCACCCGCGCTGAAGCTGTGGCTCCAGGTCGCGGACGTGACGGGATCCTACGAGGAGCTCGGGGCTGCCGGGGTCGAGGTGCTCCGCCCGCCGGTGACGGAGCCCTGGGGGCTGGTCGAGATGTGGATCGCGGACCCGGACGGCACGGAGATCGTGCTTGTCGAGGTCCCCGCGGACCATCCACTGCGCTACCGGCCGGGGACCTGAGCGTCCGCCCCAGCAGGAACAGCGACTCGCCCAGCAGGCCGGCCAGTTCACGCTGCCGCCCGGTCTCGATCCCGGACCCCGTCGCGCTGTGCGCGGCCGCTGTGCGTGGCTCCACCCGCCTGCGATGCCCTCCCACACGCCCCCACGTACACCCTTGCGCTCGCGTGCGCACCGCGCGCTGCGGGCATGCCCTGACCGTTGTCCGACACCGTCGAGGGGGAGGTGCGCGGTGTACGGAGCGGTTCCTTCCGGCTGGCTGCTGGTCGCGCTGTGCGCGGCTGCCGGCGTCTACTGCCTGCTGCGGACGCGCAGCGTTGTCGAGGAGCAGCGCCGCACTGCGGGCGACGAGGCGTTCATGGCCTTCGGCATGGCCGCGATGGCCGTGCCGAAGGCAGTCCTGGCCCCGCCGCGCTGGGCCTGGCTGGCGTACGCGGCCGTGTTCGGCGTGGCAGCGCTGCGCGCGCTGTGGGCGGCCCGGACGAGCCCGCCCCATCTGCACCACTCGGTGGGCGTGCTGGCGATGGTCTACATGGCGGCGGCAATGGCCGCCGCACCCGCTGCCCATGGCGGGCACGGCCCTTCGGGGGTACCTCTGGTGACGGGTGCGCTCCTGCTGTACTTCACCGCGTACGTCCTGTGGGCCGGTATCCGGCTGATACCGGTGGCGGCTGTCGCGGGAGGCGCACGTTACGCGGGAACCATGGGCTGGAGCGACCGGCCCGAGGTGGCGCGGGCGTGTCGGCTGTCGATGGGCATCGCGATGCTCGCCATGCTGCTGGCGATGTGACCGAGCGCCCCAGGCAAGGTCGTCGCCCTTGGGGCGGTACGAAACGTGGTCTGCGTCACTTTGCTGCCCGTGGCCATGTCCCCATGGGCCGCGTCACTCATAGGCTTCGCCCATGATGGTCCCCGCAGCACTGATGCTGCTCGGCGCCCTGACCGCCGTCGTCGCCCCGCGGCTGCTCGCCCGGGCCGACTGGCCGGACCGTGAACCGGTGGTCGCCCTCTGGATGTGGCAGTGCGTGGTCGTCGCCGTGCTGCTGTGCTGCGCGCTGTCGATGACGCTGAGCGCGGCCGCCGCGTGGGCGGCCGTGCGGGGCCATGTGTTCGCACCGGCGCCGCACGAGGTCGTGGAGGCTTACGCGCTGAGCACGGGTAACCCGTGGGCCGCGACGACCGCCGTGGCGCTGGCGTGCGGTGGCCTGTGGACCGCGGCGATGCTGGTGCGCGAGGTCGTACGGGCGCGGCGGCGCCGTCGGCAGCGGCGGGCCGAACTCCTGGTGCGCGCCCCGCTGTTGCCGGGCGAGGAGCCCGGCACCGACCGTCTCGTCGTCCTGGAGGGCGAGCGCGCCGACGCCTGGTGGCTGCCGGGGACGGCACCCCAACTGGTCATCACCACGGCCGCGTTGCGGCGTCTGAAGGGGCGGCAGCTGGACGCCGTCCTCGCGCACGAGCAGGGGCACGCACGGGCGCGGCACGACTGGCTGCTGCACTGCTCGGCCGCGCTCGCGAACGGGTTTCCACAGGTGCCCGTGTTCGCCGCGTTCCGCGACGAGATGCACCGTCTGGTCGAGCTCGCCGCCGATGACATGGCCTCGCGCCGCTTCGGCCGCCTCACGATCGCCCTCGCCCTCGTCGGGCTCAACGAGGACCGGGGTGTCTTCGGCCCTTGTCCGACCCCGGAAGCCCATGTCCCGCAGCGCGTCAACCGGCTCCTCACTCCCCCCGACCGGCTCACCGCCGCCCGGCGGTTGCGTCTGACGGCGGCCGCGGCGCTGGTGCCCGTGGTCCCCCTGCTGGTGACCTTCGTGCCGGGGCTGCGGGCGCTCGGCTGAGCGGGCTTCGGGGAAGTGCCCGTGATTTCCGCGTGGTTGCAGGCGCTCACGGGATCCGGTCGGGCCAAGGACAACGAACCAACCGGACGGCATGGTTCCCTTCGCGTCACGTGATGGGGACCTCACGCTCCGGCGATCGCCTCAGACCCCTCTGGTCGGCGAGGATCACCTTATGCACCCCGTGTCCGTCGACTCACCCACCCGCTCACCCGGCCCCCGGACCGTCGTACGCACCGCCGGCGCCCTCGCCCTGCCCTCCGTGCTGCTCCTGCTGCTGGTGACCGCCTCCTGGCAGCCGCTCATGTCGCTCGACGGCGATATCGCGCGCACCACGCATCGCTGGGCGGTCGAAGAGCGGGGCGTCACCCAGGTGTTCCGCATCCTGACGGACTGGGTGTGGGACCCGCTCACGATGCGCGTCATCGCGGCGATCGCCGTCGTGTGGCTGGTGTGGAGACAGTCGGCCCGGATGCTCGCCCTCTGGGTGGCAGCGACCTGCGCCCTGGGCACCCTGCTGCAGCAGGGCATGAAGGCCGCGGTCGGCCGGGAGCGGCCCGTGTGGCCCGACCCCGTGGACTCGGCCAACTACGCGGCGTTCCCGTCGGGCCACGCCATGGTCGCCACGGTGGTGTGCGGACTGGTGCTGTGGCTGCTGCACCTGTACGGCGCCGGGCGCGTCCTGTGGCGGACGGCGGTCACCGTGGCCGTGGTCTCCGTCGTGGGGGTAGGTGTGAGCCGGATCTGGCTGGGCGTGCACTGGGCGTCGGACGTGCTGGGCGGCTGGCTGCTGGGGGCGCTGATGGTGGTGCTGGCGATGTGGTCGTACGAGAAGTGGCACGGCGCGTGGCGTTCTTGACCTTTTCGGGGCCCGGCACGAAGGATCCTCGTCATGACGATCAAAGCCGTGCTCTTCGACTTCTCGGGCACCCTCTTCCGTATCGAGTCCACCGAGTCCTGGCTGCGCGCGGTGCTGGCTGAGGCCGATGTCGCCCTGCCGGAGTCCGATGTGATCCGCACCGCCGAGGCCCTGGAGAGGGCGGGTGCGCTGGCGGGCGGGGCGTTCCCGGCGACAGCGCCGACGGGTGTGCTGGGCGACCTGTGGGCGATCCGGGACGAGAGCGCCGAGCACCACCGGGCCGCCTACACCGGTCTCTCCCGCCAGGTGTCCCTGCCGGATCCGGCGCTCCACGAGGCCCTGTACGACCGCCACATGGCGCCGGTCGCCTGGGACCCGTACCCGGACGCGGCCGAGGTCCTGACCGCGCTGCGCGAGCGCGGTGTGGCCGTCGGCGTGGTCAGCAACATCGGCTGGGACCTGCGGCCGGTGTTCCGGCACCACGGGCTCGACCCGCATGTGGGCACGTACGTGCTGTCGTACGAACACGGCATCCAGAAGCCCGATCCTCGACTGTTCGCCGTCGCGTGCGAGGCGTTGGGGGTGGCGCCCGAGGACACTCTGATGGTGGGCGATCAGCCTGCCGCCGACGGAGGTGCCGCGGCGCTGGGCTGTGCGGTGCACTTCGTTGACCATCTGCCGGCGGCGGAACGGCCGGACGGACTGCGGCCCGTGCTGGATCTGGTCGGCTGAGGAAGCGTCAGAGGTCACCGGGTGACATGCCGCAGACCGGTGGCTTTTCACACCCGTCCCGGACCATCCCCCGCGTGGCCCGGGACGGGCAGCTCAGGGTGCACCCACGCAGGGTGATCACCCGGAGGCGCTGAGTATAGTTGACTGACGGCCAGTCAACGCAGGAGTTACAGGATCTCCCCACACAACGCCTCGGTCAACGAAGAATCGTGACGGCGTTCCAGGAAACGGCCTCCGCGGGCACACCGGTCGTCCGGCCCCGCGGACGGGGCGGACGACCGGTGTGCGGATCAGACGGATGAGACCGATCGGGCAGATCAGGCAGATCAGTTGAAGTAGTCTGGCTGCGTCTGCACGTTGAGCTCACTCATGCGGACCCGCTCGGCCGCGTCGGTGCGCCGGTCGCTGAGCTTCAGGACGTCGAAGCCCTTCACCATGTCGTTCGAGTAGATGTAGCCGTTGTAGTAGTACGCCGACCAGGTGCCGCCGCCCACGAGGGTGTCGGTGCTGATCGGGCCGCGCTCGAAGTAGGCGATCTCCTTGGGCTTCGAGGAGTCGGTGAAGTCCCAGACGGAGACGCCGCCCTGGTACCAGGCCTGGACCATGATGTCCTTGCCCTTGACCGGGATCAGCGAGCCGTTGTGGGCGACGCAGTTCTCGGTGTCCGCCTGGTAGCGCGGGATCTTGTAGTAGCTGCGGAAGACGAGCTTGCGGTCGTCGCCCTTGCCGACGATGTCGTAGATGCCGTCCGCACCGCGGTTCGGTCCGATGGCCTCGTTGCAGGTGGCCGCGCCGCCGCCGCCCAACTCGTCGGTGAAGACCACCTTGTTGGCCTTCTGGTTGAAGGTCGCCGAGTGCCAGAACGCGAAGTTCACGTTGTCCTGGACCTGGTCGATGACCTTCGGGCGCTCCGGGTCCTTGATGTCGAGGAGGATGCCGTCACCCATGCAGGCGCCCGCCGCGAGGTCCTTGGAGGGCAGCACGGTGATGTCGTGGCAGCCGGTCGTCTTGGACACACCCGGGTTGGTGGGCCCGCCCGGGTTGCCGCCGCCGTCCGGCCCCTCACCGGGGAAGAGCACCGGGAAGTTCACCACGGCCGCCTTCTCGGGCGCGTTGCGCGGCACCTTGATGACGGAGATGCCGTCGTGCGGCGGCTGGCAATCGGGGAACGAGGCGCTCGGCGAGTACGAGGAGACGTAGATGTAGACGTTCTTGCGCTCGGGCACCAGCGAGTGGGTGTGCGAGCCGCAGGCGGTCTCGACGGCGGCGACGTACTTGGGGTTCTTCTTGTCGCTGATGTCGAAGACCTTCATGCCCTCCCACGAGGACTTCTCGGTCGCGGGCTGCGTGGTGCTGTTGCAGGAGCTGTCGCTGCGCGAGGAGTCCGTGGACAGGAACAGCAGGTTGCCGGAGACGGAGATGTCGTTCTGCGAGCCCGGGCACAGCACCTGGGACACCGTCTTCGGCGCCTTCGGGTTGCTGATGTCGAAGATACGGAAGCCGTCGTAGTTGCCGGCGAAGGCGTACCTGCCCTGGAAGGCCAGGTCCGAGTTGGTACCGGGCAGCAGGTCCTTGGGGACATTGGTGACGTGCTTCATGTTGTCGGAGTGGACGATCTCGTCCTTCCCCGGTATGTCACCGCTCTCGATCGCCGCCCTCGCCTCGGCGGCGTCGCTCTTGGAGACCTTCTCCGGGGCGGCGGGACTGTCCCCGGGGTCGGGAGTCGCGGCCGCCGGCCCGGCGGTGAGCAGTGCGGCCAGGAGCCCCACCGCGGTCGCGGCAACTCCGAGGCGTCTGCGGCGCGTTCGCAGGTCGTTCAACAGGGTCACTGTGTCCGTCCTCCCTCGTAGCCGTTCGCTGGTGAACGGTTCATGGACCCCCGCAGTATCGTCTGCATCATGCACAGATCAACAGATGGCAACACACTCGTAATGAATATTTTTGATCACTGATGCTCCGAAGCGTGCTAGACCGGTCACCAACACTCACGAGGTGTACGTCAGTTCCTGTGCTCCAGGAGGTCACTGTGCTCGTTCGTCGTACGTCCCGCGCGCCACTGATCCCGGCGTTGGCGGCGGCTGCCCTGCTCGCGCTCACGGGGTGCGACTCCGGGGCGGACTCGGGCGAGGACGCCGACTCCGCGAAGGCGACCGGGCCCGCGGTGATCGCCCCCGGCAAGCCGGGCGAGGCCGCCGAGACCCTTTCCGCCGAGGACGCCAAGAAGCGGCGCGCGGAGGACGACTCACCCAACGCGGCGGACTTCGCCTACGCGCAGATGATGATCAAGCACCACACCCAGGCCGTGGAGATGACCGCACTCGTGCCCAGCCGCGCCGAGTCGACCCAGGTCAAGCGCCTCGCCGCGCGCATCTCGGCCGCGCAACAGCCGGAGATCGACGCCATGAAGGGCTGGCTGAAGAACAACGGCGGCGAGAAGAAGGACACTTCGGGCGGGCACGAGCAGCACGAGGCGATGCCCGGAATGGCCACCGAGGCGCAGCTGGAGAAGCTGCGTGCGGCGAAGGGGAAGGCGTTCGACCAGCTCTTCCTGACGCTGATGACCACCCATCACGAGGGCGCCGTCACGATGGCCACGGACCTGAAGGCCGCGGGCAACAACATCCTGGTCGAGGAGATGGCCGACGACGTGATCGCGCAGCAGACCGCGGAGATGAGCCGGATGCGCGAGATGCTGTGACGGCCCCCGCACTCGACGGCGACCGACCGGATCGGATCCCCTGGCACCGCGTGTGACGACAGGGCCTAGCGCCGTGCGTGACGTGGTGTCAGGAAGCCCTCGTCCCGTGCTCCGGCGATCAGCTTGAGCGATCTGCGGCGGCTGTGACCGGTCGCACGCATCACCGCGAGGACCGGATCGATCCCCTGCTCCTGGGCGGCGCGGTACTCCTCGGCGACGCGCCGCCGCCCCTCGACGCCGTGCGGCCAGGCGGACCGGGCGCCGCACGCCTCGAAGAGCGGACCCTCGATCCAGTCCGCGAGCACGGTCAGGTCGTCCAGGGACAGCGACGGCTGGGCCCGTACCTCTTCGAGGAGGACGTGCCCTTCGGACACCACGGCGAGTACGTCGACACGGGCACCGTCGGGGAAGATCAGCTGAGCGTTGTACCAGGCCGTGGCTCCGTCGTGCTCCTGCACTTCCCACGCGGGCCACACGGAGACGACCCCATCCGGACGGTTCCGGCCAGAAAGGTGAATGAAGGATTCTGCCAGCACCCGCACAACGTAAGTGAATGATCACATCCGCTGCGCAGCACCACGCGCGCCCGTGCCCCTACGGCACCCCGTCAGCGCAGCGGGCGCCACCCCCTCGGGTGGTGTCCCGCTCGTGTCCCTCCCGTGTTGGACGGTGCGGTGCGATGCTGAAGGCATCAGCGATCTCCTCGTCTAAGGAGTCCCCCGTGCTGCGTGTCGCCGTCGTCGGCTCGGGTCCGAGCGGGGTCTACACCGCGCAGACCCTGGTGCAGCAGGATCCCTCGGTGCACGTCGACGTCCTGGACCGGCTGCCGTGCCCCTACGGCCTGGTGCGGTACGGGGTCGCGCCCGACCACGAGAAGATCAAGTCGCTGCAGAACAACCTGCGGACCGTGCTGGAGCACGAGCGGGTCCGTTTCCTGGGCGGCGTCGAGGTCGGTCCCGCCGGACTGCCGGTCGAGCGGCTGCGGGAGCTGTACCACGCGGTGGTGTACTGCGTGGGTGCCGCCACGGACCGGCGTCTCGGCATCCCGGGTGAGGACCTGTGGGGCAGCTGGTCGGCGACCGAGTTCGTGTCCTGGTACAGCGCCCACCCGGACTCTCGCACGGACGGGTTCGTGCTCGGTGCCCGGGCGGCCGTGGTGATCGGCGTCGGCAACGTCGCAGTGGACGTGACCCGGATGCTGGCCCGGGGCGCGACGGAGCTGAGCCCCACCGACATGCCGCAGGACGCCCTGGCCGCGCTCGCCGCCAGCGAGGTCACCCAGGTCCACATGGTGGGCCGGCGCGGCCCGTCGCAGGCTCGCTTCACCACCAAGGAACTGCGCGAGCTGGGCAGCATGCCGGACACCCGGGTGAGCGTGAATCCGTCGGAGCTGGAGCTCGATCCGGCGTATGTCGACCCGTCCGGTCTGCCCGCCCCCCAGCGCCGCAACGTGGAGGTGCTGCGTGGCTGGGCCTCCTCGCCCACCGGGGACGACCGGCACACGATCTCGCTGCGCTTCTTCCTCCGGCCCGTCGAGTTCCTCGCCGACGGCGACCGCGTGTGCGGGGTGCGCTTCGAGCGGACGGAGCCGGACGGGCGGGGCGGGGTGACGGGCACCGGCGAGTACGAGGAGATCGAGGCCCAGCTGGTGCTGCGGTCCGTGGGCTACCGCGGGGTGCCGCTCGACGGGCTGCCGTTCGACGCGGAGCGCGGCACGGTGCCGCATCTGGCCGGGCGGGTGCTGCGCCAGGGTGTGGTGGCGCCGGGCGAGTACGTGGCCGGATGGATCAAGCGGGGCCCGACCGGGGTGATCGGCACCAACCGGCCGTGCGCCAAGGAGACGGTGACCTCGCTGCTGGAGGACGCCCCCGTCCTCGCACGGCGGAAGGTGTCCGACGATCCGCTCGCCGTGCTGCGGTCGGCGGGGATCACGCCCGTGGAATGGTCCGGGTGGCAGGCGATCGAGCGGGCCGAGGCGGAGCTCGGGGCCTCGCTCGGGCGCGGTGTGGTGAAGCTGCCGGACTGGAAGTCGCTGCTGTCGGCGGCGCGCAGCGGGAGCGCATGACAGGGGTGCCCGCGGGGCAGGCCGTACCAGGGTCGCCCGTGCTTCGGTGGCCATGACACCCATCGGCAACACCGCCGAAATCAACAAACGGTGCAAGCCCGTTACGGTCTCGTGCTGTTCAAGCCGTCTCCGCATTGTCATGCCCCTGATTGGCCCGCTCGCCTCTGGAGTACCCATGGCCACGCCCGCACCCGTGCACCCCGTGGACGAAGTCCCGCCCATACGCCAGTTGGCCGCCTTCGGCCTGCAGCATGTGCTCGCGATGTACGCGGGCGCCGTGGCGGTCCCGCTCATCGTCGGCGGAGCCATGGGGCTACCGCCCGCCGACCTGGCATACCTGATCACCGCGGACCTGCTGGTGTGCGGGATCGCGACGCTCATCCAGTGCGTGGGCGTGTGGCGGTTCGGGGTGCGGTTGCCGATCATGCAGGGCTGCACGTTCGCGGCCGTGTCGCCGATGGTGCTCATCGGGACGGAGGGCGGCGGACTGCCCGCGATCTACGGCTCGGTGATCGTGGCCGGACTCGCGATCATGCTGCTGGCACCCGTCTTCGGCAGGCTGCTGCGCTTCTTCCCCCCGCTCGTCACGGGCACGGTCATCCTCATCATCGGCGTCTCCCTGCTGCCCGTCGCGGGCAACTGGGCCGCCGGCGGGGTGGGCGCGGAGGACTTCGGGGAGCCGGAGAACCTGGCGCTCGCCGCCTTCGTACTCCTCGTGGTGCTGGGCGTGCAGCGGTTCGCGCCCGTGTTCCTGAGCCGGATCGCGGTACTGGTCGGCATCGGCGTGGGGCTCGCGGTCGCGGTGCCGTTCGGGTTCACGGACTTCAGCGGGGTCGGGGACGCCGACTGGCTGGGCATCAGCACACCGTTCCACTTCGGCGCGCCCACATTCCATGTCTCGGCGATCCTGTCGATGCTGGTCGTGGCCCTGGTGACGATGACCGAGACGACGGGTGACCTGATAGCCGTCGGCGAGATGACCGACCGGAAGATCGAGCCGCGTTCGCTCGCCGACGGTCTGCGGGCCGACGGCTTCTCGACCGTCCTCGGGGGTGTGTTCAACACCTTCCCGTACACGGCGTACGCCCAGAACGTGGGCCTCGTCAGCATGACCCGTATACGCAGTCGCTGGGTCGTCGCCACCGCGGGCGGCATCCTCGTGCTGCTCGGCCTGCTGCCCAAGCTGGGCGCGGTGGTCGCGGCGATCCCGGCGCCGGTGCTCGGCGGTGCGGGCCTGGTGATGTTCGGCACGGTCGCCGCGAGCGGACTGCGCACGCTGGCCCGGGTCGACTTCCGGGGCAACAACAACCTGACGGTCGTGGCGGTCTCGGTGGCCGTGGGCATGCTGCCGGTCGGGGTGCCGACGGTCTACGACAAGTTCCCGGAGTGGTTCCAGACGGTGATGGACAGCGGGATCAGCGCGGGCTGCCTGACGGCGATCGTGCTGAACCTGCTCTTCAACCACCTGCCCGCGAGGTCCGGTTCAGCCACCGAGGCGGGCGGCCTGGCGAGCGGCGGCGGCGAGAAGGCTGTCGAGGAGCCCCGGGAAGAGGTCGTCTAGGTCGTCGTCGCGCAGGCCGTTCATCTTGGCCGTGCCCCGGTAGGTCTGCCGGATCACCCCGCTCTCGCGCAGCACCCGGAAGTGGTGCGTGGTCGTGGACTTGGTGACCGGCAGGTCGAAGTCCGAGCAGGTCAGTTCGCCGCCGTCGGCGGCGAGCTCTCGCACGATCCGCAGACGCATCGGGTCGGAGAGCGCGTGCAGGACGCCCTCCAGCCGGATCTCGTCGCTCGCCGGGTGCGGGAGGGCGCGGCCTGCGGCGGCAGGGGCGGCGGGGGTCACGGCGGCTCCAGTTCGTTCGCGAGACCTCCATTGTACGAGAGGCATCGTAGTTTGACACCTCCCGTACTACGATGCCTATCGTATGAGTCGTCCTTCGGCCCCGTGACGAATGGAGCAGCTCACCATGAGCGCCCTCTTCCAGCCCCTCAGCCTGCGTGACGTGACGATCCCGAACCGGGTGTGGATGGCCCCGATGTGCCAGTACTCGGCCGCGCCCGAGGGACCGGACACGGGCGCTCCCGGCGACTGGCACTTCGCGCACTACGGGGCCCGTGCCGTCGGCGGCACGGGCCTGATCCTCGTCGAGGCGACCGCTGTCCGCCCCGAGGGCCGGATCTCCCCGTACGACCTCGGGATCTGGAACGACACCCAGGTCGAGGCGTTCCGCCGGCTCACGCGCTTCATGAAGGCGCAGGGCACGGTGCCGGGCATCCAGCTCGCTCACGCCGGCCGCAAGGCCTCGACGGACCGGCCCTGGAAGGGTGGCGCGCCGGTCGGGCCGGACGCCCACGGATGGCAGCCGCTGGCTCCGAGCGCGATCGCGTTCGACGAGGGGCACCCGGTGCCGGACGAGCTGACCGTGGATCAGATCCGGGAGATCACGGGCCAATTCGCTCAGGCCGCCCGGCGTGCCCTGGCCGCCGGTTTCGATGTCGTCGAGATCCACGGTGCGCACGGTTACCTGATCAACGAGTTCCTCTCCCCGCACTCCAACCACCGCACGGACGCGTACGGCGGCTCGTACGAGAACCGCATCCGCTTCGCCCTCGACGTCGTCGACGCGGTGCGGGAGGTGTGGCCCGACGACAAGCCGTTGTTCTTCCGCATCTCCGCCACCGACTGGCTTGAGGACGCGGGCTGGACGGCCGACGACACCGTCCGCTTCGCCTCCGCGCTCCAGGAGCACGGCGTCGACCTGCTGGACGTCTCCAGCGGCGGCAACGCCCCGCACGTCCGCATCCCGGTGGGCCCCGGCTACCAGGTGCCGTTCGCCGCCCGGGTGAAGGCCCGGGCCACGCTCCCCGTGGCCGCCGTCGGTC
Organism: Streptomyces sp. KM273126; assembly: GCF_004337435.2. Lineage (NCBI taxonomy): Bacteria > Bacillati > Actinomycetota > Actinomycetes > Kitasatosporales > Streptomycetaceae > Streptomyces > Streptomyces sp. KM273126. Next base: position 1,895,683 of record NZ_SJXB02000002.1, on the reverse strand, counting down.
TCATCACCGACACGGAGCAGGCCGAGAAGATCCTGGTCAACGAGGAGGCGGACGCGGTCCTGCTGGGCCGCGAACTGCTCCGCAACCCCTCCTTCGCCCGACTCGCGGCCCGCGAACTCGGCGCGGACATCCACGTACCGGACCAGTACCTGCGGTCCGCCTGAGCGGACCTCCCGGGCCGCACCGTGCCGCGCGCCCCCACCGGGAGTACGGCCGCATTCAGTCGGCGGTGAGGCCGGAGGGCCGGGGCGGGGTGCGGAAGAGCCGTGGGTACGGTGGCGGCCAGGGTCCTGTAGCCCTCGGGGTTGAGGTGCAGCCAGTCCCCGTCGTGGAGTTCGGTGCGCAGACGGCGCGGGTCCGCGGGGTCGCGTACCGCGCGGTCGAGGTCGATGACCGCGTCGAAGATGCCGCTGGTGCGGATCCAGTCGTTGACGGCTCGCCGTGAGGCCTCGCGCAGCCCGGCGGGGTCGTCGTACAGGGTGTTGCCGCCGAACGGCAGGAGCGTCGCGCCGTACACACGGATGCCCTGCGCGTGCGCGCGAACGGCGATCTGTTCGTAGGCGGCGACGAGGTCGGCGGTGACGGCGCGCTGGGCGGTCTCGGTGGCCGCCGCGGTGCCGATGTCGTTGATGCCCTCGAAGACGATCAGCCAGGCGACACCGCTGCGGGCCAGGATGTCGCGGTCGAGGCGGGCGAGGACGCCCGGACCGAGGCCGTCGTTGAGGATCCGGTTGCCGCCCGCGGCCTGGTTCAGGACGGCGACGTCGGCCGTGGCGGGATGCGCCTGGAGACGGTCGAAGAACTGGTCGGGCCAGCGGTTGTTGCCGTTGGTCGTGGAGCCGCGGCCGTCGGTCAGTGAGTCACCGAGGACGGCGACGGCGGCCGTGGTGGAGCGGGAGACGACCTCGACGTCGCTCAGCAGGTACCAGTGGTCGGTGGGGGTCGCCCCGGACATGTCCGCGGCCGTCGTGTGGTCGCCGTGCCGGAGGTACGACGTCGTGCGGGAGCCGGGGTGGGAGGTGAGCGCGAGGGACTTCTGGCCCTCGGCCAGGTAGGCCGTCACGGTCAGGTTGGTGCCCGGCCGGAGGTCGAACTCCAGAGGGTCGGAGACCAGTTGGGCGCCGACCGGCACGGTGGCCGATCGGCGCCCGTTGAACGTCACCCGCTGAAGGCTCCTGGGCTCGATGGCACTGACTCCGGCGCGCCCGTCCCGGGACAGGGCCACGGTCACCGCGGTGAGGGGCAGCGCGGTGCCGCCGAAGGCGTTGGAGAAGCGCAGCCGGACGCGCTCACCGCCGGTGGAGACGCGCACCGTCTGCCGCAGGGTGGTGTCGGCCAGGACTGCGTCACTCCCGGTGAACGGCGGGGGCGGCATGTTGCCGGGCTCGGTGAGCTGCGGCATCGCGGTCCAGGTGTTCACCCAGTGCCACTGGGCGGTGCGCGACTGCTGGGCGGCCGCCGGTTCACCGCTGTGGCCGACGGCACCCATCGCGGATGAGGTGGCGATGAGGACCGACGCCAGCACGCACACGGCGATCAGGTTGACGAGAGGTGCGCTTCTCCACGGCTGCGACGGATGCGACGGCTGCGATGACTGTGACGGATGCGACGGATGTGGCTCTCCGGGCGACGACTTCACGAGCGACGTGCCTTCCTGTGCGCGGGGTGGCATCGGCGGGCGCGCGCCGGGGGCCCGGCGCGCGCCTGGGAAACGGTGGTGTGCGTGGAGTCCGTCAGGTGGTGCAGGTGGCGCCGTTGAGGGCGAAGGCGGTGGGGCCCGCGCTGCCGCCGGTGTGGCCGGCCTGGTAGCCGATGCCGACGCTCGCGCCCGGGGCGATCGTGGCGTTGTACGCGGCGTTGGTGGCGGTCACCGCCCCGCTCGCCGGGGCATAGGTGGCACCCCAGCCGTTGGTGATGGTCTGGCCGACGGGGAGCGTGAAGGCGAGACTCCACCCGTTGACGGCGGTGGTGCCGGTGTTGGTGATGGTCACCGAGGCGGTCAGGCCGGTGCTCCAGGCGCTGGTGGTGACGGAGACCTTGCAGCCGCCGGGCTGGGGTTGGGGCGCGGGGCCGCCGCTGTCCAGGCCGAAGAAGGTGATCACGCGGGCCGCCATGCCCGTGGTGATCAGATTGTGGCCGACGCCCTGGAGGCTGATGGCCTCGACGGGGGCCTGGTCACCGGTGGAGCCGTAGCGGGTGCGGGTCCAGCCGGACGCGGGCGAGTCGGTGCGGGCGGGCGTCTGGCTGATGCCCAGCACCTCGGTCCACTGCTTGATCATCTCCCCGAAGTTGGGGTAGCGCAGGACGTCGTCCTCGGTGCCGTGCCAGAGCTGCATACGGGGGCGGGGGCCGGTGTATCCGGGGTAGGCTCCCCGGACGAGGTCACCCCACTCCTTCGGGGTGTGGGTCACGGTGCCGCCCGCGCAGGCGCTGTTCCACTCCGAGCCGTCGGTCGTGGCGAAGCAGCCGAAGGGCACGCCCGCGAACGCGGCGCCGCCGGCGAACACGTCGGGATAGTCGCCCAGCAGGACGTTGGTCATCATCGCCCCCGAGGAGACGCCGGTGGCGAAGATCCGGCCGGTGTCGGCCTCGTAGGTGCGAGTGACGTAGTCGATCATGGACTTGATGCCCACCGGGTCACTGCCACCGCCCCGTTTGAGGGCCTGGGGCGAGGAGACGTCGAAGCACTTGCTACTGCGAGTGACCGAGGGGTAGATCACGATGAACCCGTAGCGGTCCGCGAGCGAGGCGAACTCGGTGTTCGAGTAGAACACCGGGCCGGAACCGGTGCACCAGTGGACGGCCACCAGGACCGCGGGGTTCTCGGTGACGGTGTCCGGCACGTACAGGTACATCTGGAGATTGCTGGGATTGGGGCCGAAGTTCGTCACCTCGGTGAGGGACGCGGTGGGTGCCGCGTTCCCGGCCGGGGCGGCGGGAGCCACCGCCGCCCCCGGAGGGACAGCTGTGGTCTTGGGGGCGGCCGAGACCTGAGGGGCGGCGCACAACAAGGCCGCGAGTAAGGGAATCAAGCCTCCGAGGAGCGCGAGGAGTGTCGTGCGGAGTGGTCTTCTCGCGGTGGTGCCGGCAGGGGTGGACACGTCCTCGTCCCTTTCTGAAGCCGCGGACAACTGTGGGGAGCAACTGCGCGGAGCAACCGCGCGGGAACCGGCCTCCGGCCGTGGAGACCAAAGGCATCGTGACATGCACATGCAGGCCTTGGAAGCGCTCCCACTCACCGAAAAGATTCGATGAACACGGGGACGGGGCGGGCGCGAAGCGGCCCGAAAACCTTCTGCGTGAACCGTTGACCAGAAAGCGCTTACCCCCTACCTTCCGTTCAGAAGCGTGACCCGACAGCTCCCTCGCACACATGAGACCGGAGCGGCCGGAGGTCAGCACCACCTGGGGAATTGCACTCGTTGAAACCCCACTGCCTCCCTGTCGGGCGCCTCGGCTCGCGCGCGGCGACCAGATTGGCGAACAACAGTCACGTACATGACCCACCAGTCCTCCTGAAGGGACGCCCCCGCATGCGCACTCTCCCCCCACGTACACGAGCGCGGCGATCCACTCCGGCCGCGGCCACCGCGGCCACCCTCGCAGCCGTCGCCGTGGTCGCCGTGGTCGCCGTCCCCCAGCCGGCGGGTGCCGCCGAGACCTCGCCCATCGGATTCGGCTCGGGCACCACCGGCGGCGGCAGCGCCGGCCCGGTGACCGTGTCGACGCTGTCCGCCTTCCAGACGGCCGTCGCCGGGAACGCGGCGAAGGTGGTGCGTGTCAACGGGCTGATCTCGCTGAGCGGTCAGGTCGACATCGGCTCCAACACCACGGTTCTGGGCGTCGGTTCGTCATCCGGCTTCACCGGCGGCGGCCTGCGGATCAAGGGGGCGACCAACGTCGTCGTCCGCAACCTCAACATCAGCAAGCCGGTCGCACCCTCCGACGGCATCACGGTCCAGGAGTCGACGAAGGTGTGGATCGACCACAACTCATTCTCGGCGGACCGCGATCACGACAAGGACTACTACGACGGTCTCCTCGACATCACCCACGGCTCCGACTACGTCACGGTGTCCTGGAACACCTTCAAGGACCACTTCAAGGGGTCACTCGTCGGCCACAGCGACAACAACTCCTCGGAGGACACCGGCCACCTGAAGGTGACGTACCACCACAACGAGTTCAGCAACGTCTACTCGCGCATCCCGAGCCTGCGCTTCGGCACCGGGCACTTCTACAACAACTACGTGAACGGCGCCGACACCGCCTGCCACTCGCGCATGGGCGCCCAGATGCTCGTCGAGAACAACGTCTTCCGCTCGACGAAGATCGCGGTCACCACGAACCGCAGCAGCGACATCGACGGCTACGCGAACCTGCGCGGCAACGATCTCGGCGGAGCCGCCACCGAGGTCTCCCAGGTCGGCAGCTTCACGAGCCCGCCCTACAGCTACACCGCCGAGTCCGCCTCGTCCGTCGTCGCCTCGGTGACGTCCGGCGCGGGCGCGGGGAAGCTCTAGCCCCCACGGGACCACCCCCGCATTCACCCCCACAACCACCCCCGCCAAAGAGCACAGTCCACACCTCAACAGACGGAAGGAATCGGGACATGACTTCTGCGGCACGTCCGCGCGCCCGCACGCGCGCGCTGACCGGAGCGCTGGCCACACTCGGCCTCTCGGTTGGCATGATCATGACTGGCAGTGCCTCTCCTGCGAGCGCCGCCACCTGGCCCACCCCGAACGGCAGCGAGGGGGTCTCCGCCACCATCCCGATCTCCGGCACCAAGGATTACGGGATGAAACGCCTCTACGGCACCGGGGACCTCGGCTCCGGCGGCCAGGAAGAGGACCAGGGACCGATCCTGGAGCTCGCTGCCGGCGCCGTGCTGAAGAACGTCATCATCGGCGCCCCCGCCGCGGACGGCATCCACTGCAAGGGCAGCTGCACACTGCAGAACGTCTGGTGGGAGGACGTCGGCGAGGACGCGGCGACGTTCCGGGGCTCCTCGTCGTCCAACGTCTACACCGTCTCCGGTGGTGGCGCGAAGGAGGCCACCGACAAGGTGTTCCAGTTCAACGGGGCGGGGACGCTCAACATCTCCAACTTCGCCGCGAAGAACTTCGGCACCTTCGTCCGCTCGTGCGGCAACTGCTCCACGCAGTACAAGCGGACGATCAACCTCAACACCATCGAGGCGACCTGGAAGGGCGGCAAGCTCGTCGGCATCAACACCAACTACGGCGACAGCGCCACCCTGAGGGGCATCACGATCGTCGGGGACTCCAGCAAGAAGATCGTCCCCTGCCAGAAGTACATCGGTAACAACACGGGCGCAGAGCCGCCCACCAACGGCAGCGGGCCCGACAGCACGTACTGCAAGTATTCGGCGTCCGACATCAGGTACAGCTGAGTGATCAGGTACATCTGAGTGATCAGGTGCAGCTGAGTCGCATTCGGTATCGGCGGGTCCCGAGTTCGGCCGAGTTCATCGCACTCTCTCCTGCTGCGGCCGGAGCCGGGCGGCTGTGCGAAGCGTCTCTGACGGGCGCCTTCGTCCAGCCGCCCCATCGTGCAGGGCGTGCGGGCGCGGCCGTGCGCCCGCTACTCGCCGCTACCAGGTCTTACGCCCCCACAACGGCCCGACACGCTCCCACTCCTCGTCCCACTCCTCCATGCGGCGGCGCTCCAGGCGACCGCGTACAAGGCGGCCGCCCACAAAGGGGACGCCCGCGGCGGTCACGCCCACGAGGACGCCGATCAGCGAGGAGCGGACACGGGCCTCGGACCGTGTGGCCGGTTCGGTGACCATGCGGCCGTCGGTGTCGGTCCAGACCGTGACCGGCGTGCCCACGGCGCTGGCGGGCGCGACCCGGGTCTGGCCGGTGTGGGCGGAGCCGTCCCTCGCCGTCCAGCGGACCTCGGCCCACACGCGCGTGGATCCGGGGGCGGACGTCGCGGCCGCTCCTGGGGCGTCCTCGGTGAGCTGCGCCACGACGGGGCGCCACTCGATGCGCTGCCGGTCGAGGTTCTGCTCGACGGACCTCGTCGCCAACAGTCCGGTGACCACCCCGCTGAGCACGGTGAAGGTCCAGGCCGCGAGGACCACCCATGCCTCGATCCGGTCGCTGCGGCGCCGCAGCGGATTCCGCCGCCATCGCCACAACCACACCTTCGGACCTCGGAATGCCACCATCGAGGGCACCCTCCTCACGAACGCACAGACAAGCCAGGGCGCCCTCCCATACGCGGGTGGCCTCTCCGATGCTCATGACGAATGCGTCACCCCGGCCGGACGGCGCGTTCCGTACGGTCGTCGCGAGCTCCGGCAGGGCCGAATCCAAGCCGGCGTGGTGGCCCGGCCGACATGCCCGTTCGGCGCCGGACACCCGTTCCGACCTGCGGCGACATCCTCTCCGGGGGTGAGTGTCAGTGGTGGGGTGCAGACTGGCCCGTGTCTGAGACAACGACGTCCCGGAGGTGGCCGGCATGGCCGACATCCTGCTCACCGTAGGCACACGCAAGGGTCTGTTCATCGGACGGCGGCGCGGCGGCGCCTGGGAGTTCGACGAGAGCCCGTACTTCAACGCGCAGGCCGTGTACGCGGTCGCGATCGACACCCGAACCGACACCCCCCGGCTGCTGGTCGGCGGCGACAGCGCGCACTGGGGGCCGTCCGTCTTCCACTCCGACGACCTCGGCCGGACCTGGACCGAGCCCGCCCAGGCCGCCGTGAAGTTCCCCAAGGACACCGGAGCGTCGCTGGAGCGGGTGTGGCAGCTGCACCCGTCGGCGGCGGAGCCGGACGTGGTGTACGCGGGCACGGAGCCGGCCGCCCTGTACCGCTCGGCGGACCGCGGGGAGAGCTTCGACCTCGTCCGGTCCCTGTGGGAGCACCCGACGCGCGACAAGTGGGTGCCCGGTGGCGGCGGGGAGGGCCTGCACACCATCCTCACCGACCGGCGCGACCCGCAGGTGATGACGGTCGCCGTCTCCGCGGCCGGCGTGTTCCGCACCCAGGACGGGGGCACGAGCTGGGCGCCCTCCAACTCCGGTGTCTCCGCGGTGTTCCTGCCGGATCCGAACCCGGAGTTCGGTCAGTGCGTGCACAAGGTCGCGCGGGACTCGGTGACACCGGACCGGATGTACCTGCAGAACCACTGGGGTGTGTACCGCAGCGACGACGCGGGCGCGCACTGGACGGACATCGGCGAGGGGCTGCCGTCCACGTTCGGGTTCGCCGCGGCGGCCCATCCCCACCGCGGGGACACCGCGTACGTCTTCCCGATCAACGCCGACGCGGACCGCGTCCCGGCCGGGCGGCGCTGTCGTGTCTTCCGCACGACGGATGCGGGCAGGACCTGGGAGCCGCTGTCGGCGGGCCTGCCGGACGAGGACCACTACGGCACGGTGCTGCGCGACGCGATGTGTACGGACGACGCGGACCCGGCGGGCGTGTACTTCGGCAACAGAAACGGAGAGGTGTACGCGTCGGCGGACGACGGCGACAGCTGGCGGCAGTTGGCGTCCCACCTGCCGGACGTGCTGTGCGTGCGTGCGGCGGTGGTGGGCTGACGGGCACGCCGGGGTCCGGGGGGCCTGATCGTCGGGCGGGACCCGTATGCGGTTCGAGGACATGTGGGAAGTGGGAAGCAGATGTCCCGGTGTCGCATACGGGTCGGGAGTCTTCTCCTACGGCTCCCGCGCACGTCTGGGCTGCCAGGCCGGCCCTCACGGGAACGAACAGCCGGCCCCGGCCGCCGTCTACGGCAGGCGCCAGTCCACCGGCTGGGCTCCCTGGCGGGCAAGAAAGTCGTTGGCGCGGCTGAACGGGCGGGAGCCGAAGAAACCGCGGTCCGCCGACATCGGCGAGGGATGAGCCGACTCAATGGCCGGGAGATCCCCGAGCAGGGGCCGCAGATTGCGCGCGTCGCGTCCCCACAGGACGGATACCAGCGGTTTACCGCGCGCGGCCAGCGCCCGGATGGCCTGCTCGGTGACTTCCTCCCACCCCTTGCCCCGGTGCGCCGCGGGCTTGCGTGGGGCCGTCGTCAGCGCCCTGTTGAGCAGCAGCACACCCTGTTGCGTCCACGGCGTCAGATCCCCGTTCGACGGCCTGGGCAGCCCCAGGTCGGAGTTCATCTCGCGGAAGATGTTCTCCAGACTGCCCGGCAGGGAACGCACCTCGGGCGCCACCGCGAAGCTCAACCCGATGGCCATCCCCGGTGTGGGGTAAGGATCCTGGCCGACAATCAGGACGCGAACGTCGTCGAAGGGCTGCTGGAAGGCCCGCAGGACATTCGGTCCGGACGGCAGATAGGTCCGGCCGGCCGCTATCTCGGCCCGGAGGAAGTCGCCCATGGAGGCGATGCGTTCGGCCACAGGTTCGAGGGCCTTCGCCCAGCCTGCCTCAACAAGTTCATGCAAGGGTCGTGGTGCCACGGCGCGTCACTCTACTGGTCCACGCGATGCCCCCGCACAAACGGAGAAGCCCTCACGCGCGGACGCTGTTCTCGGCGCTACTCTTCCTCCTCGTCCAGATCTTCGTCGTCCAGATCTTCCTCTAGATCTTCGAGCCCGCCGAGCAGGTCGCGCTGCCGGTCACCGGGCAGGAGAGGAGCTTGGTGCGTCCGCTGGTCAAGTCACTCCGCCGTGGTCGTCATGCCCACCCCTCCCCCGTGTCCGCGGACCGCGGATTCTTCGGCTCCCGCCCGTTCGGCCGCGTCAACCACCTGTTCGCCCCGCAGGGAACGCAGCCCGCGCATCGGCGGCTGCCATGACCGGCACCCGAGACCTCGCCCCACCCGTCGTGCTCGCCGTGGACTCGGGTGGCTCCGGGCTCCGCGCGGTGCTGGCCTCGGAAGGCCGGGTCCGCTCCGCTCCGTTGGCGTCCAGGGAGCCGGTGCGGACCGGCCCGCAGGGCATCGACGCCGGGCATCTGCTGGAGCAGCTCCTGCCCATGGCACGGCAGTTGCTCGACGACGCCGGGAGCGGCCCGCCGCGGGCGGTGGCGATCGGCGCCGCCGGGTTCGCGACCCTGGGCGACCGGATGCGCGCCGAACTCCCGGAAGCCCTGGAGCGCGAGCTCGAGGTGCGACGGGTCGCGCTGGCCGCCGACGCGGTCACCGCGTACGTGGGCGCCCTCGGGACGCGGGCGGGTGCGGTGGTCGCCGGCGGCACCGGGCTGATCGCCATCGGCACCGACCTGGAGAGCTGGCGCCGGGCGGACGGGTGGGGGCATCTGCTCGGCGACTGCGGCGGCGGGGCGTGGATCGGGCGGGCGGGCCTGGAGGCCGCGCTGCGCGCCCACGACGGCCGACCCGGCGGCTCGGCGCGGCTGCTGGCCCGCGCCGAGGAGCTGTTCGGCCCGGTCGCCGGACTCCCCGGACGGCTCTACCCGCGCACCGACCGCGCCGCGGTGCTGGCCTCCTTCGCGCCCGAGGTGGCCGACTGCGCCGAGGGTGACCCGGTGGCGGCGGAGGTCCTGCGTGCGGCGGCACGGCACATGGCCGAGTCCGCGGCCGCCGTCTGCCCAGCTGCCGGCGAGCCCCGAGTCGCTCTCACCGGTGGCCTGTTCAGGATGGGCGACCCCCTCCTCCTACCCTTGGAGGCGGAGTTGGCCGAGCGGCTGCCGTATGCGCGGCGCGTCGCGGCCGAGGGCGACCCGCTGCAGGGCGCGGTACGCATCGCGGCCGAGTTGGCCGAGGGGGTGCCGACGCTGCCTGACGACGAGAGGATGCTGCACGTGCAGATGGCCGAAAAGTAGTACCCCAAAACGGACTCGCTCCCCCCGTCGGTCACACTGTGAAATGCGCCACTAATGCCGCCCCATGTCAGCGTGAAGTCACGCGGTTTTCTGTCGATCGTCACGTAACTCATCAGACAAATCCGGACGGATACCGCTCACCTGCACCCTCCCCGAACAGGGGAACCCAAGAAGCCAGTAGCATGCGGCGCCATGAGCTCCCCCACTGGGCCCGCATCCGGCCTGCCTGTACGAATGCCGCGACCCCGCCAGCCCGGGCGGCACCGCCGCCCCGAGCCCCTGGCGGCTCCTGAAGGCGCGCCCGCGCTCGTCCTCGCGGTGCCGGGCAAGCCCAGCGCCGCCACACGCAGCCTCGCCGAGGAGGTCGTGAGCATCGCGCGCTCCGAGCTGCCCGGCCTGGACGCGCGGATCGGGTACCTCGACGGGAACGGCGACGAGTTCCCCACGCTCCAGTCCGTCCTCGCCCGCGCCGCCGAGGAGCGCACCGCCCGCTTCGAGCAGGCCCGAGCCGCCGGCATGGACGTCAAGGAGCCGGACGGCCCCGTCGCCGTCGTCGTGCCCCTGCTCGCCGGCCCGGACGGCTCGCTGCTGCGCCAGGTCCGCCAGGCCGTCATGGAGAGCCGCGTCGCGGCCGACCTGACCGATGTCCTCGGCCCGCACCCGCTGCTCGCCGAGGCGCTGCACGTGCGGCTGTCCGAGGCGGGCCTGGCGCGCGCCGACCGCGCCCGCCTGTTCACCGTGGCGACCGCCGCGGACGGCATCATCCTGGCGTCCGTCGGCGGCGACGAGGCCGTGCAGGCGGCCGGGATCACCGGCATGCTGCTCGCCGCTCGCCTCGCCGTGCCGGTGATGGCCGCGGCGCTCGACCAGGACGGCTCGATCACGGCCGTCGCCGAGCAGCTGCGTTCCTCGGGCTCGCAGAACCTCGCGCTCGCCCCCTACCTGATCGGCCCGGAGATCGACGCCGGCCTGATCGACGCGGCCGCCAAGGAGGCGGGCTGCTCCCCCGCCGAGGCCCTCGGCCCGTACCCGGCGATCGGCAAGCTGGCGCTCGCCAAGTACACGTCGGCGCTGGGCATCACCCCGCAGCAGCCGCAGGGCATGCCGGTCCGCTGAGCCGCGTCCGGCGTCCGGCGTCCCCAGACGCCCGTGACCGTGCGAAAGGGCCCACACCCCTCTCGGGGGCGGGCCCTTCGCCATGAGACCTGCGACATGAGGCCTGTGCCGTGACGCCTGCGCCGGCCTCGGCGCATGAGGGGCAGTGACCGGCGATCGGTGCCGGTCGGCGCCTCAGCCCAGGATCACGCACGAAGCCGCGGGAACCGCGACCGAGCCCTCCGGTCGGGGCATGCCCGTGTCCGGGTCGAGCGCGAACCAGCTCACGTTCCCCGAGCGCTCGTTCGCGACGTACAGGAATCCGCCCGAGGCGGTGAGCGCGCGCGGCCAGTGGCCGCCGCACGGCGCGGTGCCCGCCGGCATGAGTTCCTCCCCGCCCCCGTCGACCGTGAGGACGGACAGCATGTCCTGGCCACGTGTCGCCGTCCACACGAAGCGGCCGTCGGGCGACACGACGATGCCCGACGGGTACGCGTCGCCGTCCGGTGTGCCCGGCAGCACCGGGGTCTCGCCGAGCGGTGTCAGCTCGCCGCCGTCCGCGTCCCAGCGGCAGACGGTCACGACCGGCGCGAGTTCGTGGACCACGTACGCGTACGAGCCGTTCGGATGGAAGGCCAGGTGGCGGGGCCCGGAGCCCGGCCGGAGCGGGGTTGCGCGGTGCAGGACGGGCACCCCGGAGTCCAGCTCGCAGACCAGCACATGGTCGGTGCCCAGGTCGACGGAGACGGCCCAGCGGCCGCTCGGGTCCGGCTGCACGTGGTGGGCGTGCGGCCCCTCCTGGCGTTGCTCGTCCGGCCCCGAACCGGTGTGGCGGAGGAGTCCGGACGCGGTGTCCGCGAGGGTGCCGTCGGCGCGAAGGGGTACGGCGGTGACGCTGCCGGAGCCGTAGTTGGCGGTCAGGACGTGCCCGGCGACAAGGGAGAGGTGCGTGGGCCCGGCGCCGTGGACAGCGACCGGCGGCCCGGTGAGCTCCGGCCGCGCACCGGTCACGCGGTACGCGGCGACCGCGCCCTCGGCCGTCTCGCTGACCGTGTAGAGGATGTCGCCGCCCGGCGCCAGGGCGAGGTACGACGGGTCGGGGACGTCGTCCGCGCTGCTCAGGACGGTCAGCGCGCCGCTCGTCTCGTCCACGGCCGCCACGACGACGCCGGGACCGCCCGCGCTCGTGAACGAGCCGATGTACGCCCGTCGTCGCCTGCCGCCGTCCACACTCGCATCCGCCACTGCCACTGCTGTCCCCTCTCGGTGACACGCCTGCCGGCACCGTGCCGCCGGGGCCGACGGCAGCAGTAGGTCTAGACCATACCGTCGGCATGTCGAGTTCCGCGCGGAGAGCCGTGACTCGGCGCGCCATCCTTTCGGGTGATCGAGGAGGCGCCGTCGAGGATGAGGGGGTGGTGAGGTCCGTGCCGGAAGCTGAGCGCGGGGTTCATCACGGGCACTGGCATCCTGAATCCCATGGGCATTCTCGGCGACACCTCGGTCATCTTCGATCTCGACGGAACGCTCGTGGACAGCGAGCCCAACTACTTCGAGGCGGGCCGGCAGACCCTCGCCGGGCAGGGTGTCACGGACTTCACCTGGACGGATCACGAGCGGTACGTGGGCATCAGCACCCAGGAGACGATCGTCCGCTGGAAGGAGCGGTACGGCCTGACCGCGTCCGTCGACGAGCTGCTAGCCGACAAGAACCGCCGCTATCTGGAGCTCGCCCGCGCCACCACCCGGGTCTACCCGGAGATGCGGGCGTTCGTGGAACTGCTGGCCGCCGAGGGTGTCCCGATGGCCGTGGCCTCCGGATCGTCGCCGGAGGCCATCGAGGCGATCCTGACGGGCACGGGTCTCACCGACCGGCTCAAGACCGTCGTCTCGGCCGACGAGGTGGCCCGGGGCAAGCCCGCGCCCGACGTGTTCCTGGAGGCCGCGCGCCGGCTGGGCGCCGACCCGGCCGACTGTGTGGTCCTGGAGGACGCGGCGCCCGGCGCGGCCGCGGCGCACGCGGCCGGTATGCGCTGCCTGGCGATTCCGTATGTCGCCGCCCAGGCCGACGACCCCGCGTTCGCGACGGCGGGGCTGTTGGTACGCGGCGGCCAGAGCGCGTTCACGGCGCGAGAGGCGTACGACTGGCTCATCCGGTCGGTTCGGACCGACTGACCGCGGACGGAGTTCGGCGTCGCAGGGCCTTCGCCACGGCACTGGTGACACCGGCGGCGGCAGCAGCGGCGGCGAGGCCGGTGCCCGCGAGGGCGAGGGACTTGGCCAGGCGGCCCGGTGGCGCGGGGCGGGCGCCGGGCGCGACGCCGTACACCGTACGGAACGGGTCGTCGCTGTCCGGGAGGGCTGACGCGAGCAGTTCCGCGAGGTGCACGGCCTCGTGGCCGCCGCTGTCCAGTTCGTGGATCTGGGTGCGGCAGCTGAAGCCGTCGGCCAGCACCACCGTCTCCGCGGCGGCCTCGCGCAGCCGGGGCAGCAGTACACGTTCGGCGCAGGCCTCGCTGACCTCCAGGTGGCCCCGCTCGAAGCCGAAGTTGCCGGCCAGCCCGCAGCACCCCGACTCCAGGTGCTCGGCGTCCACCCCGGCGCGGCGCAGCAGTTCCCGGTCGGCGTCCCAGCCGAGGACCGCGTGCTGGTGGCAGTGCACCTGGGCGAGGGCACGTGCCGAACGGTCGGGTACCGGCGGGGGCTCGTAGTGGGGGCTGTGCTCGGTGAGGAGTTCGGCGAGGGTCACCGTCTGCCGTCGCAGTCTGCGCACATCGAGGTCGCCTGGAAACAGCTCGCCCGCGTCCGAGCGGAACACCGCCGTGCAGCTGGGCTCCAGGCCCACCACCAGTCCCCCGCCGCGCACGTGCTCGGCGAGATGCCGGACCGTACGCGTCAGGATCCGTTTGGCGGTGGCGAGTTGGCCGGTGGAGATCCAGGTGAGGCCGCAGCACAGGGTCTCGGCGGGCAGGGTGACCCGCCAGCCGGCGTGTTCCATGAGCTGTACGGCGGCCCGGCCGATGTGCGGGTGGAAGAAGGTGGTGAACGTGTCGGGCCACAGGAGGACCGTGCCCCGGGCGCCGTCGCCGTCCGGCTCGTGCCGGGCGAACCACTGTCGCAGCGTCTCGTCGGCGAACAGCGGGAGTTCACGGTGCTCGACCCCGGCGACGGCGACCGCGGCCCGGGAGAGCAGCGACGTGTGCGTGAACGCGTTCACCACCCGACCGGTGCGGGTGCGGCCCACCGCCTGGGCGAGAGCGGGCAGCCAGCCCATCGTGAGGTCGGAGCGGGGGCGCCTCCACGGGCGTCCGGCGTAGTGGTGGGCCAGGAACTCGGCCTTGTACGTGGCCATGTCGATATCGGCGGGGCAGTCGCTCTTGCAGCCCTTGCAGGCCAGACACAGGTCGAGCGCGTCCTTCACCGCCGCCGAGCGCCAGCCGTCCCGTACGGCGCTGTCGCCGTGTCCGTCGAGCATCTCGAACAGCAGCCGGGCCCGGCCCCGGGTGGAGTGCTCCTCCTCCCTCGTCACCTGGTAGGAGGGGCACATCACCGCGCCGCCCTTGTTGGTGAGCTGCCGGCACTTGCCCACGCCCACGCAGCGGTTGGCGGCCTGGGCGAAGGAGCCACCGTCTTCCGGGTAGCGGAAGTACAGGTCCTGCGGGTCGTAGGGGGACCAGTCGCCGCCGAGCCGGAGGTTCTCGTCCAGCCGGTACGGCGCCACGACCTTGCCCGGGTTCATCCTGTTCTCCGGGTCGAAGAGGGCCTTGAGACGCCCGAACGCCTCGACGATGTCCGGCCCGAACATCCGCTCCAGCAACTCCCCGCGACTCTGCCCGTCGCCGTGCTCCCCGGAGAAGGAGCCGTCGAACTCGGCGACGAGACCGGCGGCGCGTTCCATGAAGCGGCGGTACTCCGCCACGCCGTGCGCGGTGTAGAGGTCGAAGGGGATGCGGGTGTGGACGCAGCCGTGCCCGAAGTGGCCGTACAGGCTGGGGCCGGTCTCGTCGGCGTAGCCGAACTCTTCGTAGAGGTGCTGGAGTCGGCGCAGGTAGTCACCGAGCCGTTCGGGCGGGACCGCCGAGTCCTCCCAGCCCTCGAAGGTGTCGGGGTGGCCCGGCACGTGCGCGGTGGCGCCGAGGCCCGCCTCACGGACCTGCCACAGCTCGTCCTCGTGTCCCGGGTCGTCGAGCAACGCCACCTCCGGGTCGTGCTCGGACTCCTGGAGCGCGTCCAGCATCCGGTGTGCCCGCTCGTCGGCCTCGTCGACTGTGTCGCCGCCGAACTGGACCATCAAGTAGGCGTTGCCTTCGGGGAGTTCGCCGATCACCCGGAGGTTGAGGCGCTTGAGCCGCTGGTCGCGGATCAGCCGCTGGTCCATGCCCTCCAGAGCGATCGGCTCGTACGGCAGGATCGCGGGCACGCAGTCGGCGGCTTCGTGGACGCTGGAAAAGCCGAGGACGACCAGGGCTCGTTCCTTGACCACCGGTACCAGTTCCAGCTCGGCCCGCAGGACGGTGGCCAGGGTCGACTCGCTGCCGACGAGCAGACCGGCGACGTCGAAGCCGTGCTCCGGCAGCAGGGAGTCCAGGTTGTAGCCCGAGACGCGGCGCGGGATGTCGGGGAAGCGGCGGCGTATCTCGTCCGCGTAGGTGTCGCGCAGCCCCCGCAGTCCGCGGTGCACGGCCGCCGCGGGGTCGCCGCGGTGCTCGATCCGGGCGTACTCCTCGTCGGTCGTCTCCCCGCACCAGAAGCGGGTCCCGTCGTAGAGCAGCACTTCCAGGCGGGCGACGTTGTCGACGACCTTGCCGGTGCGCTGGGCGGTGGCGCCGCAGGAGTTGTTGCCGATCATGCCGCCGATGGTGCAGTTCATGTGGGTGGCCGGTTCGGGGCCGAAGCGCAGACCCGAGAAGGCCAGGCGCCGGTTCAGTTCGTCGAGGACGATGCCGGGCTGGACCACGCAGGTGCGGGCGTCGGTGTCGACCGACTCCAGGTGTGTGCAGTACTTCGACCAGTCGATCACCACGGCGGTGTTGGTGCACTGCCCGGCGAGGCTGGTGCCGCCGCCCCGGGAGAGCACCGGGGCACCGTGCTCGCGGGCCACCGCGACCGCCTGCGCGGCGGCCTCCGGGGTGCGGGGGACGACCACGCCGATGGGGGTCTGCCGGAAGTTCGACGCGTCGGTGGAGTACGCGGCACGGCTGCCGGCGTCGAAGCGGACCTCGCCGTCCACGCGTTCGCGCAGCGCGGCGCACAACGGTGTCTCCCTCACGCCCATGGCGCCTCCCTGCCCCCGCCTCGCTGTCGAACGGGGTCACCGGGTACCCGGTGAGGCGGAGGACAACCACGACCGGGTCAGCTCGGCGGGAGGGTCCGGGTGCCGTCCTCGTCGGATGCCTGCCAGCCGCTCCACCGCAGCACGGTGACCACGATCACCGGTCCGTCCGGCGGCCGGCCCCGGTACTGGGCGTACTTCTGTCGCAGCAGGTCGATGGCCGCGGTGTACTCGGCCCGCGCGTCTTCCCCGGGCGCGTCGGACGGTACGACCCGGGCGCCGCCGTCGGCCCGTACCCACCACAGCTGGTCCCAGTCCTCGTCGTAGGCGTCCACGAGCAGGCAGACGGCCGGGTGGACGGCGATGTTGTGCAGCCGCCCGAGCTGCCGGGTCTTCTTCGGTTTGTGGTCGACGGCGCTGACGATCGTGTCGTCGTGCAGGGCGAACACGATCGGCACGAGGTGCGGGCGCCCTCCGGGGGCGACCGTCGCCAGCCGTGCGACCCGGGCGCCGCTGAAGCGCCGTCGCGCCTCGTCGGGTGCCATGTCGGGCACCGTGCCCTCCCCTCAAGGTCTCCTTCAACGGCCGTGCAGCGCCGCGAGCACGTCGTCGTCCGTCAGCTGGTCGAAGTTCTGGTACCACTCGCCGACGGCCATGAAGGCGCGCGGCCGGTCCAGGCAGACCACGTCGTCGGCCTCGTTCTCCAGGATGCGGGCCGCTTCCGGTGAGCAGACCGGTGCGGCCATGACGATGCGTTCGGGCTCCCGGCCCCGCACGAAACGCAGCGCGGCCCGTGCCGTCGATCCGGTGGCCACCCCGTCATCGACTACGACCACGGTGCGGCCCCGCAGTTCCGGGGCCTCGCGGCCCTGCCGGTAGAGCGCCTCACGCCGGTGCAGCTCCGCCCTCTCGCGGTCGACCGTGGGGGCGAGGGACATCTCGCTGATCCCGAGCCGCTCCAGGGCGCGCGTGTCGAACAGCGGCGGATCGTCGCCCACGATCGCGCCGATGCCGTACTCCTCGTGGAACGGGGCGCCGATCTTCCGCACCACGAGGACGTCGAGCGGGGCGTCGAGTGCCAGCGCCACCTCACGGGCCACCGTGACGCCGCCGCGGGGCAGGGCGAGGACGACGGGGTCGGGCAGCGCCCCCTTGTCGTGGAGGATGCGCAGTTGTTCAGCCAGTTCCTGCCCGGCCTCCCTGCGGTCACGGAACAGCATGTGCTTCCATCTCCCTCTGTTCCTCACGGGGAGCTTCCCCACGCTCACGGGGAGCCACGAGATGGCCGTGTCCTTGGTCCTTGTTCTCACTGGCGGGTACCCGGGCCGATGGCCCCTACACGGCACCCGTCGGGACCGTGGCTCGGCGGGCGAGGAGGGAGGCGCAGATCTCCCCGGCCCGTACCGCGACGGTGGACAGCAGGGTCGAGGTGAGGCCGTGGGTGTGCTCGGTGCCGCCCTGGAGGTAGATGTCGGCGGTGACGTTGGGCGCTGTCTCCACGCGGTGGTCGCGTCCGACGCGGAGGGCGTCCTCCTCGTCGCGCAGGCAGAGTTTGCCGACCTCGCCGAGGTTGTCGCCGATGCCCTGGGGCTGGTAGCCGGTGGCGTACACGAGCAGGTCGGAGGCGAGGACCTCGCGCTCGCCCGTCGGCAGGAACTCCACCGTCACCCGCACCTCGTCGGTGGCCGCCTCGACCTCGCGGATGCGGGAGACGTTCAGCATCCGCAGCCGCTCCTGGCCCTGGACCTTCTCCTGGTACATCGTCCGGGACAGGGACTCGATCAACTCCATGTCGACGACGGAGTAGTTGGTGCCGCGGTGGTACTCGAAGAGCGACTGCTTCACCTCGGCCGGTGCGCCGTAGTACAGGTCGACGGCCTCGGGGTCGAAGATCTTGTTGGCGAACGGGCTGTCGTCGGCGGGCGTGTAGCCGTACTTGGCGAACACGGAGCAGACCTCGGCACCGGGGAGGCTGCGGTGGAGGTAGTCGACGGCCTCTGCCGCGCTCTGGCCGGCGCCGAGCACGATCGCCCGTCGAACCTCCGTGCCGGACCGCAGGAGTTCGTCGACCTTGGGCAGCAACTCGCTGTTGTGCCAGACGCGTTCGGAAAGTGAGGCGTCGGGCGGCAGGTGGGGTTCCAGTCCGGTGGCCACACTGATGCTGCGGGTGCGGCGGACGTTCGTCCGCCCTGTGCCGGGATCGCGGCTGGTGACGTCGAAGAAGCGGATCTCGCCGTCCTCGGTGACGGGCCGGACGGAGACGACCTCGGCGGAGTACTCGACGAGGTGGCCGACGCGGGCGGCGGCCCACTCGAAGTAGTCGTGGAACTCGATGCGGAGCGGGAAGAGCGTCTTCTGGTTGAGGAAGTCGACCAGCCTGCCGCGCTCGCGCAGGTAGCACAGGAAGCTGAAGTCGCTGGTGGGGTCGCGCATCGTCACCAGGTCCTTGAGGAAGGACACCTGCATGGTGGCGTCGTCGATGAGCATGCCGCGATGCCAGCCGAACCGCGGCTGTTTCTCCAGGAATCCGGCGCGCAGCCCGTCCCCTTCGTATGCCGCCGCGGTGTGCTCGTGGAGCGCGATCGCGAGTGCGAGATTCGATGGGCCGAAGCCGATACCCAGTACGTCGTAGATCTCGTCAGTGGAGTCCGGCCCGTCCTGGAACGTCGTCACCGCGTCATCTCCTCCTGTCCTCAAGGGGAGTACAGGTTTCCCGAGCTGGAACACAGCCTCCCCCAAGCAGGCTCATGTTAGATAAGGTTAGCCTTACCTAGCAATGGCTGAGGAGGGCTCACATGCGGGTCGTCATGTTCGGGTACCAGACCTGGGGACACCGAACGCTGCAGGCTCTGCTGGATTCCGGACACGACGTGGTCCTGACGGTCACTCACCCCAGAAGCGAGCACGCGTACGAGAAGATCTGGAGCGACTCGGTCGCCGATCTCGCCGAACAGCACGGTGTCCCGGTGCTGTTGCGCAACCGTCCGGGCGACGACGAACTCCTGCGGGCACTCAAGGAGGCCGAGCCGGACATCATCGTGGCGAACAACTGGCGCACCTGGCTGCCGCCGGAGATCTTCGACCTGCCACCGCACGGCACGCTCAACATCCACGACTCGCTGCTGCCCTCCTACGCCGGCTTCTCGCCGCTGATCTGGGCGCTCATCAACGGCGAGCAGGAGGTGGGCGTCACGGCCCACCGCATGGACGCCGAACTCGACATGGGCGACATCCTGTTGCAGCGCGCGGTGGCCGTCGGCCCGGCCGACACGGCAACGGACCTGTTCCACCGCACGGTCGACCTCATCGGCTCGATCGTCGCCGACTCCATGGACCTCATCTCGTCCGGGAAGGCGGTGTGGACGCCGCAGGACCGCTCCCGGTCGAGCTTCTTCCACAAGCGTTCTCAGGAGGACAGCCGCATCGACTGGACGTGGCCCGCTGAGGATCTGGAGCGGTTCGTCCGGGCCCAGTCCGACCCGTACCCGAACGCCTTCACCCACCACCGCGGCGAGCGCCTGCGCATCGTCTCGGCGGCGGTCTCCGAGGGACGTTACGGCGGCACGCCCGGACGGATCTTCATCAAGGAGGGCGAGGGGATCGTCATCGTCGCCGGTGCCGAGGCGCGTTCCGGGCGGCTGCCCGGTCTGCTGGTGAAGCGGGTTCGGACGGAGGGCGGCACCGAGTACGCGGCGACGGACTACTTCCGCACGATGGGCGGCTATCTGACGGCCCGTCCGTAGCAGGTGCCTGCCCGGGTGTCGCCGGTTGCCGTACGGTTCGGCTCAGCCGGCGGTGCCCGGCACGGCCACGGCGGGCGCGTCCGTGCCCTCGTGGTGACGGCCCATCGGGACGACCATCGGTGTCCCGCTCACCGGGTCCTCGCCGACCACGCAGCGCAGTCCGAAGACGTCCTCCACCATCGCGGCGGTGATGACGTCGACGGGCGCGCCCTCGCCCGCGATGCGGCCCCCCTTCATGGCGATGACGTGGTCGGCGTACCGGCACGCCTGGTTGAGGTCGTGCAGCACCATGACGACGGTGCGGCCCTGGTGCCGGTTCAGGTCGGTGACCAGGTCGAGGACGTCGATCTGGTGGGCGAGGTCGAGGTACGTCGTCGGCTCGTCCAGCAGCAGCACGGGGGTGTCCTGGGCGACGGCCATGGCGATCCAGGCGCGCTGGCGCTGTCCGCCGGAGAGTTCGTCGACGGCACGGTGCGCGAGATCGGTCATCGCGGTGGCGCGCAAAGCCTCGTGCACGGCCTCCTCGTCGGTGCTCGACCACTGCCGCCACCAGGTCTGGTGGGGCGAACGGCCGCGCCCCACCAAGTCGATGACGGTCAGTCCCTCGGGGGCGACGGGTGACTGCGGCAGGATGCCGAGCCGCTGCGCGAGGGCGCGGGTAGGCATCGAGTGCACGGAGCGCCCGTCGAGGTGGACGGCGCCCGCCCTGGGGTTGAGGAGCCGGGCCAGGGCGCGCAGGAGGGTCGACTTGCCGCAGGCGTTGGCGCCGACGATCGCGGTGACCCTGCCGGAGGGGATCACCAGGTCGAGGTCCTCGACGACGACCCGGTCGTCGTACGCGAGACACAGGCCCTCGGCGCGCAGGTCGGGGCCGTCCGCCGGAGCCTGGTGTGCCGACGGCACGTCGTACTTCGATGACACGTTCTCAGCCTCCTGAACCGGCGCGGTTGGCGCGGACGAGCAGCCACAGCAGGACGGGTGCGCCGAGCACACCGGTGACGACCCCGACCGGAAGCTCGGTGCCCGGGACGAGTTCGCGTGCGATCAGGTCGGACACGAGCACCATCACGGCACCGGTCAGCCCCGCGGCGAGAGGCGGCGGACCGGAGGTGCCGGCCAGGCGCTGGGCGACCTGGGGGGCGGCGAGCGCCACGAACGCCACGGGACCGGCGGTCGCCGTGCCGAACGCCACCAGGACGACGGCGATCAGCAGGACGGTCACCCGGACGGTCTGGACGCGGGTGCCGAGGCCGCGGGCGATGTCGTCCCCGAGCTGCAGGGTGCGCATCAGCCGGCCGAGCAGCAGCGCCGCGGGTACGAGGACAGCCATGGTCACGGCGAGCGGGCCGATCTGGTCCCAGGTGCGGCCGTTGAGATTGCCGACGAGCCAGCCGAGCGCCGCCTGCGCCTGGAAGCGCTGGCCGCGGGCCATGAGGTAGTCGGTGGCGCTGGTGCAGATCCAGGCGACGCCGACGCCCACGAGGACGATCCGGTAGCCGGTGGTGCCCCGCTTCCACGCCAGGACGTACACGAGCAGGGCCGCGGTCAGCGCGCCGAGCATCCCCAGGGCCTGGGTGCTCAGGCCCGCGTCCCAGCCGAGCACGATGCCGGCGACCACGGCGGTGCCCGCGCCCTGGGTGACGCCCATCATGTCGGGGCTGGCGAGCGGGTTGAGCGTCATGGTCTGGAGCAGGGCGCCCGAGATGCCGAAGGCGATGCCGACGAGGAGTCCCGCCAGGGCCCGCGGCAGGCGGAGTTCGTGGACGATGAGTTCGGTGGCGGGGTCGCCCGTGCCGACCAGGGCCTTCATCACGTCGGTGAGCGGCAGGGAGATGTCCCCGACGGACGTCTCCACGCAGAACGCCAGGAAGGCGGCGGCCACGAGCGCCAGGCAGGCGCCCACCAGCCGGGGCCGCAGCACGCCGGAGACGGGCGGGGCGGGCAGCCGGAAGGCGACGCGGTCGGCGGTGCGGCGGGCCGGTGTCCGGTCCGCGAGGGCTCGTTCGCCCGGACCGGGCGCGAGGTCGCTGGTCATGGGCTCACAGCTCCGCGAGTCGTCGGCGGCGGACCAGTGCGATGAAGAACGGGCCGCCGATGAAGGCGACGAGGATGCCGGCCTGGACCTCCGCCGGCCGTGCGACCAGCCGCCCCGCGATGTCGGCGGCCAGCAGCAGACAGGGCGCCAGCACGGCCGACAGCGGCAGCAGCCAGCGGTGGTCGGGGCCGATGCCGCACCACTGTGCGAGGACGCGGGCGATGTGCGGCACGACCAGGCCGACGAACACGACGGGCCCGATGACCGCGACGGCACCGCCGGTGAGCAGTGTGACGGCCACGACGCCCTGGACGCGGACCAGTCCGAGCCTGAGCCCGAGTGACTTCGCCACGTCGTCGCCGAGCGCCAGGCCGTTGAGGGCGGGGGCGCAGGCCAGGGCGAGGATCGCTCCGACGGCGAGGAACGGCAGGACGCGCAGCAGGACCTGGTCGTCCTGGTTGGCCAGTGAGCCCGCGTTCCAGAAGCGGTAGCGGTTCAGGGCGTCCGGGTCGGTGAGGGCGATGGCGCTGGTCAGCGAGAACAGCAGGGAGGTAACGGCGACGCCGGCCAGGGCGAGTTTGACCGGTGTGGTGCCCGACCGTCCGAGCCCGCCGAGGAACTGGACCAGCACACTGGAGGCCAGCGCCCCGGCGAAGGCGAACCAGATGTAGCCGTAGGCGGAGTTGATGCCGAGGACGCCCACGGAGAGAACGACGGCGAAGGCCGCGCCCGCGCTGACACCGAGGATGCCGGGGTCGGCCAGCGGGTTGCGGGTCAGGGCCTGCATCAGCGCACCGGACATGCCGAGGGCGGCCCCGGTCGCGAGGGCGAGGAGGGTGCGTGGCAGCCGTACGGACCAGATCACGTTGTCGATACGGGAGTTGGGCGGGTCGCCGAGCAGGGTGTGCCAGATCTGGTCGAGGGGGACGGCGAGCGCTCCGTACGCCATCGAAAGGGCGCACAGCGTCAGCAGGGCCGCGCCCGAGAGCGCGAGCAGGAGTACTGCGCGGGGGCCTTTCGCCGCCCGGACCGCCGAGGTCCCCACGTGTGAACTTCCTTAGATGAGGCTTGCCTTAACTGTAGGGCGTTGTCGCTTGGCGTCGCATCCCCCTGGGCACCTTCCCTGAGCACCCTGTGAATTAGGTAACCCTTACCTTAGTATGGCGCCGATCCCGGCCTGACCCGGGGCCGATCCGCTGGGGAGGCTCGCTGCTGTGTGCGGTTCCGAGGACGTCCTGACGTACTGGCGGCGGTTGCTCACCCCTCCCGCCGGAGGTCTCGCTCCCCACCGACCGCCCCCATCCACCCGAGCCGGTCACGGAACGGGAGATCCGTACGCTGTCCGGCGTTCCCGACGCCCCCTCCCCCGTACTCCTCGCGGCCTTCGTCGCCCTGCTGCACCGCTACAGCGGCGCGGTGGACCTGACGGTCGGTCATGAGGGTCTCCCGGTACGGGTGTCGGTCGACCATGAGCCCACGTTCCAGGAACTGGTGCGGCGGGTCACGCAGGCGGGGGAGGATGCCGCGACGCACCGGATTCCCGTCGGCGTCCTCATCGACGAGCTGCACCCCCGGCCCACGCGCGGCGGCGGACTGTTCGTCAACACGGCGTTCGCAACGACCGGCCGACCCGTCGGCGAACTGCCCGGCCCTGTCGACGTGTTGCTGGAAGTGAGCGCGGGCACGGCAAGGGTGACGTACCACCCGGGTCTCTTCGACGCGGCGACGGTCGAGCGGTTGCTCGTCCACTACCGGACCCTGCTCACCGACGCACTGGCCCGGCCCGAAGCGTCCGTGGCCCGCCTCACGCTGATGGGCCCCGACGAGTACCGGCAGGTCGTCGTCGACTGGAACGCCACCGAGCACGCGATCCCCCCGGACACCTGGCCCGCGATGTTCGCCGAGCAGGTCCGCTCACGCCCCGACTCGGTCGCCCTGGTCTTCGAGGACGAGGAGCTCACCTACGCCCAGCTCGACGAGCGGGCCAACCGTCTGGCCCACGCCCTGATGGCGCGCGGCGCCGGTCCCGAGCGTATCGTCGCGCTGGCGCTGCCGCGCTCCACGGACCTCTTCGTCGCCGAGGTCGCCGTCCTCAAGTCCGGCGCGGCCTACCTCCCCATCGACCACGACTACCCGTCGGACCGCATCGCCTACATGCTCGGCGACTCCTCACCCGTCTGCATGGTGACCACGGACCAGACCGCACGGGACCTGCCCGAGCAGGACGGCATGGCGCTGGTGCGACTCGACTCACCAGGAATGGCCGTCGAGTTGGCGGACCGGCCCGCCCACGATCCCACCGACGCGGACCGCGGTGCGCCCCTCGACGTCCGGAACGCCGCGTACGTGATCTACACCTCGGGCTCGACCGGCCACCCCAAGGGGGTGGTGCTCGCGCACAGCGGTGTGGCGAAGCTCGTCGCCACACAGAGCGAGCGGTTCGGCATCGGTCCGCACAGCCGGGTGCTGCAGTTCGCCTCACCGAGCTTCGACGTCG
Organism: Streptomyces sp. KM273126; assembly: GCF_004337435.2. NCBI lineage: Bacteria > Bacillati > Actinomycetota > Actinomycetes > Kitasatosporales > Streptomycetaceae > Streptomyces > Streptomyces sp. KM273126. The sequence continues at coordinate 1,871,272 of NZ_SJXB02000002.1, read as the reverse complement.
CCTTCTGGGACCTGTGCCTGGGGCTGCTGTCCGGTGGCCGTCTCGTCGTCGTACCGGCGGAACTGCGGGTCCCGGACGCGGCGCTCGCGGACTACGCGAACGCGCACGGCGTCACGTTCATGATCCTGCCGCCCGCGCTGCTCGCCGCCCTGCCCGACGACGTCCGGCTGCCGCGCGCCGCGACGCTGCTGGCGGGCACCGAGCGCGTCTCGCCCGAACTGGTGGGGCGTTATGCGCGCGGGCGGATGATGTTCAACGCGTACGGTCCGACCGAGGCGACCACCAACTCCACGCTCGGGCTGTGCGATCCGGACACTCCGGCGGGTGCCGTCGTGCCGATCGGCGTCCCCGACCCGGGCACCCGGGCATATGTGCTCGACGCGTTTCTGCGGCCGGTTCCGGCGGGTGTCACGGGTGAGCTGTATCTGGGGGGCGCGGGGCTCGCGCGGGGCTATCTGGGCCGACCGGACCTGACCGCCGAACGGTTCGTGGCCGACCCGTTCGGCGCGCCGGGCGAGCGGCTCTACCGTACGGGCGACCTGGTGCGCCGACGCGGCGACGGGCGGCTGGAGTTCCTGGGCCGCGCCGACGCGCAGATCAAGATCCGTGGCTTCCGTATCGAGCCGGGCGAGATCGAGTCGGTGCTGCGCGGCCATCAGGCCGTCGACCAGGTCACGGTGGTCGCCCGGGAGGACCGGCCCGGCGACCGGCGTCTCGCCGCCTATGTCGTGCCCGCGCTGGACGGACCCGACGTCCGTGTGGAGGAGTGGAAGGATGTCCACGAACTCCTCTACAGCGCCGCCGGTTCGGAGAGCTTCGAGGAGAACTACGCCGGCTGGAACAGCATGTACGACGGCCGGCCGATCCCCGTCGAGGAGATGCGCGAGTGGCGGGAGGCAACCGTCGAGCGCATCCTCGGCCTCGCGCCGCGGCACCGCGTGCTGGAGATCGGTGTGGGCAGCGGCCTGATCCTTTCCCGGATCGCGCCCGACTGCGAGACCTACTGGGGAACCGATCTCTCCGCCGAGGCGATCGGGGCGCTGCGCACCCAGCTGGACGGGGAACTGGCGGCCAAGGTCGAACTGCGCACCCAGCCCGCGCACGACACGGCCGGCCTGCCCGCCGGGTACTTCGACGTCGTCATCCTCAACTCCGTCGCGCAGTACTTCCCGAGCGCGGACTACCTCACCGACGTGCTTCGTCAGGTCAGGGGGCTGCTCGCCCCCGGCGGGCTGATCTTCCTGGGTGACGTGCGCAATCTGCGGCTGCTGCGCACCCTGCGCGCGGCCGTCGAGACGCGACGGGCCGTCCCCGAGGACAAGAACGCCCTGCGCGCGGCCGTCGAGCAGTCGGTGCGCTGGGAGCGCGAACTGCTGCTGGACCCGGAGTACTTCGCCTCCCTCGACGGCTTCGACGCCGAGATCCGGATCAAGCGGGGCGTCCACCACAACGAGCTGAGCCGGTACCGGTACGACGTCGTCCTGCGCCCCGGGCCGCACACGGTCACCCCTGAGGAACGGGAGGTCCCCTGGGCGGAAGTCGGCTCACTCGACACGCTGCTGACGCAGCGTTCACCACGGCTGCGGATCACCGGTGTGCCCAACGCCCGCCTCGCCGGCGACCTGGCGGATCTGTGGCGGCTGGAGGGCAGCAGCGGCGAGACGGCCGCGGGCGCGGACCCGGAGGAGGTGTACGCCCTGGCCGCCCGGCACGGCTACCGGGCGGCCCTCACCTGGAACGGGAGTGCCGACGACGGCGCCTTCGACGCGGTACTGGCCCTGGACAGCCCGCTGACCGGCCTGTACCGCACCACCGGCGCCTTTCCCCACTCCAACCGCCCCGCGCCCTTCCGTGATGTGGCGGCACTGATGCGGACGCTGCGTGCCCACGCCGCCGAGTGGCTGCCCGATTACATGGTCCCGTCGGCGTTCGTCCCCCTGCACGCGCTGCCGGTCACCCCGAGCGGCAAGATCGACGGGAAGGCGCTGCCCGCCCCGGACCGCGCGGCGATGAGCTCCGGCCGCGCCCCGCACACGGCCCGCGAGAAGCTGCTCAGCGGCCTGTACGCCGACGTGCTCGGGCTGGACGCGGTGACGGCGGAGGACGACTTCCTGACCCTCGGCGGCGACAGCATCACCGCGATCCAGCTGCTCATCAGGGCACGTGAGGCGGGGTTACGGCTCACCACCCGCGATGTGTTCCGGCATCGCACCGTCGAGGCCCTGGCGAAGGCCGCCGTCGAGCGTGTCGACGAGCGCGCCCTCGACCGTCCGCTGGTGGCGGCCGACGAGAGCGAACTGGCCGAGATCCAGGGCGCCCGGCCGCTCCTGATCGAGGAACTGCTGCCGCTCACTCCGCTCCAGCAGGGCTTCTACTTCCACTCGACGGCCGGGGGTGGGGACGGCGACACCTATGTCGTCCAGCAGGTCCTCGACCTGGCCGGTCCCGTCGACGGCGACACCCTGCGCCGGGCCGCGGGGCGGCTCCTGGACCGTCACGCGCCGCTGCGGGCCGCCTTCCGGCAACGCCCGGACGGCACGCCGGTGCAGATCATCACCCGCCACGCCGAACTGCCGTGGCGGGAGGTCGATCTCTCCACCCAGGACGGCACCGTGCGGGAGACGCTGGGCGAGGAGGTGGCCGCGGACGAGCGGGCCGCCGGGTTCGACCTGGGCGCGCCGCCGCTGGTGCGCTGTGCCCTGGTCCGCCTCGGGGAACAGCACAGCCGCCTGATCCTGACGTTCCATCACATCGTGGCTGACGGCTGGTCGTTGCCGGTCCTGCACCGCGAGCTCATGGCGTTCTACGGCACCGCCGACCCCGCGCTGCCCGAGGTCACCCCGTACCGCGCTTTCCTGCGCCGCCTCGGCGAGCAGGACCGCGACGCGGCCGGTGAGGCCTGGCGCACCGCGCTCGCCGGGCTCGACGGACCCACCCGGCTGGTCGGGACACCGGCCGACTCAGCGCCCGTACGACCCGCGCACGTCCGGGTCGAGCTGTCCGAGCGGACCACCGCGCGGCTCGCCGAGCGCGCCCGTGAGCACGGAGTCACCCTCGGCACGGTGGTCCAGGCGGCCTGGGGTCTGCTGCTGGGCAGGCTGACCGGCCGGGACGACGTGTTGTTCGGCACGACCGTCTCAGGCCGGGACAGCGAGGTCGACGGCATCGCCTCGATGGTCGGCCTGTTCATCAACACCCTTCCCACCCGCTTCCGTTGGGCACCGGGCGAGGCGCTCGGGGAGTTGCTGGTCCGGCTCCAGGAGGAGCAGGCGCGGCTGCTCGACCACCAGCATCTGGGTCTGGCGGAGATCCAGCGGCTGACCGGGCACGCGGGCGAGGGCGAACTCTTCGACACCCTCGTGGTGTTCGAGAACTACCCGGCCGAGACCGGTCTGCGGGACGCGTCGGGCAGCGTACGGATCACCGGGGACGCCTTCCACGATGCCGTCCACTATCCGCTCGCCCTCGTCGTCAAGCCCGGCCGACGGCTGGACCTGCGGCTCAAGCACCACGCCGAGCGGCTGGACGGGGACGCCGTCCGCACGCTCGGCGACCGGCTGACGCGCATCCTGGACGTCATCGCCGACGACCCCGCCCGACCCGCCGCCTCCATCGAACTGCTGTCGCCCGACGAGGCGCTGCGGGCCCACCCGTCCGGCGAGGAGCGCCCTGTCCCGGCGACCACCCTGGCCGAGGCGTTCGCCGCACAGGTCGCGCTGACTCCGGACGCGACGGCCGTCGTCTTCGAGGGCGAGCAGCTCACCTACGCCCAACTGGACGCCCGCGCGGAGGCGTTGGCGGCCCGGCTGCGGTGCCGTGGCGCCGGTCCGGGAGCGTTCGTCGCGGTCGCAGTCCCGCGCTCGGCGGAGCTGATGGTCGCCCTGCTCGGCGTGCTCAAGTCGGGCGCGGCCTATCTGCCGGTGGATCTGGACTATCCGGCCGACCGGATCACGCACATGCTGGCCGACTCCGGTGCCACGACGGTGGTCACGCTGTCCGGCACGGCCGGCCGGTTGCCTCGGAGTGTTCTGGCACCCCTGCTGCTCGACACCGAGGAGGGTGAGCCCCAGGAAGTTCCCGGACCCGTGGCCGCCCCCGACGACCCCGCCTACCTCATCTACACCTCCGGCTCGACCGGCCTGCCGAAGGGCGTCGTCGTCACCCACCGCGCCATCCTCAACCGGCTTGCGTGGATGCAGGGCGCGTACGGGCTGAACCCGGACGACCGAGTGCTGCAGAAGACTCCCTCCAGCTTCGACGTGTCCGTGTGGGAGTTCTTCTGGCCGCTCCTCGAAGGCGCGGCCGTGGTGCTCGCCCGGCCGGACGGCCACCGCGATCCCGCCTACCTCGCGGCCCTTGTCAGCGAACAGGGCATCACCACGATGCACTTCGTGCCCTCCATGCTGGAGGCGTTCCTCCAGTCGGAGGAGGTCACGAGCGACCCCGCCTGGTCGGCGTCCCTGCGCCGCGTCCTGAGCAGTGGCGAGGCGCTCCCCGTCGCCGCCGCGAGCCGCTGGCACGCGCTGACCGGCGTCCCGCTGCACAACCTGTACGGGCCGACCGAAGCCGCCGTCGACGTCACGTACCACCCGTACGATCCGCATGCTGCGCACGAGGACGGTGGCGCGGGTCCCGCCGTGCCCATCGGGCGGCCCGTGTGGAACACGGGTCTGCGGGTGCTGGACTCCTGCCTGCGGCCCGTTCCCGACGGCGTCCCCGGAGAGCTCTACCTGACCGGCGTCCAGCTCGCCCGCGGCTACCACGCCCGCCCGGGGCTCACCGCCGAGCGGTTCACGGCCGACCCGTACGGGCCGCCCGGCACCCGTATGTACCGCACCGGCGACCTCGGGCGCCGCCACGCGGACGGGGTGATCGAGTACCTGGGCCGCACCGACCGGCAGGTCAAACTGCGCGGCAACCGCGTCGAGCCCGGCGAGATCGAGGCCGCGCTGGTCCGCCTGCCCGAGGTGGCCCGGGCCGCCGTGAAGGTACGGGACCAGGCGCTCGTCGCATACGTCGTACCGTCGGCGTCCGGGGACCTGGACGTCACCGCGCTGCGCACCGCCCTGGCCGGCTCGCTCCCCGCTCCTCTGGTCCCGGACGCCTGGGTCGTCCTCGACGCCCTGCCGCTCGCCCCGAGCGGCAAGCTGGACCGGGCCGCGCTGCCCGCCCCGCAGGCCGTACGGGCCGCCGCCACCCGCGCCCCGGGCACCCCTCGGGAGCGGCTGCTCACGGAGATCTTCGCCGCGGTACTGAAGGTGAACGACGTCGGAGTCGACGACGACTTCTTCCTGCTCGGCGGCGACAGCATCAGCTCCATCGCCGTCTCCAGCCGGGCCCGCCGCGCCGGGCTGGTACTCGGCCCGCGTGAGGTGTTCGAGCACCGCACTCCGGCGGCGCTCGCGGCAGCGGCGACCGTCGCGGAGACCACGGACGGGGAGACGGAGGCGTCAGCGTTCGCGCTCACCGGGGAGGAGCGTGAACGCGTCGAGAGGCTCGCTCCGGGCCGGATCGAGGACGTGTGGCCGCTGGCCCCGCTCCAGGAGGGCCTGTTCTTCCACTCCACGTACGACGAAAGCTCCCTGGACGTCTACACGGTCCATGAGTCCTTCGACTTCGCCGAACGCGTGGATGCCGAGCGGCTGCGGGCCGCGGCACGCACCCTGCTGGCCCGCAATCCCAGCCTGCGTGCCGGGTTCACCAGTGAAGGGCTGCGCCAGCCGGTGCAGTTCATCGTGCGCGAGGTGGGGAACGACGGAATCCCGCTGACCGAGGTGGATCTGTCGGGGCTGCCGCGGACCGAACAGGACCGGCGGATGCGGGAGTTGATGGACGAGGAGCGGTCGCGCCGCTTCGACCTCGCCCGCCCGCTGCTCTTCCGGATGCTGCTCGTGCGGCTCGGCGGCGGGCGCGGTGACCGGCTCGTCGTCGGCCGCCATCTGATCCTGTGGGACGGCTGGTCGGCCTGGCTGTTCCTGGACCAGCTGTTCGCGCTGTACGAGAGCGGAGGCGACCCGGCGGGGCTCGCCCGTCCCGGCTCCTACCGTGACTACCTGACCTGGCTGGAGCGGCAGGACGACACCGAGGCGACCCGCGTCTGGCGCACCGCCCTGTCCGGTTTCGACGAGCCCACGCTGCTTCTGCCCGCCGTCTCGGACCGGGGCCTCGAACCGGTGATCCCGGAGCATCTGAACGCCGTCCTCGACGCGGACGCCGCCGAGCGGCTGCGCGACACCGCCCGCCGCCACGGCCTGACCCTCAACACGGTGCTCAGCGCCGCGTGGGGGCTCGTTCTCGCGAGTGCCACGGGCCGTACCGACATCGTCTTCGGTACGACGGTCGCCGGGCGTCCGAGCGAGGTGCCGGACGTCGGACACGTCATCGGCATGTTCCTCAACACCGTGCCCGCCCGAATCTCCTACGACCCGCGCGAGCCGGTGCTGGACCTGCTGCGCCGCGTCCAGGGCGAACGGATGGAGCTGATGCCGTACGACTACCTGGGCCTCGGCGTGCTCCAGGCCGAGACGGGCCACCGGCGCCTGTTCGACACGCTGTTCGTGCTGCGCAACGCCGACACCGACGAGCGGCTCGCCGAGCTGCGCGAACGGCACGGGGCCACGGCGGTCGCCAACGTGGACGCCACGCACTACCCGGCCAACCTGGTCGTCACGCCCGGCGAGCGGGTCCGGGTCACGCTCGCGTACCGTCCGGACCTCCTGGACGGCGCGTACGCGCGGGGGTTGCTGGCGCGGTTCGTGCTCCTGGTGGACGGGCTGGTGTCCGCCCCGTCCGCCGCGGTGGGCTCGCTGACCGCCCTGCTGCCCGCCGAGGCCGCCGCGCTGGCCCGCGAGGAGGCCGGGAGTCGGCAGCCCGTGCCACACGAGACGGTGGCGGACATGCTGGCCGCCCAGGCGGCCCGCACCCCGGACGCGACCGCGCTCGTCTTCGGCGCGCAGACGGTCACGTACGCGGAACTCGACGCCCGCTGCAACCGGATGGCCCGGCTGCTGATCGCCCGCGGTGCCGGCCCCGAGCAGGTCGTCGCGCTCGGTCTGCCGCGCTCGATCGACATGGTGGCGGCGCTGTTCGCGGTGCTGCGCACGGGGGCCGCGTATCTGCCGTTGGAGCTGGACCACCCGGCCGAGCGGTTGTCGCTGATGCTGGCCGACGCCCGCCCGCTGCTCCTGCTGTCGACGGCGGCGGTCTCCCGGACGCTGACGGGCGACACCCCGCGCGTGCTGCTCGACGACGCGGAGGCGGCGGCCGAGCTGGCGGGCCTGCCCGCCGCTCCCGTGGCGCGGTCCTTCAGCCTGGACCACCCCGCGTACGTGATCTACACGTCCGGGTCGACGGGCCGTCCCAAGGGCGTCGTCACGCCGTACGTCGGGCTGACGAACATGCAGCTCAACCACCAGAAGGAGATCTTCGCCCCGGCGATCGCCGCGGCGGGCGGACGGCGGCTGCGGATCGCGCACACCGTGTCGTTCGCGTTCGACATGTCCTGGGAGGAGCTGCTGTGGCTCGTCGAGGGGCACGAAGTGCACGTGTGCGACGAGGAGTTGCGGCGTGACGTGACCGCGCTGGTGGCGTACTGCGAGGAGCACCGCGTCGACGTCGTCAACGTGACGCCCACGTACGCCCATCTCCTCATCGAGGAGGGCCTGTTGGAGGGGCATCGGCCGCCGCTGGTGCTGCTCGGCGGGGAGGCGGTCACCGAGACGGTGTGGAACACGCTGCGGGACACCGAGGGCACCTACGGCTACAACCTGTACGGGCCCACCGAGTACACGATCAACACGCTCGGCGGCGGAACCCACGACAGCCCCACGCCGACCGTGGGCCGCCCGATCCGCGCCACCCGCGCCCGCATCCTCGACACCTGGCTGCGGCCGGTGCCGGACGGAGTCGCGGGCGAGCTCTACATCGCGGGTGTGGGGCTGGCCCGCGGCTACCTCGGCCGGCCGGGCCTGACCTCCGAGCGGTTCGTCGCCGATCCGTACGGGCGGCCGGGTGAGCGCATGTACCGCACCGGTGACCTGGTGCGGCGCCGCCCGGACGGCAACCTCGACTTCCTCGGCCGCACGGACGACCAGGTCAAGATCCGGGGTCACCGGGTGGAGCTGGGCGAGATCGAGACCGTGCTCGCCCAGCACCCCGAGGTGTCCCAGGCCGCCGTCGTCACCCGCGACGACACCTCCGCGCCGGGCACCAAGAGGCTGGTGGGGTACGTCGTCCCGGCCGAACCCGGCAGCGAGGCACGGCAGGCGGCCGAGCGGGCGCAGATCGGCGAGTGGCAGGAGATCTACTCGGCCGAGTACACCGAGATCGGCACGGCCGTCCGCACCGAGGACTTCGCGGGCTGGGACAGCTCCTACGACGGCGGGCCGATCCCGCTGGAGCACATGCGGGAGTGGCGCGAAGCCACGGTCGAGCGGATTCGTGAGCTGCGGCCGCGGCGGATTCTCGAAATCGGCGTCGGTTCCGGTCTGCTGCTGTCGCAGCTCGCGCCGGCCGCGGAGTCGTACTGGGCGACGGACTTCGCGGCGCCCGTCATCCGCAAGCTGGGCGAGGACCTGAAGGCCGACCCGGAGCTGGCCCGGAAGGTCGAACTGCGGTGCCAGGACGCCAAGGTGACGGATGGTCTGCCCGTCGGGTTCTTCGACACGATCGTCATCAATTCTGTCGTGCAGTACTTCCCGAGCCTGGACCACCTGCGCACGGTGATCCGGAGTGCGATGGACCTGCTGGCGCCGGGCGGAGCCCTGTTCCTCGGAGACGTACGGGACCTGCGGCAGGCCCGCGTGTTCCAGACGGGCATCCAAGCCGCCCGCGCCGGTGCGGACGCCGAGCCGGAGGTGCTGCGCCGGGCCGTGGAGCGGGGTCTCGCCCTGGAGAAGGAACTGCTCGTCGACCCGGACTGGTTCACCACGCTCGGCTTCGGTGTCGACCTGCGCACCAAGGCGGGGCGGCACCACAACGAGCTGACGCGGTACCGGTACGACGTGGTGCTGTACGACGCGTCGACGGCGGACGCGCTGCGGCTGGACGACGCGCCGGTGACCGACTGGTCCGGGGCGAGCGCGCTGCGGGCGGGTCTCGAAGGAGTGGAGCTGCTTCGGGTGCGCCGGATACCGGACGCCCGTACGGCGGACGACCTCGCCGCGGTGCGGTGGGTGGACGCCGGGACGGCACAGCGGCAGGCCGCCGGGAGGCCGTCGGGTCCTGTCGCGGCGGGCGTGGAGCCGGAGGACCTGCACGCCCTCGGCGAGGCCCACGGCTACCGGGTCCTGACCACCTGGTCGGACGAACCCGGGTTCTTCGACGCCGTGTTCGTGCGTGCCACGGAGCCCCGGCGGACGGCGGGTCTGCACCGCCCCCGTGCCGACCGCGGCACCGCCCCCTACGCCAACACCCCCACCGCCAGGCGCGGCGACGGCGCCCTCGTCCGGCGGCTGCGCGAGGACCTGGGGCAGCGGCTGCCCGGCTACATGGTCCCGGCCGCCTTCGTGGTCCTGCCGCGGCTGCCCATGAACGACAACGGCAAGCTCGACGCACGGGCGCTCCCGGACGCCGAGCCCGCGGTCGCGCTGTCGGAGGGGCGGGGGCCGCGCACTCCCGTCGAGGAGGTGCTGTGCCGGCTCTTCGCCGAGGTACTGGGGCTGCCCCGCACCGGCGCGGAGGACGACTTCTTCGATCTGGGCGGCCATTCGCTGCTCGCGACACGGCTGATCAGCCGCGCCCGCACCGAGCTGGGTGCCGAGCTGGCGATCCGCGACCTGTTCGAGGCCCCGACCCCCGAGGCCCTCGCGCTCCGTGCGGACGAGGGCAGGCCCGCCCGCCCCGCCCTGGAGCCCGCGCCCGTGGCCGAACGCCCCGCGCACCTCCCGCTGTCGGCGGCCCAGCGACGGCTGTGGCTGGTGGAGCGGATCACGGGTGGCGGGGTCGCGTACAACTTCCCGCTGGTCTTCCGCCTCCGCGGCACCCTGGACCTCGACGCTCTGCAGACCGCCCTGAGGGACGTGACGGATCGGCACGAGGTCCTGCGTACGCGGTTCGTGGAGGAGAACGCCGAGCCGTACCAGTGGATCGTGCCGCCGGGGGCGGCCGAGCCCGAGTTCCGCGTGGCGGACATCGGCGAGGGCGAGATGGCCGGGCTGATCGAGGAGGCGCAGCGTCGCCCCTTCGACCTGAGCACGGAACTTCCGGTCCGGGCCGCAGTGTTGAGGCTGGGCGGGAACGACCACGTGGTGGCGCTGGTGCTGCACCACATCGCCACCGACGAATGGTCGGACCTGCCGTTCCTCACCGACCTCACCACCGCCTACCAGGCCCGCCGCGAGGGACGCGCACCCGAGTGGGCGCCGCTGCCCGTCCAGTACGCCGACTACACCCTGTGGCAGGACACCCTGCTCGGCCAGGTCGGCGAGGTGCAGCTCGCGCACTGGACCGAGGCCCTGCGCGACCTCCCCGAGGAACTGTCCCTGCCCCTCGACCGGCCCCGGCCGGAGGAGCCCACCGGGCGCGGCGGCAAGGTCCGTATGGAGCTCTCCCCCGACACCGGCCGTGCCCTGCGGGAGCTGTCCGGCGCCACGGGCACCAGCATGTTCATGCTGTTCCAGGCCGCCACGGCGGCTCTGCTGCACCGGCTCGGCGCCGGAGACGACATCCCGCTGGGCGCGCCCATCGCCGGCCGTACGGACGCCGCGCTCGACGACCTGGTCGGCTTCTTCGTCAACACGCTCGTCCTGCGCACGGACCTGTCCGGGAACCCAGGGCCCCACGAAGGCGTGACCTTCCGTGAACTGCTCGCGCGTGTCCGGCAATCGTCCCTGGAGGCGTTCGAGTTCCAGGACCTGCCCTTCGACCGGGTCGTCGAGGCCGTCAACCCGCCCCGGGTGGCGGGCCGCAACCCGCTCTTCCAGGTCATGCTCGGCTACCACTACCGGCCCGACGGCGACCCGGACGTGCTCGGCATGCCGGCCGAGTGGTTCGACATGGACACCGGCATGGCCAAGTTCGACCTCCACTTCACGTTCGTGGACGAGGTGGGCCGGGACCGGCTGGTGCTGCTCCTGGAGTACGCGCTCGACCTGTGCGACGAGTCGACGGCCGAGCGGACGGCCGGGCGGTTGGTGCGGCTCCTGGAACAGGTGGCGGCCGAACCGGACCGGCCCATAAGGGATGTGGAGGTGTTGGAGCAGGCCGAACGGGAGTCGGTCCTCGTCCGGTGGAACGACACCGTGCACGAGGTACCGGCGACGACCCTGCAGGAGCTGTTCCGCGCTCAGGCGGCACGGACACCCGGCGCACTGGCGCTGGTCTTCGGCGAACAGCGGCTGACGTACGCGGAGCTGGACGCCCGGGTGGAGCGGACGGCACGGGTGCTCGCCGGTCTGGGCGTGGGCCCCGAGCGCACGGTGGCCGTGGCGCTTCCCCGCTCGGTGGACCTCGTCGTCGCCCTGCTGGCCGTGCACCGCGCGGGCGGGGCGTATCTGCCCCTGGACACCGGCCGGCCGAGGGAGCGGCTCGCGATCGTGCTGGAGGAGGCCCGGCCGGTGTGCGTCATCGAGGACGTGCTGCCGGAGGGCCCGGAAGGTGAACTGCCCACGAGCTTCGACCCGTTGAGCCCGGCCTATGTGATCTACACCTCGGGGTCGACGGGCCGCCCCAAGGGCGTGGTCGTCCCGCACGAGGGCATCGTGAACCGTCTGCTGTGGATGCAGGACGCGTACGGGCTGACGGGCCAGGACCGGGTGCTGCAGAAGACCCCGTCCGGCTTCGACGTGTCGGTGTGGGAGTTCTTCTGGCCGCTGATCACGGGGGCCGCGCTGGTGGTGGCGCGGCCCGGTGGCCATCAGGACCCGGCGTACCTGGCCGGGTTGATCCGGGAGCAGGGCGTCACGACGGCGCACTTCGTGCCGTCCATGCTCCAGGTGTTCCTGGAGGAGCCGGCCGCCGCGCGGTGCACCGGTCTGCGCCGGGTGATGTGCAGTGGTGAGGCGCTGCCGGTCGCGGTGGCGGGGCGCTTCCACGAGATGCTGTCCGCCGAGCTGCACAACCTGTACGGGCCGACCGAGGCCTCGGTCGACGTCACGGCCGTCGAGGTGCTGCCGGGCGACGAGCGCGTGGTGATCGGGCGCCCCGTGTGGAACACGCGGGCGTACGTGCTGGACGCCGGGCTGCGGCCGGTGCCGCCGGGTGTGGCGGGAGAGCTGTACCTGGCGGGCGTCCAGGTGGCCCGCGGCTATCTCGACCGGCCCGGCCTCACCGCCGAGCGGTTCGTCGCGGACCCGTACGGCGCGCCCGGCGCCCGTATGTACCGGACGGGCGACCTGGCCCGCTGGCGGCCCGACGGGACGCTCGACTTCCTCGGCCGCACCGACCACCAGGTCAAGATCCGCGGTGTGCGGATCGAGCCCGGCGAGATCGAGACCGTCCTCGCCCGGCACGGTTCCGTCGGGCACGCGGTCGTCGTCCCGCACGACCAGCGGCTGGTGGCGTACGTCGTCCCGGCCGCCGGAGAGGTCACGGACGCGGCGGCACTGCGCGGTCACACCGCTGCCGCGCTGCCCGAGCACATGGTCCCCGCGGCGTTCGTCACGCTCGACGCGCTGCCGCTCACGCCGAACGGCAAGCTCGACCGCCGGGCGCTGCCCGCTCCCGACTTCGCGGCGGGCAGCGGCAGTGGCGGCCGGGCGCGTGACCTCCGCGAGGAGATCCTCTGCGGCCTGTTCGCGGACGTCCTGGGTGTGGAGCGGATCGGTGTCGACGACGACTTCTTCGCCCTGGGCGGCCACTCGCTGCTGGCCATGCGGCTGGTCGCCGGAATCCGGGGGGTGTTCGGGGCCGGGGTGCCCCTGCGCACGGTGTTCGACGCGCCGACGGTGGCCCGGCTCGCGGCACGGCTGGCAGCGCGGCCGGCCGAGGACGGCACGTTCGGTGTCCGCCCCGCGCTTGCACCGCGTGAACGTCCCCGGCGGCTGCCGCTGTCGTCCTCGCAGCAGCGTCTGTGGGTGCTGTACCAGGTGGAGGGCCCCAGCGCGACGTACAACATCCCGTGGGTCTGGCGCCTGACCGGCGCACTGGACGTCGAGGCGCTGCGGGCGGCGGTGCACGATCTGGTCGTACGGCACGAGACGCTGCGCACGGTGTTCCCTGACGAGGAGGGCCGGGCCTTCCAGCACGTACTGGAGCCGGACGAGGTCCGCGTCCCGTTCGCGGTGGAAGAGACGGACGCCGCCCGCCTGCCCGGGCGACTCGCGCAGGCCGGGGCGTACGGCTTCGAGCTGGACCGCGAGACCCCGCTGCGGGTGCACGTGTTCCGTACGGGCGAGGAGGAGTGGACGCTGCTGCTCCTGCTGCACCACGTCGCCGGTGACGAGTGGTCGGAGGGACCGCTTAACCGGGACCTGGCGGTGGCCTACGCGGCCCGGACCGCCGGCAACGCCCCCGAGTGGGAGCCACTGCCCGTCCAGTACGCCGACTACACGCTGTGGCAGCGGGACGTCCTCGGGGACGAGAGGGACTCGGAGAGCTTGGCGGCGCGTCAGATCAGTTACTGGCAGGAGGCGTTGGCCGGGCTGCCCGAGGAGCTCGTCCTCCCCGTGGACCGTCCGCGGCCCCCCGAGTCGAGCTACCGCGGCGGGAGCGCCGATCTCTCGCTGGACGCCGAACTGGCTGCGGAACTACACCGGTTGGCCCGGGACAACGGCGTCACCGTGTTCATGGTGCTCCAGGCCGCCGTGGCGACGCTGCTCAGCAGGCTGGGGGCGGGCCACGACATCCCGATCGGCAGCCCGATCTCAGGGCGCACCGACGTGGCGCTGGAGGACCTGGTCGGGTTCTTCCTCAACACACTGGTGCTGCGGACCGACACCTCGGGCGACCCGACGTTCCGGGAGCTGCTGGCCCGGGTGCGGGAGGCCGACCTGGCCGCCTTCGACCACCAGGACGTGCCCTTCGAGCGGCTGGTGGATGCGCTGGGCCCGGCCCGGTCGCTCGCCCGGCACCCGCTGTTCCAGGTGATGGTGGTGTACCTGGCGTCGGACGGGGACGGGACGGGGCTGCTTCCCGGGCTGAGCGGCGGCCGGGACGAGGTGGCGAACACCACCGCCAAGTTCGACCTGTCCTTCGACTTCGTCGAGCGCGCCGACGGCGACGGCGTGGACGGTGTGCTGGAGTACAGCGCCGACCTGTTCGACCACGCCACCGCACAGTCCTTCGCGGACCGGCTGCGGCGCGTCCTGCGGGCCGTGACCGCCGACCCCGACCTGTCGCTCGGGCACATCGACATCCTCGACGAGGACGAGCGGCGCCGACTGCTCGGCGGGTGGCGGAGCCGTCCGGTCGTGGCCGCGCCGACCACCGTGCCCGCCCTCTTCGAGGAACAGGTGCGTCGGACCCCGGAGTTGCCCGCCGCGGCCTCCGACGGCATAGAGCTCGACTTCGCCGAACTGAACGCGGAGGCCAACCGGCTGGCCCGCCTGCTGGTCGAACTCGGCGCGGGACCGGAGCGGTTCGTGGCGCTGTCACTCCCCCGCACCGCACGGTTCCTGGTGGCCGTGCTCGCGGTGCACAAGGCGGGAGCGGCCTATCTGCCGCTCGACCCGGACGCGCCGGTGGACCGTACGGCGGACGTCCTGGCCGACGCGCGGCCGGTGCTGGCCCTCACCACACGTGATTTGCTGGGCACCCTGCCCGCCGACGTGAGCACGGCTGCGCTGGTGCTGGACGAACCGGCCACGGCCGAGCGGATCTCCGCGCAGTCCCCAGCCGATCTCACGGACGGCGACCGGACAGCCCCTCTGACGCCCCGCCACCCGGCCTACGTCATCTACACCTCCGGCTCGACCGGCCGCCCCAAGGGCGTCGTGGTCACCCACGAGACCCTCGGCAACCTCTTCCACAGCCACCGTGAGACGCTCCACCGGCCGGCGGTCGAGGCCACAGGACGGCGGCATCTGCGGGCGGGCCACGCCTGGTCGTTCTTCTTCGACGCTTCCTGGCAGCCCCAGTTGTGGCTGCTGGACGGGCACTGCGTGCACATCGTGTCGGAGGAGGTGCGGCGCGATCCCGAGCTCCTCGCCGCGGCCGTCGTGGAGCACGGGTTCGACTTCCTGGAGGTCACCCCGTCGTTGTTCGCGCAGATGGCCGAGACCGGTCTGCTGCGCGGCGACCGCTGCCCGCTCGCGGTCGTCGGCGTGGGCGGCGAGGCGGTACCGGTCGCGCTGTGGCGGCGGCTGGCCTCGCTGCGCGGCACGGAGGCGTTCAACCTGTACGGGCCCACGGAGTCGACCGTGGACGCCCTGGTGGCGCGGGTCCGTGACAGTGAACGCCCGCTGGTGGGACGGCCGGTGGCCGGGACGCGGGCGTACGTGCTGGACGGGCTGCTGCAGCCGGTGCCGCCCGGGGTGACCGGCGAGCTGTATCTGGCGGGCGGCGGTCTCGCCCGGGGCTACCTGGGCAGTCCCGGGCTGACGGCCGAGCGGTTCGTGGCCGACCCGTTCGGCGAGCCGGGCTCGCGGCTGTACCGCACGGGTGACCTGGCCCGCTGGACCGCCGACGGGTACATCGACTGCCTAGGCCGGGCCGACGACCAGGTCAAGATCCGTGGCTTCCGTATCGAGCCGGCGGAGATCGAGTCCGTACTCGCCGGTCATCCGGCCGTCGGACAGGCACTCGTGACGGTTCGTCAGGAGAGTTTGCGGACGTCACTCGTGGCCTACGTGGTCCCGTCCCCTGGCGGTGTGCCGGACCCGGGCGAGTTGCGCGGCCATGTCGCCGCCCGGCTGCCGGACCACATGGTCCCTGCGGCCGTGGTCGCACTGGACCGGTTCCCGGAGCTGGCGAACGGCAAGCTGGACCGGGCCGCGCTGCCGGCACCCGACTTCTCCGCCCTGTCGTCCGGGCGTGCGCCCGCCACCCCCGTGGAGAAGGCCCTCTGCGCGGTCTTCGCCGAGGTGCTGGCGCTGGAACGGGTCGGCGTGGACGACGACTTCTTCGCCCTCGGCGGCGACAGCATCGTCGCCATGCAGCTCGTGAGCCGGGCCCGTGGGGCAGGCGTGCGGATCACTCCGCGGCTGGTCTTCCGGCACCGCACGGTGGCCGCGCTGAGCGCGGTAGCCGAGACCACCGACGCCGCCGCCCCGCGCCCGGAGGACGACGGCACCGGAAGCGTGCCGCTCACCCCGGTGATGCACTGGCTGCGCGAACTGGGCGGCCCGTTCGCCACCTATCACCAGTCGGCGCTCGTCCGCACTCCGGCGGAGCTGGACCTGCCCGGTCTGACCGCCGTGCTCCAGGCGCTGGCCGACCGGCACGACCTGCTGCGGGCGACGTTGGTGCGGCCGTCACGGGAGGGCACTGAGGAGTGGTCGCTGCACGTCCCGGCGGCCGGTGCCGTCGATGCCGCCGGGTGGATCGACCGCGTGGATGTGAGGGGCTTCGGCGCCGAGGCGCTGAGCGATGCCGTACGGGAACAGGCGCACGCGGCCCGGGCGTTGCTGGACCCGGACGCCGGGGCCGTGGTGAGGGCCGTGTGGTTCGACGCGGGCGACGCTCCGGGACGGCTGCTGCTCATGGCCCACCACTTGGTGGTGGACGGCGTGTCGTGGCGCGTGCTGCTGCCGGATCTGGCGGCGGCCTGGCGGGACGTCCGTGCCGGGCGGCCGGTGGGGCTCGACCCGGTCGGTACCTCGTTCGCCCGCTGGTCGCGGCTGCTGTCCGAGCTGGCGCGGGACCCGGCGCGGGAGGCGGAGCTGCCCGTGTGGGCGGCCGTCCTGGACGGCGACGGCGGCACGGAGCCGTTCCCGCTGGCCCGGGAGGCCGATCCGGACCGCGACACCACCGCGACCCGGTGCGAGGTGATCCTCCGGATGCCGGCCGAGCGCACCGGGCCGCTGCTGTCGTCCGTGCCCGCCGCGTTCGGCGCCGGTGTCAACGACGTCCTGCTGGCGGGGCTCGCGCTGGCCTTCGCCGACTGGCGGCGGCGCGGCGGCGGGTCCGACACCTCGGTGCTCGTCGACCTGGAGGGCCATGGCCGCGCGGAGGCGCTGGCCGGGGACGACATCGACCTGTCCCGCACCGTGGGCTGGTTCACGAGCGTCTTCCCGGTCCGGCTGGACCCGGGCCCGGCCGATCTCGCCGAGGCCTTCGCGGGTGGTCCGGCGGCGCGGGAGGTCGTCCACCGGGTCCGTGAGCACCTGGCGTCGCTGCCGGGGAACGGTGTCGGCTACGGCATGCTGCGGCACCTCAACCCCCGTACGCGCGAGGTGCTGACGGGCAACGAACCGGCTCGCGTGGAGTTCAACTACCTGGGCCGGTTCGGCGTTCCGGAGGAGACGGACTGGTCGTACGCGCCCGAGGAGGACGTGGCCGACATCGGTCCCGAGGCCGCGATGCGGCAGGGCCACGCGCTGGAGATCAACGTGGTGGCCGAGGACCGGGCCGAAGGGCCCGTGCTCGCCGCCCACTGGGCGTATCTGGAAGAGCTGTTGCCGCGCGACACGGTCCAGGACCTCGCCGAGACGTGGTTCAGGGCGCTGGAGGGGCTGGTCGCGTGGGCAGAGAACAACCGACGGGCCTGAGGCCGTAAGGAGAGGAAGAACATGAGTAATCCGTTCGAGGACCCCGAGGGCGTGTACTCGGTGCTGGTCAACGACGAGAACCAGCACAGCCTGTGGCCGGACTTCGTGGAGGTGCCGGCCGGCTGGCGGGTGGTCCACGGACCCGCGTCACGCCAGTCCTGCCTGGAGTACGTCGAGACCCACTGGACCGACATGCGGCCGCGGAGCCTGGCCGAGTCCATGGCGGCTGATGGCGGCTGAAGGCGACTGAAGGCAAGGGAAGACGCTGGAAGACGGCTGGGGAGGGAGCCGCGAGCCCCCTCCCCGCCGCCTGCGCTGCCGCGGTCAGGGCGCGGGCTGCTCCACCTTCGTGGCGCTGTCGCCGTCGACGGCCGCCGCCAGCTGCGGGACCAGTCGCTCGATCACGTAGGGCAGGCTGAGGACGGTGCCCATGGACAGGGCGTTGCCGTAGTCACTGGTCTCGTCGACGAAGACCTCGCGGCCCTCCTTCACGACCTTCAGGTCCTTGTAGGAGGCGTCGTCGTGGAGCTTGGCGGCGTCCTTGGTGACGTCGCCGACCTGCCACACGACGGCGCTCTGGTCGAGCAGATCACTGCGCTCCTTGCTGATGTTCGCGCCGAACTGGTCGCCGATCACCTTGTCGAGGTCCTCGGGCAGGGCGAAGCCGAGGTCGTTCAGGAGGTGCGAGCGCGGGTCCTGGCTGCCGAAGACGAACATACCCTCGTACGGGGTGGCCATCACGGCGGTGGCGCCCTTGAAGTCGGGGTGCTCCCCGGCGGCTGCCCTGATCTTTCCCTCGGTGTCGGCGACCGCCTTCGCGGCCTCCTCGGGCTTGCCCAGCGCCTTGCCGATCGTCTCCGTCTGCTCCTGCCACGGGACGCCGTAGTCGTTGTACTTCTCGGGCTGGGCGACCACGGGGGCGAACTTGGACAGCGACTCGTACTGCTCCTTGGTGAGTCCGCCGTACACCGCGAGGATCAGGTCCGGCTTGAGCGCGGCGATCTTCTCCACCTGCGGGCCGGTTCCGGTGTCCTTGAGCACGGTCGGCGTCCCGTCCCCGCCGAGCCTGTCCTCGGCCCAGGGGCCGACGGCGCCCTTGTAGCCGCCCAGCCATTCGGTGGTGCCGACCGGGGTCCTGCCGAGCGCGAGCACCGAGTCCTGGTCGGTGAGGCCGACGGTGACGATCCGCTTCGGCTCGGACTTGATGGTCGTGCTGCCGTACTTGTGGGCGACGGTGACCGGGAAGGCGGACCCGCCGGAGCCCGACTCCGCGCCGGCGCCCGTGTCGTCGGAACCTGAGTCGTCGCCGCCGCAGGCCGTGGCGGTGACGAGGAGCATGGCGGCGGAGGCGAGCGCGGCGGCGAGGCGCGGCGCTCTGCGGGAGCGGAACATCGGTGGTGTGATCCTTCGTCTCGGGTTTCCTGTGGTGCCGGGAGGTGCGGAGGGGTGCGGGGGGGAACTGCGAGCCGGTGTCGTGCGTCTCTCAGCCGGTGCGGTGAACGTCGTCGTGATCAGTGCGACGGGGATCAGTGCCGTGGGCATCGTCTGTGCCCGTGTCCCGGTTGTCGGACCACGCCTTCCAGAGGGCCGCGTACGCACCTCTGGCGACGCGCAGTTCGTCGTGGGTGCCGGTCTCGACGATGCGTCCGGAGTCCATGACGACGATGCGGTCGGCGGCCGCCGCCTGGCTGAGGCGGTGGGCGACGATCAGCGCGGTGCGGCCGTCCACGGCACAGGAGACAGCCTTCTCCAGGGCGCGCGCCCCGGCGCTGCCCGCTTCGGCGGTGGCCTCGTCGAGGATCACGAGCGGCGGATCGGCGAGGATCAACCGGGCCAGCGCGAGGGCCTGCGTCTGCGCTCCGCCGATCCGGTGTCCGCCGTCGCCGACCACGGTGTCGAGGCCGTCGGGCAGCGCCTCCGCCCAGGCGAGGGCCTCGACGCGGTCGAGGGCGGCCCGCAGTTCGTCGTCGGTGGCGTCGGGCCTGGCGAGGCGGAGGTCGTCGGCGAGCGGGCCCGCGAAGACATGGGTCTCCTGGGTGATCAGGGAGACCGTGCTGCCGTTGGCGGCCGGGCCGAGCTCGGTCGGTGGGACCCCGCCGATCAGGACGGTTCCGGTGGTGGGCGGCTGGATCCCGGCGACGAGTCGGGCCAGGGTCGTCTTGCCCGCTCCGCTGGCGCCGACGAGGGCCACCCGCTCTCCGTGACGGATCGTCAGATCGATACCGCGCAGGACGGGATGTCCGCTGCGGTAGGCATGACCGACCCCGCTCACGGTGACCTCGGCGGTCTCCGGGACGACGGGCCGGGTCGGCCGTGCGGGCGGCGGCTCGTCGGTGACGCCGACGAGCCGGGCCAGGCCCGCCGTGGCCGACTGGGCGTCGTCGAGCAGGACGAGGGCGGCGTTGACGGGGCCGAAGAGGCTGTGGAAGTACAGGGCCGCGGCGGTCGCCGTGCCGATGCCGGCCGAACCGTCTCGGACCAGCCAGTACCCGGTGACGAGGACGGCGGCGAGCCCGATGTACTCGGCGATGTGCAGCCGGCTGTAGAAGCCCAGCACGAGCCGCACCCCGCGCATCGTCAGACCCACCAGTGACCAGGACCGCTCGGTGACCCGCGCGATGTGCTCGCGCTCCAGCCGGAACGCCCGCACGGTGGAGCTGCCGCCGATGGTGTCGAGCAGTTGCTGCTGCTGGACACTGCCCGCCGTGCGCTGCTCGGCGTACAGGGGGATCGCGCGGCCGATGTACCAGCGCGCGGTGGCCGCCTGCACCGGCACGGCGAGCAGCGCGGCCAGCAGGAACCGCCAGTCGAGCAGGGCGAGGGCACCCAGGGTGAGCACGATGGTGAGGAGTGAACGGGCCAGTTCCGGCAGGGCGCCCCGTACGGCCTCGGCGATGAGGGACACGTCGGCGGTGACCCTGGCCGTCAGGTCTCCGGAACCCGCCCTCTCGACCCGCTCCAGCGGCAGGTCCAGGGCCCGTTCCACGAACCGTTCGCGCAACCGGGCCAGGGTCGTCTCGCCCAGCCGGGACACCAGGGACAGGCCGAGCCCGGTACTGAGGCCCTGCACCACGGCGACGGCCGCGAGAAGCGCCGCGGTGGTCGTGATCGCGTCGGCCGGTCCCCGGTCGGCGGCCAGGTCGACGATCCGGCCCAACAGGGGCTGCACGAGCAGGCCGACGGCGGTGGCGCCGACCATGACGGCGACCGCGGTCAGCGCCAACGCCCGGTGCGGGCGCACGAGTTCGACGACGGCCGCGCGGGTGCGCGCGGGCGAGGCGACGGGGAGCAGCGACGGCTCGGCCTGGTCGGATGCCTCGTGGGGTGCCTGGTTACCCGGTTGCCGGCCGGTCATGCGAGGACCGCAGTCCGGTAGGCGACATGGTCGTGGACCAGGTGTTCATGGCCGCCCGTCGCGGCGATGCGGCCGGAGTCGAGGAGGACGACCCGGTCGGTCACGGCGAGCAGGGCGGGGCTGTTGGTGACGAGGACGGTCGTACGGCCTCGGCGGACCTCCCTGATCCCGGCGGCTATCCGGGCCTCCGTGACGGCGTCGACGGCGGTGGCGGGCTCGTGGAGGACGAGGACGGGGGCGTCGGAGGCCAACGCCCGGGCGAGGGCCACTCGTTGACGCTGTCCGCCGGAGAGGGAGCGTCCGCGCGCGGTGACGGCCGTGTCGGCGCCGTCGGGCAGGGCGCGGGCCACCTCGTCCGTGCTCGATGCCGCCATTGCGGGCCCGAGGTCCGCTGCGACGGGTGCCGCGGCGCTGACGTTGTCGCGGAGGGTGCCCTCGAACAGGTCCGCGTCGTGTTCGGCGACGAGGATCGCGGCGCGCGCCTCCGCCAGGCCGAGCGCGGTGAGGTCGGTGCCGTCGAGCTCGACGGCTCCGGTGTCAGGGTCCGTGCGGCGGCCGAGGCAGCGCAGCAGCGCCGAGGCGTCGGCGGGGTCGCCCGTGGCGATGCCGACGGTCTCACCGGGGGCGATGTCGAGGTCCACCTCGCGCAGCGTCCCGTACGACAGTCCGCGCAGCCTCAGCCGGCCTTCCACCCGGCGCAGCACGGGCCCGCCGGACGCGGGGCCGGGCGGCACGGCGGGCTCGGCGCCGAGGATCTCCGCGATACGGGTGGCGGAGGCACGGCCCTGCGCGAACTGCGCGTTGACCCAGGAGAACTCGGAGAGCGGGCCCATGAGGAACAGGGCGAGGCCGACGGACGAGACCAGTTCGCCGAGGCCGATGTCGCCGCGAGCGGCGAGCCGGCCGCCGACGAGCGCCACCAGCGCGAGGAAGACTCCGGTGAGGAGCGTGACGACGCCGTTCTGCCAGGCCTCCGCTCGGGCAGCGCGCAGAGTGGCGGTCAGCGAGTCCTGGCTGATGCGGCGGTAGCGGGCGACGGCCGCCGGTTCGGCGCCGATGCCCTTGAGGACGCGGAGCCCGGCCACCAGGTCGGCCGCGACGCCGGAGGCCTGTGCCGCGCGCTCCTGCTCGGCCCCGCTGCGCCGTTCCAGGGGCTTGCTCAGCAGGTGGCCCAGCCACAGCAGCAGCGGGGTGCCCAGCAGGACGAGGAGGCCGAGGGTGAGGGACACGCGCAGCAGGACGACCGCGCTGACGGCCACCCCGGTGGCGGCCGCGATCCCGAAGATGAGGGCCAGGGTGACGGCGCCGACCCGTTTGGCGTCCTCGGTGGCGGTGTTCACGAGCTCTCCGGGCAGCCGCCCGTCCTCCGCGCCGCCCTCCTGGGCGAGGATGCGGCCGACCAGCGCGGTGCGGAGGTGATGCGCGGCGGTGAGGGAGGCGCCTTCGCCGGCCCGTGCGCCGTAACGGAAGCTGAAGGAGAGTCCGACGTAGACGGCGGCCAGGATCCCGAGCCACCCCAGGAGACCGGCGACGTCACCGTCCACGGCTCCCCGGTCGATGGCCAGTCCGATGAGCAGCGGCACGAGGGCCTCACCGGCCTGATGGCCCATGCCCAGGACCGCGCCGAACACGACGGCCCGGCGTTGACCTCCGACCGCGCCCCACAGAACGTCCCGTCCCGGCGGGTCCGCTCGCCTCACGCATCCTCCGGAACCGTACACAGGTGACCCTCGTGAAGAATTTAGGTAAGGCTAACCAACTTTCCTGTCCTGAGCCAGTCCTGAGGAGGCGTCATCTGAGGAAGTGAAGGCACCGTCGTCCGATCGGGCCGACCGGGGCGCACCCATGCCGCGTGTGCGCCTCGGCGGCAGCCGTCGCGTGTACGTGCGCCCCACTGCGCCGGGTGCACAGGGCATGGGCGACCGGCGTGGGAGGCGCGGGCCCGTCGCGGGGGCTGCCTCACTCCGTGGAAATGCACCTCCGTAGCACGAAGGCGCCCCTTTCACGCTGTTCCCGGCCGCCAGCCATGACTGTTTGGCTTGACGGGCAACGCACACAGCCCAGCCGCACGCACCGTCACGAGGTCCCACCATGGCGTCCCGCTCCCCAGAACCCGTCTTCGAGCTCCACCGCCTCGGTGAACCCACCCACTCCCCAGGCCTCCGCGGGACCCGCTGCCCCGCGCCGTAACCGCCCCGGGAGATCGCGAAGCGCCAGTCCGCGGCTCAGCCGTGGCGCGCCCTCACCCACGGATGCCCCGTCACTCGCCGCCGAAGGCCAGGGCTGTGTCCGCCTACGTCCACCTCACGTCCGCCCAGGTCCGCCCACGTAATCGGAGGGAATGTGTCCGCACCGGAAAGCGCCCCGGAAAGCGCCACCGACGAACAGCAGTTCACCAGTCTCAGCACCCAGGCGGCACGCCAGCTCGCCACGACGACCAAGTCCGAACCCCAGATGCAGGCCATCACCTCACGATGGCTGCTCAAGATGCTGCCGTGGGTCGACGTCAAGGGCGGCACCTACCGGGTAAACCGCCGTCTTCAGCTGAGCGTCGGCCGGGGACGGGTGCAGTTCGACCACAACGGCGCCGACGACATCAAGGTGATCCCTGAGACGCTGACCGAACTGCCAGCCCTGCGCGGCTACTCCGACACCGCGGCGCTGCGGGAGATCGCCTCGAAGTTCCGGGTGCGGGAGGTGCGCGCCGGCCAGGTCCTCGTCGACGCGGGGCAGCCCGTGACGGAGGCGTATCTCGTCGTACACGGCCGGCTCACCCGTTACACCACGGGCAAGTACGGCGAGGAGGAGGTCATCGGGGTCATCACCGACGGCGACGGCATGGGCGACGAGGCCGTCGGCCGGGACGACCCGCTGTGGCTGAGTTCGGTGCGCGCCGAAACCCCCGGCGTGGTGCTGGCCCTCAACTGGGACACGCTCACGGCGCTCGTCGAGCGCACACCGTCCCTCGCCGCGCACCTGGACGCCTTCGCGGAGCAGCAGAGCCGGCCCATGAACCGCAAGGGCGAGGCCGACGTCCCCGTGCAGGCGGGACACGTGGGCGAGCCGATCCTCCCGGGCGGCTTCGTCGACTACGACCTCTCGCCGCGCGAGTACGAACTGTCGCTCACCCAGACGGTGCTGCGCGTCCACACCCGGGTCGCCGACCTCTACAACAACCCGATGAACCAGACCGAGCAGCAACTCCGGCTGACCATCGAGGAGATCCGGGAACGCCAGGAGTGGGAGCTGGTCAACAACCGCGAGTTCGGGCTGTTGCACAACGTCGACTACGCCCAGCGCACCAGCACCTTCTCCGGTCCCCCGACGCCGGACGACATGGACGAGCTGTTGTCGATGCGGCGCAAGACCCGGCTGTTCCTCGCCCATCCGAAGGCGATCGCAGCGTTCTTCCGGCAGTGCAACCGACGCGGTCTGGTGCCCGGCACCGTGAACGTCGACGGGCACGAGGTGCCCGCGTGGCGCGGCGTTCCGATCTTTCCGTGCGGCAAGATCCCGATCAGTCCGCAGCACACCAGCAGCATCATCGCGCTGCGCACCGGAGAGAAGGACCAGGGAGTCGTCGGCCTCCACCAGACCGGCATCCCCGAGGAGTACGAGCCCTCTCTGAACGTCCGGTTCATGAGCGTAGACACCATGGCGATCATGAACTACCTGGTCACCGCCTACTACTCGATGGCCATCCTCGTGCCCGACGCCGCGGGGATTCTGGAGAACGTGCAGGTCGGACGGACCGCGGAATGAGCGCACCATCCGCACCCTCCACACCGTCGGCACCGTCCGCGCCATCCGCGCCGACCGCCCTGGCGGCCGGTTCCGGGGCCCCGCCCCCGGCCCCGGCCCCGGACGCACCATCCCCGCCGACGGCACGGCCACCGTTCCGGCTGCCCGGACCACCCGTCCTCACCCGGCGGGCACCGGCAGCCGGCCCCGAAGCCCCACCACCACCCACACCACCCACCTCGGCCACACCACGGCTGCCGGAGACAGCGCCACCATTCCGGCCACCCGGGCCACCCCGCGTCACCCGCACCACACCCTCACCCAGCCCCGGTGCCCCGTCGTCACCGTCCCCTGCCACATCACGGCCGCCGGAGACGGCGCCCACGTTCCGGCTGCCCGGACCGCCCCACCCCGCGTTCGCCGCCCGGGGCCGGCGTGGCGGGGCGATTCCCGGGCTGCGGTACCGGCCCGCCGTCCCCGCCGACCCCGGGAAGGCCGCGGAGATCGACGGCCGGCTGGAGGCCTGGGCCCGTGGGCTGGACCTGTTCCCGCCCGCCTGGACGGGGGACTTCTCGGGGTTCCAGTTCGGCCGGGCCGTCGTCCTCCAGCATCCGGGCGCCGCCGACCTCGAACGCCTCACGGTGGCCGGCAAGTTGCTGCTCGCGGAGAACATCGTCGACAACTGCTACTGCGAGGCGGACGAGGGCAAGGGCGGCTCGCCGCGCGGGCTGGGCGGCCGGCTGATCATGGCTCAGTCGGCGCTCGATCCGTACCACGGCACCCCCGAGCTGGAGGAGGAGTGGCGTGGCGGCGTGCGGGCCGACGGACCGCTCCGCTCATACCACTTCGCTCTGCGCGACTACGCCGCTTTCGCCACCCCCAGCCAGACCGACCGGTTCGTGCACGACATCGCCCGCCTGCACATGGGCTACCTGGCCGAGGCCGCCTGGTCCGAGATCCGGTACGTCCCGCAGGTGTGGGAGTACCTGGTGATGCGGCAGTTCAACAACTTCCGGCCCTGTCTGTCGATCGTCGACGCCGTGGACGGCTACGAACTGCCCGAGGCGGTCTACGCCCGGCCCGAGATCCAGCGGATCACCGCCCTCGCCTGCAATGCCACCACCATCGTCAACGACCTGTACTCCTTCACCAAGGAGCTGGCCGCCGATCCGACCCATCTGAACCTGCCCCAGGTCATCGCCGCCAACGAACGGTGCGGCCTGAAGACCGCCTACCTGAAGGCGGTCGAGATCCACAACCGGATCATGGCGGCGTTCGAGGAGGAGTCCGCGGTCCTGTCCGCCACCTCACCCCTGGTCGAGCGCTACGCCCACGGCCTCGCCGCCTGGGTGTCCGGCAACCACGAGTGGCATGCCACCAACTCCCACCGCTACCACCTGCCCGACTACTGGTAACGCGCGGCCCTGGCCGACGCCCCACCGCACCACGAGGAGCAACTGTTGACCATCATCGACACCACCCCGGCAGCCACGACGGTGCCGACCCAGTCCAGGTACCAGACCCGCGTCGCGGACTACTGGAACGCCGAGGAGAACCCGGTCAACCTCGAACTCGGGAAGATCGACGACCTGTACCACCACCACTACGGCGTCGGAGGCGTCGACTGGACCGTCCTCGATGACGGCACCGACCCGGCGACGCGCGGGGAGCGCATCACCGCCGAGCTGCACCGTCTGGAGCAGGCCCAGGCCGAACTGCTCGCCTCCCACCTCGGCCCCCTCTCCCCCGCCGACCGCGTCTTCGACGCCGGCTGCGGGCGCGGCGGCGGCAGTGTGGTGGCCCATCTGCGGTACGGCTGCCACGCCGACGGTGTCACGATCTCCCGGAAGCAGGCCGACTTCGCAAACGAGGAGGCGCGTAGGCGGGGCATCGACGACCGGGTTCGCTACCACCATCGCAACATGCTCGACACGGGCCTGAAGTCCGGCGCGTACGCCGCGTCCTGGAACAACGAGTCCACCATGTACGTGGAGCTGGACCTGCTGTTCGCCGAGCACGCCCGGCTGCTGCGCCGCGGCGGACGCTATGTGACGATCACCGGCTGCTACAACGACACCTATGGGCGCGCCTCGCGCGAGGTGTCCCTCATCAACGCCCACTACATCTGCGACATCCACCCACGGTCGGAGTACTTCCGCGCCATGGCCCGCAACCGCCTCGTCCCGGTCCATGTCGAGGACCTGACCGCCGCGACGATCCCCTACTGGGAGCTGCGCAAGCAGGCCGACCACCTGGTCACGGGCATCGAGGACACCTTCCTGAGCGCCTACGAGAACGGCAGCTTCCAGTACCTGCTGATCGCGGCCGACCGCGTCTGACTCAGCGGACGGCGTCACACGTCCGCCGTGACCGGCATCGTTCCGGGTGACACCGGCACAGCCCCGGCACGGCGGACACGTGACGCCGTGTATCCACCTGCGCTCCGGAACGACGCGGCCCCGCACCTCCGGACGGAGCAGTACACACCGATTTGCCCACTCCGGCTTGGCCATGAAAATCCCCATCCTGGTGCACTGCCGACATCCAGGTATCACCCGACAAGCCACTCTTAACGCAAGTTTGACGTCATCGAACGCCTCATCAACGGGCCCATGCGTCACTCTCCGCTTACGCTGGTGGCGCCGTCCGCGTGACGGCCGCACCCCGCACCGCGCCGCACATCAGGAGAGCACGTCGATGGCCGCCACCGAACACCCGCCGCCGAGCCGGCTGCGGAGGTGGATGCTGGAGGGCCTCTCCGACATGCCGGGGGCCCAGCACGTACCGCACGCCCAGACCGAGGCCCCGCACCAGGGCCGGCCGTGGTGGCGCGTGATGTGTCTGACCGGGGTCGACTACTTCTCCACCCTCGGCTACCAGCCCGGCATCGCCGCGCTCGCGGCCGGACTGCTGTCGCCCGTGGCCACCGTCGTGCTGGTGCTCGTCACTCTGGCCGGCGCGCTGCCGGTGTACCGGCGGGTGGCCGAGGAGAGCCCGCACGGGCAGGGGTCGATCGCGATCCTTGAACGGCTGCTCACGTTCTGGAAGGGCAAGCTGTTCGTCCTCACGCTGCTCGGGTTCGCCGCGACGGACTTCCTGATCACCATCACTCTCTCGGCGGCCGACGCCTCCACGCACCTGGTGGAGAACCCCCATCTGGCCGACGTACTGCACGGCAAGCAGATGCTGATCACCCTGATCCTGGTCGCATTGCTGGGCGCGGTGTTCCTCAAGGGCTTCCTGGAGGCGATCGGCGTCGCCTTCGCACTGGTGGCGGTCTATCTCACGCTCAACGCGGTCGTCGTGGTGACCGGGCTCTGGCACGTCCTCAGCGCGGAGCATGTGGTCACGGACTGGACCACCGCCCTGACCGCCCAGCGCGGAAACGTTTTTGTGATGGTAGGGGTGGCCCTGCTGGTCTTCCCGAAGCTGGCGCTGGGCCTGTCCGGGTTCGAAACCGGCGTGGCGGTGATGCCGCACGTCCAGGGCGACCCCGGCGATACCGAGGACAGACCCGTCGGCCGGATCCGGGACACGAAGAAGCTCCTGACCACCGCCGCAGTGATCATGAGCGTGTTCCTGATCACCACGAGCTTCATCACCACCCTGCTCATCCCGGCGAAGGAGTTCCAGCCCGGCGGCAAGGCCAACGGCCGTGCCCTCGCCTTTCTCGCACACGAGTACCTGGGCAACACGTTCGGCACCGTCTACGACGTGTCGACGATCGCCATCCTCTGGTTCGCCGGCGCCTCCGCGATGGCCGGGTTGCTGAACCTGATGCCGCGCTATCTGCCCCGCTACGGCATGGCCCCGCACTGGGCCCGCGCCGTCCGCCCCATGGTGATCGTCTTCACCCTGATCGGCTTCCTCGTCACCTGGATCTTCGACGCGAACGTGGACGCCCAGGCCGGCGCGTACGCCACGGGTGTGCTGGTCCTGATCTCCTCGGCGGCGATCGCCGTGACCATCGCCTCGCGCAAGGCCCGTCAGCGGAACTGGACCATCGGGTTCGCAATCATCTCCGCCGTGTTCCTCTACACCACGGTGCTGAACGTCATCGAGCGCCCCGACGGTGTGAAGATCGGCGCCTGCTTCATCGCCGGCATCATCCTCGTGTCCTTGCTCTCCCGGCTCGCCCGCGCCTTCGAACTCCGCGTCACCAGCGTCGAGCTGGACGACATGGCGCAGCGGTTCGTCCGGGACGTCGCCAGCCGCACCATACGGTTCATCGCCAACGAGCCGGACAGCCGGGACCTCGCCGAGTACCGCGACAAGATCGAGCAGATCCGTCACGACAACGACCTCCCGGCGCCAGAGGACTTCGTGTTCGTCGAGGTCACGGTCACGGACCCGTCAGAGTTCGAGACGAGCCTCACCGTGCGCGGCGAGGTCCTGCACGGCCGCTACCGGGTCCTGACCATGGAGAGCTCCTCGATCCCCAACGCGCTGGCGGCCCTGCTCCTCCACGCCCGGGACACCACCGGCCAGATCCCGCACATCTACTTCGAGTGGACCGAGGGCAGCCCCTTCCACAACTTCCTCCGCTTCATCCTCTTCGGTCAGGGCGAGGTCGCGCCCGTCACCCGCGAGGTCCTGCGTGAGGCCGAACACGACCGCTCGCGCCGGCCTCACGTCCACGTGGGCTGAGGCTCAGCGGCCGACGGCGTCCGCCGGGTCCTTCTCGCAGGTCGTGTCCCGTGCGGGCAGTTCGCCCGTACGGAGGTAGTCGTTGACCTGCTGGTGGACACAGCGGTTCGGGTAGAGGGCGTAGACGCCGTGCACCTGGGCCTTCAGGGTGATCAGACGGGAGTTCGGCATCTTCTGGTGGAGCCCCTGCCCGTTGGCGTAGCTGGTGCGCGTGTCGCCGGTGGCCTGCACGATCAGGCCCGGCACATCGTTGCCGCTGGTCACGGGCGGCTCGATCGGCTCACTCGGCCAGAACGCGCACGGGTGCACACCGTTGAACACCGGCCCGAAGAGCGGTGCCGTCGCGCGGCTGCGCTCGACGTTGTCCCGGTACCAGGACAGGTCGCGCGGTGCGGCACGGTCCGCGCACTGCAGGGCCATCTGCAGGGAGTTCTGGACCTCAGCCTCGTCGTCCGGCGGGCCGAGCGCCGCCCGCAGAGTCTCGGTCGGTTCGACGGTACGGCCGAGCGCCGCGTCGTACAGGACCCGGACAGTCTCGGCGGTCCGCGCGAACTCCCGGTCGTCGGCCATGGTCATCCCCAGTGCCTGCGGTACCTGCTGGCCGTCGGCGGTGTACGGGCCCACCTTGAGCGGAGTGCGGGCGGCTTGCCGGGCGATTCCCTCGACGGTCGCCCGGACCTTCGCGGCCGAGTCGCCGAGCCCGTAGGTGTCGTGGCGGCGGGCTGCCCACGCCGCCCATGTGTCGAGGTACGCCTCGTTCGCCGCGGTCGCGTCCCGGAACCCCGCGACGTACCACTGGGCCGGGTCGATCGCGCTGTCCAGCAGCAGCCGGTCGACACGGCTCGGGAACATCTTTGCGTAGACCGCGCCGAGGTACGTGCCGTACGAGATCCCGAAGTACGAGGTCTTCCGCTCGCCCAGCACCGCCCGGAGCAGGTCCATGTCACGGGCGGTGTTACGGGTGGTGAAGTGCCCGAGGTACGACAGGTCCTTGCCGTAGACGCGCTGACAGCTCTTCACCAGGTCCGCCTCGTAGCGGGCCTGGGCCCGGAACCCGGCGGTGTCGTACCCGGCGGAGCGCAGCCAGTGCCCGGAGGTGCCGCAGCGCAGGGGACTGCTGCGGCCGACGCCGCGCGGGTCCATGCCGATCAGGTCGTAGCGGGCGGCCAGTTCCTTGCCCATCGCGGGCGCGTCGAGCAGCGGCATGTCGAGCGTGATTCCGCCGGGGCCGCCGGAGTTGTGCATCATCAGCCCGATGCGGTTCCTGGTGTCGGTGGCCTTGATGCGGGAGAAGCCGATGGTCAGGGTGCGTCCCTCGGGGTGCCGGTAGTCCAGCGGCACCCGAATCGTGGCGCAGCGGGCACCTGCCTCGTCCAGCTCCTTGTGGTCGCAGGCCGTCCAGCTCGGACGCTGTTCGACGAAGCGGCGCAGGGAGGCGGGGTCATCGCCGGTCACGGCGGTCGCCGGGCTCGGGGACCGCTCGGGTGACGCCTGGGCGAGGGTCGGGCTCACGGCCATCCCCATGGTCGCGGCGAGCGCGCCGACGGCGAGGGTACGCGTGACGCGGCGCAGGCTCCGTCCGGGGGCGGACCAGGCCCGCGCGTCCGGCTCCGGCCGTGCGGGTGGTGATAACGCAGGGGACAAGGCAGCGCTCGATGGCACCGAATGAGAGATCGTCATGTCGCACCAGCCTCCCCTCACCCCCGGGCCCCAACAATCCAGGGCGCCCCCGGGGACGCCCTGGGGCTGTCCCCCGGAAAAGAGGAGGCCGCCCCGGATTGCCCGTTCGGCGGTGTGTCAGCCTGGAGTGTGATCGCGCTGGTGGCGGGCGTCCGCAGGCACGGCATCCGCTGACGCCCAGTCCACGATCTGTGTCGCCGCGCCCGCGGCCTCCGCGCCCCGGCAGTGCGCGTGGTGGCGCCGGGCGATGCCGTCGAGGTCGAGGTGCGTACCGAACGCGGGGTGCTCCGTGAGGCGTCGTGCGTACGTCCACAGCTGCCGGTGACCGGCGATGCGGTGCACCGCGGCGGCGTCCAGGTGGTGGCGGTGCACCGTGTCCAGCTGGACCAGCGTCACCCACAGCCGTACGTCCGCGGCGGTCAGCCGGCCTCCGAGCACGTAGGCGTGCGAGGCGATCCGCCGCTCCAGTTCGCCGAGTGCGCGGAGCAGGGTGGCGAGCGCCGCCTCGCGCACCGCCGGATCGATGGCGGCCTCTCCCGCGCGCTGCGCGGACGCGGTGATGTCCTGCTCGCAGAGTCGGACGACGGCCCTGACGGCGGCCTCCGTACCGTGCGGGTGGAGGACGGGGCCGTCGCCGCCGAGCAGGCGGGTCAGGTCCCGCAGGATGTCGGGAGCGTGGGTGCTGACGATCCGTCCGGTCCAGTCGTCGCTGAGCACCGGCGCCACGGCCGGGCCGCGGTGCCGGTGCTCACTGGCGTCGTACAGCGGGCGCAACGCCTGGTGCCCGCCGCCGGGTGCGTCGGGCACGGCGGGCAGCAGCGTCACCGGCAGGCGGTCGGCGAGGCCGAGCAGGCTGTGGGTGACGGCGATCTCCAGGCCGTACGGACAGGACAGCGCGAGGTGGAGCCGGTAGCGGTGCGGCACGGCGTAGTAGCCGCTCCGCGCGTCACGGCCGATCCTGCTCCGGAAGGACGGCACGGCTGCGGGGGATGTGGCGGACATACGTCTCCCTGGGAGTCTTCGGGCACGGGCGTACTGCGGCGACGGCGCGCGGCGGCCTCGGCGCGGCCGGGGATGCGGGGTTCGGGGGGCGTCAGGCGCGGGCGGGCGCGCCGCCGCCGACGGGCGGGAGACTCGCCGCGCTGCACACACGCAGCAGATCGATGTGGCGGCGGGACGTCAGCGGGGGCCGCAGACGGACGGCGGCATGGATGCGGGCGGTGTCACTGGCACAGACCGGCCCCGAGCTCCCCATCACTTTTCCTACCGATTCACTAGGATTCCCATGTGGAGTGTCAGGCCGTAGCGGGCTCCCGTCAAGAGGACCTGCCCCGGATCGGGTTCGGTATCGGGACTCCGGCCGGTCAGGGATTTGTCCACGCCTCCGGGTCCTCGGCGAGCCCCTGGACCTCATCGGGCAGTTTGGCCGTGGCCACGTCGGCCAGGGTGACCTCGCCCAGGATCTTGCGGACGTTGGCGCGTACCGCGATCCACAGGGGCAGCAGCGACTCCGCGGGGCCGACATAGGAGAGCTCGGGCGGGCGCACGCCTCGTACGGACACCAGCGGCCCGTCCGCCACCCGGATCACGTCGGCGATGGCGATCGTGTCCGCGGGCCGGGCCAGCCGGTAGCCGCCCTTTCCGCCGCGCTGGCTGACCACGAGCCCGCCCCGGCGCAGGTCGCCCAGGATGCCTTCGAGGAACTTGTGCGGAATGCCCTGCGCCGCGGCGATCGCCTCGGCCTTGAGTGACGCGTCGTCACTTACCGACGCCAGCTCCAGCGCCGCCCGCACCGCATAGTCCGCCTTGGCCGAGATCCGCATGCCCCGATTATCCGCCACCGCCGCGTCGCTCCGTCACCGGCCGCATGGTCTGTCAGGCGGGGAGGACGAACGGCGGGTGCGCGCCGCCCAGCCAGTACTCCCCGACCTCGCGCAGCCGGGGGGCCACGGGCTCGCGCAGGGTGTGGGTGCGGGCGTTGCGCCAGAAGCGGTCGAATCCGTGCCGTGCGGAGGCCGCACCGGCACCGATGACGTCCAGAGCGTGTGTGGTGATCTCCTGTGCCGCGCGGGCGGCGGCGGCCTCGGCGGCGCCCGCGAGGACGGTGATCTCCGCGCACTCGTCGTCCCCGACGTCCTCGCCGTGGGCGAGCCCGGACAGCAGGAACTCGACCGCCTGGTCGGCGAGCGCCGATGCGGCATGTGCGGCGACGGCGAGTTCCCCGAAGGCGGTCAGCGTGTACGGGTCCTGCGGCGGGCCGCCCGGCCAGGGCCCCTGGCCCGGCAGCTGCCGGGAGCCGTGTGTGGCCCTGCTGTACTCGCGGGCTTCGCAGAGCAGTCCGTCGGCGATGCCGAGACAGAACTGGGCCGAGACCAGACGCGCCGTCGGTACGGCCAGGCCGGCGAACGGGGACAGGACGCCCTCGTCCGAGGAGAGCGAGCCGAACACGTCGCCGGCCGGGACCTGCACCGAGTCGAACTCGACACTGCCGCCGGCTGCCAGCCGCTGCCCGAACACGTCCCCGTCACTGACGCAGGTCACGCCGGGGCGGGCGGGATCGACGAGGACGGCCAGGGGTTCGCCGGTGTCGGACCGTGCGGCACGGACCGCCAGCCGGTCGGCGACCGCGACGCCACAGGCGTAGTCCTGGCGGCCGTCCAGCAGATAGCCGTCTCCTGTGGGGGTCAGCCTCAGCGGTGGCTCGTCGGCGGCGAAGCCGCCGCCCCAGCACCACTGCCCCGCCGCCGACTCCCGCTCGACCCGTGCGGCGAGAGCGGGAGCGGCGAAGAACCGTGCGCCGAAGGACAGGAAGTAGTGACAGCCCAGCAGCCGGCCGATGGCGCCGTCGGCCGCCGCTACCGTCCGGACGACGGCGTAGGCCGTGCGCCAGTCCGCGCCTCCCCCGCCGTGTTCGGCCGGTGTCAGCAGCGTCAGCAACCCCGCCTCACGCAGCCGCGAGACCTCGTCGAGCGGCACCTTCCCGGCCTGCTCACGGTCGACCGCGTCCGTGGCCAGGTCGTCCGCCACCTCGCGGGCCGTGTGCAGCCGGCGGTCGTGTCCGGACTCGGCTTCGTCACCCCCGGCCGGGCACGCACCCGCGGCCGGCCCGCCATACCGAATCCGCACCATGTCCGCCATCCTCATCCACCCCCATGACCGGGTCAACGCTTCCCTAGTAAATCGATAGGAAAACTAGGGAAGCTGGCCGGATTGCGACCGATCGGCCTTCCGCGATGGCGAGTTCGCGAGGGGAGCGCCCTCGTGGTTACTTGTTGGTCCTGGGCAGACCGGGCGGGTTGATCTCCGACTTGGTCACGGCCTCGTCGGACAGGCCCCAGCGCTTCAGCACCTTGGCGTACGTGCCGTTCTCGATGATGTGGTTGAGCGCGTCGGCGAGCGGTTCGACCAGTCCGCTGTCCTTCTTGGTGGTGGCCGCGATGAGTCCCTGGAGGGTGGCCCCGGCTCCGGAGTAGGTGCCGACGACCTCGGTCTTCCCGGTGGTGGCCGCATGGTAGGCGGCGGTGGGGTTGGGGCCGAGGTAGAGGTCGATGCGACCGGACTGGAGGGCGAGGTAGGTGTCGCTGTCGTTCTGGAAGTACTTGATGTTCACCGGCTTGAGGCCGGCCTTCTCGTTCTCCCTGCTCCACTCGATGAGCAGCTTCTCCTGGTTGGTGCCGCTGCTCACGGCGACGGTCCTGCCCGCGACGTCCTTCGGTCCGGTGACCTTCAGGCCGCTGCCCTTCTTCGCCTCGAAGCCCAGGTTGTCCTCGCGGTAGCCGGCGAAGTCGTACTTCTCCTTGCGTTCCTCGGTGACGGTGATGTTGCTGAAGCCGGCGTCGTACTTGGCGCTGTCGAGGCCGACGAAGATGTTCTCCCACGACACCGTGTTGATGTGCGGCTTGAGGCCGAGCACGTCGGCGACGAGGTGGGCGATGTCGGGCTCGACGCCGATGACGGTCTTGTTGTCGGTGGCGTAGAAGGTCAGCGGGGCGGCGGAGCCGGACGAGGAGACGAGCTCCAGCGTTCCTCTCCTGCGGATCTCCTCGGGGACCTCGGCGGCTATGGAGTCGACCTTGTCGGTGGTGATCCGGTTCTGGTCCGGGCTCAGATTGATCTTCGTGCGGGCGCCGGTCCTGTCCGCCACCTCGGTGGTTCCGCCGTCCGAGGGGTTGCTGCAGGCGGAGAGGACGAGGGCGGAGACGAGTCCCACCGCGACTGAGGCGGATCGGCGGGCGAGGTTGACGGACATGGTCGTACTCCTTGCACAGTGAAGGGGGTGAGGGTCGGTCAGAGGACCTTGGACAGAAAGGCGCGGGTGCGTTCGTGGTGCGGGGCGTCCAGGACGGCCGCGGGCGGTCCCTGTTCCACGACGGCACCGTCGTCCATGAACACCACGGTGTCGGCGACCTCGCGGGCGAAGCCGATCTCGTGGGTCACGACGATCATGGTGGTTCCGGTGGCGGCCAAGTCCTTGATGACGTCGAGGACTTCACCGACCAGCTCAGGGTCGAGCGCCGAGGTGGGCTCGTCGAAGAGCAGCACCTTGGGTTCGAGGGCGAGTGCTCGGGCGATGGCGACACGCTGCTGCTGGCCTCCGGACAACTGCCGGGGGTAGGCGTCGGTCTTGTCCGCGAGCCCGACCCTCTCCAGCAGCCGGCGGCCGGTCTCCTCCGCCTCCGTGCGCGGGCGGCGCAGCGCGGAGACCGGTGCCTCGACGAGGTTCTCCAGCACGGTCAGATGCGGGAAGAGGTTGAAGTTCTGGAAGACGAACCCGATGTGCGTACGCTGCTTCAGAACCTCCTTCTCCTTCAGCTCGTGCAGCTTGCCGCCGGAGCGGCGGTAGCCGATGAGTTCGCCGTCGATGCTGATCCAGCCGCGGTTGACCTTCTCCAGGTGGTTGATGGTCCGCAGCAGCGTGGACTTGCCGGAGCCGGACGGACCGAGGATCACGGTGACCTCGCCGGCACGGACCTGGAGGTCGACGCCGCGCAGCACCTCCAGCGGGCCGAAACTCTTGTGGACGCCGCGGACGTCCACCATCACCTCGCTCATCGGTCGGCTCCCACCGTCTTCGAGGGGACATCGGGCCGGTCGCGCCGGGCCGCCGCGGCACGCAGGCCACGGACGAGGCGACGGGCGCGCTGGACGGGTGTGGGCGGCGGGGTGCGGTTGGCGCCCCGGGCGTAGCGCCGCTCCACGTAGTACTGCGCGATCGACAGCAGCGAGGTGAGGACCACGTACCAGGCGGTGGCGACCATCAACAGCGGGATCACCCGGCCGTTGCGCCCGTAGATGACCTGCACCTGGTAGAAGAGCTCGCCGATCGCCATCACGTAGACCACGGACGTGCCCTTGAGCAGGCCGATGATCTCGTTGCCGGCCGTGGGCAGAATGCCGCGCATGGCCTGCGGCAGCACGATCCGGCGGATCTGCCGGAGCCGCGGGATACCGAGCGCGGCGGCGGCCTCCAACTGCCCGTGGTCGACGGCGATGACACCACCGCGGACGATCTCGGCGGCGTACGCGGCCTGGTGCAGCGACAGGCCGATGAGCGCCGCCCCGATGGTGCCGATCAGGCTGTTGCTGTCGACGGACCAGAACACCGGCCCGAAGGGGATGCCGACGCCCAACTCGTCGTACAGAGCACTGAGGTTGAACCAGAACACCAGCTGGACGATCATCGGGATCGACCGGAAGACCCAGATGTAAGTCCAGGAGACGGTCTGCAGCACCGGGCTGCGCGACAGCCGCATGAAGGCCAGGACCGTTCCCAGGAGGAAGCCCAGCACCGTGGCGTAGGCGGTGAGCTGGAGGGTCACGCCGACCGCCTGGACGATCGTCTCCGACAGGACGTAGTCACGGAAGACGTGCCACTCCCAGACGGGATTGGTGATCAGGCCGTGCGCGAACTGGGCGACCAGCACGATCACGGCGGCGGCCGCCACCCAGCGGGCGTAGTGGCGGGCCGGGACGACCTTGAGTGAGGCCAGGTCGAACGCGGCGGGCGGAGCCGCAGGGCTGTCGCCCGGGGCCGCCGTACCCGGTGGCGCGGCGGCGGAATCGGTGGAGAGTCCCATCGTGGTGTTCCTGCTCAACTCTCAGGCATGCGCGGGTGGATTGACCGGCGAGGTGTCGGTCGCGGAGGCGGAGGTGCCCCGTCGGGCAGGAGCGGGGGCGGGCAGGTGCTTCTCGAACGGCAGGGGGCCGATCGTTTCCGGGTCCGCCTCCGTGTCGAACAGCGGGAGGTAGCCGGTGGCCAGGTACAGGGCGCGCGCCTCGGGCTGGCGCGGTCCCGTGGTCAGATAGATGCGCCGGTAGCCGCGGGCTGCCGCCTCGCGCTCCAGTTCGTCGACGACGCGTCGGGCGAGACCGCGCCGGCGGTGGGCGGAGTGCGTCCAGATCCGCTTGAGCTCGGCCGTGGTCGCGTCGTACCGGCGGAAGGCGCCACCCGCGACCGGCTCGCCGCCTTCGAGGAGCAGGAGCAGGACGCCGCCGTACAGTGTGGTGAACTCCTCGTCGGGGTAGCGGGAGATCTCGGCGTGGGCGTCCTTGCCGTAGCGCGTCGAGTACTCGTGGCCGAGTTCTCGCAGCAGCGGTCTGACGCGCGGGTCGGCCACCGTCACCTGAACCACCGTCAGTTCAGCTGGTGGCGGCGATGGTTGTGCGACGGAGGTCATCCGTTCACCGCCGTGAGGGTCCCCGGACCGCTGGCCGCTCGCTCGGCGTCGCGCTTGGCGACCTCCTCGCGGACGATCGGGATCACGTGCCGGCCGAAGTCGATCGCGTCGCCCAGCAGGTCGTAGCCGCGGGCGGAGAGGATGTCGACACCGAGGTCGTAGTAGTCCAGGAGGGCCTGGGCGACGGTCTCCGGCGTACCGACCAGGGCGTTGGAGTTGCCCGCGCCGCCCGTGGCGGCGGCCGTCGGGGTCCACAGGGCACGGTCGTAACGCTCCCCCGCCTCGGCGATGGCGATCAGCCGCTGCGAGCCCGTGTTCTGCGGCTGCTCCTGACCGTTGTGGCGCTTGGTGATCGCCTCGCCCTTCTCCTTGCGGGCCTTGATCGCGCCGACCGTGCGACGGGCCTTCTCCCAGGCCAGTTCCTCGGTCGGGGCGATGATCGGCCGGAAGGCCACCTGGATGCGCGGCACGTCGGTGCGGCCGGCGGCCTTCGCGGCGGCCTTCACGTTCTCGATCTGCTCGGCGGTCCTCGCGAGGGGCTCACCCCACAGGCAGTAGATGTCGGCCTCGGCGCCTCCCGCTGCGTACGCGGCGGGCGACGAGCCGCCGAACGACACGTTGGGGCGCGGCTGCTGGACCGGGAAGACGTCGCTGACGAAGTCGTGGAAGCGGTAGTGCTCGCCCTCGTGGTCGAAGGGGTCGTGGGTGGTCCAGATCTTCTTGACGATCCGGATGTACTCACGGGTGCGGGTGTAGCGCTCGTCCTTGGTGAGGGTGTCGCCCTCGCGGCCCTGTTCGCGGTCGTTGCCGCCGGTGATGAAGTGCACGGTCAGCCGGCCGTCGCTGATCTGGTCGAGGGTCGCGAAGGTCTTCGCGGCGTAGGTCGGGTACGAGACGTTGGGCCGGTGGGCGAGCAGGATCCGGAGGTGGTCCAGCCTGCTCGCGATATAGGCGGCCGCGGGTGCGGGGTCCGGCGATCCGGAGCCGTAGGCGAACAGCACCCTGTCCCAGCCGTGGTCCTCGTGCGCGCGGGCGAGGCGGAGTGTGTAGTCCTTGTCGAAGGCGGCGCCGGAGCGCGGTGCGGTTTCGGAGCCGTTGTTCGTCGCGGCGATACCGAGGAACTCCACGGGCATGAGAGGGAGCCTTTCGTACGGGCTGTGGGCCGGTCGGACGACGCACGCGGGCAGGGCGGAACAGCCCTGCGCGCGGCCCTACATGACGGTCCGCCAGGGACGATGAAGGTGCGGTGAGGTGGAGCGTGCGTGCGGACGCCGTGGCGTCGGGGAAACGGGGCGGCGGCAGCGCGCGTCGGCGGTGCGAGAGGAGAACTCGGCCCGCTACGGGGTCACCGAGGGAGAGATGGGCCGGTCAGACGGCCCGCCGCCGTGTCAGGCGCAACACGCCGCGGACCACACCCGACCGAAGTCGATGTGGTCGCGCGAGACCAAGCGCTGCTGGGCGTTCATGCGACCAATTGAGCATGACAACCCGCTCATCGTCAACCAGCGCTCGCATGCCGGACCGGCTCCGACCGGCTTCCCCTCGGCCTGCCGGGTCGTCCCACAGCTGGATCACCCCGACGGGTGAAGCCGGGCCGGTCTCGCCGCCGAGGCCTCCCGGGTCGCGGCACGCCGGCGACCGCGCTGATCTGCCGGGGCGACCTCCACTTGCGCCGAGCGCGCCCTGG
Source organism: Streptomyces sp. KM273126 (assembly GCF_004337435.2). NCBI lineage: Bacteria > Bacillati > Actinomycetota > Actinomycetes > Kitasatosporales > Streptomycetaceae > Streptomyces > Streptomyces sp. KM273126. The sequence continues at coordinate 1,831,900 of NZ_SJXB02000002.1, read as the reverse complement.
AGCAGACGCCGGCGCAGCACAGCCGTCCGTCCGCCGACGATCCGGCGCTCGGCCGCGCGGCCCGCTCCGTGACCCGGTGGCTGGGCGGCGATACCGGCACTCCCGCACACCGCAGGGGCGGCGAGGTTCGCGACTTCGTGTTCGAGGCCCTCAGCGGCATGCGGCAGGAGCTGCGCTCGCTGCTCGCCGCCACGGCCGCCGACGAGCCCGCCCAACTCGCCGCATTCGAGGGGGCGGTGCGTTCGGCGGCCGCCATCGGGGCCCGTGGGGAGCGCCGTGAGGCCTCCCTGCTCCTCGGACAGCACGCGGGCAGGCTCACCTGGCTCGCCACCAGACACCCTGGCGCCCGGGCCGAGCAACTGCGCGGCCAGGCCGCCCTCATGCTCGGCACCTTCGCCCTGGCGTGCGGCCGCGACGCCGCCGCCGCGCACGGGTTCACCCAGGGCATCGCGGCCTACCGCACCCTGGTCGGCGGGCACGGGCGCCGCGACTGCGTCGACCGCTACCTGCGCGCGATGTGCGCCCAGGTCATGCTGAACGGCGCCCGCGGGGGCGAGGCGGCAGGGGTACGCGCGGCGGTCCGCACACTCGAAGACCAGGCCCGGCGGTACGACCCACGGAATGTGACCCGCTGGGTCGAGCACGCCCGCGCTTCCCTGGCCGGCATCGCCCCGCCGGGCGCCGTGACGGGCCCCGGGGAGCCCTGAGCGAAGCCCGACGCGTCGCGTCCCACCCCGCTTCAGGCCGCCACCACGGCGCCCCGCTCACCTCCGTCACGGTGGATGGGTGTCCCCGAGCCGGTCAGCGGAACGCCCGTCCCGCCCCTGCGGAGCGCGACGATCTCCGCCGCGATGGACAGGGCGGTCTCCTCGGGGGTGCGGGCGCCGAGGTCGAGGCCGATCGGTGATCTGAGGCGGGCCAACTCCCCTTCGGTGAGGCCCACTTCGCGCAGTCGCCGCTCGCGGTCGGTGTGGGTGCGGCGGGAGCCCATGGCGCCGACGAAGGCGACCGGCATCCGCAGGGCCTCCTTCAGCAGGGGCACGTCGAACTTGGCGTCGTGGGTGAGCACGCACAGCACGGTGCGCCCGTCGGTCTCCGTGCTCCGCAGGTAGCGGTGCGGCCAGTCGACGACGATGTCGTCGGCGTCGGGGAAGCGGGCCCGGGTGGCGAAGACGGGGCGGGCGTCGCACACGGTCACGTGGTAGCCGAGGAACTTGCCGGCGCGCACCAGCGCCGCCGCGAAGTCGATCGCCCCGAAGACGATCATGCGGGGTGGCGGCACACTCGACTCGATGAGCAGGGTGAGGCCGCCGGGGCAGTGTGATCCGTCCTCGGAGAGCTCGATCGTGCCAGTGGTGCCGGTGTCCAGCATGGCCCTGGCCTCGGCGAGCGCCGTGCGGTCCAGCTCCGCGTGGCCGCCGAGACCCCCTTCGTGGGAGCCGTCGGGGCGCACGAGCAGGGCCTGGCCGAGGAGTTCGGCCGGGCCGCGGACGACCCGGGCCAGGGCCGTCGGCTCACTGTGGGCGGCGGCCGACAGCGCCGGCCGGAGCACCGGCCTCACCGGTGCGTCCGCGCCGACCGGTGTGACCAGGATGTCGATGACCCCACCGCAGGTCAGCCCGACCGCGAAGGCGTCCTCGTCGCTGTAGCCGAAGCGTTCGACAACGCTCTCACCGTCCTTCAGCGCCTGCGCGCACAGGTCGTACACCGCTCCCTCCACACAGCCCCCGGAGACCGATCCGATGGCCGTGCCCTCGCTGTCGACGGCGAGGGCCGCACCGGGGCCGCGTGGTGCGCTGCCGCTGACGGCCACGACGGTGGCCACGGCGAAGCTCCGACCCTCCTCGGCCCAGCGGTGCAGCTCCTCGGCGATGTCAAGCATGTCCGCCGGCCGTCAGTACGCGGTCCGGGCGGATGGGGAGGTCGCGGTGGCGTACCCCGGTCGCATGCCACACCGCGTTGGCGACCGCAGCCGCCGCGCCCACGATGCCGACCTCGCCGATGCCCTTGATCCCGACGGGGTCGTCCGGGTCCACGTCGTCCACCCAGTCCGCCTCGATGTGCGGGATGTCGGCGTGCGCGGCGACGTGGTAGCCCGCGAGGTCGGCACCGTAGTGACCGCCCGTGGCCGCGTCCCGGACCGCCTCCTCGTGCAGGGCCATGGAGATGCCCCACGTCATCCCGCCGACGAGCTGGCTGCGGGCGGTCAGCGGGTTGACGATCCGGCCCGCCGCGAAGATGCCGAGCATGCGCCGTACCCGCACCTCGCCGGTCGCGGGGTCCACGGCGACCTCGGCGAACTGCGCCCCGAAGGAGTGCCGTTCCTTCTGGGAGAGGGCGCCGATGGCCGCGGTGGTGTCCGACCGTACGGTGATCCCCTCCGGCGGGATGCCGGTGTTCAGGGCGAGCCGCTCCCGCAGTTCCTCGGCCGCGATCATGACCGCCCACGACCAGGAGCGGGTGCCCATCGAACCGCCGGCGATGATCGCCGGTCCCAGGTCGCTGTCGCCGATGTGCACACGAATGTGATCCGGTGTGGTCCGCAGCGCGTCGGCGGCGACCAGGGTGAGCGCGGTCCGGGCCCCCGTTCCGATGTCCGAGGCGTTGACCCGCACGGTGAAGGTCCCGTCCGCCTCCGCCGTCACGGCCGCCGTGGACGGCATGGCCATCGCGCCGAAAGAGGCCGCAGCCGTGCCGGTGCCCAGCAGCCAGCGGCCGTCCCGGCGCAGGCCCGGACGGGGGTCCCGGTCGGCCCAGCCGAACCTGCGGGCGCCCTCCCGGAAGCAGGCGATCAGGTTGCGGCTGCTGAACGGCAGCCCGGAGACGGGACCCCGCTCGGGTTCGTTGCGTACGCGCAGCTCGATCGGGTCGATGCCGCACTTCTCGGCGAGCTCGTCGACCGCCGACTCCAGCGCGAACGACCCCGGCGCCTCACCAGGCGCCCGCATGAAGGTCGGGGTCGGCACGTCGAGCCGTACGAGCCGGTTGGCCGTGTGGTGGGCGTCGGCGTCGTACATCACCCGGGCCGGCCCGGCACTCGCCTCGACGAACTCGTGCACGGTCGAGGTGAGGCTCAGGGAGCTGTGCTCCAGTGCGCGCAGCCGGCCGTCGGCGTCGGCGCCGAGCCTGACCCGCTGCGTGGTGGGGCTGCGGTAGCCGGCGAGCGAGAACATCTGACGGCGCGTCATGACGACCCGGACGGGCCGCTGGAGCACGGTCGCGGCCATCACGGCGGCCACCTGGTGGGCGCGCAGGCCCTTGCTGCCGAAGCCGCCGCCGACGTGCTCGGACCGTACGTGCACCGAGGCCGGGTCGAGGGAGAACAGGTTCGCGAGCTCGCTCGCGACCCAGGTGGTGCCCTGGTTCGAGTCGACGACTTCCAGTCGCCCGCCGTCCCAGAGGGCCGTCGCCGCGTGCGGCTCCATCGGGTTGTGGTGCTCTTCCGGGGTGGTGTACTCGGCGTCCACGACGACCGCGGACGCGGCGAGTCCGGCGTCCAGTTCGCCCTTGGCCATCACCGCCGGACCGAAGGCGTCCAGCTCGTACGCGTCCGGGCGGTCGGCGGAGAACGCGACGTCGTGCGGCTCCTGCTCGTAGTGCACGACGAGCGCTTCGGCTGCTTCCCTGGCCTGCTCGGACGTCTCGGCGACGACCAGCGCCACCGGCCATCCCACATGCGGCACCCGGTCGTGCTGGAAGACGGCGGCGGTCGGGTCCGGGGCGCCGAGCAGCCCCACGTAGTCGGTGTCGACACGCGGGGCGTTCTCGTGGTGCAGCACGGTCAGCACGCCCGGCATGGCGAGGACGGTCTCGGTCTCGACCGAGCGGATGCGGCCGCGGGCGACGGTGGACAGCGCCAGCCAGCCATGGGCGAGTTCGGCGAACGGGATCTCACCCGCGTACCGGGCCGTCCCCGTCACCTTGTCCCGGCCCTCCACACGGGTGTGCGCGGTGCCGACGGAGCCGTTGACCGCCCTGGTACCGGTCGTGGTCGTGGCGGTGGTCATCGGGCGGTCTCCTCGGCGAGTTCGGTCAGCACGGCCACCACGAGGTTGCGCATCAGGGTCACCTTGTATCCGTTGTGCGGCAGCGGCTCGGCGGCCGCCAGTTCGGCGTCCGCGGCGGCGGCGAAGGTCTCGGCGTCGGCCGGTGCCCCGGCCAGGGCGCGTTCGGCGGTGCGGGCCCGCCACGGCCGGGACGCCACCGCCCCGAAGGCCAGCCGCACGTCCTGTACGACACCGTCCTTGATGTCGAGCGCGGCGGCGATCGAGCCGATGGCGAAGGCGTAGGAGGCGCGCTCGCGCACCTTCCGGTACCGCGAGTGGGCGGCGACCGGCGCGGGCGGCAGGGTGACGCCCGTGATCAGCGCACCCGGCGGCAGGGCGGTCTCCCGGTGCGGGGTGTCGCCCACGGGGAGGTAGAACTCGGCGAGCGGCAGCTCGCCGGGCCCGTCGGCCGTCTCGTACGACACGACGGCGTCGAAGGCCGCCAGCGCCACCCCCATGTCGGAGGGGTGGGTGGCCACGCAGTGCGCGGAAGCGCCCAGGATCGCGTGGTTGTGGTGCTCCCCCTCGACGGCGGGGCAACCGCTGCCGGGCTCACGCTTGTTGCACGGCTTGGTCACGTCGGCGAAGTAGCCGCAGCGGGTGCGCTGGAGCAGGTTCCCACCGACCGTGGCCATGTTGCGCAGCTGCCCGGACGCGCCCGCCAGCACCGCCTGCGTCAACGCCGGGTAGCGGCGGCGGACTTCGGGGTGGGCGGCGAGGTCGCTGTTGGTGACGGTCGCGCCGATCCGCAGGCCGCCGTCCTGAGGCACCTCTATGCGGTCCAGCGGGAGTTCACGGACGTCGACGAGGCGGGCGGGCCGCTCGACGCCGGTCTTCATCAGGTCGACGAGGTTGGTGCCGCCGCCGAGGAAACGGGCGTCCGGGTCGGCGTCGAGCAGCGCGACCGCGCCGGAGATGTCGAGCGCGCGCTGGTAGGAGAACTCCTTCATGCCGCCGCCTCCGCAGTCTCGGCGGTCTCGGCGGTCTCGGCGGTCTCGTTCCCGGCCGTCCTCGCCTCGACGGCGGCGGCACGGGCGACCGCCTGGACGATGGACACGTACGCGCCACAGCGGCACAGGTTGCCGCTCATCCGCTCCCGGATCTCCTCGGGCGTCAGGGGTGGCGGCCCCGCCTCGGGCCGGACGTCGTCGGTGGCGGCGCTGGGCCAGCCCGCGGCGTGCTCCTCGATCACCGCGATCGCCGAACAGATCTGTCCCGGTGTGCAGTAACCGCACTGGTAGCCGTCCAGATCGAGAAACGCCTGCTGCACCGGGTGCAGTTGCTCCCCCTCGGCCACGCCCTCGATGGTCGTGATCTCACGTCCCTCGGCCGCCACCGCGAGCTGCAGACAGGACACGGCCCGACGTCCGTCGAGCAGGACCGTGCAGGCACCGCACTGCCCCTGGTCACAGCCCTTCTTGGTGCCGGTCAGATCGAGGCGCTCACGCAGGGCGTCGAGCAGGGTGGTGCGGTGGTCGACGGACAGCGCGTGCTTCTCGCCGTTGATGTTCAAGGTGATGGCGCTGTACGTCGAGGAGGGGACTGGGGCCATGATCAGCCTTCTTTCGCATATCCGGAGCACGTCGGGGAGACGATCCGGCAGTCAGACGCATCAGGAGACATATCGGAAGGTGACGTATCAGAGGGTGACGTATTGGTTGGTGACCTGAAAGGGGCGATAAATGAAGGAGAAACAGTGATGGCGCTGCACGTGACGACGCCGGTTCGGGAACATGCACGCGGGGGGACAGTGAGAGCGACGACCATCGGCCGCCGACACCACCCGCCTCCACGGGTAAGGTGACCCTGACCGGACGGCTGTCCGTTCATAGAAACGTAACGGACAGCTGTCCGGTTAAGCAAGGACGGGTTTCGGCCACGGGCCCGCGAGGAGGACGCGTGCAGAAGAAGGACGCACCTCTGCGCTCGGACGCGCAGCGAAATCGCGAGCGCATCCTGGAGGTCGCAGTGGCCGAGCTGACCCACTGCGTGGACGCCCCGCTGAGCGCGATCGCCAAGAAGGCGGGCGTCGGGCAGGGTACGTTCTACCGCAACTTCCCCAATCGCGAGGCGCTCGTCCTGGAGATCTACCGGCACGAGATGCAGCAGGTCGCCGACAGCGCCGCCCAGCTGCTCAGGACCCGGGAACCCGACCAGGCGCTGCGCGAGTGGATGGACTGCCTCGCCCGGTTCGCCATGACCAAGGCCGGCTTGGCGGACGCGATCCGGCAGGCCACCAGCGGACCGGGGTCCGCGGAGAAACCGGGACACGCCCCGGTGACCGCCGCGGCCGAACTCCTGCTCCGCGCCAACGAAGAGGCCGGCACCATCCGTCCGGGAGTGACCGCCGAGGACTGCCTCCTCGCCATCGGCGGCCTCTGGCAGATCGACCCTCGCGGGGACTGGCAGCCGCGCGCCACCCGGCTCCTGGACCTGATCATGGACGGACTGCGCGCGGGAGCGCCCGGACGCTGAGCTGCGCCCCGCCCCTTACCTCCCGATACGGACGGGACTCCCCCAACTCGCACTCACCTCCCCACGCAGACAGTCGAGTCACCGCGGGCGCCGATCACGGTGTTCACATGCGCCCCTCAAGTACCCAGACGTCACATCAAGGACAACTGGTGCGTGCACGACTGTTGTCCGGATCGGCACCAGGCGGCTTACATAGGGGGAAGCTCCGACGAATGCGCTTTCCTGCACCACGAACTCCGGCCGACCCGTATGGCGTGTCCAGCCGACGAGGGGTGTCCAGCGATGATCAGAACGCACCGTCTGCAAGGAGGGATCGCCGCAGCCACGCTCGCCCTGGTGCTCACCGCCAGCGGATGCAGCTCGGGCTCCGGCTCCCAGGAATCGTCCGATGACCCCATCGTGATCGGTGTCTCCTTACCGTTGACCGGCGACTTCTCCGAACCCGGCAAGGGCGTCGAAAGGGGATACAAGGCCTGGGCGAAGATCATCAACGCTCAGGGCGGACTCCTCGGCCGCAAGGTCGAGCTGAAGATCCTCGACGACCAGTCCAATGCCGACCGCGTCGTCTCCGACTACGAGCAACTGATCGGCAGGGACGAGGTCGACCTGGTCTTCGGCCCCTTCTCCACCCGGCTCGTCGTCCCCTCCGCGCGTGTGGCCGAGGAGTACGGAATGCTCTTCGTGGAGCCGGCGGGAGCGGCACCGGAGGTCTTCACCCAGGGTTTCGAGAACCTCTTCTACGCGGCTCCGGCCGTCGCCGACGACCACTACAACCACCTGGCCGACTACATCCTGGCGATGCCGGAGAGCGAGCGTCCCCGGACGGTCGCGTACGCCGCCATGGACGACCCCTTCGCCCAGGGGACGGCGTACGGGCTGAAGGACAAACTGGAGAAGGGCGGCGTCAGGACCGTCGCCGACGAGGTCTACCCGCCCAACACCACCGACTTCGGCAACATCGCGGCCAAGATCGCCGACTCCGGGGCGGACATGGTGGTGGGCGGCACCCAGTACCAGGACGGCGTCAACCTGATCGTCGCCCTCCAACAGCTCGACTACCAGCCGAAGATGGCAGCCTTCTCCACCGCACCGACCGAACCGGAGTTCGCCAAGGCCATCGGCAACAAGACCGAGGGAATCCTCGCCCCCACCGGTTACACCCAGAAGGCCGACTACCCGAGCAACAAGGAGTTCGTCGAGAAGTACACCGAGCAGTTCGGCGAGGCCCCCGAGGAGGACGAGGCCAACGCCTACACGACGGGCCAGGTCGTCGCGGCGGCCGTCGAGGCGGCCGAGTGCGCCTCCCAGGACCCGGACTGCCAGGGCAAGCTGGTGGAGTGGCTGCGCGGCAACACGGTGCAGACCGTCGTCGGGCCCCTGAAGTGGGACGACAAGGGTCGCCCCCAGAGCGCGCACATGATCCAGCAGTGGGTCGACGGCGAGATCCAGATCGTGCTCCCCGAGGCGCAGCAGGAAACCGGTCCGGTCTACCCGAAGCCGAAGTGGTGATGCCCGCGTGCCCTCCGCGAGCCTCGTCTTCCAGAGCGTCGTCCTCGGTGTGCTGCTGGGTGGGCTGTACGCCCTCCTGGCCGCGGGTCTCACCCTCTACTTCGGCGTCATGCGCGTCGTGATGATCGCCCACGCCGCCTTCCTGATCCTCGCCGCCTACCTCGCGTGGTACGCCCACCGGGAGGCCGGGATCGACCCGCTGCTCACCCTGTTCGTCACCGTGCCGCTGTTCTTCGCCGCCGGAGTCGCCATGCAACGGCTGCTCCTCACCCGCCTCCGACCGGCGACACTCACCATGATGTCGGTGCTGCTCACCTTCTCGGTGGCGCTGGTCATCGAGGGGCTGCTCGGTTACGTGTTCAGCGGCACCCAGCGCCGTATCCGGCTCGGCTACAGCTCGGCGAGCATCGAGTTCTTCGGGGCGCGCGTCGCGGTGGTCAAGCTGATCGCCTTCGGGATGGCGGCGCTCGCCCTCCTCGGGCTCTACGTCCTGATGAAGCACAGCCGGTTCGGCCAGGCGCTGCGGGCCACCATCCAGCACCGCGAGGCCGCCCAGCTGCTCGGCATCGACACCGACCGGATCGCCGGCTACGGATTCGGGCTCGGCCTCGCCACGGCGGCCGTCGGCGGTACGGCACTCTCCCTCGACACCACCATCTACCCGTCGCTGCACTGGCACTGGATCGGTCCGCTGATGGCCATCATCGTCGTCGGGGGCCTCGGCAGCGTGCCGGGAGCCGCCATCGCCGCCATGACGCTGGGCATGCTGCAGAGCCTGCTGCAACTGGAGCTCTCCACCACCTGGGCGCAGACCGTCTTCTACGTCGCGCTCTTCGTCACCCTGGCGGTCAGGCCGCAGGGATTCTTCGGGGGGCGGCTTGCGCAGCGATTCTGACACCCTGTCGTCCGTCCCGTTCCCGAGGCGCGGGCTGCTGCACCTCGGCGTCCTGCTGGCCGCTGTCGCCGTGGCCGTCTCCTTCCCGTCCATGGCCCCGAGCCCGTACGAGATCACGGTGGGCATCGCCATCCTCAACTACGCGGTGCTGTCCACCTCCTGGAACTTCGTCGGCGGCTTCACCGGCTACATCTCCCTCGGTCACGGGGCATTCGCCGGACTCGGCGCCTACGGGACGGGGTTGCTGGTCGTCAAGGCCGAACTCCCACCGTTCGTCGCGCTGTTCGTGGCCGGTGCCCTGGTGGCCGTGCTCGCCGTCCCCGTCGGCTACGCGGCTCTGCGGGTACGCGGCGCCTCGTTCGTCATCGTGTCCATCGCGCTCGTCCTCGTCCTGCTGCTGGTCTTCCAGAGCTGGGCCTCCTTCACCGGCGGTTCCCGGGGACTGGTCGTACCGCGGCCCTTCCCGGGCATGCTGCGTGCCGAGCACCACCGCACCTTCTACTTCCTCTTCCTGGCGCTGCTCGCGACGGCCCTGCTGGCCTGGTGGGCCATCGACCGTTCGCGGTTCGGCATGGGGCTGAAGGCGATCCGCGAGGACGAGGACAAGGCCCAGTCCCTCGGTACGCCCACGTACACCTACAAGCTGGTGGTCTTCGTCGTCTCCGCCGCCTTCACGGCGCTGGCCGGCGGGCTCTACGCGCTCTGGTTCGGCGATCTCGACCCGGTCTTCCAGTTCTCCATCCTCAGCGGGTCGTACATGGTGCTGATGGCCCTGCTCGGGGGCGTACGCCACCTGTACGGGCCGCTGCTCGGGGCCGTGGCCGTCGGATACGCGCTGGAGTACGCCAAGGTCGAGTACGGGGACACCCCTCTGCACCTGGTGGTGGCGGGGCTGCTCCTGGGAGTGGTCGTGACGTTCATGCCGGACGGAGTCATCCCGGCCGCCGGAGCTCTGCTCGGCCGGTTCCGCGACAGCGGCGGGACGTCGATCCGGGAGGTGACCGCCGCCGAACTGCGGGGGCGGCGCGAACAGAGCGACGGAACGGAGGTGAGGGACGGTGAACGAAGCGGAAGGAGCGCCTGAGGTCGTGCCCGAGCCAGAGCCGAGTCTGGCGACCGCAGGGCTCACCAAGGCCTTCGGCGGGGTCACCGCGCTGGACTCCGCCACCGTGACCTTCCACCACGGCAAGGTCAACGCCCTGATCGGCCCCAACGGCTCGGGCAAGACGACCTTCTTCAACTGCGTCACCGGGATGATCCGCCCGGACGCGGGCCGCGTCACCTACCGAGGCCGCGACCTCACCGGCAGGCCCTCGCACCGGATCGCCCGCGCCGGCATCGGGCGCTCCTTCCAGCTCTGCCGTGTCTTCCCCCGGATGACGGTGCTGGACAACCTCCTCGCCGCCGTGCGTCCTCCCTCTCTCGCCGGACAACTCGCACGCGCGGGCGGACGCGAGGAGACCGAGCGGGCGCGCGGCTGGCTGACCCGTATGGGCATCGAGCATCTGGAGCGGGCGGAGGCTCGCCAACTGTCGTGGGGGCAGCAGAAGTTGCTGGAGCTCGCGGGGGTGCTGATGAGCGAGCCGGAGCTGATCCTGCTGGACGAGCCGGCGGGCGGCGTCAACCCGGCGCTGATCGACCGCATCTGCGACCTGGTCCGCGAACTCAACGCCGAGGGGCGGACGTTCCTGATCGTCGAGCACAACATGGACATGGTCATGAGCCTCAGCGACCACGTCATCGTGTTCGACCGCGGCCGCCCGATCGCGCAGGGGCCGCCCTCGGTGATCCAGTCCGACGAACGAGTCCTCGGGGCATACCTTGGTGTCTGACGCTGACTTTCCCTCTGAATTCCACTCTGAATCCAGCTCTGAATCCAGCTCTGAATTCCTGCTCGAACTCGACGACATCCGCGCCGGTTACGGCCGGGCGGCCCTGGTCCTGCGCGGGCTGACGGTCCGGGTGCCCGCCGGGGCGATCGTCTGCCTGGTCGGGCCCAACGGCGCGGGCAAGTCCACGGTCCTGAAGGTCGCCAGCGGACTCCTCACCCCCCGCTCCGGCAGGATCCTCGTCGACGGCGAGGACGTCACCGGCCGCGGACCGCAGCGCATGCTGGCCGCCGGAGTGGCGCATGTCCTCCAAGGGCACAGCGTCTTCAGGGAGATGACGGTCGCCGAGAACGTCCTGCTGGGCGGCTACACCCTGCGGGACAAGGCGGTCGTCGCCGAGCGGGTGGCGTTCGTGCGGGATCTCTTCCCTGTCGTGGCCGAGCGATGGACGGACCTCGCCGGGCTGCTCTCCGGCGGCCAGCAGAAGCAGGTGGAGTTCGCGCGCTCGCTGATGGTCAGCCCGCGGGTGGTGCTGCTCGACGAGCCGTCCATGGGCCTCGACCCCAAGGCGACCGGTGTGGTCTTCGAGCAGATCGTACGGATGCGGGACGCGGGGACCGCCGTGCTGCTGGTCGAGCAGAACGCGCGACGCGCCCTGGAGGCCGCCGACACCGGCTGCGTCCTCGACCTCGGCCGGGTCCATGTCGCGGGCCCGGCACACGAGTTGCTCGCCGACCCACAGCTCGGCGAGCTCTATCTCGGTGGCCGACCCGTGCGCTGACCGGCCCTGGACCCGCCCCCCGTCCATGCCCCACCGCGCCAAGGAGCGAGTGGAATGTTCAAGCGACGCAGTCGGCCCACGGCCACGGCCCTCACCTGGGCTGCGGCCGCCTCCCTGACCGCCCTGACCGCCCTGGCAGCGGCACCCGCCGAAGCCGGGGGCCGCCCCGGCCTCGTACACCCCTCTCTGCGGCCCCACCTCGCGGCGTACTACGACTTCGAGCACCCCGTGCGCGGTGCCCCGGCGAAGGAACGGGACCTGGGCTTCTCCCGGACGGACATCGACCTGGTGAACGGCGGGGCCCGGATGCGGACGGCGGACGGGGCGCACCGGGGCAGCCGGACCTCGCTCCAGGTACGGCAGGTGAACCCGCAGGCCCCGGGCAACGACGACTGGAAGGCGGGCGTCTACGGTCCCTCCGGTATTCCGACACTGCGGGCCTTCAACGCGGCCGAGGGAGTCACCGTCATGGGCTGGTTCAAGACGACCGGCCCGAATCCGGCCCCCAACAGCAACACGGCCGCCCCGGACGACCATTACGGCGCCGTCGGCCTGGCCGGAGTGCTGTCGGGGGACTCCGACGGCCACGCGGTGCGGGCCCTGCTGGAGATCATCGACGTGAACGGCGAGCTGCGGCTGGTCGCCCTCGGCCGACGCGTCGACGGGGCAAGCTCGCAGACGTTCGCCGCCTCCCGGGACTGGCGGACCCTGCTGCCCGAGGGTGAGTGGGTCTTCCTCGCCGCCACCTTCGACTTCGGCACCGGAGCCATGGCGCTGTACCGCAACGGGCAACGGCTCGACGGCTTCTACACAGTGCCCGGCGATCCCTGGGACCTGTCGGGACCGGGCCCGCACCGGTCATCGCCCACCGATCCTCGGGGCATCAAGATCGGCGGCAGCTTCCCGCAGAACACCGCGGAGCGCAATCCCTGTGCCTGCCGCATGGACAGCCTGATGTTCCTGAACCGGGCGGTGGACGGGGAGCACATCCGGGCCCAGTACCGCCTGGTGACCAGTCGCTGACCCCTGGCCCCTGCCCTCCGCCCCCTGCCCCCTGCCCCGCCCTCCTACCCACTGCCCTCTCGCCACCGCCCGCCGCCCGCCGCCCCTCCGCGTCACGAAGGAGTGTCACCCGTGCCCGCATCTCCCTGCGTGAGACCGAGAGCCCTCTTACTGGCGCCTCTCGTCGTCCTCGCCCTGCTGCTGTCGGCCCTCGTCGCCCTCCCCGGCACGGCGTACGCGGCCGGTGACCCCGTCACCGACCCCATACCCGAGCGGCCCGCCGCCTCCGGGATCGGGCTGACCGTCGAGGAGTACGCCGCCTTCCCGAAGACCGAGCCGTCACCCGGCCCGGTCACCGATCCACGGCTCGTACGGCAGGCCCGCATCAACTACCTGAGCGAACTACCCGACCGGTCGGGCCGGATGGCCGTCCCCGACCTCAACGGCAAGCTGTACCTGGTCGAGGACGGCACGCCGCGTGTCTACCTCGACGTCGCCGCCGCCTTCGCCCCGCAGTTCTTCGCCAGCCAGGGCATGGGCCAGGGCTTCGGGTTCGTCACCTTCGACCCCGGCTTCCGGCGCAACGGCCGCTTCTACACCGTCCACACCGAACTGGCCTCCGCCACCACCGCGGTACCCGATTTCCGGCAGACCGCCACGACGAAGTACCACGGCGTCATCACCGAGTGGACCGCCGACGACCCTACGGCCGACAGCTTCCGGGGCACCCGTCGCGAGGTCCTGCGCATCGGCTTCGCGGGCACGATCCACGGCATCCAGCAGATCGACTTCAACCCCACGGCCCGGCCCGACAGCCCCGACCGAGGCCTGCTCTACGTCGCCGTCGGCGACGGCGGCGAGGGCGTGCGGAACACCGAACCCCAGGACCTCGCCCTGCCGCACGGCAAGATCCTGCGCATCGACCCACGGGGCACCGACAGCGCCAACGGCAAGTACGGCATCCCGGCCAGGAACCCGTTCACCTCCACTCCCGGCGCGCTGGGCGAGATCTACGCGTACGGCATGCGCGACCCGCACCGCTTCAGCTGGGACCCGAGCGGCAGCCACCGCATGTACCTCGGTCACATCGGCGAGCACGCCGTGGAGTCCGTCTACGAGGTACGCGCGGGCGACAACCTCGGCTGGAGCGAACGCGAAGGGGCCTTCGTCTTCGACAGGACACCTGCCAACCCCTGCGAGCGGCTCCGCACGCTCCCCGAGGACGACGAGCGGTACGGCTACACGTATCCCGTCGCCGCCTACGACCACGATCCGCCCGCCGACTGGAACTGCCGCTCCGATGTCGGCCGGGCCGTCGTCGGCGGCTTCGTCTACCGCGGCCGTGACCTGCCCGAGCTGCGCGGCACGTACATCTTCGGGGACCTCGTCGACGGACGTCTGCTGTTCGCGGACACCAAGGACATGCGGCGCGGCAGCAAGGAACTCGCCCAGCTGTACGAGCTCATGCTGTACGACGAGAGCGGCAAGCGCGTCACGATGCGGGATCTGGCCGGGGACACCCGGGTGGACCTGCGCTTCGGGCGGGACGCCGACGGCGAGCTGTATCTGCTGTCCAAGGCCAACGGCAAGATCTGGAAGGTCACCGGCACCCGCACGTTCGCCTCCTGCGACACCGACGGCTCCCGGCTCACCCATGTCATGGACGGTGCGAACTGGGCGCCGGTCACCCCGGCCAAGTGGCGGTTCCCGGGCCGCGAGGCCGTACTCGCCGAGGCCGGGGTCCAACGCCCGGGCCCGCGCCGCCCGTTCGAGTACGCCGTGCTGACCGCGGGTCGGGAGTACGCCAACGTACGGATCGACGCGGAGGTTCGGATCGACACCCCCGTGGAGATCACCAACCGGGACGTGATCCTCGTCTTCGACTACCAGTCGGACACGAAGTTCTCGTACGTCCATCTGTCCTCGGACAACACCATCTACCCGCACAACGGCGTGTTCGTCGTCAACGACGCCGACCGGGTGCGGATCGAGGACCAGTGGAACGGCAGGACGGGCGCACCGCCCGCCATCGACGACACCGACTGGCACAGGGTGCGGGTGGTGCGCTGTGCGAGCAGCGGCGAGATCGCGGTCTACGTCGACGGCTCGAAGCGTCCGCTGATGACGGCCGTCGACACCACCCTCGCCTCCGGCAGGGTGGGCTTCGGATCGTTCGACAACACGGGAAGGCTGCGGAGCCTGAAGGTCTCGTCTCCCGAAAGACCGCGTGAGTGATGAACAATCACCCGTCGCTGTAGTCGGGGCAGCACCCGTCAAAGATGGTTCGTCACATGCCTGGTTCGATCAGATCGCCATCGATGACGCCCTGGAGCAGGACGAACTTCTGGGTCGTGCCCATGGCGTTGACGGGGATGTCATCGGCCACGTACCAGTGGCGTGGTGCCGTGCAACCCCTGGCGCCGTACGCCTGATGGATCATCAGTTTCCGCAGGGCGAGCCGGTTCACGCCCCTGCCGGTCGGCGGCGAGGCCGCGCTGGGTACGGCCGCCGCACTCCGTTGACGACCCGCCCGGGGCCTTGACGTGTAAATGACAAGGTGGCTTGATGACTCATGGGAGCGCTCCCACCTTACGAGGGAAGGGACCATCATGCGCAGCACCCGCCACTTACCGCCACGGAACACCTCCGTGCGGATCATTGCGGTTCTCGGCCTCCTGGCCGCCCTGCTCCTGGCCATCGGGGGACCACTCGCGCCCCGCGCCACAGCCACCGCGAACCCCACGACCAGGACCGTACGCATCATGCCGCTGGGCGACTCGATCACCGGCTCGCCGGGCTGCTGGCGGGCGGTGCTGTGGAACCGGCTGCAGAGCACCGGCTACACGGACATCGACTTCGTCGGCACCCTCGGCCCTCAGGGCTGCGGACAGCCGCATGACGGGGACAACGAGGGCCACGGCGGCGAGTTGGTCACCAGCGTGGCGGATCAGAACCTCCTGCCGGGCCGGCTGGCCGCCACCCTGCCGGACATCGTTGTCATGCACTTCGGCACGAACGACGTCTGGAGTGCCATCGCACCCGACCGCATTCTCGCCGCCTACTCCAAGCTCGTGGAGCAGATGCGGGCCTCCAACCCGGACATGAAGATCCTCGTCGCGCAGCTCATCCCGATGAACCCCGGCAGCTGCACGGCCTGCGCCCAGCGCGTTGTCGACTTCAACGCCCGGATCCCCGACTGGGCCCGGACGACGAGCACCGACCGCTCCTCCGTGACCGTGGTCGACCAGTGGACGGGCTTCAGCACCGCCACGGACACCTACGACGGCGTACACCCCAACGCCTCCGGCGACGACAAGATCGCCGCCCGCTGGTACCCGGCCCTGGCCGCGCTGCTCGACGCGGGTACCCCAGGAGACCCCGGCGACCCCGGTGACCCGGGCGATCCAGGTGACCCGGGCGGCGGTCAGCCCTCCTGCTCCGCGTCGTTCCGGGCGCCCTCCGTCTGGCAGGGCGGCTACCAGGGCGAGGTGACGGTGACCAACACGTCCGCGTCCCCCGTCTCGGGCTGGACCGTGACCGTCGCACCGGCCGACGGCGCCCGCCTCACCCAGATCTGGGGAGGCACCCTCACAACGACGACCGACGGCACGGCCGCCGTCACCAATGAGGCTTGGAACGGCACCCTCGCTCCCGGCGCGAGCGCCACCTTCGGCTTCATCGCCAGTGCCCCGGCAACGGCCGGCGCCCCGTCGGCGACTGTCACTTGTACGGCGCGCACCGCTTCTTCCTGACGGACCGTCACCCCATCTCACCCTTGGGAGCCGCCATGAGATCCCGCACCCGCACCGCCCCACGAGTGGCCGCCGTCGTGGCCGCCCTCCTGAGCCTGCTCGTCCCCTTGCTCTCCTTCGCCACGCCTGCCCAGGCAGCGGCCACCGGCCTCCACATCACCAACGGCCGTCTGGTGGAAGGCAACGGCAACGACTTCGTCATGCGGGGCGTCAACCACGCCCACACCTGGTATCCGAACCAGACGCAGTCGCTGGCCGACGTCAAGGCGCTGGGCGCCAACACCGTGCGGGTGGTTCTCGCCGACGGCCATCGATGGACCGCGAACAGCGCCTCGGACGTGGCGAACGTCATCTCCCAGTGCAAGGCCAACCGGCTCATCTGCGTCCTGGAGGTGCACGACACCACCGGCTACGGCGAGGATGCCGCGGCCGGGACCCTCGACCAGGCGGCCGAGTACTGGATCGGTCTGAAGAGCGTGCTCGCGGGCCAGGAGAACTACGTCGTCATCAACATCGGCAACGAGCCCTGGGGCAACACCAATCCCGAGGGCTGGACCGATCCCACCATCGCCGCGATCAAGAAGCTGCGCAACGCCGGCTTCGAGCACACGATCATGGTGGACGCTCCCAACTGGGGCCAGGACTGGCAGGGCGTCATGCGCGCCAACGCCCAGTCCGTCCATGCCGCCGACACCACCGGCAACCTGATCTTCTCGATCCACATGTACAGCGTCTACGACACCGCGGCGGAGATCACCGACTACCTGAACGCCTTCGTCAACGCGAAACTCCCGATCCTCATCGGTGAGTTCGGCGGCCCGGCCGACCAGTGGGGCGACCCGGACGAGGACACCATGATGGCTGCCGCCCAGCAGTTGAGGCTCGGCTACCTGGCCTGGTCCTGGAGCGGCAACACCGATCCGATCCTCGACCTGGCGGTCAACTTCGATCCCAACCAGCTCAGTTCGTGGGGCCGGCGCGTCTTCAACGGCGCCAACGGCATCGCCGCCACCTCGAAGGAAGCCACCGTCTACTCCTCGGGCGGCGGCGACACCACTCCCCCGACCGCTCCCGGGACACCGACCGCCTCCGCCGTGACCTCCTCGTCCGTCAGGCTGACCTGGGCCGCCGCCACCGACGCGGTCGGCGTCACGGGTTACGACGTGGTCCGCGTCAGCGGCGGGAACGAGACCGCGGCCATCAGCACGGCCGCCACCTCCGCCACCGTCACCGGCCTCGCCCCGTCCACCTCCTACACCTTCGCCGTCTATGCCCGCGACGCCGTCGGCAACCGCTCACCGCGCTCCGGCACCGTGACGGTCACCACCGCCTCCGGCGGATCCTCGGCGGCCTGCGGCGTCGGCTACCGGGTGACGAACGAGTGGTCCGGCGGATTCCAGGGCGAGATCGTCATCCGCAACACCGGCAGCACGGCGATCGACGGCTGGACCCTCCGCTGGACCTTCCCCGACAGCCAGCGCATCACCAACCTGTGGGGCGGCACCGCGACGCAGAGCGGCGCCGAGGTCAGCGTCGCCTCCGCCTCGTACACCGCGACGATCCCCGCGGCGGGCTCGGTCACCGTCGGCTTCACGGCCACCCGCGCGACCGCCAACCCCAGCCCCGGCGCCTTCACCCTCAACGGCTCCGCCTGCTCACTGACCTGACCCCGGCCACCGCCGCCTGACACCATTGATCACTCGCCTGGGCGGACATAGATTTCCGTGCATGACGAGGATTCGGATCGGTGTGATGTACGACCGCGACTGGGCTCCGGAGGGGTTGCCCGGGTTCGCACGCGAGGTCGAGGCACTCGGAGCGGACGACCTCTGGGTGGTCGAGGACCTCGGGTGGCCCGGAGGGGTGTCGGCCGCGTCCGTCGCGCTCGGAGCGACGGAACGCCTGCGGGTCGGCATCGGGATCATGCCCGCGCCGCTGCGGAGTCCGGCATTGCTGGCGATGGAGGTGGCGACGCTGGCACGGGTGTTCCCGGGTCGGCTCGTGGCCGGGATCGGGCACGGGGTGCAGGAATGGATGGCGTCGGTCGGCGTCGCGGCGCGGTCGCCCCTCGCTCTGCTGGAGGAGACCATCACCTCCGTGCGCGCCTTGCTGCGTGGGGGGCGCGTCGAAATGGACGGGCGGGAAGTACGCCTGGACGGTGTGGAGTTGGTGCATCCGCCCGCGGAGCCGCCGCCGCTGGTCGCGGGTGTCGTGCGGCCCCGCTCGCTGGAGCTGTCCGGGCGGGTCGCCGACGGCACACTGATCGCCGAGGGGCACGGGCCGCGTGACCTGGAGAGCGCTCGGGCACTGATCGACAAGGGCGGAGCCACTGCCGACCACACGCTGACGGTGTTCGCCTTCTGTTGTGTGGGCGACGACGCCGACCAGGTGGCGCAGGCGCTACGGCCTCATGTCGAGGGCCAGAGTGCCTGGCTCGGCCGCCCGGCCGAGCAGGTGTTCACCGTGTCCGGCACAGCCGTGGAGGCCGCCGGACAGGTCCGCGAACTGGCGGAGGCCGGTGCGGACACGGTCGTGTTGCGGATGGCCGGACCCGAGCCGGTCCGGCAACTGGGAACGATCCTGAAGGCTCTGGGACGCTAGGGCTGCAGTCGCGGTGAGCGCTCCGCATGAGCGGTGAGCGCACCGCCTCCCCGTCGCAGCCGTGCGTCCGTAGCCGTGCATCCGCAGCCGTCCATCCGCAGCCGTCCGTCCTACGCCCGGCACACGGCCCCGCCGGCCGGTGTCCCCTCGCCTACGATGTACCGCCGCAACACAGCACCTGGAGACACCGGCATGGCCGACAACGATGCCCGCGCTTCTCGCGCCGGGGAGGATTCTCCGGAGTCCCCGAAGTTCCTGGAACTCGTCACCGATGGGTGTGAGCCCGGCCGGGTACTGATCGGCGTCCGGGACTTCGACTCCGCCTTCCTGCTCATGGTCTCCCTGGCCCAGGGCCTCGGCTCCAGTGAGTTGCGGCTGGACCGGGGACGGGCGGGGAAGGTCCGGCTCGCGGAGTTCCGGCGCGTCGGAAACCGGGTGCTGTTCCTCGTACGGAACAAGCACGTCCGGACCAGCGGCGATCCGGCCGCCGTACGGGCCGGTGCGGAATCCTTCGCGCCGTCCGTCGTGTGGAGCGGACCGGTGCTCCGGGAGCACGACGGTGTCGTGGTCGTCGATGTCACCGGTCTCGTCGTCACCGACCACGACCGGATCGCGGAGCAGTTGCGCGAGCACGGGCAGGGTGACTACGTCCTCGACTCCTCGACCAGCCTTCCCCTGACGGCCGACAGCCGCACCGGTCCCCGTGGCGTCCGGCTGCCGGCCCTGCTCACCTTCCGGGGGCCCGGACAGGGTGCGGCGGTGCGGGAGGCCGCCGCCGATCCGGCCGTCCTCACCTTCGTCCAGCAGCTCCAGCTGATGCGGCTGCCCGATCCGCCACTGCCGCCCCGGCGTTACCACCCCGCCTCGGGCGGCTACGGCATCGGCTACACCGACCACCGGCTGGCCGGGACGGCGGACACCCAGGTCAAGGTGCAGCCCAGGTTCCGGCTGGAGCGGACGGGGGCGGACCCGGCGCGGGTCCGGCGGCCGATCGTCTTCCAGGTGGATCCGGCGGTCCCGGAGCCGTTTCACTCGGCGGTGGTCGAGGGCGGCAACTGGTGGCAGGACGCCTTCGCCCGGATCGGGCAGGCGGACGCCTACCGGGTGGAAGTGGGTGGCGCGGACTTCGACCCGTACGACCCCGATGTCAACGCGGTGGTCTGGGTGCATCGCGCCGGGCGCGGCTGGTCACACGGGCAGGCGCTCACCGACCCCCGGACCGGCGAGATCCTGACCGCGCGGGTACGGCTCGGCTCGCAGCGCCTCGACCAGGTGCGGGCGCTGGGCGAGGCCCTGCTGGCGCCCTACGGTCATCCCGAGGAAGCGGAACGTGTGGCCGCAGTGGAGGAGTTGGTCCTGGCCCGGGTCCGCCAGCTCGCGGCCCACGAGATCGGACACGCCCTCGGCTTCATGCACAACTTCGCCAGTACCCGGCACCCCCGGCCCTCGGTGATGGACTACCCGCACCCGCACATCGGGGTGACCGCTGAGGGGCGGCTCGATCTGTCCGCCGCCTACGGCACCGGCCTTGGCCCCTGGGACCACTTCCTGGTCGCCCACGCCTACGGCGAGTTCCCGGGCCGCGACGAGGAGGACGCGCTCGCCGCGCTGCGCGCCGAGGCCGCGGCGGCCGGGCTGGTGTACGTCACCGACGAGGACGGACGCGGGCCGGAGGCCGGACATCCCGACGGGGTGCCCTGGGTGATGCCGGGTGCCGGGGACGCGCTGGACGCGCTCGCCGCGTGTCTGCGGGTGCGCCGTGTCGCCCTGGCGGGTTTCTCCCCCGGCGTGCTGCCGCCCGACCGGCAGACCGGGGAGTTGGAGGAGCGGATCGTGCTCCTGCATCTGCTGCACCGGCACGAGGTGGCGGCCGCGGCCCGCCTGATCGGCGGTGTCCGCTACGCGTACGGGCGGGCCGGGGAGAACGGCGGCGGGACCGTGGCCGTGGACGCCATGCTGCAGCGGCGGGCCGTGAGCGCACTGACGGAGCTGTTGCGCGCCGAGGAACTGGCTCTGCCCGACCGGGCGTTGGCGGTGCTGACTCCCCCGGGCATCCGCTACGGCCGGACCTCGCAGTACTTCGACACCCTGGCGGGACGTGTCTTCGATCCGTTCGCGGCGGCACGGACGGCCGCGGCGATGGTCACCGAACAGCTCCTGGAGCCCGGTCGTCTGAACCGTCTCGCCTGGCAGCATGCCGTCGATCCCGCCGTGCCCGGCGTGACCGAGCTGCTGGACGCGACTCTGGCCGCCACGTGGCGGCGCACCGACCCGGTCCCTTCCGGTGTCACGGCAGGCGCCGCCGTCCAGTACACGGCGGGCTGGCTGCTCCTGCACCATCTGCTGACCGTCCTGGGCGGCACCGGGCTGCACGCGCCGGTCCGGGCCGAGGTCCTTGCCGTGGTGCGCCGGCTCGCCGCCGATCTGCGGCGTCCCGCGGGCCCCGGGCAGGAGGGCGCCCAGGAGTACGAGGCCGCGGAGCTGCTGTCCGCCTATCTGGCGGACCCCGATGCGGTACGGGTCGAACCGCTGCCCCGCATCCCGCCGGGCGCGCCCAACTGACGGGCGCCCCCGCTCAGGCGATGTCCACGCCGTCGGACACCGCGGGTATCTCGTAGGCGAGCCGGAAGCGTTCACCGGGGACCACCAGGTCGGCGGTCTCCAGGGCGTGGGCGTCGGCGTAGTAGGTGCGCTCGATCGCCGCGACGGGAGCGCCCTGCACCACGTCCAGGGCGTCCGCCTCCTCCCGGGTGGCGAGCCGGGCCGTGACCGTCTCGGTGGAGCGGGTGATGTCCAGCCCGATGGAGGACATACGGGCGATGACGCTGTGGCCCGCCATGGGGCCGGCTCCGGGGAGGGCGACCGGTGTGCCGCCGGTGATGCTGAGCGGTTCCCAGCTCACGCAGAACATGGCCGGTCTGCCGTCCCGGGCCAGGAGGTACTCGCTGCGCACCACGAGGTCCGCCGGCGCGATGCCCAGGCGCCGGGCGACGTCCTCCCCGGCCGGTTCGGTCCTGGAGTGCGGGGTGCTGCGCACCGAACGGTCGTCGGAGCTGTCGCGTCCGCCGTCGACCGCCAGTCTTCCCTGGAGCCGTTGGTGCGTCCACGACCTGGCCATGGTCGTCGACGAGGACGGCTCGCGGACGAAGACGCCCACCCCTGCCCGGCCCTTGACGAGTCCGTCCGTCTCCAGGGACCGCACCGCGGCGGCGGCGACGTTCGAGCCGACGCCGTACACACGGGCGATGTCGGCGCGTGAGGGAAGCGGCTCGCCCGGTGCGATCTCACCCTGTTCGATCCGGCGACGCAGATCGGCGGCGACCGCCCGATAGGCAGCGACTTCCATACGTCTCACTTCCTGGACAATGTCTCATCATTCGAGAAGTTTTGTTAAACGTCGAGGCCGCGCCACCGACGCCGGAGGGGGATCCACCCCGCAGGCCGCCCTCACCTGTTGCAACAGGTGAGGTCACATGTCCGCCTTCTCGCGAAGTCTGCCACGACCGACCGGAAGCCTGTTGCATCAGGTACCGGGTCACGAGGCTCCACAGCACCCCTCTCCCAGGCCCTGAACAGCTTTGTTACAGGCAGCACAGCCCTTTGCGCGGCGCTCGGAGCCGGGGCTACCTTGCACCTCCGGCCACGACCCGCCACGTCTCACTGAGCGGACGTCCGCGTGGAACGGCCCGTCGGTGAGGAGGACAGACATGAGGGACGGCACGCCCTACCGCCCCGGACTCGTCGAGCACATGGACGCCACCCGGCGCGCCCTGCTCGCCCCCGAGTCCTCAGGTGCCCTCACTCCCGGCCTGCGCGCCTGGGCCGCCGCACGGGTCGCCGTGATCACGGGCCGCCCGGACCTGGCCGCCACCTACTCCGCCGAGGCCGCGGACGGCCCGGCGACCGCCGGAGCCACGGGCACCGAGCCGCCGGCCGGTGATCCCGCCCTCCTCGATGCCGTAAGACGCTTCACGGACGCCGTCACCCGCGCACCCCGCGCCGTAAGCCCCGAGGCCCTGGGCGATCTGACCGCCCAGGGCCTCGGTCCGGCCGAGATCGTCTCGCTCGCCCAGATCTGCGCCTTCGTGGCCTTCGAGGCCCGGGTCGCCGCCGGACTGGCGTTGCTCGACGCACCCCCGGCACCCGCGGCCGCCCCCGGCACGGCCGTAGACCCCGCGGACGATCGGCCCACAGGCGAGCAGCCCACGGGCGAGCCGGTCGCCGAGGAGCCGCTCACGGCCCCCGTCTTCACCCTGGCCCAGCTCACCTGGCAGCCCCGCATCCCCGCCGTGGACGCCGCGTCCCTCAGTGCCGTACAGCAGGCGGTGATCGACGCGCACGCCACGCTCTCGGTCGCCTCCCCCTACTACCGAACCCTGCTGCACGACCCCGCGGCCCTCGACCACCGCACGCACGTCTACAACACGGTCATGTACGGCCGCGGCGGCCTGCCCAGGCCCGAGCGGGAGCTTGCGACGCTGCTCGTCTCGCGGATCAACGGCTGCGTGTACTGCGCCTCGGTGCACGGCCGCAAGTACGCCCAGCTCTCCCGTGACGAGGCCGCCGCCGAGAAGGTTTTGCACACGGGCGGCGCCGCGCTGGCCGCCTCGCCCCGTCCGGCGGCCATCGCCCGGTTCGCCGAGCGGCACACGCTCACCCCGCCGCGCACCGATGCCTCAGACGTGGCCGCGCTGCGCGCCGCCGGGCTGACCGAGGTGGAACTGACCGATCTCGTGTACTCCGTCGCCCTGTTCGCCTGGGCGAACCGGCTGATGCTGGTCCTCGGCGACGCCGAGCCGTCACAGCGGCCGGACGGCGACAGCGACGGCCCGGCCGCCCGCGAGTCCTGTAGCAGGACGTCCGGCTGACGCCCACGGCCGTACGTGGTGCCGGGCCGGCCGGACGTCGCCCTCGCCGCTCCCCCGCTGCTTCCCCGACGACTCTCCCCGGAGAACGACATGCCCTCCCTTCGCTCTGTCCTCACCGCGTCCGCGGCACTGACCGCGACCGCCCTCTTCGCCACCGCCTGCTCCTCCAACGCCGCCTCACCCGCCGGTGGTTCGGGTGACGGAGGGGGCAAGCAGACCATCACGTTCATGGGCTTCTACGGCACCTTCCAGGACGCGTTCACCAAGACGGTGATCGACCCGTTCGAGAAGGCCAACCCGGACATCACCGTCAAGTACGTGCCCATCCAGAACTCCGCCGAGGTGCTGGCGAAGCTGCGCGCGAGCAAGTCACGGCCGGTCGCCGACGTGGCCCTCATCGACCGCTCGGTCGCCCCGACGGCCAACAAGGAGAAGCTGTTCGCCAAGCTCGACACGGCGAAGGTGCCCAACCTGGACCGGCTCGTCGAGTCCGCGCGCAACAAGGACGGCTACGGCCCCGGCTTCAGCATCGACAGCCTGTCGATCCTCTACAACTCCAAGAAGGTCAAGCAGGCCCCCACCAGCTGGAACGACCTGTGGGACCCGGCGTACAAGGGCAAGCTGGCGATGCCCATCGCGGACACCCGGGGCGTCGCCCTGATCATCGCCCTGGAGAAGATCCTCGGTGCCGACTACAAGACGGACATCGATCCGGCGATCAAGAAGCTGAAGAGCCTCTCCGGTGGCGTGGAGACGTGGCAGCCCTCCCCCGACGTGTACACCGCGGTGCAGTCCGGCGAGGCGGACGTCGCCGTCGGCTGGAACGCCCGCGGCCAGTACTACAAGGACTCGTCCGGCGGCGTCGTGCAGCCGGTGCTGCCCAAGGAGGGCACGGTCACCCAGATCAACACGATCAACCTGGTCAACAACTCGGCGCATGCCGCGGCGGCGCAGAAGTTCATCGACTACGCCATCGGCGCCAAGGCCCAGAAGGCGTTCGACGAGGCCGCCTTCTACGCCCCCGTCAACCAGGACGCGTCGCTGTCCGCGGCCGTCAAGGACCGTACGACCGCGTCCGAGACGCAGGCGAAGAACCAGATCCCGGCCGACTGGGACTGGCTCACCACGCGCTACACCACCTGGGTCGACCGCATCAAGCAGGAGGTCATCGGTGGGTGACACCCCCCATCTGGTCCTGAGCGGGCTGGCCAAGACGTATCCGGGTGCGGACGGCGCCGCCGTGCGCGGGATCGACCTCACGGTGGAGCGTGGCCGGATCCTCGCGGTGCTGGGCCCGTCCGGCTGCGGGAAGTCGACGACGCTGCGGCTGATCGCCGGTCTCGTGGCGCCCACCGCGGGCCGTATCGAGGTCGACGGACGTGACCTGACCGATGTGCCGGTGCACCGCCGTGACATGGGCGTCGTCTTCCAGTCGTACGCGCTCTTCCCCCACCTGGACGTGGCCCGCAACGTCGCCTTCGGCCTGGAGATGCGGTCGGTCGGCAAGGCGGAGGTGAAGCGCCGGGTCGGCGAGGCGCTGGAGCTGGTCCGGCTCGGGCACCTCGCCGGGCGGCGGATCGCGCAGCTGTCCGGGGGGCAGCAGCAGCGGGTCGCGCTGGCCCGTGCGCTGGTCGTCGAGCCGTCAGTGCTGCTGCTGGACGAGCCGCTGTCCAACCTGGACGCGCGGCTGCGCTCGACGATGCAGGACGAGATCGGCCGTATCCAGCGCGAGACCGGCATCACCACCGTGTTCGTCACTCACGACCAGCAGGAAGCCCTGTCGATGGCGGACTCCGTCGCTGTGATGAACGAGGGCCGCATCGAGCAGACGGGCACCCCTCAGGACATCTACGAGCGGCCCGCCCGGCCGTTCGTCGCCCGCTTCGTGGGCCGGGCCAACATGGTCGAGGGCACCTCCCGGGGCCGCGACGGCGAGCGCACCGTGGTGGAGCTGCCGGGCCTCGGCAAGGTGCCGGCCGCCGGTGACCCCGTCGAGACCGGGCGCCCCGCCACCGTCATGCTGCGCCCGCACCGCATCACCCTGGCGGCGGCACCCGAGAGCGGCGGAGCCCGCGGCACGGTGCTGTCGGCGGCGTACGCGGGCGAGACCGTGGCCTACCGGGTGCGGCTCGGTGACGACGGGCCGGTGCTGGACGTGGAGCGGCCCACCGGCAGCGAGGCGTCCCACGGCCCCGGCGCCGAGGTCGCGCTCTCCTGGGACCCGGCGGCTCCCCGGCTCGTGGCGGACCCGTCATGACCGCCGAGACCGCCGAGGCGGTGGCCGCGCCTGCCGTGAGACCGGTGCGGCCGAGCGGGCCCGGCCGCCACGCGCTCGCGCTGCTGGCGCCCGGGATCATCGCGCTGCTGCTCACGTACGCCATGCCGCTGGTGTGGGTGCTGCGGATGTCTCTCAACGAGTCGGGGGAAGGCGGCCTCATCCGGCAGACCGTGTCGTTCGCCACCTTCGCCGAGGTGCTGAGCAGTGCCCACTGGTGGAACGTCATCGGGCAGACCGTGGAGCTGGGCGTCCTCGTCACCGTCTGCACGCTCGTCGTCTCCTATCCGCTGGCGCTGTTCCTGGCCCGCACCACCAGCCGCTGGCGTGGCCTGCTGGTCGCGCTGGCCGTGACGCCGCTGCTGATCTCCTCGGTGGCGCGCACCTTCGGCTGGATGGCGATCCTCGGCAACCAGGGACTCGTTAACAAGACGCTCGGCGGCCTCGGGCTCATAGGCGAGCCCCTGCAACTGGCCAATAACCTCACGGGCGTCATCATCGCGTCGACGGAGATCTACATGCCGTTCGCGATCCTCGCCATGATCAGCGGCTTCGGCCGGCTCGACCCCGAGCTGGAGCACGCCGCCGCCTCGCTGGGCGCGCCCCGCCGCACCGTCTTCCGCCGGGTCGTGCTGCCGCTGACGCTGCCCGGTGTGCTCACCGCGGCGCTGATGGTGTTCGTGCTCAGCCTCAGCGGCTACGTCACTCCCCGTCTGATCGGCGGCGGCCGGGTGTTCGTGCTGGCCACCGAGATCTACGACCAGGCCACCACCGCCCTGGACTGGCCGGTGGCCGCCGTTCTGTCGGTGCTGCTGCTCGCCCTGTTCGGGGTGGTTATCGCGGTGTACCTGCGCGCCCAGAAGGTGCTCGAAGCCCGCTTCACCGGACCGCAGGGGGCACGCTCATGACCGTACGCCGCACGGGCCGGATACCGTGGGCCCACCGGCTGGGCCGGGCCGGGTGGTCGGCCGTCCTCGTCGCCCTCTATCTCTTCCTGCTCGCCCCGATCCTCGTGGTGCTGGTGGAGTCGTTCGACGACGCGACCTATCTGCGGTTCCCGCCGCAGGGGTTCACCTTCGACGCCTACGGACAGGTGTTCGCCAACGAGTCGTTCCGCCTGGGTATCCAGGTCAGCGGTGTCACGGCCGCGGTGACCGCGCTGCTCGCCATGATCGCGGGGGTGCCGGCCGCGCTGGCTCTCACCCGGCTGCGGTTCCGGGGCCGGTCCGCGATCGAGGCGGCCTTCCTGTCGCCGCTGCTGGTGCCGCACATCGTGCTGGGCCTCGCGCTGCTGCTGATCCTGGCGCCGATCCCGTTGACCGACACGTACTGGGGGCTGATCCTGGCCCACCTCGGCGTGACGGTGCCGTACGTCGTACGCACCGTGTCGGCGGCCCTGATGTCGTCCGACCCGCGTGCGGAGGAGGCCGCCCGGACCCTCGGGGCGAGCGGCTTCACGGCGTTCCGGCGGATCACGCTCCCCGCCATCCGGTCGGGGCTGCTGTCCGGAGGTGTCATCGCCTTCCTGCTGTCCTTCGACGAGACGGTGATCTCGCTCTTCGTGTCCGGGCAGAACACCGTGCCCCTGCCGGTCGCCGTACTCCAGTACGTCGAGTACCGCAGTGATCCTTCGATCGCCTCGCTGTCGGTGCTGCTCGTCCTGCTGTCCGTCGTCGTGGTCGTGCTCGTCGAGCGCGGCCTCGGCCTGCGCCGTTCGCTGCGCTCCGGCTGACCTTCCCGGAAATCACTCCTGTATCGCCCCTGTATCACCCCTGTACCGCCCAAGTACCGCTCGGTAGTACCGCTCTGTTCCAAGGAGTTCCCCCGTGCCCCTCGATCCCGCCACCCTCCACCGCGACAGCGTGGTCTTCAACGCCCTCGACTGCACCCCGCTGGCATGGGCCGACGAGACCTATCTCGGCAAGCTCGCCGCCTCCGGCGTGACGGCGCTCAACCACGCGGTGTCCATCTCCCAGGACTACGACGCGGCGGCCGCGGCCCTCGTCGGCTGGCAGCGACGGCTGGCCGAGACGGACGGGCGGGTCTTCCAGGCGTTCGGCCTTCAGGACGTGGCCCGCGCCAGGGCCGAGGGCTCCGTCGCCTGGTTCGCCGGGTTCGAGGACAGCAAGCCGGTCGGCGAGGACCTGTGGCGGCTGGCGGCCTTCCACCAGATGGGCCTGCGCTTCATGGGGCTCACCTACCAGAACCGGAACTACGCGGGCGACGGCAGCGGTGAGACGGCCAACGGCGGCCTGAGCCGTTTCGGCCGCTCCCTGGTCAAGGAGTGCAACGCGCTCGGCGTCGCCCTGGACCTGTCGCACACCGGTGAGCGCTCCACGCTGGAGACCATCGAACTGTCCGACAAGCCGGTCCTGGTCACCCATGCGGGGCTGACCCGCTTCGTGGACAGCCCGCGCAACAAGAGCGACGTCGTCGTACGGGAACTGGCCGCGCGCGGTGGGGTCTTCGGGCTCGCCTCCAAGTCCGGGTTCCTGGACAAGGACGGTCTGACCCGCCGGCCGAGCGCGCAGGTGTTCGCCGACAACATCGACTATCTGGTCGAGCTGGTCGGCATCGACCACGTCATCGTCGGCACCGACGTCGGTGACGAGCGCAAGTACTCCCGCGAGGGCATGGCGCGGGTCCGCCGGCTGTACCCCGAGATCCCCATCGTCGGCGAGGACCTCGACCTGGACCGCATCCACCCCGAGGGCATGGGCACCCCCGCCGACCTGCCGGTGATCACCGAGCTGATGGTGGGCCGCGGGTACAGCGCGGAGGACGTCGTCAAGGTCCTCGGCGGCAACCTCCAGCGTGTCCTGGCCGACATCTGGGACATGGCGGCGTGACCGGGCGTACGGCGCACATCGCGGTCGTCGGGGCCGGGCCGCGCGGCACCGCCGTACTGGAGCGGCTGATCGCGGGCCTCGGCGACCGGGCGGCCCGACTGCATGTCGTCGAGCCCCGGTCGCCCGGCGCCGGCCGTGTGTGGCACCCGGGACAACCCGAGCACCTGCTGATGAACACCCTCGCCGGGCACGCCACCGCGTTCCCCGACAGCAGCGTACGGATGGCCGGTCCGGCCACCACCGGGCCCGCCTTCCTGGACTGGGCCCGCGACCACGCTCCGGACCTGGCGCCCTGGGACCATCCAGGGCGGGCCGAGATGGGCCGCTATCTGGTGTGGGCGCATGAGCGCATCGTGGCGTTGGCCGCGCCGGGCATCCAGGTCGTCCACCATCCCGCACGGGCCGTCGCGCTCGACGAGGAGAGCACGGACAGCGGGGACAGGGGGGACAGGGGGGACAGCGAGGGAGGGGCCGGCCGGCTGCGGCTCGGGCTGGACGACGGCAGCGCGCTGGTCGTGGACGCGGTGGTCCTCGCCACCGGCCACACCGACCGGCGTCCCGCCCCGGAACAGCTGGAACTCGCTGCGGCGGCCCGCGAGTCGGGGCTGGTGTACGTCCCTCCGGGGCAGCCCCACGAGGCACCGCTGGATCTGCTGCCGCCGGGCGAACCGGTGCTCGTACGCGGTCTCGCGCTCAACTTCTTCGACCACATGGCGCTGCTCACGCACGGCCGGGGCGGGCGGTTCACGACCGTTGGCGGACGGCTGCGCTACCGGCCGTCCGGGCGCGAACCACGGCTGATCGTCGGCTCGGGCCGGGGCGTGCCCTATCTGGCCCGGGGCCAGGTGCCCGGCCGGATGCCCGAGGGCCACACGTTGCGCCACTTCGACGGCGCGACCGTCGAGCGCCTGACCTCGCGGGAGCCCGGCACGGTCGGGTTCATGGCGGAGGTCTGGCCGCTGATCGCCAAGGAAGCGGGGGCGGCCTGGTACCGGGCGCTGCTGGCGGTCCGCCCGGACGCCGTGCGAACGCCCGGCTTCCTGGAGCGGTACGCGGCCGTGGAGCACGGGTCGGAGCAGTGGAAGGACCTGCTCGACCGGGAAGTGCCCGACCCGGCGGACCGGTTCGACCTGCTGACGCTCGACCGGCCGCTGGCGGGGCTGCGGTTCGCCGACCGGACGGCCTTCGGCGGCTGGCTCGCCGAGCGGCTGCGCGAGGACCTGGACGCGGCCCGGGATCCCGGGCGGAGCCCGCTGAAGGCGGCGGCCGGCGCGGTGGCGGCGGTCAAGGGGCAGGTGCGGCGGATCGTCATCTCCGGTGTGCTGACCGGTCCCTCGCACCGCGAGCTGTCCTGGTTCCGGGCGTTCGGCGCGCATCTGTCGAGCGGGCCTCCGGCGCTGCGGATCGCCGAGCTGATCGCCCTCCACGAGGCGGGGGTCGTGGAGTTCCTGGGCGCCCGGCCGACCGTCACCGTCGAACGGGGGGAGAGCCGTTTCCACGCGGTCTCCCCGACCACCGGCGGGCCGGCGGCGACGACCGGCGCACTGCTCGACGCCTGGCTGCCGGGCGCGGATCTGGCGAGCACCGCGGACCCCCTGCTGCGCGCCCTGCTCACCTCGGGCCTGGCCCGCCCGCATGTCGCGGGAGGCGCGGACGCACCGGAGGCGACCGGGGCGGTGGACGTGGAGCTGCCCGAGTTGCGGGTGCGCCGCGCGGACGGGCGCCCGAACCGGGGGCTGTACGCGTTCGGTATCCCCACGGAGGGGATCCACTGGAACACCGCGATCGGCGCGCGGGCCCACGCCAACGCGGACATGTTCCGCCAGGCGGACGCCATCGCCCAGGCGGTGCTGCGCTCGCTGCCGGAGGAGTAGGGCGGACCCGGGGCGGGACGCGTTGCGCAGTTTCATGGGCTGTGTCCGCGTCACCTCCGGTGGCGGCGACCTCGGAGATCACCCGGGTCGGGCCGGGCCGGCTCAGGTCAGATCAGGTCAGATCCGTGCCCCGAGGTCCGCGCCGTTGCCAGGACGCAGGAACGCGGAGGGCGGGACGGAGCCGTCGGCCGCCCTGGGTCCGGTGATCGTGCTCGGGTCAGTGCTCGCGAACGACCATGTGCCGCCGAGGTCCCAGGAGTTGCCGCTGCCCGTGGAGGTGGAGCCCAGCGAGGCGTCGGTGCCGTTGGCCACTGCCAGGTTCTTCGTCAGGGTGCTGGAGGAGCGGCTGAAGTTGAATCCGGTCTTCGGATTGCGCCACGCCGTACAGCGGTCGATCTTCATCCGCCCGGGGTTGTTGTTGTCGACGAAGCCGCCGGCGGAGTTGTCCCAGGCGATGCTGTTGCGCACGGTGTGGTCGACGGCCACACCGTTGCCGCCCATCTTGAACCCGTTGCCGTCACCGGTGAAGTCGGGCAGGTTCCACCGGTTGAACCCGTTGCCCCAGGCGAGGCTGTTCTCGACGAGGATCGGTGACGCGTCGAACATCCAGAAGTCCAGCCCGTCGTCGGAGTTGTTCCACAACCGGGCGCCGCGTACGACGTTGCCGCTGCCGGAGCCCTCCTTGATGGCCAGACCGTCGGCGCTCTCCCCGTTCTTGCGCGGGTCGCGGTTGCCGTAGCTGTCCAGGTTGACGATCTGGTTGTCGCTGGACGAGCCCTGAAGGTGCAGGCCCGACTCGTAGTTGTCCCTGGTGACGAGTCGGTCGAAGACGTTGCTGCTGGTGTCCACGCCGAAGACCCCGTAGGGCCCGTGGATGATCTCCAGCCCGGAGAGCCGCCAGTACTCGCCCTCGATGTGGATCGCGCCGCGTTGGGCGCGGGGGATGGTGGAACCCACCTCTCCGGGGGTGTACGGCATGCCCTCCCCGTCGATGACGACCCGTTCGCCGTTGTAGTTGCTCATCGTGATCGGCTCGCTCGCCGAACCGCTCTTCAGCAGCTGGATGTTCGTGGTCGGCGCGTAGGTGCCGCCACGGATCAGGATCGTGTCCCCCGGCTGTGCCAGGTCCACGGCCCGCTGAATCGACCGCAGCGGCGCCGACGGTGTCCCTGAGTTGCTGTCGCTGCCGGTCGTCGCCACGTACAGGGTGGTCGCCAAGTCGGACGCCGCGTGCGCCGTGACGCCCGGCAGGGTGACGAGGGTGGTGGCCGCGAGGCTCAGCAGGGCTGCCGTGGCTGAGTGCGCGGTGAAGGTGCCGGGCTTCGGACGCATCGGTCGTCTCCGGGTGGTCGGCTCACTGCGAAACCTGCTGGAAAGCGCTTACCGTGCCGGAGAAGATTAAGAGCTCGCCGTGGGCACGTCAATAACCGTCCCGGGCACCAGCGTCGGAAGGGCGGGTACGCCCGGCCGATGCGGGTACCTCGGGCCACATGGCTGACATCGACCTCAAAAGCAATGCATTCAATAATCACTCCTTCATCACGCGGCGGTACGCATACGAGGGCGAGAACACGTCCCCGCCGCTGACATGGAGCGGCGCACCGGACGACGCGGCCGAACTGCTGCTCATGTGCGAGGATCCGGACGCACCGTCGGGCACCTTCGCCCACTGGATCGTGGTGGGCATCGACCCCCACAGCGACGGTGTGGACGCGGGGCACGTCCCGCCCGGCGGCACCGAACTCGTCAACGGCTTCGGAGACCACGGCTGGGACGGACCACATCCGCCTCCGGGAGACAAAGCGCACCGGTACTTCTTCCGCCTCTACGCCCTTTCGGAACCCTGTGTGCTCCCCGACGCACCCAGCGCCGACCAGGTACATCGGATCATCGAGAAACGACAGCTCGCGAGCGGCACCCTCGTGGGGCTCTACCAACGCTGAACAGCGCCAGCGGACGGACATCGGGAGCGGGTGCGTGGGCGGGCACCCGGAGAACAGCACCTCAGCACTCGCGGAGCTGAGGCAGCCGGCCCCTCACGCCACCGGGAGCACCCGGGACGGCTCCCCGACGTGATGCCCAGAGGACTTACGACTCGCGCTCCAGGCCGGACCACGGACTCGTCCACACTGGACTCCTAAGTCCTCGACCAGCACCGCGAAGCGGCCCTCACCTTGGCCGCTGTGAACATCCTGCCGTGCCGCACCACCGCAGCCGAGGCCCCGCGGGGCGCGACGCGACGGCACCCCACCGCTCCGCGCCCACGGCACGGAACCGACGCCGACGCCGACACCGACACCGACACCGACACCAATCGACGGATCTGGACCTCACATCGACAACCGACGTGCCGCGCACGGACGTTGGCCTCATCGCCGAGTACCTCATTGCCTGTAATTGGTATGGACCTACCCGTGTTCCACGGCTATGCTCTGCCCCGCATGCAAGTGAGAGCGCTCTCAAGCTCTGCTGTTCCACCCCCACCCTGCTGGAACAACGAAGGGGCACTCCCTTGAGACGCACAACAGCCCTGCGTACCGGACTGTCCGCGCTCCTCTTGCTCGGCACCTGGGTCACCGCGAGCACCCTGCCCGCCTCCGCCGCGGACTCCCCGGCCCGCTCGGCCGAGGCACCGGCCTCCCCCGAGCTCCTCTCCGCCATGCAGCGCGATCTGGGCCTGACCAGGAGTCAGACCGAGGCGCGCCTGGCCGCGGAGAAGACCGCGACAACCGTGGAGCGGAAGGCGAAGCGTGCCGCCGGGTCGTCGTACGGCGGCTCGTGGTTCGACGCCGAAAGCGGAAAGCTGACTGTCGCCGTCACCCGCAGCGCGGACACCGAGGCCATCCGCGCCACCGGCGCGACCGTGCGCCTCGTGAAGCACAGCGCGCAGCAGCTCGACGCGGCGAAGGCGCGCATCGACGACCTGTCCGCGCCCGCCGGTGTCAGCAGCTGGTACGTCGACCCCAAGGCCAACAAGGTCGTCGTGAACGTCGTCACCGCCCGCCAGGATGACAACGATGTCCAGGACTTCCTGGCACAAGCCCGTCAGACGGGCCCCGTGACCGTGAAGCAGACCCCCGCCGCACCGCAGACCTTCGCCGCCGGGACCGTGGGCGGCGACCCCTACTACACCGGCAACGTCCGCTGCTCCATAGGCTTCTCGGTGCACGGCGGCTTCGTCACCGCCGGGCACTGCGGCGGTGCCGGTGCCGCGGTGTACGGCTGGGACCGCTCGTACGTCGGCAACTTCCAGGGGTCTTCGTTCCCTGACAACGACTACGCCTGGGTGAACGTCGGCAGCGGCTGGTGGACCGTACCGGTGGTCCTGGGCTGGGGCACCATCCCCGACCAGCTCGTCCGCGGTTCCAACGAGGCCCCCGTCGGTACGTCCATCTGCCGCTCCGGCTCCACCACGCACTGGCGCTGCGGCGCCGTCCTGGCCAAGAACGAGACGGTCAACTACAGCCAGGGCGCCGTCCACCAGATGACGAAGACGAGCGTCTGCGCCGAGGGCGGTGACTCCGGCGGCTCCTTCATCAGCGGCGACCAGGCGCAGGGCGTCACCTCCGGCGGCTGGGGCAACTGCAGCTCCGGCGGCGAGACCTGGTACCAGCCCGTCAACGAGATCCTCAACCGCTACGGCCTGACGCTGCACACCGCCTGACCCTCCATCATCACGGACGAGCGGGCTCCGTCGCGGACCGGCCGACGGAGCCCGTTCAGATCCCCCTGCGGTGTGGACCTCGGCCGAACCGGTCAGCTCGCAAGGCCGGCCTTCGTCAGCCACTCCTTCGCGACCGTGGCGGCGTCCTCCTTGTCGTTGACGAGTTTCTTCATCATTTCCAGCAGGTCCGGGGTGGTGAGCTCCGCCGAGACCGCGTTGAGCGCGGACTTGGCCTTGTCGTTGACCGCGGACTTGTAGATCAGGGGCGTGACGTTCTGTGAGGCGTAGAGGTTCTTCGGGTCCTCCAGTACCACCAGCTTGTCCTCGATGATCGCGGGATCGGTGGTGTAGATGTTGGCGGCCTGCACCTTGTTCGAGTTGAGCAGCTTCAGCAGGGTGCTCTGGGAGCCCGCGTCGAGCGGCTGGAACTTCCCGAACTCGACGCCGTAGATCTTCTTCAGACCGACCCCGCCCTGCATACGGGTCTTGAACTCCGAGCCGGCACCGATCGTCCAGTCCCCCGCCACCGGCTTGAGGTCGGCGATGCTCTTGAGGTCGTACTTCTTGGCGGTCTCGGCCGTGACCGTGACCGAGTCCTTGTCCTCGGCCTCGGCGGAGTCCAGGATCGTCACCGCCGACGGGAGTTTCTTCTTCAGTTCGGCGTTGATGTCCTCCGTGCTGGTCGCGGTGCTCGTCTTGTCGACCGCCACCGCCAGCAGCGCGCCGTTGTACTCCGGGAAGACCTGGATGCCCCCCTTGACCACTTGGTCGTAGTAGACCTCACGGGCGCCGATGTCGAACTTGCGCGTCACCTTCAGGCCCTTGGCCTCAAGGGCCTCGGCGTAGATCTCGGCGAGCAGTTGGCTCTCGGGAAAGTTCGCCGAGCCGACGACGATGGACTTGCCGTCACCGCCGTCGCCTCCCGTCAGCGGGTTGCTGTCGCTGTCGTTCCCGCCGCCGCACGCGGTCAGCGAGAGCGCGGCGATCAGGCCGAAGGCAGCGCCGTGGTGGATGCTTCTCATGGGTGTTTCCCTTTCTCGGAGCCCGGAGCCCGGAGCCCGGAGGCCAGGGCCCGGACAGCTCAGGACTTGGAGACCGTGGCCCGCAGGCCCGGTGAGACGATGGTGCGCCGCAGCGCGGTGAACACGATCTGGACGACGAGCGCCAGTACGACGACGAGCGCGGAGCCGCCGATGACCAGCTCGTAGTCGTTGCGGGAGAGTCCGTCGACGATGAAGCGGCCCAGGCCGCCGAGACCGGGATAGGCCGCGACGGTCGCGGTGGCCACGACCTGGATCGCGGCGATCCGCAACCCGAGGAGGATCAGCGGCAGTGCCATCGGCACCTCCGCCCGCACCAGGACCTGCCACTCGGTCATGCCGACCCCGCGCGCGGCGTCCCTGGTGGCGGGGTCGACACCGCGCACACCCTCGAAGGTGTTGATGAGGATCGGCGGGACCGCGAGCGCGACCAGGGCGACCAGCACGGGCGTGGTGCTGAGCCCGGCGAGCGTCACGACGAGGACCACCAGGCCGAAGGTGGGGATCGCCCTCGCCAGGTTGGCCACGCCGGCCACGGCGAACGCCCCACGGCCGGTGTGCCCGACGAGCAGCCCCAGCGACAGCCCGATCAGGGCGGCGAACAGCAGAGACAGACCGCTGTAGGTGAGGTGCTCCAGGAGCCGCTGGGGGATTCCCCCGTCACCGTGCCACTGCTTCGAGGACGCCAGCCAGTCCCCCACGAGCCGGAGTTGGTTCAGGAGATCGTTCATGACGCCGTCACCTTGCTCCGGGACCAAGGGGTGAGCAGTCGCTGTGCCAGGACCAGCAGCGCGTCGGTAGTGAGCGCCAGCAGCATGATCAGCACGATCGCGGTGACGATCGGCGTCGGGAAGTCGAGCTGGAGGCCACGGGTGATGTAGTAGCCCAGACCGCCCTGTCCGATCAGTTGTCCCACGGCGACGAGGCTGATGGACGAGACGGCGGCGACGCGTACGCCGGCAATGACGATGGGCACGGCGATCGGCAGTTCGACCTGGACGACACGCCGTATCGGGCCGAATCCCAGCGCGGTGGCCGCCTGCCGGACCGGTTCGGGGACCGAGGCCAGCCCGTCCACGACATTGGGTACCAGGACCGACAGCGTGTAGAGCGTCAAGGGGATCATCACGGTGCGCTCGGTCAGCCCGGTGTACTTGACGAAGATCATGAACAGGGCCAGTGACGGGATCGAGTACAGGATGTTGGCCACGGTCAGCACCGGCCCGTACAGCCATCGCCAGCGATGGCAGAGGATCCCGAGGGGCACCGAGATGATCAGCCCGAACAGTACCGGCAGAAGGCCCAGTCGCAGGTGGATACCGGTGTAGTCGG
This sequence comes from Streptomyces sp. KM273126, assembly GCF_004337435.2. Taxonomy (NCBI): domain Bacteria; kingdom Bacillati; phylum Actinomycetota; class Actinomycetes; order Kitasatosporales; family Streptomycetaceae; genus Streptomyces; species Streptomyces sp. KM273126. The sequence continues at coordinate 1,795,108 of NZ_SJXB02000002.1, read as the reverse complement.
CCAGTTCACCGGCGTGGTCGCCGATCCACTGCCACCGGACGAGCGGTTCGCCGTCGCTCATCCTTCACCGCCGCCCGCGCTGCCCGTGTCCGCCTTGCCCCCGGCCTCCTCCTCGGCCCCGGCTGACTTGTCCCAGGCTGCCTCCGCCTCCGCCCTGTCGGCGGCGGCAGTCGCGGCGGACAGCTCGTACGCGTCCGCGACTCCGACGACCGCGCCGTCCGTGTCCACGCCCACCGCGAGCCGGGAGGGCGACAGGAGCGCCGAGTCGAGGGCGGCCCGCGCCGAGTCGCCGACGAGGCTGAAGGTGTGGCCGAGCCGCGTGAGCGACGCGTCCGCGAGCGTTCCGTTCTCCGGCAGTTCGGCTGCCGCGGCCCAGCCGAGCGGTCGCCGCTCGTCGTCGACGACGAGCACCCACGGCTCGCCCGCCGCCCGTGCGCGCGCCACGGGAGTGGTCGCCGGCAGCACCGGGCCATCGCGCAGCGGCACCTCGGCCGCCTTGACGAAGGACAGCCGTCGGATGCCCCGGTCCTGTCCCACGAAGCCGGCCACGAACTCGTCGGCGGGGTGGGCGAGCAGCCGCTCGGGGGTGTCGAACTGCGCGAGCCTGCCGCCGGTCCGGAACACCGCGATGTTGTCGCCGAGTTTGATCGCCTCGTCGATGTCGTGAGTGACGAACACGATCGTCTTGTGCAGCTCCTTCTGCAGTCGGATGAACTCCGCCTGCAGCTCCGCCCGCACGATCGGGTCGACCGCGCTGAACGGTTCGTCCATCAGCAGCACCGGCGGATCGGCGCCCAGTGCCCTGGCCACCCCGACGCGCTGCTGCTGACCGCCGGAGAGCTGGTTCGGGTAGCGCTTGCCCATCTCGCCGGGCAGCCCCACGAGTTCCAGCAGTTCCGCCGCCCGCGCCCGCGCCTTCCTTCGGTTCCACCCGAGCAGCAGCGGAACCGTCGCGATGTTGTCGAGGATGGTGCGGTGAGGGAACAGGCCGGCGTGCTGGATCACGTACCCGATGCCACGGCGCAGCTCGGGGGCGCGGATCTCCCGGATGTCCTGGCCGCGCAGGCTCACCGTCCCGGCCGTCGGCTCCACCATGCGGTTGATCATGCGCAGCGTCGTGGTCTTGCCGCAGCCGGAGGGGCCGACCAGGACCGTGATGCCGCCCTCGGCCAGTTCCAGGGACAGCTCGTCCACGGCCGTGGTGCCGTTGGGATAGTTCTTGCTCACCGTGTCGAATCTGATCAAGGTTGCCCCTTACCCGACTGCATATGGTCATGCAGCGTTATCGGTGGCTGAATGGCAGTCAAGCTCGACTGTGAATGGCGTGTTACGTTCGCACGAAATCAGGCCGGGGGCGTCCGTAATGTCCACGTAATGCCCACATTCTCTTGCTGATGTGCCGTTCAGAATGGGCCAGCTCAGACGTAGGGAGACACACCCATGGAACCGGTCTGGTTCACCTTCGTGAACGGCTCGGACATCGAACAGCTCGAACTGGCCGACTTCGAGATACTCGACGCCGTCGAGGACGGGCTGCGCGCCCAGGGCCTCGGAGAGACGGTCATCGAACCGCGCGTCCATCTGATGCCCGATTCCGCGTTCAACGGCCACTTCAACGTCCTCCGCGGCTATGTCGCCCCGCTCGGGCTGGCCGGGGTCAAGATCGTGGGCGACTACGTCGACAACTACAAGGCGGGGCTGCCCTCCGAGATGGCGCTGCTGAACCTCTTCGACCCGCGCACCGGCATGCCGGTGGCCGTGCTCGACGCCACCGCGCTCACCGAGATGCGGACCGGTGCGCTCACCGCGCTGGGGGCACGTCACCTGGCCCGCCCGGACGCCAGGGTCCTCGGGCACATCGGTGCCCGCGCCACGTCGTACTGGAACGTCCGCCTGCTCGACCGGCTCTTCGACCTCACCGAGATACGCGTCCACTCGCGTCGCCCCGAGAGCCGCCATGCGTTCGCCGAGCGACTGGAACGGGAACTCGGAAAGCCCGTCATCGTCACCGAGGACTGGAAGACCTGCGTGGAGGGCGCGGACATCGTGGTGGAGGCGTCCCGCCTGGAGCGGCCCGAGCCGCTGCTCAGGACCGAGTGGATCACCCCGGGCGCACTGGTCGTGCCGTACGGAACGAACAGTGCCGTCGAACTCGGCCTCACGGACATCATGGACAAGATCGTCGTCGACGACTGGGGCCAGGCCCACGCCGGGCCGTTCGGCGCGCTGCGCGCACACGTCGACTCCGGCAGACTCGACGAGACCAACCTGCACGCTGAGTTGGGCGAGATCGTCGCCGGCCGCAAACCCGGCCGGGAGAGTGCGGACGAGACGAACCTGTTCTGGCACCGCGGGCTCTCGCTCTCCGACATCGCGCTGGGTGCCGCCCTGCTCAAGAAGGCCGAGGAGCGCGGCCTGGGCCAGAAGCTGCGATTCTCGTGACAGGGATCGTCGCCGAGGTCGTCGTCAACGGGAGGACGCTGTCCTACGACGATGTCGTCGCCGTCGCCCGCCACGGCGCCCGCGTTGTGCTGGCGGACGAGGTACTGCCCCGGCTGGCGCGCGAACGAGCGGTCGTGGACGACGTCGTCGACCGCCAGGTGCCGGCCTACGGCCTGACGACGGGCCTGGGCACCCGCTCGTCGTACGCACTGCCACGCGGCGAGCTCGAGGTGTTCAGCGTCCGTACGGTCCGGGGACGGGCCAACGCGGTCGGCGATCCGCTGCCGGTTCCCGTCGTACGTGCCGCCGTCCTCGCCCGCGTGAACGGCATCGCGGGCGGAGGCAGCGGAGTGCGGCCGGAGATCCCCCGGCTGCTCGTGGCGATGCTCAACACGGGGGTGCATCCCGTGCTACCCGAGGTGGGGTCGATCGGCGCCTCCGATCTGTGTCAGATGGCCCATGTCGGCCTGGTCGTCATCGGTGAGGGCCGAGCGGAGTTCGGCGGCACCGTGCTCGACGGCGCCGAGGCCCTGCGGCGGGCCGGCCTCGCCCCCGCCGCGCTGGGCCCGAAGGACGGGCACGTGCTGTGCAGCGCGAGCCCGCTGGCGGCCGGACAGGGTGTTCTCGCCCTGCACGAGACCGCCGCCGTCCTCACCTTGGCCCAGGCGGTCACGGCGCTGACCTACGAGGGTTTCCGGGCGAACACGAGCCCGCTCGATCCCCGGGTCCTGGGCCTGCGCCCCGCCCCGGGTCAGTCCCGCGCGGCGGGCGAGCTGCTCGCCCTGCTGGCGGGCGGCCAACTGACCGATCCCCGGCACGCGCGGCGGGTTCAGGACCCCGTCAGCCTGCGCTGCTCGGCCCAGGTGCACGGTGCGCTGTACGCCGCGCTGGGCTTCGCCGACGACGCGCTCGGGCCGGAGCTGGGCGGCTGCGGCGACAATCCGGTGGTGCTGGCCGACACCGGCGAGATCCACTCGTCCGGCAACTTCCACACCCCGGCCCTGGCGCTCGCCTTCGACACCCTCGCGCTGGCCCTGACGCAGACCGCGTCGCTCTCCGCCGAGCGCATGCGCCGGCTGCTCGACCCCGCCGTCAGCGGGCTGCCCGCGAACCTGTCGCCGTACGGTCCGGAGCGCTCGGGCTTCGCGCCGCTGGCCAAGACGGCGCAGGCACTCGTCGCCGAGATCCGCATGCTGTCCACACCGGTGTGCACCGACCCCCGTCACGGTGCGGACGCCGTCGAGGACGACTCGACCAATGCGGCGCTCGGGGCACGGCGGCTGACCACGGTCCTGGCCCGGCTGCGTCACCTGCTCGCCGTGGAGGCCGTGGCCGCCGCCCAGGCAGTGGATCTGGCCGCACCGTCCACGCTGGGGCGGGGACCGGAGCTTCTGCACCGGACGATCCGGGAGATCGTGCCGCGCCTGGACGAGGACCGGCCCTGCGGGGTGGACGTGGAGGCGGTGAGCCGCGACATCCTGGGATCCGACGAGGTCCTGAGCACACTGCGCGGCTTGTTGGGAGGAGCGTCATGACCACCGTCGACGTACGGTCCGTGCGCCGTCGAGGCCATGGTCCGCACGCTGGGGGTCGATGCCGTCGTCCAGGGCTCGGACCGGCCCTACGCGGAGCCGCCGCCGCATACCGGCTTCGGTCTGGACGGAGCGGCGGCGTACGCCTTCCGTGTCGCCGATCCGCGGCGGCTGCTCAGAGGGGAGGATCGAGCGTGGGCCGGTTCGCGGGGTGAGCCTGGAGCGTCTTGGTGAACGGAGTGACGGGCCGCTCCAGGCGTTCGCCGTCCACGGTGATGTCGACCGCCTCGTTGTAGAAGGCGAGAAGGCCCTTGACGGCACCCACCGCGGGCAGCGGGGCCGCGTAGCTCCAGACGACGTTCGGCGCCACGTCGGTGTCGCCCCGCAACGACCAGTACTCGGCGGTGCCCTTGTACGGGCACCTGGTGCTGTGGTCGGTGGGGTCGAACAGGTCGAGGCGGACGTCCTCGCGCGGAATGTAGTACCGCGTCGGCAGCCCGGTCTCGAAGAGCAGGACCGGGCGGCGGGTGTCCGCGACGACCGTGCCGGCGATCTCGACCCGGACATGGCGGCTGCTGGGAACGGCGTCCACCCGCTTGTGCGGGTCGCGGGGGTGGATGAAGATCTCTTCCTCCTCCTCGTACCAGTGGTCGAGGCCCTTGCCGCTGCGCCGGAACCACTCGAAGGCGATGTGACCGCCCAGGTCGTCGGCGGGGTACGTCCAGGCCGCGTTCTCGAACAGATCACCGTCGACCTCGAGGTCGTAGAAGATCCGTGACCCGGTGTGCGCGCCCGTCGGGGGATTCTTCGCCTGGCGCAGCAGATCCTCGCGGACCTCCGCGCGGGGGAAGGCATAGAGCGGCACCGGCACATCGGGCTCCCACACCAGGACGGGATGCCTGCTGTCCACGACGGTGACATCACCCTTACGGCCGCGCACCCAGCGTTCGCTGGGCTCCCACAGGAGTCCTTCCGGAGTGACCCTGACGGCACGGGCTGTGGGGAACGGGGTGGTTGGGGTGGTCATGACCGGCTCTCCTCCACTCGTCGCGACGGACGACAACACCAGTGTGGTCCGCCGGGTCCTGTCCCGCAGAGCATGCCGCGGACGCGGGTGCGCCTCCCCGGCGGCGGAGCATGACGGTCCGGTACGCGCCCCGTTCCGGGGTTCGCGCCCCGTTCCGGGGATGGCGTCGCACCGGCCGTACGGCGAGGATGCTCCTCCCCGCACCGAGGATCGGAGGGTCTCCCGATGGGTTCCCACGCGGCACCGCACCGTCGCAGGCGCACCCTGCTCATCCCCCTGGGTCTGCTGCTCCTGGCCGTTCTCCTCGGTGTGCCCCGTGCTGACGGAGCGCCCGGGCCGGCCGAGGCCTGCCCCACCGGGGGCACCGAACTGCCCCGCGGCGACTGCGGGCCCTTCTGGCAGGTCCTCGCGGAGGACTTCAACGGTGACCGGGTGCCGCTGGGCGCGTTCAGCGACTGTGACCACCATGTCGACACCTCCGCCGCGTACTGTGGAGGCCTGAGCGGCACGTACCGCGACAACTGGTGGGCCTATCCGACGGGTTGGCCCGACACGGCGGGCGACCGGGGCCGGGATGTCGTGGGTGTCCACCACCCCGAGGACACCGTGAGCGTGGGTCCCGCGGAGAACGGCGACGGACGCATGTTCATCAGGATGTGGCGACCTGAGAACGGAGGTCCCGTGCATGCTGCGGCAGTTGTGCCGCGCGCTGTCATGCAGATGAAGTACGGCAAGTACAGCGCCCGTATCAGGGTGACCAAGCCGGCACCGGGATACAAGTCGGCGTGGCTGCACTACGGCGGGGGCTGCGAGATGGACCATCCCGAAGGTGAGTGGACGGGCCCGCTCACCGCCTTCCATCATCCGTGCGGCGGAGGCAGGCAGGGCTACTTCCCGGGGAGCGACGACTGGACGGAGTGGCACACCGTCTCGACGGAGTGGACGCCCGGACATGTGCGGTTCTTCGTGGACGGCCGGCAGACCGGACATGACACCCGCGACGTGCCGGACCGTCCACTGTCCTGGGTGCTCCAGAACGAAAGTGCCCTGCGGGGGCCTGGCGCGGCTCCCGGCAGCAGCGCCCAACTCGACATCACCTGGGTCGCCGCGTACGCGTACGGATGGAAGTGACCCTCCTTGAAGCACCCGACAGGTTCACAGGGGGATGGTCAGAGTCGCCCACACGGCGTTCCCCCCGGTGAGCAGCGATCGATCTACTCCCCAGCTGTCCGCGATCTCCTGCACCAGGAGCAGTCCGCGGCCGCTCTCGTCGTCCGGGCCCGGCTCGCATGTGGGCAGACCGCGGCCCGTGCCGTCCTGGTCGTGCACTTCGAGGCGGAGACACGCTTCCGTGATGAGCCCGATGCCGCACAGGAACCGCGCACTGAGCGTGTGGCGTACGGCGTTGGTGGCCAGCTCCGACACGAGCAGTTCCGCGTCCGCACACAGTTCACCGGGCAGGCGCCACGCGGTGAGCCGCGCACTCATGGAGCGACGGGCGACTCTGACACTGGAACGCTCTGCGGGGAGTTCAAGCCAATGCGCTCGACTTGGGCTCGCGACGTCCGTGAGCCGGGGGGAGGGAGTCGTGTGGGGGGACACGGTTGTCGCCTTCCATAGTGGGGCGGCCGCAGTGCGGAGACGGGGAGGGTGAGCAGCGGGCCCGCCGGTAGGGGACGGCTTGTGACCCGGACGTCAGAGCACGCCAACTCCACCGGACACAAGTGCAGTTGACGAGGATCGCTCGTCGCCCGGCGGGATCACTCACACAAGTAACTATGCTCACAGGCGAGTTCAGGCTGCAACCGCCTGCCTGATAATTTCAGGAAGGCGGTATCCGACTGCTGGTATCCGTCTGGCGACATCAGCAAGTCACTGTCAGACTCGTGCTCAGGGCAGTCCTCAGGAGGTAGAGCGTGAGCGAGGCTCGTTCCGGCGCAGGCACCAGCGCGCCCACCGTTCTCCGCATGATCCTCGGCCGGCGGCTGCAGGACATGCGGCAGGGTGCGGAGGTGTCACTGGACGACGCCGCGAAGGCCCTGCGGGTGAAGCCCCTGACCATCCGCCGCCTGGAGAAGGCGGAGGTGGCCCTGAAGCCCCTCTACGTCGAGAAGTTGTTGCAGACCTACGGGGCCGGCCAGCAGGAGATCGACGAGTTCGTCACGCTGGCCGAGCGGGCCAACCAGCCCGGCTGGTGGTACCCGTACCGCGATGTGCTGCCCACCTGGTTCACCGCTTATGTGAGTCTGGAGACCGGCGCCAAGACCCTGCGCACCTACGAACCCCACTACGTCACGGGGCTGTTGCAGACGTACGGATACGCGCGCGCCCTGCTGCACGCGGGCTTCCCGCACGACAGTGACGAGGACCTGGAGCGAAGAGTCGATCTGCGGCTGCGCCGCCAGAGCCTGCTGGAGAAGGCCGACCCGCCCACCTTGTGGGTCGTGATGGAGGAAGCGGTGCTGCACCGCGTGGTGGGCGGGCCCGAGGTGATGCGGGACCAGATCGACCGGCTCCTGGCGGCATCGGAGCTCGACCACGTCAGCATCGACATCGTGCCGTTCTCCGCGGGCGCCCACTTCGGGGTGTGTGCCCCCTTCACCTACTTCCGGTTCGAGGAACGTGAGCTGCCCGACATCGTCTACAGCGAGATCCTCTCCGGCTCCATGTATCTCGACCAGCGCTCCGACGTCGCTGCCCATCTTGAGGCGCACAACCGGATGTCCCTGCTGACCTCCTTGGCGGACAGCAAGGCCCTGTTGAACCGCATGCGCAAGGAGTACTCATGACCATCACCGGCGGAAGTGTCTACAACGGAATGCCCGCGGCGGCCCTCGGCGAGCAGGGCTGGGAGTGTCCGTGGAGCGGCCCCAACGGAGGTCAGTGCGTGGAGACGAAGCAACTCGCCGACGGCCGCGTGGCCCTGCGGCAGTCGGCCGATCCGGCCGGCCCCGCGCTGATCTACACACCGGAAGAGATCGCCGCGTTCGTCGCGGGAGTCAAGCGAGGCCTCGCCGACCATCTGGCAGCCGGCTGAACCAGAGCACGTGCGGGACGGATTCGGGCCCACCCTGGTCACGGCCTGCCCGGCACGCCGACGTACACCACTGAAGGGAACAGCATGAGCACCCCCCACGCCGCGCGGGACATCGACACCAGTCGGCCGCACTCCGCCCGCATGTACGACTACTACCTCGGTGGCAAGGACCACTTCGACATCGACAAGAAGGCGGCCGAATCGGTCGCCGCGGCCTATCCCGGCATCTTCGTGTGCGCCCGCGAGAACCGTGCCTTCATGCACCGGGCCACCCGCGTCCTCGCGCGCGAGCACGGCATCCGGCAGTGGCTCGACATAGGCACCGGCATCCCCACCGAGCCGAACCTGCACCAGGTGGCCCAGGCCGTGGTGCCCGAGGCCAAGGTGGTCTACGCCGACAACGATCCCCTCGTCCTCAAGTACGCCGAGCGCCTCATGCGCAGCACGTCCCAGGGCCGTACCACGTATATCGAGGCGGACGTCAACGACCCCCAGTCGCTCCTGGACGCCCCCGAACTGGCCGAGGTCCTGGATCTCGGCCGGCCCGTGGCCCTGTCCCTGAACGCGCTCATGCACTTCATCACCGACGCCCAGGACCCTTACGGCATCGTCGACCGTCTGCTGGGCGTCCTCCCCTCGGGCAGCGCCCTGGCACTGAGCCACTGCACGCCCGACTTCGACCCGTCCACCTGGGAGAAGGTCACCGCGATCTACACCAACGCCGGAACACCGGTGCAGTTCCGCTCCCAGAAGGACGTCGCGCGCTTCTTCGAAGGGCTCGACCTCCTCGACCCCGGCATCAGCGTCGGCCACCGCTGGCGCCCCGACGCCCCGGCCGGTGACGCCACCCCCACGGACGCCGAGGTCAGTCTGTGGACCGGGGTGGGCATCAAGCGGTAGGAACCGCGGTGAGGGGCCGGGCGACCGGCCCCTGAGCGCCACCGGAATCACCCCCGCTCACCACTTCCCAAGCACACCTCGGGGTATGTCCAACGTCAGGCGGCATGCCGGCTGACGGCTTGGAGGAGGTGGTCGACGTCCTGGGGAGTGGTGGCGAAGGAGGTGACGAAGCGGACGACGCCCGGCTCCCAGCGGTCGTGGTAGAAGGCGTAGCCGTCGGCCAGGAGCCCCTCCGTGACCTGCTGGGGCAGACGGCAGAAGAGGATGTTGGCGTCGGCGGCGCCGAGCAGTCCGACCTCGGGTATGCCCTTCAGTCCCTCCTGGAGACGGGCGGCCATGGCGTTGGCGTGGGTCGCGTTGCGCAGCCACAGGTCGTCGGTGAGGTAGGCGTCCAGCTGGGCGGCGTGGAAGCGCATCTTGGAGGCGAGCTGACCGGCTCGCTTGGCGCGGAAGGCCAGTTCGGCGGTGAGGGAGCGGTCGAAGACGACGATCGCGTCGGCGGTCATCGTGCCGTTCTTGGTGGCACCGAAGGACAGCAGGTCGACACCGGCCCGCCAGGTCAGCTCGGCGGGAGTGCAGCCGACGGAGGCGACGGCTCCCGCGAACCGGGCACCGTCCATGTGCAGGCGCAGCCCGGCATCCTTGGCGATCGAACCGAGGGTGCGGATCTCGTCGAGGGTGTAGACCGCCCCGGTCTCCGTGGCCTGAGTGACGCTCACGACCGAGGGTTCCACGCTGTGTACGTCACCGGCCTTGTGCCGTCCGGCCGCCCGCAGTTCACCGGGGTCGATCTTGGCGTCGTCACCACCGAGCGGGACGAGTTTGGCGCCCGCGGTGTAGAACTCGGGCGCCCCGCACTCGTCGTTGTTGATGTGGCTGTCGCGGTGGCACAGGACGCTGCCCCAGGGCGGAGTCAGCGCGGCCAGGCTCAGTGCGTTCGCCGCCGACCCCGTGGAGACCAGCAGTACGTCCACCTCGCGCTCGAAGATGTCGCCCAGCCGACGCCGTACCGCGGCCGTACTGTCGTCGGCCCCGTAGGGCATGGCATGCCCGGAGGCCGCCCGCGCCACGGCCTCGATGATCTCCGGGGAGGTGCCGGCGGCGTTGTCGCTGCTGAAGATGCGTGCGGTGGGAGTCGTGGTGCTCATGGCCGAAGTCCTTGCTGTTCCTGGGCGATAAAGGGGGGGCGGTGGTCGTGTTGTCCCGGCTCGGTGTGATGTCCCGGCTGAGTGGCCGGCGAGTCAGGCTCCGCGGCGGCGACCGGGTACCGCGGAGCCCGCAGGCGGAGCGGGCGTCGCGGCCGGGTCGGCCGCGTGGATGAGCTGGCGCAGGGCCTCGTAGTAGACCTCGTGGTCGGTCACGGCAGGCACGATCGCGGCGAGATGGCCGGTCAGCACCGGGAACGCCTCCGGGTCGAGCGCGGCCAGCGCCGTGCGGGTCGCCGTCTGGGCCGACTTCGGGTCGCGGTGGTCGACGAAGCTCGCGCTGCCGAGGGTGAGCAGGTACATCCGCCGGTACGCGGCGATCGCCGCCTCGGGGGTCATCCCGGCCGCGAGGCTGTCGGCAAGCTGCGGCTCGACCAGGCGGGCCAGCAGGTTCGGGCCCAGCCAGGGGCGCGTGCCACGCAGCGCGAGCAGTCCCGGATGAGCCGCCAGCAGTCGGTACAGCGCGGTGAACCGGGTCTCGGTGGCATCGGCCCAGTCGGTGTCGGGCTCGGCCTCGGGCAGCCGGGCGGCCAGGTGGTCGGTGCACAGGTCCAGCAGTCCGGCCAGGTCGGTGCAGCGACGCTGGAGAGAAGCGAGGGAGATCTCCAGCCGCGTGGCCAGCGCACGGAAGGTCAGTGCCTCGGGGCCGCCCTCATCGATCAGGAGGAGGGCGGTTTCAGCGATGCGGTCCGGGGTCGCCCGGTCCAGTGACGGGGAGTGGCGAGGCATACGAGTCATTGTACGGTACGCCGTATCGAACCTGTTCGCCGGCAGTCCCTGTCCCTCTCGGATCAACTGCCTCGACGGCTCGGTTCAGGCCCTGTCCGGTTCGCGCTCGCGGAGGTACGCCTCCAGTTCGGCGGCCCCGGCCAGCATCGCGCGCCCGCGGGCGGACAGTCGGCTGCGCCAGTCGTACAGGGCGGTCTCCAGCGGCTCCAGCCCACCGGCTGCCCGCACCTGGGCGATCAGCGGGGCGATCTGCTCCAGCAGGTAGCCGCCCCGCCTGAGTTGGTGGGCCAGCCGGGCGTCCCGCACGTCGGCCTCGTCGTAGACGCGGTACCCGGTCAGGGGGTCGCGGCGCGGGTGCACCAGCCCGGCGCGCTCCCATTTGCGCAGCGTCGCGGGCCGGATTCCGAGCCTTCCCGCCAGCGGCCCGATGAACGTGGCGCCGGGCTCGGGCACCGCAGTCGGCTCGGATTCGGACGCTCCCGCCCCCGTGGGCGCCAGGTCGCGGAGAGCGCTCTCCACGGCCTGGAGGGTCCGGCGGTCGTCGAGGAGCTCTGCGTGGCTCTCGTCGATGAGGCGGAACGCCTCCTCGGTCGCGCCCTCGTTCACGGCCCGCATGATCGATGCCGCCGTCCGGTGGCTGTGGCCGGGCACCAGGGCGAGAAAGGCGCGCAGGGCCGCCGCGTGCAGCGAGGTGTAGGTGCGATAGCCGTGAGCCGTGCGACCGGCGGCCGGAAGGATGCCGGCCTCCTCGTAGTTCCTGATCGCCTGCGTGGACAGACCGTGCCCACGTGCCAGATCAACCGGCCTGAGCCGTTCGCCGTTTTGAAGGTTTCGCGCCATGGGCCTGCCGATATCACGGAGAAGTTTCAATCGAAGGTTCAACGATAGCGTTGAAGGCATGGTTACCGACATCAAGGACACCGCCCATGCCGTCGAGGCCGCCGCCGTCATGAGGCTGCTCCCGGCCCGGCCGCGGTTGCTCGCCCTGGGCGAGCCCACCCACGGCGAGGACAGCCTGCTCGACCTGCGCAACGAGCTCTTCCAGCAGCTCGTCGAGCAGGAGGGCTACCGGACGATCGCGATCGAGAGCGACTGTCTGATGGGCCTGGTCGTGGACGGCTACGTCACCTCGGGCACGGGCACGCTCGACGACGTCATGGAGCAAGGATTCAGCCACGGGTGGGGCGCGTCCGCGGCCAACCGCGAGCTCGTGCGCTGGATGCGCGCCTACAACGTCCGCGCCGACAACGACGGCCGGCCCGCGTCCGAGCGGCTCCGCTTCGCCGGTTTCGACGGCCCGCTGGAGATCACCGGCGCCGCGAGCCCCCGGCAGGCCCTCACCGCGCTCCACGACTGCCTCTCGGCCCAGGTGGACGCGGACCTGCTCCCCTGCGCCGCGGAAACGCTCGACCGCCTGCTCGGCGCCGACGACCGGTGGACCAATCCCGCCGCGATGATGGACCCGGCTCAGTCCGTGGGGCAGTCGGCCGAGGCAAAGGAGCTGCGACTGCTCGCCGACGATCTGGTGGCGCTGCTCGACGCGCAGACGCCGCACCTGATCACGGCGACCTCGCGGGACGACTGGGACCGGGCCCGCTTGTACGGGCGCACCGCAACCGGCCTGCTGCGCTACCACTTCTGGATGGCCGACACCTCACCGACCCGCATGGCGCGGCTGGTGGGCCTGCGGGACCTGATGATGGCCGACAACCTCCTCGCCGTCGCCGAACGGGGCCCGGCACTGGTCCACGCCCACAACGGGCATCTCCAGCGGCACAAGAGCACGATGCGCATGTGGGACCAGCCACTGCTGGAGTGGTGGAGCGCGGGCGCGCTGGTGAGCGCCCACCTGGGCGGCGGGTATGCCTTCCTGGCCATGGCGCTCGGCACGATCCGGCACCAGGGTGTGGACACCCCGCCCCCGGACTCCGTCGAAGGACTTCTGTACGCGCTCCCGGAGGACCACTGCGTCGTCGACCCCCGTCGGCTGGCCACCGCCCTCGGCGACACACGGCCCGCTGCCCGCGTGTCCCCCTACTACGGCTACTCCCCACTCGACCCGACCCACCTGGCCGGGAACGACGGGATCGTGTTCGTCAAGGACGTCCCGCAGGGGCCCTAGCCCCGACAGCACCCGTACAGCACCGCGACAGTGCCCCGACGGTCGATCCGGCAGTCCTTCGGCCGCGCGCTCGTGCCTCGTGCACCTGGTGTCCGTCCCCCGTGCGAGCTACGCGCAGGTGTCCACTCTGTGGTGACGATTCCGGACCACCGACTCCGTAGCGTTCGACTCAACCGCGGCGCTCCGGCCGCGCGTTGGGCGAAGGAGTCTTCAGTGAGACTGGTCTGGCAGCTCGTGGCCGTCGCGGCGGTCGCCCTCATCGGCAGCCAGGGCGTTGCCGCAGTGCGGGGGAATCCGTGGCTCACGCCGGCCCTCGGCCTCCTGACAGCGGTACTTGCGGTACTTGTCCACGGGTGGGTGGTGCGGCGGACCGAGCACCGCCCGTCCATGGATGTGGCCCGGGAGGGTGCAGCGGCCGCGATCGGCCGGGGTGTGCTGATCGGCGTCGCGATGTTCGGGGCCGTCATCGTGAACATCGCCTTCCTCGGGGGCTACGAGATCAACGGCCTGGGCTCGCTGACGGGCGCGGTGGGGCTGTTCGGCCTCATGGCCGCCGCCTCCGTAACAGAGGAACTGATGTTCCGCGGCATCCTGTTCCGGATCGTCGAGGAACGCACCGGCACATGGATCGCGCTCGCGCTGACCGGCCTGCTGTTCGGCCTGATGCACTTGTTCAACCCGGACGCCAGCCTGTGGGGTGCCATCGCCATCGCGATCGAGGCCGGCGGCATGCTCGGCGCCGCGTACGCCGCCACCCGCAACCTGTGGGTGCCGATCGGCCTGCACTTCGGCTGGAACTTCGCCGCGTCCGGCATCTTCAGCACCGTGGTCTCGGGCAACGGCACTACGCGGGGACTGCTGGACGCCACGATGTCCGGCCCGGTGCTGATCACCGGCGGCGACTTCGGCCCGGAGGGAAGCCTGTACTCGGTGCTGTTCGGCGTACTGCTGACGATCGTGTTCCTGCGGCTGGCCCGTCGGCGCGGCCATCTGGTGCCCCGCCCGGCCCGCCGTCGGCGCGCCGACCGGATCACCGCCGACGCTACACTCCCCCGGTGATCGATCTTCGGCGGGTCCCGGAACGGTGGCGCCGGTTCGATGTCACCGTCCGGGATCTCCCCCTGGGGCTGCTGTTCCTCGCCGCGTCGTGCGTGCCGGCCTTCGCCAACCACGGGACGCGGCTCGGCGGCGTGCCGGACCGCCCCTTCGACGCAGTGGCCGTCGTGGTGGTCGCCCTCGAATGTCTCCCGCTCGCCGTGCGCCGACGGTGGCCGGTCGTCTGTCTCGCCCTGGTGTCGCTCGGCTTCGCCCTCGACCAGCTCCGCGGCTACCACACACTCGCGGGTACCGCGCTGCCCATCGCGCTGCTCAGCACGGGAGCCCATCTGGAACGGCACCGGCGCGCCACCGCACTCCTCTTCTCCGTGGCGTATGTGCCACTGGCGGTCGCGCTCCTACAGCTCGGTTCGGGCGAACCGCCGGTGGAGTTCATGACGTTCTACCCGGTGCTGGCCCTCGCCTGGGGCGCCGGGGCCTGGCTGCGCCGCGACCGGGCCGCGGAGGCCGAACGCCGCCGTCGCGTCGCCGAGGACACCCGGACCGCCGAACGCGCCCGCATCGCCCGCGAACTCCACGACGTCGTGACCCACCATGTGACGGCGATGGTGGTGCAGGCCGAGGCGGCACGCTATCTGACCGCCGCGCCGGAGCGCCTCGACCAGACCCTCACCGCGGTCACCGATACCGGCCGACGGGCCATCACCGACCTTCGGCACCTGCTCGACCTGCTCAACCCCGACCACGGCACCGGGGCCAGGACACCGTCCGTCGGCAGACTTCTCACGCTCGTGGAGCAGACGCGCCGGGCCGGGCAGCCGGTGGAGTTCACCGAGAAGGGCACGCCGGCGGAGTCGACCGGCAGCGCCGACCTCGTGGCCTACCGGGTCGTGCAGGAGGCCCTGACGAACGCCCTCAAGTACGCCCACGGCAGCCGCACCTCGGTCCAGGTGCACCACGGCGAAAGGGAGATCACCGTGGAGGTCAGCACGGACGGTTCCGGCTCGCGGACCCGGTCCCCCGGCGGGAGCGGGCGGGGTCTGGCCGGTCTCCGTGAACGGGTCGACGTCCTCGGCGGCGACTTCAGCGCGGGAGACCGAACGGGCGGCGGCTTCGTCGTGCGGGCGCGTATACCCGCGGGCAGCCCGTCGTGACCGCGCCGATCCGGGTCCTGGTCTGCGACGACCAGATGCTGATCCGCACCGGACTGGTCACGATCATCGATGCCCAGCCCGACCTTGAGGTCGCGGGCGAGTGCGGAGACGGGCAGGCCGCGGTCGACCTCGCGGGTCGGCTGAGCCCCGATGTCGTGGTGATGGACGTACGCATGCCCGTGCTCGACGGCATCGAGGCCACTCGCCTGCTGGCCGGGGCGGGCGTGCCGCATCCGGTCAAGGTGCTCGTGGTGACCACGTTCAACCTGGACGAGTACGTCTACGAGGCGCTGCGCGCGGGAGCGAGCGGGTTCCTGCTCAAGGACGCACCGCCGGCCCAACTGCTCCACGGGATCCGGACCGTGGCCGCGGGCGCGGCGCTGCTGGACCCCGAGGTGACGCGGCAGCTCGTGGGCAGGTACGCCGCCCGGATCCGGCCCCCCGAGGGCACCTCGCACGACATCCCGCTGACCCCCCGTGAACTGGAGGTCCATCGCCTCATCTCGGCCGGCCTCTCCAACAGCGAAATCGCCGCGACCCTCCTGATAAGCCAGGAGACCGTCAAAACCTTCGTGTCCCGTATCCTCGCCAAGCTCCAACTCCGCGACCGCGTACAAGCAGTCGTCTATGCGTACCGCCGAGGCCTGGTGACCTGAGCCGAGGCCTGGTGACCTGACGCGCCGCACGGGCGGCGGAGCCTGAGAGTGGCGGCCGCGCTGCGCCCCTTCAGAGTCCCGCCGGCCACCGTCGTCGACGGGGCCCGGAACGGCTTCACCGTCGTCGGTGTCGACGACCACGAACTCGCCGAAGTGATCGGGCTGACCACCGTCGCACAGCCGGTTGCCGGCCGGGGAGCCGAGGCGGCCCGGCTGCGGCTGCAGCACCTCGACTCGCCTGATACCGAGCCGCCTGGGCACGGGCAGATGCCCACCCAGGAGAGTCGCTATCATCCCGCTTGTGGAACGTTCCCAAAGTGAATCATCAACCATAGTCGTCTGGGATCTCGGCGGCGTCCTGGCTCCCTCGGGCCGTGCGCTGGGCGCGCTGGCCGCCGCTCTCGACGTGCCCGAGTCCGACCTCGCCGGCCCGTACTGGGCCTACCGCGATGCCTACGACCTGGGCGGCCCTCCCGATGAGTACTGGCACCGGATCGCCAAGGATCTGGGGCGCCCGCTGGACGAGGCTTGGGTCGACCGGTTGGACCGTATCGACACCGAGTGCTGGGCGGCGCTCGGATCCGACGCCGGCGAACTGCTCACCCGGTTGGCAGGTCACGGAATACCGTTGGGGGTCCTGTCCAACGCGCCGGGCTCGCTGGCGAAGGCGGTCCGGCGGGCCTCATGGAGCGGCCTCTTCGAGACGCTGGTCTTCTCCTCCGATCTCGGGCTGATGAAACCGGACCCCCTCATCTACCGGGGCGCCGACGAACGGCTCGGCCGCGCCTCCTCGGATGTCGTGTTCTTCGACGACCGGCGGGAAAACGTCGCGGCGGCGCGCGCCCACGGCTGGCGCGCCCACGTGTGGACGGGAGCCGAAACGGCCGCCGCCGTGCTCGCCCAGGAGGGTGTGCTCGATGGCTGACCGGCCGCGCAACCCCACGATCATCGACGTGGCCCGGCTGGCCGGGGTGTCCAAATCGGTGGTGTCCCGGGTCGTCTCGGGGCGCGGCAGCGTAGGAGAGGAGACCCGGCGGCGGGTGCTGCGGGCCGCGGAGGAACTGGGCTATGTCGTCAACGCCGTGGCCCGGGCCATGGTCGCCCACCGGACCTACACCGTCGGGGCGTTCGTCCGCGACGCGGCAACGCCTTTCTACGGCAACCTTCTCACCGCGATGCAGGAGCGCGCGGCGTTCCACGGCTATCGGGTGGTCACCGCGACGGGCTCCGGCGGGTTCGAAGTGAGTGACGAGTACCGGGCGTTGGAGACCCTCGCGATGCTGCGGGTCGAGGCGTTGCTCGTGTGCAGCGGGCTGCTGCCGAGCGAGCAGATCCTGCCGTTCGCCGCGCGGTTGCCCACCGTGGTGGCGGGGCGACCGGAAACGCATCCGAGCATCACCAGCGTCTACTGCGACGAGGACGAGGGAGGCACCGCGCTGGCGGGCCACCTCCTCGATCTGGGGCATCGTGAGGTCGCGGTGGTCACCGTGCCGTTCAGCGGCTCCGTGACGCTGGGGCCACGGACGGCGGCCATGACCCGCTGCCTGCGGGAGCGTGGAGCGCGCGTGCTCGAAATTCCGGGGCCGCATCGGGAGACGGCCGGCGCGTGGGCGACCGAAGTGCTGCGACATCCCGGGATCACCGCCGTGATGGCCCCCAGCGACCGTCACGCGGTCGCCCTGCTGGAACAGCTCCGCCTGCGGGATGTGGCCGTACCCGAACGGCTGTCGGTGACCGGCTACGACGGTATCGGGGACCTGACGACGTCCCTGATCGGGCTGACGCACTGGCGCCAGCCGATCGACCTGATCGGCAGCCGGGCCGTGGACGCTCTCGTGCGGTTGCTCGACGGCGAGCAGCCGCCCGACCACCACCAGGTGCTGAACGGCACGCTGGTGGTGGGCCGCACGACGGCCCCTCCGACCGGCTGACCCGTTTTTTTCTGACTGTTCACCCGATGGCTACTGCGCTTGCCGGACCCCGAGTGGGAACGTTCCACACATGATTGGGAACGTTCCACTCCACCGCGGCGCAGCACGCCGCCGGGTCTGGCTCCCGCGCGGCTTCACAGGTCCGCTCATGGTCCTGCCGTGCGTCGGCCTGCTGCTCGTCTTCGCGTACTGGCCGGTCGTCCGCGGTGTCGTCCTCAGCCTGTACGGCAACGATCTGCTGGGCGACCCGACGCGGTTCGTCGGACTCGACCAGTACACCGAGTTGTTCACCGATCCGGAGCTGCGCCGGGCGCTGCTCACCACGGTGGTGATAGCCGGGCTCAGCGTGCTGCTCTCCGTGGGCGGCGCGCTCGCCGCGGTGCTCCCGCTGCGCCGGGCCGCGCGCAGGCCGCGGGCCGTGGTGTCGGTGCTGCTGTCCATGCCGTTCGCGTACTCGGCGGCGGCGTCGGCGGCCGTGTTCGCGGGCCTGTTCGCCCCGGCGGTCGGAACCCTCAACCAGGTGCTGGCCCACCTCGGCGTCACCGGACCGGAGTGGCTGCGCTCTCCGGAATGGGCCATTCTCTCCGTGTCGATCGCCACTGCCTGGTACGAGTTCGGGTTCGCCTTCCTCGTCCTGCTGGCCGCGATGACCCAGCTCGACCAGCACGTCATCGAGGCCGCGGCACTGGACGGCGCGTCGGGGCTGCGGCTGGCCCGGTCGGTGATCATCCCCATGCTCCGGCCGAGCCTGATATTCCTCCTGGTCACCCAGACCGTCAGCGGGCTGCAGGTGTTCACTCAGGTCCAGGTCCTCACCCGGGGCGGCCCGGCCGACGCCACGTCGACGCTGGTCTTCGAGCTGTACCAGCGTGCCTTCGGCGAGGCGCTCCCCCATGTGGGATCGGCCTCGGCCCTGGCCGTGGTCCTGCTGCTCCTCGTCCTGCTGATCACCGCGATCCAGTTCCGGGTGCTGAGGAGGTGGGCATGACACGCCGTCAGGCAGCCTCGCTGCTGCGCTGGCTGTGGCTGGGCACCGTGGTCGTGGTCGTCGCGTTCCCCGTCTACGCCACCGTCGTCACCGCTCTGCTGCCCCCGGCCGACGTGGCCGCCGGCCGGCTCGTCCCCAGGCCGGACCGGCTCACCCTGGACAACGTGCGCACCGTCCTGGGCACCGCGCCCCTCGCCCAGCAGTACCTGGTCAGCGTGGCCGTCACCGCCCTGCAGGCCGCCGCCCAGCTGACCACGGCCGCCCTGGCCGCGTACGCGCTCGTCTTCCCCCGCTGGCGCGGCCGCGGCATGGCCTTCGCCCTGGTGCTGGCCACCCTGGCCTTCCCCGGGGAGAGCCTGGTCATCCCCAACTTCCAGCTCGTCAGCGGGCTCGGGCTGCGCGACACCGTGCTCGGTATCGTCATCCCGTACCTGGCCGCCGGCTACGCGGTCTTCCTGCTCCGCCAGGCGTTCCTCGCGCTGCCGCGGGAGGTCTGGGAGGCCGCCCGCATGGACGGCTGCGGTGACGTGCGCGCGCTGGTGCTCGTCGTCCTGCCCATGGCGCGGCCGCAGTTGGTCACGGCGGCGATGTGGTGCGCCCTGTCGGCGTGGAACGGTTACTTCTGGCCGCTGCTCATCACCGACTCCCCCCAGCGCCGGACCATCCAGGTCGGTCTCGCCCAACTCGTCGTGGACCAGGTCACCGCACCGGCCGTCATCTACGCCGGCACCCTCCTGGTCCTGTTGCCGACCCTGCTGCTCGTCCTGTTCGGCCAGCGCTTCCTGGTCCGGGGCCTGGCGGCACGGGTCACCACGTAGACGCCCCCCACAGCCTCACCCGTACACAACCGAGCAAGAAAGACGATTCGCCATGCCCCCGTCTCCTTCGTCCCTCCCTCCCCGAGCCAGACTGCGAGCACGCGTCGCGGCCGGCTGCCTGACGACCGCCCTCGCCCTGACGCTGACCGCCTGCGGCGGCTCCGACGGCGGCTCCGACGACGGGAAGGCCGCCGACGCGGCGCCCGGACCGTCGGCGCTGGCCGACGCGAAGAACGCGGTGACCGTGACGCTGTGGCACGGCCTCGGCGGCCCGGCCGGTCAGGCGCTGCAGAACGAGATCGACGCGTTCAACAAGGCCAACGCCGGAAAGATCGTGGTGAAGGCGTCGTTCCAGGGCAACTATGCCGACGCCATCGCCAAGTACACCTCCGCGACCCGCAGTGGCGGCACACCGAGCGTCATGATCTCCAACGACATCACCAGCGGTTATCTGCGCGACGCCGGACAGACCGTCTCCGCCCAGGACATGGCCGCCGCCAACCCGAAGGACCTCGACCTCGACAAGCTCCGCCCGGCGGCGCGCAACTACTACACGGCCGACGGCAAGCTCCTGGCCGTACCGCTGAACACGTCCATGCCCCTGCTGTACGTCAACGACAAGCTGCTGGACCGGGCGAAGGTCGACCGCTCGGCCCTCGGCACCCTCGCGGGCGTGGCGGAGGCCGCGCGGAAGGTCCACGCCGCGCTGCCCGACGTGAAGGGCATCGACCAGCCCTTGGACGGCTGGTGGTTCGAGCAGCTCACCGCCGCGGCCGGGGTCCCCTACTGCACCCCGGACAACGGCCGGAAGTCCGGCGGAGCCACGGCGCTGTCCCTCACCAGCGGGCCGCAGCGCTCCGCGTTCGGCACCATGGCCAAGCTCTACACCGACGGCGTCGGCCTCGACACCGGCGACGACGGCAACGCCGCCCTGTCGGCTTTCGCCGCGGGCAAGACCGCCATGATGTTCAACTCCAGCGGCGCGATCGGCGGCCTCACCGAGGCGGGCATGAAGGGCTACAGCGCGCTGCCCTACCCCTTGTCCGGCTCGCCGTCCACGGCGGGCGCCGCGATCGGTGGCGCCGCGATGTGGGTGGACCGGGCCGGACACGGCGCGGCCGAGCAGGTGGCCGGCTGGAAGCTGGTCAGCTACCTCGCCTCCCCCGAAGCGCAGGAACGATTCGCCAAGGCATCGGGATACGCCCCCATCAACACCGACGTCGACAACTCGTCCACGTGGAAGGCGTTCCTCGCCCAGCACGAGCCCTACGCCGTGCTCGGCAAGCAGTTCGCCGACACCCCGGCCACGACGGCCACCTCCGGCTGCCTCAGCGGCGCCATGCCGGGTGTGCGTGAAGCGGTCGTGCCGGAGATGCAGCAGGCGTTCAGCGGCAAGAAGTCGATCGACAGCGCCCTGAAGGCAGCGCAGGACGCGGCGACGGCGAAGATCAAGGACTACCGGGAACAGGCGGGGCAGTGACCGACACGACCAACACGACGACCATCACGACCACGGACTCGAACGAGCGCTTCGCACAGGCTCCCGGAGACCCGTACCGCTACGGCGTCTACCTGCGCCCCGACCCCGTCACCTGCGCCGCGGTCACCGCCGTGACCAGCCAACTGCGGGCGCAGTACGGACTCGTCTCGGCGGGCGCGTTCCCGCCGCACGCGACCCTGGTCGGCAGCCGGCACCTCCCTGGCCCCGTCGAGGAGACCATCGACGCCGTGACCCGGGCAGTGGCCGACGTCCCCGCCTTCACCGTCCACAACGCGGGCGTCCGCCGCCTCGGGGTGGGGCTGGTCTACGACGTCCACCACCTCGCCGACGGCATCACCCCGAACACGGCGTTCGTGGACCTCGCCGCCCGGATCGACGCGGCCGTCGCCCCCCTGGAGACACCGGCACCCAACCCGGCGGGAAACCCCTTCGACGCCGACACGTTCCAGGCCCACCTGTCGCTGCTCTCGCACGACATGTACGAACGCCCGGACCTGTTCGCCGAGGTCGAGGAGTACGTCTCCGGACTCCCCGTGCCCTTCTCGGACAGCTTCCCGGGTGACACCGTCACCCTCTACCGCACCCGCAGCGACGACTGGACGGGCCGCTGGTGGCAGACGCTCACCTGGGAGCACGTTTACACCTGGCGCCTGCGCCACCACTGAGCAGCTCCGGGGACGGACCGCCCTGTCTCCCTCATGAGCTGCACTCCAACCACCGGCAACCCCCCTCTCGCCGACGACGGGTGAGAGGGGCCCCGGGCGGCACCGGGCAGGAAGAGAGCGGACCCGAGCGCGCCCTCCCACGAACCACACCCCAACAGAACCACTCGTGGCGGACGCAGTCGTCCGGCTCGGATCGTCCGGCACGTTCCTGCCGGTGAAGGGGGCCTACGACCCATGGCCACTGTCTCGTTCGACAAGGCGACCCGGATCTACCCGGGCACCGAGAAGCCCGCCGTAGACGCGCTCGACATCCACATCGAGGACGGAGAGTTCCTCGTCCTGGTCGGCCCGTCCGGCTGCGGCAAGTCCACCTCGCTCCGCATGCTCGCCGGGCTCGAGGACGTCAACGGCGGCGCCATCCGCATCGGCGACCGCGACGTCACCCACCTGCCGCCCAAGGACCGGGACATCGCCATGGTGTTCCAGAACTACGCGCTCTACCCCCACATGACCGTCGCCGACAACATGGGCTTCGCCCTCAAGATCGCCGGCGTGCCGAAGGACGAGATCCGCCAGAAGGTCGAGGACGCCGCGAAGATCCTCGACCTCACCGAATACCTCGCCCGCAAGCCCAAGGCGCTCTCCGGCGGTCAGCGCCAGCGTGTCGCCATGGGCCGCGCCATCGTGCGTGAACCGCAGGTGTTCCTCATGGACGAGCCGCTGTCCAACCTCGACGCCAAGCTCCGCGTCTCCACCCGTACCCAGATCGCCTCGCTGCAGCGCCGCCTCGGCATCACCACCGTCTACGTCACCCACGACCAGGTCGAGGCCATGACGATGGGCGACCGCGTGGCCGTCCTCAAGGACGGACTGCTCCAGCAGGTCGACACCCCGCGCAACATGTACGACCGCCCGGCCAACCTCTTCGTCGCCGGCTTCATCGGCTCCCCCGCCATGAACCTGGTCGAGGTCCCGATCACCGACGGCGGCGTGAAGTTCGGCAACAGCGTCGTCCCGGTCCAGCGCGACGCGATCTCCGCCACCACCGACAAGACCGTCACCGTCGGCGTCCGCCCCGAGCACTTCGACGTCGCCGGCTCCGACTCCGACCAGGGCCTCGCCGTCACCGTCAACGTCGTCGAGGAACTGGGCGCCGACGCCTACGTCTACGGCACCGCCAAGGTCGGCGAGGACTCCAAGGACCTCGTCGTCCGCGTCAGCGGCCGCGACGTCCCCGAGAAGGGCAGCACCCTCCACATCGTCCCCCGCTCCGGCGAGACCCACGTGTTCTCGACCTCCACGGGCGAGCGCCTCTCCGACTGGCCTCGGCCGAGGAGCGCCGCCTTCGATAGCGCGGGCCGGGAAACCATGGTGATTTCCCGGCCCGCCGGGTGAGGCCGTGATGCCGGGTCAGGCGCCGGTTGCTGTCGTGTAGCGGGCGGCTACGTCCTCCCAGTTGACCAGGTCCCCAGAGCTTGGTGACGTAGTCGGGGCGGACGTTCTTGTACTGCAAGTAGTAGGCGTGATGCCCGTTGCACAGCTTTCCCAGCCGTGATCTGCGCGTCCGAACGACGCCATGTCCCACGCCCCCCACCGGCTACCGGCTGCGCAACGGCGACCTGGTGAGCATCGACTGCGGCGCCCAACTCGACGGCTGACGGAATCGGCCTCCGCATGGGCGGCAACACCGGGTCAGCGCGGACTTGACGTGATCCCCGCAGAACTCCCTGCCCCAGTGACTGGACGACCGATCCTCGGGTGGGCCGCCGAGCTCAGGCTCCCAGCCTCAATGCCTTCCTGAGAGCGGCAGTCAGAGCAAGTCGCCCGTCTCGTGGTGCTTCGCACAGTGCCGTCTCAGGCATGCGGAACCCGTCGTCCTCGAAGCGGGGGACGACATGAACGTGCACATGATGAAGCACTTGACCGGGGATGTGGTTGTTCTGCGTGACCGTGCTTCCGATGGCCCCATAGGCGTCCTTCACCGCACAGGTCACTTTGGCTGTGACCTCGAAGATCTCATGCAGGAGATCAGTTGGAACCTCATGCAGGTCGGTCACGTGGGACACCGGCAGGACAAGGGCGTGACCAGGGTTGTTCTGCCGCTGCTTGAGCGCAGGGACGACGAAGACGTTTTCTGAGCGGTAGGCGACCAAGTCCTCATCGATCTCGCCTTGCCCGATCCTGCAGAAGGCGCACTCACTCACCCTGGAGACCTCCGAAGTCACGTCATTCTGGCTCTGTCCAGCTGGATCGACGAGTCTGGCAGGTCGTCACCCAGAGGGACGGCTCATGCACCACATGGGCGTTCTCGCCGCTATACCGACATCACCCCGCAGATGGACGTCTTCATCCAGAGCGCCAGGAACGGCTGGGGGCGAACTGGAATCCGCCGTCTTCGGCCAGCCAGTCCGAACAGGGCACGCTGAGGGCCAAGGCAGTCTTCCTGTACAGCGAGAACCTGGACCAGCTCGACGCGGTGCCGTCTACGCCGTTTGCCGGGTCAGTGAAGAGCCAGTTTGGAGAGGCTACGGTCATGGATAGTGCTGCGGTAGCTGGGGCTTGGTCCCAAGTGTTGCGAAGCTGCGGAGGGTGACCATGCGTTCCTTGACCTTCGTCATCGGCACGGGGCGTAGCGGCTCGACTGCGCTGTCACGCATCCTCAATGCCCACCCGGACGTACTGAGCCTCAACGAGTTCATGGCCTCCGTGGGCGACGTCGCCTTTCCCGCAGGGAAGGTGACCGGTGAGGGGTTCTGGCAGTTGCTCTTCCGGCCCGCTCCGCACTTCGAGCGGATGATCCGTAGCGGGCTGCCGCTGCCGGAGTTCCTCTACACGCGCCGCCCTGGGAGGTACGCGGCGCAGACCACCGGTATTCCTGCACTCTCCCTGATGGTGTTGCCTCACCTCACCGACGACCCGGACGCGCTCCTCGACGAGCTCTGCGCAGCGGTGGTCCGGTGGCCCGAGCGCACCGCTGCCGAGCACCACCGAGCACTGTTCGGCCTGCTCTGTGCACGGTTCGGACGGACCGCAGCCGTGGAGCGCTCCGGTTACTCGACAGGCTGGGCACCAAAGCTACGGGCCGCGTTCCCGCACGCGAGGTTCGTGCACATGTTCCGACAGGGGCCGGACTGCGCCCTGTCCATGAGCCGTCATCCCGGGTACCGCACAATCTTGCTGCTGCGCGAGATCAAGGCACGTGCCGGCGTCGACAGCCTCGCCGACCTGACCGACGCGCACGTGCGCTCGCTGCCTGCGGACTTGTCACCGCTGCTCGACGAGCATTTCGATGCCGCCCTCGTGCGCGACCGGAACCTCCCCCTGCGGACGTTCGGCACCCTGTGGTCCGAACTCGTCACCGAAGGCACGGAGTTCCTCAGCCAACTGCCCGCGGACCAGCGCACCACGCTTGCCTACGAGGACGTCCTCGACCACCCCGCCGGGGAGCTGACCCGCCTCGCCGAGTTCATCGGCGTCGCCCCCCTCCCGCAGTGGCTGGACACCGCATCCGCACTACTCGACAGCAGTCGACGCGGCTCCGCCCGGCGACTGCCGGCCAAGGCACTCGACGAGCTGAGGGAGAGCTGCGCCCCGGGCACCTACGTTCTGGAGAGGCGACCGATGCGGTGACAACGCCGAGCGCCAGGCGCCGCGCGCCGAGCAGGTCGCCCGGCCGGCGCCGCCGGGCGCAGTACTCGGCGGTGCCGACGACGTCCCGGGCCATCACCTCCTCCAACGGCTTGTCGAGATCGGAAGGTCCATCGTGCTCCCTCCCCAAGGACGGATCAGTCGTGCGGAACCACGGCGACCGGGGCCTCGACATGGTGCAGGACGGCATGCGCGACGTGGCCGATGTGGGTGCCGAGGCGGCGGGTGCGGATGCGCCGGCCGACGACGACCAGGCAGGCCTCGCGGGAGGCCTCGACGAGAATCTGCGCGGCGCTGCCGCACCGGCTCACCTCGGTCACCTCCATGTCCGGGAACTTCCGCCGCCAGGAGCGCAGCACCTCGGTCAGGACCGTGGCCTGCTTGCGTGCGAGCATGTCGTAGAGCTCGGCGTCACCTTGGAAGCGGTAGAACGAGGTGGGCGGCTCTGGCCAGGCGTGTACGACTCTCAGGGAAGCGTCCCGGCGCGCGGCGGCATCAAAGGCGAACTCAAGAAGTGTCTCGTCGGGGCGGCCGGTGTCGAGGCCGAGGACGACGGGCTGGAAGGCGGTCGCGGCGGACGGCACGCCCGCCGGGTCCATCCTGTGCTCGTCGGCGGCCTGCTCGCCGGCCCGGACCAGTACCACGGGACGTTCGGCATGGGCGATGACGGCCAAGCTGACCGAGCCGACCATGAAGCCCACGATCCCGCTGAAGCCGCATGAGCCCAGCACCATCAGTTCGGCGGAGTCCGCCGCCCCGATCAGGGCCTCCGCCGGGTCCCCGGTGAGGTGAACGGTGATCACCTCCACGCCGGGATGGCGCAGCCGCAGCCCCTCGGCGGCCTCACGGGGAACCCGCTCGGTCCACTGCTGCTGGGTCTCGGCGCCGGGCAGCGCGGCCTGGAGCACGAGCTCCGGCACCGGCTCCCAGACGTCAACGATCTTCAGCGGCAGACCGCGCAGCCGTGCTTCGCGCGCCGCCCATTCGGCAGCAGCCCGGCTCTCGGACGATCCGTCGAAGCCCACCGTGACGGTTCGGGACATCGTCTCCACCTCCTGGGACCAGGCTCAGCTTCCAGCGTGGTGACGGCGCGCTCACGGGGACAGGGGCCGCACGTCCCCATACGGGACCGACCGGCCCCCCGCCGACCGGGCTCCTTGACATGAGCCACTCCAGGCCTGCCCGAGCGCCCACCCGGAACGGAACCACATGCGCCCCGGGGAGATCTGGGGTGCTCCTCGAATGAGTCCGCCGTGGCCCCCGCTGGCGCCGGAATGCGCGGCGTCTCCGGCCGGGCCCGCGGCGCGAGACCGCCGGCGCCGGCTGGAGAGATCCTGGTGGCCCCGCGCTCACGTGACCTGGTAGTTCCGCATCATCTCGTTGTCCTCGTGTTCGAGGATGTGGCAGTGCCAGACGTAGAGCCCGCGCTTGTCGAACAGCGCCTTGATCCGGGTGACCTGGCCGGGTGCCATCTGCACGGTGTCCTTCGGGCCCTGTTCGGTGGGGCCCGGTGGCTGGGCCTGGCCGACCTGGATGTTCGTAAGCGCACCGGTCTGCGGGTCCTGGTCCGCGGTGAAGGGCGCCCGGTCCAGCACCTGGAACCGCACCAGGTGCAGGTGGATCGGGTGGGTGTCAGGGGTGGTGTTGAAGACTTCCCAGATCTCCGCCGTGTTCAGTGCGGGGTCCTCCGTGGTCGGGTCCGACCATGCCAGCGCGCCCCGCTCCACGGTGCCCAACAACGGACGGGGCCGTCCGAAGCCGTCAGTCTCTTCGATCAGCAGCAGCCGGCGGGTGCGCGTCGACGGCTTGTCGACCAGGAACGGCGCCTTGCGCAACGTGCTCGGCAATCGCGGCTCGGGCACCTTCTGGTCAAGGGGCCGGCTGACGCGCAGCTGAAGGATCTTGTCAGCGGGCGGGGTCACCGGGGTTCCGTCGGGGAAGGGTGTCGGGGCGTCGTTGGTGAGCGTGAACTGTGATCCCCGCAGGCCCCGGAAGTCGGCTACCAGGTCCACCCGCTCTCCCGGAGCGATCACCAGAGGTGTGTGCAGGGGGAGCGGCTGGTACAGGAAACCGCCTTCGGTGGCGATCTGGGTGACGGGGAAGGGCCATGACCCGTCGATGGAGAGACGGTAGAAGCGTGAGTTCGAACCGTTGAGCAGGCGCAGGCGGTACTGGCGGGGCTCCACGTCCAGATAGGGCCATGCCTTTCCGTTGACGAGGATGACCTGGCCGAAGAACTCGGGCTGGACGGAGGGCCCGCCCGGCCAGTCGGGGGAATCGGCGGGGGCGTCCGGGTACGCCAGACGCCCGTCCGGGTGGAACATCCGGTCCTGGATCACCAGCTCGATCTCGTACGGCCCGCTGGGCAGCTTGTGGTGCTCGATGAGCGAGAGCTCATGACGATCGCGCAGGAAGTAGAAGCCGGCGAGACCCGCGTAGACGTTGAGCCGGGTGATGCCCAGTGTGTGGTCGTGGTACCACAATGTGGCGGCTTCCTGGGTGTTCCCGTAGGAGAACCGCGTTCCCGCGAAGCGTGGACCGCGGGTGCCGGTGACGGTGTACCAGGCGTCGGGGTGGCCGTCGCTCTGGGGTTCGGTGTGCCCGCCGTGCAGGTGCACCACGGACGGCACACCGTTCTCCGCGATGGTGTGGTCGGTGTGCTTGAAGGCCCAGTGGATCGTGGTGTCCACCGGCAGCAGGTGGCGGAAGGGCAGGTCGTTGACCCAGTGCACGTGGACCGGACGGTCCTTGAGAGCCACGAAGGTCGGTCCGGGGTAGCTGACGGATGCCCCGGAGTCACGTTGTCGCCCTTTCTGCCCGAAACCCCAGACGGGGGTGGTGAGCCCCAGTCCGCCGCCGAGCACGTCCTGGATGATCGGCCTCGCCCGCAGGGTCCGTGTACCGCCCGCCGTCACGTCGATGCGCGAAGGCCGCGGCAGCGCGTTCGCGAAGCGCGGGATGGCCTGGGGATCGGCGATCGGGTTGAGATACAGCGGGTCCTTGACCGGCGGGAGTGTCTGCCGCGGGGCCGCCTGAGCCGCCGTGGCCACGTCCAGGCCCCGAAGGAGCATGGCGCTCCCCAGGGCCGAACCGGCTTGGATGAAACCTCTTCTGTCCACTGCTCCCCTTTGTTCGAGGTTCCGGATCATTGGACAGATACCACAAGAAATGGCGCGAAGCGGATATTGAGCTGGAGCCATCGGGCTGCCCACGTGAACGCGTAGCGGACATCCGGCGCGGAAGCAGCCGCGGACGGTGTGGAGTTGGCGCTGTCGGCGGCGGAGGAAGCGGCGGGTCCTTCGGTGGCCGCAGCAGTTGCCCTGCCTGGTCCACGAGCGCAGTCAGGCGTCCCGGCCCCTCGCCGTCTTTCCACCCGCGGCCACGTCTCCTTGATCCACGCGGCCACCGCGTCCTCGTCGCGTTTGGCGGCCCGCCACCCTGGCATCGTCCAGCCCACTGGCGCAGGCTGCGCCAGCTCCGTGCGATCGCGCTCATGAACCGGCGGACGACTGCTCTGCGACAGGCGTCGGCGAACGCCTGGCTCTAGTACTGGGCCGCCGTGGCCGGTGCGATGACCGCCAACTTTGCAGTCCCCACGCCCCCAGCCAGGTCACTGCAGATCAGACACAGATACACCGGCACGCACGAACTCTTCTTGCCGGTTCTACCCGCGCACCGGCGATCAGGTGGAGTCAGTTCACCTTGAGAGAGGCATCAAAAGATCGGGCGGAGATCAGGAGCCCGCAAGAAACGAAAGTCGCACCTTTCGCTCCAAATTATCCCTGTTGGTGTCGACGAGGCACACCGACTGCCACGTACCCAACTCCAGCCGACCGTCGATGACCGGCAGCGTGGCGTGCGGGGCCACGATCGCGGGGAGGACGTGGTCGCGGCCGTGGCCGGGGCTGCCGTGGCGGTGTTGCCAGCGATCGTCCGCGGGGAGGAGGGAGTGCAGCGCGGCGAGGAGGTCGTCGTCGCTGCCGGCGCCGGTCTCGATCAGGGCCACTCCGGCGGTCGCGTGCGGGACGAAGACGTTGAGGAGGCCGCTGCGTCCGGCAGCCGCCTCCCGCAGGAACGCCTCGCACTCGTGGGTGAGATCGGCGACCGTCTCCCGGGAGCCGGAGGCGACGTTCAGGACTCGGGTGGTGAAGGCATCGGACATGGCTCCATCCTCGCTCACCCGCCGGGCCGGGCGCGGCAGCGACTGCCCGTTGGGCGATACCGGGGGTCCATTCCGCGAGACACCATTGACCCTGTAGGGGCCACCTCGTTACGTTCAGCGGCATGTTGCGTCCCGTCATGCTCACTTCGCGCGGTCACATCGACCTGCTGCGGGTGGCCTCCGCCGCGTGTCCTCGCGGCTGCTGACGCCTTTCTCACCACTCTCTCCTTCTCTTCGCGCTTCTCTTTGCGCCCGCGCCTCGTCCCACCGGCACGTCTGATCGTGTTCGGCTGCGGCTGATCCATGTCCGGCGCGGCGCCGCCGGAGTGCGTTCCCTCACCGGTCGTCCCTCCCCGTGGAGAATCCATGAGCATCAGTCATGCCCCGCCCGGGTCTCCCGAATCCGATATTTCGGGTACAGGTGAAGCGAATGCCGGGCCCGCCGGGGCCACGGCCGCCGACGCCGCCGGGCAAGGTCCTCTCGGCCTCGAACCCATCGTCCCCAGCTCCGCCCGACGCACCCGTGTACCCCGCTGGCTGCGTCGCACCACGGGCCCCGCCCTTCTCCTCGCCCTGTGGCAACTGCTCAGTGCCAGCGACGTGTTGACGTCGGACGTACTCGCGTCACCCGGGCGGATCACGCAGGTCGCGGGGGACCTGATCGCCGACGGTTCGCTGCCCGCGGCCATGGGCACGTCCGTGCAGCGGGTCGCGGCCGGGCTGCTGTTCGGAGCCGTCGCCGGTACCGGCCTCGCCCTCCTCTCGGGTCTGTTCCGGATCGGCGAGGACCTCGTGGACGCCCCCGTCCAGATGCTGCGGACCGTGCCCTTCGTGGGGCTCATCCCGCTGTTCATCATCTGGTTCGGCATCGGCGAGGCGCCGAAGGTCGCGATCATCACCCTCGGTGTGTCCTTCCCGCTGTATCTGAACGTGTACGCCGGGATCCGCGGCGTCGACTCCCAGTTGATCGAGGCCGGGGAGTCACTCGGACTGTCCAAGTGGGGGCTCGTACGGCATGTCGTTCTCCCGGGCGCGCTTCCGGGTGCCATGACCGGCCTGCGGTACTCGCTCGGCATCGCCTGGCTCGCGCTCGTGTTCGCCGAGCAGATCAACGCGGACGCCGGGATCGGCTTCCTCATGGTGCAGGCACGGGACTTCCTGCGGACCGACGTCATCGTGGTCTGCCTGATCGTCTACGCCTTCCTCGGCCTGCTCGCCGACTTCGTCGTCCGCTCCTTCGAAAGGCTGCTGCTGCAATGGCGACCGACGTTCACGGGCCGGTGAGCCCTCAGGCGCCCGGGGCGCCCCGCGCGACACAAGCCGTTCACGTCGAGGGCCTGACCCGGTCCTTCGACGGCCGTGCGGTCATCGACCGGCTCCAACTCGATGTACGGCCGGGCGAGTTCGTGGCCCTTCTCGGTCGAAGTGGCTGCGGCAAGTCCACGCTCCTACGCATCCTCGCCGGACTCGACCGCGACATCGAGGGCACCGTCCTCGTGCCGCGCCGCAAGGCCGTCGCCTTCCAGGCCCCGCGGCTGATGCCGTGGAAGAAGGTGTGGCGCAACGTACTGCTCGGTCTGCCGGGCAGGCCCGAACGCGCCGTCGCCGAACAGGCGCTGGAGGAGGTCGGCCTGAGCCACCGCTCGGGCGCCTGGCCGAAGACCCTCTCCGGCGGTGAGGCCCAACGCGCCTCACTGGCTCGGGCATTGGTCCGCGAGCCCGACCTTCTGCTGCTCGACGAGCCGTTCGGCGCGCTGGACGCCCTCACCCGCATCAAGGCCCAGCGCCTGGTGGGCGAGCTGTGGCAGCGGCGCGGCTGCGCGGTGCTGCTCGTTACGCACGACGTCGAGGAGGCCGTCCTGCTCGCGGACCGCGTCCTGGTGATGGACGAGGGGGTCATCGCGTACGAGACAGCGGTCGAGCTGGAGCGTCCCCGCGACGTCACCGATCCCCGTTTCGCCGAGCTGCGCGGCCGGTTGCTCGAACGCCTCGGCGTCGACAACGCGGCCGACGCCGCCTGAACTCCCCCCACACACAGATACACCACGCACCAGCTGTTCACCCCCGGCTCCCGGTCGCCGGTCGCCGGCCCCCGCCAAAACCCTCACCCTGTACCT
This sequence comes from Streptomyces sp. KM273126, assembly GCF_004337435.2. Classification (NCBI taxonomy): domain Bacteria; kingdom Bacillati; phylum Actinomycetota; class Actinomycetes; order Kitasatosporales; family Streptomycetaceae; genus Streptomyces; species Streptomyces sp. KM273126. The sequence continues at coordinate 1,763,418 of NZ_SJXB02000002.1, read as the reverse complement.
ACCGAACGGAACCCCCATGCGACGACGTCTCCTCCCCGCCGTCCTGCTCGTCCCCCTGGCCTTCCTGCTCTCCGCCTGCGGCGGCACCTCGGCAGCCGAGACCTCGGCCGGTAACGGGACCGACGGCAAGGGCTCCGTCACCCTCAACGTCGGTGACCAGAAGGGTGGTTCCGAGGCCATCCTGCGGGCCGCCGGAGAACTCAAGAACCTCGACTACAAGATCAAGTGGTCCACCTTCACCTCCGGCCCGCCGCTGCTGGAGGCAGTCAACGCCAAGGCCGTCGACATCGGCGGCGTCGGCAACACCCCGCCGGTCTTCGCGGCCGGGGCCAATTCAAGGATCAAGGTCGTGGCCGCCTGGCACGGCACCTCCAAGGGCGACGCCATCCTCGTACCCGAAGGGTCGAAGCTTACGAAGCCCGCTGAGCTCAGGGGCAGGTCCATCGCGGTGGCCCAGGGTTCGTCCGCGCACTACCAACTCGTCGCCTCCCTCAAGAAGGCCGGACTGACGTTCAGCGACGTCCAGGTCAAGTATCTCCAGCCGGCCGACGCGCTCGCCGCGTTCACCTCCGGCAAGGTCGACGCGTGGGCGGTGTGGGACCCGTACACCTCACAGGTGCTCCAGGCCGAGCAGGGGCGCATCCTGACGACCGGCGAGGGCATCACCAACGGCCTCTCTTTCCAGGTGGCGGCGCCGACAGCACTCAACGACAGGAGGAAGTCCGCCGCCATCGAGGACTACCTGGAGCGGCTGCGCCGTGCCTACGCCTGGGTCTACGACCACCCGGAGGAGTGGGCGACGGAGTGGGCCAAGGACACGGGCCTGCCGTACGAGGTGGCGCTGGCCTCGGTGAAACGCACCAACGCCTCTCGTGTCGCAGTCGCGGTCGACGAGCCGCTGATCGCCTCCGAGCAGAGAATCGCGGACGCGTTCACCCGCCTGAAGCTGATCCCGCGCAAGGTGGACTTCGGGACGTTCGTCGACACCCGCTACAACGGCGACCTGCCGCCGTCCACCGCCAAGCCCCGTGTCTTCAAGGAATCCTGATGTCCCTTCACCTCCACTGGTTTCTGCCGACGGGCGGTGACGGCCGCACTCTCGTCGACCGGCACGCGTACGCGCCGAACAACGTCGACGCCGCCCTCCGGGTTCGCGGGGTGCGTGCCCCGGACATCGAGTACCTCGCCCAGATAGCCAAGGCCGCCGAGCAGTTGGGTTTCGAGGCGGTGCTGACGCCGACGGGCACCTGGTGCGAGGACGCCTGGCTGACGACGGTCGCGCTCGCCCAGCACACCGAGCGGCTGAAGTTCCTGGTCGCGTTCAGGCCGGGAGTGATCTCACCGACGCTGGCCGCGCAGATGGCGGCGACGTATCAGCGCGTCACGCGCGGCCGGTTGCTGCTCAATGTCGTCACCGGGGGCGACTCGTCCGAGCAGCGTCGCTTCGGTGACCATCTGGACCACGACCAGCGGTACGCCCGTACGGACGAGTTCCTCTCGGTCGTACGAGGCGTGTGGCGCGGGCAGCCGTTCGACTTCGACGGCGCGCACTACCGGGTCGAGGGCGGGCTGACCGCGCTGCCGCCGGACCCGGTGCCGCAGATCTTCTTCGGTGGCTCGTCGCCGGCCGCGGGGCCGGTCGCGGCCCGGCACGCGGACGTCTATCTGACCTGGGGGGAGCCTCCGGCCCAGGTCAAGGAGAAGATCGACTGGATCCGCGCGCTCGCCGAGGAACAGGGGCGCACGGTCCGGTTCGGCATCCGGCTGCACACCATCTCTCGCGACTCGTCGGCCGAGGCGTGGGCGACGGCGAACCGCCTGCTCGACGACCTCGACGCGGACACGATCACGGCGGCGCAGTCGGCGCTCGGGCGCAGCGAGTCGGTGGGCCAGCAGCGCATGCTGGCCCTGCATGGTGGTTCGCGGGACGAATTGGAGATCTCGCCGAACCTGTGGGCGGGCGTGGGGCTGGTCCGCGGCGGCGCGGGCACCGCGCTCGTGGGCAGCCATGCAGAGGTCGCCGACCGGATCGAGGAGTACCACGCCCTGGGCATCGAGCACTTCGTGCTCTCCGGTTATCCGCACCTGGAGGAGGCGTACTGGTTCGGGGAGGGGGTGATCCCGGATCTGGCGGCTCGGGGGCTGCTCTCCGGCACGAGCACGACGGCCGGGGGTGGCGCGCCGTTGCTGGTCGCAAGCGGTCGCTGACCGGCCTCGGTCGATGACTGGCCTCGGTCGATGACGTGACCGGCCTCGGTGCCTGGCCTCGGTCGATGACCGGCCTTGGTCGCTCCGGGAGGCGCGGGATCGCGACCGGGAAGATCCATGGCCCCGGCGCGGTTGGTAGAAGCGTGAACAACACCGGGGTACGAGACGTCGACGCCGTGGTGATAGGCGCCGGACAGGCAGGACTGGCCGGCGCCTATCACCTGCGGCACACCGGTTTCGAGCCGGAGCGGGACTTCGTGGTGCTGGACCACGCGCCGCGTCCGGGCGGCGCCTGGCAGTTCCGCTGGCCGTCGCTGACGTACGGCAAGGTGCACGGGATGCACGCGCTGCCCGGCATGGAACTGACGGGCGCGGACCCGGCGCGCCCGTCGTCCGAGGTCGTCTCGGAGTACTTCGACACATACGAGCGAACCTTCGACCTGCGGGTACGCCGACCGGTCGACGTGCGCGCGGTACGGGAGGGCGAGGGAAGGCGGCTGCTCGTCGAGACCTCGGCGGAGACCTGGTCGACTCGGGCGCTGATCAACGCGACCGGCACCTGGGACCGGCCGTTCTGGCCGCGCTATCCCGGTCAGGAGACGTTCCGGGGGCGGCAGTTGCACACGGCGCAGTACCCGGGGCCGGAGGAGTTCGCCGGACAGCGGGTGGTGGTCGTCGGCGGGGGTGCGTCCGGTACGCAGCATCTGTTGGAGATCGCCCCGTACGCCGCCGCGACCACGTGGGTGACCAGGCGTCCGCCGGTCTTCCGTGAGGGCCTCTTCGACCAGGAGGCCGGGCGGGCGGCCGTCGCACTGGTCGATGAGCGGGTACGGCAGGGGCTGCCGCCGAGGAGTGTGGTGTCGGTGACCGGGCTGCCTATCACCAGGCTCTGACAACACATCACTGTGACCAGGACAGATGACTGTCCGTACATCTGGACATGAGTAGACCCCCTGGTCATCCGCTCACCAGGGGGTCTACCTGACGGGGTGTCAGCCGTCACTGTCCTCCAGGGAAGCCAGCCGCTCCCCACGACACTCGGCCACATCGGTAGCAGCCATCGACGAGTGACAGACGTACGAGAGAGCAAGTACTAGTTGGTGCTTACTCACCTTCTCCTCTCTCGTTAGCGCCATGGCACGCTCCACATCAGCCTTGGCCACTCGGAGGATCTCCTCTTCCCTGTTCTCGGCCAGAGCCTCCAGCACTCCCCCTGGCTGGCAGTAAGCCGTCTTCCCTGAACCGTCACCCGGCATCCGTCGAAGCGCTGCACGCCCCTCTGAGTGTTCCGACTGACCCTCTGGAATGATGCTCATTGGGTCCGAACCACCTTTCGGATCAAGGCCCCGGTGTCAGAGCTAGTCCCTCTGTCCGGGGCCGTCCCGTATCTCCAGTAGCTACCGAAGGAAGGTCAGCTTACTCGTATCCTCGAATACTCGTAAGGTCGCATGCTCGGATGCGGGAACCCCCGAACAGTCGCACGCTTAGCCCATGATCGATCGGACGCAGCCTGTCTACCCGCAGCTTGAGCGCATCCTGAGGGCAAGGATCACCGATGGCACCTACGCCCCAGGGTCACGCATGCCAGCTGTCCTTACAGTGGCGAGTGAGTTCGACGTAGCTGCGCCCACAGTCCAACGGGCATTCGCGGCCCTCAGGGAGGACGGACTGATCATCACTTGGTCTGGCCGCGGTTCGTTCGTGGCAGACCAGAGGATCTAGCCAGGAACGCTTACACTCTGACGTTTACCATTATCCCGACAGGCATTTGAATGCCATTACTGGGCTTCAACCTGACACCACGTCAGATATGACTGACGTCTCGTCAGATCTACTGGCTTATTGGTGTGCCTGTAGCCCCCTGGGGTAATGCTTGTATTTCATGCAAGAGAACCCGCCGGGAGCACCTCTTTCCGCTCGCGTACGGGTTATGAACTTTCCATGATCGAGAACACCCCCGTCTAGTGTCCTTGCATCTCGTCATGTACGGATTTTGAAATTCTCGCCAGAGCAGATGCCAAACACAAAAGCCGGGGACCCTGACAGCCAAAAGGCGCCAGAATCCCCGGATATGTGCCAGCTCAGTGTTCCCAGTTGTTGCCGTATCCCTCCGGCTTAGCAATGAACATCTTAGGCTTGTAAGTACGCCAGAATTCGGCATCCGCCTCGGCCTGCTCATCCCTTACCGGCTCGGGCATAACAACAAGTCCGCCCACAAGCCCAATACCCTCGAAACCAAGCTCAATTGCCGCTTCAGTAGTCAGCCGGCCATCCTCGGCAATCTGCCATGCCTCGGCCCGGTTACCCTCACTGGCACCTTCAAGGGGAAGGGTTTCCATCTGCCCGGCAGTGGCGCACCAAACGAAAAGCGCGCCGTGCCTCTCAAGGTTCTCCCGTGCAGCCAAGGCAGCCTTGTAAGCCTTCTCCCAGTCATCCCTAGCCTTCTGTGCAGCCTTACTCTCCCGGAGCCCCATGGACACCAGGTCTTCCCTGAGAGCCTGGGAGAACTCATTACGGGCCCTGGTCACCAGAGCCTCAAGGGCCGGAACCATGCGCTTGTATTCGTCCACCTTGGCCTCAATGGGGCGCAGCACGGTGTCTCGGTCCGGAAGTGGCTTACCGGCCGCAGCAGCCGCTATCTCCTTTTCTTGGAGTTCCGTCTCCGCCTCACGGATAGCCGAGACGTGGTAGACGTACTGATCCAAGGCATTGAGAGTCTTCCGCGGAGCATACTGGGCATTGTTGCGCTTGTATTCGTCAAGCTTTGCCACGGCGTCGTCATACGTCTTACGGAGGCTCTTTACCTTGCTAGAAAGGGGAAGGTCACGGGGTGGTTCAATGTAGTCAGTCATGCATACTCCAAAAGGTTCGGTAGTCGTGTCGTTCCTTTATGTTCAGCACCCCAATAGCCAGAGTGCAGATAAGGCATGTCAGGTAACCAGCAATAGACAGAAGCTCCACTACTCCTCACTCCTGAACATTCCCGCTCTCCAAGCTTCCTGGACTTCCCAGTAAGTCATGTCATTGAGTTCTTGCCGTTCCATGTCATCCATGACGTATCTCCTAGGCAGTAGTGAGAGCAGACAGATAGCGAGCACCGGTGCGCTCCGAGACCTTGAATGCAGCAGCAAGAGCCTTAGCCGTAACCTTCTGCCCAGTGGCATCAAGGTTCTGAGCGGCATCCCGGATAGCCTGAAGCGAGGGACGAGAACGGCCCCGTACGCCCTTCTTACGGGGCGCAGCAGGAGTAGGCACCCCTGCCTCTCCCTCGGCTGTCTCAGAGCGGTTTTCAGGCTCTTCCTCGTTCTCGTGTCCGGAATTCTGTCCGTTGACACAGACAGTGGACTTTGGCAGTGCAGCCAAATGCAGCATGTGAGCGGCTGCAAGAGCAGGCACAGAGGAGACAGCAGCCACAAGCCAAGGGCCAGAGGTCACGTAGCCACTGGAAATAAGGTGACCAACAACCTGAGCAGAGAGCGCCATTCCCAGAGCTACGCCAGAGCCAGCAATGGCAGACTTACGGCCCTTTGTGCCACGGGGCCGAGTAGTGGCAATGACAGCAGATGCCGCGGAGTACAGAGACAACACCAGGAGCATGAGGTATTCAAAGCCCTGCGTGAAGCCAGAGGCACGGGCTAGCTGAATCTCAGCCGGCATTGAGATGACGAGAGCAGAGATGAGAACCAGTGGCCGAGAGATGACAGCGGTAAGTCTGGCGTAGGTCGGTGTCGTGTTCAATGTCGTGTGTCCTAACGTCTAGTCGTTGTAAGCGGCTCGGATGACAGCTCGAATGACGGGGTCCTTAATGTCTGACAGGATGGACTTAAGCGGGAGCCCAAGAACCTTGGCCAGGGCTATCTGATACCGAAGCTTGGGGTTGCGCTCCCCGTTGAACCATTTCTCAACTGAGCCGTAATACACGTCTAGCTCCTGGCCTATCTGCCGATAGGTGAGTCCCTTCACCTGCCTAATCGCGCCCCATGTGCGCCTATCCCATACAGATATCTTTGCCATTCCAGATCACTCCTCATGCCGTGTGGGTAGTTGTGGGTTTAGTGGGCAAAGGAAAAGGCCCCGGTCTCTACGCCACACGACGAAACGCAGAGACCAGGGCCAAGGTGTCCAGGTAACCCACGGCCAGAACCTAGACAAGAGGGGGAGGAACATGCATGACCACAAATCAGAGAGGTGAGAACAAGAGCAAGGTTGCCCAGACTTTTTCTCTTCTGCTCTCACTAAAGACGTCGGTGTCATTCGGTGGGGTGTTGAGACACAAAGTGAGGGAACTGAGAGCTAGATCACAGGTGTCCGAGGCTCCGAGACCAGGGCCACGGTCAACACAGTGGCCAGGGAGGAACCTTGACGCTCTGTACGCCCTTCTGAGGGCCGCACAGAGGCCCAGATGACCAGAGGACCAGGAAGATACTCAGAGGCCGCTACAGAGGCTCTGAGCCGGGGGCGGGACAATCTCTAGCCTCAGTAACTGAGCCTGACTCGACTAAGTCTCGTGTTTCGCTGCCAGACCCCTAAAGGTCTGGCTAGCTCAACTCTCCCTCACTCCGTTCGGTCGTCGCCTTGGCTGTCTGAGATCCTGCAAGATCGAAGGCAGACACCTCTACTGAAGTGGTCTTGAAAGTCCCTTGGCCTCAGGAGCCAAGGAACCTTCTTACTACTAGTATTACTAGCTCCATATCCCGTAAGGGATATGGAGTAGAAGTTAGGTTTAGAAGTTAGGGTCTCGTTTCTGAGACTAGGGGGGTCTCGTTTTTGAGACCCCCTCTCAGGGCTAGTCTTCCTCGGGCATGGCCCCCAGGTCGTAGACCACTGGTCCATCGTAGGACCGGTGGCGCTCCCTGATTAGATCTGCCTCCCTGAGATCCTTGATGCCCGCGGACACTACGGCGCGGCTCTTGGATGTCTTCTCCATGAGAGTCTTATAGGTAGGGAACACGCCCTGGGTATTCCCGTTACCGCCGTAGCCGGCCAAGGCAACCGCTACGCGCAGTGCTCCATTAGAGGCATTACGACAGAGTACTATCTGAAGCCATTCGTTAGGGCGAGTGGTCATGTTGACCCATGCAGCCTTACGGCGCTCTTCCTCTCTGGCAGCCTCGGCCGCTTTCTCTGCGGCCTCCCGCTTCTCCCTGTCAATCTCCCACGGACTCTGCAAACCCCAAGGATCTGCCACAACCTCTGCGACGTCATTCATCTGTTCAGTTGTCATTCTTGTCCCCAATCCTGGTCAGTCCCTTATCCACTTCCTCTGTCATGACTTCCGCCATTGCGTCATGAACCATGTCTCGCGCTACGCGCCAATCGACCTTGAAAAGGCCACCGACAAACCAAATAGCCGCGGACACGTCCATTCCTCCATGCCAGACCATTGATCCGACACTCTGAATGGCCAGTGCCTTTTCTGCCTTTGTCACTGCCTCTGTCCTCTCCAGACATGGAAAAGGGCCCTGCCGATTGACAGGGCCCTCACGGGGTGGTGCTTATTCGGTTGTCTGCTACCCGCCGTACCGCATCCGGTCCAACATGTGGTCAACCCATATGCCAGTCAGGAACTCTGCCGACGCGTCTTCTGTGAGTTCAGCAGTCTGTGCGTAGACCTTGACCGCTGCTGCCAGGGTCAAGACTCCTGCGTTCCAGTAGTCCCCAAGAGCGTTGACCAACTCGGTCAACGTCTCCAACTGCCCTTCCTCCCAGTCGGACAGCTCTTCCCCGTTCTCGTCTACGTACAGACCCATGTAGACTGGCCCTTCTCCTGATGGAGACAGAGGGGCGTTCTTGTTTGGCGACAGGCGCCCCTCTGCCATGCTCAACAACGGTTGTGTTGCTGGTTATTCCCCGCTGGTCTGAGCCGTGTCCGGCCGCACCCAACGGTTGTCTTGGAGGACGTAGCCCAAGCCTTCCAGCCTGGCTTTCTTCTCCTGCCAAGGCTCAGGCTCCGGGGTGATCTTGAACGTCCCCTTACGGATCAGGATCCTGTAACCGGATTTGATCAGTTGCTTCCTCTGGCCCTCCAAGTCGAGAGTGGGCCAGAGTTCCCCGTAGGTCATCCCCATGTCTTTCTCGGACCAGTGACCCTCTACGACAGGTTCGGCCGCAAGTTCATCCCTGCGTGTCCGCAAGGCATGCAACCGGCTCTTGTAGCCTTCCTGGTCATCGTCGTACGCTCCCGCTTCATAATTGTCCCTGAGACGGATGATGCGCTTACGTACGTCCTCAAGCTCTCTGGTGTTGTCCGTGCCAGGGACCCAAACCCGTTCGGTCACAGGCTCAAGTCCGTACCTCTGGTAGAACTCAAGCTCCATGAACTCTTCTACTTGCTCGGCACGAACGGAACCCTTACAGCGATCCTCCTTGGGAAAGCTCCCACAGACGTAATACCGGTACGTGAGGTCACCACGGGTGAACGACTTCTGTACTGCCTTGGAACCGCACTCGGAACAAAACGTCACGCCGTATAGAGGGTTGGTCTTGTTTACCCTCCGAGTCTTGGTCATCGTCCGCCGCTCGATGGCTGCTTGCAGAGACTCCCACTCTTCATCAGTGAAGACAGGCTCTGCCAACCTGACAGGCTCCCCGTCCGGTCCGTAGAGCACTTCACCCTTGTACCTCTTGAGCCCCTGGGTGGACTCCTCTGTGAGGACGTTCTTAACCGTGGTCTCTGCCCACTTCTCTTGGATGCCCTCACCCTTACGGCTCTTGACAGGCTTCCCCTTGCGGAGCCTGGCCCTGTCCCGAGCGGTCAACACGCCCTTGGCGTTGAGGTACTTGGCTACGCCCAAGAACGACTGTCCCTCGATGACCTGTCGACGCATCTCATGCAAGACCTCAACCATCTTCGGATCTTGCTCCAAGTAGGTGGCAGTCTTGCCGTTTTCGAAACGGCTGACGGGGCGGTATCCAAAGGGAGGGAAACCACCGTGCCACCGTGCGGTGAAACGGCGCCGTTCGTGGCTCTCGGTCACCCTGGCCTTGATGCGTGCAAGTTCCTTCGCCGGCCCGAGAGCCTTGGCGTGAAGGATGAGCAACCCCTCAGGGGTGTGCATCTGCTCATTGAATTGAGGGTCATCTAGGACGGTTACCTTCTTCTGCCACTCAATGACCTTGAGCACGAAGGCAAGAAAGTGCTTGTCGTCGCGAGAGAGGCGGTCCTGAGTGGACACCCAAATCTCGTCCCACTTCTGGAGACCCTCGGGGGTGAGCCACTGTCCGAGACTTGGCCTGTCGAACATGTCAACGTCACCAGAGATAGACAAGTCAACGGCAGTGCCAACGATGTGCACGCCCTCTTGGTCTGCCCTGGCACGCAACTTCTCATCCTGCGCTTCAATGCTCTCTGAACGCTCACCCTTGGCATCAGAGATGCGCTCTGCCAGCAACACACGGCGCACGCCGTTCCCCTCCCCTACTGCGTGGCCCCCTGCCACGCTCCCTTGCTACTCCCAACTGTCGCAGGGGCCTGCATAGTTGTCAATCACTCTTGAGAGGGCTGCCGCTGAACGACGCGATCCGCGAGGGCATCGCGGACGGGGTGCTCGACCGGCTCCCGATGTTCGACCGCATCACGCCCGACGGTGTGGAGTGGGACGACGGACGGCGCGTGGATGCCGACGTCATCCTCTGGGCTACCGGGTTCCGTGCCGCCCTCGACCATCTGGCGCCGCTGCGGCTGCGCGAGCCGGGTGGCGGCATTCGTGTCGAGGGCACCCGCGTGGTCGCCGACCCGAGGATCCACCTGGTGGGGTACGGGCCGTCGGCCAGCACGATCGGTGCCAACCGGGCGGGACGCGCGGCGGTTCGGGACATCAGGCGACTGCTGGCCGAGGAGCCGCTCGCCGCGTGACGGCCCGGCGCGGGATCACTTGGTCGCCTGCGCGCTCTTCCGGTTCCGGTTGAACTCCGCGACGTTCCGCTGATGTTCCTCGAAGCTGGCCGTGAAACGGGTGTCGCCCGGCTTGACCGTGACGAAGTAGAGCCAGTCACCGGGCACCGGGTTGATCGCGGCGCGCACCGCCTCCTCTCCGGGGTTCGCGATAGGCGTGGGTGGCAGACCCATGCGCTGGTACGAGTTGTAGGGGCTGTTGAGCTTCGTCTCCTTCTCGGTGGTGTCCACCGAGAAGCGGTTCAGCGCGTAGTTGATGGTGGAGTCCATCTGCAACGGCATACCGCGCTCCAGGCGGTTGAAGATGACCCGGGCCACCTTGCCCATGTCGGCCTTGGTGGCGGCCTCGGCCTGGACGATGCTTGCAATGGTGACCGTCTGGTAGAAGTTCAGGGCGTTGCGCTGCGCACCGGCAGTGACCTGACCTCCGTTCAGTCGCTGGTTCGCAGTGTCGACCATCGACGACAGCAAGGACTCGGGGGTCGTCTTCTTGCCGAGGGAGTACGACGCCGGGAAGAGGTAGCCTTCCGGGTTGCCCTGAGCCTCCGCGGGGAGCTTGAGTCCGGCCTTGCCCAGGGACTTCTTGGTGGTGCCTGCGGGCAGGGCGAGGGCCTTGTCGACGGCTTGGTAGACCTGAGTCGCCCGCCAGCCCTCCGGGATCACCAGGGACGTGGGGCGCGACTGCCCGGCGCCGGCGCTGATGCTCAGCAGCGGCACCGCCACGGCGGTAGCCGCCACAACGGCTCCGGTCGCGATGAGGGCGACCCGGCCCCGGTGCGTCAGTCGAATCTTCCTCCGTGGCGGAGTGTTGATCTGCATGCGGGCACGGTAACCCGCAAAAGCCCACAAACCCGGCATATCTTCATTTTGTCGGCTTCAATCGGCGTCGCGATGACTCAGCGTCACGGCGGCGCGGAGTCTCGGCGTTTCAGCGTCTCGACATCTCGGGTGTCTCGGCTCCCCGGGCCTCACGATCTTGTCGGCTTCCGCGGGTCCGGAGGTATCACGATGCCGTCCACCTCAGGCGGGGCAGAGGGCATCACGATCGCGTCGGTTCCAGTTGGGCATCCCGGTGCACGAGGGCCGCGTAGCGCCCGCCCTGCTCCAACAGTTCCTCATGTGTGCCCCGTTCGACAGCGCGGCCGGAGTCCAGGACCACGATCTGGTCGGCGCCACGGATGGTGGACAGCCGATGGGCGATGGTCAGTGTGGTCCGGTTGGCCGAGAGCGCGTCGATGGCCTCCTGTACGGCACGCTCCGTACGGGTGTCCAGGGCGCTGGTCGCCTCGTCCAGGATGAGCACGGGCGGGTCGCGCAGGATGGTGCGCGCGATGGCGAGGCGCTGCTTCTCACCGCCGGAGAACCGGTGGCCGCGTTCGCCGACGACCGTGTCGTACCCGTCGGGCAGGGACGCGATGTGGTCGTGGATCTGGGCCGCCGTCGCCGCCGCGCGCAGTTCCTCGTCGGTGGCGTCCGGCTTGGCGAAGCGCAGGTTGTCGGCGACGGAGGCGTGGAAGAGGTACGTCTCCTGGGAGACGACGCCGATCGCGCGCGCCAGCGTGTCGAAGTCGAGGTCGCGCACGTCGATCCCGTCGAGCGTGACGCGGCCGCCCGTGACGTCGTACAGCCGTGGCACCAGGTGGCTGAACGTGGACTTGCCGGCGCCGGTCGGGCCGACGACGGCGAGGCTGCCGCCTGCGGGGACCGTGATGTCGATGCCGTCGAGTATGGGGCCACTCTTGTCGTCGTACTGGAACGCGACGTTCTCGAACCGGACCTCGCCCTTGACCTGGTCGAGGTGGATCGGACGCTTCGGTTCGGTGATGTCGATGGGCAGGTCGAGGTACTCGAAGATGCGCTGGAAGAGGGCGAGTGAGGTCTGGATCTGAACGCCCGTGGAGAGCAGGCTGACGGTCGGGCGGAACAGACCCTGCTGAAGAGAGACGAACGCGACCAGCGTCCCTATCGAGACGGCCGGGCCGCCGAACTGGAGAGCCAGTCCCGCCGTCCAGTAGATGAAGGCCGGCATCGCGGCCATGACGATCGAGATGACGGCCATGCGCCATCGACCGGCCATGTTCGACCGCACTTCGAGATCGACGAGGCCCTCGGACTCCTCGGCGAAGGATTTTGTCAGCGAGTCGGCGCGCCCCATCGTGCGGCCGAGCACGATACCGCTGACGGACAGCGACTCGGTCACGGTCGCGGCCATGGCGGCCATCTGCTTCTGGCGCTGGGTTGTGATCTTCTTACGCTCCTCGCCGACGCGACGGCTGATCCACACGAACAGCGGCAGCAGCAGCAGGGAGACGACGGTCAGCCGCCAGTCCAGGGCGACCATCGCGACGATCGTGGCGACGACGCTGGTGAGGTTGGAGACCAGCGAGGTGGCGGTGGAGGTGACGGTCGCCTGCATGCCGCCGATGTCGTTGGCGATGCGCGACTGGACCTCTCCGGTGCGGGTCCGGGTGAAGAACGCGAGCGACATGCGCTGCAGCCGGCCGTAGACGGCGGTGCGCAGGTCGTGCATGACGCGCTGGCCGACCGTCGTGGAGATCAGGGTCTGCAGCACGCCGAAGACGCTGGTGAGAACGGCGCTCAGGATCATGCCGAGCGCGAGCAGGGACAGAAGGCCCGTCCGGCCCTCGGGGATCGCCGTGTCGAGGATTTCCTTGAGCAGGAAAGGCGTGACGACCGAGACCAGTGACGCGGCACCGACGAGCAGGCCGACGACGGCGAGGCGGCCGCGGTACGGACGGAAGAGCTTCAGGATGCGGCGCACCTGCCGCGGCTGCCCCGGCTCGGTGCGGGGTGGTGTCCAGGGGGCGGGTTCGTCGGGACGCATGGGCTCCTACGGGATGTGTGGGCGACCCCCGCGACCAGGAAGGCCGGTCCCGCGGAAACGGGCCGGCCCCACGCACAGGGATCAGGCGGTCTGACGGAGCATAGCTCATTGTTACCTATGTTCACAATGAACATCGTCCTGATATTGTTCCCTCATGAGCACACCCGACGCCGACGGCCTGCTCGCCGAGCAATTGCTGCGGCTCACCCGCCGCGTGCACCGCATCCAGAAGCGCCATCTGGGGCAATCCGGACTGGACATCACCCCGGCACAGTCCCGACTGCTGCGCACCCTCACCCACTACGGTTCACCCCCACGCATGGCCGACCTGGCCGAACGCCTGGAGGTGGTGCCCCGGGCCGTGACGACGCTGGTCGACGGACTGGAGGCGAGCGGGCGGGTGCGCCGCGTGCCCGATCCCTCCAACCGGCGAGTGATACGGATCGAGCTGACGGATGAGGGGCGCACGGCCCTGCGGGAGCTGCGGGGCGCCCGCAGGGCGGCGGCGGAGGAGATCCTCGCCCCACTGACGGACGAGCAACGCGACGTACTGGGCGGCCTGTTGAACACCCTCGTCGACGGGGTGGACACGACCACCGGAGCCGGGCGCGGCTGACCGGCGAAGCCGCACACACTTTGGGCCGCCGCAGAGCCGGATCGACCGTCCCGTGCCGGATCAACCCCTCACGCCGAACGACAAACGGAGACCCCTGGGCCGGTTTCACCACACTGATCGAGTGGGTCTGCACCACGATGGCGGCCGACCGATGCTTCAGCGATCTTCTCAGCATCCGGCTCACCCACTCGGACACGGCCGCACGATGCCGCGAGGCCGGTGAGCAGGCCATGGCCGACCTCGTCCGCCGGGCCCAGGAAGCCGGTGAGCTACGCTCCGACTTCGTGACGGAGGACCATCTCCTGTTCCTGATCGCCAACGCGGCGGTGACGCACCTGACCAAGGAGCCGGCGCCGCACGCCTGGCGCCGCCTGCTCGCCTTTCTCCTGGCGGGTTGCGGCGCGACCGGACCGGCCCCTGCCGGCCGCGTCGGCACCACTCCAGGTGGAACGCGCCCTGCTCTGCAACGCGTACATGAAGGGCATCGGGTCTGCACCGGCAAGGGGCTGACGGCGTGTGCGAGGCCCGGCGCCAAGTGCCGGCGGCGGGCCCCTCGACCGCTCTCGGGTCAGGTGTTCGCGGGAGTCTTCGAAGCGTGATCGGGAGAGTCGGCCGCGCTGCCCGATGACTCGGACGTGCCCTCGGCAGCGTCCCCCTCAGTGGCGTCCTCTTCCTCCACGAACGCGATCTCCCCGTCGAGCATCTTCTTGGCCCGCACCGTGTCGAGCGCCCCCTCCCACTTCGACACCACGAACACGGCGACACAGTTGCCCAGCAGGTTCGTGGCGACGCGCATCGCGTCCATGATGCGGTCGACGCCGAGGAGGAGCGCGACGGCGCCGGCGGGGATGGCACCGAGCGCGGAAGCGGTGGCCGAGAGGGCGAGGAAGGCCGAACCAGGGATGCCCGCCATGCCCTTGCTGGTCAGCATGAGGACCAGGATCACGGTGATCTGCTGGCTCAGGCTGAGGTCCACGCCCACGGACTGCGCGATGAACAGCGTGCCGATGGAGAGGTAGATCGAGGCGCCGTCGAGGTTGAAGGAGTAGCCGGTGGGCAGCACCAGGCCCACGGCGTCGTCGCGGGCGCCCGCCTGGCGCAGCTTCTGCATCATGCGCGGCATGACGGTCTCACTTGAGGCCGTGCCCAGCGCGAGCAGCATCTCCTCACGCGTATAGCGCACGAACTTCCACAGGTTGAGCCCGGTGACCAGCTTCAGCGCGACGGCGAGCAGGGCGAGGAAGACCGCGGCGACCGCGTAGCAGAGGATGATGAGCTTGCCGTATGTCTCCATCACCCCGAGGCCGTACTCGCCGACCAGGTGGACCATCGCGCCGAACACGGCGAGCGGCGCCAGCTTCATCACGAAGCCGACGATCGCGAAGATGATCTCCTGAGCCTGCTCGATGGCCGGCAGGATCGCGGGGACCTTGGTGTGACCGAGGTGGAGCAGGGCGGCACCGACGAGGCAGGCCAGTACGAGCACTTGGAGCAGCGAGTTCTCGGCGAACGCACCGATCGCGCTCTGCGGCAACGCGTTCAGGACGAACTCGGTGGTCGACGGCAGCGCACCCCCGGCGGTCTTGTCGTCGACCGCCGAGGCGTCGAGCTTCGACGGATCGACGTTCATGCCGGAGCCGGGGGCGAAGACGTTGGCGGCGATCAGGCCGATGAGCAGCGCGGCCGTGGAGGCGACCTCGAACCAGATCAGGGCCTTGAGGCCGATCCGCCCGAAGGCCTTCAGATTTCCGGCCTTGGCGATACCGACGACGACCACGCAGAACACGAGTGGCGAGATCACTGTCTTGATGAGGCGCACAAAACCGTCGCCGAGCGGCTGGAAGGTCGTGGCCGTGTCCGGCCACAACCTCCCGACGACGATGCCGAGCACCAGGGCGACGGCGACCTGGGCGAACAGAGAGGTACGCAGTATGCGTGCGACGCGTCGCGGCAGGGACGGTAGGGACTGCGGCACGAGTACTCCTCCGGTGTGACTTTCTGGCATGCGGAAAAGTGCTTCCGCGGCGATCACTATCGAGGAGGTGCCACTCGCGGAGAAGACCCCCGCGTTTCCGCCGTGTAAATCATCGAACAGGCGTCACATCACTCGCATTTCATCTCAGCAGCCGTAACTTTCCTCCGTCAGAACGCCCTGCACGGTGGCCAGAGAACGGTCGTAGCAGCCACCGGACCCCGACAGCCGGTAGCGCTCGCTGGTCGTGCCGACCGCATGACGCTGGTCGCGCGGCACGTTCGCCGTATACGTGGCGTCGCCCGTGTAGGTGTCGTCGAGCCGGGACCAGGTGGTGCGCCGCCCGCCCCCCGTCTCGGTCGTCGCCGCCCGGTCGCCGAGGGTCAGGACGGTCCGCAGCCGGTCGCCCGCACCAAGGGTCGTCGTGCCGTCCATCGTGTATGTCCGGTGCGTCCGCGTCGTTCGTGCCGGTCCGTGCCCCTCCACCGTGACCGTCTCGTTGTCGGTCCAGGTCGCTTTCAGCGCGTCGGGGTTCTCCCCGTCCGCCCAGGTGTGCACGGAGGTGTTCGTCAACTCGCGACTCACGGTGGTCGCCACCCGCCCGCGCGAGGTGTTCACGTACCCGGCGACCGTCAGCCGGTGGCCGCCCTCGGTGTCGAGGCGGTGCTCGGAACCGGGTGTATAGGTCGAGGAGTTGGCGAGGTCACCCGCCCTGACCTTGGTGAGCGCACCACTGACGTACTTGCTCTTGGCGTCCTGCCAGACGAGGACGTTGACCGGGGTGCTCCACCCCGTCTGTCCCTCGGGGACACCGACGACCGAGACCTCCACCCGGTGCGGGCGGCCGTCGTTGAGGAGCCCCGCGAACGGGGTGAGGTCGTACTCGACGGGTTTGATGTCGAAGGCGCGGGGACCCGGAACCACGTACCAGAGGAACGGGTTGGACCAGCCGCCGGTCCACACGGTGGGAAACGGCGAGGCGATGCCCGCCAGTTGACCGTCCACCGTGATCTGCACTTCGCGGTACGGCCCGTCGTCCGCCTTGCAGGAGTACGGCGCCGGATCGGGCACCGTCAGGTACCAGTACTCCTCGCAGCCTCCGCCGGAGCCGGTGGCGTACACCTCGGCGACGACGCGTTCGCTGTTGCGGGGCGTGGCGAGGGTGCCGTCCTGGAGAGTGAGGACCCGGTCGGGGGTCTTCGTCGCGTCCGGCCCGCCCGCGTAGAAGGTCAGGGTGACCTTGACGTCGATGATGCCGGTGTACGTGTCGTCGACAACGTTGCCGATGAGCATTTCCACGGGCTGCGCGGTGCGCAGGGTGTCGCTGTAGCGCGTGATGTCCTTCTCGACGGACCACTCGATGCCGTCGGGCGAGGGCTGCGGCGTCGACGTACGGAAGACCTCGACGCCGCCTATGTGCAGGTAGCCGAGGCGGTCGTACTGGCGGCCCTTGACCTTGCCGTCGAGGCGGAGGACGACTTTGCTCCAGCGGTCGCCGCAGGCGCGCGGGGGCGCGTACTCCCCCTTGTACGGCGTGAAGTCCTTGAACTGCGCCTCGGCGACGGTGACTTCGCAGGACGTGCCGCCGGGCTTCGTGACCGGCGGTGCGGCGGTGACCGGGTCGTGCCAGTCGGTGCCGAACTCGGCGGGGATGTCGGCGGAGGAGGCCGACTGCGCGGGGCTCGCTCCGAGGAGGGTGCTCGCCAGGAGGGTCGCTCCGGCGAGCATGGACATGATGATCCGGCTTCTCATGGCCGTGTTCTACGGGGAGTTGGCGCGGACCGCAATGAGACCTCAGGTCACATGAGCACCCGATGCCCCTTCGGGTCTCTCATGCCTTCAGCTCCGCCTTGTCCCCCATCACGATCACGGGGTGCTGGGCCGGGTCGAGGGTCCGCAGCAGGTACTCCATGCCCGGCTTGGACAGGCTCACGCAGGCGGACGTTCCGCTGCCGTGATCCATGTGCAGCCAGATACTGCCGCCCTTCGACTGGCCCTGAGGGCGGGTGGGGTCGTTCGGCGAGGTGCCCTTGACGCGGTTGTAGTCGATGGCGATGACGTAGTCGAAGTCATGCCAGTACGACTTGGCCCAGTAGCGCGGTGCCTGAAAGGACGCGGACCGGGTGTACGGGAGCTTGGAGCCGGGGTCGGCGAGGACTCCGCCCGCGTCGCTGAGCGAGAACACGCCGACGGGGCTGCGTTTGTCACCCTCCCGGTGGTTCGCGGTCCAGCCCTTCTTACCGTTGTGACCCTGCCAGCTGCGGGTCTTGTCCCAGGTGGAGCCGCTCTTCGTGTAGAGCACGATCGTGGCGTCGGCGTCGTCCTTGCCTTCGCCGTAGACGGCCACCACCTGGCGGGAGTTGGCCGGTATCTGCTTCTGCAGGCGGTCGCTGACGTCCGGGATGCTCTTGAGGTCGGTGGTGCGCGCCTTGGTCTGCGCGGCCTTGCCTCTCGGGCCCGTGTCCGCCTTGGCTCCGCCGTCCCCGCCCGAACCGCCGCATGCCGCCAGGGACATCACCATCACGCCGCAGACCACTGCCGCGACCTGCGTGCGCACCGCGCCGCTCGCACCGCCTGTTCCCATGCCGTCCATGGTCGCACCACCCAGCGGACGTCTGCCCGTACCCCCCCGGCCCTCCCACCCATGTGCGGGCGGGCCGGGCCGGAACTTTGCCTCGCGGAGGAAAATCGTTTGCCTCCGACCACGCAATGACGCGAGCCTTTCACGGTTTGTTGTCGGCCCGCGCTGCCGGCGGCCACCGCTCGTCATGGTCGGTGGCCCGGGTCCGCGCGGGCGCCTCCCCCTCACTCCCACCCCCACCTGACTAGAGCCACTGGACGTCATGCAGATTCAAGACCTTCCGTATCCCGACCCGGGTGTGCCCGACGCGCGCTCGGGACCCCGATTCCTGCGGTGGCTCTTCCGGAACCAGCTCGATGGGCAGTTCAAGGCCCTCGCCTGGGGGCTCCTGCACTTCCTGGCCGTGAGCGGGCTGCCGTTCTGCGTCGGCCTCGCCGTGCAGGCCGTGGTCGACGGCTCCGGTACCCGGCTGGCGCAGACCGGCGGGCTGATGGTTCTCTGCGCTGCGGGAATCGCCCTGGGTGACACGTTCCTGCACCGGTCCGCCGTCACCAACTGGATCACCGCCGCCGCTCGCGTACAGCAGCTGCTGGCCCGCAAGACGGCCCTGCTGGGCTCGGCACTGACACGACGGGTGGCCGCGGGTGAGGTCGTCGCGGTCTCCACGGGGGACGTCGAGAAGATCGGCTGGTTCGTGGAGGCCGTGTCACGGTTCACCGCGGCCGCGCTCACCGTGGTGCTGGTCTGCGTCGGCCTGATCGTCTACCAGCCGGCGCTCGGCATCGTCGTCGCCGTGGGCGTCCCGGCCCTCGCGCTCACCGTGCTGCCGCTGCTGCCCAGGGCGACCCGGCGCGCCGACCACCAGCGCGAGAAGGCGGGCCGCGCCACCGAACTGGCCTCGGACACGGTCGCGGGTCTACGGGTACTGCGCGGCATCGGCGGCGAAGAGCTGTTCCTGGAACGCTACCGCCGGGCCTCCCAGGAGGTCCGCCACGCGGCCGTGCGCAGCGCCCGCATGTGGGCCCTCATCGCCGCGATTCAGGTGCTGATGCCCGGTCTGCTGATGATCGCGGTCGTCTGGTACGGCGTGCACCTGGCTCGCGAGGGCCGGATCACCGTAGGTGAACTCGTCACCGTGTACAGCTCGGTCATGCTGCTGACGTATCCGCTGCGGCATTTCGAGGAGATCGCGATGGCGTACTCCTTCTCACGGCCGTCCGCCAAACGGGCCGCCCGGGTGCTGTCGCTCAAGCGCGCCACGGACACCGACGGGTCGCGGGAGGCCCTCGTACCGTCCGGCGACCTGTACGACCCCGAGACCGGGCTCCTCGCCCCAGCCGGCCGGCTCACCGCGGTGGTGTGCGGTGACCCGGACGCGGCAGGGCTGCTGGCGGAGCGGCTGGGCGGGCATCCGGCCGAGGAGAGCACGCCAGTCCTGCTGGGCGGCGTACCGCTCGACGAACTGCCGCTCTCGGACGCCCGTACGGCCGTCCTGGTCCAGGACAAGGACCCCGTGCTGCTGTCCGGTTCGCTGCGCGAGCTGCTCGACGTGCCCGCCTCGGGCGAGGTGAGCGCCGACAAGGCGCTGGCCGCAGCGCAGTGCGGAGACGTCCTGGACGCGCTCGCCCAGGGGTCGGTGGATGCCGAGGACCCCCTGGACACGCGGATCACCGAGCGTGGCCGGTCCCTGTCCGGCGGCCAGCGGCAGCGGCTCGCGCTGGCACGGTCGCTGATCACGGACCCGGAGGTGCTCGTCCTGGACGAGCCGACGTCCGCCGTCGACTCGCACACCGAGGCCCGGATCGCCGAGGGCGTCCGGTCGCTGCGCGCGGGCCGTACGACGGTCGTGCTCACGTCCTCTCCGCTGCTTCTGGACCGTGCCGACCGGGTTGTGCTGGTGCACGACGGAGAGGTCGTGGCCGTCGGCGTGCACCGCGAGCTGGTGCGCAGCGACTCCCGGTACCGGGCTGTCGTGACCCGCGAGACCGATGACGAGGCCGCGCTGCGCGAGGCAGTGGACAAGGAGCGGGCGGCGGAAGCCGTCCCGCACGGCGAGGAAACCGCCGCCGTACACGGCCCTGCTGCACACGGCGTACTGGAAGAGATCGAGGAGTCAGCATGATCGGCGTGGCGCCACCGGCGTACGACCCGGCCGCCCCGACCACGGCGAGCACCCTGCCCGTGGGCGCGCCCGCGACCGTACGCGCCTATGTGACCGAGCTGTTCCGTCGGCACCGGCGTGCCTTCGTCCTGCTCGTCACCGTGAACACGGTCGCCGTGGTGGCCTCGATGGCGGGGCCGTGGCTGCTCGGCGGGCTCGTCGAGCGGGTCTCCGCCGACGCCCGTGAGCTGCACCTGGAACTCACGGCCGGGCTGTTCCTCGCCGCCCTCGTCGTCCAGGCCGTGTTCGTGCAGCAGGTGCGGCTGCGCGGCGCCATGCTCGGCGAGCGGATGCTGGCCGATCTGCGTGAGGACTTCCTCGTACGGTCGGTGGGGCTGCCGCCGGGCGTGCTGGAGCGGGCAGGGACGGGTGATCTGCTGTCCCGCATCACCACGGACATCGACCGGCTCGCCAACGCGATGCGCGAGGCCGTGCCCCAGCTCGCGATCGGTGTGGTGTGGGCGGGACTGCTGCTCGGTGGGCTCGCCGTGACCGCGCCGCCGCTCGCGCCCGCCGTGCTGGTGGCCCTGCCGCTGCTGGTGGTGGGCTGTCGCTGGTACTTCAAGCGGGCGCCCTCCGCCTACCGGTCGGAGGCCGCCGGGTACGCCGCCGTCGCCGCCGTCCTCGCGGAGACCGTGGACGCCGGCCGCACCGTCGAGGCGCACCGGCTCGGCGAGCGCCGCATCGCGCTGTCGGAGCGCCGCATCCAGGAGTGGACGGCGTGGGAGCGCTACACGCTCTGGTTGCGTTCGGTGCTCTTCCCCGTCATCAACATCACGCATGTCACGGTCCTCGGCTCGGTCCTGATGATCGGCGGTGTGTTCGTACTGCAGGGTTGGATCGGGATCGGCCAGCTCACGACGGGCGCGCTCATCGCACAGATGCTTGTCGACCCGGTGGGCCTGATCCTTCGCTGGTACGACGAGCTGCAGGTCGCGCAGGTGTCGCTGGCCCGGCTGGTGGGCGTGCGCGACATCGAGCCGGACGCCGGTGACGCTTCCGTCACCCCCGACGGGCGCCACGTGCACGCCGACAAGGTCCACTTCGGTTACCGCGCGGACGTCGACGTCCTGCGCAAGGTCTCCCTGGAGGTCGCCCCGGGCACCCGGCTCGCCCTGGTCGGCCCGTCCGGCGCGGGCAAGTCCACCCTGGGCAGGCTGCTCGCCGGGATCTACGCGCCCCGGAACGGCCGCATCACCCTCGGCGGCGCCGAACTGTCCCGCATGCCGGCCGAGGACGTCCGCTCCCATGTGGCCCTCGTCAACCAGGAGCACCACGTCTTCGTGGGCTCCCTGCGCGACAACCTCCTGCTGGCCCGCACGGGCGCGCAGGACGCCGAGCTGTGGTCAGCCCTCGGCGCGGTCGACGCGGACGGCTGGGCGCGTGCCCTGGACGAGGGCCTCGACACCGAGGTCGGCTCGGGCGCGCTCGCGCTGACCCCGGCGCAGGCCCAGCAGATCGCGCTGGCCCGCCTGGTCCTGGCCGACCCGCACACGCTGGTCCTGGACGAGGCCACCTCGCTCCTCGACCCGCGCGCGGCCCGCCACCTCGAACGCTCCCTCGCCCGCGTCCTCGACGGCCGCACTGTCGTCGCCATCGCCCACCGCCTGCACACCGCGCACGACGCCGACGTCATCGCCGTCGTCGAGAACGGCCGCATCACCGAGCTGGGCAGCCATGACCAGCTGGTCGCGGCGAGCGGCGCGTACGCGGCGCTGTGGAGGTCCTGGCACGGGTGACGGGACCGGGGCACGGCATCGGAGTCGGTGCCGTGCCCGGCGGGCGGGCAGGCGAGCCGGAGCGGGACGCACGCGGTCCGTGCGGGTCGGCGGGCGGGCGCGTGCCGGGCAGGTGGGCGGGCCGCCGGTCCTGCCGGGCCGGTGGCGCCCGTCCACCTGCCCGGCACCACCGAAAAGCCGTGGTCGCTGCCGTTGCACGGTGCCGAAGCCGAGTGGAACGCTGGAGAGGTGGCACCGGGCTCCGCCCCACCGACTGGAGGAAGCCGTGGACAACACCGAGGGATGGGGGGACGACGTCTACCAGCCCGACGCATCCGACATTCAGGAAGACTCCGGACTGCTGGACTCCGAGGACACCCTGGAGTCGGACGGGGTCGCGGATCCGCTCGATCGGGGCTGGTCACCGCCGGAGCGGCCGTGGGCGGTGGAACGTATCGGTGTGACCGCCGCCGAACGTCAGCAAGGCGAGACCCTGGAGCAGCGGCTCTCGGAAGAACAGCCGGACATCCGAACCCCCGACGGGGACGACATCGGCGACTGTCAGGGCACCGACGGCGAACCCCTGGACAACGAGGTGGGTGACGCCCGCTCCGGCCGTCTCGTCGCCCCCGACGAGGGCGCGCACGAGGACGAGGAGAGCGGGCTGGTCGCCACAGACGTGGGCATCGACGGTGCGGCGGCGTCGGCCGAGGAGGCCGCGATGCACATCGTCGACGAGGAAAACCCGTCCGGCTGACGCCGCCCTCCCACGAAGGAGCACCATGCAGCAGGACAAGCACCCCGACTACCGCCCCGTGGTCTTCCGCGACCGCGCCGCCGGATACGCCTTCCTCACCCGGTCGACCGCCACCAGCGATCAGACCATCGAGTGGGACGACGGCGAGACGTACCCGGTCGTGGACGTCGAGATCTCCTCGGAGAGCCACCCCTTCTACACGGGCAAGGCACGGACCGTGGACTCGGAGGGCCGGGTCGCCCGGTTCGAGCGGCGTTACGGGGGTGGCACGGCCTGAGACGGCCCGGGGCCCGGGCTGGGGCCCAGGCCTTCGGGTGCCCGGTGGTCACGCTGGAGCCGGCGGGCCCGAGAGTGAGTCCGGGGCGCCCCGGCCGTGACGCGTCCCGCCGGTCCGTACCGCCCGGTCGTGCCCCTCACTCAGATGATTTTCAGCGCTCAGATGAAGTTCAGCGCCGCCGCGCAGCCCACTCCCCCGAGAAGCATGAACACCGGCATCAGCACCTTCAGCTCGACCCAGCTTCCGGCACGGAACCGCATGGCCTTCGGCGGGCCCACGGGGTACCAGCGCTTGCGGCCCACGGGTATGGGCCACAGGATCGGGCAGCCGGAGATCGTCAGCGCGTCCCCGAGATCGTGCACCAGGGCGCCGAGGAGGATGGGCAGCCCGAGCCACAGATACTCCTGACCCGGCTCGGTGAACAGCCAGTCCGCCCCGCTGCCCGGCTGGTCGAGTATGTCCGCGAGGATCCAGGCGCTGGTGGCGGCCAGCAGCCACACCAGGACGTCGCTGCTGGGCCGGGCCGCACGCCACAGCAGCCCTTCGATGGCGAGCACCATGTGCACGAAGAGGATGGCCAGCACCGCCCACCGGCCTCCGGCCATCGCGGCGACGGCGAAGCCCGCACCGATCAGCACCGCCCACAGCCAGGTGTGCGTCAGCGTCCGGTGCCCGCCGGTGCGACGCGGGTCGCCCGGCTTCCTCGTCGCCTTGTAGACGGCGTACGAGAGCTTGTCGACGACCTCGCACAGCCAGCGCGAGAGCGGACCGAAGGACCGCGAGATGGTGGCCGCCTTGTGATCCAGGTCCGGGGCGAGCGCGGCGCCGGCACAGACCAGCGAACCGACCAGGAGAACCGGCCAGGGCATCGTGTGCCCTGCCGCTGCGGCGGCAGCCCCGACTCCGAGCCAGGCCGCGGCCCCCGACAGTGAGTGTGCTGGTCCCATCATGGCCGCATCCCGCCCCATTCCTGTTGTGCCGCTGCCCAGTTGTCAGTGTGCTCTGACGATTCGTCGGCGCCACAGCGTAGCGTTGATGATCTTTGCACTCGCAGCCGATTCCCCCATCGGGCGGGACGGCAGGCAAGATGGGTGCGTGACCCTCATCGATCAGCTGCCGCAGACCGCCGACCCCGACGCCCTGTTCGACGCCTTCGAGTCGTGGGCCCAGGAGCGCGGTCTCACCCTCTATCCGCACCAGGAGGAGGCGCTGATCGAGGTGGTCTCCGGGGCCAACGTGATCGTGTCGACCCCCACCGGTTCCGGCAAGAGCATGATCGCCGCGGGTGCCCACTTCGCGGCGCTCGCCCGGGACGAGGTCACCTTCTACACGGCGCCGATCAAGGCTCTGGTCTCGGAGAAGTTCTTCGAGCTGTGCAAGCTCTTCGGCACCGAGAACGTCGGCATGCTGACCGGCGACGCCTCCGTGAACGCGGACGCGCCCGTCATCTGCTGCACCGCCGAGGTGCTCGCGTCGATCGCGCTGCGCGACGGCAGGGGTGCCGACGTCGGCCAGGTCGTGATGGACGAGTTCCACTTCTACGCGGAAGGCGACCGCGGCTGGGCCTGGCAGATCCCGATCCTTGAGCTGCCCCAGGCGCAGTTCATCCTGATGTCGGCGACGCTCGGCGACGTCTCGATGTTCGAGAAGGACCTCACCCGCCGCACCGGCCGCCCCACCTCGGTGGTCCGCTCGGCGACCCGGCCCGTACCTCTCTCCTACGAGTACCAGCTCACCCCGCTCACGGAGACGCTCACGGAGCTGCTGGAGACCAAACAGGCCCCCGTCTACATCGTGCACTTCACCCAGGCGCAGGCCGTGGAGCGGGCGCAGGCGCTGATGAGCATCAACATGTGTTCGCGGGAGGAGAAGGACGAGATCGCCGAACTGATCGGCAACTTCCGCTTCACCACCAAGTTCGGCCGCAACCTGTCCCGATACGTAAGGCACGGCATCGGTGTGCACCACGCCGGCATGCTGCCCAAGTACCGGCGCCTGGTGGAGAAACTGGCCCAGGCCGGTCTGCTGAAGGTCATCTGCGGCACGGACACCCTCGGCGTCGGCGTCAACGTACCCATCCGTACAGTGCTGTTCACCGCCCTGACCAAGTACGACGGCAACCGGGTACGAACCCTCCGTGCCCGGGAGTTCCACCAGATCGCGGGGCGGGCCGGGCGCGCCGGCTTCGACACGGCGGGCTTCGTGGTGGCCCAGGCGCCCGAGCACGTCATCGAGAACGAGAAGGCGCTCGCCAAGGCCGGCGACGACCCCAAGAAGCGCCGCAAGGTGGTCCGCAAGAAGGCGCCCGAGGGCTTCGTCGGCTGGACGGAGAACACCTTCGAGAAGCTCATCGCCTCCGAGCCGGAACCCCTCACGTCCCGCTTCCGGGTCACGCACACGATGCTGCTGTCGGTCATCGCGCGTCCCGGCAACGCCTTCGAAGCGATGCGGCGGCTTCTGGAGGACAACCACGAGCCGCGCAAGCAGCAGCTGCGGCACATCCGGCGTGCCATCGCCATCTACCGCTCCCTCCTCGACGGCGGAATCGTGGAGAAGCTCGACGAGCCGGACGCCACCGGCCGAATCGTCCGCCTGACGGTCGACCTTCAGCAGGACTTCGCGCTCAATCAGCCGCTGTCGACGTTCGCCCTCGCCGCTTTCGAGCTGCTGGACCCGGAGTCCCCTTCGTACGCCCTCGACATGGTGTCCGTCGTCGAGTCCACGCTGGACGATCCCCGGCAGATCCTCGCCGCCCAGCAGAACAAGGCGCGCGGCGAGGCCGTGGCCGCGATGAAGGCGGACGGCGTCGAGTACGAGGAGCGCATGGAGCGGCTCCAGGACGTGTCGTACCCCAAGCCGCTGGAGGAGATCCTCTTCCATGCGTACAACACGTACCGCAAGAGCCACCCCTGGGTGGGCGACCATCCGCTGTCGCCGAAGTCCATCATCCGCGACATGTACGAACGGGCGCTGTCCTTCACCGAGTTCGTGTCCTTCTACGAGCTCGCCCGCACCGAGGGCATCGTGCTGCGCTACCTGGCCAGTGCCTACAAGACCCTCGACCACACCGTCCCCGACGACCTCAAGTCGGACGACCTGGAGGACCTGATCGCCTGGCTCGGTGAGATGGTGCGCCAGGTCGACTCCAGCCTCCTCGACGAGTGGGAGCAGCTCGCCAACCCGGAGGAGATGACCGCCGAGGAGGCCCAGGAGAAGGCCGACCAGGTCAAGCCGGTCACCTCCAACGCGCGCGCCTTCCGAGTCCTCGTCCGCAACGCCATGTTCCGCCGCGTGGAACTCGCCGCCCTCGACCAGATCGACGCACTCGGCGAGATGGACGCGGAGGCCGGCTGGGACGCCGAGCGGTGGGGCGAGGCGATGGACAAGTACTGGGACGAGTACGAGGAGCTGGGCACCGGCCCGGACGCACGTGGTCCCCGGCTGCTGATGATCGAGGAGGAGCCGCAGAACGGGCTGTGGCGGGTCCGCCAGACCTTCGCCGACCCGGGCGGCGATCATGACTGGGGCATCAGCGCGGAGGTCGACCTCACGGCCTCCGACGCCGAGGGACGCGCAGTCGTCAAGGTCACCGACGTCGGTCAGCTGTGAGCACGGGAGAGTCCAGGACATGACGACCAACCCCGCCGAGAGCCTCGTCGACCTGCTCGACCTGGAGCAGATCGAGGTCAACATATTCCGCGGGCGCAGCCCGCTGGAGTCCCTGCAGCGGGTCTTCGGCGGCCAGGTGGCCGGCCAGGCCCTCGTCGCCGCCGGGCGCACCACGGAGGGCGACCGGCCGGTGCACTCGCTGCACGCGTACTTCCTGCGTCCCGGCCGCCCGGGGGTGCCCATCGTGTACCAGGTCGAGCGGGTCCGGGACGGGCGGTCGTTCACCACCCGGCGGGTCACCGCCGTGCAGCAGGGCCGCACGATCTTCAATCTGACCGCCTCCTTCCACAAGCCTGAAGAGGGGAGCTTCGAGCACCAGCTGCCGCCGGCCCGTGAGGTGCCGGACCCCGAGTCGCTGCCGACACTCGCTGAGGAAATCAAGCAGCATCTGGGCGCGCTGCCCGAGCAGTTGGAGCGCATGGCACGGCGTCAGCCCTTCGACATCCGTTATGTGGACCGGCTGCGCTGGACCCAGGACGAGATCGAGAACGCCGAGCCGCGCAGTGCGGTGTGGATGCGGGCGGTCGGGCCGCTGGGCGACGACCCACTGGTGCACACCTGCGCCCTGACGTACGCGAGCGACATGACCCTCCTGGACGCGGTCCGCATCCCGGTGGAACCCCTGTGGGGTCCACGCGGTTTCGACATGGCATCGCTGGACCACGCCATGTGGTTCCACCGGCCCTTCCGCGCGGACGAGTGGTTCCTCTACGACCAGGAGTCCCCGATCGCGGTGGGCGGCCGTGGCCTGGCCAGGGGCCGCATCTACAACCCCGAAGGGCAACTGATCGTGTCCGTGGTACAGGAGGGGCTGTTCCGCAAGCTGGGTTGACCTGGGGTTTTACCGACAGTCGACCGGCCCCGCGTCACGTCGTGCGACGCTCCGCGGGCCCGTCGTTACGACGTTCTTGCCGAGAACGAAGCAGGGGTCGGGGCCCGAGGCGCACCCCGACGTGTCTCATCCGTGTCTCATCGCGTTTCGTTGCACCACACAGCGATTCTGCCAACAGTGTGCCAGGGAAGACGTGTGGTCTAGTCCACTTCGCCTGACGCCCCACCTTCCCGATCTTCGCCGAGGGCATCGATGATGCGCTGCGCCTTGTGCCAGACATCGAGGTATCGCGTGGAGTCCAACCGGCCTCCGCTCGGGCTCGGAAGAGCCGACCGTCCTCCGCCGTCCCGAACTCGTCGACGTACGCCCGCAGTATCTGCACCAGCTGAGGGGAGACTGGTACCAGACGTTTGGTACGGCGGTGGAAGGCGAACAGGCCCAGGAGTGCGGCGCCGGCGAACCACAGGATCTGGACGGCCAGATCGCCGGGCAGGGCTGTGTGGGTGAAGCCTGCCGCGGTGGCGGCCTGCATGGTGCCGTAGGTGGGCAGGAATTCCACGGCCGCGCTCTTGGTGCCGCCGCTGGCCAGCGGGCTTTGCAAGCCGACATCGACGAGGCTGGTCATGACCAGGGCGAACATGCCCTCCACCTCCCGGCGCAGCAGGGAGCCGAAGACGACGCCGAGCGCCCCGTAGGTCATCGCCCCGAAGAACAGGGCCGCGGCGAGTTGCATGGGCTGACGCGGGATCCAGGCAGTGCAGATCACCGCGGTGGCGTAGGCGGCGATGGTGCCGGAGGCCAGGGTCAAAGAGGTGGTCTTGGCCAGGACGAGATGGATGCGGGGGTAGCCGGCCATGGCCAGACGGCGGTCGAAGCGTCCGCCGTTGAACGTGATGGCGAACATCATGAACCCGGTGATCAGTGTGACGGCGTTGATGGCACCGGTGATCTGCGTGATCTGGTTGCCTGCGGGTTCCAGGAGCCGACCGGTCGCGCGCAGCCTGAAGGTCACGGTCCTGCTGGGGATGACGGCGTAAGCCAGGCTGATCCAGGAGGGGATGAACAGGGCGACCAGGACCATGGCGAGCCTGTTGCGGGCGTGCTCGACCAGGTCGAAGCGGGCTGCCGTGACGAACAGACGCAGGTGTCGCCTCACGCCGGCACCACCGTTGCGGGGTGCAGGACGCCGCCCTTAAGCCGCCACAACTCGTCCAGGCGCTCGGCGTCATAGGCCAGGTGTGAGACGACAAGGACGGTGCGGCCCGCATCACGAAGCCGTGCCGCCAAGTCCCAGAAGCGCTGGTAGGTGTCCCAGTCGAACCCTGGTAGGGCTCGTCCAGCAGCAGGACCTGCGGGTCGTGCATCAACGCCAGGGTCAGGTTCAGCTTCTGACGGGTTCCGCCACTGAGCAGGCCGGCCCGCTCATCGGCGTACTCCGTCAACCGCAGCGCCTCCATGACCTCCCCCGCGTGTCGCAGATCCGGCAACCCTCGCGCGACGCGGAAAAACTCCAGATGCTGCCGCACGCTGAGGGCATCGTTGACCACCACGTCCTGTGGGCAGTAGCCGAAACGGCCTCCATGACGGACCGTGCCACGCTGCGGGCGCAGCTCACCCGACAAGATCTTCAACAGCGTGGACTTGCCCGCACCGTTCTCCCCGACGATCCCGGCCAGCACACCACGCCGCAGATCAAGCTCTAAGCCCCGCAGAACCTCACGACGACCGTACGCGTGACGCACGTCCCTGACCTCCACCACACCCCCCGGGCCCGTAGACCGTGCCACGCGCTCGCCGCTGACCACTCGCCGTCACGGCAAGGCTAGTCATTACATATGGTCAAAACTGCGGCCGAAGCCGCTGATTAGCCCGCACGAGTGAAGGCCGCGCCGTAAACGCGGCCGAGAACTGAGCCCTGAACCAGAGGCAGCGCTCCAGCGCAGCTTCGTGACTGGCATTCGGAACGCCGATGGCTGGCTGTTGAAAAATGCTTCGGCCTCACGGGCCTTCGGGGTTCGGCGCATCACTGTGTGGGGCGGGGGAACCGCAGCACATCGTCCTGGACGGGTGCAGGCTTTCGCTCTCCGGGATGTCCTGGTGCGCGGCGGTATCGGTCAGGGCGGCGGGGAGGGTGAGGTGGAGGCGGGTGTCGGCCGGAATGTTCCACACGGTCCGCGCGAGTGGCACGGGTGAGGCCAGGGAGGAGGCGAACACCGCTACCAGGTCGTGCAGGTGGACGGCGGCCCAGTCGGCGGCGGTCCCCTCGCCCAGCAGTGTTGCTGTTGCGAGCGCGACCAGCAGCCTCAGCCGGGGCTGCGGCAGACCCGGGCCCTGGTCCAAGTCCGGTGTCACGCGGTGGTGGTCGGGCTCGAGTCCGGGGCTGGCGAGGGTGCGGGTAAGCCGCGTCGTGGCGCCTGCTGCTGTGGCGGCGGTGGCTGCGACGCCAGTGAACAGGACGGTGTGCGAGGTGTGGGCGGTGGCTGCGGCCGGCGCGACGCCAGTGAGGGCGCCGAGGCTGATGTAGGGTCTCGCCGCTCGTGACATGTCGATCTTGCGTGACCTGGGCGTTCTTGGCTGTCTCACGGCCTTGTCACCCATGATCAGTCTCAAATCCGGGGCATTTCCTCGCGAGGGCGAGGTCGAGCTCAGGCGGCTTGTCCGAGTCGGCCGAGTACACCACGCTGAGCCCCGAGCACGAGGGCTACCGGCGAGCCCAGATCGCGCACCGATGAGTTTCCCGCGCCGCGCTGGTCTATACGCCGGACACCCACGAACGGAAGGCCGAGCCATGCGGAAACTGATCTACGGCATGAACCTGACCCTGGACGGCTACATCGCCGCGGCCGGCGACGACCTCGGCTGGAGCGGACCGCCGAGCGACGAGCTGTTCCAGTGGTGGCTCGACCACGAGCAGGCGAGTGGCCTGTCGCTGTATGGGCGCAAGCTGTGGGAGACGATGAGCTCCTACTGGCCGACCGGCGACCAGCAGCCGGGCGCCACCCCGGCGGAGATCGAGTTCGCGCGGAACTGGCGGGACACTCCGAAGGTGGTGTTCTCCTCGACGATCGACAAGGTCGACTGGAACACCCGCCTGGTCACCGGCGACGCGATCGCCGAGATCACCCGGCTCAAGGCCGAGGACGACGGCCCAATGAACATCGGCGGCGCAACGCTCGCCGGGGCGGCCATGCGCGCCGGGCTGATCGACGAGTACGCGATCGCCGCCCATCCGGTCCTGGTGGGCAGCGGCACGCCGTTCTTCACCGCGCTGGACAGCTGGGTGAACCTGAACCTGGTGGAGACGCGGACGTTTCCGGGCGGCGTGGTCCTGACCAGGTACGAGACGAGGCGCTGAGCAGCCACGCACCCCAAACCCCACAGGCGACCGCTGTGGGGCCAAGGTGCCAGGCACCCGCCCTGGGTGACCCGGACTACCGCCTGAGCCACCCAAACGAGTGAAGCCCCTGAACTGCGAGTCTCATGGCAGTGGCAATTTCTGCCATCCATCCGCCAACTGCCAACTGCCAACTGCCGTGAGATTCTGCCAAGGCTTTTGAGGCCCTACAGCTGAAACCCGCGTGCAGCCCGGCCCATGATCGGACGGCCGTGGGCGTGCTGGCAGCGGACCGCAGCGGCATTGACGGCGACGTCGAGGACGCCGTGCGCGGCGCCGAAGACGAGCGCCGCCACGAGGAGCGTGTGCAGGCCGCGGCAGGCCCCGAGGGCGGCGAGGCAGGCGGCGAGTGCGATGGCGAGCGCGCGAGGGCGCCGCCGGTCAGCAGCGTGGGGAGGCGGGCCGGGTGGGCGAGGCGTCCGCCCGTCTGGAGCCCGGCGATCATGCCGAGGGCGGCGGCCAGCAGCACCAGGGCGAGCCCGGCGGTGCTCACCTCGGCGGTGTGCTGGACGGCGGGCATGCGCGCGCCCCACACAGCCATCACCGCGCCCAGGCCGGCGAAGTACCCGGTCAACAGTCGGCGGCTGCGCGCCAGTTCGGGCGCCGCGCGCTGGTTCACGCGGCTCACTCCCCCGTGGCCGGGGCCGTGTGCGCGACTGCAGCCACCTGGACGTCGAGGTTGCGGTACACCTGCTGCGCACGGGCCTGGCCGGCCGGGGCGGCCGACCCGGCGGTGATCAGGTACATGTCACCATCCGGCGGCAGCAGGAGGCTGTCGCCGACGTCGCGCTGGAAGCAGAGGCGTTCGAGCCAACTGGTCCGTCGCCGGACTTGGCCCGGGCCCGTGCCCGCCCGCTCAGCACCGCCCGGGCCGGGTTCTGGGCATCGAGCGGGTCCGATTTGCCGCGCTGAGGGCGGTCGGTCCGGTCGGGCCGGATTCCGTCGAGCACTTCGACGCCATGGGTCAGCAGGTAGCGGCAGAGGGCTGCTTCGAAGGAGCCGGTGCCCTCCACCCCTGCCCGCCATACCGTGCCCAAGCCGCTGGCCCACTGAAGCAGTTCGCGGCATCCGGCCGCGGTGGCCGGGAACCCTTCGGTACCGATCACCGCCCCCGCCGGAGAGAGCACGGCAGCCACATGAACGTCCCGCTGCGTGTCCAGCCATGGTCTGGGCTACTGCGTCGGCGTGGGGCATCAGGGTCAGCTGTCCGATGTGGGTTTCGATGGCTCTCGCTTCGATCAGGAACGGCCGGTCGAACTGCCAGAAGATCTCCGTCACATCGCATGCCTGGGTCTCGAACAGGCACGCGGTCCGCAGGGCGAGCCTGGGTACTGCGCTCACGCGCGTGCGGCCGTCGAGGGCCGCTGCGGCGGCGTACTGTCGGCCGGTCAGGGGCTTGGGAGAGGGCAGGTTCCACGCCCGTCCCCTTGACGCCTCGCCGTCGGCCAGGATCACGAGTGCCCGCGCGAGATCCGGCAGGTAGTGCAGGGCGTGCGGTTGGTCGAGCTTGCCCGGCCAGAACATGCGCCACCCGGCGACCGCCCGCGCGAACAGGGTGTTCCCGGGGACCGAGATCAGCCCCTGGGGGCCGGGGCCGTAGTAGTCGGCACCCCGGCCGCCGCAGCGGAGTCTTGCCGCCCGGCAAAGACTCCTTCGCTGCTTGGTGCTGCCCACCATGAACACCCCGTCCGACCGGCCCGAAGACGGCCGGATACAGTGCGCGCGACGGCAGCCCGGTTACTTAAGGAGGGGAAGCGTGACCGACACCAGCGAAACGCGAACCGCCGGCAGTGCAGCGCACGAGACCCAGCGGAGCCGACTGCACCGCCTGATGCGCTACCTCCCCCTGATCGCCCCCGTCCTGCTGTGGACCGTGCCCTGCTGGCTGCTGCTGCACGCCGGCCAGCACTGGCCGCTCCCTGTCACTCTGGCCGGCACCGCCCTGTTCACCCTCGGCCTGATCGGCATGCCGCTCGCGATGGTGCGCGGCCACGGCCGACGGCAGCAGGACTGGGCGGCGATCGTCGGCGACACCCTGCTGGGCACCATCTGGGTCCTGTTCACCTGGTCCGTTCTGCTCGGCGTCCTGCTGCGGCTCGCCCTGACCGTGAGTGGCGTCGGCGACGGCCAGGACCGGGCCCGGATCGTCACCTGGGCGGTCCTCGGCGCATCCGCCGTGCTGCTCGCCTGGGGGTACGCCGAGGCTCGCCGGGTACCACGGGTACGCCGCCTCGACGTGCAACTTCCGCGTCTGGGGACCGGGTTGGACGGCACGCGCGTCGTCCTCATCACCGACACCCACTACGGCCCGCTCGACCGCGCGCGCTGGTCGGCGCGGGTCTGCGAGACGGTGAACACTCTGCAGGCCGACCTGGTCTGCCACACCGGAGACATCGCGGACGGCACGGCCGAACGCCGCCGTGCCCAGGCCGCCCCACTCGGCACCGTGCAGGCCACCCGGGCCCGGGTCTACGTCACCGGCAACCACGAGTACTACAGCGAGGCCCAGGGCTGGGTCGACCTCATGGACGAGCTGGGCTGGGAGCCGCTGCGCAACCGCCATCTGCTGCTCGAACGCGGTGGCGACACCCTCGTGGTCGCCGGCGTGGACGACGTCACCGCCGAGTCCTCCGGCCTCGCCGGCCACCGCGCCCACCTCGCCGGAGCCCTGCACGGCGCCGACCCCGACCACCCCGTCCTGCTCCTGGCCCACCAGCCCAAGTTCGTCGACCGGGCGGCAGCCGACGGCGTCGACCTCCAACTCTCCGGCCACACCCACGGCGGCCAGATCTGGCCCTTCCACCACCTGGTCCGCATCGACCAGCCCGCCCTCGCCGGCCTCAGCCGCCACGGCACCCGCACCCTCCTCTACACCAGCCGCGGCACCGGCTTCTGGGGCCCGCCGTTCCGCGTCTTCGCCCCCAGCGAGATCACCCTGCTCGTACTCCGCTCCCCGCAGCGGCCCCCCTCGCCGTAGCGCTGGGCGGGCCGGCGATTCCGCCTGGAGATGCTGCAGTGCGCCGGTACCCGAAGAAGGGCTGCGCATCCTGCAACGCCCTGCGTGTCACCAGCGGCACCACCGCCTTCCAGGAAGATCGGGCGGCGAAGAAGGGCATCGCACCCCAGACCGTCCGGCCGAACGCCGCCGCGGACTCCCCCACCGGCTACGGCCCCAGCGACCTGCAGTCGGCCTACGGCCTGACCTCCGCCGCCTTCGCCAGCGGCTCCGGCAGGACCATCGCCATCGTCGACGCCTACGACGACCCGAACGCAGAACCGGACCTGGCCAACACTCACGACAGTCAGGCTCTGATGCCCTTATCCGGAGCCTCCCACCGATCCGCTCCACCGCGGGCCGCACCGACGCCGGTCGGCCAAGCTCCACGGGGCAAGGGCTGTGACTACTTCCACTTGCGCTGATGGCTGCACTGGCAAGCCATCACCCCCTACAGCGCTGACGGTGGACTGTGGCCACTTCGTCTCGCAGATCAAGGTTGTGTGAACTACGTATTTACGCGGCCGACCTCGATCGTGTGGAGCGAGCCGAGGTCTACGCGATTTCGATGGCCCTGGGAGTGCCGGAGGCGAGGGAGTCGCCGGGAGAGGCCGCTGGCGCAGGCGATCCCCCCGCCAGGGCAGGGACGACGGCACACACGGAGGGCGCGGCGTCCAGCGGCTCCTGCATGCCAGCCACCATGCGGGCGAAGCCGGTGCCCTGCGAACCGGCACACCGCGTCATTCCGAAGGAATGCGAAACTCGAATTTGGGACGGTCCCACGGCACGGCCGGCGGGTTCGCGAGCGCGGTCCCGGTCCGCACTGCACCGACGCGGTGGTAGAAGTCCTCGGCGGGAAGATGCGACACGACCTTGACACGGTCGAGCCCGGCGGCACGGGCCTCGGACTGCATGTGCGCAACGAGCAGCCGTCCAATACCACGTCCTTGCGCTTCGTTGGCGACGAACAGCAGGTCGAGCTCCGGTGGAGCGAGGACGAGCGAGTAGAACCCGATGACCGGGCCTCCACGCTCGTCGGCGCCGACGGCTACGAAGGCGCGGTGGGCTTCGATGTAATCAGGACCGACCCGGTAGCCCGCCACTGCGGCTGCGTACTTACCCTCGTAGGCGCCTGAACCACGCACGAGCCGCGTGAGCCGTTTGGCATCCCGCGCGACTGCCCTCCGTATCGTGATCGGCTGGCTGATCGGAGAAGTGCGTGAACTCATCGGGAGAGTATTTCGCACCGGGGAGTGCCTTCCTGCGGCGGGTCGGCTGCTCGGGCAGGCGTTCCTGCACCGCTCCCGGGAACCACTCGTGCGAGCGCAACCGATCTCACGCCGAAGCCGCACCGGAGCGCTCCGGTGCGGCTTCGGCGTCTCACAGCTCCGCGCGGAGGTCCCCGTCGGAACGGTTTCGGGCCTCACCCCGTATCACCCACTATCAAACGCGCTCTCACACAGCTCTCACCAACTGTGCCGACTCCCTCGGACTGGGATGCCCTGAGCCGGCATTACGCCCCTGTCCTGGATTGGCTGGACGCGGCTGGACGGTCTCTACAACCTGTGCCATGTGGGACGACCGTCACAGCTCAAGGACAGTGGCACCACTGCACGTGGCCGATCTCGTTGCCAGCGGCCGGTTGCAGATGTCGTCGGAAGCACGAGCCCCTCCAGGACGGCATGGGTGTCCGTCACGGCGGGCTGCGCATCAGCGGTTCTCCGCGCCGGGGCAGAAGCCCCGACCTGCAGGCGACTCGTCTACCCGCTGGAGTGGCCCATGCCGGACGGCGCCGCAGCCGCCACGCTCGACTACTACACCGCGCGCACCGATCCGGACGGCCCGGCCATGACCGACTCGGTGCACGCGATCGACGCGGCCGCGATCGGAGAGCCGGGCTGTGCCGCGTACACCTTCCTGCGGCGCGCCTACCAGCCCTTCGCGCGGGGCCCGTTCGCGCTCTTCTCGGAGTCTCGCGGTGAGAAGGCGGGAGCCGCCGACCCGCTCGCGGGCTCCCCCGCCCAGGACTTCCTCACCGGCAAGGGCGGCTTCCTGCAGGTCTTCACCCACGGCCTGACCGGTCTGCGGCTGCGCGCCGACGCCCTGCACCTCGATCCGACGCTGCCGCCCCAGCTCACAGACGGCGTTCGCCTGTCAGGGCTGCGGTGGCGCGGACGGGCGTACGACGTCGAGATCGGGCCGGAGACCACCACGGTCCGGCTGCGCTCGGGTGACCCGATCCCCCTGGACACCCCCGAGGGCCGGTTCACGCTCTCCGGCACGGTCGCCCTCAAGACCCGCCGCCCCGACCTCACCCCCACCCCCGACGTGGCCCGCTGCCGGCCGGCCACGGCGACCTCGGCCGAGCCGGGGCTGTACCCGGAGGCGGCCGTGGACGGCAGCCCCGCCACCGTCTGGTCCCCCGCCGCCGAACGCGCCGCCCTCACCGTCGACCTGGGACGGGAGGTGAACGTCGGCACGGTCCGGCCGACCTGGCAGAAGCGGCCGGCGTCGTCCACCGTCGAGGTCTCGACGGACGGGCGGGCCTGGCACCGGGCGGACGGGAGCGCGGTCCGATACGTGCGGGTGCGCGTGCGCGGGGACGCGGTGGCGCTGGCCGATCTGGATGTGCGGACCTGACGGCCGGAACCGACCCCGGCTCGACAACTCGGATCAATGTGGCGCTGGTTGCCATATCGTGGTCATATGGCGCTGCATCTCCACAGTGACAGTCCGTGGCGTGTGAGGGTGGACGACGAGGAAGGCACGCCCTGTGGCGCCGGAGTGCTGCTCGACGACCAGCATGTACTCACCTGCGCACATGTGGTCCGGAATGCCGGAGCGGCACCCGGGGGCGCCACGTCTCACGTGCGGATCAGCAGTGTGGCGTGCCGCCCGGAGTGGACCCGCACCGCGCACGTGGCCCCGGGCACATGGGTGCACCAGCACGGCACGCAGCGCGGCGACGTGGCGCTGCTCGAACTCGACGAGCCGGCCGGCTGCGGCACCCGGACCACGCTGTGGAAGGCCCCCATCTCCGGCGGCACGGTCCGGGTGTACGGCTTTCCCCGTGCCGAACCGTTCGGCATGGGGGCGGACGCGCGGCTGGCGGGATCCGGCCACCGGCAGGGCGAGTGGGGCTTGTTGAAGCGGCTGCGCGAGGGCGACCCGTGGATCGAGCGGGGGTACTCGGGCGCCGGGGCAATGGCGATGGGCGGCGAGTTCGACAAACGCGTCATCGGCATCGTGGTGGCCGATTACGTCGACGGCGACGCGAGGGCGGCATGGATGTTGCCGACCGAGACGATGCTGAAGTACCTGCCCCGTATCGAGGAGTTCACCGGCGGGGACCCCAATGACGCATTGGGGCACGCGCGCGGCGAGTTGCCCGACGACGTGCTGGGCGACCCGCTACGGCTCGCGCTGACGCAGGAGCTCACCCGGCTGCTCGACAGCGGCTGGTCCGGCACCGTCGTCGTCGGCACCGGCGGCACGACCGCCGTGGGCGACTCCTGGCTCGTCCGTCTGGTGCGGACGGCCGATCCGGCGGCCCGGGCCACCGTCACCGACGCCGAGCTCAGCGGAGCCCCCCGGGACACGGTCCTCGGGCTCGGCGCCATCGACGCGGCTTACGACGCGCGCGGTAAGTCGGTCGCCGACGTCAGCGGCTACCTCACGGGCCGGTTCGCGCTCGCCGGCGGGGACGCCCGCGAGGTGCGGCAACAACTGCTCCGCCGCCGGCCGCCCGCCTGCCTGGTGGTGGGCGGCGTCGACCGGGCCAAGGACCCGGAAGCCCTCGTACGGCAGCTGCTGGGGCAGTTGGCCGCCCGCGCCCGGTCGCGCGGCGTCCGCCTCGTCCTCGGCTTCGAGGGCACGCCACCGGCCGACCTCGCCTATGACGTCTCCCTGGACCCCGAACCGCTCCGCGGGGACGCCGCCCGGGGCGTGACCGCCGACGAGGTCCAGACGGTCGTGGGACAGCTCGCCGCCGATGAGGACGCCGCGTCCGCGCTGCAACAGGAGTGGGGCGTACGGTTCTTCGCCGCGCCCCGGCTGCCGCCGCGTGCCGCGCCCCGGCTCCGGGTCCGGCTGTCCGTGGCCCGGGCGACGGAGCCAAACCCCGAACTCACCGCGGTCCACGACCGGGCCGTCGACGCCCGCGCAGCCCTGGCCCGGTTCGACCGCGACCTGCGCCGGCTGATCGCGACCCACAAGGACCTCACCGCCGGTCTGGAACTGCACCGCGTCCGGGCCGCGCGGTACTTCGGCGCCGAGGACCGACCGCTCGCCGAGCGGCACGCCCCCGCCGCCCGCGCGCTGGGGACCGAGCCGATCGACCTCGTGGCCGCGCGCAAGCTGGTCAGGGGCTACACCGACGAGGTCAACCGACGGATCGAGGAAGGGGTGACGCGTGCGGATGGGCCGTGAGATGTGCAATCTCCCCGACTGCGGGCGCGGCGAGATCGACGAACAGGGCTTCTGCGACGTGTGCGACCGAGAGCCGCTGCGGCAGGAAGACACCGTGCCGGCGGACCGCGCCCCGGAACCGGAACCGCCGACGCGGGGCGGCACGAGCGTCGGCGTGGCGCACGTACGCCCGGACCCCTGGTACGGCCTCGGCCTGGTCGGCTCCGATCAGGCCCCGGAGGCTCCGGAGGTGCTGCTGCGCTTGTCGGCCCCGGTCGCCGAGGAGCACCGCTTCTGCGCCAACCCCTCCTGCGGGCGGCCGGTCGGACGCGGCCACGACGGCCGGCCGGGCCGGACCACCGGCTTCTGCGAGCACTGCTGCACCCCTTTCGACTTCGCCCAGCCGAGCGGCCTCACCATCGCCGGTCGCTACGACGTCGCACGCGTCCTCGGCTCGGGGGCTTATGGCGCCGCCTACCTCGCCCACGACCGCAACCTCGCGACCCACGTCGTCCTCAAGTCCCTGCACAAGTCGGTCGCCAAGACCGCCCTGCACGAACGGGACGTCCTGGTCGAGCTCCGGCACGACAGCATCGTCCGCATCCTGGGCTACGAGCACGAAGGTCCGCACCTCGTCCTCGAATACGTGCCGGGCGTACCGCTCTCGGCCCGCGACGGCGACCGCCTCGAAACCCTCCTCGCGCACGGCGTCCGCATCCTCCAGGCGCTCGACTACCTGCACGAGCGGGGCCTGCTGCACTGCGACGTCAAACCCCTGAACATCATCCGCTTCCGGGAGGAGGGCCCGGCCGGCGCGCTCGACCGGGTGCGGCTCATCGACTTCGGCGCGGTGCGCAGCCAGACGAAGGACACCGGGCCGGTCGTGGCGTACACGAGGGCGTACGCACCGCCGGAGACCGATCCGGAACATCTGCGCCCCACCCCCGGCTTCGACCTCTACGCACTGGGCATGACCCTGCGCGAGGTCTGCCGCTCCCGCTGGACCGACCGCTCCGCACCGGGCGTCGACTCGCTCCATCTGCTGCTGGACCGTGCCACGGACCCCCGCAGGCCATGGCGGTTCGTGTCGGCACGGCAGTTCGCGGAGCAGCTCAGCGGTGTCATCCGGCAGGTCGTGGCGGCCCCGCCGACGCGTCTTCAGGTGGCCCGGCCCTCAGCCCTGTTCGGCTCGATGCCCGAACCGCTGCACGGCGGGCTGGGCGCGGCCCGCCCCCTCGCCCACTGGGTCGAGGCGCAGCCGGACGAGGAGGCGCTGCTGACGATGCCCGCGCCGTTCTCCTCACCGGAGCCCGGAGACGTCGCGGCCGCCCTCCCGGCCCCGCTGTCCGATCCCGACGACCCGGGCATCACGGGCCCGGCCGGCGGCGCGCTGGCCGAGAGCCGACTCGCCCTCCGCAGAAAGGACGCCGCATCAGCGGCGGGGCGGCTCGCGGCGGCAGGCCTGCCAGACTGGCACTGGCTGTCGGACTGGTACTGCGGCCTGATCGCGCTGGCCGACGGGTGGCCGAAGCGGGCCTCCGTCGTGTTCCCCCAGGTGCGCAGGGCACTTCCCGGCGAGCTGATACCGCAACTCGCCCTCGGCCTGTGCGCCGAGCTCCGCAGGGACCGCCTGGTCGCGCAGTCGCACTACAGCACGGCCTTCGACACCACCCCCGCACTCGGCGCGGCCGGCTTCGGCCTGGCCCGCGTCCTTCTGCTGGGCGGCGAGCGCGCGAAGGCGGTGGACGTCGCCGAACAACTGGCCAAGGAGTTCCGCTACGAGCGCGAGGCGCGCGTGGCGGCCGTACGCCTGCGCGTCATGGTCCTCTCCGAGCCGGACCACCCGGCGCCGACCGAGGAGGACGTGGCCCAGGCCAAGGCGGCCCTGCCCGGCCTCGACGTGGACGAGGCTGCGGCCGCAGCACTGCGCGCCGAGATCCAGTACGCGGAGTTCCTGCGCACCCACGACCGGCTGAAACTGTCCGAGGCGATCCGCGCCCTCGGCCCGCACGCGCCCACCGAGCGCGAGTACGTCGCACTGGTGGACCTGGCGAACCGGCTGCGTCCGGCGCTGAGATGGATGCGGTCGGGAAAGCGTGGCAGAACCGGTCATTCCCGTTTCGGAGCAACACCCGGGGAGCTAAGCTCCTAATACGCTCCGTCGAAGACGTGGGCACGCTCCGTAGGGGAACACGCAGCGACGCGATCGGGTGGTGCCGGTGGGGGACAGGTCGCCCTTGGGGCTCAGCTTTGCCCTGGAAGTGGACACACCCGCGGATCTGCCCTACGACGAGCAACGCGCGGACACCCTGATCACCGTCACGGCGCACTCCACCGCGGGCTCGGCCCCGCAGACTCCGGGTGCCGAAATCCTCATCATGGACCGTTCGTTGTCCATGTCCGGCCGCAAGCTGGACGAGGCGAAACGCGCGATGTGCGCGGCCATCGACACCCTGCGCGACGGCACCCGCCTGGGGATCGTGGCGGGCAACCACAAGGCCGATGTGATCTTCCCGACGACGGGCGGCCTGGCCCGCGTCGACGCCCGCACGCGGGAGGACGCCAAGCTCCGGGTCATCGGCCAGCTCCCCGAGGGCGGCACGGCGATCGGCCAGTGGCTGGCCCGCGCCCGCCAGCTCTTCGCGTCGGTGGACTCCCCGGGCACGGTGCGCCACGCGGTGCTCTATACGGACGGCAAGGACGAGCACGAGACACCCGAGCAACTCGGCGACATCCTCACGTCGTGCACCGACCAGTTCATCTGCGACGCAAGGGGCTTGGGCGACGACTGGCAC
Organism: Streptomyces sp. KM273126; assembly: GCF_004337435.2. Taxonomy (NCBI): domain Bacteria; kingdom Bacillati; phylum Actinomycetota; class Actinomycetes; order Kitasatosporales; family Streptomycetaceae; genus Streptomyces; species Streptomyces sp. KM273126. The sequence continues at coordinate 1,722,297 of NZ_SJXB02000002.1, read as the reverse complement.
TACACCGAACTCCTCCGTATCACCGAGGCCCTGCACGGCACCGCCGAGGCCGTCGTCACCATCTCCGACCTCACGGAGGACTTCACTCGCCTGATGCGCGAGGCGCAGCGGATCGTCGTACCCCGGGTGTATCTGGGCCTGCGCCTCAACCACCGTTTCCAGCTGGAGTTCGTACGGCAGACACGCCCCATCGAGGCCGAACTGACGGCACGTCGGCAGCGTGACGGCGAGACCCACATCCCGCTGGGCTCCTGGCCCCCGGAGACTCGCCAGTACCAGGTCTCCCTCCGCTTCGACCCCAACAGCCTGACCGTCGACGAGACCCTGCGCGCCGCCCGCATCACCCTGCACGCCGAGCTCCCCGACGGAACCCGCCGGCCCTGCTCCGCGCCCGCGGCCATGGTCGTACGCCGCCGCTCGACACCCGGCTTCGGCGTCGCCCGCTCCCCCGACCTCACCCGCGTCGAGAACGAACGCGAACTCGGCATGGCCATGCGCGCCTGCGCCGACGCCCACCTGAGCGGAGACCTCGACCGCGCGGACCACGAACTGCGCCTCGCGATCGGCCACGCGGAATCCCTCCGGGACACCACGCGTCTGCGACTGCTGCGCGCGGTGGCGACCAGCGGCCCCGACGGCCGACTGCGCGTGCGGCGGGACGTCTCCCGAGGACAGATGCAGGCAATCGGCGTCGACTCGACCAAGACCGCGACACGACCGGTTGACCCGCATGAACTCCCGGTCCACGACGCCAAGTTGCCCCGTGCGTGTCCGCGGTGCGGTACGACGTCGATGTCGCCCACGGCCAGGTTCTGCGAGAAGTGCGGGCATCGGTTCGGGGATGCGGGTGCGGCCGATGAGCCGGTGGATGCGTTGTGACCGGCGTGCGGCTGCGCGTACCCCATCCGGTCGTGGTGCTGCGGTGGCTCAGGGCGGGCGTGCTGGGCATGGTGGCGGTGACGGCGCTGCTGTACCTGGTGGTGGCCAATCAGGCCGGAGAGCAGATCGCCGCCGCTGAGCGCACAAACACAGCCATCCGACACATCCGCGACGCGCACGACCAGGCCAGGAAGGCGGACGAGGCGCTCGACGCCGCCTCCAGGACCGGGGCGATCGACCTGATCGGCACCGGCGCCGACTTCGCCAACGCCACCGCACGCGTGAGCTCCCACCTCACCTCCGCGACGGAGGGCAACGCGGCCGGGCAGCGGGGGCTGAGCCACATCCAGTTCGTCCAGGGCCAGTTGGCCACGTGTGTGCAGATGGCCAACACGGCGGGCGTGGCGAGGGCCCGCGACGCGCTGAACGACGAGCCGGAGAAGGACGGCAAGAACACGGTCCCCTTCACGGGCGGCCTCAGGCAGTCGCTCGAGGATCTCGAAGAGCTGGAGGTCGAAGCCCGTCATGACCAGCTCCGGTCAGGCTGGCGGAACCCCCGCCTCCTCTGGCCCCTGTTCATCGGACCGGTGACGGTCCTGCTGCTGCTGGTCTGTGCGACCGGCTACCTCGTCGCCCACCACTTCCGGCGGTACCCCAGCCCGGCGCTCGTGGCGGCTCTGGCGGTCACCGCGTCGATCGGCATCACCATGTGCACGACCGACCCACCCGCCATGGCGATCGCGCTGCCCGTGCTCGCCGCCGCCGGTGCGCTCGCGTATCTGGCCTATCGTCCCCGTCTCACCGAGTACAGATTCCCTCGCTCATGAGAAGACTGACGGCACCACTCGTGCGCTGCGCCCTGGTCCTCGGGCTGGTCCTGGCGCCGGTCGCGTGCGGTGAACCCGAGAAGGACAAGGTGACGATCATGGTTCCCTGGTCCGACACCGAGTTCAAGGCGTTCTACGCGGTCGTCAAGGACTTCGAGAGCCACCACGACATCGACGTCGAACCGCAGGTCACCCGCGCCCTGACCCAACAGCTCGACGCCGCGGTGGCCGCGGACGCGAAGCCCGACCTGGCCGTGCTGCCCAGTGTGGGAGCGATCGCCAAGTACCGGAAGGAAGGGGCGCTGAAGAAACTCGACGTCGACACGAAGGCGTACGTGCAACCCTTCCGCGGTCTGGGCATGAACGGCGAGGACGTTTACGCGGTCCCCGTCAAGGCCGACGTCAAAAGCCTCATCTGGTACGACGCCGAGGTCACCCCGCGGCCTCCCGAGAGCTGGACGGCTCTCCGGTCCCGTTCCGACAACTGGTGCCTGGGTCTGGAGTCCGGTCCGACCTCCGGCTGGCCCGGCGCCGACTGGATAGCGGACATCCTGCTCGCCGGCGGGGGCGTCGACACCTACACCGCCTGGGCCTCGGGGGATACGGAGTGGGACTCGGCGCCGATCGAGGATGCGTGGACCGTGTGGGGGGACCTCATAGCAGGCACCCGCAAGGGCGCGTCCACACTCAACTTCCGCGATGCCGCCGAGAAAATGACCAAGAAGGGGTGTTCTCTCAGCCACGGCGCCCTGTCCGCGATGCCTTTCAAGGCGGCCCAGGTGAAGGACGACCGGTACACGTACGTACCGTCCTCTCGTGAAACCCTGGAGGTCTCGGCGGACTTCGTCGGACAGTTCACCGGGAACAAGAGCGCCGACGAGTTCATCGAGTACCTGGCGGGCGCGGAAGCCCAGCAGGCCTGGGTGAACGAACCCGGCTTCGCGCTCTCCGCCAACAAGAGGGTGACGGAGTACGACAACACCACTCAGGGCCGGATAGCCGGGATGCTCCGCTCCTCCCGTCACACGCTCTGCTTCAGCGCCGCCGACGCGATGGATCCCGACGTGACCGCCGCCTTCTACCGAGCGGTCCTCGACTACGCGAACGCCGAAGAGCCGACACCACCGCTGACAGCACTCAGCAAAGTCCAGAAGGAACTGGGGTATTCACGGCCAGATTCTCCACCACCACCCAAACCGCTCTGCAATAACACGAACCGCCCCTGATCAACCCAGGAGCCCCCATGCCGGACGCCATCCAGTTCACCCTCGACGACGGCACGGTCGTCCTGGTAGCCCTACCCGCCCGCACCGGCACCGGAGCCGTGGGCCTGGGAACCCGCCTGGAGAGCGCGGGAAGAAGCCTCCGCGAGGCACTGACGCCGATCACCTCCGCCGCCTCCGAGGTGATCGGCCAGTTCCGCAGCGTCGACCAACGGCCCGACGAGGTGGAGGTCACCTTCGGCGTCGTCCTGGACGGCAAACTCGGCGCGGTCCTGGCGAGCGCCAACGCCAGCGCACACCTCGACGTCACACTCCGCTGGAGCGGCACGGAGCCGACACCACCGAACTCCGGCGGCCCCGCGCCCTCCTGAACGGCAGCGCCCGGACGTTGAAGCGAGGCGCCGAGCACAGAGCCGCCACTTTGTGACCGCCATTGCACTTTCACGCTGCGGTACAGACGAGGTCCAGCCCTTCGCAGCACGGACGGCCCGGCAGCAGCAGGCCTCCCAGTGCCCGGGCTCGCCTGCTTGACTCGGGGTCGCCGACCACTGGCCGTCCAGGCCTACGTCGACCTGAAGGGTCGACCCGTCAGGCGCACCACGGGCGGCGCCACGTCGGCCACCCATTTGTCGTGACGAGTTCCATGCCGAACAGCCGCAGCCCGCGGGCACGCCAGTGCCGTTCGGTGGCCACCGTCCACCCTCGGTCGAGGTGGGGTCCAGGGTGACGGCTTCCAGGCGCTGGCAAACGACGAACAGCGGGCGCGGATCCGGTGTGGTGCCCGCGCCCATGGGGAGGGCGCAGAACCGGCTGGTGCCAGGCAGCCAGCGACCCGGAATCCGCCCACCGCCTGTGGGCCCTGTCCGAGGAACTCACCGGGTGTCACGTTCCCCGAACCACTGCGAACCGCAACGACGACCGCCTCGCCCGTCATCGGCTGCGGCTGCCGTCCGCCCTGAAGGCGCACTGCGGTGTTGTGGTGCGGCAGCGGAGTACGGCAACCCCCACCACCGCAGCCGACCATCAATGGCCCACAGCAACCCCGGGACCAGCGTCCGGGACCTCCATGACCTTGCGGCCAGTGGTTCGGGACGAAGAGGCCGCGTGCCGCAGCCGCGCCGGATACGAGGGTGGTCGGCCACGGTCAACAAGGCTCAGTGGCAGGCGCATACGTGCCTGCCGGCTCGGGACACGGAAGCCGCAATTCGAACGAGGGGGCCTCTTCCGAGGGCACGCTGAGAGGCGGTCCGGGACCATATGGTGCAAGCTGCGAAGAGGAGGCGGCACCTCGCCGACGGGCGGCGGTGTGAGGATCGCGCCCCCTCAGCTTGCCTTGGGCCGGATGACCTGTGAAGGGCGGTCATGAACGTGAGGGATCCGAACGCCGGGCACACGGAAGCTGCGGATCACGGCGTTACGGCGGCAGACGCCGGCGCCGCCGATGGCGATGCGCCATTGGCGGGATGTGTGGCGCTGGTGACCGGTGCGTCCAGCGGCATCGGTGCGGCCACCGCCTTGTCGCTGGCGCGACAGGGCGCCGCTGTGACAGTGGTCGCCCGGCGTACGGGGCGGTTGGAGGAACTGGCCGCCCTGATCCGTGAGCGGGGTGGCTCGTGCAGCGTCCTCACCGCTGACCTCGCAGACGCAGTGCAGGCACGTCGGGCCGTCGAGGACGCCGTGGATCGCTTCGCGCGGCTGGACGTGCTCGTGAACAACGCCGGTTACGTGGCCATGGGCCCCGTCGAGGAGGGCAACCCCGCCGACTGGGAACGGATGGTCAATCTCAACTTCAACGCCGTCCTGCACATGTCACAGGCGGCTTTGCCCCACCTGCTCCGCGCGGCAGCGGACGGCCCCCGAGGGGTCGCTGATCTTGTGAACGTCAGCTCGGTCGGAGGCCGGGTGGTGCGGAAGAACAATGGCATCTATTCGGCGACGAAGCACGCGGTGGGGGCGTTCAGCGAGGCCCTGCGTCAGGAGGTGACCGGAAGGAGCATCCGGGTGGGGCTGATCGAACCGGGTATGACGGCGACGGAGATGGCGACCGGCCCCGGCTCCGCTGCCGCCCGTGGCGTACCGCAGAACGTTTGGCTGCGTGCCGAAGACGTTGCCCGTGCCATCACCTTCGTGATCACTCAGCCGTCGCACGTCGCGATCAATGAGATCATGGTGCGCCCTACGGCGCAGGAACACTGACCGCTGGCGCGAGAGATGTACGCGAGCGAATGACGGCGGCACAAAGACGGCGGAAAGGGCTGATATTGACCGCCGGTCAGTATGGATGATGGTTCGGCTTTTCCCTCCACGCCTGGTAGGCCTTGGCACCCAACTCCGGGTACATCTGCTGGATGGTTATGCTCCGCTGGTCGGAGGGCCGCTGGAAGTCGGCGTACTGGAAGTCGTCGCTGAACCCGATCTCCTCGGTGGCTTTCCAGTCGCAGCTGTAGTAGACAGCGTCGATCCGCGCCCAGTAGATAGCGCTCATGCACATCGGACAGGGCGCTCCGCTGGTGTAGATCGAGCATCCCTGGAGCATGCGAGCACGCTCCGGCAAGATGTCCGGGGAGCCCTCGGGGCGAGGGACCAACTCCAGTGTGTACTCGTTCTGGCGCTCTTCGGAGACCGTGGGGGCATCGGGGTTGAGGAACTGAATCGCCTTGCGGATGGCTTCGACCTCGCCATGCGCGGTGGGGTCCGCCGTGAGCAGCACGCGGTTCTGTCCGCGAGCGATGATCTCACCGTCATGGGCGATCACCGCACCGAAGGGGCCTCCCCAGCCGTTCTCGACAGATTCAGTGGCCAGTTGCGCCGCTTCGGCCAGGAATTCCTTCTGTCCCATGTCAGCGCCTCCGATCAAACCTCACATTTGCGCCAAGTAGTCTTTTTATCTACTATAAAAGGCGTGAGTGCCCGTGCAACCCCTGGCTCCCACGACGACAGCGCGACCGTCGTGACCTCCCAGAAGGTCCGTCCGGGATATGAGGACGACTACCGGCGCTGGCAGGATCGAACGAATGAGGTCGCAGGCGAATTCGCCGGGTTCGAGGACACGGAGCAATACCCGCCGACCTCCACCGAGGGAAACGAGTGGGTGGTTGTTTTTCGCTTCTCCCACCTGGATCAGCTGACCGCGTGGCTGGACTCCGATACGCGCCGTGAACTCCTCGAACAAGGCCGCGCCCTGTTCGAGGAGCCCCCCACACAGGAAGTCCTCGCGGGTGGCACTCCGGTCCATGACGCCGTCACTGCCGTGATCTCGCACGATGTACGGCCTGACCAGGAGCGGGCGTTCGTGAGTTGGCAGGAGAAGATCCTGACAGCCCAGCGGAAGTTTCCCGGCTTCATGGGCTCGGAGTTGTTCCGGCCCGTAAAAGGCATCCAGGACAAGTGGGTCACCGCCTTCCGCTTCGACACCCGGCAACACCTGGACGAGTGGCTTGAATCCGCCACACGCCGCAAGCTCCTCGACGAGGGGCGAGACGCCTTCGTCTCCTACGATGTGCGCAAGGTCGGCTCCGCGTTCGGCAGTTGGTTCCGCTTCGAGCAGGGTGCGGAAGAAGGCGTTCCGCCCAACTGGAAGCAGGCCATGTCAGTGGTGCTGGCCCTCTATCCCACCGTCGAGGTGCTCAACCTCACGGTGGGCTCCCAGCTTGATGCTCTCGGCATGCCCGGATATCTCGCCCTGTTCATCTCGAACGTGTTGAGCGTGTCCATCCTGACCTGGCTGTTGATGCCGTTGGTGAACAGAGCTCTCGCCTTCTGGCTGATGCCCGGCCGGGCGCGATCCCTCCGCATTGATGTGGCAGGTGTAGCAGTGGTGGTGGTCTGCTGGCTGGCGTTCATCGTGATCTTCGGCCTGACCACCGGCTGACGGTCGGCCCCCGGGGAGGCTCCCGTCATCTGCACCACTTGTGGCCGACCCCTGCCGACCTGCGGAACCAGAACCTGACCAAGCACTATGAGGGACTGTCCGGCGGATGACTGTCCGGCGGATCTTGCCAGGCCGTCGTTGCACACGGCAGCTCCCCAGCACTCGACGGTGCCACTCTTTAACTTCTCGACGCCCCCTCTGACGCTGCGGCAAACTTCCCGCAATGACGCGACGAACCGATACGCCTCCCACATGGGACGAGCGCACGCAGCTGACCACGTACCTGGACTACGCCCGTGACACGGCGCGAGCCAAGTGTGAGGGCGCGTCCGCGGAGGATGCCCGCAAGGCCCCACTCCCGAGTTCACCGCTGATGACGATGTGCGGACTGATCAGTCATCTGCGATGGGTCGAGTATTACTGGATCCACGTGGTTTTTCTGGGGGAGGAACTCGTAGGGCCGCTCACGGAGGCGACCGACGATGACCCCGATCCTGAGATGCGGACAGCGGTCGATACGCCGTTGCCCCAGCTTCTCACCGAATACGAAGAGCAGAGTGCCCGCTTTCGTCGCCTGGTGTCCGACCACGACCTGAACTCAACGGCCAAACGCCCCATCAGTGACGGCCGCCACGTGGACCTCCGCTGGGTGATCCTCCACCTCATTGAGGAGACGTCCCGCCACAACGGCCACCTCGACATCGTGCGTGAGCTCGTCGACGGTCGGACCGGCGTCTAGGCCTGTCTGCCCTGCGGCTCATTGGCGGAGCCGGAGTCGGATCGAGGCGACGGTGATGGTGCCGTGGAAGATGTAGGCACGTTTGTCTAACCTCGTGGCCACTGTCCAGAAGTTCTTGAGGGCGTTTTTTCTGCTCCACTTCGTTCCTGCGCTTGTAGTGGGTGACGCCCGGCGCACCGGGGTGAGGGCGTCGGCAGCGGCCCACCTCGACGCGGCCACCGAGCGCGGGGCGCGCCTGAACCATGGGGGCCGTCATCTCTGTCGCGAGGCAGCCGCGCGAGTGACTCCGCCGGCACTCCATCTCGGCCACAGCCCGTGCCCCCGACCGGGTGTGGATGTTGCCGAGGGTTCCCCGGCAGGTCCCTGCCCCGTGACGCCATCGTCCCCGCACGGGACTTGGATGGTGGCCGAGCGCTGTGGCCGGCTTGCCGCAGGGCACCGCAGGAGCCGTACGTCAGGAGAGGCATGTCCGTCACAGCTGAGACGCCGAGACCCGCAACGCGCCGCGGAAAGCAGGGAGCCGGAAGGGGGGTCGTGCTCGGGACCGTGCTGGCGCTGATCGCCTTCGTCCCGTCGGCCGCCGCAAGCGAGCAGGCCGCCGCTCCGGCGACCAGCACGATCGCCTGGACCACGCAGGACGTGGCGCCCGGCGTCCAGGTCCGCAGCGGGGTCCTGAGCAATCCCGACGCCGCCGGTGCCTGGACGGTCACCGTCCAGGCACCGGCCGTCAACCGTCTTACGGGCGCGGCCACTTGGGCTCCTCTCGGGGACCGCGACTGGGCCGACGCCACCGCCGGACGGCTGCGGGCGGCCGGGTTCGAACCGCGGCTGGAACGGGTGGAGTGGGACCAGTACTCCGATACACCGCGCGGCACGATGGGCTGGCAGGTCAGGATCGGGCGGTACGTCACCCAGGCCGAGGCGGGCACGCTCAACTCCGCGGTGTCGGCGGTCGGTTTCCGTACCGCCGTCGAGTGGACGGGCTATGACGGCCGGCAGAGCGCCGACGCGGAACGCATCCATGTCGCCGTCGTCGATCCGGCCCGGCTGCGGGGCACGATCGAGGTCAGCGACGGCGGTGATGTCGCCGACCGGGAGAAGACCTCCACGGTGGCCGCCCGACTCGGCTCCCTGGTCGGCGTCAACGGCGGATTCTTCATCACTTCGGACGGGGACGGCGTCCAGGGCACCATGGCCGGCCTGTCCGCCGTGCACGGCGAACTGGAGTCGATGGCGGTCGGCTCACGCGCGGCACTGATCCTTGAGGACGGCGGTCGGCGCCCGCGCGTCGCGGACCTGTCCACCACCGTCACCGTTCGGGCCGGCTCCGCCACCTACGCGGTTCAGGGCATCAACCGGGTCCCGGGCAAGCTGCGCAACTGCGGCCGTCCCGGCGCCGTCCCCATCGAACAGCCCCGCCACGACACCACCTGCACCCTCGCGGACGACCTGGTGAAGTTCACCCCCGCGTTCCGGGCCCAACTGCCTACGGGCACGGGCGTCCAGGTGGTCCTGGACCGGCACGGTGTCGTCGTCTCCCGCAGTGACCGGGGCGGCTCGGTGCCAGCGGAAGGCTCGGTGCTCCAGGGCACCGGGGCGGCAGCCGCCTGGCTCACCGAGCACGCCGACATCGGCCGGCGTCTGACGGTGCACGAGGTCGTCCGGGACGCCTCGGGGCGTGAGGTCGAGCTCGGGCCTGACGACAGCATCGTCAGCGCGGCACCCACCCTGGTCGAGGACGGCCGCGTCCACATCGACGCAGCCACCGAGGGCACCCTCGACCCGCTCGACCTCTCCTTCGGGTTCGCGTGGTCCAACGTGCGCCAGCCCCGCACCCTGGCCGGCATCGACCGCCGTGGACGGCTCCTGCTGGTGACCGTCGACGGCCGCCGGCCCGGCGTCAGTGAGGGCTTCACACTCGCCGAGGCCGCCGAGTTCATGCGCTCCCTCGGCGCCGTGCAGGCCCTCAACCTCGACGGCGGCGGCTCCACGGCGATGGCGGTCAACGGCGCCCTCGCCAACACCACGTCCGACGCGACCGGCGAGCGTGCCGTCGGTGACACGATCCAGGTCCTGCCGGGCCCCGGCCGGGACTGACCCCGACCGAGCGGGGCGGTGCTCCGCCGGCGACCACCTCGTGTCGTGGGCCGGCGCGAGAGCCGCCCCGTCGCCGTGCCACCGGAGCTTGTCGCAGGCGTCGGGACACCCGACGTGGGCGACTCGACGCGCCTGTGGATCACCGCCAGGCCGGCCTTCCTCGTCCACGCAAGGGTGGAACAGCCGCGGGACCTCCCGATCCTCGACGAGCGTGGTGTGCAGAGCGTTCGGCCCGCATCGCTGGAGCCGCTCCATCCACTCCTGGACGTACGACTGGGCCGCTCGATGGTGACGGTGGCGTTGGTGACGGTGGCGTGCCAGGCGGCGTCGGGGGCGCAGCTGCTCGGCTCGGTGTAGAGGGCGAAGCCGGCGAAGCCCTTGACCGGGTCGGTCAGGCTGAGCTTGAAATGCGTGTGGGCCGACTCGGCTCCCCTCAGCGGTATCAGGGGGTTCTACGACGCAGCCATCCCAGCAGGCCGCGTGGTTTCTCCGGATCCTCGCCGAGGTGGGACGGCGCCCCGCATGCCGGCTCTCCCGACCGTACGGCACTCGTTGCCCGCGCCACGGGCACTCCATGTTGTGCCGCACCCGGCGACTGTGTCTTCGGTCCAGGGCGTGGCGCCGGCCGGTGCTCGCGGGCCTCGGCGACGGTCTGGCGAAGATCGGACCGCAGCCAGTCGATCTCGTCGGGGTATTCGGCCGTCATGATTGTCGCGGCGACCTGTGCGGCCGGTGAGTCGGGAGCGCCGTGGGCCGGCTGTGCAGGTCGGAGGCGGTTCAGGTACGCGCGCTCGTAGGGGTCTCCGACGATCTCCGCGACCTGGACGGGGTCGAGGAGGGACGCCACGCCCGCGGCCCGCGCCCAGGGATCCTCGGCCTGGCGCAGCAGGAAGCCGAGGTGGCGTCCCCGCCAGTTGCGGGGGCGGAGGTCCAGGCCCTCATCCAACTGGTCGCGCAGGTATTCCGGCGTACGTCCGGTCAGGAACGGGGCGTTCTTCTCGTCCGCTGCGAACTGCTGGATTTCCTCCGCGAGATACAGCCAGACCACTGCGCGATAACGGTTCAAATAGAACTTGACGGGTGCCACCTGGCCCAAGCGGGCGAGGCGAGTGAACCGGGCGGTCGTCACGTCCAACAGGACCGCGCCGTCAGAGGTGCCCACCACCCTGACGCGCTCCCTCAACGTTTCGGGAAAGCCGCTCTCGGAGCTCACCCGGTCGATCTCCGCCCGGGTGACGCGGAAGCCTCCGCCTCCGTCATCGGCCACGGTGCGGATACATCCCATGTGGACGGCGAGGTCGAACTCTCCTCGCTTCAGCCCCAGCTCCCGTGCGGCGCGGCTCCCTGAGAGCGAGGTGCCGCGTACCCGGGGGCGGGCCGGGCCGGCGGGCACGATGGCCGTGACGGAGTGGGTGACGGTGTTTCCGGACATGACGGTTCTCCCCCGTGCGATGACGTGACGGCGCTGGTCTGCGCTCGCATCGGAAAAAACCGTAGCCGTTTTGCCGGACATCGCGGCAAGCCTGTGGATAACTCCTCCGACCTCAGCGAACCCGCAGGTCAGAGTTCTACGGCGCACGTTCGGGCTGGCGCGCATCCAGGCCGAGGTGCTCTCCGACGCGGTTCACGAGCAGAGTCATCTCGTAGGCGACCTGACCGATGTCGACTTCCGCGGCGCTGAGCACGCACAGACAGCTGCCCTCTCCCGCCGCGGTGACGAACAGCACCGCGTCGTCGAACTCGACCATGGTCTGACGCACGTGACCGGCACCGAAGTGGCGGCCGGAACCCTTGGCGAGGCTGTGCAGTCCGGAGGAGACGGCGGCGAGGTGTTCGGCATCCTCGCGTTTCAGCCCCGAGCTCGCTCCGGTGACGAGCCCGTCACTCGACAGCACCATGGCATGCCGTACCTGTTCGACGCGCTCGGTCAGGTCGTCCAACAGCCAGCCCAGTCCCGCGTTCTGCGGCATGTTCAGTTCTCCCCGTGGTGTCGTTTCCCCCCTGGCCGGAGGATCCGACGCATCAGCCTCCCCCACCTCCGTCGTCCGGGCAAGCAAGATGAGTACATGGCGCAGAAGATGACCGACGAGCAATGGCGGGCCTTCGTTTCACACGGGACCCGCACCGGCAAACTCTCGACCGTTCGTGCTGACGGGCGGCCACACGTCGCCCCGATCTGGTTCTTGGTGGACGGTGACGACGTGGTTTTCAACACCGGGCAGGACACCGTGAAGGGGCGGAATCTGGCCAGGGACGGCCGGGTCGCCCTGTGCGTGGACGACGACCGGCCCCCGTACGACTTCGTCGTACTTGAGGGGCGGGCCGAGTTGTCGGAGGACCTCGACGAGGTCCGGCACTGGGCCGCGCGGATCGGCGGGCGTTACATGGGTGAGGACCGTGCCGAGGAGTTCAGTGCCCGCAACGGGGTTCCGGGTGAGCTCCTCGTCCGCGTACGGATCGACAAGGTTCTTGGGTACGCGCGCGTAGCCGACTAGACACCCGCTGTCAGCCCACGGAGTCGAGCAGCCGAGTGGTGTGCACCCGCCCGGCGTACTCGACGAGCCGTATCAGCACCTCGTTCCCGGAATCGCGGTCGCGGGCGTCGTAGAGGACCACGGGTGCTCCCCGGTCGAGGTCAGTGAGGAATCATGCGGACATGAGCGACGACCACACACACGTCCAGGAGTTCTTCACGGCGCGCGCGGCCGACTGGGACAGGCGGTTCCCCGACGACGGTCCCGCGTACGCGGCCGCGGTCGCCGAGCTCGGGCTCCGTTCGGGCGACCGCGTGCTCGACGCGGGCTGCGGCACCGGACGGGCCCTGCCACCGCTGCGTGCGGCCGTCGGTCCCACCGGAGTCGTTCTCGGGGCCGACCTGACGCCGGCCATGCTGGAAGCAGCGGTCCAAGCCGGTCGGGACCGTGACGGGCAGTTGCTCCTCACCGACGTGGCCGCCCTGCCTCTGCACACGGAGTCGCTGGACGCGGTGTTCGCGGCGGGGCTCATCGCGCACCTGCCGAATCCCACCGAGAACCTGAGGGAGTTGGCTCGGGTGGTGCGCCCCGGCGGCACGCTGGCGCTCTTCCACCCGATCGGCAGGGCGGCGCTGGCGGCACGCCAGGGGCGGCGGATCACCCCGGACGATCTGCGTGCCGAGGCCAACCTCGGGCCGCTGCTCGCGGGGGCGGGCTGGCGGATGACGTCTTATGTGGACCCGGACGACCGGTTCCTGGCACTGGCCGAACGCGACGGCTGAACCCCGCCTGCCCGGGGCCGAGGTGCCCGCTGCACCACGCAGGCCCTCTTCTTTCGCCGAAGCTGCAACTTTACGTTGAGTGGAGCACTTGTGCGATCAGCGACATCAACGCAGGGGGAAGGCAGCCCACATGTTCGGCAGGCTCCGCACATCATTCGGCAGATTCGTCAGCTCCACGCGCACGGACGTCGTCACCAGCGAGGGCCAACGCCCGCGCAACCTCTTCGAGGCTGCCGCGGCGTATGTCTCGGCGTGCGCCGAGGACGATCAGGACCGCATCGACGAAGCCGCAACGTGGGTGTCACCGGAAGCGCTGTCCTTCGGAGTGAACGAGTTGGCCTGCCGGGCTGTCATCGCGCTCGCTCGGGAGCGCGACGAGTCGCCCCGGACGGTGGCGCGGGATCTCCTCGGACTGCCCGCCGCCTGACCGAGTGGCGGCCTACGGCCCATTCGTCCCTCCCGCAGGGCGACCGTAGCTCCACTCGGAGCTTCGCACTCGTGACAAGCACCTTCCGGGCACATTAGGGTGCGCCGACGGACGAGAGCGATGGGGAGGCTGGGATGGCCGGGACGGACGAGGATGCCGTCGCCGCCGGGGACGACGACGCACTGTATGTGCTGACAGCGGTACTGCTGACGCCGGCGCAGTTCCCCAGCGTGCTGGGCGACGACTATCCGGAGGCCTGCGCCGCGCTCGACCTCGCGCCGCTCGCCGACGGGTACGGCCTCGTGCTGGGCCAGGACGGCGACGGGGCGCGCTGGACGGTCGTCGTCGACGACGTGTCGCTGGTGGCCGTGGCCATCGCGTCGTGGGACTGCGGCATGGAGTACGACCTGTCGCCGGACGAGCGGTCGGTCGTGGCCGCGCTGCCCGGCTGGCCCCTCGCGGTGGCCGTGGCGGCGCCCAATGTGCCCGCTCCGCACGATCCCGCGCCGGAGATTGCCGAGCGGCCACCCCTGTGCCCGCCGAACACCGAGGTCTGGGGTCCTGCCCAGCGGCGTCTCGGAGCCGACGAGATCGCGCTCCAGTGGGCCATCTGGCGGGAGCAGATCGACGACGACACGTTTGTGAACGGGGAGGGCGGCGAGACGGCCGGCACCCCGGAGACCCAGGACGATACCGGGCAGAGCAGCACTCGCAGCAGCATCCGCCGTGTCCTCGCCGAGGTGCGCGCGTACGTGGACACGCCGCCACCGCTGGGGCGCGTGCGCTCGTCCTTCGCGCCGGGCGAGGCCCGGACCCTCCGTGCCGACGGTCCTGGCTGGTCCATGGTGGCCAGGACCGACGACATCGCCTTCCTCCTCCTCGACGAGGAGCCCGGTGAGGTACTGCCGGTAGGGCGGGGGCCGGAGCTGCCCGGGCTTCTGGAATCCCTCGACAAGATCGCCGTACGCCCCAACTGAGCCCTCATCGAGCACCGGCCCGCGCTGCGGGCCGGTGACCGCTCAGCGGCCGAGCTCCTTGCGCGAGACGCGGCGAAGCCTGCGCCGCTGCGAGGGGTCCAGCGTGAGGTACGCGGCTGCCGGGATCCCCAGCACTATCAGGAGGTTGGCCCAGAAGGGGAAGGGCAGCAGGATCAACAGGACGATCCCGATGGCCACACCCCCTGCGGCGATCTTCGCGTTCTTCGACATCTCCGTCGCCTCCTTCGCGGCCACTGCCGCTCTCTGTCCTGACAACGGGTCCGCGCTTCGGGCAGTTCCAGGTCCCGACCCTGATGTGCCCCTGATGGAACCCTGATGCACCCCCTAGGTCCTCAGAAGCGCCCCGCGCCGCCCTCGCACCTTCCAGCCGTCCCGCCGTCTCTCGGAAGCACCCGGAGTGCTGTATCCTCGGCGGCTCGACTCCAGTAGTCAAGTTTGAGGAACACGTCATCACTGTGCAGAGGACTCCCGCAACCACACCGACCGAGATCGCCGGACTGGCCTGCTGCTGTGCCGTGTTCGTGCCCGCAGACCCGGCCCGTACCGGCCATGTCGCCTTCTGGCGGCCCGACGGTGCGGCACCCCCGGTGCCGACTGCCGGCTCCACCGGCGCGGTGACCGTCGTCGTGCCCGGCGACCAGGACGTCGAGACGGTGACCGTACCCACTGTCCTGCTGCCGGTGCGGGCCGCGCTGCCGGTCCTCACGCGCGCGCGTGCGGCCGCCGGTGCACACCGGGCGACCGCGTTCTGGGGTGCGGCCGCGGTGTTCGCGCTCCAGCTGGCCGCGCGGGGGCTTCTGCTGCCCGGACTGTCCGCCACCGACCACGACGCGTGGCGCACGGGCCCGCTGCGGGCTGACGACCTGGAGCGACTGCGTGAGCTGGCCGCCGCGATGCCGCCCGAGGCCCACGCCGTGCCCCTGGACGACGTCGAGTCGCTGCGCCTGCCGGACCCGGAACGACTGGTACGCGGTTTCCTCGACGCGGTTGCCGACTCGCTGCCCCGCTCCCCCGCCGCGGGCCTCGCGGCGGGCGGGCCGGCGTTCGCCGCTCCGGAGCCGCAGCACCTGCCCGGGCAGCGTGCCTGGGCGTCCGATGTCGCCGCCGGACATGACGCCGGGGTCCGCCTCTCGTTGCGTGTCGAGGTGCCCGGTCTCGCGTCCGACCCGCCGGACGAGACACGGCTGCCGTTCCGTGTCGTACCGCAGGTCCACAGCGTCAGCGATCCCGGGCTCGTCGCGGACGCCGCCTCGGTGTGGGCCGGGACCGAGGCCTTCGGCCCCCGCGCGCGCATGGACGCTCTGCTCGCGCTGCGGCGCGCGGCCCGTGCCTGGTCACCTCTGGCACCGTTGCTGTCGGCGGCCGTGCCGGACTCATGGGAACTCGCCGACGACGAAGTCACCGACCTCCTCGGCGAGGGCACCCGGCTCCTCGCCGTCGCCGGAGTCGACGTGCACTGGCCCAGGCAACTCGCGCACAGACTGACCGCCCGTGCGGTCATCGGACCGCCGGACGACGACCAGGACCCGGACGGCCCCGAGTCGGACACGCCGTCGTTCCTCTCCGCCGACGCGCTGCTCGCCTTCAACTGGTCCTTCGCGCTGGGCGACCAGCAGCTCACCCGGCAGGAGCTGGACCGTCTCGCCGAGGCGAACCGTCCCATGGTGCGGTTGCGTGACCAGTGGGTCCTCGTGGACCCCGAGGAGGTACGCCGCGCCCGCGCGCAGCAGGACCGCAAGGTCACGCCCGTCGACGCCCTCAGCGCCGCCCTGACGGGCTCCACGGAGATCGACGGCGTCCGGGTCGATGTGCGGCCCACGGGATGGCTGGCGACGCTGCGGGAGCGGCTGGCGGACCCGGAGGGGCAGGAGCCGGTCGGGCAGCCCGCCGCGCTCGCCGCGACGCTGCGCGACTACCAGCTGCGAGGGCTCAACTGGCTGGCCCGGATGACCTCGCTGGGGCTCGGCGGCTGCCTGGCCGACGACATGGGCCTGGGCAAGACCATCACGCTCATCGCCCTGCATCTGCTCCGGCAGACCGACCCGTCGGCCGCGGGCCCCACACTCGTGGTCTGCCCGACCTCACTGATGGGCAACTGGCAGCGCGAGATCGAGAAGTTCGCGCCCGGCGTCCCCGTGCGCCGCTTCCACGGCTCCAGGCGCTCCCTGGAAGGGCTGGACGACGGCGAGTTCGTGCTCACCACGTACGGCACGATGCGCCTCGACGCGCCCCAGCTGGCCGAGGTCGCCTGGGGCATGGTCGTCGCGGACGAGGCACAGCACGTGAAGAACCCGTACTCGGCCACGGCGAAGGAGCTGCGCAGCATCGGTGCACGCGCACGCGTGGCGCTCACCGGCACTCCCGTGGAGAACAACCTCTCCGAGCTGTGGGCGATCCTCGACTGGACGACACCGGGCCTGCTCGGCAGGCTCGGCACCTTCCGCACCCGGTACGCGCAGGCAGTCGAAGGGGGCCAGGATCCCGCCGCGGCGGCGCGGCTCGCCCGGCTCGTGCGGCCGTTCCTGCTGCGCCGACGAAAGTCGGACCCGGGTATCGCGCCCGAGCTGCCGCCGAAGACCGAGACCGACCGCGCCGTGTCGCTCACGAAGGAACAGGCGGGGCTGTACGAGGCCATGGTGCGCGAGAGCCTTTCCGAGATCTCCGGTGCCGACCACATGGCGCGGCGCGGGCTGATCGTGAAACTGCTGACCGGACTGAAGCAGATCTGCAACCATCCTGCGCAGTTCCTCAAGGAGGAACGACCGAGGATCACGGGCAGGTCGGGGAAGCTGGAACTGCTGGACGAACTGCTCGACACGATCCTCTCCGAGGGGGCGAGCGTTCTCGTCTTCACCCAGTACGTGCAGATGGCGAGGATCATCGAGCAGCATCTGTCCGCGCGCGGCGTGTCATCGCAGTTCCTGCACGGCGGCACGCCGGTCCAGGAGCGTGAGGAGATGGTCGGGCGGTTCCAGGACGGCGCAGTCCCCGTCTTCCTGCTGTCGCTGAAAGCCGCGGGCACCGGGTTGAACCTGACCCGGGCCGAGCACGTCGTGCACTACGACCGCTGGTGGAACCCGGCCGTGGAGGCGCAGGCCACCGACCGCGCGTACCGCATCGGCCAGACCCGGCCGGTCCAGGTGCACCGCTTGATCGCGGAGGGGACGATCGAGGACCGTATCGCGGACATGCTGCTGCGCAAGCGGGAGTTGGCCGACGCGGTGCTCGGTTCCGGTGATGCGGCGCTCACCGAACTGTCCGATGCCGAACTGGCCGATCTGGTGGAGCTGCGAGGGGGCGCACGATGAGGGAACACGACACCGAGCGCACGTTCGCGGCGCTGCCGCCCGCGCACGGGCGGGGTTTCGCCCGGACCTGGTGGGGCCTGGCGTGGCTGAAGGCTCTGGAGGACGCGGCCCTGGACTCCGAACAGGTCAAGACCGGCCGCAGGCTCGCGCGCGCGGGAGCCGTGGGCTCCGTGTCGGTGCGCCCGGGGCGCATCACCGCCGTCGTCCAGGACCGCGATCGCACCGCGCACCGTGCCGACGTCCTGCTGCAGGAACTGTCCGCGGAACAGTGGGACCGCTTCCTGGACATGGCCGTCGAACGGGCCGGGCACATCGCGGCCCTGCTCGACCGTGAGATGCCACCGCATCTCGTCGAGGACGCCGCCGACGCCGGGGCAGAACTCCTGCCGGGGCTCGGCGACCTGGAGCCGGAGTGCGAGTGCGGCGCCTGGGACCACTGCGGTCACACCGCGGCGCTCTGCTATCAGATGGCGCGGCTGCTGGACCAGGATCCGTTCGTACTGCTGCTGATGCGTGGACGCAGTGAGCGCGAGGTCCTCGACGATCTCCAGGTACGCAGCGTCACCCCGAGCGAGGAGCCCACGAACTCCCAGGAAGCCTCTCAGGAGGGCGTGGACGCCGCCGAGGCCTACGCGACCGGGAGCATCCTGCCGCCGCTCCCCTCTGCCCCGGAGCTGCCCGCGCAGCCCGGCTCCCCTCCCTCGCTGGACACCGAGACCCCGCCCGCACCCGGTGTCGACCCGGCCGCTCTGACGTTTCTCGCGTCGCGGGCCGCGGCGGAGGCCCACCGGCTGCTCTCCGCGGCGCTTGTATCGGAGCACGAACAGGACGCGGTCGAGGAGGAGTTGACGCTCTTCCAGGATGCCGTCCGACTCGCCGCCGACGCTTCCGAAGCGGCGATTGCCGCACGCCTGGCCGAGGGGACGGGGCGCGGGCGGGAGGAACTGGAGATCGCCGTCCGTGCCTGGCGGTACGGGGGTACGGTCGCGTTGTCGGTGCTGGAGGACGAGTGGGTCCCGGAGGCAAAATCGCTCGCACGCGCGCGTGCCGCCCTGGAATCGGCCTGGGACGATGGTGATCGGCCGCGGCTGCGCACCGCCCACAACCGATGGACAGTGATCGGCGCCTCGACCCAGCTGCGCCTCAGCCGGGACGGCCGCTGGTGGCCGTACCGCAAGGAGCACGGCCGCTGGGTGCCCGCCGGACCGGCGGCCCATGATCCGGCCACGGCGTTGGCGTCGGTCGACGGCGAGGCCTGATCCCGCGGCCCCCATTGCGCGCGGGATCCGCCGCTCTCGGCGGGCGCCTTCTCGTTGCATCATCCGTCACCGTTGAACAGAGGATTCCGGCGCCCTTCCGGAGGCATGCCTCCGGAAGGGCGCACCAGAGGCACTACGGGCCCGAGACCCGCGCACGCGTGATCAACCGCGGGCACCCAGCAGATGATCCATCGCCAGCTGGTCAAGCCGCTCGAACGCCATCCCGCGCGCGGCGACGGCCTCCGCCTCGAAGTCTTCGAAGGCCGTACGGTCCGCGAGAAGCGCCTTCAGGCCGTCGGCCGCCGTCGGCTGGGCCAGCTCGTCCAGGCGGGAGGCACGCAGGGCCTCCTGGACCTCGGGGTCGGCGCGGAAGGCAGCCGCCCGCTCCTTGAGGATGAGGTAGTTGCGCATGCAGCCCGCGGCCGACGCCCACACGCCATCGAGGTCCTCGGTCCGCGGCGGCTTGAAGTCGAAGTGGCGCGGGCCCGCGTAACCGGCGTTCTCCAGGAGGTCGACCAGCCAGAAGGCGGCGCGCAGATCGCCGGCTCCGAAGCGCAGGTCCTGGTCGTACTTGATGCCGGACTGGCCGTTGAGGTCGATGTGGAAGAGCTTGCCCGCCCACAGGGCCTGGGCGATGCCGTGCGGGAAGTTGAGGCCGGCCATCTGCTCGTGGCCCACCTCGGGGTTGACGCCGTAGAGCTCCGGGCGCTCCAGGCGCTCGATGAAGGACAGGGCGTGACCGACCGTGGGGAGCAGGATGTCGCCGCGGGGCTCGTTCGGCTTGGGTTCGATCGCGAAGCGGAGGTCGTAGCCCTGGGAGGTCACATACTCGCCGAGGAGGTCGAAGGCCTCCTTCATGCGGTCCAGCGCGAGACGGACATCCTTGGCGGCGCCGGACTCGGCGCCCTCCCGGCCGCCCCAGGCGACGTAGACACTGGCGCCCAATTCGACCGCCAGGTCGATGTTGCGGATCGTCTTGCGCAGCGCGTAGCGGCGTACGTCGCGGTCGTTGGCGGTGAACGCGCCGTCCTTGAAGACGGGGTGCGTGAACAGGTTGGTGGTGGCCATCGGCACAGTCATGCCGGTCGCGTCGAGAGCCTCGCGGAAGCGCTTGATGTGCGCCTCGCGCTCGCTGTGCGAGGACCCGAAGGGGATCAGGTCGTCGTCGTGGAAGGTCACTCCGTGGGCACCGAGCTCCGCCAGACGCTGCACTGTCTCGACCGGGTCGAGGGCGGGCCGAGTGGCGTCGCCGAACGGATCCCTCCCCTGCCAGCCGACGGTCCACAGGCCGAAGGTGAACCTGTCCTCGGGGGTGGGCTGGTAGTTCATGCCGCGGCTCCTTGCTCGCTCCGACTATTTCGTCATGGCGCTTAACAAATTAGTATGCGGAGGCATCTCTGGGAAGAGAGGCATCTCTGCGAAGAGGCGACGTGTCTCCGTGTCTCCGTAAGGAGACTGTGTGTGGCATCCGGGCCGCGCGGTCCGGGAGACTCCACGTAGCAGGAAAGATCCCGCGAGCCGCGGAAGAGGGAGAGCCCGATGTCAGCAGCCGAGGGTCCGCTCGTCGTCGGGGTGGACACATCCACCCAGTCCACCAAAGCCCTGGTCGTCGACGTGTCGACCGGGCGGGTGGTGGCGAGCGGTCAGGCACCGCACACCGTGTCTTCCGGGGCGGGCCGGGAGAGTGATCCGCGGCAGTGGTGGGACGCGCTGTGTGCGGCGCTGCACCAGTGCGGGGAAGCGGCGCACGAGGCCGCAGCCGTGTCGATCGGCGGACAGCAGCACGGGCTCGTCACACTCGACGCCCAGGGCGACCCCGTTCGTCCGGCGCTCCTGTGGAACGACGTGCGGTCGGCTCCGCAGGCCCGCCGTCTGGTGGAGGAGCTGGGTGGCTCGAAGATCTGGGCCGAACGCACCGGAAGCGTGCCTGGTGCCTCCTTCACGGTCACGAAGTGGGCCTGGCTCGCCGAGAACGAGCCGGAGGCGGTCCGCGCGACGGCCGCCGTACGTCTGCCGCACGACTACCTCACGGAGCGCCTGACCGGACAGGGCACGACGGACCGCGGTGACGTCTCCGGTACAGGGTGGTGGGCGTCCGGGACGGAGGCGTACGACGAGGAGATCCTCGCCCACGTGGGGCTCGACCCGGCGCTGCTGCCGCGTGTGGTCCGCCCTGGTGAGGTGGCCGGCACGGTGCGGGACACGCATGATCTGCCGTTCTCCAAGGGCACGCTGGTCGCCCCGGGCACCGGCGACAACGCGGCGGCCGCGCTGGGGCTCGGGCTGCGTCCCGGCACACCGGTGCTGAGCCTCGGTACCTCCGGCACGGTGTATGCCGTCTCGACACGGCGTCCCGCCGATCCCACCGGCACCGTGGCGGGCTTCGCCGACGCGCGCGGCGACTGGCTGCCGCTCGCCTGCACCCTGAACTGCACGCTCGCCGTCGACCGCGTGGCGACACTGCTGGGCCTGGACCGCGAGGCCGTCGAGCCCGGCACGAGCGTGACCCTGCTCCCCTACCTGGACGGCGAGCGCACCCCGGACCTGCCGCACGCTTCTGGTCTGCTGCACGGTCTGCGGCACGACACGACGGCCGGACAACTCCTCCAAGCGGCGTACGACGGCGCGGTGCACTCGCTGCTGGGCGCCTTGGACCTGGTACTCGACGCGGACGCGGACCGCTCCGCGCCGCTGCTGCTCATCGGCGGGGGTGCGCGGGGAACGGCCTGGCAGCAGACGGTACGGCGACTGTCGGGGCGTCCTGTGCAGGTACCCGAGGCCAAGGAACTGGTCGCGCTCGGCGCCGCCGCCCAGGCCGCCGGGCTGCTGACCGGCGAGGACCCGGCGGCGGTCGCACGCCGCTGGGACACCGCCCGCGGACCCGTTCTGGACCCGGTGGAACGGGACGAGGCAACGCTGGCCAGGATCACCGGGGTACTCTCCGACGCGGCGCCGCTGCTGGAGCGGGAGCCCGACCACCGCTGACGGGGGCCACCTCCACGAGGGTGGGGCGCCGAGCAGAACAGCCCCGGGGCCGGACACGTTCATCGGGCTCGGCGCCTCTCGCAGGAGACGTCCGGACGAGGACTGACGGAGGAATGACCGCACCACTGCACGAGGCTCACCCGACGAGTCCCGGGCGTCGGCTGCCCGACACCCAACAGGGCATGCGCCGTCGCAACCTCTCCCGGGTGATGCACACCCTCAACGCCGAAGGGCCGCTGTCCCGTGCCGCCGTCGCCTCGCACATCGGCCTGACGAGGGCGGCCGTGTCGACGCTGGTCGACGAGCTCATCCGTTCGGGTCTGCTGGAGGAGCTGGGGCCCGAACGGCCCGGCAGGGTCGGCCGGCCGGGTTCCGCGCTTGCCCTCAGCGGGCGCGGCCCGGCCGGAATCGGCGCGGAGGTCGGCGTCGACCATCTCGCGGTGTGCGCGGTCGACCTGCGGGGCGAGGTACGGGCACGGGCCGTGCGGCACGGCGTGAACCGCGGCCGCTCACCCGAGCCCGTGATCGGCGAACTGACGACGCTGGTGGAGCAGGTCGTCGCCGCTGCGGCACAGGAGGGACTGTGGCCCGCGGGCCTCGCGGTCGCCGTACCGGGCCTGGTGGCACGGGACGCCCGTACGGTGGTCCGCGCCCCCAACCTCGACTGGCACGACACGGACCTCGGCGCGCTGTTGTCCGGCGACCTGCCGCTGACAGTGGACAACGAGGCCAACTTCGGCGGCCTCGCCGAACTGTGGCTCGGCGAGGGGACCCCGCGCGACTTCCTGCACGTCTCCGCCGAGATCGGCATCGGTGGCGCGGTGGTCGTGGATGGCCGACTGCTGCGGGGAACCCGCGGTTTCGCGGGCGAGTTGGGACACGTGCCCGTCCGTCCGGAAGGGCCTCAGTGCGCGTGCGGCGGGCGTGGATGCCTGGAGCAGTACGCCGGTGAGGAGGCCGTCCTGCGGGCGGCCGGTCTGACACCGGGCGAGGATCACGTCGAGTTGCTGGCGGAACGTGCCGCCGAGGGCGACAAAGAGGTGCGGCGTGCCCTGCGCGGTGCCGGAACCGCGCTCGGTATCGCGCTGACCGGTGCGGTCAACCTGCTTGACCCGCAGACCGTGGTGCTGGGCGGGGCGCTGGCGGGACTCGCGCCGTGGCTGCTGCCGTCGCTGGAGCGGGAGCTGGCCCGCCGCACGGCAGGCCCCGCCTGTGCCGTGACCGTGTCGCGCCTGGGTCCCGAAGGCCCTCTGCTCGGAGCGGCACATTCGGTGGTGCGGGGCGTGCTGGACGATCCTGCCGCGGTGGCTGGGCGGCCGTAACGCACGGGTAAACAGGGCGGCTTCCCTCATGTGAGTGACGAAGTTATCCACATTTCCGATGCTGTCCACCGGAATCAGCACGTTCTTCCTGACTGATCGCCGAACGCCGTACCGTGATCCACGTGAGGCGCAACCGCCCTGACGGTGACTGCGTGTTCGCTCGCATCGGGATTCACACATCGGGGGGTCACATGGTCATGGAGACGGTTCCAGAGCTGCTGCGCGAGGCCCACGGCACGCGGCGGCTCCCGTTACTCACGACGCCACAGCCACCACCTCGCGCACTGCCGCACCCCTCCTCCTGCCTCACCCCCCACTCCCGAAAGGCCATCACCATGGAGCGAGCCAGATCGTTCCCCAGCAGGCGACGGCTACTGAAAGGCGCAGCCCTCGCTGCGATCCCCTACGCGCTACTGCCGGATCCCCAGGCCGGCGCGCAACCGCAGGCACTTGACTACCCGCACGCCATATGGCGGCCGGCGAGTGCGTCCAACTACACGGAGGCGGAGCGCCCAACGAGCCACTCCCTCGACTACGTGATCATCCACGTGACACAGACGACATACAGGAAGGCCCTGTCCGTCTTCCGGGACCCGCGGAAGAAGGTGTCCGCCCACTACCTCGTGCGGTCGGCCGACGGCTCCGTCGCGCAATGTGTGCGGGAACGCGACATCGCCTGGCACGCCGGCAACTGGGACCACAACACGCGGAGCATCGGCATCGAGCACGAGGGCTGGGTGGACCAGGCCTCGTACTTCACCAACGCGATGTACCGCCAGTCGGCCAAACTCGCCGCTGCCATCTGCACCAAGTACGGCATCCCGAAGGACCGGGCCCACATCATCGGCCACCACCAGGTACCGGGCAGCGACCACACCGATCCCGGGCCGAACTGGGACTGGGCACGGTACATAGAACTGGTCAATTCCTCGTGACGCCGTATCGGGGCCGGCAGCTCGTCCAGACGGGACTCGGAGGTGACAGTCTCGGAGGTGACAGTCGAGGAACTTGTCCGGGCTCGCGGTGAGGGCGACGATTGGCTGGGAGCCGCATCGCTTTCCGGGGAGGCCGAGTTGACCGATCCATGGGTGGCCCTGGAACCGGGCGCCGATCCCGTCGAGCGGGTACGGGCACTGCGTCGCGCGCATGAGACGTTCACCGAGGCGGGCACGGTGGGGCGACCGGTGCGTTCCGTGGTGGCCGACTCGTGGCGGCGTTCGGCGAAGGCGGGGGTCGGCCCGGACGGCACCGCGAGCGTGGAGCTCACGGACGGGGACCTCGGTTCCTACCGGGCGGAGCACCCGCTGGCGCGGGTGATGCCGTTGGTCCGGGAACTCATGGGCACCTTCGCGTCGGACGGCGAGCATCTGGTGGCGGTGTGCGACGCGCAGGGCAGGATGCTGTGGGTCGAGGGGCATCCGGCGACCCTGCGGCGGGCGGACCGGATGAACTTCGTTCCGGGCGCGCGCTGGGCGGAGAGCGCGGTCGGCACGAACGCGCCGGGTACGGCGGTCGCCGTGGACCGGCCGGTGCAGGTGTTCGCGGCGGAGCACTTCAGTCGGCGGGTCCAGCCCTGGACATGCGCGGCAGCGCCGGTGCACGACCCGCGCACCGGCCGGGTGCTCGGCGCGGTGGACATCACCGGTGGGGACGGGCTCGCGCATCCGCACAGCCTGGGCTTCGTGCAGGCGGTGGCGCGCGCCGCAGAGTCCCAGCTCTCGCTGCTCATCCCGCCCGAGACGGCGGCCGCCGACGCGCTCGGCCTGACCGCGCTCGGACGGGACGAGGCCCACCTGGTCGTGGACGGCCGGAAGATCAGACTCAGCCGTCGGCACAGCGAGATCGTGGTGCTGCTCGCCCGGCACCCGGAGGGGCTGACCGGCGACGAGCTGCTGTGCGCGCTGTACGAGGACGAGTCGGTGACACCGGTGACCCTGCGCGCCGAACTGGCCCGGCTGCGCAGGCTGCTCGGTCCTGCGCTTCTGGGCTCCCGGCCGTACCGGCTCATGCTTCCGGTCGAGTCCGATGTCGCCGTCGTGGAGAGGAGGCTGGAGACGGGCACGGTCACGGCGGCCGCGGCGGCGTACGGCGGTCCGCTGCTGCCAGGTTCGCAGGCCCCGGCGGTGGTGCGGCTGCGGCAGCGGCTCGCCGACGGGCTGCGTACGGCGCTCATCGCCCGCCGCGACCCCGACCTCCTGGCGGACTGGGCACACGCGCCGTGGGGCGAGGACGACCTCGACGTATGGCGCGCTCTGGCGGCCGTCCGGCCGACGGCAGCTGTGCGGGTGCGCTTGGAGGAGCTGGAGTCCGAGCTGGCGGCACCACCGGGGTGGGCACGTCAGTCGGCCCGCCCGACGCATCACTGACTCACCGGCACCGCCCCGGCACGCCCCGCACCCGCCCCCGCCCCCGCCCCCGCCCCCGCCCATCAGTACCCAGCACCCAGCACCCAGCACCCAGCACCCAGCACCCAGCACCGCAACGTTCTCGCAACGTCGGTGTTCCTAGCCTCGCGGCGAGAGCTGCCCAACGGCGGGCAGTGCGTTCTCGGGAGGCAGGCACCATGACGCGTTACGCAGCGCCCGGTACTGACGGCGCGATCGTCTCGTACGAGGCGCGCTACGACCACTTCATCGGCGGCGAGTACGTACCGCCGGCCACTGGGCGGTACTTCGCGAACCCGAGTCCGGTGAACGGGCAGCCGTTCACGGAGATCGCCCGGGGAACCGCCGAGGACGTGGAGCGGGCGCTGGACGCGGCGCACGCGGCCGCGCCCGCCTGGGGCCGCATGTCCGCGGGCGAGCGTTCCGACATCCTGCGCAAGATCGCCGACCGGATGGAGGCGAACCTGGAGAAGCTGGCGGTTGCGGAGAGCTGGGAGAACGGCAAGCCTGTCCGGGAGACGCTGGCCGCCGACATCCCGCTCGCCATCGACCACTTCCGGTACTTCGCGGGAGTGATCCGCGCACAGGAGGGTTCACTCGCCGAGCTCGACGACGACACGGTCGCGTACCACTTCCACGAACCGCTCGGCGTGGTCGCGCAGATCATCCCGTGGAACTTCCCGATCCTGATGGCGACGTGGAAGCTCGCGCCCGCGCTCGCGGCGGGCAACGCGGTCGTCCTCAAGCCGGCCGAGCAGACACCGGCGTCCATCCACTACTGGCTGAGCCTGGTGGCCGATCTGCTGCCGCCGGGGGTGGTGAACATCGTCAACGGGTTCGGCGTCGAGGCGGGCAAACCCTTGGCGTCGAGCTCACGTGTGGCGAAGGTGGCGTTCACCGGCGAGACCACGACGGGGCGGCTGATCATGCAGTACGCCTCGGAGAACATCACTCCGGTCACCCTCGAACTCGGCGGCAAGTCGCCGAACATCTTCTTCGACGACGTCTCGTCGGCGAACGACGACTTCCTCGACAAGGCGCTCGAGGGCTTCACGATGTTCGCGCTCAACCAGGGCGAGGTGTGCACCTGTCCCTCGCGGGCGCTCGTGCAGCGTGGCCACTATGCGGAGTTCATCGAGGCTGCGGTGGCTCGCACCGAACTGATCAAGGCCGGGCACCCGCTGGACACGGACACGATGATCGGCGCCCAGGCCTCCAACGACCAGCTGGAGAAGATCCTCTCCTACCTGGACATTGGTCGGCAGGAGGGCGCGAGGGTGCTGACCGGTGGTGAACGCGTCGAGTTCGACGGCGAGTTGAAGGGCGGCTACTACGTCCAGCCGACCATCTTCGAGGGCGACAACCGTATGCGGATCTTCCAGGAGGAGATCTTCGGTCCGGTCGTCTCCGTGACCTCCTTCGACGACTTCGACGACGCCATGAAGATCGCCAACGACACGCTGTACGGCCTCGGGGCGGGCGTGTGGACGCGGGACATCAACACCGCCTACCGCGCGGGGCGTTCCATCCAGGCGGGCCGCGTCTGGACGAACTGCTACCACGCCTACCCGGCCCACGCGGCCTTCGGCGGCTACAAGGGCTCGGGCATCGGCCGTGAGACCCACAAGATGATGCTGGACCACTATCAGCAGACGAAGAACCTGTTGGTGTCGTACTCGCCGAAGAAGCTGGGCTTCTTCTAGACGCAGAAAAAGGGCGCCTGACCAGGGAAGATGTCCGGCAGGCGCCCCTCTCGGCGCACATCTAAGCGAGCCGAAACACGCCCTTACTCCCGATATCTCCCACCCGTATCCCAGCTCTGACCAGCAGTTCCGGGGCATTTCCGGGCCAAGGCACGTCGTCACGGTACTTCGAGAAAGGGCGGGAACGTCGCTTTCGCGATAGCGCCCTTCGTCACCCTCACCACGGTCGCCGGAGCGCCGGTCACACCCTCCGGCAGGGACGGGGTGAGCAGATACACACCCGGTTCCACATGGGCGAAGCCGAACCAACCCGAGCCGTCGCTGAGCCGGATGGTCTTCTCACCGCCACTCGTGAGCGGGTCGAGTGTCACCGGCACCTGGTCCAGCGGGCCGCCGCCCCGGAACACGAGCCTGCCCGTGACATGCCCGTCCCGGGGTGACGCCTTCCACGGCATGCTGGGCACCGCCGCCTCGTCCTTGAACGGCGCGCCCTCGCCCTGCGTCAGCGCCTTCGCCAGCTTGGCCCGCTCGACCGCCGAGCCGTTGGCCGCTACATCCTTGCTGGGACTGGCGTACGAGTAGCCGCTCCAGCCGGCCGCGGTATTGCCTGCCGCGCTGGGCCGCAGTGCCTCCCTGATCTGGCTGAGCGAGTCCGCGACGCCGTTCAAGTACAGCGCGGGTCCGTTGACCGCCTGCCGCTCACCCTGGTGGTCGGCCAGGAACTCGGACCACTCGGAGAACATCAGCGCCTGGTCCGGGTTCCAGTTGCGCTTGTAGTTCATGGTCACGGCAGTGTCCATGATCCCCTCGTCCAGCCATCCCGCCCAGTCCTGCAGGACCTCGGCATAAGTACGTGTGGCCTGCCAGCCGCCGACCGCCTGCGGCCCGTGCCCGTAGGTGATGGCGTCCATCGACAAGCGGGCCTGCGGGTCGACCTCCCAGACACCGAGATAGATCTTGCGCACCAGATTGGTGACCTGGCTGCGCCGCCAGTCACTCCAGGCCGTGTCGGCCGGCAGGGGTACGTCCGTACGGCCCGTCGCCTGTTGGAACCGGGCGACGGACACATCGTTGTAACCCCAGTCGCTGTGCGTGGTGGTGGAACTGCCGTCCGGGTAGCGGACATAGTCGAGGTTGACGCCGTCCACGTCGTAGTTGCGGACAATGCTCTGGATGCCGCGGACGATGTAGTCGACGGCCGCCGGATGGCCGGGGTCGACATAGGCGTTGGCGCCCACCAGTTCCTGGCCGTCGGCCTTCTTGTTGAGCCAGCGGTCGGCGCCGGTGGCGCCCGGGCCGTGCTGGTTGAAGACGTGGTCCGGGGAACGGGGCGGGGTGGTGCTGTTCCACATGGTGTTGACGTTGACCCAGGCGTGCACCTGCAGTCCGGCCGCGTGCCCCTGCCGGACTATTTCCTCCAGCGGATCGTAGGGCTCCGGAGCGATCGAGGCGTCGGTGCGCGGGTACAGGGCGTTGTTGCAGAAGCAGTCGTAACGCCGGGCTGTCTGAACGATCAGAGCGTTGGCGTTGGCGTCCAACGCGTCTTTGACCAGCGCCGCGACCTGCGCGGGGGTGTAGATGCCCGGGTTGAACGCGTCCACCCAGTAACTGCGCCACTGGGCCGGCGCCGCCGCGCCGCCGTCGGCGTGGGCGGGCGGCGCG
This sequence comes from Streptomyces sp. KM273126, assembly GCF_004337435.2. Taxonomy (NCBI): domain Bacteria; kingdom Bacillati; phylum Actinomycetota; class Actinomycetes; order Kitasatosporales; family Streptomycetaceae; genus Streptomyces; species Streptomyces sp. KM273126. Next base: position 1,693,357 of record NZ_SJXB02000002.1, on the reverse strand, counting down.
GTGACCGCGCCGAGGAGCAGGCCGAGGCCCGCCGCCAGGGTTGTGAGTACGCGAGGCAAACGCATGTGATGTGTCCCCCTGTGGAGTTCATCGGCTACGGGCGTACTTCGTGGGAAGGCGGTGGGCCCCGGCTGGTCCGAGTGCCCCGGCAGGCAGCGTGTGCCCGTCAAGAAGCGGCGTCCGGTGCGCGCTGTCGGCGTGCCGGCCGGAAGTCCTCGTGCTGTACGTACTCGGGCTTTCGGCCGGTGCGGCGAGCGGGCGTACCCCCTCCGCTCGAAGAGCTTGGGGGAGCATGCCGGGCGTCGCGACGGGGCAAACGTCGCCGGTTGGGGCACTAGTTGAACGTGGCACCCCAGGTGGCCGGCCCGACGATGCCGTCCACGTTCAGGCCCTTGCTCGACTGGAAACTGCGGCAGGCAGAGTCGGATCCCGGTCCGTACTGGCCGTCCACAGCGAGGGCGTAGCCGTGCGCGTTTTTCATCCGGTACTGCCAGGTCGCCACGCTGGCGTGCACGAAGGTCGGCGGCTGGCGGAAACTCACCCCGGGGTGAGGCAAGGGCCCGCCACCGGGGTTGACCTCGCCGGTGAGCACCCGGGAGTACAGGTTGCCCGGGCAGTCAGTCGCGTGGTGGTCGCGGTGGCCGGTGATGGCCTGCGCGGCGCCGCCCGACACCCGCAGGCGGTTTATCCCGTAGCGGATGGCGTCGATCAGCCCGGCCGTGATGGCGTCGTAGTCGCTGCTGGTACCGCCGGTCAGCGCACAGACCGCGTACCAGTCGTCATTGCCCTGCGTGGTGCCCTGGGCGGCGGTGCGGACGTTCTCACCGCGGCCCTCAAAGAGGTAGCCGTGGACGCAGGCGAGGTGGCTGTAGGCGATGTCCGACCAAAGGTTGGAGTCCATGTGGAAGTTCTGGATGCCCCGCACCTGGGCGGCGCAGTCGGCGTGACTGGCCTTGGCCACCTTGACGGCATCGACATGATGGACGACCACGCCGCCCTGTGCCGGGGTGATGTTGTTGCTGACGTCCTTGGGTGCCCTGGCGCCCCATTGGGAGCGGGCGACGAACGTGGCCATCAGCTCCGCCCCTCTCTGCCCAGGGCGCAGTTGACGGTGGCGTTCAATGGCTCGGCGTGGGCGCTGCGCGCTGTTTCAGGGCCATGGACGGCGCCGGGATGGCGGGGGTGCGTGACGATGGGAAGTTCACGGCTTCCCGACGGGAGGGGGGTGGCGGCACGCGCGGGTCCGGAACATATGGCGGGCAGCGCGAGCGCACCGGCGGCTGCCGCCAGCAGCGTCGCGCGGCGAGATGGGCCGTGAGTCAACGGTCCTCCAAGCTGTGGTGATGTGGGAGCGATTGTCGAATCATTGACAGGACCCCGTCAAGATATGGCCAGTCGTCTGATTGCACCTGGTTCACATGGACACATAAGGCGGCCACTTGACGCCATCGACGCGGGAGGAGGCTCTCACGTCAATCCAGGCGTGGGTGTCGGTACCGTTGCCGGCGGAGTAGTGGAAGGCGGGGCAGTGACAGCGCCGAGCTGGACCGGCGTGCCCTGCTGGAGCTCGGCAACAGCCATCCACACGAGTTGGCGAGGACGGCTGTCCATTCAAGGCATCCCGCGACTGTCAGCGCTCTGCGCTGCCGCAGAGCTCCTGCGGGGTTGCGGGCGTGGTGGCGGAGGTCGTCGGCGATGCTTGTGCGGCCGGTGAGCCGGGGCTGAATGGCCCGGCTCCTGAGGGCGGCCATGGATCGGGGTCGGGTGCGGTTCCGGTCCTCACTCGGGAGGCGTCTTCTCTGTCAGTGCGGTCCCGGCCAGCAAGGGCCGTCCTCCCGACAGCATGCGGATTCACACCGAGAAATGAGCAACAGAGTCCCCCTGCTATGGTGCGCCGATGTCATCGATCAAGCAGTTCCAGGTCACCTTCGACTGCGCAGAACCTGAGCGCGTCGCTCGTTTTTGGTGCGAGGTGTTGGGGTACGTCGTACCGCCGCCGCCACAGGGGTTCTCCACTTGGGACGATTTCAACCGCTCCCAGTCTCCGGAGGAGCAGGGTTCATGGTTCGCCTGCAGTGATCCCTCAGGTGTCGGCCCGCGACTGTACTTTCAGCGCGTTCCCGAAGGCAAGGTCGTCAAGAATCGGGTGCATCTTGACGTGCGGGTCGGCACCGGGCTCGTGGGTGAAGAGCGCCTGGCCGCGCTTGAGGCCGAATGCGCACGGCTGATCCCGCTCGGCGCGGTACGCGTGCGACTCCTGTATGACGGCAACGATTCGTGCATCGTGATGCAGGACATCGAGGGGAACGAGTTCTGTCTCGACTGAACGTCCTCCCAGCCGACGAGGTGGAGAGCCGTCTCCCTTGGGCCTCTGCCAAAGGCGGTCTCGTGTGGGGCGGAAGTCATCCTGTGAGGGCGAGGTTGTGCAGTCGGGCGATGCCGAGCATCACGGTGTGAGTGCCGTCGCCCTTCAGGCGGCAGTCGCGAAGGATCTTCCAGGTCTTCATCCGCAGGATCCAGTCCTCCGGGGGCCGGCACCACGGACCGGCCCTTGCGTACCGGGTCCGCACCCTAGCGCCGCATCGCAGTGACCAGCCTGCCGAACTGCCGCGTGCTCAGCCCGGTAAACGGGGCCATCCAGGACGGCTTCCGATGCCGTGTGGCAGTTTCCGGGGTAGAACACCAGTGCCGCACCACTCGGCCGAGGCGAAGACAGCCGATCTCGTGTCTCCACGATTCGGCTGAGTCTCACCTCACCCAGGTAAGTCAGTAACCGAACATCCCAAGGTCGTTCGACACGAACGGGCGGTTGCTGGACCACGCTTTGCAGAGCTCCCGTTTCAGGCCATGCCGTAGGCACTTGTGCGTCCGGGCCGACCAGCGGCATCGTCCGCTGCCCGATCCGCCGTCGCACCGCCGCCGGATCCCACAGCGGCAGCAGGCGGCAGGCGCCCCTGGCTCGCCGACCCCTGCCCCTTCATGTACGTGCGCACCCCCGCACCCTCAACATGTTCTGCGCAGACCCGGCCAGAGGACCTCACGGAGACCGTCCCGCTAGCGCAGTACGTCCCTCACCCCCGTCCAGCCGTCGAGCGCCGCGCGGGTGGGCATTCCCTCCCAGTCGCCGGGGACCGTGCAGAGCAGTGCCCCGGCGAGTGCGGCGGTGTCGAGGCGCTGTTTGACGTCGGCGCCCGCGACCAGTTCGCTCAGGTACGCGCCGACGAAGGCGTCCCCCGCGCCCACCGGGTCGACCACCCGCACCGGGACGGCGGCCCTGTGGTGCAGGGCGCCGTCCACCAACGCGAGTGCTCCCTCGGCGCCAAGCTTGATCACCGCGGTGGCAGGGCCCAGGGCGGTGAGGGCCGCGGCGAGTTCGTCCGGCGTGCGGGCGGTGGGCTCGCAGCCCGTGACGAGCGCGGCCTCGTCGTCGCCCGCGAAGACCAGGTCGGCCCGGGCGACGAGGTCGCGCAGGGCCGGAGCCGCCCGTTCGGGCGGCCACAGTGCGGACCGGTAGTTGACGTCGACCGACACCGTCACCCCGTGGGCGCGGGCCACGTCCACGGCGTACGAGACGGCTGCCGCGGCGGACTCGCCGAGTGCCGGGGTGATGCCGGTGACATGGAGGAGCCTGGCCCCGGTGACGAGACGGGCGTCGATGTCTTCGGGGGCCAGTCGGGAACCGGCCGCGCCGGCTCGGTAGTACCAGACCTTGACCGCGCCGCCGGGGAGGCGTTCCTTGAGCATCAGCCCTGTGGGAGCGCCGGAGTCGCGTACGGCGCGGACATCGATCCCTTCGGCGGTCAGTTCGCGCACCACGCGGTCGCCGACGGAGTCCGCACCGACCCTGCCGATCCAGGTCACCGGGGTGCCCAGCCTCGCCAGTGCGACGGCGACGTTGCTCTCGGCGCCGCCGATGCCCAGGGCCATGTGCGGTACGTGCTGCAGATGCCCGACGGTGGTGGCGGCCAGCAGGCCCATCGTCTCGCCCAGTGCGACGATCCGGCCGCCGGTCACGGCCGGGCTCCGGCGGCTGCGGCCAGGGCAGCACGTCGAGCCCGGTCGACCGGGGCCTTCAGATCATCGCCGCCGGACGGGGCGTCCCGGGTGAGGGAACCGCCGAGGTCGACCGCGTCGCCGAGGTTCTTGCGCAGCGGTTCCAGTGGGTTCAGGGCATCCAGGGCGCCCAGTGGGTTCGGGGCGCCCAGCGTGGTCGGTGTCAGTTCGCGGCAGACGACGTCGGTATGAGTCGGCGTGCAGGTCGCCGGTGCGGGATCCTGCGGGGAGTCGGCCCGGAGAGCGGCCACCACTGCGGTGCGTCGCAGTGCGTCGCCGGGTCGGGGCCGGGCCGATGTGGTGGTGGTCATCGAGTGCTCGTTTCGGTCGCGGCCGGCGCGGGGGCCGTGGCATCGACGGGTGAGGTCAGGTCGCGGTCGCGGGTCTCCGGAGTCATCAGGGCCGCGACCAGGCTGATGATCATCATCAGCATCATGTAGACCGCGACCGGGATCCACGAGCCGGAGAACGCCGTGAGCAGGGAGGCGCAGATCAGCGGAGCGACCCCGCCGCCGAGCACGGAGGAGAACTCCCGGCCCAGGGTGACGCCGGCGTAGCGGTAGCGGGTGCCGAACAGTTCGGGGAAGTAGCTCATCTGGACTCCGACCGCGCCCTGGCCGGCCAGCACGAAGCCGATGATCATGGTCACGGTGATGGCCGCCGGTGAGCCCGTGTTCAGGGCGATGAAGGAGGGACCGGGCAGCAGCACGAGGGCGGCGAGGATCGAGGCGTATACCGGCTTACGGCCGACGCGGTCCGACAGAACGCCGAATCCTATGGCGGCGAGACCGCCGCAGGCCGCTCCGATCATCAGGACCTTCGGCACGAAGGACGCGTCGACACCGACCGTGGAGACCAGGTACGAGGCCATGAAGACCTGGTAGGTGTACGACTGGGCGCTGACACCGACGTTCATGAACAGCACCAGCAGCATGGGCTTCCTGCCGTGCTGGAAGACCTCCTTCACGGGGGACTTGGGCTTCTCGTGCCGGCGCTTGAGGTCCTGGAAGACGGGGCTCTCGCTGAGCTTGCGCCGGATGACCATGGCGGCGACCGTGACCAGCAGGCTGCTGGCGAAGACCAGCCGCCAGCCCCAGCTCATCAGCTGGTCGTCGGGCAGGGTCTGGACGAGGATCCAGGCGACGGCACCCATCACGGTGCCGAGCGCGGCGCCGGTCATCACCAGCGAGGCGAGCCGCCCTCGGCGCCCTGTGACGGCCGTCTCCGTGAGGAGGGTGGCTCCGCCGGACTGTTCGGCACCGGCTCCGAAGCCCTGGAAGAAGCGGCACAGCACGAGCAGCGCCGGTGCGAGGACACCGACCTGGTGGTAGGTCGGCAGCAGCCCGATGGCGAAGGTGGAGCCGCCCATCAGGAACAGGGTGGTGATCAGGATCCACTTGCGGCCGAGCCGGTCGCCGAAGCGGGAGAAGAACAGTCCGCCGAGCGGGCGGGCCGCGAACCCCACGGCGTAGGCGGCGAAACTGGCCAGCAGGGCGACCGCCGGTGAGGCGTTGGGGAAGAACAGGTCGCCGAAGACCAGGGCCGACGCGGTGCCGTAGATGACGAAGTCGTACTGCTCGAGAGCGGTGCCGACGAGGCCTGCCCAGGCCGCGCGGCGGACCGCTCGGGGTCGGCGGGCGCGGGATCGGCGGGTGCGGGTGGGGTGGGGTCACTCGTCAGGGATCCGGTGGGAGTGTCCATCAGCCATGCCTCCTTGAATGGGATGGGTCCTCTGCACGGTGGGGGACGTAGAGGTGCGGCGAAACAGAAGAATGAAGCAGGAGAACGAAACAGAAGATTCGGGAGAAAACGCCGAGTTGACGGCGTGTGGGGCCCCCGAGGGGGTGAGACAGGGAGCTTGGTGCGGATCCGGCCCGGTCAGACGGATGTGCCGTCGGGGCGGACCACGACCTTGAGGTGCGTCGGGTCCTGGACCGGTGCGCGCAGCGCGTCGGCGGCGCGGGCCAGGGGGAAGCGACCGGTGAGGAGCGGAGCGAGGTCGACTCGGCCGTCGGCGGCCAGGGACAGAGCGGTGGGGAAGGCGTGGGCGTAGCGGAAGGCGGTGACCAGGTCGATCTCCCAGCGCTGCAGATGCGCCAGGGGCAGCCCGTCCACGGCGGGGGCGGCCTGGCCGACGACGGTCGCCCGGGCGGCGGGCTTGAGGGTGCGGATGCCCTGCCACAGCGCGGCCGGGTGTGCCGAACACTCCACCAGACGGTCCACGTCCGCGAGTTCGAGGTCCTGTGCGGCCGTGTTGACGGCCTGGGTGGCGCCCAGCTTGCGGGCCTGCGCCAGCCGGGCGTCGTTGACGTCGGTCACGATCACCTCGGCGGCGCCCGCGGCGCGCGCGACCTGGGCCACCAGCAGGCCGATCGGCCCGGCGCCGGTGACGAGGACCCGGTGTCCGACGGCGATCTCGGCGCGTTGTACGGCCCAGACGGCGACGGCCAACGGCTCGATCAGGGCGCCCAGTTCCAGGGGAATGGTGTCGGGCAGCGGGTGAACCGCGCGGGCGGGGGCGACGACGTGGGTGGCGAGCACGCCGTGGGTAGGGGGCGAGCCGAAGCAGGTGCCGGCCGGACACAGGTTGTACCGGCCCGAGCGGCAGGTGGCGCAGGCGCCGCAGCCGACGGCGGGCTCGATCGCGACCCGCGTGCCGGGCTCCAGGCCTGCCTCCGGCCCGGCCGCGACTACCGTACCGGAGGCCTCGTGGCCGAGGACGGTCGGCCGGCGGAGCTGGTTGGCGCCGTTGCGGCCGTGTGCGAAGTAGTGCATGTCCGAGCCGCAGACGCCCACGGCGTCGACTTCGACGAGCACGTCGCCGGGGCCGGGTGGCCGCAGCGGCATCTCCTCGATGCGGAGGTCTTCGGGGCCGTGCAGGACGGCCGCTCTGGTCACAGTGGGGAGGGTCATGGGGTCTCACATCCTTGTGAGGGGCAGGGTGTGTCAGGCCGCGGGCGGCGACTCCGAGTCCGCGGCCCGGGCCGCGTCGGTGGCCGCCGCGGCTGTGCCGTGCCGGGCGAGGACGCCGATGAGTTCGGCGACGCGGTCGGTGAAGACGGGGTACTCGGCGAGCCGGTCTCCGAGCAGTCCGCCGTCGATGACTGCGGTGACGAAGTCCCGTGCGGATGTGGCGCTTTCGGCGGTCTTCCGCAGTTCATTCCGGGCGGGTTCCGCCATGGCGGCGGCCTGTGGGCCCGGATCGAAGCCGGGCGGCGGTGCCATGCAGCACAGGTAGGCGGCGACGGTGAGGGCCAGATGGTGGGGAGTCCGCCCCGCGCGCAGATGCCCGAGTGCGGGTTCCGGTACGCGCTGGCGGAGTTTGACGGAACCGTCCGAGCCGACCTGGCGGGTGCGGTGGCCCAGCGCGGAGTTTCCCCAGCGCTCGAAGAGCTGTGCCACGTAGGCGTCGAGGTCGATGCCGTCGGGCACGGTCAGACTGGGCAGGTAGTCGTCGTGCAGCACACGGCGGGCCGCGTCGGCGACGAAGGGCTGCGCGATCGCGTCGGGGATGGTGGCCCGGCCGTCGAGCGCGCCGAGGTAGGCGATGAGCGAGTGGGTGCCGTTCAGCAGGCGCAGTTTGAGCAGTTCGTACGGCTCGACGTCGTCGGTGAACAGCGCGCCGCCGTGCTCCCAGGCGGGTCGCCCGGCGGCGAAGCGGTCCTCCAGTACCCACATGGTGAACGGTTCCGCGGGAACGGGGACGTCGTCGTGCAGTCCGAGCCGGTCGGCCACGGCCGTTCGGTAGGCGTCCGTGGTGGCCGGGACGATCCGGTCGACCATGGTGTTCGGGAAGGCCACGGCCTGGTCCAGCCAGTTGGCCAGCTCGTCGCCCTCGGTACCGGGCAGGGCTGCCGCGAACTCGCGTACCAGGCGGGCCGTCTGGGTTCCGTTGCCGGCGAGGTTGTCGCAGCTGAGCACGGTCACGGGCGTCGCGTGCCGACGCAGGCGCTGCTGCAGACCGCGTGCGATCTGTCCGATCACGGTCCTTGGCGGGGTGTCGCCCCGCAGGTCGGCTCGCACGTCCTCGTGGTCGAGATCGAGGTGTCCCGTGCGCGGCGAGAAGGTGTAGCCGTGCTCGGTGACAGTGAGGGAGACGATCCGGGTGCCCGGTGCGCCGATGGCGTTGACGACGGCCTCAGGACGGTGCGCGGCGACGAGTGCGCCGGTGTGCACGGCGGGCACGACGACCCGTGAGCCCTCCGGGGCGATCTCGACCACGGAGTACCGGAAGTCCTGTGCGCGCAAGGCGTCGGCGACCAGCGCCGAGCGGCTCGCCACGCCGAGGATTCCCCAGGGACCGTCGGTGCGTTCCAGCGCCGACGCGGTGTAGACGGCCTGGTGGGCACGGTGGAAGTTGCCGAGGCCCAGGTGCACGATGCCGGTCTCGGCGACCGTGCGTCGGTGCAGCAGCGAACGCGGGGGTACGGTCGCGGAGTTGAGGCGGGGAAGGGAAACGGTCGCCATCTCACCAGTCCGTCATCGAGCCGTCGCGACGCCGGGCGACGGGCAGGTAGGCGCGTTCGTACGGGAACTGCGCGGCCAGGTCCTCGTCGACGTCGACACCGAGGCCCGGGGAATCGCCGGGCTGCAGATATCCGTCGGCGTAGCTCCAGTCGTGCCGGAACACCTCGTGGACCAGCGGTTCGTAGCCCATGTACTCCTGGATGCCGAAGTTCGGTGTGGCCAGGCCGACGTGCAACGAGGCCGCCAGGGCCACCGGGGAGACGTCGGAGGGTCCGTGCGGGCCGAGCTTGACCTGCCAGACGTCGGCGAGCGCGGCGATCCGCCGGAGACTGCTGATGCCGCCGGCGTGCGTGACGCAGGTGCGCACGTAGTCGATCAGCTGTTCGGTGATGAGGGACTGGCACTCCCAGACGGTGTTGAAGACCTCGCCGATCGCGAGCGGCGTCGTGGTGTGCCGGCGGACATGGCGCAGTACTTCCTGGTTCTCGGCGGGGGTGACGTCCTCCAGCCAGAACAGGTCCACGTCCTCCAGGGCGCGGCCGAGTCGGGCGGCCTCGTTGGGGGTGAGCCGGTGGTGGGAGTCGTGGAGGAGGTGCAGGTCGGGGCCCACGTGGTCGCGGACCGCCGCGAGCGCGCCGGGCGCGTGGCGCAGATACGCGGCGGTGTCCCACACCTCCTCGGCGGGGGCGGCACCCCGGCCCGCGGGCTCGTAGCCCGCACCCTCCCGTGTCACCCCGTAGACCGTGTCGAGACCCGGCACGCCCATCTGGGCCCGGACCGCCAGGAAGCCGCGTTCCCGCTGGGCGTCGACGGAATCGAGGAGCTGGGGGACGTCCCAGCCGGTGGCGTGCGTGTACGTCAGGATGCGGTCGCGGACCGCGCCGCCGAGGAGCTGGTAGACGGGCTGGCCGGTGGTCTTCCCCTTGATGTCCCACAGTGCGAGGTCCACGGCGCCTATGGCGGTCATGGTCACCGGGCCGCGGCGCCAGTACACGCCGCGGTACAGGTACTGCCAGGTGTCCTCGATGCGGGCCGGGTCACGCCCGACGAGCAGCGGGGCGACATGGTCGCGGAGGTAGGAGGCGACGGCGAGTTCGCGGCCGTTGAGTGTGGCGTCGCCCCAGCCCACCAGTCCTTCCGCGGTGGTGATCTTGAGGGTGACGAAGTTGCGTCCCGGGCTGGTGACGAGGACGTCGGCGGCGACGATGGTGTCGTGCTTGCTCATCGGGCCACCGCCACGACGTTGCTCAGTCCCTGTCCCGCCGCCAGTCGGCGGATGTTGGCGGTGATGTCCTCCAGACGGCGGACGAACGTCTGCTGGGCGAGACCCGAGGAGTGCGGTGTCATCAGGGTGTTGGGCAGCTCGTGGAAGGGGTGGCGGCTGGGTGCACCCGTCCTGCCCTCCGTCGGGTAGTCGTACCAGACGTCGAGGGCGGCGCCACCGATCACGCCGTCGTGCAGGGCGGCGTAGAGCGCGTCCTCGTCGACGACCCGCCCGCGTCCGACGTTGATCAGCACGGCCGTCTGTCCCATGCGCGCGAGCTCCTTCGGTCCGATCAGTGAGGTGGTCTCGTCGGTGAGCGGTACGGAGACGACGACCACGTCCGAGGTCTCCAGCAGGGCGTCCAGATCGTCCATGCTTCCGGACCAGGCCAGACGCTCGGCCACGGCGTCGACGCCGCCGCGGCGGGTGACGGCCACACCCTGCGCTCCGAAGGACCGGAAGAGCTGCCAGGCGCGGGCGCCGATGTGCCCGAAGCCGATGAAGCCGACGGTGGCCTCACCCAGGAGACGGGGGTACGTCGGTGCCTCCCAGGTGCCCTGGCGCAGCGCCGCGTCCTCACGCAGGAAGCCCCGCCTCAGCAGGATGGCGGAGGCGACGGTGTACTCGGCGATCGCGTCCTCGTGGTGGAAGGTGTTGGCCACGAGCGTGCCCGGGGCGAGCGCGCCGACGTCGATTCCGTCGATGCCCGCGCCCGCGGCGTGCACGAGCCGTAGCCGCTTGCCCGCGGCGGCGGTCCCGGCGGGGCAGACACCCGACACGAGGACGTCGGCGTCGCTCAGCGCCGCCGACACCGCGTCGGTGTCGGCCGGGTCGGGCCAGCGTACGGTCGTCGCGGCAGGCAAGGCGGCCTCGAACTGCTCGCGCAGCCGCCGGAGATGGGGATCGCTGACGACGACGGTCAGCCCGTCCGTGTGCACAGCGGGAGCTCCTTCTCGGAGGTGGAGGGGCGGGTGTGTCATGCGTGCTCCCGAGTGACGGAGTGGGCGCGGCCGGCCACCTGGCCGGTGGACCCGCGGACGACGAGCTGGGTGGGCAGACGCAGCGTGCGCGGCTGGTGGCGCTCGTCGGCGACGGACTGCGCGAGCAGTTCCAGGCTCAGTGACCCGGCGCGTTCCATCGGCACCGCGATGGTGGTCAGCGCGGGGTGGGCGGTGGCGGCGAGGGGCATGTCGTCGATGCCGATGACGCTGAGGTCGTCCGGGACCCTGACGCCCAGCTGGCGTGCTCCGGTGATGACACCGAGGGCGACCAGGTCGTTGTGCGCGATGACCGCGGTGGCACCGGACGCGATCACGCCCGCGGCTGCGGCGGTGCCGCCCGCCACCGTTTCGGACTGCCAGCCCAGCACCTCCAGCCGGAGACCGGCCTGTTCGGCCTGCGCCCGGGCCACGTCGACGCGGTGGCTGTTGGACCAGGAGTGCTGCGAACCCTGGATGTACGCGATGTGACGGTGGCCCAGCGCCGCCAGGTACTCGGCCGCCTGCCGCAGACCGTCGCTCGCGTCGGCGAGGATGCAGTTGGCTGTCGTGGTCTCACGGTTGACCAGGACGACGGGGGTGTCACCGCACAGGGCGAGCACGTCCTCGGCGTCCAGCCGTGGCGAACACACGACGAGACCGGCCGACCTGGCGCTGAGCTGGGAGATCACCTCCCGCTCACGATCGGGGTCGAAGTCGGTGTCGGCGAGCACGATGGTCTGCCTTCGGTGCCATCCCTGGGCCTGGGCGGCCTTGACGAAGGTGCCGAAGACAGGGTTGGCGATGTCGGGGACGACCACTGCGACGGTCGCGGCGTCCGACGGTGTCTCGGCCGGGCGCGGTGGAGGCGGCTCGTACCCCAGTTCCTGAGCGGCGTCCAAGACCTTGCGCAAGGTTTCCGGGCCCAGGCGCTGCGGGTCGCTGAAAGCGCGGGAGGCCGTGGAGAGCGCGACGTTCGCGCGCTTTGCGACATCGGTCAGGGTGGGGGCCACGCTGCTACTCCGTTTCCTCGATGGTGCTCGGTGGGTTTCATCGGCGTCCGGTGGGTTCCACCGGTGCCCGATGGGATTCATGCGTGCTCGGCGGGACCTTCGGTGCTCGTCGGCGAAACCCGAACGGCGTGCGCCCATGGTTGGCAACCTTGCGCAAGCTTGTCAATGCTTGTGCAAGGGTAGGTTTCGGCGGTGGGGCGCCGACGCGACCGGGCCCGTCTCCGCACACAAGGCGACAGGGATGGCGATCGGCGCCTGAATCCGGGAGCTCTCCGCCGTCAGGCCGGGCGGTCGAGCGCGTCGGCGATCAGGGCTTCGAGTTGCTGCGCCACCTGGTCCAGGGGCTGCATGCTGCGCTTCGCACGGCACATGGCGATAGCGCCCTCGACGGACGCCACGATGAGGGCGGCGAGCCCCGGGGCCCGCTCGGGGTCGGCGCCGTGCTCCCGCAGCGCCCCGGCGAGCAACTGCTCCCAGTCCTCGAACGCTTCCGCGGCGGCGGCGAGGGCCGGGGGGATCTCGTCGGCCGGGGGCTCCTCGACGGAGACGGCCAGCACGGGGCAGCCGGCACGGAAGTCGCTCTCGACGACGATGCCGCGCCACAGGGCCAGGAAGGCGCGCAATCCGGCGGCCGGGCCGGCGTCCAGCTCCTTGCGCAGGATGCGGGCGACCGCTCCCCCCGCGTACCGCACCGCCTCGGTGGCCAGTTGCTGCTTGCCCTCGGGAAAGTAGTGGTAGGTCGAGCCGAGCGGCGCCTTGGCGTGTTTGGCCAGCTCCCGGATGCTCGTGGCGTTCAGGCCGCGCCTGCTGATCATGTCCGCCGCACCGGCCACGATGCGCTCGCGCGACGGTGCGCTGGGCTTGGCCAAGACCGTACTCCCCTCTGGCTATAACGCTCGTCATAGTCTAGCGTGACCGCCGAATATAACGATCGTCATATCCCGTCATGCCCAGCCGAAGGGACACTTCGTCATGTCGATGATCCGGCTCACCATCCCGCCCGGTTCCCTGACCGAGGAGGGCCGCAGGACCGTCCAGCGCGACCTGGCCGCCGTGCTGCTGCGCCGGGAGGGAGCGCCCGACACCGCGTTCTTCCGCGCCCAGGCGTGGAGTTACCTCGTCGAGCTGCCCGAAGGGGCGCAGACCACCGCCGAGGACGACTCGCCCCGCTTCCTCGTGGACGTGACGGTTCCCCACGGCGCGCTGTCCGAGCGGCGCAAGGCCGGTCTGGTCGAGGACGCCACCAGGACCGTTCTCGACGCCGCCGGGCTCTCCCAGGCCGAGGCCCTCCGTGTGTGGGTGCTGGTGCACGAACAGGCCGACGGCACCTGGGGGGCCGGCGGCTCCGTCATCCGCTACGCCGACCTGGTGGCCCTCGCGAAGGGGCAGCAGGCCGATGCGTGAACTGACCTACGTCGCCCGGCACACCGTCGAGTGGCGCGAGGGGCCCGACCCGAAGCTCCGGACCGACCAGGAGGCGATCGTCACCCCGGTGGCCGCCACCTCCTGCGACGTCGACTCCGCGATCCTGGCGGGACACGGATTCGTAGACCCACCGTTCGCTCTCGGCCACGAATGCGTGGCCCGGGTCGTCGAGACCGGCGACGCCGTCACCACCGTGACCCCCGGCGACCTGGTGGTCGTCCCCTGGTCCATCAACTGCGGCACCTGCGACCACTGCGGCGCCGGACTGACCGCGCACTGCACCGCCGTACCGCACATGGCCATGTACGGCGCGCCGATCGGCGGCAGTTGGGGCGGGCTCTTCTCGGACCTGGTCCGCGTCCCCTGGGCGGACGCCATGCTGGTGCCCCTGCCAGCCGGTCTCGACCCGGTCGCCATGGCCTCGGCCAGCGACAACTGGTCCCTGTCATGGCGCCTGGTCGCCCCCCATCTGAAGAACAAGCCCGGGGCCCGCGTCCTGGTCGTCGCCCGCGGCAGCATCGGCCTGTACGTCTGCGACATCGCCCGCGCGCTCGGCGCCTCCGACGTGCTGTACGTCGACCCCGACCCCGGACACCGGGCGCTCGCCGAGAGCTACGGCGCCCGCACCGCCGAGACGGTCGAGCCCGTCCGGCACGGATTCGACCTCGCCGTCGAGGCCACGGGTCGCGTCGACCAGCTCGCCCTGGCCGTCAAATGCCTTGCCCCTGAGGGCATCTGCGAGTCGGCGGGCAACCACTTCCGCCCCGGCGAGCTACCCCTGCTCGACATGTACCTCACCGGCGTCACGATGCGCATCGCCCGCGACAACGTCCGCAACCACATCCCCGACGCACTCGACCTCGCCCTCTCCGGCACCGTGGACCCCGCCCGCGTCGTCTCCCACGTCATCGACTGGGAACAACTCCCCGACGCACTGCCCGAGAAGCACCTCAAGCCCGTCTTCGTCCGCACCGACGGCTGACCGCGTCGCGCCCACGGCCCCCACCACGCCCCGACCACGAAACCCGACGACAGGGCTCTTCGGCCGGCGCCGGACGCGCAGGCTCCGGAAACTCGGAGCGGTGGCAGGTCAGATTCCGAAGCGCGTGCGGAAGAACTCGTCCAGGTCCGGACGGGTGGCTGCCGAGCCGGGCAGATGCTCGGCACCGGGGGCACGCAGGCCGTCGAGCAGGACGGACAGCTGACGGCCGGTCAGGTCGGTGGAGAGGCCGCCGCCGGCGCCGTCGTCCGCGATCCGCGGGGGCAGGGAGACCATCATCAGGACCAGGTCGTACGTGTTCACGTCCGCCCGAAGAGATCCCTCCCGCTGGGCGCGTCCCACCAGACCGTCCAGGCCGGACAGCAGCGCGTCGCGCGCGGCGACGAGGGCGGGACCTGACTCCGTCGTGCGCCTGCGGGAGACGGGGAACAACTGGCTGCTGCGCACCTCGGCCATGTGGCGCATCACGCGGGTGAAGGCGGACCAGGCGTCCGGCTCCTCGGCCAGGGCGCGGGCCAGGACCTCGCAGGTCTCCCGCATGTGGCCGATCGCGACCTCCTCGACAAGAGCGCGCTTGTTGGGGAAATGGCGGTAGATCGTGCCCATGCCGAGCCCGGAGCGGCGGGCGACCTCCTCGATGGACACCTCGTAGCCACGGTCCGCGAAGACGGCGCGGGCCGCCCGCAGGATCTGCCGGACGTTCTCGCGTGCGTCGGCCCGCTGAGGGCGCGCACCGGACGGGGCGACTTCGCTCATGATCTCGGATGTTACGCTCCTGAACCATACCGGAAAATGAATTTCCGGTTAGTCGCCGGGGCTGCCCGCGTCGCGGGCTGCCCGCCTTCAGGGAGGCACGCATGAGCCCGACCGGCTCGACCCCCACATCCCCCGCATCCCCCACTCACGACGATTTCCCGGCCGACTTCCGCGGCGCCGTCCTGCGCCCGGGAGAGGACGGCTACGACCAGGCCAGGGTCGTCTTCAACGGCCGGGCCGCCGACAGCGGACCCGCGCTGATCGCCCGCTGCACCGACGAGGACGACGTGGCCACCGCCCTGCGCCATGCCTCTGCTCGGGACCTGCCCGTCGCGGTGCGCGGCGGCGGTCACGGCACCGACGGCCACGCCATGCCGGGCGGAGCCCTCGTCCTCGACCTGTCCGGCATGCGCGAGATCACCGTCGACCCGGACACCCGCACCGTGCGGGCCCAGGCCGGCGTCCTGCTCGGCGAACTGGACGCGGCCGCACAGGAACACGGCCTGGTGGTGCCGTCCGGCACCGTCACCAGCACCGGCGTCGCCGGGTTGACCCTCGGCGGCGGCATCGGTCACCTCATGCGCCGCTTCGGCGCCACCGTCGACAACCTGCTCGCCTGTGAGATGGTCACCGTCGACGGGCGGAAGGTCCGCGCGGACGAGAAGGAGAACCCGGACCTTTTCTGGGCGCTGCGCGGTGGCGGCGGCAACTTCGGCGTCGTCACCGCCTTCGAGTACCGAGCCCACCCGCTGGGCCCGGACGTCGTCTCCGGGCAGATCATCTTCCCCGGCGACCAGGCCGCGGCCGTCCTGGCCCAACTGCCCGCCTTCATGGCCGACGCCCCCCGCGAACTCGGACTGGCGACCGCGCTCACCTTCGCGCCGCCGCTTCCCGCGATGCCCGAGGAGGCGCACGGCAAGCTGGTCCTGATCCTCATTCCGGTCCACACGGGCGACTTCGCGGACGCGGAGAAGACGATCGCGAAGCTCGCCGCACTGGGCACGCCCCTCGTCAACACGGTGCAGCGCACCACATGGCTCAAGACGAACAGCATGCTGGACGCGACTGCCCCCTATGGATGGCGCACCAACGCGCGGGGCGGTTATATCGCCTCACTCACGGAACGTGTGATCGACACGCTGGTCCAGCGCACGGCCGCCTCACCGAACCTCCCGGGCACGATCACCGCGATCAACGTCTGGTCGCTGGGTGGCGCGATCTCCGAGGACGCCGAGGAGGACGCCACCGCCTTCTCCCGTGCCGGAGCATCCTGGCTCTGGGAGGCCGCCACCGTGTGGACGGAGCCGGAACACGACACCCCCTACGACGCGTGGGCCGACGCGACCGCGGCCGCCATGCGGCCCCACACGCTCCCCAACGCCTACATCAACCTGACGCAGGACCAGGGCGAGGCCTGGCGGCGCAGCGTGTACGGAAGCGAGGCCAAGTACCAGCGGCTGGCCGGGATCAAGGCGGTGTGGGATCCGCGGAACCTGCTCCGCCACAACAAGAACATCGCTCCCGCACCCACGCAGTAGACACCGCCCAGGAGCCCCCGCACGCAGGTGCACGAACGATGGGATCACGGCAGGTCCGTCCACGGTTGCTTCGCCCACTGCGCGGGTCGGCGTCCTGTCGTGGACGTACCGCTGTCGGTCCCTGCGGAGAGTTCGGTCAGTGTGAAGGCCACCGGCAGGGTCTCCGTGGCCACACAGGCGGGACTGTAGACGGCGGGGGCCAGCTCGGCGACCAGGGCGGGTACGGCCTCGAAGGGGGTTGCGGCCGAGTCGCGAATCCGCTGTGCGGTGGCCAGATTGCGGCTGAGCCAGCTTCCGGCGGGCACCGAGGACGCCGCGTCGGCCAGGGCTTCGGCCGGCGGAACGCCGGAGACCAGCGCGGCGATGGCCTCGGCCATGGCCTGGGTGGCCCAGACGCCGTCCGCGGCGTGCGAGATCTCGGCGTAGCGGCCGGCGACCGTGGCGGCGGCACTCACCCGCCGCTTCGTCGCTACACGTCCTCCGGCATGTCCGGCTGACCCTCCTCTACCTGGTCGACGCGGAGCAGGGAGCAGCACGACCCCGTCCTCGTCGGCGTGCAGGATGTCTCCGGGTGCGAAGGTTACGCCCCCGAAGGACACCGGGACGTCCGCCTCGCCATGCCCTGCCTTGCCGCTCTTGCGCGGGTTGGTGCCGAGGGCCTGCACGCCGACGGACACACCGGCCAGGGCGACGGCGTCCCGGATCGCCCCGTGGATCACGACGCCGGCCCAGCCGTTGTCCCGGGCGCGCTCGGCCATGAGATCGCCGAGCAGGGCGGTGTGCAGGGAGGCGCGGCCGTCGACGACCACGACGTGACCGTTGCCGGGCTCACGAAGCAGGGTGTGCAGCAGGGCGTTGTCGTCGTGGCAGGAGACGGTCCGGATCGGCCCCGAAAAAGAGCGGACGGCTCCGTACGAGGTGAACTGCACGTCGCAGACGCGCAGTTGGTCGCCGTATTCGTCGGCGAGATCCGCTGTGGGAAGGGGCGTCGCGTGCACGGGGCCTCCGGAGGGCGAGCGCTGATGGGTGGATGCTTTGATCCGGGCCCTGTTGTATCAAACTAGCGAAAGATACAATCATCCCCCGTCGACAACCTCCAAGGACGGGAGCGGACGTGACCTCGTACGCCGGCAGCCTCGGTCAACGACAGCCCACGACAGCGGCCGCGGTGTCACGCCGGGCGGGGATCGCCCTTCCGGTCGCCGCCGTGGGAGCAGCACATGCCACCTCGGCAGTCGCCGCCCCGGCCGCACGCCGCAGAAGGACCGTCGCCTACGTGGGATCCCGGACCACGGCCGCACGAGAAGGGCGGGGCAAGGGCATCGAGGTGTACGACGTCGGCCCGGACGGCGACACCTGGACACTGCTGCAGACCGTAGAGCTGGACAATCCGACGTTTCTCGCCGCCGACCGCACCCGGCGTTTCCTGTACGCGGTGCACGGCGACACCATCGTCGCCTACGACGTCGACACCGCGGACGGCGGGCTGCGGCCCGCCGGCGGCGTGGTGCACACCGGCTCGCCGGTGTGTGTCCTCTTCCTCCAGGAGGATTCGTAGGATGAGGCTTTGCCGACCCACCACGTGAAGAGCGCAGGAGCGATGTCGCGGCCGAACCTGACCACGTCCATGGCCACCCGGCTGGTGGACCTGATGCGTCGCAGAGGCCTCGAAGAGGGCGCCCACGTCACCGAGCAGTGGGCGGCGGACGAGCTGGACGTCTCCCGTACGCCGGTGCGCAAGGCGATGGTGTTCCTGGCCGAGGTCGGCATCCTGGAACGGGTCCCCAACCGCGGCTTCTTCCTGGCGCGTGACGCGGGCACCCTCTCCCGGCCGGACCTCAGCGAGGGCGAGGACGTGGAGCAGGCGGCGTACTTCGAGATCGCCGACGACTACGTCGGCGGGCGCTTCACCGGCTCCTTCACCGCGGCCGACATCAGCCGGCGCTACCGGCTCACACCCCGCCAGGCCGACCGGGTGCTGTCCCGGATGGAGGGCGAGGACCTGGTACGGCGCAGGACGGGCGAGGCGGGGCTGGGAGTTCCAGCACGTGATGGCCACCATCGACGCGCACGACCAGAGCTACCGGTTCCGGATGATCATCGAGCCCGCCGCGCTGCTGGAGCCGGGCTTCACCGTGGACACCGAAGCCTTCGCGCACCACCGTCAGCAGCAGGAGTCCCTGCTGCACGGGGACATCCTGTTGCTGCCCCGGGCCGAGCTGTTCCAGGTCAACGCCTCGTTCCACGAGATGCTGGTGGGCTGCTCCGGCAACCAGTTCCTGCTGGACGCCGTACGCCGGCAGAACCGGCTGCGCCGCCTGATCGAGTACCGCCACCAGATCGACCGCTCCCGGCTCGCGGGCCAGGCACGGGAGCACCTGAGGCTCCTGGACCTGGTGGAACGCGGGGATCTGAAGGAGGCGTCCGCCTTCCTGAGCGCGCACTTGGACGAGGTCCGGTCGATCAAGACGGGCATCGTCGGGGAGAGCTGAGTCGACGCGGTCGACGAATCGGAGCACGGAGAGGAATCGACTACGTCGGCCGAGCCATTGTATTAATGAGCAGTCTGAGACAATATGAGGGCGCCCGTCCGCATCGGGCGCCCAAGCATCAGCAGCCGGTCCGCAGCTCGATTGATCACTGATGCGATCTCGCCGACACCTCGTCACGCCTACGACAGCAGGGATCATGAACGCCGACCGCACCGCTGTGCTCACCGTCGAGGGCCGTTCGTACCGCTATCAGCCCCTGGACCGGATCCTGCCGCGCGCGGAGCTGGACGCGCTCCCTTACGCGGTGCGGGTGTTGCTGGAGAACGTCGCCCGACGGTCACCCGCAGCGCTGCCGGACGTGGTGGCGCGTGCCCGCGCCGGAAGCGGACTTTGTGAGGTGCCGGTCCTTCCGAACCGGATCATGCTGCACGACACCACCTGCCTCCCGGCGCTGGCCGACTTCGCGGCCATGCGTGACAGCGTCGCGGAACTGGGCGGGGACCCGGAAGTGCTCCAGCCGTCGATCCCGGTGGACCTGACCGTGGACCACTCCGTGATCGTCGAGGAGTACGGTCGCGCCGACGCCGTCGACCGCAATCTGCTGATCGACTTCCGGCGCAACGGCGAACGGTACGAGATGGTGAAGTGGGCCGAACGGAGCGTGCGCAACTTCCGTGTCGTACCGCCGGGCACGGGGATCATCCACCAGGTCAACATGGAGGCGCTGGCCAGGGTGGTGTGGATGACGGACGCGGAGGACGGCGGGCTGCCCTGGCTGCAGCCGGACGTCCTCGTCGCCACGGACAGCCACACCCCGATGATCAACGCCCTGGGCGTCGTCGGCTGGGGAGTCGGCGGCCTCGAAGGGCAGGCCGCCATGCTCGGCGAACCGGTCACCATCCCTTACCCGGACGTGGTCGGTGTCCGCCTGACGGGGCGACTGCGCCCCGGCGTAGGCGCCACCGACCTCGCCCTGACCCTGACCGAACTGCTGCGCGCCACGGGCGTGGTGAACAAGTTCGTCGAGTTCTGCGGCGACGGCGTCACGACACTGGGCTGGGCCGAACGCGCCGCGGTCTCCAACATGGCACCGGAGTACGGGGCGACCTGCGTCTACTTCCCCTACGACGACGAAACCGCCGGCTACCTCCACCTCAGCGGTCGGGAGGAGTCCCATGTCGGACTCGTCGACGCCTATCTCACCGCCCAGGGGCTGAAGCGCACCGACGACCGCCCTGTCCCCCGCTACGACCAGTTGCTCGACCTCGATCTCGGCACCGTCGAGCCCTGTGTGGCGGGCCCGAACCTGCCGCACCAGCGGCTGCCGCTGTCCGAGGTCCCGGCTTCGTTCCGGCGAGCCGCGGTCCGTACGGCTGGCGGGTCGGGCACGGCTGCGAGGTCGGGCACGGCATCCTACGGCTTCGGCGC
Source organism: Streptomyces sp. KM273126 (assembly GCF_004337435.2). Taxonomy (NCBI): domain Bacteria; kingdom Bacillati; phylum Actinomycetota; class Actinomycetes; order Kitasatosporales; family Streptomycetaceae; genus Streptomyces; species Streptomyces sp. KM273126. The sequence goes on along the minus strand of NZ_SJXB02000002.1, from coordinate 1,672,944 downwards.
ATCCGGCGCCTTCGGCGAACCACTCCCCGACGGCCCGGTCGCCATCGCCGCCATCACGAGCTGCACCAACACCGCCAACCCGGCCCTCGTCGTACAGGCGGGCCTGCTCGCCGAGCGCGCGGTGGCAGCCGGGCTGACCGCCAAACCCTGGGTCAAGACCTCGCTCTCCCCCGGCTCACGGGTGGTCGAGGAGTACCTGCGCGCCGCCGGGCTGCTGCCCGCCCTGGAGAAGACCGGCTTCCACATCGTCGGCTTCGGCTGCATGACCTGCATCGGCAACTCCGGTCCCCTGCACCCGGCGATGGAGCAGCTCGCCGAGGACGGCGCCACCGAACCGGTCGCCGTCCTGTCCGGCAACCGCAACTTCGCGGGCCGGGTCAACCCACGCATCTCCCTGTCGTACCTCGCCTCCCCGCCGCTGGTCGTCGCCTACGCCCTGGCCGGCTCGGTTCTGCACGACTTCGACCACGAGCCTCTGGGGACCGACCACGAGGGCCACCCCGTCCACCTCAGGGACCTCTGGCCCACCGACGACGAAGTCGCCGCATACGTCGCGGAGTTCGTCAGGCCGGAGATGTTCCGTGCCAACGCCGCCCGCATCCGGCAGGGCACCCGGGCCTGGCAGGAGATCGACGCACCCGGCGGTACCCGATTCCCGTGGAACCCGGAGTCGACGTACGTCCGCCGCCCGCCGCACCTCACGGATCTGTCCGCCCGCCCGCCGGCCCACCTCAGGATCGACCGGGCGAGGGTTCTCCTCCGGCTCGGCGACAACGTCACCACCGACCACATCTCCCCCGCCGGCGCCATCCCCTCCCGCAGCGCGGCCGGACAGTGGCTCACCGAACGCGGAGTCGCCCGCCACGACCTCAACCAGTACTCCACACGCCGCAGCAACCACGAGGCCATGCTGCGCGGCGCCTTCACCAACGCCGCCGTCACCAACCTGCTGCTGAGCGACACCGACACGCAGCCGGGCCCCGGCGGGTACACGTACACGGCCGACGGCTCCCACGTCCTTCCCGTCCACGAGGCCGCGCCGACCTACCGGGAGGCGGGCTACGACCTGGTCGTCGTCGCCGGCCGCAACTACGGGGCGGGCTCCAGCCGGGACTGGGCGGCCAAGGCTCAGGCCCTGCTGGGCGTGCGCGCGGTCGTCGCCGAGTCGTACGAACGCATCCACCGCAGCAACCTGATCGGCATGGGCGTGCTGCCGCTGGAGTTCGCCGAGGGCGACGACGCGTCGTCGTACCCCTTCGCCAGCGAGGGAGAGCTCTCCGTCGAAGGGCTCGACAGCCTGAGCGTCGGCACCAACCGCGTCACCCTCCACCTGCGGGGAGCTCAGGGACGCCGGGCCACCGCGGGACTGCGGCTGCGGATCTTCTCCCGCCAGGAGCTGACCTACCTCCAGCACGGGGGCATCCTGCCGTACGTCGTCCGCCGCGCTCTTCCCTCGTCATGAGCCTCACCCACGAGGACGGAGTTTCGATGCCACCGAGCATGAGGACGTCGGCCAATCGACGGTGTAAGCCCCTCAGCCCCGGCCGAGCCGGGCTCGCAGACGACGGGTCGCCGAGTCCATGTGGGCATGCATGGCGGACCGCGCCGCACGGGCGTTCCCGGCCCGTACGGCCTTCAGCACGGCCTCGTGCTCGGCCAGCCGCCCCTCCCCCGGCTTGCGGATGTTCTGCCGGATCCACACGGCGACCAACGTCTCGAGGCGGGCCTGGAGGCCGGCCAGTGCGCTGTTGTGCGAGGCCTGCGCCAGCGCCCGGTGAAAGGCCAGGTCGGCCTCCAGGTAACGCTCGGGGTCGTCGTGTGTGGCCGTCATCCGGGCCAGATGCGCTTCGAGCGCGGTGACGTCGTTGTCCGTCCTGCGCAAGGCGGCCAGTTCCGCGAGGTCGACCTCCACGCACGCGCGTGCCTCCAGGAGTTCGTCCATCGTGTGGTCGCCGAGCATCAGTCCCCACTCAAGGACCTGCGGCAACAGGTCCGAGGTGGCCCCCCGCACATAAGTACCGTCGCCCTGCCGGATCTCCAGCAACCCCAGCAGGGACAGGGACTTCAGCGCCTCGCGGACCGCCGAGCGGCCCACCCTGAAGGTCTCCGCGAGCTGCCGCTCCGGCGGCAACCGGTCACCGGCCCTGAGCTGGCCCGACGTCAACAGGTGGTCGAGCAGGCGCCGCGCCACCTCCACCGCGGGAGCCTGCGGCTCCTCCCGTTCGATCCGTGCCAGCCCGGCCATGCCCGCAGCCTCCCCTGTCTGGTGGTCCACCGGCGCGGCAGGACTGTCGCGCACGATCGACACGGTAACCGCCGGTCCTGCCCCGACGCCGACGCCGCATGTCCGTCGGATCACGCGTTCACCGCCCGGGAACCGGCCCGTGTTCTCCGAACCGCAACACTTCAACCCCGCAAGAATGCTTGGTCGGCTGTACGGATGCCGCGTCTGCGGCCCGCAGCAATGATCAACGGCTGGCGTCAACCGCTGTCCCGATGTCGCCATGTCCCGATGTCCCAATCCCCCCCCAAGGCCGTACCGTGCCAGTGTGGATCTCTTCTCACGCTCATGGACGGCGTTGCGCACAGCGGTCTCCCAACTCGCGGACGAGGACTTCGCACAGCCGTCCGGATGCCGAGGCTGGCTCGTACGGGACCTGGTGTGCCATCTGGTCATCGACGCACAGGACGTCCTGATCACCCTTGTGACCCCCGCCAATACGGAACCGACCCGCGACGCGGTGACCTACTGGGAGGTGGCCGAAACGCCGCCGACGGGTGACGACCCGCTCGACGCGCTGACCGTCCGGCTGGCCGTCGCGTACGAGGAGCCGTGGCTGCTCAAGTTCCACCTCGACGACGTCGGCTCGGCAGCCGGACGCGCGGCCGAACTCGCCGACCCGGGCCTGCGGGTCAGCACCCGCGACGTGGTCCTCACCGCGAGCGACTACCTCTCCGCGTACGTCATCGAGTGGACGCTGCACCACCTCGACCTGGTCGCGCACCTTCCGGGCGTGGCGGGACCGCCCGCGGAGGCGCTTGCCCGGTCACGCGAGATGTTGGAGAAGATCGCCGGGGCCACGTTCCCCGCGTCGTTCTCCGACAAGGACGCGTTGCTGGTCGGCACCGGACGGCGTGCTCCCACCGCCGGGGAGAAGGCGGATCTGGGCGGGCTGGCCGCCGAACTCCCGCTCGTCCTCGGGTGACTGGTACGTGCCCGGTGGCGGCCCGTTCTGGGGCGGTCGGCCGCTGCGCGTGCCCGGCTTCCGTCACTGGGGCATGGTCGATTCACGGATCGTCAGGCTGCAGGGCATGCGATGCACTCCCGAGGCGGCCCGGCCGTCGATGGCTGCGAACAGATGCTGGGCGGCCGTGCGGCCGAGGACTTCCAGGTTCATGTCGATGGTGGTCAGCGGGGGCCTGGTCTCGGCGGACAGGACCTCCCAGTTGTCGTATCCGACGACCGCGATGTCGTCGGGAACCCGGAGGCCGCGCTCCCGGACCGCCTCGACGAACCCTGCGGCGATCTGATCGCTCCCACAGAACACGGCGTCGGTCTCCGGGTCTCCGGCGAGCACGATCTCGGCTGCCTGCCGCCCCCAGCGCCGCGACCACGCGCCGAAGAGGGCCTGGCCGCCGGAGAGCGTGAGTCCCGCTTCCTCCAGGGTCTCGGCGGTGCCGACCGCCCTGTCCTGGGCGGCCCGGTAGTGGGTGGGCCCGGTGATGTGGGCGATGCGCCGCCTGCCGGCGGTCAGCAGATGCTGGACGGCGATGCGGGCCCCGCCCACGTCGTCGGGCACGAACGACACGTCCTGCGGGTCGTCGGAGGGCGCGTAGGCGTAGACGACGGGCACGGGCAGGTCAAGGCTGATGGACGGTCGTGGATCGGTGCTCTCCCCGACCACGATGATCCCGTCGACGCGACGGGCCAGCAGCGTACGCACGTAGTGCCGCTCGCGGATGGCGTCTCCGCGGGCGTCGCAGAGCAGGACGGCCATCTCACCCGTGCCGAAGGCGTCTTCCGCGCCGAGCAGCACGGGAATGCCGAACCGCCCGACGCTGTCGCTGGTGAGCAGCCCGACGGTGCGGGTCTGACCGGAGATCAGGCTCTGGGCGAGCGCGTTCGGCTGGTAGCCGAGTTCCTCGGCCGCCCGGAGAACGCGCTGCAGGGTCTCGGCGCGGACCTGGCTCCGGCCGTTGAGCGCCTTGGACGCGGTCGCGATCGACACCCCCGCACGCGTGGCCACATCGGTGATCGTGGTCGCCCGCCGTCGCTGAGAGCTCATCGTTCCGAAAACCTTTTTCACCGAGAGGAACCAGCCATATCAGACTCCCTCTGCTCAGTTTTGCCTGAATCTAGCCCGGTAAGCCCTTGCCAGGTAAGTGTGCGGCCCACTCTCGTGTCTTGACAGTGCATGGGTTCACATCTACGTTGCGAAAACCTTTTAGGTCAGTCTTATAAACGGACACTGTCCTCGCCTGAGCCTCTCCTTCACCTGGCGGCTCCCCCTGCGCTCCACGCATGTCAGGAGCACGACATTGTCGGCCCCGATGGGGACAGGTGCGGCTCGGACCGCCGGCAGAGGTGCGTCCACCCGCCCGGCACTCCTGACCCAAACCTCGTCCGCCGAGGCTCCCGTTCGCTGAGGCTCCAGGGAGACCCCGTCGGAGAACGTCAGCACCATCGCGAGCGAACGCCTGCTGTCAACCGGACAGGGAGCATCCGATGAGAAGACGAACGACGGCGGCCGTGTGTGAGGCCGCCACCGACACCCGGAAGCGCGACCACCACCCGAACGAGCGACTCCAGGGGATCCAGGCCACCCAAGGGATCCAGGGCATCCAGGAACGGCGGCCCCTGTCATGAAGCGCCTCTTCGTGGCCCTGCTGCTCATCATCGGTTCCGTCTGTTCCGCGACCCCGGCCGCCGCCGCGCAGACCATCGGGTTCCCCACCTTCAACGGACCCGCGATCCCGGCCCCGCCCGTCGCCTACACGCCGGGCGACATGATGCGGACCATCTACGACGCGGAGAGCTCGGGAACCGACTTCTGGATGGACCGTCTGCTGGCCCGTTCCGGCAACGACCCGGCCGGACCCTGGCTGATGAGCCGTGGGCGCGCGGTCTTCATGAAGGAGCACGACCCTTCGCGGCTCGGGTTCGCCGGGAAGGTCGCCTACTGGGAGAGCATCAACGACAACAACGCCTACACGGTCGCGATCAGCCCGGGCACCTTCACCGAACAGGTCTCCCAGCGCTGGCAGGCGCCCAGCCACTGGAAGAGCGTGCACACGGCCGGCTCGATCACGGTCAGCCAGACGAAGTTCATCACCGACAACAACGTCGCCGTGACCAACCTGTCCATCAAGAACAACGGCAGCGGCTCCGCGACGCTGCAGTTACGGGCGACTTCGCCCTATGCCACCACGGGCACCGGCAGCGAGCTGACCGGGCAGGTGAACGCCTACAACAACCTCACGACCATCCGTCCGCGGCTCACCGGCGACGGGTTCACCGCCTCCAGCGGCGGCCTGAACCGGTCCGTGACGATCGCGGCCGGGGCCACGGTGACGGCCAAGGTGGTGATGGGCTTCGTCACCGACGAGATCCCCCAGTCCCTCACCGAGTACAACGCCTACGCGGGGTACTCAGGCGTCACCGCGTTCGCCACCCACGTCAGGGACTACAACCGGTGGTGGGCGCAGAACGTGCCCTACATCGACGTGCCCGAGCCCGCGATCAAGAAGAACGTCTACTACCGCTGGTGGCTGATGCGGTTCAACAACCTCGACGCCGACATCCCCGGGCAGACCTTCCAGTTCCCGACCTCGACCGAGGGCGTCCTCGGTTACAACAACGCGATCGCGCTCACCCAGCCGATGCACATCGACGACCTCAAGTACCTGCGCGACCCGGCCTACGCGTACGGGGACTGGCTGAGCGTCGGCCAGACCTCCAAGGGCGGCCGCTTCCTGGACAACCCTGGTGACCCGGAGAACTGGTCCAACAGCTACACCCAGTACATCGCCGAAGCGGCATGGAAGAGCTACCAGATCCACGGCGGCCAGCCGGGCATCGCCGCCAACCTGGCCCGCTACGCGGAGGGAGACGTCAAGGGCCAGCTCTCCTACTACGACCACGACAACAACAAGCTCATCGAGTACGACTGGGGCGCCCTGACCGGCAACGACGCCGACGCCGTCTCCTTCCACTGGAAGCCCGGCAACATGGACCGCGCCGAGTCCGCCTACCAGTACAGCGGCGCGCTGGCCGCCGCGCAGGCCTACGAGGCGACCGGCAACACGGCCAAGGCCGCCGAGATGCGTACGCTCGCGAACCAGATCAAGGACGCCATCGTCAGCGTGCTGTGGAACCCGAACCGGCAGTTGTTCGAGCACCGGCTCAAGTCGACCAACGAGTGGGTGCCCTGGAAGGAGATCAACAACTACTACCCGTTCTCGGTCGGAGCCGTCCCCGACACCGCGACCTACAAGCAGGCCCTGCGTCTGTTCGACGATCCGACCCAGTACCCCGTCTTCCCCTTCTACACGGCCAACCAGGTCGACAAGAAGGCGGCGGCCGACGCCGGGCAGCCGGGCTCCAACAACTTCTCCACCATCAACTCCACCGTGCAGTTCCGGCTCTACTCCTCGGTCCTGCGCAACTACCCCAACTCCTGGATGAGCGCGACCGACTACAAGAAGCTGCTCTACTGGAACACCTGGGCGCAGTACGTCGGCGGCAACACCCAGTGGCCCGACGCCAACGAGTTCTGGGCCGACTGGAACGGCAGCGCGATCAACTACCGCTCCTGGATCCACCACAACATCCTCGGCAGCAGCAACTGGACCGTGATCGAGGACGTCGCCGGCCTGCGGCCCCGCAACGACGCGAAGGTCGAGCTCTCCCCCATCGACATCGGCTGGAGTCACTTCACCGTCAACAACCTCCGCTACCGGGGCGCCGACCTGAGCATCGTCTGGGACGACCCCGCCGACGGCGTGGTGCGCTACCCGGGCGTCCCGGAGGGTTACTCGATCTACGTCAACGGCAACCGCGTCGCCACCGTCGGCTCGCTGGTGCCCTTCACCTGGGACCCGGCGACCGGCGACGTCACCACGAGCGGCACGGTCACCCACCACACGGCCGTCCCCGGCCTGAAAGCCCCCAACCAGGTCGTGCAGGACAGTCCCCGGATGGTCGACATGCTCGCCAAGGCGGGCGTCGACCTGACCGCCGACCTGACCAACCTCGCCTCCGGGGCGACCGTGTCCGCGTCCCACACCGGATCGGGCAGCAACGTCGCGGGCGCGGTCGACGGCTACCCCACCAACGAGCCCTTCTGGGGTGCCGGAGGCTCCGCCAACAGCCAGGACTGGTACGAGCTGGACTTCGGCACCGCCCGCACGCTCGACGAGGTACGCCTGTACTTCAAGGACAGCCGGCCGGCGAGCACCACCTACCGGGCTCCGTCCGCGTACACCATCCAGTACTACGACGGCAGTTCGTGGGTGAACGCCCCCGGCCAGACCAAGAGCCCGGCCGCACCACGCGCCAACTACAACCTGGTGCGGTTCCCGGCGATCAGCGCCCAGCGCGTCAGGGTCCTGGCCACCAACGCCTCCGGCGCCAAGACCGGCCTCACCGAAGTCAAGGTGTACAACCGGGGCGGCGCCCAGTCACCGGGCAACCTGGCGGCGTCGGCGACGGCCTCCGCGTCGTACACCTCCCCCTGGGAGAGCGTCACCGCGGTCAACGACGGGATCGACCCGCCATCGTCCAACGACACCGTGAACCCGCGCTGGGGGACCTGGCCGGAGACCGGGCAGCAGTGGGCGGAGCTGACCTGGCCGTCGGCGAGGACCGTCGACAGGGCCGAGGTGTACTTCTTCGACGACGACGAGGGCATCGACATGCCCGCCTCATGGAAGCTCCAGTACTGGAACGGCAGCGCCTACGTCGACGCGCCCGGTGCGGGCGGCTATCCGCTGGCCAAGAACCAGTACAACACCGTCACCTTCACCGCCACGAGCACCACACGTCTTCGGGTGCTGCTCACCGGCAACGGCACCAGTTCCGTCGGCCTGCTCGAAGCGAAGGTGTACGGCCCCACCGCAACCTCCAAGCGCTGAAGGGTGTGCTCCAGTGACTCGTTCCAGATCCCTGTCCACGCTCATCGCCGTGCTCACCATGGCAGTGGCCTTCCTCGTGGCGCCTCCGCCCCCGCCCGCGGCCGCCGCCGTCGCCTTCACAACCACCGGGGTGAACCAGAACGGCGGCAACTGCCTCGACATCCCGGGCAGTTCGACGACCAGTGGCACGCAGCTCCGGGCCGGCACGTGCGGCTCGGGTGCGGGCCAGTCCTTCGGTTTCACCCCGGTCGTGGGGACGGCCGACACGTACACCATCAGTACGCACGCCTCCGGCCAGTGCGTCGACGTCTACGGCGCGTCCACGGCGGACAACGCCACGATCATCCAGTGGAGCTGCCACAGCGGAACAAACCAGCAGTGGCGGCTCGTTCCCGTGACCGTCAGCGGAACCGACAAGACCTTCAACCTCGTCTCGGTCGCCTCCGGCAAGTGCATCGCGCCGAGCGGCGGTTCGTCGGCCTCGGACACCGGTCTGGTGCAGCTGCCGTGCGGTACCGCGAACGGCAGGGTCTGGCGGCTGCCCGGTTTCACCGGCGGCGGAACGAGCCCGCGTACGTTCACCAACCCGATCTCCCAGCGCGGGCCCGACCCCTGGCTCACGTACTACGACGGCTACTACTACCTCGCCACGACGACCTGGAACTCGACGATCACCATGCGCAAGGCCAGCACACTGGCCGGGCTCGCCACGGCCACCGACCAGGTGATCTTCAACCTCACCCGGCCCAACGGGGCCGGCACGATGTGGGCCCCGGAGTTCCATCTGCTCGACGGCCCGAACGGGAAGCGGTGGTACTTCTACTACACGGCCGGGCGCGAACCGTACGACCTGGGCACCCAGCGGATCCACGTCCTGGAGAGCGCCGGCCTGGACCCGATGGGGCCGTACAGCTTCAAGGCCGACCTGCTCGACCCGACCCAGGACAACACCTGGGAACTGGACCCGAGCATCCTTCAGCTGAACGGCAAGCTCTACCTCCTCGGCACCTTCTACAACGGCTCGCAGCCCATGTTCATCCGGCCGCTGTCCAACCCGTGGACCGCGAGCGGTACCCGCCGGGTGCTGTCCACCCCGACCTACGGCTGGGAGACGGTGGGCGGCGCGGTCAACGAGGGCGCCGAGGTCCTCCAGCGGGGCGGCAAGACGTTCATCATCTACTCCGCCAGCCACTGCTCCACGCCCGACTACAAGCTGGGGATGCTCACATACAACGGCGGCGACCCGCTCAGCTCCTCCTCCTGGGTCAAATCGCCGAACCCTGTCTTCCAGAGGTCCAATGCCAACGGCGTGTACGGGCCCGGCCACAACGGCTTCTTCAAGTCGCCCGACGGGACCGAGGACTGGATGGTCTACCACGCCAACAGCTCCGCGGGTGGCGGCTGCGACATGAACCGCAGCACCAGGGTGCAGAAGTTCACCTGGAACGCCGACGGCACACCGAACTTCGGGACTCCGGTGGCTCTCGGCGTCCCGCTGGCTTCACCGTCCGGGGAGTCCGCAGAGTAGTTTCGCCGACCGGGAATTAGCTCTTTTCCGAGGCCGACGATCATCAGCGGGGCATCGGCACGATGACCCGCTGATGATCCACACCCCCACCCAATGTGATGCACATCACAGCATCCAGTTCCGTGTCCTCAGGTCATCATATGACCTGATCTCCCAAGCGAACGAAGGGTGCGCATGAACGACCAGCACAGGACCGCACGGCCACGCGTGGGTGTGGTGGGACTAGGAGCCATGGGTCTCGGCATGGCCCGCACCCTGCGGAACGCCGGCTACGACATGGGGGTCCACGACCTGCGGCCTGATGCGGCCGACGACTTCGCGCGAGCCGGTGGGACGGCGTTCGCCTCCTGTGGCGAGCTGGCGGCGGCGGTGGACGTCCTGGTCAGCGTGGTGGTCAACGCGGCGCAGGTCGAGTCCGTGCTGTTCGGCGCCGACGGAGCGGTCGACCGGCTCCGTCCGGGCGCCGTCTTCGTGATGTGCTCCACGGTCGACCCCGGCTGGTCCGCCGCGTGCGAGGGACGCCTGGCCGAGAAGGGGGTGCTCTACCTGGACGCCCCCATCTCGGGTGGCGCCGCACGTGCCGCGACAGGTGAGCTCACCATGATGACCTCGGGCCCGGCCGAGGCGTACTCACTAGCCGACCCGGTGCTCGAAGCCATGAGCAGCACCGTCTACCGCCTGGGAGACCGCGCCGGACTCGGCTCGAAGGTCAAGATCGTGAACCAGCTTCTCGCGGGCGTGCACATCGCCGCGGCCGCCGAGGCGATGGCCCTCGGCATCAAGGCCGGCGTTCCCGCCGAGGCGCTCTACGAGGTCATCACGCACAGCGCCGGAAACTCCTGGATGTTCGAGAACCGCATGGCTCACGTGCTCGCCGGTGACTACACGCCCCTTTCCGCGGTCGACATCTTCGTCAAGGACCTGGGACTCGTGCTGGACTCCGCCAGACCGGAGCGGTTCCCGCTCCCCCTCGCCGCCACCGCCCACCAGATGTTCCTCCAGGCATCGGCGTCCGGACTGGGCGCCGAGGACGACAGCGCGGTCATCAAGATCTTCCCGGGGGTCGACCTGCCCGAGCCGGTGGAGGCCTGACATGGGAGTCCGCCTCGGGTGCATCGCCGACGACTTCACCGGCGCCACGGACCTGGCCAACAACCTGGTGCGCGCGGGCATGCGCGTGGTCCAGCTGATCGACGTACCGCCGGCCGGCACCGAGCGTGCGGTGGACGCGGACGCCGTGGTCATCGCCCTCAAGTCGCGGACGGTCCCGGCCGCAGACGCCGTCAAGATGTCGCTGCGGGCACTCTCCTGGCTGCGGTCCCAGGGTGCCGAGCAGATCTACTTCAAGTACTGCTCCACCTTCGACTCGACACCGGCCGGCAACATCGGGCCGGTCACCGAGGCGCTGATGGACGCGCTGGGCACCGACTTCACGATCGCGACGCCCGCGTTCCCCGACAACGGGCGCACGGTCTTCAAGGGGCATCTCTTCGTCGGGGACGTGCTGCTCGGCGAGAGCGGCATGCGCCACCATCCGCTCACCCCGATGACGGACTCCAACCTGGTCTCCGTCCTCGGCGCGCAGACGACGCGAGCGGTCGGTCTGATCGACCACACGGTGGTCGCCGACGGAGCGGAGGCGATCAGGGCCCGCATCGGCGCCCTGCGCGAGGACGGCTGCGGGATGGCCGTCGTCGACGCCGTCTCCAACGACGATCTCGTACGCCTGGGTGCGGCGGTCCGGGGGCTGCCCCTGGTGACCGCAGGTTCGGGCCTGGCGATCGGTCTGCCCGCGAACTGGGGGTTCAAGCCGTCCCGCGCGGCGGCACAACTGCCGCCACCCGGCGGCCACGGGGCCATCGTCTCGGGGTCGGTGTCCGTCGCCACCAACGGTCAGGTCCTCCAGTACCTGGGCGGCGGCCAACCTGCGTACAGCGTGGACCCGTTGCGTGTCGCGGCCGGTGAGGACGTGGTCGGTCAGGCCCTGGCCTTCGCCGAGTCGCACCTGAACGACGGCCCGGTCCTCGTCCGCTCCACCGAGTCACCCGACACCGTCCGGGCCGTCCAGGGCCGGCTCGGCGCCGCCGAGGCCGGTGAGCTCGTGGAGCGGACCCTCGCCCGTATCGCACAAGGGCTCGTGGATCGAGGCGTCCGGCAACTCGTCGTCGCGGGCGGCGAGACCTCGGGAGCGGTCGTCCGGGCGCTCGGCGTCACCGCGCTGCGGATCGGACCGCAGATCGACCCCGGTGTGCCGTGGTGCGCGGCGGCCCTGCCCGACGGAGACACGCTCCACATCACGCTCAAGTCCGGCAACTTCGGCGGCCCCGACTTCTTCACCGCCGCGTTCGCCGCCCTGGACGAGGAGACCTCATGACCCGGCACGCGGGCACCGCCCCCGAGACGGCGGACGGCAGGGCCGACGACCGGACACACGCAGGGGCCGCCGACGAGACACACGGCAGGGCCGTCGCCGAGGCACGCGACGAGATCGTCCGCGTGGGCACGAGCCTGTTCGCCCGGGGCTATGTCCACGCCAGCGCCGGCAACATCAGCGCCAAGGTCGGCGACTCCCATCTGATCACGCCCACCGACGCCGCCCTGGGGTTCCTCGAACGCGACCGCCTCGCGCTGGTCGACGCCCGTGGTGAGCAGATCGCGGGCGACCGCGCCAGCAAGACCCTGACCCTCCATCGACGTATCTGTGCCGCCGACCCCACCGCCCGGTTCGTCATCCACACGCACTCCACGCACCTGGTCGGCCTCACCCTGGCCGGCGTGTGGAGCCCGGACGATGTGCTCCCGCCCATCACGCCGTACTACGTGATGAAGGTCGGGCACGTCCCGCTCATCCCCTACCACCGGCCCGGCGACCCGCGCGTGGCCGACCTGGTGACCGCCCGCATCGCCGAGCACGCGGCGAGCCGAACGCCGATCAGGGCCGTGCTGCTCGACCGGCTGGGCCCCGTGGCGTGGGGCCCCGACGCGGCCACCGCTCTCGCCGTCCTCGAAGAACTCGAGGAGACGGCACGCCTCTGGCTCCTGACCGATCGTCGCCCCGAGCCACTCCCCACCCACGCGCTCGACGAACTGAGGTCCGCCTTCGGCGCCGCGTGGTGACCCGCTCCCCGCACCTCAGAGTGACCCGCTCCCCGCACGTCAGAGAACTCCCCAGAGCCGCACAGAAGGATCGCCATGTCCATACCAGTATCGGCGTCCGACGTCCCCGCCCTCGACCGTGAGAACGCCGTCTACCGCAAGGTAGTGCGCCGTATCGTCCCCTTCCTCATCCTCTGCTACGTCGTCTCCTACCTGGACCGGGTCAACGTCGGCTTCGCGAAACTGCAGATGTCCGACGACCTCGGGTTCAGCGAGGCGGCGTACGGCCTCGGTGCCGGCCTGTTCTTCATCGGCTACTTCTTCTTCGAGGTCCCCTCGAACCTGATGCTGCAACGCGTCGGCGCCCGCAGGTGGATCGCCCGGATCATGATCACCTGGGGTCTGGTCTCGGCGTCGTTCGTGTTCGTCACCAACGAGGCGACGTTCTACGTCCTCAGGTTCCTCCTCGGTGCGGCCGAGGCAGGGTTCTACCCAGGAGTGATCCTGTACTGCACCTACTGGTTCCCGTCGCACCGTCGTGCCCGGGTGATCGCGATGTTCATGTCCGCCATCCCGGTGGCCGGCATCTTCGGCAACCCGCTCTCCGGCTGGATCATGGACCGGTTCCAGGGCGTGAGCGGCTGGCAGGGCTGGCAGTGGATGTTCCTGCTGGAGGCGATACCCGCCGTCGTCATCGGGGTGGCCACCCTGTTCTACCTCGACGACAGCGTGCGCGGCGCGAAGTGGCTCACCGACGAGGAGAAGGCCGTGGTGGAACGGGCGGTCGCGGAGGACAACGCGCACCAGACCGTGCACGGCCGGGTCTGGGACGCCTTCCGTGAGCCCAAGGTGTGGCTGATGTGCCTCATCTACTTCTGCTTCGTGATGGGGCAGTACGCCCTGACCTTCTGGATGCCCACGTTCGTCGAGTCCACCGGCATCGAGGGCGGCCTCGCGATCGGCGTGCTCAGTGCCGTGCCGTTCCTGGCCGCGCTCGTCGCGATGAACCTGTTCGGGCGCTCGGCGGACAAACGCCGCGAGCGCCGCTGGCATCTCGTCGTCCCCAGCCTCATGGGTGCCGTCGGCTTCTCGCTGGCGGCGGGCTGGACCGGGTCGACCGCGCTGTCCCTGACCGCGCTGTCCTTCGCCGCGGCAGGGGTGCTGACCTGCGCACCGCTGTTCTGGTCGCTCCCCACCGCGTTCCTCGGCGGCACCGCCGCCGCGGTCGGCCTCGCCGCGATCAACTCGGTGGGCAACCTCGCCGGCTTCGTCAGTCCCTACATGATCGGCGCGCTCAAGGACGCCACGGGCTCGACGTCGCTCCCGATGTACGTCCTCGCGCTCACCCTCGTCGCCGGCGCCGCCGCCGTGCTCACCACCAACAAGCAGGTCGTCAACCGCTGACCGGACCCGTCCTGGTCTACTGGCCGGGGCGGCCCCGGGACCAGTCCCGGACCAATCCCGGACCAATCCGGGACCGACCCGGGACCGACCTGGACCGAAGTTTCCGAAGTCAGGAGCCAGCATGCCGAGGTTCGCCGCGAACCTGTCCATGATGTACACCGAGCACGACTTCCTCGACCGCTTCGCGGCGGCCTCGGCGGACGGCTTCGACGCCGTCGAGTACCTCTTCCCCTACGCGTACGACGCCTCCGAGCTGCGCCGCCGACTCGACGACCACGGCCTGCGGCAGGTGCTCTTCAACGCGCCCCCCGGAGCGTGGGAGTCCGGGGAGCGCGGGATCGCGGCACTGCCCGGCCGTGAGGCGGAGGTCCGCTCCGGGGTCGACCGCGCGCTGGAGTACGCCGCCGCGCTCGACTGCCCGCGGGTGCACGTGATGGCCGGGCTGGTGCGGCCGGACGCGACACCGAAGGAGCTGGCCGAGCACCGCGACACCTACCTGGCCAACCTCGCCCGGGCCGCGGAGCGAGCCGCCGCGGTGGGCGTCGACATCCTGGTCGAGCCGATCAACGGCCGTGACATGCCGGGCTACTTCCTGTCCCGGCAGGAAGAGGCCCACGCCGTGGTGCAGGAGGTGGGAGCCGCGAACCTGAAGGTGCAGCTCGACCTCTACCACTGCCAGATCGTCGAGGGCGACCTCACCACGACTCTGCGGCGCGACCTGCCGACCGGGCGGGTCGGTCATCTGCAGATCGCGGGGGTACCCGACCGCCACGAGCCCGACAGCGGCGAGCTCAACGTGAGCCATCTGTTCGGCGTCGTCGACGAGTTGGGCTTCGACGGGTGGATCGGCTGCGAGTACATCCCCCGTGCCGGTACGAGCGAGGGTCTCGGCTGGCGACACGACTACCGAGGAGACAGCGCATGAGGATCGTCATCACGGGTGGCTTCGGCTTCCTGGGACGACAGGTCACCGCCACCCTGCTCAGCAAGCGGACATTCCGTGATATGCCGATCGATCGCCTGGTGCTCGCCGACCGGATCGTGCCGGCCGAGTCGCAGGCGGCGGCCGATCCGCTCGTGGAGATCGTGCGGGGCGACCTCGTCGACTGCCTCGACGAGGTGTTCGCCGAGCCGGTGGACGTGCTGATCCACCTCGCCGCCGCCGTCTCGGCCGAGTGCGAGGCCGACTTCGACCTCGGCATGAGCGCGAACCTGGACACCACCCGCGCGCTCCTCGAAGCCGCCCGCGCGCAGTCGGCCGCCGGCGGGCCGACGCCGTGCGTGGTGTTCTCCAGCAGCGTGGCGGTCTACGGTTCGGACCCGGCGCTCCCGCTCCCGCCCGTGGTCAGCGAGTCGACCCTGCCCACCCCGCGATCGAGCTACGGGATCCAGAAACTCATCTGCGAGCAACTGGTCGCGGACTACACCCGCCGGGGTTTCATCGACGGCCGCGTCGCCCGCCTGATGACCGTCTCGGTGCGGCCGGGCAAGCCGAACGCGGCCGCCTCCGGCTTCCTGTCCGGCGTCATCCGCGAGCCGCTCGCGGGCCTTCCGGCCGTCTGCCCGGTGCGTCCCGGCCTGCGCGTCGCCCTGGCCTCGCCACGGCGCACGGTCGAGGCGATCCTGCGCATCGCGGAAGTCGAGCGCGGCCCCGGGAGGGGCCGGCTCGACGGCGCACTGCCGGTCAACCTTCCGGCCCTCACGGTCTCGGTCGCCGAGATGCTGGCCACGCTGCGACGGGTGGCCGGTGACACCGCCGCCGACCTGGTGACGATCGCGCCCGACCCCGACGTGGAGGCCATCGTGGGCTCGTGGCCCTCCACCTTCGACAACGCGAGCGCCGCGGCGCTCGGGCTGGAGCCCGATCCGACCTTCGAATCAGTGGTGTGGGACTACATCGGCGACCACCCTGACGCCGTCCTGGCCGGCACCTCACTCGCGAAGGGGCGACCCGGCACGGGTCTATAGACTGACAAGCATGTTTTCCAAGGTGAGCGGTCCCGTCCGGCTCGCGGACCAGGTCGCCGCGATCCTCTCGGAGGAGATCGAGTCGGGGCGGCTGGCCGAGGGGGACCAACTGCCCACCGAGGTGGCTCTGGTCAAGCAACTGGGCGTCAGCCGCACGGTGGTGCGCGAGGCCCTGTCACGGCTGCGCAACGCGGGCCTGGTCGAACCGCGGCAGGGTCTCGGCGTGTTCGTCCTGCCCCGGCGCACACGTCCGCTCGACCTTGAGGCCGAGACCGCCGACACCAAGGCGCGGGTGCTGCAGATCGTGGAGGTACGCCGCGCCATGGACGGCGAAGCGGCCTGTCTGGCGGCCACCCGGGCCACGCCCCGCGACCTCGCCCGGATGCGTCAGGCCCTGGACGCGATCGACTCGGCGGTCGCGGCGAGCGGCGACGGTGTGGAGGAGGATCTCGCCTTCCACCGGTCCATCGCCGAGTCGACCGGAAACGCGGTGATGGTCTCGACGGTGCGCTACCTGGGCGAGGTGATGCGCGGCGGTATCCGCATCACGCGCGCCAACGAGGCACGCCGGGACGACTTCATCGAGGCGGTCCGGCAGGAGCACCACGCCATCCTGGCCGCCATCGAGGCAGGCGACGCCGAAGGGGCCCGCGCCGCCGCGCGCCGCCACATGGAGCACGCCGCCTCCCGTCTCCAGGACGCGGACGACGGGTTCTGGAACCGGGCCGAGGACCTCGACGTGGATCTCGACCCCACTCCTTGACGACCGCCGCCCGCCTGCCCGCCCCGGCGTGCGATGTGTACGTCTCGTTGGCTGTGGCGGCCGAGGACAGAGCTGTGACAAAGGCGGGCACAACGAATGCGGGCGGTGGCGGGTCGTATGAAGCGTAGGGGCGGGAAGGCCGGTCGACGGTGTGGCTCGTGGGGACGGCCGCGCCCGCCATCGCAGAAGCGCCGATCACCACATGGGGGAATCATGAACGTCCGTGCTCGCGGTACCCGACGTGTCGTGGCCGCTGTGGCCGCCATGGCGGCCGGAGTCGCCGTCGCCGTGGCTGCCGTCCCGGCCGCCGCCGCATCGGCCTCCGGCACACCCCGGTTCCTGGCACCCGACGAGCTGCCGCCACACCCGACCTCGCCCTGGTACGCCGGTCCCGTCACGGCCGGGCAGCCCGATCCGCTGCCGGCCTGCGGGGGCGACCCGCTGCCGTCGATCGCTGCCCACCGTGCGTACTGGACCGAGTACGACACCAACGCCCTGCAGGTGACGGTGGTGGAGCGCAGCGAACAGCGGGCCAAGGACTTCGCGGCCCTGCTGCGCAAGGACCTCGCCGGCTGCGCGGAGAAGCTGATGCGGGAGTACCCCGACGTCACCGCGACGGAGAAGTACTACGGCAAGCTGAACGTCGAGGAGGGCGCGTACGTCTACGGCGTCCACACCACGACCACGTGGGGGGCCTCCGACATCGGCCTGTACTCGGTCGGCCGGGACGGCGCGACCGTGACCCTCGTCCGGTGGGCGCAGATGGGCAACTTCCAGCACGCCCAGGTCGACGACTTCAAGAACACCACCGTCACGGCCGTGAACAAGCTCTACTGACCGGTGCCGGCGCCGCGGCCGGGCCACCGTGCCGCGGCGCCGACGCCTGCCGGTCCCATGCCGTCGGCGCCGCCATGACGGCCGCGCCGGCCGGCACTACCCCAGATCGACCTGGAACACCTTGTCCGCGCCGTCCGGCTCGCCCCCGTTGTTGTCGGCGTTGGTGGTGGACAGCCACAGAGCGTTCCTGCCGGGGATCTTCTCCACGGTCCGGAGTCGGCCGTACTGGCTGGTGTAGTAGGCGACAGGGGTGCCCGCGCTGGTACCGCTGACCGGAACGCGCCACATCCGTTCGCCGCGCAGTGCCGCCAGATAGAGGGCGCCATCGGCGTAGACGACCGCGCTCGGGGAGGCCTCGCTGACGGGCCACTGCTGTTTGGGGCTGGTCATTCCGGACGTCGAGCAGCTGCCCTCGCAGACCGGCCAGCCGTAGTTCTTGCCGGGCTCGATCAGATTGAGCTCGTCGTACCTGCTGTTGCCGAACTCGGCCTCCCACAGCCTGCCTTGTTCGTCCCAGGTGATGCCCTGGGGGTTCCGGTGTCCGAGCGAGTAGACGAGCGTGCCGAACGGGTTGCCGGGCGCGGGCCTGCCGTCCTTCGTCATCCTCAGGATCTTGCCGTTGAGGGAGTTCTGGTCCTGGGCGAGGGCGGTGTTCTGCGCATCGCCCGTGGTGGCGTAGAGGTAGCCGTCCGGGCCGAACTTGATGCGTCCGCCGTTGTGGTACCTGTTCTTGGCGATGCCGGTCACGAGGACCGTGTAGCCGCTGAGCGAGGACCCGTCGTACGTCATCCGGACGATGCGGTTGTCGGTGGCCGCCGAGTGCATGAGATAGATGTAGTGGTCGCTGTTCCAGTTCGGTGAGACCGCGATGCCGAGGAGGCCGCCCTCGCCGCCGGTCGTCACGACGTTGGGCACCGTACCGACCTGGCTCCTGGTGCCCGACTGGGTGAGCTTGAAGATCTTGAAGGAGTCCCGTTCGGTGAGGAGCGCCGACCCGTCGGGCAGCCAGCTCAGGCCCCAGGGAACGGTCCAGCCGGACGAGACGGTACGGATGGACGAGGGGACGGACTCGATGCCGCGGTCGCTGCCTCTCTCGCTGCGGACCGTGGCGCTTCCGGTACCGGCCGCCGCGCCGAGGAGACCGGCGGCGAGTGCGACCGCCGTCGCCGCCGCGGTCAGGGCAGGGGGCAGCAGTCGTGCGGTGATGTGGGGGTGGCGTGCCATGGAACGGCCCTCCTGGCCAGTCAATTTGGCAGGGACATGACGGTGCGTCAGTCCACCGAGAAGGTAGGAGGTGTGCCGCGGGGAGGTCAAGTGCAGTTAAAGCCAAAGGTCCGTACCGGGTCGAGGACCTCAAGTCTTACCTCTCTCACCAGGACGCATACCGGCACATCCACCGGCAGATACCCGTGAGGTGCTGCGGCCTGCCACCAGAAGAGATCGGAGCACTTCCCTGCCTGCCCCATTGACCCGGATGGCTCGACTCGCGATTCTGCAACAGAGTGCGCCTCGTGGGCCGGCGTGGCACCCAACCACCGGGCGCACCGGTCCCCCCACACAGAGAGGCAGGTCTGTTCATGACCGAACCCGTACAGCAGGCGACGGAACACCAGGCCCAGGCCGGCACCGAGGAGTCGCCGGTCTGGCAGACACCGGACTACGTGGTCGTCGAGACCGCGCTGGAAGTCACCGCCTATGCCCTGAGCAACCGTTAGCCCGGCGCCGTGCTGCTGCAGGTGCTCGGCACCGCGGCGGGCGGCGGCGTCCCTCAGTGGAACTGCGCGTGTCCCGGCTGTTCCGGGGCACGCGCCCACCCGCACTGGCGCCGCCGCCACGCCTCACTCGCCGTTCAGTCGTCCCAGGACCGCTGGTATCTCGTCAACGCCACCCCGGACATCGGGGACCAGATCGAGGACTGTCCGGCACTCCACCCCGGCCCGGGATCGCGGCGCACGCCGATCGCGGGGCTGGTCCTGACCGACGCAGAACTCGACCACACCCTCGGCATCGCCCGGCTGCGCGAAGCCGGAGCCGGCGGCCTGGAGTTGCTCGCCACCGGCGCCGTGCGCGAGGCACTGCTCACCCGGCTGCGGCTGGAGGCCGTCATCGGCCCGTACACCCCCCTCACCTGGCGGGAACTGCCCCGCGAAAAGCCCGAACCGCTCACCGCGGACTCGGAGGTCTCGATCAGCGCGATCCCCGTCTCCGGTAAACGCCCGCGGTACGCGGCGGACTCACCCGGCACCGGCTCGGATCCCTGGGTCGTCGCCCTGCATCTGACGGACCGTGCCACCGGAGCGACCGCGGTCTACGCCCCGGCGCTGGGGGCCTGGCCGGACGCCCTGCAGTCCGCTGTCGCTGAGGCCGACTGCGTGATCGTCGACGGTACGTTCTGGGACGACGACGAGCCCCGGCGCACCGGCATCTCCACGCGCACCGCGACCGGTATGGGACATCTGCCGATCGACGGGCCGGACGGCACCGCGGAGCGCCTGGAAGCGTTGGGCGGCCGCTGTCTCTACACCCATCTGAACAACACCAATCCCCTCGTCGATCCCGGCGCGCCCCAGCACAAGCGGCTGGCCGACCGGGGCATCGACGTGGCCGCCGACGGAATGGTGATCAATCTGTGAGCACCAGTACCAGCACCGCTACCAGGGCAACGGCGTTCGAGGAGCGGCTGAGGGCCGTGGCCCGGGAGCGCTACCACGACCGCCACCCCTTCAACGTACGTATGCACCGGGGCGAGCTGACCCCCGACGAGCTGCGCCGCTGGATCCTGAACCGCTTCCACTACCAGCGGTACATCCCGGTCAAGGACGCCCTCGTCCTGGCCAAGCTGGACACGTCGCGGCTCCGCCGCATGTGGCTGCGGAGGATCGAGGAGCACGACGGCCGGGCCGAGGGTGAGGGCGGCATCGAGCGGTGGCTGAGACTGGGTGAGGCCGCGGGACTCGAACGGGACCGGCTGCTGTCCGGCGAGGAGGTGCTCCCCGGTGTACGGCTGGCGGTGGACGGATACGTCAACTTCTGCCGGCTCCGCTCCCCTCTGGAAGCCGTCGCCGCGTCCCTCACCGAGCTGTCCGCCCCGGGCATCATGCGCACGCGCATCGCCGCGTTCGAACACCACTACCGGTGGATCGACGCCGACGGGCTGGCGTACTTCCGCTCCCGCGAGACCCAGGGCCGCCAGGACAGCCGGGAGGCGCTGGGCCTCGTCCTGGACTGGGCGCGCACCGAGGCCGAGCGGGAGCGTGCCGTGGCGGCCCTCGCCTTCAAGTGCGACGTGCTGTGGTCCCTGCTCGACGCGATCGACCACGCCGACGAAAAGGAGCGGCCGTGAAAGGAGCGGCCGTGAAGGGAACGGCGGTGAAGGGAACGGCCGTGACCGGATGGCGGCCTGCTCTGGCGCGCTCGGTCGTGCTCCGCCACGACCGGGTGCGCCGGGCTGACCTGCTGATCCTGCCGGAACGGGTGGTCGTCCTCGGCGGCCGGGCCGCGGACGTCCTCCGGCTGTGCGACGGCCTTCGGGAGGTAGGTGAGATCGTCGACGAACTGGCGGCCCGCTTTCCCGGCGCCCCCGTGGCGGCCGAGGTGCCCCGGTTCCTCGACCGGGTACGCGAGGAGGGGTGGCTGCGATGACGAGCCCACCGTCACCGACCGCCTCCTCGCCACCGCCGCCCTGGGCCCTGCTGGCCGAACTCACCCACGGGTGCCCTCTGCACTGTCCCTACTGCTCCAACCCGCTCGAACTCGTCAGCCGTTCCCGTGAACTCTCCACCGAGGAATGGGAGGACGTGCTGCGGCAGGCCGGGGAGCTCGGCGTCGTGCACACCCATCTCTCCGGTGGCGAGCCCCTGCTCCGCCGCGATCTGGAGGCCATCGTCGCCGCGGCCGAGTCGGCCGGGATCTACACCCAACTGGTCACCAGCGGAAGCGGCCTGAGCGCGGCGCGGATGGCGGCGCTCGTGTCCGCCGGGCTGCGCAGCGTCCAGCTGTCGGTGCAGCACGCCGATCCGGCGGCATCCGACCGGATCGCCGGACACCGCTCCTTCGCGGCCAAGGAGCGGGCCGCCGCCGTCGTCCGTGACGCCGGGCTGCCGCTGGGCCTCAACGTGGTCCTGCACCGCGACAACCTCGACGCCGTCGACGACATCGTGGACCTCGGCGTGGCCTGGGGTGCCGAGCGGATCGAGCTGGCCAACGTCCAGTTCTACGGGTGGGCCCTGCGCAACCGCACCACCCTGCTGCCCACCCGCGACCAGCTCTCCCGCGCCGGGGAGACGGTCGAGCGCCGGCGGACGCAGCTGGCGGGCATCACCGAACTGGTGTGGGTGGTACCGGACTACTTCGACGGTGTGCCGAAGCCCTGCATGGGAGGCTGGGGTGCGGTGTCCCTGACCGTCGCCCCGGACGGCGGCGTGCTGCCGTGCCCGGCGGCGGGGACCCTGCCTGACCTGGACGTACCGAACGTACGCGACCGGACCCTGGAGTGGATCTGGCGCAGTTCCCCGGCCTTCAACCGCTATCGCGGCACCGAGTGGATGAGTGGACCGTGCAGTGGCTGTCCCCGTCGCGAGACGGACTTCGGGGGCTGCCGCTGCCAGGCCCACGCACTCACCGGGGACCCCGCCCGCACCGACCCCGCGTGCGCGTTGTCCCCCGACCACGCCCTCGTCCGCGCCCTGGCGGAGGCACCACCCGCCGATCCCCCGCCGGCCGGTGCCCCGCGCTACGTCTACCGCGGCCCCGTCCGGCACGCAGCGAACGAACCGGCGACTCGGCGGCCCGCCTCGTGACAGCCCGACCGGGCCGCCGGGCACGCGCCACGCGCCGTCAGCCCTTGCTGTCGTCCTCCTCCACGGGCGGCATGAAGGCGCGCAGCCACCGCTCGGTCTGGGCGACATGGGCCTGCGCGGCGCCGGCGGCGGCGACGGGGTCGTGGTCGGCGATGGCGGTGGCGAGCACCCGGTGGTCCTCATCGCTCTTGCGGCGCAGCTCCGGGCCTTCGGGGAGGGTGAAGACCTGGTACTTGCGGGAGCGGGCGCGGAAGACCGACAGCAGGGAGGCCAGGGTGGGGTTGCCGCCGATCCTCGCGATCTCCAGGTGGAACCGGTGGTCGAGTTCGGAGGCCTTGGTGGGGTCGTCGGTGGCCTCCATGGCCTCGATGAGCGCGAAGAGCGTCCCCACCGCCTCCGGAGTGCAGCGTGCCGCGGCCTGGGCGGCGACATGGGCCTCCAGCACGCGACGGATCTCGTAGACCTCCAACAGGCCGGTCAGCGGCAGGAGTTCCAGGGTCAGCGACAGGCTGCCGATCACGTCCTCCGGCCTGAGCTGGGAGACGTACGTGCCGGAGCCGTGCCGCGGCTCGATCACGCCCAGGGCGGCGAGCATGCGCACGGCCTCGCGCAGCGACCCTCGCGAGACGCCCAGTTCCTCGCAGAGCTCCCCTTCGGGCGGAATGCGCTCGCCCGCGCCGAGGCGACCCGTGGCGATCATGTGCCGTAGACCGTGAAACGCCCTGTCGACTGCGGACATCGATCTCCTCCCCTGACGGTCCGGCGGCACGGCCAGGACCCTCGCGGTGCACTGTATCGAGGCCGAGTCATCAGATGTCTTCCACGTATCGACCGCGAGTCATCTGATGACTTTCCTTGCCGACCCCTTGTATGCCTGAAATCGGCGTGCCAACATTCCCAGTCATCATACGTGTCCTGGTGCGGAATCCGATGTCCCGATGTCTCGATGACTCGATACCGGCCAGGGCGCCCACGTCCCGCAGAAGTGGAGTCTTGTGAGCGAGACCGAGGTCACCACCGCGCCCAGCCCTCTCCTGCTGGCCGACGGCCGACCCGCGGCCGGAGCATGGTCGTTGGACCCTGCCCTGCGGCACCTGAACCACGGTTCGTTCGGAGCGGTTCCCCTGGTGGCTCAGGAGCGGCAGAACGAGCTGCGCTCGGAGATGGAGCGCTCCCCCGTGGTGTGGTTCCCGGCGCTGCCCGAACGGCTCGCCGCCACCCGGGTCGACCTCGCGGCCTTCCTGCGGGTCGCCCCGGACGACCTCGCGCTCGTGCCGAACGCCAGTGCCGGCGCCAGCGTCGTGTACACCTCCCTCGACCGCCGCCGGGGCGGGGAGATCGTCGTCACCGACCACGGCTACGGCGCCGTCACCATGGGCGCCGAGCGGCTGGCCCGGCGCTGGGGCGGACGCGTCCGCACGGCCCGGGTGCCGCTGGACGCGGACGCTCAGCAGGCCTACGAGGCCGTGGTCGCCGAGGTGAGCGAGGCCACCGACCTGGTCGTCGTCGACCAGATCACGTCAGCGACAGCACGCCGGATGCCGGTGGATCTCATCGGCGCGGAGTTGCGGCGACGTGGCATCCCGTTCCTCGTGGACGGCGCCCACGCCCCCGGTCTGATCGCCGCCCCGCTCGCCGGCGTGACGGCCGACTTCTGGGTCGGCAACCTCCACAAATGGGGCTGCACACCGCGCGGCACCGCGACGCTGCTCGCCGGCGGCCCCCTGCGGGAGCAGCTCTACCCGCTGATCGACTCATGGGGCGCCCCCGATCCGTACCCCGACCGCTTCGACCAGCAGGGGACGCTGGACGCCACCTCCTATCTGGCGGCGCCAACGGCACTCGACTTCATCGGGCACACCTGGGGCTGGGACACCGCCCGCCGCTATATGGACGACCTGGCCGACTACGGCGAGCAGGTCATCGGCGCCGCCTTCGCCGAGCTGACCGGGGCGAGCGGCACCGTGGACGTCGGCATGCCGGTGCCCGGCATGCGGCTGGTGCGGCTGCCCGCGGGGCTGGGCACCACCCGCGTCGAGGCCGACGCGCTGCGCGACCGGGTCGCCCAGGAGCTGGACGTCGAGGCGGCCTTCACCAGCTTCGGCGGCGTCGGTTATCTGCGGCTGTCCGCACACGTCTACAACACCCCCGCCGACTACGAGTACTTCGCCGACGCCTGCGTCCCCGTCCTCGGCGAGTGGGCCCGCGCGGCCCGCGAGCAGCACGACGCGCGTTAGCGGCACCCCCCACGCCACCTTTCCCTGTCCACGGACTTCCCCATCCACGGAAGGTCAGCACGATGAGAACAAGGACGGCAGCCCTCGCCCTCGGTACCGCCGCCGTGATGGTCCTGACCGGCTGTTCCACCATGAGTCCGGGCGCGAACGGAACAGTCACGCTCAACATGGTCGAGAGCCTGACCAACCCCGCCCGCACCGACCTGCTCAAGGGCCTCATAGCCGATTTCGAGAAGCAGAACCCGAAGATCAAGGTCAATCTGGTCTCGCCGCCCACCGAGCAGGCCGACCAGAAGATCCAGCAGATGCTCCAGTCCGGCAGCGGCGTGGACACCCTTGAGGTGCGTGACATCACCGTGGGGCCGTGGTCCAACAACGGCTGGCTCTACGACATGAAGAAGGACCTCGACGGCTGGCAGGGCTGGCAGGCCATGACGGAGAACGCCGTCAACGCCTCCAAGGACGCGGAGGGCCGCACCTACTTCGTGCCCTACGGCTTCTACGGGCTGAGCCTCTTCTACCGCACCGACCTGACCCAGGACGCCGGTTTCAGCAAGCCCCCGGCCACCTGGGACGAGCTCCTCAAGCAGGCCTCCGCCATCCACGACCCGGCCAAGCGCCGGTACGGCTACGCCTTCCGCGGCGGGGCCAACGCCAACAGCAACGCCACCGCGATCATCGAGGCATACGTCGCCGACAGGATCGACCCCGCGAACGGCTTCAAGCTCACCGACGGCAAGACCATCTTCTCCGCGCCCGAGGCCCAGGACGCCATGGAGACGTACCTCAAGCTCTTCAAGGAGGCGTCCCCCAAGTCGTCGGTCTCCTGGGGCTACCCGGAGATGGTCGAGGGCTTCTCCAACGGTTCCACGGCCTTCCTGCTGCAGGACCCCGAAGTGATCGCCACGGTCTCGGAGTCCAAGTCGGTCTCGAAGGACCAGTGGGACACCGCCCCGCTGATCGCCGGACCCAGCGGCAAAACCGTCCAGCCGCTGGCCACCGCCGGGTGGGGCGTGGCAAAGGGCAGCAAGCACAAGGCCGAGGCCGTCAAGCTGGTCGAGTTCCTCTCCGAGGGCGAGGCGTCGACGGCCTTCACCAAGAAGAACAGTCTGGTGCCGATCCTCAAGTCGGCCACCGAGGACCCGTTCTACCGGACGGGCCCCTGGTCGAGCTACGTCACCATGACGGAGAACCCGGAGAAGTACCAGGTCGTCACCCAGCCGCGCGGCGTCGACTGGTGGACCGAGTGGCAGCAGAAGTCCGATGCCGACGTGCAGAAGCTGATCCTCGGCAAGACGACTCCCAAGGAGCTGCTCGCCACCTGGGACGCGTACTGGACCGAGAAGTGGCAGCAGGAGAAGTAGGCATGGCCGGCGCGTCCGCAACGACGAATACGACAAAGAAGACGCGCGCGACGGCCCCGGGGGCGGGAGGCACCACCCGCGCTTCAGGTCCCGCGCCCGCCCCCGGCGCTCGGCAGGGCCGTCGCAAACGGGAGTTCACCACCCGCCGCGGCCTGCTCATCGCCGCCTTCATGGCACCGGCCGCGGTCTTCGTCGCCGTCTTCACGTACTACCCGGTGATCGCGGGAAGCCAGATGGCCTTCCGCAACTGGAAGCTGACGGATCTCACCGACACCTCCTGGGTGGGCCTGAGGAACTTCCGCGATGTCTTCGCCGACCCCGCCTGGGGCACCGTGCTGGCCAACACCGCGCTCTGGGTGTTCGGTTCGATCATTCCCCAGCTGGTGATCGGCTTCGCGCTCGCCCTGTGGCTGCGCCGTCGCTTCCGCCTCCGCGGTGTCTACCAGGCGCTGATCTTCTTCCCCTGGGCGATCTCCGGGTTCCTCATCGGGATCCTGTTCCGCTGGCTGTTCAACAGTGAGTTCGGCGTCGTCAACGACCTGCTGCAGAAGGCCGGGCTGATCGACGAGCCGGTCGCCTGGCTCGCCGATCCGGACACGGCGATGGCCGCCGTGCTGGTCGCCAACGTCTGGTACGGCGTCACCTTCTTCGCGATCATGATCCTGGCCGCGTTGCAGTCGATCCCGGACGAGTTGTACGAGGCGGCGGCCCTGGACGGCGCGGGCAAGGTTCGCACGCTCTTCCGGATCACCATCCCGTACATCCGCACCACGCTGGCGCTCACCGTGCTGCTGCGGGTCATCTGGATCTTCAACTTCCCCGACCTGATCTTCGGGATGACCGGCGGCGGCCCCAACAACGAAACGCACATCGTCACCACCTGGATGATCAAGATCACGCAGCAGGGCGACTACGGCAGGGCCTCCGCGCTCGGCCTCCTCGTGGTGGCGGGGCTGCTGCTGTTCGCGACGTTCTTCCTGCTGGCCACGCGAGAGAAGCGAGAGGTGAAGTCGTGATCGGCAAGGAGAGCGCGACCGGGCGGGTCGTCAAGTTCACCTTCCTCGGGCTGTGGCTGGTCTTCACCGTCTTCCCCCTCTACTGGATCACGGTCACGTCCCTCAAGGCGCCGGGTGACATCTTCGCGTTCCCGATCGCCTACTGGCCCGAGCACTTCTCGCTGGAGAACTACAGCGGACTGTTCGGCACGGCCGACTTCGGGACCTACCTCACCAACAGCCTCGTCGTCGCGACCGTCGCGGGCGTGGTGGCGACGGCGATCTCGATGCTGTCGGCGTACGTGCTGGCACGGTTCGAGTTCCGCACCAAGTCCGCCCTGCTGATGGCCGCGCTGGTCACCCAGATGATCCCCACCTTCATCGCGCTGGGACCGCTGTACCTGCTGATGACCGACCTCAGGCTGGTCGACAACCGCCTCGGGCTCGTCCTCGTGTACATCGCCGTGTGCATCCCGTTCTGCACGGTGATGCTCCGCGGTTTCTTCGAGAACATCCCGGACGCGCTGGAGGAGGCCGCCATGATCGACGGCCTGTCCCGGTTCGGGGCGCTGTTCCGGGTGCTGCTGCCGGTGATGCGCCCCGGGATCGTGGCCGCGTTCATCTTCAACTTCGTCAACTGCTGGAACGAGCTGTTCCTTTCGGTGACGCTGATGAACAGCGACACCAACAAGACCGTCCCCACGGCCCTGAACGGGTTCATCTCCAGCTTCAACATCGACTGGGGCTCGATGTCCGCGGCGGCCGTGCTCACCATCCTGCCCACGATGGTCCTGTTCGCCTTCGCCAGCCGCCACATCGTCCAGGGCCTCACCTCCGGCGCGGTCAAGGGCTGAGCGCGGAGAGGGAGAGAGGGGAAGGGGGGTGCGGTCAGCGCTCGCTCTGGTCGCAGGTGACGTCCCCCGCCGGCCGCTCCCCCGTCGCCAGGAAGCGGGAGACGGTGCGGTCGCCGCAGGCGTTGCCGTTGTCGAGGTAGGCGCCGTGGCCGGTGGAGTTCACGGTCACCATGACGGCGCGGCGGCCGAGGGCCTCGCGCATCTTGAGTGCGCCACTGAGAGGGGTGGCCACATCACGCCGGTTCTGGACGAGGAGGACGGTGGAGGGGCCGCGGTCGGTGATCCGTACGGCGGGTTCCTTCGGAGCCCACGGCCAGGCGGCGCAGAGCATGGCGTTCCTCGGCAGGCCCGCCGTCAGCGGGTACTTGGCGCGGCTCTCGGCGACCCCCTTCTCGTACACGGCCGCCGACCTGGGCCAGGCGATGTCGTTGCAGATGGCCACTCCGGAGGCGAAGCCGTTCTGCAGGACGGAGTCGGGCGGCGTCTGGGGCGCGGACGGCACGGTGCCCTTCCGGGCGGCCAGGATCAGCCGGGCCAGAACGGGGTAGTCGTCGGGGTCGTAGAGGCTGTCCAGCATGGTCTGGCGCAGCACGTTGCCGTTGAGCTCCTCCGGGTTGGCGCCGGGCCAGGGGATGGGCTCGCGGTCTAAGCGTGCGGCGAGGCGGAGGAAGGGCGGGCGCACCTCGGCGGCGGTGCGGGCCACACGGTCGGGGTTGCCCGGCTGCGACGCCCACTTGGCGAACTCGGGGAAGTTGTCCTCGACCCCCTCCTCGAACCTGGCGAGCCAGCCGCGCACCACCCGGGTGGGGTCGGGGTCGTCGTTGCTGTCCAGCACGATGCGGTCGGTGCGCTGCGGGAACAGCTCGCTGTAGACGGCGCCGACGTAGGTCCCGTACGAGACTCCCCACGCGGAGATCTTCCGCTCGCCGAGCGCGGCACGGATGCGGTCGAGGTCGCGGGCCTCGTTGGCGGTGCTGATGTGCTGGACCAGCTCGCCGCCGTTACGTGCGCAGGCGTCCGACATGCGCCGTGCGGTGGCCATGTTCTCGGTGACGGAGCCGTCGGGGGCGGGCCAGGGCCGCGTCTTCGACGGGGCAAGGTCACCGTGTTCGAAACCGCAGCTGACCGGCGTGGACCGGCCGTACCCGCGGCGGTCGAACCCGATCAGGTCGTAGGCGTCCCGTACCTCCTGCGGCAGCTTCTGCCCCTCGTCCGAGGGCTGGTCGAGGCTGCCGCCGCCGGGACCGCCCGGGATCAGGAACAGCGCACCGCGGCGCTTCTCCGGGTTCTCGGCCGGTATACGGGAGAAAGCCACGATGATCTTCTTGCCGTGCGGGGCGGCGTAGTCCATCGGCACCTCGACGCTCGCGCACCGCTGCCGCGGATCGAGCCCCGTCCCCTCGCACTTCGTCCAGTCGAGGGGCGGCGGCTCGGGTGCGGCGGCCGGCGAGGCAGTCGCGGTGGTGAGGGGTACGGCGAGGCTCAGGACTGCGGCGGAGGCGGCGAACAGGGCGGTGTGTCGCTTGATCTTCGTCATGGGAACGAGCTTCGCCCACCTCGCGCGTCACTGACATCCGACCAACGGGCCACTGTACCCGGGGGTTTACCCCCCGGGGTTCCCCTAGTCGACGGCCTTCTCCCAGACGGAGACGTGCCCGCGGCTCTCGCTGGTGAACGGCTCGCGCTGCCACCCCTCCCACCGGTCGCGCAGCCGCAGTCCGGCGAGTCGCGCCATCAGGTCCAGTTCCGCGGGCCAGGCGTACCGGAACGGGACGGAGGTGTACGAGGCCTGCCCGTCGACGATCCTGACGTGGTGGGAGCTCGTCGCCTGGGTGGCGACGTCGTACGTGTCGAACCCCAGCCGGGTGGAACTGACGGTGAACGGCACGGCGTTCTGCCCCGGCGGCAGCCTGCGCAGGTCCGGCACCATCACCTCGATGACGAAGCAGCCGCCGGGCCGGAGGTGGGCGGCCGCGTTGCGGAAACAGTCCACCTGGGCGTCCTGGGTCGTGAGGTTCATGATGGTGTTGAAGACGAGGTACGCGACCGCGAACTCGCCGGGCACGCGCGTGGTCGCGAAGTCGCCGATGGCGACGTCGATCGCGTCGCCGCCCGGCTTGGCGCGCAGCCGGGACACCATCGCCCGGGACATGTCGATGCCGTGCACCGGAACCCCGCGGCGGCTCAGCGGCAGTGCGATCCGGCCGGTGCCGATGCCCAGTTCGAGCGCCTGCCCCTCACCGGCGAGCCCGGCGAGCAGGTCCACCGCCGGTTCCACCGCCTCGGGCCGGAACATGTCCGCTGACGACTCGTCGTACGTGGCCGCGATCTCTTCTCCGAAGTAGCCGTCCTCATCGAGTTCGGTATCGAGTTCGGTCATGCCGGGGACCGTAGCGGCTGCGAAGCAGTCCGCGCACGCGGTTTTCCGGCGGCCGGCACGGCCATCAGGTCAAGCGTCCCGGACCCTTGACTCAGTACCTGCGGGTAGCGATTCTCGTCCCATCGCTTGTGCGAGTCATGACAACCGAGGACGTGACCGATGACCATGGTTCGCCGCCCGCACCCCACGATCCCCCACCGCGGACGCAGGCACCTCGCGCTGCTGTCCCTGCTCCTCGTCGTGCTGTCCATGACGCTGGGCCCGACGCCGAGTTCGGCGGCGGCCGGCACCGACTGGTGGACGCCGAGCGCACGGCCCTCGCCTGACTCCGGGATCAACGTCACCGGTGAGCCCTTCAAGGGCACGAACTCCGCGGACGAGGTGCGCGGGTTCGTCGACGCGCACAACCACATCATGGCCAACGAGGCGTTCGGCGGCCGGCTCATCTGCGGCAAGCCGTTCTCCGGGACGGGCATCGCGGACGCGCTCAAGGACTGTCCCGAGCACTACCCCGACGGCTCGCTCGCGATCTTCGACTACATCACCAAGGGCGGTGACGGCAGGCACGATCCGGTCGGCTGGCCGACGTTCGAGGACTGGCCCGCGTACGACTCGATGACCCACCAGCAGAACTACTACGCGTGGATCGAGCGCGCGTGGCGCGGCGGTCAGCGCGTGCTGGTCAACGACCTCGTCACGAACGGCGTGATCTGCTCCGTCTACTTCTTCAAGGACCGCGGCTGCGACGAGATGACGTCCATCCGGCTCCAGGCCAGGCTGACGTACGACATGCAGGACTACATCGACAAGCAGTACGGCGGCACGGGCAAGGGCTGGTTCCGGATCGTCACCGACAGCGCGCAGGCCCGCGAGGTCATCGAGCAGGGCAAACTCGCCGTCGTCCTCGGCGTCGAGACCTCGGAACCGTTCGGCTGCAAGCAGATCCTCGACATCCCGCAGTGCGACAAGGACGACATCGACGCCGGGCTGGACGAGCTGTACGACCTGGGCGTGCGCAGCATGTTCCTGTGCCACAAGTTCGACAACGCCCTGTGCGGGGTCCGCTTCGACGAGGGCGGACTCGGCACGGCGATCAACGTCGGCCAGTTCCTGTCCACCGGCACGTTCTGGAAGACGGAGAAGTGCACCGGTCCGCAGAAGGACAACCCCATCGGCGGCGCCTCGTCCGGGGCCGAGGAGGACCTGCCGGCGGGCACCGAGGTTCCGGAGTACGACGAGGACGCCCGGTGCAACGTCCGAGGGCTCACCGATCTCGGTGAGTACGCCGTGCGCGGCATGATGCAACGCAAGATGATGCTCGAAATCGACCACATGAGCGTCAAGGCCACCGGCCGGGTGCTCGACATCTTCGAGGCCGAGCAGTATCCCGGCGTGCTGTCCTCGCACAGCTGGATGGACCTGAACTGGACCGAGCGGGTCTACTCCGTCGGCGGCTTCGTCTCCCAGTACATGCACGGCTCCCAGGAGTTCAGCACGGAGGCGAAGCGCACGGACGCGCTGCGCGACAAGTACGGCGTGGGGTACGGCTACGGCACCGACATGAACGGCGTCGGCGGCTGGCCCGCGCCCCGCGGCACCGGCACCTCGAACCCCGTGACGTACCCCTTCACCAGCGTCGACGGCGGCGCCGTCATCGACCGGCAGACCACCGGCCGACGCACCTGGGACCTCAACACCGACGGTGCCGCGCACTACGGTCTCGTGCCGGACTGGATCGAGGACATCCGGCTCGTCGGCGGGCAGGACGTCGTCGACGACCTCTTCCGCGGCGCCGAGTCCTACCTCGGCACGTGGGGAGCGTCCGAGAGCCACCAGGCCGGGGTCAACCTCGCCAAGGGCCGCTCGGCGACGGCCAGTTCGTCGGAGTCCAACCCGTTCACCAGTTACGCGCCCGGCCGGGCCGTGGACGGCGACACCGGCACCCGCTGGGCCAGCGACTGGAACGACGACCAGTGGCTGCGGATCGACCTCGGGTCCACGCAGACGGTCCAGCGCGTCACGCTCGACTGGGAGCGGGCGTACGGGAAGTCGTACCGGATCGAACTCTCCACGGACGGCACCGCCTGGAAGACGGCGTGGTCCACGGCCTCCGGTGACGGCGGCCTCGACACGGCCCGGTTCGGCGCGGCCCCGGCCCGGTACGTGCGCGTCCACGGGCTGGACCGCGGCACCGACTGGGGCTACTCACTCAACGAGGTGGGCGTGTACAGCCGCTGACCAACGGTGCCCCGCCCTGGCCTGCCCGCCGGGCGGGGCACCGTTACGCTTCCCGGCGGGCGGAGCCGGTACGAGCACGAAGGACAGGTTCATGGCACGGATGCCGTCGGCCGAGCGGCGCCGGCAGCTGACCGAGGCGGCGATCAGGGCGATGACCCGGGACGGGGTGGCCCGGACGACGACCCGGTCCATCTGCGCCGAGGCGGGCGTCAGCCTGAGCGTCTTCCACTACTGCTTCGACTCCAAGCAGGCCCTGGTCGAGTCCGTCATCAGGGCCATCACCGACGACTACGTCACGGTGGTGAGGGAGGCGATCCGGCCCCGGGCCACGCTCCAGGAGACCGTCCGAGCCGGGTTCCAGGCGTACTGGGACCATGTGTCCGACCGTCCCGGCGAGCACATGCTGACGTACGAGCTGACGCAGTACGCCCTGCGCGAGCCGGGGTTCGGGCATCTCGCGCGCCGGCAGTACGAGCTGTACCGCGACACCTACGCCGAGCTCATCGAGCAACTGCGCCGGGACATGGGGTTCGAACTCGGCGTCCCCGTTCCCGTGCTGGCCCGCTATCTGGCCGCGATGACGGACGGGCTGACCCTGAACTTCCTCGTGCTCGGCGACGACACGTCGGCGGCGGACGTACTGGACATGATCGCCGAACACGTCGCCGGGCTCGTGGTCACCCCGTAGGGGCAGGGTGGCCGCCTCCACGGGTCGTGGTGGCGATGAGCTGGTCGATCAGGGCGATCAGCACGTCCCGGCACGATCCGCGCTCGCGTGCGTCGCAGAGCAGCACCTGGGCGCCCTCCGGCAGCGCGAGGGACTCCCTGATCTCCTCCGGATCGTACGGATGCTCACCGTGGAAGCCGTTGACGCCGATGACGAACGGGATCTTGCGGCGCTCGAAGAAGTCGATGGCGGCGAAGCTGGTCTCCGGCCGGCGCACGTCGACGAGGACCACGGCGCCGAGGGCACCGACGGCGAGGTCGTTCCACATGAACCAGAACCGCTGCTGCCCGGGCGTACCGAACAGGTACAGCACGAGGTCCTGGCTGACGGTGATACGGCCGAAGTCCAGGGCCACCGTGGTGGACTTCTTCTCCTCGATGCCGTTGAGGTCGTCGATGCCGAGGCTCGCGGTGGTCAGCGGCTCCTCGGTGCGCAGCGGGACGATCTCGCTGACCGATCCGACCATGGTCGTCTTGCCGACGCCGAAGCCCCCGGCGATCAGGATCTTGACCGTGTCGGGTGCCGAGACCTTCTGGACGGTGGCGTCAGAGCCGGTCAAGGCCTTGCCTCACTTTCTGCAGCAGTTCCAGGTCCAAGGTGCGCGAGACAACCCGCGGCGGCTGGACGACGATCCGTTCCGCCTCCAGCAGGTCACAGAGCAGGATGCTGACCACACTCACCGGCAGGTCGAGTCGTGTGGCGAGCTCCGCCACCACGACCGGTTCCCCGCACAGCCGCAGGATCCGGGTGTGTTCGGGCTGCAGCCGGGCGCCGCCGCCGGGCGGCGGGGGCGCGGCGGTCACCATCGTGATGAGGGTGAAGTCGCCACGGTCCGGCTCGGTCCGGCCGCCGGTCAGGGTGAACGGCCGGACCAGACGACCGGCCGTATCGCCTCCGCTCACCTCACTCGCCGCTGTCCGCCGCGACGACGACACCGGCCCGCGGGGCGGCACTGAGGTGCTCGCCGATCTTCTTCACCAGCATGTTCATCTGGTACGCCACCACACCGACGTCCGCGCCCTGACTGGTCAGCACCGCGAGGCTGGCGCCGGGGCCCGCGTTGGTGAGGAGCAGGTAGGAGTTGCCCATCTCGATCAGCAACTGGCGCACCGGGCCGCCCCGGAAGTCCATGCTGACGCCCTTGCTGAGGCTCATCAGGCCGGACGCGGTGGCCGCGAGCCGCTCGGCGTCGTCCCGTACGAACGCGGTGGACTTGCTGACGACGAGTCCGTCCTCGGAGAGCACGACGGCGTGGTTCACCTCGGCGACCCGGTCCACCAGTCCGGTGAGCAGCTGGTCGAGCTGACTGTGCGTGGCGGGGATGGGGCGTGTCATTTCTGTGTCCTTCATCAGCGGTCGGCGGGCGGAGCGGCGGTGACGGGCGTGCCCGAGGCAGAGACCTTCTCGTCGGCGTCCTCGGGTGCGGTCTCTTCCGTCTGGTCGGCACTCTCCGCACCGTCGTCACGGGCCTGGAGGGTGCCGCGTTGGAAGCCGGCCAGTGAGGAGGCCGCGCGCTCCGCGGTGAAGTCGTCGAAGTCGAAGGGATCGTCGTCCTGGACGGGTGAGGTGTCCTCCCGCAGCTCGGCGGCCAGGCTGGTCTGCGGTACCCGGCGGGGCAGCGGGGTGAGACCCGGGCGCCGGCCCGCGGCCCGCCCGGCCGTGGGCGTGCGGGGCACGGGCCGTGCGGTGGCCGCGGCCGGGGTGGCGCCGTTCGTCCGCGCGGGGGCCTCGGCGGGCTGCGGTTCGCGGGCGCGTTCGTGGCTCCGCGCGCCGTCGTCGGGGCCCCCGGCGGAGGGCCGTTCGTCGGCGACCTCCTCGTGCGCGAGCGCCTTCACCGGGCCCGTGGGCCGGTCGTTCTCGGCCGCGGCGTCGGTGGCGGCAGTGTCCTTGGTGTCCTTGGCGGGCGCGTCGGCGGACTCGCTCACCACGATGTCGTGTGGGATCAGCACGATCGCCGTGGTGCCGCCGTACGGCGAGGAGCGCAGCGTGACGGCGATGCCGTGCCGCGTGGCGAGCCGGGCGATCACGAACATGCCGAGCCGGAGGTCGTCGGCCAGCGCGACCACGTCGAACTGCGGAGGCACCGCCAACTGGGCGTTGAACGCGGCGTAGTCCTCCTCCGACATGCCGAGGCCGCGGTCCTCGATCTCCACGGCCAGGCCTCTGGCCACCATCCCGGCCCGCACACTCACCGGGCTGGGGGCGGGCGAGTACGCAGTCGCGTTGTCGATGAGCTCCGCCAGCAGGTGGATGACGTCCGCGACGGCGGGCGGGGCGACGGACACCTCCTCCTCGGTGTGCACCTCAACCCGCTGGTACTGGGCGACCTCGCCGACGGCGCTGCGCAGGATGTCGATCAGCGCGACCGGCCGGGTCCAGGTGCGGCCGGGCCGCTCACCGCTGATGATGACGAGGTTCTCCTCATAGCGACGCAACTGGCTGGCGGTGGAGTCGAGTTCGTACAGGCCCTGGAGGATGTTCGGGTCCTGGTGCTCGCGTTCCAGCTTGTCGAGCTTGCTGAGCTGGAGGTTGACCAGGTTCTGGCTCTGCCGGGCGATACCCAGGATGACCTTCTGGAAGCCACGCCGGGTGTCGGCGAGTTCCACCGCGGTGTGCACGGCGGTGCGCTGCGCGGCGTTGAACGCCTGGGCGACCTGGCCGAGTTCGTCGCGGCCGTAGTCGAGCGGCGGGGTGGCGGACTCCACGTCGACCTTCTCGCCGCGATCGAGGCGCGCGACCACGTCGGGCAGCCGCTCCTCGGCCAGGCTGAGGGTGGCCATGCGCAGTCCGCGCAGCCTCCGGGACAGGGAGCGGGTGATGCGCCAGGACATCACCGCGCATACCAGCAGGGCGATGAATCCGGCGGCGCTCAGGACGGCGGCCTTGAAGAGGAGCGCGTCCGCTTCGCTGCCACTGCGTTCCAGCAGGGCGCGGGTCTGCTGCTGGATGAGCTTCGTGTACTCGCCCGCGAGGGCGTCGTACCCGCCGGCCCACCGCTTCTCCACGCCGGCGGGCAGAGCCGTCGTGCGGTCGTCGGCGCCGCCCGTCGTGCGTGCCTTGAGGAGCCGGTCCTCCATGGACTCCAGAGCCTGCCAGCCCTGGCCCTGGAGGATCTGCTCGGTCTGGGTCTTCAGGTCCCCGTCCAGGGAGGGAACAATCTGGTCCTCGACGAGCCAGCGCCGGGCGCTGACCAGTTCCGAGAACCGGAAACGTGTCTCGTCGTCCAGGTGCCCGGACGGCCAGGCGAGAGTGAGCAGCGCGTCCTCCTGGGCGACCATCTCCCCCGCCCGTTCCAGCGATACGAGCGGGTCGGCCTGGGAGGTCAGGTCGCCGTCGTCGACCTGGGAGAGCTCGTGGAAGGCGGTGATCTGGGTCTCGATGATCGAGGTGAACTGGTCCAGCGTCTGCTGCGGGGTGATGTCGACGGGCTTGTCGACCTGGTCCCGGTAGTACTCCAGGCTGGCCACCGCGCCGAGGACCGAGTTCAGCCGGTCGCTGATGCGGGAGGGGGCGCTGTCGATCGCGTCCGACTGGCGGACCAGTTTCCCGATCGCCGCGTCCGTCTCCTTCCGCTGCTCGTCGAGGGCGGTCCGGTCGCCGTTGGGGTTCGCCAGCCACGCGGCCGACAGCCGGCGCTCCCGCTGCAGGGCGAGCGTCGCGTCGGTGCCCATGGCTCCGGTCGTCTTGCTCAGCTCCGTCTGCTCGCGCAGCCGCAGCCCCTCGGAGAACATCTGAATCGTCGTCACGCTCCACATGGCGGCGAGGGTGACGCTGGGGATGAGCGCGAGGAGGATCAGCGAGAGACGTATGGAGCCGAGACGGCGCCGGGCACCTGTCCGTGAAGGCATCGTCGTCCTTGGGCGATTGACGTGATCGGGGGGGTGATTGGGGAGAAACGGTCGGGGAGGGAGGGGCTCAGGGGGACGAGCGCGGTGGGTGGCCGCGTGTCCGGTTACGCACAGGGGATGGCCAGAATGCTATCCGTACAAGTGATCGCACGCATGGTGAGGGGCCAAAACCGTGGCGTCCCTGTTATCTCGCGGACGTTATCTCGCGGAACAGGATCAGCGGGTCCCGTTCGCCGCGAACTTCGCGACCTTCTCGACATTCTGTTTCGTGACGAAGGCGGGGCCGGTGAGCACCGGGGCCTCTCCGCCGCCGCTGACGTTGCCGTTGAACCTGTAGAGCCAGAGCGCGTCGACCGCGAGGTAGCCCTGCAGATAGGGCTGCTGGTCCACCGCGAACTGCACCTTTCCGTCCTGCACGGCCTTCACGAGGTCGTCGTTCAGGTCGAACGTGGCGATCTTCGCCTTGCTGCCGGACTCCTTCACCGAGTCGACGGCGGCGAGCGCGAACTGGGCGCCGTTGAGGATGACTTCGTCGATACCGGAGTCCTGCCTGAGCTTCGCGGCGATGACGGAGGTCACGGCGTCCATGTTGGTTCCGTCGACGTAGAGGTTCTCGGTCTGGCCGCTGAAGGTCTTCTTCACTCCGGCGCAGCGGGCCTCCACGGCGACGTTGCCGCGCTCGTGGACGACGCACAGGGCGCGCTTGGCCTTCAGGTCGTCCAGCTTGTCGCCGAGGGCGCGGCCGGCGACGCTCTCGTCCTGGCCGAAGTACTCCAGCAGGCCCTGTGACCGCCAGGCGTCGATACCGGAGTTGAGGCCGACCACCGGTATGCCGGCCGCCTGGGCCTGGTCGACGGCGGCCTTCATGGCGTCCGGCCTGGCGAGGGTGACGGCTATGCCGTCGACGCGCTCGCCGATCGCGTCGCGCACCAGCCCGGCCTGCCCCGCCGGGTCGGCGTCGCTGGCGTACGTCAGCTCGATGTTGCCCTTGGCGGCCGCGGCTTCCGCGCCCTTCTTCACACGCTCCCAGAACTCGTCGCCCTCGGCCCCGTGGGTGATCATCGCCACCTTGATCCGGGCTGTGCCCGCCTTGCCCGCCGTGTCGGCGCTGTCGGAGGCCGACCCGCCGGATCCGGAGCAGCCTGCCGTGAGGAGGCCGACGACGACCACGGCGGACGCCAGGGCCGTGGCGCGGGGGTGTCTGGTCGAACCGTGGGGGTGGGGGACGTGTTCATGAAGGTGTGGCACCTCGCTGTGCGACCGAGCGGAGGAAAGGGGAGGGCAAAGCCGACACGCGCACCGAGTGACGCGTGTCGGCTTTCAGGCTTTCACTGGCCGTGAGCCAACCGTGTGTGACGCCTGGTAGTCAAGTGACCAATCAACTGGGATGACAGAGCCCGGCCAGCTCTCTGGCCTCACGGGATTCCCTCTGGCATGTGCCACTGTCGTCTACTGTGACATTCCAGGCGCGAGTGGCCCACGTTGCCCACGGCCGCGCCCCGGCCCCCCGCTTCACCCTCTGTCCGGAATCCGTACCGTGCCGCCGCTCACCCTGATCCGGTCTGCGGTGGCCGGAGTGGCCGCGACGGGCGGGACGTTGGCGGTCGTCAGAGCCGGAGCCCGGCCGGGCTCGCCGCCCCGGGGTGTGGTGCGCACGACCTGGCTGGGCGGCAGGGGCGTGCCGTCGCGCAGCCGTTGCCACATCAGGTCCAGGGCCTGCTGATAGTAGAACCCGAGGGGCACGTACCGGTTGTCGTACCCGGGTGCGGTCGAGTCGGCGTGATGGGCGTGGGTGACCTCCACATAGCTCACCGTGCCGTGCCCTTGCTCCGCCTGGGAGTTGAGGCCCAGGTACGGGCGTGAGCTGTGGTTGACGGGGACGCGGGCGTCGTCTCGGCCGTGGACGACCAGCGTGGGCTTGCCGTGCAGGTCGCCGGTGCGGCGGGTGGCGTCCAGTCCTTCGGCGACCCTGCGCGCCCACGCCCGCTCCTCGCTCGGGGCGTTCGCACGCGGGAAGGCAAGACGGAGGACGCAGCGCTCGCCGCGCAGGTTGTACTCGTGCGTGCCGTCCGGCCCCAGGGACTTGGCATCGGCGACGGGCCCGCCCGGCGAGTTCTCGTCGATCAGCACGCCGGGCGCGGGGGCCCGGCCCGGACTGGTGGCGAACGCGGCGGCGAGTTCCGCCCTGCTGTACGGGGCGGGCCTGCCCGAGGAGTCGGTGCGGGCCCAGCCGTAGCCGCACAGCGAGTCGGTGACCGAGGCGCGGGCGAAGCTCATGGCGTACGAGGCGGGGGTCCCCGGGTCGTAGTGGGCCGCCTGCAGGTAGGAGGATTGCGGTTGGAAACCGACACGGACGAGCGCTTCCTGGGCGAGTCGGGGCAGTCCGTCCTGGCCCGCCCGGGCGGCGTCGCGGCGCGTGATCAGGCGGGGGTCGTCGCCGACCAGGGCGGCGCAGCGGCGCCGCGCGGCGGCCGGGTCCAGGTTTCCGTACCCGGGAGCGGCCGGCTCGGTGAGAGCCGCGCACGGCTGGAGCAGGGAGGCCACGGAGTTGTACTGGAGCAGCGGCAGTCCCGCGGCGGGTACGCGCCGGTCACCCTCGCGGACCTCGACGCCGTTCAGCGGGGCGAGGTTCATCTGCGGCTCGGAGGCCACGACGGCGTCGACGAGACCGTGCCGGTCGTCCTCGCCCGCGGCGATCGCGGCGCCACCGCCGTTGGAGATCCCGGTGGCGAGGACGGTGGTGGTGGCCGGGGTGTAGCCGGCGGCGGGTGCTCCCCGGCGGTGGTCACGGTTCAGCAGGGCGAGCGTCAGTTCCACGGACCACAGCACGTCACGACCCCAGGTGGCCTGCGGATCGGTGCCGCTGTGCGCCATCTTGTACGCGACCCGGTAGGGGCGCTCGGCGTCGAACCGCGCCCGTTCCGCCGCGCTGAGGCCGGCGTCGAAGGCGGCGCGGCCGCCTACGCCCGTCCGGGGCCCGGTGGTGCCGTCGTACGCCATCACGGTCCCGGAGTGCAGGTCGTCGAAGGCGGGCCCCATGCCCTTGTCGGTGTAGGCGACGGCGCAGCGCCGGTGCAGGGCCCACGCCCCGGCCGTGCCCACCATGTTGTACACACCGCCCAGTCCGGAGGCGGGCGCGGCGACCACGCACGGGCGGGCCCGGTCGAAGGCGTCGGGCACCTGGACGACGAAGCTCACACTGCGCGCGCCCCGGCCCGCCACCGCGTGGTACTCGGTGCCCGCGACCTTGCCGTCCCCGGGCACGGGCCGCCCGCGGTCGACGTTCGCCCCGTACAGCCGCCCGAGGCCGCCGCCGTCGCCCGCAGACAGTCCGGCGGAGGTCCACAGGGCACGGCGGCGCAGTTCGGCGGGCGTCGGGTGGTCCGGATCGGCGAAGCCGGGAGGCGTGGTGGCGCGGAGTCCTGCGAAGCCGAGGCCACCGGTGAGCAGGTCATCGCCGCGACCGTCGTACCGTGTGGACGTCAACTCCGTTATATAGGGCGGAAGTTGAGGCGAGGGTGCGGCCACGGCCGGCGCGGCCGTGGCGATCGGGGCGGCGGTGACCGCCAGGGCGCAGGCGAGCAGCAGCGGAAGTCTGCGGGGCATGGGTGGGGTCCTCCTCACAGCGGCAGCGCACCCGTGGCGAGTGCCGCCGCCGTCATCACGAGCGTCGTGCCGAAAGCCCAGCGGAAGATGAAGCGCTGGTGTTCGCCGAGTTGTACGCCGGTCATGCCGACGAGGATGAACGTGGACGCCGTGAGCGGGCTGAGCGGGAAGCCGGTCGTCATCTGGCCGAGGACGGCGGCGCGGGCCATCTCGGCGCTGTCGGTGCCGAAGGCGTCGGCGGTTCCGGCGAGCACGGGCAGGATGCCGAAGTAGTAGGCGTCGGGGGTGAAGACGAGGCTGAGCGGCATGCTGGTGACGGCGACGAGGACCGGCAGGTGCCCGCCGAGTCCGTCGGGGATGACGCCGACCATCGCCTCGGCCATCTCCCCGATCATTCCCGTGCCGCCGAGGATGCCGGTGAACACACCTGCCGCGAAGATCATGGAGGTGACGAGCACGACGCTCTTGCTGTGCTTCTCCAGCAGGGCCTGCTGGTCCTCCCAGCGCGGATGGTTGACGAGCAGCGCGATGACGAAGGCGAGCACGAACAGCACGGGCAGCGGCATGGTTTCGAGGACGAGCAGGACCAGCAGAGTGAGGGTCAGCACCAGGTTGAAGACAGTCAGCGCGGGGTGCCGGGCGGCCGTCACACGGGGTGTGCCGGGGCCGTCGCCCACCGGTTCCGGGACCTCGGTGCGCTCCTCGGGCGCCAGTTCGCCGAGCCTGCGACGTTCCCGGCGGCCGATGAGGTACGCGGCGAACAGCACCCACGCGATGCCCGCGCCCAAGGCGGGCAGCAGGGGCGTGATGATGTCGGACGTGTCGAGCTTCAGGGCGGCGGCCGCGCGTGCGGTCGGGCCGCCCCAGGGCACCAGGTTCATCAGGCCCGCGCCGAGACAGACGATTCCGGCGAGCACCAGACGGCTCATCCCGAGGCGCCGGTAGACGGGCAGCAGGGCCGAGACGGTGATGAGGAACGTCGAGGCGCCGTCCCCGTCGAGCGCGACACAGATGGTGAGCACGGCCGTGCCCACCGCGATACGTACGGGATCTCCCTTGGCCGCCTTGAGGATGGCGCGGATCAGGGGTTCGAAGAGCCCGGCGTCGATCATCAGGCTGAAGTACAGGACCGCGAACGCGATCATGATGCCGGTGGGCGCGACCTGGGTCAGCCCCTTGAGCGCCATCGGCCCGATCTCGTCGGCGTGCCCGCTCCCCAGCGCGGCGAGCACCGGCAACAGCACCAGGGCCACCAGGACGGACACGCGTTTGGTCATGGTCAGGAGCAGGAAACCCCCGATGGTACAGAAGCCCAGTGCCGCCAGCATGATCCGCCCACTTCCTAGTCCGGCCGGTGTTGCCGATGAGTTTCGGAGCGGTGAAAGATCCGCGTCCAGCATTGAACACAGATCTGTCCATGCGTTTAGCGCATCAGTTCCCTACGGCGGCCGACACGCCTACGCTCCCGGCCATGGACGTCACCCTGCGCCAGCTCGCCGCCTACGCCGCGGTGGCCCGGGCCGTGAGCTTCACCGCGGCCGCCGCCGAGATGCACGTGTCCCAGTCGTCGCTGAGCCGGGCGGTCGCCGACCTGGAACGCACACTCGGCATGCGGCTGCTGGAGCGCGACACCCGTAACGTGCAGCTCACTCCGGCGGGCGCGGAGGCGCTGCGCGTGGCGGACCAGATCCTCGCCACCCATCGCGCCGGGCTCGCCCAGCTCGGCCGGTACGTGACCGGTGAACGCGGCACGGTGGCGCTGGCGACACTGCCCTCCCCCGCCGCCGTCCTGCTGCCCCCGGTGATCTCGGCCTTCCGGGACCGCCGCCCGGAGGTGACCATACGCATCCTGGACGGCCTGGAACGCTTCGTCCTGGAACGGGTCGTGGACGGGGACGCCGACTTCGCGGTGACGACGGTGGCCCGCCCCCGCACCCCCGGCATCGAACTCCGGCCGCTGGTCCGGGACCGTTTCGACGCCGTGCTGCCCGAGGGGCATCCGCTGGCCGAGCGGGACGAGGTGACCTGGCAGGAACTGGGCGGCGAGCCCTTCCTGGCGGTGGGCACGGACTCCAGCGTGCGCCGCATCACCGACGCGGCGTTCGCGCAGGCGGGCGTCGAGGCCAGTCCCGCGGCCGAGGCCGGGAGCGTGGCCACGGTCGGCGGCCTGGTCGCCGCCGGACTCGGGGTCTCGGCCATGCCCGCGCTCGTGCACCCGCTGGTGGCGCCCGGAAAGTGGGTACGGCGCCCGCTGGTGGACCCGGTGGTGGAGCGGCAGTTGTACGTCGTCCTGCCGGTACGGCGCAGCCTGCCGCCCGGGGCGCGCGCCTTCCTGGAACAGCTGGACGAGTTCCGGGCCTCGGGCCACGAGCTGCCGAAGGGGGTCTCGTGGGAGTCGGAG
Organism: Streptomyces sp. KM273126; assembly: GCF_004337435.2. Taxonomy (NCBI): domain Bacteria; kingdom Bacillati; phylum Actinomycetota; class Actinomycetes; order Kitasatosporales; family Streptomycetaceae; genus Streptomyces; species Streptomyces sp. KM273126. The sequence goes on along the minus strand of NZ_SJXB02000002.1, from coordinate 1,629,766 downwards.
GAGGCCCCGGCTCCTTCCGGCCGCAGGGAGGCCCCGGCTCCCTCCGGCCGCGCGGGGACGCCGCCCCCGCCGACCGATGCGGTATCCGCATGAATTGATCCCCGTTCCTTGCTGGACGCGCATACGACCCACCCCGCAGCCTGAACTGCATGGACGACCGCAACGACGAGCGCGGCAGCGCACGGCAGGGACAGTTGACGGGCCTGAAGGTGGTGGAGTTCGCCCACGTCGTGGCCGGACCGCTCGCCGGGGCGATGCTCGCCGACCAGGGGGCGGACGTGGTGCACGTGGAGCCGCCCGGCGCGGGGGACGCGGCGCGGGCGATGGGGCCGAAACGGGACGGGGTCCCCCTCTGGTTCAAGGTCGCGGGCCGCAACAAGCGGTCGGTGACGCTGGACCTGCACCGCGAGGAGGGCCGGGAAGTCGCCCGGGACCTGGTGGCCTGGGCCGATGTGGTCATCGTGACCCTGCGGGCCGGGCGGCTGCGCAGCTGGGGCCTGGACTGGGAGGCGGTCCACGCGCTCAACCCGAAGGCCGTACTGCTGCAGATCTCCGGCTTCGGCGCCACCTCGTCGCGGGCGGACGCCCCCGGCTTCGGCAAGATGGGCGAGGCCCGCAGCGGGGTGGTGCACCTGACCGGCTTCCCGGACGGGCCGCCCGTGCACACCGGCTTCTCGCACGGGGACGCCGTGACCGGACTGATGGGCGCGTACGCGATCCTGGCCGCCCTGCACCGCCGCGCCACGGACCCGGAGTTCGACGGCGAGTGGATCGACCTCGCGCTCTTCGAGCCGCTGTTCCGGCTGGTGGAGTGGCAGGTGATCGCTCACGACCAGTTGGGCGACGCCCCGATGCGCGCGGGCAACCAGCTGGCTGTGGCCCCGGCCGCCGTCATCAACACCTACCGCAGTCGCGACGGCGACTGGCTGACCGTCACCTCCGCCACCCTGCGGTCCGTACGCAACGTGGCCCGGCTGCTGGGCCTGCCGGACGAGGCGTTCGCCACGACCGAGCAGCAGCACGCCAGCCGCGAACGCCTCGACGAGGGCCTGCGCGCCTGGATCGCCGAGCGTCCCACCGCCGAGTGCCTCGCGGAGTTCGAGCGCGCCGAGGTGGTGGCCTCCCGCGTCTTCGACGCCGCGGACATCGCCGCGGACCCCGTGTACGCCGAACGCGAGGACATCATCACCGTGGACGACCCCGACCTCGGCCCCGTACGCATGCAGGCGGTGATCCCGCACTTCCGCCAGGCCCCCGGCGCGGTGTGGCGCACCGGCCCGGCGCTCGGCGCGGACAACGACCTCGTCTACGGCGAGTGGCTCGGCATCGACGACAAGCGGCGGGCGAAGCTGGAGGAGTCGGGTGTCATCTGAGGCGGGGAGTGAGGTGAGGAACGAGGTGCGGACCAGGGCGAGCGGTGAGGTGGGGGCCGAGGGGTCGTACGACGGTCGCGTACCCGCCCGTGCCCCGCTGCGATCGCTCCTCTTCGTCCCCGGCAACCGCACGGGCTGGCTCGCCAAGGCCGAGGCGGCGGGCGCCGACGCGGCGATCCTGGACCTGGAGGACGCGGTACCGGACGACGCGAAGGCGGCGGCGCGGGCGGAGGTGGCCGAGGCCGTGTCCCGGTCGTACGACCGCGGAATGCGGCTCCTCGTCCGGGTCAACGCACTGAACACCACGGCTGGTTGGGCGAGCGCCGACGAACTGCGCGCGGTGGCCCGCCCCGGCCTGTACGGCATCGTGCTGCCCAAGGTGTCGAGCGCCGACGACATTCGGCTTGCCGACCGTCTCCTCTCCTGGTGCGAGCACGAACACGGCCTACCCAAGGGGCACTTCGCGCTCGTCCCGCTCCTGGAGACGGCACGTGCGCTGCGGGAGGCGTACGACATCGGCCGGGCCGCCGCCCGCGTGGCCCACCTCGGCGCGTTGACCGCGCCGGGGGGCGACGTCGAGCGTGCCGTCGGCTACCGGTGGAGCGCCGACGGCACGGAGACCCATGAACTCCGCGCCCGCGTCCTCCTCGACGCCCGCGCCGCGGGTTCCCCGCACCCGGTGTCCGGTCTGTGGGCCGACCTAGCCGACCTCGCGGGCCTGCGCCGCTTCGCCGAGCAGAACCGAGCGCTCGGTTACGAGGGAATGATGGTGATCCACCCGTCGCACGTCGCCATCGTCAACGACGTGTTCTCTCCGGGCGAGGACGAACTCGCGCGCCACGAACGGCTGATCGCCGCCGTGGAGAAGGCCCAGGCCGAGGGTTCCGGCGCGATCCGCTTCGAGGGCCGCATGATCGACGAGGCGATGGCGGCGGCGTCCCGCGACGTTCTCGCGCGGCATCGCGGCGTGTCCGGAAGCGCGGGAGCGTAGGGCGGGGGCCGAGCGGCCACCCACCCGGGTCTCCGCGGCGACGGTCTACGACGGCGCCGGCCTCGCCCAGGCTGACGGGTTGCAGGGGGCGGGGGCGGGTTGCCGGGTTGTTCGCCCCCGCCGCCCCTACCCGTCCCATCCCCAGGGGCTCCGCCCCTTCAACCCCGCCACGGGCTCCGCCCCCTGGACCCCCGCTCCTCAAACGCCGGAGGGGCTGGGTATTCAGCCCGTCCGGCGTTTGAGGACGAGGCCGTTCAGGCCGATGAGCGGGGGTCTGGGGCGGCAGCCCCAGTGGACGGGAATGGGTAGGGGCGGCGGGGGCGAAACCCAAAGATCTCGGACGCGCCTTGACACGTGACTGAATCGAAGTCTTAGCTTGCCTCCGGTCATTTAGATTCGTGAAGCTAGTTCATATACGTGGACGCGCCCGTGTCGCGAAGGGCCCTACCGCGTATGAGGGAGACATGAAGTTCCAAGGAGTGCTGTTCTTCCCGGTCACGCCGTTCGCCGCGGACGGCTCGCTGGACGAGGAACGGCTCGCCCAGCACATCGAGTCCGGCGTGACGGCAGGTGCGGGGGCCGTCTTCGTCGCCTGCGGCACCGGTGAGTTCCACGCGCTGTCCGCCGACGAGATCGAACGGGCCACGCATGTCGCGGTCACCACGACCGCTGGGCGCACACCCGTCCTCGCCGCCGCGGGCGGCCCCGTACCGGTCGCACGCGACCACGCCACCCGCATTGAACGCGCCGGCGCCGACGGCATTCTGCTGCTGCCGCCGTACCTGGTGAACGCACCGCAACAGGGCCTGGTCCGGTACGTGAGAGAGGTGACGGCGGCCACGAGCCTGCCGGTCGTCTTCTACCAGCGCGGCACGGCCCGGCTCACCGAGGCCACCGCCGCCGAGATCGCCGCGCTGCCGTCGGTCGCCGGCCTCAAGGACGGCCTCGGCGACATCGAGCGCATGCACCGCATCGTCCGGGCGGTACGTGCCGTACCGGGCACCGAGGACTTCCAGTTCTTCAACGGCCTGCCCACCGCCGAGATGACCGCACCCGCCTACCGCGGGATCGGCGTCGAGCTGTACTCCTCCGCGGTGTTCGCCTTCGCCCCCGAGATCGCGACGGCGTTCCACCGCGCCCTGACCGAGGGCGACGACACGCTGGTCGCGACGCTGCTGGACGAGTTCTACGGGCCTCTCGTCGAGCTCCGCGACGAGGTCCCCGGATATGCCGTCTCGCTGGTCAAGGCCGGAGTGACCCTCCGTGGCCTGGACGTCGGCGGCGTACGGGCACCCCTGCTCGACCCCACGCCGGAGCACATGGCCCGGCTGACGAAACTGATCGACCGCGGTCTGGAGGCGATTCACGCATGAGCAGCACCCTGGGGACCCCTGGGACCCGTATCCGCGAACTGGTCGTCACCCCGATCGCCTTCCGCGACCCGCCCCTGCTCAACGCGACCGGCGTCCACGAGCCGCTCGCACTGCGCTGCGTCCTCCAGCTCGTCCTGGAGGACGGCACGGTGGGCCTCGGCGAGTCGACGGGCGGCGAGGTACGCCTGGAACGGCTCCTGACCGCCGCGAAGGAAGTCGTCGGCATGGACGTCTTCGACACGACCGCCGTCTCCGCCGCGATCGACGCCGCACTCCTGCCCACCGTGCCCAGTTCCCACGAGCGCGGCTGGACCACCTCGGCCGTCGAGGTGGCCTGCCTCGACGCGCAGGGCAAGCTGCTCGGGCGCCCGGTCAGCGATCTGCTGGGAGGCACGGTCCGCGACTCGGTACCGTTCGCCGCCTACCTGTTCTACAAGTGGGCCGAGCACCCGGCGCTGGACGGCCGCCCGGCCGTGGGCGACGACTGGGGCGAGGCCCTCGACCCGGCGGGCGTCGTCGAGCAGGCCCGGCTGATGCAGCAGCGGTACGGCTTCCGCTCGTTCAAGCTGAAGGGCGGGGTGTTCCCGCCGGACGAGGAGATCGCCGCCGTCCGGGCCCTCGCGGAGGCGTTCCCCGGCCGGCCGCTGCGCCTGGACCCGAACACGGCGTGGACGGTGGAGACGTCGAAGTACGTCGCCCGCGAACTCGACGGTGTCCTTGAGTACCTGGAGGACCCGACCCCGACGATCCCCGGCATGGCCGAGGTCGCACAGGACTCCCCGATGCCGCTGGCCACCAACATGTGCGTGGTCGCCTGGGAGCACCTGAAGCCCGCGATCGAGCAGAACGCGATCCAGGTGCTCCTCACGGACCACCACTACTGGGGCGGGCTGCGGCGTACCCGCGAACTGGCCGCGGTCTGCGAGGTGTTCGGCATCGCGCTGTCGATGCACTCCAACTCGCACCTGGGCATCAGCCTCGCCGCGATGACCCACGTCGCCGCGACCATCCCCAACCTCGACCACTCCTGCGACACGCACTACCCGTGGAACTCGGCCGACGACGTGATCGTCCCTGGTGCCCTGGAACTGCGCGACGGAGCGGTCGCGGTCCCCACGGGTCCCGGCCTCGGCGTGGAGCTCGACCACGAGGCCCTCGACCGCCTCCACCGTCTCTACCTGGACTCCGGGATGCGAGGCCGCGACGACACCGGCTACATGCGCCGTATCCAGCCCGACTACGAGCTGAGGCTCCCCCGCTGGTGACCCGTGCCGGGCAGGCGGGGACGTGCAACCTCGGTGCAACGTGACTGCGGGTTGGCTGGACCCGCCGACCCGAGGAGTGATGCCCCGTGACCGAACCGGAGACCGCCCAGGGAACCACCCCACAGACCGCCCCGCAGGCCACCCCGCAGACCGACGTCGTCCCCCGCGTCGAACTGACCCCCGCGGCCGCCGACCTCGTCCGGCGGCTGCGTGCCGCTCACGGGCCGCTGATGTTCCACCAGTCGGGCGGCTGCTGTGACGGCAGCGCGCCGATGTGCTACCCGGAGGGCGAGTTCCGTACGGGCGGCTCGGACGTGCTGCTGGCCGAGTTGGAGGTCGAGGGCGTGGACGAGCCGGTGTCGTTCTGGATGTCGCGGAACCAGTACGAGGTGTGGAGCCACACACGGCTCATCGTCGACGTCGTCGAGGGCCGGGGCAGTGGCTTCTCCCTGGAGGCACCCGAAGGAGTGCGTTTTCTGATCCGTTCCCGAGTCGTCGGCGCCTAGCCACCGACACGGCGCCCGCCGTCTGGTGCACTGCCCTTGACTGCTGGGACAGTTGACGAGACATCAGGGGGGCGCCGTGACGCGTCGGATCGGACGGTTCAGAACGGCACTGACGGTTCTCGCGGTCTGGAACGTACTGGCCGGTGCCGCCCTCGTGGGCGCGGCGCCGGCCAGTGCCGCGTCCGCCGCCACCGAGGTCGCGCCGGGCGTCGAGTACACCGACTTCGACATCGTGGCGGCGAAAGGTGTGGCGCACGCCCATGTGCTGAGCGTCGATCTGCGCGCCCCGCACGTACGGGTCGGTCTCCTGTACCCCGGGGTCGTGGCGGCACGGGCCCCCGTCTCGCGGCTCGCCGACACGGCGGGTGCCGTAGCGGGGGTCAACGGCGACTTCTTCAACATCAGCGAGACGCAGCACCCGGGTGTCGAGGCCACGGGCGCGCCGGTCGGCCCGGCGATCGCGGCCGGGCGCCCGCTCAAGGCCGCCGTCCCGAACGGCCAGCGCTTCGGCCCGGCCCTGCCGCCCGGCACGACCACCGAGGAGGTGTTCGGCGTCGGGACCGACCACACGGCCCGCTTCGACCGGCTCGCGCTCGACGGCTCGATCGGGACGGACGAAGGGGCCCTGCCGCTGCGCGGCCTCAACCAGTACGCGCTGCCGGAGGGTTCCATCGGCGCGTTCACCTCGGACTGGGGCGACGTCTCCCGGGAGCGGGCGGTGTGCGGCACGGACACGGACCGGTCGGCGCCGTGCAGCACGGACACCTACGAGGTGACGGTCACCGACGGCCGAGTGGTGGCGACCACCGACTCCCCGGGCCGGGGCCCCATTTCCTCCGGCACCACCGTCCTGGTCGGCCGGGAGGCGGGCGCCCAGCAGTTGCGCAAGCTGTCGGCGGGCGAGCGGGTCGCGGTCCGGCACCGGCTGGTGGCCGCGAAGGCGCGCGTCCCGTACACCTTCGCGATCGGTGGCTCCCCGGTCCTCAGCGGCGGCCGGCCGCTGCCGGGCCTCGACGACACCGTCTCGGCCGTGCGCACCGCCGCCGGTATCGCGAACGGCGGGCGCCGGATGCTGCTGCTCGCCCTGGACGGGGCGCCCGAGTTCCGCACGGGGCTCACCATCGCCGAAGTGGCCGACACCATGCACCAGTTGGGCGCGACGGACGCGTTCAGTCTGGACGGCGGCGGTTCGAGCACACTGGTCGCACGCGAACCGGGCGCGACCGCCGTCTCCGTGTGGAACCACCCCAGTGGTGGCGCCGAACGCCCCGTACCGAACGGCATCGGGGTGTTCGCGCGCCCCTAGCGTCCAACGAACCTCACGGTTTGAGGCTGCTCACGATGTCCGCCGTGGCCGTGAGCCCGTTGTGGATGGTCGGGGCCATGCTCGAACTGGCCAGGTAGAAGCCGAGCAGCATGCAGACCACGGCGTGCGAGAGCTTCAGCGCGCCATTGCGCAGGAACACCACTGCCAGGACCAGAAGCAGCACTACCACCGAGATGGAAACGGCCATCGTCAACCTCCTCCGCCACGTCCGCTTCGCGGCGTTCGGCCGTAAGTGTGGCGTAGCGGAGGGTTGGTCCGGGCGGCTGACGTGTACTCCGAACGTGTGGTGTCCGCTTCCGCGGCCCTACAGACGCTACGGACGCTCGTGCACGTCCAGGAACGCCTGGAGTCCGGCGAGGTCATCGGTGTTGAGGTGGTCGACACCGGCGGCGAGGAGTTCGCCCCACAGCGCGTCACGGGCCGGACCCGGCTGGTCGGGCGTCGCCCAGAAGCGGATCCGCTGGCCTCGCGCGTGCGCCCTGGAGACGATGTCGCGCAGCTTCGCCCGCTCGGCTTCCGGGAACGTGCCCACGCCCTGCCAGGTGAAGTTGAGCGTCCAGTTGTCGCTGATCAGCGGGACGAACGACGCGGGGGCGGAGCTGCCGAGGTCGGCGAGGCGGCCGTCGTAGAAGGCGCGGCGCACGGTCTGCGCCGCCATGGGGGGCCGGGCGGCGCGGTCGCCGGAGATGACGGCGGTGACGGGGCCCGGGTACACGCGGCCGTGCGCGTACGTCGTGAACAGGTGCCGGTAGCACGCCAGATGGCGGTCGAGCTCCAGGTACGTCGACGAGCCCTCGGTCTTGATGTCGATGAGGAGCTGCAAGGGCCTTCGGTGACCGCGGTACACGGACCCCCGGTTGGCCTTCACCCGGGCCGCGAGCGGGTCAAGGTAGAGGGATTCGAGGGTGCGGGACGGGTCGAGGTCCTCGGGGTCGTGGGCGACGAGGAGCTGTCCCTCGACGAGGTAGATGTCGGCCTCGACGCTTCCGAAGCGGTGGTCGAGGGCGTCGAGGAGGGGCCGCGGGTGCTCGTAGTCGTTGTGCGCGTGGGCGCGCCACAGCGGGCGCGGGCCGTGCTTCCCGTCACCCGCCCACGCGTGGGCGGCGGGGAGGGCGACGGAACCCGCGAGGGCGGCGCCGAGGGTCGTGAGGGCTCTGCGGCGGGTGGTGAGGGCCATGCTCTGCCTCCCTGGAAGTGCCGTACGGGATGAATGGGGGTCCCGCACGGTCGAGCGAAGTCGGGGCTGGAGGAGAGTATGGGGTCCTGTACGCCCCAAAGAGCAGTGCTGTGCGGGGAGTTGGCCGGGCTGCCACTGTCTGTTCATTTCGTCCGTGTGGAGCTCACGAAAAGACCCGCCCCGGGTGGGGCGGGCTTCTCGTGGGCTTCTCGTGGGCTTTCCGCGGGCTTCTCCCAGGTGTACGTCAGGGTGCGGGCAGGTCGACCAGTTCGGTCAGGGCCGCGCGGTGGCCGCCGGCCGTGCCGTACACGAGCGCGTCGGCCTTGGCGCGCTTGAGGTACAGGTGCACGGGATGCTCCCACGTCATGCCGATCCCGCCGTGCAGTTGGAGGGCCTCCTCGGCGGCGTGGACCGCGACGGGCGCGGCGTAGGCCTGGGCCACGGCCACCGCCACGTCGGTGTCGTCGCTGCGGGTGGCCAGGGCGTCGGCGGCGTTGCGGGCGGCCGCCCGCAGGTTGACGAGCTCCAGCCACAGCTGGGCGAGGCGGTGCTTGAGTGCCTGGAAGCCGCCGACGGGCCGGTTGAACTGCTTGCGCTCCTTCAGGTAGCGGACCGTCTCCGTCAAAGCCCATTCGGCGAGGCCGAGTTGTTCGGAGGCCAGCAGTCCGGCTCCGGCGCGAAGGGCGCGTCGTACGGCGGGTTCGGCGTCACCGAGACGACGTCCCGGCGCCCCGTCGAGAACGACCCTCGCCAGGGGCCGCGTCAGGTCCAGGGACACCTGGGGCGTGACGGTGGCAGCGGAGGCGTCGACCGCGTACAGCCCGCCGTCGTCGGCGGGAACGAGCAGCACGTCGGCGACGGCCGCGTCCGCGATGGCGGTCAACTCCCCATGCAGTGTGGCGTTTTCGTACCGGACGACCTTGTAGGCGCCGCCCGGCGCGACATGCAGCGCGACGGCGAGGGCGCCGATCGTGCGTCCCGACGCCAGTTCGGCGAGCAGGTCGTCGGCCTCGCAGGCCAGCACGGCCTCGGTGGCGACGACGGCACTGGTGAGGTATGGCACGGGGGCGACCGCGCGGCCCAGCTCCTCCAGCACGACGGCGGCTTCACGGTGCGTGGCGCCCTGGCCGCCCCGCGCCTCGGGCACCAGCAGCCCCGCGAGGCCCATGCCGTGGGAGAGCGCCTTCCACAGCTCCAGGTCGTGCGGAGCGGCCGACTCGGTGCGCACGATCACGCCCGCCGCTTGACAGTGGTCGTCGAGCAGATCACGGACGGCGGCGCGCAGCGCGTCCTCCTCCTCCGTGTAGAGCAGGTCGGGCTGCGTGCCCACAGGATCCACAGGGCTCTCGGTGCTCTCCGTGCTCTCCGTGCTCTCCGTGCTCAACGGGCTCATCGGGCGAGGTCCTTCCACGCGACGTCCTTGTCGGTGCGCGGCTCGGCGGGCAGGCCGAGGACGCGCTCGGCGACGATGTTCAGCAGGACCTCGCTGGTCCCGCCCTCGATGCTGTTGCCCTTGGAGCGCAGGTATCGGTAGCCGGCGTCGCGGCCGGTGAAGTCCACGAGTTCGGGGCGCCGCATCGTCCAGTCGTCGTAGAACAGGCCCTCCTCGCCGAGGAGTTCGACCTCCAGACCGCTGATCTCCTGGTTGAGGCGGGCGAAGGCGAGCTTCATGCCGGAGCCCTCGGGGCCGGGCTGGCCCGCGACGAGTTGCTGGCGCAGCCGTTCCCCGGTGAGCCGGGCGACCTCGGCCTCGACCCACAGCGTCAGCAGTCGCTGGTGGAGGTCGTGTGTGCGCAGCTCGGGGCGTTCGCGCCAGGTCCTGGCGACCGGGCCGATCATGCCGCCCTCGCGCGGCAGCCGCATGCCGCCGATGGAGACGCGCTCGTTCATCAGCGTGGTCTGTGCGACTCGCCAGCCGTCACCGATCTCGCCGAGGCGGCGCGTGTCGGGGATGCGTACGTCGGTCAGGAACACCTCGTTGAACTCGGCCTCGCCCGTGATCTGCCTGAGCGGCCGGACCTCGACGCCCGGGTCGGTCATGTCGCAGACGAAGTACGTGATGCCCCGGTGCTTGGGCAGGTCCGGGTCGGTGCGGGCGATGAGGATCGCCCAGCGGGCCAGATGGGCGCTGGACGTCCACACCTTCTGCCCGTTGACCACCCAGCCGCCCCCGCTCTCCTGCACGGCACGCGTACCGAGCGCGGCGAGGTCGGACCCGGCGCCCGGCTCGCTGAAGAGCTGGCACCAGACCTCCTCGCCGGTCCACAGGGGCCGCAGAAAGCGCCGTTTCTGCTCGTCCGTGCCGAAGCCGAGGATGGTGGGCGCGGCCATGCCGAGGCCGATACCGATGCGCCGGGGGTCGTTGCCGGGGGCGCCCGCTCCCTCCAGCTCGGCGTCCACGACGGCCTGGAGGGAGCGTGGCGCGCCGAGGCCGCCGAGGCCCTCCGGGTAGTGCACCCAGGCCAGTCCCGCGTCGAAGCGGGCCCTGAGGAAGTCCAGGCGCCCGGTGGTGGCGGGTGGGTGCGCGGCCAGCAACTCCCGGCTGCGGCGGAGCAGTTCGGTCGCGTCGCTCATACCGCTCCCCCTTGCGTCGGTCATACCGCTCCCCCTTCGGCCGGGCCGGGGACCACGACGACCCGGCCGGTGGTGACGCCGTCGGCGACCCGCTGTACGGCGCCGGCCGCCCCGCCGAGCGGCACACGCTCGCTGACCAGCGGTTTGATCGCGCCCCGCGCGGCCAGTTCGGTGAGCTGCTCGTGGCAGCGCAGGACCAGCTTCGGGTTCCTGGTGTTGTACAGGCCCCAGTGCAGGCCCAGGATCGAGTAGTTCTTCACCAGGGCGTGGTTGAGTGCCGGGCTGGGGATCGATCCGCTCGCGAAGCCGACGACCACGATCCGGCCCTCGAAGGCGACGACCTTGGTGGACTGCGTGTACGCCTCCCCGCCGACCGGATCGTAGATCACGTCGGCGCCGCGTCCGCCGGTGGCCCCCTTCACCGCCGCGATGACGTCCTCGGTGCGCCGGTCGACGACGACGTCGCAGCCCAGCTCCCGTGCCACGGCCGCCTTGCCGGCCCCGCCGACGACACCGATGACGGTGGCGCCCGCGGCCTTGCCGAGCTGCACGGCCGCGCTGCCGACTCCTCCCGCGGCAGCGTGGACGAGCAGCGTCTCCCCGGCCTCAAGACGGGCCCGGCGGTGCAGAGCGAACCAGCCCGTCTGGTAACCGATGTGCAGCGCGGCGGCCTCGGCGTCGTCGAGCACCTCGGGCGCGGGCAGTACGGCCGTGGCGTCCGCGACGGTGTACTCGGCGAGTCCGCCGTACGGCAGCGCGGGGTTGGCGAGGACCCGGCGCCCGTCCTCGGTCTCGCCGCAGATCTCCACGCCGGGCGTGAACGGCAGCGGGGGCCTGACCTGGTAGTGCCCGCGGCACATCAGCGCGTCCGGGAAGTTGATGTTCGCCGCGCGCACCTTCAGCAGGACCTGGCCGTCGCCGGGCGTGGGCCGCTCGACGTCGGCGAGCCGCATCACCTCGCCCGGCTCACCGTTCTCGTGCACGTGCCATGCCTGCATGAGGGGCCTCCAGGGGACTACGTCGTCTGACCGTGGGTCGCCCCGCATACTAAGCGGTTGCTTGCCCGTCGGGGAACCGTCACGCTGGTCCCGGCCCCTTGGGGCGCGCCCGGACATGCATCCGCTCCCCCTGCGGCCCGAACAGGCTGAGGAACTCCACCGGCCCCTCCCCCGTCGACCCGAACCAGTGCGGCACCCGCGTGTCGAACTCGGCCGCCTCCCCCGCCGCGAGCACCACGTCGTGCTCGCCCAGCACGATCCTCAGCTTCCCGGCCAGCACGTACATCCATTCGTAGCCCTCGTGCACCCGCAGGTCCGGTTCGAGTTTCCGCTGCGGTTCGAACACCTTGAACGCCTGGAGCCCGCCCGGCTGGCGGGTCAGGGGCCAGTGGGTTCGGCCGTTCATCACGATCGGCTTGGCCCGGATCCGCGGATCACCCACGGGCGGGGCGCCGACCAGTTCGTCCAGCGGGACCTGATGCGCGCGGGCGATGGGCAGCAGCAGTTCCAGGCTGGGCTTGCGCAGGCCGGACTCCAGCCGCGAGAGGGTACTCACCGAAATACCGGTTGCCTCGGACAGACCGGCGAGGGTCGCACCCCGCTCCTTGCGGACGCGCCGCAGCCGGGGACCGACCTCGGCGAGAACCTCGTGCGTGTCGTCACTCATACGAACATTGCAGTTTCGGCAAACACGTTTGTCAACACGGGGGTACTCGGACGACTGTCTGGAGCGGAGGTGGTCACCATGACCGAGATGTACGGGACCGAGACGTACGAAGTGATCGTCATCGGCGGTGGCGCGGCCGGACTGTCCGCCGCGCTGGTCCTGGGCCGGGCCCGGCGCCGGACGCTCGTGGTCGACGCCGGCGAGCCGCGCAACGCGCCCGCCGCGCACATGCAGGGCTATCTGTCGCGGGACGGCATGCCGCCGACGGAGTTCCTCGCGGCGGGACGCGAGGAGGTGACGTCGTACGGCGTCGAGCTGGTCCACGACGTGGCGCTGGACGTGACGCGCGGTGAGAACCCCGATGGTTTCGCCGTGGAGCTGGCGAGCGGCCGGACCGTGCGCGCCCGGCGGCTGATCGTCGCCACGGGACTGGCCGACGAGCTGCCGCCCGTCCGCGGAGTCGCCGAGCGCTTCGGGCGGGATGTGCTGCACTGCCCGTACTGCCACGGCTGGGAGGTCCGCGACCTTCCCTTCGGCGTGATCGTCACCTCACCCATGAGCGTCCACCAGGCGCTGCTGGTCACCCAGTGGTCGAAGGACGTGACCCTGTTCCCGCACACCACGGACGAGGCGGACATCTCGGACGAGGACCTGCGCAGGCTTGCGGCCGCCGGTGTGCACGTCGTGCCCGGCGAGGTCGCGGAGATCGTCGTCGAGGACGACCGGCTGACGGGGGTACGGCTCGCGGACGGCACCGTCCACGCGCGGTCGGCCGTCTTCGTCGCGCCCCGCTTCGTACCGCGGACGGCGCTGCTGGATCGGCTGGGCGCGGAAACGAAGGAGACCCCGTTCGGCATGGCCCCGGAGGTCGACGAGACGGGACGCACGACGGTGCCGGGCGTGTGGGCGGTGGGCAACGCGACGCTCATGACCCAGCAGGTCGTGCACGCGGCCGGGGACGGCTACAAGGCGGCGGCCACGATCAACAACGAGCTGGTCATGGAGGACATCGAGGCGGCCGTCCGGGTGTAGTGCGGCCGCCCGCGTTGCACCATGGCTGCATGCTGTTCGCCCGGCTCGCCCGTGTGTCCCGGGAGATCGCCGCCAGCTCGGCGCGCTCCCGGAAGACGACCCTGCTCGCCGAGCTGTTCCGGGACGCGGAGGCGGACGATGTTCCGATCGTCATCCCGTATCTGGCGGGCCGCCTGCCTCAGGGGCGGCTCGGTATCGGCTGGAAGCTCATCGACCAGCACGTCGCGCCCGCCGTGGAACCCACGCTGACCGTGCGGGAGGTGGATGCCCGCCTGACGCGGATCGGTTCCGTCACCGGCGCCGGCTCACAGGCCGAACGCAGACGTCTGGTCGGCGAGTTGCTGGCCGCGGCCACCGACGACGAGCAGCGGTTCCTGTTCGGGCTCCTCACCGGTGAGGTCCGGCAGGGCGCCCTCGACGCGGTGGCCGTCGAGGGGCTCGCGGCGGCGACGGGGGCGCCCGCGGCCGACGTACGCCGGGCCGTGATGCTCGCGGGATCGCTCCAGGCGGTGGCCGAGGCGCTGCTCGCGGACGGCCCGCCCGCCCTGGACCGGTTCCGGCTCACCGTCGGCCGTCCGGTCCTGCCGATGCTGGCGCACACCGCGTCCTCGGTGGCGGAGGGCGTCGAGAAGCTCGGTGCCTGCGCGGTCGAGGAGAAGCTGGACGGCATCCGCGTCCAGGTCCACCGCGACGGCGACGCCGTGCGGCTCTACACCCGCACCCTCGACGACATCACCGACCGGCTCCCCGAACTCACCGCCGCCGCCCTGGAGCTGAGGGGCGCGCGGTTCATCCTCGACGGGGAGGTCATCGCGCTGGACGAGACCGGTCGGCCGCGGTCCTTCCAGGAGACCGCCGGGCGGGTGGGCTCCCGGACGGACGTGGCGACGGCGGCCCGGGAGGTGCCCGTCTCGCCGGTCTTCTTCGACGCGCTCTCCGTCGACGGCCGGGACCTGCTCGACCTGCCGTTCGCCGAGCGGCACGCGGAGCTGGCCCGGCTGGTGCCCGAGCCGATGCGGGTGCGGCGCACACTCGCGCACGGCCCCGACGACCTCGGCACCGCCGAGGAGTTCCTCGCCGAGACGCTGCGGCGCGGGCACGAGGGCGTCGTGCTCAAGGCCCTCGACGCCCCCTACAGTGCGGGCCGGCGCGGCGCGTCCTGGCTGAAGGTGAAGCCGGTGCACACCCTCGACCTGGTGGTCCTGGCCGCCGAGTGGGGCCACGGCCGCCGCACGGGCAAGCTCTCCAACCTGCACCTGGGCGCCCGCACCCCGGACGGCTCCTTCGCGATGCTGGGCAAGACGTTCAAGGGCATGACCGACGCGATGCTCACCTGGCAGACCGGACGGCTGAAGGAGCTGGCCGTCGAGGACAACGGCTGGGTCGTCACCGTGCGCCCCGAGCTCGTCGTGGAGATCGCGTACGACGGTCTGCAACGCTCCACCCGCTACCCGGCCGGCGTCACGCTCCGCTTCGCCCGCGTCGTGCGCTACCGGGAGGACAAGTCCCCCGCCGAGTCCGACACGGTCGAGGCGCTGCTCGCCGCGCACCCGGAGGTGACCCGGTGACGACGGCGAAGCGCAGCGCGGGCCTGCTGCTGTACCGGCGCGCGGCAGGTGGTCTGGAAGTGCTGCTCGGCCACATGGGCGGCCCGTTCTTCGCGCGGCGGAACGCCGGGGCGTGGACGGTGCCGAAGGGCGAGTACGAGTCCGGTGAGCCGGCCTGGGACGCGGCCCGCCGCGAGTTCCAGGAGGAGCTGGGCCTTCCGCCGCCGGACGGGGAGGCCGTGCCGCTGGGCGAGGTGCGGCAGACCGGCGGCAAGGTCGTCACCGCCTGGGCGGTCGAGGCCGACCTCGATCCGGCGGCCGTGGTGCCGGGGACGTTCCGCATGGAGTGGCCGCCGAAGTCGGGACGGGCCCAGGAGTTCCCCGAGCTGGACCGTGTGGAGTGGCTCGGCCTCGACCGGGCGCGCGAGGTGATCGTCAAGGCGCAGGCGGTGTTTCTGGACCGGCTGGCTGAGCACTCGGACAGCCCGGACTGAACCCGCGTGGCGTGCCCCGTCACCGCGTGGGAAGGCCGGGACACAGTCCGTCCGTCCTCAGGAGGCCGGCCATGCCCATCGCGACGGTGAACCCGGCGAACGGTGAAACGATCAAGAACTACGACGCCCTGAGCGAGGAGGAGATCGAGCGCAGGCTCGCGACCGCCGAGAGCACGTTCCGAACGTACCGGACCAGCTCCTTCGACGAGCGCGCCCGCCTGCTGCGCCGGGCCGCCGGTCTCCTCGACGAGGACACGGAGAGCGTGGCCCGCGTGATGACGACGGAGATGGGCAAGCCGGTCAGGCAGGCCCGTGCCGAGGCCGCCAAGTGCGCGAAGGCGATGCGCTGGTACGCCGACCACGCCGCGGAGCTGCTCGCCGACGAGGAACCCGACGAGTCCGATGTGAAGGACTCCGGCGCCCTGCGCGTCCTGGTGCGCTACCGGCCGCTCGGCCCGGTGCTCGCGGTGATGCCGTGGAACTTCCCGCTCTGGCAGGTGATCCGGTTCGCCGCGCCCGCGCTGATGGCGGGCAACGTGGGCCTGCTCAAGCACGCCTCGAACGTGCCGGGGACCGCGCTGTACCTGGAGGACCTGTTCCACCGGGCGGGCTTCCCCGAGGGCTGCTTCCAGACGCTGCTCATCGGCTCCGGCGCCGTGGAGCGCGTCCTGCGCGACCCTCGGGTCAGGGCCGCCACGCTCACCGGCAGCGAGCCGGCGGGCCGCTCGGTGGCCTCGACCGCCGGGGACGAGGTGAAGAAGACGGTCCTGGAGCTGGGCGGCAGCGACCCTTACATCGTGATGCCGTCGGCGGACATCGACCGGGCCGCGAGGATCGCGGTGATCGCACGCGTCCAGAACACCGGGCAGTCGTGCATCGCCGCCAAGCGGTTCATCGTGCACACGGACGTGTTCGACGCGTTCGCAGAGCGCTTCACCGCCGGCATGAAGGCGCTGAAGGTGGGCGACCCCATGGAGGAGGAGACCGACGTCGGGCCGCTCGCCGGCAAGCAGGGCCGCCGCGACCTGGAGGAGCTGGTCGTCGACGCGGTGGAGAGCGGCGCCACGGTCCTGTGCGGCGGCGTGCGCACGGAGGGACCCGGCTGGTACTACCCGCCCACGGTCCTCACCGACGTGACCCCCGGGATGCGCATCCACCACGAGGAGGCCTTCGGTCCGGTCGCCACGCTGTACCGGGTCACCGACCTGGACGAAGCGGTCGCGGTCGCGAACGACTCGCCCTTCGGACTGAGCTCGAACGTGTGGACGCGTGACGGGACCGAGGTCGACCGGTTCGTCCGGGACCTGGAGGCGGGCAGCGTGTACGTCAACGGGATGACGGCGTCCCACCCGGCATTCCCGTTCGGCGGTGCCAAGCGGTCCGGGTACGGGCGTGAGCTGTCGGGTCACGGGATACGCGAGTTCTGCAACATCACCACCGTGTGGCACGGGGCATGAGCGCTCCACGGTTACGATCCCCTTTGTGAACCGCGAAGTGACTCTGCCTCTGATCGTCGACAACCGCGGCACGTTGCAGGTGGCGGCCGCCGACGTCAGCAAGCTGCTGCGCACGGTGGGCGGCCGGTGGCTGCACCTGGTGGAGGCCGGTGAGGACGGGCTCGACGAGGAGACGGTGGCGACCCTCACGATCGAGCTCGCCAAGCTGGCCGACCGCATCGATGTGGCCTGCATCGCGCACAGCAGCGGCCCGGCCGGCTAGGACACCGAACGGACCTCGCTCAGCGCTGCTCCAGCTCCCACAGCGTGTGCCAGAACATCGTCTCGTAGCTCTGGAGCAGACGGCCGTAGCGGTGCACCAGGTCCTCGTCGATGCGTCCCGCCTCCAGCCCCGCCTGCACTGCCTCCCGGGCCCTCTGGTCCAGCTCCGGTGCGGGCTCGGCGAAGAAGTCGAAGAAACCGCAGGCCTCGTCGCTGAAGCCGTAGTGGCGTCGCAGGGCGTCCGCGATCGTCGCGCAGTAGCCGCCCCACGCCGAGAAGTTGGCGCTCAGCGCGAGCACGACATCGGCCGGTGTGCCGTCCAGCGCCAGCCGGGCCACGTACGAGGGATAGGCCTGGCAGCCCGGCAGCGGCTCGTACTCCATGGCCCGCGCCTCGTCCACGCCGCACGCTCCGGCGAACGTCCCCAGCCGCTGCGCCGCCAGTTCCTCACCCTCGGCGAGCATCTCGAAGAAGGGCGCGCTCGCGGGCTCCTCGGCGGCCGACCGTTCGGCCAGATGACGGAACGAGCGCCGGTCCGCGGCGATCACATGGCGTTGTTCGAGGGCCAGCGCGGCGAGCGTGTCGCGTCCTGCCGCGCCGCGGGCGATCAGCGGCAGCAGCCGGTTGGTGCCCGGATCCGGGGCGAGTCTTCCGGTGGTGGTGTCCAGAAGCTCCCTGGCCGTCAGCGTCATCGCGCACTCCCTCGTGGCTGCCGCGGGTCCGTCTCACTGCTCTTCGACCCTGACACGGTTGCCCGGTCCGGAGTAGTCGGGCGGGAGATCCTCACGCAGTCGGGTGATGGTGAGTGCTGATCGTGAGTGCGTCCCCACCGCCGACCGCAACGGACTCGCGGCCGGCGCAGGGGATGCACCCCGACGGCGCTACCGGATCGGCATTCCGGACAGCGTGCGAGCGATCACCAGCCGCTGAATCTCGCTCGTGCCCTCGAAGATGGTGTAGATCGCCGCGTCCCGGTGCATCCGCTCCACCGGGTACTCGCGCGTGTACCCGTTCCCGCCCAGGATCTGGATCGCCCGCGCGGTCACCTTCTTCGCCGTCTCGCTGGCGAACAGCTTCGACATCGAGCCCTCGGCCGCGGTGAACGGCTTCCCGTTGACCGCCATCCAGGAGGCCCGCCACACCAGCAGCCGGGCCGCGTCGACGGAGGTCCGCATGTCCGCGAGCTGGAACGCGACGCCCTGGTTGTCGATGATCGGCCGCCCGAACTGCTCACGGGTCATGGCGTAGTCGAGGGCGACCTCGTACGCGGCACGGGCCGTGCCCACGGCCATCGCGCCCACGGCAGGGCGGGACGCCTCGAACGTGGCCATCGCGGCGTTCTTCACACGCTCGCTGCCCGCCTTGGCCTTCTCGCGGGCGCGGGCGAGCCGCTCGTCGAGCCTCTCCTTGCCGCCGAGGAGGCAGGAGCCGGGGACGCGGACGTCCTCCAGGACCACCTCGGCGGTGTGGGAGGCGCGGATGCCGTGCTTCCTGAACTTCTGCCCCTGGGACAGGCCCGGCGTGTTCGGCGGGATGATGAAGGAGGCGTGGCCCTTTGAGCCGAGCTCGGGGTCGACGACCGCGACGACGACGTGGACGTTGGCTATGCCGCCGTTGGTCGCCCAGGTCTTTGTGCCGTTGATCACCCACTCGTCCTTGGCCTCGTCGTACACGGCACGCGTGCGCATGGAGGCGACGTCTGAGCCGGCGTCGGGCTCCGAGGAACAGAACGCGGCGACCTTGACGTCGCCCGCGTCGCCGTACATCTGGGGGATCCAGGTGCCGATCTGCTCCTCGGTGCCGTTGGCGAGGACACCCACGGCGGCGAGGCCGGTGCCGACGATGGACAGGGCGATACCGGCGTCACCCCAGAACAGCTCCTCCATGGCCATGGGGATGCCGAGGCCCGTGGGGTCGAAGTACTGCTGGGCGTAGAAGTCCAGGGAGTAGATGCCGACCTTGGCGGCCTCCTGGATGACCGGCCACGGAGTCTCCTCGCGCTCGTCCCATTCGGCGGCCGCGGGGCGGATCACATCGGCGGCGAACCCGTGGAGCCAGTCGCGGACCTCCTTCTGTTCCTCATTGAGCTCCATGGTGAACTCGGCCATGATCCCTCCTGCACTCCAATAAGGTGTTACCTGCGGTAACACTAGCCTGTTACTGGCCGGTAGGAAAAGTCAACGCCCACAGCGGGCTCGTCAGCCCGTTCGATCTGCACACGCCCATGAGTGCTAGTTTGCGCAAGCGTCACCGAATCGGAACGGGTGGGGAGAGCACATGGACACCACACAGCGGACGGATCAGGCACGGTCCGCCGACCGCCGCCGGCGCGAGCTCCTCGAGGCCGCCGACAGAGTGGTGCTCCGCGACGGCCCCGGGGCCTCCATGAACGCCATCGCCGCCGAGGCGGGCATCACCAAGCCGATCCTGTACCGGCACTTCGGCGACAAGGGAGGGCTCTACGCCGCCCTCGCCAAGCGCCACACGGACGCGCTCCTCGATTCGCTGCGGGCGGCACTGGACGCCCCGGCGGAGCGCCGTGAAAGGGTCGAGCAGACACTCGACACCTACCTGGCCGCGATCGAGGCACGTCCGCAGGTGTACCGCTTTCTGATGCATCCGTCGGAGGGCAGCCAGCAGACCGAGGGCTTCGACGTGGGCAAGCACTCCGCTCCTCTGCTGCGCCGCATGGGCGAGGAACTCGCCCAGGTCATCGGGGACCGGCTCGACCTCGGCCCGGCGGGCGAGCAGCTCGCGCGGGTGTGGGGCCACGGCATCGTCGGCATGATGCACGCGGCCGGCGACTGGTGGCTGGGCGAACGCCCCTGCACACGGGCCGAGTTGGTACGCAGCCTGGCGGACCTGCTCTGGGGCCGCCTGGCCGCGGCGGGGGACAAGGTCGGCGGGCCCGGGTTCTGATCTCCGATCAACCCTGCGGGGAACCATGCGTTCGCCACGGGAGCGGGGAACCGCGCGGCCTTCCGGGAGCGCGGGGCCGTGTTCTGTGGTCGGCTGCCGCCGCGTGGGCGCGATCAGTCGCAACGGATTCGCGCCCGCCAACGCGTCAGCGCCCCCAGGGCGCCCGCGCGGCCTGCCGTACCGCCCTCCACCTCCGCCACCCCGTGAGCCGGTCCATGTACACCCGGCCCTCCAGGTGATCGCACTCATGCTGCAGGCACCGCGCGAAGAAGCCGGTGCCCCGCACCCGCACCGGATCACCGTCCACGGTGAAACCCTCGACCACGGCCTCGTCGTACCTCTCGGTCCCCGCCTCCAGCCCGGGCAGCGACAGACACCCCTCGGGCCCGCGCAGCACAATCCCGCTCGCTTCGACGAGCCGTGGATTGACCACGTGGCCGACATGCCGCACCTCCTCGTCGTCCGGGCAGTCGTACACGAACACCCGCGACCGCTCGCCCACCTGATTCGCCGCCAGGCCCACACCTTGGGCCGCGTACATCGTGGCGAACATGTCCTCCACAAGACTTGCCAGTTCGGGTCCGAAATCCGTGACTTCTTCACACGGTGCGTGCAGAACGGGGTCCCCGAGCAGGGTCATGGGCCGTACACGCCCTCGGGCGCCGGGGATAGAGCCGTTTCGCATGGCCGCAAGGGTACGGTCCTCCCTGTCGCGCGAGCGCCGCGGTGGTGCCACGATTCGGGCGTGTGAGTGGATCTCGATAGGCTGAGGTCCACACCATGGTGCCGAGAGGCTCAGGCGAGGCGTGCTCGCAAGGAGGATCGAGATTTGATGGCAGGCAACTCGGACCCGCTCACGCCGCGGGCCAAGATCGCCGTGACCGCGGGCAAGGCGGTCGCGGCGGCGTCGCGCGCGGCAGGGCGCGGCAGCGGTTCGGTGATCGGCGGCCGGGTGGCGCTCAAACTCGACCCCGACCTCCTCGCCCGGCTCGCCCAGAACCTGGACGTGATCCTCGTCTCGGCGACCAACGGCAAGACCACGACCACCCGTCTGATCGCGGAGGCGCTGCGCGCCGCGGGCCCGGTCGTGTCGAACGCGCTCGGCGCCAACATGCCCGCGGGCATCACCTCGGCCCTGGCCGGCAGCTCCGACGCCCGATACGGCGTCATCGAGGTGGACGAGAAGTATCTCGCGGGAGTGGCGCGCGACACGGCCCCGAAGTGCATCGCGCTGCTGAACCTCTCCCGCGACCAGCTCGACCGCGCCGCCGAGACCCGCATGCTCGCGGAGAACTGGCGTGAGGGACTGGCCGGGTCGAAGGCGGTCGTCGTCGCCAACTGCGACGACCCGCTGGTGGTGTGGGCCGCGTCCTCCTCCCCCAATGTGATCTGGGTCGCCGCCGGACAGATGTGGAAGGACGACGCCTGGTCCTGCCCGTCCTGCGGCGGTGTGATGCAGCGCCCCGGCGACGACTGGTACTGCGCCGAGTGCGGCTTCCGTCGGCCCACGCCGAGCTGGGCGCTGTCCGGCGAACACGTCCTGGACCCGCACGGCTCCGCCTGGCCGATCCACCTCCAGCTGCCGGGCCGTGCCAACAAGGCCAACGCGGCCTCCTCGGCCGCCGTCGCCGCCGTCTTCGGTGTGCCGCCGCAGGTCGCTCTGGAGCGCATGTACCAGGTGCAGGCGGTGGCGGGGCGGTACGACGTCGTGCAGTTCATGCAGCGCGATCTGCGGCTGCTGCTCGCCAAGAACCCGGCGGGCTGGCTGGAGACGTTCTCGCTGATCGACCCGCCGCCGTCCCCGGTGATCCTCTCGGTGAACGCACGCGGGGCCGACGGCACCGACACCTCCTGGCTGTGGGACGTCGACTACACGCGTCTGACCGGGCACCCGATCTTCGTGGTCGGCGACCGGAAGCTGGACCTCGCGGTGCGTCTGGAGGTGGCGAACCAGCACTTCCAGGTCTGCGAGAACGTCGACCAGGCCGTGCAGATGTGCCCACCGGGCCGCATCGAGGTCATCGCGAACTACACCGCGTTCCAGGACCTGCGCCGCCGCGTCGGCAACTGAGCACCCGACCACGAACGACTCAGAGGGGCACTGACTTCATGAGCGACAACAGCCTGCGGGTCGTCTGGGTCTACCCGGACCTGCTCAGCACGTACGGCGACCAGGGCAACGTCCTCGTAGTGGAGCGCCGGGCCCGCCAGCGCGGGCTCGACGTGGCGCGGCTCGACGTGCGCAGCGACCAGCCGATCCCGACCTCGGGTGACATCTACCTGATCGGCGGCGGCGAGGACCGTCCGCAGCGGCTCGCGGCCGAGCGGCTGCGGCGCGACGGCCACCTGTACCAGGCCGTGCAGAACGGGGCGATCGTCTTCTCCGTGTGCGCGGGCTACCAGATCCTCGGCCACGAGTTCATCAACGACCTCGGGCAGCGCGAGCCCGGCCTCGGCCTGCTCGACGTGACCTCGACGCGCGGCGAGGGCGAGCGGTGCGTCGGTGACGTGCTCGCCGACATCGACCCGCGCCTCGGCCTGCCGCCGCTGACCGGCTTCGAGAACCACCAGGGCGTCACGCACCTCGGCCCCACCGCCCGCCCGTTCGCACAGACGCGCATCGGCAAGGGCAACGGCACCGGGGACGGCACAGAGGGCGCGTACAACGACACGGTCTTCGGCACGTACATGCACGGTCCCGTACTCGCCCGCAACCCGCAGATCGCGGACCTGCTGCTGAAGCTGGCGCTCGACGTGAACGCGCTGCCGCCGACCGACGACCGCTGGTACGAGGCCCTGCGCGACGAGCGCATCGCGTCCGCCCAGCAGCCCGCCTGAGACGGCTGAGGCCCCAGGGGGCAGGGATCCGGGGAGCGGTTTTCCGGCCTTCTCGGGGCCCGTGCGACGGCCCGTCTGACAAGGTCACCGCTCAGGTGTGCGGGGGCGTCCAGCAGGCGGACTCCCCGTACGGGCCTGCCCCCTCCCGCCGGTAGGGTGGCCGCGATCCTGCCGGACAGGGTGGTCCGGTTCCCGGCCCACGTGGAGAAGGTGTTTCGGGCTATGCGCATTGGTGTCCTCACGTCGGGCGGCGACTGCCCCGGACTGAACGCCGTCATCCGGTCCGTCGTGCACCGTGCCGTCGTCGACCACGGCGACGAGGTCATCGGCTTCCGGGACGGCTGGAAGGGCCTCCTGGAGTGCGACTACCTCAAGCTCGACCTCGACGCGGTGAGCGGCATCCTCGCTCGCGGCGGCACGATCCTCGGTTCCTCCCGGGTCCGTCCCGAACACCTGCGTGACGGGGTGGAGCGGGCCAAGGGCCATGTCGAGGAACTCGGTCTCGACGCGATCATCCCGATCGGCGGCGAGGGCACCCTCAAGGCCGCCCGCCTGCTGTCCGACAACGGCCTGCCGATCGTCGGCGTGCCGAAGACCATCGACAACGACATCGCCGTCACGGACGTCACCTTCGGCTTCGACACGGCTGTGGGCGTGGCCACCGAGGCCCTGGACCGGCTGAAGACCACCGCCGAGTCCCACCAGCGTGTCCTCATCGTGGAGGTCATGGGCCGCCACACCGGCTGGATCGCGCTCCACTCCGGCATGGCGGCCGGCGCCCACGCCATCGTCGTCCCCGAACGGCCCTTCGACATCGAGGAGTTGACCGCGAGGGTCGCCGAGCGGTTCTCGGCGGGCAAGCGGTTCGCGATTGTCGTGGCTGCCGAGGGGGCCAAGCCCAAGGCGGGCTCCATGGAGTTCGACGAGGGCGGCAAGGACATCTACGGCCACGAGCGGTTCGCCGGGATCGCCCGGCAGCTCTCGGTCGAGCTGGAGCAGCGCCTCGGCAAGGAGGCACGGCCGGTGATCCTCGGGCACGTCCAGCGCGGGGGTACTCCGACGGCGTACGACCGGGTGCTGGCCACCCGCTTCGGGTGGCATGCGGTGGAGGCCGTGCACCGGGGGGAGTTCGGGCGGATGACCGCGTTGCGGGGTACCGACATCGTGCTGGTGCCGCTGGCCGAGGCCGTGGAGACGTTGAAGACGGTGCCGGAGGAGAGGTACGCGGAGGCGGAGTGCGTGCTGTGAGGGTGTGGGCTCGGTAGCGCCGTTGGGGTGCGTGTGTGAGTCCGGCTGCGGGTCCGTTGTGGTTGCTCGCGCCCACGCGGCGAAGCCGCATATGGACACAGTCCCGCGCCCCTTTCAGGAGCGCAGCCCGGCGCGTTGAAAGAACCGCCCCCGGTGGCCGACGCCGCCGGGGGCGGTTCTAGTCTGGTGCGGACAGACGGCGCTCAACCCCCACGAACCAGGAGCAGGCGGATGGATCACAGCGGGCACGGCATGGATCTCCTGCCCTTCACGCTGGGGCGGGGACTCGGATGGTCGGCGGACCCGTTCTTCCTCGTCGGCTGCCTCGTGGCGCTGGGACTGTACGGATGGGGGGTCGCCCGGCTGGTGCGGCGCGGGGACAAGTGGCCCGTGGGGCGGACGGTCGCGTTCGTCTTCGGGGTGCTGCTCGTGCTGCTGGTGACGTGCACCGGGCTGAACGACTACGGGATGGTCATGTTCAGCGTGCACATGGTGCAGCACATGGTGATCAGCATGCTGGCGCCGATCCTGCTGTTGCTCGGCGCGCCGATCACGCTGGCCTTGAGGGCGCTACCGGTCGCGGGAAAGGGGCGCAAAGGGCCGCGCGAGGTGCTGCTGATGCTGCTGCACAGCCGCTATCTGCGGATCGTGACGCACCCCGCGTTCACCATCCCCCTCTTCATCGCCAGCCTGTACGCGCTGTACTTCACGCCGCTGTTCGACTTCCTGATGGGCTCCAGGCCGGGGCACATCGCGATGATGGTGCACTTCCTCGCGGTCGGCCTGGTGTTCTTCTGGCCGATCATGGGCGTCGACCCCGGTCCGCACCGCCCCGGCTATCTGATGCGGATGCTGGAGCTCTTCGCGGGCATGCCGTTCCACGCGTTCTTCGGCATCGCGCTGATGATGGCGTCGGAGCCGATGGTCGAGACGTACCGGAACCCGCCGTCCTCGCTCGGCATCGACGCGCTCGCCGACCAGAACGCGGCGGGCGGCATCGCCTGGGCGTTCAGCGAGATTCCCTCCGTGCTCGTGCTCATCGCGCTGCTCTACCAGTGGTACGGCTCCGAGCAGCGGCAGGCCAAGCGCGCGGACCGCGCCGCCGACCGCGACGGAGACAAGGAGCTGGAGGCCTACAACGCCTATCTGGCCTCACTCAACGCACGCGGTCGCTGAGTCCCGTTTCCCGTCCGGCGTCTCGTTTCTCCTTTCGGTCACTCACTCCTCTTCTGAATTCTCCTTGACTGAAAGGCATTGCCTTTCAGTAGCATGATGCGCGATGCCCTGCCTCCGTTCTGCAGGGTACGGGGGAACCGCTGGGGGGAGCGGTCATGACAATACGCACGTGTCTGGGAAGGGCCGGGAAATCGTCGGCCCGAAGGATCGCCGTGCTACTGGTGGGTGTTCTCGTCGTCGGCGGGTGCGACGCGAAGCCACCCGCGTTCGTGGTGAAGGCCGTCGCTGTCGGACTGCCGTCGCTCGCACCATTTTTCGATGAGGACAGCGGGCTGGGCGACGACGCCGAGATCGCGGCGCAGGAAGCGGTCGGTGGCCTGCAGCAGGGCAATACGCCGGGGCTGTACGGGGGTACGACGAAGGCGACGGTGTGCGACATCGCCCTGCTCAAGAAATTTCTCACCGATCCCAAGAACGTCAAAAAGTCCCGGGAATGGGCCCGGGTCGTGAAGATTGACCCCTTGGAGATCGAGGAATATCTCGACACGCTCACACCCGTCCTGCTGCGTCACGACACCCTCGTACGGAACCATGACTACAAAAAGGGCAGGGCAGTCGCATTCGACGCGTTGCTGGAGGCCGGCATCGCGGTATTGGTGGACCGGGACGGCCTGCCCGCCGTGAAGTGCTCGTGCGGAAATCCGTTGCGGCCCTTCGACAAGGATCCCGAGAACATCTCGGTCGAGTTCACGGACGGCAGCAAGAAGTGGGACGGCTACGACCCGTCCGCACTCGTCAGCGTCAAGGCCGCGCCACAGCCGCTGAAGCGGATCGCTCTCGTCGACGTGCGGGAGCCGGACCGGGGCATCAGCCGCGCGGTCGGCAGCGCCGGCGAGGACGACAAACCGTTCGACGCGGCCAAGCGGCAGGCGGTGCCGGACGTGACCGGGATGACGGTCGACGCGGCCGTCCAGCTGCTGGTGGGGCGGGGCCTCGCGGCGACGTTCTCCGGGGCCGGGGCGCCGCCCGGCGACGCCCGGGTGTCCGGCTCCGAACCCGGACCGGGGACGGAACTGCGGTTCGGGGCCCCGGTGGCCCTGAGCGTGGACCGGGAGACGACCGGCGTGTCCACCACGCCGCCGGCTGAGAAGGCACCACCGGAAGGGAACAGCACCGACTCGCCCACGGCGACTTCGGGCGGCACGACGGGCGAGGGTACGACGGACAAGGGCGCGGCGGACGGCGGCGCAACTGATGAGGGCGCGACGGACGGGGGCGCGCCGGAGGGCGACGCGACGAAGAGCGGGAGCGCGGACGGAAGGGCGACGGACGGGGGCACGGCCGATGGCGGCACAGCCAATGGCGGGGCCACCGAGGGAGGCACGAGTGACGGGGGCACGACCGACGGAGGCACCACCAGCGGGGGCACGACCGACGGAGGCACCACCGGCGGGGGCACGACCGACGGAGGCACCACCAAGGGCAGTACGGCCAATGGCGGGACCACCGACGGAGGCGACGCCAATGGAGGCGCCGGCTCCCCGCCCCCTCCGCCCCCACCCCGTCCCCGCCCGAGCCCTCCTCCCCGCGCCCTCCGCCGAAGACCCGACGTCCGCGATGCCCACGGGTGAGCCGGGATCCGATGACCCGGTGCCGAGCGCACCTACGTCGTCCGGAGGTCCGGCCGTAAGCGGGCTCGCCCAGAAGGCGGCGTAGTCCGGACAGCGCACCGGGGGGAGCGAGCGCATGGCATCTGGAACATCGCAGTCCGGGGTCGGCCGGGTCATCGCCGGCCGGTACCTCCTGCTGAACCAGCTCGGCAGCGGCGGCATGGGCCACGTCTGGCTGGCTCATGACCAGCAGCTGGACTGCGAGGTCGCGCTCAAGGAGATCGTGTTCCGCGATCCGGGCGAGGCCGCGCAGGACCGTACGGCCCGCGTGGCCCGCGCCCGCGCCGAGGCCCGGCACGCCGCCGGGCTGCGCGGCCACCCGCACGTGGTGACCGTGCACGACGTGCTGGAGCACGAGGGCCTGCCCTGGATCGTCATGGAGTACGTGGCGGGCGCGCTCGACCTGCGCGCCCTGGTCAGCCGGCGCGGCCCCCTCGCTCCCGCCGAGTGCGCCCGCATCGGCCTCGCGGTGCTCGACGCGCTGACCGCCGGGCACGAGCGGGGCGTCATGCACCGGGACGTGAAACCGGCGAACATCCTGCTGGCGCCGGACCGCACCGGTTCGCCGTACGCACGCGTCCTGCTGACCGACTACGGCATCTCGGTGCAGCCCGACGGCGACGAGACCCGGTACACGCGCACGCACGTCATCGTCGGCACCGCCGGATACCTGGCACCCGAGCGGACCCAGGGCGGGCCGCCCACCGCCGCGGCGGACCTGTTCTCGCTGGGCTGCACGCTCTACTACGGCGTCGAGGGCTACGCCCCCTTCGAGCGCGACACCGGCCTCGCGACGCTCACCGCCGTCGTACTGGAGGAGCCACGTCCACCGCTGCGGGCCGGTGCGCTGGAGCCGGTGCTGGCCGCCATGCTGGCCAAGGATCCCGTCCACCGGATCACGGCGGCTCGGACCGAGGCCGCGCTCGCCGCGATCCTCACACCCCAGTCGCCTCCGCGTCCCCGGCTCGACCCGGGCTCGGAGCCACCCTGGGCGAGCGGGACGCCCGATCAGGCCGCACAGAGCCGGGGCCGGCGCCGCCGCAGGCGCCCCCGCCTCCTCCTCGGGCTGCTGGCCGGTCTGCTGGGGTTCGTCCTCGCCGGCGGGGGCGCCTGGTACGCCCTGGCGAACCTGCCCGGCACGGGCGACGGGCAGCCGTACGGCAGGGCCGTGGGGCTGGCCCGGCCGCTCAAGGACGGCGACTGCGTCCAGGCCGTCTGGCCGGACGCGCCGTTCACCGGCACACCACGGCTCACCGTCGTACGGTGCCTCGGCAACACCACGGACGGACAGGTCATGACGGTGTACGAGGCCGGGTCCGCGGACGAGGCCAGGACGACCGGCGGCACCCAGTGCGAGCAACGCACCGAGGAGACCCGCGAGAAGCTCGCGGCCGTCCGCACGTACGCCGTCATCCCGACCGGCGACGGCTTCGACGCCGCGGGAGGCCGGGTCGCCTGTCTGCTGCTGGGCACCACCGGGCCGGTGTTCGGCCCGCTCGGGCGGCACCGTGAGATGGGCATGCGGATCCCGGACACGGCCACCCTGCAGAAACAGGACTGTCTCGACCGGGTGTCGGACCACTCCGCCCGGCTGCGCCCGTGCGACGGGCCCCATGGGGAACGCGTGCTCGGCTTCGCCCGGCTGAGCCCTGACACGACGTTCCAGCAGGCCCGGGACGGCGAGGCGCAGGAGGTCTGCGAGGAGAGCCTGCCTCCCCAGGACTACGGATACGACCCCGGCAGTCACGAGAGCGCCTTCTGGGCCAGCAAAAGTGCCTGGAAAACGACCTCGCATTACGTCGTATGCACTGTCAGGCCGCAGAACGGGGGCACCATGGAGGGAGACCAAGTCTGAGGAGGGTGTCGCGATGCCCGGTTCTACGAAGACGATGGGGGTGCTCACCATGGGTGGGCTCGTCGTGGTGACGGCCTACACGGTGGCCCTCGGCTCCAATGGCTGGCTGTGGTTCGGCTGGGTCGTCCTCGGCCTGATCACGCTCGCCATGGTGGCCTCGCACACGACCTGATCCCGCGGCACCCGGTCCGCGCACCCGCGCATCACTCCCGGGGCAGCCGTCCTCCCGAGTGCACGCCCGGCTGGTACTTCGGCAGCCGGGCGGTGATCTTCATGCCCGCGCCCACCGCGGTCTCGATGACGAGGCCGTGGTCGTCGCCGTACACCTGGCGGAGCCGCTCGTCGACGTTGCACAGGCCGATGCCGCCGGAGGGGCTGCCCTCCCCGGCGAGGATGCGGCGCAGGAGTGCGGGGTCCATGCCGACGCCGTCGTCCTCGATGACGACCAGCGCCTCGGCGCCCGCGTCCTGGGCGGTGATGCTGATGTGACTCTTGCCCCCGGCAGTCACGGCCTTGCCCTCCAGGCCGTGCTTGACGGCGTTCTCCACGAGGGGTTGGAGGCAGAGGAAGGGCAGGGCGACCGGGAGGACTTCGGGGGCTATCTGGAGGGTGACCGAGAGGCGCTCGCCGAAGCGGGCCCGGACGAGCGCCAAATAGTGGTCGATGGCGTGGAGTTCGTCCGCGAGAGTGGTGAACTCGCCGTGCCTGCGGAACGAGTAGCGGGTGAAGTCGGCGAATTCCAGGAGGAGTTCACGGGCGCGCTCGGGGTCGGTGCGGACGAACGAGGCGATCACCGCGAGCGAGTTGAAGATGAAGTGCGGGGAGATCTGGGCGCGCAGTGCCTTGATCTCGGCCTCGATCAGGCGGGTGCGGGAGCGGTCGAGATCGGCCAGTTCGAGCTGGACGGAGACCCAGCGGGCGACCTCCCCCGCCGCGCGGACGAGGACGGCGGACTCGCCGGGTGCGCAGGCGACGAGGGCGCCGTGGACGCGGTCGTCGACGGTGAGGGGCGCGACGACGGCCCAGCGCAGCGGGCAGTCGGGCTCGTCGCACTTCAGGCGGAACGCCTCGCCGCGCCCGGTCTCCAGGGGGCCGCCGAGCCGTTCCGTGATCTCGGCGCGGTGGTGCTCGCCCACGCCGTCCCAGGCGAGGACCGTCTCGTCGTCGGTGAGGCAGAGCGCGTCCGTGCCGAGCAGGGTGCGCAGCCGGCGGGCGGACTTGCGGGCCGTCTCCTCGGTGAGTCCGGCGCGCAGCGGGGGCGCCGCGAGCGAGGCGGTGTGCAGGGTCTCGAACGTGGCGTGCTCGACGGGTGTGCCGAGCCCGCCGAGGCTGCGCTGCCGGGCGGTGCGGCGGCCGAGCCAGAACCCGGCGGCCAGCATCGGAAGCACCGCCACGCACAGGCCGGCGAGGAATCCGGTGAGCTCACCCGTTCCCACGTGTTCTCACCCTCCTCCACGAGTCGGCGCCCGCCTCGATCTCCGTGGCCGCGCCGTGCGCCTGGCCACCGGCGAGCGCCTCCGGCAGATGGAAACGCGCCAGTATCGCCGGCGTCCCGGCCGGGACCTTCCCGGGCGTGGCCAGCGACACCAGCACCATCGTCAGGAACCCGAGCGGCACGGACCAGAGCGCGGGCCAGGCCAGCAGTGCGTGCAGGGGCCCGCCGCGGGGGTAGCCCGCCATGGTGGCCGCGACCGCGACGAGCGCCGAGCCGCCGCCGACCAGCATCCCGGCGGCCGCGCCGGGCGGGGTGAGCCGGTGCCACCAGATGCCGAGCACGAGCAACGGGCAGAAGGACGAGGCGGACACGGCGAAGGCGAGGCCCACCGCGTCGGCCACCGGCAGGCCGCCCGCCAGCGCGCTGGCCGCGAGCGGCACCACCATCGCGAGCCCCGTGGCGAACCGGAAGTGCCGCACCCCGCGCGAGGGCAGCACGTCCTGGGTGAGCACGCCCGCCACGGCCATGGTCAGCCCGGACGCGGTGGACAGGAACGCCGCGAACGCCCCGCCGGCCACCAGCGCGCCCAGCAGGTCCCCGCCGAGCCCGCCGATCATGCGGTCGGGCAGGAGCAGTACGGCCGCGTCGGCGTCGCCGGTGAGGGTGAGTTCGGGGGCGTACAGGCGGCCCAGGGCGCCGTAGACGGGCGGCAGGAGGTAGAAGGCGCCGATCAGACCGAGGACGACGACGGTGGTGCGGCGGGCGGCGACGCCGTGCGGGCTGGTGTAGAAGCGGACGACGACGTGGGGCAGTCCCATGGTGCCGAGGAAGGTGGCGAGGATCAGTCCGTAGGTGGCGTACAGCGGGCGTTCCTCGCGGCCCGCGGCGAGCGAGGTCGACATGCCGCCGTTGCTGCCGCGGTCGGCCACGGGGACGGCGTCGCCTTCGGTGAAGGTCAGCCGGGTGCCGCGCTCGACGCGGTGGGTGCCGGCGGAGAGGGCGACGCGCCGGTCCTCGTAGCGGCGGCCGTCGATCGTGCCGGTGGCGGTGACGTCGAGCGGGCGGTCGAGCTTGAGGTCGAGGCTGTCGTCGATGCGGACGACTCGCTGCTCGCGGAACGTGGCGGGTTCGTCGAAGGCGTGGCGCGGGGCGCCGTCGCCCTGCCAGGCGAGGACGAGGAAGAGGGCGGGGACGAGCAGCGCGGTGAGTTTGAGCCAGTACTGGAAGGCCTGCACGAAGGTGATGCTGCGCATGCCTCCGGCGGCGACGGTCGCGACCACGACGACTGCGACGATCACTCCGCCGAGCCAGTCGGGCGCATCGGTGAGTACGGCCAACGTCAGCCCGGCGCCCTGGAGTTGGGGCAGCAGGTACAGCCAGCCGACGCCGACGACGAAGGCCCCCGCAAGCCGCCGTACAGCCGGTGAGGCGAGCCGGGCCTCGGCGAAGTCCGGCAGGGTGTACGCGCCGGAGCGGCGCAGCGGGGCCGCGACGAACAGCAGCAGCACGAGGTAGCCCGCCGTGTAGCCGACCGGGTACCAGAGCATGTCGGGGCCCTGGACCAGGACGAGGCCCGCGATGCCGAGGAAGGAGGCCGCGGACAGGTACTCGCCGCTGATCGCGGCCGCGTTGAGGCGGGGGCCGACGGTGCGGGAGGCGACGTAGAAGTCGGAGGTCGTCCGGGATATGCGCAGGCCGAACGCGCCGACGAGGACGGTCGCCACGACGACGAGGGCGACTGCGGGGACCGCGTAGTTCTCGTTCACGGCCGGCCCTCAGCGGTCCTCGACGAGCCGTACGAAGTCCCGCTCGTTGCGCTCGGCACGGCGTACGTGCCAGCGGGCGAGGAGGACGAGCGGCGGGTAGATGCCGAAGCCGAGGACGACCCATTCGAGGCCGGCGCTGTCGGGCATCGCCAGGAACACCAGCGGCAGCGGCCCGACGAGCAGCACCAGCACCGTGAACACCGTCAGCGCGGTGCGGAGTTGGCTGCGCATGAGGGAGCGGACGTAGGTGTGGCCGAGGGTGGTCTGTTCGTCGATCTCGGTGCGGGGCCGGTAGTAGCCGGAGGTGCGGCGGGTACGGCGGGGCACTCCGGTGACGACGACGCGGCGTTCGGTGGGGTCCTGGGGCATCGGGAAGGCCTCCTCAGCCCGTGGTCCGGCGCATCAGCAGGTCGCGCAGCTCGCGGGCGTGGCGGCGGCTGACCTGGAGTTCGACCTCGCCGACGAGGACGCTCACGGTGCCCGCGTCGAGGCGGAGTTCACCGACGTGGCGGAGGGCGACGAGGTGGCGTCGGTGGATGCGGACGAAACCGCGGGCCCGCCAGCGTTCCTCCAGTGTGGAGAGCGGGATGCGCACGAGGTGGCTGGCCTGGGCGGTGTGCAGCCGGGCGTAGTCGCCCTGGGCCTCGACGTGGGTGATCTCGTCGACGGCCACGAAGCGGGTCACGCCGCCGAGTTCGACGGGTATGTGGTCCGGGTCGGGTTCGTGTACGGGTATCGGCGGGGCGGCGTCGAGGAGTTCGGCGGCGCGGCGGACGGCTTCGGCGAGCCGTTCCCGGCGGACGGGCTTGAGCACGTAGTCGACGGCCTTGAGGTCGAAGGCCTGGACGGCGAAGCCCTCGTGCGCGGTGACGAAGACGACGAGCGGTGGGCGGGCGAAGCCGGTGAGCAGGCGGGCCATGTCGAGCCCGTCGAGGCCGGGCATGTGGATGTCGAGGAAGACGACGTCGATCGCCTCGGGGCCGTCGGGGCCGGACTCCAGCGCCCGGTTGATGCGGCGCAGCGCCTCGGTGGCGTCGCTCGCGCCCTCGGCACTGCTGACCCGGGGGTCGGCCCTGAGCAGGTAGAGCAGTTCCTCAAGGGACGGGTTCTCGTCATCGACGGCGAGCACGCGCAGCATGAACGTGGAGTGTAGGAGTAATTCGTACCCCAGGACATGTGCCGGGCGTGGATGTCCCGGCTGGATAGGGTTCCGACCATGAACAGCAGGCCTGCGCCGTTCGACGAGCTCGACAGGAAGATCATCACCGCCCTCATGGCGAACGCCAGGACCAGCTTCGCCGAGATCGGTGCGGCGATCGGTCTGTCGGCGACGGCGGTCAAGCGGCGCGTGGACCGGTTGCGGGAGACCGGGGTGATCACCGGGTTCTCGGCCACGGTGAAGCCGTCGGCGCTGGGGTGGCGCACGGAGGCGTACGTGGAGGTGTACTGCGAGGGCGCGGCCCCGCCCCGGCGACTGGCCGAGGTCGTGCGCAACCACCCGGAGATCGTGGCCGCCATGACGGTGACGGGTGGCGCGGACGCGTTGCTGCATGTGCGGGCGCGGGACGTCGAGCACTTCGAGGAGGTGCTGGAGCGGATCCGGATCGAGCCGTTCATCCGGAAGACGATCAGCTACATGGTGCTGTCCCACCTCCTCCCGGAAAGCCCGGAAGCGGGCGCCAGCCAGCCGGCACCGGAAGGCATGTGAATAAACGCACCAGTCCTGCGTTGTTCCCGTTCAGAACGCAGTGTTCCTGCGTGAACACGCAATCTTCGGCACTTGTCGGTCGTCTCCGCCGCTTCCTACCTTGGTATCACTCTCCCACCACACCGCAGGAAGCGGAGGAACCCCTCTGTGCCCGAGAGCCGTGTGCCGCGCCGGCGGCGCTTCCTCGTCTGCGAACCCAGACACTTCGCCGTGCAGTATGCGATCAATCCCTGGATGCACCCCGACAAACCCGTCGACATCGATCTCGCCCGCGGCCAGTGGGCGGAGCTGATCCGCGCCTACCGCGATCACGGCCACACCGTGGACACCGTGGAGCCCGTAGCGGACCTCCCGGACATGGTGTTCGCGGCGAACTCCGCGCTCGTCCTCGAGGGCCGTGTGTTCGGCTCCCTCTTCCACGCGCCCGAGCGGCGCCCGGAGTCCACCGCGTACGAGACCTGGTTCCGGGCCGCGGGCCACGACCTGTCCCGGGCGGGCTCGGTGTGCGAGGGCGAGGGCGACCTGGTCCCGGCGGGCCGCTGGGTCCTGGCCGGCACCGGCTTCCGTACGACTCGCGAGGCGCACCACGAGGCGCAGGAGTTCTTCGGTGTCCCCGTGATCAGCCTGCAGTTGGTGGACCCGTACTTCTACCACCTGGACACCGCGCTTTTCGTCCTCGACGAGGGGTACGAAGCAAACATCGCCTACTACCCGGAGGCGTTCTCGCCGGGCAGCCGCAAGGTGCTGGCCCGGCTGTACCCGGACGCGGTTCTCGCCACCCGTCAGGACGCGATGGCGTTCGGGCTGAACTCGGTGTCCGACGGCCGTCACGTCTTCATCGCCCCGCGCGCCAAGGAGCTGGCCGACCAGCTCGCGCGTCAGGGCTACGTTCCCGTCCCCGTCGACCTGTCGGAGTTCCACAAGGCCGGCGGCGGCATCAAGTGCTGCACTCAGGAGATCCGCTCATGAACGCTCCCGTCCGTACGCAGTCCTCCGCCGACTCCCCTGTGCAGTCCTCCGATCCCGCTCGCCGTTCGTCCGCCGAGCTGATCCGCGCCGAGGAGCCGGTCCTCGCGCACAACTACCACCCGCTGCCCGTGGTGGTCGCCCGTGCCGAGGGCACCTGGGTCGAGGACGTCGAGGGCCGCCGCTACCTGGACATGCTGGCGGGTTACTCGGCGCTGAACTTCGGCCACCGCCACCCCGCGCTGATCGAGGCCGCCCACCGCCAGCTCGACCGGCTGACCCTCACCTCGCGCGCCTTCCACAACGACCGGCTCGCCGAGTTCGCCGAGGGCGTGGCCGCGCTGACGGGCCTGGACATGGTGCTGCCGATGAACACGGGCGCCGAGGCCGTGGAGAGCGCCGTGAAGGTGGCCCGGAAGTGGGCGTACGACGTGAAGGGCGTCCCCGACGACCGGGCGACGATCGTCGTGGCGGCCGACAACTTCCACGGCCGTACGACGACGATCGTCAGCTTCTCGACGGACCCGACGGCCCGTACGGGCTTCGGCCCGTTCACGCCGGGCTTCCGCGTGGTCCCGTACAACGACCTGGCCGCGCTGGAGGCCGCCGTCGACGAGACGACCGCGGCCGTGCTGATCGAGCCCATCCAGGGCGAGGCGGGCGTGATCATCCCGGATCAGGGCTATCTCGCCGGAGTCCGCGAGCTGACCCGCCGCACCGGCTGCCTGTTCATCGCGGACGAGATCCAGTCGGGCCTGGGCCGCACCGGCCGCACCCTGGCCGTCGAGCACGAGGGGGTTCTGCCCGACCTCGTGCTGCTCGGCAAGGCGCTGGGCGGCGGCATCGTGCCCGTGTCGGCCGTGGTCGGGCGCCGGGACGTCCTCGGGGTCCTCCGTCCGGGCGAGCACGGGTCGACGTTCGGCGGCAACCCGCTCGCCGCGGCGGTCGGGTCCGCGGTCGTCGAACTGCTGGGGACGGGTGAGTTCCAGCGCCGGGCGACCGAACTGGGCACGGTCCTGACCGACGGCCTGACGGCTCTGCTGGGCAGGGGCGTCCTCGGGTTCCGGGCGCGCGGGCTCTGGGCGGGCGTCGACATCGACCCGGTGTTCGGCACGGGCCGCGGCATCAGCGAGCGCCTGATGGCCGAGGGAGTCCTCGTCAAGGACACCCACGGCTCGACGATCCGCCTCGCCCCGCCGCTCACCATCACCGCCGGGGAACTGCGCTCGGCTCTGGGTGCCCTGGAGAAGGTGCTGGCGCACGGGGCGTGAGAGCCGGGGTGACGGGGTTTCGGGCCCGCTGACGGTTGACGGCGACGACCGGGCAGTCGGAGTGATGCGGCAGGGTGTGGGCGCCCCTGCCGAGTCGGGGACCGAAGTGCCCGTGCCGCCGCAGGGCACCGACGACGATCAGGTCGGCCCGGGCCGACGCGTCCAAGAGGATCCTGTGGGCCGGGCCCTCGGCCGGTCGTCGGTGCACCTCGACGCCTGGGTGCTCACGTACGGCGTCGCGCAGCGCGTCGGTGAGGTGGGCCGATGCCCGTTTCCCGTGGAGACGGGCATGGTCCACGCGGTCGTGAACCGGACAGCGCCATGCGCGCACGGCCTCCAGGGCGCAGCCCCCGCCTCGGCCTCGCGCAGGGCGAACCGTACGGCGGCCGTGCTGGGGGCTCACTCGTCGGCCGGAGTGATGCGGCGGCCCGTGAGGCGGGTGGGCCGGATCGACACCCACATCTCGCGTTCGCCGCCCGGCCAGGGCTCGGAGTGGGCGTGCTCGGCCAGTCGCCGAGCGGCGTCGGGCTCCGCGACGACCCGCGCGGGTCCGACGACGAGGACGCTCCAGCCCTGGCCCATGGCCTCGTCGACGTGGTCGACCTCGAAGGCGACGTCGGTTCCCACGGCCGCCGCGGGCACGGAGCCGGGCGACGTACGGAAGGCGATGGCGTCGTCGACGACCTCGTAGTTGACCGGGACGACCGCCGGGCCTTCGGGCGTGGACACCGCGATGCGCCCCACACCATGCGTGGACAGCAGAGCGCGGCACTCGTCGAAGCCGAGGTCCCGCAGCTGCGGGTGCAGCAGCGCCTGCCCCTGGCCGGGCGGCAGATCGGCGCCGCCGCCGCGCAGGGCCGCGGGGCTGATGCCCAGCGCTGCGGCGAGGTTGATGACCGTTGCCACGGTCGGGTCGGCCGGCTGTTCCTCCAGATACGCCAGGTACTCCGGCGACATGCGGGCGCGGCGGGCCGTCTCCTCCCGGCTCAGCCCCTGCCGCCGCCGCTCGGCCGCCGCGCGCCGGCCGATGTCGCCGGGGTTGGGCGGCTCTGCCGACGGGGACCTGCCGGAGACGCCTTCCGCCGCGTCCGTGCCCGGCCGCCGGGCCGGCTCATGCCGGACGTGCGCGTCGGGCCCGGGGAAGACCAGCGTCACCTCATGGGTGTCCGACCACCGCACGTCATAGGGAGGTGTTCCGTCCTCGTGGTGGAGTCCGACGATCTCGCCGTCACGCCTGGTGGCACCGGTCACCGGGCTCTCGATCACAAGGTGATCGCCGAGATGAGCTCGCATGGTCGCCGTCCCTTCCTCACATCCTCACGATGGTGGCGCAAGTCCGTCGACCACGAAGCCGGCACGGCAGGCCGGGCCGGCCTGCCGTGGTCGGCGTCGGCGTCGGCGTCGGCGTCGGCGTCGGCGGTCCAGGGCGCCCTGCCCCGTCGCCAGGGGGGCTTCTGACGCCCTTTAACCGGAGATCTCGATGCGGTGCGGCTTGGCCTGCTCGGCCTTCGGGACACGCACGCTGAGGACTCCGTTGGTGAGTTCCGCGCTGATGTGCTCGGTGTCGGAGTTCGGCGGCAGACTCGTGCGGTAGTCGAACTCACCGATGTGTCGGCTCTGCTTGCGGACCACGCCGGCGCGATCCCTCGCCTCGATCTGGCCGCGGACGTCGAGTTCGCCCTCGCTGACCTCCACGGTGATCCGGTCCTTGTCCACCCCGGGAAGCTCCAGCTCCACGACGTATGCGTCCTCGGTCTCCTCGACGTCGGACAGCGGCGCCCACGTCTGGGCCGCACCCGGCTCGGTGGAGCCGGCGCCCGCGAAGGGGAAGGTGGAACGCATCAGCTGTTCCATCCGGGTGCGGAGATCCTCGATCTCACGGAAGGGGTCCCACGCGGGGGACGCGCCCCTTCCGCGACGTACGGGAAGCGTCATCGTCTTCCTCCTTGCTTCTGGAGCAGCAGCTGCCCGCCCCTGGAGACGGACCGGCCGCTCACCGGCCGGGCTTCCGGACCGGCGCCCGTCAGTGCGAGGCCGGCCCGGTTGCTTCACCCCCATCGGTCACTTGAGCCATCCGACGACCGGGCGGGAACCGGGGCCTGTCGCACCCATGCCCTCGATGTCGCGCTCGGCGGCGCTCACGAGTTGCTGGGCGAGGTGGTGCATGGCCCTGCCCGCCGCCAGTTCGTCGCCGATCTCCGGCACATCCACGTCCGCCGGATTGCGGTGCGCGGCACCGTGGCCGGTGAGCACCGTGGTTCCGTCGTCGAGTACCACCTGTGCCTTCGTCGTTCCCTCGTCCTCGAAGAGGTACAGACGAACCTTCCATTCCACGGTATGCGGCATCGGCTTTCTCCTCACCTCAGTACGGAACGGCGCGATCCGTACACGGTTCGTTCCGGGCCCCTCAGCCGCGCGGCGATGGCCCGTGTCTCCTCCTCGATGCCACGGCGGATCTGGTCGGCGAGTGCGCTCAGCCGCTCGGAGTGCGTCGCGCGAGGGGCGACCGGTGCGCGGATCCGACGGGCCGCCGGTGGCAACTCGGCCAGATCGGCGGCGAATCGCTCCCGGCACTCGTCGAGCGTGGGGCTCGTACCGGTGCGCTGCCCGCTCCGCATCACCGTCCCCAGCAACGGCCTGCCGACGCCGGCGGCGGGCTCGTCGGCAAGACCGATCACGTCGACGCATCCGGGACGGCGGAACACCTGCTTGGCGCCGGGTGCCGAGGCTTTCGCCGAGGAGAGCTTCATCACCGGCCGGCCGTCGTACTCCACCATCTTGTAGGCGGAGTCGAGATACGGTGCGTCGGCCGAGACCCCGAAGCGGGTGCCGACCGCGTAGACGTCGACGGGCGCGCCGGAGCGCACCAGTTCGTCCACACCGTGCTCGTCGAGGCCGCCGCTGGCGATGATCCGTACGTCCGGCAGGCCCTCGGCATCGAGGACGGCCCGGGCCCGGACGGCCAGGGCTCCGAGGTCACCGCTGTCCAGCCGTACGGCGGATCCGGGCCCGCGGTCCGCCAGGTCCCGCAGCACGCGCGCCGCGACACGGACGCCGGACTCGGTGTCGTAGGTGTCCACCAGCAAGGTCACCGGACCGGGGTGGCAGCGTGCGAAGGCACTGAACGCCTCTTCCTCCGTCGGGAAGGCCTCCACGTAGGAATGGGCCATCGTGCCGACGGCGGGTACGTCCAGGGCCGTGGCCGCGGCCACGTTGCTGGTCCCGGTGAAGCCGGCCATCACACCGAGGCGGGCGGCCTGGAATCCGGCCTGCGGGCCATGGGTCCGCCGCAGGGAGAAGTCCACGACGGGGCGCCCGGCTGCCGCGAGCACGCATCGCGCGGCCTTCGAGGCGATCGTCGTCTGATGGTTGAGCTGGTTGAGCACATACGTTTCGACGAGCTGCGCCTGTGGGAGGGGCGCGGTCACCTCCAGGAGCGGCTCCCCCGCGAGGACGATCCGGCCCTCGGGCACCGCCCGCACCCGGCCGGTGAACTCCAGTCCGAGCAGCGGCTCCAGATCGCGGGGCGGCCGGTGCAGCGCGGACGCGAACGCGTCGACGTCCTCCGGGCCGACCCGGAGACCGGACAGGTAGTCCAGTGCCGACTCCAGCCCCGCGGCAACCAGAAAGCCCCGGTCAGGGGGCAGCTCGCGGACGAAGAGGCTGAACGTCGCGGGGCCGGTCCTGCCCTCCCTCAGATAGGACATGGCCATCGTCACTTCGTACAGATCAGTGGTCGCCGCATCGGACATCAGCACCACCTCCTCGGCTCCCGTGCGTGTCCTGCGCCCGTCACTGCCGGAAGGTCACTGCCGGAAGCGCGCGGACCACAGGGGCTCCACCAGGGCCCACTCGGCTTCCCACCGCGCGTACCTCCTCCGGTCCAGCACCTGGCGCATGCCTGCCCGCGCCGCCAGGAACCCGGCGAACACCCCGGCCGCCGCCGAACTGCCCGCGAACCAGCCCGTGGTCCTCGCGTTGTACTCGGTCATCGGCGGACCGGTGACGATGCCGTCCCGGTCGAGCCAGACGCGGACGGTGGTGCCCTTGGGAGTTCCCGACCTCACGAGAGTGGTCCCGCTCCGCTCCTTGCCGTTCCTGTCGGTCCAGTGGATCTGCGCCTGTCGTGTCCCGTCTCCGGCACCGCCCCCGGCATCCGACGTCAGCCGGGCTGTGACCTGCTGCCGTTGCGCGGTCTGGGCCTGCACGGTGCGCATCGAGGACTCGTATGCCGTCACCCCGGCACTGATCGAGGCCATGGGCAGTCCGAGGGTGAGGACGAGCAGCAGGAAGCGGCAGAACCAGGTCTCGATCTTGTCGGACGTGCGTCGCAGCGGGTTGGCGCCTCTGGACACCCGCTCCCGGTGCGGCGGGTGCGGGTCGGACGCGTACGGCGAACCGTGTGCATTCATGAGCCGGCCTCCAGCGGGTCGCTGGTCCGTTCCCCCACCGCTTCTCCTCTCCACCATCCGACAGCGGCGGCCCGGCTCACAAGTGCCGAAGGTCCCTGACCTTCCTGTCCCTGCGCACCCTGCCGCGCAGGCCCCCGTCGAGTGGCCGGAGCGGATCGAACGGGAGGAGGCTGGAGGGAGGACCGGAGGATGGGAGGAAACCATGAAGGTCGGCGTGCTGACCGGCGGCGGTGACTGCCCCGGCCTCAATGCCGTGATCCGCAGCGTCGTCCGCAAAGGCGTCCAGGAGTACGCCTTCGAGTTCGTCGGCTTGCGGGACGGCTGGCTCGGCGCGCTCCAGGGCAACGTCGTGCCGCTGGACATCCCCAGCGTGCGCGGGATCCTCCCCCGCGGTGGAACCATCCTCGGCTCCTCCCGCACCAACCCGTTCAAGCACGAGGACGGGCTGCGGCGCGTGCAGGACACGCTTGCCGCCCACGACGTGGACGCGCTCGTCGCAATCGGTGGCGAGGACACGCTCGGTGTGGCCGCCGAGCTCAGCCGTCACGGGATCAAGCTGGTCGGTGTGCCGAAGACCATCGACAACGACGTCTCCGGCACCGACTTCACCTTCGGCTTCGACACCGCCGTAGGTATCGCGACCGAGGCCATCGACCGCCTCCACACCACCGCGGAGTCGCACATGCGCACCCTGGTGGTGGAGGTGATGGGGCGGCACTCCGGATGGATCGCGCTGCACGCCGGTGTCGCGGGCGGAGCCAACGTGATCCTCATCCCGGAGCGGCCCTTCGACATCGATCAGGTCTGTGGGTGGGTGACGAGCAGATTCAAGATCAACTACGCGCCGATCGTCGTGGTCGCCGAGGGGGCCGTCCCCAAGGAGGGGCAGATGATCCTCAAGGATCGGACGCTGGACGAGTTCGGCCATGTGCGGCTGTCCGGCATCGGTGAATGGCTGGCGCGGGAGATCTCGCAACGCACCGGCACGGATGCCCGCACCACGGTCCTGGGGCACATCCAGCGCGGTGGCACTCCGAGCGCCTTCGACCGGTGGCTGGCCACACGCTTCGGGCTGCACGCCATCGACGCGGTCAAGGACGGTGCCTTCGGTGTGATGGTCGCCCTGCAGCGTACGCAGATCGTCCGTGTGCCCCTCGCCGATGCCACGGCGAAGACCAAGGTGGTCGAGCCATCGCTGTACGACGAGTTCGGGGTGTTCTTCGGCTGACTGGCCGACTGGCCGACTGGCCGACCGTGGCCGGACACTCGCCGGACCGTCATCGGCGCTGCTGGTCCGCTCTCAGCCGGTGTGCGGTACGACCGCCACCGGGCAGCGGGCGTGGTGCAGTACGGCGTGGGTGACCGGGCCGAGCCGGCCCTCGGACGCCCGTGGATCGGTACGGCGCCCGACGACGAGCAGGTCCGCCGTCCGGGACGTGTTCAGGAGCGCTTCCGCGGGGTGGAGCAGCATGACATCGGTACGGACCGTCACCCGCGGGTACTTCTCCTGCCACGCGCGCACGGCGTCGGAGAGCTGCAGAACCTCCTGGTCCTCCCAGGTGGCGCGGTCCTCCTCGGTCACCACCAGGGTCCGGGGAGACACGGACTCGGCAGGGAGGGCCCAGGCCTGGACCACCCGCAGACGCGCTCCGCGTGCCTCAGCGGCCGAGAACGCGAAGTCCGCCGCCTCACCGACCTGGTGATGGGCGTCGAACCCCAGCACGACCTGGGCAGCACCACGTGCCGTGTGCCTGCCTTCCCCCGAGGCGCCCGGAGACCGCCAGGGCACCAGCACGACGGGGCACGGGGCCGCCGCCGCCATCCGCAGGGCCACCGAGCCGACCGCGAGACCGTCGAAGCCTCCCGTCCCCCGTGTGCCGACGACGAGGAGCCGGGCAGCACGTGCCGCGGCGAGGAGCGCCGGGGCCGGGGCGTCGTCGGCCTGTTCGCCGCGTACGTCGAGGTCCGGGTAGCGGTCGCCGAGCTCGGCGACCGCCCGCTGGAGCATCCGCTCCCCCATGTGACGCAACCTGTCCATGGCCTGGACCGGCACCGCGGTGCCCGGAAGCGGCGGGGAGGCATGGACCAGGCACAGTGGGACGCCACGCAGCACGGCCTCCCGAGCCGCCCAGTCGGCCGCCGCCGAACTCCGCGGAGACCCGTCGACGCCCACCAGCACGGG
Source organism: Streptomyces sp. KM273126 (assembly GCF_004337435.2). Lineage (NCBI taxonomy): Bacteria > Bacillati > Actinomycetota > Actinomycetes > Kitasatosporales > Streptomycetaceae > Streptomyces > Streptomyces sp. KM273126. The sequence goes on along the minus strand of NZ_SJXB02000002.1, from coordinate 1,587,278 downwards.
GTGACTCATCGCGCCCTCCTTCGCCCGGCGTGCACCTCCGCGGCCACCTGATCCTGTTCCGCCACGAGTACCCCGAGTCACAGGCGGATGACGATGAGGGCGACGTCGTCGGGTGCGCCACCGGCGACGCCGAGGCGGTCCAGCAGCCCGTCGGCCAGCTGGTCGGGGGCGAGGGCGTTTTCCTGAGCCAGCGCCGTGGTCAGGCGTGCCAGGCTGACGTCGATGTCCTCGTCGCGGCGCTCGATGAGGCCGTCGGTGTACAGCACGAGGGTGTCTCCAGGGGCGTAGGTCAGACCGGCCTGGGGGCGCGGGACATGGTGCAGACGGGCGCCGAGCGGTGGATCGGTGGCCTGGTCCAGCAGCTCACAGCTCCCGTCGGTGTGGAGCAGGACGGGCGGCGGGTGGCCGGCGTTGCTGTAGATGATCAGTCTGGACCGGGGGTCGATGAGTACCTTGACCGCGGTTGCGGCCGTCGCGCCTTCCAGGGAGCGGGCGTACAGGCCGAGGACCTCCAGAGCCTGGGCAGGGCTGGGGACGGCGCGGATGGCCGCGCTCAGGGCGCTGCGGAGCATGCCCATGACGGCCGCGGCGTGCAGTCCGTGGCCGATGACGTCCCCGACCGCCGCGGCGTAGCGGTCGGGCGGCAGGTCGACGACGTCGTACCAGTCGCCGCACACGTTCAGTGAGGTGGTCGCCGGCAGGTACCGCACGGCGATGTTCTCGTTGTACCGGTGCAGGTCGGGGACGTAGAGCATGGCTTCCTGCAGAGTGACGGCGACCTGTCGTTCACGGGCATGGGCCTCGCGCAGCTCCTGGTTCAGCCGGTGCAGTTCCCGGGCCCGTACGTACAGCTCGGCCGCCATGCCCTTCTCCCGCTCGGTGAAGTCCGCGGAGAGCTCGTGCGCCCGGTGCGAGTGGACGAAGGCGGTGACGTCCTCGGCTCGCTGGACGACCCACTTCACCGTGCCGTCGGGTTCGGACAGCGGGGTGAGGATCTCGGACCACCACCGCTCCTCGAATCCGCCCGGCCGGTCGGGAGCGGGCATGTCGTACCGCTGCAGCACCAGGGTTTCCGATTTCCCCGTGTCCAGGACCCGGCGCAGTGACGTCTTCACGTTCCGTTCCGCGTCGTCGTCGGGGGCGCGGGGGTTTTCCGGCAGGGCGTCGAAGAAGTACTTCCCGATCAGTTCTTCGCTGGTCCGTCCGGTGGACTGCAGGCAGGCCGGGTTGGCGTAGCGGATCACCAGGTCCGTGTCGAGTACCAGGTACGGGCTTGGTGTGGCGTCGAAGAAGGCCGTGAAATCGATGTCCGCTGTCATGACGCGCTCTCCGTGGCCTGCGAGCGCGACTACCCGCATGTCCAGTGTACGAGCGATACAGCGTCCGGGCCCGCCGGTCGGGGATCAACCGGACGGGGGTCGACCGCACGGGGATCAAGACCAGACGCCGACGCGGGGCTCCGGCACGGCTCCCGCCTCGTCGGGCCGACGGTCACCTGACGGGTGGTCATGGCACTTCCCCGAGGTGACAGAGGCGGACCGAGGGCTCCAAGTGGCACGGTGAGTCGGGCTACGATCGCCGTCGAGTACCGCAGGGCGAGCCTCACCAGCACTCAGGCACCTGACGAAGCGCCAGCACAGGCATGAGTACCAACGGACCTGACCACAGGCGGCTGCACCCTCAAAGCGATTGATTCCGTGGTTGTGCGCTGTGACCTGGCAGAACACACCTACAGTGCCCGCCCGGTCGAGTGAGAGGGACACCGTGTTCTACTACGTGCTCAAGTACGTGCTTCTGGGGCCGCTGCTGCGACTGGTCTTCCGGCCCCGAATAGAGGGCCTCGAACACGTGCCGTCGTCAGGCGCGGCCATCATCGCGGGCAACCACCTGTCGTTCTCGGACCACTTCCTGATGCCCGCCGTACTGAAGCGGCGCATCACCTTCCTCGCGAAGGCCGAGTACTTCACGGGCCCCGGCATCAAGGGCCGGCTGACGGCCCACTTCTTCCGCAGCGCCGGGCAGATCCCGGTCGACCGCTCCGGCAAGGACGCGGGCCAGGCCGCGATCCGCGAGGGCCTGGGCGTCCTGAGCAAGAACGAGCTCCTCGGCATCTACCCGGAGGGCACGCGCTCGCACGACGGCCGCCTGTACAAGGGCAAGGTCGGCGTGGCGGTCATGGCGCTGAAGGCCGGGGTCCCGGTCATCCCCTGCGCCATGATCGGCACCTTCGAGGCGCAACCGCCGGGCAAGGTCATCCCGAACATCCACCCGGTCGTCATCCGCTTCGGCAAGCCCCTCGACTTCTCCCGCTATGCCGGCATGGAGAACGAGAAGGCCATCCTGCGCGCCGCCACCGACGAGATCATGTACGCGATCCTCTCGCTCTCCGAGCAGGAGTACGTCGACCAGTACGCGGCCGTGGCCAAGGCGCAGCAGTCCGAAGAGAAGGCGGCGAAGGCGTCGAAGGCGAAGGAACGCAGGTTCCCGCGGATACCGCTCAGCTGACGGGTCGCTCCGCTCGGGGCGCGGGACCGTGTCGGCCGTGTCCCGCCTCACCCGTCGGCTCTGCTCTCGGCAGAGTCGCCTGGGAACGGCGTCGCCGGGCTCGTACGGTCGCCTCATGACACGAGCTGTGGTGATCGGAGCGACGGGACAGATCGGGCGCGTGGCCGTGGGCGCGCTGGCGCGCGACGGCTGGGACGTGACAGCCCTCTCACGGGGCGGTGGACGTGACGACGGGTGGCCCGACGAGGTGCGTGCCGAGGCGGCCGACCGGACGGACGACGCCGCGCTGGCCTCCGTCATCGGCGACGGCTGTGACGTGGTGGTGGACATGGTCGCCTACGGCCCGGAGCACGCACGCCAGTTGACGTCCCTGGCCGACCGGATCGGCTCGGCCGTGGTGGTCTCCAGCATGGCGGTGTACGAGGACGGCAAGGGCCGTAACTTCGACACCCAGGCGGAGCCGGACGGCTTCCCCGAGTACCCCGTGCCCCTCACCGAGGAGCAGCGCACGATCCGGCCGGGCGAGACCTCGTACAGCACCCGCAAGGCGGGCCTGGAGCGTGACCTCCTCGCCGCCGCCGACCGGCTGCCGACCACGCTGCTGCGCGCGGGCGCGATCCACGGACCGCACTGCCGCACGCCCCGCGAGCTGTACTTCGTGAAACGCAACCTGGATGGGTGCCCCGTGCGCGTCCTCGCCTACGGCGGGAAGAGCCGCTTCCATCCGGCGAGCGTCCACAACATCGCCGAACTCATCCGGCTGGCCGCCGCACAGCCGGGCTCACGCGCCCTGAACGCCGTCGATCCCGACGCGCCGACGGTGGCGGAGATCGCGGCGGCGATCGACGCCGTGATGGGCGTCAGCACGGAGAGCGTGCTGGTCGAAGGCCCCGCCCCGTCCCCCACGGTGGGTGACACACCGTGGTCGGTCCCGATGCCCGTGGTCTGCGACATGTCGGCGGCGGAACGGGAGCTGGGCTACCGCCCGGTGGCCCGGTACGCGCAGACGCTCCCGGACACGGTCGCCTGGATCGAGCGCCGGCTGGACGGCCGGGACTGGCGCGAGGCGTACCCCAGGATGGCCGAGGTGTACGGGGATCTCTTCGACTACGCGGCGGAGGACGCCTGGCTGGCCGGCCGGCAGGCGTGAGGAGACCGCAGAAGAAGAGGGAGTAGGGGCGGCCGGAATCCCGGCCGCCCCTACTCCCTCTTCGTGCGCCTACGGCTTGGGCGTGGCGTGCGGCGCGCACGTCACGTCGGCCTTGTCCACCTTGCCGGTGAGCAGGTAGGCGTCCACGCGGTCGTTGACGCACGGGTTCGTCAGCCCGGTGACGCCGTGCGAGCCCGCGTCCTTCTCGGTGATGAGGCGGGAGCCCTTGAACCGCTTGTGCAGTTCGACGCCGCCCTCGTACGGGGTGGCCGCGTCGCGCTCGGCCTGGACGATCAGGACGGGCGGCAGGCCCTTGTTCGTCCTCACCTCGACCGGGGTGCGCTGCTGGGACTTCCAGGTGGCGCAGGGCAGGTTGAGCCAGGCGTTGGCCCAGGTCATGAACGGGTACTTCGCGTGGAGCCGCGTGTTGTCGCGGTCCCAGGTCGTCCAGCTCGTGGGCCACTTGGCGTCGGCGCACTCGACCGCGGTGTAGACGGCGTTCCCGTTCTCGGAGGCGGCGTTGCCCGCGGTGTCGGTGAGGTCCGGTGCGGCGGCGTCGACGAGCGCCTGGGTGTCACCGGCGGCGTACGCGCTCCACACGGTGGCGGTGGGCACCCACGAGGAGTCGTAGTACGGGGCGCTCTGGAAGAAGGAGATCAGCTCGGCCGGGCCGACGAGCCCTCCGATCGGGTCCTTCTTGGCGGTGGCGCGCAACTCCAGCCATTCGGCCTGCACTTCGGCCGGGGTGTCGCCGAGGTGGAACGTCGCGTCGTTCTGCGCGACCCACTGGATCCAATCCTTCCAGCGGCCCTCGAAGGCGACGTCCTGGTCCAGGTTGGCCTGGTACCAGATCTTCTCCCGCGACGGGTTGACGACACTGTCGGCGACCATGCGGCGCACATGGCCCGGGAAGAGCGTGCCGTAGACGGCGGCGATGTACGTGCCGTACGAGACACCGAGGAAGTTGAGCTTCTTCTCCCCCAGCGCGGCCCGGATGACGTCCAGGTCGCGGGCGGTGTTCGGCGTCGTCATGTGCGGCAGCATCGCGCCGCTGCGCTCCTTGCAGCCGTCCGCGTACTCGGCGGCGAGCTTGCGCTGCGCGCGCTTGTCGGCCTCGGAGTCCGGGACCGGGTCCATCTTGGGCGCCTTGACGAACTCCTGGGGGTCGATGCAGGAGATGGGAGCCGAGTGGCCGACGCCGCGGGGGTCGAAGCCCACGAAGTCGTACGCCTTCGCCGTGTTCACCCAGAGCGGGTTCTTGGTGGTGACTCGGCGCGGGAAGCGCAGGCCCGAACCGCCCGGCCCGCCCGGGTTGTAGACGAGAGCGCCCTGCCGCTCGGACTTGGTGCCCGTGTTGCCGATACGGTCGACGGCGAGCTTGATCTGTTTGCCGTACGGCTTGGCGTAGTCGAGCGGCACGGTCACCCAGCCGCACTGGATCGGTTTCTCCAGGCCCCAGTCCGTGGGGCAGTCCTTCCAGTCGATGCCCTTCTTGGCGGCCCTGGCCGCTGCGACGGCCGTACCGCGCGCCTCCGGGTCCTTGACGATGCGGGCGTCCGCGCCCGCCGGGGGCGCGGTGACGACACCTGCTATCAGTGCCGCCGAGACGAGTGCTCCTGCGGAACCGAACGCCGTCGCGCGCCGGGCGGGTCGCTTGCCTCTCCGGCTCATCAGGTTCATCAGGCTCAAGTGAGAACTCCCCCTGCTTCGTTGCGAGTGGTCACGGGGGATCCTCGCCGCTGTGAGGCGGCCGGGAACAGACACGGCGAGGCTTCTTTACTAACCCGATAGCCGGTGTGCGACGTTCCGCCCAGCGGTGAGACCCCTGTCAGTCGAGTGACGCGAGTGCCTCGTCGAGCACGCGCCGCAGCCGCAGCGCATCACCCGCGAGCGCCGTCACGAGAACGGCGGGCCCGACGAGCGGGCTGATCGCCGCGTACTCGCCGAGCGCCCTCGCCTCGGGCAACGACTCCTCGAACTCGGGACGTACGACGACGAGTTGGCCGAGGGCGCGACGCCCCGCGAGCACGGCGGGACCGTCCCATCCCCCGGGAGCGCCCGGCCCGCACGCCATCTCCTGGTCGAGCAACGTCCGCCCGCCCAGCCTGACGGTGAGCCGGCTGGTGAGCCGCCCCGGCTCCTCTCCGGCCCGCCCGAGCACCTGCTCCTCACGAAAGACGAGCCGGGCGCCGGGCGCCAGCTCCACGAGCGAGGACACCTCCAGCTCGCTCCCCTTCGCGGAGATCAACTGCTCGGGCAGCCACCGCAGTTCGCCCCCGGCGGCGACATTGAGCCGCAGGTCGTAACGTGCCTCGCCCTTCCCCTGACCCGGCAGGGCGATCGTGGCGGCGGCCGACCCCACGTGCAACCGGGCCCCCTCCCCGACCTCCGCCTCCACGGCGAAGTGATCCCCACCGAGCGGCCCGCTCATGGCCCCCACGAGCATGACCCGTGCCTCGTCACCACGGGCTGCCCGGGTGCGCCGCAGGGCGAGTGGCCCGTCACCTTCCAGCACGGGGAGCGCGGTCCCGCCCCTCCCGTCGTCCCGCGCCGAGATCCGAGCGGTGGCCCGCACCCCCGCCGTCGTCATGCCGTCCACGCGGCGAGCTGTCCCCGCACCCACGCGGCCACGGCCGCGACGCCTCCCTCGCTCCTCAGCGACTGGAACACCACGGGCAGCTCGGCCCGCTGCGCCTTCGCGTCCGCGGCCATCCGGGCCAGATCGGAGCCGACGTGGGGCGCGAGGTCCGTCTTGTTGACGACGAGCAGGTCGGCGGTGGTGACACCGGGCCCGCCCTTACGCGGAATGTCATCCCCGCCGGCCACATCGATGACGAAGATCTGCGCGTCGACGAGCCCCTTGGAGAACGTCGCCGTCAGGTTGTCACCCCCGGACTCGACAAGAATGAGATCGAGCGGCCCCACCTCGTCCTCCAGATCCTCGACCGCTTCCAGGTTCGCGGAGATGTCGTCCCGGATGGCGGTGTGGGGACACGCACCCGTCTCGACGGCAGTGATCCGCTCGGCCGGCAGCACGGCCTCCCGGAGGAGGAACTCGGCGTCCTCCCTGGTGTAGATGTCGTTGGTGACGACGGCCAGCGACAGCTCGTCCCGCAGGGCACGGCAGAGCGCGGCGACGGTGGCGGTCTTCCCGGAGCCCACCGGACCGCCGAGCCCGATCCGCAGGGCACGACGGGTGCCGTCGGGCCGATGGGCGTCGGCACTGACGGCGGAGGGCCCGTCGTGGGTGTGAGTGTGGGCGTGATCGAGGTGCATGGCAGCGGCTCCTGTCATTCATCCGGGTTGCGACTACTGATGCGGGCTGCGACTACTGGTGGGGGCTGCGACTACTGATGGGGCGCGACTACTGATCCGGGTTCGACCACTGATCCGGGTTCGACCACTGATCCGGTCGCGGCTACCAATCCGGGCTGCGGCATTCAGCCCGGTCCAGCCACACCCAGCCCGTCCGGCGTTTGAGGACGAGGCCGTTCAGGCCGATAGGGGTCTGGGGGCGGAGCCCCAGGCAGGATGAGAATGGGTAAGGGCGGCGGGGGCGACCACCTCTAGGACGCGAACAGCCGCACAGGCCACCCCGCATGAACCTCCGCACTGATCTCCAGCAAGGGAGCCGAACCCGCAGGCAAGGCATCAACCCCTCCGTCGAGGACCCTCCGCCCCGCCTCCACCGCCCGCCGCACCACCAGGTCCATCTCGGGCGCCAACCGAGCCATCACCCCCGTCGCATCGAACGGATCAAGGCTCAGCAACCGCACCGTGGCGGTGGCCGGTCCACTCACGCACTCGTACACGGAGCAGTACGCCGCGTCCTCGGCCTCCAGCCCCGCGGCCCGGGCCGCCAGCCCGAGCACCACCGGCTGATGCGCCCCCTTCGGAAACTGGCGTGCCAGCGCATCGAGTTCCCCTGAGGGCCACGTGGCCCGAGCCGCCCGCATCAGCTGCCGCCCCAGCTTCCGCGCGGCGACCCGCAGAGCGGCCGACGGCGTACGGGCATCGGCGGCGCCGTCCAGCTCCACGGGATCAGCCCCGAGCGCGGCTGCCGCGGCCAGCCCCGCCGACACCAGCCCGGCGGTGTGCAGCCGCCCCCGGCAGAACTCCTCCAGCCCCGCCGCCCCCGAGGCACCGGTGATCCGCCCGGCCTTCACGGCCGCCTCGGCCCCACCGGAGTGCGCGTGGCCCCCGGCGGGAAAGCGGCCGTCGGCCAGGACAAGTAGTGCCGCCCGTGTCATCGACGCCCCCTCAGAAGAGGAAGTACCGCTGGGCCATGGGCAGTTCGGCGGCGGGAGCGGCCTCGACCAGCTCCCCGTCGATGTGCACGGCGAAGCTGTCGGGGTCCACACGCACCTCGGGCCGCGCGTCGTTCTCCCGCATGTCGGCCTTGGTGACCCCGCGCGTCGACTCGATCGCGACGAACCGCTTCCCGAGCGAGAGCCGCTCCGGCAGCCCGTCCTCGATGGCGAGCGGCGCCACGAAGTTGAACGAGTTGGCGGCGGGCGCCCGCCCGATCGCCCCGTACATCGGTCGCGGAAGGACCGGCTGCGGCGTCGGGATCGAGGCGTTCGCGTCGCCCATCTGCGCGTAAGCGATCTGGCCGCCCTTGATGACGAGATGCGGCTTGACCCCGAAGAACGCGGGCTCCCACAGCACCAGGTCGGCGAGCTTGCCGGTCTCGACGGAGCCGATCTCGCGGGCGAGTCCCTGCGCGAGCGCCGGGTTGATCGTGTACTTGGCGACATAGCGACGCACACGACGGTTGTCCGCACGCCCGTCACCGGGCAGCGCGCCCCGCCGCCCCTTCATCACGTGGGCGGTCTGCCAGGTCCGCAGGACGACCTCACCGACGCGCCCCATGGCCTGGGAGTCGGACGAGATGATCGAGATGGCGCCCAGGTCGTGGAGTATGTCCTCGGCCCCGATCGTGGACGGCCGGATCCGGGACTCGGCGAAGGCGAGGTCCTCGGGCACCGCCGGGTTGAGGTGGTGACACACCATCAGCATGTCGAGATGTTCCTCGGCGGTGTTGACGGTGTACGGCCGGGTCGGGTTGGTGGAGCTCGGCAGTACGTACGGCTCGGAGACCACGGTCATGATGTCGGGCGCGTGCCCGCCGCCCGCGCCCTCCGTGTGGTACGCGTGGATGCCGCGCCCGGCGATGGCGGCGAGGGTGTCCCCGACGAACCCGGCCTCGTTCAGTGTGTCCGTGTGGATGGCGACCTGGATGCCGGTCTGGTCGGCGACGGTCAGGGACGCGTCGATGACGGCCGGGGTCGACCCCCAGTCCTCGTGCAGCTTCAGCCCCAGAGCACCGCCGCGGATCTGCGAGAGCATCGCCTCGTGCGAGACGGTGTTGCCCTTGCCGAGGAACCCGATGTTGAGCGGGTACTGCTCCATCGCCTCCAGCATCCGTGCGAGGTGCCAGGGTCCGGGCGTAACGGTGGTGGCCTTGGACCCCTCGGCCGGACCCGTGCCGCCGCCGACCAGCGTCGTGATGCCCGCCGACAGTGCCTCGTCCGCGATCTGGGGGCAGATGAAGTGGACGTGGGCGTCGATGGCGCCGGCCGTCAGGATGCGGCCGTTGCCCGCGATGACCTCGGTCTCCGGGCCGATCACCAGGTCCGGGTGCACCCCGTCCATGGTGTCGGGGTTGCCTGCCTTGCCGATGCCCGTGATCCGGCCGTCGCGGATGCCGACGTCGGCCTTGACGATGCCCCAGTGATCGACGATGACGACGCCGGTGATGACGGTGTCCGGGGTGCCGTCCGCGCGCGTGGCGCGCGACTGGCCCATGGATTCGCGGATGACCTTGCCGCCGCCGAACACGGCTTCGTCACCGGCGAGTCCGGGTCCGCCGCTGCGGTCCTCCTCGATCTCGATCAGCAGATCGGTGTCGGCGAGCCGGATGCGGTCACCGGTCGTGGGCCCGAAGAGGTCGGCGTATGCCGCACGAGAGATCTCAGGCATCGAGGGCACCTCCGGTCTCGCCGCGCAGTCCGGGCACGATACGGGCGCCGGTGAGCGGGACGAGTTCGACGTCGACGGGGATTCCGGGTTCGAAGCGGACGGCGGTGCCCGCGGCGACGTTCAGCCGTCTGCCACGGGCGGCCTCGCGGTCGAACTCCAGGCCGGGGTTGGCCTCGGCGAAGTGATAGTGGGAGCCGACCTGGACTGGGCGGTCGGCGGCGTTGAGGACGGCGAGCCGGGTGACGTCGCGGCCCTCGTTGTAGACGATCGGCCCGTCGTCGAACAGGATCTCTCCGGGAATCATGCGCGGCCCCTCCCTCGTCAGACGATCGGGTCGTGAACGGTGACGAGCTTGGTGCCGTCCGGGAAGGTCGCCTCGACCTGGACGTCGTGGATCATCTCCGGGATGCCCTCCATGACGTCGTCCCGGGTGAGCAGCTTCCGCCCGGACGCCATGAGTTCGGCCACGGTACGGCCGTCGCGGGCGCCTTCGAGGATGTGCGACGTGATGAGCGCGACCGCCTCGGGGTGGTTCAGCTTCAGGCCGCGGGCCCGGCGCTTCTCGGCGACGTCGGCCGCCACATGGATCAGCAGCCTCTCTTGCTCGTGCGGCGTCAGTTGCACGGCGTCCCACCTCACAGTCCTCGCTCCGGACCGTGCGGGGTCCGGCTGCCGCGGCCACCGGGAGAAGGCGCTGGTGGCGTGGGCGCAGGCTAGTTGGGCGGCGTTTCAGCGAGGTTAACCGTCCCTTGGCCCGCTCAGCTCCGCGCGTCCGGATCCCCCCATGCTCATCAGCGCCTCCAGCCCCAGCTCCACCGCCTGCACCGGCACGTCACCGAAGAGGGCGTACTGCGCGGCGAAACCCTGGACCAGCGCGACCATGGTCCGCGCGACGCTGAGGGCGGGAATATCGGCCCGCATCATGCCGGCGTCCTGATAACCCTCGACGATCTTCACCCACAGCACGCGGACCGTCTCGAATCCCTGCCGCAGGACGGCCGCCAACTCGGGGTCACGCAGCGTCTCGGCCCACACCTGGATCATCAGCCGGGGGTAGAGGGAGGCCCATTCCTCACCCTGCGCCGACTTCGCACGGAGCACTCTGCGCAGGACCGTCCCGATGAGGACGTCCGGGGGTGGCGGCGGGCTGGTGCGGGCGGCCTCCTCGAAGGCGCTGCGGATCTCCTCAAGTACCTCGTTGACGACCGCGGCGATCAACTCCTCCTTGCCGGCGAAGTACCGGTAGACGGCACCGGCGGAGAGGCCGGCCTCCTTCAGCACGTCCTGCATCGACGTGGCATGGAACCCGTTGCGGGCGAAGCAGCGGGCCGCAGCTTCGAGAATCTGGCGGCGGCGGGCGTCGAGGCGTTCCTGGGATACGCGGGGCACGCCGCCCAACGTAAAACGAACGTTCCTTTCTTGACAAGCCAGTACGCCGGGAGGATGGTGACCCAAGAAAACGAACGATCCTTCTTTTTAGCGCGGCCCCAAGTCGAGATCCGCCAACCCGAACCGAGGAACGCCATGCCCGCCCCTACTCCACCGCCCCGGCCCGAAGAAACCCTGGAACTCACCCAGCAGCAAAACCGCCGGCTGATCGCGGTCATCGTGCTGGTCCCCGTCCTCGTGACGCTGGCACTCTGGGCCTTCGCCTGGCCGGCCGCCCGCATCGCCCCCCGCGACCTGCCGCTCGGTGTGGCGGGGCCCGCGACCGCCACCGCCCCGGTCCAGCGGCAGCTGGAACAGCGCGACGGCGCCTTCGAGATCCACCGCTACGCCGACGAGGCCTCCGCCCGGGACGCCATCAAGGACCGGACCGTATACGGCGCGGTGGTCGTCACCGCCGAGGGACCCAAACTGCTCACGGCGTCGGCAGCGAGCCCGTCCGTCGCCCAGATGCTGCAGCAGGCGGTGGCCGAGCAGACGCCCGAAGGCACCAAGCCGACGACGATTGACGTCGTGCCCACCTCCGCCGGAGATCCGCGCGGCTCGGCCTTCGCCGCGAGCGTGCTGCCGCTGGCGCTGGCCGGGGTCGCCTCCGGGGCCGTGGTCACCCTGCTCGGACTGCGCGGGACGCGCGCGGCCGGAGCGCTGCTCGGTGCCGCCGCGCTGGTCGGCGTGGTCGCCACCGCGATCACTCACAGCTGGCTGGGCGTCCTGGAGGGGAACTGGTGGACCGAGGCCGGCGTGCTCAGTCTGACGGCGCTGGCCGTGGGCGCCGCCGTAGCCGGGCTCGCCGCGCTGATGGGACCGGCCGGGACGGGGCTGGGCGGGCTGCTGGTGGTTCTACTCGGAAACCCCTTCGCGGGCGCGTCCTCGGCGCCGGAGCTGCTGCCCGAGCCGGCCGGGACCATCGGCCAGTGGCTGCCGCCGGGCGCGAGCGCGTCGCTGCTGCGCTCGGTGTCGTTCTTCGACGGCGCCGCCGCGACCGGTCCCGCACTGACCCTCACCTGGTGGGCGACGCTCGGCCTGGGAGCGGTGCTGCTCGGCAGCGCGCTCACACGACGCCGCAGGACCGGCAACCCGATCCCGAAGCAGGAACCCGCCCTGGCCGGCTGAGCCGGGGGCCCGGAACCAGCACCAGACCGACCGTGCGCTCCCCGCAGTAGCGGACGGGGGCGCACGGTCTTTCTCCGTAACACTGCCCCTGCCAGGAAGCGCTGATTCCGTCAGGAAGCGCCGGTCCCGCGGTGCTCCGCCGTGATCCCGAACCGCTGGCGTTCGCGTGGGGCCGACGCGACGTCCCGGACACCGGAGACCGAGGTGATCACCGGCTCCTCCGCCGAGGCCGACTCCTCCAGCCGCTCCAGATCGGCTGCGGAGACCAGGGCGACGAGGGGCTTCCCGTGCCGCGTCACGACGACGCGCTCGCCGCCGTACACGACGCGGTTGATCAAGTCGGCGAGTTCAGCCCTGGCTTGCGTCACCGGAATCTCGTAGGCCATGCCCCCAGCTTACGGGGCGTCCGCGCGGCACGACCGGGGAACGGCGGCGAAGACCCAGGTCAGAGCCGCTTTGGCGAGCACGTTCCGGATCGCGGCCCGCGGCCTCGACCAGGCAGGGGGATGTGGGCACGGCTATCAGCCGGCAGCCGATCGGAGACTCACGGCAACAGAGCGAAGGCGAAGAAGATGGAGAACGCCAACGTACGTCCTGTACATTTCTTACAGAGACCGCCGTGAGGAGGGGTACCCCATGACCCGACCGACCGCCCGACATGTCCTGCCCGAGTTCACCGAACGCACGACCGCGGGCCACCGGACGATGGATCCGTACTCGAAGCTGCTGGAGGAGCGGATCGTGTTCCTCGGGACGGCGATCGACGACACGGCCGCGAACGACGTGATGGCGCAGTTCATGTACCTCGAACACGCCGCGCCGGACCAGGACATCTCGCTCTACATCAACTCGCCGGGCGGCTCGCTCAGTGCGATGACGGCCATCTACGACACGATCCAGTTCGTCACCTGCGATGTGGAGACCGTCTGTCTGGGCCAGGCGGCGTCGGCCGCCGCGGTGCTACTGGCCGGCGGCACCCCGGGCAAGCGATCCGCGCTGCCGGGCGCCCGCGTGCTCATCCACCAGCCCTCGCTGCCCGAGCCGGTCGAGGGGCAGGCGACCGACCTGGCCATCCAGGCCGACGAACTGATGCGCAACCGCCGGATGCTGGAGGAGATGCTCGTCCGGCACACCGGCCAGAGCGCGGAGCGCGTGCGCGACGACATCGAGCGGGACAAGATCCTGGACGCCGAGGCGGCCGTGGAGTACGGCCTGGTGGACCGGATCATCCCGAGCCGGAAGACCTCTCGCGCCCTGCCCGGTGCGAGGTGAGCCGTCGATGCTCCCGCCCGAACTGCCGCCGCTGCCCGCGCTGACCCGCGCCGAGGCCGAGTTGATCGACCGTTACCTCGACGTGGTCGACCTGCTCGGCCGGATCAACCCGGCTCGCCCCGGTGACACCTATGGCGGGCTGCGGGCGGCCCAGGCCCTGGTCGCCAAGGCGACCGCCCTGCGCAGCGCACTGGAACTGATGCACACCCGGGGTGAAAGCGTGGTGCATGCATCGACTCTCGCGCGGGCCCTGCGGGTCCTTGACGGAGAGCGCCGTGTGGCACGCGTCGCGCTGCCTCCCGGATCGGAGAGTTGACGCAACGACACGGGCCCGGGTCGCGCGCCGAACTGACGAGGCGTCCGATCCGGACCTCGAACGGACCAGACGACGTACCTGCGAACGGGCAGTCTTCGCTCCCGCCGCGGGCCCGGGCGAGTTGCGCGACACGCGTACCGCAACGGCGGAATCCACTGTTTCATCGCTGGTCGGAGGCTCATCGGGCTCCTTGGCTTCCGGACAGGCGAAGGGTTGTCCACCCGAACGGGTGAGTGGTGACCAACCCCACAAACAGCCGATTCCGTTCGCTGCTTCCAACATTCGTGCGCCAAGATCCGTATCTGACGACAAGTCCCCGCCGCAGCGGCGGGGCGGTCCGGGCGGACGCCGAGTCCTGCCGCCGCCCGGATGACCGGTCGACAGGAGTGGATCGGCAGGAGTGGAGGACCCGAGCACGACGGGCCGCCGGAGCGTCAGTTCCGAGCAGTCCTTGGGGTGAAGCCGCGGCAACGCGGCCGGGCAACTTCGCCAGCCCGAATCCGACAGGTCATCCTTCACAGGCGGCTGACGAAGGGTTGCGCATGACTGCGCTCAATCGTGTCCCGTCGCTCATGGCCCGGGCCGGCACGGCCTCGGCTCTCACCATCGCCGCAGTAGGCGGCAGCATCGCGGTCCCTGGCGCCGCGTCGGAGGCCGAGGCGGCCTCACTGGCGTCGAAGGCGCTCAAGGTCGCGGCCTCCAAGAAGGGCTCGCCCTACAAGTGGGGCGCCGTGGGCCCGAAGCGATTCGACTGCTCCGGTCTGACGCTGTACTCGTTCAAGAAGGCGGGCAAGAAGCTCCCCCGTACGGCCGCAGCGCAGTACAACAAGACGAAGCACATCTCCGCCAAGAGCCGCAAGGCCGGGGACCTCGTCTTCTTCCACTCGGGCTCGTACGTCTACCACGTCGGCATCTACGCCGGTAAGGGCAAGATCTGGCACTCCCCGAAGACCGGGGAGGTCGTGAAACTGGAGAGGATCTGGACGAAGAGCGTCTGGTACGGCCGGGTCCGCTGACCCGCCCGAGGGGCGGCGGCCGTGAGGGCAGCCGCCGCCCCTCGGGGCCCCGGCCCGCGATGTGGCTGCTGGGCCGTCTCGCGGCGCATGACACGGTCCTCACTGCACCTCACCCAAGCCAGGTGCAGGTCCTCGTCACCCAGGCTGGGTGCAGCTCCTCTTCGCCTTCCCGCTGCCCCGGCGTTCACCCCGCGGCCGCCGCCCTTCAGGGCCCAGCCCGCGATACCGGCCGCGCACCAGCGCTGAATCCGCCGCCCTGACCCGACGGCAGCCACTCGACGCCCTCCGCGTCAACTCAGGGTTCTTGCTGTCCCCCGGTGGTGACCGGTTGTACGGGGATCGTCCAGGGCAACTCGATGGACACCGTCTTGCCTCCTTCCCGCGTGGGTCTGACGCTGAGTCTGCCGCCGTACTCGGCGGCCAGCCAGCGGATGATGACCATGCCCCGGCCGTTGTCCTGCTGGACGGCCGCGGGCAAACGTTTCGGGAAGCGCGGATGGCTGTCGGTGACGCCGATCCGCAGCTGCTCGTCACGGTCGAGTGCCATGTCCACGGTGAACGTGGGCGACTGCCCGAACGTGTGCTGGACGGCATTGGTGGCGAGTTCGGACACGATCAGCCGTACGGTGTCCGCGACTTCGGTGTCGCTCGGCAGGCCCCATTCGGCCAGCACGGTGGCGACGTATTTTCGAGCCGCGGAGACCGAGGCCGGATCGCTCGGCAGAGTGACGGATGCTTCCTGGTGGTCTGCCATGGCGACGTCGTCCCTTTCCCAGGGGACCGGAGTCCGACACGGAGCGAGTGGATTCGAGTACGGTCCCGGACTGGTGCTTCGCGCCAGATTGCCATCAACCAGGGCCGTCACGGTGCCGATCCACCAAGATATGCATATATCTGTCGCTCGAAGCGGTGAACTATCCGACGACCGACCGTATTTGGGTGGGCCTTTCGGTCCATCCTCTACCGTCGCCCCGACACCGCGGCCGGGCGGAAGGAGACGACCCATGCAATACGGTCCTGCGGTGCGCCGACGCAAGCTCGGCGCTGAACTGCGCGACCTGCGCACCCGCGTCGGCCTCACCAGCATCGAGGCGGCGCGCCTCGTCGGCTGGCACCAGTCGAAGGTGAGCCGTATCGAGACCGGCTCCAGCGGAGTGAAACCGGCCGACGTGCGCCGTCTGCTCGACGCGTACGAAGTCCGGGATCCCGAGTTCCGGGAACTGCTGCTGATCCTCGCGGGCGGGGAGGACGGCGGCGGGCGGCAGAACTGGTGGCACGCCTACCGCGGGGTGCTGCCGGCGGCATACCGCGACTTCATCAGCCTGGAATCCCAGGCCAGCGGCATACGCACCCTGGAGACCTCGGTGGTGCCGGGGCTGCTGCAGACGCCCGAGTACGCCCGCGCGGTGACCCGCGCCGCGGTGGAGGGAGTGCCGGAGGACAAACTGGACGCACTGGTGGAGGTGCGCATCGCCCGGCAGGACGTGCTGCGCTCCGATACTCCGCTGAAGTTGAACGCGCTCCTGGACGAGGCCGTGCTGCGCCGGGAGGTCGGCGGCCCGGAGGTGATGGCGCGGCAGTTGCGACAGCTGCGGGAGGCGGCCCTGCTTCCCCAAGTGCGACTCCAGGTGCTGCCGTTCACTGCTGGGGCGCATGTTGGCGTCACAGGGCCGTTCGTAATCTTTTCATTTTCGAGCGCATCTGATCTGGATGTGGTTGTTCTCGACAACTTGACGAGTAGCCTCTACCTGGAGCGGAAAGAAGACCTCCAGGCGTATGTCGAGGCCTTCAACGCCCTTCAGATCCACGCCCTTTCGCCCGAGGAATCGTTGGATTACATCGCCGGGATAGCCGCCGGCGCGTAAGGAGGCACCATGTTCACCCCCCCACTGCCTCGGAACATCCCCTCAAGTACCGAACTGCACGATGTGCGGTGGCTGCGCAGCAGCCGCAGCACCGGAATGAACAACTGCGTCGAAACGGCCCGTCCAGGCCCCGGCCCCTGGGCCGGACTGGTCGCGGTGCGCGACTCGAAGAACACGGCAGGGCCCGCCCTGCTGTTCCCCCCCAAGGCATGGGAGGGGTTCATCACAGCACTTCGGTGACCGCCCCGACCACCACAGCCACCACAGCCACCACAGCCACGATCACTCCTTCGTGATCATTTCCATCGATCGCGACCCGCGGCCGTGTCACGCCGACTCACGGTCGGGTATCGCCGATCACCCGTACAGCTCGGTCGAGTTGCCCGTCGGTGAGGTCAGCACGGGCGGTCAGCCGCAGCCTTGAGATGCCGTCGGGCACGGACGGTGGGCGGAAGCAGCCGACGGCGAGACCGGCCGCGCGGCAGTCCGCCGCCCACCGCACCGCCTGTTCGGGAGACGGCGCGCGCACGGACACCACGGCGGCGTCGGGCCGCACCGCTTCCAGGCCCGACGTCGTCAGCCGTGTGTGGAGCAGTGTCGCCACCTCGCGCGCCCGCGCGGCGCGCTCCGGCTCGCGGCGCAGCAGCCGCAGCGCCGCGAGGGCCGCGCCGGTCGCGGCGGGGGCCAGACCGGTGTCGAAGATGAAGGTGCGGGCCGCGTTGACCAGGTGGTCGATCACCCGCGCCGGGCCGAGAACGGCGCCGCCCTGGCTGCCCAGCGACTTGGACAGCGTGACGGTCGCGACGACGTCCGGCGCACCGGCGAGCCCCGCCGCGTACGGGGCACCCTGGCCCCCGTCACCCAGGACGCCCAGCCCGTGCGCGTCGTCCACGAGCAGACCGGCCCCGAACTCCCGGCAGACGTACGCCAGTTCGCCCACCGGGGCCGCGTCGCCGTCCACCGAGAACACCGTGTCGGACACGACCACCGCCGGCCCGCTGCCGGTGCCGAGCACCTTACGGACGGCCTCCGGTTCGGCGTGCGCGACCACCTGGGTGGCACCCCGGGCCAGCCGGCACCCATCGATGAGTGAGGCGTGGTTGCCCGCGTCCGAGACGATCAGCGAGCCGTGCGGGGCCAGCGCGGTGACCGCGGCGAGGTTGGCCGCGTACCCGGAGGAGAAGACCAGGGCCGCCTCGAAACCGCAGAAGCCGGCCAGCTCGCGCTCCAGCTCGCCGTGCAACTCGGTCGTGCCGGTGACGAGCCGGGACCCGGTGGCGCCACCGCCCCACCGCCGCGCGGCCTCGGCGGCACCCTCGGTGACCTCGGGGTGCCGGGCCAGGCCCAGGTAGTCGTTGCTCGCGAGGTCCAGGAGAGGCGAGTCGGCGGGGCGCGGGCGCAGGGTCCGCAGCAGTCCCGCGCGGCGGCGCGCTTCCGCCTGCTCGTCGATCCAGCCGAACGCCATGGTTCCTCCGAGCGTGCGTGACGTCTCCTGACGTCTGACGTCTTTGTAGGCAGTGCACAGACCCTAGCGGCGCGGCCGGCCACGCAGGATGTGGCCATACCCACACGTCGAACCGACTCTGTTGTGCGAACCCTCCTTGGCCCGGAGTGCCCGCGTAGGCCAGGATCGGCTCTCATGGACCTGCTGACGACGCTGGTGGACAAGGGGCTTCGGCGCGAGCTGCCGACCCGCGAGGAAGCGCTGGCCGTACTGGCCACCTCCGACGACGACCTGCTCGATGTGGTGGCCGCGGCCGGCAAGCTGCGCCGGCACTGGTTCGGCCGCCGGGTCAAGCTCAACTACCTGGTCAACCTCAAGTCCGGGCTGTGCCCGGAGGACTGCTCCTACTGCTCCCAGCGGCTCGGCTCCACGGCCGGCATCCTCAAGTACAGCTGGCTCAAGCCTGATGAAGCGTCGAAGGCGGCGGCCGCCGGTTTGGCGGGTGGCGCCAAGCGGGTGTGTCTGGTGGCCAGCGGCCGGGGCCCGACGGACCGGGACGTGGACCGGGTCTCCGACACCATCAAGGCGATCAAGGACCAGAACGAGGGCGTCGAGGTGTGCGCCTGTCTCGGCCTGCTCTCCGACGGGCAGGCCGAACGGCTGCGCCAGGCGGGCGCGGACGCCTACAACCACAACCTCAACACCTCCGAGGCCACCTACGGCGACATCACCACCACGCACACCTACGCCGACCGCGTCGACACCGTGCACAAGGCGCACGCGGCCGGTCTGTCCGCCTGCTCCGGGCTGATCGCGGGCATGGGCGAGAGCGACGAGGACCTGGTGGACGTCGTCTTCTCGCTGCGTGAGCTGGACCCGGACTCGGTGCCGGTCAACTTCCTGATCCCGGTCGAGGGCACGCCACTGGCCAAGGAGTGGAACCTCACCCCGCAGCGGTGCCTCAGGATCCTGGCGATGGTGCGGTTCGTCTGCCCGGACGTCGAGGTGCGGATCGCGGGCGGCCGCGAGGTCCATCTGCGCACCATGCAGCCCCTCGCCCTGCACCTGGCCAACTCGATCTTCCTCGGCGACTACCTGACCACCGAGGGCCAGGCGGGCAAGGCCGACCTGGAGATGATCGCGGACGCCGGGTTCGAGGTGGAGGGCGCCGACCAGGTGACGCTGCCCGAGCACCGGGCGCCGGGCGGGGGCGGGTGCGGCTCGCACGAGAGCGACGGTGGCTGCGGGCCCCAGGGAGTGTGCGGTTCCGCCCCCGCGGCCGCGGTCCAGGAAGCCCGTACGGACCTGGTGGCCGTGCGCCGCCGGGGTGCCGGAACGGATCTCGCGCCCAATGCCTGACCTGCCCGTACCGGAGTTGCTGGCCCTCGACCGGCGGCACGTCTGGCACCCGTACGGCCCGATGCCCGGCCGCCAGGAACCGCTCGTCGTGGAGTCGGCGAGCGGCGTACGCCTGAAGCTGCGGACGGCCGACGGAGCCCAGGACGAAGTCGTGGACGGGATGTCGTCCTGGTGGTCGGCCATCCACGGCTACAACCACCCGGTGCTCAACGACGCGGCGCACGAGCAGCTGGCGCGGATGAGCCATGTGATGTTCGGCGGGCTCACCCACGAGCCCGCCGTCCGGCTGGCCAAGCGCCTTGTCGACATCTCGCCCGAGGGCCTGGAGCATGTCTTCCTGGCCGACTCGGGCTCGGTGTCGGTCGAGGTCGCGGTCAAGATGTGCCTGCAGTACTGGCGATCGCTGGGGCGACCGGCCAAGCAGCGGCTGCTGACCTGGCGCGGCGGCTACCACGGCGACACCTGGCAGCCGATGTCCGTGTGCGACCCCGAGGGCGGGATGCACGAGCTGTGGCAGGGCGTGCTGCCCCGGCAGGTGTTCGCGGACCCGCCCCCGGCCACGTACGAGGAGTCGTACGCCGACCAGTTGCGCGAGCTGATCGGGCGGCACGCGGACGAGCTGGCCGCGGTCATCGTGGAGCCGGTGGTGCAGGGCGCGGGCGGCATGCGGTTCCACTCCCCCGCGTATCTGCGGGTGCTGCGTGAGGCGTGCGACGCGCATGACGTGCTGCTGGTGTTCGACGAGATCGCGACCGGGTTCGGGCGCACGGGCGCGCTGTTCGCGGCCGGGCACGCCGGAGTGACGCCGGACGTGATGTGCGTGGGCAAGGCGCTGACCGGCGGCTATCTGACGATGGCGGCGACGCTGTGCACCGCGCGGGTGGCCGAGGGGATCTCGCGGGGCGAGGTGCCGGTGCTCGCCCACGGGCCCACGTTCATGGGCAACCCCCTGGCGGCGGCCGTGGCGTGCGCCTCGATCGATCTGCTCCTCGGCCAGGACTGGGGGACCGAGGTGAAGCGGATCGAGGCCGGCCTGAGGGAGGGGCTCGCCCCGGCGGCGGAGATCGAGGGCGTCCGGGACGTCCGTGTCCTCGGAGCCATCGGCGTCGTGCAGCTCGATCGCGAGGTGGATGTGCGGGCGGCGACGCGGGCCGCCGTGCGGGAGGGCGTGTGGCTGCGGCCGTTCCGCGATCTCGTCTACACGATGCCGCCGTACGTGACCGGCGACGCGGACGTGGCACGGATCGCGCGTGCGGTGTGCGCGGCGGCGCGGGAAGGCTGACATGCCGGTACTGGTGATCACGGGAACGGGCACGGAGGTCGGGAAGACGGTCACCACGGCCGCCGTCGCCGCGGTGGCCGTCCGGGCCGGGCGTTCCGTTGCCGTGCTCAAGCCCGCGCAGACCGGGGTGCGGCCGGACGAGCGCGGCGACGCCGACGAGGTGGCCCGGCTCGCGGGCGCCGTGACGACGCTGGAACTGGCCCGTTATCCCGAGCCGTTGGCTCCGGCGACGGCCGCCCGGCGGGCCGGTCTTCCTCCGGTCCGGCCCGAGGAGGTGGCCGATGCCGCTGCCAAGCTCGCCGTGGACCACGACCTCGTGCTGGTCGAGGGCGCGGGCGGCCTGCTCGTACGGTTCGACGAGGCGGGCGGCACGCTGGCGGACGCGGCCCGGCTGCTGGACGCGCCCGTGCTGGTCGTCGCCTCGTCGGGGCTCGGCACGCTGAACACGACCGAGTTGACGGCGCGTGAACTCCGGGGTCGTGGGCTCGGCCTGGCGGGCCTGGTGATCGGCAGCTGGCCCGCCGAGCCGGACCTGGCGTCCCGGTGCAACCTCGCGGACCTGCCGCTGGTGGCGGGGGCGCCGCTGCTGGGTGCGGTGCCGGCGGGGACGGGAGCGTCCGACCCGGCCGGCTTCCGGGCCGACGCGGCACGTTGGCTCGCGCCCCGGCTGGGCGGGACGTGGGAGGCGGAGACCTTCACGGCTCGGGAAGCCGCCAGGCGCGGGCCGGGTGGGCACGCCGCTGACCCGGCGGTGTGACCTGGCTAGGGCCTGTCGTTCGGATCACGCCGGCTTCGGACCAGGGCTCCTTGTGACCGCCGGTGAGCGGGGCTTGGTGCGTGCAGCTGCAAGGCGGAGGAGGGCGTCAACGCGATGGGGTCCCCCGCGCGAGCGAAGCCGAGCGTGGGGGAGTTGGCAACCGACGACAACGCCGCAGATGTGCGTACCAAGCCCCGCGGCCCAGGCGGGATCCACACGACAGGCCCTGGGCCCGCCGTGTGTTCCCGTCGCGCGAGGGGTGAGCCGGGGCGCGGCGAGGGACAATCGCGGTAACCAGCCGCGCTTCTCGGGAGGTCCGCCATGGCCCGCGCCACCAAGAACGCCGTCCACCACCCCCTCTTCGCCCGGTTCTACGTCCGTCTCAGCGAGGCGGCAGAAAAAGAGGTGGGCCCCCACCGCGGCGAGCTGCTCGCCGGTCTCTCGGGACGGGTCGTCGAGATCGGCGCGGGCAACGGGCTGAACTTCGCGCGCTACCCCTCCACCGTCTCCGAGGTCGTGGCGATCGAGCCGGAGCCCGTGCTGCGCCAGTCGGCCCTGAACGCCGCCCGGCGCGCCGAGGTCCCGATCGACGTCGTGCCCGGCACGGCGGAGGCGCTGCCGGTCAAGAGCGAGGCCTTCGACGCGGCCGTGGTGTCACTGGTGCTGTGCAGCGTGCGGGACGTCCAACGAGCCCTCGCGGAGGCGCGGCGTGTGCTGCGGCCCGGCGGGGAGCTGCGGTTCTTCGAGCACGGCCGGGGCGGCGGGCGCGCTATGACGACGGCTCAGCGAGTGCTGGACCGCACGGTGTGGCCGCTGCTGTTCGGGGGGTGTCACACGGCACGGGACCCGATCGGTTCGATACGGACCGCCGGGTTCGACATGGGCTCGTACCGGAACGTGCTGGTGCCCGGGAAGGGGTTGCGTCTGCCGAGCTCGTACTGCGTGCTCGGTACGGCGCGGAGGCCCGAACCCGAGGAAGCGGGCGGCTGAGCCGTTCGCAGGACGGCGGGCCGTCCGCGGCTGCCGTGGCCGCGCGGCATGGCGGCATGTCCGTATATCCCGTATACCCGTATGCCGACAGGGCCCCGCACCGCTACGGGGTGCTCCACCTCCGGAGCTCGTCCGCGATGTCCCGCAGCGTCGCCTCGCCGCTCTTCACCAGTCTGGCCAGGTCCCGTACCTGCACGGGCGAGGTGATGACCTTGACGCCGCTGGCGACGAGGTAGGCGTACGCGACGGCGGAGGCGAACAGCGCGTTGGAGCGCTCCAGGGCCGGCACGTGCAGGAGGAGCTGGAGCAGCGCGGCGGCGCGGGCGTGCGGAGTGTCGTAGACAGGGACGTCGAAGATCTCGGCCTGGTGCCGGGCGACGGCCGCGACGAGGGCGCCCCAGTCGGTGACCTCGGGGTCTCCGGGTGTCTTCTGCTCGGCGACCATCAGAAGCCAGGCGAGGTCGATGCTGAGATTACTCAAGGGTTCAGAGCTGTCCTCGGCGGCCTTCGCGCTCCTCCCCCGCTCTCGGCTTCTCCCCCACTCTTGACTTCGCTCGAGCGGGGGCACCCCCGTCGAATTCCTCGGCGAAGACGCTCTCGTACTGCTTCATGAAGTCGGCGGCGGCCTCGACGAAGGTGTGTCCCACCTCGCCGGTGTCCTGTCTCACCAGCTCCTCGATGTAGCGGTTGACACTCATCCCACGCTCCAGGGCTCGCTCCCGGGCGGCGCGGGCCGTGTCCTCGTCCACCCGTACGTTCAGCTGGGTCTTGGCCATGTCTCGAAGCTAGCGCCAGAGCGCTAGCAGGGCAAGAGGGCCTGACGCCGCCCCGGAGACCGTATTGGGTGCCCCTTACATGCGCATCGGGGAACCGACCTACGGGGGGAGGGCGTCTGGGCCTTCGGGAGGATACCGAGTGTGTACTGGATCACACTACGCTCGCCGGGAACACCGGGGTCCGTCCCGAAAACACCGGAGTCGTTCTGGTCCGACCAAGGAGGCCGCCTTGCCCACAGCTGCTCCGGAGCACGCCCGCGGCCATGCGGAGGCCGACGGGATCGCCGCCCGCGCGCGGGGGCTGACGAAGGCGTACGGCTCGGGCGAGACGACGGTGCTCGCCCTCGACGCGGTGGACGTGGACATCGCGCGCGGCCGTTTCACCGCCGTGATGGGCCCGTCCGGCTCGGGCAAGTCCACGTTGATGCACTGCCTGGCCGGGCTCGACACCGTCTCGGCCGGTCAGGTGTGGCTCGGCGACATCGAGATAACCGGGCTGAAGGAGCGGGAGCTGACGCGGCTCCGGCGGGACCGGATCGGGTTCATGTTCCAGTCGTTCAACCTGATCCCGACGTTGAACGCGGCCGAGAACATCACGCTCCCCATGGACATCGCGGGCCGGAAGCCCGACCAGAAGTGGCTGGACGAGGTCATCGACACCCTCGGGCTGCGCGCCCGGCTGCGGCACCGGCCCTCCCAACTGTCCGGCGGCCAGCAACAGCGCGTGGCCTGCGCCAGGGCCCTCGCCTCGCGCCCCGAGCTGATCTTCGCGGACGAGCCGACCGGCAACCTCGACTCACGGGCCGGCCTCGAAGTGCTCGGCTTCCTGCGGCAGGCGGTCGACAACCTCGGCCAGACCGTCGTGATGGTCACCCACGACCCCGGCGCCGCCGGCCACTCCGACCTGGTGCTCTTCCTGGCGGACGGGCGCATCGTGGACGAGATGCAGCGCCCCACGGCGGAGGCGGTGCTGGAGCGTATGCGCCTGTTCACCGGGGGAACCGGCACCCCGGCGCAGGTACGCCCCGACGGTGGCGCGCTCCCCGGCGCCATCCCGGAAAAGTCCCCCGAAGGCTCCCCCGACAAGGACTGAGGCCGTGCTCAAGGCGACGCTCCGGAGCTTTCTCGCGCACAAGGGCCGGCTGCTGCTGTCCGCGCTGGCCGTCCTGCTGTCCGTGGCCTTCGTCGCGGGCAGCCTGATCTTCTCGGACACGGTCAGCCGCACCTTCGACCGGCTGTTCGCCTCCACATCGGCCGACGTGACCGTGACACCCAAGGAGGACCTGGAGTCACAGATCCCGTCGGGTGCGACGCCGACGGTGCCCGCGTCGCTCGCGCAGCGGATCGCCCGGATCGACGGCGTCGCGGACACCCATGTCGACGCCTCCGTGGAGAACATCACCGTCGTCGACCGCGACAACGAGCCGGTCGGCCCGACGACGGGCGCCCCCACCATCGCCACCAACTGGTACGTCACCGACCGCAGCCCGGTGAAGCTGACCTCGGGACACGCGCCCGAGGGGCCCGGTCAGGCGCTCCTCGACGCGGACACCGCGAAGAAGAAGGACGTGAAGATCGGCGACACCCTGACGGTGCTCGCCCAGCCGGGCTCCTTCAAGGTGGAGGTCGTCGGGATCGCCACCTTCACCACCACCAACCCGGGTGCCGCACTGGTGTTCCTCGACACCCGGACGGCACAGACCGAGTTGCTCGGTTCGCCCGACGCCGCAACCGGGATCTCGGTGACCGCCGCGCCCGGCGTCGGCGACACGGTGGTCAAGCAGCGCATCGCCGCCGAGCTCGGGCGCACCACGTACGCCTACCAGACCGCCGACGAACAGGCCGAGTCGTCCGCGGCCTCCCTCGGCGGCTTCCTCGACGTCATCAAGTACGTCATGCTCGGCTTCGCCGGGATCGCCACGCTCGTCGGCATCTTCCTGATCGTCAACACCTTCTCGATGCTGATCGCCCAGCGCACCCGCGAGCTGGGCCTGTTGCGGGCGCTGGGTGCCGACCGTCGGCAGGTGCGCCGGTCCGTGCTCACCGAGGCGACACTGCTCGGCCTGGTCGGCTCGACGCTGGGGCTCGCCGCGGGTATCGGGCTCGCCTTCGGGCTGATCGGGCTCATGGGTGCACTCGGGATGAACCTCAAGTCCACGGAGATCGTGATCGGCTGGGCCACTCCCGTCTCGGCGTACGCCGTGGGCGTCGGCGTCACCTTCGTCGCGGCGTACCTCCCGGCGCGGCGCGCGGCGGGCGTCTCGCCGATGGCGGCGCTCGCGGACGCCGAGATCGCCGGTGTGGGACGGCCCCTCAAAGTGCGTGTGGTGGTCGGTTCGGTCGTCGGCGTGGCCGGTGCCGCCGCGCTCGTGGGGTGCGCCGTCTCCACACAGACCGCGTCGGCGGCCTCACTGCTGGGCCTCGGTGTGGTCCTGACGCTCGTCGCGACCGTGACTGCGGGCCCGCTCCTGGTGCGGCCGGTGATCCGGGTGCTGGGCGGGGCCTTCCCCGCGCTGTTCGGCTCCATCGGGCGGATGAGCCAGCGCAACGCCCTGCGCAACCCGCGCCGTACGGGCGCCACCGCGGCCGCGCTGACGGTGGGGCTCGCGCTGGTCTGCGGGATGTCGGTGGCCAGCGCCTCCATGACCAAGTCGTTCGACGACCAGATCGACAGGACGCTGGGCGCCGACTTCATCGTCCAGAACCAGAACTTCACGCCGTTCCCGCGGGAGGTCACCGACAGGATCCGCGCCACGGACGGCGCCGGACTGGTCGTGCGGCAGCGGTTCTCACCGGTCGCGGTACGGCTGCCGGACGGCGAGCGGATCGAGAGCACGGCCGCCGCCTACGACCCGCGGCTCGACGATGTCGCCCACATCACGTACACCGAGGGCGACACCGCGGCAGCACTCGCCGACGGCTCCCTCGCCATGGACGGGAAGTTCGCGAAGGAGCACGGCGTGAGGATCGGCAGCACCATCCCGGTGGAGTTCCCGGCCGGCCGGAAGGCGGACCTGACGGTGGCCGCGCTCACCGACCAGGACACCGGCGACAGCTTCGGGACCCAGGGCGGGTTGTACTTCGGCTTCGGGACCATCGAGAAGTACGTGCCGGACGGGCAGGACTCGGCGCTCTACGTGAACGCCGCCCCCGGAACCACCGCCGACCAGCTGCGCTCTCGGCTGGAGAAGACCCTCGACCCGTATCCGCAGGTGCAGGTCCGCGACCAGGCCGACTACAAGAAGCTGGTCCGCGACCAGATCGCGGTGCTGCTCTACCTGGTGTACGCGCTGCTCGGCCTCGCGATCGTCATCGCGGTGCTCGGCGTGGTCAACACCCTCGCCCTGTCGGTGGTCGAGCGCACCCGCGAGATCGGACTGCTGCGCGCGATCGGGCTCGCCCGGCGGCAACTGCGGCGGATGATCCGACTGGAGTCGGTGGTGATCGCCGTGTTCGGCGCGGTCCTCGGGCTGGCACTGGGGCTGGTCTGGGGCGTGTGCACACAGCAGGTGCTGGCGCTGCAGGGCATGAAGGCGCTGGCGATCCCCTGGGGCACGGTCGTCGCGGTCGTCGTAGGGTCGGCCGTCGTGGGCATCGTGGCGGCGCTGCTGCCCGCGCTGCGCGCATCCCGGATGAACGTGCTGGCGGCCATCGCGCACGAGTGATGTACTCGCCAGGCGCGCTCAAGTCCCTTGAATGTGAGGAGAGTTCATGCCACGGCCGTTCCGCTTCGGGGTCAGTCTGCTGCAGTCCACGACCACCGAGGAGTGGCGCGCGAAGTGCCGCAGGGCCGAGGAGCTCGGGTACGACGTGATCCTGGTCCCCGACCATCTCGGCATGTCGGCACCGTTCCCCGCCCTGGTCGCGGCGGCCGAGGCGACCGAGCGGCCACGCCTCGGTACGTTCGTGCTCAACGCGGGCTTCTGGAATCCCACGCTGCTGGCCCGCGAGGTGGCCACCACGGACGCGCTGACGAACGGCCGTCTCGAACTCGGGCTCGGCACCGGGTACGTGGAGGCGGAGCACGAGACCGTCGGCCTTCCGTGGGGTTCGCCGGGCGAGCGCGTCGACCATCTGCGGCGCACGATCGAGGAGCTCGACCGGCTCCTCGGCTCGGACGAGTTCCGGCCCCGGCCCGTGCAGCGCCCAGGTGTGCCGCTTCTGGTCGGCGCCAACGGCGACCGGATGCTGCGGCTCACCGCCGACCACGCGGACATCGCGGCGTTCACGGGCGCCCGGTCGCTGCCCGGCGGCATGCTCCAGCCGATCACGGCCGAGGAACTCGACGAGCGCGTCGCCCTGTACCAGGAACTGGCCGCCGGACGGAAGGAACCCGCCGAGCTCAATCTGCTCCTCCAGGTGGTCGTCATCACGGACGACCGGAGCGCGGCCGTCCAGGAGTGGCTGCCCCATATCCCGCACCTCACCGAGGAGCAGGCCCTTCAGCTGCCGATCGTGCTGGTGGGGACGCTGAAGGAGATCGCCGACCAGGTGCGTGCGCAGCGCGAGCGGTACGGGATCTCGTATCTGACGGTGCTGGAGCCGAACATGGAGGTGTTCGCGCCGGTCATCGACGCGCTGCGCGACGAGTGAGGTCCCGCTGTCCCGCTCCACCGCGGGCGGTGTGCGGATCCTGGAATTCCGGGTGCGGTGCGGCACGGCTGCTGGGATCACCGCATGACCGACCTGCGCATACGGGCCGCCGCACCCGACGACCTCGACACCGTGCTCGCCTTCCGGAAGGTGGCCGCCGAGGGCACCAGCGTCAGCGACGACCGGGAGGGCGTGGAGCGGCTCCTCGCCCGCGATCCCGAGGCACTCGTCCTGCCGAGCGGGGCGGGGAGCTGGTGGGCACGGTGATCGCGGGCTTAGACGGATACAGCCCCGGACAACGCGGGGCCCCTTCCGCCGAAGGACGGCGCGGGGCCCGCCTCGGCGACGAAGGCAAGGTCCGCGCAGAGCTGACTGGCTTGGGCAGCGCAGGGGTGGAGCGGGACGCGGCCCGTGCACCTCGCCATCGGTGCCGCTGCCACCACCACCCGGGCGGGTGGCTGCCATGGACAGCGCCGACCCACCCGGAGGCCTTTTCGAGGTGTCCGCGCCGCTGCTCACCACCGCGGCGCAGCGAGCCGGGCAGAGCGAGCCCGACCGGCTACGCCGCCAGCCTCGTGCCACGGCGACACTGCGCGGGCAGGGCCCGGTTACCAGCTGTGTGCCACGTCCACCACCAGCCGGTCGGGCAGTACCAGCACCCGGAACGGCAGCTTGGCCCGGACACCGAGTCCGATGTGAGTCCCTCCGTAGTAGTAGCCGCCGAACTTTGCGTCCCGGAAGGTCTGGTAGCCGCTGAAGTCCAGTCCCGGCAGTGGATCCGCGAGTCGGACGGGGTACTGCGAGTCATCGACCGGCGCGGTGAACTCGATTTCGATGACGGCCCCGCCATCGACAGGGATGCCGGTCTGGGACGGCGGGTGGGCGAAGCCGGGGACGTACTGCACCCAGTACAGGGCCGGGTCGTCCGTCGTCATGCCCGGAATATCAAAGACCATCCGGTCGTAGCACGCGTGACGGCCGGTCCTGACGTCCGTCAGGGAACCGGTCATCGCTGTCGACCCCGGTGCCGACTTCGCCATACTCCCCCAGCCCGTCTCGCAAGCGCCGGCCTGCGGCGCGGCAGCAGCAGCCGGCACGGCGCCCGCTCCTGTCAACACCAGTGCCAGCAACGCCAGCAACGTTGCACAGCGTCTCATCGATGAACAACTCCTCTCGCTTTTTGCGTATTACGCATCTGCGTCATGTGAGACAAAGAGGGCAGCGAAAGGGTTGGAGGGGGTGACGGTCAGGTTTCAGACATTTCTGCCTGACGGCCCGTCGCCCGGTACTCCAGTCCGGGTGCGTGATCTGACGTGGGTGCAGTCGCTGATCATGAGTGGGCCCATGAGTTGCCGACGCCGAGCTATTCAACGGGCGGGAATTCTGGCGCAGCGGGGGATATCCCGTTGTGAGGCCGGGAGCGCGGCCATAGGGTCCCGGCATGTCCCTACGTGTTCGTATGCGTCAAGCCCTCCCGGAAGCGATGCGCTCCCGTGACAAGGCCGCGGTGAGCGCCCTGCGCTCGACGCTGGCCGCGCTGGACAACGCGGAGGCGGTCCCCGTGGCCGAAGCCGCGACGCGCGGCCTGGCCCTCGAACAGTCACCGGTCGGTGTCGGCGCCACCGAGGCAGTGCGGCGTGAGCTGAGCGAGTGCACTGTGGCGGACATCGTGCGAGCCGAGGCCACGGAACGACTGGAAGCCGCGGCACAGATGACTGCACCCGCCCACGCCGACCGAGTCGCGCGGCTCCGCGCGGAGGCCGCTGTGCTGCTTCGCTTTCTCGACGGCCACCCCAGCGCGTAGAACACGGCAGGACCGTGTCGTCCCGTGCCCGAATCGGCACCGGAGTACAAGTAGCCCGTGGCCCCGGTTGTGAGCGTGTGGCCATCGCTTGATCATCAGAGGTTGTGCGGACTCCTGCCCGGATGTCCATCCAGGGCAGCCACCCCCGGCCCGTACCCGCCGGGCCCGCCCGGCGTCCCGCTCCACACTGGGGCTGGAGCAGTGGCTGCGCACCGGCGTCCAGGTCAACCTGTACGCGTCGTGGACCTCCCGCGAGGGCTTCGGTGTACGCAAAAGATCGCCGGCCTCGCGCCTGTCGACGAACGCCGCAAGGCGTTCAGGCTGGCTGCCCAGCGTTGCCGAGAAGGCCGCCGGCCCGAACGTGGATCTTCAGGATCTAGGACTGGCCATCCTCCCAGTCCTCGTCCTCGAAGACGTGGGGCCAGGTATCACAGCGGGGGCGTGAGCCATCGTAACGGTGTGTCACCAGACCATCGCCTGGTTCGACTGCTCCCGCTACCCCGTGCCCCTGCACGCAGGACGCATGCCATCGGCGGGACCAGGAGGAGGGGCAGCTCCCCCTGGCCCCGCCGATGACGGTGAGCAGCCCACGATGTCCACACTCGGCACGGAAACCGTTCGCCAGACAGGCCGGCGCTCTGCTTGGCTCACCCCATGAGCGATCTCCACATCCGCCACGCCACCCTCGCGGACATCGACACCGTGCTGCGGTTCTGGCGCGACGCCGCGGAAGGAACGAGCATCAGCGACGACCACGACGGAGTGGCCCGACTCATCACACGAGACCCCGAAGCCCTGCTCCTCGCAGAGCGCGACGGCCTCCTCACCGGAACCGTCATAGCCGGATTCGACGGATGGCGATGCTCCGCCTACCGGCTCGCCGTACACCCCGGCCACCGTCGGCAAGGCATCGCCACCGCCCTGCTGGAAGCAGCAGAACAACGCTTCACCGCCCTGGGCGGGCGACGCGCCGACGCCATGGTCCTGGAAGTCAACGAACAGGCCCACCACACGTGGGCCGCGGGTGGCTACCATCGCGAGGACCACTGGCGACGCTGGGTCAAGCCCCTGTAGATACCGGCAGCGGATGTTGGTGAGCGGCCAAGATTCGACGGCTGGCGCTGCCATCTGTACCGGCTCGCGGTGCACCCGGAGCACCGCCGTCTCGGCATCGGCACGGCGCTGTGGCCGCCGCGGAGGAGCGGTTCGTGCGACTCGGTGGATGGCGCGGGGACGCGATGGCGCTCCAGCGGAACGGGACCGCGCACCATGCGTGGCGTGCGGCGGGGTAAGCGCCCGAGGAGAAGTGGCGGCGGTGGGTAAGCCGCTCGACGACGGGACGGCGTGACACGGCCTGACGCGGACTTGACCCGGAGTAACCCGGACTGACGCGGAAGGCCCCGGACTGATCGGCGCAAGTGGCATTTCCGGTCCTTACCATGGGGGCACCGTCCCAACCCGTACAGAAAGGTTGTGAGCGTCCACCCATGGGCGAGCCTCCCAGTAGCCGGCCCTCCGGTCCGCGCGCCGCTCGGCGTCGCGCGAGCGGTTCATCCCTGCCGGATTCTGGGACGGGGGTGAACCGATGACCGAAGTGCTGCTCCTCCTGGTGGCGGTGCTGCTGTGCCTCATCTGCGGCGCCTTCGTCGCCGCCGAGTTCTCGCTGACCACAGTCGAGCGCAGTGAGCTGGAGCGGGCCGTCGAGCGAGGCGTGCGCGGCGCGCCGGGCGCCCTCAAAGCCGTACGGAACCTGACGTTCCAGCTCTCCGGGGCCCAGCTCGGCATCACCGTCACCAACCTGGTGGTCGGCATGCTCGCCGAGCCGTCGATCGCCCGGCTGATCGCGGGGCCCCTTGAGTCCCTGGGCGTGCCGAGCTCGGCGTCGGGCACGCTCGCGCTGGTCATCGGCACGGGCCTGTCGACCGTCTTCCTGATGGTGGTGGGCGAGCTGGTGCCCAAGAACTGGGCGATCTCGTCCCCGCTCGCCGTGGCGAGGCACGTGGCGAACCCGCAGCGCTGGTTCAGTGCCGCGTTCCGCCCCTTCATCACGCACCTCAACAACACCGCGAACCGTCTCGTGCGCCGCCTCGGCATCGAGCCCGCCGAGGAGCTGGCCTCCGCCCGCGGCCCCCAGGAACTGGCCGCTCTCGCCCGGCACTCCGCCCGGGAGGGCGCCCTGGAGGCGGACACGGCCGAGCTGTTCGTGCGCACGCTGAACCTCGCCGACCTGACCGCGGAGAACGTGATGACCCCGCGCGTCCAGGTCATCGCCCTGGACGCCCAGGCGACCTGCGAGGACGTGACGAACGCGACCCGGGCCACCGGCCTGTCCCGCTTCCCGGTCTACCGGGACAGCCTCGACTCGGTCGTCGGCACGGTCCACATCAAGGACTGCCTGGCCGTGCCCGCCGAGAACCGTCTCCACGTCTTCGTGGCCGAGCTGCTGCGCGAGCCGCTCTTCGTCCCGGAGACACTCACCGTGGACCGGCTCCTGGACCGGCTGGGCGGCAAGCGCACGATGGCGGTCGTCATCGACGAGTACGGAGGCACCGCCGGCGTCGTCACCCTGGAGGACATCGTCGAGGAGGTCGTCGGCGAGGTCCGTGACGAGCACGACCCGCACGAGACGCCCGACCTGGCGCCGGCCGGCACGGACGACGACGGCCGCGCGCTGTACTCGGCCGACGGCTCGGCCCGTACCGACCAGCTAGTGCGCGTGGGGCTGCGCGTGCCGGACGGGCCGTACGAGACGCTCGCGGGTCTCGTCGCGACCGAACTGGGCCGCATACCGGCCGTGGGCGACACCGTCGATATCGCCGGGTGGCAGCTCGACGTGGTGGACGCCTCGGGGCGCCGGGCCGCTCGGGTACTGATGCACGCGCCGCTCCTGTCCGGCGACCCCGGTGACCCCGACGGTCCCGGCTGCCCCGACGACCCTGCCGACGAGGAGGGGCAGCGATGACCGTCCTCCAGTTGCTGATCGGTCTCGCGACGCTGGTCGTCAACGCCTTCTTCGTCGGCGGCGAGTTCGCGCTGATCTCCGTGCGCCGCAGCCAGATCGAACCGCACGCCGACCAGGGCGACCGGCGTGCCCGCAGTGTGCTGTGGGGCCTGCAGCACGTGTCCGCGCTGATGGCGGCCGCGCAGCTCGGCATCACCCTGTGCACGCTGGTCCTGGGTGTGGTGGCGGAGCCCGCGATCGCGCATCTGCTGGAGCCGGTGTTCCACGCGGTCGGCGTCCCGCCGGGCGCCGGGCACGCGGTGTCGTTCGTGATCGCGCTGACCCTGGCCACGTATCTGCACATGCTGCTCGGCGAGATGGTGCCGAAGAACGTCGCGCTCGCGGAACCGGTGCGCAGCGCGCTGCTGCTGGGTCCGCCGCTGGTGACGCTGGCCCGGGCGCTGCGGCCGGTGATCTTCACGGTCAACGCCTTCGCGAACGCGCTGCTCAAGCTGCTGCGGATCGAGACGAAGGACGAGGTGACCGCGACCTTCTCGGACGCCGAGCTCGCCCGTCTCGTCCAGGACTCCGGTGAGGCGGGGCTCATCGACGACCGGGCGCAGGAGCGGCTGCACGACGCGCTGGAGCTCGGCCGCACGGCCGTCCGCAACGTTGCCCTGCCACTGGAACGCGTCGTCTACGCGCGCGTGGGGGTTGTCCCCGAGGAGCTGGAGCGGTTGTCGGCCGAGACCGGCTTCTCCCGGTTCCCCGTGGTGGACGAGGGGCGCCGCATCGTCGGCTATCTGCATGTGAAGGACGCGCTGGACGCGGCGTCGCGTGACGAGCCCTTCCCGGTGAAGGACATGCGGCAGATCGCCCGGGTCCGGGAGACCGCACCGCTCGACGACGTGCTGACGGCGATGCGGCGCAGCCGTACGCACCTGGCGGCCGTGCTGGGCTCGGACGGACGGCTCGCGGGACTGGTGACCATGGAGGATGTGTTGCGGGAGCTGTTCGGGCAGCCGGCCGTCTGAGAGCACGGGCGCCGACCGATTTACGGGTCTCCGGCCGGGCCACGAAGGCCGACCGACCGCCGGGTATGTGCACGGGATACTATCTCTGTCGCCATGCGGACGAACCCCACGAACCCCACGTACACCAGCCTTGTCACGGTCGGCGACTCCTTCACCGAGGGCATGTCGGACCGGTTGCCCGACGGTTCCTACCGGGGCTGGGCGGACCTCCTCGCGGCGCGGATGGCCGCGCGGGCGCCAGGGTTCCGGTACGCCAATCTGGCGGTGCGCGGGAAACTCATCGGACAGATCGTCGACGAGCAGGTGGACACGGCGGCCGCGATGCGGGCGGACGTGGTCACGCTGGTCGGCGGCCTCAACGACACGCTGCGGCCCAAGTGCGACATGGGGCGGGTGCGCGGGCTCCTGGAGGAAGCCGTGGAACGCCTCGCCCCGTCCTGCGGGCAGCTCGTCCTGATGCGCAGCCCCGGCCGTCAGGGCCCGGTGCTGGAGCGGTTCCGGCCGCGGATGGAGGAGCTGTTCGCCTGCGTCGACGAGCTGGCGGCCCGGCACGGCGCGCTGGTCGTCGACCTGTACGGGGCGCCTTCGCTGAGTGATCCCCGGCTGTGGGACGTGGACCGGCTGCACCTCACGGCCGAGGGCCACCGACGGGTCGCCGAGGCGGTCTGGCAGACCCTCGGCCACGAACCGGAGGACCCCGGCTGGCGCACCCCGCCGCCGGTCACGGCACCGCCCGCGTGGGGCGCGCGGCGAGCGGCCGACGTCCGCTTCGCCCGGCAGCATCTGCTGCCCTGGATCGGCCGCCGCCTGACGGGACGCTCATCGGGCGACGGGCGCCCGGCGAAGCGCCCCGAGTTGCTGCCGTACGAGGGTCCGGCAGCCTAGTACTCCAGTCAACGAAGAGCCCGTACGGGACCGCACCGACGCATCGGAGGGAGAGCCGGGCGTGGCCACCACCGTGATCAACCTCAGGGGCCGCATCCGCGAGTTCGGCCCACGGCTGGAGAACGCCCCCGATGATCTGGTCTACGTCGGCCGGCGCTGGACCATGGGCCACTGGGACCTGCCCCGGCACCCGCTCTACAACCCCTTCCAGTACGACACCGCCAAGAAGAAACGGGACGGGACGCGGGCCGAGATCATGGTGAAGTACCGCGCGTACCTCATGGAGCGGCCCGGCCTCCTCGCCCTGGTGCCGGCACTGCGCGGCAGGACGCTGGCGTGCTGGTGCGCGCCGGAGCTGTGCCACGCGGACGTCCTGGCGGAGATCGCGGACGCCGCGGAGCCCGCTTCGTAAGTCCCGTACGGTTTCTCGTAGCTTCCGCCGAAGAACCCCGGGGCGCCGGCCTGCACTAATCGCCAGTAGAATCACGACACGTGACTCCTGCGCCAGCCAAGCCCCGCATCCCGAACGTCCTCGCCGGACGGTACGCCTCCACCGAGCTCGCCACGCTCTGGTCGCCCGAGCAGAAGGTGAGGCTGGAGCGGCAGCTCTGGCTGGCCGTGCTGCGGGCCCAGAAGGACCTCGGGATCGAGGTGCCGGACGCGGCGCTCGCCGACTACGAGCGGGTACTGGACCAGGTCGACCTGGCCTCGATCGCCGAGCGCGAGAAGGTCACCCGGCACGACGTGAAGGCGCGGATCGAGGAGTTCAACGACCTCGCCGGGCACGAGCACGTGCACAAGGGCATGACGTCCCGCGACCTCACCGAGAACGTGGAGCAGCTGCAGATCCGGCTCTCCCTGGAGCTGGTGCGCGACCGTACGGTGGCCGTGCTGGCGCGGCTCGGGAAGCTGGCGGGCGAGCACGGCGAGCTGGTCATGGCCGGCCGCTCGCACAACGTGGCGGCGCAGGCCACCACCCTCGGCAAGCGCTTCGCGACCGCGGCCGACGAGCTGCTCGTGGCGTACGGCCGGGTCGAGGAGCTGCTCGGCCGCTACCCGCTGCGCGGCATCAAGGGCCCGGTCGGTACGGCGCAGGACATGCTGGACCTGCTGGGCGGGGATGCGTCGAAGCTGGCGGACCTGGAGCACCGGATCGCCGGGCACCTGGGCTTCTCGCAGGCGTTCACCTCGGTCGGTCAGGTCTACCCCCGCTCGCTGGACTACGAGGTCGTGACCGCGCTGGTGCAGCTGGCGGCCGCGCCGTCGTCGCTGGCCAAGACAATCCGGCTGATGGCCGGGCACGAGCTGGTGACCGAGGGCTTCAAGCCCGGCCAGGTCGGCTCGTCCGCCATGCCGCACAAGATGAACACCCGCTCCTGCGAGCGCGTCAACGGCCTCATGGTGATCCTGCGCGGCTACGCCTCGATGACCGGCGAGCTGGCCGGCGACCAGTGGAACGAGGGCGACGTGTCGTGCTCGGTGGTACGCCGGGTCGCGCTGCCGGACGCGTTCTTCGCGCTGGACGGGCTGCTGGAGACGTTCCTGACGGTGCTCGACGAGTTCGGTGCGTTCCCGGCGGTCGTGGCGCGGGAGCTGGACCGCTACCTGCCGTTCCTCGCCACGACCAAGGTGCTGATGGGCGCGGTGCGCGCGGGCGTGGGCCGCGAGCTCGCGCACGAGGCCATCAAGGAGAACGCCGTCGCCTCGGCCCTCGCGATGCGCGAGCAGGGTGCCGAGCGCAACGAACTGCTCGACAAGCTGGCGGCGGACGGACGCATCCCACTGGACCGGGCCCAGCTCGACGCGCTGATGGCCGACAAGCTGTCCTTCACGGGCGCCGCCGCCGGCCAGGTCGCCGCCGTCGTCGGCCGCATCGAGGAGATCGTGAAGCAGCGCCCCGAGGCCGCGGGCTACGCGCCGGGGGCGATCCTCTGACGCGGTTCACCGCTGCGGAGCTTCAGGCCGCCCGCGACCGTCTCGTACCGGATGTCGTCGCGGACGGTCTCCGTGTGCTCTTCTGCGGCATCAATCCGGGATTGATGACGGCCGCGACGGGCCATCACTTCGCCCGTCCAGGCAACCGCTTCTGGCCGGTGCTGCACCTGTCCGGCTTCACCCCACGGCTCATGAAGCCGTCCGAGCAGGGCCAGTTGCCCGCGTACGGGCTCGGGATCACGAACGTCGTGGCGCGGGCGACCGCCCGTGCCGACGAGCTGACCGCCGAGGAGTACGCGGAGGGCGGACGTCTGCTCACCGCCAAGGTCGAGCGGCTGCGGCCGCGCTGGCTGGCCGTGGTGGGGGTGACCGCGTACAGGTCGGCGTTCCATGACCGCAAGGCCTCGACAGGTCCTCAGGAGCGGCGGATCGGCGACACGCGTGTGTGGGTGCTGCCCAATCCCAGTGGGCTGAACGCGCACTGGACGGCGGCGACGATGGCGGAGGAGTTCGGGCGGTTGCGGGAGGCGGCGCTCGCCTAGGACTTGTCGTCATGGCCGGACTGTCCACGGGACTGCGGCCGGACTGTCCCCGGGACTATGGCCGGGCTGTCCGGGCTGTCCGGGGCTACGGTTGGGCCGTCTCCGTCACTATGGCCAGGAGCCGTATCTCGTCGTCCGGCTCCCGGTCGGCGACGCCGACGGCGACCCAGCGGCCGGATCCGTCCGCCTGCCACACGTTCAGCTCGTCCACG
The DNA here is from genome assembly GCF_004337435.2 of Streptomyces sp. KM273126. Taxonomy (NCBI): domain Bacteria; kingdom Bacillati; phylum Actinomycetota; class Actinomycetes; order Kitasatosporales; family Streptomycetaceae; genus Streptomyces; species Streptomyces sp. KM273126. Next base: position 1,550,059 of record NZ_SJXB02000002.1, on the reverse strand, counting down.
ACGTGGCTCGACGTGTTCCAGGGCTCGGGTATCACCTCGCCACGATCGATGCGCACCCTGAGGGTGAGCATGCCCCAGGGTGGCTGCTGCCGTCCCCAACGGCTGTTCAGCTGCTCGGAGATGGCCTCCTTGACGTCGTGGAAGTCCTCCGCTGTCCCTGTTCGCTCCACCGCGTCGGCCGTCCGTGCCCCGTGGCTCGTCGCTAACTCCGCGATGAAATACCCCGGTCCCGCCAGGCCTACGTCCGACCTGCCGTGCTCTGCCGGGAAGGGGCGGGAGCACACCTCGTCGATCGCGGCCAGGTACCGCTCGATGTCCATGGGGTCCAGTAAACCTGCCGGGACTGACAGTTGGAGGCGGGGGCACCTGCCCTGCAGGTCACGCGTCCCGGCGCCGTATGCTCCAGGCTCCCGCCAGCAGCGCCGCCGCTGTCCAGCACGCCGTCACCGCCAGTCCGCTCCAGGGCCCGAGCGTTCCCTGCTGCGTCTCGTGGAGAACCACCTGTCCCGCCTTGTCGGGCAGGAAGTCGGCGACGGTTCCCGACTTGTCTCCGACCACGAAGGACACGAGGAGCAGAAAGGGGATCAGGATGCCGAGTGTGGCGACACCGCTGCGCAGCAGGGCCGTGAGTCCGGCCGCGAGCAGGGCCATCAGCGCCAGGTAGACGCCACAGCCGACGGCTCCGCGCAGGCCCTCGGTCCAGGTGAGCCCGTTCGCCTTCTCGCCGAGGACCGCCGTGCCCACGGCCAGGCTCACGACGCCCGTGAACAGACCGACGGCCAGAGCCGGTACGCCGACGGCCACCGCCTTGGCCGCGAACCACCGCCCCCGCTGGGGCACGGCGGACAACGAGACGCGCAGGGCGCCGGCCTGGAACTCGGACGAGACGGCCGTCGCGCCGAAGGCGACCGCCGCGACCTGCCCGAAACTGACCCCGAAGAACGCCGCGAACAGCGGGTCGAAGTCCCCGCCTCCGTCGAGTGCGGCGAGCGCCGAGAAGGCCGCGGTGGCGAGAACGATCGTACCGAGGGCCCAGAGCATCGACCGCAGAGTACGGATCTTGATCCACTCGGCGTGGAGTACGGGTGCGAACGCCATGATCAGGCCTCCTGGGGCTGGGCGGGGGTCGAGGTGAACTCGGCTTCTGCGGCCGTCAGATCGAGGTAGGCCTGTTCCAACGTGCCCTCTTCCGCCGAGAGTTCGAGGAGGGGCAGTCCGGCATCCGAGGCGAGGCGGCCGATGTCCTCCACGCGCGCTTGGTGGACGGTCCACCGCCCCTCGTCGTCCACGCTCGCTTCGTAACCGTGCCGCGTGAGGAGCCCCCGCAGTGCGGGGCCGTCGGTGGTGCGTACCCGGACGCGCGGCTCCACGCGCGCGTGGATGAAGTCCCGCATGGGAGTGTCGGCGAGCAGCCGTCCGCGGCCGAGGACGATCAGGTGGTCGGCGAAGGACGCGGTCTCGTTCATGAGGTGACTGGAGACCAGGACGGTGCGGCCCTCGCGGGCGAGGCGGCGCAGCAGTTCGCGGATCCAGATGATGCCCTCGGGGTCCAGACCGTTGGACGGTTCGTCGAGCAGCACCACGGGCGGGTCGCCGAGCAGGGCGGCCGCGATGCCCAGGCGCTGGCGCATCCCCAGGGAGTACGTCTTCACTCGGCGCCGCGCGACCGAGGCCAGTCCGGCCTCCTCCAGGACCTCGTCGACGCGGCCGGCCCCGATGCGGTTGCTTGCCGCGAGCGCCCGCAGATGGTCGCGGGCGGTCCGTGAACCGTGCGGGGCCTGGGCGTCGAGCAGCGCGCCCACGTGGCGCAGGGGTTCGTCGAGGGTGGCGTAGGCGCGGCCGCCGACCGTGGCGGTGCCGGACGTCGGGCGGTCCAGGCCGAGGACGAGGCGCAGGGTGGTGGACTTCCCGGCGCCGTTCGGGCCGAGGAAGCCGGTGACCCGGCCGGGGAGCACGCGGAAGGTGAGGTGGTCCACGGCGCGCTTGCTGCCGTACTCCTTGGTGAGGTCCTGTATGTCGATGCTGGTCATGGTGGACAGCCTGGCCCGGGGAACGGGGTCGGTTCCTCCCCCGCGCGCGGAGATCGTCTCCCCCGCTCGGGGGAGGTCCGTTGTCAGTGGTGGCTGGCAGGATGCCGGAATGGCCCGCTTCCTGCGCCCGCTGTTCCGGGGGACGACGTACACGCGCTGGTTGCACCTGTGGGTGCCGATGCTGTTCGAGAGCGTGTGGCTGTTCATCGACATGTCGAAGCCGTGGGTGCCCGCGCTGCTGCTGATTCCGGTCGGGTTGATCCCGGCCGTGCGGCACGGTGAGGGTGTGCAGGCGCAGTTGCTGCTGGTGCCGGGTGAGCGGGACTCGGGGATCTCCACCGTGCCGTCGGCGACGTGGCGGGACCGGCTGCGTACGGTGCTGTGGCTGGAGGTCCGGATGGCCCTGGGCGCGGTGGCCATGGGCACCACCACCTGGGGACCGTTGCTCACCTTCGACCTGATGGCGGCGGCGTTCGGGCGCGTTCCGTACGACAACCCCCTCCTCGACATCGCGCAACCGCACTGGGTGTACGGCCTGCTGGCACTGCTCCCCCTCATCGCGCTGTACGGCCTCGTGGTCGGTCTCGGTGAGCTGGTCACCGCCATCGCGCGCCGCCTGCTCGGGCCCTCCCCGGCCGAGCGGCTCGCCGCCCTGGAGGAGCGCACCGAGCAGCTGTTGGAGCGCAACCGCATCGCCCGGGAGCTGCACGACTCCATCGGGCACGCGCTGACGGTGGCGGTGGTGCAGGCGGGCGCGGCGCGGGCCGCGGGCGACCCGGAGTTCACGGACCGGGCCCTGGGCGCCATCGAGGACACCGGCCGGGCCGCGCTGGAGGACCTGGAGCGGGTCCTCGGCATCCTGCGCGAGGCGGACCGCCCGGTGAGCAGCCGCCCGACCCTGACCGAGGCCGACCGGCTGCTGGAGTCGGCGCGGGCCTCCGGCGCCAAGGTCGACGCCGAGCTCTCCGGGCCCCTGGAGACCGTGCCCGGCCCGGTCTCCCGCGAGGGTTACCGCATCCTCCAGGAATCGCTGACCAATGTGCTGCGGCATGCGGGCGGCGTGCCCGTCCAGGTCCGCGTCGCGGTGGCGGGCGGCTCGCTCGGCCTGGAGGTCCGCAATCCGCTGACGGCGGAGATACCCGGGCCGGGGCGGGGCAGCGGGCTGCGGGGGATACGGGAGCGTGCAGCGTTGCTCGGTGGCCGGGCGCAGACGGGCCCGGACCGGGGCGACTGGCAGGTGCGGGTCGAGCTGCCGCTGCGCTGACCGGTGGCGGCCCGCGCAGGCCGGAAGCCGACCCTGGTGCCGCACTGTTGATCTAGGCTGGCCGGATGCCGGTCACCGTCCTGCTCGTCGACGACGAGCCCCTCGTGCGCGCTGGGCTGCGAGCCGTACTGGAAGCGCAGCCCGACATCGAGGTCGTCGGGGAGGCGGCCGACGGTGCCGCGGTGATCCCCTTGGTGCGGCAACTGCGGCCGGACGTCGTGGCCATGGACGTCCGCATGCCGCTGCTGGACGGCATCGAGGCCACGCGTGCGGTGCTGCGGACCGTGCCGGAGCCGCCGAAGATCCTCGTGGTGACGACGTTCGAGAACGACGAGTACGTGTACGAGGCGCTGCGGGCGGGCGCCGACGGATTCCTGCTGAAGCGGGCCCGGCCTGCGGAGATCGTGCACGCCGTGCGGCTGGTGGCGGAGGGCGAGTCGCTGCTGTTCCCGGCGTCGGTGCGGCAGTTGGCCGCCGAGTACGGGGACGACGGCGGGAACCGGGAGGCGCGGGCGGCCATGGAGCGGGCCGCGCTGACGGGCCGGGAGGCGGAGGTGCTGCGGCTGATGGCCCGCGGACTGTCGAACGCGGAGATCGCCCGGCGGCTGGTCGTCGGCACGGAGACGGTGAAGTCGCATGTGAGTTCCGTCCTCGCCAAGCTCGGCGCGCGGGACCGTACGCAGGCCGTGATCGCGGCGTACGAGTCGGGGTTCGTGGCTCCAGGCTGACGGGAGCGCTGGTACTGGGCCGTCCGGGCCCGCCACCGGTCCGGACGCTGCGGCCCTCGCCGCTGTCGGCCAGGACGAGTACCATCCGCCCAACACGCGCACGAGCTGGGAGGACGGACGTTGGGGCGGCTGACCGGCGGGGACCCTTCGCTGCTGCGCAGGATCAATTCAGCGGTGGTGCTGCACGCGTTGCGCGCCACGGACCACGCGACGCTGACCGAGATCACCCGGGTGACCGGTCTGTCCCGGCCGACGGTCGAGGGCGTGGTCGAGGGGCTGGTCGAGACGGGACTCGTCGTGGAGCGGGCGGCCGACGAGGGTGCCGCACGGCGGCAGGGGCGGCCCGCGCGACGGTTCCGGTTCCGGGCGGAGGCCGGTCATCTGCTGGGCCTGGACATCGGAGCCCACCGGGTGACGGCGCTCGTCGCGGATCTCGACGGTCAGGTGCTGGGCACCCTGTCCAAGGACGTCGACGAGAAGGCGTCGGCGGACGAACGGCTGGAGCGGCTGCGCACGACGGTCGCCGAACTGCTGCGCCGCGTGGGCGTCTCCCGCGGCTCGCTGCGCGCGGTCGGTGTGGGAAGCCCCGGGGTCGTCGAGACCGACGGCACGGTGCGGCTGGGCACGGCCCTTCCGGAGTGGACGGGGCTGAAGCTGGGCGAGCGGCTGAGCCGTTCGTTCAAGTGCCCGGTGCTGGTCGAGAACGACGCCAACGCGGCGGCGGTCGCCGAGCACTGGAAGGGTGCGGGCACCGACTCCGACGACATGGTGTTCGTGCTGGCGGGCCTCAGCCCCGGCGCCGGTTCGCTGATCGGCGGGCGGCTGCACCGGGGGTTCGGGGGCGCGGCCGGGGAGATCGGCGCGCTGCATCTGCTGGGCCGCGGGGCCAGGCCGGAGGCGTTGCTGTCGACCACCGACGAACCCCTGCATCCCCTGGACGAGCAGGCGGTGGCCGAGGTGTTCGCGCACGCGCGTGAGGGCGACGAGCGGGCCCGCGCGGCCGTCGACCGCTTCGTCGACCGGCTCGTCCACGACGTGGCGACGCTCGTCCTGGCACTCGACCCCGAGGTGGTCGTCATCGGCGGCTGGGCGGCCGGCCTGGACGGTGTGCTCGACCCGCTGCGCGGCGAACTGGCGCGCTGCTGTCTGCGCCCTCCCAGGGTGACGCTCTCCAAGCTGGGTGCGGCGGCCGTCGCGACCGGGGCACTGCGGCTGGCGCTGGACCATGTGGAGGAGGAGTTGTTCGCGGTGGAGAGCACGGTGACGGCGCGGCGCTGAGCGGCATATGAGCCTCGCTCGGTCGGGCACAAAAATCGCGCCCCGGGCATCCCGGGGCGCGACTGGTGCGGTTTCTCGGACGGTTCAGGAGGCGCGGCGCTCCGGACCGTGGTGGATCTCGACGCCGTCGTGGTCACCGAAGGTCAGCCGGCAGGTGTCGGCGCGGTAGGTGGCCACGGAGACCGCCGCGGTGCGCCCCGCGGCGAAGAAGCGGGTCGTGACGACGAGGACCGGGGCGCCGGGCAGCCGGTCGAGCTCCTTGGCGTCCTCCGCGCTGGCGGAGCCGAGCTCCACCGCACGGTCCTGGCCCTCCAGCTCCAGGTGCTGGAGCTCGCGCAGCACGGCACGCGCGCGGGCCGCACCGGAGGGGTGTCTATGGCGGGGAGGGCGGGCACGGAGGATGCCGGGACGTAGACCAGTTCGGCGGCGACGGGCTGGCCTCGGCTCACCCGGGAGCGGCGCACCGTGTGCACCTGCTCGCCATGGACGGACTCCAGGAGGTCTGCCACCGCCGCGGGCGGAGCCGCCACCGTGCAGTCGGCGGGCTGCCAGGCGTCGCCGGCCGCGCCCGGCCAGGTGTGCTCCTCGGTTCCGACGGCCACCCCCATGCGCGGCGGGGCGACAGTGGTGCCGACTCCGCGGCGGCGCTGGAGCCGGCCTTCCAGTTCGAGCTGCTCCAGTGCCTGGCGGAGCGTCGCGCGGGCCACGCCGAAGCGGGCCGCGAGGTCACGCTCGTTGGGCAGGATCTCGCCCACCGAGAACTCGGAGTCCAGTGCTTCACTGAGCACGGTCTTGAGATGCCAGTACTTCGGCTCCGGCGCCGTTTCGAGCTGCGTGGTCCCCACCCTGTCCTCCGCGTTTCGCCGTGGCCGGCGGCGTTTTAGCGCCCTTGTTTATTAAAGGTTGTTGCACTTTCTCTGCGACGATAAGGCGGCCCTCACCCTTGGTCAAGACCAATCCCGGGGAGTAGGACGGCTGCGTGGTGAGGTGGCTAGTCCTGCGACGGCTGGTGGTCGACCGTCAGCGACAGCAGCTTCTCCGGGTTGCGAAGGATGTAGACGCACTGGACCCGGCCGTCCACGACGTCGAGTTGCAACACGCTGTCCACCTTGCCGCCGGACAGGGTGACGAGCGCGGGGCCGCCGTTGATCTCCATGAAGCGGAACGACGCGTCCGGTACGCCCTTCCGGGCCGCACCGTGCAAGAACCGCCCCACCTTGTCGGCCGACTCCAGCACCCGCACGGGCGCCTGCGCGAGGCCGCCGCTGTCGCCCACCAGGCGGACGTCGGGGGCCAGCAGCGACATGAGGTCCTCCAGGTCGCCGCCGGCCGCGGCGGCGAGGAACTTCTCCGTCATCTCGCGGCGCTCGGCCGGGTCCACCTCGTAGCGCGGCCGCCGCTCGTGCACGTGCTTGCGGGCCCGCCCGGCGAGCTGGCGCACGGCGGGCTCGCTGCGGTCGAGGACGGCCGCGATGTCGGCGTACGGGTAGCCGAAGGCCTCGCGGAGGACGAAGACCGCGCGCTCCAGCGGTGACAGGGATTCCAGGACGACGAGGACGGCCAGCGACACGGAGTCGGCGAGCACGGCCCGCTCGGCGGCGTCCGGAACCGTGTCCGCGAAGTCGGTGGCGTACGGCTCGGGCAGCCAGGGGCCGACGTACGCCTCGTTGCGGGACTTCACGTGGCGCAGCCGGTCGATGGCGAGCCGGGTGGTGATCCGGACGAGGTAGCCGCGTGGTGCGCGCACGTCGGAAGGGTCGGTGCCGGACCAGCGCAGCCACGCCTCTTGGACCACGTCCTCCGCGTCGGCCACCCGACCGAGCATGCGGTAGGCGACGCCCATCAGGACGGGCCGGTGTTCTTCGAAGACCTCGGTCGCGGTGTCGGTGGTCACGCCCTCCATCCCATCCGACGGGTGCCGCCCTGTCCAGGCGACGCCCGGCGGCCACTTCGGCGTACCGGACCGGACGTGGCGCGGGCGGGCACCCGCGATCCCAGCGCGACCCCGGCACCGACCAGCGCGCTGCCGAGGGCCTGCGCGAGGCCGTACGAGCCCGTGCCGACGAGGGGGGCGGTGCAGGCGGCGGCCACGGGGATGAGACCGGAGAAGAGCGTGGCGCGCTCCGCGCCGATGCGCTCCATGCCCATGTACCAGCAGACGAAGCCGATGACGGTGACGACCACCGCCTGCCACAGCAGCGCGGCCGTCTCGGTCGGGTCCGGTGTGCGCAGCCAGGCGGTGCCCTCCGTGAGGACGCCGGCCGCCGCCGACTCGACCGCGGCGATCCCGCACACCGTGGCCGACAGCAGCCGTGGTCCGAGCGGGCGCAGCACCGGCACGGCGAGCACCGCGAAACCGACCTCCCCCACCAGGGCGCCCAGGGAGAAGGCGATTCCGGCGCCGTCGGTACGGCCCCACCCCTGGACCGTGAACGCGCCCGCCGCGACGAGCGACGCGCCGTACAGGACGAGCCGCTGCGCTCGACGCCCCTCCATGAGGGGAATGACCACGGCGACGACCACGGGCGCACAGCCCACGAAGACGCCGGGTACGGCGGGTTCCGCGGTGCGCTCGGCCGCGATCACCGCGAGGTTGAACCCGACCATGCCGACGGCCGCGAGCAGCGCCAGCCGCGCCCACTGACGCGGGGCCAGCCGCCGCAGGGGTGCCAAGGCGCCGCGGCCGACCAGCGGGAGGAGCAGCAGACAGGCGAGGCCGTAGCGGAGGAACTGGCCGCCCGCGTACGGGTAGTCGCCGAGGAGGCTGTTGGCGGTGAAGGAGGCGCCGACGAGGACGCAGGCGAGGGCGGTGAGGAGGGTTCCGCGGGTGGTCGTGGCGTTCATGGTGGTGACGCTATGAAGGCGGGCGGTCCGGTTTAAGGTCCACTTCCATGACGTCATCGGGGACCAATCCGGAAGGTCGGCAAGGCCGGCAGGGTCCGCCGTCGGGTTCCGCTCCCTGGGCCGCCGCCTGGGAACTGCTTCTGCCGGCCGCCTCCGCACCGGCACGCGCGCGTGGGCGCACGTTGCAGGCGGCGCTGCGCGAGGCGGTCCGTACGGGACGCCTCGCGCCGGGCACGCGGCTGCCGTCCAGCCGTGAACTGGCCGCCGATCTCGGCGTGTCACGGGGACTGGTGACGGAGGCGTACGAGCAGCTGGCCGCCGAGGGGTATGTGAGGAGCGGGCGGGGCTCGGGCACCTGGGTGGGCGATGCCGTACGGTCCGCACGCCCCCGGGCGCGTGACCTCGCCCCCGTCCCCCCGGGGCCCGCGCCGACTTCCTCCCTGGAACGCCGGACCTGTCACTGTTCCCGCGTGCCGCATGGGCGGCGGCTCAGCGCTCAGTGCTCGCCGAACTCCCGCACCACGCGCTGGGCTACCCCGATCCGCGCGGGCTGCCCCGGCTGCGTACGGCGCTCGCGGAGCTCCTCGCCCGGCGCCGGGGCGTGGTCGCGGACCCGGAACGGATCGTGGTGGTCTCGGGCGTGGCCCAGGCGGCGGCCCTGCTGGGCTTCGTGCTCCACGCGCGCGGGGTACGCGCCGTCGGCGTCGAGGATCCTGGGAGCCCCCAGCACAACGCGCTGTACGCCTCGGCGGGCATCGGCGCCGTACCGCTGCCGCTGGACGCGGAGGGACTGGCCATGGGTCCGCTGCGGGAGGCGGGGGTAGGGGTCGTCGTGACCACGCCCTCCCACCAGTTCCCGTCCGGGATCGCGTACTCGGCGCGTCGACGGGCCGAACTCCTCGACTGGGCACGCTCGTTGGACGGGCTGCTCGTCGAGGACGACTACGACGGGGACTTCCGCTACGACCGGGCCCCCGTGGGTGCGCTTCAAGGCCTCGACCCCGAGCGGGTCGCGTACACCGGGTCCGTCAGCAAGTCCCTCGCCCCGGGGTTGCGGCTCGGCTGGCTACTCGTCCCTCAGACGCTGGCCGAGGAGGTCGTGGAGCGCAAGCGGACCATGGACCTCGGCCATCCGACGCTCGACCAGGCGGTGTTCGCCCGCTTCGTCGAGCGGGGCGACTACGACCGGCAGCTGCGGCGCTGCCAGCGCGCGTACCGGGAGCGGCGCGACGCGCTCGTAGCCGCCCTGGAGGAACACCTTCCCGGCACGGAGGTGTCCGGGATCGCTGCGGGGCTGCACGTCATCGCCACGCTGCCCGACGCGTACGGGCCGTTGGACCTGTTCATGAGGCGGGTGACGGCGGCCGGGGTCTCGGTGCGTCCGCTCGCGGACCACGGGCGGGTTCCGGACGACCGGGTGCGGTTGGTGCTGGGATACGCGCATCTGCCGCCGGGGCGGATTCGTGAGGGTGTGCGACTGATGGCTCGGGCCGCTCCGTGATGGCACGGGCCGCTGCGTCCCATGCCCGAGGACCCGTGCCTGAGGTCACATGCCCGAGGACCCGTGCCTGAGGTTCCGTGAACCGTCTCCCGAGGGCGCGACGCGCCCGGAGTCGCACGCCGGTTCCTTTCTTCGCGGGGTCGGCTGTTCACTTGTGGTTTCCGTGTGAGCCGTGGTGCCCCAGTAGTTGTGGCATTGTCCATTGGCCGGATCCGTCCCTGGAGGCGCATTCATGTCACACCGTTCGCAGAGCCCCCTGCCCGGCCGTCGCAGCGTGCTGCGCGGCTCTCTCGCCGCGTCTGCGGCCCTGGCCGTGCCCGCCACCCTCGGCGCGGCACCGGCGTTCACCCTGTCGGGACGGCCGCAGGCCGGATGGGGCGTGCAGACCGGGGACGTGACCACCGATTCCGGACTGGTGTGGGTGCGTTCCGACCGTCCGGCCCGGATGATCGTCGAGACGTCCGCGACCGAGTCCTTCCGTAACCCGGTCCGCCGGCACGGCCCCCTGCTCGGCTCCGGCACGGACTTCACCGGGACGACCCGGCTGCGCGGCCTGCCGTCGGGCGAGCAGATCCACTACCGCGTCCTGCTGGCCGACCCGGACGACCCGCGCCGCACCGGCGAGCCGGTCACCGGCACGTTCCGTACGGCACCGGTGAAGCGCCGTGACGGAGTGCGCTTCGTGTGGTCGGGCGACCTGGCGGGCCAGGGCTGGGGCATCAACCCGGACATCGGCGGCTACCGCATCTTCGACGCGATGGGCGCGCTGGACCCGGACTTCTTCCTCTGCAGCGGCGACAACATCTACGCCGACGGGCCGATCGCGGCGACGGCGGCGCTTCCCGACGGCAGCGTCTGGCGGAACATCACCACCGAGGAGAAGTCGAAGGTCGCCGAGTCCCTCGCGGAGTTCCGCGGCAACTTCCGCTACAACCTGCTGGACGAGAACCTCAGGAACTTCAACGCCCAGGTGCCGTCCATCATCCAGTGGGACGACCACGAGGTGCGCAACAACTGGTACCCGGGCCAGGTGATCCTGGACTCCGACACCCGCTACACCGAGAAGAGCGTCGACGTCCTGGTGGGGCGCGCGCGGCAGGCGTTCAGCGAGTACTTCCCGATCTCCACGCTGCGGCCGGGCGAGCGGGACGGCCGGGTCCACCGGGTGCTGCACCAGGGCCCGCTGCTGGACGTGTTCGTGCTGGACATGCGCACGTACCGCAACGCGAACTCGCCGGACGACCAGACCACCGACCCGCAGGGCATCCTGGGCGCCGAGCAGCTCGAGTGGCTGAAGCGCGAGCTGTCCCGGTCGCGTGCGGTGTGGAAGGTGATCGCCGCCGACATGCCGCTCGGCCTGGTCGTGCCCGACGCGACCGAGGGCAAGAAGCACATCGAGGCCGTGGCGCAGGGCGACCCGGGCGCGCCGCTGGGCCGTGAGCTGCAGATCGCGGAGCTGCTGCGGTTCATCAAGCACCGCAGGATCACGGGCACGGTGTGGCTGACCGCCGATGTGCACCACACCTCGGCCCAGCACTACCAGCCGTCGCGGGCCGCGTTCACCGACTTCGAGCCGTTCTGGGAGTTCGTCTCCGGCCCGCTCAACGCGGGTGCGTTCCCGGCGAGCGCCCTCGACAACACCTTCGGCCCGGAGCGGGTGTTCGTGAAGGCGCCGACCGCCTCGAACGTCTCGCCTGCCGGCGGCTACCAGTTCTTCGGCGAGGTCGACATCGACGGTGACAGCGGGGAGCTGACGGTACGGCTGCGCGAGCAGGACGGGACCGTGCTGTTCACGAAGGTCCTGCAGCCGGGACGGGTCGGACAGTAACCCTGGGACGACCCTGACACCGATGGCGTCCGCACCTGCGCGCACAAAGAGCAGCAAAAGGTGCGGAACGCCACTTAACCGATCAGTCACAGAGAGTTCGTGATCACGCAACACCCTACTGTCACAGTGATTGCATGACTCCTGACATGACTGGTGTGAAGCGGGCGAGAGACGGTCGCCCCGTCCACCACTGGCGACGGGACGTGGTGGAACTCGCCGCGCTGTTCACGGCCGTGGCGGTTGCCGACGCCGTGGCGAACCTGATCGGACACGGGCCCGACGGTCCGGCGCTGCTGCTGATCTCGGCGTTAGTGCTCATCGCCACGGCCGGCTTCCACATGTGGTGGTCACGCCGCCACGGCCACGCACCGCCGGCGGACGATACCGGCGCCCGGCCGCTCGCCGAGGAGCAGCAGGCCGGGCCGTCCGGGGCCGACGGGGTGTCGGCGCTGTGGCGGATGAGGACGACGGTGAAGGACGAGCCCGGCTCGCTGGCCACGCTGTGCAGCGCGCTGGCCGGTCACCGGGTGGACATCCTCAGTCTGCAGACGCATCCGCTGGCCGAGGGCACGGTGGACGAGTTCCTGCTGCGTTCGCCCGAGGAACTGGCCGCGTCCGAGATCACCCGTGCTGTCTCGCAGGCGGGCGGCGGAGATACGTGGATCGAGCGGGCCGACGCCCATGACCTCGTCGACGCACCCACCCGGGTGCTGGGCCTGGCCACCCGGACGGCACTGGACGCGGCGGAACTCCCGCTCGCCCTGCGCCAGTTGCTCGGCCGGTGCACCATCCGTTCGCTTCCCTCCCCCAAGCTCTCATCTTTGTCCGAGCAGGGGGGACCCTCATCCACCCCCGACGCGGCCCTGCCCCAGGAAGGGGCCCTGGAGGACACGGTGATGCGACTGCGGGCGCCGGAGGGCGGGGAGATCACGGTGGAGCGGCCGTATCTGCCGTTCACGCCGACGGAGTTCGCGCGGGCGCGGGCCCTGGTGGAGCTGGACGCCCGGCTGGGTCCGCGGATTCCGCGCAGCCAGGACGTGCTGAAGCTGGCGGAGGGCAGCGACATAAAGGTACGGCGCGCCGACACGGACGACCTCGACGGGGCGAAGGCGATGCACGCGCGGTGCTCGGCGCGCACGCTGGGCCTGCGCTACCACGGCCCGGTGGGCGACGCCGACCGCTACCTCAACCACCTCCTCAGCCCCCGCTTCGGCCGCACCCTGGCCGTGCAGACGGCCTCGGGGAAGATCGTCGGTCTCGGCCACCTGCTGTGGGACGGCGACGAGACGGAGGTCGCGCTGCTGGTCGAGGACGCGTGGCAGCGGCGCGGCATCGGAAGCGAACTGCTGGGCCGTCTGGTGACGATGGCGGCCGAGGCGGGCTGCGCGAGCGTGTACGCCGTGACGCAGTCCTCCAACACCGGCATGGTCGCCGCGATGCGCGGCCTGGGGCTCCCCCTCGACTACCAGATCGAGGAGGGCACCCTGGTCGTCACCGCCCGCCTGGACGCGACGCCAATGGCCTCCCGTCTGCCGTACGAGAGGGCCCAGGAGCGCTGACGCTCCGCCGGGAGCACCGGTCCGTGCCCAGCGCTCCGTCGAGGTCGCCCCACAGGTCCTCGACGTCCTCCAGGCCCACCGACATACGGAGCAGACGGTCGCTGACCCCGGCCCCGTGCCGGTCCGGCTCCGCCACGATGCGGTGGCTGATGGACGCGGGATGCTGGATCAGCGTGTCGACGCTGCCGAGGCTCACGGCCGGTGTGACGAGGCGCACGCCTGCGATGACCTCGTGGGGGTCGCCGTGGACCTCGAAGGCGACCATGGCGCCGCCGATGCGCGGGTAGTGGACGCGGGCGACGCGCGGGTCGGCGGCGAGCCGCCGGGCGAGTTCCGTGGCGGTCGCGGAGGCCGCGCGGACCCGTACCGGCAGGGTCGCGAGGCCGCGCAGCAGCAGGTAACCGGCGAGCGGGTGGAGGACGCCGCCGGTGGCGAAGCGGACCTGGCGCAGCCGCCCGGCGAACTCCTCGTCGCAGGCCACGACCCCGGCCATGACGTCCCCATGGCCGCCGAGGTACTTGGTGGCGCTGTGCAGGACGAGCCGGGCGCCGTGTTCCACCGGGCGTTGCAGCACGGGCGTGGCGAAGGTGTTGTCCGCGAGGAGCGGCACCGAACCGCAGGCGTGGGCGATGGCCCGCAGGTCGAGTTCGGCGAGGGTCGGGTTGGCCGGGGACTCGACGAGCACCAGCCCGGTGTCGGGGCGCAGGGCGTCCGCGATGCCGGCCGGGTCGACCCAGGTGACCTCCGAGCCGAGCAGTCCCGCGGTCAGGAGATGGTCACTGCACCCGTACAGCGGGCGTACGGCGACGACGTGGCGCAGCCCCGTCGAGGCACGTGCGAGGAGCACGGCGCTCAGCGCGGCCATGCCGCTCGCGAACGCGACCGCGCTCTCGGTGCCTTCGAGCCGGGCGAGGGCCGTCTCGAAGCGGGCGACGGTCGGGTTGCCGAGCCGCCCGTAGACCGGTGTTCCCTCCGGCAGTGCGCCGTCGGCGGCGAAGGCGTCGATACGGGCGGCCTCGCCGCGGCTGTCGTACGAGGGATAGGTGGTCGACAGGTCGATCGGCGGGGCGTGCAGGCCCTGGCGCGCGAGGTCGTCGCGGCCCGCGTGCACGGCTTCGGTGGCCAGCGCGCGCGGCGTGGTGCGTGCGCGGTCGTACGCGTGCGTGCTCGATGGGTTCATGGGCGCCAGGGTGAACATCGAGCGGGCTGTCAGCGGCGAGCCCCGTGTTACGTTCGGCCCATGGCTGAATCCGTCGCACTGGATCCGGTGGATCTCCACCTTCTGCGGTTGCTGCAGAACGACGCCCGGACGACCTACCGCGATCTCGCGGCGCAGGTCGGGGTGGCTCCGTCGACCTGCCTGGACCGGGTGACGCGGCTGCGCCGCTGCGGCGTGATCCTCGGTCATCGGCTGCGGCTCGATCCGGCCAAGCTCGGGCGCGGCCTGGAGGCGCTGCTGTCCGTGCAGGTCAGGCCGCATCGACGGGAACTGGTGGGGCCGTTCGTGGAGCGCATCCGGGCCCTTGAGGAGTCACGGACGGTCTTTCATCTGACCGGGCCGGACGACTATCTCGTGCATGTCGCGGTCGCGGACATGGCGGATCTGCAGCGGCTGGTCCTCGACGAGTTCACCTCGCGTCGGGAAGTGGCGCGGGTGGAGACCCGGTTGATCTTCCAGCAGTGGGACTGCGGGCCACTGCTGCCACCGCGCGCCGACCGCGTCACGCCCTGAGCGGAATCCGGCCGTCCGGCGGCGCGGCCCCCGTTTACCGGGCTGACGCCGCCCCCACCGCCGTACCAGGATGGCCCGTATGTCTGACACCAAGAGCCCACTGCCCCGTGAAGTCGCCGACGCCTACGTCGACGAGCTCGTCGCCCTCGACCCGGTGACCGGTACGTACCTCGGTGTGAAGGAGAGTTCGAGCAAGCTGCCCGACACGTCGCCCGCAGGCCAGGAGGCCGAGGCGGAGCTGATGCGGGCGACGCTCGCCCGGCTGGACGAGGCGGAGCGGCAGCCGGGCGCGGACAGCGACATCGAGCGGCGCTGCGCGCGCCTGCTGCGCGAACGGCTCACCGCGCAACTGGCCGTGCACGAGGCCGAGGAGGGCCTGCGGGCGGTCGGCAACATGTCGACGCCGGCACACCATGTGCGAGACATCTTCACGGTGACCCCCACCGACACGGACGAGGACTGGGCGGCGATCGCCGCCCGGCTGCGCGCGGTGCCGGCCGCGCTGGCGGGCTACCGCGAGTCCCTCTCCCTCGGTCTGGAGCGCAAGCTGTACGCGGCTCCACGCCCCACCGCCACGTTCATCGAGCAGCTCACCGAGTGGGCGGACATGGACGGTTCGGGCCGTGGCTGGTTCGAGGACTTCGCGTCGGCGGGCCCCGACGCGCTGCGCGCCGAACTGGACGAGGCGGCCCGCACGGCGACCGCGGCCGTCGTCGAACTGCGGGACTGGATGCGCGACACGTACGCGCCCGCCGTCGAGGGCGCGCCGAACGTGGTGGGCCGCGAGCGGTACGCACGCTGGTCGCGCTACTTCAACGGTACGGACCTGGACCTGGACGAGGCGTACGCGTACGGCTGGTCGGAGTTCCACCGTCTGCTCGCCGAGATGAAACAGGAGGCCGAGAAGATCCTCCCGGGCGCGAAGACGCCGTGGGAGGCGCTGGCGCACCTCGACGAGCACGGCCGGCACATCGAGGGCGTCGACGAGGTCCGGGAGTGGCTGCAGGGCCTGATGGACCGGGCGGTCGAAAAACTGGACGGCACTCACTTCGAACTCGCCGAGCGGGTACGGAAGGTGGAGTCCCGCATCGCCCCGCCGGGCGGCGCCGCGGCCCCGTACTACATGGCACCGTCCGAGGACTTCTCACGCCCGGGCAGCACCTGGCTGCCCACCATGGGGCTGACCCGCTTCCCGGTGTACGACCTGGTGTCGACCTGGTACCACGAGGGCGTCCCCGGCCACCATCTCCAGCTCGCACAGTGGGTGCACGTCAAGGACGACCTCTCCCGCTACCAGGCCGCCGTCGGCGGCGTGAGCGCGAACGTCGAGGGCTGGGCCCTGTACGCGGAGCGCCTCATGGACGAGCTGGGCTTCCTGACGGACGCGGAGGAGCGGCTCGGCTATCTCGACGCGCAGATGATGCGTGCGGCCCGCGTCATCGTCGACATCGGTATGCACCTGGAGCTGGAGATCCCGGCCGACTCCCCCTTCCGTCCGGGGGAGCGCTGGACGCCTGAGCTGGCCCAGGAGTTCTTCGGTGCGCACAGCAGCCGCCCGGCGGACTTCGTGGAGAGCGAGCTGACCCGCTATCTCACCATCCCCGGCCAGGCCATCGGCTACAAACTCGGCGAGCGCGCCTGGCTGTTGGGCCGCGAGAACGCGCGGCGGCGCCACGGCGACGCCTTCGACCTGAAGGCGTGGCACATGGCGGCCCTGTCCCAGGGTGCCCTGGGCCTGGACGACCTGGTGGACGAACTGTCGCAGCTCTGACGGTGCGGTGGGCGGGGGACGGATGCCGGCGGGTCTCCGCGGCATCCGTCACGCGCCCACGCGTCCCGTCTCAGCGACGGAACCCGCCCTCCGAGTCGATGACCTGCCCGGTGATCCACGCGGCCTCGTCCGTGGCGAGCCAGGAGATGAGGCGGGCGGGGTCGTCGGGCATGCCCCAGCGGCCGGCCGGGAACATCGCGGCGATGGCCGCGTAGTCGTCGCCGGTTCTGTAGTCCGTGTCCACGGGGCCGGGGTTGACGGTGTTCACGGTGACGGCGAGGTCGGCGAGGGTGGTGGACAGAGAGCGGGTGATCGAGGCGAGGGCGCCCTTCTGGAGGGCGTACGCGATCTCGCCCGGCATGCCGCCCGCGATGTCCTGCCCGGAGGTCATCATCATCACGCGCCCGCCCGGCGTGCGCGGCGGGAGCGCGGCCCGGAGCCGGGCGTACGCCTGGACGAGAAGGAGCACCGAGCGGGTGTCGACCGCCCAGTGGGCGTCGAGCATCGCGGAGTCGATGGTGTCGAGTGTGCCGTCCGAGCCGGAGAGGGCGTGGTTGGCGACGAGGATGTCGAGGCGTCCGCCGAGCGCGTCCGCGGCCCGCGAGACCAGTTCGGCGGGCGCGGCCGGGTCGGACAGGTCGCCCGGCCCGTCGATCACCCGCGTGTCCGGGTCGCCCAGCACCTCGCGCACACCGGCGGCCACTTCCTCGGGATGGTCGGCGCCCCAGGGCATGGCGGTGTCGTGCGGCACGTGGTGGTGCAGGTACACGCTCGCCCCGTACGCGGCGAGACGGCGGGCCACGGCGTAACCGATGCCGCCGCGTCTGCTCGCCCCGGTGACAAGGGCCGTGCGACCGCTCAGGGGCAACGGGTCGCGACGCAGTTCTTCCGGCGCGGGGTGTGGGAACTGAGGCATGGGCGACCATGATGCGGGGCGGGCGCGTGCGGCGCATGCGAATTTCGTACGGCCCGCGCCGCGGCTCCGGGTCAGGCGGCGAGCCGTCGCAGGCTGACGAGCCCCAGCCAGGTCTCGGGACCGGCCGACACGTACGCGGCGCTCACCCCGTAGCGCCCCGGCTCCAGTTCGACACGCAGGTGGTCCGTGCGACGCGAACCGTCCCCCGGCCAGGCGGCGTCGAACACGACCACCGAGCCCGGCACCCGCCACTCCACCTCCGGTTCCCACAGCGCGGACTCCAGCGCCGTGGGAACCCCCGCGAGGAGTTCGTCCTCGGAGTTCGCGGCGTACCACCGGACGAAGGTGCCGTGCTCGGGGAGGTAAGCGGTCGAGGCGGGTTCGTCGCCGAGCACGAGAGCCCTGGTGTCACCGACGGGGAGTAAACCGATGGAGCCGTTGATGTCGCAGGCCCGATCGTAGTCGGACGACATCTCGCCGCCGTCCGCTCCCGTCCAGAACGGCAACACCACCTCAGGTACCGCGACGAGCGGTCCCCCGCCCGACTCCACCCACTGCGTCACACCTGGATCCGCGTATCGAGACATGCGAAGAGAAACTACACGGGGCGCACCGGACGAAGATCAGTGTCCCCTACATGTTCAGCAGCCGCAGTCCTCCGCGTCCACCGGTGCGGTCAGCATGTCGGTGGCGCGGCGTTCAGGGCCCTCCCACGTCTCGTACGCGAGACCCTCCCGCACCCAGTACTCGAAGCCGCCGAGCATCTCCTTTACGCAGAAGCCGAGTTCGGCGAGGGCGAGGGCTGCGCGGGTGGCACCGTTGCAGCCCGGACCCCAGCAGTACGTGACGACGGGGACCGCCTTGTCGAGGAGTCGCTCCGCCTGGTCGGCAATGAGGGCTGTGGGCAGGTGGACCGCACCGGGGACATGGCCCTGGTCCCAGGACTCCGTGGAACGGGAGTCGAGGACGACGAAACCGGGGTCGCCGTCGGCGGCGAGGGCGACGGCGACGTCGGACACGTCGGTGTGGAAAGCGAGGCTCGCGCGGAAGTGGACGGCGGCGGCCGCGGGGGACGCCGGGGCGACGCGCAGGACGGGGTTCACAACAGTCGTCGTGGTCATGGCGGGAAATCTATGTCCGGTGATCCAGCTCTCTGAAGAGGCAATCCACGGCGTGGGTCTTGATTGGCCGGGGATTCCCCTGTTGTGTGAGGGACATGACCTCGTATTCCCCGGACGCCACCGACTGGCGCATCCTCGACGTCCTCCAGCGGGAGGGCCGGGCCAGCTTCGCCGAGCTGGCGCGGGCCGTCTCGATGTCCGCGAGCGCGGTCACGGAACGGGTGCGGCGGCTGGAGGAGGCGGGCGTCATCCAGGGGTACGCGGCGGTCGTGGACCCGGAGCGGCTGGGGCTGCCGATCCTGGCGTTCGTACGGCTGAGGTACCCGCACGGCAACTACAAGCCGTTCCACGACCTCGTCGCCGCGACCCCGGAGATCCTGGAGGCGCACCACGTCACGGGCGACGACTGCTTCGTCATCAAGGTCGCGGCCCGTTCGATGCGTCATCTGGAGGAGGTGACGGGGAGGATCGGCGCGCTGGGGTCGGTGACCACGAGCGTCGTCTACTCGTCGCCGCTGCCGCGCCGCCCGCTGGGCCGGTGACCGCGCCCGCCCCGCCTCAGCCGGCACCCCTCTGCCGTACGACCGACCCCGACCTGCCCTTCACGATCTCCAACTGGGCGTGGATGCGCCGTCGGAGGTCCGCGACGTGGCTGACGATGCCGACGCTGCGGTCGCGCTCACGGAGGGCGTCGAGGACGTCCAGGACCTCGTCGAGGGTCTGGTCGTCGAGGCTGCCGAAGCCCTCGTCGATGAAGAGGGTGTCGAGGCGCACGCCGCCCGCCTCGTCGGTGACGACGTCCGCGAGGCCGAGCGCCAGCGCGAGCGACGCGAAGAACGTCTCGCCGCCGGACAGTGTCGCGGTGTCCCGCTCCCGGCCGGTCCAGGCGTCGACGACGTGCAGTCCCAGTCCGCTGCGGCCGCGTCCGGCGCGGTCGGCGGAGTGGACGAGGGTGTAGCGCCCGGCCGACATGCGCCGCAGCCGTACGGTAGCCGCGGCGGCGACCTGTTCCAGGCGGGCGGCGAGCACGTACGCCTCCAGGCGCATCTTGCGTTCGTTGTCCGCGGAGGTGCCGGCCGCGAGGCCGGCCATGCGGGCCACGCGGTCGTACTCCTCGCGCAGCGGCGCGAGCCGCCGGACGGAGACGGCGGCCCGGGCGGACAGCCGGTCGAGTTCGGTGCAGCGGCGCGCGGCCGCGTCCCACGCGGAGACCGTGTCCTGGAGCCGCCTCCCGGCGGCTTCGGCGGCCCGCTCGGCCGTGTGCAGGTCGGCGGGCGGCTGCTGGGCGGCCGCGGCGGTGTCGGCCTCCGCCAGGACGGCGCGCACGGCGGCCTCCTCCGACTGCCAGGCGTCGAGCCGCCGTTGGAGGTCGCGGTGCTCCGCGTCGTCGAGAAGCGCGGCCGCCGCGGCCTGCGGGGTGTCGAACCCGGCGCGGAAGGCGGCGTCGGCGAGACGGGCGTCGGCGTCCTTGAGCCGCTGCGCCGAGTCGTCGGCCGCGCGGGCCGTGTCGGCCGCTTCGGTGAGCAGTGCGGCCTGCCGTTCCAGTTGGGCGGCGCGTGCGGCCACGGAGTCGGCGGTGCCGCGCGCCTCGGCCAACCCGGCTTCCAGGGAGGCCTTCTCGCGGTCCAGCGTGTCCCGCCGGGCGACCCTGGACGCGGCCCGGACCGCGGCCTCCTGCCCGGCGGCGAGCCGTAGCTCCCGCTCGTGCTCGGCCCTGCGCAGCTCCTCCTGCACGGAGTGCAGCCCGGAGGCACCTCGACGGGCCTCGGCGTACCTCTCCTCCAACTCGGCCATCTGCTGGGCGAGTTGCCCGGTGGGCGTGTCTCCCGCCTCGGCGGTGGCCGCGGCCAGCGCCTCGCGTACGACACCGAGGCGCCGCTCGTCCTCGGCGCTCTCGTCCTCGGCGCGCTGGTGGGCGGCGAGGGCCTGCTCCTCGTCCTCGCGGCCGACGTGCCCGGCCACCTTGCGAGCGGGCCTCGGGTGTTCGGTGGCTCCGCAGACGGCACAGGGCTCGCCGTCGGCCAGTTGGGCGGCGAGTTCGGCGGCGATGCCCCGCAGGCGCTGCTCCTTGAGGTCGAGCCAGTGGGCGCGGGCGTCCGCGGCCCGTTCGCGGGAGGCGAGCGCACGCTGGTGAGCCTCGTCCGTGTCGCCGGCCAGCTGGTCGCGCAGCCGCGCGGCGTCCAGCCGCTTGCGCGCGGGTTCGCGCTGCACACCGAGCTGTTCGGCCCGGGTGGCGGCCTCCTGGGCGGACTCGATACGGCTCTGGAGGGCGGCGCGGGCCGTGTCCCAGCCGGAGAGCCAGTTCTCGGCCTCGTGGAGCACGTCCTCGTCCGCCCGCTCCTGGCGGTCCAGGTCGGCGCGCTCGGCGACGAGGCCGGCCAGCCGCTGCTCGGCGCGCCGGGCCGACTCCAGTCCGCCCAGCTCCTCGGCGGCCTTGCGCGCGGCGGCGGCGAGCCCCGCCGCACCGGCCTCGGCGTACGCCCGCGGGAGCAGGGCACGCGCGCGGGTCTCGTCCGTCGCGGCGCGGTGGTGCTCGGCCTCGGCCGCGTCCCGGAGGTCCAGCGCGGGCGCGACGGTCTCGGCCTTGCGGCCGCGCTCCATCCGCGCCTGCGCCCGGCGGTGGGAGTCGGCCCGCTCCTGGAGGAGCCCGGCCCGCTCCCTGGCCTCCGCGAACCGCCGTTGCAGCCGCGCCAGTTCGCGTACCTCGTCGAGGGTGCGTTCGGCGGCGGCCCGTGCCGAGTCGGCGGCGGCCCGTGCGCAGTGCGCGATGGTGAGCCGCTCGCGCGCCGTGCTGCGGGCCACGGCCGCCCAGGCCAGCACCGCCTCGGCGAGCCCCGGGTCGCCCGGCGCCAGCTCGGGCGGGGGCGTCGCGTCACCGGCGGCCTGCTGCATGCGGTGCGCGTCGGCGAGCAACTCCGTGTCGCCCGCGCGGACTTCGGCCTCCGTGGTGCGCCTGCGCTCGGCGAGGCGCTTCTCGACCTCGGCGAAGCGGTGCGTGTCGAAGAGCCGCCCGAGGAGCCTTCCGCGGGCCTCGGCGTCGGCGCGCAGGAAACGCGCGAAGTCCCCCTGGGGCAGCAGCACGACCTGGCAGAACTGCTCGCGGCTCATGCCGAGGAGCTGGGTGATCTCCTCGCCGATCTCCTGGTGGGAGCGGCTGAGGTCCTTCCAGGAGCCCGCCACCGGGTCGTACTCGCGCAGCCAGCTCTGCGCCTTGTCGAGCGTCGTGCCCGTGCCACGCTTCTTGGGGCGCTCCCAGGGCGGCTGCCGGGTGACCTCCAACCGGCGTCCGGCGACGGTGAGTTCGAGCCGGACCTCGGTACGGGTCGTGGGCGCCGCATGGTCGCTGCGCAGCGTCAGCCCCTGGCTGCTGTGCCGGGCGCCCGGCACCGAGCCGTACAGCGCGTAGCAGACGGCGTCGAGGACGGACGTCTTGCCCGCGCCCGTCGGACCGTGCAGCAGGAAGAGCCCGGCCGCGGACAGTTCGTCGAAGTCGACCTGCTGGGAGCCGCCGAACGGCCCGAAGGCCGTGATGTCCAGGTGGTGCAGCCTCACCGGGCGCCCTCCCGCACGGCCTCGTCGGCACGCACCGCGTCGAACGCGTCCTGGAGCACGGCCTGTTCACTCTCGTCGGGCCCCGCGCCGCGCACATGGGCCACGAAGTCCTCCGCGATCTGCCGGTCGTCGCGCCCCGCGAGGCGTCTGGCGTAGGAGACGTCCGGGTCCTCGGGGGACCGCTCAGGGGCGAAGACGAGGCTGAGCGTGTGCGGGAAACGCTCACTCAGCCGTGCCATGGGGTCGGCGGGGCGGACGGGGTCGGTGAGGGTCGCCTCGATCCACGCGTCCTCGTACCGCGCGAGCTCCGGGTCGGCGAGCAGGTCCTCCAGCTCCCCCCGGACACGGGCCAGCGGGCGTGGCACCGGGCAGTCGATCCGCTCGGCCTCGACCGAGCCGTCGGCTCCGAGGTCGACGAGCCACATGCTCTTGCGGTGGTCGGCCTCCGAGAACGAGTACGCCAGAGGGGAGCCCGAGTACCGCACGCGCCCGGTGATGACCTGGCTGCCGTGCAGGTGGCCCAGCGCCACGTAGTCCACGCCGTCGAAGACTCCGGCGGGCACCGAGGCGACTCCTCCCACGGAGATGTCCCGCTCGCTGTCGCTGGCCTCGCCGCCGGTGACGAAGGCGTGGGCGAGCACCACGGAACGCGTACCCCCGGCGCGCGTGGCGAGATCGGCACGGACCCGGTCCATGGCGGCGGCGAGCAGAGCCTCGTGGCCCGGCTTGTCGACCCCGAACTCGTCCTTCACCAGCGCCGGTTCCAGATACGGCAGTCCGTAGAACGCCACGTCGCCGTGCGTGTCGCCGAGCACCACGGGCGTGCCGCACGCCGCGGCGTCGGTCCGCAGATGGATGCCCGCGCGGCCGATGAGCCCGGCGCCGACGCCGAGCCGGCGCGCCGAGTCGTGGTTCCCGGAGATCATCACCGTCGGCACCCCCAGCTCCGCCAGCCGGTGCAGGGCGTCGTCGAACAGCTCGACCGCGGCCAGCGGGGGCACCGCCCGGTCGTACACGTCCCCCGACACGACCACCGCGTCCACCTCGCGCTCGCGCACGCATCGGACGAGGTGGCCGATGAACTCGGCCTGGGCCCCGAGCATGTTCACCCGGTGGAACGCCCGGCCGAGATGCCAGTCGGAAGTGTGCAGCAGCCTCATGATCCCCGAGACTAACGGCCGGGTCGGACAGCACGGGCGGCTACTCCGGTAACGCCCCGTTTTGTGGTGGCTCCGGCCGACAGCTCGTCACCCGTCGCCGTACGCCTCTCCCCCGAGCTCGAACCGCGCCGTGCCCGCGGTCGCGTCGGCGAGCCAGGCGCGGAAGGATTCGACGTCGGCGTCCGGCAGGCCGATCTCGATCGTGACGGCCTCCCCGTACCGCACGTCGCGCACCTCGCGCCCGGTGGACCGCAGGTCGTTCTGCACCTTGCCGGCGCGCTGGTGGTCCACGGTCACGGTCGCCAGGCGGAAACGTCTGCGGGTGATGATCCCGAGGGTGTCCAGGGCTTCGCCCACCGCGCCCCCGTACGCCCTGATGAGTCCGCCCGCGCCCAGTTTGACCCCGCCGTAGTAGCGGGTGACGACGGCGACGACGTACCGCATGTCCCGCCGCAGCAGCATCTGGAGCATGGGGACGCCCGCGGTGCCGCCCGGTTCCCCGTCGTCGCTGGCCTTCTGGACGGCCGCGTCGGCGCCGATGACGTACGCGTAGCAGTTGTGCGTGGCGTCGGCGTGCTCCTTGCGGACGCGTGCGACGAAGTCCTGGGCCTCCCGCTCGGTGGCGGCCGGGGCGAGCGCGCACAGGAAGCGGGAGCGGTTGACCTCGGTCTCGTGCACGCCCGAGCGGGCGACGGTGCGGTACTCGTCCTGCATCGGGCCAGCCTATGCGCACCGCCGGGGCGTCTTCCCCGGGCTCCTCCCAGGGTGCTTCCCAGGGCTGTTCCTAGGAGTGTTTCTTCCCCCTCGGCACGGTCATCGCGGTCAGCAGCGCCGTGCCGGGGGCGAGGTCCTTCCAGGAGTGGCCGTGCCAGTCGAGGACCGCGATCGCGGAGGTGGGGAACTTCGTGCGGACGGCGTCCAGCGCGTCATCGACATCGTCCCCGGCCAGTTCCAGGACGAGTTCCTCCAGGCCCGGGTTGTGCCCGACGAGCAGCAGTGTCGTCACCTCGTCGGGGACCGCGCGCACGGCCGCCAGCAGCTCCGGCACGTCGGCCGCGTACAGCCGCCGCTCGTGTCGTACGGGCGGTGCGGTGCCCCACTGGGCGGCGGCGAGCTCCCAGGTCCGGCGGGCGCGCTCGGCGGTGGAGCAGAGGGCCAGGTCGGGCAGGCGGCCGGCCGCGGCGAGGGCGCGTCCGGCGGCGGGTGCGTCGCGCAGGCCACGGGGGGCGAGCGGGCGGTCGTGGTCGGGGACGCCCGCGGGCCAGGCGGACTTGGCGTGCCGCAGGACGACGAGTCTGCGCGGCGTACACGGGAGTGCGCCGGTCGTGTCGGTCATGGCGCGGCTCCGATGTCGCGGGTGAGGTCGAGGCCGAGGAGGCGGTCGGCGTAGGCGTACGTCTCGAAGCGGGCGCCGTCGGGCAGGTCCTCGGCGCGCTCGACTCGGCGCAGGACGTCGAGCACGGCGGGCACGTCCAGATCGTTCTCCCAGGCGGTGCGCAGGTCGTGTCGTACGGGCTCGGGGACGGGCCGGGAGGGGCGGGTGGCCCAGGTGGCGACGGCCTTGCGCCAGCGCCCGAGGGTGGCGCGGGCCTCGTCGGCGCTCGCGCCCGGGTCGGCGGGTTCGGTGCGGGGAACGGCCAGCAGGGCGAACCGCAGGACGGATTCGTCCGCCGTGCCCGCTGCCGGGGCGACCCGGATGTGGATGCCGCCCTCCGGTGCGGGGGTGTCCGGTCCGGCCACGTGCAGGGTGCGGCCGGTGACCGGGGCGGTGCTCCCGGCCGGTCGGATACCGAGGGCCTCGGCGCGTCTCCGAAGGTCAGGGGGCGGATCGGCGATGGTGAGGGCGGGGATGCGGTCCAGTTCCAGGGCCCGTGCGAGCACGTCGGCGACGAGCAGTACGCGCAGCGCCGAGGTCCCGGCCCCGGTCACGTGCGCCTGGACGCGGGTGAGGGTCCGGCGGACCTCGGTGGGTGCGCCGGTGCGGGCGTCGGTGATACGCAGCACGGGGTGAGCGTAGGACGGAACGGCCCTCGGCGCAGGATCGCGGCAGGCGCGGACCCGGTCGGGTGGTCCGGGCATCTTGCCGGGTCTTCCGGGTATCTGGCCGGGTCTTCCCGGGTGTCCGGCCGGTCTTCCCGGGTGTCCGGCCGGGTCTTACAGGGTGTCCGGCCGGTCTTCCCGGGTGTCCGGCCGGGTCTTACAGGTATCTTGCCGGGTCTTCCGCACACGGCACGGTCTCCTTGGCCCCCGTTCGGGTCTCCCGCGTCACCCGGTCAGCGAAGGGTCCCCAGGTACCGCACGTGCGGCCGGTCCCCCGGGCAGGTGACGGCCGCCCTCACCCCGTACACCTCGGCGATCAGTTCCTCGGTGAGCACGTCGCGCGGTGTGCCCCGGGCCACGACACGCCCTTCGCGGAGCACGAGCAACGCGTCGCAGTACTGGGCCGCGAGGTTGAGGTCGTGCAGGGCGATCACGGTGGTGGCCGGGAGGCCGGTGACGAGGTTCAGCAGCTCCAGCTGGTGCTGGATGTCGAGGTGGTTGGTCGGCTCGTCCAGGAGGAGTTCCCGTGGCTGCTGGGCGAGGGCGCGGGCGATCTGCACGCGTTGGCGCTCGCCGCCCGACAGGGTGTGCCAGGACTGGCCGGCGCGGTCGGTGAGGCCGGTGCGGTCCAGGGCCTCGTGGACGGCCCGTTCGTCCTCGGCGGAGGCGGGCGTCCACGCCCGGCGGTGCGGGACCCGGCCGAGCCGTACGACATCGAGGACGCTCAACTCGACCTGCGTGTCGGCCTGTTGCTCGACCACGGCGACCCGGCGGGCGATGTCCCGGCGGTGCAGCGCGGTGAGCGGGCTGCCGTCGAGCGTCACGACCCCGGAGGCCGGGGCGAGCACTCCGGCGAGCAGGCGCAGGAAGGTGGACTTGCCGGAGCCGTTGGGTCCGAGGAGTCCGACGGTGGAGCCGGGCGCCGGGGCGAGGCTGACACCGTCGAGGATGAGGTGACCGTGGGCGCCGCGGCTGACGCGGTCGGCACACAGGCCCTCGCTGTGCTCCGAGCCCTCATGCGGCCCTTTCGGCCGTTGTGGCCGCTGCGGCCGTTGCAGCCGTTCGTCGCGCGGCCCCGGCCTCATCGTGCCCTCCTCGTCCGGTACAGGACGAGCACGAACGCCGGCACCCCGATCAGCGAGGTCACCACCCCCACGGGGACCTCCTGGGGATCGAGCACGGTCCGGGCCAGCGTGTCCACCCATACGAGGAGCACCGCTCCGGACAGCGCGGCGACCGGCACCAGCCGGGCGTGGCCCGGTCCGACCAGCGCACGCGCGGCATGCGGCAGGACGAGACCGACGAAGCCGATGGCTCCGGCGGAGGCGACCAGCGCGGCCGTGAGCAGCGCCGTCACGCACAGCAGGACGAGGCGGGTGCGGGCGACGGACACGCCCAGCGCGGCCGCCGCGTCCTGCCCGAAGGCGAAGGCGTCGAGCGTGCGCGCGTACCCGAGGCAGACCAGCAGGGCGGCCACGAACACGCCCAGACACACCCACACGTCCGTCCAGCCCGCACCCCCGAGCGAGCCGAGCAGCCAGAACAGCACCCCGCGGGTGGTCTCGGCGTCGGCCGCGGTCAGCACGACGAACGAGGTCAGCGCGGAGAAGAGCTGCATCGACGCCACCCCCGAGAGCACCACCCGGTCGGTCGTGCCGCCGAGCGTGTGGCTGAGCAGCAGCACCAGCGCGAACGACAGCAGCGCGCCCAGGAAGGCACCCGCCGACAGCGACAGGGCCCCGCCGCCGATCCCCAGCACGACCACGGCGACCGCTCCGGTGGACGCCCCGGACGACACCCCGAGCACGAACGGGTCGGCGAGCGGGTTGCGCAGCAGGGACTGCATGACCACCCCGCAGACCGCGAGCCCGGCCCCGCACACGGCGGCCAGCAGGGTGCGCGGCAGCCGCAGCTGCCACACGATCCCGTCCCTGACGGGGCTCAGTCCGGTGCTCCCCCAGCCAACGTGCGCGGCGACGACCGACCACACGTCACCGACGCGGATGTCGGCCGGCCCGATGGTGATCGCCACGGCGAGGGACCCGCAGAGCAGAGCGCCCCCGGTCACTCCGAGGACCAGCCCGCGCGTTGTCACCCGGCGAGCCCGAACTCGCGCAGTCCGGCAGCCACTTGCTCCACACCCTCCACCGTGCGGATGGTCGGGTTCATGGCCTGCCCGCTGAGCAGTACATACCTCTTGTTCTTCACGGCCGTCATGTTCCTGGTGACCGGGTTGGACTCCAGGAACGCGATCTTCCGATCGGCGGACTCGGCGGTTTCCGAGTCGCGCGTCAGGTCGCCGATGACGAGCACGTCGGGATCGCGGTCGGCGACGGTCTCCCAGTTGATCTGGGGCCATTCCTCGTGCGTGTCGTCGAAGACGTTCTTCGCACCCAGGGCCCGGGTGATGACGCCGGGTGCGCCGCAGCAGCCCGCCATGTAGGGGGACTCGGAGTTCGCGAACCAGTACAGGAGAGTCACGTCGGAGGCGTCGATCCCCGAAGTGGCCGTGGCCATGCGCTTCTTGAGGGACGCGACCAGCTTCTCGCCGCGCTGCTCGACTCCGAACACCTTGGCCAGGTCACGGACTTCGCCGTACACGGTGTCGATGGTCAGCGGTTTCGCCCGGGACCCGTCACCGTCGCCCGAGTTGTCCTTGCCCGCACAGTCGGACGGGGAGACGTACGTGGGCACGCCGAGCTTCTCGAACTGGTCGCGGGTGGCCACACCGCCCTTGCCGAGGGTGGAGACGAAGGAGGCGGCGACGAAGTCGGGGTCGGTGTCCAGCACCCGCTCGAAGGAGGGGTTGTTGTCGGCGATGCGCTGCACGCCGCGGTTCGCCTTCTCCAGCCCCTTCATCACGGGGTCCGTCCAGGTCGCCGTGCCCGCCATGCGGTCGGCGAGACCGAGGGAGAGCAGGATCTCGGTGGTGCCCTGGTTGAGGGAGACGGCCCGCTTCGGCGGTGACTCGACGCGCACGGCGTGCCCGCAGTTGGTGAGCGAGACCGCGACGCGTGCGGCCGGGGCGGCGGACGAGCCGGACCCGCATCCGCTGGTCAGGGTGAGCGCGGCGACAGCGAGTGGAACGGCGGGGCGGGCGAAACGTGCGAACGGCACGGGAGTGAGTCCTTGGTCGTCGAGGGCTCTAAGCGGGTCCGGGGAAGTGCGGGTGCGTTTCCGCGTCGTTCGGTGCGTGCTCTCGGCGTGCCGGACGAAGGTCCTCGTAGCGGAGCTACTTGGGCCTTTGGCCGGTGCGGCGAGAGTGCGTGCCGGGCGGCGTGGGGGCGCGCCCCCGCTTCCCCGGGGTCGCTTAGCGCGGAGCCCGGTCGTACGGTGCTCCCCCGCTGTCGTACGACCACGGGGGCCGCCAGCAGGTCTTCGGACTCGGGATCACCCGGACGGAACGCCTTCCCGGACCGTCGTACGGTCCAGTGGCCGATGCCCCGCCCGTCCCCCTCACCGCTGCGCGTCAGCTCCGGATTCGCACCGGATTCCCTGACCCACGCACGTGGGTTCGACTGGCGTCGGCAAGCTATCACGCCGGTCGGCACACCCGACTGACGGGCGGTCCCGAAATCCCCCGGCAACAAGCTATTGACATGACATTCGGACAGGGGTCATCGTACTCGCACACTAGAGCGCGCTAGTAGAGCGCAGCAACCACATCACTGCCGCAACGATCCATCGCCCTGAGGGCATCCGCTTCTCCACCCGCCCCAACGTCGTCACCACCCCCAGTCCCCTTCCGAAGGACGTACACCATGGCAACGACGCCATCCCCCCTCCGCACCGTCGTGGGCAACCTGTGTCTCGGCTCCGCCCCCGACTCCTGGGGCGTCTGGTTCCCCGAGGACGAGCACCAGGTCCCGTACACCCGCTTCCTCGACGAGCTGGCCGAGGCCGGCTACAAGTGGCTCGAACTCGGCCCGTACGGCTACCTCCCCACCGACCCGCAGCGGTTGAGGGAGGAGCTGGACGCCCGTGGACTGAAGGTCTCCGGCGGGACCGCGTTCGGCGCGCTGCACCGCCCCGAGGCGTGGGACGAGATGCTCGCCCACGTCCGGCAGGTGGCCGCCCTGACCGCCGCCGCGGGCGCCCACCACCTCGTCCTCATCCCGCCGATGTACCGGGACGAGAAGACCGGCGCGTTCACCGAGCCGCCGGAACTGACCGCCGCGCAGTGGGCGGGCTTCGGACGGGCCGCCGACCGGCTCGGCACCCTGCTCCTCGACGAGTACGACGTACGGCTCGTCATCCACCCGCACGCCGACAGCCACATCCAGACGCAGCCGGAGATCGAGCGGCTGCTGAACGAGTCCGACTCCCGCTACACGAACCTCTGCCTGGACACCGGGCACGTCGCCTACGGCGGCGGCGACAACCTCGACCTGATCCGCCGTTTCGGCGAGCGCGTCGGCTACGTCCACATCAAGCAGATGGACCCCGAGATCCTCGCCCAGGTCGCCGCCGAGAACCTCTCCTTCGGCGAGGCCGTCAAACGCGGGGTGTGCGTGACGCCTCCGGCGGGCGTACCCAAACCCACCGACGTCGTGGCCGAACTCGCCAGGCTGGACGCCGAGTTGTTCGTGATCGTCGAGCAGGACCTGTACCCGTGCGCTCCCGAGGTGCCGCTGCCCATCGCCGTCCGCACACGTGAGCACCTGGCCGGCTGCGGCCTGACCGGTACCCGGCGCCCCGCCGTGGACAAGTAGGAGGTGGCCCGACGGCTTTGTCATCGCTACCGAGCGCGACGCATCGTAGCGCAACGCGGACGCTCCGCATCCGGCGAGTCCGTTTCCTTCCCGGCCTGCAGACCGGAGTTTCCATACAAGGAGTTTTCATGACCGTACGTGTAGGTGTCATCGGCACCGGAATGATCGGCCAGGACCACATACGACGCCTCACCGACGTCGTCACCGGGGCCGCCGTCACCACCGTGACCGACCTCGACGCCGCCCGCGCCGCCGAGGTCGCCGCCCGCGTCGGCGCCACTGCTCTGCCGACGGGCGCCGACCTGATCAACTCCCCCGAGGTGGACGCCGTCCTCGTCACCTCCTGGGGTCCGACCCACGCCGAGCACGTCCTGAACGCCATCGTGGCCGGGAAGCCCGTGTTCTGCGAGAAACCCCTCGCGACGACCGCCGAGGACTGTCTGCGCGTCGTCGAGGCCGAGCAGGCCCACGGCCGCCGTCTCGTCCAGGTCGGCTTCATGCGTCGCTTCGACGCCGGCTACCGCCAGATGAAGGAGGTCCTCGCCTCCGGCTCCCTCGGTACGCCGCTGATCGTGCACTGCGCGCACCGCAACCCGACCGTGCCCGACGCGTACCACTCCGCGATGGCCGCCCAGGACACGGCCGTGCACGAGATCGACGTACTGCGCTGGCTGCTCGACGACGAGATCGTCTCCGCCCAGGTGATCACCCCACGGGCCACGAGCAAGCGGTTCGCGCATCTGAATGACCCGCAGATCATGCTCTTCGAGACCGCGGGCGGCGTCCGTATCGACCTGGAGGTCTTCGTCAACTGCCAGTACGGATACGACATCCAGTGCGAGGCCGTCGGCGAGGAGGGCCTGGTCCGGCTGCCCGACCCGGCCGCCGTCGCCGTCCGCACCGCCGGGCGGCACAGCACCGCGGTCCTTCCGGACTGGAAGGCCCGCTTCGCCGAGGCCTTCGACACCGAGTTCCGTGAGTGGATCAACGCGGTCGCGGCCGGTGCCGAACCCACCGGGCCGTCCGCCTGGGACGGCTACGCCGCCACGGTCATCACCGACGCCGCCGTCCGTTCCCTCCAGTCCGACGGCACCGTTGTCACCGTCGGCATGAAGCCCCGACCCGCGTTCTACGGAGGCACCGCGTGAAGATCGCCCTCGACCCCTACATGTTCCGCGCCCTGCCGCTCGACGACATGGTGCGCACGGTCGCCGAACTCGGCTACGGGTACATCGAGCTGTCCCCGCGCGAGGACTTCATGCCGTTCTTCCTGCATCCGCGGGCCGACGACGAACGCATCGCCGCACTCAAGAAGTCCCTGCGGGCCCACGGCGTCCAGCTGTCCTCCGTGCTGCCGCTGTACAAGTGGTCCTCGCCCGACGAGACCGAGCGGCAGGCCGCCGTCCGCTACTGGAAGCGGATGATCGAGATCACCGCGGACCTCGGATGCACGCTGATGAACTCGGAGTTCAACGGCCGCCCCGAGCACGCCGCCGAGAGCGAGGCCGCCTTCTGGCGCTCCCTGGAGGAGCTGCTGCCCCTCTTCGAGCGGGAGGGGATCGCCCTGAACCTGGAGGCCCACCCGGACGACTTCTGCGAGGAGAACACCCCCGCGGTCGACCTCGTCCGCGCGATCAACAAACCCTGGGTGAACTACCTCTACTGCGCCCCGCACACCTTCCACCTCTCGGGCCTCGCGCAGACCGGAGCGGACATCGCGTCGATGATGCGCTACGCCGGCGACAAGCTGAGGCACGTGCACATCGCGGACTCCTTCAACCACAAGGGATCCTCCGGCCTGCGCTACATCCTCAACCCGCCCGGCACCCCGGCCCGCATCCACCAGCACCTGGACATCGGCCAGGGCGAGGTCGACTGGGACGTCTTCTTCACCACCCTGCGCGAGCTGAACTTCGACGGGGTCGCCACGGCGTGCGTCTTCGCCTGGGAGGAACGCGCCCGCGAATCCTCCGCGTTCATGCTCGACCGCATCACCAAGGAGCTCGCCACCTGAGTCCGGCCCGGGCGTGTCCGCGCCCGCGCTCCGCACAAAGCCCTGCCGGGCACCGACACCCGCCCGGCAGGGTACGCAGCGCGAGGGAATCACCGCCCGCCGCCTGCTGTTGTGTGGCAGAGCAGGCACCGAAAGAAGCTCTAGGGAGGCCGACCGTGTACGGCGACTCAGCAACGATCCGCAAGATCCTGACCGAGGTCGGAGACACCTGGGCGATCGTCGGCCTCTCGTCGAACCAGAGCCGCGCGGCATACCGCGTCGCCGAGGTCCTCAAGCGCTTCGGCAAGCGCGTCGTCCCCGTCCATCCGAAGGCCGAGACCGTCCACGGAGAGACGGGGTACCCGTCCCTCGACGCGATCCCCTTCGAAGTCGACGTGGTCGACGTCTTCGTCAACAGCGAGCTCGCCGGACCGGTCGCCGACGAGGCCGCCGCCATCGGCGCCAAGGCGGTCTGGTTCCAGCTGGGCGTCGTCGACGAGCAGGCGTACGAGCGCACCCGCGCGGCCGGCCTGGACATGGTCATGGACCGTTGCCCGGCGATTGAACTCAATGCACTGCGTTAGCGAGGCTCGGCGAGCGGTTCCAACCCGCCTTCATCCGCAATCTCCACGACCGCGAAGCGGTAGCGCGAAACGACACCTTGCCGATCACTGTGTTCGGCCGTCACAAGGCGCAGTCTGCAAACGACATCCCGATCTGCCCTCTGCCACGCCGGATCCGCCTGCAGAGCTTTGATCGACTGCACGGCATACGAGACGCCGTGCACACCTGGAACACTCCCGTATCGAAGGCCTCCACGAGACGGAACCACATCGTCACAGCGTGTCCGCGCTTTCACTCAGAGCTCGTGTGGTGTGGGAGCCGAAATGTTGGAGTGCTGGCGGCCGAGTCCGGCGACCTCGACCTCGATGACGTCACCCGGTCGCAGGGCCACAGCCGGAGACCTGAAGTCACCGCAGCCTGCCGGTGTCCCGGTGAGGATGACATCCCCCGGTGCCAAGGTGAAGAACGACGAGCAGTAGGAGACCAGTTCGGCGATGCTGAAGATCATCGAGGCTGTGGACCCGTTCTGCATCAGCTGACCGTTGACCCACGTCCGGATCGCGACCTGTTGCGGGTCCGGCACCTCGTCCTTTGTGAGAATCCAGGGCCCAAGAGGGCAGAAGGTGTCGAGTCCTTTGCCGCGCACCCACTGGCCGTCCTGCTCCTGCAGATCGCGAGCGGAGAGGTCATTGGCCGCGACGTAACCGGCGACGTAGGACATCGCTTCGTTGACGGGCACGGACTTGGCGGGACGGCCTATGACGACGCCGAGTTCCGCTTCCCAGTCTGCTCGGGCGGTCAGTGCCAGGTCCACGACGATGTCGTCATGGGGACCGCATGCAGAGGACGAGAGTTTCGGAAAGAGGTAGGGGGCCGTCGGGGTCTTCCACCCCATCTCGGCCACGGTGTCGGCGTAGTTGAGGCCGATGCCGTGGATCGTCGGGGGCCGGTACGGCAGCAGGTACTCCAGCTGCTCTTCGGCGACCTGGTCGCCGGGCCCGGCGTCGGCTCCGGTGACAACGTCGAGGGCGGGCACCCGGCTGGTGCGCCACCCCTGGCCGCTGTCGACGACCGTTGTGACGACCCCGTCGACGCGGGCGGTGGCAATCCTCATCGTGCATCCTCCTGGCCGGCTGGGGAGGGAACGACGAGTCGCCCGTCGACCCGACGCGGAATGGACGTGTACGCGTCGTGCAGCTCGTGGGGGAGCACCTCCGCCGGGGCCGACTGCCAGGTCACCGGGCGCAGGAAGCGCCTGATCGCAGTGGTGCCGACCGACGTGTGCTGGCTGTTGGTCGCCGGCCACGGGCCACCGTGGTGCTGGGCCCACGAGACCGACACGCCGGTCGGGAACCCGTTGAACAGCAGCCGCCCGGCTATGGGCAGCAGCGCACGGACGATGGCGCGAATGTCCTCGCCGGGCTCGGAGTGGATCGTGGCGGTGAGGGAACCTGGCAGGCTAGCAATGATGTTGGCAAGGTCCACTTCGGCATACCGAACGACGACGGTGGTGGGGCCGAAGCACTCACCGACCTGTGACCCGACCAGGTCACGCGCTTCCACGGCCAGCAGCCGCGGCGCTACGGCGAAGCCACTGCCGGACGGCCTTCCCCCCTCGGCCACCACGCGGAGGCCGGGGATGCGCCGCAGTTCCGCGCTGCTCTGCTCGTATCCGTCGCGAATGCGCTCGTTGAGGAGGGTAGCTGCGGGCCGGTCGGCGATGAGGTCGCCGGCCGCGTTGACCAGGGCGTCACCGGCGGGACCGTGGGGTACCAGCACGAGCCCCGGCTTGGTGCAGAGCTGGCCGCCTGAGCCGGTGAGCGACAGGACGAGGTCTTCGGCGAACGTTGTTCCCCGCGCCGCGGCTGCCGCCTGCGTGACAACGACCGGGTTGAGGCTGGCGAGCTCACCGAAGAAAGGGATCGGCGTCCGGCGTTGCTCGATCAGCCGCATCAGTGCCCGACCACCGTCCAACGAACCCGTGAACCCCACGGCGCTGATGGCGGGGTGCTGCACCAGCCGCGCGCCGGCCTCGCGGCCGTGTACTAGCCCGATCGTCCCGGCGGGCGCCCCGGCGTCGTACGCCGCTGCGCTCAGGATGCCGTGCATCATGACCGACAGGGCCGGGTGGGAATCGTGGGCCTTGACCACGACCGGGCAGCCCGCCGCCAGGGCGGACATGGTGTCGCCGCCGGGCACGGAGAAGGCCAGTGGGAAGTTGCTGGCGCCGAACACCGCGACCGGTCCTGTCGGGACCAGCATCCGGCGCAGGTCGGGCCTTGGACCCATGGGTGTGTCACCGGCGTGGTCGATCGTGACCTCGAGGTGGCCGCCTTCGTCGACGGCATCGGCGAACAGGCGGGCCTGGTACACGGTGCGGGTGAGTTCGCCTTCGAGGCGGGCGCGGGGCAGCCCGGTCTCACGGACGCCCAGCGACACGATGTCCGCGCGCCGGGCCGCCATGGCGTCCGCCATGGTTCGCAGGAGCTCCCCGCGGAAGGCGCGCTCACGCTCTGCGAGCTGCACGAACGCCGCCGCGGCAGAGCGGCACACCTCCTCGAGCTCCTCGTGCGATGTGGCGGTGGCGACTTCCTCGACTTCGGTTCCGGTGGCCGGGTTGATACTGACGATGGTCTCGGCAGTCATGCTGCTCCTGGGGCGTTGGCGGGGGCGGACGCTTCAGCGGGCGGGCGCGTCCGGATGGGGGCGGTCGACCGGCGGGACGAGCTGGTAGCCCTCCGCCTCGTAGTCGAAGCCTTCGAGCGTGACCTCGTCGCGGCCGTCGGAAGCGGCGGCGTAGAAGGCCCTGATCTCGGTGATCAGTCCGGTCTCAGGGTCGAAGCGGTACCACTCGTCACCGCGCAGGTATCCGCCGATCGCGGTCTTCCAGTGGGTCCACTCGATGACCGCCTGCAGTGACTCGGGTTCGGCGATCAGACGCTCGATGCTCCAGGCCGAACCGATGCGCATGACGAGCGCGCGCCAGTTCTCCGCGATGGTGCGGGCACCCCGCCAGGGGCCGTCGAGTCCGGGCGGGAAGTAATGGACGGCCTCGGGGTGGAACGTCGCGGCCATGCCCTGGACGTCCGCGTCGTTGCAGCCCTGGAAGTAGGTCCGGATGGTGGCCTCCATCCGGGTGCGCTGCTCCTCGCGCGGGAGGTCGGCGAAGCGGGTCATCGCGCGGCCTCCGCCCCGGTTGCAGCGGCGGACGTCTGGAGGGCTCCAGGGGTGCCGTCCACGGAGTTCGCCGACCGCCAGGCCTGATAGGAGGCTATGGTCTCCTCGCTGGGCGGATAGGTGCCCCACAGTGGCTCCCCCGCCTTGACCCTGTCGTGGAGGTAGGACTCGAGCCGTTCCTGCTCGGCCGCAGGACCGGCAATCTCGGCTGCCAGGGCGCGGGGCACGACGATGACGCCGTCGCGGTCACCGATGAGGATGTCGCCCGGGTAGACCGCGACTCCCGCGCAGCCGATCGGGACGTCGAGGTCCGCAACGTGGAAGGAGGCCGGTCGCGTCGTCGCGGTGATCGCCCGCGAGTAGGTCGGGAAACCCAGCTCGGCGAGCGCGGCCCCGTCGCGGAAGGCACCGTCGGTCACGAAGGCCGCGGCGCCCCGCTTCATCGCCCGGGTCACGAGCATGTCACCCGCCGAGGCCGCGGTGACGTCGCTGCGCGAGTCCACGACCAGGACATCGCCGGAGCCGAGCCGTTCGACCGCTTCCCACTGGAGGACGTTACCCGTGCGGTAGGGGTCGTCCATCGGATCCACGTCCTCGCGGGCAGGGACGAAGCGCATGGTGCGCGCCTGCCCTACGAAGCCGTCGAAGTGCGTGCCCACAGGGCTGAGGCCGACGAGGAACGGTTGACGGATCCCGCGCCGGTAGAGCTGGGTCGCCAGTGTCGCGGTGCTGGCGCGGCCCAGATCAGCCAGCACGTCCGGGGGAACAGGGGGAAGATCCAGCGCTGTCACGGTCCACCTTCCGCAGGGACTGGGATGAACGACCTCACCCTAGACGGCATCCCATTCAGCGGACAAGCATCCCGTTAATCGGGTCTCACTTCTTGACTTGTTCCAGAACAGACACTTAGCGTCCCCACGTCGGCACACCGATGAACGATAAGTCGTCCCGAAAAATGGGACGAGGATCGTCTGCTGACACGTATCCGAGGCGCAGCGTTGCGAGAGGATCGAGACATATGTCCACCGCCATTGCAGACGAACACCCGGCAGTCGCTACTGCCAGCCGGAAGATCTACCGGCGCATCATCGTGCTGTTCGCGCTGATGATGATGCTCAACCAGATCGACCGCTCGAACATCGGCTTCGTCCAGGAGGACCTGAATGCCCACTTCGGCATCGGGGCGGCCGCGTACGGCCTCGGCGCCGGCCTGTTCTTCGTGGGCTACTTCCTGTTCGAGGTGCCCAGCAACGCACTGATGCAGAAGGTGGGGGCGAAGCTGTGGATCACCCGCATCTGCGTCACCTGGGGCGCCGTCTCGGCTGCGATGATCTTCGTCCGCGGTGAGACCAGCTTCTACATACTCCGCTTCCTGCTCGGCGTGGCCGAGGCCGGGTTCGTTCCAGCGGTACTGTTCTACATCGCCTCCTGGCTCCCCAACCGCTACCAGGGCCGGGCCACCGGCACCTGGGCGGTGGGCGCCCTCTTCGCCTACTCCGCCGGCAGTCTGGTCTCAGGACCGCTGCTCTCGTTGCACGGCTTCCTCGGCCTCGACGGCTGGCAGTGGCTGTTCCTCATCGAGGGCCTGGTCACCATCGGACTCGGCATCGTCGGCTATTTCCTGCTCGACTCCAGGATCAGTGAGGCGAAATGGCTCACCGAGGAGGAGCGCACACAGCTCAGCCTGCAGATCGCCGTGGAACGGACCTCCGACGCCGAGCAGGGCTCGACCGTGCAGACCATCAAGAAACTGCTGCGCAGTCCTGTGATCCATCTCTTCATGTGGATCTACTTCGCCGTGCAGATGTCCATCTACTCCACGACGTTCTGGCTGCCGAGCGTGGTGCGCGACATCGGGGTCAGCAGTGACAACATGGTCGGGCTGTTCTCCGCCCTTCCTTGGCTCTGCACCATCCCGTACCTGTACTTCGTCTCCGGGCGCGGCGACCGTCACCCCGAGCAGCGCTCCACCTTGATGACCACGTCGTTCGTGCTGGCCGCGGCCGGAACCCTGGCTGCGGCCCTCACCGGCTCGTGGCTGGGCCTGGTGTTCATCATCCTGGCCACCCTCGGATTCAAGACCGTCGCACCGGTCTTCTGGCCGCTGCTGCGCGAGCGCACCGACCCCCTGACCGCGGCGACCGCGATCGCCCTGGTCAACTCCGTCGCCAACCTCGGTGGCTTCGTCGCACCGTACGGCTTCGGCCTGGTCAAGGATTCGACCGGCAGCACCAGTCTGGCGATGCTCGGACTCGGAGTGATCATCGCGATCGCGGCCGGGGCCACACTCCTGGTACGCCGCATCCCCCGCCGACCTGCGGCCGGCCAATCGGCCATCGACCGGACGAGCCTCGACCAAGTCGGTCTCCAGACACCACAGGCCATGACGCGTGCGGGTCTCGACGGGCCCGCCCCTGATCCGCGCTGAAGCGCAAGGCCGACCGCACCATTTCCCCGTAGAAAAGAAGAAAGGACACCCGTCCGTGAGTACCGCTTTCCTCAACCGGACCAGCGCCACAGTCACCAGCAAGACCAACGAACGCCACTTCGCGGCGCTGGAGCGCGGCGAAGCCAGCACCGATGCCATCGCCTCGGTCACGCTCTCCCTCGTCAGCCTGCCGC
This sequence comes from Streptomyces sp. KM273126, assembly GCF_004337435.2. Taxonomy (NCBI): domain Bacteria; kingdom Bacillati; phylum Actinomycetota; class Actinomycetes; order Kitasatosporales; family Streptomycetaceae; genus Streptomyces; species Streptomyces sp. KM273126. The sequence continues at coordinate 1,511,667 of NZ_SJXB02000002.1, read as the reverse complement.
TGGCCGCACCCATCAGTGACGCCAAAGTACTGACCGGCCGCCAGAAGCCCCTCACCGAGATCGCCTTCCTCTTCGCCGAGATCCGCACAGAGGCGGGATTCGAGGGCGTGGGCTACAGCTACTCCAAGCGCGCCGGCGGGCCCGCCCAGTACGTCCACGCGAAGGAAATCGCACCTGAGCTGATCGGCGAGGACCCCAACGACATTCAGCGGATCTGGACCAAGCTCGTCTGGGCCGGCGCCTCCGTCGGCCGCAGCGGGCTGTCGACCCAGGCAATCGCCGCCATCGACATCGCCCTGTGGGACCTCAAGGCCAAGCGCACCCAGCTCCCCCTCGCGAAGCTGCTCGGCGCCCACCGCGACTCGGTGCAGTGTTACAACACCTCCGGCGGCTACCTGTCCATGTCCATCGAGCAGGTGGTCGAGAACACCCGGGCATCCGTCGAGCGCGGCATCGGCGGCATCAAGATCAAGGTCGGCCAGCCCGACACGAACATCGACCTCCAGCGGGTCGCGGCCGTCCGCGAGCAGCTGGGCGACGGCTTCCCGATGATGGTCGACGCCAACCAGCAGTGGAACCGCAGTACGGCAATCCGCATGGGCCGGAAACTGGAGGCGTTCGACCTGACCTGGATCGAGGAGCCGCTCGACGCGTACGACGCTGAAGGCCACGCCGCTCTCGCCGCGGAGCTCGCCACCCCGATCGCCACCGGCGAGATGCTCACCAGCGTCGCCGAGCACGCCGAACTGGTCCGTCACCGCTCGGTCGACTTCCTCCAGCCTGACGCGCCGCGGGTGGGCGGGATCACCCCGTTCCTGAAGATCATGGCCATGGGCGAGCAGGCGAAGATGCGGATGGCGCCGCACTTCGCCATGGAGATCCACCTGCACCTCGCCGCGGCGTACGAGATCGACCCGTGGGTGGAGCACTTCGAATGGCTCGAGCCGATGTTCAACGAACGCCTCGAGATCCGCGACGGACGGATGATCGTGCCCAACCGCCCCGGACTGGGCTTCAGCCTGAGCGAGCAGGCTCGTGCCTGGACCCAGGAGACCGTCACGGTCTGAGACCATCTGCTCCCAGCCCGCCCACGGCAACGTCGTCCCGGAGGGCTGCGAGACTGGCAGCGGACATCACCCGCCCGACCAATGCGGGCGGGCCCACCGCGACCGGCCAAGCAGAGGAACGAGAACGTGACCGAGCAGGACGAAGGCCGCAAAGGCGCACTCGACCGAGGACTCAGCATCCTGAGCCACCTCGCCGACGCGCGAGAGGCGTCCACGGCGGAACTGGCAGCCGCCGCCGACATCAGCCGCAGCGCCGCGTACCGCATCGTCGAAAAGCTCAGCCAGTACGACTTCCTCCACGCCACCTCGAACGGCCGCTGGCGCCTGGGCCCGGCCGCCGCCCGTCTCGCCATGGCCGCCGTCCACTCCACCGACGTGTCCGACGTCGCTCCCGAACTGCTCCGGGTCCTGGTCCAGCAGACCCGCGAAACCGTCAGCCTCGGCGTCCTCAGCGGCGACGAAATGGTGTTCATCTACCGCGAACGCGGCCCCCAGTCGGTCAGCGTCAACGCTGACCTCGGCGCCCGCAGGCCCCTGCACGCCACCTCGGTCGGCAAGGCCTACCTCTCAGGCCTGAACCCCCGCGAGAGAGCAGACCTGCTCCGCACCCTCACACTGACACCCTTCACCCCGCAGACACTCACCACCACCGACGCCCTCGAACACGACATCACCACGGCCCAGGCCCGGGGCTGGACCGAGGAGCACGGCGAGTTCGACCTCGCCAGCGCCTGCTGCGGCGCCCCCATCTTCGATCACACCGGCCATGTCGTGGCCGCCATCAGCGTCGCCGGCCTCAAGGACCGCGTCGAACCCGCCCTCGACCGCCTCGGCCCTCTGACAGCCGCCACAGCAGACGCCATCTCGCGCCGGCTCGGACACAACCCGGGGCTGTAAAGACGTTCGGTGTAACTCCAGATCATGGAAGATGCGTCGATGCCCAGTGAGAACGTGTCCGCTTCCGGGCCGTCGAGCCCACGACGGCTGTGTCGGCGAAGGCCGCGGACGGCCAGTTGATCGATCAGTGCCGCCCTCATCATCTGCTCCCCGCCCGCGGGGATGGTCCCTGGGTGGGCCCGATAGGCTCGTGACCTGGCTCGAAGGTTGTCAGCGATAGGCAGCGACTTTGTCGAGCTTGGCCAGGAACTTCCTGAACTCGGCGGCCCGGTGGCGTCGGTGGAGGGATCCGGTCACCTTGCGCATCATCGAGAGCACGGGCTAGGACCGGTCCAGGGCCTGGACCTGTGATTTCTCGTCCACGCACAGGATCAGGGCCTTCTCCGGCGGGTCGAGGTAGAGCCCACGACTTCGCGGACCTTGTCGATGAACAGCGGGTCCGTGGGCCTCGCGTCGCAGGCTGCTCGGCTCGGTCGCCGACACGGACACCCTCGTCCTGGGCACCCACTTCGCGCCGCCCACCGCCGGCCACGTCGTCAGCCATGAGGGCGCCTACCGGCTCTCGCCGGTCCCCGCCGACTCGCACTGACCCGAGCAGAGCCCTGGTCTGTCGCAGTTTCGGGATGCTGTCCGACGTCGGCGCACGCCTCACCCGCCTCACGAGTTTCACCCGCCTCACGGGCACGGCGCCGGGGGACTCCCGGGCCGCGCACCGTGACGGCGGGTGAGGCGTGGGTCGGCGTGGTGGCTCGCCCGGCCGGGGCACTGCTGCGTCAGGGGCTCGCCACGCGGTTGCGCGTGACCGCCTTCTTCAGCAGGGGCCAGGCCAGCAGCAACACGATCACCGCGTACACGGTCACCGAGAAGGGCGTGTTGACCAGTCCGGTGACACTGCCGTCGCTGATCTGCAGGGCGCGCCGCAGCTGTTGTTCGGCGTTGGGGCCGAGGATCACACCGATGACGGCCGGGAGCACGGGCAGCCCGTAGCGCCGCATGCCGAAGCCGATCAGGCCGATGATCAGCAGGATGATCAGGTCGATCACCTCGCCGCCGACCGCGTACGCCCCGACCGCCGCGAAGAACATGATCCCGGCGTACAGGTACGGCCGCGGAATGCGCAGCAGCTTCGCCCACAGCGGCGCCAGCGGCAGGTTGAGCGCGAGCAGCAGCACCATGCCGACGAACAGGGAGGCGATCAGGCCCCACACCAGCTCGGGTTCACGCTCGAACAGCAGCGGGCCGGGCTGGATGCCGTACTGCTGGAAGGCGGCCAGCATGACGGCCGCGACCGCGGTGGTGGGCAGGCCGAGGGTCAGCATGGACACCAGCGTGCCCGCCGCCGAGGCCGACGCCGCCGACTCCGGTCCCGCCACACCTTCGATGGCGCCCTTGCCCCACTCGTCCTTGTGCTTCGACAGGCGCTTCTCCGTGACGTAGGAGAGGAACGTGGGGATCTCCGCGCCGCCCGCCGGGATCGCGCCGAACGGGAAGCCGATGAACGGGCCGCGCAGCCAGGACTTCCAGGTCCGCTTCACATCGCCGCGGCCGAGCCACGGACGGCCCACCGGGATCGGCTCGCCCGTCGTGCGCCGCAGGTGGGCGGCCACCCACAGGGCCTCGCCGATCGCGAAGAGGCCGACCGCGACGATCACCACGTCGATGCCGTCGGCGAGCTGGAGCGAACCGAAGGTGAGGCGCTGCTGCCCGGTCATCTGGTCGAGGCCGACGAGGCCGATCGTCAGGCCGATGAGCAGGGACGCGAGGCCGCGGATGCGCGACGAGCCGAGTACCGACGTCACGGCGATGAACGCGAGCACCATGATGGCGAAGTAGTCGGGCGCGCCGATGTCCACCGCCAGGTCGGCGACCGTCGGTGCGAGCGCGACCAGCAGGATCGTGCCGACCATGCCGCCCGCGAAGTGGCCGATGGCGGCGGCCGCGAGCGCCTGTGCGCCGCGCCCCGACTTGGCCATGGGGTTGCCCTCCATGGCCGCGACCACGGCCGCGCTCTCGCCAGGGGTGTTGAGCAGGATGGAGGTGGTCGAGCCACCGAACATCGCGCCGTAGTAGATGCCCGCGAACATGATGAACGCGGCGACCGGGTTGAGCCCGTAGGTCACCGGCAGCAGCAGCGCGACCGCCATCGCGGGGCCGATGCCGGGCAGGACACCGATCGCGGTGCCGAGCAGCACGCCGAGCGCCGCCCACAGCAGGTTGACCGGACTGAGGGCCGTGCCGAAGCCGTCCAGGAGGGAGTTGAGGGCATCCATGTCACAGCACTCCCATCAGGGGACCGCCTGGCAGCGGCACTCCGAGCAGGTTGTTGAAGGCGGCGTAGGTGGCCAGGGAGAGGACCGCCGCGATGAGCGGATCGCGGTCGAAGCGGCGGCTGCCGAGAGCGAACGCCGCTCCCCAGAACAGCAGCGCTCCCGCCACGGGGAAGCCGAGGGGGTTGATGAGGACGGCCGCGCCGAGGAAGACCCCGGTGAGCAGGGCCACGGTGCGCCAGTCGGCGGGTTCGGACAGGTCGACGTCCTCACCGGACTCGGCCTGGCCGCGGCCGCCGCGCAGCACGTCCAGGGCGAGCAGGGCGGCGATGACCAGCAGTCCGGCGCCGACCACGATGGGCACGGTCCGCGGTCCGACCGGACCGCGCTGGGCGATGTCGACGTCCATGGTGAGCGCGTCGGTGAGGACGAGCACGCCGAGGGCCAGCAGCAGGACGCAGACGCCGAGTTCGGAGTGGTCGCGCAGCCAGGAGCGGCGCTCGGTCGCGGGTGCCGGGGAGGTGCCGGTCGATTGCGTCGTCACAGCCCGAGCTCCTTCAGCACCGAAACCACACGCTTGTCCTGGGCCTCCAGGAACTCGCCGAACTTGTCACCGGTGAGGAACGCGTCGTCCCAGCCGTTCTGCTTCATGGACTTCTGCCACTCGGGCGAGTCGTGGAGCTCCTCTATCAGCCGGGTGAGCTTGTCGCGCTCGCTGTCGGTGAGGCCGGGCGGGGCGACGATGCCGCGCCAGTTGGTGAAGTTCACGTCGTAGCCCGCCTCTTGGAGCGTGGGCGCGTCGAGACCGTCGACGCGTTCGGGGCCGGTGACCGCGAGGAGGCGCAGCTCACCCGCCTTGATCTGGTCGAGGTACTCGCCGACGCCCGAGACGCCGAAGGCGACCTTGTTGCCGAGGATCGAGGCGAGCAGTTCGCCACCGCCGTCGAAGGGGACGTAGTTGACGTCCTTCGGCGCGATCCCGGCGGCCCGCGCCATCAGCATCGGTGCAAGGTGGTCGGGCCCACCGGGCGACGAACCGCCTCCCACCGGGAGCTTGCCGGGCTTCTCCTTCCAGGCGCCGATGAGGTCGTCGATCGTCTTGTACGGGGAGTCCTTGGCGACCACGACGACGTCCTGCTCCTCGGTGAGCCGGGCGATCGGAGTGGTGTCGGCGAGGGTGCTCGGCGCGTCGTTGGAGCGGACGGCGCCGACGACGCCGAGGCCCATGGACATCGCGAGCTTGCCGTTGCCGTGCTCGCTGACCAGCCGGGTCAGACCGACGGTGCCGCCGGCACCGGGCAGGTTGAACACCTCGATGTTGTGGGTGAGCCCGGCGTCCTCGGCGTTCTTCGCTGCCGTACGGGCCGTGATGTCGTAACCACCGCCGGGTGTGTTGGGGACCATGAAGCGCAGGCCGGGTATCTGCGTGCCGGTCTCGGAGCCACTGCCCGTGGTCAGCAGCGGCGGACCTACGAGTACCAGCACGGCGGCCCCGACCAGGGCGAGAGGGGCGCGCAGGCGCACTAATGCCACCACCTGTCTGAAATTGTTGTTGCGGGTACGGGACCCCTGTGGGGGGAGGGTGATGTGCGCCACATCGTGCCCGCACGTCGGCGGCCTGTCTCTCTTGCGGAACCAACGGAGGTTGTGTTCTTTGCGGTCGGGACGTGCGGCCGTGGGGCGGCAGGTTACCGGGGGCGCGCGTGCCGGAACAGTCCCCGCAAGTCTCTTTCCTCCACCGCAGGCGAGGGCCATGATGGGGCGACTCGGCAGATGAGCCGCCCGGGTCGTGTCAGTGGTGGAGATTGAGTCAACTGTGGTCGCCACGTTTCGTCGCCATACCCTCGCGGGCCAGATGCTGGTGCTGCAGCTCGCCATCGTCGTGGTGGTGCTGTTCGCCGTCGCCGCGGTCTCGCTCGCGCAGTCGGAGGCCACCTTCAACCGGGTCGAGGGCCGCCGGGTCGCCGCGCTGGCCGAACAGCTGGCCGCCAATCCCCTCGTACGGAGCCAGCTCACGCAGCCGGGTCCGCGGGAGGCACTGGACGCGCTGGTGGAGTCCACCCGGGTGCAGTCCGGGGTCACGTCCGTCACCGTGGCCGTCACGGACGGCCGTATCGTCAGCTCGACGAATCCCACGGTGGTCGGCGACCGGATTCCGCTGGGGGCCGGAGTCGCCACGGGCCGTGGCTGGTCCGGCTCGCTTACCTGGGACGACAGCCATGAGCTGGTGGCGCAGGTGCCGGTGCTCGGGGCGCTGGAGGAGAACCTCGGGCAGAACCTGGGCACCGTCATGATCGGCGAGGCGTCCCCGACGGTGTGGCAGCGGCTCAGCGGGGCGTCCTCGTATCTGCTGGCCTATCTCGGCATCGCCAGCGGACTGGGTCTCGCCGGCTCCTGGCTGCTGTCGCGGCACGTCAAGCGGCAGACCCTGGGTCTGGAGCCACGCGAGATCGCCGGTCTCGCCGAGCACCGGGAGGCGATGCTGTACGGCATCGCGGAGGGCGTGGTCGCCCTGGACCCGGGGTCCCGGCTCACCCTGGTGAACGACATGGGCCGGCGCCTGCTGGACCTGCCCGAGGACTGTGTGGGCAAGAGCCTGTCCGACCTCGGTATCGAGGGGCGCCTGCGGGACGTCCTGGTCGGCGCCCGCGACAAGTCGGCGGATCCGCGGGACGCGGTGGTCATACGGCACGGGCGGGTGCTCGTGATGAACCGGATGACCGTCACCAAGGACGGCCGCCTGCTCGGCTCGGTCACCACGCTGCGGGACCGTACGGAACTGGCGCGGCTGGAACGGGAGATCGGCTCCTTCCGCAGCTCCTCCGAGCTGCTGCGCGCCCAGGCCCACGAGTTCGCCAACCAGTTGCACACCATCTCCGGGCTGATCCAGATCGGCGAGCAGGACGAGGTGGTGCGCTACATCCGCGCGCTGAACCAGCACCGCCAGTCGCTCGACATGACGCTGACCCGCCGGGTGCGGGACACCGCGGTCGCCGCCCTGCTGATGGCGAAGACGTCCCTCGCGGCCGAGCGGAAGGTCACCCTGCGTATCTCGGACGACACCGCCCTCGGCCGGCTGGCACCGGAGGACGCCGCCGACGTGGCGACCGTGGTCGGCAACCTGGTCGACAACGCCGTCGACGCGGCCACCGGGGGCGAGTACGCCGACGGGGAGGCGGCCTGGGTGGAGGTCGAGCTGCGGCAGGACGCCGCCAGCGTGGAGATCGTCGTCCGCGACTCCGGCCCCGGCATCGCACCCGAACTCGCCCACGAGGTCTTCGTGCACGGCTTCACCACCAAGGCGGCCGAGGAGGGCGAGCGCGGTATCGGCCTCGCCCTCACCCGGCTCGTCTGCAAACGCCGCGGCGGGGAGATCGCCGTGGCCAACACACCCGACGGCGCCATGTTCACCGCCCGCATGTCCGTGAGCCACCCCACCGGCGCCGTGGCGGAAGGAGCGCCCCGATGAGCTCGTTGCCCGCGACGATTCCGATGATCGGCACGAACCACATGAACAGCACGAACACCGCGAACAACGCCATCGATGTGCTCGTCGTCGACGACGACTTCATGGTGACCCGGGTCCACCGCACCTTCGTCGAACGCGTCCAGCCGTTCCGCGTGGTCGGCACGGCCGGCACCGGCGAGCAGGCGATCGCCGCGGTCGACGACCTCCGCCCTGACCTGGTCCTGCTCGACCTCTACCTCCCGGACATCTTCGGCCTGGACGTCATCCCCCGGCTGCGCACGGCCGGGCACGACTGCGACGTCATGGTCATCAGTGCCGCCCGCGAGGCCGACGCGGTGCGCGGCGCCGTCCGGCACGGGGTGGTGGACTACCTCCTCAAGCCCTTCGAGTACGAGGACCTGCGCGTCCGCCTGGAACGGTACGCCGCGCAGCGCGGCCGGCTGCTCACCACCGTCGTCCGGGGCCAGGCCGACGTGGACCGCGTCCTGGCCGGAGCGTTGGCGCCGAGCCCCGGCAACGCCCTGCCCAAGGGCCTCAGCGTGGAGACGGCCGACCTCATCGAACGGGCCCTCCGCGACACCGACAGCACTCTCTCCGCCACCGAGTGCGCGACCGCCACGGGCATCTCCCGCGTCAGCGCCCGCCGCTATCTGGAGTACTTCCACGCGGCCGGCAGCGCCGACGTGTCCCTGCGCTACGGCGCGGCCGGCCGCCCCGAGCGGCGGTACAGCTGGCGCGGGTGAGGAGCCACGGAAGCATCCGGCCGGGCGCCGGGTTCAGCCGGCCCACGTCCACTCCGCCACCTCCGGCAGGTCCGTGCCGTGCTCGCGGATCCAGGCGTGGTGCCGGGTGCGGGCGTCGGCCATGCGCTGGCGTACGGCGGCGGCGCGGACACCGAGGCCGGGGACCCGGTCGATCACGTCCATGACCAGGCGGTAGCGGTCGAGGTCGTTGCGGACGACCATGTCGAACGGGGTGGTCGTGGTGCCCATCTCCCGGTAACCGCGCACGTGCATGTTGCGGTGGCCGGTGCGGCGGTAGGCGAGGCGGTGGATCAGCCACGGGTAGCCGTGGTAGGCGAAGATCACCGGCTGGTCGGTGGTGAACAGTCCGTCGTACTCGAAGTCGGGCATCCCGTGCGGGTGGTCCTCGCGCGGCAGCAGCCGGGTCATGTCGACGACGTTGACCACGCGCACGGCCAGTTCCGGGAGGTGGCGCCGCAGCAGGTCGGACGCGGCCAGCACCTCCTGGGTGGGCACGTCGCCCGCGCAGGCCAGGACCACGTCGGGGTCGCCGTCGCCGTTCTCGGTGCCCGCCCAGTCCCAGATCCCGGCGCCGCGGGCGCAGTGGGCGCGGGCCTGGTCCAGGGGCAGCCAGTCGAAGCAGGGCTGCTTGCCCGCCACGATCACGTTCACGTAGTCCCGGCTGCGCAGTGCGTGGTCCGTCACGGACAGCAGGGTGTTGGCGTCCGGCGGCAGGTAGACGCGCACGACCTCGGGGCTCTTGTTGAGGACGTGGTCGACGAAGCCGGGGTCCTGGTGGGAGAAGCCGTTGTGGTCCTGGCGCCAGACGTGGGAGGTGAGCAGGTAGTTGAGCGAGGGGACCGGGGCCCGCCACGTCAACTCCCGTGATGTCTTGAGCCACTTGATGTGCTGGCTGACCATGGAGTCGACGATGTGCACGAACGCCTCGTAGCAGGAGAACAGCCCATGCCGTCCGGTCAGCAGATACCCCTCCAGCCAGCCCTGGCAGAGGTGCTCGGAGAGGATCTCCATGACCCGGCCGTGCCGGTCCAGGTGCTCGTCGACCTGGATCGTCTGGGCCTGCCATGCCTTGCCGCTGGCGGCGAAGACCGCGTCCAGCCGGTTGGAGGCGGTCTCGTCGGGGCCGACCAGGCGGAAGTCGCGGCGGGTGGCGGTGTCCCGCATGATCTGCGCGAGGAAGCCGCCGAGGACCCGGGTCGGTTCGTGCAGGGTCACGCCGGGCTTGTCGGCGGGCACGGCGAAGTCGTCGAGGGGCGGCAGCGGCAGTTCACGGGTCCGCAGTCCTCCGTTGGCGTACGGGGTGGCGCCGAGGCGCCTCGCGCCCTCGGGGACGCAGGCGAGCACGTCCGCGGTGGGACGGCCCTCGGCGTCGAAGAGCTCCTCGGGGCGGTACGAGCGCAGCCAGGCCTCCAGCTGCCTCCGGTGCTCCGGGTTCTCGCGGACACCGGCGAGCGGCACCTGGTGGGAGCGCCAGGTGCCCGCCACCGGCTCCCCGTCCACCCAGGCGGGTCCGGTCCAGCCCTTCGGTGTGCGCAGCACGATGACGGGCCAGTGCGGGCGCTCGCTCCCCCGCTCCTGACGTGCCGTGCGCTGCAGCAGCGCGATGCGGTCCAGCGACCGGTCGAAGGCCTCGGCCAGGGCCCGGTGGATCTGGACGGGGTCGTCGCCGGTGACGTGGATGGGCTCGTGGCCGTATCCCTTGAGGAGTTCGTCGAGTTCGGGCTCCGGGAGCCGGGCCAGCACGGCCGGGTTGGCGATCTTGTAGCCGTTGAGGTGGAGGATCGGCAGGACGGCACCGTCGTACACGGGGTCGAGGAACTTGTTCGCGTGCCAGGAGGCGGCCAGCGGCCCGGTCTCGGCCTCGCCGTCGCCGATGACACAGGCGACCAGCAGGTCCGGGTGGTCGAGGGCGGCGCCGTACGCGTGCGCGAGCGAGTAGCCGAGTTCGCCGCCCTCATGGATCGAGCCCGGCGTCTGGGGCGCGATGTGGCTGGGCACCCCGCCGGGGAACGAGAACTGCCGGAAGAGCCGCGCCATGCCCTCGGCGTCACGGGTCACGTCCGGGTACGTCTCGCTGTAGCTGCCCTCCAGCCAGGAGTTCGCGAGGACGGCGGGTCCGCCGTGGCCGGGTCCCCACACGCAGAGCGCGTCGAGACCGCGGGCCTTGATCACCCGGTTGAGGTGCGTGTACACGAGGTTGAGCCCCGGTGACGTGCCCCAGTGGCCGAGGAGCCGCGGCTTGATGTGGGCGCCGGTGAGGGGCTCGGTCAGCAGCGGGTTGGCCAGCAGGTAGATCTGTCCGGCGGTGAGGTAGTTGGCGGCCCGCCAGTGGGCGTCCAGGGCACGCAGTTCCCCGTTGGTCAGGGTGGTGCGGCGGTCCTGGTGCGGGGTCTTCGGCATGGGTGACTCCCTGGGGCGTCGACGGGTCCTCGGACGGGGTCAGCCGTGCGCGACGACGGCGACGGGGGCGGTGGCGTGGTGCAGGACGGCGTGGGTGACGGGCCCGATGTGGGCGCCGATCGGGGAACGGCGGACACGGCGGCCGACGACCACCAGGGACGCCTCGCGGGACGCGTCCACGAGGTGGTGGGCCGGTTTGCCGGGCCGGGAGTCCTCGACGACCTCGACGGAGGGCAGCTTCTGCCGCCAGGGGCGCAGCACGTCGGTCAACGCGACGGCCTCCCACTGGCCCCGCTCGGCTTCGAGCCCCGGGTGCTCGGGGATGCCGTGCGCGAAGTGGGGCGGCGGACTCCAGCCGTGGACGACCTTCAGGGTCGTGTCGCGCCGGGCCGCCGCGTCGAAGGCGAACCCGATCAGTGTGTCGTCCGGGCTGTCGGTGTCGAGGCCGAGGACGACCGGCCGGTACGGGGTGTCGGCGGACGGGTCGCCCGCCGGGTCCCTCAGGTGCTCGTCGGTGGCCTGTTCCCCGGCGCGTACGAGCACGACGGGCACTTCCGAGTGCGCGACGACGGACTGGCCGACGGAGCCGAGCAGGAAGCCGCCGATGCCGCCCAGCCCGCGGGATCCGAGGACCAGGAGCTCGGCGTCCTTCGTCTCCTCGGTCAGCACTTCGGTGGCCGCGCCGAAGAACTGTCCGACGATCACCTCGACCCCTGGGTGGCGCCCCCGGATGCCGTCCGCCGCCTTACGGGGAACGCGATCCCTCCACTCGTGCTCGACGTCCGCGCCCAGCAGGGGAGCCCGCCCCATGGGTTCCGGCACCGGTTCCCAGACGTTGACCAGCCGCAGCGGCACCCCCCTGAGCCCGGCCTCACGCGCCGCCCACTCGGCGGCGGCCAGGCTCTCGGGCGACCCGTCGAGCCCGACGGTGACAGTGCGTGACATGGCGCGCACCTCCCAGTTCGGAGGACTGGTTCCAGCATCGCCGAGGGCGAGTACCCGCGCTCCGCGCGACAAGCCACGACGCGTCCGGAGCCGGGAAAGGGCCCGGGTCGGGGCCGGAAGCCCATGGCGAGGACGGGGGCGCAGAGCGACGCTGGAGGTGGCAGTTCTTACGCTCCGTGGAGGCACCGCCATGAACGCTCCCCCCGCCACCCCCATGTTCCGCGCACTCCCCGCCGAGCACCGCCGGCGCCTGTTGGCCATGGCCAAGCAGGTGTCGTTCCCGCAGGGCGCCCGGCTCTTCGAGGAGGAGGGTCGCGCGGACCGGTTCTGGGTCATCCGCACCGGCACGGTTGACCTCGACATGCGCGTGCCGGGACGTCGCGCGGCGGTGATCGAGACCCTGGGCATCAACGACCTGGTCGGCTGGTCCTGGCTGTTCGCCCCGCACACCTGGCACCTGGGCGCCGAAGCGACGAGCCCGGTCCGGGCGTACGAGTTCGACGCCGTGGGCGTGCGCGCCCTGTGCCGGGAGGATCCTGCGTTCGGGCTGGCCGTCTCCGAGTGGATCGGCAGCATCCTCGCCCACCGGCTGCGGTCGGCGCGGACCCGGCTGCTGGACCTGTACGCCCCCTACGGCAGCGGCGGCGGCCGCTGACCGCGACAGCTCGCACCACCTGGAACGCGTACTGGGAGTCACCGTGCACAGCACCCCCCGCATCGTGAGCGACGTGATGACCCACACGGTCGCGGCCGTCGGCCGTGGGGCGGGCTTCAAGGAGATCGTCCGGCTGCTGGAGCAGTGGAAGGTCAGCGCGCTGCCCGTCCTGGAGGGCGAGGGCCGGGTCGTCGGGGTCGTCTCCCAGGCGGACCTGCTGCCCAAGGAGGAGTTCCGCGACAGCGACTCGGACCGGCCTGTCGGGTTCGGCCGGCTGGCGGACCTGGTCAAGGCCCGGGCGGTGACGGCCGGGCAGCTGATGACCAGTCCGGCTGTCACCGTCCACGCGGACGCGACGCTCGCTGCGGCGGCCCGCACCATGGCGCACGCCAGGGTGAAACGGCTCCCCGTCGTCGACGACCACGGCATGCTGCAGGGCATCGTCAGCCGTGCGGACCTGCTCAAGGTGTTCCTCCGGGACGACGAGGACATCGCCGAGGAGGTGCGGGACGAGGTGGTCTCGTATCTCTTCCCGGCCCCGTTGGCTCCGGTCCATGTGACCGTCCACGACGGCGTCGTCCGAGTCACCGGCCGGGTCAGGGACATCGCGCTGATCCCCGTGGCGGTGCGCATGGTCCGCGCCGTCGAGGGCGTCGTGGACGTCGAGTGCGATCTGACGGGCCCGCAGCGCACCCCCGAGGCGTACTGACCGCGGCGGTGTCCGTCGCCCTGCCCTGACGTCACACGGGCAGCAACCGGGTCACCAGTTCCCCGAGACGCCGGGCGTTGGGGCATGCGTGCATGTCGACGACCTCCGCGTAGACGTGGGCCGCGGAGTCGCCGGTCCCCCAGTGGGCGGGTCCTTCGGGGTTGAGCCAGTGGACGCGGCGGGCGCGGGCGGCGATGCGGCGCAGGGCGGGCACGTTCGGGTCGAAGCCGTTGGTGCGGGCGTCGCCCAGGACGAGCACGGAGGTGCGCGGGCCGACCGCGTCGAGGTGACGCTCGGCGAACTCGCCCAGCGCGGAGCCGTAGTCGCTGCTGCCGTGCCAGCCGGACACGGTGGCCTCGGTGGCGATCCTGTGGCCGAGTCCGGCCGGGTCGGCTCCGCCCGTGGTGATGAGGTGGGTGACCTCGTCGACACGGTTGACGAAGGCGTACACGCGGACCCGGCTGAACTGGTCGCGCATCGCCTGGACGAGCAGCATCGTGAAGTTCGCGAACCCGGCGACCGAGCCGGACACGTCACACAGGAGCACGATCTCCGGGCGGGCGGGCCGGTGCCTGCGGTGGGCCGGGCGCAGGGGCACGCCGCCCGTGGACAGGGAGCGGCGCAGCGTACGGCGGATGTCGATCTGGCCGCGGGCCGCCCTGCGCCGGCGGGCGGCCAGCCGGGTGGCGAGCTTGCGGGCGAGCGGCTGGAGGGTGCGGCGCAGTTCGGCGAGCTGCTCACGGTTCGCGACGAGGAAGTCGACCTGGTCGGCGCTCGGGGCGACGCCCCGCCGGGCGATCTCGTCGGTGCCCCGGCGCTCGGCGACGCGTCGGCGCGCCTCGCCGCGCACCCGGCCGCGGAAGCCCTCGATGCGGCGGCGGATCTCGTCGGCTTCGAGCCGCTCGGTGAAGCCCCCCGATGCACCGGACCCACCGGACCCACCTGATCCACCCGATCCACCCGATCCGCCTGTGCGGCCGGACGCGAGGACGCGGGCCAGGAGCGTCTGGGGGCGGAGCCGGTCGAGTGTCTGGTGGGCCGACCAGCCGCCCGTGCCGGTCGAGCCGCTCGATCCGGTCGGGCCGGTCGATCCGTATCCGCCGAGCATGTCCACGGCCTCGCCCGCGAGCTGGGTCAGCGCGGGCGCGTCGTTCGCGGCCAGAGCCTCGGCGAGGCGGTCGCGCAACTCGGTCAGGTCCGCGGCGGGTGCGGCGCGCGTGGCCGCCAGCTCGCCCGTGCCGAGCGGGAAGTACAGGTCGAAGGTGGCGTCGAACACGGTGCGCTGCCGGTCGGCCCGCAGCAGCGCCGCCGCCAGACCCTCGCGGATCCGCTCCCGGTCGGCCAGGCCCAGCACCTGAAGGACGGCCGCCGCGTCCACGGTCTCGGCCGGACCGACCCGTATCCCGTGGCCGCGCAGTGCCCGTACGAAGGCGGTGAGCCGCTCGGGCAGCACGGTGCTCGCCGGGGCGCCCTGCGTGCTCATACCAGGGTCAACCCCTGGGCGGCCTTGGCGATGTCGTCCTGGTGTTTGAGGACGACGCCCAGGCTGTCGCGTACCACCGACTCGTCGAGGGTGTCCGCGCCGAGCGCCAGCAGGGTGCGCGCCCAGTCGATCGTCTCGGCCACCGAGGGAGCCTTGCGCAGCTCCATCGCGCGCAGGGCGGCGATCACGCGGACGAGCGAGTCGGCGAGCACGGCGTCCAGGCCGGGCACCTTCAGCCGTACGATCCGCTGCTCCAGCTCGGCGTCGGGGAAGTCGAGATGGAGGAACAGGCAGCGGCGGCGCAGGGCCTCGGAGAGCTCGCGGGTCGCGTTCGAGGTGAGGACCGTGAAGGGCCGCCGGGTCGCGGTGATCGTGCCCAGCTCCGGGACGGTGACCTGGAAGTCGCTCAGCACCTCCAGGAGGAGGCCCTCCACCTCGACGTCCGCCTTGTCGGTCTCGTCGATGAGCAGCACGGTCGGCTCGTCGCCGCGGATGGCGGTGAGCAGGGGCCGGGTGAGCAGGAACTCGTCGCTGAAGATGTCGGTGCGGGTGTCGTCCCAGCTCTCGTCGCGGCCGGCGGTGATGCGCAGGAGTTGCTTGGCGTGGTTCCACTCGTACAGGGCGCGGGACTCGTCGATGCCCTCGTAGCACTGGAGCCGGACCAGCCGCGCGCCGCCGACCCGGGCCACCGCCTTGGCCAGCTCGGTCTTGCCGACGCCCGCCGGTCCCTCCACCAGCAGGGGCTTGCCGAGCCGGTCGGCCAGGAACACCGTGGTCGCGACGGCGGTGGAGGCGAGGTACCCCGCCTCCGCCAGCCGTCCGACGACGTCGTCCACGGAGGAGAAGAACCCGGTTCCGTCGCCCCCCGGGCGGTCTTCGTGCTCGGCCATGTGCCCAACTCCCCCTCGCCCGGCGTGCGGTGCGTCGTCCAGCCCTGCGTGCGCTACGTACGCAAGTTACCAAGCGGTCACTTCTGGCGCGCCCCCGGCGGACCGAACGGCGCCGTCACTCCACCGCCACCAGACGCCCGACGAGGTCGCTCCACCCGGCCTCCAGCCGCTCCAGCGTCATCCCGCGGCGCGATATCAGGTGATCGACGAGGGTGATGTCCAGGTACCCCAGCAACGTCTGCGCCAGGAGCTCGATGTCGCCCCGGGCCCCGGCCCGGCGCAGGAGCATGCAGATGTGGCTCAGCCGGAGGAGGGTCGCCGGACTGGTGTGGTGGCGTGAGGCGTCCGCGCTGGCCGCCAGATACAGGTCGCGGTGGGCGTGGTCATGCCGGACCACGGCCGCACCGAAGGCCTTCAGCCGCTCGGTGGGGGGCGCGTCCGGGCCGAGGGGCGGCGGTCCGGTCAGGAAGGCGCTCTGCAGCTCCCGCTCGTGGTGGTCGAGGAGGGCGATGAGCAGCCCGGTGCGGTCGCCGAACCGCCGGAAGACCGTCCCCTTGCCGACCTCGGCGGCGGTGGCGACGCCCTCCATGGTCAGGTTGGCGGCCCCGCACTCCCCCGCGAG
This sequence comes from Streptomyces sp. KM273126, assembly GCF_004337435.2. Classification (NCBI taxonomy): domain Bacteria; kingdom Bacillati; phylum Actinomycetota; class Actinomycetes; order Kitasatosporales; family Streptomycetaceae; genus Streptomyces; species Streptomyces sp. KM273126. Next base: position 1,495,499 of record NZ_SJXB02000002.1, on the reverse strand, counting down.
CCGCGAGGCCACCTCCAGCAGCCTGGTGCGGTTGCGCGCCGCGTCGGCCCGCAGTCGTGGTGGGTCGTCCGGGGTCGGTATGAGCTCCATGAGCCCGTCGAGGGGGTCGCGCTCCTGAGACACGGGAAGGTGCGGCAGCGGCTCTGTCATGGAGTGAGAGTAACGCTCGCCACAGACAAGTGGACCGCGGTCCGAATAGGTGCTACAAATTTCAACGGACCCCGGTCCGCTTAACCAGCCCCGCCCAGTCTCTCATTGCTTTTGCTAGGAGTCAGTTCATGTCCGTTCGCATCCTCGCGCTCGTCGGCAGCCTCCGCGCCGGTTCGCACAACCGCCAGCTCGCCGAGGCCGCCGCCAAGCACGCCCCCGAAGGCGTCGAGATCGAACTGTTCGCGGGCCTCGCCGACGTGCCGTTCTACAACGAGGACATCGACGTCGAGGGCAGCGTCCCCGCCGCCGCGGCCCGCCTGCGCGAGGCCGCCGGCCAGGCCGACGGCTTCCTGCTCTTCTCCCCCGAGTACAACGGCACGATCCCGGCCGTCCTGAAGAACGCCATCGACTGGCTGTCCCGCCCGTACGGCGCCGGCGCACTGTCCGGCAAGCCGGCCGCCGTGGTGGGCACCGCGTTCGGCCAGTTCGGCGGCGTGTGGGCGCAGGACGAGGCACGCAAGGCCCTCGGCATCGCCGGCGGCACGGTCCTGGAGGACGCCAAGCTCTCCATCCCCGGCTCCGTGACCCGCTTCGCGGAGACCCACCCGGCCGACGACACCGAGGTCGTCACCGGTCTGACCCAGGTCCTGGAGCAGCTCACGGCGTCCACGAACACTGCGGCTGCCTGATTCGACCACGGCCGCGTGATGCACCGGCCGTGACCCACGAACGGTTCCGGGCGGAGGCACGCACCCTCCGCCCGGAACCGTTTTCCGTAGTCCGGTCTCCGACGCGGCACCCAGGTCGAGTCAGCTGTCGGCCCCGCCCTCACTGTGCGACTGCACATCATGCGCAAGTGACAGGTGCATGCATGCGCTCATACGCACATAATGGCCGTAGGGGCACGAGCACGTCCACTCCCGCACACCGGAAGGGGAACGACGTGACCGACCACCGGAACGAACACGCCCGCGACCTCGGGTACGGGGACGGGCCTGCCCATCTCCGCGGGCACGACCACGGCCACTCCCCCGGCCCTCTCACCCGCGTCCGCCATCTCCTCACCCCCCACTCCCACGAGACCGCCGACAAGCTCGACTCCGCGCTGGAGTCCTCCGCTCGCGGCATGAGAGCGCTGTGGGTCTCGCTGACCGTGCTCGGGATGACGGCGGCGATCCAGGCGGTCGTGGTCGTGGTGTCGGGCTCGGTCGCGCTCCTGGGCGACACCGTGCACAACACGGCCGACGCCCTGACCGCCGTTCCGCTGGGCATCGCCTTCGTTCTGGGCCGCCGCGCGGCGACGCGCCGGTTCACGTACGGCTACGGGCGTGCCGAGGACCTGGCGGGCATCGCGATCGTGCTGACGATCGCGGCCTCCGCGGCCTTCGCGGGCTGGATGGCCGTCGACCGGCTGATCGCCCCGCGCCCGATGGATCACGTCCCGGCCGTCGCCGCGGCCGCGGTCATCGGCTTCCTGGGCAACGAGTGGGTGGCCCGCTACCGCATCCGCGTCGGCCGCGCGATCGGCTCGGCCGCGCTCGTCGCGGACGGACTCCACGCGCGGACGGACGGCTACACATCACTGGCGGTCCTGGTGAGCGCGGGCGGCGCCGCGCTCGGCTGGCACCTTGCCGACCCGCTGGTGGGCCTGGCGATCACGGCCGCCATCCTGATGGTGCTGCGCGACGCCGCGAGCGAGGTGTTCGGGCGCGTGCTGGACGCCGTCGATCCGGCGCTGGTGGATCGCGCCGAGCAGGCACTGCGGGACGTGCCGGGTGTACGGGAGGTGGGCGAGCTGCGGCTGCGCTGGGTCGGCCACCGGCTGCGGGCCGAGGTCGCGGTCGTCGTCGACGGCGACGTGACCGCACGTCAGGCGCACCGCACCGCCGTCGAGGCGGAGCACGCCCTGCTGCACGCGGTTCCTGGACTCACCGCGGCCCTGGTCCACGCGGACCCCGCACCGGCACCGGGCGAGGCGGACCCGCACCTCGCGCTGGCCCACCACACGGCGCCGTAGGCCCGCCGGCGCCCGCTCCCGCCCCCGCCCCAGTCCCCGTCAGGCGACCCCGAGCCCCTCCAGCACCACCGCGTTCGGCAGCTCCGCGAACGCCTTCCCGGGCACCAGCAGCTTCCCGCGCCGCCGGCCGCTGCCCACGAGCACGTACGGCAGGTCGACCACCGCGGAGTCCACCAGCACGGGCCACAGACCGGGCAGTCCGATCGGCGTGATGCCGCCGTACTCCATGCCGGTCTCCCCGGTCGCCGTGTCCATGGGGGTGAACGAGGCCTTGCGGGCGCCGAGTTGGCGCCGGACCGCACCGTTCACGTCGACGCGGGTCGTGGACAGGACGACGCACGCGGCCAGCGTCGACTCACCGCCCCGCTTGCCGGCGACGACCACGCAGTTCGCGGACTGTTCGAGCAGCTCCTGCCCGTAGTGCTGGACGAACACCGCGGTGTCGGCCCACTCGGGGTCGGTGTCGACGTACACGATCTGGTCGACAGGGACGCTGCCGCTCCAGTTCCGTACGGCCTCGGCGACCGGGGCGGTGAGGTCGTCCAGACTGTCGGGGGCGGGGGCCGCGTGGTCGAAGTGTCCGATGGGTGCGCGCATGACCGCACGCTAACAGGCCACGCAGGCGGGCAAGTCGGCGTCTCAGTGCACGGGCGGCACCGACACCGTCAGCACCATCTCCGTCGGGACGTCGCCCTGATTGCCGTACATGTGCGTGGCGTTGGCCTCGAAGGTGACGCTGTCGCCGGCCGGGACGCGGTACTCCGTGCCCTCGACGGTGAGCGTCAGCTCGCCCGCCGTGACATGGGCGATCTCGACCGTGCCGACGGGGTGCGGGTCCGACCGGCTGCTCTCGCCCGGCATCAGCCGCCACTCCCACATCTCCAGCGGGCCGGGCGCCTCGGTACCGGCGAGGAGCCTGCTGTAGCTTCCCGCGTCGGTGTGCCACAGCCGTACCACCTGCTTGGCCGGGACGACGCGGACCTTGGGCCCCTGCTCGTAGTCGAGCAGTGTGGTGATGCTGACGCCGAGGGCGTCGCCGATCTTGACGACGGTACCGAGGCTGGGATTGGTGCGGGCCTGCTCGATCTGAATGAGCATGCCGCGGCTGACTCCGGCCCGGGCGGCGAGCGCGTCCAGCGTGAAGCCGCGCTCGGCGCGCCAGCGCTTGACGTTTCGCGCCAGGGACTGGGTCAGCAGGTCGAGGTCCGACACATTCCGTCCAATATTCTGAATGAGATGGTCCAGCATGATGAACTACCGTGTAGTGCACCCTCTGTTCACCGCACTGTACTGCGACGCCCCCATGACAGCGCTGCTCGCAGTCCCTCACGGCGTCGCCGCCGACGGCACCTGAACCGGCCGGGGCCCACGACACTCCCCTGGGACTACGACTCCCCCTGCTGGGCCGGCTCCGCCAGCGCCTTCGCGGCCCCCTCGCCCAGTGCCCCCAGCGCCCGCAACTGCTCCGGCGTCACCCCGTCCGGGATCGGAACCGGTGCCGGCGTCCGCAGCGGAGGCTGCCAGCCCGCCATCGGGTCCCAGCTCCGTACGACCCTGGCGGGCGCCCCGGCCACCACCGAGCGGTCGGGCACGACACCCCGGACGACCGCGCCCGCGGCCACGACCACGTTCCGTCCGATCCGCGCCCCGGGGAGGATCACGGCGCCGGTCCCTATCCAGCAGCCGGGCCCGATCGACACCGGCTCCATGCGCGGCCACTGCTTGCCGATGGGCTCGTGGGGGTCGTCGTACGAGTGGTTCGTGGATGTCACGTACACGTACGGCCCGAAGTAGCAGTCGCTGCCGACGCTGACCGTGGTGTCGGCGATGACGTGGCTGCCGCGGCCGAGGACGACGCCGTCGCCGATGCGCAGGATGGGGTCGGGGCCGAGGTCGAGGTCGGGCATCAGCCCGGCGGTCAGCGTGACCTGCTCACCGACGATGCAGTGGGAGCCGAGGTGGATCCAGGGCTCGCCGAACACCGTGCCGAGCGGGAAAGCCAGCCTGGTACCTGTTCCTATCGCACCGAAACGGAACCGCCCAGGGCAATCGGCGGTCACGGAACCCGTGCGCTGCACCCAGGCCCAGCCCGCGTGGACGGCGCGCTGCGCCAGACGGCGACGCCGGGATGAGAACGTGTTCTTGCGCTCGGGCACCCGCTCACCGTACTCAGCGACAGCCGTGCCCATGAGGCCGTTCGGCTGTGATCTTCGCCCCACGGCGGAGGGCACCGATGGCTTACGGTGCCTCTACCGACGAGCCGACGAGCCGTCGAGACGAGGAGTGAGTGAACGATGACGCACGAGGCCCTGATCGCCGGCGTGGGCGGCAAGGACCCGAAGGTGGATCAGGCGGCGTTCGCGGCGCCGACGTCCGTGGTGCTCGGCGATGTGACGCTGAACCCGGAGGCGAGCGTCTGGTACGGCGCGGTACTGCGTGCTGAGTTCGAACCGATCGTGGTGGGGGCCGGGAGCAACGTGCAGGACAACTGCACGCTCCACGTCGACCCCGGTTTCCCGATCTCCGTCGGCGAGCGCGTCTCGATCGGGCACAACGCGGTGGTGCACGGGGCCACCGTCGAGGACGACTGCCTGATCGGGATGGGGGCGACCGTGCTGAACGGGGCGGTGATCGGCGCGGGGTCTCTTGTCGCCGCTCAGGCCCTTGTGCCCCAGGGCATGCGGGTGCCGCCGGGGTCGCTTGTCGCGGGGGTGCCCGCGAAGGTCAAGCGGGAGCTGACGGAGGAGGAGCGGGAGGGGATCGCGCTCAACGCGGCGGGCTACGTGGAACTGGCTCGGACGCACCGGGAAGCGCATGGGGGGTGACGGCATCGCCGAGTAGGGGCAGTGGCCTCTACTCGGCGGCCGGCACCGGCTCCGGGTCGGTCGCCGAGGCCTGGGCCTGCGTCTTCTTCGCCTTGCGCTTGAGGATCAGCATGGAACCCACACCGAACAGCACCGCCGCCACCAGCCCCAGCCACGAGAACCGCTTGAGCCAGGCCTCGGCGACCACACCCACGTAGTAGATGACCGCGGTCGTGCCGCCCGCCCACAGGATGCCGCCGAGGACGTTGGCGGTCAGGAACTTCCAGTACGGCATCCGGAGCACGCCCGCGAGCGGGCCGGCGAAGATGCGCAGCAGGGCCACGAACCGGCCGAAGAAGACGGCCCACATGCCCCACTTCTCGAAGGACCGCTCGGCGGTCGCGATGTGACCCTCGCTGAAGTGTTTGGGGAACTTCCCACCGAGCCAGGCCAGCAGCGGCCGCCCGCCCTTACGGCCGATCGCGTAGCCGATGGAGTCCCCGATGATCGCGCCCGCGGTGGCGCACGCGCCGAGGACGAACGGGTCGATCTCACCGTGCTGGGAGGCGAGCAACGCCGAGGAGACCAGGATGATCTCACCGGGCAGCGGGATGCCCAGGCTCTCCAGGCCGATGACCAGACCCACGAGCAGATAGATGCTGATCGGGGGCACCGATTCGAGCCATTCCTGGACGTGCAACGCCGCTCCTCCCATGGCAGTGGATCCTGCGTTTCCGGCGTGCGCCCGGCCATGGGCGCACGCCGGGGCAGCCTACCTGTTCACTGTGACGGCGGGGGCGTCCCAGAGGTTGCACTGGTGCTCACCGTGCACGGTGGTGCTCACCACGTTGCCGCCCGCCGAGGCCGTCCGCAGGGAGAGCACGGAATCGCGCCCGTCCGGCGGTGACGGCTGCCCTGCCGCACGCGGCACGCCGTCACGGATGAACGAGCCCCAGTACTGGATCATCTGCCGGGACAGCACCCGCTGCTCGGCGTTCAGCGGGGTGTCGAGGCCGAAGTGCTTGAAGAGGTACTGCACCTCGTTGACATGGGTCGCCCCGAAGTCGAAGTCCGTGCCGAGGTTCCGCAGCGACGCGAAGGGCGGTGAGGTGCGGTCGGCGAACTCGTACGCGTAGACCGGTCCACGGGCGGCGAGCACGTCGTCGAGCCGGAGCGCGGGGCAGGCGAACAGCACGTCGCCCATGGCGGCACCGAACCCGAGGGTCGGTGAGGGGTGCGACGTCAGCGGATAGCGCTCCAGGGCACGCTCACCGAAGGTCGCCCGCATGACGACGGGATACTGCTCGGCGGTGAGCGGGGTGCCGCCCGCGTCGAACTGCCCGAAGGCGAACAGCCGTCCCTCGTCCTTGTTGGCGCCGTTGAGGACGGGTACGCGGGCGGCCGCACCCTTGGCGAACGCCTCGGCGGGCTGGACGGGCAGGAAGTCGCCGCCGGCCACGGGTGCCCAGTCGAAGCCCGCCTGTGCGGCCAGGACCTCCTCGGCGGACTTGTCGCGCAGGCACGCCAGGCTCGCACAGCCGAGCTTCTCCATGAAGGCCGCGCCCTGGTCGGCCGCCTCGTCGTGGGCGCGGGCCGCGCAGTCGCCGTACGCGCCGCTCTGGATGATGCCGGCCCGGAACAGGCCCTTGCCGGCCGGGGAGGCCAGCTGGGAGCAGACCGAGCGGCCTCCCGCCGACTCGCCCGCGATGGTGACGCGGCCCGGATCGCCGCCGAAACGGCCGATGTTGGCGCGCACCCAGCGCAGCGCGGCCTGCTGGTCGAGCATCCCGAAGTTGCCCGAGACGCCATCGCGGGCCTCGGCGTCGAGTCCGGCCGTGGCGAGGTAACCCATGGCGCCCAGGCGGTAGTTGACGGTCACGACGACCGTGCCGGTCTGCCGGGCGAAGGCGTCCGGCACGACGTCCTCGCCGGCGCCCGCGGTGAGCCCGCCTCCGTGCAGCCAGACCATGACCGGACGGCGTACGGAGTCCTCGGGGACGTACACGTTGAGGTCGAGGCAGTCCTCGGTGAGGCTGGGCCGCTCGTAGCCCGGGTCCCAGCTCGCACCCTGTACACACCTGTTGCCGAAGTCCTCCGCGGCACGCACGCCCTGCCACGGGCGGACGGGTCGCGGGTCCTTCCAGCGGAGCTTCCCGACGGGCGGCTGGGCGTAGGGGATCCCGAGGAAGTGCCGTCCCTCACCGGTGGTTTCACCCCGGACCCAGCCCGCGTCGGTGCGTACGACAACAGGGTCCTGAGCCGCCTGGGCGGGCAACGGGGCCACGAGGGCGGCCGCAAGGGCCGTCAGCCCGGTGACGAGTCTGCGCATCGCTGGTCGGCGTAACACTTGATCACCTCCATGGTGGTACACGGTCGCGGATCTCGGACCGAGGCACCGACCGCAACGCAACTTGACAAGCCGTCAGAAACCATGGGTCCGGCGCGAAAGCTATGACCGGGAGTGACTCGTGTCAATGAAGTGAACAAGAGGAACCGCACGGACGGGGCGAACGGCGATCCCGTCCACGCGTCCACTCATGGTTCGTCGATCGCTCAGTGCTCTGCTCGCCGCGGTGGGTCCGCCCTCCTGGTGGCCCTCACTCCGCCCACCGCTCAGGCCGCTCCGTTCCAGGGCGGCAACTACGGGGCCTACGGGTTCGAGGGCCTGTACTCCACCCACGCGCGCTGCGCAGGCTCGTTCCGGCAGACAGGTCCCACCAGGTCGGCCGAGGGAATATCGCTGAAGTACTTCTACTCCGACCGCTGCGGGTCCTTCGCACGGATCGAGAACGCCCGTCAGAACTGTGCCGCGGCGCTGGAGCGTTCGAACGGCCGTGTGTCGCGCGCCCTGCCCGCCTGCGACGGTCACGCCCTGACCAGCACCGCCTGGTACTGACCAGCCCGGTACTGAACAGCAGGCTGAGCAGCAGGCGGGAGGCTGCCGGGACGGCTGGGCCGTCCCGGCAGCCACACACGGGCCGGCCCGTGCCACGGCCGCCTCAATCGTCAGGAGCCCTGGGCGGCGGTGAGGGATTCCTGGGCGGCCGCCGTGATGTTGTCGGCAGTGAAGCCGAACTCGTGGAAGAGGACCTTGCCGTCGGCCGAAGCGCCGAAGTGCTCCAGCGAAACGATGCGGCCCGCGTCCCCGACGTAACGGTGCCAGGTCAGTCCGATCCCGGCCTCGACCGCCACCCGCGCGGTGACGGCCGGCGGCAGGACGCTGTCCCGGTACCCCTGGTCCTGCTCCTCGAACCACTCCACCGACGGCATGGACACCACCCGCGTCGGCACCCCCGCCGCCTGGAGCTGCTCACGCGCAGAGACGGCCAGGTGCACCTCGGAGCCGGTCGCGATCAGGATGACCTGAGGTCCGGTGCTCTGCCCGGCGGCGGTTTCGGCGTCGAAGAGGACGTAACCGCCCTTCGCCGTGCCCTCGTTGGGCTCGTACACCGGCACGCCCTGACGGGTCAGCGCCAGACCGTGCGGGGCGCCCTTGCCGAACTCCTTGGTGTACCGGCGGAGGATCTCCCGCCAGGCGATGACCGTCTCGTTCGCATCCGCCGGACGCACCACGTTCAGGCCCGGGATGGCGCGCAGCGAGGCGAGGTGCTCGACGGGCTGGTGGGTGGGGCCGTCCTCGCCCAGGCCGATGGAGTCGTGCGTCCACACATACGTCACCGGCAGATGCATCAGCGCCGACAGGCGCACCGCGTTGCGCATGTAGTCGGAGAACACCAGGAACGTGCCGCCGTAGATGCGGGTGTGGCCGTGCAGGGCGATCCCGTTCATCTGAGCGGCCATCGCGTGCTCACGGATACCGAAGTGGATCGTCCGCCCGTAGGGGTCCGCCTCCGGCAGCGGGTTGCCGGCCGGGAGGAACGAGGACGTCTTGTCGATGGTGGTGTTGTTGGAGCCGGCGAGGTCGGCGGAGCCGCCCCACAGCTCCGGGATCACCGCGCCGAGCGCCTGCAGGACCTTGCCCGACGCGGCACGCGTGGCAACACCCTTGCCCGGCTCGAACACCGGCAGCCGCTCCTCCCACCCCTCGGGCAGTTCACCGGAGCTGATCCGGTCGAACTCCGCCGCACGGCCGGGGTGGTTGGTGCGCCATTCCTGGAGCTGCTTCTCCCACTGGGCACGCACCTCACGGCCGCGTTCGCCCAGCTCACGGGTGTGGGCGAGGACCTCGTCCGCGACCTCGAAGTGCCGTTCGGGATCGAAGCCCAGGACGCGCTTGGTGGCCGCGACCTCCTCCTCACCCAGAGCGGAGCCGTGCGCGGCCTCGGTGTTCTGCGCGTTCGGAGCGGGCCAGGCGATGATCGACCGCATCGCGATGAACGACGGCCGGTCCGTGACCGCCTTCGCCTCCTCGACCGCCGCGAACAGCGCGGCCACATCGAGGTCACCGTCCGGCTTCGGCTCCACCCGCTGCACATGCCAGCCATACGCCTCATACCGGCCCACGACGTCCTCGGACACGGCCGTCTCGGTGTCGCCCTCGATCGAGATGTGGTTGTCGTCCCACAGCAGGACCAGATTGCCCAGCCTCTGATGCCCGGCCAGCGAGGACGCCTCCGCGGAGATCCCCTCCTGCAGACAGCCGTCCCCCGCGACCACGAACACGTGGTGGTCGAACGGCGAGGCACCCGGCGCGGCGTCCGGATCGAACAGGCCCCGCTCGTACCGGGCGGCCATCGCCATACCCACCGCGTTCGCCACCCCCTGCCCCAACGGGCCGGTCGTGGTCTCCACACCCGCCGTGTGCCCGTACTCCGGATGCCCCGGCGTCTTCGAACCCCACGTACGGAAGGCCTTCAGATCATCCAGCTCCAGCCCGAAACCGCCCAGGAACAACTGGGTGTACAGCGTCAGCGACGAGTGCCCCGCGGACAGCACGAACCGGTCACGGCCCGCCCACTGCGGATCAGCGGGATCATGCCGCATCACCTTCTGGAACAAGGTGTACGCGGCGGGCGCAAGGCTCATCGCCGTACCCGGATGGCCGTTACCGACCCTCTGGACGGCATCGGCGGCCAAAACGCGGGCAGTATCGACGGCCCGCGTGTCCAACTCGGTCCACACGAGATCGGACAGGGCGGAAGGCATGGGTCTCCTTGGGGCGACGGCCGGGAGCGGAGCCTGCGGCCGGTTGCGGTGCGGGTTCACGGCCGGGTCCGTGCCCCTCGGGCGGGGAGGAAGAGCACGGACCCCGGAAGGGGGCAGGTCAGCGCTTGATTTCCTTGATCTTCAGCATGCGCGTGATGACCTTGTCGAGTTCGTCGTCCTCGAAGACCTTCTTCCAGTCGTCGCGCACGATGGACTCACGGCCGTAGTCCATGGCGATCAGACAGGCGTCCGAGAACGGGTTGGAGCCCTTGAGGGTGTTGGCCAGGGCAACCTGGGTGTGTCCGAGGAGCATGGCGCGGGCGGCCTTCTCCGGTACGCCGACGGTGTGCACGGTCTCGTGCAGGGCCTCGGTCAGGAGGGCGCCGACCATGCAGGCGATGGTCTCGACGAGGGTCGGCTCCAGGACGGCGAGCTGCTTGACGGTCACCCAGTGGACGTCGACGACGGGCGCGTACATCACGCGGATGACGGAGTCGGCCAGCTCCTGCTTGGCGTCGTCCCCGCCCTCGTACGCGGCGACGACCTCCTGCGGGGCGGCGATGCCGCCGAAGGTGTCCTGCCACTCCTCCTTGGTGGTGCGCTCCAGGAACACCGACGGGTGGCAGGGGTGGGCGCAGGCGTAGTGGATGTCGTCGCGGGCGAACAGCAGTCCGGCGTAGGCGGCGGCCGGGTCGAGGGTGAGGACGATCGTGCCCGGCTTCATCAGGGGCACGAGTTCCTCGGAGACCTTGCCGAGGACGACGTCGGGGACGGCGAGGATGACCACGTCGGCCTCGGCGGCCGCGGCGGCCGACTCGGTCAGCTCGCGGCCGAGGCCGCGGATGAGTTCCTGACCCTTGGGCGAGGCCTCGCTGAAGAGCACCCGGAAGTCGCTCTTGACCAGGTTGTTGGAGACACGCTGGCCCATCTTGCCTGCGGCCCCGATGACAGCGACGGTCTTGGCGTCGGCCTGGGTCTGGATCTCGGTGGCCATTACTCGCTCCTCAAAAGGGTGTTGATGCTGTGTTGCGTCCACTGGTGTTCGAGCCGGGCGGTGGCGTCGAAGCCCTCGTCCTGCCACGGGAGCCAGTGCTCCACGATCTGGTTGATGCCGCGTTCCTCGGGCCGGACGGCGGCGATCATGGCGTCGTAGTCCAGGAGGCCCTGGCCGAGCGGGCAGCCGGCGTAGGTGAAGCCGACCCAGCCGTCGCGCCGGGTGAAGGCGAAGTCCTTGACGTGGATGTTGACCACGTACGGCGCGGTGGCGTTCACGACGTCCGTCGGGCGTTCCAGCCGGGCGACGCTGTTGCCGGGGTCCAGGACAACGCCGAGATGCTCGCTGTCGACCCCTCGTACGACAGCCAGCAGGTCGTCGGTGGCGACTTGCTCGTAGGTCTCCAGGCCCAGCGTGACGCCGGCGGCGGCGTAGCGGGGTACGGACTCCTTGAGCAGGGCGACCGCCTCGGCCGGATCCGGCTGGTGGTCGGCCGTGTTGAGCATGGAGCGGACCAGCGTGACGCCCAGTTCCTCCGCCAGGTGCAGATAGGTGCGGAGGTGCTCGGTGCGTACGCCCCGGGTGCCGAGCTCAAGGCGCAGTCCGAGGTCGTGCGCGGTGGCGCGGACGTCGGCGAGCTGGGCCGAGTCGTAGGACTCGATGGGGAGGTAGTCGCAGATCTGGAAGACCTGGCCGCCGAGCCGTGCGGTGTCGCGCAGCATGTCGGTGAGGTCCATCGGCCGCGGCGCGCGCCGGGAGATGCGCCAGAAGTAGGCGTAGGTGCTGATGCCGTAGGCCATCACGCCACCTCCGCGGGTGCCGGGGTACGGATCTCGTCCAGGATGGCCGCGACGTTCGCGGGGTCGTGGGCGAACCGGCCGAGGAAGAGGCCTTCCGCCGTGCCCGCGAGCCGGGTGAGCAGGCCGGGGCCCGCGCTGCCGCCGTAGATGACCGTCGAACCGGTGTGCTGGGGGCGGCTGTCGAGCCACTCCCGCAGGGCGGTGCAGACGGTCCCGATGTGCTCGGTGGAGGCGGGCTGGGGCGCGCCGATGGCCCACTGCGGTTCGTAGGCGAGGACCACGGTGCCGTCGAGGCCGTGCAGCAGGCGGGCGGTCTCGGCGACCGTGCGTTCGGCTGCCTCCTGCGGCGTGCCCCGGTCGCTTTCGCCGACGCACAGGACCGGGGTGAGGCCGTTGCGCAGGGCGGCGGCCGTCTTGGCGGCGACGACCGTGTCGTCCTCGCCGTACAGGCGGCGGCGTTCGGCGTGGCCGACCTCGGCGTAGCGGCAGCCGATCTCCTTCAGGGAGGGGCCGCCGACCTCTCCGGTGTAGGGACCGGTGTCCTCGGTGGCGATGTCCTGGGCGCCGACGGAGATCCCGTACGGGTTGAGGATGCCGCCCGCGGGGACGAGGGCCGGGAAGGCCGGAAGGACGAACAGACGGGCGGCGCCGGAGGTGACGGCGGAGTGGTCACGAGCCAGGTCGGCCACCTTGCGCGCCCAGTTGAGGGTCTGGTGGTGGCCGAAGTACATCTTCAGGCTCACCCCCAGCAGGACGGGTGCTGCGGGGCCGGACATCAGGCGGCTGCCCCGGTCTCGGCAGCGCTCTCGGTGTTCTCGGAGTTCTCGTAGTCGCACATCAGCTGGACCTTGTCGGCCGACGGGGAGGTCTCGTCGAAGCGGTAGGTGAGCCACTCGGCGGCCAGTCGGCGGGCGAGTTCGAGGCCGATGACGCGCTGGCCGAAGGTCAGGATCTGCGCGTTGTTGGAGAGGATCGCGCGTTCGACGGAGAAGGAGTCATGGGCGGTGACGGCGCGGATGCCCTTGACCTTGTTGGCGGCTATCGCGACGCCGAGGCCGGTGCCGCACACCAGCAGGGCTCGGTCGGCCTCCCCGCGGGCCACCATTTCGGCGGCGGCGATGGCGATCCTGGGGTAGGCGGTGTGGCCGTCGGCGTCGACGCCGACATCGGTGACCTCGGCGACGAGGGAGCTGCTCTGCAGGTCCTGCTTGAGGGCTTCCTTGTACTGGTGGCCGGCGTCGTCGGATCCGACGACGATGCGAAGCTTGTCGGTCATTTCGGCTTTCCTCAGTGGTGGTCGAGCAGGACGCCGTGGACGGCGCGGGCGATGAGGGCGAGCGAGTGGGCTCCCGCGTCGGGGGTGCCGAGGGACTTCTCGGCGTGCGGGCGGGCCCGGCCCTTGCGGGGCAGGAGGTCGGCGGTGGCGGCGGCCGCGGTTTCGGCAGCGGTGGCGGCGCGGTCCCAGGCCTCGGTCAGCGGGGTTCCGGTGGCCGTGGCGGCGGTGAGCGTGTCGGCGAAGGGCACGAGGACGTCCACCATCGTCTTGTCGCCGACCTCGGCGCCGCCGAGGCGGCGTACGCCGGCGGAGGCCTGCGCGACGCCGTCGGCGACGCGGGTGGCGGTGGGGGCGTCCCGGTCGCCGAGGGCGGTGCCGAGGGCACGCAGCATGGTGCCCCACAGGGCGCCGGAGGTGCCGCCCGCCTCGTCGGCCCAGGCGTCGGCGGCCCGGGCGAGGACCGTGCCGGCTCCCGCGCCCTGTGCGTGGGCGCCGGCGGCGGCCTGCCGGGCGGCGGTGGAACCGCGTTGCATGCCGATGCCGTGGTCGCCGTCGCCGGCGACGGCGTCGATGCGGCCCAGTTCCTCGGCATGGGTGTCGATGATGTCGGCCACCGTGTTCAGCACCGCGAGGACGGTGGCGGCGGCCCCCCGGGAGTCGTCCGACGCCTCGGGGACGACGGTGTCGTCGGTGTCCTCGGCCACGGAGGCGTTGCCCACGCCCGGCGCCTCGGGAGCGTCAAGAGAGCCCTTGCGGTAGGCGGGGGCGTCGGCCGGAGCGCGCCACAGCCGCTCCAGGTAGTCGTCCAGCCAGGTCAGGGTGAGGGAGACACCTGCCATGTCGAAGCTGGTGACGAGTTCGCCGACCTCCGGTTCGACGATGTCGACGCCGGCCTCGCCGAGGAGTTCGGCGACCTTGCGGTAGACGACGAAGAGTTCCTCGTACTTGACCGAGCCGAGCCCGTTGAGGATGACCGCGGCGCGCTGTCCCTCCGGGCGTTCGACGCCCTCGGGCAGTTCCCCGAGCAGGGAGGTGACCAGCAGGCGGGCGGCCTCGTCTGCGGTGGGCAGGGCGTCCTCGCCGATGCCGGGTTCGCCGTGGATGCCGAGGCCGACCGCCATCCGGGCCTCGGGGACGGTGAACAGGGGGTGGTCGGCGCCCGGGAGGGTGCAGCCGGAGAAGGCGATGCCGAAGGAACGGGTGCGGGCGTTGGCATGCCCGGCGACGGCCAGCACCTCGTCCAGCGGCAGGCCCTGCTCGGCCGCGGCAGCGGCAGCCTTGAAGACGGGAAGGTCGCCGGCGATGCCACGCCGCTTGGCGGACTCCTCCGGAGCCGCGCTGGAGATGTCGTCGGTGACGGCGAACGTACGGGCCTCGATGCCGTCGGCGGTCAGGCGCTCGGCGGCCTGGCCGAAGTGGAGGACGTCACCGGCGTAGTTGCCGTACATCAGCAGGACGCCGGCTCCCCCGTGGGCGGCGCGGGCCACGGAGCCGATCCGCCCGGCGGAGGGCGAGGCGAAGACGTTGCCGACGGCGGCTCCGTGGGCCAGGCCGCGGCCGACCAGACCGGAGAAGGCCGGGTAGTGGCCCGAGCCGCCGCCGATGACCACGGCGACCTGCCCGGCCGGGGTGGCCCCGGCCCGGACGACCCCGCCGGTGACCGGGCGGACCCGGTCACGGTGGGCCGCGGCGAAGCCTTCGAGTGCCTCGTCGGCGAAGGCCGCGGGGTCGTTGAACAAGCGGGTCATCGAACGGTCTCCATCTGCTGGTGCTCGGTTCCGGAGGCCGGTTCGGCGGTGTGGCCGCGGGCGGAGAGCCAGATCATCAGGACGGCCGACAGCAGCATGAAGAAGCCGACCATGTAGAGCGGTGCGTAGTAGGTGCCGGTCCAGTCCTTGAGCCAGCCGGTGATGTAACTGGCTGCGAATCCGGCGACGTTGCCCATGGTGTTGATGAGGGCGATACCGGCTGCCGCGGCCGCTCCGGTGAGGAAACGGGAGGGTACCGACCAGAAGACGGGCAGGGCGGCGAAGATGGAGCAGGCGGTCACGGTGATGACGGCGACGGTGGCGGCCGGGGAGCCCATGTAGAGGGCGACCGGGATGCTCAGGCCACCGACGACGGCCGGGCCGGCGATGTGCCAGGTGCGGGTGCCGTGGCGGGTGGCGTGCCGGGTCCAGAAGAACAGCACGATGGCCGCGGGCAGGTAGGGGATGGCGGTGATCCAGGCCTTGTCCATCACGCTGAACGTGGTGTCGTACTGCTCCTGGAAGCCGCTGATGATCGTCGGCAGGAAGTAGGCGAGCGCGTACAGGCCGTAGACGAAGCCGAAGTACACCAGCGCGAGGACCCAGACGCGACCGCTGCTCAGGGCGGTCTTGAGGTCACCCTTGGCGTGCTTGCCGTCGTTGCCGGTCTTGTGCGCGTTCTCCGCGGCCAGCTCGTTCGTCAGCCAGTCACGCTCGGCCGGGGTGAGCCACTTGGCGTCTGCGGGCTTGTCGATCAGGTAGAACCAGGCGACGACGCCCAGGACGATCGCGGGCAGCGAGACGAACAGGAACATCACGCGCCAGCCCTCGAGGCCGAACAGTCCATGGTGCCCGATGAGCCAGCCGGCCAGCGGGGCGCCGAACACGGTGGTGAGGGGCTGGGCCAGGTAGAACAGGCCGAGGATCTTGGTGCGGTGGCGGGAGGGCACCCACTGGCTGAGGAACAGGATGGCGCCGGGGAAGAACCCGGCCTCGGCCACGCCCAGAAGGAAGCGCAGGGTGTAGAGCTCGCCGCTGCTGTTCACCCAGGTGAAGAGCAGGGAGACGATGCCCCAGGTCACCATGATCCGGGCCAGCCAGCGCCGGGCTCCGTAGCGGTGCAGGGCCATGTTGCTGGGGACCTCGAGCACGATGTAGCCGAGGAAGAAGATCCCGGACGCGAAACCGAACTGCGCGGCCGTCAGGGCGAGGTCCTCCCCCATCCCGTTCGGTTCGGCGAACGAGACGGCCGTGCGGTCCAGGTAGTTCACGAAGAACATCAGTGCCACGAACGGCACGAGGCGGACTGAGATCTTCTTGATGGCAGTTCTCTCGACTGCCGTGGATGGCGCGTCGGCGACCATGGCGACTCCTCGGCTCGCCCGGACAACTCCGTCCGGGGTGGGTGCTCCGGCGGCTCGCGTCAGGGCGCGGTCGGCCGGTTCGATGTCACGCTAGGCGCCAGATCTAAATTGGTCACCAATTTACCGGTGTGGCGACGATCATAGACACGACACCGCCCCAACTCTTGACAAACCCGACCCATAGGACTGATGAACTGGCTGGTCAAACTCGCGAGAACCCATCTGGTTGACTGGTGACCGTGACCAGTCAGCCTGATCAGCAGCCCTCCGGCGCCACCTCCGACCTCGCGCAGCTCCTGCGTCCCGTTGTCCGCGAGTCCTCGGTCAGCGAGGTCGCCAAGCGCCTGCTCGACCATCTGTCGGCCGGCGACATCAGCCCCGGCACCCGGCTGCCCGCCGAGCGTCAGCTCGCCGAGGCTCTCGGTGTGGCGCGTTCCAGTGTGCGCGGTGCCCTGTCGGCCCTGGACGTGCTCGGCATCATCGAGATCCGCCCCGGATCCGGCTCGTACGTACGTGAGGGCACCTCGGAGTTTCTGCCCCGCGCGATCAACTGGGGCTTGATGCTGGGCCAGCGCCGGACCCAGGACCTGGTCGAGGTGCGCACCTACATGGAGGCGGTCTCGGCCCGGCTGGCCGCCGAGCGGGCGACGGACGAGGATCTGGCGCTCCTGGAAACGCACCTTCAGCACATGCACGCGGCCGCCGGCGACGCGAAAGCCTTCATCGACGCGGACATCGACTTCCACCTGGAAACGGCCCGTATCGCCCGTAACAGCGTACTCAGCGACATCCTGCACAGCATTCGCGCGCTGCTGCAGGTGTGGATGGAGCGCGTCAGCGACATCGAGGGGACCGTCAGCGGCACCCTGTGCGAGCACGAGGCGGTGCTGCAGGCCATCCGCGCCCGCGACCCCGAGGCGGCGGACCGGGCCATGGCCGAGCACATGCGCATGGCCAGTGCCCGGCTCCGCGCCTCCATGACCGACGAAGCACCGGCATGACGCGCACCCCTCGCCGCGGACGTCCCGCCCCGGGGCGGAGCCGGCGCTGCCCCGGTACAGGGCTGACGTAGGGACGGTACCGAAACGTGTTGCGGGCGACAGGGCCTAAGGTGACTGCCCATGTGGCCAGGACAGCAGCAGCCGCCCGGGGGCGAGCACCACCCGCAGGACCAGAACCCGTACCAGCAGCCGGGTTACCAGCAGCCCAACCCGTACCAGCAACCTGGGTACCAGCAGCCCAGCCCGTACGCGCAACAGCAGTGGGGCACGCAGTCGCCGACGGGTGCCCCGCAGCCACCGAGCGGTGACGCGGGCGGTGACGGGAACAAGACGAAGATCACCGCCATCGTGGCGGCCACGGCTGTCGTGATCGCGGCCGGGGTGACCGGCTTCCTCGTCCTCGGCGGCGACAAGGAGGAGAAGGCCAAGGGCGACAACGGCAAGGAGACGCCACCGGCGAGCGCTCCGGCCGAGCCGCGCGCCTCCACGTCCGCCTCCGACGACAGCACGGACGACTCGCGCAGCGCCGAGGGGGAGAAGCCGACCGTCCCGGGCTGGAAGGTCGTCATCAACCCGAAGTACGGCACGGCGTTCGACGTCCCCGCCGACTGGGAAGTCGGCACCCCGGGCAGGATCACCGGCTTCGAGTGGAAGGAAAACGGCGAGAGGGGCCAGATCAGCGTCAGCTCCCCCGCCTACCTGAAACCCACCTGGTGCACGAGCGAGGACGACGACGGCGCCAAGAACGAGACGGCGCTGGCCATCACCGGGACGAGCGGCGACAACGGCGCCAGTTCCACGGACGAGGCGGCCGAGAACCGGGTGCCGCTGTATGTGTACGGCGGCTACACACAGCCGGACACGAAGAGCATCACGTACACCAGGGCGAAGTCGTACACCACGAAGTCAGGCCTCACCGGCAGTCTCGCCACGGCCTACTCGGCCAACACACCGCACGAGGGCAAGTGCGACAGCGACGGAAAGGCCATCACCTTCGCGTTCAAGAACGGCTCGGGCGATTTCGTGGCCTGGAGCCTGTTCGGCGCCAAGGGCGTCGACGGGGAGATCCCGGAGGCCACGGTCCAGAAGATCCTGAGCACGGTGCGCCTCGCCGAGGGCGAACCCGATCGGTGAGCGCTCCGCCCCGAGCCGCGCTCGGGCCTCGGTCGGCCGGAAGCCGGGCGCTCCCGCCGACCGAGGCCGAAAACATGTTTGGCAAGCGGGCGCCACGGCGGCGATAGTCGCTCGGTGACCTCACCCGCCGCCTCCCGCCTCCGCCCCGCCTGGGCGGGCCGCAACTACACCCTGCTGACCGCCGCCGCGGTCGTCACCAACCTGGGCAGCCACGGCGCCCTGATCGCCGCGGCGTTCGCGGTCCTGGAAACGGGTGGCGACGGTGGTGACGTCGGCCTGGTCGCGGCGGCGCGGACGCTGCCGCTGGTGCTGTTCCTGCTGATCGGCGGCGCCGTCGCGGACCGCATCCCCCGGCACCACGTCATGGTCGCGGCGAACACCCTCAACTTCCTCTCTCAGGGCGCCTTCGCGGTGCTCATCCTGGCCGGCGAGCCGCAGTTGTGGCAGATGATGCTGCTGTCGGCCCTCGGCGGCACCGGGCAGGCGTTCTTCAATCCGGCGGCCGAGGGCATGCTGATGGCCTCGGTCACAGGTGAGCAGGCGGGCCGCGCCTTCGCCCTGTTCCGGTTCGCGTCGCAGGGCGCGACGCTGAGCGGCGCGGCCCTCGGCGGCGTGATGGTGGCCGTGGTCGGGCCCGGCTGGGTGCTGGCGCTGGACGCGGCGGCGTTCGCGGTCGCCGCGGCGATGCGCTCCTTCCTCGATGTGAGCCACATCCCGCCGCGCGAACCGGGAGGCGGCCTGCTCGCCGATCTCCGGGACGGCTGGCGGGAGTTCACCGGCCGTACCTGGCTGTGGGCGATCGTCGTCCAGTTCTCCCTGGTGAACGCGGTCGTCTCCGCGGCCGACGCGGTCTACGGGCCCCAGGTCGCCCGGGACAGTCTGGGCGGGGCGGGACCATGGGGCCTGGCACTGGCCCTGTACGGGGCGGGCATGGCGGCCGGTGCGCTGCTGATGACCCGCTGGAAACCGCGCCGGCTGCTCCTCGTGGGCATCGTGTGCGTCTTCCCCTTCGCCCTGCCGTCCGCCGCGCTCGCCGTGCCCGTGCCGGTCACCCTGCTGTGCGTGGCGATGTTCGTGAGCGGTCTGTCGATCGAGGTGTTCGGCGTCTCATGGATGACCGCATTGCACCAGGAGATCCCGGAGGAGAAGCTGTCCCGCGTCTCCGCGTACGACTGGTTCGGTTCCGTGTCGGTCGTACCCATCGCCACGGCGCTCGCGGGCCCGGCGGAGGGCGCCTTCGGGCGGTCGGGCGCCCTGTGGGGCTGTGCGGCGCTGGTCGTGGTGGCGACGGCGGCGGTGCTGTGCGTGCGGGACGTACGGAATCTGACGCGGCGCAGCAAGCCGGTGGCCCAGGGAGCGCCGGACGGTGGGTCCGGGCCGGAGCCCGCCTCGGCCGGCGGCTCAGCCGATACTGAAGGCCCCGTCGGGCGGCTCGGGTGACGGTACGGCGTCCTCTTCGCGCACGGGCGTGGCGCCGCCGATGAGGTCGCGCAGCGCCCGGCCGTGCTCCACCCGCGCCGGGAAGGCGTCGGCGGCGGTGCGGCGGATGAGCGCGGTGGTGTCGAGCGGGTGGTGGGCGGCGAGGAGCACGGCGTTGCCGAAGCGACGGCCGCGCAGCACGGCAGGCTCGGCGATCAGCACGAGTTCCTCGAACACCGCGGCGAACGTGGCGAGTTGGGATACGAGAAAGGCGAACGGCGCCGCGTCGGCGAGGTTGGCCAGGTAGACGCCGTCGGTGCGCAGCACCCGCTCGGCGGCGCGCGCGTACGCCACGGTCGTCAGGTGCGCCGGGACGCGAGAGCCGCCGAAGACGTCCGCGACCAGGACGTCCACGGAGTCGGCCGGGGCGCTTTCGAGCCATTCCCGGGCGTCCGCGCCGTGCGCCGTGATCCCGTGGCCGTCGGGCAGGGGCAGGTGCTCGACGACGAGGTCCAACAGCCCGCGGTCGAACTCCACCACGTGCTGCCGCGAGCCCGGCCGGGTCGCCGCGACGTACCTCGGCAGGGTGAGTGCTCCCCCGCCGAGGTGCAGCACGTCGAGCGCCCGCCCCGGCGCGGCGACCGTGTCCAGCACGTGCCCCAGCCGCCGCGCGTACTCGAACTCCAGATGCGTGGGCGCGTCCAGGTCGACGTACGACTGCGGCGCCCCGTCCACCGTCAGCAGCCAGGCCCGCTTCCGGTCGACGTCCGGCATGAGCCTGGCGGTCCCCAGGTCGGTGACGCGGGTGACGGGTATGGGTTCGGTCACGGGTCCATTGTGCCGGTACAGGGTCACGATGGGCCGCGCCCGCAAGGGGCGCGGGGAACTGCGCGACCAGCCACAACGGACCCGCAGTCCCCCACACACACGACAACCGCCCCCTTCAGTGGACCGAAGTCACCGTCCCCGCACCAACAGTCCGCCCGCCCTCACGGATGGCGAACCCGAGCCCGGCCTCCAGAGGCACGTCACGTCCCAGTTCCACCGTCATCGTGACGGTGTCACCGGGCCGCGCGACCGCCACCTCACCGAGGTCGACGTCACCCACCACATCCGCGGTGCGGATGTAGAACTGCGGCCGGTACCCCGTGGCAACGGGCGTCGTACGCCCGCCCTCGCGCGTCGACAGCACATACACCTGCGCCGTGAAGCGCCGACGCGGTACGACACTGCCGGGCGCCGCCACGACATGCCCGCGCCGGACGGAACCCCTCGCCACCCCGCGGAGCAGCAGCGCCACGTTGTCCCCGGCCTGGGCCTCCTCCATGGGCTTGCCGAAGGTCTCCAGCCCGGTGACCACGCTCTCCAGCTCGGCGCCGAGCACGTCGACCCGGTCGCCGACGCGGATCGTGCCCCGCTCGACGGCACCGGTGACGACCGTGCCGCGACCGGTGATCGTGAGCACGTTCTCGACCGGCAGCAGGAACGGCGCGTCCAGGTACCGCTCGGGGATGGGTACGTACGTGTCCACCGCGTCGAGCAGCGCCTCGATGGACGCCGTCCAACGAGGGTCGCCCTCCAGGGCCTTGAGGCCGGAGACCCGTACGACGGGTACCGAGTCGCCCCCGTACCCGTGCGCGGTGAGCAGTTCCCGGACCTCCAGCTCCACGAGGTCGGTGAGCACCGTGTCCTCGCCGTCGTCGACGGCGTCGGCCTTGTTGAGCGCCACCACGATGTGGTTCACGCCCACCTGCCGGGCGAGCAGCACGTGTTCGGCGGTCTGCGGCATGATCCCGTCGAGCGCGGAGACGACGAGGATCGCCCCGTCGAGTTGCGCGGCGCCGGTGACCATGTTCTTGACGTAGTCGGCGTGGCCGGGCATGTCGACGTGCGCGTAGTGCCGGGTGTCGGTCTCGTACTCGACGTGCGCGATGTTGATGGTGATCCCGCGCGCGGCCTCCTCCGGGGCGCGGTCGATGCGGTCGAACGGCACGAACCGGGTGCCGGCGCCGGCGCCGCGCTCGGCGAGGACCTTGGTGATGGCGGCGGTCAGGGTGGTCTTGCCGTGGTCGACGTGACCCATCGTGCCGATGTTCAGGTGCGGTTTCGTGCGGACGTAAGCCGTCTTGGGCATGGCGGTACCTCGAAGCCTCTCAGTGATGCTGAGTGAAGGCCCCGGCGCGGGAACGCGGCCGGAACGGGGACCCCGAGGACTTGCCGACCCTCCCCCTGCGGGGTCCGCCGGACGATCCGGGGAGGGTCAGCTTCGGGCGCCGTCCGGGGCGGCCGCGACGATCAGAAGGGCAGCCTTCGGGGCATCCGCGACGGGCGCGGATGCTGCGAGGACGAAGGCGTGCCGGAACATGCCGTCGATCATCGCCGACCCGGCCGTCCGCGTCGAATGGTTTTCGGTGGAGGTGGCGCCTGTCGGGGTGGCCCGTGGTGGGGGTGGTTCTTGGGGGAGGTGGTGCTTGGCGAAGGCGAGTTGGGACGAGAGATGCTTCACATGAACGCTGGGTCGTCTTCTCCGTGGCGCTCTCCGTAGCGGTGGTGCCCACGCACCAGCAGGAGCGGCGGCGCGCGCCACGAACCGCGGTGGCCTCGCTTCGGGACGCGCGGGGGATTTCAGAGCACCGTCCGCGCCAGGCCGGGGTCATCGGACCTGCTCAGGCCCGGTGATCCCGTGACGTCCCGCGGACCCGCGCCCCTGGCGGCGTCCCGCTCCCGGTCGTCCGCGGGTGCGGTGCGCGCCGGCGGTTCGCGTCAGCGCGACGCCCGCGGGGCGACCGTACGGCACTCGGACGGACGTATCCGGCTGTTCCCCTTCCCGTGACGCCGATGAGACGAACCGTACGGCGATCACTCACATTGGTCGGTTAGTGTCGCCGGATGCTCGATGCCACCACCCGCTCTGGAGGCACCGCCACGGCCGATCCCCAGGCCACCGCTGCGGAGCTCGCCGTCGTCCCGGACACCGTCGCCCCTGAGGCGCCGACCGGTCTCGTCGCCCGGTGCACCAGAGTGCTCCGCTCGCCCTGGTCGCGGTTCGCGCTGCTCGTCGCGCTGCTCGCGGGCGCCGCGTCGAGCATGCTGCTGTTCGAGCCGCAGCGCCTGCTGGCCGAGGGCTGGCCGCCACAGCTCGGCGGGGCCGCGGCGGCCGTGGTGTTCGCTGCGGCCTACGGGCTGTGCACGGCCGCGTTCGTGCCCCGGCCGCTGCTCAACCTGGCGGCGGGCGCCGTGTTCGGTTCGGAGCTCGGGCTGGGAACCGCCCTCGTGGGCACGGTCCTCGGGGCAGGGATCTCGTTCGGCCTCGGCCGGCTCCTCGGGCAGGACGCGTTGCGCCCGCTGCTGCGCGCCCGCTTCCTGAAGGTGGCCGACGAACAGCTCAGCCGGCACGGCTTCCGTTCGATGATGGCGTGCAGGCTGTTCCCCGGGTTGCCGTTCTGGGCGGTGAACTACTGCGCGGCTGTCTCCCGCATGGGCTGGCTGCCGTTCCTGCTCGCGACGGCGCTCGGTTCGATCCCGAACACCGCCGCGTACGTCGTCGCCGGCGCCCGTGCCTCGACGCCGACCTCGCCCGTCTTCCTGATCGCCATCGGTGTCATCGCGGTGCCGGCCCTGATCGGCGCGGTCATCGCCTGGCGCAAGCGGCACCACCTGCGCGGGCACTGAAGCCGGCGCCGCGATCAGACGCTCTCCAGCACCATCGCGTTGGCGAGCCCGCCCGCCTCGCACATCGTCTGCAGCGCGTACCGGGCGCCCCGCGCGCGCATGGCGTGCACGAGGGTCGTCGTCAGCCGGGTGCCGCTCGCGCCCAGCGGGTGACCGATCGCGATCGCGCCGCCGTGCACGTTGACCTTGGCGAGGTCGGCGCCCGTCTCCTGCCGCCAGGCAAGGACGACGCTGGAGAAGGCCTCGTTGACCTCGAAGAGGTCGATGTCGTCGAGCGTCAGCCCCGCCCTGCGGAGCACCTTCTCGGTGGCGGGGACGACCCCCGTGAGCATGAGCAGCGGGTCGGAGCCGGTGACGGCGAAGCTGTGCAGCCGGGCGAGGGGGCGCAGGCCGAGGCGGGCCGCCGTCTCGCCGGACGCGATGAGCACGGCGGAGGCGCCGTCGTTGACGGGGCTCGCGTTGCCCGCGGTGACGTTCCACTCGATCTGCGGGAACCGCTCGGCGAATTCCGGGTCGTAGTAGGCGGGCCTGAGTCCGGCGAGGATCTCCGTGGTACTGCCGGGGCGTACGCACTCGTCGCGTGTCACACCCTCCAGGGGCGCGACCTCGGCGTCGAAGAGGCCGCCGTCCCAAGCTGACGCGGCCTTCTGGTGGGAGGACACGGCGAAGGCGTCCATCTGCTCACGTCCGATGGACCACTTGGCGGCGATGAGCTCGGCGCTGATGCCCTGCGGCACCAGGCCCTCCGGGTAGCGGTCGGCGACCCCGGGGCCGAAGGGGTCCTTGCCCGCGGGCACGTTCGACCACATCGGCACACGGCTCATCGACTCCACACCACAGGCGACGGCCAGGTCGTACGCCCCCGACATGACGCCCTGGGCGGCGAAGTGGACCGCCTGCTGGGAGGAGCCGCACTGGCGGTCGACCGTGGTGGCGGGCACCGTCTCGGGGAAACCCGCGGAGAGCACGGCGTACCGGGTGGTGTTCATGGCCTGCTCGCCGACCTGGTCGACGGTGCCGCCGATGACGTCGTCGACGAGTGCCGGGTCCACACCGGAGCGCTCGACGAGGGTGCGCAGGGTGTGGGCGAGGAGCTCCACGGGGTGGACGTGGGCGAGGGCGCCGTTCGGCTTGCCCTTGCCGACGGGGGTGCGTACGGCTTCGACGATGACTGCGTCGCGCATGGTGCGGCCCTCCTTGGCCGGCGGATGCCAGGGCGATTACCAGTGAGTAGGTAATCCAAACCCACCATAGCCGAGCGAGTTGGAAAAACAAACTAGGAGAGTTGGAAAGGCAAACTCTCCCCTAGACTGGGCGTATGCCCGCCGCCAAAGACCCCCGACCCTGTTCGATCGCCGACACCCTGGCGCTCGTCGGGGAGAAGTACTCCCTGCTCGTCCTGCGCGAGGTGTGCCTCGGCAACGGACGGTTCGACCAGCTCGTCCGCAACATCGGCGCCCCGCGCGACGTGCTGGCCACGCGCCTGAAGCGGCTGGTGGACGTCGGCGTGCTGGAGAAGACCCCGTACAGCGAGAAGCCGCTGCGCCATGAGTACCGGCCCACCCCGGCCGGACTGGAACTGGAGCCGGTCCTGGTCACGCTCAAGGAGTGGGGCGACCGCCACCTCAACCCGGAGTCTCCTCCGATGGTGCTGGAGCACGTCTGCGGCCACGAACTCGTCCCTCGCGTCGTCTGCTCGGAGTGCGGCGACGAGATCCGGCACGACGACCTGACGGCTCACCCGCAGACCCCGGGCTGGACGGTGGCGGGCCCGGCGGTGGCGTAACGAGTCGCGGGATGAGAACGAGGGCGAGCGAGAGGGAGAGGAACAAGGGCGAGGGCGAGGGCGACGAGAGGCCCGACGCGTGCGCCGACCGGGCTTTCCCGCCCGCGATTCCGTGGGGAGCCCAGGGACTCCCGGGGCCCCACGGAATCCTCAGGAAGCCCCCTTAGGAGGCCCCCTTGTATCAGGCAGTCCCCTTGTAGACGTCGAGCCGCCCGCACATCCCGAACTTGCCGTACGCCGCGGGCTGTTCGGCCTTCACCACGGCGTCGGAGAGGTGCGACAGATCGCCCCGGTCCAGCCGGTCGAGCTGGTCCCCCGTGGCCGCGGCAGCCGCCTGCGCACCGCGCTGCCAGCGCGCCCGCCACTCGGCGAGCCGGGGCCGTACCAGCGCGGCCGCGGCCCGGTGGAAGGCGGCCAGCGGCTCGGGCCCGTCGGCATCGCGCAGCGCCCGGAAGCCCCGCAGGGCGAGGTCGCGCCTGGCGCGGGCGATCCGCTCCTGCTCCTCCTCGGGCACGTCCGCCGGGACGGCCGTGGCGGCGGCGTACGTCTCCGGGTCGGTGAGGTACTCGGGCGGCAGGGTGAGCACGGCGTCACCCGCCTCGGGGAGCCCGTTGTTCTGCATCAGCACCGTGATGCGCAGGGCGTCCTCGTTCACGAGCCGGTGGATGGTGCCGGGCGTGAACCAGGCGACCGTGCCGGGCACGAGGGGCGTGACCTCGTACCCGGACGTCGTGAGGGTCTGCACCGCGCCGTGCCCGCCCGTGACGACGTACGCCTCCGAACAGGTCAGGTGCATATGGGGAGTTCCGCCGCACACTCCGTCCGCTGCGGGCCAGTCGTAGACGGACAGATGCGAGACCGCGACGGCTCCCGGCAGTCCCGTGAACTCCACAGCACTCACCTCCCGCACCCCTCGCATCCCTCGTACTCGTCGTACCCTTCGTGCTCGTCGCGGGGGCTCACCACGGGTGCTCCTCCAGGTACTTGGCGATCTCCGCCCGCTCCCACGCCCCGTCGGCCACGACAACCCGGTAGCGGCGGGTGAGCGTGTCGCCGGGAGCGAGCTCCAGCTCCTCGAAGAAGGCCCAGGAGGGGGCGACGGCGGCGAAGGGCTCGTTGCGGACGAACCAGTGGGCCGGGTGGGTACCCCCGGTGCCCGCGTGGTCGTTCTCGGGTGCGTGGGCGAAGACGAGGGTCGCGTGCCCGTCCGTGACGTCGTGCTCTCCCGAGTAGGCGAGCCAGGGCGCCTGCTCGCCCATCAGCTCGGGCCCTTCGGAGTCGGGCCCGATGATCCGCCCGTCCCGGAAGGCCCGCGGCCCCCGCCAGAACAGACCCGTGTAACCGGCCATCTCGCGCCCGGCGGTGGTCGGACTGCCGAACCGCAGCGGCTCGTCACGCCTGTTCGTGATGGCGCTCGTCCAGGTCAGCGCCCAGGACCCCGCCGCCGGATCGACGTCGTGCACCTCGATCCGGCGCTCCTCGTCGGCCCACAGCTCCCCGGTGTACGGGTGCCACGTGAGCCGCTCGGCGATCACGACCCGGGTGCCGTCCGAGGCGACCTCGTCGAAGCCGACGTGGGCCATCGACCCCACCCGCTCAGGGAGTTTGAGATATCCCTCTCCGTGAACGTATGTGTTGCCGCCCCACAGGTTCTGGCCGGACAGGTGCGAGGCCGTCAGCTGCAGGCCCTTGTGCCAGCGGTGGTCGTTGGGGCGGTAGTCGGTGACGACGTCGCCGGCCAGGGTCCTGACCGGGTGCAGGTACGGCTTCGGCGCCTCCCAGGCCGCCTCCGGCTGGTAGACGTAGCTGAAGAGCTCGACGCCGGTGGTGGATTCGGTGACGGTGATGCGATCGCCGTGGGCATGGACGATACGCAGACCGCTGGACTCCGGAGCCTGCTGGGCCTGCTGGTTCGCGCTCATGCGGGGATCTCCTCGCTCGGGGCGGTCTCCGATGCCGGTGCCACTACAGGTGCCCAGCCGGGGGCGCCCCCGTGCATGGCGGTGTAGTACGGGTCACCGGGTCCGATCTCGCCGGCCCGCACGGTCGTGTCGGTGAACGCCGACTTGTAGATCGCGGTGATCAGTTCCAGGCTGGTCCGCCCGTCGGCACCGCTGCTGCGCGGCCGCTCCCCCGCACGCATGGCGGCGACCAGGTCCCGCAGCTGCTCCAGGTGCGAGCTCGGCACGTCCGCGCCGAAGTCCTGCCAGGCCGCAGCCTCGGCCTCCGGGACGCCCGGGGCGGCGGTGATCCGCCAGTTGTCGTTGCTGTGGCCGTACAGGTGGGTCAGCTCGACGGTGGCGCGCTCGCAGTCGATGCGGATGCGGCTGACCTCGTCGGGGCTCAGAACGCTGTTCACGATGGTGGCCATCGCACCGTTCTCGAAGCGGACGAGCGCGGTGGAGACGTCCTCGGTCTCCACGTCGTGGACCAGGCGCCCGGCCATGGCCCGTACCTCGCTCCACGGTCCGAGCAGGTCGAGGAGGAGGTCCATCTGGTGGATGCCGTGGCCCATGGCAGGTCCGCCGCCCTCGCTCTGCCAGCGGCCACGCCAGGGCACGGCGTAGTAGGCGGCGTCGCGGTACCAGGTGGTCTGGCAGTGGGCCACCAGCGGGCGCCCCATGGCCTGCTCGGCGATCAGCCGCCGTACGTGCCGCGAGCCCGAACCGAAACGGTGCTGGAAGACGATCGAGGCGTACGGTCCGCCGTCGGTGCCCTCCTCCGCCTCCACTGCGTCGAAGTCCGCGAGCGTGGGCACGGGCGGCTTCTCGCACCACACCCAGGCGCCGGCCCGCAGCGCGGCCACGGTCTGCTCGCGGTGCAGCGTCGGCGGGGTGCAGACACTGACCAGATCGGGCCGCTGCTCCGCCAGCATCCGGTCCAGATCGGTGTACGCGTGGGGAACGCCCCCCGCTTCACAGAACGCCTTCACCGCGTCGGCGTCGATGTCGACCGCGGCGACCACCTCCGTCTCGTCCTCCGCGGCGAGCTGGGCGAGTGCGGGCAGGTGGGAGCCGCGGGCGATGGCACCGGTGCCGATGATCGCGGCCCGGATGCGGCGGCCGTTCAGCGGGGCCGCGGGGTGGTCCGGAGCCGAGCCCGGGGCCGCACCCGGGTCCGGATTCTGGGCGGGATCAGGACTGTGGGCGTTGCTGGGTGTGGGCATGGACGTGATCAGCACTCCATCGGACGGGACGTCAGACGCTGGCCAACGCCTGTTGGCTCCGGGCGGACCGGTGACAGCAAGCGCTTTCTCCTCCGGCTGAAACGTATGTGTCGACATAGTGACCGGTCAACACCGCCGACGCCTCGACCGGCCAGACGGACCGAAGCCCCGCACCGCCGCGGCTCGGGAGCCCCACCGCCGCGGCTCGACCGCCCAGCCGCCCGCGGCCCGGGCGCCCCACCGCCGAGACCGCCGGCCTGCCACCGCCGGTACCGCAGCCCAGCCACTACGGATACCCGCTCAGCCACCGCCGATACGGCCACCCCGTCCACCCCGGCCACGCCTGGGCCACACCTGACGTGCACCTCGACCTCAGCCCCGAGCCCGCACCCGCCCTGCCGCACCCCGTGCCGCTCGGTCACCCCCAGTCCCGGCCGACCGCCCCGGGACGCCCCCGTGACAACCCTGTCACCGGAGGACGCTACGCTGCCCCTCAACACCCGTGATCAGCCGCCCCGCGGCCACGGCGTGTCCGTCGGCCCTCCCACGAGCAGCGCTTGGACCACCTAACTCCATGTCTTGGTTTGAATCCCTCATCCTCGGACTCGTCCAGGGGCTGACGGAGTTCCTCCCCGTCTCCTCAAGTGCGCACCTGCGCCTGACCGCCGCGTTCTCCGGCTGGGAGGACCCCGGTGCCGCCTTCACGGCGATCACACAGATCGGCACGGAAGCCGCTGTGCTGATCTACTTCCGCAAGGACATCGTGAACATCATCTCGGCGTGGTCCCGCTCGCTGGTGAACAAGGAGATGCGCAGCGACCACGATGCCCAGATGGGCTGGCTGGTGATCATCGGCTCCATCCCGATCGGTCTGCTCGGCGTGACGCTCAAGGACCAGATCGAGGGGCCGTTCCGCGATCTGCGCATCACCGCCACGATGCTGATCGTCATGGGTATCGTCCTCGGCGTGGCGGACCGGCTGGCCGCCCGCGACGAGGCGGCCGGGAAGCACCGGGTGCCCAAGCAACGCAAGACGCTCGACCAGCTGACCGTCCGGGACGGCCTGATCTACGGCATGTGCCAGGCCATGGCCCTCATCCCGGGCGTCTCCCGTTCCGGCGCCACGATCAGCGGCGGCCTCCTCATGGGCTACAAGCGTGAGGCCGCGGCCCGCTACTCCTTCCTCCTCGCCATCCCGGCGGTGCTCGCCTCGGGCGGCTACGAACTGAAGGACGCGTTGGAGGGGGGCCACGTCGCCTGGGGCCCGACGCTCTTCGCCACGTTCGTGGCGTTCGCGGTCGGTTATGCGGTGATCGCCTGGTTCATGAAGTTCATCTCCACCAAGAGCTTCATGCCGTTCGTCTGGTACCGCATCGCCCTCGGAGTGGTGATCATTGTGCTGGTCAGCGTGGGTGTACTGAGTCCTCACGCGGCCGACTCGGCGGGCTGATCCGGGAAGTCGATCGCGAGCTTCGCCCAGTCGGGGCTAGAGGCAACTAGAGGAGATTCGCCAACTTTCGAGCCCGCCCGACTGGATCATCTCGCTGTCGTCTCCCGCTCCCAGTCCGGTACGTACGAAAACGGCCCCCTCAGAGCACTCACGCTCTGCGGGGGCCGTAATCATTCGCCAGGAGACCAGGGTGAGGGGAACCACCCGGGAGATGCTCACGGCAGACAGGCGTGTTACGGACCGGGCCCAGCCCGACGGGTACGCCCACGGTCCTCAACGTGCCGCTCACCGATCTGGTGCGGTGACCCGCCGCCGGGCACCGGGGAAGAATGTCGGCGGCGGGCGCGGGCTTCGGCGCCGCCGCTTACCTCCTGTATCTGCTCACGCAGCGCAAGGATTCACGCGCCCCGCCCAGGCAACTGGCACCGTCGAACGTCGCGAAGGCTGAGTCTCCTACGCACCAGTACAGGCTCGGCCACCACGCCTCCAGCGGTCAGATCGGTCCGCGTCACGGCGCACCCCCGAACCGTGTCACCAGCAACCGCAGCCGGCTGGCATCCAGTTCGAGAACCTCGACGCGGGCCTCCGCCTTCGTCTGATCAGCCTCCGCCTGATCCACCTCCGCCTTGTCCCGCTCGGCGATGAGACGCTGAGTGAGGCTGCCGTATCCCGTCGCTGCGCCGGCCTCCCTGGCCCCCCGGTTCGCATCGCGGGTGCCGTATGCGACGGCGATGGCGGCCACGGGCCCCGCGATCAGCGCGCCGATCGCCGTCACCATGGCCGCGTCCACGCCACCGCCCTTTCCCCGACGCGCTCATGAGGCGGAATCAAGCCTCCGACGGAGGCGGCGCGGAGAGCTTCGGTGCCTGCCGGTTCGGTACCGCCCACGTCAGCCAGAGCGCACTGAGCACCGCGATGCCCGCAGTCACCCACTCTCGCAGGCGATCTGACCATCCTGCGCCGCAGCCGTCACAGCAGCCGCACCCGCGGCGAGGCCGCCCACGAGGGCCTCAACTACGCCGAGATCTGTATGGGTTCGTTCTTCCAGGCTCAGGCGACGACGGTGAAGCCGTACGTCTTGCCGAGCTTGGTCAGCGAGGTCTTGCCAGGGATGCCGTCCGCCGCCGGGCCCGAATACCCCAGGCGCCGCTGCCACTTCGCGTACGCGTCGACCGTCGCCGACCCGAAGTGCCCGTCGCTGTACTTCTTTTCGAGCAGCCCGGCATCCACCAACGCCGCCTCCACCACCTTCACGCCGCTGTACGTGACCGGCGTCCCCGACCGTGCCGGGTCGCTCTTGGCCGCCGCGACGAGCTTCGACAGATCCACCACCGGAACCGTGGGCTTCGGCGGCGTGGCCTTCGGCGGGGCCTCGCCGAGCCGCTTCGCGACCCGCTCCCGCATCGAACTCATCGTGAACCCGCGGGGGTCCACCTTGCCCGGCTGCCACTCCAGATGACCGATCACCGAACGCCCCGACCAGCCGTGATGTCGGCAGATCGCCGCCGCCACCTTCTCTATCGCGAGGAGCTGCGCATCCGGCCACGGGTCCTTGCCGTCGCCGAGGTTCTCGCACTCGAAGCCGTAGAAGTGCCGGTTGCCGTCCACGCCGGCCTCGTTGTCTGCCGGCAGGGCGCGCTCGGCGATGACGGCCTGGAGGACATCCGGGTCGCCCAGGCCGGCGTGGTTCGCCCGCCCGTAGCCGACCAGATGGACCTTGCCGTCCTTCGTGATCACCCCGTGGCACAGCGGGCCCGGCAGCGACGAGTGACCGTTGCGGCAGAGCTCCACCGTGCGCGCCGACCCGGACGTCACCGTGTGGTGGACCATCACCCCGTTCACGGGCCCCCACGGGCCCATGCGGTTGCGGTTGTGGGTCTCCCAGTCGCCCACCTCGACGACGTTGGCGCCCTCGTTGAGGAGTGCCTGTCTGAACTGGGCGGCGGTCATCGGTGTAGCCATGGTCAGGGCCCCTTCGTTGGGTGGACGAACGCTTGAACTCGGCGAGCACCAGCAGCCGGGCCACGCCGTCGCTGTGGGAGACGCGCAACGCCAACGGCACGTCCGGGTAGACGAAGATGCCGTGCCCCTTGGTGAGTCACTGCATCCTGGTGCTCGGCGGCCGATGGTCCGTGGCAGTCATGTCCGGCGTCCCGAGCGGGTCCCGGACGAACTGGTCGCGCAACTCGCTGTAGCCGCACGGCCTCCCACTGGACCATCGCGTGCAACTCGCCCCACCCTACGATGCGCTGCCGGATCAGCCCGACCGGTCGTCAGACGCCCAGTCCGAGACCACAGTCCCGTCAGGCTGGTCGGCGGGGAGCATGCCCAACGGGTCATACGACTCGCCC
Organism: Streptomyces sp. KM273126; assembly: GCF_004337435.2. Classification (NCBI taxonomy): domain Bacteria; kingdom Bacillati; phylum Actinomycetota; class Actinomycetes; order Kitasatosporales; family Streptomycetaceae; genus Streptomyces; species Streptomyces sp. KM273126. The sequence continues at coordinate 1,463,261 of NZ_SJXB02000002.1, read as the reverse complement.
GTCCCGTACGGGAACGCACGATGCGGTAGCCGCCCGGCTCCACGAGCCGCGACGTGTCGATCTTCAAGGAGACGAACCCGGACGCCGGTCACACAGGCCTCCAACATGACGAAGGCCCCGGCCGGATGACACGGGGCAGCGGGCGGAACGGGCCGGACGCCTCGGTGGACGGCTACCGGGCCGACAAGGCGTTCCACGAGCTGGCCCGGCCTGAGCGGGCTTTGACAGAGGCCCGCAGGTCTCTTGTGCCCGGAGGGCGGATCCTGCTGGTGGGCCACGACTGGGACACCGTCGTCATCGACTCCGCCGATCCCGCCCTCGCCCGCACCGTCCTGCACGCCCGCGCAGACCTGGTCGCCATCGCGCGTGCCGCCCGCCGCAACCGCAACCTGCTGCTGAACACCGGCTTCGGCGCCGCGGCGATCGAGGTGCACACGGGCGTGTTCACCGGGTCGACCATGAGACCCGCCAAGAGGGCCGCCGCGTCGTCGTCCGGACCGGCTGACGAACCCCGTGGACCGACCGGCCGAGGGCCCGAAGTCCGCATCGTGACCAACCACATACCACACGAGTAGCGGCGCGGTAGCGCACTGTCAGTCCTTGCCCCTACGCTGGTCGGCATGTCCCCCGATTCCATGACCCCTGGTTCCGTGCGGTCCGCTGCCGACTTAAACGAGCAGATCCGAGCGCTGTGGATGCGTGCGGGCGGCTCGCTGTCCGCGCAGGAGCGGGCCGAGTACGAGCTGCTGGTCGTCAAGTGGGCGGCGGCGATACGCGGAGAGATCATCGAGGCGGCTTGAGGGGGGCACAGTTTGAGCGAGGCGTCCTGCTCGGAGCTCGACGACCGGCATCCGGATCCCGGCGCGTCACGGGGGACCGTCATCTTCCTGAACGGCACGTCCAGCTCGGGCAAGTCGAGCATCGCCAACGAGTTGCTCCGGATCCTCGACGAGCCGTACTTCCACCTGCCGGTAGATGCGTTCCACGCGATGCGGACGCGTCAGGAGATGCCACCCGAGCAGCTCACCACCGTTCTGCACAACACCTGGCGCGGCTATCACCGAGCGGTGGCCGGAATGGCCGCCGCCGGCAACAACGTCGTCGTGGACCACGTGTTGAGCGAGGAGTGGCGGCTGCGGGACTGTCTCGATCTCTTCGTGCCGCAGGACGTCGTGTTCGTAGGAGTGCGCTGCCCGCGCGACGAGGTCGAGCGGCGAGAGCGCAAGCGTGGTGACCGGCCGCCCGGTCTGGCCGTACGGCAGCTGGCGCAGGTCCACGCGCATGGCGTGTACGACGTCGAGTGCGACACCAGTCGCGCCGATCCCGACCAGTGCGCCCGCCTCATCAAGGAGTTCCTGCAGCACCGGCCCATACCCACGGCCTTCCAGCGGCTGCAGGAGAAGAACCCCGATGCCGTGAGCCTCGGCTGAGCCTCCGCGCCCATGGTTCGGTCCAATTTCCTCGGTGAGGCCCGGCGTGAGGGAATCCACGGCCGCATTTGCAACATCTTGATAATGGGAGCAACGGGAAGCGTGGTGGATGGGGAACAGGGACACGCGAACACGCGGACGTGTATACACGCCTCCTCGCCCACCCATCATTACTTCGGAACCACTCATACTCATACAGTCCCGGCCCAGCGGCACAGCGAAATCCCATTCGCCGCCCTCGAAGGCGGGAACCGCACTTTCTTATGCTCCTCCTACACCCCCTGATATCTACATCCCCTGCGATCTGCACCTGCGATCTGCACCCCTTGAGATATCGGTCCGTGCACAGCGGCGACTCATACTCGCCCAGGCCAGACACGGCGGGCGTCGGCGACCTGGCCAGAGTCGGCCGACGCCCCCCTTTACGCCGAACGGCGCCTGTCTCTTACGGAACCTTGAACTCGATCCGGCTGATGGCCGGTCCGTCCCCGGTGACCTGGCCTTCGCTGATCGCTTCACTCCAGGAGCCGTCCTGTTGGAGTTTCGCCAAAACCGCGGGGGAAAGACTGACGGTGATCTGGATGCCGCCCGCGGAAGCGGGGGCACGGTCTATGCGGATTTCATGACTCATAGCGGCGACGTTACCCGCAACGACCGCGCTGGCAACGACGTTTGGACTTTTACCCAGGGTCGTGAAGTTATGGGACGATCAGTCCTGTCTTGTCAGTAGAATTTCGATATTGACGGCGGCCTTTGAGGGCGGCGATATCGAAAGCCGTTCCAGCCGGGTGGCCCGTGCGATCGGAGCCTGCGCCGTCGCAGCACCCCGTTGCCACCGAATATCCCCCTGCAGGCCCCTTGGCGTGGCCCGCCCTCTCCCTCAACACTGAGCCGATGACGCAGCGTGTGGATCTCGCTACCGTGATGGACCGGCTCGCCGTGGACGAGGTGATCACCGAATACGCCGTCGCCGTGGACGACGGCGACTGGGAGACGTACCAAGGGTTGTTCGCCCCGGGCGGGCGCGCGGACTACCGCTCGGCCGGAGGCATCGAGGGGGACGCAGCCGAGGTCGGCGGATGGCTCACGCGGAGCATGGAGCTGTTCCCCATGCGGCAGCACCTGATCGTCAACCGGCGCATCCGCTTCGGCTCCCTGGAGCACGACACGGGCGACACCGCCCGCGTCCAGGCGGACTACATCAACCCGATGCGGTTCGCCGGCCACGACAGCGGGTCCACGGCCCCCGATTTCGTGTGCGGCGGCCGTTACGCCTTCGCCCTGGTGCGTACGTACGAGGGCTGGCGGCTGCGCGAGGTGGTGGTCCGGGAGAAGTGGCGCCACGCGCCCGACCGGCAGCCCGCCATGCCCTGAGCCTGGCCCCCGGCCAAAGGCCCGCCATGCCCTGAACGGCCTCCAAGCCGACCCCAAGCCGCCCCCAGCCGGCCCTGAGCCCACCCCAAGCCGCCCACAGCCGACCCTGAGCCGCCTTCAAGCCGCCCTCACGCGGAGATCGCCGTGGCCGGAGACCACCGTGGCCGGAGACCACCTGTCGGAGATCGTCCGCCGCGCGCACACTGGAGGTACGCACCACCGGGGAGGGAGGCGCTCCATGAAGATGCCCGATCACTGGCTGGCCTCCCCGTGGCGGCGCGGACTGCTGGCCGCGTCGTCCGGGGCCCTGCCGATGTTCGCGTTCCCGGCGCCGTCCCTGTGGTGGTTCGCGTACGTCGCCCTGGTGCCCTGGATGCTGCTGGCCCGCTCGGCGCCCACGGGCAGGCGGGCCGCGTACGACGGCTGGCTGGGCGGTTTCGGTTTCCTGGTGGCCGTGCACCACTGGCTGCTGCCGAGCCTGCACGTGTTCATCTTCGTGATAGCCGCGCTGATGGGTGTGCTGTGGGCGCCCTGGGGCTGGCTGGTGCGCCGGTTCCTGGCCGGTGCGCCCTCGGCCGGGCGGGTGGCGGCCGCAGTGGTCGTGCTGCCGTCGGGCTGGCTGATGGTGGAGCTCGTACGGTCCTGGCAGGGACTGGGCGGGCCGTGGGGGCTGCTCGGGTCCAGCCAGTGGCAGGTGGAGCCCGCGCTGCGGCTGGCCTCGGTCGGCGGTGTGTGGCTGCTCAGCTTCCTGGTGGTGGCGGTCAACGTCGCGGTCACCGTGCTCGTCGCGGTGCGGCGGTCCCGTGTCCCCGCGGTCGCCGGGCTCGCCGCGACCGTCGCCGTCACCTCGGCGGCCTGGGTGTGGTCGCCGCGGCCCGACGTGGTCGGGCAGGCGCGGATCGGCGTCGTGCAGCCCGGTGTCATCGCGGGCCCGGAGCAGCGGTTCGCCCGCGAGGAGGTCCTCACCCGCGGGCTCGCCGGGCGCGACCTGGACCTGATCGTCTGGGGCGAGAGCAGCGTCGGCTACGACCTCACCCACCGCCCCGACCTCGCGGGCCGTGTCGCCGCCCTGTCCCGCGAGACGGGGGCGGACATCCTGGTGAACGTCGACGCCCGCCGCGCCGGCCACCCCGGCATATACAAGAGCTCGGTGCTCGTCGGCCCTCAGGGCCTCACCGGTGACCGCTACGACAAGATGCGGCTGGTCCCCTTCGGCGAGTACATACCCTTCCGTCCGCTCCTCGGCTGGGCCACCTCGGTCGGCAAGGCGGCGGGCGAGGATCGTATGCGCGGGACCAAACAGGTCGTCATGGATGTGGGGCACGGGCTGAAGGTGGGCCCGATGGTGTGCTTCGAGTCGGCCTTCCCCGACATGAGCCGCAATCTCGCGCGGGACGGCGCCGATCTGCTGGTCGCCCAGTCGTCGACGTCCACCTTCCAGCACAGCTGGGCCCCCGAGCAGCACGCGTCGCTGGCCGCGCTGCGGGCCGCCGAGACCGGCCGCCCGATGGTGCACGCGACGCTCACCGGCGTCTCCGCGGTCTACGGCCCGAGCGGCGAACGCATCGGCTTCTGGCTCGGCACGAGCGCGAGCACGGCAGCGGTGTATCAGGTGCCGCTGGCGGACGGTGTCACTCCATACGTCCGGTTCGGCGCCTGGCCGGTGCACGCGTCCGTGCTGGTGCTGGTCGCGCTGGGCGCCGTCGAGGGCGGGCGGGCCGTGCGGCTCAGGAGAACGACTCCTCCACCACCCGCACCACCCGCTCACACAGTTCGTGAGTCGCCAGTGCGTCACGGGCGCTGAGCACTCTGCCCGCGCGGACGGCGTCGAGGAAGGCGAGCACGGCCTGCTCCACCCCCCGCTGCCGGGCGACCGGCACCCAGTCGCCGCGCCGCCGCACGGTCGGCTGCCCCTTGTGGTCGATGACCTCGGCGAGGTTGACGACCTGGCGTTTGGTGTCCTGCCCCGACACCTCCAGGATCTCCTCGGCGGAGCCGCTCAGCCGGTTCATCACCCCGAGCGCCGTGAAGCCGTCGCCGGACAGTTGGAGCACGACGTGGTGCAGCAGTCCGTGCTCGACGCGGGCGCGCACGGTCACGTCGTCGACCGGTCCGGGCGCCAGGAACCGCAGGGTGTCGACGACGTGGATGAAGTCGTCGAGGATCATCGTGCGCGGCGCCTCGGGCAGCCCGACGCGGTTCTTCTGCATCAGGATCAGCTCGCGCGGGTGGTCCGCGCACTGTGCGTACCCGGGTGCGTAACGCCGGTTGAAGCCCACCGCCAGCCCGACGTCGCGCTCCTCGGCGAGCCCCACCAGGCGTTCGGAATCGGCGAGTTCGTACGCGAGCGGCTTGTCGACGTACGTCGGTATGCCCGCCTCAAGGAGCCGCGCGACGATCTCCGGGTGGACCTCGGTGGGCGCGTGGACGAAGGCCGCGTCGAGGTCCTGGGCGAGCAGGGAGTCGAGGTCCGCGTGCCGCTGCGCCGCGGGGAGGTGAAGGCCGTCGGCGACCCGGTCGAGCGTCGCGGGCGTCCGCGTCTGCAGGTGCAGTTCGACCCCGGGCTGGCTGCCGAGCACCGGCAGGTACGCCTTCCGCGCGATGTCGCCGAGTCCGATGCAGCCGACCTTCACAGGGATCTCCCGTCCAGCGCCACCTGGGCGCAGGGCTACTCGTAGGGCTTCCGGGGCGTGCCGGCACGTGCCTCGTCCGAAGCATACGGCGGCTGGGGCGGGCACCAGTCGGCGATCCCGCCGAAGCTCCGCAGGAGGACGCCGGGCGCGGCCTTGGACAGCGCGGCGACCATCGCGTCGCGTACGGCCGTGCCGACCCGGCCGGACATCATGTTGAGCCGGGCGACGCCCACCGCCTTGCGTGCGATCTCCGTCGTACGGGGCAGTCGTGCGGCCGTGTACGCGGCGAGGTCCCCGCTGTGGGCGGCCAGCACGATCGCGTCCTCGACGGCCTGGTTGCCGCCCTGCCCGAGGGTCGGCGGCATGGCGTGCGCGGCGTCCCCGAGCAGCACCACCCGGCCGCGGTGGAAGGCGGGCAGGGGCTCGGCGATGTGGTGGACGTCGTGGCGCAGCACGTCCTCGGGGCGCGCGGCCGCGATGACCTGCGGGATCGGGTCGTGCCAGGTGCCGAACCGGCGCACGAGTACGGCCTGCTCGTCGTCCGGTGCGTGCCCTCCGGCGGGGGTCATGGCGGCGGCGTACGCGTACACCCTGCCGTCCTTGAGGGGGTGAGTGCCCCAGATGCGGCCCCTGCCCCAGGTCTCGTGCGAGGTCACGTTGCCGGGGTGCAGCCCCGGTACGGGGATGACGACGCGCCATGTGGTGAACCCGGCGTAGACGGGGCCGGGGTGGTCAGGGAAGAGCACGCGGCGTACGGCGGAGTGGATGCCGTCGGCCGCGACGACCAGGTCGGCCTCCAGTTCACCGTCGGGAGTGCTGACACGGGCGGGCCGGTCCGGGCCGCCGGGGTCGGTGAGGGCCGCGGGGACGGACACCCGTACGGCGTCCTCGGGGAGCCGGGCCGCGAGTCGGTCGATGAGCGTGGAGCGGTGGAGGAGGACGAGTGGTCCGCCGAAGCGTTCGGTCAGGGCGGCGGTGTCGGCGCGCGACAGCCAGCGGCCGCTCGGTGTGCGCACCCCTCCGTCGCCCTGCCAGGCGGCGAGGCCGCGGATCTCGTCGCCGAGTCCGATGACGTCGAGGGCGCGCAGGGAGTTGGGGGCGAGGGAGATCGCGGCACCCACGGGCTCCAGGGAGCGGGCCCGCTCCAGGACGGTGACGCGCCAGCCGCTCAGATGCAGGGCCACCGCCGCGGTGAGTCCTCCGATGCCGCCTCCGACGATCACGGCGTGGGACCTGCCGCGCTGCTGTGTCATGGCTCCTCCTCGTGCGCTCCGTACCGACGAACGTTTACTACAGCTGTAGTTGGCTTCCCTCTCGACCGTACTACAGGTGTAGTTCGCGGGGTAGGTTGATCTCATGCCCGTACGCAGCCCCGGCCCCTCCCGCGCCGATCTCATCGCCGACACCGCCCTCGTCCTGCTCGCCGAGCGCGGCATGCGCGGCCTCACCCACCGGGCCGTCGACGAGGCGGCGGGGCTCCCTCAGGGCTCGACCTCGAACCATGCGCGCACGCGGCAGGCGCTGCTGGAGATCGCCGTGCGGAGGCTGGCCGAGCGGGAGGCCCAGGTGCTCATGCCGGACGAGATGCCGGCCGCCCAGGAGGGGCACGACGGGGTCGAGGGCATCGTGGACGGGCTGGCTCTCGCCCTGCACCGCTACCTGACCGGTCACCGTGACCTGCTGGTCGCGCGCTACGAACTCGCCCTCGAAGCCACCCGGCGGCCCGGACTGCGGGAGTTCTACGACGCGACCGGGAGTCGCTTTCGTGATCCGCTGACCGCGTGGGTCACCGAGGCGGGTTCGCGGGACCCCGCCCGGCACGTGCTGTCGATGGTGGCGTTCTGCGACGGGTTGATGTTCGCGTGCGTCGCGGGTTCGTTCCACGCGGCCGTGCCGACCCTGGACGAACTGCGGGAGAGCTTCCGGGAGTTGATGAGGGGGATGTTGCGCCGCTGACCCCGGCCGACCGACCGGCTCCCGTCGGCGTTCCGGCAAATGTGTGGTGCCGCGTGAGCCGCTCCAGGAAGATGCGCATCATGACGATCAAGCGCACCGACCCCGCGACCAATGCCGACGAACGGTCCACGCTGGAGGGTTTCCTCGACTACCACCGCCAGACGCTGGAGCTGAAGTGCGCGGACCTGGACGACGCACAGCTCAGGACCGCGTCGGTGCCGCCCTCCGAGCTCTCCCTCATGGGTCTCGTACGGCACATGGCGGACGTGGAGCGCAACTGGTTCCGCAGGGTGCTCGCCAACGAGGACGCGGGGCCCCTCCACTACAGCGACGAGGACCCGGACGGCGAGTTCCACCTCACCGACACGGACACCTGGGAGGACGCGTACGCCGCCTGGCAGGCCGAGATGGCGGCGGCCCGGAGCAACGCGGCACGCTTCGCCCTGGACGACGTCAGTGAGGGCAGGAGCCGGCTCATCGAGGAGCCCATCACCCTGCGGTGGATCTACAACCACATGATCGAGGAATACGCGCGGCACAACGGCCACGCTGATCTGCTCAGGGAGCGCCTCGACGGTGCCACAGGCGAGTGACCCCGTCACTCATGCGGGGCATCCCGGGCCCGTCCTCTCCCGGAATCGGTCCGGACACAGCAGAGTGGCACGGGTGCATCGAACGACGACCACCGCGACGCTGTTGGTCACCGCAGCCGTCTCGGCCCTCTCCGGCTGTGTGACCATCAAGCACCCGGCCCCACCAGAAGTGAAGCCCGCACCCACCCGGCCGTCGGCGCCGCCCTCCGGCGGCCACGCCGAGCCCCAGGTCGTGCAGGCCCCGGCCCAGGAGGCGCTGGAGCGCGTCGGCCCGTCGCGGACGCCCACCCCGAGCGCGTCCGCGGCACCGAAGTCCGTCTCCACCCCGGCGACCGCGCCCTCCGCCAAGCCCCGACGACCGGACCCCGCCCCACCGGGACAGCCGAAGCCCCGTGTGCCGGACCCCCGGACCGCGATCCCCCGGGAGCTGGCCGAACCGCCCAGGACCAGTGATCTGTGTGCCCTCGGCCGCAAGTACGGCGGGTGGCCGGACGACAGCCCGCAGGCCGGTATCTGCCAGAACACCTACGGACGTTGACGACGGGTCCCCCGGCGCCGGGACCTAGCCAGCTAGTGTCGCTGTCCGGGCGGTCCCGGCCGCTCCTCCCGCCCGGCGGCGGAGTCGTGCCCGTTCAGTCGCAGGTCCAGGCGGTTCATCGCCGCGCGGATGCCGTCGCCGTAGCTGTCGTCGCCGAGGGTGTCGACCGCCTCGTACGCGAGGCGGAGGTGGCTGCGGGCGGCCTCCGTCCGGTCGAGCTTCGCGTAGTCAGCGGCGAGGTTCAGGTGCAGCGACGGGTAGAAGGCGCGCACCGCGAGCGAGTGGTGGTGCTCCTCCACCCGCCCGTCGGTCAGCTCCCCGGCGGCCTGCAGGGCCCTCAGGTCCCAGGCGAGTTCGTCGGCGGGGTCCTGCTGCGTGTCCGCCATGTAGTGCGCCAGCGTGCAGCGGTGCAGTGCGTCTCCGTCCTCGCCGATCTCCGCCCACAGCTCCAGGAAGCGGTCCCGGGCCTCGTCGACGTCACCGCCGTGGTGCAGCATGACGACCTGGCCGATCCGGGTCATCACGGCATCCGGCGCCACCTGTTCCTGTTGCTCCGCCACCGCGGCCTCCCTGCTCGTCGTACTCGTCGTCGGTCCCTCAGGACGCTAACGGCAGGCACTGACAATCACTGTCAGGCGGCTCCGTACGGCCACTGGGCCAGGCCGGTGACGGTCCCACTGGCCGTACGGCGGGAAGCCGGGTCAGCCCAGGTTCGGAATCTTCCAGTCGATCGGCTCGTGGCCCTGCGCCGCCACCGCCTCGTTGATCTGCGTGAACGGGCGGGACCCGAAGAACTTCTTCGCGGACAGCGGCGAGGGGTGCGCGCCCTTCACCACCACGTGCCGTTCCTGGTCGATCAGAGGCAGCTTCTTCTGCGCGTAGTTCCCCCACAGCACGAAGACCGCCGGGTCGGACCGGTCCGCGACCGCGCGGATCACCGCGTCGGTGAACTTCTCCCAGCCCCTGCCCTTGTGCGAGTTGGCCTCGCCGGCGCGGACCGTGAGCACCGCGTTGAGCAGCAGCACGCCCTGCTCGGCCCACGACATCAGATAGCCGTTGTCCGGGACGGACGTACCCAGCTCCTCCTGCATCTCCTTGTAGATGTTCCGCAGCGAGGGCGGGGTCTTCACGCCCGGGCGCACCGAGAAGCACAGGCCGTGGCCCTGGCCCTCGCCGTGGTACGGGTCCTGGCCGAGGATCAGCACCTTCACGCGGTCATACGGCGTCGCGTCCAGCGCGGCGAAGACCTCCTCGCGGGGCGGGTAGACGGGACCCTTCGCACGCTCCTCCTCGACGAACTCGGTGAGCTCCTTGAAGTAGGGCTGCTGGAGCTCCTCGCCCAGGACGCCGCGCCAGGACTCGGGCAGCATGGCGATGTCGGTCACGTCAACTTCCTCCGGTGTGCGCTTGCTTCACGGCCGCACAGCGCGCGACCGTGGGCCGCCGCGCGCGAGCACGGCCGCCTTCCGAGCACAGAACCTACAGGCGCCCACTGACAACCGCGCCCGAAAGCGAGGCCACCGGCCGGTCATCGGGATATCGGCGGAGTTACCAGCTGGTCTTCCAGGACAGTGCCCACATCGTCATCATCGTCGCCGGGTCGATGGCCTTCTCGGCGCCGGCGATCTCCTCGTTGGCGGCCACGTACTGCTTGCCCTGCCAGAGCGGCAGCAGCCGGGCGTCGTCCAGGAAGATCTGCTGAGCCTTCTCGAACTCCTCGGCCACGGCCCCGCGGTCGCTCTTGCGGCGCGACTCGGGAAGCAGGTTGCCCGTGATCTCGGGAGCCTCATAGGGGGTACCGAGCGCGTTCTGCTCGCCCACGAAGGGGGCGACGAAGTTGTCGGCGTCGGCGAAGTCGGGGAACCAGCCGCGCCCGAACACCGGGTACTCGCCCTTCTGGTAGCCCTGTACGTACGTCTTCCAGGGTCGGCTCTTGAGCGTCACCGTGAACAGGCCGGAGGCGTCGAGCTGTCGCTTCAGCTCTTCGAAGGCGGGCTTGGTCTGGGAGCCGTAGCGGTCGCTGGTGTACCAGAGGGTGAGCGGGACGCGTTCGGTGATGCCCGCGTCCTCAAGGATCTGCTTGGCCTTCTTCGCGCTGGGGTCCCCGTAGTCGTCGAAGAAGCCCGTGGTGTGGCCGACCAGACCCCTGGGGATCATGGAGTACAGCGGTTCGACGGTGTCCTTGTAGACCTCGTGGGCGAGCGCCGGGCGGTCGACGACCTGGGCGACCGCCTTGCGGACCGCAGGGTTCTTGGCCCAGGGGTCCTTGGGGTTGAACACCAGGTAACTGATCTCGGTGGTGGGGTTCTCGATGAGCTGGAGCCCCTCCTCCTCACCGTTGGCCTGGATGTCGACGGTGTCGGAGGCGGGGAGACCGCGGTAGATGACGTCGATCTGCTTGTTCCTGAGGGCGTCGACCATCTGCGACGACTGCTGGAAGTAGCGGATGGTGACGGCGTTGTTCTTGCGGTCAGCGATACCCTGGTAGCTGTCGTTGCGGACGAGCCGGGCCTTGTCGCCGTCGTCGTAGGACTCCAGGTTGTACGGCCCCGAACCGGTGATCGTGCCGTCCTCCCGGAGCGAGTCCGCGGGGTACTCCTCGGGGTCGACGATCGACATGGCGGGCGTGGACAGTACGAAGGGGAAGGTGGCGTCGGGCTCGGAGAGGTGGAAGACGACCTCGCGGTCCCCCTTCGCCTGCACTCGGGAGAGGGTTCCGAGCAGGCCCGCCGGGCCGCCGTTGACGTTGATCTTCTTGACCCGGTCGATGGAGTACTTGACGGCCTCCGCGTTCAGCTCGTGCCCGTCGGAGAACTTCAGGCCCTCGCGGAGCTTGCAGCTGTACACCGTGCTTGAGCTGTCCGTGAACGCGCAGCTCTCGGCGGCGTCGGGCTGGGGCTCGGCGGCGTCGGGGGAATAGTTCAGCAGGGTCTGGAAGACGTTGCGGAACAACTCCCAGGAGCTGTCCCAGGCAGCCGCCGGATCCAGGGTGCTCGGGGTGCTGGTGGTCCCCACGACGATGGGCCGGTTGTCGTCGGACGAGTCCGAGGAGAGGACGCCACATCCGGCGACCATGGTTATGGATGTGACCGTTGCCAGCTGACGCAGGCGTCTGTCCCGCTTGAACACGCGCACCATCCTCGATCGGGCGTACCGCAAGGGTGGGCAGACCTTACCGCAGTGTTTCGCCCGATTGGACCCCGCCTCTGAAACGGGCCGTGATCAGCGAGTATGTCCGCGCCGTGAAGCAATGGTGTTCTCCGTTTGTGTGCCTCGCACCGGTGGGCGCCCGCGCGTTTCTCCGGTGCCGCGCGGACACCCACCGCCGCCGTCAGTGCACGCCGGCGTTGAGGAAGATGCCGCCGTCGACCACCAGCGTCTGGCCCGTGATCCAGTCGGACTGCTCCGAGGTGAGGAACGCGGCGGCACCGCCGATGTCGGAGGGCACGCCCAGCCGCCCCAGCGGGTAGGAGGCGGCGGTCTCCGCCTCGCGGCCCTCGTAGAGGGCCTGCGCGAACCTGGTCTTCACCACCGCGGGCGCGATCGCGTTGACCCGCGCCTTGGGCGCGTACTCGTGCGCGAGTTGCAGCGTCAGGTTGATCATGGCGGCCTTGCTGATGCCGTAGGCGCCGATGAACGGGGAGGCGGAGACACCGGTGATGGAGGCGATGTTGACGATCGCTCCGCCGTTGTCCTTCTGCCAGGCGTGCCAGGTCTTCTGGGCGAAGCCGAGGGCCGAGACGACGTTGGTCTCGAAGACCTTGCGCGCCACGTTCAGGTCGAGGTCGGCGATCGGGCCGAAGACCGGGTTGGTGCCGGCGTTGTTGACCAGGAAGTCGACGCGGCCGAAGGCCTCCATGGTGCGCTCGACGGCGACGGCCTGGTGGGCCTCGTCGTGGGCCTTGCCGGGGACGCCGATGACGCGGTCGGCGCCGAGCCGCTCGACGGCCTCCTTCAGGGCGTCCTCGTTGCGGCCGGTGATGCACACGCGGTCACCGCGGCGGACGAGCGCCTCGGCGACGCCGTAGCCGATGCCGCGGCTGGCGCCGGTGATGAGCGCGACCTTGCCGGAGGGCTCGGGGAGCTGAGCGGAAGTCATGTTCTGGTTCTCCGGTCTCAGTTGAGCGGTCCGCCGGCGACGTACAGCACCTGGCCGGAGACGAAGCCGGCGGCGTCACCGGTGAAGTAGGCGATGGCGCCCGCGATGTCGTCCGGGGTGCCGACGCGCTGCACGGGGATCTGGGTCGCGGCAGCGGCCTGGAACTCCTCGAAGTCCATGCCGACGCGGGCGGCGGTGGCGGCGGTCATGTCGGTGACGATGAAGCCGGGCGCGACGGCGTTGGCGGTGACGCCGAACTTGCCGAGTTCGATGGCGAGGGTCTTGGTGAAGCCCTGCAGACCTGCCTTGGCGGCCGAGTAGTTGACCTGGCCGCGGTTGCCGAGCGCGGAGGACGAGGAGAGGTTCACCACGCGGCCGAACTTGGCGTCCACCATGTACTTCTGGACGGCCTTGGTCATCAGGAAGGCGCCCCGCAGGTGCACGTTCATGACCGTGTCCCAGTCGGTTGCGCTCATCTTGAACAGCAGGTTGTCGCGGAGGACGCCCGCGTTGTTCACCAGGATCGTCGGGGCCCCGAGCTCCTCGGCGATCCGGGCGACGGCGGCCTCGACCTGTGCCTCGTCGGAGACGTCGCAGCCGACCGCGAGGGCCTTGCCGCCGGCGGCGGTGATCTTCTCCACGGTGTCCTTGCACGCGGACTCGTCGAGGTCGAGCACCGCGACGGCGCGGCCCTCCGCGGCCAGTCGTACGGCGGTCGCGGCGCCGATGCCGCGCGCGGCACCCGTGACCACGGCGACCCGCTGCTCAGTGGTGGACATTGCTGCTTCTCCTCGCCCTCGGAAAGCATGTGGACGGCCCTGGAAGTCCAGGGACACCTTCTGGTGAGCCTGCGGCCCCGCGGTACGCCGTTCCAGTGAGCGACCGCTTAGTACCTTGCCCGGACGTGACGCTAGAAGCCCTGGCAGCCGGTGTCAACGGCACACGAGCGACCTGTGATCCATTACTTGACCAGGAGGTCGAGCAACCGCTCCGCCTCGGAACCGGGGTCGGCGGTGAGCCCGGTGTGCACGGGCCCCGGCTGGACCACTGTGGAACGGGGCGCGATCAGCCAGCGGAAGCGCCGCCCGGCGTCGTCGCGCGCGGCTTGGCCCGCCGCCTCGCCTCCGGCGCACACCCTCTCGACGGCACGCAGAGCGGCCCGTACGCCCGCGACGTCCGCCTCGGGGTCCAGCGCCAGCAGCTTCGTCTCGTCGAGGTGTGTACGTGCGGCCACGAAGGACCGGGCACGGCAGTACACGAGTACGCCCGCATTGAAGCACTCGCCGCGCTCGACGCGGGGCACGACCCGCAGCAGCGCGTACTCGAAGACGTCCTGCTCCCTCGGCCGGGTCCCCAGGGTGCGCTCGCTCACTTGATCCCCTCGATGCGTTCGTGGATGACGGCGGCCCGCGCCAGCAGTTGCTCCGCGTACGCCCGCCGCAGCCCGTCCGGGTCGCCGAACCCCGGTTCGCCGGCCAGCCATACCTCGGGGATCTCGGCGGTGACCTCCGCCAGCAGGTCCTCGGTGACCAGGGGCGCCAACGCGTCGGCGGCGCCCGCGACATCCGGCCCGAAGGGCGCCAGCGCGTGGTCTGAGGCGTCGTACGGCCGCGCGGCCAGGGTCCGGGCGCCGGGCCAGTTGTGGTGCCAGATCATCGTGGCGCCGTGGTCGATGAGCCACAGGTCGCCGTGCCACACCAGGAGGTTGGGATTGCGCCAGGAGCGGTCCACATTGCCCACGAGGGCGTCGAACCAGACGATCCGGCCTGCTTCTTCTGGGCTCACCGGGAAGGCCAGGGCGTCGAAGCCGATCGCGCGGGACAGGAAGTCCATGCCCAGGTTGGCTCCGCCGCTCCCCTTGAGCAGGCCCTGCACCTCCTGGTCGGGCTCGCCGAGGCCCAGCACGGGGTCCAGGTCGATCGTCACCAGGCCGGGCACCCGCAGTCCGAGCCGACGGGCGAGCTCGCCGCAGACGACCTCCGCGACGAGGGTCTTGCGCCCCTGCCCCGCACCGGTGAACTTCATGACATAGGTGCCGCGGTCGTCGGCCTCGACCAGTCCCGGCAGCGACCCGCCCTCACGCAGGGGCGTGATGTACCGGGTCACGGTGACCTCTTTCAGCATTTTCCCAGGCCACCCGTCTCTTCAGCCTTGCAATCCACGACCAACTTAGGAGAGGCGCAGCATCGCCTATCGGTCCTCAACGGCCCTGGGGAGAATCTGGGGAGTTTCGACTGGCATACAGTTCTCCCTGCTTCCCGAGCAGTCCGTCGATGCCAGCGCGCCCCTTGTCTCCAGCCTCCGCATGAAGTGAGCATAGTAACCGAGGGTGATCGCGGGCGAGGAATGCCCGAGCCACCGCGCCAAGGTCACGACGGACGCTCCGGCCTCCAGCATGATCGGAGCACAGGTGTGCCGCAGCACATGGAAGCCGTCCTTCGGCGCAGCCTCCCACTGCCAGTCCTTTGCTCCCTCGACACGCGGCGGGATGGCGCTGACCTTGGCCAACGCGGGCTTCCGGGTGAAGGTGTTCCGCGTGTTCACCGCAATGGCGTTGCCGAATCATGAGGTTGATCCCCAGAAGTGGACACCGGGTTTCATACGGCGATGTCGCCGCACCACTCGGTGTTCAGCGTGTCCGCGGTGAAGTCGCGCATCAGCAGGTCCGGGGTGGGCGGCGCGGTCTTGTCCGCGATCGTGGTGCGCTTATTGCGCCGCAGGTGCCGGCCCACCATATGGTTGACGCGCGTCAGCCGGGCCACGCGCTTGCGGTTGATCTTCCGCCTGCGGAAGCTGAGTTCGGCATGTACGCAGCAGGGCGCCGCAGGCACCGTGGTGTTCGGAGTGGATGACGCGGATCTCCGCGACCGCCCGGTCCTCGGCCGCTTCGCGCTCGACGCAGGCCGGTGCGGTGGGCCTGGTGAGCAGCCGGGCGTTCTCGGCCCGCAGCCAGGACAGCTCCTCAGCCGGACCTTGACCGGCCCCGGGCACGTCTTGCCCGGCCATTGACACCGGCCCCCCACCAGGACGTCCCTTCCTGGACCATCAAGATCCACTGTCAGGGTGTCCACTCCGAAGGATCAGCCTCACAGCGACCATTACTCATGACCGGCACGGCCCGGGTGGTGGAGCGCGGCTGTTGCCGTGGCTGAGGCTACGCGCCACCCGCCGTAAGTGTGCACGCCGACGCCCGTTCACCTTGCGGCCGGAGGCGCCGCAGTGGATCGCCGGCCGGACCGCCGAGTCGCACGTGTCGCCAGCGTGTTCGTCGGCTGAACCCCTGACGTGGCCGGACGGGTCGCAATAGAGCGCGTTGGTCACCGTTCGGGCCCAGATGCTTGTGCGGCGGCGTGGGGCTACCGTCGTGTGGAGAGTCAGGGACGCGTTCGTTCGGCCGCAGCGGGCTTCATCTCGGATCCGCGTGCCAGCCTTTCCTTCTCGTCGGAACGCGTCCTCCGGTGAAGCTGGAACAAGGAGGGTTCCGATGGCGCCCACTGCACGGCGGCGGGATCTCCCCATGACTCTGGCGGCAGCCGCGATCGCCGTCACCACCATGGTTGCCGCGGCCCCTCCGGACGGTGCCGCGAACGCCGGGCACAAGGCCGGCAAACAGACGAAACCCACGGTCATCCTCGTGCACGGGGCGTGGGCGGATACGTCGAGTTGGAACGGCGAGGTCAGTATCCTGCGCCGCGCGGGCTACACGGTGCGTGCCATCGGCAACCCGCTGCAGAACCTGACGACCGACGCGCAGACGGTCAAGTACTTCCTCAAGAGCATCAAGGGCCCGATCGTGCTGGTGGGGCACTCCTACGGCGGATCGGTGATCACAAATGCCGCCCAGGGCGTCAGCAACGTCAAGGCGCTCGTCTACGTCGACGCCGCCGCACCGGCGGTCGGGGAGACAACAGCGCAGCTCAGTGGCCCGACGTCCGTTCTGACCAAGGGGTCGCCGTCCGATCTGTACGACGCCGTGCCGTACCCGAACGCACCGTCCAAGGCGTCCGCGCTGTACCTCAAGGAGAACGTGTTCGTCACGAAGTTCGCGAGCAGTGTGGCTCGTGAGCAGGCGGTCAACCTGTGGGCCACGCAGCGTGCCGCAACCACGGTGGCCTTCAACACCCCCTCCAAATACGCGGCGTGGAAGAAAATCCCCTCCTGGTACTTCATCAGCAGCGGGGACCAGATCATCACTCCGGACTCGGAGAAGAAGATGGCGAGCCGTGCGCGGTCCAAGGTGACCATCTACAACGGCGGTTCGCATCTGACACTCGTGTCGGACCCCGCAGCCGTGACGAAGGTGATCCGGTCGGCGATCTCGTCCGTGCAATGAGGCCGCGGCACCACCTTCCGCTCCCCCGGCACCAACCGGCCCGCCATCGATCACGTCGACCTGGTCCACGAGGGCGGCGAGATCTCGGCACTCGTCGGCGAGAACGGCTCCGGCAAAACCACCCCCTTCCACGCACATCGTCATGACTCAACAGGAATACACCCGCTGGCCGCTCACCGCCGAGAGAACATCACCCTCGGCGCACCACGGACCGGCGGCGACGCCACAGTTCACCAAGCCGCCCGCGCCGGCGGAGCCGACCACGCCCTCAACGGACTCCCCGACGGCCTGGCGGCCGTCCGCGTCCAACTCCGCCGTGGCGAGGCGTCAGTTTTCAGGCCCGGTGCCAGGCGGCGTCGGGGATGCGGCCGTCGCGATGAAGCTATCTGTTGATAGCCATGACCTCGGGATCAGCCCTGTTCTTTTCCTGCACACTCTTGACACGACAGACCGCTCACCCTTGTGATGGCTAATACTCAGTAGCCTAGATCGGGGGCGAAGGTGTCCATCGGGTTCGAGATCGATGAAAGGGTCGCCGACATCGCGCGGCGCACCACCGAGTTCGTACGGAACACCGTGCTGCCAGAGGAAGAAGCCTCCGGTGGGAACGTCCACGCCGGGCCGGAGCCACTGCGGCGCCGATTGCAGGAGGCGGCTCGTGCGGCGGGGGTGTTCGCGCCGCACGCCGGCCGCGCATGGGGCGGGCTCGGCCTCGATCTGTGCGGGCAGGCCGTGGTGTTCGAGGCGGCGGGCTACTCACTGCTGGGACCACTGGCGCTCAACTGCGCGGCTCCCGACGAGGGCAACATGCACCTGCTGGAGGCAGTGGCCACCGAGGAGCAGAAGGAGCGGTATCTGCGTCCGCTCGCGGCCGGTGAGACCCGCTCGTGCTTCGCCATGACCGAGCCGGCGCCAGGGGCCGGCTCGGACCCCCGTGCGCTCTCCACCACCGCGACACGGACGGGGCGCGGCTGGCGGATCGACGGCCGCAAGTGGTTCATCAGCGGCGCGGACGGCGCCGCCTTCGCCATCTGCATGGCCCGCACCAGCGGGACCCCCGGGGACCCCGGCGGGGCCACGATGTTCCTCGTCGACGCCGCCAACCCGGGCATGAAGATCACCCGGAACATCGACACCCTGGACCAGGGCCTGTTCGGCGGGCACAGCGAGATCGTCTTCGACGCGTGCGAGGTCGACGACGACGCGGTGCTGGGCGAACCGGACCAGGGCTTCGCCTACGCGCAGGTACGCCTCGGTCCCGCCCGGATGACCCACTGCATGCGCTGGCTGGGTGCGGCCCGCAGGGCCCAGGACATCGCCCTGGAGCGTGCCGCGGACCGGTCGGCCTTCGGCAGGCCGCTGGCCGAACTGGGCATGGTGCAGCAGTTGCTCGCCGACAGTGAGATCGACATCGAGACCGGCCGCGCGGTGCTCTGGCGGGCCTGCTGGGAACTGGACCAGGGCCGCCCGGCCGCCCAGCACACCTCGATCGCCAAGACCTACGTCTCCGAGGCCGTGAACCGGGTCGTCGACCGTGCCGTGCAGGTGTGCGGCGCACTCGGCATCTCGGGGGACGCCCCGCTGTCGCGGCTGTACCGGGAGGTACGCCCGTTCCGGATCTACGACGGCCCGTCGGAGACGCACCGCTGGGCCATCGCCAAGCGCGCGGTACGCGCGGCGCGCGAACGGAGGGCCGCGCGGTGACCGCGTCCGGGTCGGCCCTGGCGGGCATCGACCAGACCGCCTTGCAGCGCTACTTCGAGCGTCACGTGCCCCGGTGCGCGGGCCCGTTGAGGGTGGCGCTGCTGCAGGGCGGGCGTTCGAATCTCACCTACGAGGTGACCGACGGGACACACCGTTGGGTGCTGCGCAGGCCGCCGCTGGGAGTTCTCACTCCGACGGCGCACGACATGGACCGCGAGTACCGTGTGGTCGCCGCCCTCGGCCCCACCGGAGTGCCGGTGGCCCGGGCCGTGCTGTCGTGCACGGACCCGGCGGTGATAGGCGCGCCGTTCTGTGTCGTCGACTTCGTGGAGGGCACGGTGCTGCGCGACGGTGACGAGGCCACCGCACTGCGGCCCGCCGACGCGCGACGGGCCGCCATGGCCCTCGTGGACGCCTTGGTGGTGCTCCACTCGGTCGACGCCGACGGCGTCGGGCTCGGTGACTTCGGCCGTCCCGAGGGATATCTGGAACGCCAGGTGCGCCGGTGGCGCGGCCAGTGGGAGAGGGTCGCCACACGGACGCTGCCCGAACTCGGCGCGCTGCACGACCGGCTGGCCCGTGCGCTGCCGAAGAGCGGCGCCGCGGCGATCGTGCACGGTGACTACCGTCTGGACAACACCATCCTGGCGCCGGGCGGCTTCGGGCGGATCGCCGCGATCGTGGACTGGGAGATGGCCACCCTCGGTGACCCGCTCGCCGACCTCGGGATGCTCCTCATGTACTGGGAACCGGTGTGCGAACCGGTGCTGGGGTCGGGTCACGTCCCGACGTCCAACCCCGGTTTCCCCTCGGGCCGCGAGCTGGCCGAGCGGTACGCGGAGCGATCCGGCCGGGACATCGGGACCCTGACCTTCTACCAGGCGCTGGCTTGCTTCAAGCTGGCCGTGATCGCCGAAGGCATCCACGCCCGTCATCTCGCGGGGCGGACCGTCGGAACCGGCTTCGAGCGGGTCGGGTCCGCGGTGCCTGCGCTACTGCGCTCGGGGCTGGAGCTGGTGCCGTGAACTGCGACGAGCCGGGTGGAACCGACGAGCTGAGTGAAGGGGAACCCGTGGGTGACCGACTGTCAGGACAGATCGCTCTGATCACAGGCGCGACCGGCGGCATCGGAGACGCCGTCTCGCGTCGGCTGTCCGCCGAGGGCGCGACGGTGGTGGTGACCGACCTGGACGCCGACCGCTGCGAGGCGCTGGCGAAGGAACTGACGGAGGCCGGAGCGAGCGCCCTCGGTCTCGCGCTGGACGTCGCCGACGAGCAGGCGTGGCATGCCGTGGTCGAGCGCGTGACCGCGGAGTTCGGTGGCCTGACCGTGCTCGTCAACAACGCGGGCATCGCCCGGCTGCGGGACGTGGAGACGGAGACCAAGGAGACCTGGGACACGGTCATCGCGGTGACCCAGACCGGTGTCTGGCTCGGCATGAAGCACTCGGGGCCCGCGATCGAGCGCTCCGGTGGCGGCTCGATCGTCAACGTCGCTTCCATCTTCGGTACGGTCGGCGGCTTCGGCAGCCAGTTCTCGTACCACGCCGCGAAGGGCGCGGTGCGGCTGATGACGAAGAACGCGGCACTGCACTGGGCCACGCGCGGTGTACGGGTCAACTCGGTTCACCCCGGCTTCATCGAGACGCCGCGGTCACGCGAACTGTGGCAGGGCACGCCCCGCCACACGGCGATGGTGGAGGGCACGCCCATGGGGCGGCTGGGCCGACCCGACGAGGTCGCCGGGGCGGTGGCTTTTCTCGCCTCCCCCGACGCGACCTTCGTCACCGGCTCCGAGCTGTATGTGGACGGGGGCTGGACGGCACGCTGAGCCGGACGAGAAGGGGCGGGGCGGGAGCACATGCCGCTCCCGCCCCCACGTGTGGAAAGCCCCATGTGGAAAGCCCTGTGCGGAAGACCCCGCAAGAGGTCCTGTGCGGAAGGTCCCGGTCTCTGTTCGTCGCGGTGTCAGGCGCTGTCACCGTACACGCGTGTACTGGTCCACCCCGTTCACGGACGCCGTGGTGACCTGCCCGCGCAGCACGAGGACGTCCAGATGCGCCGCTGTCTCGTTGATCGCGAGCATCTGGTTGAAGGCGCTGAGCTCGCCGAACGGCACGTTTCGGCGGGTCCAGCCCAGTTGGCGTGCCACGGTGTGGGCGTCGGCTGTGCCCTCGCCCAGTGCCGACAGGCTCTTGGCCAGCCGGTCGTCATGGTGGGCGAGCAATTCGGCGACCCGGGTGTGGGCGCTGTCGGCGACCGGCCCGTGCGCCGGGAGCAGCCTGGCGTCGGCGTACCGGGTCATGAGCCGCAGCGAGTCCAGGTAGTCCGCGAGCGGACGGCCGCCGGGCTCGGCGAGCTCGAAGCCGATGGACGGGGTGATGTGCGGCAGAACGTGGTCACCGGAGAACAGCAGTCCTCGCTGCTCGTCCAGAAAGACCACATGCCCCTTGGTGTGTCCCGGGGTCGGGACGACCTTGAGCTCACGGCTGCCGAAGCTCAGGGTTTCGGCGCGGAGCCAGCGGTCGGGTGCCTCCCAGACTCTCGGGTCGTAGCCGCCGTGGTCCATCCGCCGGATGCGCTCGGCGAGTTCTGCCGCGCCGGCTCTGCGCAGCGTGTCCAGTGAGCCGGCGGGTTCGTCGCTGCGCAACCGGCCGAGCATCTCCAGGCCCGGACGTTCGCCGGCGCCGAGATAGACGCGGGAGCCCAGCAGACGACGGAGTTCGACGGCGTTGGTGTAGTGGTCGCGGTGGATGTGGGTGATCAGGATGTGGCTGATGTCGCCGAGGTCGTGGCCGATGGCCGCGAGTGCCTCCTCGAGCGCCTTGCGCGCCTCGGGTATCGCCCATCCTCCGTCGATCATGACGAGGCCGTCCTCCGCCAGGTTCTCCAGCAGATAGACATTGACGGCGTGCAGACCGTCGTTGGGCAGCGGCAACGGGACGCGGTGCACCCCGGACTGTACGGTCCGGACTCCGGGCTCGGCCCATGGACCCTGGTCGAACCGCTGTGTCATCGTCCTCCCCCTGCCGCCGTACGCAACCGGCGAGCAAGTTCGCGGGCCGTACCCCGGTCGAGCTTGCCGACCTTGGTCTGCGGCAACTCCTCCACCCCGTAGACGAATTCCGGCCACTTGGTCTTGGACAGCCCGGTACTTTCCAGATGGCCCGTGATCTCGGCGAGGTCGATGTCGCCGCCGTCCTCCGTGACGACGAGCAGCGCCACGCGTTCGCCGAGCACCTCGTCGGGGACCGCGACGACACAGGCCCTGGCCAGGCGCGGGTAGCGGGCGACGGCGCGTTCTATCTCGGTGATGTCGATGTTGCGGCCACCGCGGATGATGACGTCCTTCTCCCGGCCCATCACGGTGACGGTGCCGTCCTCATGGGTCATCAGCAGATCGCCGGTGGCGAAGTAGCCGTCCTCGGTCAGCGCCGGCGGATCGACCCGCCCGTCACGGGCGTAACCGAGGAAGAGGGACGGTCCGCGTACCTGCGCCGGGCCGGACACACCGGTTCCGGCGGCTCGGCCTTCGGGGGTGACCGCGCGCAGGTCCGTACCGGGAAAGGGCCGGCCGTCCCTGCCGAGCCGGATCTCCTCGGGGTCCTCGGGGCTCGGCGACGTGTGGCCGAGGCACTCGGACATGCCGAAGACGCGGAGGATCTTCGTTCCCAGGGAACGTTCGGCGCGGGCCAGGGCCCCGCGGTCCATGGGACCGCCGCCGACGGTGATCGAGGCGACCGAGCCCAGGACCCCGGAGCCGGCCGCTTCGCTGCCCATCTGCAGCGCCATCGTGGGGACGCACATCGTCCAGCGGACGCCGGTGTCGGCCATCCGCCGCAGGGCGACGGCACGATCCCACTTCGCCGTCAGCACCAGGGGGCCGCGCAGGAGCAGGGACAGGTAGACGCCGAAGCAGTACGCGGCCGTCGACGACAGCGGAACGATCGCGGCGACCGCGTCGCCGGGCGCCAGCCCGTTGACCGTGATGGTGCTCGTGGCGGCGTAGCGCAGTGCCTGCTCGGACTGTACGACGCCCTTGGGCCGACCGGTCGAACCCGAGGTGAGGCCGATCAGGACACCGCCCGACCAGCGCGACGTATCACGCCGCCGGGCTGCGGTGAGGCAGCTGAAGCCGCCGAGTACCGTGGCCGCCTGGCCCGGCAGCAGCCCGGGCACCGACCAGTCGTCCATCGCGGAGGGCTCGGCGACGACGGCGTCCGGCCGGATGTCCTCCCACGCCGCCGTGAACTCGGCTTGCGTGGTGTGCCGGTTGACCACCGCCAGGACCCCGCCGGTCAGACCCACGGCGAGGGTGGCGGCGACGGTGCGCCATGAGTTGTCCGCCTGGACCATGACGGTACAGCCCGCTCCGTCGGCCGCGCCGGCGGACAGCGTCTCGGCCAGCCGGCCCGCCTCGGTGAGCAGTTCCCGCGCCGTATGGGGTCCGGTGTCGTCGATGACGGCAACGAAGTCGGCGTCGTCCGCCTTCTGCTGGAACTCCCGCACTACCTGTCGCATCCCGTCCCTCGCTGTGCTGTGCCGAACTCCGTCTGCCGAACGCTGTCGTGCTTTTCGTGCCCGGTCATGCCTTCCGTGGCCGGTCGTGCTTTTCGTGGCCGGTCATGCCTTCCGTGGCCGGTCGTGCTCGCTGCGCCGGGGCGCGGTGCGCCTCGTCCGTCCTTCGCCGCCGGACCCCCGTTCGGCTCCGACGGCCCCGCCCCCGGCCTCAGGCTGCGAACATCTCCGCCTCACGGCCCATGACCGCGATGCGGCGGCCCCTCATGTCGCCGACCTGGGCGACAGCGTCCGCCCACTCGGGGCTCGCGAGGGCCTTCCTCAGGTCCTCCGGGGAGTCGAAGCTGAGCACGGAGATTCCGTCCCAGCCTTCCGAGCGCCGTTCCAGAGCGGCGTCGATCTCGGTGTGCCGCCAGGCACGCAGTCCCGGCAGGCGGCGGGTCAGCTCCGCGTGATCGTCGCGCCACCAGTCGATGAACCGCTCGTGCGTCCATTCCGGGGGCCGGGCGGCGAGCAGGACGAGGTTGTACATGGCTGCCTTCCGTGGGGGTCAGTCGAAGCGGACCTGTGACGAGCGACCGATGAGCAGACGCTGGAGCCGTCCTTCGTCGTTCACCCGCCCCGCTGCGACGAAGCTGGCCTCGGGGACACCTGAGCGACGGACCTCCCCGAGGAAGAGTTCGTCCTTGCCGAGGGTGGTCGCCGACAACAGATGGTGGGTGCGGGTGCCCTTCTCGCGCTGTTCGAGGTAGCCGACCAGGGCGGCGCGGTCCCCGGCGAAGTCGGTGGCGTTGCCGTCGCCGGCGGAGAAGAGGATGGAGAGCGAGAAGTCGTCGCTGATCAGATCGAGGATCCTGGACGGCTCGTCGCCGTCGAGGATCTCGAACCACGCGGTGAGGAAGGGCGCCGCGGTGGGGGTGTCGGTCACGTCCGGCTCCTGTCGGTGTTCCGGTCGGTGTTCCGGTCGACCAGTTCGAAGTCCGTGGTGAAGAAGGACTGGTACCGCGCCAGGAGCCCGCTCGGCGCGGTCACCGCGGCCGAGAGGAAGGATCCGGTGTACCGCCCGTCCTCCGTCACGATCCCGTACACGGTTTCGAGATCACCGTCACGGCTGTGCCGCAGGATCTTGTGAGCCCGCCGCACCGGGTTGCGCCGGGCGATGTACGCGGCGAAGTCGTCCCTCGATTTCCCCGTGACCTCCTTGCCCGGCAGAGCCAGCAGGAAGCGGAAGCCGGGTTCGAGCAGATCCACTGTCCGCTCCGGATGTGGACTGTCCATGCTGGCAAAATATGCGAGCAACGTCATGATTGAGCCCTTTCGGACGACGGCCGCTCAACGCGCCTCGGAGCCGCACGCCTCGAACCGATGCGTCTCGAACCGATGCGTCTCGGACCAGCGCGTCCCGGATCAATGCGGCCCGGATCAACGCGCCTCAGATCAACCTGAGCCAAGTTCAATTCAGTTTGGATGGTAATCCGGGTGAAACACGCCTGGCAATATCCCTTCACCGACCGATCGCGCCGATCACGCACCGGCAGCATGTGCCGGACCACGGGCAAAGAGAAGCCCCCCGACGGCAAACCGTCAGGGGGCCGGGACACGCGCCGCCGGAGGCCCGGAGGCGCGGCGGACACAGGGGCCGCCGCCGGTGCGTCACATGGCGACCATCCGCACACAGGCGCCCTCGATCAGCTCGCTGATCTCCGACAGCGGTGTCGGCCCCGAGGGGCGGTACCACCGCCAGACGCTGACGATGAGACCGAGCACGCCCGCGCCGAGCAACTGCGCGTCCCGCAGCGGGAAAGCACCCTGGGACATGCCGCGCACCAGGAGGTGCGTCCAGTCCCGTTCGACCAGCTGGACGAGGCGGCGGGCCGCCACCCGCTCGGCCTCCTCGCGCTTGGACTTCCGGGGGCCGGCGAGCAGGTCCATGTGGCTCTGCAGAATGCGCATCTGCAGCACCTCGTGGTCGGAGACGTCGTAGGCCCCCCGGACCGCCGCGCGCAGCGCCTCCACCGGGTCCGCGACGCTCTCGGTCGCCTCCGTGAACTTGTCGTGGGAGCGCTGGAGTTCCAGCCTCATGATGGTGAGCAGGCAGTGCGTCTTGGACTCGAAGTAGTGGTACAGCGCGGTCTGGCCGATACCGACCCGCTCCGCCACGGTGGACCACTTGGTGGCTTCGAAACCTGTCTCACCGAAGCAGTCGACGGCGGCCGTGAGGATGGCCGCGCGCTTGGACCTCGGTCCCGCTTCGGGTTCAACGATCCTTGTCGCCATGAGCTGGTCTCCCGGCTGTCACCTGTCCTGTTCCGTACCGGAGAGTAGACCCAAGCTGAACTCGGTTGCCAATCGGCTCGGCCGGGCGGCCCGGTCACACACGCTCGACCACGGTCGCGTTGGCCATTCCGCCGCCCTCGCACATCGTCTGCAGGCCGTAACGCCCTCCGGTCCTGCTCAGCTGGTGCACGAGCGTGGTCATGAGCCGGGCGCCCGTGGCGCCGAGCGGATGCCCCAGGGCGATGGCGCCTCCGAAGGCGTTCACCCGCTCCGGGTCGGCACCGGTCTCCTTCTGCCAGGCGAGGACGACGGAGGCGAAGGCCTCGTTGATCTCGACCAGGTCGATGTCGTCGATCGCCAGCCCGGCCCTGTCCAGCACTTTCTCCGTGGCGGGGATCGGACCGGTCAGCATGTGGATCGGGTCGGAGCCGACCACGGCCATGGTGTGCACGCGGGCCAGCGGGACCAGACCGTGGCGGCGTACCGCCTCGGCGGAGGCGACCAGCAGGGCGGCGGCACCGTCGGAAATCTGGCTGGAAACGGCAGCGGTCAGCCGACCGTCCTCCGTCAGGGTTTTCAGGTCCGCCATCTTCTCCAGGGTGGTGTCGGCGCGCGGGCCCTCGTCCGCGGTGAGTCCGAAGGACGGGACGATCTCGTCGTCGAAGACGCCCCCGGCCGCGGCTGCGAGGGCACGCTGATGACTGGTGAGGGCGAACCTCTCCATGTCCGCGCGGGAGACGCCCCACTTCTCTGCGATCAGCTCGGCTCCCCGGAACTGCGAGACCTCCTGGTCGCCGAAGTGCTCGCGCCAGCCGTCACCCGCGTAGGGGGAACCCATGCCCGCCTGTTCGCCGACGGTCATCGGACTGGCGATGGGCACCAGGCTCATGACCTCCACACCACCGGCCACCACCAGGTCGGCGGCACCCGATCCGACGGCTTGGGCGGCGAAATGGACGGCCTGCTGGGAGGAGCCGCACTGGCGGTCGATGGTGGTGCCGGGGACGTGCTGCGGCAGCCCCGCCGACAGCCACGCCGTGCGGGCGATGTTCCCGGTCTGTGCGCCGATCTGGCTGACGCAGCCGAAGTACACGTCGTCGACCGCGCCCGGGTCGACGCCGGTCCGCTCCAGCAGCGCGCGCAGCACATGCGCGCCCAGGTCGGCCGGGTGCACGCCGCTGAGCGCGCCTTTACGCCGGCCGACGGGGGTGCGGAGGGCTCCGACGATGAATGCTTCCGACACGGTGGGCTCCATGAGTTCGGGGGAGGGGGCGGAACTGAGGCGTACGGGCCGGTGGGCCGGGCCTGCGGGTCACCCCCGCGTCGTACGGGTCAGGGCCGGGTCAGGGACTGGTCACGGACTGGGCGGCAGGGGCAGGAATTCGGGCCTCCGTTTGGCGAGGAAGGCGGCGACGCCTTCGCGGCCCGTGTCGGAGACCGCCGCGGCGGCGAGGGCGCGGGCCTCCTGGTCCAGATGCGGACCCAGATCGACGGTGAGCCCGGAGGCTACGAGCCTGCGCGTGGCGCCGAACGCGGC
This sequence comes from Streptomyces sp. KM273126, assembly GCF_004337435.2. NCBI lineage: Bacteria > Bacillati > Actinomycetota > Actinomycetes > Kitasatosporales > Streptomycetaceae > Streptomyces > Streptomyces sp. KM273126. The sequence continues at coordinate 1,436,269 of NZ_SJXB02000002.1, read as the reverse complement.
GGTGGGTCCCCGGCGCAGGGCCTCGGCCGTGCGCGCGGCCTCCTCGGCCAGTCGCCCGGCGGCGACGACCCGGCTCACCAGTCCGATGGCCGCCGCCTCCGCCGCCGGTACCCGGCGGTTGGTCAGCAGCAGGTCCAGGGCCCTCTTGGGGCCGACGAGACGAGGCAGGAACCAGCTCACTCCGGCGTCCGGCGAGTAGCCGATGCCGGTGTACGCGGCGGTGAACGACGCGTCGTCGGCAGCGAGCGTCACATCGGCCGCCGCGGCCAGGCCGATGCCCGCCCCGGCCACCGCGCCCTGCACGGCGGCCACCATGGGTGCGTCGATGGCGGCGAACGTGCGCAGGGCCTCGTGCAGCGCGTCGGTGACCGCGAGGAGGTGTTGCTGCAGAGCCTCACCCGAGAGCGTGGAGAACTCCCGCAGGTCGCCTCCCACGCAGAACGACCGTCCCTCACCGGTCAGCATGACGGCCCGCACGTCCTGCCGCTCACACTCCCGTGCCGCGTCCAGCAGCGCACGCGCCGTCTCCAGGTCGATGGCGTTGCCCGCCGCGCCCCGGCACAGGGAGACATGGGCCAGGCCGTCGTCGCGGATCTCGGTGCGGACACTCATCGCGCGGTCCATCCGCCGTCGACGGTCAGCACCTGTCCGGTGCAGTACGAGGAGGCGTCCGAGGCCAGGAAGAGCAGCGCGCCGTCGAGTTCGTGGTCATGGCCGCCGCGGCACAGCAGCGTGTTGCGCTCGACCCAGCGGCTGGAGCGGCCGTCGGCGAAGAGGTCCGCGGTCATCTCCGTGCGGAACCACCCTGGAGCCAGGGCGTTGACGCGTGTTCCGCCGCGGCCCCACTGTCCGGCCAGCTCACGGGTCAGACCGATCAGACCCGCCTTGGACGCCGAGTAACTCGCCCCGCCGAGGGGCGCGGCGGTGACCAGGCCGAGGATGGACGAGACGTTGATGATGCTCCTGCCCGCGGGCGGCGGGCAGGCGGGGGCCGGGGCCTCGACGGTGAGCCGGGCCAGATGGAACGGCGCGGTGAGGTTCACCCCGAGAACGCCGGCGAAGGAATCCGGGGACTCGTGCTCGGCGAGCGTCTCGCCGGAAGTGGCCGCGTTGTTGACCAGGACGTCGATACGGCCGGTGGCGCTCAGCGCCGTGTCCACGAGTCTCACGCGGTCGGCCTCCAGGGAGACGTCGCAGGCGACGGGGTGGATGCGCGCGTCGGAGTCGGCGAGTTCCTTCAGGCGGACGGTGCGGCGGGCGGCGGCGAACACGGTGGCGCCGGCGCCGGCGAGGACGGCGGCGAAGCGCGCGCCGAGCCCCGCCGAGGCGCCGGTGACGATCGCCGTCCTGCCGTGCAGCGAGAACAGTTCGGAGGCGGGTCGCGGGGCGCTCATTCGTCCACCCCGATCGGCAGGGCGGTCGCGCCGCCGTCGAGCACCAGCGTCTGTCCGGTCATCCATGAGGAGGCGTCGGAGGCCAGGAACAGCGCCGCGTTCGCCACGTCCTCCACCGTGCCGAGGCGCCGCAGCGGCAGCCTGGCGGTGAGGACGGTTTCGCGTACCTCCCACACCGCCCGTGCCAGCTCCGTCTTGATCAGCCCGGGGGCGATGGCGTTGACACGGACCCGAGGCCCGAGTTCGTAGGCGAGCTGCCGTGTCATGTGCAGCATGGCGGCCTTGGTGGCGTTGTAGTAGCCGATGTGCGGGTCGACGATCAGGCCGCCGACGGAGGCGATGTTGACCACCGTTCCGCCGTGCTGGGCCATCCATGCCTGCCAGACGCAGCGGGTCCAGGCGACCATGCCGTACTGGTTGACGCGGACGGTCTTCTCCGCGCGGGGCAGGTCCAGATCGAGCAGGTCGCCGTGGTAGGGGTTGGTCGCCGCGTTGTTGACGAGGATGTCGACACGGCCGAACCGGGTCATGGTCCCGTCGACGCAGGCCTGGGCCTGTTCGGGTTCGCCGGCGTTGGCGACGACCGTGTGGATGTCGCCGTCGCCCTTGACGCGCGACAGTTCCTCGCGCGCCTCGTCGAGTCCCGCCGCCTTCCGGGCGGCGATCACCACATGGGCGCCCGCGGCCCGGTAGGCGGTGGCGATGCCGAGGCCGATGCCGCGGGATCCGCCGGTGATGACGGCGACCCGGCCCGCCAGGGTGTCGGTGCTCATGCTTCCCCTGCCTTCATGTCGGTCTTTTCGCCCTTTTCGCTCCCGGACTTCCGGTACTTGGCGAGTTCCTGGCGGGCCACCGTCCGCAGATGGACCTCGTCGGGGCCGTCGGCGATGCGCAGCGCCCGCGTGATGGCGTACAGCCGGGCCAGTACGGTGTCGTCGCTGACGCCTGCCGCACCGTGTGCCTGGACGGCGCGGTCGACCACCTTGTGGGCGACCTCCAGCGCGGCCACCTTGATCGCGGCGACCTCCATGCGGGCGGCGACGTTGCCGACGGTGTCCATCAGCCAGGCCGACTTCAGGACGAGGAGGCGCACCTGCTCGATCTCGATGCGGCTGCGGGCGACCCATTCGCGCACCACTCCCCGGTCGGCGAGCGGCCCGCCGAAGGCCATGCGTTCGGTGACGCGTTCGCACATCAGCTGAAGGGCGCGTTCCGCGAAGCCGACGGCGCGCATCGCGTAGTGCATACGGCCGGGGCCGAGCCGCCCCTGGGCGAGCGCGAAGCCCTGCCCCTCCCCGCCGAGGATGTTCTCCGCCGGTACGCGGACGTTGTCGAAGAGCACGTCGCCGTGCCCGAGCCGGTCGGTGTAGCCGAACATGGGAAGGTCCCGCAGGACCCGCACGCCCGGGGTGTCACGCGGGATGAGCACCATGCTCTGCTGCCGGTAGGCCGGCGCCTCCGGGTCCGTCTTGCCCATCAGGATGATCAGTTCGCAGTCGGGGTCGAGGATCCCGGAGGTGTACCACTTGCGGCCGTTGACGACGTAGCTGTCGCCGTCGCGGGTGATGCGCGTGCGGATGTTGCGTGCGTCGGAACTGGCGACCTCGGGCTCGGTCATGGCGAAACAGGAGCGGATCTCGGCGTCCAGGAGGGGCCGCAGCCAGCGCTCCTGCTGCTCGCGGGTGCCGTAGAGCGCCAGCAGTTCCATGTTCCCGGTGTCGGGCGCGGAGCAGTTGAACACCTCGGGGCCGATGACGGAGCGGCCCGCCAGCTCGGCGAGCGGCGCGTACTCGAGGTTGGTCAGTCCCGCGCCCCAGTCGCCGTGTGCCATGAAGAGGTTCCACAGGCCTTCGGCGCGCGCCTTCTCCTTCAGCTCGGCCATCACCGGGGGCAGGGCGTGCGGGTCGTCGGCCTCGGCCAGCTGCCGGTCGTACACGGCTTCCGCCGGGAGGACGTGCTGCTCCATGAACGCCCGCATGCGGTCGGCGAGTTCTCCCGCCCGCGGCGAGTATGCGAAATCCACGGTTGCTCCTGTCTTCACGTGCGGATCGGGTGGTGTCCCCGTGCCGTGGCCATGCCGTGGCAAGTGGGCCGAGTGCCACGGCCCCGGGCCGGTCAGGGCCCGCCGAGGATGTCGCGGGCCGTGCGGATCATCGCGGCGATGGTGGGGGGCAGCCGCTCCTGGTGCGGGTCGTGGTGCTTGCCCTCGCGGTGCCGGCGCAGGTTGTGGCCCATGATCGCGGCCATCTTCATGCGGCCCAGCGCCCTGAACCAGTCCATGGCGGGCAGCGCCGGTCGCCCGTCGAGGTAGGCGTCCAGCAGTTCGGCCTCAGTGGGCAGGCCGGGCACGGGGTGTCCCAGCCGGGGGAAGTTGCGGTGGTCGGCGAAGAGCAGGAACCAGCCGAGGTCGATCCGCGGGTCGCCGACGCTCCAGATCTCCCAGTCGACGACGGCCGCGGCACGCTCGCCGACGCACAGCACATTGCCGAGCCGGAAGTCACCATGCAGCAGGACCGACGCCATGCCGCCCGGTACGTCGTCGGCCAGCCGTCGCAGCAACTCCTCACCGCCCGGCCGCAGTTCCTCGGGCACGGCGTGCATCGTGCGGCTCCATCGCGCCAGCTCACCCGTCGCGTCCAGCGGTTCGGGCGGGTCCAGCCCGGGGCTGTGGACATCGGTCGCGTGCAGCCGCCGCAGTACGCGCGCGATCTCCAGCATCCGCGTACGCGCCGTCGCGGCCGGCACCTCCTGATCGTCGAGTACGGGTTCGACGGCCTCACCCTCGGCGAAGTCCATGGCGAACCAGGCCGGCTGGGTCCTGTCGACGCATGCCACGCCCGGTACCGGTACGTCCGATCCGGCGAGTGCCGTCAGTACCCGCGCCTGGCGCAGCACGTCGTTGCGGCCCACGGGCCGCTGTCCCTCGGGGACCGCCTTCACGACGTACCGGGAGTCACCGGCGGTCACCGAGTACGTCAGACCCGAGTGGCCGCCCGGCAGGGTCCGCAGCTCCCCTATGGACGCTCCCGGATGGCGCTGGGCGAGACGGTCCCGGACCCGTACGGCCAGGTCCGGTACCCGGGTCGCCGTGTTCATCGGACGGGCTCCTTCGGCAGGCCGAGGACGCGCTCGGCGAGGATGTTGTGCTGGATCTCGTCGGTACCGCCCGCGATGCTGTAGCCAGGTGCGCCGAGCAGGTGCTCGGTCCAGGCGTACGTGCCCCACTCCCCCGTGTCCGCGACGAGGCACGGCCCCAGCAGTTCGGACACCAGATCGCTGGTGCGGCGCATGGTCCCGGTGGCGTAGAGCTTGCCGACCGAGGCTTCAGCGCCGGGCTCCCGGCCGGCGACGAGGGCCGCCGTCACCCTCAGCCCGATGAGGCGCTGGACGAGGGTGCGGATGTGCAGATCGGCGGCCCGCTGCCGTTCGCTGCCGGTGAGGGGGCGGTCCAGGTGCCGGGCGAGTTCCAGCGCCCGGTCGGCGTTGTCCAGGCCGAGGCTCCCGGAGTCGAGCCGCTCGGCGGCGAGCACGCTGAGGGTGACCCGCCAGCCCTCCCCCACCGGTCCGAGCCGGTCGGTGTCGGGCACCACCACGCCGTCGAGGTAGACCTCGTTGAAGCTGGACCCTCCGGTCATCTGACGGATCGGCCGCACGGTCACGCCCGGCGCGTCCATGCGGACGAGGAAGACGGTGATGCCCGCGTGCTTGCGCACGTCAGGGTCGGTGCGGCAGACGGCGACGCCCCAGGTCGCGACCCGGGCGCCGGAGGTCCACACCTTGTGACCGCTCAGCACCCAGGTGTCGCCCTCGCGTACGGCTTTCGTCCGCACGGCGGCCAGGTCGGAACCGGCCTCGGTCTCGGAGAAGAGCTGGCAGGCCAGTTCGTCCGCGCGCAGCATGGGCCGCAGCCAGCGCCGCTTCTGCTCCTCGGTGCCCCAGATGCCGATCGCCGGGGCGACGAGCTGCTGCGTCACAGGGAAGATCTCGGTGCGCTGGGGGACGTCGAAGGCCGCCTCCTCCGAGCGGTAGAGCTGCTCGTAGTGCGCGGGCAGGCCGCGCCCTCCGTACTCGGCGGGCCAGGTGAGCGCACCCCACCCCTGGTCGTAGCGGGTCCGTTCCCATTCCTGGGTCCCGGCGGTGTGCTCGCGCTCCTGCCGTTCGCTCCAGTTCTCGAACACGGCGACGGAGTCGGAGCCGCTGCCCCACTCCCCGTCGGCGGCCCGCGGCCGGGCGACCGTGGCGAGCCACTGCCGGGCCTCGGCGCGGAAGTCCTCCGTTTCCGGTGTGCCGCTCAACTCTTCCTCCATCTCAGCTCGGCAGGACGTTCGACGGACGTTTCGCGGGTCGTTCAGAAGGTTCGCGGGTCGTTCAGAGGGAGAGCACCGTGCAGGCGCTGACGCCCGGGGCGCCGTACACGTGGGTGAAGCCGACCCTGGGCCCGCCCGGGACCTGACGGTCGCCGGCCCGGCCGCGCAGTTGCTGGACGACCTCGTAGACCTGACGCAGCCCCGAGGCGCCGATGGGCTCGCCGTTGGCGATGCAGCCGCCGTCGGTGTTGACCGGCAGTACGCCTCCGATCCCGGTGGCACCGGTGGCGATCAGCTTCTCCTGTTCGCCGTCCTCGCAGAATCCGCATTCGGCCATGTGCATGACCTCGGCGCCGCTCTCGGTGTCCTGGAGCTGGCAGACGTCGACGTCACCGGGGCCGATCCCCGCCTCCTCGAAGGCCGCGGCCGAGGCGTCACTGCTGACACTGGTCAGCTCGCCGGCGGGTATCCACGGGCTGAACACCTCGAACGAACCGAACCGCCGGCTGCGCACCACCGCCGACCGCAGGGCGATCGGCCGGGCGTCCAGACGGCGAGCGGCCTCGGGCGAGCAGAGGACGAGCGCGGCGGCGCCCGCTCCGGGCGAGCAGAACATGAAGCGGGTCAGCGGGTCACTGACCATGCCGGAGTCGAGGATGTCCTCGGCGGTGACCGGCTCACGCCGCCACGCCTCGGGGGTCAGGGCCCCGTTGCGGTACGCCTTCTCGGCGACCATCGCGAGGGTGCGCGGGGTGATCCCGTGGTCATGCATATAGCGCTGGATCTTCATGCCGAAGAACTGGGTGGTCACCATGAGGCCGTCGCTGCCGTACTCCGCTGCCAGCCCCCAGTCCTCGGGCCTGGGGTCGAAGGCGCCCCGTGGGTGCTTGTCGAATCCGACGGCGAGGACGACATCCGCCATGCCGGAGCGGATGGCGTTCACCGCGGAGACCAGAGCGCTGCCCCCGGTGGCGCAGCCGTTCTTGACGTTGACGAACGGCAGCCCCGTCAGGCCGAGTCGGGCCACCAGGGTGTCGGCAAGCCCGGCACTGTCACTGCCGCCGAACGCGGCCCGGACGCGTGACCACTCGATCCCCGCGTCCGCCAACGCGGCGTTCACCGCGGCGACGGCCAGCTGTCGGCCGCTCGCCTCCGTCCGGCCGAACGGGGTGCGCCCGGCACCGCAGATCAGCACCTCGGTGCTCATGAGCCCTCCTCACCCGGGTCCAGGGCCCTGGCCCGGGGCACCCCGCGGCCCCCGGTCACCGTGAGGGGCATGCCGATACGGATGTCGTCCAGGTCGTCGACCTCCAGCACGGCAGCCACCCGCACGCCTTCGGCCAGCTCGACGTAGCCGAGCGCGAACGGCGCGAAGCCGCCGGCCGGCGCCCGGTAGGGCGGCGACTTGGGGGCGTACCGCTGTACCGTCCAGGTCCACAGCGTGCCCCTGCCGCTCAGGCCTGCCGGCTCGGCCGGGCCGCCGCAGCGCGGGCACGCCTCGTCCGCGGGGTACACCGTCACCGAGCAGCCGGAGCAGCGCGAGCCTTCCAGGCCCCCGCTCGGGCTCCGCCGGTCCGTGACCATCCGGATCAGCGCCCCCGCCACTTGGGCTCACGCTTCTCCAGGAACGCCGACACGCCTTCGTTGGCGTCCTCGGAGTTGAGGGCCACACCGACGGCGAGATGCTCCATCACCATCAGGGACTGGGTGTCCGCGTCCAGGCTGCGGTCGATCGTCATCTTCGTGAGCCACATCGTGAAGGGGCTCTTGTCGACGAGGTCGCCGATGAAGTCCTGGACGGTCTCGTCCAGCTTGTCGGCCGGGGCGGACTTGTTGATCAGACCGAATTCGGCGGCCTCGACGCCGGAGAGCAGCTTGCCGGTGAGCATCAGCTCCTTCGTCTTGCGGATGCCGATCATGCGCGGCACCCGGTAGATCGGGCCGGCCCCGCCGAACAGCGCGCGGCGGATGTGGAAGTCGCCGATCCTGGCGTCGTCCGCGGCGATGGCGAAGTCGCACGAGATCATGATCTCGAAGCCGCCGGCGGTGACGTGTCCCTCCAGGACCGCGACCGAGGGGGTCTTCATCGAGTAGAGGCGGTCGCACACCTTGGCCGACTTCACCGCCACGTCGATGGCGTTGGACTTGCCGACGTAGTCCGCCTTCAGGCTGTCGAGGTCGAAGCCCGAGCAGAACGTGCCGCCACGGCCGCGGACCACCAGGACCCGCAGCTCGGGGTCCTCGTCGACCTCCGTGATGATCTCGTCGAGTCGGTCCAGGATCGGGACGGTGACGCAGTTCTTCTTCCAGGGACGGTTGAGCCAGACCCGGGCGACGTGACCATCGCGTTCGAACTGGATCTCGTCTTCCACTGCCATCTCCGGCCTCCCGACTCTGGACCTGAACTGAATTCACTACGAGTCTGAGTCGCCCTTGATCCACTGTCAACCCCTTGCGGCAGAATCAAGCCCCGAAGGGGCGGAGCACAGGGCGAAACCCAAGCCGCTTTCGCCCTCAAGCGGGTTGATCAAACCGAACTTGCTTCACATACTCATTCGGACAGGGACCCGGAGGGGCTTGCCTCACCGAGCACCACACCGGCAACCCCACTTCTCGCGAGGAAGGGACATTCATGTCCGACATCTCCCGTCTCGGCGTCGTGGGCTGCGGCCTCATGGGCTCCGGCATCGCGGAGGTCGCCGCACTGCGCGGCCTCGACGTCGTCGTCGCCGAGTCGACACCCGAGCTGGCCGCCGCCGGGCGCGACCGCGTCACCGCCTCCCTGGACCGCGGTCTGAGGCGCGGCAAGCTCACCGAGACCGAACGCGAACAGGCGCTGACCCGGCTCTCCTTCACCCACGACCTGGGCGACCTGGCCGACCGGCAGTTCGTCATCGAGGCCGTCGCGGAGAACCGGGAGATCAAGTCGGAGGTTTTCCGCCGGCTCGACAAGGCGGTGGCCGACCCGGACGCCGTCCTCGCCACCAACACCTCCTCCATCCCCGTCGTCGACCTCGCCGTCACCACCGGCCGGCCCTCCCGCGTCGTGGGCCTGCACTTCTTCAACCCCGTACCGGTGCAGAAGCTGGTGGAGGTGGTCCCCGCCCTCACCACGAGCGCCGACACCGTGGCCCGGACCCGCGGTTTCGCCACCGAGAACCTCGGCAAGGTGGCCGTCCAGGCACCCGACCGCTCCGGTTTCGTCGTCAACGCACTGCTGGTGCCGTATCTGCTCGCCGCGATCCGCATGGTCGAGTCCGCAACGGCGAGTGCGGAGGACATCGACAGCGGTATGGAGCTCGGTTGCGCCCATCCGATGGGTCCGCTGCGGCTGCTGGACCTGATCGGCCTCGACACGGCACAGGCTGTCGCCGAGTCGCTGTACGAGGAACACAAGGAGCCGCTGTACGCCGCTCCCCCGCTGCTGCGGCGCATGGTCGCCGCCGGCCGCCTGGGCCGCAAGAGCGGGCAGGGGTTCTACGTCTACGACGCCTGACACGGCACCTGACACACCCCGCCCCGCCCGACACGGACGGGCCGGTCGCCGGAACACCGGCGCCGGCCCGTTTCCGCGGTGCGCCCGCGCCGGGGCGCCCGGACGCCCGGACGCCCGGGCGCGGTGCGCGGGCGCAGCACGGCGGCACGGTGCCCGACCGGCACGCCCCGCCGGAGCCCGGGTCTCCTCAGGCCGCGGGCTCACCGCCGAGGCCGATGAGTCCGGCGAGCCGCGCCCGGTTCCGGTCCGCGGTGCCGAAGAGGACCTCACTGCCGCGCGCCCGCCGCACGTACAGATGCGCCGGGTGCTCCCAGGTGAAGCCGATCCCCCCGTGCAACTGGACGTACTCGGCCGTCGCGAGGCGGAAGGTCTCGGAGCAGACCACGGCGGCGGCGCCGGCGGCGACCGGCAGCTGCGGCGACGCGGCAGCCACGCAGGCCGTCGCGTACGCGGCCGCCGAACGCGCCGCCTCCTGTGCCACCAGCACGTCGGCCAGCCGGTGCTTGACGGCCTGGAAGGATCCGATGGGGCGTCCGAACTGGTGGCGCTGCGCGACGAACTCAACGGTGGCGTCGAGCGCGTGGCCGCTGCCGCCGACCTGCTCGGCCGCGAGTGCGGCCCGCCCGGCGTCGAGGGTCGCGGCGACCGTGTCCTCGGTGCGCTCCCCCGGGCCCACGGCGGTGGCCGGCGCGCCTCTGAACTCCAACACCGCTTGGCGGCGCGTCTCGTCCAGAACGCGGCGCGGTGTACGGCGGCAGCTGTCCTCGGCCGGCTCGCAGGCGAACAGCCCGATACCACCGGGCGTCCGCGCCCGCACCAGGACCAGCTCCGCACCGGCGCCGTCGAGCACGAAGTCCGCCCGGCCGCGCAGCACCCAGCTCCGGCCCTCCTGCTCGGCGGTGACCTGCGGTTCGCCCTCGTCGAACGCGGCCACGGTCGCGGTGAGCGCACCCTCCGCGATCCGGGGCAGGTAACGCTCGCAGGACGTGCGGTCACCGCTGTACAGCAGGGCGTGAGCGGCGAGGACCACCGTGGGCAGCAGCGGCGCGCAGTACAGTGCGCGTCCGGCTTCCTCAAGGGCGACCGCCAGTTCGACGAACGTGAAACCCGCCCCGCCGTACTCCTCGGGTATCGCCAGCCCGTGGACCCCGATCTCGCCCGCGAGCCGCGCCCACAGCGCTTCGGCGTGTCCGCGCGGGGTGGCCAGATGCTTGCGGACCTCCTCGGGGCCGCTCACCTCGCTGTAGAAGTCCCTCAGGACGGTGCGCAGTTGCCGCTGTTCATCGGTTTCGAAGAGCAACTGGGGGTCGATCTCGGGGCGACCGGGGGGCATGGGGACTCCATCGGGTTCGTGCGGCGAAGAATGATCAACCACTATCTAGAATCGAAGTCAATTCAAACCGTAGACAGCGGCCGCTGACCGGACAAGACCGGAGCGCGCCCTTTCAATCCCAGGAAGCCCGGGAAACTTGCATCGACGGGCAGCTGACGGCGGCTCCGCGCATCGTCACCACAGCATCCTGAATCAACTTCAGCTCTGTTATCCTGCCGCAGTCGGGTACGGACATGACCTGGGCGGTGGAGATGAGGGCGCTGAGGCTGACGGCATGGGGAGAGCCACCGGCATGGTGCGAGGTCGAGCGGCCGGTACCCCGCGGCGCCGAGGTGCTGGTGCGCGTCGAAGCCACCGGGCTGTGCCATTCCGATCTGCATGTCGTCGACGCGGCTCCCGGAGTGCTCCCGTACCGGCTTCCGTTCACCCTCGGCCACGAGATCGCCGGGATCGTCGAGGCACTCGGCCCCGACGCCGACGGCCCGGATGCGGACGGCCTCGACACCGACGGCCTGGCGGCCGGTGACCGCGTGGTGGTGTACGGACCGTGGGGCTGCGACTCCTGCGGTCGCTGTGCTTCGGGCAGGGCCAATTACTGTGACCGGCGGGAGTCCCTCGCCTGGCACGGGGCGGGTCTGGGCCGTGACGGCGGAATGGCCGAGTACGTGCTTGTCCCGTCCGCGCGCCATCTGGCGCCGACAGGGGATCTCGCCGCCGGACAGGCGGCCCCCCTGTCCGATGCGGGCCTGACGTCGTACCACGCCGTGGCCGGGATGCGGCCCGCGCTCGGTGAGGGCACCACCGCCGTCGTCATCGGAGTGGGCGGGCTCGGTCACCTGGCGATCCAGATCCTCCGTGCGACGACCGCGGGCCGCGTGTTCGCGGTTGACGTCCGGGAGGAGGCCCTGGCCCTCGCGCACCGCTGCGGAGCGGAGTTCGGCACGCTGCTGCGGGACGACACGGCCCGGGTGCTCACGGCACGGACGGCGGGCTCCGGGGCGGACGCCGTGCTCGACTTCGTGGGCAGCAGCACGTCGCTGACGCTCGCCACCGGCGTGCTGCGCCCAGGAGGCGAGCTGGCGGTGGTGGGCAGCGGCGGCGGCCATCTGACGGTCCGCAAGCCCGGTGCCCTCCCGCCGGGTCTGAGGCTCTCCCTGCCCTTCTGGGGCACTCGCCCCGAGCTCGCGGACGTCATCTCGCTCGCGCGCTCCGGCGCGATCCATGTGGAAACGGAACCGTTCCCGCTGTCCGCCGCACAGGAGGCGTTCGACCGGCTCCGAGGGGGCCGGGTCCGAGGGCGGGCAGTGCTCGTGCCCGACTGAGACCAGCCCCGGGGCACGTCCCCATGCACCGCTCCCGTTGCCGGATCACCCACTGCAGAAAGGAAGTTCGTCATGCGCTTCCAGGGAAAGGTCGCGATCGTCACCGGCGGGGCCCGGGGCATGGGAGCCTCCCATGCCCGCGGCCTGGCCGCAGAAGGCGCCCGGGTCCTGATCGGCGACGTACTGGACACCGAGGGAAAGGCCCTGGCGGAAGAAGTGCCCGGCGCCCGATACGTCCACCTCGACGTCACCCGTGAGGACTCGTGGCAGCATGCCCTGCACACCGCCGAGGAGGCCCTCGGTCCCGTGGACGTCCTGGTCAACAACGCGGGGATCGTTCACTTCGGCGGTGTCGAGGAGCAGTCTCCGGAGCACTTCCGGCGGATCCTCGACGTCAACCTGGTGGGGTCCTTCCTCGGCATGCACACCGTCCTCCCGGGCATGCGCGACCGCGGCCGGGGAGCGGTCGTCAACGTGTCGTCGGCGGCCGGCCTCGTGGGCTTCGCCGGCGGAGTCGGCTATGTCGCGAGCAAATGGGGCGTGCGCGGCATGACGAAAGCCGCGGCGCTGGACATGGCGGGCAGCGGGGTACGTGTCAACTCCGTACACCCGGGGGTCATCCGGACGCCCATGGGCGAGAGCGCTTCACCCGACCTGTTCGCCCACCAGCCGGTACCGCGCATGGGGGAGCCCGAGGAGGTCACTCGCATGGTGCTCTTCCTGGCCAGTGACGACGCCTCCTTCACCACCGGGGGCGAGTTCCTCATCGACGGCGGCCAGACCATCGGCGTGATCGGTCACGAGCAGGCCCCGGCGCACTGATCTGCTCCGCCGGCCGGCATCCGTCCAGGGCCCGGACGGGTGCCGTGGGCCCTCGCACACAGCAGGCCGGCCTTCCCTGGCACATGGGCGCGCGGGGCCCGGCATGATCGGGAAGACCGGCCTGGAGCGTTGCGGTGGCCGACGCCGCTACACGTCCTTTCGCACGGTGAACAGGGTGCCGATACCGATCAGGCAGACCGTCATGACGAACCACGCCGGGGAGAGCAGGTTGCCGGTCCGCTGAACCAGGTAGGCGGCGATGTAAGGTGCCGTTCCGCCCGCGAGCACGGTGCCGATGTTGTACCCGATGGCCATGCCGGTGTAGCGGACCCGACGGTCGAACAGGTGCGGCCACAGACTTGCGGCCGGAACCTGCACGACGGCGCTGCTCAGCATGTACAGCAGGTAGGCCAGTCCCGCCAGGACCAGGCTGTGGCGGCCCATCAGCATCATCGCCGGGTAGGCGGTCACCAGGAATCCGATCAGCCCGGCCAGCAGAACGCGACGGCAGCCGAACCGTGCGGACAGCCAGCCCGCCGGCACCATGAGCAGGACCGTGACGAAGACGACGCCCGCGCTCAGCCAGAACACGTGTGTGGAGTCGTATCCGAGATCGGTGGTCAGGTAGATGCCGAGGTACGTCAGGCCGAGGAAGATGGCCCCGCCCTGCGCCATCGCCAGACCGATGGACTGCAGCAGCGCCGTACGGTGCGTGGACAGGGTCTCGCGGATCGGAGCCGTGGGGATGTCGGCCTGTTCCGCGGCCTTCTGGAACTCCGGAGTGTCCTCGATGCGCAGCCGGGCCCAGAGGCAGACCAGGGTGAGCGGAATGGCCAGCAGGAAAGGCAGCCTCCAGCCCCAGTCGGCCATCTGTTCCTCGGTGGTGAGCGCGGAGATCGTCCCGGCCGTGGCGGCCGCGAACATGAACCCGAGGTTGGACCCGATGGGAGTGACGGCGCCGAGGAACGCCCTGCGTTTCGGCGGCGCCGACTCGTAGATGTAGGTGTAGGCGCCGACCGACTCGCCGCCGGAGGAGATGCCCTGCACCACGCGGACGAGGAAGAGCAGCACCGTCGCCGTCACACCGATCTGGCCGTAGGTCGGAAGCAGCCCCGTGATGCTGCTGGCCACCCCCATGGCCAGCACCGATGAGACCAGAGCCTTGCGCCGGCCCCACCGGTCGCCCAGCCACCCGAAGAAGACGCCACCGATCGGACGCACCACGAGTCCGGTGGCGAAGACCAGGAGCGCCGCCAGCACGGAGGCCGCCGGATCGTCGCTGGGAAAGAACTGCGGGGCGATCGCCACGGCGAGATAGCCGTAGACACTGAAGTCGTAGTACTCGATCAGGGTGCCGATACTGCCGGCGAGCATCGCACGACGTACCGACCGCGGATCGAGCGACGAGTCCTCCGCCCCTGGCGCGGCGGACCGCTCAGTCGCACTCATGATCCGGCTCTCCTTCCTGCGGCACGGGCCGACCCCTGCCGATGTGCGGGGAGGCTACTCGAACTGAACTCAGTACAGCTAGCCTCGTGCAGCCATGCGTTGGCGGACAGCGGGAATCTAACGATTCACCGAGGCAAGAAGGCTGGCCCGGGCCCGGTTTCGCATCAGGAAGGAGGGGGCGTACTCGCGACTGACTACCGGAGCCGAGTCGAGTTCATGTAAAAGACCACGACGTCGCTCTCAGCGGTCTGGCGCCTGACAGGGACGAGCGGCCGGGCGACGGGTCCACACCCGGACTCAGCGCACGCCGGCCAGTTGCAGGGCGAAATCGCCGTACTGGTAGACGACCTGGTCTTCCGCCAGGTCCCCGTTCTCCCTGTACCAGACCGACACGCCCATCCCGAGGTCCAGGATCGCGTAGGAGGTGAGCTTCACCGAGGTGATCCGGAACCGGCCGGCCTCCACGCCCTCGGTGAGCAGGTTCCGGAAGGCGTGCTCGTAGTCCGCCCGCAGCCGCAGTACGTGCGCCCGGTGGGGCTCCTCCAGACTTCGGATCTCCCCGGTGCCCACGAATGCCTCCAGGCGGTTGCGGGCGTGGAAGCGGACGTGGGCCTCGGCGGCCCGGCGCAGCCGCTCCACGGTGTCCTCGCAGCCCGTCACCGCGTTGCGATGCGAACGCAGCAGGTCCTCCATCGTGCCCGTCATGATCTGCGCGAGCAGTTCCTGCTTGGAACTCACGTGCTTGTACAGGCTCGGGCCTCGCATCCCCACCGCCGCGCCGATGTCGGCCATCGTGGTGGCCGCGTACCCGCGCTCGGCGAAGAGGGCGAGGGCGGCGGTCCGGATCTCCGCCGCGCGCAGACCGGAAGCCGTCGGCGACCGACGGCCGCTCTCTGGCGTCACGCTTCCTCCGCCCTGCCCGTCGGCCGGCGCCCCGTGGGCGGATACGGGAATTCTTTCGCCCCCGACCCTAACGCACCCTGGCCGACTGCCTCCAAGGAAAGCTCGCGAACCCGCTCGCGTGCCCATGCCGCCGCTACCGCGGCGCGGCTCGCCTCGTCTCGCCTCGCCGACGCCGGCCGCCGCCCTGCTGACGTTCCGGAGCCGGAGGAACCCACCCGCTGGAAGAGCTCTCACCGGTCTTGCCGCACCATCCGCTCAACAAGCGCACCAGTCGCCACCCGAGACTGCCGCAGGATCACTGCCAGAAGACCCCTCACCCATTTCAAGATCTCTCAGCCGAGAGCTGTGTCACCAGCCTCCGTGGACAGAACACCTGGGCCGCGAAGCCCTCGACGAGCCGGTCCGTGGTGAGAATGGCCTGGTGCAGGTGGGCCCGTTCCGTTCATGGGCGGCGTACAGCATCGCGGGGAGAAAAGCGGCGGTGGGGTCGCTGACCAGCGTCACGTGGTACCGCTGCCCGTGACGACGGCACTTCTTGCGGAGTACATAGGTGCCGAGGTCGCGGCCTCGACCAGTCCCGGCAGCGACCCGCCCTCACGGAGCGGCGTGATGTACCGGGTCGCGGTGACTTCTTTGAGCATCGCCCCAGGTTACTGAGGCAGGGACGGATGCCGGAGACGGCCCGGGCGCCGGTGCGCGCCCCCCGACAGCGAACCGACAGCTCCGCTTTACCCATGTCTCATCGCATACGGGCGAAGATTTCGGCATCGTCTGAACAGGCGATCTCTGCCGACCGTACCTGTCGGCAGATGCACACCTCCATGGAAGGGAACCCCAGCATGACCAGCGCACCGCACCAGCCCGCATCGAAACCGGCCCGCCGCGCCGTGATCGCAGCAGCCGGCGCGACGGGGCTCGCCGTCGCGCTGACCGCGTGCGGATCGGAAGACGACTCCTCGTCCGCCTCCTCGAACTCCAGCGCCGCCGGCACCGAGCAGGGCGGCAACGCGAGCAGCGGTGGCACGAGCGGCGGCGACGCGGGCTCGGGCGGCACGGAGGTGGCGAAGACCTCCGACATCCCGGAGGGCGGCGGCATGGTCTTCGCCGACCAGAAGATGGTGGTCACGCAGCCGACGGCGGGCGAGTTCAAGGCATTCTCGGCGACGTGCACCCACCAGGGCTGTGCCGTGAAGAGCATCAAGGACGGCGTCATCAACTGCCCCTGTCACAACAGCAACTTCTCGATCACCGACGGCAGCGTGAAGAGCGGCCCGGCGACCAAGCCCCTGCCCGCCATGGAGATCACCGTCGACGGCGACTCGATCAAGATGGCCTGAGCCGGCGAACGCTCATGCCGGCCGGCGGTGCCGCTGGAGACAGCCCAGCACCTCGTCCGTGGTCGCGACCGTGGCGACCAACGCGAGGGTGTTGCGGATCATCGCGGGGGTGTAATCGGAGGGCACCCCCGCGATGGCGTCCCCGGGCACGACGGCCGTGTAGCCGAGGTTGACGGCGTCGAACACCGTGTTCGGGACGGCCACGTTGGCCGAGACACCGGTCACGACCAGTGTGCGGCAGCCGAGGTTGCGCAGCAGCGCGTCGAGGTCGGTGCCGGCGAGCGGTGACAGCCCGTGCAGCCGCCGTACGACCAGGTCCTCCTCGGCGACCTCGACGGGCGGCGCGACGCGCACAGCCGCGGTGCCCGACAACTGTCGGACGGGCAGCCGTTCGGCCGCGCGGAACAGCCTGGCGTTGCGGCTCGCGCCACGGCCGTCGGGCCGCCGCTCGGCGACGGCGTGCACGACCTGTACCCCGTTCTCGTGGGCCGCGGCGACCAGCCGGGCGACGTTCGCCAGCGCACCCGACGAGCGCGCCTCCTCCGCCAGTTCGGGCAGTGCGCTGTCCGGGCCCACGACACCCTGCTGGCACTCGACGGTGAGCAGCACCGTGGTCGCGGGGTCGAGCAGGGCGCTGAGCGCTTCGTACGACGGCATGGCTCCCCTTCGTCCTGCCACCGGCACTCGGGGCGGGCGAGCGTAACGCCCCTTGCGCATGGGCGGAAGACAACTCATGCTGCCTTTCTGACACTACGTCAGAACAGGGGAGGCTTCATGGCCGTCACGCAGCGCCGGGGCCGGAAGATCATGATGGCGCCGGCCGAGCTGGACGAGTTCCTGGCCACGCAGCGCACCTGCCGGGTCGCGACGGTCTCGGCCGACGGAGCGCCGCACGTCAGCCCGCTGTGGTTCGTCTGGGACGGAACCTCGCTGTGGCTGTACTCGATCACGCGCAGCAAGCGGTGGGCCGACCTGCGCCGTGATCCGCGGGTCGCCGTCACGGTCGACGCGGGCGAGGACTACGGCGAACTGCGGGGCGTCGAGCTGTCGGGCACCGTGGACTTCGTCGGGGAGGCTCCTCGTACGGGCGAGCCGGCCCCCGAACTCGCCTCCGTGGAGCGCCTGTTCGCCCGCAAGAACTTCGGCCTGGACGAGATGCCGCACGACGGCCGCCACGCGTGGGTACGGCTGACGCCGGAGTCGATCGCTTCGTGGGACTTCAGGAAGATGGCGTCCTCGTGAAGCCGTCGGCATGGCTGCGAGGCACGGCGTCACGGTGAGGCACGCCGTCTCTGTGACTCACAGCATCACTGTGACTCACGGCATCACTGCGAGGCCGCCGAGCCGATGCTCTCCCCCGCCTTCTGCAGTGCCTCCACCGCCGCCCTGATCGAGGGGCGCCGGTCGGCGTCCGCGCGCCACACCGCGTAGATGCACCGGTGGACACGGTGCCGCAGCGGCACGGCCCGCACCCCCGCCGGCATCGGATCGCGTCCGAGCCGGGGTGCGACACAGACACCCAGCCCGGCGGCGACCAGGGCGAGCTGGGTCTGGTGCTCCTCGGCGCGGTGGGCGATACAGGGCTCGATGCCCTTGCCCCGCAGCGTGTAGAGCAGCCACTCATGACAGAACTCGCCCTCGGCCCAGGCGACCCACTCGTCGTCGGCGAAGTCCTCCAGGTCGACCGCGTCCCGGCCGGCGAGCGGGTGCCCCTCGGGCATCGCGATCTCCACGGGGTCGTCGAGGATCGCCGCCTTGGCGAGCCCTTCGGGCATGGGCAGGGGCTTGTTGTACCAGTCGAGGACGACGGCCAGGTCGGCGTCGCCCCGGATCACCGCGTTGACCCCGAACTCGGGCTCCAGCTCCCGTGACCGCACCCGCAGTGCCGGATGGTCGGCCCGCAGCGTGCTCAGCACCGCCGGGAACAGCCCGCGCATCGCCGTCGGAAACGCGATCAGCCGCAGCTCGCCCACCACCTGCCCGCGCTGCGCCTCCAGATCGGACTGAGCGAGCTCGACCTGGGACAGGATGCGTGCGGCGTGGTCGGCGAGCAGCCGTCCCGCATCGGTGAGGCGCACCCCGCGTCCGTTCCTGGCCAGGAGTTGCTGTCCCACCTCGCGCTCCAGCTTGGCCATCTGCTGGGAGACGGCCGACGTCGTGACGTGCAGCCCCTCGGCCGCTCCGCTGACCGAGCCGTGCCGGGCCAGGGCATCGAGGGTGCGCAGGCGCTCCAGGTTCAACATGTAAGTAATGCTACGAGATTCAGCTCAGCATTTCTCGCTTGTGCTACGAGATCGAGGGGAGGCATCGTTACGCCCATGACCACCGCCACTGGCGCCTCCCGCCCGTCCACCCACGCCCCTCCCCACGCCCCCATCCAGACCCCGGCCACCGCCGAACATCGCCGTCCATCCGTCGACTGGCGCATCCGCTTCGGCTTCCTCGCCCTCATCTGGGGCTTCAGCTTCCTTCTCATCAAGGTCGGTACGGAGGGATACGCCCCCTTCCAGGTGACCTTCGGACGGCTGCTGTTCGGGACGGCGGTACTCGCGGTGGCGATGGCGGTGAAGCGGGAGCGGCTACCGCGCGGCGCCCGCACCTGGGGCCACCTCACGGTCGCGGCCCTGCTGCTGAACGCGCTGCCGTTCTCCCTCTTCGCCTATGCGGAGCTGACGATCCCGTCCACTCTCGCGGGCATCTGCAACGCGACCTCGCCCCTGTGGGGCATGGCCCTGTCACTGGTCGCGCTCTCCGAGGACCGGCCGACGCGAGTGCGGGTCGCCGGGCTCGGACTCGGCTTCCTCGGCGTGCTCACGGTGCTCGGCGCCTGGCAGGGGTTCAACGGCCTGGACGCCTCGGGCACGGCGATGGCCCTGCTGGCCTCGCTCAGCTATCCGATCGGCTGGATCTACGTCCGCCGCACGCTGGCGGGCTCCGGCCACTCGAACCTCTCCCTGACGGGCGCACAGTTGCTGCTGGCCACCGTCCAACTCGCTGTCGTCACCCAGCTGTTCACGTCCCTGCCCGCCACCTTCCCGGTGCTGCCCCTGCTCGCGATCGTCGCGCTCGGTGCCCTCGGCACCGGTCTCGCGATGCTCGTGCAGTACGGCATCGTCGCCGAGGTCGGCCCGACCACCGCCCAGATGGTCACGTACTTCATCCCGGTGATCGCCACGGCCGCGGGCGTCGCGATCCTCGACGAGTCGCTCACCTGGTCCACTCCGGTCGGTGCGGCGATCGTGCTGGCGGGCGCGGCGCTGACCCAGGTGAAGCCCCGCACGCGATGAGCGCCTGACAGGACGTCACACATAACGCCGAGCGGGCGCCGGGCGGATCGCCGAGGCCACGGCGTCCGCCAGGGGCGCGATCTCGCCCTCGGTGAGCGTGGACACCGTGATCCGGATGCCGGGAGGCGCGCTCAGACGGAAGCGGGCGCCGGGTGCCACGGCCCAGCCCGCGTGCAGCAGCCGGGCGACCGCGCCGGTCTCGTCCGGGACGGGGACCCACACGTTCATCCCGCTGTGCCCCTGCGCCACCACCCCGCGGTCCGCGAGCGCACCGATCAGCGCGTCGCGCCTTCGCCCGTACGCTCCCGCCACGGCCCGCGCGTCCACGGCACCGTCGGCCCACAGCCGCACCACCGCCCGCTGCACCAGCCGACTCACCCATCCGGGCCCGAGCCGCTGCCGCCCGCGCACGCGGTCCACGGTCACGGCGTCGCCGGTGAGCACGGCGAGCCGCAGGTCGGGCCCGTAGGCCTTGGCGACGGAGCGGACGAAGGCCCAGTGGTGCGTGACGCCCGCAAGCGGGTGGAGGGGCTGGTCGACGATCCGGTGGCCGTGGTCGTCCTCGATCAGCAGGGTCCCCGGGTGGTCCGCGAGCACGGACCGCAGGGCACGCGCGCGCGTGGCGGTCACCGCGGCGCCGGTCGGGTTCTGCGCCCGGTCCGTGACGATCAGGGCCCGCGCCCCGGTCTCCAGAGCGCGGCGTACGTCGTCGGGGAGCGGCCCTTCGTCGTCGACACCCATGGGGATCGTGCGCAGTCCGAGCGCCGGGGCGAGGTCGAGCACACTGCCCCACCCCGGGTCCTCGATCGCCACCGTGTCGCCCGGCTTGAGGTGCGCGGCCAGGACGCGCTCGATGGCGTCGAGCGAGCCGGAGGTGACGGTGACCGGTCCGTCCGGCACGCTGTCGGCGTCCAGATCCGCGCGCGCGATCCGTGCCAGATCCGGCTCGACCGGGGCCTGACCGTAGAGAACGGGGGCGCGGTCACCCTCCTCGGCAGCCGCCGCGAACGCCTTCGCGAGCGGCGGCAACAGCGCCGGGTCCGGATTGCCGTCGGCGAGGTCGCGTACGCCTTCCGGTACGTCCACCCGGATGTATTCCCGCCCTGTCGTGGCCGGCTTGGACCGCACCCGGCTGCCACGGCGCCCGGCGGTCTCGATGACCCCGCGCTCACGCAGGGTGCGGTAAGCGGCCGCGACCGTATTGGGATTCACACCCAGTTCGGCCGCCAACTCCCGCATCGGCGGCAGCAGTTGCCCCGGCTCCAACTGTCCCGCACCCACCGCACGCTCGACGCTCGCCGCAATCTCTGCTGCGCGACGCCCTTCGATCCGATACTCTCCTAGCACAAAGCAGATTATGCACTAGTGCAATGGAGACCGCAATGCAGGGGACCCCGCAGCCGACCTCGCCGCCCACCGCCTACACCCCGACCGACCGCACCGTCCCCACCCGTTCCGCACAGAGGGCCTCCTACGACAAGGACGTGGTGCACGCGATACTCGACGAGGGCTACGTGTGCCATCTGGGCTTCGTGCGGGACGGCGCCCCGGTCGTGCTGCCCACCCTGTACGCCCGGGTCGGCGAGCGGCTCTACCTTCACGGCTCGACGGGTTCGCGTCCGCTGCGCATGACCGGCCAGGCCGATCCGGGGCTCGCGGTGTGCGTGACGGTCACGCACGTCGACGGGCTGGTCCTCGCCCGGTCCGCCTTCCACCACTCGATCAACTACCGCTCCGTGGTGGTCCACGGCATCGCCCACCAGGTGACCGACCCGGAGGAGAAGCGGCTGGCCCTGGACGCGCTGGTGGACCATGTCGTGCCCGGCCGCTCACGTGACTCCCGGCCCGCCGACACGAAGGAGTCCGCCGCCACCGCGGTGATCCGCCTCGGCCTCGACGAGGTCTCCGCCAAGCTCCGCACGGGCGGTGTCAATGACGAGCCCGAGGACCTCGCCCTCCCTCACTGGGCCGGCGTCGTCCCGGTGCACAAGGGCTACGGCACGCCGTTGCCCGACCCGGACCTGGCGCCCGGCACGGAGCTCCCCGACTACCTGGCGGTGCTGTGATGCTGATCCACCCGTGGGACGCGCCCCGCGACGACGCCGAGTGGCAGGGGTGGCTCGCCGACCACGACTTCGGGCAGCTCGCCGTCAACGGCCTGCCCGGCGAGCCGCCGTACGTCCAGCCGCTGCACTTCGCGTACGACCGCGGGGAGTCCTCCCGGTACAGCGAGGGAGGGTACGGCGAGGTCGTCGCCCACCTCGCCCGACCGAACCCCATGTGGCCCGCGCTGGACGCGAACCCGGAGGTTTTGCTGAGCGTCGTGGACGACTACGTGTTCATCCCCGGCCCCTGGCAGGCTCCGCCGGGCACCCCTCCTGAGCACGGCACCCCGACGAGCTTCTACGCGGCCGTCCAACTGCGGTGCGTCGCCCACATAGTGGACGACCCGGCGGAGAAGGCCCACCTGCTCAACCGCCAGGTGGGCCACTTCCAGCCGGAGGGCGGCTCGGTGGCCGTGGCCGTCGGCGATGCCCCGTACGGCCGGTCCCTCTCCGGTATCCGCGGGCTGCGGCTCGAAGTGACGGACGTGCGGGCGAAGTTCAAGTACGCCGCCCACAAGCCGGAGGAGGTGCAGGACCGCATCGTGACCGGGCTCGCGGCGCGGGGCGCTCCGGGCGACGCCGCGGCGCGGGAGCATCAGCTGCGCCGGCGAGGCGTGTGGGCTGCCGGCAGGTGACGGTGCGGGCCCCGCGAGAGCCGAGAGGCCCGCGAAAGCCGAGAGGCCCGCGAAAGCCGAGAGGCCCGCGAGAGCCGAGTGCCCCCACGAGAGCCCGAGGGGCCCGCACCCACCCGCCCCTCACACGCGTACCGCCTCCTCCACCACCGCGCCCGCACCCCGCGCCTCCGCCACCGCGAGCCCGGCGACCGACCCGAGCATCAGCAGCGTGCCGACGGCTGTCGCCGCCGTCAGCCGCTCACCGAGCAGCACGACCGCGAGCACCGCCGCGCTCACCGGCTCGAGCAGCATGATCACGGACACGGTGGCCGAGCGGACGACGGCCGCGCCGGCGAAGTACAGCGCGTAGGCGAGAGCGGTGGGGATGGCGGCGATGTACGCCAACAGGATCAGAATCAGCGTGGGTTGGGCAGTCGCCGGGACCAGCCCCTCGGCCAGGCCCAAAGGCAGCAGACACAGACTCGCCACGGCGAACGTCCACGCGGTCGTACCGGAGGCGTCGACCCCGCCGTCGCGCCCCCACCACCGGGTGAGCAGCGTCATCACGCAGTAGCCGGCAGCCGACACCACCGCGAGCAGCACGCCCCACGGCCGTACGCTCGTTCCGCCGTTGCCGAGCACGAGGACGGCGAGTCCGACGAGTGCCCCGGCGACGGCTGCGACGCCGCCCCGTCCGAGGCGTTCGCCCATGGTCAGCCGGGCGCCCAGCGCGATCAGTACCGGCCCGGCGCCCAGCGTCACGACGGTCGCCACGGCGAGGCCGGTCTCGTCGACGGCGGCGAAGTAGGCGGTCTGGAAGACGGCCAGCCCGATGCCCGTCGCCCCGGCCCGCAGCGCCTTGCGACCGAGCGGTTCACGGACGGTCCCGAGGGCGACGGCGGGCCGCGGGCGCGGGAGGCGGACGGCCAGCAGCAGGACGAGCCCGGCGGCGCAGCGCCAGAAGGAAAGAGCGACCGGCCCCATGTCACTGGCCCGGTAGACCAGGGATGCGGCCGCGCCCGCGGTGCCCCAGGCGGCACCGGCGACGATCAGATAGAGGAGGCCTCGCCCTGTGGGCAGGCCGGAGGCAGCGTTCGACACGTGTTCTCTCCGCAGAAGCAGAAGTTCGGGAAAGGGCCACGTCGTCGCCGGGGTGAGATGTGCTGGACGCTGATGTGCGCTGGGGCACGGCTCACCGGCGTACGGAAAGGTCCCGGGACTTCGTCTGCGGGCAGCACCGCTCCGCCCCGCCGTCCGGCAGGGCGTGGTTCCCGGAGGCCCGCCTCAGGCGGCCGGGGGAGGAAGAACGAGCGTCGACGGCATGATCCGCATCCTATGGGGCGCTTCCGGGGGCCGACAACTGCCTCTCGGGACCGCCCGCCGCGCTGCCGTCCGTTGCGGCGCCGTTGCTCTGAGCATGCCCCGAGCCGCCCGCGACCGGCCCGTCCGGTGTCCTGGCGGGCGTCGAGGACTGCGCGATGAAGGCGCCGACCAGGACAAGGGCACCGCCGATGAGCTGCGGTGCGGAGAGGTGTTCGCCGAGCAGCACCCAGGCGAGCACGGTCGCGATGACCGCCTCCAGGCAGGCCACGACGCCCGCGACTTGTGGGGAGAGCCTGCGGACGGCGACCACTCCGGTGATGTACGCGAGCACCGTCGCGATCAGCACGACCCAGCCGAGCAGCAGCCAGGCCGCGACGGCCGTGCCGTCCATGCTGACGGTTCCCGCGAGCACGGACCAGTCCATCGTCCAGGGGCGGGTCACCACGGTGAGCACGAGGGCGCCGACGAGCAGTCCGTACGCGATGACGCCGAGCGGGTCCGGTGCCTCCTCGCCCGCGTCGGCGCCCTGGTCGGACAGCACGAAGTAGCCGACCTGGCAGCAGGCGGCGGCGAGGGCGAGCAGCAGACCGAGGGCGTCGAAGCCCATCCCCGACCACACCTCGACGACACAGGCGAGTCCGCCGACCGCGAGCACGACCCCCACGGCCGCGGCACGCGTGACAGGCCGTCGCTGTACGAACCGCACCCAGCCGAGCAGGATCGCGGGCGCCAGGTACTCCACGAGCAGCGCGACACCGACCGGGATCCGTGAGATCGCGGCGAAGTAGCAGGCCTGTACCCCGGCCACGGCGAGCAGGCCGAATCCGGCGAGCAGCGCGGGCCGGCGACGCGGGAGCGCCCGGTGGCGGACGGCCAGCGGCAGCATCACCAGCGCGGCGCCCGCGACCCGCAGCCACACCACGTGGAGCGGGTCGAGGCCCGCCTCGATCAGCGGCTTGGCCGCCACACCCGATCCGCCGAAGGCGATCGCCGACCCGAGCGCGAGCCCGAGGCCGACGCCCCTGCCGCGGTTGCCCTGACTGCCCTGTGAGGTGTGCACCGGCACATGATGACAGGCGATGACATGAGCGTCACCCCCTTTGACACCTGTCTCAGCGTCTGGACGGCCCCGGCGCCGGACGACGTAATCGCGCCGCCCGCACCCGCCCGGCAGCGTCTCAGCTGACGGCGTCCCCGCCCGCCGGGCGCCCCGCCTGCCCGCTCTCGATCCACTCCGACAACTCGTCCGCGTCGATGCCCGCGCGCCCGAGGACCTCCACGGCACGCGACTCGCGGGCCGCGACGATCGCGGCGAGGAGATCGACCCCGCGGGCGCGCTGCCCACCTCGTCGTTCGGCACGCCCGTACGCATCTTCCATCGCCCCGGCCGCCATCGGTGACCAGCCCGCGACGTCGGTGAGCACGGGCACGGCTCCGGAGTCCTCGACGCCGCTCTGCCAGCGCAGTCCGTAGCCGATGCTCCGCTGCACGAGGTATCCGAGCAGCCGGGCGATCTGCGGGCCGCCGCCGAAGACGGCGCGCACCTCGGGGTCGGACTCCAGGAGCGTGTGCAGCAGATGGGCGGTGTCGATCTGCCGATCCCCGTCCCGCAGCGCCCGTCTGCGCGCACCGGCGATCACCGCTGCCAGTTCGTCGGTGAGCCGGGCATCGGGCTCCGCGCCTGTCCGGTCGTGTCCGGCGGCTGACTGCCGGGGAATACGGGGTCGCACATGCCCCACCCCATCAGTCCCTTCCGGCCGGGTCATCCTCGCCCGGCAGCATTTCCACGTCCGACACAGGTTGGGCACGGATGCGCCAGTTCTCCTCCTTACGGATGAGAACACCCCTTCGGGGACGACATCGGAACCTTCGCAACCGGACTCTTTCTGACGGCAACCGGACTTTTTCTGACGGTTCATCAGTATTGAATGTTCCAGGCCGTGCGGCTACGTTCCGCGACACCGCAGCCCGAGACGAAGAGGTGGTCGCATGGCCGAGGTCAGCGCGGAGGCACGCATCGAGGCACCCGCCGAGAAGGTGTGGGCCCAGCTCGTCGACTGGTCGGCGTACGGGGAGTGGAACACGACGCACACCTCCTTCCCCAAGGGTGGTCCGGGGACCCTCGCGGTCGGCGGCACCTTCCAGGAGAACCTGAAGCTCATGGGCTTCCCGGCCGAGGTCGAGTGGACCATCGCGGAACTCGAACCCGCCCGGGTCCTCACCATCCGCGGCAAGGGCCCGATGGCCGTGGACCTCTCCACGAGCTACACGCTCACGCCCGACGGTTCCGCCACCACGGTCCGCATCGACGGCGCGTTCACGGGCGCGGCCGTGGCTCTGATGGCGGGCAAGCTGAAGGACTCGGCGACGGCCGCACTGAACGAGTCACTGCGAAAGCTGGGCGGACTGGTGACGTAGGACGGACGCACGACTCCGCACAGACTGCCCCACTGCCACACAACAGGGTGCCCCGCGGACCACGTCCGAGGGGCACCCCATGCCGCACCACAGGCTTGCCGACCGTCAGTCCTCGTCGGCAAGGATCAGATACAGCTTCTTGCGGGCCTCGTTGATGACCGCCAGCGCCTTGTCGCGCTGATCCTTGCTGCCGGTTTTCCAGACCTGGCCGAACGCCTCCATCAGACCGAAGCCGGCCTGCCGGATCTCGCTCAGCGCCTCCCAGTCGACCCCGCGCGAGGCCTCCTCCCACGGCGCCTCGGGCCCCTCGTCGGCCGCCGTACGGCCCGACTCGGTGAGCGAGAACAGCTTCTTGCCGCCCTCGGTCTCGCTGGCGATGAGGCCCTCGTCCTCCAGTAGCTGGAGGGTGGGGTAGACCGAGCCGGGGCTGGGCTTCCACGCCCCGCCGCTGCGCTCGGCGATCTCCTGGATCATCTCGTAGCCGTGCATGGGCCGGTCCTTGAGGAGCGCCAGGATCGACGCCCGTACGTCACCTCGCCGTGCCCTCCCCCTCGGTCCGCCCCTGCCGCGCCCACCCCACGGGCCCGGACCGAAGCCCGGCCCGAAACCGGGGCCACCGTGCCCCGGGCCGAACGGCCCGAAGGCGCCGCGCAGCGCCTCGAAGTCGGGGCGCCCGTGCGGGCCGCACCCACCGTGACGTCCATGTCCACGCTCGAATCCGTAGTCCTGTCCACGGGAACGCATCGCATTCACTCCATTCCATCGTTGATCTGTCGCGATGCTTCAACGATATATCGGAACAGCTCGCGCGACAAGCCTCGCAGAGCATGCGCACCCCAGTCGGTCTCCCCGTCCGCGGCGCTCCGCCCCGGCCCCCGTAGCCGTGGCCGCGCCCTCTAGGGTTCGGGCATGACGTCGCACAACTACCTCTCCGAACTGTTCTCGCTGGACGGCCGGGTCGCCGTGGTGACCGGCGGCAGCTCCGGCATCGGCCGGGCCATCGCCGGGGCGCTCGCCCGAGCGGGCGCGAGCGTGGTGATCGTGGCGCGCCGGGAGGCGGAGCTGGCCGCCACGGTCGACGAGTTGGTGGCGGACGGTTGCCGGACGGCCTGGGTGAGCGCCGACCTGAGCACCCGCGACGGGGTGCGCGCGGCGGCGGAGCAGGCAGCCGGGGTGTTCGGCGAGCCCGACATTCTCGTCAACAGTGCCGGGATCAACCTGCGGCCACCGATGGGCGAGCTGGGCGAGGACGTGTGGGACACCACGATGGCGGTGAACCTGGAGGCGCCCTACCTGCTGGGCGAGCGGTTCGGGCCCGGCATGGCCGAGCGGGGCTTCGGCCGGATCATCCACATCACCTCACAACAGGCGCACCGGGCGTTCGTCCAGAGCGGCGCCTACGGAGTCTCCAAGGGGGCGCTGGAGTCGCTGGCCCGTTCACAGGCCGAGGCATGGTCGTCGTATGGCGTCACCTGCAACACCCTGGTGCCCGGCTTCGTCATGACCCCGCTCAACGCACGGTTGTCGTCCGACCCGGAGAAGGTGGCCGCGCTGGCCGCGCGCACGATGGTCGGGCGCAACGGCCTGGCCGAGGACTTCGCCGGAGCGGCGGTGTTCCTGGCCGGCCGCGCGTCCGGCTACATCACCGGGCAGTCGATCTTCGTCGACGGCGGGTTCTCCGTTCACTGACCCACCACATCGGGCGACCAGAAACGAGGGCGCGGCCTCGCCACGTCGCCGCGCCCAGCCCTTCGCTCCCTCGAACCGCTCCCCAGCTCCCGCCGAACCACGAACCCCGCTCCCCCGCTCCCCGAAATCGGTCCAGCGCCCCGGAATTGGCCTTGGCCCGCCGCTCCACCCGGCCTCTAGCGTCGGACCATGCGGATACGAATCGTCGACGCCTTCACCGACCGTCCCTTCGCCGGCAACCCGGCCGGGGTCGTCCTCCTCGACGCCTTCGCCGACGACACCTGGCTCCAGCACGTGGCCCGGGAGGTCAACCACCCCGAGACGGCGTTCGCCCACCGGCTGCCCGAGGGCGCCGAGGCGGACTGGGCGCTGCGCTGGTTCACGCCCGCCGTCGAGGTCGCGATGTGCGGCCACGCCACGCTGGCCACGGCGCACGTCCTCGCCACCACCGGAGCCCACACCGGCACCGTCCGGTTCGCCACCCGCAGCGGTGTCCTCGTCGCGACACCCCACGAGGACGGGTCCCTCACCCTGGACTTCCCCACCGCACCCATCGCCCCGGCCGAGCTCCCCGACGGCGTGGCCGAAGCACTGGGCGCCCAGCCGCTCACCGCCCTCGACACCGGCCCCAACATCGGCGACCTGCTGCTCGAACTCGCCGACGAGAAGGGCGTCCGCGGCCTCACCCCCGACCTCAGGGCCCTCGGCCGCTACTCCGAGCGCGGCATCATCGCCACGGCCCGCGCCGAAGACCCCTCCCAGGGCTACGACTTCGTCTCGCGCTGCTTCTTCCCCAACGTCGGTATCGACGAGGACCACGTCACGGGCAGTGCCCACACGGCCCTCGCCCCGTTCTGGTCCGATCGCCTCGGCCGCCCCGCCCTCACCGGCCTCCAGGCCTCATCGCGCTCCGGCCTGGTCCGTACCGAGGTCCGCGGCGACCGCACCCTCCTGACCGGCCGCGCGATCACGGTCATCGAGGGCGAGCTGCTGGCGTGACGGCACCCGAGGGGGGCGTACCGCCGGCTCCGCGCCGACCGTACACCCCCCTCACGCCGTCGGCAGCCAGTCCACCTTGCCCGCCAGCAGCGCATACCCGACGAACGCGCCGATGTCGAGCAGTGAGTGCGCCACCACGAGCGGCCCGACCCGCCCCCAGCGCCGGTACAGGTAGACGAACACCACGCCCATCACCACGTTGCCGATGAAGCCGCCGATGCCCTGGTAGAGGTGGTACGAGCCGCGCAGCAGCGAGCTCGCCATCAGCGCCGACCCCGGACTCCAGCCCAACTGGCCCAGCCGGCGCAGCAGATACCCGACCACGATGACCTCTTCGACGACCGAGTTCTGGATCGCGGAGAGGATCAGGACCGGGAACTTCCACCACACGCTGGGCAGCGCCTCCGGCACCACCGTGAGGTTGAAGCCGAGTCCTCGGGCCGCGAGATAGAACGCGATGCCCGTACTGCCGATCACCGCCGCGACCGCCGCCCCCCACCCGAGGTCGAACCACGGCTTCGTCCGATCGAACCCCAGCGTCCGCAGACCCCTGCCCTCACGCAGCAGGAAGTGCGCGACGAGCGCGACCGGCACCAGCGCCGTCGTGATCCCGAAGAGCTGCCAGGCGAGATCCAGCCATGGACGGCCCGGCGCGGCCGAGGCGTTGAGGGTCGCAGCCTGGTCCTTGAGTCCTCCTGGTTTCGTGACCGATCCGACAAAACTGATCAGAGCGGATACTCCACTCGCACCGAGCGAAAGCCCCAGAACAAGCAGCGTCTCGTTCCGGAGAGTCCGTCGAGCCATCCCCTCCAACGGAGAGGAATCGGCCACCGCCCCTGCCTCCACCTGCACTCCTGCCTCCAGTTCAGTAATCCCACCGCATCCCCATCTTCACCCCGCTAGGGTCTCGAAAAGGAGTTGCGAAGATCGTGTGCGACAGGCCACGGGAGGACGGGCGCCTTCGGCGGGCGTACCTCCCCCGTTCCCGCTTGGCCATGTCACGTCACGAAGTACGAACGCGAAGGGCACCATCCCATGGGACGTCACAGCTTGCCCGATCCTCCCAGGGCCGCCGCACCCGGCCCTCGGCCGCACGCCCGCCGCCGCACCGTCACCGTCGCGACCGCCCTCGTCCTCACCATCGCCGGAGGCACGACGGCCGCCGTCCGCGGCGGACTGCTCTCGTTCGGCGCCTCCTGCCGGGACCAGGCCGTACAGCTCGACCTGGCCGCCTCCCCCGACATCGCGCCCGCGCTCAGGACGGCGGCCGACCGGGCGCGCGACGAGAGCATCACCTCCGACGGCCGCTGCCTCGACATACGCGTGACGGCCCGCGACTCGTACGAGGTCGCGGACGAACTGCGCTCCGGCGGGAAACCCGACGCCCAGGTGTGGGTGCCTGACTCGGACGTGTGGGTGCAGCGCGTCACGGCGGACACGGCATCCACGCGGCTCACCCGGGCGGGCAACGTGGCCTCCTCCCCGGTCGGCATAGCCACGACCCCCTCGGCGGCGAAGTCCCTGGGCTGGCCCGACCGGACGTACACCTGGACCGATCTGGCCGGCGCGACCCTCCAGGACGACCGGCTGAAGCTCGGCGCGGCCGACCCCTCCCGCAGCGCCACCGGTCTGCTCGCGCTGACCCGGCTGACGACCGCCACAGCCGCGGCCAAGGACGGCGGCACCCAGGCGGCGGCGATGGCGAAACTGCTCTCGCAACGCACGGTCGACAGCGACAGCCAGGTCCTGGCCACCCTCCCACGGGACGGCTCGGGCACCGAACAGGGCAACCCCCAACGCAACCAGGCACTGCTCCTGTCCGAGCAGTCCGCATACGCGCACAACGCGTCGGCCGACGGCGGCGAGCGGCTCCGCATCTTCTACCCGGAGGACGGAGCACCCCGGCTCGACTACCCGTTCACGCTGGTCGACGAGGCGCGGCTCACCACGGACGAGAGCCGTGCGGCACTGCGGTTCATGACGCTGCTGGACAGTAAGGAGGAGCGGGCGCTGCTGACGGACCGCGGGTTCCGCACGGAGGGCAGCGGCGCCTCGAAGGCCCTGGTCACCCGGGCCGGGGGCCGCGCCCCGCAGCCGTACGACGACGACCCGCCCGAACCGGACCCCGCGACGGCGGTCCAGGAGGCGCTCGGCGTGTGGACGATCACGGTGCAGAGCGCCCGGATCACCACGGTCGTCGACGCCTCCGCCTCGATGACGGAGCCGGTGCCCGGCACCGACCGGACCCGCATGGACGTGACGAAGGATTCACTGCTCCAGGCCCTCGCCACCTTCACGCCCGAGGACGAGATCGGGCTGTGGGAGTTCGCCACCCGGCTCGACGGAAACCGCGACTACAGGGTTCTGGAGCCGACGAAACGGCTCGGCGACCGAGTCGGCGACGGCATCCAGCGGGACCGGCTGTCCGCCGCGTTCAACAGCCTGGAACCGGTTCCGGGGGGCGCCACCGGCCTGTACGACACCACGCTCGCCGCGTACAAGGAGGCCGTCTCGTCGTACGCGAAGGGCAAGTTCAACGCGCTGGTCGTGCTCACCGACGGCGTGAACGAGGACCCGGACAGCATCTCCCGCTCGGCCCTCGTCTCCGCACTGCAGGAGACCGCCGATCGGGAGCGTCCGGTGCCGCTGATCGCGATCGCCGTGGGCCCGGAGGCGGACAAGGACGAACTGGAGCAGTTCGCCGAGGCAGCCGGCGGTTCCGGCCATCAGGTCAGCGACCCGTCACAGATCCAGTCGGTCATACTCAAGGCCATCACGGAGGCGGGCAGCCAGAGCTGAGCCGTCCAGCCCGTCCGACGCTTGAGGACGAGGCCGGACAGGGGGTCCGGGGCGGCAGCCCCCAGGGATGGGACGGGTAGGGGCGGTGGGGGTGAGACAGGCCCCCTCACCCCAGCGGCACCGGCTCCGGCAACCCCACCGGCCAGGTGTGCACCGGCTCCCCGACATGCATCAGCTCGCAGTACCTCCGCGTGGTCGCGGCCAGCGCGACGTCCCGGTCGAGCCCCTTCTCCAGCGCCCGGTGGAACGTTTCCGCCTGCCAGCTCGCCCCGTTGACCCGCCGTCGGCACCGCTCCTCGATCACTCCGAGGTAGAAGTCCCGGTCCGCCGGCTCGACGCCCCACGCGTCCAGCCCCACCTCGGCCAAGGGCAGCAGCTCGTCGCGTACGAGGCTCACGGCGTCCACCTCCACGGTCCCGCCACCGTAGCGGCCCCGCCGAGGCCACCGCAGACGCGCCTCGATGCCATGACGGCAGGCCGCGTCGAAGTTGGCGGCGGCGGCCTCGAAGGGCAACCGCGTCCACACCGGCCGCGACTCCTCGGCGAGCGCCCGCACGACCCCGTAGTAGAAGGCCGCGTTGGCGATGACGTCGGTGACGGTCGGCCCCGCGGGCAGCACCCGGTTCTCCACTCTCAGGTGCGGTACGCCGTCCGCGATTCCGTACACCGGACGGTTCCACCGGTACACCGTGCCGTTGTGCAGGACGAGTTCGGCGAGCCTGGGCGTGCCTCCCTGGTCGAGGACGCGCAGCGGGTCCTCGTCGTCGCAGATGGGCAGCAGCGCCGGGTAGTAGCGCAGGTTCTCCTCGAAGAGCTCGTACGCCGAGGAGATCCACCGCTCCCCGAACCAAGTGCGCGGCCGCACACCCTGCGCCTGGAGCTCGGGCGGGCGGGTGTCGGTGGACTGCTGGAACAGCGGAGGCCGCGACTCCCGCCACAGCTCGTGCCCGAACAGGAACGGGGCGTTGGCCCCCACGGCGACCTGTACGGCGGCCACCGCCTGCGCCGCGTTCCACACGTCGGCGAACCGGCCCGGGGTGACCTGGAGATGCAGTTGCACAGAGGTGCAGGCGGCTTCGGGCGCGATCGACTTCGACGTGCACACGAGCCGTTCCACACCGTCGATGTCGAGCGCGAAGTCCTCTCCGCGGGCGGCCACGATCTGGTCGTTGAGCAGCGCGTAGCGGTCCACGTCGGAGATGTTCGAGGAGACCAGGTCGTCCCGGCCGAGGGTGGGCAGAATGCCGATCATCACGATGCCCGCGTCGACCTCACTCGCTTTCCGGTCGGCATATGCCAGAGACGTACGGAGCTCCTCGGAAAGTCGGTCGAATACGCGGCCCTCCAATCGATGGGGGGCTATGTTGACTTCCAGATTGAACATGGCCAGTTCTGTTTGGAAATCACGGCTCGCTATACGCTCCAGCACTTGCGCATTCATCATTCTGGGCAGACCGTCGGCACCAGCGAGATTCAGCTCGATCTCCAGCCCCATCAGGTTCTTGGGCCGGTCGAACCGCTTCTCCTCCAACAGTCGCCCGAGCACCGCCAGACACTGACGGAGCTTGTCGCGGTAGCGGTGCCGATCGGACAGGTCGAACGACTCCGCCACGACCTTCTCCCCCATCGAAGCGCCCCCTCCTCGGATGGGCAGGCCGACGAACCGGCCGCTGCTGTCCCGGGTCCACGAGGGATGATGCCCAGGCAGCGCGATCATTAACGTCCCGCGGCGGGTCCCTCGATAGCACCCCCGGGCGGACCCGTAACCCGCTACGCTGAACGAGTGCCCATAGGCACATTCACTAGGCATGAAGTGGCACGCGGTTTCCACGTCTTGCGACCTTGTGAATAACACTGACGAGAACCGGCCGTCCGTTGCCCGGGGAAATTCCGAGGTCATCGCCGCGCACCCCGCCTGCAATCGGGATGAAACCCCGCATTACCGAGGCCGAATAGTGCCTTGCTGCGCATATCCGGGACGGCTAGCAGAAACACTGCCTGAAGACTTCTCGTATAAAATTCGCGAAACGAGGCAGAGAGTTGGCGCTCGGTCCTCGGCCTGCCGTCAGGTGACGTGCGGCAGGCCGCCTCCCGCGCCGGACCCCAAGGCCCCACCTCTCTGAGCCCGAGAGCTGACAGCGCCGTCCGCCCCCGACCTCGCGCCACTGTGCCTGTCGAATGAGAGGCGACCCACCATGCCGCTGCATGTCCCCCCGGCTCCCGCGCCCGCACTGCGCACCGTCCTGACGGCACTCGGATCCCCCACCGCCGTCCGCGAGGCACCCACCCCGTCCCTGCGCAGCACCCAGGGACCAGTGACACCCGAACTGCCGCTGCCCGTCCACGTGCTGGACCGGATCACCCCCGAGGGCGCGTCCGCGACCCGGCTGGCCGGATGGCGTTTCCTGATCCGCAGCGGCGGCCGCGCGGTGGCCGCCGCGGAAACCCGGCTGACGCCCGACGGCTGGGCCTTCTCGCACTTCTTCGAGGGCCCGTACGTCGCCGCCACGGAACTCGCACTGCGCCAGGCGGAGTCCGTGCAGCAGCCGTACCAGGCGCGGCTGCTGTCGGTACCCGAGCTGTACATGCTCACGCTCTGGCTGCACGGCGACTGCACCGCGGACGGCGCCACCGGCCACCCGGCCGCCACGGACGTCCTGGTCCCGCTGACTCCCGCCCCACCCGGCATCGCGGCCAACCGCCCTTACCCGGTCGCGGACCTGCTGCCGGTCCTGACCCACCGGGTAACTCCGGCACCACTGCTCAGCGCCTGACACTTCACACCCGGACAACCCCGTACCCCGCCCCGGAAATGACCGGCGGCGGGGTACGGCTTTCCTGCCGACAGGACTCACCGCTCTTTCGGGCGCGATAACGCTCGTACGAGCCGAAAATGAACCGTCGACCCGCATGGACTAGCCCCATCCGGCCAGGGCGAACCACCCGAAGGGACAGTGCGGTGGGGATGAACCGTCCGCACGTGAGATGCGTCATAAACCTGTGAGAAAACGGTGCCGCAAAACCGCTGCGGATTGACGCTCGTAGGGCAACACTGGGACCGACCGACTTATCACAACGGGGGCGGCCATGAACAACGCTTCAAGCCGCGAGCCGGCCACGACAGCAATCCCACACACCACAACAAACCGAAAGATCCCTACCACCATGTGCCAGCATCAGCCATCGTGTCCGACAGCCGAATCAGCCGACCGGGATTCCGCCCGCCTCGTGGTACACCACCCGGAGCAGGGATGGAGCCTCCTGTGCAATGGCGTTCTGCTCTTCGAGGACACCGGTGAGCTCCTGCCTGACGGCCAGATCATCGCCCCGCACCGCGCACACGTGATGACGGCCGCCTGAGTCGCACACACACGGGCGGGCAACCGCCCGGAGACATGAAGGGGCCGGCCGGAGAAGCACTCTCCGAACCGGCCCCGACGCATGTCCCGGGGTGACTACTCTTCGTAGGCGTCCAGCGGCGGGCAGGAGCAGACCAGGTTCCGGTCGCCGAAGGCCTGATCGATCCGGCGCACCGGCGGCCAGTACTTGTCCGCGGCCGAGACGCCCGCCGGGAACACGGCCTCCTCGCGCGAGTACGCGTGCTCCCACTCCCCGCCGAGCGCGGCAGCCGTGTGCGGGGCACCCCGCAGCGGGTTGTCATCCGCCGGCCACTCCCCCGAACCGACCCGCTCGATCTCCGCGCGGATCGCGATCATGGCCTCGCAGAACCGGTCCAGCTCGATCAGGTCCTCGGACTCGGTCGGCTCGATCATCAGCGTCCCGGCCACCGGGAACGACATCGTCGGCGCGTGGAAGCCGTAGTCGATCAGCCGCTTCGCGACATCGTCGACGCTCACGCCGGTCGCCTTGGTCAGCGGCCGCAGGTCGATGATGCACTCATGCGCGACCAGACCGCCGGGGCCGGTGTACAGCACCGGGTAGTGCGGCTCCAGGCGCTTGGCGATGTAGTTGGCGCTGAGGACCGCCACCTGCGTGGCGCGCTTGAGACCCTCACCGCCCATGAGGCGGACGTACGCCCACGAGATGGGCAGGATGCCCGCGGAGCCCCAGGGGGCTGCCGAGATCGGGCCCACACCCGTCTCCGGACCGGCCGCGGGCTGGAGCGGGTGGTTCGGCAGGTACGGCGCCAGGTGCGCCCGTACACCGACGGGGCCGACACCCGGACCGCCGCCCCCGTGCGGGATGCAGAACGTCTTGTGCAGGTTCAGGTGCGAGACGTCACCGCCGAAGTGACCCGGCTTGGCCAGGCCCACCAGCGCGTTGAGGTTCGCACCGTCGATGTACACCTGACCGCCGGCGTCGTGCACGGCCGCGCAGACGTCGGCGACGTGCTCCTCGAACACGCCGTGCGTCGACGGGTACGTGATCATCAGCACCGCCAGCTCGTCGCGGTACTGCTCGATCTTGGCCCGCAGGTCCTCGACGTCGATCTCGCCGTCCTCGGCGGTCTTCACGACGACGACCTTCATGCCGGCCATCACTGCGCTGGCCGCGTTCGTGCCGTGCGCGGAGGACGGAATGAGGCAGACGGTGCGCTGCTCGTCGCCGTTGGCCCGGTGGTAGCCACGTACGGCGAGCAGACCGGCCAGTTCACCCTGCGAACCCGCGTTCGGCTGCAGCGACACCCTGTCGTACCCGGTGACCTCGGCCAGACGTACCTCCAGCTCGGTGATGAGCGTGAGGTAGCCCTGCGCCTGCTCGGCGGGCGCGAAGGGGTGCATCTGCCCGAACTCCGGCCAGGTGACCGGCTCCATCTCAGTGGTCGCGTTGAGCTTCATCGTGCAGGAGCCCAGCGGGATCATGCCGCGGTCGAGGGCGTAGTCACGGTCGGCCAGCCTGCGCAGGTAGCGCAGCATCGCGGTCTCGGAGCGGTGCTGGTGGAAGACCGGGTGGGTCAGGTAGTCGTCGGTGCGCAGCAGCGCGGCCGGCAGCGTGTCCTCCGCCGCCGCGTCCAGCGCCTCGATGTCGCCCTTGACGCCGAACGCCGTCCACACCGCGCCGAGCTGAGCCCGCGTGGTGGTCTCGTCGCACGCGATCGACACCTGGTCGGCGTCCACGAGCCGCAGGTTCACCCCGTGCTCGCGTGCGGCCGCGACGATCTCGGCGGCCCGCCCCGGCACCCGCGTGGTCAGCGTGTCGAAGTAAGCGCCGTGCACGACCTCGACCCCGCCCGCGGTGAGGCCGGCGGCGAGGATCGTGGCGTACCGGTGAGTGCGCCGGGCGATGGCTTTCAGTCCCTCGGGCCCGTGGTACACGGCGTACATGCCGGCCATCACAGCGAGCAGCACCTGGGCAGTGCAGATGTTGCTGGTCGCCTTCTCACGGCGGATGTGCTGCTCCCGCGTCTGCAGGGCGAGCCGGTACGCCTTGTGCCCGTCCGCGTCCACGGAGACGCCGACGAGCCGCCCGGGCAGGCTGCGGGCGAACTTCTCGTGCACGGCCATGTAGCCGGCGTGCGGCCCGCCGAAGCCCATCGGCACACCGAAGCGCTGCGTCGTCCCGACCGCGATGTCGGCACCCAGCTCTCCGGGCGAGGTCAGCAGCGTGAGCGCTAGCAGGTCGGCAGCCACGGTGACCAGGGCGCCCAGCTCGTGCGCCTGCTTGATGACGGGCTTGAGGTCGCGTACGGCACCGGAGGCGCCGGGGTACTGCAGGAAGACGCCGTTGATCTCGCGCTCGGCGATCCTGGCCGGAATGCCCTCACTCAGATCGGCGACGACGACCTCGACGCCGGTCGGCTCGGCACGCGTCTCGATCACCGCGATGGTCTGCGGCAGCGCGTCCGCGTCGACCAGGAACAGGCCCTTCTTGTTCTTGCCGACGCGCCGCGACAGCGCCATCGCCTCCGCGGCCGCGGTGCCCTCGTCGAGCAACGAGGCACCCGAGGTCGGCAGACCGGTCAGTTCGGCGACCATCGTCTGGAAGTTCAGCAGCGCTTCGAGGCGCCCCTGCGAGATCTCCGGCTGATACGGCGTGTAGGCCGTGTACCAGGCCGGGTTCTCCATGACGTTCCGCAGGATGACGGGCGGCGTGAACGTCCCGTGGTAGCCGAGCCCGATCATGGAGTCCAGCACCTGGTTGCGGTCCGCGAGGGAGCGCAGCTCGGCGAGAACCTCCGCCTCGGTACGCGCGCCCGG
The DNA here is from genome assembly GCF_004337435.2 of Streptomyces sp. KM273126. Taxonomy (NCBI): domain Bacteria; kingdom Bacillati; phylum Actinomycetota; class Actinomycetes; order Kitasatosporales; family Streptomycetaceae; genus Streptomyces; species Streptomyces sp. KM273126. Next base: position 1,398,514 of record NZ_SJXB02000002.1, on the reverse strand, counting down.
CAGCTCCAGCCGGTCGGCGTTCTTGATCACGTCCGGCACCGCGGCGGTGGTCAGCTCGTCGAGCGAGCCGTACCCGACCTGGGCGAGCATCTTCGCCCTGGCCTCCAGGTCGGGGCCTATGTGGCGCTGCTCGAACGGGGTGCCCTGTTCGAGCTCGGAGAGCGGGATGCGATCGGCGGTCATTGCGGAGGCCTCCTGGTCTGACGCGACCTTCGAGGGGCACCACGGCACGGGCGCCCGGACGGCCTCCCCCTCTGTCATCTCAACCTGAGAGCTTCGCCGGGTCACCCGAGGGTCCCGGCTTTCACCGTCGGTGAGAGCGGAAGCCGTTGACACCCGCTCTGCTTTCCAGAGTGACCTCGTCCGTGCGGTACAGGGGCCTGAGAGATTCCGGGGAGGAGTTGCTCCTTCGGCGCCTCCGACGATGCCGGAGGACTCTCCCGCACGGGGTCAGCAGCCGCTGTCAGCCTACCAGCGCGTTCAACGCACGCGTCTTCGAGTGGCCACCTTCCCCAATGTGGCTTTTCGTAGTGTTACGGATGCGTTGCTCCATATGCGATCACTTGGAGGGCCCGTGCAGACCGACATCGATCCGCGCAACCTGATCGGCCGCAAAGCGTTCGACCGCAAGGGCACCAAGATCGGCACCGTCGACGAGGTGTACCTCGACGACGCGACAGGAATCCCCGAGTGGGCGGCGATACGCATGGGCCTGTTCAGCCGAGACGCCTTCGTCCCCCTGGAGCCCAGCGAACTGGTCGAGGGAGCCCTCCGCGTCCCCTTCGACCGCGCCCTCATCAAGGACGCCCCCGACTTCGGCGTCGGCCGCCATCTCTCCCCGGAACAGGAACTCCAGCTCTACCACCACTACGGCCTGGACATCGCCCCTCCTCCCCCGGTGGACAGCGAATTCGGCCGCATCGCGGGCACGGAGGAGGCCTGAGCCGCCACAGCCCCACGACCACGACGACTCGTCCCGCAGCGCCGGGCGGCGGAGCCGGGCAGCCCGCCACCCGGCGCCCTCATGCCCCGACCGTCCGCCCAGCGCCAAACGCACGCCTAGGCGGCTCAGGTCCTGCCACCCGCCTCCCGCCATTCGAGTTCACTCTTTCGCCGCAACGGCCCCTTGCGACCCGGGGCTCGCCTTCCGCCCCACTGCCGTCACCTCCGACTGCCCTGGCCCCGCCGGTATCAGCGGCAGCGGATCGGCCGGCTGCAGGGCCGGATCGTCGGTACGGAAGGTACGGACGCGACCGGGTGCCGAGTCGGGTGTCTCGAAGCGCACGGTGACACGGCCCAGCCCACTGCCCTGCACCCACCCGTGCCCGTACTCGGCATGACATACGTCGTGCCCGGCGGGCCACCGCCGCTCGACGAGTGCGGAATCCTCCCGGGCAGGCTCCTCCAGCGTGTCCTCGTCGTCGAGGTGTGTCTCCCCCGCCGCCTGAGCGAACAGGTCCTCCTGCGTGTAGTCGGCGAGCCCGCTGACGCCCACCCCGAGCAGCCGTACGCCTCCCGTGGTGTCCACGGCCTCCAGCAGTCGCGCCGCCGTCTCCCGCACCACGGCCGGGTCGTCCGTGGGCCCGCGCAGCGTTTCGGACCGGGTGAGCGTCGAGAAGTCGTACCGCCTCACCTTCAGCACTATGGTCCGCCCGGACAGCCGCGCCGCACGCAGCCGCCGCACGCACCGGTCCGCGAGCCGTTGCACCTCCGTGCGGACCCGGACCCGGTCGTGGATGTCCATGTCGTAGGTGTCCTCCACCGAAACGGACTTCGTGTCCCGCTCGGCCACCACGGGACGGTCGTCGTGCGCCAGCGCCATGGCGTACAGGCCGTGCCCGTGGGCCTTCCCCACCAGCCGCACGAGCTCGTCCTCACCGGCCTCCACGATCTCCTCGACCGTCGTGATGCCGGCCCGCCGCAGATGGTCGCCGGTTGTGGGCCCCACTCCTGGCAGGATCCGCACCGACTTGGGCCCGAGCAGCGCCCGCTCGGTCCCGGGCACGATGAGCAAGAGCCCGTCGGGCTTGGCCTCCTCGGACGCGATTTTCGCGAGCATCTTGGACGCGGCGAGCCCCACAGATCCGGTCAGCCCGGTCACGGCCCGGATGTCCGAACGCAGCTTCGTCCCGGTGAGCCGCGCCGACTCCGCGTCCCAGGCCGCTCCCCCGGCCTCCAGGTCGACGAACGCCTCGTCCAGGCTCAGCGGCTCCACCAGCGGCGACAGAGCACGCAGCAGTCCCATGACCTGCTCACTGATCGCGCGGTAGACCTCGAACCGCGGCACGAGATACGCGGCGTTGGGCGCGAGCCGCCGCGCCTGGCCCATGGGCATCGCCGAGTGCACCCCGAAGACCCGCGCCTCGTAGGAGGCGGTGGCGACCACCCCTCGCGGCCCGAGCCCGCCGACGATGACGGCCTTCCCGCGCAGGCTCGGCTTGGAAGCCTGCTCCACCGAGGCGTAGAAGGCATCCATGTCGAGATGCAGGATCGTGGGCGCGGTTCTCACATCTCCGATGCTGCCCTACGCCACTGACAACGCGCCGGTGCGGCAGCGCACAGAACCCCGGCGGGCCCTGTTCGTTCAGACCGCCCGGTTCCGCCGCCGCGCCAGCTCGTCCGCGGGGTTGTGGCCCACGAGCGTCTCACCCGTGTCGACCCGCTCGCCGTGCAGCTGGGACAGCGCGCTCTCCACGTCCCGCCAGACCACGCCCACAGCGATCCCGAAGATGCCCTGCCCGCCCTGCAGCAGGGCGTGGACCTCGTCGGGGGACATGCACTCGTAGACGGTCGCGCCGTCGCTCATCAGCGTCATCCGCTCCAGGTCCCGGAAGCCACGCTCTCTGAGGTGCTGGACAGCGGTGCGGATGTTCTGCAGCGACACACCGGTGTCGAGGAACCGCTTGACGACCTTCAGGACGACGACGTCCCGGAAGCTGTAGAGCCTCTGCGTACCGGAGCCGTAGGCGGGCCGTACGCTCGGCTCGACGAGACCTGTGCGGGCCCAGTAGTCGAGTTGCCGGTAGGTGATGCCCGCGGCCGCGCACGCGGTGGGGCCGCGGTAACCGATCTGTTCTGCCGCCTCGGACGTCGCCCCCGCGTCGGTCGGCACCGGCGCCGGCCTGGGCGAGACGTTGCCGGGGTACCCCCTGCTCGCGCGGAGCCGAGAGCTCGGGGGAGGGTACGGGCCACTCTCCCCCGGGCTGCGTCCCGGGGCGCCCCCAGCCGTACCGTCGCCGCTGTTTCTCACGCCGACCTCCGTCCTTGACCTGCCTTCTCGAAGGTAGGCAGTCACCAGGGGTGCGTCAACGATCGCCACACTCGGCACGCCGAGTGATAATCACCCAAGGAGTGGTTTCCCGTGCCCTCCCGCCGGGAAAGGCTAGCCGAATGCGCTTTCGGCCGGGCGGTGTAACACCGTGCCTCCACCGGTACACACGCCGCACACGACCACTAATCGCCCCGGCCACGTCCGCCTCACGACCAACCGACGGACTGTTTCGCAGCCGACCGTCGGACTGTCCCGCGGTCCACCGGGATTCAGGGCTTCTGAGGGCCACCTGCTGCTCAAGATCGCCACAAGCCATCCCCGCACCGTGGCACACACAGGGCCGACGGCCTGCGCAGCTCGCCAGCTCCGTCGCTGCGGCCCGCCCGCTAAGGCGTACCGCTCTCCGGCCCCTCGAACCGCCTCACTGGCTGCTCGTACCGAAGTCCTCGGGCGAGATCTGGTCGAGGAACTCGCGGAACTTCTCCACCTCGTCCTCCTGCTCGTCCGGGATGGCGATGCCGGCGTCGTCGAGCACTCCATCGCTGCCGAAGATCGGCGTCCCGGTGCGCAGGGCCAGCGCTATGGCGTCGGACGGGCGGGCGCTCACCTCGACGCCGCTGGCGAACACCAGCTCCGCGTAGAAGACGCCCTCACGCAGATCCGTGATGCGCACTTCGGTGAGCTCCTGACCTACGGCCTCCAGCACGTCCTTGAACAGGTCGTGGGTCAGCGGTCGAGCGGGGGCCATGCCCTGCTGGGCGAAAGCGATGGCCGTTGCCTCCCCCGGTCCGATCCAGATGGGGAGGTAGCGGTCGCCTCCCACTTCACGCAGGAGCACGATCGGCTGGTTGGAGGGCATTTCGACCCGGACACCTACGACATCGAGCTCGTTCACACAGCAACCCTAGGCCGTGCGCGGGACGTTTGGGTAGTCGGACAGAGATTGGCCCACGAGACCGGCCCCGTCCCGCCCCGGAGAGTCAGGGCAGCCTCACTCCGAGCGCCGTCTGCACCAGTGCGGCGTGCAGCTTCACCGTGAGCTCCGCCAGCTCCTTCGTACGGGCCTCCGCATGGGCCCTGGTCTGCGGATTGCGGTGGCGTCGCAGGGGCGCCACCACCTGGTCGACGAGGCCCGCCTCACGGTCGGCGGCGGCTTTCATGGCCCGCAGGTGCCGTGGCCCGATCCCGACCCGCCCCAGTTCCACCAGAAGGGTGGCCACGGTCGCCGCCTCCGGGTCGTACGCCCCGTCGGGCAGCGCACAGACGAGTCCGTACGACTCCCACTCGGCCAGCTGGTCCTCGTCGATCTCGGCTGCGGCCAGGAGTTCCGCGCGTCCGAGCCGGACCGCTGCCGGCTCCTCGGGCTCCCCGAAGAGCTCGTCGAGCCGCTGCTCCCCGTCACCCGTGTCACGCTGGCGCCCCAGGACGGGCAGCCGCACCGGCTCACCTCGCTCCAGGGCGTCCAAATGCTCCCGGATCACCTTGAGCGGCAGATAGTGGTCCCGCTGCATCCTCAGCACGTGCCCGAGACGCTCGACGTCCTCGGCGCTGAACTTCCGGTACCCCGAAGGGGTACGCTGCGGCTCGACCAGCCCCTCCGACTCCAGGAAACGGATCTTGGAGATCGTCACTTCGGGGAATTCGTCGCGCAGCACGCTCAGCACCGTGCCGATGCTCATCAGTCCGCTGTCCGTGGCGGCGGCGCCGTTCCCGGCACCACCGCTCGGTGTATGAAGCATGGACCTTCCCTGACGGGTCAGTAGCCCCGCTGGCTCGCGTAGAAGACCAGGCGGTACTTGCCGATCTGCACCTCGTCACCGTTCGAGAGCGCGACCTGGTCGATCCGCTCCCGGTTGACGTACGTGCCGTTCAGGCTGCCGACGTCGGCGACCGTGAAGGAGCCGTCCGGTCCGCGACGGAACTCCACATGACGACGCGAGACGGTCACGTCGTCCAGGAAGATGTCGCTCTGCGGATGACGCCCCGCCGTCGTCAGGTCGCCGTCCAGGAGGAACCGGCTGCCCGAGTTCGGACCGCGGCGCACCACCAGGAGGGCCGAGCCGAGCGGCAGCGCGTCCACAGCCGCCTGCGCCTCGGGTGAGAGGGCCGGGATCGGCGTCTGGCCGGTGGTCTCGGAGTCGTACGCCTCAATGCCCGAGATGGAGATCGTGGAGGTCGTCTCGGACGGACGCTCCGCGGCCGCCCCGGCCCGCAGCGGCGCGCCGCAGTTGGAGCAGAAACGGCTGTTCTCCGCGTTGCGGTTCCCGCACCTCGTACACACCAGGGCCGACATGGACGGATCCTCCTGCCGCGGCTGCCCCGCCGGGGCATTGGACTCGTACGGGCCGGGGCCGAACCCTCCACCCGAACCTGAGGTTGACGGATCTCCGAAACCTATGCGGCCGGACTGGGCAGGGTCAACAGACGGCGCGCCCTGACCTCCGGAAATGTCACCGCCCGGACCAGACACCTGGTCGCGGAACAGAGGGCGCTGGCCCTCTTCGTCGGGCTGTGCCCGATGGCGAGCGGTAGCGTTGCCGCTGTCCTCTCGCGCGCTCTTGCCGAACAACTTCGCAAACAACTTCACGGGCGATTCCCCTTGACCGAAACAGACCCGCCCGTGGGGCAGGACGAACCCTGATTGACCACATCGGTCGACCCGGACATCCTCACAACGTCCGTATCCACCTGACAGTTTCCACCACGCACCACCCGTTTGGTGCGCCGACCCCCCGCAACCTCATGCCCCCGTCGGACCGCCCCCATGCACCCGGGGTTCACTGGGAGGACGACCGAGCGTAGTCAGGCTGCTTCGCCGCCCGCAAGGCGTCCACGATGATCTTGTCTGCCCGCTCCACGATCACGGTGGCCTGCTCCTTCTCCAGCGTCTGCACCACGCCTCCCGGGATGTTCAGTGCGGGCTCCAGGTCCTGCGGCTTGCCGATGACCTTGAAACGATAGGGCTGGGTGATCTTGTTCCCGTCAACGCTGATCCCCTTGCCCGAGTCCGTCAGATACGTGCTGGCGACAACCCGTACACCGTTCACCTGGATCGCCTCCGCGCCGGCCGCGCGCAGCTCCTGGATCGCGTCGAGCAGCATGTCCGCCTCGACCGTTCCCTTCGTGTCATTGATCGTCAACGTGATGCCGGGTCCCTCCGCCGCCACCGTGCCCGCCAGGATGCCGAGTTGTCTCTCCTTCTCGACCGTCTGCTTACGGGCCTCTTCGGCCTGGTCCGAGCTGTTCTCCAGCTCGGTGCGCTGATCTTCGAGACCCTGCTTCTCCTCTTCCAGACGCTGAGTACGGTCGTCCAGTTCATCAAGGATGCGAACAAGATCTGTCTGACGTGCGCCACGCAGGGCGCTGTCGTTGTCGCTGTTGGAGGCCACCTGCACAGCCAGGCCGAAGCCGAGGCCGAACAGCAACAGGGCCACGATGAGTTGGGCGCGTGTGACGCGCGGCGGCCACAGCCCCATCACGAGCCGTTGTCGACCGGTCAGAACAGGCTGCTCCTCCTGATCGGTCTCCTCAGAGGCATCGGCGGGCTCGGGGGCTACCTCTTCGGGAAGTGCCCGGCGCAGTTGCGTCGGCGGCGTCTCCTCCCGGCCGCTGTTCTTCTGGCCGGTCTCCCTCTGGCCGCCGTTCTTCTGGCCGACGATCTTCGGGCCGCCGTCCGAGCGCAGGTTCGTCGTCGGCGTCTCGTCGTGGTCGCTCATCGGCCTCACGCCTGGAAGACGTGCCGGCGGATCGCCGCGGCGTTGGAGAAGATACGGATTCCGAGGACGACCACGACGCCCGTGGACAGCTGGGCGCCGACACCCAGCTTGTCGCCCAGGAACACGATCAGCGCGGCCACGACCACGTTCGACAGGAACGACACCACGAAGACCTTGTCGTCGAAGATGCCGTCCAGCATCGCGCGCAGGCCTCCGAACACGGCGTCGAGCGCCGCCACGACGGCGATGGGGAGGTACGGCTCGACCACCGCCGGAACCTCGGGCCGGACCAAGAGTCCGGCCACGACTCCCACGACGAGGCCCAGTACGGCGATCACGATGTGCCCTTCTCAGTTCTCGGTTCTGCTGTTCGTACGATCACGCTCGGTGCGGCAGGCAGCCGGACGTCGCCCTCGACGGAAATGGCCGTCCGGATCCCGAAGTTCTCCTGCAGCGCATGCAGATACAACCCGTCGGGGCTGTTCTGGAACCGGGTGCTCAACTTCTTCCCGTCCCCCACGGCAAGCACCGTGTACGGCGGCACCAGCGGCTTGTTGTCGACCAGTATCGCGTCACCCGCGGCCCGGATCGCGGACAGCGCCGTCAGCCGCTGCCCGTTGATCGAGATCGCCTCCGCGCCCGACTGCCACATCCCATTGACGACCCGCTGCATGTCGCGGTCACGGACGCGCCCCGTGTCGGAGAACCCGGAGGTCCCACGGGCGTCGCCGCTACCGCCCCAGCTGGCGTCCTTGGCGTCGTTGACGACGAGTTTGACACCGGGACCGTGCACCTCGACGGCCCCTGCCAGGATGCCCACGAGCTCCCCCTGGTCGCCGCCACCGCCCTTTCTCAGCGCCTCGCGCTGCCGCGCGCTCACATCGCCGCGGAGCTCGTCAATGGTGCCTTCCACCTTGTCGGCTGCCGCGGTCTCGCGCTCGATACGGTCGATGAGCTCCTCGCGTTCCTTGGCGACGACGGGGGCCGCCACGCGCGCCTGCGCCGCTCCCAGGGTCACCACGAGGGCCGCGAGAACCAGACCGGCGGCGAGCCCGAGCTTGGCCCGCACGGTCTTGGGCATACCGCTGATGCCCTCGGCCTGCTTGCGGGCAGCGGCCTCGGCGTACCCGTCGTCGAGGCTGTGATCCATGACGTTGGTGAGCAGCGACATGGAGGCGTCCGGGCGCGAGGGTCGCGTAGGGGTACCCCGAACGGGGGTCTGCTGCGGCATGCCGCACATAGTCGCACGTCGCGATCAGTACCTCCGAATGGCCCCACCGATGGCCCGATCGGCGTGCCGGACAAGCCCCGTTGGGGGTACTTGTCCGGCACGCGCGCGTGGCGCGTGTGCTCAGCGCCCGGCGCTGTCCACGACCTCCGCCCACTCGTCCAGGAGGGCCTGCGCGGACGCGTCGTCGGGCCCCTCGGCCCACAGATGCGTGACGGCTTCGGCCGGGTCGGGCAGTACCATCACCCACCGCCCGTCGGTCTCCACGACCCGAACACCGTCGGTCGTGTCGACAAACCGCTCCCCGGCGGCCTCTACGACCCGCCGCATGACCAGTCCCTTCACGGCCCAGGGGGTCGCGAGATCCCGCTTGAGGACATGCGCCCGCGGAATCCGCGCGTCGATCTGGCTGAGCGTGAGCTGCGTCCGGGCCACCAGCCCGATGAGCCGCACGAAGGCCGCAGTTCCGTCGAAGACGCTGCTGAACTCCGGCACGATGAAGCCACCACGTCCGTCACCACCGAAGATCGTGGAGTCGTCGCGCCCGACCCGGGTCAGATCGTCCGGCGAGGTGGTCGTCCACTCCACCTGCGTCCCGTGGTACGCCGCCACCTGCTCGGCGATCCTCGTGGTGGTCACCGGCAACGCCACTCGTCCGCTGCGTCGCTCCGCGGCCACCAGATCGAGCATCACCAACAGTGCCCGGTCGTCCTCGACGATGCGCCCCTTCTCGTCAACGAGGGAGAGCCGCTCACCCACGGGGTCGAACCGCACTCCGAACGCGGCACGCGACGACGCCACTATCTCGCCCAGTCGCACCAGCCCCGACCGCCGCATGTCCGCTGTTTCCGTCGGCCTGGACTCGTTGAGACCGGGATTGATGGTCAGCGAGTCCACCCCGAGCTTGCCGAGCAGGCTGGGCAGTACGAGCCCGGCACTGCCGTTGGACGCGTCCACGACGACCTTGAGGCCCGACTCGGCGATCCCGGTCGTGTCGACGTTCCGCAGCAGCGATCCGGTGTACGAGTCGAAGACGCTCGCCGGGAAGTGCAGGTCACCGATCTCTCCAGGGAACGCCCGCCGGTATTCCTGGCGCGCGAACACACGGTCCAGCTTCCGCTGTCTCGTCTGAGAGAGATCGGCCCCCTGCCCGTCGAAGAACATGATGTCGACGGAGTCCGGCACTCCGGGCGTGGTCCGGATCATGATCCCGCCCGCGCTGCCCCGGGCGGTCTGCTGCCGGGCCACCGGCAGAGGCACGTTCTCCAGGTCGCGTACGTCGATGGCACTGGCCTGGAGGGCCGAAATGACCGCCCGCTTCAGCGCACGGGCACCTCGGGAATGGTCGCGGGCCGTGGTGACGGTGGAGCCCTTCTTCAGGGTCGTCGCATACGCCCCAGCAAGTCGTACGGCCAGCTCTGGCGTGATCTCCACGTTCAGGATGCCGGAGACACCGCGAGCACCGAACAGATGCGCCTGCCCCCGCGATTCCCAGATCACCGAGGTGTTGACGAAGGCGCCGGCCTCGATGGTCTTGAACGGATAGACGCGTACGTTCCCCTGCACAATCGATTCTTCACCGACGAGACACTCATCGCCGATGACGGCACCGTCTTCGATCCGCGCGGCCCGCATGATGTCGGTGTTCTTTCCGACGACACAGCCCCGCAGATTGCTGTGCTGTCCGATGTACACGTTGTCGTGGACGACGGCCTTGTGCAGGAAAGCCCCGCTTTTCACGACGACATTCGACCCGACGACGGTGTGCTCGCGGATTTCGACGTCGGCCTCGACCTTGGCGTAGTCACCGACGTACAACGGCCCTCTCAGTACGGCGTCGGGATGCACCTCGGCACCCTCGGCAACCCACACCCCGGGCGAGAGCTCGAACCCGTCGATCTCGACGTCGACCTTGCCCTCCAGGACGTCGGCCTGTGCCTTCACGTAGCTCTCGTGGGTACCGACGTCCTCCCAGTAGCCCTCGGCGACATAGCCATAGATCGGCTTGCCTTCCTTCATCAGCTGGGGGAAGACATCGCCGGACCAGTCGACGGGAACGTCGGACTCGACATAGTCGAAGACCTCGGGCTCCATCACATAGATGCCGGTGTTCACCGTGTCCGAGAAGACCTGACCCCAGGTGGGCTTCTCCAGGAAGCGCTCCACCTTGCCTTCCTCGTCCACGATGGTGATTCCGAATTCCAGGGGATTCGGTACACGCGTCAGACAAACGGTGACCAGAGCACCCTTTTCCTTGTGGAAATTGATGAGCTCGGTGAGGTCGAAGTCGGTCAGAGCATCGCCGGAGATGACGAGGAACGCGTCGTCCTTCAGCGCCTCCTCGGCGTTCTTGACGCTCCCGGCAGTTCCGAGTGGCTTCTCCTCATTGGCATAGGTGAGCTCCATCCCGAGCTCCTCACCGTCACCGAAGTAGTTCTTGACGAGCGAGGCCAGGAACTGAACAGTTACGACGGTCTCGTTGAGCCCATGCCTTTTGAGCAGCCGCAACACGTGCTCCATGATCGGGCGGTTCGCCACGGGCAGGAGCGGTTTGGGCATGCTTGAGGTCATGGGGCGAAGGCGCGTGCCCTCGCCTCCGGCCATCACGACGGCCTTCATGTCGGAAGCGTCCTCCTCGAAGAGACGACGGTCTAGCCGACTTCACCCGTCCAGATTGTCCCGCACTTTTCCGACACGGGCCATCAGGCCACTACGGCCGCCCAATCGGGCGAGCTCAATCGGCCATGGCGTCCGCCGTGACAAGTCGGCGGACCTGAACCACGTAGAGGATCCCTGCCCACCAGTACAGCGTTGTACCCCATCCGGCGAACGCCCATCCGAAAATAGCAGCGAGTGACGAGATCCATCCACTTCCGTCACTGAGCAACAGCAACGGGAAGGCGTACATCAGGTTGAAGGTAGCGGCTTTCCCCAGGAAGTTCACCTGCGGCGGTGGATAGCCGTGACGCCTGAGGATGCCCACCATCACCAACAGAACCAGCTCTCGCGCCAGCAGTACAGCGGTCAACCAAAGTGGCAGAATCTCGCGCCAGGTGAGACCCACCAGAGTCGACAGAATGTAGAGCCTGTCTGCCGCGGGGTCGAGGAGCCGGCCAAGGCTGCTGATCTGGTTCCAGCGCCGAGCGAGCTTGCCGTCCAGATAGTCGCTGACGCCACTGAGCGCCAACACCAGAAGCGCCCAGCCATCACTCTTGGGACCGCCGAACTCAGGCCAGAGGATCAACCACAGGAAGACGGGCACACCAACGAGCCGCGCCATGCTGAGGATGTTCGGGATGGTGAGGACCCGGTCTGTCTGGATCCGGGTCTCCTGGACCTCCACCCGGGGGCCTCCTGTGGGAAACGAGCCAACTATGCCCCCTGACCTTACCTCACGCAAAAAAGCTCTGGCTCTTGGGCATCTCACCCAAGAGCCAGAGCTCTAAAAGGAGTTCGGCGGTGTCCTACTCTCCCACAGGGTCCCCCCTGCAGTACCATCGGCGCTGTAAGGCTTAGCTTCCGGGTTCGGAATGTAACCGGGCGTTTCCCTCACGCTATGACCACCGAAACACTATGAAACACTCAACCGCACCACGCCTGTGGCAAACGTGGGGTTGTTCGTGGTTTCAGAACCAACACAGTGGACGCGAGCAACTGAGGACAAGCCCTCGGCCTATTAGTACCAGTCACCTCCACCCGTTACCGGGCTTCCAGACCTGGCCTATCAACCCAGTCGTCTACTGGGAGCCTTACCCCATCAAGTGGGTGGGAGTCCTCATCTCGAAGCAGGCTTCCCGCTTAGATGCTTTCAGCGGTTATCCCTCCCGAACGTAGCCAACCAGCCATGCCCTTGGCAGAACAACTGGCACACCAGAGGTTCGTCCGTCCCGGTCCTCTCGTACTAGGGACAGCCCTTCTCAAGACTCCTACGCGCACAGCGGATAGGGACCGAACTGTCTCACGACGTTCTAAACCCAGCTCGCGTACCGCTTTAATGGGCGAACAGCCCAACCCTTGGGACCGACTCCAGCCCCAGGATGCGACGAGCCGACATCGAGGTGCCAAACCATCCCGTCGATATGGACTCTTGGGGAAGATCAGCCTGTTATCCCCGGGGTACCTTTTATCCGTTGAGCGACGGCGCTTCCACAAGCCACCGCCGGATCACTAGTCCCGACTTTCGTCCCTGCTCGACCCGTCGGTCTCACAGTCAAGCTCCCTTGTGCACTTACACTCAACACCTGATTGCCAACCAGGCTGAGGGAACCTTTGGGCGCCTCCGTTACCCTTTAGGAGGCAACCGCCCCAGTTAAACTACCCATCAGACACTGTCCCTGATCCGGATCACGGACCCAGGTTAGACATCCAGCACGACCAGACTGGTATTTCAACGACGACTCCACATGAACTGGCGTCCACGCTTCACAGTCTCCCAGCTATCCTACACAAGCCGAACCGAACACCAATATCAAACTGTAGTAAAGGTCCCGGGGTCTTTCCGTCCTGCTGCGCGAAACGAGCATCTTTACTCGTAGTGCAATTTCACCGGCCTATGGTTGAGACAGTCGAGAAGTCGTTACGCCATTCGTGCAGGTCGGAACTTACCCGACAAGGAATTTCGCTACCTTAGGATGGTTATAGTTACCACCGCCGTTTACTGGCGCTTAAGTTCTCAGCTTCGCCCACCCGAAAGTGAGCTAACCGGTCCCCTTAACGTTCCAGCACCGGGCAGGCGTCAGTCCGTATACATCGCCTTACGGCTTCGCACGGACCTGTGTTTTTAGTAAACAGTCGCTTCTCGCTGGTCTCTGCGGCCACCCCCAGCTCACCAAGAAAATTGGATCACCAGGAATGGCCCCCCTTCTCCCGAAGTTACGGGGGCATTTTGCCGAGTTCCTTAACCATAGTTCACCCGAACGCCTCGGTATTCTCTACCAGACCACCTGAGTCGGTTTAGGGTACGGGCCGCCATAAAACTCGCTAGAGGCTTTTCTCGACAGCATAGGATCATCCACTTCACCACAATCGGCTCGGCATCAGGTCTCACCCTGCAAGAGCGGCGGATTTACCTACCACTCGGGCTACACCCTTACCCCGGGACAACCACCGCCCGGGATGGACTACCTTCCTGCGTCACCCCATCACTCACCTACTAACCGCTTGGTTCAGCGGCTCCACCACTTTCCATTCCCCGAAGGGTCCGGAACGGCTTCACGGCCTTAGCATCACGATGCTCGATGTTTGACGCTTCACAGCGGGTACCGGAATATCAACCGGTTATCCATCGACTACGCCTGTC
>NZ_SJXB02000002.1:0-1380000 GCF_004337435.2 Streptomyces sp. KM273126 | reverse complement strand
GTGGTTGCGCTGCCGGGTGCCGGTGAGTTGGCCGAGGGCACGGTGATCGCTGTGGACGGAAGCACCGGTGAGATCTTCGTGGAGCCGAGTGCGGAGAAGAAGGCCGAGCTGGAGGCCTCCGCGGCGGAGCGCAAGGCGGCGCTGTCCGCAGCGACCGGTCCGGGTGCCACCTCCGACGGGCACAAGGTACCGCTGCTGGCCAATGTGGGTGGGCCCGCGGATGTGCCGGCCGCCGTCGAGGCAGGGGCCGAGGGGGTCGGCCTCTTCCGTACCGAGTTCCTCTTCCTGGACGACAGCGAGAAGGCGCCGTCGGAGGAGAAGCAGGTCGAGGCGTACCGGCAGGTGCTGGCGGCGTTCCCCGAGGGTCGTGTCGTCGTGCGTGTGCTCGACGCGGGGGCGGACAAGCCGCTGGACTTCCTGACCCCGGCGGACGAGCCGAACCCGGCGCTGGGCGTGCGGGGGCTGCGGACCCTCCTTGATCACCCGGAGGTGCTGCGGACCCAGCTCACTGCTCTGGCGAAGGCCGCGGAGGGGTTGCCGGTCTACCTGGAGGTCATGGCTCCGATGGTGGCGGACCGTACTGACGCCAAGGCGTTCGCGGACGCGTGCCGTACGGCCGGGCTGCAGGCGAAGTTCGGGGCCATGGTGGAGATCCCGTCGGCGGCACTGCGGGCCCGGTCGATCCTCCAGGAGGTCGAGTTCCTGTCGCTGGGGACGAACGACCTCGCGCAGTACACGTTCGCCGCGGACCGTCAGGTGGGCGCGGTGTCCCGGCTGCAGGACCCGTGGCAGCCCGCGCTGCTCGACCTGGTGGCGCTGTCCGCGGAAGCGGCGAATGCCGAAGGCAAGAGCTGCGGTGTCTGTGGTGAGGCGGCGTCCGACCCACTGCTGGCGTGTGTGTTGACCGGTCTGGGTGTCACCTCGCTGTCCATGGGCGCGGCGTCGATTCCTTATGTGCGGGCGGCGCTGGCGAAGTACACGCTGGCGCAATGCGAGCGTGCGGCGGCTGCGGCGCGTGCGGCGGACACCGCTGAGGAGGCGCGCAACGCGGCTCAGGCCGTACTGTCCGGCGAGTAACGCCTGCTTGGGCCGTATATCGACGTCACGATCGGCGGTCGCCCAGGGGCGCTCCATCCAAAGGTGGAGCGCCCCTGGCGCGTTCAGTGGGCGTGGCCTCCCCTCAGCGTGCCTGTCTCCCCGAGGTCGGGTGGGGCGCAGTAGTCGACTCCTGATTCGGGGGAAACGAGATCGCCGGATTCGATGTCGGTGCAGTAGGCGTCGAAGACCTCGCCCGCGGTGAGGGGCTTGAGTCCTTCTCCGCGCAGGCACCAGCCGTAGACGCGGTCGGGCGTGTCGGGGGCGCTGGCGCGCACGACGAGGCCGCCGGCGCTCTGGGTGGCGATGCCCACGGCCAGGATCGTGGTGAATTCGAGGCCTTCGGTTTCGTCGAGGTGGATCGTGCCGTCGGACTTCTCGTCCGCCCACAGGGCGGCGACGAGTGGTTCGGGTGTGGCCGAGACGCTGCACACCATGTGCCGTTCGCCCGGCCCCGCGGTGTCGAGGATGCGAGTCAGGAGGTCCGAGGCGCGGAGGAAGGCGGCGCGCCCGATGTCCTCGCCGCAGGAGGCGCAGGCGCCGATACTGGCGAGGAGTGTGGTCGCGTACTGCCATGTGGCCTGGCGGACGGCCTCGTCGACGAGTTCGGGCACGAGATCGTCGAGGGGCTGTCCTTGGTACGGGAGGCTGGGGCCCGTGGCGGCCAGTTCGGCCGTGAAGCGGGTGCGGCTGGTCGGAGCGTCGGGTTCCAGGCCGGTCTCGGCGCAGAATTCCGCGTACTCCTCGGGGTCGAAGAGGGCGACGGTGGTGTGGCTGCCTTGGGAGGCGAGTGTCCTGAGCAGGGCCTCGACTTGTTGGAGGTAGGTCGTGTGGTCGTCGAAGGTGAAGGTGCGGTAGCGCCGCATCGCCGTGAAGTCGTGCTCGTCCGTGAGCAGGCCGATGGTGCCGGCGATTTCACGGCGCAGGACGCGTCGCATGGTCTGGTGCCGGGTGTGTGCCATCTTTCCCCCTGTGCGCAGTCGATCAATGCTCACTCACAGTAACCGGCGGCACTGACAACGCCCGTCGGACAGGGGGTGGGTGGCTCAGGAGCGTTCGCGGGCCAGGTCCTCGTAGAAGCGCAGGAGGTCGAGGTTGTCGATGGAGCCGGGATTGACTGCCTTCTCCAACGGGGTGCCCTGGAGGAGGCGCTTGACCGGGACTTCGATGCGTTTGCCGGTCAGAGTGTGCGGGATCCCGGGGACCTCGATGACCTCGTCGGGGACGTGGCGCGGGGAGAGCTGTTCGCGGATGGTCTGTTTGATGCGGTTCAGGAGGGCCTCGTCCAGGACGGCTCCGGGGGCGAGGTGGACGAAGAGGGGCATCCAGTAGCCCCCGTCGGGCTGTTCGATGCCGATGACAAGGGACTCCTTGATCTCAGGGAGGCGCTCGACAGCTTCGTAGATGTCGGCCGAACCCATGCGGACGCCCTGGCGGTTGAGGGTGGAGTCCGAGCGGCCGTGGATCACGACGGAGCCTCGTGCGGTGACCGTGATCCAGTCACCGTGGCGCCAGACTCCGGGGTAGGTGTCGAAATAGCTGTCGTGGTAGCGGGCGCCGTCGGGGTCGTTCCAGAAGTAGATCGGCATGGACGGCATCGGGTTGGTGACCACGAGTTCGCCGACTTCGTCGGTGAGGGGTTTGCCGCTGGGGTCCCAGGACTGGAGGTCGGTGCCGAGGCCGGGGGCCTGGAGTTCGCCGATGTGCACGGGGAGGGTGGGAACGGCTCCTGCGAAGCAGGAGCACACGTCGGTGCCGCCGCTGACGGAGGCGATCCACAGGTCGGCCCCGGCTTCTGCGAATTCGTCGTGCAGCCAGCGGAAGCCGTCCGGCGGCAGCGGTGAGCCCGTGGTGCCGACACACTGCACGCGGGAGAGGTCGTAGTCACGTGCCGGGTGGACGCCGGCTTTGCGGCAGGCCATGACGTACGCGGCGGAGGTGCCGAAGAGGGTCGCTCCGGTGCGTTCGGCGACGCGCCACTGGGCGCCCGTGTCCGGGTATCCGGGGCTGCCGTCGTACAGGACGATCGTGGTGCCGGTGAGCAGGCCGGAGACGAGGAAGTTCCACATCATCCAGCCGGTGGACGTGTACCAGAAGAAACGGTCCTCGGGGCCCAGGTCGCAGTGGAGGCCGAGCTGTTTGAGGTGCTCGATCAGGATGCCGCCCTGGGACTGGACGATGGCTTTGGGAAGGCCGGTGGTGCCGGAGGAGTACAGGACCCACAGGGGGTGGTCGAACGGGACCTGCTCGAAGACGGGTTCCACGTCCTCGGAGGTCAGCGCGGACCACTCCAGAGCGCCGTCCGGGGCTTCGGTGCCCAGGAGGGGGATGTGGACGACGGCGCGCAGGGTGGGCAGTTCTCGGCGGAGTTCGGCGACGGTGTCTCGACGGTCGTGCTCCTTGCCGCCGTAGCGGTAGCCGTCGACGGTGAACAGGACGACCGGTTCGACCTGCTGGAAGCGGTCGAGGACGCTGCGGGCCCCGAAGTCGGGGGCAGAGGACGTCCAGACGCCGCCCACGGCGGCCGTGGCGAGGAGGGCGACGACGGCCTGGGGAACGTTCGGGAGGTAACCGCTGACGCGGTCTCCGGGGCGTACGCCGAGGGTGCGCAGTCCGGCGGCGAGCGAGGCGACCTGGCTGCGCAGTTCGGCCCAGGTCACCGCGCGTGGCTCGTGACTCTCGTCGACGTGCAGGAGTGCCGGTTCGTCCGCGCGGATGGCGGCGGCGCGGAGGGCGTGTTCGGCGTAGTTGAGGGTCGCTCCGGGGAACCATTCGGCGCCCGGCATGGTGCGATCGCCGAGTACGCGCGCGTAGGGGGTGGAGAACCGTACGCCGAACCACTCGGTGACGGCTTTCCAGAAGCTCTCAAGTTCGTCGACGGACCAGCGGTGCAGGGCCGCGTATCCGCCTTCGGCCGGGGCCCCGTGGTGCTCGGCGGCCCAGGCCTGGAACTTCGTGACCTGTGCCCGGGCGATGCGTTCTTGATCGGGCTGCCAGAGCGGTGCGGCGTTCGCTGAGGTCATGGGGCGGCTCCCGGGGCTGTGCGCGTCGTGTGCGGCTGTCGCACGGGCTGGGGTGTGCGCGTCACGTGGCTGACACGGACGATGCCATGTGATCGACTTCTACACCAGGGTGCGCCGCACATGGTCGGCGCCGTGAAGATGTGCCCTCACCACGGGTGAACGGCAGTTGAACGACTCACCACCATGGGTGAGTCAGTGGCAGGGTGAGCAGCATGGACGGTCGTGACCTGGTGCGTTCGGTGAAAGCGGTCGGCTCGGCGGGGGCGGCGCAGGGTTTGCGCACCGTGCGGGCCGCATGGCGCAGGAGGCGTACGGATGCAGCCGGGCTGCCCCAGCGGGGTGCCGAGCGCGCGCGGGTGCCCGGGCCCGTGCGGGAGGTGGAGCCGGGGCCCGGTGGCGGCGTCGTCCGGTTCGCCCGGTCCGAGCTGCGGATCACCGTCACCTCGAGCGGCGCTGTGTTCTGGGGCTGGGACGGTGCCGGGCCGGAGCCCTCGTACGCGCTCGCGGACCGGAGCCCGGAGCCCGATCCACGGGCCGTTCTGGAGCCGGACAAGAACGGTGCCTGGCGGGTGGTGGCGGAGCGCGTCACGGTCATCGTCTCGCGGCACGGAGCCGTCGAGGTGCAGACGCCCGGCGGGGTGCCGCTGCGGCGGGACTTGCCGCCCCGCTGGTGGGAACCTGCGGCTCGGGGCGGGGCGCGCTGGATGCAGCGTTCCGAGGTGCCGGCCGACGCGCGGTTCTTCGGTCTGGGAGGGCGCGCGTCGGGGCCTCGGCTGCGTGACGGAACGTACCGCCTGTGGAACACCGACCCCGGACACACGTTCGTTCCCGGTGACGATCCGCTGTACATCACCATGCCGGTGCAGATGGTGGTGGCCGACGCGGGCACACACCTGGTGTTCCACGACACCTCGTGGGACGGCACGGTGACCCTGCGCGAGGGTGAGGAGGGTGCCGGTTCCGGGCACGACCGGGCGGGGACGAGCGAGTTGCGCGTGGACGGCGGCCCGTTGCGGTGCTGGATGGTGGTGGGCACCCCCGCGCGCGTGCTCCACGCCTGGGCCGCGCTCACCGGGGCACCCGCGCTGCCGCCCGCGTGGGCGTTGGGGCACCATCACGCGCGGTGGGGTTTCGGGAGCGAGCAGGAGGTGCGGCGGATCGTCTCGGGCTATCAGGAGCACGATCTGCCGCTGGACGCGGTCCATCTGGACATCGACCACTATGACGCGCACCGGGTGTTCACGGTCGACAAGGAGCGTTTCCCGAAGCTGCCGTTGCTCGCCGAGGAGCTGCGGCGGGACGGGATCCGGCTGGTGTCGATCGTCGATCCGGCGGTGAAGGCCGAGCCGGGCAACGCGGTGTACGACAGCGGGACGGCTGAGGACGCGTTCGTGCGGGACGCGGCGGGCCGGGCCGTGGAGGGCGTGGTGTGGGCCGGGGAGTCGGTGTACCCGGACTTCACGCATGCGCGCGTGCGCGAGTGGTGGGGTGGGCTGTACGAGGAGCGGCTGGCGCAGGGTTTCGCGGGGTTCTGGCATGACATGAACGAACCGACGTCGTTCACGGCCTTCGGAGAGAACACGCTGCCACGGTCCGCGCGGCACGATCTGGACGGCCGGGGCGGTGACCACCGGGAGGCGCACAACGTGTACGCACTGTGCATGGCCCGGGCCGGGTACGAAGGCCTGAGGAGACTCGTCCCCGAAGAGCGGCCGTTTCTGTTCTCGCGCTCCGGGTGGGCCGGTATGCAGCGCTACGGGGGCACGTGGTCGGGGGACGTGGCGACGGGCTGGCCGGGGCTGCGGGCGTCGCTGTCGCTGGCGATGGGGCTGGGGCTGTGCGGGGTGCCGTATTCGGGCCCCGATGTCGGAGGGTTCGAGGGGAGCCCTTCTCCGGAGCTGTATCTGCGGTGGTTCCAGCTGGGCGCGTATCTGCCGCTGTTCCGTACCCACGCGAGTCTGCGGGCGGGGCGCAGGGAGCCCTGGGAGTTCGGGGACGAGGTACTGGCACACGCGCGCGTGGCGCTCGTCAGGCGGCGGCGTCTGCTGCCGTACTTCATGACGCTGGCGCATCTGGCGCGGCGTACGGGAGCGCCCTATGTGCGGCCGGTCTGGTGGGGCGCGCCCGAGGACCGGGCACTGCGCGACTGCGAGGACGCCTTCCTGCTCGGTGACTGTCTCCTGGTGGCGCCGGTGCTGGATCCGGGTGCGGACCGGCGCGCGGTGCAGCTGCCGCGGGGGCGCTGGTACGACACGGTGACCGAGAAGGTGTACGAGGGGCCGGGGCAGGTGCTGATCGAGGCGCCTCTGTCGCGGATCCCGGTGCTCGCGCGCGCGGGCTCCGTCCTGCCTGTCCGGGGCGCCGACGGCGGACTGGAGCTGGAGGCGTGGGCGCCGGAGCACGGTCGGACCGGGGGCGGGGTCGTGGTGGCCGACGTGGGCGAGGGCTGGGACGAACCGGAGGTCGAACGGTATGTGACGCGCTGGAAGAAGCGGCGGGTGGTTGTGAAGCGGGCCGGGGACGACGGACCGGGCGAGCCCCCGTACCCCGTGCGGGTACGCGGACTCGCCCGGTCGTGACTCAGATGTACCGGCCCTCGAAGAACGCCTGGACCGCCAGACTGTGCAGCGGGAAGGCGAGCTCGGCCGGCCTGTGGAGCAGTTGCCAGCCCTCCGTCTCGTCAGTGGCGGCGGACGGGGGCAGGTCGGCGGCCGGGCGCTCCGGAAGGAGCCCGAAGAGGAGCAGGTGGCCGTCGGGTGAGCTCATCGCGTCGGCGAGGCGCACGTCGCGCTCGGGAGCGTCGATGCCCGTCTCCTCCTTGAGCTCGCGCACGACGGCGCCGCGCCAGTCCTCCTGTTGCTCGATGAACCCTCCGGGCAGGGCAGTGCTCCCGCGCGCGGGAGCGATGGTTCGGGTGATGACGACCAGGGCTGTGCCCTTGGTGTCGTACACGGGCTGCAGCGCCACCGCTACGGGCAGCGGGTTGCGGTAAGCGACCGTGTGGCAGGCCGGGCAGGTGCGGGGCCAGCCGGAGACGCCCTCTCCGTAGGGCGCTCCGCAGCTCGAACAGTGGGAGTCCGCCGCGGAGTTGGCGTTTGATTGTTGAATTACGGACACGCGGCGGACTGTATCCGATCGCGTGAGGGGCGTCTCCCGGGGGCGGCTCAATATGCGTGCGTGAGGGATTTCCTGGTCACCGGGAAGTCGAAGTAGGTGTCCGGGTACGATTCCGGTTTATAGGTGAAATGCCACCATTCCTCGGGCAGGTTCACGAATCCGAGGGCTTCCAGAGTGCCTTTCAGGAACTGCCGGTTGGCGCGCTGTTTGCCCGTGATCCGTGGGTCGTCCGTGTGGGAGAGCGTGTCGAAGCAGTCGTAGCCCGTGCCCATGTCGACGGAGTTGTCGGGAAAGCGCTCATTGCGAGGTGCGTAACAGGGCACCAGAGGTTCTCCGGGAATGTACGGGCGGGTCGGCCCGGTGGGGAGTTTCACGAGTGTGAGGTCCACCGTCGAGCCTCGGCTGTGGCCGGACTTCTCCGCGATGTATCCGTCGGTGAACAGGCGGGTCTTGTCGACCTGTGGGTAGAACTCGGTTTTCATCCGCTGATCGTCGAGGTCCTTGGCCCAGCGGACGAAGTGGTCGACGGCGCGCTGCGGCCGGTAGCAGTCGTACACCTTGAGCGTGTAGCCCCGCTTGAGGAGCTTCAACTGGGCCTTGTGGAGTGCTTCGGCGGCGGGGCGGGTGAGGATGCACAGCGGCTGCTTGTAGCCGGTTACGCGGTCGCCCATGAAGTTGTGCCGGGTGAAGTAGCGGATGTCCTGGAGGATGGTCGGGTCGACGGTTCTGAGGGCGACGAAGTCCTCGGGGGCCTTGGGTTCAGGTGTCGCCCGGGCCGGTGTGGCCGTCAGGGTCAGGGCGAGCAGGGACGTGGCAGCGATGAGCAGGGGGCGCAGTCGTGGCGTGAGTCTCCTCATGGGCCTTCCATGTACCAGTCGGCGGGGTTTTCCGACAGATGGCAGTGCGCGGAGGGCGCACGCTCGTTGCGTGTGCGGGACGGGCGTGTGCTCTCGCGGGTGGTACCGCCCTGTGGGACGGTGACGGTACCGAGCACTTCTGCGGAGGTCGGATCGATCATGAACGTCCCACCGGAGCGCACCCCGGATGCCGAACGGCTGGCCGAGGAGGTCGTCACAGGGCTGCGTGCGGCGTTGGAGATCCTCAGCATCGACCTCGGAGTCCGCCGCGGTCTGTACGAGGTGCTGGCCTCGCACGGCTCCATGACGGCCCGCGACCTGTCGAAGACCGCGGGTATCCACGCCCGGTACGCGCGGGAGTGGCTGGAGCAGCAGGCCGTGGCCGGCATCCTGACCGCCTCCGGGCCCGCCGGGGACGACGGCTACGAGCGGCTCTTCGAGTTGCCCGTCGAGCACCAACGGGTGCTGGTGGACCGGGACGACCCGCTGTACCTGGCCACGGGTCCTCAGTTCGTCGTCTCGCTCGCCGAGACCCTGCCCGAGTTGCTGGAGGCCTTCGCCACGGGCGGCGGCGTGCCGTACGAGCGCTACGGCCGGGGGACCCGCGAGGGCATCGCGGGGCTGAACCGGCCCATGTACCGGCCCGAAGTGGTCCGTTCGTGGGTCGCCGCGATGCCGGACGTTCACCGGCGGCTGACGGACGAACCTCGCGCGCGGGTGCTCGATCTGGGTTGCGGGCTGGGCTGGTCGACGATGGCGCTGGCCCGCGCCTTCCCCGGGGCCCGGCTCACCGGCGTCGACCTTGACGCCGCCTCCGTGGATGAGGCACGGCGCAACGCCCAGGAGACGGGTCTGGACGAGCGGGTGGCGTTCGCGCGGACCGACGCCGCGGGCATCGACCTGGACGGCTCCGTGGACCTGGTCACCGTGTTCGAGGCGTTGCACGACATGGCCGATCCGGTCCGGGTGCTGACCGCGGTGCGCCGGCTCCTGGCGCCCTCGGGTGCGGTGCTGATCGGGGACGAGAAGGTGAGCGAGGAGTTCACCGCTCCGGGTCCGGAACTGGACCGGATCAACTATGCCTTCAGCGTGCTGCACTGCCTGCCCGCGACCCGCGCGGAGGGCGCCAAGGTGGAGGCGGGCACGGTCCTGCGGCCGGACACGGTACGCGCGTACGCGCGGGAGGCCGGGTACCGGACAGTCGAGGTACTGGACGTCGAGCACGAGTTGTGGCGCTTCTACCGGCTCGGTATCTGAGCCGTCGCCTCAGCCGCTGCGCCATACGGACGGCAGGGAGGGACGGCCGGAACCACCCCCGTGGGCCCCGGACGCCCCTCCCGATACTCCGACGCCACCGGGGCGCGATTGGTTCACCGTGACGCCCTGCCGAATTGTGGTTCCCCGTGGGAAACTTTCTGACGTTCTGTCAGATTCTTTGCCGGGGAGGGGCTATGGCGCGTACACGCACACCCGTCGTCACGGGATGGTTCACCGGGGAGGGTGACGCCTTCCGGCTCCTCGGCACGCGCTGTTCGGCGTGCGCCTCGGTCTTCTTCCCGCGTGAGGACGCCCACTGCCGCAATCCGGGGTGCGGTGGGGGTGATCTGGAGGAGGTGCCGCTCTCGCAGCGCGGGCGCGTGTGGTCCTACACGGACGGGCGGTACCGTCCTCCGTCACCCTACGTGTCCGATCCGGAACTTCCGTGGGAGCCTCGTACGTTGATCGCTGTGGAACTGGCCGCCGAGCGCCTCGTGGTGCTCGGGCAGGCGGTTCCCGGAGTCACCGTCACCGATCTGGCGGTGGGCATGGAGGTGGAGGTCGTCGCGGGCGTGCTCGGTGAAGACGCGGGGACGGTCTGGACGACGTGGCAATGGCGGCCGACAGGGTCACAGGGGGTGACGGCATGACGGGTGATGTGGCGGTCCTCGGCGTGGGGATGCACCCGTGGGGCAAGTGGGGCAGGAGCTTCGTCGAGTACGGGACGGCGGCCGCACGCGCGGCCCTCGCCGACGCGGGGGTCGACTGGCGGGACGTCGGCTCGATCGTCGGCGCGGACACGGTGCGTGGCGGCTATCCGGGGTACGTGGCGGGGGCGACGTTCGCGAAGGCCCTGGGCTGGCAGGGGGCCCGCGTCACGAGCGTGTACGCGGCGTGCGCGTCCGGGGCGCAGGCCATCGCCACCGCACGGGCGCAGATCCTAGCGGGACTCGCGGACGTCGTTCTCGTAGTGGGAGCCGATGCCGCGCCCAAGGGGTTCTTCCGGCCTGCGGGCGGGGACCGGCCGGACGATCCCGACTGGCTGCGCTTCCGTGTCCTGGGAGCGACGAACCCGACCTACTTCGGGCTGTACGCGCGCCGGCGCATGGCGGTGCACGGGGACACGGTGGACGACTTCGCGCAGGTCAAGGTGAAGAACGCCGCCCTGGGGGCGCTGAATCCGTACGCCCGCTACCGCAAGCGGGTCACCGCCGAGGAGGTCGCCGCCTCCGCGGTGGTCGCCGATCCGCTGCGGCTGCTCGACATCTGCGCGACCTCGGACGGCGGTGCGGCGCTGGTGCTGTCCAGCATGGAGTTCGCCCGGCGTCACGGGGCGGCCGAGGCCGTACGGATCCGGGCGGTGTCCACGGTGACGCCGCGCTATCCCACCGCCGTGCTGGATCTGCCGGACATCGCAACGGACTCGGCGGTGGCGGTGGAGCCCGCCCCCGAGACCTTCCGGGCGTCCATCGCACGTACGGCCTACGAGGAAGCGGGGCTAGGGCCCGAGGACCTGTCGCTCGCCGAGGTGTACGACCTGTCCACGGCACTGGAGCTGCAGTGGTACGAGGATCTCGGCCTGTGCGGTGCGGGCGAGGCGGCGAAGCTGCTACGGGAGGGCGCGACGACCCCGGGCGGGCGAATACCGGTGAACGCCAGCGGCGGGCTGGCCTCGTTCGGAGAGGCGGTTCCGGCGCAGGCGATCGCCCAGGTGTGCGAGCTGACCTGGCAGTTGCGGGGCGACGCGGGTGACCGGCAGATCGAGGGTGCACGGGTGGGGATCACCGCGAACCAGGGGCTGTTCGGGCACGGGTCGTCGGTGATCGCGGTGCGGTGACCTTTGCGGCGGTGGAGGCTCTCTCCGATTCGCCTTCCAGCCGGAGGTCAACCTGACGACCTGAGGGGTCGCTGCACCGGAGAATCCTCATCGCCATCACCAACCGTTGCCGTCCGCGACCTTGACGCTCCCTGGGCGCCGGTGAACACTTCCGGGTGTCAGTCGGCATCGCCACTTTCGAGTCACTTTGCGCACTGCGCCGCTCGGGCAGCCTGCCTGCGTAACGGGCCACCCTCCACGGGCGATTCGGCTGCGACGGACGCTCGACATGGACGCCGGGCGGGGTGCGGGACCCTCCCTGCCTTTGGCGGACGTAGCCATGGGAAACGCACCCTGCACGGAGGACCGGGGTCGATCACCCCGGCCCAGGGCCAAGGAGCCGCCATGAGCAACGGAGACATATTCGTCGGTGAAGTCATAGGTACGGCGATCCTGATCCTGTTCGGCGCCGGTGTGTGCGCCGCCGTCAGTCTCAGACACTCGAAGGCGAGGGCCTCGGGCTGGGTCGTCATCGCGTTCGGCTGGGGCTTCGGCGTGCTGGCCGGCGCGTACACCGCCGCTCCCCTGTCGGGCGGCCATCTCAACCCGGCCGTCACCCTCGGCATCGCCGTGGACACCGGGAAGTGGGACAAGGTCTGGGTGTATGTGCTGGGGCAGATGGTGGGCGCGATGCTGGGCGCGGTTCTCGCGTACCTGGTCTATCTCGCGCAGTTCCAGGCCAACGTCCCCAAGGTGGGCTCGGCGGACGAGCCGATTCCGACCCTCGGTATCTTCTCCACCATCCCGGAGATCCGGAATCCGGTCGCCAACATCGTCACAGAGACCGTCGCGACGATCGCGCTCGTCCTGCCTGTCCTCGCCTTCGGACTCACCAAGGGTCTCGGGGAGTCCGGCACCCAGGCGCTGATCGTGTCCCTGCTGGTCGTCGGGATCGGTCTGTCGCTCGGCGGGCCGACCGGCTACGCGATCAATCCGGCGCGTGACCTCGGCCCGCGCATCGTGCACACCTTCCTGCCGATCCCCAACAAGGGCACCTCCGACTGGGGTTACGCCTGGGTCCCGGTCGTCGGCCCGCTGCTCGGAGGGACGCTCGCGGGGCTCATCTACAACGCAGCCTTCTGACGCAACTGACGTAAGGGGACGTCATGCCGGACAACGCTCAGAAGTACGTCGCCGCGATCGACCAGGGCACCACTTCGAGTCGCTGCATCATCTTCGACCAGGACGGGGCGATCGTCGCCGTCGACCAGCGCGAGCACCGTCAGATCTTTCCCAAGCCGGGCTGGGTGGAGCACGACGCCACCGAGATCTGGTCCAAGGTGCAGGCGGTGGTCGCGGGGGCGATCGCCAAGGCGGGCCTGCGTGCCGACCAGCTCAGCGCGCTCGGCATCACCAACCAGCGCGAGACTACGGTCCTGTGGGACCGCGCCACGGGCAAACCCGTGCACAACGCGATCGTCTGGCAGGACACGCGTACGTCCGCGCTCTGCAACGAACTCGGCGGCCCGCACGGGCAGGACCGTTTCCGCGAGCAGACGGGCCTGCCGCTGGCCAGCTACTTCTCGGGCCCGAAGGCGTCCTGGCTGCTCGACAACGTGCCAGGGCTCAGGGCCCGCGCCGAGCGCGGTGAGATCGCCTTCGGCACGATCGACTCCTGGCTGATCTGGAACCTCACCGGCGGCACCGACGGCGGACGGCACGTCACCGACGTCACCAACGCCGGCCGCACCATGCTGATGAACCTGGAGACCCTCCAGTGGGACTCCTCGATCCTCTCCGCGATGAACGTCCCCGAGGCGATCCTCCCGGAGATCCGCTCCTCCGCCGAGGTGTACGGCACCGCCGTGGGCCAGCTCGCCGGCGTGCCGGTCGCGTCGGCGCTCGGTGACCAGCAGGCGGCCGTGTTCGGGCAGGCCTGCTACGACGTGGGAACGGCGAAGAACACCTACGGCACCGGCAGTTTCCTGCTGCTCAACACCGGAAACAGGCCCGTACCCTCGAAGAGCGGGCTGCTCACCACCATGGGGTACAAGATCGGCGGTGAGGCCCCGGTGTACTGCCTTGAGGGGTCGATCGCGATCACGGGCGCATTGGTGCAGTGGTTGCGCGACCAGCTCGGCATCATCCGGACCGCCGACGAGATCGAGTCCCTGGCGGCGAGTGTGGACGACAACGGCGGCGCGTACATCGTGCCCGCGTTCTCGGGCCTGTTCGCGCCCTACTGGCGGTCCGACGCGCGCGGAGTCGTCACCGGCCTCACGCGGTACGTCACGAAGGCACACCTCGCGCGCGCCGTGCTGGAGGCGACGAGCTGGCAGACGCGAGAGGTCGTGGACGCGATGTTCCAGGACTCCGGGGTGAAGATCACCACCCTGAAGGTGGACGGCGGCATGACCAAGAACAACCTCCTGATGCAGCACCAGGCGGACGTCCTCGACGTGCCGGTGATCCGCCCGAAGGTCTCGGAGACCACCTGCCTGGGCGCCGCGTACGCGGCCGGCCTCGCGACAGGTGTCTGGAACGATCTGGACGAGCTGAAGTCGCACTGGCAGAAGGACGCCGAGTGGACGCCGGACATGGAGGCGCCCGTCCGGGACCGCGAGTACCACAACTGGCGCAAGGCGGTGGAGAAGAGCTTCGGCTGGCACGAGGACGGCGCGAGCTGAAATCGCCAGTCCACGCGCGCGTGCCGCTCGTGCACGTCCGTATGAGGGTCCACGCGCGCGTGCCTCGGCTCACGGCCCGTACCCCGGTCGGCGGGGGTACGGGCCGTGCTCATCCGTCGGGCGTCAGGTCGTCACGCTCGGGCGGCGCTCGGTCGCGTGCGTCATCGCGTGCCGTACGACAGCGACGAGGACGTCCTTGACGGACTCCCGGTCACGTGCGTCGCACAGCACGATCGGTACGCCGGGGTCGAGGTCGAGGGCCTGCCGGACCACGTCGCTGGGGTAACGCTCGGCGCCGTCGAAGCAGTTGACGCCGATCACGAACGGGATGGAGCGCCGCTCGAAGTA
This sequence comes from Streptomyces sp. KM273126, assembly GCF_004337435.2. NCBI lineage: Bacteria > Bacillati > Actinomycetota > Actinomycetes > Kitasatosporales > Streptomycetaceae > Streptomyces > Streptomyces sp. KM273126. The sequence goes on along the minus strand of NZ_SJXB02000002.1, from coordinate 1,365,800 downwards.
GTCGACTGCGGCGAAGCAGTCCTCCAGGCGGCGGGTGTCGGCGAGGACGATGGCGCCCAGGGCACCCGTGGCGAGCTCGTCCCACAGGAACCAGAAGCGGTCCTGGCCGGGTGTCCCGAAGAGGTACAGCACCAGGTCCTCGCGGAACGTGATGCGCCCGAAGTCCATCGCGACGGTGGTGGTGCGCTTGCCTTCCACACCTCTGGTGTCGTCAACCGGGCGGCCTGCCTCGGTGAGTACCTCCTCGGTCCTTAACGGCTTGATCTCGCTGACCGCGCCGACGCAGGTCGTCTTGCCCACGCCGAAACCGCCGGCCACCAGGATCTTGAGCGTGACGGGCTCGACCGGGGACTTGCCGCGCTCAGAACGCCCGAAGATCATCGGTCTCTCTTCCTGCTGGTTCTTGGTCATGCGGCGGTGGCCCGTAGCCTCCGCCGCCGGGGGTTTCGATGACTAGTACGTCGCCGGGGCCGACTTCCGCCGAATCACTTCCGTCGAGTTGTACGACGGCCCCGTCGGCGCGCTCCACCCGGTTGGCGCCCAGGGCACCGGGTGCGCCGCCGGCCATGCCGTAGGGCGGGATCCTGCGGTGCTGGGAGAGCGTGGAGACCGTCATGGGCTCGTGGAACCGGATACGGCGTACGGCGCCGTCCCCGCCCCGCCAGCGTCCGGCGCCGCCGCTGCCGCGCCGTACCGAGAACTCGTCGAGCCGAACGGGCAGGCGCCACTCCAGAACCTCGGGGTCGGTGAGGCGGGAGTTGGTCATGTGGGTCTGAACAACTGGCGCGCCGGGGAAGCCGTCGCCCGCGCCGGACCCGGAGGCGACTGTCTCATAATACTGGTGCCGCTCGTTGCCGAAGGTGACGTTGTTCATCGTCCCGGACCCTTCGGCCTGGACACCCAGGGCGGCGTACAGGGCGCCGGTGATGGCCTGTGAAGTCTCCACGTTGCCCGCGACGACCGCGGCCGGGGGCTCGGGCGCGAGCATCGAGCCGGGCGGGACGACGATGTCGAGAGGGCGCAGACAGCCGTCGTTGAGCGGGATGTCGTCCGCGACCAGGGTGCGGAAGACATACAGAACGGCCGCGTTCACCACCGAGAAGGGTGCGTTGAAGTTGGTGGTGAGCTGCGGGGACGTGCCCGTGAAGTCGACTGCCGCGGAGCGTTTTTCGCGGTCCACGCGTACGCGTACGCGGATGACGGCCCCGGAGTCGGTCTCGTAGGCGTACTCGCCGTCGTCCAGGGCGTCGATGACGCGCCGTACGGCCTCTTCCGCGTTGTCCTGGACGTGTTTCATGTACGCCTGCACGACGTCGAGGCCGAAGTTCTCGATCATGCGGGCGACCTCGTCGACGCCCTTCTGGTTGGCGGCGATCTGGGCGCGCAGGTCGGCGAGATTGGTCCTGGGGTTGCGGGAGGGGTACGGGGCCTCGCTGAGCAGGCGGAGGGTCTCCTCCTCGCGGAAGCCGCCTGCCTCGGCGAGCAGCCAGTTGTCGAAGAGGATGCCCTCCTCCTCGATGGTGTGGCTGCTCGCGGGCATGGAGCCGGGCTGGATGCCGCCGATCTCGGCATGGTGGCCGCGCGAGGCGACATAGAACAGGATCCGGTCACCCTCCGTGTCGAAGACCGGGGTGATCACGGTGACGTCGGGCAGGTGGGTGCCGCCGTGGTACGGGTCGTTGACGGCGTACGTGTCGCCCTTGCGCATGCTGCCGCCGCGGCGCCGGATGACCTCCTTGACGCTGGTGCCCATGGAGCCCAGGTGCACGGGAATGTGGGGGGCGTTGGCGACCAGGTTGCCGTCGGGGTCGAAGAGGGCGCAGGAGAAGTCCAGGCGCTCCTTGATGTTGACCGACTGGGCGGTGGACTCCAGGCGGGCGCCCATCTGTTCGGCGATGGACATGAAGAGGTTGTTGAAGACCTCAAGCAGAACAGGGTCGACTTTCGTGTCGAGATCGGAACTCTCCGTAATCGCCGCGCGTTCCATGACCAAGTGGCCGTCGCCGGTGACCGCCGCCTGCCAGCCGTCGTCCACGACCGTGGTGGCGTTGGCCTCGGTGATGATCGCGGGTCCGGTGACGGTCTCGCCGGGCGGGAGCTGCTCGCGGCGGTGCAGGGGTACGTCGCGCCAGGTGCCGCCCGTGTGGAGGCTGACGGTCTCGGGGGCGGTGGGACGGGATGCGGTGGTGGGGCCCTCATAGGGGGCGAGGGCGGAGAGATCGGGGGGGTCGGTGATGCCGGTGGCTTCCACGGAGAGGGCTTCGACGACGACGGGGCGGTCGAGGGTGAAGGAGTACGTGGCGCGATGACGTTCTTCGAAGGCCTGCCGCATGGTGGCGGGCCCCGCGAGCTCGACGGTGAGGGCCGTGTCGGTGCCGTCGTAGCGGAGCTGGGCGCGGCGTGTGACGCGGATGCGGTCCTCGGGGACGTCCTCGGCGAGGAGTTCGGCGCGGGCGGCGCCCTCCAGGTCGTCGGCGGTCCGCAGGACGCCGGGCATCGAGGCGGGCTCCAGGGGGGCCTCGACGGACTGCTCACGCATGGCCGTGGTGTGGGCGAGGCCGATGCCGAGCGCCGAGAGCACACCGGCCATGGGCGGGACGAGGACGGTCCGGATGCCGAGCGAGTCGGCGACCATGCAGGCGTGCTGGCCGCCCGCACCACCGAAGGTGGTCAGGGCGTAGCGGGTGACGTCGTGGCCCTTCTGGACCGAGATCCGCTTCACGGCATTGGCGATGTTGGCGACGGCGATGTGCAGGTAGCCCTCGGCCACCTGCTCGGGCGTGCGGTCGTCGCCGGTCCGGTCGTGGATCTCACGTGCGAGGACGGCGAACCGGTCGCGGACGAGCGCGTCGTCGAGAGGCTGGTCTCCGTCGGTGCCGAACACGCGCGGGAAGTGACTGGGCTGGATGCGGCCGAGCATGACGTTGGCGTCGGTGACGGTGAGCGGGCCGCCGCCCCGGTAGCAGGCGGGCCCCGGGTCCGCGCCCGCCGAGTCCGGCCCTACGCGGTAGCGGGAGCCGTCGAAGTGGAGGATGGAGCCGCCACCCGCCGCGACGGTGTGGATGTCCAGCATGGGCGCGCGCAGCCGGACCCCGGCGATCTGCGTGGTGAAGACGCGTTCGTACTCGCCCGCGAAGTGCGAGACGTCCGTGGACGTGCCGCCCATGTCGAAGCCGATGACGCGGTCGAAGCCGGCGAGCTGCGACATGCGGGCCATGCCGACGATGCCGCCCGCGGGCCCGGAGAGGATGGCGTCCTTGCCACGGAACTGTCCGGCTTCCGCGAGCCCTCCGTTGGACTGCATGAACATCAGCCGCACGCCCCGGAGTTCGTCGGCGACGTGCTGGACGTAGCGGCGCAGTACGGGCGACAGGTAGGCGTCGACGACGGCCGTGTCCCCACGCGGGACGAGCTTCATCAGCGGGCTGACCTCACTGGAGAGCGAGATCTGCGGGAAGCCCGTGCGGCTGGCCAGCTCGCCGACGGCCTGTTCGTGGGCGGGGTGGAGGTGGCTGTGCATGCAGACCACGGCGACGGCGCGGATCCCGCCGTCGTACGCCTCCCTGAGGGGTCCCGCGAGCGCGTCCAGGTCGGGGGCGTGGAGCACGGTGCCGTCGGCGGCGATGCGTTCATCGACCTCGATGACGCGTTCGTACAACAGCTCGGGGAGGTCGATGCGGCGGGCGAAGATGCGGGGGCGGTTCTGGTAGGCGATGCGCAGGGCGTCGCGGAAACCGCGGGTGATGACGAGGAGGGTGCGCTCGCCCTTGCGCTCCAGGAGGGCGTTGGTGGCGACCGTGGTGCCCATGCGGACGGCGTCGACGGGGTCCCGGGAGCCGTCGAGGAGTTCACGGACACCCGCGACGGCCGCGTCGGCGTACCGCGCGGGATTGTCGGAGAGGAGCTTGTGTGTGAGCAGGCGGCCGTCCGGGCGACGCGCGACGATGTCGGTGAAGGTGCCGCCTCGGTCGACCCAGAACTGCCAGCCCGTCACTTCTCCCACTCCGATTCCGCGCTACTCAGAGCGCCCGGAGGCCGTTGATCACGTCGCGCAGAATACTCTCGTCGACCAGCTCCGCAGGAGGTACGGGGCGTGTCACGTGGACCAGTTCCTCGTCCACGAGGTCGCCCACGAGGACGCGTACCACTCCGACGGGCAGATCGAGTTCCGCGGCGAGTTCGGCCACCGACTGTGGGGTGTCACGGCAGAGTTCGACGATGTGCACATGCTCAGGGGCCAGCGAGTGGTCCGCCTCCTGGTCGTCCGCCCGGCTTTCCGCCACGACCACCGCGATGAGGTCGAGGCGGTGCTGGACCGCATGGCTGGTGCGGCCCCGCGTCATGGCGTACGGACGGACCACGGGTCCGGCCTCGTCGTCGAACCAGTGGCTTCTTCCCTGACCGTCTCCGTTCATGACATCCCACTACCCGCCCTAGGGCACATCGGTGCGCGGAGCGGCACCCAGATGTACGCCGACGCGCTTCACGAGGAGCGTCATCTCGTACGCGATCTGCCCGATGTCCGCGTCGGCGTCCGCGAGGACGGCGAGACAGCTGCCGTCGCCGGCGGCCGTGACGAACAGGAAGGCGTCGTCGAGCTCGACGACGGTCTGCCGGACGTTGCCCGCCTCGAAGTGGCGTCCGACGCCCTTGGCCAGGCTGTGGAAGCCCGAGGACACGGCCGCCAGGTGCTCGCTGTCCTCGCGGGTCAGATCCTTGGAGACGCCGGTGGGCAGCCCGTCGCTGGAGAGCACGAGTGCCTTGCGGATGCTGCCGACGCGCTCCACCAGATCGTCGAGGAGCCAGTTCAGCTCCTTCGACTGCGAGCCGGCGGCGATGGGCCCTGGGCCCTGCGGTGCGGTCATCGACCGTCCCCCTTAGTCGTTCCTGGTGCTGCGCCGTCCCGGGCGTCGTCGCCCGCGGCGTTCTCCTCGCGGCCGCGCTGCCAGCCCCGCTGGAGCGAGGCCATACGGCTGCGAACCTCGTCGGCGTCGCGTTGGGCGACGTCTGCCCGGTCCGGGCCGGCCTTGTCGGCGGCGCGCTGTGCGGGGCCGTCCTTCAGCTGCGGGGCCAGGTTGGCCTGTCGGACGCGTCGGGGAAGCGGCATGCTTCCTGATTCTGCCCCGCCGCGCGCGGTGTCCGCGCCCGGGGTGCCGCCGGCAGTGGGGCTCGGCGGGGTCGTACGGCGGCGTTGGGGCAGCACGGGCGGCTCGTCGGCCGCGCGGGGAAGGGAATCCCTGCTGTCTGCGGCCCGGAGGGCCGACAACCCCGGGCGGTCACCCCGTCGGGCCGACAGCAGCTTCGGCTCCTCCGGGCCGGCCTGCGCCGGCTCGCGGCTCTCCGGGACCTCCTCGTCGTCGCGTCGGGACCTCTCCGCCACGGGGCGGCCGTGGGAGCTGACGAGCTTGGGCACACGGCGCCGCGGCAGCGGTGCGGGGTCGCCCGGCTGGCCGGTGTCCGCGGCAGCGGGACGGGCGGGCTCTCCCCGGCCCTCGCGTTGCTGCGGCTGCTCACTGGGGACACCGGCGATGGAGCGGCGGGGCCGGAACAGACCGCCGCGTTCGCCGTCCTCGTCGTCGAGGGCGCCCGGGAAGGCTCGGAACGCGGCGTCCAGGCCGACCGGCGCCCCGATGTCGACCGGGGCCTCCAGCTCGATCGGGCCGTCCAGCAGGACGGCCGGGAGGCCGGGGAGCCGCACGGGTACGTCGGCCAGGGCCGCCTGGCGCTCCGCCTCAAGCTCGGCCTCCCTGGAGGGATGCGCCCGGTCGAGACGGAAGCCGATGCCGTTGGTGTCCGGGACGTCGTCCGTGAGCAGGGCGTCGGGGATGAAGACGACGGCGGTGGTGCCGCCGTACGGCGAGGGCTGCAGCGAGACCCGGACGTTCTGCCGCTGGGCGAGCCGGCTGACCACGAACAGGCCGAGCCGGTCGGTGTCGGACAGTTCGAACTCCGGGGTCTCGGCGAGCCGCAGATTCGCTTCGAGGAGTGCCTCGGCGGCCATGCCCAGACCCCGGTCGTGGATCTCCAGAGTGAAGCCGTTGGCGACGCGCTCGCCGAGGACCTGTACGGCGGTGTGCGGGGGCGAGAACACCGTGGCGTTCTCCAGGAGTTCGGCCACGAGGTGGGTGAGGTCGGCGACCGCCGGGCCGGTGACGGCGACGCGGGGCAGCCGGCGGACCTCGATGCGCTCGTAGTCCTCGACCTCGGCGACGGAGGCGCGCACGATGTCCATGAGCTGGATGGGTTTGCGCCACTGTCGGGACGGTGCGGCGCCGGAGAGGATGACCAGGCCCTCGGCGTGGCGGCGCATACGCGTGGTGAGGTGGTCGAGGCGGAACAGGTCGGCGAGTTCCTCGGTGTCCTCGGTGCGGCGCTCCATCGTGTCGAGGAGGGTGAGCTGCTTGTGGAGCAGGACCTGGCTGCGGCGGGCGAGATTGACGAACACCTCGGAGATTCCGTCGCGGAGTTCGGACTGTTTGACAGCGGCCTCGACCGCGGCGCGCTGGAGGGTGTTGACGGCCTGGCCGACCTCACCCATCTCGGTCTTGGCGTACTCCAGGCGTGGGGCCTCGGTCTCCACGTCGATCTTCTCGCCCGCGGACAGCCTTCGCATCACGCTGGGCAGGCGGACACCGGCGGCCTCGCTTGCGTCCTGGCGCAGCCGGCGCAGGTCGCGCACGAGGGACCGGCCGATGCGCACGGACATGAAGAGCGAGAACAGCAGGGCGAGGAGGCCGAGGACACCGGCGATGACGGCCTTGAGGACGACGTTGACGACGAGGGGCCGGACCCGCTCCTGGAACCGGTCGCTCGCCTGGACGTTGAGGGCGGCGAGTTCGTCGAGGACGTCTCCGGCCGCGCTGTCCCAGGTCTTCGCGGTGACGCCGCCCGGTTTGCCGGGCTCGGCGTTGATGACGGACTGCTCGATCACCCGCAGGGGACCGGTACCCGCGTTGTTCCAGTACCCCTCGAAGCGGTCGCGTTCCGTGGCGGGGAGCAGCGGCAGGTTGGCCTCGTACATCAGCGTGCGCTGGGCGATCAGGTCCGAGACGTCCCGGATCTCGTCACGCGTGATGCTGCCCGAGACGAGCGCCGAGCCGAGGAGGGCGTCCTCGCGGGAGAGCAGTTCGCGGGCGCGGGCCACGTTGACGAGGGCGCGGCCCTCCTTGTCCATCTCCACGTTGTCCAGGACCTGGAGGTTGGCCAGGAGGACGTAACAGGGGTCCACGAGGCGGTTGTAGAGGTCGAGGGCCTGGGAGACGTTGACGGTGCCCTGCTCGACGCTGCTGCGCAGGGAGGTGAGGCCGTCGAGGGCGTCCAGGATCGCGGTGAGGCGTGCGGACGTGGCCTCGCCCATCTCGTCCTGTACGTCGCCGTCCTCCGACTTCTCCCGGATGGTGGCGACGGCCTTGTCGGTGGCGTTACGGCTGCGCTTCAGCGCGGACAGTGCCTCGGAGGCGCGCGGGTCGGCTAGGTAGACGAGCGTCTGGCGGCGTTCCTCCTGGAGGACCTGGACGGTGTCCTCGGTGGGGTAGCCGACCTCCTCGACGACGTAGGAGACCGTGAAGAGCTCATTGACATCACGGACCGTGAGGTACGTGGCGAAGGCCCAGATGCCTGCCAGGGACAGCAGGGGCACGAGAAGCAGCGCCACGATCTTCCGGCGGATGGACTTCCCGCGAAAGCGCATGGCCTCCCCCAGCTCGGCCCCCTCCGCACCGGGGGCACACACGTACGTCAACAAACTTGCGTGAGCCTACTACTGGGACACAGGTAACTCGAAGGGCAGTCCGGGCGCACACCGCGCGTGCGGGGAACGAGACATGGGGAGTTGTCCGTGCATTACGGGAGATTGCCTCCCGCTGTCCGGCACCGGGGGCGATCACATCCCGTCGGAGAACTTTGCCGGTTGGCCGGAATCCATCGTTCGCCGGGAATCTTCTTCGAGTGTCGGTCGTCTTTCTGTACAGGATTTGGGGGCAGCATCGGCCGCTGGCGCGCATGCCGCGCTCAGGCGGCGTAAATAGGCGTAAGTCGGCGTAAGTCGGGCAGCCGAAGAGGTGCCGGGGCCTGGTGGACCCGGAGAGGGAGCTGTCTGCCGGCGGTGGGGAGGACAGAGTTGATGGGCACGGCGGAGCGGCGCGTGACGCCCGGAGACGGCGTGACGGCGCCCGAGAGGGAGCAGGGCCGGGAGCTCGGCTCGGATCCGGGCGCCCCGGCGGGTGCCGCGCTCCGGCAGAGCGACCCGGCGGGCGGGCAGGACGAAGGGGGCAGCGGCGAGGGCCGGCCGTACTACCGGCCCTTATGGATCGAGGAGCCCGCGCGGAAGCGGCGGTTGCCGGATCCGGTGCGGACGGCGGCCGTGCGCGCGGTGCTCATCACCGCGGTCACCCTGATCCAGGCGATGGTGGCGTTCCTGTGCACAATGGCCGGTTCCTGGCTGGCGTTCCCCATGGTCCTCAGCAGTGTCACCAGCACCGTCGTGGCGACCTGGGGCGTGCTGGACGTGTGGGTGACACGACAGGTGTGGAACCAGCGGAACGGGGTGGTGTCGGTCCCCAGCAGCACGGCTCGCGCCCTGCGCCGGGAGCGCCGCAGGGCGCGCCGGCAGGAGCGGTCCGCGGCGCGGAGTCAGGAGCGAATACGTCGACGGCAGGGCCGAGCCGGGCAGTTGTCACACTCGTAGAGCTCACCGGACCGACGAGCGCACTCGTAGAGCTCACAGGACCGTCGAGACCCTGCCGCCTGCGACCGTGCCTCCGGTGACCCGTCACGGCACGGCCGGCTCCACCTCGCTTGCCGTACGCATCAGTGCGCGTCTCGCCCGCATGAAGGGGCGGGGGCGGTCGACGGAGAGTACGGCTGTCGTCCGGCCGTCGCGTTCGTACACGGCGAGGAAGCCCCCTTCGGCGGGGCCGCCTTCCGCGAGTGCGCCCTCGGTGACGCGGACGGTGTCGCCGTCGTTGCGTCGGCCGGCGAACTGGATGCGGGCTCCGTACTGGTCGGACCAGAAGTAGGGGACCGAGCGGACGGGTTCCACGGTGCGTCCGGCGAGCAGGTTCCGTACGGCGACGCGCGGTTGCTCGGTGGCGGAGGTCCAGTGTTCGACACGCCTGCCGCCGACACGGGCGACGTCGCCGACGGCGACCACCTGCGGCAGTCCCGTCGCACAGCCGTCGTCGCAGAGGACGCCGTCGTGCAGGCCGAGCGTGGAGCCTGAAAGCCAGCCGGTGTTGGGGGTGGCACCGATACCGACGATCACGGTGTCGGCGGGGAGGAGGCGGCCGTCGGAGAGTTCGACACCAGTCACACCACTGACACCGGTCACACCCGTGGCACCCGTGACACCACCGGCGCCGGCGCCGGCGCCGCCGTGCAGTCGGGCCACCCCAGTGCCGGTCACCAGGGCGGCTCCCCCGCGGCGGTGCAGCGTGGCGCACACCGCGGCCATCTCCCGGCCCAGTTGGGGCACGAGCGGCAGAGGGGCCGCCTCGACGACAGTGACGTCATGGCCGAGGGCCGCGCACGAGGACGCGGTCTCCGCTCCGATGAAGCCGCCGCCGATGACGACCACACGGCGCGGGCCGTCGGCGAGTTCGTCACGCAGGGCGCGGGCGTCGTCAAGGGTGCGCAGGGTGTGCACGCCCGTGAGTGCGTCGCCCGGGAGGTGGCGCGCCGACGCTCCGGTGGCGATGACGACGCCGTCCGTGGAGACGGTGCGGCCGTCGCCGAGGAGTACGGTGCGGCCTCTGGCGTCCAGCCCTCGGGCCCGGACACCCAGCAGCCACTCGGCGTCGAGTTCGGCGGTCTCCTCGGCGTCGGTCAGGGCGAGCTGTTCCTCGTCGGCCTTCCCGGTGAGGAAGTCCTTGGACAGGGGCGGCCGGTCGTAGGGGCGGTGGGGTTCCTCCCCGACGATCACCAGCCGCCCGTCGAATCCCTGGGCGCGCAGTTCGCGGGCCGCGTACACCCCGGAGAGCGAGGCTCCGACGATGGTCACGGTCCTCACGAGGCGCACCGTTCCGGCCGTACGCGCCGTATGTGAGCGGCGCCCCTCACGGTCCTCCCGCTCACGCCGCCGTCCCCTCCTCGATCGTGAGGTGCACATGGACGACGCCGTCCTCCACGCTCACCCGGTGCGTACGGACGGGGCGGCGGGCGGGAAGGCAGGTGGGCTTCCCCGTGCGGAGGTCGAATGACGCGGCGTGGAGCGGGCATTCGACCAGACAGCCCTCCAGCCAGCCCTCCGACAGGGAGGCGTCCTGGTGGGTGCAGGTGTCGTCGACGGCGTAGAGCTCACCGTCGGCGTTGAACACGGCGATGGGCGGTGTGGTGTCGATACGGACGGACTCGCCCATGGGGAGGTCTTCAAGACGGCAGACGGGTATCACGTGGCCCCCCTCCAGGTCCGGGACGCGCGGTCCGGGACCTTGTTGGTCCATGCAGTCAGAGAGTGCGGACCGTCGTTGGTCCAGAGGTGCAGCGGTGTTCCGCAGGGTCAGGACGGAGCGGATCTGCGGATCTGCGGTGGTTCCGGCTGTGCGGGACCTTGGCGGTCCGGGACTCTTCGGTAAAATGATGTTTCATATAGCGCGCGAAGGAGCGCTATGCGCAACAGAATCCGGGCGGGACAACCATCGCGTCAAGAGTTTCCCGCAGATGCGGCCCAAAGAGGGCCGTCAGGTGGTGAGAGTTGACCCATGACCCCCACGCAGAAGCGACCCGAGCGAAGCGAGGCGCACGCCGAGAATCCGGAGAGGCAGCAGAACGGCAGGGGCTCGGGCAGCGCCGTCCAGTCGGTGGACCGCGCCGTGAGCGTGCTGGAGATCCTCGCCCGGCACGGCGAGGCGGGCGTCACCGAGATCGCCGACGAGCTGGACGTGCACAAGTCCACCGCGTTCCGGCTGCTCGGCGTGCTGGAGAACCGCGGCCTGGTGGCCCAGGAGAAGGACCGCGGCAAGTACTACCTGGGCGCCGGCGTACTGCGCCTCGCGGGGGCGGCGGCAGTGCGCCTGGACATCTCCCAGGAAGGCGTTCCCGTCTGCCGCGAAGTCGCCGACGAGCTGGGCGAGACCGCCAACATCGCGGTGCTCGACGACGACGCGGCGGTCAACATCATGCAGGTCCGCGGCACCGCGTCCGTCACGGCGCAGAACTGGCCGGGCAGGCGCACCCCCCTGCACGCCACGTCCAGCGGAAAGGTCCTGCTCGCGCACATGCCATCCACGTTGCGCGAGGGCTTCCTCGCCCGCACGCTGCCGCGCTTCACGGAGCGCACGATCACGGGCACGTCCATGCTCCGCGCCGAGCTGGAGGCCGTGGTCGAGCAGGGCTACGGCGTCACCGTCGAGGAGTTGGAGCTCGGCCTGGCCGCGGTGGCGGCGCCGGTGCGGTCGCACGACGGCAAGGTGATCGGCGCGATCAGCGTCTCGGGACCGGTCTACCGGCTCACCCCGGACCGACTGCCGGAGATGGCCAAGCGCACCGTGGCGGCCGGGGCCGAACTGTCCCGGCGTATGGGGTACGGCTTCTGAAGGCGCGCCAGGGCTTCTGAAGACGCATCCAGCCCTTCGGGCGCCGCACGGTTCCTGAGGGCGTATCCGCTCCCGAGGGCGCATCCGGCAGGGGCCCGCACAACACGACTACGACGTCCGGCGGAGGCCGCGGCGGACGTCGAACGCAGCGCGGGACCAGGAATCTCCTGGTCCCGCGCTGCCGTGTGTCCGACAGGTTTCGCCCGGCCCACTCCTTTTGCCAAGGGTTAACCCCACCCTCTTGACGGCTCCATGACGCCGTTCTCAATATGTCTCTCATCGCGCAACCCATCGTGTACTGCGCAACAGCAGAGGAGCCTGTCGTGCCCCACGAGGTCCGTGCCGTAGTCGCTGTCAAAAGGGGCGCACCCGTTGAGGTGCGGACGATCGTCGTCCCCGATCCCGGTCCAGGAGAGGTGCTCGTCACCGTCCAGGCCTGCGGGGTCTGCCACACCGACCTCCACTACCGGGAGGGCGCGATCACCGACGACTTCCCGTTCCTGCTGGGGCACGAGGCGGCCGGCACGATCGAAGCGGTCGGCGAGGGCGTCACCGACCTCAAGCCAGGCGACTACGTGGTCCTGGCCTGGCGCGCCCCCTGTGGCAGCTGTCGCTCCTGTCGCCGCGGCCGCCCCTGGTACTGCTTCGACTCCCGCAACGCCACCCAGCCGATGACGCTCCTCGACGGCACCCCGCTCACCAACGCGCTCGGCATCGGCGCCTTCGCCGAGAAGACCCTGGTCGCGGCCGGTCAGGCGGTGAGGATCAACGCGGCGGCCCGCCCGGAGGCCGCGGGTCTCATCGGCTGCGGAGTGATGGCCGGATACGGCGCCGCGGTCAACACGGGCCAGGTGGGGCGCGGCGACTCGGTCGCCGTCATCGGCTGCGGCGGCGTCGGCAACGCGGCCATCGCGGGTGCCTGCCTGAACGGCGCCATGAAGGTCATCGCCGTCGACATCGACGACAAGAAGCTCGACCAGGCGGAGAAGTTCGGCGCCACGCACACCGTCAACTCCCGTGGTACGGACCCGGTCGAGGCGGTCCGCGCGCTCACCGACGGCTTCGGCGTCGACATCGCGATCGACGCGGTGGGCCGCCCCGAGACGTTCAAGCAGGCGTTCTCCATGCGTGACCACGCGGGCCTGCTCGTCCAGGTCGGCGTCCCCTCGCCGGACATGAAGGTCGAACTCCCGCTGATCGACGTGTTCTCACGCGGCGGCGCCATCAAGTCGTCCTGGTACGGGGACTGTCTGCCGAGCCGCGACTTCCCGTTCCTGATCGACCAGTACCTGTACGGGCTGCTGGACCTCAACGCGTTCGTCAGCGAGACGATCACCCTCGACCAGGTCGAGGAGGCGTTCACGAAGATGCACCGGGGCGAGGTGCTGCGGTCGGTGGTGGTCCTGTGACGGGGAGGGGCCCGGTCCGCGTCGAACGGGTCGTCACCTCGGGGACGTTCAGCCTCGACGGCGAGACCTTCGACGTCGACGACAACGTCCGGCTCGTCGGCGACGACGCGGTGTTCACCGGGGACGCCCTCTTCCACGGTGGCCCGGGCGCCACCGGCCGCTCGTACCCGGACCGTCCCACCACCGAGGCCTCCCTCCGCGAGCGGCTCCTCACGCTGCCCGGTGACAGCGTCGTCCACACCAGGCACGGCCAGGACACGACGATCGCCGCCGAGCGCCACCACGTTCCCGCCGCCTGAGCGACTCCCCAGCGCCTTCACTCCCCACCCCGGCAAGGAGGGGCATGTCCAGCACGCCCGAAAACGGCTCCGCTCCCGGAACCGGCTCCGCTCCCGAGAACAGCTCCGCTCCCGAAGCCCGCCCGCCCGGCCCCAAGGTCGTCATCGTCGGTGCCGGCATCGTCGGCTGCTCCCTGGCCGACGAGCTGACCGCCCGCGGGTGGACCGACGTCACCGTGCTCGAACAGGGGCCCCTGCCCGCCCCGGGCGGCTCCACCTCACACGCGCCAGGCCTCGTCTTCCAGACCAGCCCGTCCAAAACGCTCGCCGCGTTCGCCAAGTACACCGTCGAGAAGTTCGGCTCGCTCGAAGTGGACGGAGTCTCCTGCTTCAACCAGGTCGGCGGCCTGGAACTGGCGACCACCCCCGAGCGCCTGGCCGAGCTGCACCGCCGGGCCGGCTACGCCGCCTCCTGGGGCATCCGCGGCGAGGTCGTGAGCGCGGCCCGCTGCAAGGAGCTCTGGCCGCTCATCGACGAGTCGCTCGTCCTGGGCGGCTTCCACACCCCCGACGACGGTCTGGCCCGCGCGCTCCTCGCGGCCCGCGCGCAGGAGGAACGGGCGACCGGCCGCGGCGCCCGCTTCCTGGACCGCCACACGGTCACCGGCATCGAGCAGCAGAACGGCAAGGTCACCGCGGTCGTCACCGATCGGGGCACCTTCCCCGCCGACCGCGTCGTCTCGGCGGCCGGCTTCTGGGGCCCGGTCATCGGCCGTATGGCCGGAGTCGACGTACCGCTCCAGCCGCTCGCGCACCAGTACGCGAAGACACAACCGCTCCCCGAGTTGGCCGGGGCCGCGGCCGAAGCCTCGAAGCCGATCCTCCGCTTCCAGGACCGCGACCTCTACTTCCGGGAGCACCACGACCGTATCGGCATCGGCTCCTACGCCCACCAGCCCCTCCCCGTCGACCCGTTCGCGGTCCTCGCCTACGACGAGGCCAGGGCCCAGAGCATGGACATGCCCTCTTCGTTCCCCTTCACCGAGGACGACTGGGCTCCCAGCTGGGACGACTGCCGCCGGCTGATGCCGACCCTGCGCGGGTCCGGGATCGAGGAGGGCTTCAACGGTGTCTTCTCCTTCACCCCGGACGGCATGCCGGTCCTCGGCGAGTCCCGGACGCTGAGGGGCTTCTGGCTGGCCGAGGCCGTGTGGGTCACCCACTCCGCCGGGGCCGCCAGGGCCGTGGCCGAGTGGATGGTCGACGGACGCCCCTCCATCGACGTGCACGAATGCGACCTCGCCCGCTTCGAGGACGCCCAGCGCTCACCGTCGTACGTCCGCGAGCGCGGCTGCCGGCAGTTCGTCGAGGTGTACGACGTCCTGCACCCCCTCCAGCCGATGGAGGACCCGCGCCCGCTGCGCGTCAGCCCCTTTCACGCCCGGCAGCAGGAGCTCGGCGCCTTCTTCCTGGAGGGCGGCGGCTGGGAGCGCCCGCACTGGTACGAGGCGAACGCCCCGCTCGTGGACACGCTCGAAGGGCTCCCCGAACGGGACACCTGGTCGGCCCGCTACTGGTCACCGATCGCGGCGGCCGAGGCGAAGGCCACACGCGAGAAGGTCGCGCTGTACGACATGACGCCGCTGCGCCGCCTGGAGGTCACCGGCCCGGGTGCCCTCGCCTTCCTCGACCGCATGACCAGCAACAACCTCCGCAAGAAGCCCGGCGCCGTCACCTACACCCTGCTCCTGGACGAGACGGGCGGCGTGCGCTCGGACCTGACCGTGGCCCGGCTGGCCCCGGACCGTTTCCAGGTGGGCGCCAACTCCCCGGCCGACCTCGACTGGCTCCTCCGGCACGCGCCTGACGACGTTCATCTGAGGGACATCACCTCCGGCACCTGCTGCATCGGCGTCTGGGGACCGCTCGCCCGGGAACTCGTGCAGCCGCTGACCCGCGACGACTTCTCCCACGAGGGCTTCGGCTACTTCCGCGCGAAGGAGACATACATCGGGCATGTCCCGGTCACCGCGATGCGCCTGAGTTATGTCGGCGAGCTCGGCTGGGAGCTGTACACCAGCGCGGACCTGGGCCTGCGCCTGTGGGACACGCTCTGGGAGGCGGGCCGGGAGCACGGCGTGGTCGCGGCGGGGCGTTCGGCCTTCAACTCCCTGCGGCTGGAGAAGGGTTACCGCGCCTGGGGCGTCGACATGACCGACGAGCACAACCCGTACGAGGCGGGCCTCGGTTTCGCCGTCCGCATGGACAAGAACGGCTTCGTGGGGCAGGAGGCACTGCGGGACCGGCCCGACGCGCCCCGCAGGCTCACCCCGCTCCTCCTCGACGACCCCGCCTCCGTCGTCCTCGGCAAGGAACCCGTCCACGTGGACGGCGCTCCCGTCGGGTACGTCACCAGCGCGTCGTACGGCTACACGCTGGGCCGCTGTATCGCGTACGCCTGGCTGCCCCCGCTCGCCACCGGGACGACCGTGCACATCGAGTACTTCGGCGAGAAGGTCCCCGCGACCGTCGCCGAAGAGCCCCTCTTCGACCCGAAGATGACCCGGATCCGCCGGTAGGAGGCCCCTGATGTCCCCCAGTTACGACGTGATCGTGGTCGGTCTCGGCGGCATGGGCAGTGCCGCCGCCCACCATCTGTCGGCGCGCGGTGCCCGCGTGCTCGGCCTGGAGAAGTTCGGCCCGGTGCACAACCGCGGCTCCAGCCACGGCGGTTCACGGGTCACCCGGCAGTCCTACTTCGAGGACCCGGCGTACGTCCCGCTGCTGCTGCGCGCGTACGAGCTGTACGAGGAGGTCGAGCGCGCGACCGGCCGGGACATCGCCGTCCTGTGCGGTGGCGTGATGATCGGGCGCCCGGACTCCCGGACCGTCTCCGGCTCCGTGCGCTCCGCCCAGCAGTGGGACCTGCCGCACGAGATGCTGGACGCGGCCGAGATCCGCCGCCGCTTCCCGACGCTCACGCCCCAGGACTACGAGGTCGCGCTCTACGAGAAGAAGGCCGGCCTGGTCCGCCCCGAGAACATGGTCGCCGCCCACCTCCAGCTGGCCACCCGGCAGGGCGCAGACCTGCACTTCGAGGAGCCGATGGTCCGCTGGGAACGGTACCGGGACGGTGTGCGCGTCCACACCGCCGAGAACACGTACACAGCCGGCCAGTTGGTGATCTGCCCGGGCGCGTGGGCGCCGCGGCTGCTCACCGATCTCGGGGTGCCGTTCACGATCGAGCGGCAGGTCATGTACTGGTTCCAGCCGCGGGGCGGTGTCGGCCCGTTCGTGCCCGAGAACCACCCCGTCTACATCTGGGAGGACGCGGAGGGAGTCCAGGTCTACGGTTTCCCGTCCATCGACGGGCCCGACCTCGGCGCCAAGGTCGCCTTCTTCCGCAAGGGAGAGGTCACCACTCCCGAGACCATCGACCGGACGGTCCACGATCACGAGGTCCGGGCCATGGCGGACCATATGTCGCGCTGCATCCCGGACCTCCCCGGCGCCTTCCTCAAGGCCGCCACCTGTATGTACTCCAACACCCCCGACGAGCACTTCGTCATCTCCCGCCACCCCGCGCACCCGGAGTCGGTGACCGTGGCGTGCGGGTTCTCCGGGCACGGCTTCAAGTTCGTGCCCGTGGTCGGGGAGATCGTCGCCGATCTCGCCCTGACCGGCACCACCGCCCACCCGATCGGCTTGTTCGACCCCACCCGCCTCGCCGCCGCGCCCGCCTGAGGAGTACGCACGTGACGACGACCCCCGCCCCCGAGAGCCCGCTCGTCCCCGGGACCCCGGTCGCAGCCCAGAGCCCGGTCACCACCGAGAGCCCGGTCACCACCGCGATTCCGGCCGTCCCGCACCAGCTCCCGGCGAGCCTGATCGCGACGCTGCCGGGTCACTACTACACCGCCCCGGACATCTTCCGGCAGGAGCAGGAACGTCTCTTCGAGTCGCTGTGGTTCTGCGCGATCCGCTCCGCGGACCTCGCCGGGCCGGGCGCCTTCCGGACCGTGCAGGTCGGCCGGGAGAACGTCCTGATCACCCGCTCCCGCACGGGCGAACTGCGCGCCTTCCTGAACATCTGCCGCCATCGCGGGGCCCGGCTGTGCATGGAGGAGGCCGGCGAGGTCCGGCGCGCCCTCCAGTGCCCGTACCACGCTTGGACGTACGACCTCGACGGCAGGCTGGTGGCCGCCCCGAACCTGGTCAAGATGCCGGACGTGGACCGGGTCGAGTTCGGCCTGGTCAAGGTCGCGCTGCGGGAGTGGCTCGGCTACGCCTGGGTGTGCCTGGCCGACGAGCCGCCCTCCTTCGAGGAGACGGTGACGGGCGCGGCCGTGGAGCGGCTCGGCGACGCGGCGGCCATCGAGCACTACGGCACCGAGAACCTCGCCCTCGGCAAGCGCATCGTCTACGACGTGAAGGCGAACTGGAAGCTGATCGTCGAGAACTTCATGGAGTGCTACCACTGCGCGACGATCCATCCCGAACTCACCGATGTCCTCCCGGAGTTCGCGGAGGGGTACGCGGCCCAGTACTACGTGGGCCACGGCGCCGAGTTCGGCGAGGACATCCAGGGCTTCACGGTCGACGGCAGCGAGGGCTTCGCGAAGCTGCCCGCCCTTGCCGACGACCAGGACCGCCGCTACTACGCGATCACGGTGAAGCCGACGGTCTTCATCAACCTCGTCCCGGACCACGTCATCCTGCACCGCATGTTCCCGATGGCCGAGGACCGCACGGTCGTCGAGTGCGACTGGCTGTACGCGCCGGAGGTCGTCGAGTCCGGTGTGGATGTGACGAAGTCGGTGGAACTGTTCCACCGGGTCAACGCCCAGGACTTCGCGGCGTGTGAGCGGACGCAGCCCGCCATGGCGTCCCGTGCGTACCGGAAGGGCGGTGTGCTGGTGCCCAGCGAGCACCACATCGGGACCTTCCACGAGTGGCTGATCCGGAAGCTGGGAGGCGACGATGCCTGAGCCGTACGACACCCTGGGAGGCGGCAGTGCCGGACCTGTTCGTTGACGACAGTTGGGTGGGCGCTCTCGACGGGCGCACCCGGGAGATCCGCTGTCCCGCCGACGGATCGCTCGTCGCCGTCGTCGACGAGGTCGTACGCCGGACCAGGGAGATCCGGCTCGGCGGCCGTTCGACGAGCGGGCACAGACCGGGCCGCTGATCTCAGCGGAGCACCGCGCGAAGGTCGAGGCGTACGTCGCCAGGGGCCTGGAGGAGGGCGCGGTCCTGCGGTGCGGGGGCGCGCGTCCGGAAGGGCTCGACGAGGGGTAACTACTATCCGCCGACCGTCCTGGACGAGTGCGACGGCTCGATGTCCGTGGTCCAGGAGGCATCGTTCGGGCCGGTGCTGACCGTGGAGCGGTTCAGTGGCGAGGACGAGGCGGTGCGGGCTGGCCAACGCCACCGTCTACGGTCTCGCGGGCGCCGTCTGGACCACCGACGAGGCGAAGACACAGCGGGGGTGGCCCGGCTGCGGATCGGCACGATCTGGATCAACGAGTACCACCCGTACGTCCCGCAGGCCGAGTGGGGTGGGTTCAAGCAGTCCGGCTTCGGTCGCGAACTGAGGCCGTCGGGGGCTCGCCGAGTACCGCGAGGCGAAGGACATCTGGCGGAACACCGACCCCTCGCCGCAGGGTTGGTTCGCCCAACCCTCGCTCAACTCTTCGTAACAATCCGCCAATTGGCCTCGCGGACCACCAGGAGCCCCGCGTAGAACCCCTTCATTGATCACGGCGCCCGCACGAGCCGCTCCCCCTCCCTCCTCCAGGAGTCAGCTCATGACGACAACCGATCACCCAAGAGGCCCACGGGGCCAGGACGACGCCGAACTCGCCGAGTTCGGTTACCGGCCCGAACTGAAGCGCACCCTCGGCAACTTCCACACCTTCGCCGCCGGCATCAGCTACATCTCCATCCTGACCGGCACCTTCCAGCTGTTCTACTTCGGCTACGGCAGCGGCGGCCCCGCCTACTGGTGGTCGTGGCCGATGGTCTTCGCCGGCCAGTTCATGGTCGCGCTCTGCTTCGCCGAGCTGGCCGCCCGCTACCCGGTGGCGGGCTCCGTCTACAACTGGTCGAAGAAAATAGGCAACCCGCACCTGGGCTGGCTCGCGGGCTGGATGATGCTGATCGCCTCGATCGTGTCCATCTCGGCGGTGGCGCTCGCCTACCAGCTGACGCTGCCGCAGATCTCCGACGTGTTCCAGATCGTCGGGGACGGCACCGGCACGTACGACGTCGCGACGAACGCGGTGATCCTGGCCGCCGTGCTGATCCTGTTCACCACGCTGGTGAACGCCTTCGGCGTCAAGCTGATGGCCACCATCAACACGGCGGGCGTCTTCATCGAACTCATCGCCACAGTCGTCCTGATCGTGCTGTTCGCCGTGCACATCACGCGCGGTCCGCAGGTGGTCATGGAGACGAACGGCACCGGCGCGGGTTACGGCGCCGGGTACCTGGGCGCGTTCCTCGTGGCCTCGCTCGCGTCCGCGTACGTCATGTACGGCTTCGACACCGCCGCCTCGCTCGGCGAGGAGTCCCTGGACCCGACCCGCAACGCACCACGCGCGATCATCCGGGCCATCGTCGCCTCCTTCGTACTCGGCGGGCTGATCCTGCTGCTGGCCCTGATGAGCGTCTCCAGCCTGAAGGGCGAGAAGCTGTCCACGGACGGCCTGCAGTACGTCGTGCTCGACGTGCTCGGTCCGACGGCCGGCAAGGCGATGCTGTGGTGCGTGCTGATCGCGGTCACGGTCTGCGCCCTGGCCGTCCACACGGCCGCGGTCCGGCTGGCGTTCGCCATGGCCCGCGACAACAACCTGCCCGCGTCCTCACGGCTGGCCAAGTGCCACCCGCGCTTCCAGACGCCGGTGCTGCCGACCGTGATCATCGGGCTCCTGGCGCTGGCGATCCTCGTGGTCAACATCCGCCAGCCGCAGATCTTCACGGTCGTCACCAGCATCGGCATCATCATGATCTACCTCGCCTACCTGGGCGTCACCGTGCCGATGCTGCTGGCCCGGCTGCGCGGGACGTGGCAGCCGGCGGGCGACGGCCGGTTCTCGCTGGGCCGCTGGGGTCTGCTCGTCAACGTCCTGGCCGTGGTGTGGGGGGCGGCCATGACCCTCAACCTGATCTGGCCCCGGGCCTCGGTCTACAACGCGACCGCCCCGTTCCACTGGTACCTGCGATGGGGTGCGGTCCTGTTCGTCGCGATCATCGCGGGCGGCGGCTTCGCCTACTACTGGTTCGTGCAGCGGCACAGGACCGGCGTGCTGGCGGAGCACCGGCTTCAGGGCGACGTGGCCCCGGCTGTCCCGCCCGCCGCCTCGCCGACGACCGACTGATGGCAGGGCTACTCAAGGAGGTCGATTCCCCGGTGCAGGCAGACGAATTCGACTACGTCGTGGTCGGCGGCGGCACCGCGGGCAACGTGGTAGCGGCCCGGCTCTCCGAGGACCCGTCCGTCACCGTGTGCGTCCTGGAGGCGGGGCCCAGCGACGTCGGCGACGACGCCATCCTCAGACTGGACCGCTGGATGGGCCTGCTGGAGTCCGGCTACGACTGGGACTATCCGGTCGAGCCACAGGCCGGCGGCAACAGCTTCATGCGGCACGCCCGCGCCAAGGTGCTCGGCGGCTGCTCCTCCCACAACTCCTGCATCGCCTTCTGGGCACCCGCCGAGGACCTCGACGGCTGGGCGGCGGCGGGCTGTACGGGCTGGAGCGCCGCCGACATCTTCCCGCTCTACCGGCGGCTGGAGAACAACGACGCGCCCGGCGCACACCACGGCCGTACGGGCCCCGTGAGGCTGCGCACCCTGAAGGGCGACGATCCGTGCGGCACCGCCCTGCTGGAGGCATGCGCCCAGGCCGGCATCCCGACCACGGCGTTCAACACCGGACGGACCGTGATCCGGGGCGCCAACTGGTTCCAGATCAACTCCGACGAGAACAACATCCGCCAGTCCTCCTCGGTGGCGTACCTCCACCCGGTCATGGACAAGCGGCCCAACCTGGACGTACGGACCGGGGTGCGCGCCAAGAAGCTGGTGCTTCAGGGCCGCCGGTGCGTGGGCGCCGAGTACCTGGACCCGGACCTGATCCACAGCCGGACGGTACGGGCGCGGCGCGAGGTCATCGTCTCCTGCGGCGCGATCGACACCCCGAAGCTGCTGATGCTGTCGGGCATCGGTCCCGCCGAGCACCTGCGCGAGGTGGGCGTCGAGGTCGTCGTGGACTCCGCGGGCGTCGGCGAGAACCTCCAGGACCACCCCGAGGGCGTGATCATGTGGGAGGCCCGCCGGCCGATGACCACCACGTCCAGCCAGTGGTGGGAGGCGGGCATCTTCTACGACACCGAACCGGGCCTCGACCGGCCCGACCTGATGTTCCACTACGGCTCGGTGCCGTTCGACATGAACACCGCACGGCACGGCTACCCGACCTCGGAGAACGCGTTCTGCCTCACGCCGAACGTGACGCGTGCGCGGTCGAGGGGGACGGTGCGGTTGCGTACCCGCGACTACCGGGACAAGCCGAGGGTCGACCCGCGGTACTTCACTCACGAGCACGATGTGCGGGTGATGACGTACGGGCTTCGTCTGGCGCGTAGCATCGCCGGGCAGCCCGCGCTGAGCGGCTGGGCGGGCGCCGAACTGGCTCCCGGGCCGGACGTGCGGACCGACGAGGAGCTGCTCGACTACATCCGCAAGACCCACAACACCGTCTACCACCCGTCCTGCACCGTGAGGATGGGTGCGGACGACGACGCCTCGGCCCCGCTCGACACGCGGCTGCGCGTCAAGGGGGTCGAGGGTCTGCGGGTCGCGGACGGGTCGGTGATGCCGGATCTCGTCACGGTCAATCCGTGCATCACGACGATGATGATCGGCGAGAAGTGCGCGGATCTGCTGAAAGCCGACGCCTGAGGCCGACGTGGATCACGGGGCGCCGGCCGGGCGTTTGTACATCCTCGTCGCCGTGATCTCGCTGTGTACCGCCTCTCCTGCCCGGGGCTGCTCCGGCAGTCCCGGGCGGAGGTGCTCCTCCACCCGGATGTACTTGAGGCCGGCGCGCAGGTCGGCGTCGTTGCGGAGACGGATGACCAGCGGGAACTCGGCCAGCGCGGTCGTGTCGAAGAGTCCCGTGGTGTAGAGGAGCTGGACACCCAGCGCGTCCGACACCGCCCGCTGGAGCTCCAGCAGATACGTCGCGTTCGCCCGCCCGATCGGGTTGTCCAGGAACAGCGTGCCCGCGTGCCGGTGCTTGTCGCGGCCCCGGTCATTGCTGCGCAGCGCGGCCATCGTGCAGTAGAGGGCGATGGCGGCCGTGAGCAGCTGGCCACCCGAGAACACGTCTCCCATCTGGCCGACGGGCACGCGCTCGGCACGCAGCACGGCGTCCGGCTTGAGGATCTCGACGGCGACGCCCTTGGGCTGGAGGGCCGCGCCGACCCCTCTGAGCAGCAGGGACATACCGTCGCGGCGCAGGTCGGAGTTCTTCTTGACGGCGGCGCGGGTGGCCTCGTCGATGACCTCGCCGAGCCGTTCGGTGAGGGTGGCCTGGTCGGGCTCCTCGAAGCGGATGCGCAGGAACTCCTGTCCCGACCATTCGCCGAGCCCCTCGGGGAGCCGGGACAGCCGCTGGGCGGACCGGAGGGTGGCCAGGGCCGACTCCACCAGGCCCCGCAACCGGTCCACGATCGAGTCCCGGTTGCGCTCCAGCTGCTCCAGCTCGTCCGTGAGGACCCGGAGCCGGGGCGCGAAGGCGTCCGCCCACTTCTGCGCGTGCTCGGGCAGCGCGGACGCGGGCAGCTCACGGATCTGCTGGCGGGCGGGCGTACGGACCTGCTCGTAGCGCGTGGAGTTGGCATGCCGTACGAGGATGTCGCCGGCCTCGCGCACGGCGGCCTCGGCGGCGGACAGGTCGGCGGCGCAGCCGCGCAGCGAGCGCCGGGCTTCGGCAGCGGCCCTGCGAGCCTCTTCGGGGCCGCCGGGGTACGGCTCGGGCTGCTCCTGCTCCTCGTCGCTCGCGTGCTCACGGAGGAGGTCGCGGAGCAGGGCGGCCGTCTCGTCGAAGCCGCCGGCCGCGTCCTCGGCGGCGCGGTGGGCGTCGAGCAGTTCGGCATGGGCCTCGCGGGCCTGCGCCAACGCCTCGGTGTGAGAGGCGAGTTCGGCGGTGGCGGTGCGCAGCAGGGCCTGGGCGTGGTCGGCGTCGCGCGGGACCAGCTCCTCGGGCGGCTCGGTGTGTGCCTCGCCGTCCTCGGGCGCGTGCCGCTCGGCCTCGCCACGCAACCGGCCGAGTTGCTCGCTCGCGGTGGACATGCGGGTCTCCAGGAGCTGCACGAGCTCCTCCGCGCGCGCGGCGGCCGCCTGCCGGGAGGGACCGTCGGAGCCGTCGGGCGACTGAAGCAGTTGCTCGGCGCGGTTGCGGACCTTGTTGCTGAGCCGGTCGAGGTCCGTGCGCGCGGCGCTCTCGTCGCTCTCCGCCCGGGCCTGCTCGGCCCGCAGATCGGCGCCGACGCCGACCTTCTCGTACACCTGGGAAGCGGCGCGGTACGCCTCGCGCAGGGCGGGCAGGGACGCCTCCGGCGCGCCCGTGCCGTCGTCCGGTACGTCGTCGGGGGCGCCCGCGATCTCGGCGCGCTCGGCGCGCAGGGCGCGCGCCGTACGGCGGGCGTCGTCGGCGCCGCGCTGGGCGGCGCGGCGGTCCTCGTCGGCGGCGCGGGCGCGCTCCAGGCAGACCTGGGCGCGGGTCTCCGACTCGGCGGCCTCGTCGGCGAGTTCGCGCACCTTGACCTGCCAGCCGGAGCGCTCGCGCAGCCGGTAGGCGAGTCCGGCGAGGGCGTCGGCGGAGCGCCGGGCCTTCTGCGCGGCCTCCTGCCGCTCGTCGCGCACCTGGGCGGCCTCGGCGGCGGCTTCCTCGGCCTCGGCTCGCGCGGTGCGCGCCTCGGCGAGCTCTGCCTCGGACTCCTCGGCGAACGCTCGCGTGTCCCGGGCGGCCGTGGCGAGCTCGGTGAGCCGTCCGGCCGGGCATCCCGTGCGCCAGGAGGCGAGCCGTGCCGCCAGTTCCCGGTCCTTGCCGAGCCGTGCCGCGAGGGTGCGGATCTCCTCGTCCCGCTCGGTCGCCCGCGCGCGCAGTGCCTGCCGCTCCTCGTCGGCGGCGTGCTCGTCGTGCATGGCCGGGTTCGGCGGGACGAGGAAGACGCCGAAGACGCCGCTGGGCTCGTCGTCGAGCGCCGGGGTCGGCGCGAGCAGTGCGGCAGCGGTGCCGACGGCCACCGCGGACCTCGGCAGCAGGGCCGCGTCGGAGAGCGCCGCGCGGGCCCGGGCGTGTGAGTCCGGGTCGGTGATGATCACACCGTCGACGAGCTCCGGCCGCGCGGCCAGCACGCGCGCGTGATCGGTGGGGTCGACGGCCTGGGCGAGGTAGCGCCAGCCGGGCAGCGCGGGGATGCCGTGCTCACCGAGGAACTCGACGGTGGCCAGCACGTCCGGGCCCGGCGGCAGCAGCCCGCCGTCGCCGAGGGCGCCGAGGATCCGGGCGTCGTCGGCTGCGGCGGTCCGCAGCTCGAAGAGGTGGCGCTCGGCGGAGGCGACGTTCTCGTCGAGGAGTTCGCGGAGGTCGTCGGCGCAGCGGTCCAGCTCCTCGGGGGTGAGCGGCCCTTCGCCGGTGACGCGGGACTCGGTGCCCGTGGGATCCACGGTCGTCGCGTCGTCGCGCCGCGGCCGGGGTACCGGCTTGCGCACGCCCTTTCCGCCGCCGAGACCCAACAGCTCCGCCAGCCGTTCCTCCCCCGCGAGCGTCTCGGCGGTGCGGCGCTCCGCGGCGTACGCTCGCTCCGCGGCGGTCGCCGCGTCCGCGGCACGGGCCGCGGTCAGCTCGGCCCGCGATTCGGTGGCGGCCGCTTCCCGGGCACGCTCGGAGGCGCGGCGGGAGGCCTCGCGCGCGGTGTCCCAGGCGGCGACGGCCGTCTTCTCGGCGTCGCTCGCCGCGAGCGCGGCCCGCGCGGGATCCGCGTCCGGCGCGCTGTCGTCGAGCCAGCCCGCGCGTACGGCCTCGGCGGTCTCCTGCTCGACCTCGGTGAGCCGCTGCCGCAGGTGCCCGGCCTCACTGCGGGCGCGCTGGGCCTCGGTGGCGGCCGCGGTCGAGTCGCGGTACGCGGCCTCGCCCATCTCCTGGAGCGCGGCGGACCGCTCCTCCCCCTCGTTGGCCAGGGTCTCGGCGCTCTCGGCGGCGCCGTGCAGGGCGCGTACGAGGTCGACGGCGGCCTTGGCGCGGGCGGCGAGCGCCGGGGCCGCGTCCCGCTCGGCCTCCCGGATCGCGGCGGCCACGCGCGCGACCCGGTCGGCGGCCGCGCGGTGGCGCAGCACGGCCTCGGCGGCCTGCCAGGCGGAGTGGAGCGTACGGGCGTCGGCGAGCTCACGCTTCTGCGCCGCCGCGGCCTTCTCGGCGGCGGCGAGTGCCAACGATGCGTGCCGGTAGGCGAGTTCTGCCGCGATCAGGGCGCTGCGCTCGCGGGCGCTCTCGGCATGCGTGACCGCGTACGCGGCGGCGGTGACCCGCTGGGCGAGGTCGGCGCCCCTCAGGCGCTCCTGGGCTGCCCGTGCGGACAGGCGCCGCGCCAGCGTCCGGGTCCTTCGCTCGGCGCCGGCGTGGATGTCCCGCGCGCGTGACCTCGCCCCGGCCGCGTCCACGATCCGGCCGAGCAGGTCCACGGAACCCGCCGTGAAGTCCCGCTCGGCGATCAGCTCGGCCCGCCGGCCCAGCTTGTTGCCGAAGCCGCCGACCAGGTCCGCGAGCCCGTCGGTGTCGCGGGTGTCGGTCACGGCCCGCAGCAGCAGGTCGGTGAAGTCAGAGTCCTTCTTGACCGCGAAGAGGCCGGCGGCCTCGCCCTCGTCGGCGTTCATCTCGCGCTGGTACCGGAAGAGTTCGGGGTCGAGACCGAGCTCCGTCAGGTGCTCGTTCCAGCGGTCGTGGATCTCTTCCCAGTGCGCCTCGAGATGCGGGTACGCCTTGGCCGCCTCCATGAGGGCGTCCCGGAAGCCCTTCATGGTCCGACGCCGGCCCTTCGCGCCCGACTGCCCCTCGACGGGCGGCCGTACGGCGGTGGACTCGGCGACGGGCAGGTTGTCCAGGCTGAGTCCGGGACCTGGCCGGAAGGAGTACCAGGCTTCGGCGAACTTCCGCGGATCGCTGGAGACCTGCCGCCCCCGCCACTCGCTCACCTTACCGACCACGACACACTCACCGGTCAGCGTGTGCTGCCACTCCAGGGCGACGTGCCCGCAGTCGTCGGCGAGCAGGAACTTGCGCAGCACACCCGAGCTGGCGCCACCGAGCGTGTTCCGGTGGCCCGGAAGCATCACCGAGAAGATCAGCTTGAGGAGCACCGACTTGCCGCCGCCGTTCTCCAGGAAGAGCACCCCCGCGGGCGCCGGACGGCGTGGTGGCCCGGTGGGCTCCTCCTCGAAGAACTCCGCCTGCTGGGGTGCTGGGTCGGGCACGGGCCGGCCCACACCCCGCAGGTCCAGCACGGTGTCGGCGTAGCGCGCACCGGCAGGCCCGATGGAGTAGAGGCGGACCCGGGACAGCTCGTACATGGCGGCGGAACTCTCGCAGTCGTAACGGTGGTTCGTGGGGTCAGGAGTGGAACGGCAGCCCGGCGTCGGCCACCAGCTCCAGGTCGTCGGTGTCCTCGGCGGGCAGCAGTGTCGCCGTGCCGTCGGTCACCGGGACGACGCCCAGCTCCAGCAGCTCGGCCATGGCGGCGCTGCCCGCCATGTCGCGCACCTGGAGCTGGTAGCGGGCGGTCGTCCGGTACGTCCCGCCGTTGTCGTCGCCGGTCCGCTGCAGGAACCCGGAGTCGGTGAGGAACGCGACGGCCTTGCCGACGATGCCCGTGGTCGAACCCGCCAGTCTGCGTGCGTCCTTGGTCGCCCCGGTGGCACTGCGTCTGACCCAGATCCGCCAGGCCGCCTCCAGCCCCGGCGCGTCCGTGGCGGGGTCGGTGTTCTCCCCCTGTTCCTCGGCCCGCTCCTCCAGCCGCCGGCAGGCCTGCCGTACGAACGCGTCGACGCCGTTGACCGAGATGCGTCCGATGTACCCGTCGTCGGCCAGATCCTCCGGACGCGGGAACGCCAGGGTGGCTACGGCGAGATGGGCCAGCCCGTGCAGGAAGCGATCGCCTGCGTCGGCCGACGTCCGGCGCGCGTAGTCCCCCATGCGCACGGCGAACACGGAGTCCTCGGCCGCGGTGACGGCCATCCCCGCGCGCGGGGACACCTCCAGGACGACCAGTCCCAGGCCGGCGGCCACGGCGTCGGCGAGCCGGGCGAACGGCGGGTCCTCCCGGTACCGCCGCAGCAGCTCTCCGTACTGCTGGTCACGGGCGGGCTGGAGCTTCGGCTGCAGCCCGAACGCCACGAGCCGGGCCGCGTCGGCGGCGTCGGCGGGGGTGACGGCGGCGGTCGCCGGAGCGGCGACGGCTTCCGGCTCACTCCACTCGACGTGCTCGGTCACGGTTGGGGCTCCTTGGTCTCACGTACCTGACATACGAGGGCGAGGGCACGCGCCCTCAAAGGGGCGCGGGGCTGTGACATATGCGGCTCCGCCGCGTGGGCGCGAGCGACCACGGTCAACCCGCGGCCAGAGAACGTCCCGCTCCACCCCGGCCCTCTCAGCGGAGCGTTCACGCTGCCTCCGTCCTGTCCGCCGCCATCCCCACCGCGTCCAGCAGAGCCGTCCCCACGATCAGATCCGCCCCGCCGAACTCGGGGTCGTCCAGCTCGGTTCCGTCGTCCACGGCGAACAGCAGCTTCTCCTCGCCCTGCCTATACGCGGTACCGACTGGCGGGCTGGCCGCGTGCACGGCCAGCAGAGCGACCAGATAAGGCAGTTCGGGATCCTGGCGGCGCGCGTCCAGCAGGAGCCCGGACAGCCGCCGGGGCGCATCCGCGGGCAGGTCGAGCAGCTCCATGGCCGCTGCCAGCTGCTCCTCGCTGAACCGGCTGTCGTCCGGCGTGGCGATGAGGTCGGGCTCGGGCATCTCCGCACCGAGGTGCTCCCGCTCCACCGGCGGGGTCAGCAGCAGATCGACGAGGTCCGTGAGGCGTACGGAGGCCCGCGTACGGAATCCCGTGCCGCGCGCGAAGAACGCGTCCGTGACGCGGACCGCATGCTCCAGCGGGAGCGGCAGGACGGGTGCGACCAGGTGCCCGTACAGGTCTATCCCCGACGTGGTCAGGGGCGTGGCGAAGGCCTGCCGGTCCTGTTCGGCGCGGAAGAGCGGGCCGGCTTCCAGCAGGCGGGACTGCAACTGCGTATGACGGCGGATGCAGTCCTTCACGATGTCGACGAGCTCGGCGGCGCGCCGCTTGTGCTCGGGGTCCTCGGTCTCGTCGCGGGCCTTGCGGATGTTGGTGAGGATCGCGTTCTCGTGGCGGTAGCGGTCGGCCACGTGGTCGAGGGCCTCGGCGATCATGTCCGGGACGGTCTGGAGCCAGTCGACCGCGCGTACGTTGCGCCGTGTGGCGTCCAGTGCCCTGCGCAGGGTCTCCGAGTACTGCACGGTCCGGTAGCGGGCCTGCTCGGCGGCGAGCTGGGCGTCGGCGAGGCGGCCGCGGTTGATCAGGACCTCCAGCTTGACCTCGGCGGCGATCTGCGCGCTGGTGACGTCGGTGTCGAGGGCGCCGACGAGGACGTTGACGGCTTCGTCGGTGGTACGGAGGTAGACACCGCCCCCGTAGCCGGGGACCTCCTCGATCAGCTTGAAGTCGTAGTCGCGGCGCACATACGTGCCGTCGGGTGCGAACGTGCCGTACACGGCCCGGAATCCGCGGTCCACGCTGCCCACGTTGATCAGGTTCTCCAGGACCCAGCGGGCGACGCGCTCGTGCTCGGTGACGGGGCGCTGCGGGGCCTGGGCGGCGATGCGCGGGATGAGGCGGGCGACGATCTGGTCGTGGTCCGCGCCCGTGTCGAAGTCCATGTTCAGCGTGACCAGGTCGATGGCGGCGAGGGCGACCTCCGCCATGCCGTACACCGAGTACTCACCGGCGAGGCCGGCCTTGCGCGCGTCGAGGTCGTGCAGCGGCGCGGTGCAGGCGAGCGCGCGCAGCCGCCGCGCCAGTCCCTCGTCGGCGGCCGGGCCCGGAGCGGGGCGCGGCCCCGCGCTGAGCTGGGGCGGAACACGGTCCGTCGATGCAGGCGAAGTCACGGTGCACAGACTAGGTCCTGGGTCTGACAACAACGGAAACGCTCTGCTGGGAAAGCCGGGGAACTGCGGGTTTGTCGTCAGGGTGCGGGCCGTCGGCGGTCAATCGCGCCCACGCGGCGGAGCCGCACATCGACACCGCGCCGCGCCCCTTTCCGACACGCCCCCCCACGTTCATCCGACCACGTTCATCCGATCCCCTGTGCTCCGTCCGCCACCCTCCGCCCGTACACCTCGACCAGCCCCTTGCGTGAGTCGTCGAGGTACACCGCGAGGAGATTTTCGGCCTCGTCGCGCTCACCCGCCTGGAGGGTCTGGAGGATCTGCCTGTTACGCGCCAGGTACGGCTCGTGGAGTCGGCGCGGGTCGTCCACCACGTGGAAGGCCAGCCGGAGTTCGGCGAAGACGCTGCGCATGAGTTCGTCGGTGCGTTCGCTGCCGGCGAGGGCGACCAGCTCCCGGTGGAAGTGGATGTTGGCGGTGGACACCCCTTTCCAGTCACCCTCGTGTGCCGCCCTCTGCCCGTCCGCGACGGCGTTGGCCGGCCCCTCCACGGCGTACGGCGGTGCGCCGAGACCGCGGACGACGGCGCACTCGACGATACTCCGGACGCGGTAGATGTCCTCGACGTCCTCGACGGTCAGGACCCGGACGAAGACGCCGCGGTTGAGCTCGTGCACCAGCAGCCGTTCGTGGGTGAGCAGGCGGAACGCCTCGCGGAGCGTGTTGCGGGAGACCCCGAGCGCGCCGCCGATGCCGTCCTCGGACAGCCGCGTCCCGGGCGGGAAGAACCCCTCGGCTATACGGCTCCGGAGGATGTCCGAAACCCGCTCGGCGGTGCTGGTACGGCCCAACAGCGCACGGTCGTCGGCCAGTCCCGTCAGTTCTGCCATGTCCCGGATTCAATCGCAGATACATGAACGAAACAACACGGGTATTGAGGGATCGTTCAACGATCCTCTACCTTGCTGGGAACGCACCTCGATGGGCGCCGAACGCACCGCTACGGCGCCCATCGCTCCCGCACGGCACGGCACGGCACGACTCCTCACGCACCCTCCGTCCCTCATTGCGAGGTGCCCATGAGCACGACTCCTCCCCCTCAGTCCCTGACGGGCGACACTCACCCGAAAGCGGGTGAGACCGGCGCCGATGACGGCGCGTTCGCGTGGCTGCGGGCGCTCGGCCCGCGCGGCCGCCGTGCCTTCGCGGGCGCGTTCGGCGGCTATGCCCTCGACTCGTACGACTACTTCACGCTGCCGCTGAGCATGGTGGCGCTCGCGGCCTACTTCGGCCTGGACAGCGGCCAGACGGGCCTGTTCACCACGGTCACCCTGGTCGTCTCGGCGATCGGCGGGGCGGCCGCGGGGGTGCTCGCGGACCGGATCGGTCGTGTGAAGGCCCTGATGATCACCGTGGCCACCTACGCGGTGTTCACGGTGGCCTGCGGCTTCGCGCCCAACTACGAGACGCTGCTCGTCTTCCGGGCCCTCCAGGGGCTCGGCTTCGGCGGCGAGTGGGCGGTCGGCGCGATCCTGGTCGCCGAGTACGCGAGCGCCAAGCACCGGGGGCGGACGCTCGGTGCGATCCAGAGTTCCTGGGCTGTCGGCTGGGGCCTCGCCGTGATCGTGTACACGCTGGTCTTCCAGTTCCTGGACGACGACATCGCCTGGCGCGTGATGT
Organism: Streptomyces sp. KM273126; assembly: GCF_004337435.2. Lineage (NCBI taxonomy): Bacteria > Bacillati > Actinomycetota > Actinomycetes > Kitasatosporales > Streptomycetaceae > Streptomyces > Streptomyces sp. KM273126. The sequence continues at coordinate 1,334,651 of NZ_SJXB02000002.1, read as the reverse complement.
TCTGGACCGGAGCGCTGCCCGCGCTGCTCGTCGTCTGGGTGCGGCGCCAGGTCAAGGACGCCCCCGAGGCGAAGGCCGCACGCGAGAGGAGCAGTGAGAAGGGCTCGTTCGCGGCGATCTTCAAGCCGGGCACGGCGGACGGTCCGGGCCTGCTGCGCTCCACGGTCTTCGCCGTACTGCTGTCCACCGGTGTCCAGGGCGGCTACTACACGCTGGCCACCTGGGTGCCCACGTATCTGAAGACGGAACGCGACCTGTCCGTCGTCGGCACCGGCGGCTACCTGGCGTTCCTGATCTCAGGGGCCTTCATCGGCTACCTCACGGGTGGCTATCTCACCGACCGGCTGGGCCGCCGACGGAACATCTGGCTGTTCGCGGTCCTGTCGGCCCTGTGCATCCTGGCGTACGCGAACATCCCCAGCGGCGCCAACACCCTGCTCCTGGTGCTCGGTTTCCCGCTCGGGTTCTGCATGTCGGCGATCTTCAGCGGCTTCGGCTCGTTCCTGAGCGAGCTGTACCCGTCGGCCGTGCGCGGCACGGGGCAGGGCTTCACGTACAACACCGGCCGCGCCGTGGGCGCCGTCTTCCCCACCACGGTGGGCTTCCTGGCCGACAGCTGGGGTGTGGGCGGCGCGCTGGTCTTCGGCGCGATCGGTTACGGCCTGGCGGCAGTCGCGCTGCTGGGGCTTCCGGAGACGCGTGGGAAGGAGCTCGTGTGAACGGCACGGAAGAGCGCTCTGCGACGGTCACTGCGGCAGAGGACCGGCCGCTGACCCTCGTCGACGAGCACGCGCACGCGTGGAGCCCGAAAAGCGCCCGGGCCCGCTTCCGGGAAGGGCTCACGGGCCCGACCGCCGGCATCGCGGCGGGCCACACGCAGGTCAATCTGATCTCGGTGCCCGCCGACTGGGCGTACGACATGCTCCTGTTCTGCACGCTCAACCCCAAGCCCTGCCCGGTTCTCGACGTCACGGAAGCCGGCTCCTGGACCACTGTCCTCGCGGACGGGGCGGATCTGCGCACCGATCTGCCGCGCTACCGGGTGTGGCAGGACGGCGAACTGGTGGACGAGCCGACGGACGTGCGCGCGCACTGGCGGGGCGACCTGGTGTCGTTCCTGATCGGCTGCAGCTTCACCTTCGAGTGGGCGCTGGCCGAGGCGGGCGTCCCCATCCGCCACATCGAGCAGGGCCGCAACGTGCCGATGTACGTGACCAGTCGCCAGTGCCGGCCGGCGGGGAGGCTGCGCGGCCCCATGGTGGTGTCCATGCGCCCCGTGCCGCCGGAGCACCTGGCGACCGCCCTGCGGGAGAGCGGACTGCTCCCCGCGGTGCACGGCAGCCCCGTACACTGCGGCGATCCCTCGGGCCTGGGCATCGAGGACCTCGGCCGCCCCGACTTCGGCGACCCGGTGGACGCCGAACCCGACGACATCCCGGTGTTCTGGGCCTGTGGAGTCACCCCGCAGGCCGCGGTGATGGCCTCCCGCCCGCCGTTCGCCATCACCCACGCGCCGGGGCAGATGTTCGTCACCGACGCCCGCGACGAGCAGTACCGCGTGGCCTGAGAAACCACGTGGCCTGAGAAGGAGACACGAAGGATCCATGACCTCGATCGATCTGAACGCCGATCTCGGCGAGGGCTTCGGCCGCTGGCGGCTCACCGACGACGAACAGCTCCTGTCCGTCGTCACCAGTGCCAACGTGGCCTGCGGCTTCCACGCCGGGGACGCGGCCACCATGCGGCGGGTGTGCGAACTGGCGGCCGGGCGCGGTGTACGGATCGGCGCGCAGGTCTCGTACCGGGACCTGGCCGGTTTCGGGCGGCGCGCGATGGACGTGCCGCCCGCCGAGCTGGCGGCCGAAGTGGCGTACCAGATCGGTGCGTTGGAGGTCTTCGCGCGTGCGGCGGGTGCGCGTGTGGCGTACGTGAAGCCGCACGGCGCGCTCTACAACCGCGTCGTGCACGACGAGGAGCAGGCCGGGGCGGTCGTCGAGGGCGTACGGCTCGCGGACGCCGCGCTGCCCGTGCTGGGGCTGCCCGGCTCGCGCTTGCTCAAGCTGGCCGAGCAGGCCGGGCTGCCGGTGGTCACCGAGGCGTTCGCGGACCGCGCGTACACCGACGAGGGCACGCTGGTGCCGCGCGGCCGGGACGGTGCCGTGATCTCCGACGCAGACGCCGTGGTCGAGCGGTCGGTGGGGCTGGCGCGCTCCGGGACGGTCACCTCGCACTCCGGGGAGCTCGTCATGGTCCGCGCCCGCTCGCTGTGCCTGCACGGCGACACGCCGGGCGCGGTGGGGCTCGCCCGCCGGGTCCGGGACGAGCTGGAGTCCGCGGGCGTCCGGGTGGAGGCGTTCGCATGAGGGCGCTGCCGGCCGGGGACCGCGCGCTCCTGATCGAGGTGGGGACGGGCGAGGAGGCACAGGCCCTGCACGCCGAACTGCTGCGCCGCCGCGCCGCGGGCGAGCTGGCGGTGGCCGAGATCGTCCCGGCGGCCCGTACGGTCCTCCTGGACGGTCTGGACTCCCCGTCCCGCCTCGCCGAGCGGCTCGCCTCCTGGGAGGTGCCGCCCGTGCCCCCGCGCGCGGAGGACGTGGTCGAGATCCCCGTGCGGTACGACGGCCCCGACCTCGCCGACGTCGCCGCGCACTGGGACGTGTCCGAGTCCGAGGTGGCCCGCATGCACGCGGCGGCCGAGTTCCGGGTGGCCTTCTGCGGTTTCGCTCCGGGCTTCGGCTACCTCACGGGCCTGCCCCGCGAGGTGCCGCGCCGGGCGACGCCGCGGACGGCCGTGCCGCCGGGGTCGGTCGCCCTGGCGGGGCCGTACACGGGCGTGTACCCGCGCTCCTCCCCCGGCGGCTGGCAGCTGATCGGTACGACGGACGCGGTTTTGTGGGACCACGCGCGCGTGCCGGCTGCTCTGCTGTCACCGGGTACGCGCGTGCGTTTCGTCCCGGCCGGAAAGACGAGAACGACAAGAACGGCGAGCGCGACGAGCACGGCAGGTACGACCAGTGCGGTGAACTCCGCATGACCGACCGTGCCCTCGCCGTCGTGCGGGCCGGGGCCCTCACCACCGTCCAGGACCTGGGGCGGCCCGGCCACGCCCATCTCGGCGTGCCGCGCTCGGGAGCGCTGGACGCGCCCGCCGCCGCGCTGGTCAACCGGCTCGTGGGCAACGCCCCGGAGGCCGCCGTCCTGGAGACCACGCTCAACGGGTGTGCCGTACGGGCGCGTTCGACGGTCACCGTGGCCGTCGGGGGCGCCCCCTGCGCGGTCACCGTGGACGGGCGCCCGGCGGCCTGGGGAGCCCCCCTGCGAGTCCCCGGAGGGGCGCTGCTGGACATCGGGCCCGCCCGCTCCGGAGTGCGCAGCTATCTCGCGGTCTCCGGTGGCGTGGCCGTGGAGCCCGTGCTGGGCAGTCGCTCGACGGACCTGCTGTCGGGGCTGGGCCCGGCTCCGCTGGCCGCCGGCACGGTGCTGCCCCTGGGGCCGCCGGTGAGGGCACGCGCGCGCGTGGATGTCGTTCCGCACCCGGCGCCACCCGCCGAGCTCATCCTGCGCGTGACGTTGGGCCCGCGCGACGACTGGTTCACCGCGGCGGCCGTCCGGGCCTTCACCACGCACCCGTACACGGTGTCCACCGCGAGCAACCGCATCGGCCTGCGCACGGAGGGCCCCGCCCTGGGGCGGGCGGTCACGGGCGAACTCCCCAGCGAAGGCATGGTCCTGGGCGCGGTGCAGGTCCCGCCGGACGGCCGCCCGGTCGTGTTCCTCGCCGACCACCCGACCACCGGGGGCTATCCGGTGATCGCGGTCGTCCACCCGGCGGACCTGCCCGCGACGGCCCAGGCGGCGCCGGGCACCCCGGTGCGCTTCGTCGCTGTGCGCCGGCGGGCCTGAGTCGCGCACGCGTGGGGTCACGCCGCCTCGGGTTGCTCCCCCACCGTCAGCGCGGCCAGCGCCGACGCCACCGCGGCGGAGGCGCTGAGGTCCAGCCGGCCACTGGTGCCGCGGGCCTTGTGGCGGATCTCGGCCATGGCGAGGGCAAGGAGCTGCGGCAGCAGATCGGTGCACCGCCGGGCCACCCAGGCGCTTCCCTTCGTGGCCAGCCACAACAGGCTCGCCGACCGGGTGGGTACGGGGAACTCGGGCTCGGCGGACGGCTCAGTGCCCGTCGCGATGCCCGCCTCGGCGAGCAGGGCGTGGAAACGGACGGCGAGCTGCCGGTGCCCGCGCTCGCTGGGGTGCAGCCGGTCCGCGCTCCACATGGCGCGGTCCATCAGCCACGCGCCCTCACAGGCGTGCAGATGCACCGCCTCGTACCGCTCCGACAGGGCGTGGACCACGGTGTTGACCGCGCGCTGCCGTCGGGCGAGCGGGCGGGCCAGGGAGCCGGGCAGACCGAGCATCGACCCGGGGTCGGGCAGACAGGCGGTGAGCAGGCCGGTGCCCTGGGCGCGGAAGGCCGCGTACGCCTTGTCGAGGCGGGCGGCGACGGCGTGGATGTCGAAGGTGCAGCGCAGGGTGTCGTTGACGCCGATGACGATGGAGACCACGTCCGGTCGCAGGGCGAGCGCGGCGGGGGTCTGGCGCTCCAGGACGTCGCGCGTCTGGGCACCGCTGACCGCGAGGTTGGTGAAGTCCACGGCCGGGTCGAGCCCGTCGGCGAGGAGGGCGGCCCAGCCGCGCCAGCCGTCTCCGGCGGGGTCTCCGACGCCCTCGGTCAGCGAGTCGCCGAGAGCCACGAACCGCAGGGGTCTCATACGACTCCCTCCCGGAGCGGATCGACGCCCTCCCTGACCGGGTCGGCGCCCTCCCGGGCGGGACGACGTCGCACGGCCGCGTCGTGTGCCGCGAGGAACGCCTCCACCGCGGTCGTCCACCCGAAACACTCCGCACGCGCGCGTGCCGCCTCCCTGCGCTCGTGCTCCTGGCGTGCGAGGAGCGACTCCACGGCGTCGGCGAACGACCTCCCGTTGTCGGCCGCCGTGGCCCCGGCAGAGCCGACGACCTCCGGGAGCGCGGACGAGGCGCTGGCCACCACGGGCGTGCCGCAGGCCATCGCCTCCAGCGCCGCGAGCCCGAACGTCTCCGCGGGCCCGGGAGCCAGACACACGTCGGCGGAGGCCTGCAGGGCGCCCAGCATCCCACGGTCGGTCACGTGCCCCAGGAAGGTCACCGGGAGCCCCTGGGCCCGCTGTTCGAGGCGGGCCCGCAGGGGCCCGTCCCCGGCGACGACCAGGACCGCGCGCCTTCCGCGCCGCAGCAGCGCCTCCAGCGCGTCGATCGCCGTACCGGGCCGCTTCTCGACGGACAGCCGGGAGCACATCACCAGCAGCACGTCCCCCTCGCGCGCGTGCCGGGCCCGCAGCCCCGGGTCCCGCAGCGCGGGGTGCCGTCCCACCAGGTCGACGCCCAGCGGAGCCCGTACGACGTTGCGCGCCCCGATCCGCACGAACTCGCGCTCGGCGAACTCGGTGGTGCACACGACCTTCGAGTAGCTGTGGGCCGTACGGACGTTGAGGGCATCGGCGGCACGCCGGGACATCTCCTCGGACAGGCCCCAGGTCCGCAGTACCCCGTCGGCGGTCTCGTGGGAGACCATCATGGCGGGCACCCTGGCCCGGCGTGCCCAGGCGCCCGTCCACCGCAGGGTGGTCCGGTCGGAGACCTCCAGGCGGTCGGGTGCGAGCGACTCCAGGAGCCGGGCCACGCGTCGCTTGTCCGCGAGGACGCGGTAGCCGCCGGTGCCGGGCAGCAGCGGTCCGGGCAGCGTGATGACGCGTCCCTGGTCGGTCTCGCGGTCGGTGTGGCGGTCGCCGGGCACGATGAGGACGGGCTCGTGTCCGGCCTCCTTGAAGCCCTTGCCCAGTTCGCGCAGCGCGGTGCGCAGGCCGCCCGAGGCGGGGGCGACGAAGTTCGCCAGCCGGACGATGCGCAGCGAGTCGCTCATGCCGCGACCACCGTCCGGGCGGACAGCACGTCGGCGTAGTGCCCGATCAGCTGGTCACCGACCGCCTCCCAGGTGCGGCCCTCGACCATCGTCCGCCCCGACGCGCCGTACGCGGCCCGCAGCGCGGGATCGTCGGCCAGGGTCCGTACGGCGTCGCGTACGGCGTTCGCGTCGCGCGGCGGGACCAGCAGGCCCGTCCGCTCGTGCGCCACCAGGTCCAGCGGGCCGCCGGCGGCGGGCGCGATGACGGGCACCCCGCTCGCCATGGCCTCCTGGACGGTCTGGCAGAAGGTCTCGAAGGGCCCGGTGTGCGCGAAGACGTCCAGCGAGGCGAAGATCCGGGCGAGGTCGTGGCCGGTGCGGCGGCCCAGGAAGACGGCACCGGGCAGGGCCTCGCGCAGGCCGGGCTCGCTGGGCCCGTCGCCCACGACGACGACCCGTACCCCGTCGAGGCGGCAGGCGCCGGCCAGCAGCTCCACCTGCTTCTCGGGGGCGAGCCGGCCGACGTAGCCGACGATCAGCTCGCCGTTCGGTGCCAGTTCGCGGCGCAGGTCCTCGTCGCGGTGGTCGGGGCGGAAGCGGACGGTGTCCACGCCGCGCGGCCACAGCTTGACCCGGGGTATGCCGTGCGCCTCCAGGTCCTGGAGGGCAACGCTGGACGGAGCGAGGGTGAGGTCGGCGGCGGCGTGCACGGAGCGGATCCGCCGCCAGGCGGCTCCCTCGCCCGCGTGGACGTAGGTGCGGGCGTATCCCGCGAGGTCGGTCTGGTAGACGGCCACGGCGGGGATGCCGAGCCGGGCGGCGGCGGCCATGCCGCGTACGCCGAGGACGAAGGGGCTGGCCAGGTGCACGAGGTCGGCGCGGTGCTCGGTGATCGCCGAGGCGACACGCCGGCTGGGGAGGGCGACGCGGACCTGGGGGTAGCCCGGGAGCGGAAGGGACGGGACGCGGACGACGGGGCACGGCGCCTGGGCGTCGGTCTCGGTCCCAGCTGCGGTGGCCGGGGCCACGACGAGCGGGGCGTGACCGCGCGCGGCGAGGTGCCGCGCCGTCTGGAGGGCACAGTGGGCCACGCCGTTCACATCGGGGGGAAAGGACTCGGTCACGATGACGACACGCATACCCGTGTTGTCCTCGCGTTGGACGTGGCCGCGTCAACGTGGATCTTTCCGGGCGGGGAACGACGCGTGAGCGTTCCGCACCGCTCCCTTCCGGCTCCTCGGGCCTTTCCCCCAGGTCACCCGCCGTTCATACAGTTGTTCAAACGTTCACACGGTCGTTCGCGTGGCGGGGTGTCCCGCGTGTTCGCACGGCGGGCGTTCCAGGTGTTCACACGGCGGGTGCGTCCGGTCCGATCCGGCTCCGTACGGCTGTCTGGACCTCCGCCTCCTCGGCGGGATCGGCGGCGAGCCGACGCAGCTGTTCGACGACGCGTGCGTCTCCGGTCTCGGCGTGCCGGGCGGCGATCTCGCGGGTGGACTCCTCGCAGTCCCACAGGCACTCGACGGCGAAGCCGGCCGGGAAGGAGGGGTCGGTGGCGGCGAGGGCTCGGGCGGCCCGGCCGCGGAGGTGGGAGGAGGCGGTCTCCCGGTAGATGTGGCGCAGGACGGGGGCCGCGCACACGATGCCGAGCCGCCCGGTGCCGTCGACGAGGGTCCACAGCGTGGGCGCGTCGGGTCCTTCGCCTCGCACGGCCTCCCGGAGCGCACCTAGGACCAGGTCGCTGTCCTTTGCCCCGCCCCGGCAGGCGAGGGTGCGTCCGGCGGCGGCGCCCAGCACGTCGGGCCGGTGCACCCAGCGGCGCGCCCGGTCGACGGCGGCGACGCTGCGCATCCGTTCGAAGGCGTCCACGGCCGCGTCCACGACGGCCGCCGAACCGTCGGCCACGGCGCCCTCGATCAGGTCGAGGGCGTCGGGATCGTTGCTGTCGGCCAGGTAGCGCAGGGCCGTGCTGCGCGCGCCGTCACTGCCGGCGCGGGCGGCTTCGAGGATCTCGGGACGGTCCTCGGGACCCGCGACGGCCGTGAGGCAGCGGGCGGCCGGCACATGGAGTGCGGCGCCACGCTCGATGCCCTGCTGGGCCCACTCGAAGACGGCCCGCACACTCCATCCCGGACGGGGCCCCGACGGCCGCATCTGGCGCTGCCACCGGTCGAAGCAGCCGGTTTCCTGGGCGGTACGCACGCGCGTGGCGATCGATGCGCGGGGATCCTCGGCCCACAGCCGCCAGGGCCGCGGCTCGAAGGCGTCGCGGACGGTCGCCGCGAGTTCGGCCTCGCCCTCGGGGTCGGTGGCGAAGCGCGCCAGCACGGGTGCGGCGAGGGCACGCAGGCCGGCGTCGTCGTCTCTGAGGGCCAGCTCGTCGAGGGCCCAGGCCCAGTTGGTGCCGGAGGCGGCGTACCTGCGCAACAGGAGGAGGGCGTCCCGCCTGCCGTACGAGGCGAGGTGCCCGAGGACCGCGAGGGCGAGTCCGGTGCGCGACTCGCAGGTGTCGAGCACATCCTCGGCGTCGAAGAGGTGCCGCTCGATCGCGTCCAGCTCGCCGTGCAGGTCGAGGTAGAGACGGGCGTAGTACAGGGAGCGGTTCTCCACCTGCCAGTCGTGGCGGGGTCGCTCAGCACACAGTGGTTCAGTGCCGCGAGCGCTTCGGCCCGCGGGGCGGTGAGCGCGTGCAGCGTACCGTCGCCGCGGCCCCGCTGGAGCAGGCCGAGCAGCGTACCGCTGGGCGCTATGACCGGTTCGAACATGGGAAACAGCCTCACATCAAGCGTCGACGCAACCGGGAATCCGCACTACCTGGCCGCGTGACAACACGTCGGAGCGCCCGCCGTCTCTTGCTTGCTGTAGACCATCTTCCTCTGCCTCTCGTCGGTGGCCCATGCGGACCGCATCACGGCCCACGCGGTGCGGCAACACCTGCCCAGCCATCGTGTCCGTGAATCACGACGTCATGATGACTCGCTGGTTCTTCCTGCCGCGACCGAAATTTCCGGCGGCCCCGTACCGCCTCCCCCGTCTTCCGTGTCCTGCCTGGTCAGAACGGTCGGATCAGTGTGCGCCAAACAGTTCGAGCAGTTCTTTCCTCTCGAACATCCGCGCCGTGTCGACGGCTGACGGGGTCCCCGCGAGCGGGTCGGCGCCGCCCTCCAGAAGCACCCGGATGACCGCCTCCTCGCCCTTGAAAACCGCCCCCGCGAGCGGTGTCTGGCCTCGGTCGTTGACGTGGTCGGCCTCGGCGCCGCGCGCCAGGAGGGCGCGCACCGCCTCGGCGTGACCGTGATAGGCGGCGAGCATCACGAGCGAGTCGCCGCGGTCGTTGGTGAGGTTGGCCGGAACGCCCGCGTCCACGTACGCCACGAGCGCCTCGGTCTCGCCCCGGCGTGCCAGGTCGAAGATCTTCGTCGCGAGCTCCACGACCTCGGGGTCGGGGGCTTCACTCATGGGACGGACCGCCTCTCACAGCGAGCGCGTACGAGCCCGGAGGGCTCTGGGGACGACTTCGGGAGCGTACGACGGCAGGTCAGTGCCGCCGTACGGGTGAATCGCCAGAGTACTGGGCTCCGCGCACACATGAGCCGAGCCGCCCGAGGCAAAGTTCACAGCAGACCCCGTCAGGCGCAACGTCCCGCCTCGGACAGCTCAGCAGCGGCTCCACCAGCCGAGCGAAAAGGCCCGCGATTCACCCATTCGCGCCTTTTATCGTATAGATACATCTTGTGACGATGGAAGAACTCATGGTGACTGTCCCCCTCGACCAGGAGAGCACTCATGATCCTGTCCATCTCAGGCGTCGTCCTGCTCGGCGTCATCGTCTTCCTCTTCTTCCGCAAGGACGGCCTCAAGGCCTCACACGCCATCGTGGCCACGCTGTTCGGCTTCTACCTCGCCAGCACGGGCATCGCCCCGAGCATCGAGGCAGGGGGCGAGAGCCTCGCGAGCCTCCTAGGCGGCATCAAGTTCTGATCCCACTCCCGCCCGTACGCACCTCAAGGAGACCTCAGTGGCCCGCCGCCCCCTCCCCCGCATCCTGAGCAACGGCAGTGTGCACCTCGCCCGCAGCCGGGAGCTGGCAAAGACGGCGGCCGACGGTGCCACCGACGTCCTCCACCCGCTGATCACGATCACCCGTGGGATGCGTCGCCTGGCGGCCGCCGGGCGACGCCAGTGGGCCGACACCCCGAAGGACAAACGAGGATCGCTGTTCCTTCTGGTGGCGTCGATGGTGCTGGTGGTGGCCCTGGTGCCGTACGGACCGCTGCTCGCCGTCATCGGACTGATGGCGGCGGCAGCCTGGCAGGGCCGGGAGGGTGCAGGGGCGCCCACGGGCCCCGACGAGGCGCAGAAGCAGCGCCTCCAATCGCTGTACGAGGCCCTCGTGCCGTATTTCGCCGCCGCCGAGGACCCCGACCCCCTCTACGCCCACGGCGGCGACTGGCAGAAGGCGTTCACGGAGTACGGCTTCGACGACTCCGGGCGCGTCCAGCGGCTGGAGATCCACTACCCGGCGTACTTCACGGACGGCGAGGCCTTGTCCCGCGCGCGGATCGAGCGGGTGGTGCACTCCAAGTCGGGCCGCGGCCGCGAGTACCTGTTCGACTGGGACGAGGAGGGCAACCAGCTCACGGTCACGGTTCTGGCGCCGCTTCCCACCGACATCGCCGCCCAGCGCTTCGTCACGGCACCGGGCGAGCTGGTTCTCGGCTTCACCGACCCGACCCATGTCCAGCGCACCCTGCCCGTGGAACACCGCGAGGAGCAGCGCGACGTCCCTCCGGTCGTCTGGCGCACGGGCACCCGCTCCACGGAACCGCATCTGCTGGCGGTGGGCGAGCCGGGCAGCGGGACGACCACGCTGCTCCGCTCCCTCGCGATCCAGGCCCTGCAGTACGGCGACGTCCTGATCGTCGAGGGCAGCGGCACCGACGAGTACGCGTGCCTGACCGGCCGGGACGGCATGCTGGCCGTCGAGTGCGGGCTCGCCGGGGCACGGGCCAGCCTGGAGTGGGCGGCGCACGAGACGGAGCGCCGGCTGATCGCCGCGAACCGCGCCCGCCAGGCGGGCCACCCGCCGCCGGACGACACCAGGCGCCCCCTGTGGATCCTGCTGGACCGCCCGAGCGCGCTGGGCCACGTGGCCGCCGCGGACGGCGGCCAGGACCCGCAGTCCCTGCTGCAGGTGCCGCTGCGCCACGGGCGCCCGGCGAACGTGACGATCGTCGTGGCCGAACAGTTCGACGGTCTCGACACCCTCTCCGACGCGGTACTGCAGCACACACGCGCGCGCGTGTTGCTCGGCTCCGCCTCCCCGGAGCAACTGGAGAGGGTCCTGGGCGCGCGCCCGCGCACCACGCCCACCCCGGACATCCCGCCCGGCCGTGGCTACGCCCGCCTGGGCGCGGGCCCGGTCCACCGCCTGCAGATCCCGGCCACCCCGGACCCGTACGACGACGCCACGACCGAGAGCCTCCGTCAGGGGGTGCTGGACCTGCTTCCGGTCCGGACCGCTCCGGGGGACGAGGTGCCGGCGCAGGCCGACGGGGTGCCGGCCGAGGTCGACCCGGTTCCGGCGGAGACCGGACCGGTACGGATGGACAAGGACGTGATGCCGGCCAAAGCGGCGGTGGCCGCCGAGGGCTGACCCACCGGGTCAGGCCACGAACGTGCGCGGCGCTTCCGTGCCCCCGCCCGCGCCCGTCTCCACCAGCCGCGCCGCCGCCGCGAGCCGCACGGCGGCCTCGTCCGCCACCGCACCGCCCACGGTGAACGGCAGCCGCACATACCCCTCGAAGGCCCCGTCGACGCCGAACCTCGGCCCCGACGGCACACGCACCCCGACCCGCTCCCCGGCCTCGGCCAGCCGCGAGCCCGACAGCCCCCCGGTACGCACCCACAGGGTGAGCCCGCCCCGCGGCACCTCGAACTCCCAGCCCGGCAGTTCCCGGCGTACGGCGGCGACGAGCGCGTCCCGGTTCTGCCGGGCCTGGTCGCGCCGGACCTCCAGGGCGTCCTCCCAGCCCCCGGTGCTCATCAGCCAGTTCACGGCCAGCTGCTCCAGCACGGGGGTGCCGAGATCGGCGTACGCGCGGGCCGCGACGAGGCTGCGGACGACGTCGGGCGCGGCACGCACCCAGCCGATGCGCATGCCCGCCCAGAACGCCTTGCTCGCCGAGCCGACTGTTATCACGGTCGAGCCCGCCGGGTCGAAGCCGCAGACCGGCCGCGGCATCGCGGCGGCACCGTCGAGGTCCGGGTCCAGATGCAGCTCGCTCATCGTCTCGTCGACGACGAGCACGGTCCCCGCGGCCCGGGCCGCGTCCACGAGCCGTCGCCGCTGGTCCTCGCCGGCGAGCGCGCCCGTCGGGTTGTGGAAGTCGGCGACGACGTACGCGAGCCGGGGCGCCGCGTCCCGCAGCACCTGCCGCCAGCGGTCCAGGTCCCACCCGTCGAGTCCTTCGGCCATCGCGACCGGCACCAGCCGGGCACCCGCCTCGCGCATCAACTGGAGGATGTTGGCGTACGAGGGCGACTCCACGGCGATGCGTTCGCCGCGCCCGGCGAAGAGGTGACAGATGGCGTCGATGGCACCCATCGCGCCGGTGGTGACCATGATCTGCTCGGGCATGGTGGGGATCCCGCGCGCGGTGTACCGCTCGGCGAGCATCGCGCGCAGCGCGGGCACCCCGGCCGGGTAGTCGCCGTGCGTGTGAGCGTACGGGGGCAGCTCCTCCAGGGCGCCCTGCACGGCCCGGGTGAGCCATGGCTCGGGCGCGGGCAGGGCCGCACAGCCCAGGTCGATCACCGAGCCGAGCGCCTCCGGCGGCAGGGGCTCCAGCCCGCGCGCGGGGAGCGGGTTCCCGGCGGGCACGGCGGTCCAGCTGCCCGCGCCCCTGCGGGACTCCAGAAAACCCTCGGTGCGCAGGGCCTCGTAGGCCGCCGCGACCGTGGTGCGGCTGACGGACAGGGACAGCGCGAGCTCCCGCTCGGCGGGCAGCCGGGCCGCGACCGGCACGCGGCCCTCCAGCACCAGCAGCCGGATGCCGTCGGCGAGCGCGCGATAGGCGGGCGGTCGGCGGGTGCCCGGACCTGCCGGGCGTTCCTGCTGGGAGGTGAGCAGCCGCGCGAGCTGGGCCGCACCCACTGCCGAAGTCCACTGAGCCATGGTTTTCAGTCCACCTTCCCCGAATTGGCCATGGATGGCATGTCCTGCCAAGCCACAGGGTGTCATGTGCCAGGCCACTGCCACCACATCAGGGGGGAACGTCTTGTCCAATGACCCGTCCACGCGGCGCCACCTCGGGCGACGGTTGATCCAGCTGTACGCAGGTCTCGTGCTGTACGGCGCGTCCGTGGCACTTCTGGTGAAGGCGGACCTGGGCCTGGCGCCCTGGATCGTGCTGGACCAGGGGCTGTCCGAACTCACCGGGCTGTCGATCGGCACGATCGTGATCATCATGGGCGCGGTGGTGCTGCTCCTGTGGATCCCACTGCGCCAGCGGCCGGGGCTCGGCACGATCTCCAACTTCCTCCTGGTCGGCCTCGCGCTGGACGCCACTCTCGCGGCGATGCCCGACGCGCACACCCTGACCGCACGGGTTCCTCTGCTCGCCGGCGGCATACTCCTGAACGGTGTCGCGACCGGTCTCTACATCGCGGCACGCTTCGGGCCCGGCCCGCGCGACGGCCTGATGACAGGTCTGCACCAGCGCACCGGCCGCTCGATCCGGCTGATCCGCACGGCGATCGAGGCGGCGGTCCTCGTGACCGGCTTCGTCCTCGGAGGCACGGTCGGCGTCGGCACGATCCTCTACGCGCTGTCCATCGGCCCACTGTCCCAGCTGTTCCTGCGGGTGTTCGCCGTCCCCACGGCATCCGGCAGCACAGTCGTTGCCACCGGTCCATCCGCGCGAGCGATACTTCCCAGGTGAACACGCCGACACGCCACCCGTACCTCGACCATCCCGGCCCCATAGCGTTCGCCCACCGGGGCGGGGCGGCGGACGGGCTGGAGAACACCGTGGCCCAGTTCCGGCGCGCGGTCGAGGCGGGCTACCGGTACATCGAGACCGATGTGCACGCCACGGCCGACGGGCGGCTCGTCGCCTTCCATGACGCGACCCTGGACCGGGTGACCGACGGCGCGGGCCGGATCGCGGACCTGCCCTGGCAGGACGTGCGGCACGCGCGCGTGGCGGGCGTCGAACCGGTGCCCCTCTTCGAGGAGCTGCTCGAAACGTTCCCCGAGGTGCGCTGGAACGTCGACATGAAGGCGGAGCCGACCCTCGGTCCCCTGCTGGACCTCATCGCCCACACCGACGCCTGGGACCGCGTCTGCGTCGGCTCGTTCTCCGAGGCGCGCGTCGCCCGCGCCCAGCGCCTGGCCGGCCCTCGCCTGGCCACCTCGTACGGCACCCGGGGCGTCCTCGGACTCCGGCTGCGCTCCTGGGGCATGCCGGCCGCCCTGCGCCCCTCGGCGGTCGCCGCGCAGGTGCCCGAGTCCCAGTCGGGCATCCCCGTGGTCGACCGCCGGTTCGTGCGCGCCGCCCACGCACGCGGACTTCACGTCCATGTGTGGACCGTGAACGAACCGCACAGCATGCACCGGCTCCTGGACCTCGGCGTGGATGGCATCATGACCGATCACATCGACACGCTGCGCAAGGTCCTGGAGGACCGGGGGGTCTGGGTCTGAGCCCTCGCGCGGCCCGTTCACGGGGAAGCGAGAGACACGGGTGGGCACCGACACCGCGCGGACGGACGCGGCCGACGAGGCCGCCGGGCGGCGGCGTGAACAGCGCGGCTGGTACTTCTACGACTGGGCGTGCTCCGTCTATTCGACGAGCGTCCTGACCGTGTTCCTGGGCCCCTACCTCACTGCGATCGCCGAGTCGGCCGCGGACGCGGACGGCTATGTCCACCCACTGGGCATCCCGGTGCGCGCGGGCTCCTTCTTCGCGTACTCGGTGTCCCTGTCGGTGATCCTGGCCGTCCTGGTCATGCCCCTGGCGGGCGCGGCCGCCGACCGTACGGGCCGCAAGAAACCACTGCTCGCGGCAGCGGCATACGTGGGAGCCGCGGCGACGGCGGGCATGTTCTTCCTGGACGGGGACCGCTACCTTCTCGGCGGCCTCCTGCTCGTCATCGCGAACGCCGCACAGTCGGTCGCGATGATGCTGTACAACTCCTACCTGCCGCAGATCGCACCGCCCGAGGAGCGCGACGCGGTGTCGTCCCGGGGCTGGGCCTTCGGCTATGCGGCAGGCGCCCTGGTCCTGGTGCTGAACCTGGTGCTGTTCACCGCCCATGACACCTTCGGCGTCTCGGAGAGCATGGCGGTGCGCATCTGCCTCGCCTCGGCCGGCCTGTGGTGGGGTGCCTTCACCCTCGTACCGTTGCGCAGGCTGCGCGACCGCCGGGCTCCGGAGACCAGCGCCACGGTCCCCGGCCTGCGTCAACTCGTCGCCACCGTACGGGACATGCGCCGCCATCCCCTGACGCTCGGATTCCTCCTCGCCTACCTCGTCTACAACGACGGCATCCAGACGGTGATCTCCCAGGCATCGGTGTACGGCTCCGAGGAATTGGGCCTCGGGCAGTCGACGCTCATCGGGGCGGTGCTGCTGGTCCAGATACTCGCGGTGGCGGGTGCTCTCGGCATGGGCCGGCTGGCGCGGAGGTACGGCGCCAAACGCACGATCCTGGGCTCGCTGGTGGCCTGGACGCTGACGCTTGCCGCCGGATACTTCCTTCCGGCGCAAGCACCGGTCTGGTTCTTCGTCCTGGCGTCCGGGATCGGCCTCGTCCTCGGCGGCAGCCAGGCCCTCTCCCGCTCACTCTTCTCCCATCTCGTCCCGCCCGGGAAAGAGGCCGAGTACTTCTCGGCGTACGAGATGAGCGACCGGGGCATGAGCTGGCTGGGACCGCTGCTGTTCGGTCTGACCTACCAACTGACCGGAAGTTATCGTGACGCGATCATCTCGCTCGTGGCCTTCTTCGTCCTGGGATTCGCCCTGCTCGCAAGGGTTCCGGTGCGGCAGGCGATCACCGAGGCGGGCAATCCCGCGCCGGAACGGATTTAGCGCCCGGAGCGAAAGGGCTGTAGTGTACGCGTTTGGCCTGCCAGGCGTACCGTTACTGCGCGTCAAAGATGCCGAAACGCTAGGTGACATCTGCTGTCAGATGTGACAAACCGGGCGCCGGTGGGTACAACAAGGGCGGCTACGACGGCGACGCATGACCCGGAACGGGACACGGAACGGGAATCTTTACCGCCGACCGGACGTTGACCGGATGACGACGACAGCGACACCTGTCCTGTGGGCGACAAGCCCGGGAGGCACGATTCATGAGTGAGCGAGCTCTTCGCGGCACGCGCCTCGTGGTGACCAGCTACGAGACGGACCGCGGCATCGACCTGGCCCCGCGCCAGGCCGTGGAGTACGCATGCGAGAAGGGGCACCGATTCGAGATGCCCTTCTCGGTCGAGGCGGAGATCCCGCCGGAGTGGGAGTGCAAGGTCTGCGGGGCCCAGGCACTCCTGGTGGACGGCGACGGCCCTGAGGAAAAGAAGGCCAAGCCCGCGCGTACGCACTGGGACATGCTGATGGAGCGGCGTACGCGCGAGGAACTCGAAGAGGTCCTTGAGGAGCGCTTGGCCGTCCTCCGCTCCGGTGCGATGAATATCGCGGTACATCCGAGGGACAGCCGCAAGTCCGCGTAGTCCCTCCGGGGGTTGGGCGGCATACACAGCGCAACCGAAGACCGCGGGCACCGTACATGTCGTACGGTGCCTCGCGGTCTTCGTCGTGTGCGGCTACGCAGTCCTGCACGGGTGTTTCCGGGGTTCCCGCCTTCTGGGGGCTCTCCTCCCCCTTCCGAGGCCGAGTCCCTGGATCCCCGGCTCCCGGGGCTCTACGCCTTGGGCGGGCGGAGCCCTGGCGGATGGGATGGGCAGGGGCGGCGGGGGCGACGAAACCTCCCCACCCGCCCGCCCCGGGAAAACTCAGCGGTTCAGCGGTGGCCGTAGCTCCTGCGGAGCGGCACCGGCATCGTCCCTGATCACCTCGCCCTGGACCACCTTCCCGTCGGGCCGGTGGATGCGGGCCTGCTGGAAGGCGTTACCGAGGCTCCCGGCGTCGGCCTCGCGGATCTTGCGTTCGAAGGTCCGCTCCGCATACCCCCCCAGGACCTTCTGGAGCGGCGGGATCAGCAGAAGCAGACCCACGGCGTCGGAGACGAGGCCGGGCAGCATCAGCAGCAGCCCGCCCAGCATCAGAAAGCCGTTGCCCTCGCTACCGCCCTCGGCGGGAACCTCACCACGCTGCTGCTGTTGCACCGCCTCGGTCAGCTTGCGGAACGCCCGCCGCCCGGCCCGCTTGACCACCACCGAGCCAAGGGCGAAACCGGCGACCAGCAACACGAAGACCGTGAAGCCGCCGGCCGCCCCCGCGACCAACGTCAGCAGCCAGATCTCCAGCACCAGCCACGCAGCGATGCCCAGCGGCAGGAACGTACGCAACCGCGACCGCCGCGGCTGGGCGGGATACGGGGAAGTCGGAGCACCACTCGTCATGCTCCCAGTGTGCCTGGACCTGGCTCAGTGCGGGATAAGGGGGCCGACCGGACCGAAACGGAAGCGCCCGGACCTAGGACGGCTTGTCCCCGCGCCCCAGCACCTTGCCCACCCGCTCCCCCACACCCCACGCCGTGACCCGCCACAGCGCCTCCACCAGGATGTCGCGGCTCATCTTGGAGTCACCGAGCTCCCGCTCGACGAAGGTGATGGGCACCTCGACGACGTGGTACCCCGCCTTGATCGCCCTGCGGGCGAGGTCGACCTGGAAGCAGTAGCCCTGGGAGGCGACCTCGTCGAGGCCGAGGCCTTCGAGGGTCTCGCGGCGGAAGGCGCGGTAGCCGCCGGTGATGTCGCGCAGCGGCAGATCGAGAGCGAGCCGCGAGTAGAGGCTGCCACCGCGGGAGATGTACTCGCGGGACTTGGGCCAGTTCACCACACGCCCGCCCGGCACCCAGCGGGAGCCGAGGACCAGGTCGGCGCTCTTGAGGGCGGTGAGCAGGCGAGGAAGCTCCTCGGGCTGGTGGGAGCCGTCGGCGTCCATCTCGATCAGTACGCCGTAGCCGTGCTCGATGCCCCAGCGGAACCCCGCGAGATAGGCGGCGCCGAGCCCTTCCTTGCCCTTGCGGTGCAGCACCTGGACGCGGTCGTCCTTGGCGGCCAGCTCGTCCGCGAGCTTGCCCGTGCCGTCGGGGCTGTTGTCGTCGGCCACGAGAACGTGCGCCTCGGGGACGGCCTTCCGCACCCGGCCGACGATCGCCTTGATGTTCTCCGCCTCGTTGTAGGTCGGGATGATCACCAAGGCCGTGCCGAGCGGACCGAACTGCCTCTTCTGGGCTCCTGCCGCGAGGGTCCCGTCGCCGTCGTTCACTGCTGCCCCTTCAAGTCCGTACGCAGGGGTCCACCATAGTGTCCCCGGCCTGCGCCGACGTGTCGGCACGTGCGCAGGCGGGTGTCGATTCGGCGAGAGCCGGGTGAGCGTGCTCCCCGAGCCTCCTGTGTGTTCCCGGAACGTCCTGTGTGCCGGCCGCAATACGCGGTCTGTTCTGTCCAGGATGCACCGTCTGTGCTGCCCAGAACGCGGGTCGCACCGCGGCACGCGCGCTCCGGACCGAGACCGGGTGAATACCGCTGCGGATCGGGGCCCGGCGCCCTTCGGGCCGACCTGGGACCCGCTGGCTGCGGATCGACCGAAAGCCGTTGTCTACTGAGCGTCCGGGCCCCACCCGGGTCACACCAATCCCCCAGGCTCTCGGCTCCTCCCCCGCTCTCGGCTTCGCTTGAGCGGGAGGGATCCCCATGAGCAGGGAGGGACTTCCCTCACACTGAACATTCCTTCGCCGGGGCGGCCGCGCTGGGCCTGGCTCCCAGTGACGGTGCGCCGGTGCAGCACACCGCCCCTGACCCAGCGGCGCTCCGACGACCGCGCGGAAGGTCCCCGGTCGGACGTCCGGTGGTGGACCCGGCCGAACCTACCCGCCCTCCGCCGTCGGCTGTCAACAGCCGTTCGACCTGCGGTGTTTCACTCAAGCCCCTGGTCAACGCGGCGGATGCCCAGGTGGCGCGACGGGGCGGCCGGCCCCCGATCGGGGCCGCGCCACCCCAGGAGATCACTCGCCCGGCCGTACGAACACGGTCCGCCCGCCCACGACGGTGCGCAGACAGACGGGCAGGTCCCTGCCAGGGCGCAGATCGGGCAGCCCAGGAGTGCCGGAACGGGGGTCGGTGGACCAGCGGGCGACCCGGTCGTCGGGGGCCTGGACGACGAGTTCGTCGGTGCGCCACACGGCGTAGTCGGCGGGCGCTCCCGGGGCCAGGACGCCCGCGTCGTCCCGTCCGACCGCCCGCCAGCCGCCCCGCGTGTGCGCCGTGAACGCGGCGCGCACGGACACCCGGTGCTCCGGCGTGCGGTGGAAGGCCGCCGCGCGGACCGTGCCCCACGGGTCGAGCGGCGTGACCGGGCTGTCCGAGCCGAAGGCGAGCGGGATACCGGCGCGGAGCAGGGCCGCGAACGGGTTGAGGGTACGGGCGCGCCGGTCGCCCAGCCGCTGCGCGTACATGCCGTCCTCGCCACCCCACAGTGCGTCGAAGGCGGGCTGTACGGAGGCGGTGAGGCCGAGTTCGGCGAGGGCCGCGATGGTGTCGGGGGTGAGCATCTCGGCGTGCTCGACGCGGTGCCGGGCGGCGCGTACACGGGCGAGACCGGCCTTCTCGGCGGCGGCGCGCACGCCCTCGACCACGGCGGTCACCGCGGCGTCCCCGATGGCGTGGAAGCCCGCCTGAAGGCCGGCCTCGGTGCAGGCGACGACGTGGGCGGCCACAGCCGCGGCGTCCAGGTACGCGGTGCCGGTGTGGTCGGCGTCGGCGTACGGCTCGTGCAGGCACGCCGTGTGCGAGCCGAGCGCGCCGTCGACGAAGAGGTCACCCGCGGCGCCGACCGCCCCCAGAGCGCGCGCCTTCTCGACGTCCCGCTCGGCCCAGTAGCCCACGACCCGCGGCCCCGGCTCCTCGGCGGCCAGCCGCAGCAGCCCGGTGAAGTCGTCCTCGGAGGAGATGTCCGGGCCCGCGCATTCGTGGACGGAGCCGATGCCGAGCGAGGCGGCATGGGCGAGCGCCGCGCGCTGGGCCTCGGTGCGCTGGGCGGGGGCGACGGCGCCCAGCGCGGTGGCGCGTACGGCGTGGTGGGCGTCGCGGGTGAGCGGGCCGTCCGCGAAGCCGGTGCCTCCGGGGACCAGGTCGAGCAGTGCCGTCGTCACGACCGCCGAGTGCACGTCGATCCGCGAGAGGTACAGCGGGCGCCCACGGGTCGCCTCGTCGAGCTCGGCGCGCGTCGGGGGCCTGCCGCCGGGCCAGCGGGACGCGTCCCAGCCGTGGCCGAGGAGTACGCGGTCGTGGGGGCGGGCGGCCGCGAACTCGCGTACGAGGGCGAGGGCCGCCTCCCGTGAGGGCGCGTCGGACAGGTCGAGCCCGGTCAGCGCGAGCCCGGTGGACGTGGTGTGGACGTGCGCATCGGTGAACGCCGGGGTGACCAGCGCGCCGTCGAGGTCGATCACTTCGTCGGCGCCCTCCACGAAGGCGTCGGCCGCTCCTTCGGAGCCGACCCAGGCGATCTGCCCGCGTTCCACGACCATCGCGGTGGCGAACGGGTCGGCGGGGCTGTGGACTTCTCCACCGCGCAACAGCACGGTGTCCGACGAGGCGGTGCTCTCACTCATGGGAACAGTCTCGCGCCTCGGGTTCACAGCCCGGCGCACGGGGCGCCCGAGCGCCGCACACGCCCTCACGGACGTCGCTGCACGCGCTCCTCAGATGCGCGGGGGCCGGGCCTCGTACGGCGTCGACAGCACCACGGTCGTACGCGTCGACACCCCCGCCAGCGACCGTAGCCGCGCCAGCAGTTCCTCCAGTTCGTGGGGGGTGGCCACGCGGACCTTGAGGATGTAGTTCTCGTCGCCCGCGACGCTGTGGCACGCCTCGATCTCCGGGACACCGGCGAGGCGTTCGGCGATGTCGTCGGGGGCGCTGGGGTCGAACGGTTTCACCGAGATGAACGCGGTCATGGGCAGCCCGACGGCCTCCGGGTCGACGACCGCGGCGTACCCGCGGATGACACCACGCTGCTCAAGCCGGCGCACCCGCTGGTGCACGGCGGACGTGGACAGGCCCGTGGCCTTGCCCAGGTCGGTGTAGCTCATCCGCCCGTCCTCGACGAGCAGCTGCACGATCTGTCGGTCCAGCTCCTCCATGGCGCAAGAACCTACAGGGCGGTTGATCTCCTCGGATACCTGAGCGGCGCAGGTCATGCCCGGTTCGTAATGTGGCTGAGAGCGCTCTGTGAGCCGTGCGGGTGACGGACCGGGCGCATCGGGCACCTGCGATTGGCATGTGACGAACGCCACAGCACCCGAACAGGCTTCGTGATGTCTCCGTGATTACCGCCGAGACGGGACGGGAAGTGCTTGCTGTGGTCGAGGCCGCAGTGCCTTCACGGCCCAGCCCGAGGGGGAGTAACCCATGCAGAGTCTTAAGCGCCTTGGTCGTACCGCGCCCAAGCGCCAGCAGCCGGTCGTCGAGCCCGAGCCGGAGGGCGTCGAAACCGACGACGAGTTCGATGCCTACGACACTCTTGAGATGTACCGGGTGATCTGCCCGGACTGCGCGCAGCCCATCGCGCTCCTCGCGGACGAGGAGGTCCTGCCTGAGCACGCGCTGTGTGCCTCGCCGTGGAACCCGTTCGGACTCACGGTCTGCGCCGGTACGGGCCGCACGGCGGCCGAGGCCCGGTCCGCCGACGAGTCCGAGGAGCTCCAGGAGCAGGACACCGCCCTCCTGTTGACCCTCCCTCAGGGGCTCGACTGGCGGACGCAGCCGTTCTCCCATGTCGGCGGCCCGGGATCGCGCCCGATGCGGATGCCGGCCATTCGACGCCAGATGGACCACCGCCAAGCCGCCTGAGCCAGAGCGCCGCCGCGAGGGCTGTTCAGCCCGCTTCTTGCCAGTAACCGCCCTGCACCATGGATCGCAGACTGCCGTGGTGCAGGATCAGCGTGTCCGGCTCCGCCGGGACGGCGACCTCACCGAAGTACGCCTGGCGGTAGGCGGCGCGCAGCACGACGATCGCGTGCCGCAGGGCCGCGTACAACGTGCGGAAGTCCATATCGTGCGGCGTGCGGCCGGTGAGGGGTGGCGGTGACGGCCCGTCAATCGCCGTGCGCAGTGGGCGCGTTGGGTGACGGGACGGTCGTCGGGCACGACGGGCCTCCCTGGGCGCACGACGGTCGACGTCGCCGGGAGGGGTGCGGCCTCCGGCGGTCCGGTTGACGGTACGCCGGACAGCCGTTGTGGGTCGGAGTCGTGACGCCTGCCGAGGGCGTCCCGTCGTACGGGACGACGGGCACGGTTCTGGACGCCCTCGCCGTGTACCCCCGTACGAGGCCACCGTGGACACACACCCGATTCCCGGGAGCGGTGACCGGCCCGCCCGCACCCGCGTTGCCCCGGTATGACCCCCACCTCGTCCACGACCGGGCGTCACCGTCATCTCCCTGTCCTTCCGCCCCCGGGACCATCGGTTTCCCGCCGGCCCGCGCTCCCGCAGGACCCGCCCATCTACAGCGCCCTGATGCGGATCTGGGCGGACCGGGGCCGCACACTGCCGGGGCGCCGCGACCCGGAGTGGATCCGGCTGGCGGCGCCCCCGAGCGGCCCCGCCCAGTTCACCAGGCTCGGAGACCCATTCGGCTCGGGCCCGCCCTTCGGCGTGACCCGAGATCCGCTCAGCGCGACTCGGGACCCGCGAGGTGACGGGCGATGACCATCCGCTGGATCTGATTGGTGCCCTCGACGATCTGGAGCACCTTGGCCTCGCGCATGTACCGCTCGACCGGGAAGTCCGCCGTGTAGCCGTACCCGCCGAGGACCTGGACGGCGTCCGTGGTGACCTTCATCACGGTGTCGGTGCAGTGCAGCTTCGCCATGGCAGCCTGCTTGGAGAAGGGCCGGCCGGCGTCGCGCAGCCGGGCCGCCGCCAGGTAGAGCGCCCGGCCCGCCTCGATCTGCGTCGCCATGTCGGCGAGCATGAAGCGCAGCCCCTGGAAGTCCGCGATCGGCCGTCCGAACTGCAGCCGCCCGGTGGCGTACGCGACGGCCTCGTCGAGCGCCGCCTGGGCCAGGCCGATCGCACAGGCCGCGATGCCGAGCCGCCCGGAGTCGAGCGCGGACAGGGCGATGGCGAAACCCTGGCCCTCGTCGCCGATCCGCCGGTCGTCGGAGATCCGCACCCCGTCGAGGTGGATCTGCGCGGTGGGCGAGCCCTTCATCCCCATCTTCTTCTCGGGCACGGCGGCGCTCAGCCCCTCGGCATCCCCGGGGACCAGGAAGGCCGTGATCCCCCGGGCGCCCTCGCCGCCGGTGCGTGCCATGACCGTGTAGAAGTCGGCGATGCCACCGTGCGTGATCCACGCCTTGGTGCCATGGAGGACCCAGTCGTCGCCCTCCCGTACGGCCTTCGTGCGCAGGGACGCCGCGTCCGAGCCCGAGGACGGCTCGGAGAGCCCGTATGCGCCGAGCAGGCCGCCGCCGAGCATCGCGGGCAGGTACTCGGCCTGCCGTTCCTTGCTGCCGTACTGGGCGAGCGCGTGACAGGACAAGGAGTGGACGCTGACACCGAGGCCGACCGTGAGCCGGGCCGCGGCGAGCTCTTCGAGAACCTGGAGGTAGACCTCGTAGGGCTGGTCACCGCCGCCGTACTCGGAGTCGTACGGCAGGCCGAGCAGTCCCGACTCCGAGAGCAGCGCGAAGAGTTCGCGCGGGAAGTGGCCGGCGTCCTCCTCCTCGGCCGCGTGCGGGACGATCTCCCGCTGGGCGATCTCACGGACGAGGGAGATCAGATCCCGGGCCTCGTCCGTGGGCAGTTGACGGTCCACCGGCTGCGGGGCGCGGTCGGGCATGGCGACGCTCTCCTCCCTGTCGGGCACTGCGGCGGACGCACCGGGGATGGGGTGGCGCCACCGGGTCTCACTGGCCACGGCCGACGGTCGTCTCCCGGGTCGCGGAAGCCGCTGACCAGCGGCTGTGGCGCTAGGAGTATGCCCGATCCGGACCAGCGAGTCACCAGTTAACGGTCGTTCATTACAACACATCGGAAGATCACCGCCACGGGCGCGGCCGGACCGGCGTCACCCGGTCGGAGCCCGGCGGCCGGGCACCGGGCCCGTCGGCGTCAGGGATCGCGGCGGGCGGGCTTCGGGGCCCGGTACGCGGGGTCGAGCTCCTCGATGGCGCGCAGCGTGCCGCCGAGCGTCTTCACCAGCAGTTCGCGCATGGTGTCCCGGGACAGGTCGGGGCCGGCGATCCAGTCCAGGGTGGCGCCCTCGACGCTGCACACCCAGCCGAGGAGGCCCATACGGGGCAGCGCGGCGATGTCGTGACGGCCGTACGCCCCCTCGGCGATGGTCGCGACGATCGCCTCGCGCACGCCGTCACGAATGGCGTGCACCTGGGCGTCGAAGCCGACGCCGCCGCTGACGATCGTGCGGTACGCGGCCTGGTTGTTCTCGGCGTAGCGGAGATAGCCGTCGAGGGTGCGGTGCACCCGCTCCTGCGGCGGGAGTTCGAGGCCGCTCGCAGCGAAGGAGACCAGGTCGGCCACGGAGTCCTCGACGATGGCGAGGTAGTAGCCGCGCTTGGACTTGAAGTAGTAGTAGATCAGCCCTTTGGCGACATGTGCCTGACGCGCTATGTCGTCCATCGACAGCGCGTCGTAGGAGGTGTCGGCGAATAACGTCCGCCCGATGGCGATGAGTTCGGCGCGGCGGGCGAGGGAGCGGTCGGTACCGCGGGTCCGCGTGCCCTCGATCGCTCCTGGTTGACTGCTCTTCAATTTCGGCCCAAGTCTCCAACGGCCAGCGGGACATGCGCAGTATGGCAGACCGCTGTCAGCCGCCTGTTCGACTCCGATCGCCAGGGTCGGGGGCCGGAAGGGATCGGTTCGGGGCGGACGCGACGGCCGCCGCCGGGACGTCGGTCACACACCACGGCCCCCGGCGGACCGGGGGCCGCGGCACAATCGGTGTGGCGACCCTGCTCAGCGCACCCCCACCGCGGCCAGCGCCTGGCGCTGCCGGGTGGTCAGGTGGGCCGGGAAGTACAGGTAGCACACGCCGCCGGTGCCGGAAACGACCTTGCCGGAGGCGTTGTAGCGCTTGGTCCTGAGCCAGATGTTCTCCCACTCACGCCGCTTGTAGACCCGCCGCACCGCCTCGTTGGTCGGGGAGTTGGGGTCGTTGGCGATCACGTCACCGCCGGCGGTGAAGCCGATCACGGTCATCAGGTGGCCGGCCGTGCCGTAGCCCGCGCCGGTCAGCTCGGTGGCGAGGAACGACTGCGACGTGATGACCGGGATGCCCGCCGCGATCAGCGTCTCCAGGTCCGTGAGCGAACGGAGCCGGGTCACCACGCCCTGGAAGTCCTTGTACGTGGCCGCGTACGCCGCGTTGAAGGGCCAGTTGCCGCAGCCCTCGTACTGGTAGTCGTACGTGAACCGGGCCGCGTGGCACACCTGTGGGTCGGCGTAGTCGGGGTTGACCCAGGCGAGGTCCCCGGCGGTTGGCTTGCGTCCCCAGTACTCAATGATCATCTGCGAGGAGGTGGGGCTGCACCAGGCCTCGCCGCCGTTGTCGTACTCGGGGTACTGCCCCTTGTGGATCTCCTGCGAGTAGCGCGGGACGACCAGTTCCTTCGCGAGCCCCGGGGTGGACTCGGCGACGGTGAAGCGGTCGGGGACGTCGGAACCCATCGCGCCGAGCCGCCAGACGGTGGGGGTGAGCGCGGTGCCGGGCTTGCGGTGGAGGGTGAGCCGCAGACGGTACGAGACCAGCCGCAGGCCGGAGGCCGGGGCGTCCACGGCGAAGGTGTCCGTCCAGACGCTGCTCTTGCCGTCGCTCTGGCCGTCGACGGAGGTGCGCCTGATGTCCTGGTCGCCGGCCGCCCACCGCCCCATCACGTACCAGGGTGTGTCCGTGCCGTCGGAGTACGTGCCCCGCAGCTCGACCTGGAGCCAGGTGCCGGCCGGGGTGCGGGCGTTCCAGGAGGCGATGGCCTCGGTCGACGGGACGGCGAGCTTGTGGACGGGAGACGTCCACGTCGCGTACTCCCAGCTGGAGGTCGTGCCGGTGTGCGGATCGGTGTAGTCGGTGGTGCCGGCCGGCGCGGCGATCACCAGGCCGGGCCGCTTGCCCGCCACCGCGCGCGTGCCCTTGGCGCTGCCGCCACGCCAGTCGGTATACGAGGTCCACGCGCGGTTGTCCACGACGGATGACGGTGCTTTCGCGGGGAGGTCGGGTGCCTTCGCGGGAAGGGCACCGCTCTGCTCGGGGCGGTGGGCCGTGGCGGCCGCGGCCGGGCCGGCGGCTCCCATCGCGGCCGCGGCGACCGCGGCGGCGAGGACGGTTCTGCGGGACGGCTGTGAAGCGCTGGTCATAAGCGGGTGACCCCCAGTGGTCCGAAGCACGGTTGGGACGACGACTGTGGGCCAACTATGGACGCCGGAAGCCGACTTCTGCCAGCACCACGCGCCCCGGCGAACCCTTCACCATTGGTCGGGACCACTGACATCACCCGAGCGGCGGCGAGCGTCACCAAGGAGTGCCGCCGCCGGTCCGCAGTAGAGTCGGCGACCGCGGCGCGCCGGCGTCGCGCCGCCTTCGCACCACACCAGGGAACCGTCATTCACGCCCTCGCCGCCCGCCTGCGCCGACTGCCACCCTCCTGCGGACCGGTCCGCCTGATCGGGATCGACGGGCACGCGGGCTCCGGAAAGACGACCTTCGCAGGTCGGCTGGCCGCCGCGCTCGACGACGCGCCCGTGCTGCACCTGGACGACATCGCCACGCACGAGGAACTGTTCGACTGGACCGGACGGCTCCTGACCCAGGTGATCGAACCGTTCGGCCGCGGCGATACGGCACGCTATCTCCCCTACGACTGGCGCGCGCGAAGCTTCGGCGCGCCCCGCCCGCTGCCCCCGGCACCGGTCGTCCTGGTCGAGGGGGTCGGCGCGGGCCGCCGCGCACTCCGCCCGTATCTGGCGCGGCTGCTGTGGCTGGAGGTAGGGAACGAGGAGGCATGGACGCGAGGGCGCTCGCGGGACGGGGAAGAGCAGCGGGAGTTCTGGGCGGGGTGGGTCGCCGCGGAGCGCCGGCACTTCGCCGAGGACCCCTCGCGCCCCTATGCCGATCTTCTGGTTCGGCAGAGGCCAGAGGGGTACGAGGTGCTGCCGGGACCTGCGGGGACTTCAGGATCGACCCTGTTCCTCACGCACGGTAACGGACCATCCGCAGTGTGCTGAACTTGTGAAGCCCCTTGCGCAGGAACTTCCCTCAGTGCTTCAACTCCGCTTGACCCGGGGGCCGTACAGGACTTACGTTCTCAATGTGCGGTCGTCGGAGACCGCCTCAGACGCGAAGCCCCCGGTTGTTCCCCCGTGATCGGGGGCTTCGTTCTGCCCGCACCCTCCTCTCGGGGCGCTTCGGGGACACAAGTCGTTCACCCTCGGTCACCGAGCGGAGTGTGCGCCGTCTGCTCCCACCTCGTAAGACGGGCCGTGCGGCACCCTTCGGCGGGCGACCGACCCGCGGGTACGATGCCCTCGGTGCGACCTTCGGACGGCTGCAGAAACGCACCGATGCAACTCCCGTCCGCGGCACGACGGTTCGACGAAGGCTGCCACGGGCACCAGCTCGGCAGCATACCGACGGGGGCACGGTTTGTGGGGGACGTGATGGATTTCGGCACGCGGGGCCCCGAGGCCCCGGCCGACCTCGCCTGGCTGCGAGGCGTGGACGCCTACACGATGGGCGCCTATCCGCAGGCGGAGGAGGAGTTCCGCACCGCGGTGCGGATGGATCCCGGGATGGCCGACGGCTGGCTCGGGCTGCACGCGCTGCGGGTGGACACGACGACCGCGCTGCTCAGGATGTTCCGGCACCGGGAGCGCTTCGGGGAACAGCGCGCCCGCCACCGGCGCACCCTCAACTCCTGGTACTGGCTGGGCTGGTGGGTGCAGCCGGTCCTGGAAAGCCCGCGCGATCTGCTGCTGGCCCACGCCTCGCACTGGCTGGACGGCCGCCATGTCCCGGAGCTGGACCGGGCGCTGGCCGGGCTGCCGCCCGTCGACGCCGACCCCCAGGTCCGCTTTCTGCACGGGTGCCGCGCCTATCTGGTCAAGGACTGGGAGCAACTGGTGCGGCACACCGACCCCTTGATCAACGACCCCATGCTGGGGATCGAGGCCGGCCTCTTCGGCGGCATGGCCCGGGTCCGCCTGGAGATGTACGGCCAGGCGGAGCCGCTGCTGTCCACGGCCCTCATGCGCTGTCGCAGCGAACAGCCGCAGCGCAAGGAGCTGCGGTACTGGCTGGCGCGGGCGCACGAGGGGACGGGCCGGTCGGCCGCCGCGCTCCCCCTGTACCGGGCCGTGCATCGGGTGGACCCCGCCTTCATGGACACCTCCGCGCGGCTCGCGGCGATCGCCGAGGGGGACGGCTACGACGACGCGGCGGACTTCGCGGCGATGGCGCTGTCCGGAGTCGGGGACGTGATGGACGGGCCGGACGGGGTGGACCCTCTGTTCGGTGCCGAGGGCCGGGAGGTGAAGCTCTCGGAGCCGGATCTGCCGCCGGGTGGACTGCCGCCCGAGACGGTCGACACGGTGGTGCGGGAGAAGTCCGGGGCCTCCGGGCAGCCGCTGCCGGCCGGGCCGACCGATCCGGCGCTGCTGGAGGAGGCGCTCGCCGAGCTGGAGCGCATGGTGGGTCTGGAGCCGGTGAAGCGCCAGGTCAAGGCGCTCTCGGCACAGCTGAACATGGCACGGCTGCGGGCGGGGCAGGGCTTACCCGTACAGCCTCCCAAGCGCCACTTCGTCTTCTCCGGCCCCTCGGGCACGGGCAAGACGACGGTCGCCCGCATCCTGGGGCGGGTCTTCTACGCCCTCGGTCTGCTCGGCGGCGACCATCTGGTGGAGGCCCAGCGCGCCGATCTGGTGGGCGAGTACCTTGGCCAGACCGCGGTGAAGGCCAACGAGTTGATCGACTCCGCCATCGGTGGCGTCCTGTTCGTGGACGAGGCGTACTCGCTGTCCAACTCCGGGTACGGCAAGGGCGACGCGTACGGGGACGAGGCGCTGCAGGTGCTGCTGAAGCGTGCGGAGGACAACCGCGACCATCTCGTCGTGATCCTCGCGGGCTATCCGGAGGGCATGGACCGTCTGCTCGCCGCCAACCCCGGGCTGTCGTCCCGCTTCACGACCCGCGTCGACTTCCCCTCGTACCGGCCCATGGAGCTCACGTCCATCGGTGAGGTACTCGCCGCGGAGAACGGTGACGTCTGGGACGAGGAGGCGCTCGACGAGCTCCGCTCCATCAGCATGCACGTGGTGGAGCAGGGCTGGATCGACGAACTCGGCAACGGCCGCTTTCTGCGCACGCTCTACGAGAAGAGCTGTGCGTACCGTGATCTGCGTCTGTCGGGGTATCCGAGCACGCCGACGCGGGACGACTTGTCGACACTGCGGTTGCCGGATCTGATGCAGGCGTATGGGGAGGTTCTTTCGGGGCGGGGGCCGCAGGATCCGTCGGGGATGTGAGTGCGGCGGGTCGGGTGAGCACGGGTTTCGCCCCCGCCGCCCCTACCCGTCCCATCCTCCAGGGGCTCCGCCCCTTCGACCCCACCAGCGGGGGCTCCGCCCCCTGGACCTCGATCCGGGCTGCGCCCCGCACCCGCCTTTCGCGGGCACGCCCCCGGCCCGTACTTCGGGGCTCCGCCTCGCACGCCTCTTCGGGGCACCGCCCCGTACTCCGGTCCGGGTCTGCGCCCGGCCCCTCTACAGGGTCCGCCTCGCGCTCCGTTCGAGTCTGCTCTCCGCGCCGCTCTCCGGGACTCGCCCCCACGCCTCTTCATGTCTGCCCCGGACGCCCCTGCGGATCTCCGCCTCGCACGCTTCTCCGGGGCCCCGCCTCGCACACCGCTTCGGGGCTCCGCCCCGCATCCCGGTTTCGGAGGGCCGCCTCACACCCTGTTCGAGTCTGTTCCCTACACCCTCTTTGGGGCCCGACCCGGACCCCCTCTTCGCGTCTTGCCCGCAAGCCTCTCCAGGGTTCGCCTCTCGCGCCCCTTCGGTCTCGCCCCGGGGCCCTCGTGTCTCGCCCCCCAAACCCCTTCGGGTCTCCGCACCGAACCCGGGTTCCGGGAGGGGGAGCCAGCCCCGGACCCCGCTCCTCAAACGCCGGAGGGCCTGGCACTCCAGTCCCCCCGGCGTTTGGGGTGATCACGCTGTGAGGGCCTCCTCCGGCGTGTCGCTGGAGTGGGGGGCGGTGTGCGGGGTGGGGTGGGGTGCGGTGGGCGGGGTCGCGTACCTCGCCCACCAGCAGTTCCAGTACGTCCTCCAGAGCGACCAGGCCCACGATCCGGCCCGAGGCGTCGGCCACCTGGGCGAGGTGGGTGGCGGCGCGGCGCATGACCGAGAGGGCGTCGTCCAGGGGGAGTTCGGAGCCCAATGTGGTCATGGGGCGCCACATCTGCTGGGGGACCGCGCGGTCGGAGTCCTCCAGGTCGAGGACGTCCTTGACGTGCAGATAGCGGCCCATGAAGGCGCCGTTCTCCGCCACCACCGGAAAGCGCGAGTAGCCCGTACGGGCCGTCAGCGCCACGACCTGGGCGGGTGTCACCGACGGACCGACCGTCACCAGGGTCTCGCGGTTCAGCAGGACGTCCGTGACCGGGCGGGAGCCCAGCTCCAGGGCATCCTCCAGGCGCTCCTGCTCCTCGGGGCCCAGCAGCCCCGCCTGCCCGGAGTCCTCCACGAGGCGGTTGAGCTGCTCGCTGGTGAAGACGGCCTCCACCTCGTCCTTCGGTTCGACCCGGAAGAGCTTCAGGACGACCCGCGCGCAGGCACCGAGCGCCGCCGTCACCGGCTTGCACAGGCGTGCGAACGCGACGAGTCCCGGGCTCAGCCACAGCGCCGTCTTCTCGGGCGCCGCCATCGCCAGGTTCTTCGGCACCATCTCACCGATGACGAGGTGCAGGAAGACGACCACGGCGAGCGCGATCACGTACCCCAGCGGGTGAATCATGCCGTCCGGCAGATGCACCGCCTCGAACACCGGTTCAAGCAGCTTGGCCACCGTCGGCTCGGCCACCGCGCCCAGCGTCAGCGAGCACACGGTGATGCCGAACTGCGCGGCGGCCATCATCTGCGGCAACCGCTCCAGGCCGTACAGCACCTGTCGCGCCCGCGCGGTTCCCAGTGGCTCGATCTGGCTGCGGCGGACGGAGACCAGGGCGAACTCCGCGCCGACGAAGAAGCCGTTGGCGAGCACGAGCAGCAGAGCGAAGAGGAGCTGAAGCACGCTCATCGGGCCGCCTCCGCGACAGGAGCGGGGGCGGGAGTGGGAGTGGGAGCGGGCGCGCTGTGGGTGGCCGGCTCGGTGTCGGTGAGTGCAGCGGATTGCGCCGCAGAGGCCCACTCCCTGGTGGAGGCATCCGCCGCAGCAACAGGACCGTCCTCCGTGGCCGGCGCCGTTCGGACAAGCCGTACCCGCTCCGCCCGATAGTGGCCGACCTCCCGCACCGACAGCCGCCAGCCGGGCAGATCGGCCCTGTCTCCGGGGGCCGGGATGCGGCCGAGCAGATCGGCGACGAGGCCCGCCACCGTCTCGTACGGGCCCTCGGGCACATCGAGGCCTATGCGCTTGAGCACATCGACGCGGCAGCTGCCGTCGGCGTCCCACGCGGGGCGCCCGTCCTCGGGCGGGGCCGTGGCGAGTTCGGGCAGGTCGTGCCCGTCGTGCTCGTCGCGCACCTCGCCGACCAGCTCCTCGACGATGTCCTCCAGGGTCACCACGCCGGCCGTGCCGCCGTACTCGTCGACGACGACCGCGATGGGCTGTTCGCTGCGCAGCTGGGCCAGGAGCGGCTGCACGGGCAGCGTCTCCGGGACGAGGAGGGGTGCTTGCGCGATGCGCCCGACCGGGGTGCGCAACCGGTCCCGCGCGGGGACGGCGAGCGCGTCCTTCAGGTGGACCATGCCGACGACCTCGTCGATGCGTTCCCGGTAGACCGGGAAGCGGGACAGGCCCGTGGCGCGGGTGAGGTTCACGACGTCCTCGGCCGTGGCGGACGACTGGAGCGCGCTCACCTTCACGCGCGGGGTCATCACGTTCTCCGCGGTCAGCCCGGCCAGGGACAGTGTCCGGACGAAGAGGTCCGCGGTGTCC
The DNA here is from genome assembly GCF_004337435.2 of Streptomyces sp. KM273126. NCBI lineage: Bacteria > Bacillati > Actinomycetota > Actinomycetes > Kitasatosporales > Streptomycetaceae > Streptomyces > Streptomyces sp. KM273126. Next base: position 1,302,355 of record NZ_SJXB02000002.1, on the reverse strand, counting down.
TGTTCCAGCGTGCCGGCCTGGGCGGAGTGCCTGGCCAGGGAGACGAGCTCACCGGGGGTGCGGGCCGAGGCCAGCTCCTCGGCGGGCTCGACGCCCAGGGCGCGCACGAGCCGGTTGGCGACCGCGTTGAGGCCGGCGATCACCGGGCGGAAGAGGCGGGCGAAGACGTGCTGGGGGCCCGCGACGAAGCGGGCGACCTGCATCGGCCGGGACACCGCCCAGTTCTTGGGCACGAGCTCGCCGATCACCATCTGCACGGCCGAGGCCAGCAGCATGCCGACAACCACGCTGACACCGGAGACGGCGCCTTCGGGTATGCCGATCGCGGTGAACGGGCCGTGCAGCACCTCCGCGAGCGCCGGTTCGGCGAGCATGCCGACGACGAGCGAGGTGATGGTGATGCCGAGCTGGGTGCCGGAGAGCTGGAAGGACAGCTCCTTGAGCGCGCCCACGACCTTGTGGGCCCGCCGGTCGCCCTCGGCGGCGGCCTGTTCCGCGTCCGTCCTCTGGACCGTCACGAGGCCGAACTCGGCCGCCACGAAGAAGCCATTGGCGAGAATCAGCAGGAACGCCGCCCCGAGGAGCAGCAGGGGGATGGTCATGATGCCGCCGCCTCCGCACAGCCAGAACGGACGCGGTCCGTGCTATGTCGGGAGGGGGCGGCGCAGGTACTACAGGACGATCCGTCCATTGCCGGAGGGAGTCACTCCTCGGGTAGCAGGAACCCCTGCGCACCGGGCGGCGCTACAGGGGCGGTGGCGCAAAGGACACGCCTCCGCCACCAGATTAATCAAGACATGGGGTTCTACGGCAGGGGAGAGTCCCCTGAGTCCGCCCTGAAGGTGCCATGAATCACCCCTGATGCGTCTCGGGGTCTCCGATCGAGCGGGCCTCCGCGAGCGCCCGCAACGTCCGGGCGTCCTCGATCGCGCGCTGCTTGGCGATGCCCGGCTGGATGCCGAGCGCGGGCAGGCTGGAGCCGTCGCTGAGGTTGAGGAACACCCAGGGGTCGCCGGGGCGGAGGTTCACCTGGAGGATCTCCGCCCACTCCAGGTGCCGCTTACCGACGATGTTGACGACGGTGACTCCCGACTCGTCGGCGACGACCTTGGGCCGGGAGAGCAGGAGCAGCACGCAGGACAGCAGCGCGCCGGTGAAGACGAAGCTCATGCGCTCGCCGGGGCCGAGCTTCTCCAGGAGCAACGCGATCACCGTGATGACGACGAAGATCGCCACGCCCGCGGTGAGCAGGACGGCCCGGGTGCGGCCCGGCCGGAACGTGACGGGAAGAGCGGGAAGGTCTGGCAGGTCGGACATCGTGAACCGGTCCTCTTCAGGTCACAGACGGCAGGCGTGGATGGCCGTGGTCAGGATGGCCCTGGCGCCGATGTCGTACAGATCGTCCATGATCCGCTGGGCGTCCTTGGCGGGGACCATCGCGCGGACGGCGACCCAGCCCTCGTTGTGCAGCGGCGAGACGGTCGGCGACTCCAGGCCGGGGGTGAGCGCGACGGCCTTCTCCAGCTGGTCGACGCGGCAGTCGTAGTCCATCATCACGTACGTCCGGGCCACGAGGACGCCCTGGAGGCGGCGCAGGAACTGCTGCACCTTGGGCTCCTCGCCGTCCGCGCCGACGCGACGGACCACGACGGCCTCGGACTTCATGATGGGCTCGCCGATGACGGTCAGTCCCGCGTTGCGCAGCGAGGTGCCGGTCTCGACGACGTCCGCGATGACCTCGGCGACACCGAGCTCGATGGCGGTCTCGACGGCGCCGTCGAGGTGGACGACGGAGGCGTCGATGCCGTGGTCGGCGAGGTGCCCCGCGACGATGCCCTCGTAGGAGGTGGCGACCGTCATGCCGTTCAGGTCCGCCACGCCGCCCGCCGTGCCGGGCTTGGTGGCGTAGTGGAAGGTCGAGCGGGCGAAGCCGAGCGGGAGGATCTCCTCGGCCTTGGCACCGGAGTCGATGAGCAGGTCGCGGCCGGTGATGCCGATGTCGAGGCGGCCGGAGGAGACGTAGATCGCGATGTCGCGTGGGCGGAGGTAGAAGAACTCGACCTCGTTCGCCGGGTCGACGATGCGCAGTTCCTTGGACTCGCGGCGCTGCCGGTAGCCCGCCTCATGCAGCATCTCCGCCGCAGGGCCGGAGAGTGAACCCTTGTTGGGGACGGCGATGCGCAGCATGAGGGTGGCTTCCTTCGCATGGAGATGTACGGAAATGTGTGCGGGTGCGGCTCAGAGATGGGCGTAGACGTCGTCGAGGGAGATCCCGCGCGCGACCATCATCACCTGGACGTGGTACAGCAGCTGCGAGATCTCCTCGGCGGCGGCGTCCTTGCCCTCGTACTCGGCGGCCATCCAGACCTCGGCGGCCTCTTCGACGACCTTCTTGCCGATGGCGTGGACGCCCTTGCCGACGAGTTCGGCGGTGCGCGAGGTGGCGGGATCGCCGTGGGCGGCCTTGTGCTGGAGCTCGGTGAAGAGCTCCTCGAACGTCTTCTTGGACATGGTGGCGCCCACTTTACGCGTGTGCCGACAGACCTAACGCCAGGGTTCGGATACTGAGCGGAGCGTGGCGGCGGTCGCCACGGCGGCCGTCACCGCCTCGTGCCCCTTGTCCTCGCTGGAGCCCTCGATGCCCGCGCGGTCCAGGGCCTGCTCCTCGGTGTCGCAGGTCAGTACGCCGAAGCCGATGGGGACGCCCGTGTCGACGGAGACCTGGGTGAGGCCCTGGGTGACGCCCTGGCACACATAGTCGAAGTGGGGGGTGCCGCCCCGGATGACGACGCCGAGGGCGACGATCGCGTCGTAGCCGCGGCCCGCGAGGACCTTGGCGACGACCGGGAGCTCGAAGCTGCCGGGGACGCGCAGGACGGTCGGCTCGTCGATGCCGAGTTCGCGCAGGGCGCGCAGGGCGCCGTCGACGAGGCCGTCCATGACCTTCTCGTGCCACTGGGCGGCGATGACCGCGACGCGCAGGTCGCCGCAGTTCTTCACGCTCAGTTCGGGTGCGCCCTTGCCGCTCACATTGCTCCTTGGTTCTCGTGCTCGCTCGACTTGCTGAGTGCTCGTCTTGCCGGGTGCTGGTTCTACTGGTTGCCGCAGGTGGACGCGGTGGTCGTGTCCAGCCAGGGCAGGTCGTGCCCCATCCGGTCCCGCTTGGTGCGCAGGTAGCGGAGGTTGTGCTCGCCTGCCTGTACGGGCATCGGCTCTCGGCCGGTGACCGTGAGTCCGTGGTGGGTGAGCGCGTCCGTCTTCTCGGGGTTGTTGGTCATCAGCCGTACGCTGCGGACGCCGAGGTCCTCCAGGATCCGGGCGCCCGCGCCGTAGTCCCGGGCGTCGGCGGGCAGGCCGAGTTCCAGGTTGGCGTCGAGGGTGTCGCTGCCGCGCTCCTGGAGTTCGTACGCGCGCAGCTTGGACAGCAGGCCGATGCCACGGCCCTCGTGGCCGCGCAGGTAGACGACCACGCCCCGGCCTTCGGCCGCGATGCGCTGCAGCGAGGTCTCCAGCTGAGGGCCGCAGTCGCAGCGCAGGGAGTGGAAGACGTCGCCGGTGAGGCACTCGGAGTGGACCCGGACGAGGACGTCCTGCCCGTCGCCGATGTCGCCGTGGACGAGGGCTACGTGCTCGACGCCGTCGGCGGTGGAGCGGTAGCCGTGCGCCGTGAACTCGCCGAAGACGGTGGGCAGATGTGTCCTGGCCTCGCGGCGGACGGTGGGCTCGGACGGGGGTGCCACCTGCTGGGGCAACGTGGCGCGCTCAGAGGAGTGCCGAGTGGAAGGCTCGAGGGAGCGGCGGTAGGTGATCAGGTCCTCGATGGAGATGATCGACAGGCCGTGCTTGCGGGCGAACGGGATCAGATCGGGCAGGCGCAGCATGCGGCCGTCCTCGCCGGCGATCTCGACGATGGCGCCCGCGGGGCGCAGTCCGGCGAGCCGGGCGAGGTCGACGGCGGCCTCCGTGTGGCCGTTGCGCACGAGCACGCCGCCGGGCCGGGCCCGCAGCGGGAAGATGTGGCCGGGGCGCACGAAGTCGCCGGGCTGCGCCGTGCCGCTCGCCAGAAGCTGGAGCGTGGTGGCGCGGTCGGAGGCGGAGATGCCGGTGGTGACGCCGTGCTCGGGTGAGGCGTCGACGGTGACCGTGAAGGCGGTACGCATCGACTCGGTGTTGTGCTGCACCATCTGGGGCAGTTCGAGCCGGTCGAGCTCGTCGCCCTCCATGGGCGCGCAGATCATGCCCCGGCACTCGCTCATCATGAAGGCGATGATCTCGGGGGTGACCTTCTCGGCGGCGATGACGAGGTCGCCCTCGTTCTCCCGGTTCTCGTCGTCGACGACCACGACCGGGCGGCCCGCCGCGATGGCGGCGATGGCCTGTTCGACCGGGTCGAGGGTGAAGTCCGCGAAGTCGTCGGCGGTGTTTGTGCTGTAGAGGATCGGCGCCGTGGTCATGCGGGAACTCCTTCCAGGGCGGGCTGCCGGGAGCGCAGCCACCAGTCGCGCATGCCCCACAGGACGAGCGCGCCGTAGACGACGTAGACGAAACCGGAGAAGGCGAAGCCGTTGGCGAAGTTCAGCGGCACGCCGACGAGGTCGACGAGCAGCCAGGCGAACCAGAACTCGACCATGCCGCGGGCCTGGGCGTACATGGCGACGATCGTGCCGACGAAGATGTACGCGTCCGGCCAGGGGTCCCAGGAGAGGGCCGGGTAGGCGGTGAACAGGCCGCCGACGGCGACTGTGCCGAGCGCGGCCGCGACGACGAGGAGTACGCGCTCGCGCCAGGTGGCGAACCGTACGGCGATGTGGCCGTCGCCACCGTTTTCGGACCGGCCGCGACCGCGGTTCCACTGCCACCAGCCGTAGACCGCGACGAGCATGACGACCACCTGCTTGCCGGCGCTGCCGGAGAGGTGGGCGGTGACGAAGGCCGTGAAGAGGATGACACCGGACAGGAACTGTGCGGGCCAGGTCCAGATGGAGCGGCGCCAGCCGAGCGCGAGGCCGATCAGGCCGATCAGGTTGCCGATCATGTCCGACCACTTGATGTGCTGGCCGAACAGCGTGAACGCCTCGGAGTTGAGCCAGTTCACCGGTCGGCCCCCTGACTGGCCCCGCGGTCGCCGAGCAGCCGCTCGACGTACTTGGCGATGACGTCGACCTCCAGGTTGACCGGGTCGCCCGCCTGCTTGTGGCCGAGGGTGGTGAGGGCGAGGGTGGTCGGGATGAGGCTGACCGTGAAGTGGTCGGGGCCCGCGTCGACGACGGTGAGGCTGATGCCGTCGACGGTGATGGAGCCCTTCTCCACGACGTACCGGGAGAGGTCGGCGGGGAGCGAGATCTTCACGATCTCCCAGTTCTCGGACGGCTTGCGTTCGAGGACCGTGCCCGTGCCGTCGACGTGACCCTGCACGATGTGGCCGCCGAGGCGCGCGCCCACCGCCATGGGGCGTTCGAGGTTGACGCGGGAGCCGACGGTCAGGGCGCCGAGGCTGGAGCGCTGGAGCGTCTCGGCCATGACGTCGGCGGTGAACCAGTCGTCCTCGTGCTCCACGACCGTGAGACAGACGCCGTTGACGGCGATGGAGTCACCGTGCTGCGCGCCCTGCGTGACGACGGGGCCACGCAGGCGGAAGCGGGAGGAGTCGCCGAGGTTTTCGACGGCGGTGATCTCACCCAGCTCTTCGACGATTCCGGTGAACACTTCCCGGGTCCTCCTGCCTCATAGGGCTCGGACTCCGGGGCTGTCGAAGACGACAGACTGAGCGGACAACGGCACAGGGAGCGACGCCGCAGGGGGCCCGTCTTGAAGACGGACCACGAACAGACGGCGGCGCGCACGCATGCCCGCCCGCCGCGCACTGCCTCCCATCCGGACTTTAACCGTCGGTCCAGGAATTTCACCTGGTCAACCGATCGCTGGAAGCGACCGGGTCGCGGACTGTAACCGCCGGTTCGGACTTTCACCGACCCCGGAGTGCGCTGCTTCTGGTACAGGGTCAGTGTGCCACGTCTGATCGTCACTCATGCGACGGACTGCTGTGGGGTGCCTCACAGGCATCCAGACTGCACTTCCCGGACGGCCGGCGGAATCTCAACCGCCGCACTTCAACAGTCCGTTGAATTGGTACGGACTTATTGACCACGTGGTCTAGTCCTCTTAAGGTCTGCCATTGCGGCTCGCACCCAAGAGCGACCCGGCGGCGGTGACGAAGGCCCTTGCCCGTCGCCGGGTCCACGAGGGGGAGTCGGCCGGCCTGTGCCCCCAGCAAGACCAACTGCCGCCAACTGCCGTTTCCCGTCCTCGATGTCACATTTCCGGGAACCGTTCCGTCGAAGCCGGCGTAGGGAGACTCCACGAGGGAGCGCCCACTGTCCGAAGGGCGGAACAGCATGACCACGATCCTGGTGACCGGCGGAACCGGGACGCTCGGCCGGCTCGTCACCGAGCGGCTGCGCACGGACGGGCACGAGGTGCGGGTGCTCAGTCGGCACAGCCCGCCGTACGCCGTGGATCTGCGCGAGGGCGGCGACGGCCTGGACGCGGCCGTGTCGGGCGTCGACACGATCGTGCACTGCGCGAGCACACCGCGCGGGGGTGACGAGCGGGCGGCGGCGAACCTGATCTCGGCCGCGCTCAGGGCGGGCGTGGGCCATCTGGTCCACATCTCGATCGGCGGCGTCGACCGGGTGCCGCTCGGCTACTACCGGGCCAAACTGGCCGTGGAGCGGCAGATCGAGCAGTCGGGGCTCGGCTGGACGGTCCTGCGCACGACCCAGTTCCACGACCTGCTCGTGATGGTCTTCCAGGCGCTGTCCAAGCCTCCGGTCATGCTCCTGCCGGCCGGGGTGAGCGATCAGCCGATCGCCGTCGCCGAGGTCGCCGACCGCCTGGCCGAACTCGCCGCGGGCGCCCCCGCCGGGCGGGTCGCGGACATGGGCGGGCCCGAGGTCCGTACGCTCCCCGAGCCGGCCCGCGCCTACCTGGCGGCCACCGGCCGCCGTCGGCCGATCGTGAACGTCCCGCTCGCCGGCAAGGGGTACCGCGGGTTCCGGGCCGGCGGTCACCTGATGCCGGAACGGGCCGTGGGGAAGGGCACGTTCGAGGAGTTCCTTACCGAACGGTTCGGTGGCGGACGGGTGCGGTGAACCGCCGTGCCGGGGGATCCGGCCACGGCGGGTGACCGTTCCGCCAGGCGGGCCTACCGCGAGGACGGCGGCCCGAACAGCTCGTCCTGAGCGGCGTCCCGCGCCATCAGCAGCGCACCGCGCAGCACGGCGCCACCCCCGAGCAGGCTCGCCCGCACCTCGGTCGCCAGCGGCGACATCCGCCCCAGCCGCTCGGCGACCCGGGCCGCGAGCACGGCGCCGCCCGCCTGCCCGACCTCACCGCCGAGCACCACACAGCCGGGGTCGAGGACGGCGACGACCGAGGCAACGCCTATGGTGAGGCGATCGGCCAGGGAGTCGAGGAAGCCGGAGGCCGCGCCGCTCTCCCCTGCCGCGGCCTCCCGTACGAGATTCGCCGCGCGCACCCCGGCCTCCGCCCCTTCCCCCACCAGCCCGTACTCGTCGGCCAGTGTCACCACGGCCGCGTCGCCGCCGAGGGAGTGGAAGCCGCCGGCGCAGTCCGTGGCCGAGGGGAGCGTGGCCGTGCCGGGCACCGGGAGGAAGCCGATCTCGCCCGTGCCGCCGGAGGCGCCGCGGCGGAGGCGGCCGTCGAGGACGACGGCGGCGCCGGTGCCGAGGCCGAGCCACAGCAGGACGAAGGTGTCGCGGTCGTGGGCGGCGCCGTCCCGCTGCTCGGCGAGTGCGGCGAGATTCGTCTCGTTCTCGACGATCACACGGGCCGGAAGGCGCTCACCGAGCGCCGCGACCAGGCGGCGGTGCCATTCGGGGAGACCGGAGGAGTTGCGGAGTTCGCCGGTGGCGGGGTCGATGAGGCCCGGGGCTCCGATGCCCACGGTGTGCAGCGGGTCGGCCCCCGCCTCCTTGGCCGCGCGCTCCACCAGCGCGACCGCCTGCTCCACCGCGGGTCCGGTTCCGGTGTCGTCCGCGATCGGCAGGGACGCCCGGCCGAGCTCCGTACCGAGCAGGTCGGAGATGACGACGGTCACTCCCTCGGTGCGCACGTCGAGGGCCGCCAGGTGTGCGCGGTCGGCGACGATCCCGTACAGGCGCGCGTTCGGGCCGCGGCGCTGCTCCCCCGACTCGCCCACGATCTCGATGAGACCGGCCGTCATGAGGCGCTCCACGAGGTCGGCGACCGTCGGCCGGGACAGTCCGGTGAGCTGCTTCAGCCGACCTGCCGTCAGCGGGCCCTCCTGCTGCAGCAGCCGCAGGGCGAGCCGGTCGTTGATGGCCCGGGCGGTGCTCGGTGATGCGGGCATGCCGGGATCCTTCCAGATCAGTGGCGGCACACAGCCGGTGGCTGTTGAGCGCCCCTTTCACGCCTATCTATCAGGCAGGGTTCCTGATAGTTTACGCGGCGCGATGATTTCGGTGACGGCGGGGCGCTGTGTGCTCCGGTCCGGGAAGGAGATGAGGATGGGCGAGGTGGTCTACGACGAGCGCACGGTGCGGCGGGCCCGGTATGCCGTGGCTGCCGTGTTCGCGGTGCACGGTGCGGTCACCGGGTCGTTCGCCACCCGGGTGCCGTGGATCCAGGACCACGCCTCCGTCAGCCCGGGCGAGCTGGGTCTCGCGCTCGCCTTCCCGGCGTTCGGCGCGTCGGTGGCGATGCCCCTCGCCGGACGGATCAGCCATAGCTTCGGCGCCCGCACGGCACTGCGCGGCCTGATCTCGCTGTGGACGCTCGCCCTGGTCCTGCCGTCCCTCGCGCCCAACCTGTGGACGCTGTGCCTGGCCCTGTTCGTGTACGGCGCCACGGCCGGCATGGCGGACGTCGCGATGAACGCGCTGGGTGTGGACGTCGAGAACCGCCTGGGCAGGTCGATCATGTCCGGCCTGCACGGCATGTGGAGTGTGGGTGCGCTGATCGGTTCCGCGGCCGGCACGCTCGCCGCGCACCTGGGCTCGGACGCCCGCCTGCACCACGCGCTGGCCGCGGCGACACTCACCGTCCTCGCCCTGGCCGCCTGCCAGTGGGTGCTCGACCTGAGGCCCACCGAGGACGAGGAGCCGCCGCCGCACTTCGCGCTGCCGCCCAGGTCGGCGCTGCTCATCGGCGCGGTCGGGTTCTGCGCGGTGTTCGCGGAGGGCGCGAGCATCGACTGGTCGGCGGTCTACCTGCGCGACCAGCTGGGCACGTCGGCCGGTCTCGCCGCCGCGTGCACCACCGCGTTCATGCTGACCATGGCGCTGGCCCGGATCGCGGGTGACGCGATCGTGAACCGCTACGGCACGGTGCGCACGGTACGGGCGGGCGGTGTCCTGGCCGCGCTGGGCGGGCTCCTCGTCGTCGTGGCCGGGCACCCGGCGGTGGCGATGGCGGGCTTCGCGCTGATGGGTCTGGGCATCGCGGTCGTCGTACCGCTGTGCTTCGCGGCCGCCGGGCGCAGCGGCCCGAACGCGAGCCTGGCCATCGCGGGCGTCGCCACCATCACGTACACCTCGGGTCTGATCGCCCCGAGCGCGATCGGCACGCTGGCGCAGGCGACGAACCTGACGGTGTCGTTCGGGCTGGTCACGTTCCTGGCGTGCGGTCTCGTCGTCCTCGCGGGCGTGCTGCGCACGGGCGAGCGCGACCGCCCGAAGGTCACCGCTCCGGGTGGTGACCCGGCGGCTCAGCGCGCCAGGTCGTAGGCGTACCCGGGTGAGAACGCCCCCGCCGCGCCCTTGCAGCCGTCCGACTCGCCCGGCAGCTTGACCCACAGGTAGGCGTCGATACGTGCCTCTCCGGTGCTGAGGGTCGGCGGCCGGCCCAGCTTGCGGCCGGCCGGGTCGCACCACTCGCCGTCGGCGGGGCGCCGTTGCCGTTCCGGCTGGTGTCGATGACGGCGCCCAGGCCCGCGGGAGCGTCGAGGGCGTCCAGCACCTGCCGGGTGTAGGTGACCTCGGCGTTCGTGGGGTTGAAGTTGGACACGTTGCTGAAGACGCCGTCGGAGGACCCGGCCGAGGCGGCGCCCGCCTTGCCGAGGAGCGCGGCCTGTTTGTCCGGCGCGTTCCACTCGGAGTGGCCGGCGTCGTAGTACACCCGGGCCTTCGGGTTCGCCTCCTTCAGGACACGGCCGGCACGGGCCAGCGACGCGAACCGGTCGATGCGCTCGGCGGACGAGAGGCAGTCGGACTGGGCGATCGAGTCGGGCTCCAGGATCACGATCACCTCCTCCGAGCCGAGCCCGGCGGCGAACCTGTCGATCCACGCGTCGTACGCGTCGAGATCGGGCGCCCCGCCCTGCGAGGCACCGCCGCAGTCGCGGTCCGGGATGGCGTACGGCACGACGACCGGCACCCGCCCCTGCCCGGACCCGCCCGAGGTGACCGCGCTGACCCGGGCGGTGATGTCGGACGGCGTGTAGTCGGCGAACCAGACGGCGGCCGGATGGTCGGCGATCCGGGACTTGATGACCTCGTTCCGGGGGTCCGTCGGGTTGTCGGCGACCCAGTCGAGGACCTGGGAGTCGGGGTACCGGTAGAGGCGGGCCGACGCGGCGACGGTCTCCTTCGTCTTCGTCGCGGTGGGCGTCGGGCTCGGCTTCGAGGACGTCCTCGACGGGGACGGGGCGGCCGACGAGGGCGACGCGGGCGGCGGGGAGGGCTCAGGCGCGCTGGGCACGGCGGGCTTCGGCCGGAGGCTGGGCGAGCGGGTCGCCTGGGGGCGCGCCTCGTCGGTCCCGCGGTCGTCGTCCAGTGCGGAGACCATCCCGGTGATGCTTCCGACGGCGGCCACGACACAGGCCGCGGCGACCATGGCGCCGCGCCCGGCGGCGCGCCTGCGCTCGGCCCTGCGTGCGGCCAGGCGCTGGGCACGTAAGCCTGACACGTGGTGCACACCTCACTTTCCGCCGTGGGCGTTACCCCGATCCGGGGACGCGCCCGGCCCGGCGCTCCTGGCGTCAGCCTAGGGCTGGGACCCTGCCCCTATGGCGCAGTTGGAAGATCTCACCACTCCCGTCGACGGAGTCGTCGCCCGTATGCATGTCCTGGACGCCACCTTGCCGCGACACGACGGGGTCGCCGTCTTCAACCGTGTCTACCTGGCCGTCACGGAGGCGATCGACCGGTGCATCGACGGCGGGGGGTTCCCGGACGTCCGGGCGGCGATCACGCTGGATGTGCGGTTCGCCGAGCGCTATCTGCGGGTGGCGGAGGGAGGGCGTCCGCCCGCCTGTTGGCGGCCGCTGCTGCTGTTCCGGCGTCATCCCGGCGTACAGCCAATGCAGTTCGCGCTCTCGGGCATCAACGCGCACGTCGGGCACGATCTCGCGCTCGCCGTCGTGGACGCCTGTCGTACGCTCGGCTGCGAACCCGCCGAGCTGGAGGACGAGTTCGAGCTCGTGGGTGACATCCTCGTCTCGCTGGAGGAGCGCATCCGCGAAGAGCTGATGCCGGGTCCCGACCTCCTCCAGGTCGCCGATCCGCTCACGCACCTCGTCGGCTCGTGGAGTCTGGAGCGGGCCCGTGACGCCGCCTGGTCGGCGGCCCGCGCGCTGTGGGCGCTGCGCGGACTGCCCGACCTCGCGGAGGAGTTCACCGAGCGGCTGGACGCCGCGGTGGGGTTCGCGGGACGGATGCTGCTCACGCCACTGCCGGACTGATTCGGCCACTCCTGCCCCCGATCCGGGCGCCTGGCCCCAGAAATCCTGGATGCAGTTGTACGTTCAACAAAGACACACCTCTTGCGAAGGAGCTTGAGCATGGCGACGCGACTCGGACTCGGCCTTCCCCAGATGCGGCAGTACGACATCGGCAAGGACGTACCGGAGGTGGCGCGCACCGCCGAACAGATCGGTTACGACAGCCTGTGGGTCTTCGAACGGGCCCTCTTCCCCGAGCCGGCCACGCAGGGCCTGTACGGCATCGAGGGCCTGCCCTGGCCCGACGAGTACCGCCACGTGGCCGACCCGCTGGTCACCCTCACCCTGGCGGCCGCCGCCACGGAGCGCGCCCGCCTCGGGTCGAGCGTGCTGGTGGCCCCGCTGCACGTGCCGTTCCAGCTGGCCAAGGCCCTCGCCTCGCTGGACGCGGCGAGCGGCGGCCGGGTGATCGCGGGCCTGGGCACGGGCTGGTCGCACGACGAGTACGCGGCCGCGTCGGTCCGCCCCTTCGAGGAGCGCGGCCAGGTGCTGGACGAGGTGATCGAGGTCTGCCGCGCGGTGTGGGGCGCCGACCCGGTGTCGTACGACGGGCGGATCACGAAGATCGCCCCCGCCGTCGTGGGCCCCAAGCCCGCCCGGCCGATTCCGATCCTGCTCGCCGCCGCCTCCAAGAAGGCCCAGCGGCGGCTCGTCGACCACGCCGACGGCTGGCTGCCGGTGGCCATGGGCGTCGATCAGCTCGCCGCGCAGTGGCGGGAGTTGCAGGATCTCGCGGCCGAGCGCGGGCGCGAGGAGCCGCTCCAGACGGTGCTGCGGGCGAACGCGGTCTGGACGCCCAAGGCCTACGACGGCGCGAACCGTCAGCCCTTCCAGGGCGACGTCACCCAGATCGTCGAGGACCTCGCGGCCTACGCCGAAGTCGGCCTCGACGAGATCCTCATCGAACTGCAGGCCAACTCGCGGGACGCACAGGAGCTCAAGGACCTCGCCGCCGAGGTGTACGAGGGAGCGCGGGCCGCCGGGGTGTGAGACCCCGTCAGTCCTCGGGGAGTTCGACGGGGGCGATCTCGTCGAACACGTCGCCGGGCCCGGGGTTCGCCGGGTCCGTCGCCCCGCCGAAGTGACGCATGACGCCCCAGACCGCGTTCAGCGCGGTCTGGACGGCGCCCTCGGCCCAGCCCGCCGTCCAGGAGATGTCGTCACCGGCGAGGAAGACACCCCGCTGGTCCGTCGGCAGCCGGTCCTGCACGAAGTGTGTGAACAGGCGCCGCTGGTAGCGGTAGTGGCCGGGCAGGTTGGCCTTGAACGCGCCCATGAAGTACGGCTCGTTCTCCCAGGACACCGTCACCGGGCCGCCGATGATGTGCTTCCTGATGTCGACGCCCGGATAGATCTCGCCGAGCGACTTCAGCATGACCTCCATCCGCTCGTTCGCGGACAGGGGCAGCCACTTCAGGCTGTCGTCGCACCAGGTGTACGACAGACAGATCACGGCGGGCCTGTCCGGGCCGTCGTCGAGGAGGTAGGTCCCGCGCGTCATACGGTCGGTGAGGGTCATCGACATGACGTCACGGCCGGTCGGGTTTCCGCTGTCGTCGACGGCCTTGTCCCGCCAGAAGGGCCTGTCGACCGGCACGAAGAGCTTGCTGGACTCCATGTAGTGGGTGCGCTCGATGGCGGTCCAGTGGTCGATCGGGAAGAGCGACTCGTCGCAGTCGATCTTCGAGAGCAGCATCCAGGACTGGGCGGTGAAGACGGCCGCCCGGTACGTACGGATGTCGCCGTTCGCGTCCGTCACCGTGACCCGGTTGCCCGCGGTGCGGTGCAGCCGGGTCACGGCCGGGCGCGGCTCGCCGTTCACGTGCAGCGACTTCAGTGAGGTCCCGTACGGCCAGTGCACGATCTTCCCGGGCTCGCGCTCCCACAGGCGCAGCGGCAGTTGCTGCGAGCCGCCGACGATGCCGCGGTGGTGGTCGTCCGCCTCCGTGTAGACGACACGCAGGATCTCCAGGATGGAGTTCGGGAAGTCGGTGTCCCAGCCCCCCGTGCCGAAGCCGACCTGACCGAAGATCTCGCGGTGCCGGAAGGACCTGAAGGCCTCCGACTCGCACAGGAAGCCGTAGAAGGTCTGGTTGTCGAGCTTCTCGACGAGCTTCGACCAGATCTCACGGATGCGCGGGACGTCACGCTCACGCATGGCGCGGTTCATGTCCGAGAAGTCGGCGCCCTCTTCGAGACACTTGTTCCAGGCATCGGCCACGTCCCGGTAGACCTGCGGCAGATCGTCGATCGTCTCCGCGTAGTGCGACTCGCCCTTGAGGTCGACGACGGTCGAAGGAGTGACTTCCGCAAGGGGGTTGGGGAAGGGGCGGGTCTCCAGGCCGACCAGGTCGATGTAGTGCTGGAGCGCCGTGGACGACGGCGGGAAGCGCATCGCGCCCATCTCGGCGGTCAGGGACGGGTCACAGCCCTCGAACCCCACGGTCCGCAGCCGCCCGCCGATCCGGTCGGCCTCGTACACGACGGGCTTGAGCCCCATCTTCATCAGCTCGTACGCGGTCACGATCCCGGACAGCCCACCGCCGATGACCGCGACCTCCGCGCCGTGCCCGGTCGCGGGGATCTGGCCCAGGCCCGCTGGATGGGCGAGGAAGTCGTCGTACGCGTACGGGAAGTCCGGCCCGAACATGGTGATGGGCGGCGGCTGGTCGTCTGCGTGCCGGCCGGGGTTGGGCACCGTGGACGTCATGGGGTACGGGCTCCTTGCACAGGGAGGCTGGGGGAAGGCTGAGGACTGAGGGAAGACAGGGGAAGGCTGACGGCGCGGCAAAGGCCCGGCGGTTCAGGTGAGGGACCCGTACAGGCCTGGACGCCGGTCCTCCAGATACGGGTTCGCCCGGCGGGAGGCGGCGAGGAAGGCGGGGTCGACGTCGGCGAGGAGCAGTTGCTCACCACGGCCGGCACGGGCGTGGGCGACCCCGTCGGGACCGGCCAGCGTGGAGAGCCCGACGAAGTCGAACTCGCCTTCCCGGCCGACCCGGTTGACGTACGCGACGTACATCTGGTTCTCGAAGGCACGCACCGGGACCATCGACTCGGCGACGAACCGGAACGGGTGCATCTGGGCCGTGGGCACCAGAAGGAGGTCCGTGCCGGCGAGAGCGTGGGCGCGGACGTTCTCCGGGAACTCGACGTCGTAGCAGATCATGATCCCGAGGCGGAGGCCGCCCAGTTCGGCCTGGACGACCGGCTGCTCCCCCGGCGTGAAGTGGTCGCGCTCGAAGCAGCCGTAGAGGTGGGTCTTGCGGTAGTTCGCCAGCCGGATGCCGTCGGCGGAGACGAGCTGGGCCGAGTTGAAGACCTGGTCCCCGGCGCGCTCGGGGTAGCCGTAGGCGACCGCGAGGCCGTGCCGCCGGGCGGTCTGCGCGATCGCGTCGGCAGAGTCCCCGTCGGCGGGCTCGGCCAGCCGCGCGATGCCGTCGCCGATCGCGTATCCGGTCAGGAACATCTCCGGCGCCACCAGCAGCCCGGCTCCCGCGGCCGCCGCGCGCCCCGCGGCCTCGTCGAGCACCTGGAGGTTCTCGGCGACCGCGCCGGGGCGGCCGGAGCTCTGGAGCAGGGCGGTGCGCATGCGTGTTCCTCACCTGGGCGAAGGGGGGTTGGGGGCCGTCTGCCGGGCCACTGAGACGCTACGGTCGCCCGGCTCGGCCGGACAAGCAGCAGCCGTTGCGCGCCGGTGAACGATCCATTGCGTGGCGCACGGGTCCGGCGGCGATTCGTTGTGCGACGGGAAAGACAGCCGTCCACGACAGGCACCGGCGACTTCACCGTCGTGCCGTGACACCTGAGCTTCCAGCCGCCAGCAGCAGCGCGGTCACCAGGTACGGCGCCGCGAACACGGCGAAAACGGTGCCGTGCGCGTGGGCCGAGCCGAGCATCGCGTACGCGCCGTACACGGTGATCGTGGCGAGTTCGGTGCCCACACCGGCGACCGAGGTCAGGGTGGCCCGTCCCGAGCTGCCGATGCGCTGCTGGAGCCGGACATCGGCCAGCACGGTGGCCAGTTGGAAGCCACCGAAGGCAAGGGCCACGAGGGCGAGGCCGGACGGTGTCCGCGCCACCGCGCCCACGGCCAGGGCCAGCGCCGAGGCGGCCAGCAGCCCGGCGAGCCCGGCCGTGCCCAGGCGTTCGCCCGCCCCGGCCAGCAGGCTCCCCACTGTGGCTCCCGCCCAGATCAGCAGGAGCAGGTAGGGAACCGTCTCCTCGGCCACACCCGTGTCCCGCGCCAGCAGCGGTGTGTACTCGTCGAGCGCACCCCACACGGCGCCGACGGCCGGAACGAGCAGCAGCGCTCCGCGTACGGAACGATCGCGGCGGGCTTCCGCGAGTCCCGTCCGCAGGGTGGTGAGGGTCGTGGCCCAGCTGTCGCCCCGAACGGTGGCGGTCCGGTGTTCCGGGAACCGGCTCGCCACGGCCGCGGTCAGCGAACAGGCCAGCACGGTGGCCAGCCCCACGGCCGGGTACCCGCCGAACGCGAGCACCGGCCCGGCCAGCGCCATGGACGTCACCACTCCGACCAGCCCGGCGGCGTGGGCCCGGCCCATGACCCGCGCGTAACGGTCGGCCGCGCCGAGCCGTTCGAGCTCCTCGTACACGAGCGCCTCCAGCGCACCGGAGCCGAGGGCGCCCCGGATGCCCCAGAGCACGAATCCGGCGGCGAACGCCTCGTACGAGGGGACGAGCACCCACAGGGCGAAGCCGACGGCGCCGAGGAGCGGCCCGAGCCACAGCAGCGTCCGCCTGGAGACGGCGTCGGCCCAGGCCCCGGACGGGACCTCGACGAGGACGCCGGTCAGCGACCACAGCATGAACAGGGAGGAGATCTGCCAGACGGACAGACCGGTGTCGACGAACAGCAGCGCGTACACCGGGTAGAGCAGGACGAGGTCGTCGAGGAACGAGTAGCCGTACAGCGTGGCCGTGAGCCGCCGGACACCGGTGGCAGGCACGCGCTCGGGTGAGAGTGTCATGAGGCCTTCCCGCAGGGACAGTTCGGACGCCGGATGAACGGCGCCCGAGGCGGCCCTCGGGAGGCACGGCTGCTGGATCAATGTCGCCAGGTCATGTGACCGATCTTAAACGGAGGTCCGCGCCTCTGTAAGGGGCGCGGGGCTGCTCTGCAAAGGGCGCGGGGCTGTATCGATGTGCCCCGCGTTGTACCCCCGCGTTCCTAGGCCGGCGCTCCGGACGAGAACCTCCGCAGCAGCGGCGACAGCACCAGCACGGACTTGGTCCGCTCCACGAACGGCTCCCCCGCGATCCGCTCCAGCACCCGCTCGAAGTGCCGCATGTCGGAAGCGAAGACCTGCACCACCGCATCGGCCTCACCGGTGACCGTGGAGGCCGCCACGACCTCCTGGTACCGCTCCAGCCCGCGCTGGATCGTCTGCGGCGACGTGTTGCGTCGGCAGAAGATCTCGACGAACCCCTCGGTCTCCCAGCCGAGCGCGGCGGGATCAACACGCACCGTGAAGCCGGTGATCGCTCCCGTGGCTCGCAACCGGTCCACGCGCCGTTTGACGGCGGGCGCGGACAGGCCGACCAGCTGGCCAATGTCCGCATACGAGCGGCGGGCGTCCTCGGCCAGGGCGTGCACGATGCGTTCGTCGAGATCGTTCAGCACTGCGGGTGGTTCACTTCTCCGGAGTTGCAGGACGGGTGCGGCGACAGCCGTGACTGAAGTAGAACACGAGCCCGGCGGGCACCTTCCCCTCCAGGTCGCTCAGCTCCAGCTGGCGTGCAACGGCTGGCCCTCGGCGTAGCCGGCGGCGCTCTGGATGCCGACGACGGCCCGCTCGGCGAACTCGTCCAGGGAGGCGGCGCCCGCGTAGGTGCAGGAGGAGCGGACGCCCGCGATGATCGAGTCGATCAGGTCCTCGACGCCCGGGCGGGCCGGGTCGAGGAACATGCGCGAGGTGGAGATGCCCTCCTCGAACAGGGCCTTACGGGCCCGGTCGTAGACGGACTCGTCCGACGTGCGGTTGCGGACGGCACGCGCGGAGGCCATGCCGAACGACTCCTTGTAGAGGCGCCCGCCCGCATCCTGCTGGAGGTCGCCCGGCGACTCGTACGTCCCCGCGAACCAGGACCCGATCATGACGTTCGACGCGCCGGCCGCGAGGGCCATGGCGACGTCGCGCGGGTGCCGTACGCCGCCGTCGGCCCACACGTGCTTGCCGTACTTGCGTGCCTCGGCCGCGCACTCCAGGACGGCCGAGAACTGGGGGCGGCCCACTCCGGTCATCATGCGGGTGGTGCACATGGCGCCGGGGCCGACGCCGACCTTGACGATGTCCGCACCGGCCTCGATGAGGTCACGGACGCCCTCGGCGGCGACGACGTTGCCCGCCACGATCGGCACCGTCGGATCGAGCGCCCGGGCCGTCCTGATGGCACTGATCATCGACTCCTGGTGGCCGTGCGCCGTGTCGATGACGAGGGTGTCGACGCCCGCGTCGAGGAGCTGCTTGGCCTTGCCCGCCACATCGCCGTTGATACCGACGGCGGCGGCTATGCGCAGCCTGCCGCCCGCGTCCGTGGCAGGCGTGTAGAGCGTGGCGCGCAGGGCGCCCTTGCGGGTCAGGATGCCGGCCAGCCTGCCGTCGGCGTCGACGGCGGGGGCGTAGCGGCGGTTGGCGCCGTCGAGGGTGTGGAAGGCCTCACGCGGGTCGATGGTCGCGTCGAGAAGCAGCAGGTCCCTGGACATGACCTCGGCGAGCTGCGTGAAGCGGTCGACGCCGGACAGGTCGGTGTCGGTGACGACGCCGACCGGCTTGTGGTCCTCGTCCACGACCACGCCGGCGTTGTGGGCGCGCTTCGGCAGCAGCGCCAGGGCGTCGGCGACGGTCTGGTGGGGACCCAGGACGATCGGGGTGTCCAGGACGTGGTGGCGGCCCTTCACCCAGGAGATGACCTCGGTGACGACCTCGATCGGGATGTCCTGTGGGATGACGACGAGCCCGCCCCGCCGGGCGACGGTCTCGGCCATGCGACGGCCCGCGATGGCGGTCATGTTGGCCACGACGATCGGGATGGTGGTGCCCGACCCGTCCAGGGAGGCGAGGTCCACGGCCTGGCGGGAACCGACCGCGGAGCGGCTCGGCACCATGAAGACATCGTCGTAGGTCAGGTCGTACGCGGGCTGGATGTCATTGAGGAAACGCACGTGCTGCACATCCCAGTCGTTCAGAGGTGGCCCCCGGACAGGTCAGTCAGGGGGAAGAGCACGTACTTCATTTTCCCATGACGGCCGGTATGCGTGGCGCGGACAAATCGTCCAGAGTGGCCGGGGCGGCCTAGGAGGATCCTCCGAGAGCGAGCACCACCCGCAGCGGGGTCTCCGTGTCGCGCCAGCGGTCGCCGGCCTCGCCGAGCACCTCCTGCGCGATGCCCCAGTCGTGCGGCACCGCCAGGGCGAACTCCTGCCAGCCGGTGACCACGACCAGTCGCCCCCGCGCGGGCGGGGCCCACGACAGGTCGCCGAGGCAGTCGGCGAGGGCGTCCCAGTTCCGGCCGAAGTAGTCGGGCAGGTCCAGGGCGCGGGCGCAGCGGTCCATGAAGGCGGACTTGTCGGTGACGCCCGCGAGGTCCAGCTCGATGTGCGTCCAGCCACTGGCGACCAGCGCCTCCGCGAGCGTGCCGTCGCTCATCTCAGCCCCGTCCCGATCGAGTCGTAGTGATCACCGGTCCAGCACACTGCGCTGGGGGTGCGCCCCGGAAGGGGCGCGGTGCTGTGCCGCATGTGCGGCTCCGCCGCGATGGGGGTCCCCACACGGACCCCGACCGGGCGGACGAGGCCCACCGGCTACGCGCGGAGCGCATCGTCCGGGTCCGTACGGTTGAGCGCGGACCGCGGTGCCGGTCCCGCCGTCAGCAGGGCGTCCGCCGCCGCCGTGTCCGTGACGAGGCTGGTCACCAGCCCCGACCGCAGCACGGCGTCGATCGCCGCTGCCTTCCGCTGCCCGCCCGCGATCGCGACGACCTCGGGGATACGGCGCAGCTGGTCGGCCTTGACGGTGATGCACCGCTCCCCCAGGTCCCGTCCGACCCGGCGTCCCTCGGCGTCGAAGAGGTGCGCGGACATCTCGGCGGCGACACCGAGGGACGCGTAGTGGGCGCGCTCCTCCTCGGTGAGCATGTCGTGCACCGTCGAGATGCCCGCCTCCCAGGAGCCGATGGAGACGCAGGCGACCGTGACCTTGTCGAAGTACTCGAAGGCACGGGCGATGCCGGTCTGGTGGCGCAGCGCGGCCGCGGTCGCCGCGTCCGGCAGCAGCATCGGCGCGTAGATGGGGTGGGCGTCTCCGCCGGAGACCTGGGCGGCCCGGCGGACGGCCTCCACAGAGCCGCGCTCGGCGGTTCCGGCGTCGTACACGCCCGTCAGCTGCACCACCGTGCAGGGCGGCAACCGGTCGAGGGCGGCCGCCATGTGGATGGTGGAACGCCCCCAGGCGAGCCCGAGGACGTCGCCCTCGGTCACCAGTTCGCCGAGGAGATCCGCGGCGACCTCACCGAGGTTCTCCGGGTCGGGCGACTCCTCGGCCTCGGCCGGCGACTCGACCACCACGGCGTGCCTGAGGCCGTAGCGGGCGCGCAGCGCGTCGGAGCGCTCGGCGTCCAGCTCGGCGGGGACGCGGATCTCGATGCGCACGAGATCTCGTTCGAGAGCGGTCTCCAGGACCCGGGCCACCTTGAAGCGGCTGACGCCGAACTCCTCGGCGATCTGGATCTTGGACTTTCCCTCAAGGTAGAAGCGGCGGGCCATCGCCGCCGCCTGCACCAGCTCAGCGGGTCCCATCCGCATGGCTGACCGGCCCGCCGACATACCCGACACGGCCATCTCCTCACTGCTGTTCACACTCTGGATACGTCGTTCATCCTTGCAGATCCGACGTATTCGATCAGCCCGGATGGGTGGCGTTCACGTGGTCTTGGCCCAGTGGTCGCGCGTCCCCCGGATTTCTGCGCCCACTGATCGGACGTTCCCGCGGCTCCGTGGGTTTCCTGATCAACGCTCCGCAACCCCTGTGAGGTTCCTGAACGCGGCCGTCCTCCTGCGGCTGCCGGCCCGGTGGGTGCTCAGTGGGCGCACGCCCAGGCCGCCGCGGCCGTCGCCGACTGGGCCTGGGCGCGCAGGGCCCGTACCGCCTCGGCGGGGTCCTCGGCCCCGTACACCGCCGAGCCGGCCACGAAGACGTCCGCGCCCGCGTCGGCGCAGCGCTCGATGGTGGAGGCCGAGACGCCGCCGTCGACCTGGAGCCACAGTTCGAGGCCGTGCTTGGTGATCAGTTCACGGGTGCGGCGGATCTTGGGGAGCATGATGTCGAGGAACGACTGCCCTCCGAAGCCCGGCTCGACCGTCATGATCAGCACCATGTCGAGCTCGGGAAGCAGGTCCTCGTACGGCTCGATGGGCGTCGCGGGCTTCAGCGCCATGGAGGCCCGGGCGCCCTTGGCCCGGATCTCACGGGCGAGCCGCACGGGTGCGGCGGCCGCCTCTGCATGGAACGTGACGGAACCGGCACCCGCCTCGACGTACTGGGGCGCCCATCGATCGGCGTTCTCGATCATCAGGTGGCAGTCCAACGGAGTCTCCGTCGCGCGGGCGAGCGACTCCACGACCGGCACGCCGAGCGTGAGGTTCGGGACGAAATGGTTGTCCATCACGTCCACATGGAGCCAGTCGGCACCTTCGACCGCCTTCGCCTCCTCGGCGAGGCGGGCGAAGTCGGCGGACAGGATGCTGGGGTTGATCTGCACGGCCATGCCCTAAGCCTCCCATGTCCGCCGGAGGGCTGGGGCATCGGTCCTGGGTGGGACCGGCAGTGCGGAATCCACGGGCCTGATCAGGCGATCCGGCGGATGAGGGCCAGATACATCGCGTCCGTGCCGTGCAGGTGCGGCCACAGCTGGACGTCCGGGCCCTCGCCCAGGTCCGGTACGCCCTTCAGCAGCGGCCGGGCGTCGATGAGGTCGGCCGCTGAACCGTACTGCTTGAGGACGTCGTCGACGACCGCGCGGGTCTCGGCGAGATGCGGTGAACAGGTGGCGTACCCGACGACACCGCCGACGCGCACGGCGTCGAGTGCGGTCCGCAGCAGTGCGCGCTGGAGCGGCGCGAACCCGTCCAGGTCCTCGGGCCGCCTCCGCCAGCGTGCCTCGGGCCGCCTGCGGAGGGCACCGAGTCCCGTGCAGGGCACGTCCATCAGCACCCGGTCGAAGGTGCCCGGCCGCCACGGCGGGCGCGTACCGTCAGCGGCGATGACCTGATACGGCCCGGGATTGCCGTCCAGTGCCTTCGCGACGAGCCCGGCCCGGTGGGGCTGCTTCTCGGAGGCGAGCAGCACGGCGCCCCGCTCGGCGGCGAGCCCGGCGAGCAGGGCGGCCTTCCCGCCGGGTCCGGCGCACCCGTCCAGCCACGCCTTGTCGGGGCCCTCCAGGGGAGCGGCCGCAAGGGCGAGCGCGACGAGTTGGCTGCCCTCGTCCTGCACGCCCGCACGGCCCTCGCGTACGGCGTCGATGGCGCCCGGCTCACCGCCCTCGCTGAGCCGCACGGCATACGGCGACCAGCGCCCCGGCGTCGCGGCCTCGTCCCCGAGTGCGTCGAGCAGCTCATCGGCGGTGGCGCGCCCCGGCCGGGCGACGAGGGTGACCTCGGGACGCTCGTTGTCGGCTTCGAGGAGCCGCTCGATGCCCGCGCGGCCGCCGCCGAGGGAGTCCCACAGGGCGGAGACGACCCAGCGGGGATGCGAGTGCACGACGGCGAGATGGTCCTCCGGGTCGTCCCCGTAGGGCGGCGCGACCCGCTCCAGCCATCCGTCGAGGTCGTGCTGCGCGACCTTCCGCAGCACGGCGTTGACGAACTTGGCCCGCCCGTCACCGAGGACGACACGCGCGAGCTCGACGGAGGCGGATACGGCGGCGTGGCTGGGAATCCGCGTCCCGAGCAACTGGTGCGCCCCGAGACTCAGCACGTCCAGCACGGGCGGGTCGACCTCCCGCAACGGCCGGTCGACACAGGCCGCTATGACGGCGTCGTACGTGCCCTGCCGCCGCAGCGTCCCGTACACCAGCTCGGTGGCCAGCGCCGCGTCGCGCCCGTCGAACTTGTCGGGTCCCTCTTTTTCCCGCGCCTTGCGCAGCAGCGGCGGCAGCACGAGATTCGCGTACGCGTCCCGCTCGTCCACCGCCCGCAGCGCCTCGAAGGCGAGGATGCGGACGGGGTCCTTCTGGGGCCGGCGGTAGGGCTTGCCCGGCCTGCGCGGCCGACGGGACTGCTCACTCACGAAAAAGGTGCTCCGGAAATCAGGGTGGGGACACGCGTCAAGCGACGCGTCAAGCGTACGTCGCGCCTGGACAGGCGGGAGTTCGACGACCGTGGCCTACGCCCCGAGGGTCTCTCCGTCGTCGATGCGCACGCCGCGGGCCCAGTCCGCCGCCCGCATCGGCTTCTTGCCCTGAGCCTGCACCCACAGCAGCTCGACGGCGTACGAGCCGGTGCCCGCGTACACGTTGTTCTTGCCGACGGCCAGGGCGCCCGGGGCGAGGTCCCCACGGTCCGGCACGAGCGCGACCTGGATGAGCTTGAGCCGCTCGCCCCGGAACGCCGTCCACGCACCGGGCGCGGGCGTGCACCCGCGCACCACCCGGTCGACGCGCAGGGCCGGAGCGGACCAGTCGACGTGCGCGTCCTCCACGGTGATCTTCGGCGCGAGGGTGACGCCCTCGGCGGGCTGCGGTACGGCCTTGAGCGTGCCGTCCTCGATCCCGTCCATCGTCGCGGCCAGCAGCCCGGCGCCGGCGAAGGCCAGCCTGGTGAGGAGGTCGCCGCTGGTGTCGGTGGGGCGGATCTCCTCGGTGACGGTGCCGTAGACGGGACCGGAGTCCAGTCCCTCCTCGATCAGGAAGGTCGACGCCCCGGTGATCTCGTCCCCCGCCATGAGGGAGTGCTGCACGGGGGCGGCTCCGCGCCAGGCGGGAAGCAACGAGAAGTGCAGGTTGACCCACCCGTGCGCGGGGATGTCGAGGGCGACGCGGGGCAGCAGGGCGCCGTACGCCACCACGGGAGCGCAGTCCGGCGCGATCTCCCGGAGCCGGGCCAGGAACTCCTCGTCCCGGGGCCGGCTGGGCTTCAGCACCTCGATGCCGGCCTCCTCCGCCCGCTGCGCGACGGGGCTCGCGATCAGCCGCCGCCCGCGCCCCGCCGGCGCGTCCGGCCGCGTGACGACGGCGGCCACCTCGTGCCGCCCGGAGGCGATCAGGGCGTCCAGAGCGGGAACGGCGACCTCGGGGGTACCGGCGAAGACGAGCTTCATGGGTGACTGTCGGCCTCTCGGGCGGGAGTTCGGATCGGCCCCGGCGTCTCCGGCGACCGGTGTGCGGGGCAGCACACCAGTCTATGGCGGTGTGCTGCGAGCCCCGACAGCGCACTCGCAGGGGCGGCCGCGGCGGAAAGCACGACCTCAGGGGGCGTACGCAAAACGCCCTTACGCCCCGCAGCGTGACCACAAACCCGGAGGCGCGTTGGTCAAGAAAGAGTTGACCAAACAGGCCGCATTCGCGGCCCATCCTTCAACGCCGGTTCGAGAGGCTTGTTCATGGCCGACCACGCAACCCACGACGCCCAGGCTCGGGCCAGCCTGCACTTGCTGGTGCGGGACATCGAGCGGGTCCGCCGGCAGGTGGACGCACTACGCACCCTGACCGCCCAGCTGGGCAATGTCTACCGCCCGCGCCGCTCCGGCCCCTCCACGGGATTCGTCGTCTACGGACGTGCCCCCGCCCCGACCGTCCGCCTCGCCCAGGAGCTGCGGGACAGCGTCGAGACCCTGGTCACGGCCGCCGTGGACTTCGACCGCTCACTGGGTTTCTCGTGGGACGCAGTGGGATCGGCGCTCGGAGTCACCAAACAGGCCGTGCACCGTCGTTACGGCGCCCGCCGCGCCGCCACCCAGGCCGCGGCGGAAGCCGAGCGCACCGCGGAACCGTCGGGCACACGCACGGTCAATGTCGGCACCGGCATGCCCGGAGTGCCCACGGTCCCGGCCGCCCGCTCGATGCCGACGCAGCCCACCGCCGGCAGCCCGACACTCCGCGACGAGGTAAGGCCCACGGCCTTCCCGGGGCCCCGCAACGGCTGACCCACTTCCCGCTGACTGCCTCCCGGTTCCGAACCGGGAGGCAGTGGCACACCCGGCACACGGCACCCGGCACCCGAACCACCGCGGCACGTCTCGGTGGTCAGCCGATGTCAAGCGGATCGATCCGGACCCGCACCGCCTCAACCCCACTTCCCCCACGCGCCATTCGAGCCGCCAGCGCACTCTTCAACGCGGCGGCCAGCACGGCCCCGCTCCCCGGTGGCACCCGGACGAGCGCCCGCTCCCACCGCTCCCCCGGCGGTGGCGCCCCGACCTTACGAGGCCGCCCGGCATCCGTGACGGGTATCGGAACAGGGCCCAGCACCTCGGCATCACGCGGTAGTTCGGCCTCGGCCAGGAGTTCGGCCACCGCCTCCGCCGTACCCGACACCGCGGCCATCCGCGACACCGGCGGAAATCCCAGCTCGGCCCGCTCGGCCAGCTCCCGCACGGCGTGCCCGACAGGGTCCCACCGTACGAGCGCCTGCACGGGGCGCAGCGTCGGTTCGGCGACGACCACGACCGTGCCGCCGGCTCCCTGGTCCCGTACGAGCACGGCGGCCCCGATCCACCGCCGCAACGCGTCCTCCCCGGCCCGCAGATCGGGGCGGCCGAGCATGGCCCAGCCGTCCAGCAGCAGGGCGGCCGCGTACCCGCCCTCGGCGACCGGCTCGGCGCCCGGCGTGCTCACCACCAGTGCGGGCGCCCCGGACACGGTGTCCAGGACCTGCTCCCGGCCAGAGGTCCGCACCGGCACCGTGGGGAAGGCCCGCCCGAGCTCCTCGGCGGTCCGCCGCGCCCCGACGACCTGCGCCCGCAGCCTAAAGCCCCCGCACTCCGGACAGTGCCAGGCGCCCTCCTCGCGCCCGCACCACCCGCAGCACAGAGCGCCGCCCCCGGCGTCCTGGGCCTGAAGCGGTCCGGCACACCATCGGCACCGCGCCGGCTCCCGGCAGCGCGCACACGCCAGCCTCGGCACGTACCCCCGCCGTGGCACCTGCACCAGCACCGGCCCGTGCCGCAGCCCGTCCCGGACCACCTGCCAGGCGAGGCTCGGCAGCCGGGCCGCCCGTGCGGCCTCGTCCCGCGCCAGCTCGGCATCGCCCACCGTCCGCACGAGCGGCGCGGTGGCCCGCACCTGCTCCCGGTCGGCGACGAGTGGCGCGGCCCAGCCACTCTCCACGAGCTGCGCCGCCTCGACGGTGCAGCTCCAACTCCCCAGCAGAAAGGCGCACTTGTCCCGGGAGGACCGCAGCTCCAGCACCTCGCGCACATGCGGAAACGGGGCGCGGTCATCACTGTGACTGGTATCGCCGTCATCCCAGACGACCACCAGCCCGAGATCACGGACGGGTGCGAACATGGCAGCCCGCGTCCCCACCACGGCCCGTACGGCCCCCCGCCGCACGGCCAGCCACTCCCGGTACCGCCGCTCAGGCCCGGCGTCGGCGGTGAGGACAGCATGCTGCCCCTCGCCCAACAGCTCCCGCAGCGCGGAGTCCACCCGCGCGACGGGGCGCCCGGCAGGCAGGACGACGAGCGCCCCCCGTCCCGATGCGAGCGTGGCCTGCACGGCCCGCGCTATCTCCTCGGCCCACTGCGGCCCGGGCAACGCGGTCCACACGGCACGGGGCGCTCCCCCCGAGGCCAGGGCCTTCAGGAAATCCGCTCCCCTCCCGTACCTCCGCCAGGACCCCGGCTCCGGCGCTGCGGGCGGCGGAGGCGGATCGCCCGTCTCCCGGGCCTCGGCCTTCCCATGGCGCGGCGGAACGGCCAGCTGCAGCACATCCGCCAGGCTCCCCGCATACCGGTCGGCGACGGCCCGGGCGAGCCCCAGCAACTCGGGACCGAGGACGGGCTCGGGCGACACGACCTGCGCCAACGCGGCGAGCGGCCCGGCGTAGTCCGACTCGGCGACCCGCTCGATGAGGAAACCCGTCGATCAGCGAGCCGCCCTCTCGCCTCCCTCCCGCACATTCCGCCCCCCGGCCCCGAACCGCACCCGGACCCGCACCCCCGGCTGGGCCACGGCATCGAGCTCCTCCGGCACCGCGTAGTCGAAGTACCGGTCGAGATGCAGCACCCCCTTGTCCACCAACACCCGAGCGACAGGCAGCTCCTTCGCCAGCGCGGCCCCCCGCCACGTCCGAGGCTTCGCCTTCGGCGCCTTGTTCTTCCGCACGGCCTCCCGAATGAGCGCGAGCTGCTCCGGCACCGCCCCGTGGGCGCCGCCGCTCCTCTGCCCGTTGTCGCTGCTCACGCTTGCATTCTTACCAAATCCCACTGACAACGCCGCCCGCCAAGATCACCCCACCGACCACCCTGGCCTCACTCTCCACCAGCACAACCTCCGCACCGGAAGCTCACACTCAGCTACCCCACAAGCCTGCCCCACCGGCCATTTCCACCGCCGATCCAGCCGCCACGAGCCGCCTGGGCCTGCCACGGCCCCCACCCCGGTATCAGAACTGGAAACGGGAAACTCCGCCGACCACCTTGCCCGCCCCACCGCACCCGGCAGACGCTGATGCGCGAAGACGGGCGTCCCTCGGTATCGGCGGCGTCGGCATGAGGGGGTTCACGTGCTGAAGCAGCCACAGATGTTCGGTCCCGAACTGCGCCGGTTACGGCTGGCCGCGGGACTGACGCCGACACAGCTCGCATCGTCCGTGCACTACAGCAAGGGCCGGCTCAGCAAGATCGAGACCGGGCAGAAACGTCCTACTGCGGAGTTCGCACGCCTATGTGACGCGGCACTCGACGCGGGTGGCTCCCTGGCAGCCCTGGTACCCGTCGCCCCGCGCCGTACCCGGTCCTCCGTCCGCGACGAGGAAGGAAGCATGTCACCACCCGATTCGTACGCACATCCCATTCCGGGAGAACATCCCGGAGGACATTCGGGCGGGCATTCGGGCGGGCATCCGGGCGGATCGTCCTGGAGCGCGCCGTCCCGTCGGCAGATGATGGCCGCCGGAGCCGCCTCCGTCCTTGGTGTTCGAGCCGGTGAGCGCACCCCGGTGCCGAGTGCTCCGTCTGAAGCCGACTCACTGACGAGCGCGTACCGCGAACTGCTCGGCCAGTACCGCCGCATCGGCCAGATGTCCCCGCCGGGCACACTGCTGCCGGTCCTGGCGGAACAGACGCGAGCTCTCCAAACGCTCTCCGCTAGCAGCGACACCCGCGTCGGCCGCGATCACCTCGCGCTGTCCGCCCGCTTCGCGGAGTTCACGGGCGTCGCGGCGCGTGCCCGGCAGCGCGACCCGTTCCCTCCCGGCACGCTGATCGAGCAGCCCGCTCCACCCGTCGTCGAGCGACGTGAACTCCACATCACCCGGGTCCCGTTGCCCAGCGCGGTTCCCGACTACGACTTCCTCTTCTCCGCCCGCGTCCGCTGGTGCCCGGTGGATCCCACCGCCACTGCCCAAATCACCAACCCCGGGGCGCCGGCCGTGGAGGCCGTGTTCGCCCGTGCCCGCACGATCACGTGGACTGTCGAACCGTTCCGCAGCTCTCTTGTGCAGCACGAACTCAACGGCGCGCTGGGGGTGATGGCGCCGGATCGCGAGAATCGAGTCCAGGCCATGGCTCTGGATGTCGTCCTCACCCTCTCGGAAGCGGACCAAGAGCGACTAGACCGGCTCGCGGCGATCCGCAAGGACGAGGCGGTATGGGAACACCAGCGCAGGCATGAGCAGAACAAACGCGAGTACCTGAGCGGTGATGTCCTCACGAGCACGGGCAGCGCAGTCGTGTGGTGGCTCGCGAAGAACGACGACCACGTGGAGAAGACCGTCAAGGACATAGGCCTCCTGGCCCGGCTCTCATCGGCAGCGAACAACTCGGAGGTCTCCGCGCCCTTCCGGCACCTCGTTCCGGAGGCCTTCCCGCCGCCTCCGGTACCCGAGCGGCCTCCCAGCGCTCTCCAGCCCGACAAGCCGCCGGTCTTCGGGTCGCCCGAGGCTGATGTCGCGGGCCTGATCGCCGAGGCCTTCCGGCGGGTGGGATTCCGCCCCGGCGACGACGAGAGCCTCCTCATCGCCGATCAACTGGCGATGGCGATCGCTCCCAGGGACGCCGTGACCGCAGAGGAGATACGCCGTCGCTTCGGGGTCGGAGGCTCGCCGACGGCAGCGCACCCTCATTCCAATGGCTCCGGACCGCCGCAGATGCAGGACGCGGCAGAAGGCCCGTCCCAGCCCTTCTGACGCACCGAGGCCCGGTGTCCCCGCCGGGGCACACCGGGCCTTGTGAACTGCGGCGGCTTACAGCCCCACGGCCTCGCGCAACGCGTCCACCCGGTCCGTCCGCTCCCACGTGAAGTCGGGCAGCTCACGACCGAAGTGACCGTACGCCGCGGTCTGGGCGTAGATCGGGCGCAGCAGGTCGAGGTCGCGGATGATCGCGGCCGGGCGGAGGTCGAAGACCTTGGCGATGGCGGTCTCGATCTTTTCGGCGTCGACCTTGGCCGTGCCGAAGGTCTCGATGAAGAGGCCGACGGGCTCGGCCTTGCCGATGGCGTAGGCGACCTGGACCTCGCAGCGGGTGGCGAGGCCCGCGGCGACCACGTTCTTCGCGACCCAGCGCATCGCGTACGCCGCCGAACGGTCGACCTTGGACGGGTCCTTGCCGGAGAAGGCGCCGCCGCCGTGGCGGGCCATGCCGCCGTACGTGTCGATGATGATCTTGCGGCCGGTCAGGCCGGCGTCACCCATCGGGCCGCCGATCTCGAAACGGCCGGTCGGGTTGACCA
The DNA here is from genome assembly GCF_004337435.2 of Streptomyces sp. KM273126. Lineage (NCBI taxonomy): Bacteria > Bacillati > Actinomycetota > Actinomycetes > Kitasatosporales > Streptomycetaceae > Streptomyces > Streptomyces sp. KM273126. The sequence continues at coordinate 1,272,684 of NZ_SJXB02000002.1, read as the reverse complement.
GGAGGCGGTAGCCCTCGGTGTCCAGCTTGATGCCGTCGTCCAGCAGTGCCTTCAGCTCCGGCTCGACCACGAACTCCCGGATGTCGGGCGCCAGGAGCGAGTCCAGGTCGATGTCCGAGGCGTGCTGCGAGGAGACCACCACCGTGTCGAGGCGGACGGCCTTGTCGCCGTCGTACTCGATGGTGACCTGGGTCTTGCCGTCGGGGCGCAGGTAGGGGATCGTGCCGTTCTTGCGGACCTCGGAGAGGCGCTTCGACAGACGGTGCGCCAGGAAGATCGGCAGCGGCATGAGCGTGGGCGTCTCGTCCGTCGCGTAGCCGAACATCAGGCCCTGGTCGCCGGCACCCTGCCGGTCCAGCTCGTCCACATCGCCACCCGCGACGGCACCCTCGACCCGGGACTCGTACGCCGTGTCCACGCCCTGCGCGATGTCCGGGGACTGGGAGCCGATGGAGACCGAGACACCACAGGATGCGCCGTCGAAGCCCTTCTTCGACGAGTCGTACCCGATTTCGAGGATCTTCTCGCGGACCAGCTGGGCGATCGGCGCGTACGTCTTGGTCGTGACCTCGCCGGCCACGTGAACCAGGCCGGTGGTGATCAGCGTCTCGACCGCGACCCGGGAGTTCGGGTCCTCGCGCAGAAGCGCGTCGAGAATGGTGTCGCTGATCTGGTCAGCGATCTTGTCGGGGTGGCCCTCGGTGACAGACTCCGAGGTGAACAGGCGACGGGACACAACGCTCCCTGGGGTTGCAGCGGCTGCTGACTGATCATTGGCGGACGGGACGGGGGCTGCGCCCGACATCGTCCGAGAACAGTTTATCGGTTGGGCACAACCGCAGGCCTACCCGTCTCGCCTCTTGGGAGTGCTGTGACCTGCGGCACCTGCATTCTGCCCACAGTGGATCGGTGTTCGCCAGGGGCGCCACGCGCCAATGTGCGGTGTTTGAGGGAACCTTGGGGCGGATGAACCCTTCAGCTCAGACGGGTCACCACAAGGTCCCACACCTTCTCGGCCAGCGCTTCCTTCGGTCCGGGCGGAACCGGGGTCTCACTGCCGTCGGCTCCGAGTATCACGGCCTCGTTCTCCTCTGAGCCGAACGTCTTGCGCTCGCCCACCTCGTTCACTACGAGGAGGTCGCACCCCTTGCGCTTGAGTTTGGTGCGTCCGTTGGCGAGGACGTCGTCCGTCTCGGCCGCGAAGCCGACGATCACCTGGCCGGGCCGGAGGCGGTCGGCCGATATCTCCGCGAGGATGTCCGGGTTGCGGACCAGGACGATGGGGTCGGGCTCCTGGCCGTCCCTCTTCTTGATCTTTCCCTGTGCGTACGCCGCAGGGCGGAAGTCCGCCACCGCGGCGGCCATCACCACGGCGTCCGCGTCCGGGGCCGCCTTGAGGACGGCTTCCCGCAACTGGACCGCGGTCCCGACCTGCACGACGTCCACTCCCGCCGGGTCGGGCAGCCCGGTGTTCGCGGCGATCAGTGTGACCCGGGCGCCCCGGGCGACGGCCGTACGGGCCAGGGCGTACCCCTGCTTGCCGGAGGAGCGGTTGCCGAGGAAGCGGACGGGGTCGAGGGGCTCACGGGTGCCTCCGGCGCTGACGACCACATGGCGGCCGGCCAGGTCGGGCTCGGGCACCCCGCGGGCGAGCACCCTGCGACAGACCTCGAAGATCTCGGCGGGCTCGGGCAGCCGCCCCTTGCCGGTGTCGACGCCGGTCAGTCGGCCCACGGCGGGCTCGATCACCACGGCACCCCGGCGGCGCAGCGTCGCCACGTTCTCCCGGGTGGCCGGGTGCTCCCACATCTCCGTGTGCATGGCGGGGGCGAAGACGACCGGGCAGCGGGCGGTGAGCAGCGTGTTCGTCAGCAGGTCGTCGGCCAGGCCGTGGGCCGCCTTCGCGAGCGTGTCCGCGGTGGCCGGGGCCACGACCACGAGGTCGGCCTGCTGGCCGATGCGGACGTGCGGGACCTCGTGGACGTCGTCCCAGACCTCGGTCGAGACCGGGTTGCCGGAGAGGGCCGACCAGGTGGCGGCGCCGACGAAGTGCAGCGCGGACGCGGTGGGGACGACCCGCACGTCGTGCCCGGACTCGGTCAGCCGGCGCAGCAGCTCGCACGCCTTGTACGCGGCGATGCCACCACTGACCCCCAGAACGACCTTCGGCTTGCCCACCGGGCCTCCCCACACTCGTCACGTGTACGCCGCGGCTCTTCGGCGTACGACTGGCTTATGGCTGGCGTACGACTCAATGCTGCGTCATTGCGGGGGACGACCCCCGCACCCCCGAGCAGACCACAGGCCCGGCAGTCGCGCTGCCGGGCCTGTGGAAAAGTCAGCCTCAGGCTGAAAATACTACTGCGCCGGGCCCTCGATGGCCTCGGACGTCAGCAGACCCGCATTGATCTCGCGCAGAGCGATCGAGAGCGGCTTCTCGTGCACGTGAGTGTCGACGAGCGGACCGACGTACTCAAGAAGACCCTCGCCGAGCTGCGAGTAGTACGCGTTGATCTGGCGAGCACGCTTGGCCGCGTAGATCACGAGGCTGTACTTCGAGTCGGTGGCCTCAAGGAGCTCGTCGATCGGCGGGTTGATGATGCCCTCGGGCGCGGTGATGGAAGAGGACACGCTCTACCTTCCGAAAGGGGGGATGAGATCGAAAACGATCACACTACGTCCATCAAGGTTAGCAGCTCACGCGCCACGTCCTCGACGGAGGTGTTGACCAGGGTGATGTCGAACTCCGGCTCGGCCGCGAGTTCGATCTTCGCCGCGTCGAGGCGGCGCTCGATCACCTCGGGCGGCTCGGTGCCCCGCCCGGTGAGTCTGCGCACGAGCTCCTCCCAGGAGGGAGGCGCCAGGAACACCAGCTGAGCCTCGGCCATGGACTCACGAACCTGCCGGGCGCCCTGGAGGTCGATCTCCAGGAGGACGGGCTCACCCGCCTCCAGCCGTTCGAGCACCGCGCGACGCGGGGTGCCGTAGCGGTTGCCGGCGAACTCGGCCCACTCCAGCAGCTCGCCGTTGGCGATCAGCTTGTCCATCTCGTCGTCGGTGACGAAGAAGTACTGGACTCCGTGCTTCTCGCCGGGGCGGGGCTTGCGGGTCGTCGCCGACACCGAGAGCCAGACCTCGGGATATTCCTTGCGCATATGGGCGACGACCGTGCTCTTGCCGACCCCGGAGGGGCCGGAGAGCACGGTCAGCCGCGGACGTTCACTCATGCAGCGATTATTCCAGCAATCCCGGATACCCAGGACTCAGGAGCCGGTACTGCCGAACTCGCGCTCCAGGGAGGCGATCTGGTTGGAACCGAGGCCACGCACACGGCGGCTCTCGGAGATCCCGAGTCGCTCCATGATCTGCTTGGCGCGGACCTTGCCCACGCCCGGCAGGGACTCAAGCAGGGCAGAGACCTTCATCTTGCCGATGACGTCGTTCTCCTGGCCCTGCTTGATGACCTCGTGAAGGGAGGCGCCGGAGTGCTTGAGTCGATTCTTGACCTCGGCCCGCTCCCGGCGAGCCGCGGCGGCCTTTTGAAGCGCGGCTGCGCGCTGTTCAGGGGTAAGGGGCGGAAGAGCCACGCCTACGTCACCTCGGATGTCGAACTGTCGGATACGGACCGGTGAGGAACCTAGTCGCCCCACACCTGGGGAGCTACGAGCAACACGCTTGCCCGTTCTCCCCCCACTGCCTTGAGGGGCGTGGGAGGTGCCCCCACTCGTCGGAGACTAGCGGTCAAGTCCGCCTGAGTCAGCGAGAACAGCGGAAAAGTCCTGGTCAGCCTCCCTGGAGTCGGACATAACGGGCTTATTGCCCCGGATTTGAGAATGTATTCAGACTCAGGGCGGGACTCCGACCGTCCCCGAGGCACTCATCGGAGGACTCAGGCCGCCGCCACGGCGGCACCGATCTCCGCCGCGAAGCGCTCCGCGGACGCGCGGAGCGCCGCGACATCAGGCCCGTGACGCAGGACACCCCTGCTGACGTTCGGGACGACATGCCGTACGGCCGCTCCGAAGACGCCCGGGAGGTCCGCCGGAGTCGCTCCCTGGGCACCGATCCCGGGCGCCAGGAGCGGACCGTTGATCTCCAAGTCGTACGACGACAGGTCACCCAGCGTGGCCCCGACGACCGCACCGAAGGACCCCATGGGGGCCTCCCCCGCGTTCTCGGCGGCGAGGTGCGCCAGCACGGTCGCTCCGACGCTCCGGCCGCCGGTGTCCCCGGTGCGGACCGCGTGCTGCACCTCACGTCCCTCCGGGTTGGAGGTCAGCGCCAGCACGAACAGGCCCGCGCCGCTCTCGCGCGCCAGCTCCACGGCCGGCCTCAGTGACCCATAGCCGAGGTACGGCGACACGGTCAGGGCGTCCGAGAACAGCGGCGCGTCCCTGCTCAGGAAGGCCTCCGCGTACGCGGCCATGGTCGAGCCGATGTCGCCGCGCTTGGCGTCCATGACGACCAGGGCGCCCGCGGCCCGCGCCTCCTCGACCGACTTCTCCAGTACGGCGACGCCACGCGACCCGAAGCGCTCGAAGAACGCGCTCTGCGGCTTCAGCACGGCCACCCGGTCGGCCAGCGCCGCCACGACGGTGCGGCTGAACCGCTCAAGCCCGGCGACGTCGTCGTTCAGGCCCCAGTCCGCGAGGAGGGATGCGTGCGGGTCGATGCCGACGCACAGCGGGCCGCGCTCGTCCATGGCGCGCCGCAGCCGGGCGCCGAAGGGTTCCGGACCGCTCATGCGGTCTTCCCTGCCTTCCGTGTGTCCGCGCCGACCGCGTCGGCGAGGGTGGCGTACGGGCTGCTGCTCAGGCGCGCGGCGAGGCCCTTGTGGAGGGCGCGGCTCCAGAACGGGCCCTCGTAGATGAAGGCGCTGTAGCCCTGCACCAGGGTGGCGCCGGCCAGGATGCGCTGCCAGGCGTCCTCGGCGTTCTCGATGCCACCGACGCCCACCAGGGTGATCCGGTCGCCCACGCGCGCGTAGAGGCGGCGTAGCACCTCCAGGGAGCGTGCTTTCAGGGGGGCGCCAGAGAGTCCGCCGGTCTCCTTCACGAGAGAGGGTTCGGACTTCAAACCGAGTCCCTCACGCGCGATGGTGGTGTTCGTGGCGATGATGCCGTCCAGACCCAGTTCCACGGCGAGGTCGGCGACCGCGTCGACGTCCTCGTCCGCGAGGTCGGGAGCGATCTTCACCAGCAGCGGGACCCGGCGGTCGCCGACCGTACGGTCGGCGGCCTCGCGGACGGCGCTCAGGAGGGGGCGCAGCGCCTGGGTGGCCTGGAGGTTGCGGAGGCCAGGCGTGTTGGGCGAGGAGACGTTCACGACCAGGTAGTCGGCGTACGGAGCCAGCCGCTCGGCCGACTTCACGTAGTCCCCGACGGCCTCGGCCTCCGGGACGACCTTGGTCTTGCCGATGTTGACGCCCACGACGGTCCTGAATACGGGCTCGCGGGACGCCAGCCGCGCGGCCACCGTCAGCGAACCCTCGTTGTTGAAGCCCATGCGATTGATCAGCGCACGGTCCTTCACGAGCCGGAACAGCCGCTGCTTCGGATTGCCGGGTTGCGGCTCCCCGGTCACCGTGCCGATCTCGACGTGGTCGAAGCCGAGCATCGACATGCCGTCGACGGCCACCGCGTTCTTGTCGAAGCCGGCAGCAAGCCCGAAGGGGCCGTGCATGCGGAGCCCGAAGGCCTCCGTCCGCAGCTCCTTGTAGCGGGGCGCGAGGGCGGCCGCGAGCAACGTGCGCAGTACGGGGATGCGGACGGCGAGGCGGATCCAGCGGAAGGCCAGGTGGTGCGCCTGCTCCGGATCCATCCGTTTGAAAACCAGACGGAAGAATAGCTTGTACATCACTGTGTCCTCTTGACCCTCTTCATGAACCTCATGAGCCTCATGAAGAGGGGGACACCGCTTCCGGTGTCCCCCTCAGGGCTGCTAGTCGCGGGCCGCGGTCAGGTGTTCCGCGTGTTCCTGGAGTGAGCGCACACCCACGCCACCGTGGTTGAGGGCGTCGATGCCCTGCACGGCCGCGGCGAGCGCCTGGACGGTCGTCAGACACGGCACCGAGCGCGCCACCGCCGCCGTACGGATGTCGTAGCCGTCGAGGCGGCCGCCGGTGCCGTACGGGGTGTTGACGATGAGGTCGACCTCGCCGTCGTGGATGAGCTGGACGATGGTCCTCTCGCCGTTCGGCCCCTCGCCCTCGGACTGCTTGCGCACCACGGTGGCGTTGATGCCGTTGCGCTTGAGCACCTCGGCCGTGCCGGACGTCGCGAGCAGCTCGAAGCCGTGGGCGACCAGTTCACGCGCCGGGAAGATCATCGAGCGCTTGTCCCGGTTGGCGACCGAGATGAACGCCCGGCCCTTGGTCGGCAGCGGCCCGTACGCACCCGCCTGCGACTTGGCGTACGCCGTGCCGAAGACCGAGTCGATGCCCATGACCTCGCCGGTGGAGCGCATCTCGGGGCCCAGCACCGTGTCCACGCCGCGCCCCTGGATGTCGCGGAAGCGCGACCACGGCATGACGGCCTCCTTGACGGAGATCGGCGCGTCGAGGGGCAGGGTGCCGCCGTCACCGGCCGCGGGGAGCAGGCCCTCGGCCCGCAGTTCGGCGACGGTCGCGCCGAGCGAGATCCGGGCCGCCGCCTTGGCCAGCGGCACTGCTGTCGCCTTCGAGGTGAAGGGGACCGTACGGGACGCGCGCGGGTTGGCCTCCAGGACGTACAGGATGTCCCCGGCCATCGCGAACTGGATGTTGATCAGGCCACGGACGCCGACGCCCTTCGCGATGGCCTCCGTCGAGGCCCGCAGCCGCTTGATGTCGAACCCGCCGAGGGTGATCGGGGGCAGGGCGCACGCCGAGTCGCCGGAGTGGATGCCGGCCTCCTCGATGTGCTCCATGACGCCACCGAGGTACAACTCCTCACCGTCGTAGAGGGCGTCGACGTCGATCTCGATCGCGTCGTCGAGGAACCGGTCGACCAGGACGGGCCGGGAGGGGCTGATCTCGGTCGACTCGGCGATGTACGCCTCCAGGCGTGCCTCGTCGTACACGATCTCCATGCCGCGCCCGCCGAGGACGTACGACGGCCGCACCAGGACCGGGTAGCCGATCTCGTCGGCGATGGCCTTGGCGCCCGCGAAGGTGGTCGCCGTGCCGTGCTTCGGTGCCGGGAGACCGGCCTCGGCGAGCACCTGGCCGAAGGCGCCGCGGTCCTCGGCGGCGTGGATGGCCTCGGGCGGGGTGCCCACGACGGGTACGCCGTTGTCCTTGAGTGCCTGCGACAGGCCCAGCGGGGTCTGCCCGCCGAGCTGGACGACGACGCCCGCGATCGGGCCGGCCAGCGACTCCGCGTGGACGATCTCCAGCACGTCCTCAAGCGTCAGCGGCTCGAAGTACAGGCGGTCGGAGGTGTCGTAGTCCGTGGAGACGGTCTCCGGGTTGCAGTTGACCATCACGGTCTCGTAGCCCGCGTCGCTCAGCGCGAAGGAGGCGTGGACGCAGGAGTAGTCGAACTCGATGCCCTGGCCGATGCGGTTCGGACCGGACCCCAGGATGATGACGGCCGGCTTCTCGCGGGGCGCGACCTCGGTCTCCTCGTCGTAGGAGGAGTAGAAGTACGGCGTCTTCGCCGCGAACTCGGCGGCGCAGGTGTCGACCGTCTTGTACACCGGGCGCACGCCCAGCGCGTGGCGGACCTCGCGCACGACGTCCTCGCGCAGGCCCCGGATCTCGCCGATCTGCTGGTCGGAGAAGCCGTGCCGCTTGGCCTCGGCCAGCAGGTCGACATCAAGACGCTCGGCGGCGGCCAGCTCGTCCGCGATCTCCTTGATCAGGAAGAGCTGGTCGACGAACCACGGGTCGATCCGGGTGGACTCGAAGACCTCTTCCGGTGTGGCGCCGGCGCGGATGGCCTGCATGACGGAGTTGATCCGCCCGTCGGTCGGCCGGACGGCCTCTTCCAGGAGAGCGGCCTTGTCGCCGGGCTCGCCGACGAACGTGAACTGGCTGCCCTTCTTCTCCAGCGACCGCAGCGCCTTCTGCAGCGCCTCGGTGAAGTTGCGGCCGATCGCCATGGCCTCGCCGACCGACTTCATGGTCGTGGTCAGCGTGGAGTCGGCGGACGGGAACTTCTCGAACGCGAACCGCGGTGCCTTCACGACCACGTAGTCGAGCGTCGGCTCGAAGGAGGCCGGGGTCTGCTCGGTGATGTCGTTCGGGATCTCGTCGAGCGTGTAGCCGACGGCCAGCTTCGCGGCGATCTTGGCGATCGGGAAACCGGTGGCCTTGGACGCGAGGGCCGACGAACGCGACACACGCGGGTTCATCTCGATGACGATGACACGGCCGTCAACGGGGTTCACAGCGAACTGGATGTTGCAGCCGCCGGTGTCGACACCGACCTCGCGGATGACCGCGATACCGATGTCCCGGAGGATCTGGTACTCGCGGTCGGTGAGCGTCATCGCGGGCGCGACCGTGATCGAGTCACCGGTGTGGACGCCCATGGGGTCGAAGTTCTCGATGGAGCAGACGACCACGACGTTGTCGTGCTTGTCGCGCATCAGCTCCAGCTCGTACTCCTTCCAGCCGAGGATGGACTCCTCCAGGAGCACCTCGGTGGTCGGGGAGAGCGTGAGGCCCGTGCCCGCGATGCGGCGCAGCTCCTCCTCGTCGTGCGCGAAGCCGGAACCGGCGCCGCCCATGGTGAAGGAGGGCCGGACGACGACCGGGTAGCCGCCGAGCTCGTCGACACCCTTCAGGACGTCGTCCATGGAGTGGCAGATCACCGACCGTGCACTCTCACCGTGGCCGATCTTGCTGTGAACCGCGTCAACCACCAGCTTGAACTGTTCGCGGTCCTCGCCCTTGTGAATCGCGTCCACATTGGCGCCGATCAGCTCGACGCCGTACTTCGTCAGGACACCGTTCTCGTGCAGGGAGATGGCGGTGTTGAGGGCCGTCTGGCCGCCAAGGGTGGGCAGCAGGGCGTCCGGCCGCTCCTTGGCAATGATCTTCTCGACGAACTCGGGCGTGATCGGCTCGACGTACGTCGCGTCGGCGATCTCCGGGTCGGTCATGATCGTCGCCGGGTTGGAGTTCACCAGGACGACGCGCAGGCCCTCGGCCTTCAGGACGCGGCACGCCTGGGTGCCGGAGTAGTCGAACTCGGCGGCCTGGCCGATGACGATCGGGCCGGAGCCGATGACCAGGACGGACTGGATATCGGTGCGCTTAGGCACGCTGGCCCTCCATCAGGGATACGAAGCGGTCGAACAGGTAGGCGGCGTCATGCGGGCCGGCTGCCGCTTCGGGGTGGTACTGGACGCTGAAGGCCGGGCGGTCGAGGAGCCGCAGCCCCTCCACCACGTCGTCGTTGAGGCAGACGTGGGAGACCTCGGCGCGGCCGTAGGGAGTCTCGGAGACCTTGTCGAGCGGGGCGTCGACGGCGAAGCCGTGGTTGTGCGCGGTGACCTCGACCTTGCCGGTCGTACGGTCCTGCACCGGCTGGTTGATGCCACGGTGCCCGTACTTCAGCTTGTACGTGCCGAAACCGAGCGCGCGCCCCAGGATCTGGTTGCCGAAGCAGATGCCGAACAGCGGCGTGCCGCGCTCCAGGACCGCCCGCATCACGGAGACCGGGTGGTCGGCGGTGGCCGGGTCGCCGGGGCCGTTGGAGAAGAACACGCCGTCCGGGTTCACGGCGTACACCTCCTCGGCGGTCGCCGTCGCGGGGAGCACGTGCACCTCTATGCCGCGCTCGGCCATGCGGTGCGGGGTCATCCCCTTGATGCCGAGGTCGACGGCGGCGACGGTGAACTTCGCCGTGCCGATCGGGACGGCTTCGCCGTCGGGGCCGATCGCCGGGACGACGTACGTCTCCTTCGTCGCGACCTCCGCGGAGAGGTCGGCGCCCTTCATCTCGGGGGCCTGGCGCACCTCGGCGAGCATGGTGCCCTCGTCGGGCAGCGCGTTGCCGGAGAAGATCCCGACGCGCATGGCACCGCGCTCGCGCAGGTGGCGGGTGAGGGCACGCGTGTCGACGCCGCTGATACCGACGACGCCCTGCGTCCGGAGCTCCTCGTCCAGCGAGCGCCGTGAGCGCCAGTTGGACGGCACGCGCGCGGGGTCGCGTACGACGTAACCCGAGACCCAGATCCGCTTCGACTCCGGGTCCTCGTCGTTGACGCCGGTGTTGCCGACGTGCGGGGCGGTCATGACGACGACCTGGCGGTGGTACGACGGGTCGGTGAGGGTCTCCTGGTAGCCGGTCATGCCCGTGGAGAACACGGCCTCGCCGAAGGTCGCCCCCACGGCCCCGTAGGCACGGCCGCGGAAGATCCGGCCGTCCTCCAGGACGAGTACGGCGGGAACCCTGGTGGTTCCCCGGGTGGAGGTCGTCATCGTTCGGCGCCTTCCGTGGTGCTGGTCTTGTTCATGGAATTGAGGGCCTCGACCCACTCGTTGTGCTCGGCCGCCCGGTCGGAGCGGAAGCCCGAGTCGATCAGCCGGTCGCCGTGCTCCCAGGTGACGACGAGCAGTCCGCCCTCGGTGAGGACCTTGCCGGCGATGCCCTTGTCCAGCCGTGCCTCGCGCAGCGCGGCGGCCGGTACGAAGAAGTCGGTTGCTCCGGGGCGTACGACGTCCAGTCCCGCCTCGGTCAGCGTGAGCTCGGCCCTGCTGCGGGTGCCCAGGCCGTGCGCCACGATGCGGTCGAGCCACTGCCCGGCGGTGGTGGAGCCGTGGTAGCGCCCGCTCATCGTCAGTGTGGGCTCGCCCGGGTCGTCCGGCGCTGTGGGCAGCTCAGGCAGGTCGCCCTGGAGCGTGCCGCGCCACTTCCAGCCCTCGCGCATCAGCCAGTAGACGAGCGCGACGAAGAGGAGGAGTCCGACCACCCAGCCGATGCGGGCGGCCCAGTCGGTCACTTCGGCCGACCTCTGTTCAGCGGCGATCGAGATGAGAGGTGTCACGTGAGCTTCCCGTCGACGAGCGTGGCCTTGCCCCGGAGCCAGGTGTGCGTGACACGGCCCGGCAGCTCGCGGCCCTCGTACGGGGTGTTGCGGCTGCGCGAGGCGAAGCCCGCGGGGTCCACGGACCCACGGTATGCCGTGTCGACGAGCATGAGGTTGGCGGGCTCACCTGCCGAGACGGGACGGCCGTGACCCGCGGCCCGGCCGATCTCAGCGGGCTTGAACGACATGCGGTCGGCGACGCCCGCCCAGTCGAGGAGCCCGGTGTCGACCATCGTCTGCTGGACCACGGACAGCGCGGTCTCCAGCCCGACCATGCCCATGGCGGCCGCGGCCCACTCGCAGTCCTTGTCCTCGTGCGGGTGCGGGGCGTGGTCGGTGGCCACGATGTCGATCGTGCCGTCGGCGAGCGCCTCGCGCAGCGCGTGCACGTCGCGCTCGGTGCGCAGCGGCGGGTTGACCTTGTAGACCGGGTTGTACGTCCGCACCAGCTCGTCGGTGAGGAGGAGGTGGTGCGGGGTGACCTCGGCGGTGACGTCGATGCCGCGGGACTTGGCCCAGCGCACGATCTCGACGGAGCCGGCGGTCGACAGGTGGCAGATGTGCACCCGGGACCCGACGTGCTCGGCGAGCAGGACATCCCGGGCGATGATCGATTCTTCGGCCACCGCCGGCCAGCCGCCGAGGCCCAGCTCGGCGGAGACGACGCCCTCGTTCATCTGGGCGCCCTCAGTGAGCCGCGGCTCCTGCGCGTGCTGGGCGACGACTCCGCCGAAGGCCTTCACGTACTCCAGCGCCCGGCGCATGATCACGGCGTCGTCCACGCACTTGCCGTCGTCCGAGAACACGGTCACGCCCGCCGCCGACTCGTGCATGGCGCCCAGTTCGGCGAGCTTCCTGCCTTCCAGGCCGACGGTGACGGCGCCGATGGGCTGCACGTCGCAGTACCCGTGCTGCTGGCCGAGCCGGTAGACCTGCTCGACGACACCGGCGGTGTCGGCCACCGGGAAGGTGTTGGCCATGGCGAACACGGCCGTGTAACCGCCGCTCGCCGCCGCTCGCGTACCGGTCAGCACGGTCTCGGAGTCCTCGCGGCCGGGCTCGCGCAGATGGGTGTGCAGGTCGACCAGGCCCGGCAGCAGCACCTTGCCGTCGGCCTCGACGACCTCAGCGCCCTCGGCGGACAGCCCGGAACCGCTCCAGTCGATTTCGCCCTGCCGGGCGGTGGCGGCGATGGTCCGGCCGTCGATCAGCACGTCCTGCGGCTCGCCACCGAGCACCTTCGCACCACGGATCAGGATCTTGCTCATCTGTCTTACTTCTCCTCGGTACGGGTCTGGAGGGTGACGGGCGCGTTCTTGGACTCGAAGACGGCGCCGCCGAGCAGCAGGTACAGCACGGCCATGCGGATGGAGACCCCGTTGGCGACCTGCTCGATCGCGGTGCACCGGTCGGAGTCGGCGACCTCGGCGGTGATCTCCATGCCGCGCACCATCGGGCCGGGGTGCATCACGATGGCGTGCTCGGGCATCCGCGCCATGCGCTCGCCGTCGAGGCCGTAGCGCCGGGAGTACTCGCGCTCGGTCGGGAAGAACGCGGCGTTCATGCGCTCACTCTGCACGCGCAGCATCATCACCGCGTCCGACTTCGGCAGGGTGGCGTCGAGGTCGTAGGAGATCTCGCAGGGCCAGGACTCGATGCCGACCGGCAGCAGCGTGGGCGGCGCGACGAGCGTGACCTCGGCGCCGAGGGTGTGCAGCAGGTCGACGTTGGAGCGGGCGACGCGGCTGTGCAGGATGTCGCCGACGATCGTGATGCGCCGGCCGCCGAGGTCCTGGCCGAGCCCGGCGTCCCGGCCGACGAGGCGGCGGCGCATGGTGAAGGCGTCCAGCAGGGCCTGGGTGGGGTGCTGGTGGGTACCGTCGCCCGCGTTGACGACGGCGGCGTCGATCCAGCCGGAGTTCGCCAGGCGGTACGGGGCCCCCGAGGCGCCGTGCCGGATGACGACGGCGTCGACGCCCATGGCCTCCAGGGTCTGGGCGGTGTCCTTGAGGGACTCGCCCTTGGACACGCTCGATCCCTTGGCGGAGAAGTTGATCACGTCCGCGGAGAGGCGCTTCTCGGCGGCTTCGAAGGAGATCCGGGTCCGGGTGGAGTCCTCGAAGAAGAGGTTGACGATGGTACGGCCGCGCAGGGTCGGCAGTTTCTTGATCGGCCGGTCGGCGACGCGGGCCATCTCCTCGGCGGTGTCGAGGATGCGGATGGCGTCGTCGCGGGTGAGGTCGGCGGCCGAGATGAGATGGCGCTGCATCTTTCAGGCTCCGTAAGGCAGTTCAGGTCGGGAGGCGAGGCCCCGCCACAGTGGCGCGGCCGGGCAGGCGGGCGCGCACGAGCGCACTGTTCGGGCGTACGGCAGCGCCGTACGCCGCAGCGCTACTGCTGCGCGCCCGGGGCGGTCCGCTTCGCACCGAGCAGGACGGTGTCCCGACCGTCCTCCTCGGCAAGCTGGACCTTGACCGTCTCCCGCAGCGACGTGGGGAGGTTCTTGCCGACGTAGTCGGCGCGGATGGGCAGTTCGCGGTGGCCGCGGTCGACGAGGACCGCGAGTTGCACCGCGCGCGGGCGCCCGATGTCGTTCAGCGCGTCGAGCGCGGCGCGGATGGTGCGGCCGGAGAAGAGCACGTCGTCGACGAGGACGACCAGGCGGCCATCTACGCCGTCACCGGGGATCTCCGTACGGGCCAGCGCGCGCGGGGGCTGCATGCGCAGGTCGTCGCGGTACATGGTGATGTCGAGCGAGCCGACCGGGATCTTGCGGTCGGTGATCGCCCCGAGCTTGGCGGCGATCCGCTGGGCGAGGAAGACGCCCCGGGTCGGAATGCCGAGGAGCACCACGTCGTCGGCGCCCTTGGCGCGCTCGACGATCTCGTGGGCGATGCGGGTCAGTACCCGCGCGATGTCGGGGCCCTCGAGTACGGGCCTCGGATCTGGCGCTTGCGTGTCCATATGAAACGGACCTCCTTCTCCGCCTCACGGGACGGACCTTAAAGGACGTCGGATTTGCGCCATCAACGGTAGCAGGCCGGAATAACGGCCCTGATCACACCCCTGGAGTAACGGATGGGGGGTTACCACGGAAGAGTCGGTCCGGACCATTCGGCTTGACGGGGCAGAGTAACGCTGCGTAACCTCACAGTGAGTCACCAGCCGTGCGGCACCACCGCACGTCGACACAGCGTCCGGGAGCTATATGTCCAGCGAATACGCCAAACAGCTCGGGGCCAAGCTCCGGGCCATCCGCACCCAGCAGGGCCTTTCCCTCCACGGTGTCGAGGAGAAGTCCCAGGGACGCTGGAAGGCGGTCGTGGTCGGTTCGTACGAGCGCGGCGACCGCGCCGTCACCGTGCAGCGCCTTGCCGAACTGGCCGATTTCTACGGGGTTCCGGTGCAGGAGCTGCTGCCGGGCAGCACTCCCGGTGGGGCCGCCGAGCCGCCGCCGAAGCTCGTGCTGGACCTGGAGCGCCTGGCCCACGTGCCGGTCGAGAAAGCGGGCCCTCTCCAGCGCTACGCGGCGACGATCCAGTCCCAGCGCGGTGACTACAACGGCAAGGTGCTGTCGATCCGCCAGGACGACCTGCGCACACTCGCCGTCATCTACGACCAGTCGCCCTCGGTCCTCACCGAGCAGCTGATCAGCTGGGGCGTCCTCGACTCGGACGCGCGCCGCGCGGTGTCCCACGACGAGAGCTGAGAGCCTCGGGCTCCCAGCAGAAACGTGCCGCCGGGGTGGCCGGAACCTCATGGTTCCAGCCACCCCGGCGGCTTTTCCGTCCACGCGCTGAGTGGGGCGCGGGGAGCTGCACGAGCGATCACAGACGGCCGACAGCTGCCCCGCACAGGTCCCCTACGGCGCTACTCCCTGCGGAGCGACGGCTTCAGATCCTTCAGACGCCCCAGCAGACCGTTCACGAACGCGGGCGACTCGTCCGTCGAGAACTCCTTCGCCAGCTGCACCATTTCATCCAGCACAACAGCATCGGGAGTCTCGTCGACCCAGATCAGTTCGTACGCGCCAAGACGCAGGATGTTGCGGTCGACCACCGGCATCCGGTCCAGCGTCCAGCCCACCGAGTACTGCGCGATCAGCTCGTCGATCCGCTGCGCACGCTTCGCATACCCCTCGACCAGCTGCATGGTGTACTCACTCACCGGCGGCTGCCGGGTGTCGGACCGGGAGTGCCGGATCCAGTCCGCGAGGACCGTCAGGACGTCGGCCCCGCGCTGGTCGCCCTCGAAGAGGATCTGGAAGGCACGCTTACGGGCCGTGTTACGGGCAGCCACGGTTAGCTGTTCACCCGGCCGAGGTAGTCGCTCGTGCGGGTGTCGACCTTGATCTTCTCACCGGTGGTGATGAAGAGCGGGACCTGGATCTGGTGACCGGTCTCCAGCGTGGCAGGCTTGGTGCCGCCCGTGGAGCGGTCGCCCTGGACGCCCGGCTCGGTCTCCTGGACCACGAGCTCGACGGCGGCCGGCAGCTCGACGAAGAGCACCTCGCCCTCGTGCTGCGCGACGGTGGCGGTGAAGCCCTCGATGAGGAAGTTGGCGGCGTCGCCGACGGCCTTGCGGTCGACCATGAGCTGGTCGTAGGTCTCCATGTCCATGAAGACGAAGTACTCGCCGTCCATGTACGAGAACTGCATGTCGCGCTTGTCGACGGTGGCCGTTTCGACCTTGACGCCGGCGTTGAAGGTCTTGTCGACGACCTTGCCGGAGAGCACGTTCTTGAGCTTGGTGCGCACGAAGGCCGGGCCCTTGCCGGGCTTGACGTGCTGGAACTCGACGACGGACCAGAGCTGGCCGCCGTCGAGCTTGAGCACCAGGCCGTTCTTGAGGTCGTTCGTGGAAGCCACGGTTGCGGAATCTCCTGGACTGACGTGGACGACCCCGGGGCACGCGCTGAGCGGCGCCGGGGAGGTGCGGGTGCGTTCCCGTGCCCGCCGCGGCAGCGGCTTGTGTCAACAGCCGGTGTGTGCCGGGCGGCGTGGGGACGTGCCTGAACTTCCCTGGTGTCGCTAGAGCGCGAGCAGCTCCTTGGTCGTGATGGTGAGTAGCTCGGGTCCGCCGTCCGCCTCGGGGCGGACGACGAGCGTGTCATCGATCCGGACGCCGCCCCGGCCCGGGAGGTGGACCCCCGGTTCGACGGTGACCGGCACGCAAGCGTCCAGTTTACCCATGGCCGCGGGAGCCAACTGCGGGTCCTCGTCGATTTCGAGTCCGACACCGTGTCCCATCAGTGGTGGGATGCCTTCCGCATACCCGGCGGAGTCCAGCACCTGGCGGGCCACGCGGTCCACGTCACGGTATGCCGCGCCGGGTGCCAGCGACTCGCGGCCGGCGCGCTGGGCGGCGAAGACCAGGTCGTACAGGTCGATCTGCCAGTCGGCCGGGGAGGTGCCGATGACGAAGGTACGGCCGATCTCGCAGCGGTAGCCGCGGTACGCCGCGCCCAGGCAGACGGACAGGAAGTCGCCCTCCTCGACGCGGCGGTCGGTGGGGCGGTGCAGACGACGGCCGGCGTTGGGGCCGGTGGCGACGGAGGTCGCGAAGGCCGGGCCATCGGCGCCGTGGTCGACGAGCCGGCGCTCCAGTTCAAGGGCGAGATGACGTTCGGTACGGCCGACGAGGATCGACTCCAGCAGCTCGCTCAGCGCCTGGTCGGCGATCTCCGCGCCGATCCGCAGGCAGGAGATCTCCTCCTCGTCCTTGACGACGCGCAGCTGCTCGACCGTGCCGGCGAGGTCGTCGAGGCGCAGCCGGGGGGCCACCGAGGCGATGGCGCGGTGCCGGGTGACGGTGAGGTGGTGCTCCTCGACCGCGAGTGACTCGGCACCGTCGGCTGCGGCGAGGTCGGCGGCGGCGACCGCGGGATCACCGCCCGCGCCGGGCAGCGGGTGCACCCGCAGCGCCTCGTCGGGGCGTGCGTCGTGGTCACGCCCGCCACCTGGTGCGTCGCCGCACAGCAGCAGGTCGTCCTCCGGGCCCAGCAGCAGGACGGCGCCCTGTGGCGCGGCCCCCGCGAGATAGCGCACGTTGGCCGGGCGGGTGACGAGCGCGGTCGCGGTGCCGCCCGCGTTGCAGTGCTCCCGTAGCCGGGCCCGGCGGGCCGCGTACACCTCTGACATGTGCCGAGCCTACGAGCGGTTGCCGCATACCGCCGGTTCAGGAGGGCCGGTCGGGCGGCGACCCCACTGATGAGGGCACAGCACACGGCGCTCAGGCGTGCGCGTACCCACCAGGGGCGCACGCCCCGGCGATCACGCGCCCTCGGGCCGCTCGCCTACCACTTCGGCGGGCTCGCGATCGACCGGGCCAGTACGTCGTCCAGAAGCTGTGCCGTCGCGGGCACGTCAAGCTGGGAGTTGTCGATGATGGGCAGCCCGGAGCCGTACCAGCCGGCCATGCGGCCGTGGATGCGCGCGACCTCCTCGTCGGTGAGGCGGCGGTTGCCGGTGCGCTCGGCGTTGCGCTCCAGGACTATCTCCAGGCCGGGCAGCAGCACGACCGGCAGCAGCCCGGGCCCGACGTGCCGCTTCCAGCCGCCGAGCCCGACGACCGGGCGGTCCGGGAAGACGGCGTCGTCGAGGATGCAGGAGATGCCGTTCGCCAGGAAGTTACGGGCGGCGAAACCGCAGGTGCGGCGGGCGAGACGATACTGCGCCTCCGAGTGGTCGTTCCACCCCGACTGCGGGTCGGCGAAGCCCGAGCGCACCCATTCGCGGACGTCGTCGAGGCTGATGTGGGCCGTGGGCACCCGACGGTGGTCCGCCCAGTACTTGGCCACGCTCGTCTTGCCCGCGCCCGCCGGGCCGATGAGCAGGACCGCGAGCGTGGTGGCCGTGGGATCGGGCACGCCCGCGGCGGGCGGTGCGCTCGGTATGCCGACGGGGCCGCCCGGCGGCAGTTGCACATGTCCGGTCGTCTCCCGCGAGGGTGGGGCGGAGGCGGGTTGCGGCGGCGCGTGGTGCGGGACCTGCGGGGCACCCGGCGGGACCGGTGCTCCGGCGAACCCCGGCGGGGGCGGGGGCGACGGTACGGGCCCCGGGTGTCCCGGGTTGTGGTGTCCGGCCGACGACCAACCGGTCGACGGTCCCTGCCCCGGCTGGTGGGGCGGCGGCAGCGGAGCCCCCACTGCGTGCTGCATCCGGTGCCACTCCGTCTCGTACAGTCACATTGGCGCTGGCAGGCGGGGCGCTGGCACCCCGGTCCCTCCCGAACGGTACCGCCCCCGGCCGTCGTTTGGTGAACGGCCGGGGGCGGTCCGAAGTGCCCATGCTCACAAGGCGAATCGGGCCTACGGCGTCCGAGTGGGCGTTACTGCCCCACTTCGCCGTAGGCGGCGAGCAGGACGGCCGGGTCGGGGCCCTCCAGGACGGTGGGCTTGGCCAGTCCGTCGAGGACGATGAAGCGCAGCAGATCGCCGCGGGACTTCTTGTCGACCTTCATCGTCTCCAGCAGCTTGGGCCACTGGTCGTGACGGTAGTGCAGCGGCAGGCCCACCGACTCCAGGACGGTGCGGTGGCGGTCGGCGGTCGCATCGTCCAACCGGCCTGCCAGACGCCCGAGTTCGGCGGCGAAGTGCATACCCACGGAGACGGCCGCACCATGCCGCCACTTGTAGCGCTCGTTCTTCTCGATCGCGTGCCCGAGGGTGTGCCCGTAGTTGAGGATCTCGCGCAGCCCGGATTCCTTCAGGTCGGACGAGACGACCTCGGCCTTGACCTTGATGGACCGCTCGATCAGCTCGGCGGTGTGCGGACCGGCCGGGGTGCGGGCAGCCTGTGGGTCGGACTCGATCAGCTCCAGGATCACCGGATCGGCGATGAACCCGGCCTTGATGACCTCGGCGAGCCCGGACACGTAGTCGTTGACCGGCAGCGAGTCCAGCGCGGCCAGGTCGCACAGCACACCGGCCGGCGGGTGGAAGGCGCCGACGAGGTTCTTGCCCTCGGCCGTGTTGATACCGGTCTTGCCGCCGACGGCCGCGTCCACCATGGCCAGCACGGTGGTGGGGATGGCGATCCAGCGGACTCCGCGCAGCCAGGTCGCGGCCACGAACCCGGTCAGGTCCGTGGTGGCGCCACCGCCCACGCCCACGATGACGTCGGTACGGGTGAACCCGGACTGGCCCAGCGCCTTCCAGCAGTAGGCGGCGACCTCGGCGGTCTTGGCCTCCTCCGCGTTCGGCACCTGGATCGCGACGGCCTCGTAGCCCTGCTCGGCCAGGTCGGCTCGCAGCGCCTCCCCGGTGTCGGCCAGCGCCTCGGGGTGGATGACGGCCACCCGCTTGGCCGTGCTCCCGATCAACCCGCCCAGCTCGCCGAGGAGTTGCCGGCCGACCAGGACCTCGTACGGGTCGGTGCCCGCTGTGCCGCCGACCTGGATCCGGGTGACTGCCTCGCTCATGCTTCCTTCAACTCCGTTGCGTCCAGGACGGCTTGGGTGACTTCTTCGGGCGTGCGGTGGTCGGTGGGTACGACCGCGTGGGCGATCTCGGTGTACAGATGGCGGCGGGCCTCCATCAGCTCCCGCCACTGCCGGCGCGGGTTGACCGCGAGCAGCGGGCGGGCCGTGTTCAGGCCGGTGCGCCGGACCGCCTCCTCCACGTCCATCGACAGGTAGACCACCTGCAGGCCGGCCAGCGCCGCGCGGGTGTCGGCGTCGAGGATGGAGCCGCCGCCCAGCGCCAGGACACCGGCGTGCTCGGCGAGAGCGGTGCGCACCGCCCGCTTCTCGATGGCCCGGAAGGCGGGCTCGCCCTCGTCGACGAAGATGTCCGCGATCGTGCGGCCCTGCTCCGCGACGATGTCGTCGTCGGTGTCCCGGTAGCCCACGCCGAGCCGCTCGGCCAGCAGCTGCCCGACGGTGGACTTGCCCACGCCCATCGGACCGACCAGGACGATCAGTGGGGCGCTCATCGAATCGCCAGGTTCTCAAGGTACGAGCGCACGTTGCGGCGGGTCTCCACCACACTGTCGCCACCGAACTTCTCCGCCACCGCGTCCGCGAGCACCAGCGCGACCATGGCCTCGGCGACGATACCGGCGGCCGGGACCGCGCAGACGTCGGAGCGCTGGTGATGGGCCTTGGCCTCCTCGCCGGTGGCCACGTCGATCGTGGCCAGGGCCCGCGGCACGGTCGCGATCGGCTTCATCGCCGCCCGCACCCTCAGCAGCTCGCCCGTGGTCAGACCGCCCTCGGTGCCGCCCGAGCGGCCCGTGGCGCGCCGGACGCCTTCGTCCGTCTGCACGATCTCGTCATGAGCCTGCGAGCCGGGCACGCGGGCCAGCTCGAAGCCGTCTCCGACCTCGACGCCCTTGATGGCCTGGATGCCCATCAGCGCACCCGCGAGGCGTGCGTCCAGGCGCCGGTCCCAGTGCACGTGCGAGCCGAGACCGACCGGCACCCCGTACGCCAGCACCTCCACCACACCGCCGAGCGTGTCACCGTCCTTGTGGGCCTGGTCGATCTCCGCGACCATCGCCTTCGACGCGTCGGCGTCCAGGCAGCGCACCGGGTCGGCGTCCAGCTTCTCGACGTCCGAGGGCGTGGGGTAGACGCCGTAGGGCGCCTTCGCCGCCGCCAGCTCCACCACGTGCGAGAGGATCTCGATCCCGGCGGTCTCCTTCAGGTACGACCGCGCCACCGCACCCAGGGCCACCCGGGCGGCGGTCTCCCGCGCACTGGCCCGCTCCAGCACCGGACGCGCCTCGTCGAACCCGTACTTCTGCATGCCCGCGAGGTCCGCGTGGCCGGGCCGGGGACGGGTCAGGGGCGCGTTACGGGCCAGACCGGCGAGCACCTCCGGGTCCACCGGGTCGGCCGCCATCACCTGCTCCCACTTCGGCCACTCGGTGTTGCCCACCATGATCGCCACCGGGGAGCCCAGCGTCAGGCCGTGCCGTACACCGCCGATGAAGGTGATCTCGTCCCGCTCGAACTTCATGCGCGCACCGCGTCCGTAGCCGAGCCGCCGCCGAGCCAGGTGGTCCGCCACCATCTCCGTGGTGATCGGCACGCCGGCGGGAAGGCCCTCCAGCGTCGCGACGAGTGCGGGACCGTGGGACTCCCCCGCGGTCAGCCAGCGCAACCTGCTCAACGGTGCTCCTCAGTGCTCGCGCCCTGGTACTGCGTACTGCCCTTGCGTACGCGCGTCCTCGCGTACGGCGACGGCGCCACCGGGTGCGCGGCCCGGGCCCGCCACCTCCGATCCTCCCACGTCCGGTCCCGGGGCTGGTCGCAGGTCCATCAGGCGGACGCGAGGAGACCGCAGCCGCGGGCTCCGCCCCCGTCACGCCACCTCCCCTGTCACGCCCCCGGTCCGGTCACGCCATCCGGTCCGCCGCGCTCTTGATCGCCTCGCGGATGCGGAAGTACGTCCCGCAGCGGCAGACGTTCGCGATCTCGTCGATGTCGGCGTCGGTGGGGTTCCTCGTGCGCTTGAGGAGTGCGACGGCGGCCATGATCTGGCCGGGCTGGCAGTAGCCGCACTGGGCGACGTCCTGTTCCAGCCATGCCTCCTGGACGGGGTGGAGCCGGTCGCCGTCGGCGAGCCCTTCGATGGTGGTGACCTCGCGGCCCGCGGCCTCGGAGACCGGGACTACGCAGGGCCGGACGGCCTCACCGTCGAGATGGCTGGTGCACGCCTTGCAGACGTCGATGCCGCAGCCGTACTTGGGGCCGCGGACACCGAGCAGATCGCGCAGTGCCCACAGGAGGGGCAGGTCGTCCGGGGCGTCGACGGTGACGGTCTCCCCGTTGACGGTGAAGGTGTGGGACGGCATGGGTGCTCCTGGAACCAGGCGTGGGTGGTCCGCGGGTCAGCGCGGGAAGGGGGTGAAGTCGATGTCGAAGTTGACGGGAAAGCTGCGCGGCCTGATGCCGGTGGCCCGGGCGTAGGCGTTGGCGACGGCGCCGACGGCCGCGGGGACACCGAGTTCGCCCGCGCCGCCGGGTTCGTCGGCGCCCTCGATGACGAAGATCTTCACGTCCCTCGGGGAGTCCTTCTGGCGTGCGTAGTGGAACTGCGAGTAGCTGCCCTCCAGCGGGAGCCCCTTGTCGATGTGGAGCCCGGCCCGCAGGGTGGTGGAGATGGCGTCCGTGAGGCCGCCGAGCAGCTGCGCCTCCAGGCCGCGCGGGTTGATCACACGGCCCACGTCGGCGGCGATCACCGCCTTGGTCACCCGGGGCTTCTTCGGGTCGGTGGCGTCGATCTCGACCAGACACGCGGTACAGGACTTGTACTCCTCGTGGAAGCCGACGCCCTGGGCCCAGCCGCCGGGCAATCTCCGGCCCCAGTCTCCTGCCGCGGCAACCTGGTCGAGGACGGCTCGCTGCCGGGCGGTCTTGAGGAACGCGCGCCGGAAGGCGACGGGATCCTTGCCGAGCTTCGCCGCCAGCTCGTCCACGACGATCTCCTCGGCCCCGCGGGTGTTGGCCGAGTACACGGACCGCCACGATCCGGTGTGCATCCTGAACGGCACCTCGGTGAGCGCCTGTGTCGTCACGCCGAAGTTGTAGGGGGACTTCACGGTGGTGAGGAACAGGGTCTGCGCGAAGGTCGCGTTGCCGATGCCGGTGGGCAGATCGGCCGCTGCGGCGCTGACCGCGTCGCCGAGCCCGTGCCGGAAGTCGGTCTCCACCGCCGCCACCTGGTGCTGGAAGGTGAGCACCTGCCCGGCCGCGTAGGTGGCGCGGACGCGGTGGTGGGTGGCGGGCCGCATCCGCCCTTGCCGCATGTCGTCGATGCGCGACCACATCAGTCGTACGGGACGGCCGCTCTTCTTCGACACGACGGCGGCCTCCAGAGCCGCGTCGTGGAAGAGGCGCCGTCCGAAGGAGCCGCCCGACTGCACCACGTGCACCGTCACTTCGGAGACCGGCAGGCCGACGGCCTTCGCGATCGCCGCCTGGGCCGCGATCGGCGACTTCAGCCCGGACCAGATCTCCGCGCGGTCCGCCCGTACGTCCGCGACGGCCGAGTTGGTCTCCATCGGCGCGTGACTGGCGAACGCGAAGTCGAACTCGGCCTCCACCTTCTTCACCAGGACTCCGAGCACGTCCAGCGCCGGTGTCGCCGCCTTCAGTCCGGCCCTGATGTCGTCGTCCGAGAGCGCGTCGACGGTGCCGGTGCCCCAGGTGACGTCCAGTGCCTCCTTGGCGTCGAGGGCCTGCCCGAACGTCTCGGCGACCACGGCGACGCCCGTGTCGAGGGTGACCACGTCGAGGACGCCCGGCATGGCCCGTACGGCGGACTCGTTGTTGACGGCCTTCACGGTGCCGTTGACGGTCGGCGGGCGGCGCACCATGCAGGGCTTGGCGCCGGGGACATCGAGGTCGAGGGTGTACGCGTGCTTGCCGGTGACCAGGGCGCGGGCGTCGATGCGCGAGGTGGGGGTGCCGACGAGGGTGTGCTCGGACTCCTTCTTCGGCGTGACCGTCAGCGCGACCGGTTCGAGGGAGGCGGCGGCCGCCGACAGCGAGCCGTACGAGGCGGTTCGGCCGTCCGGTGCGACCACCACGCCCGCGCGTACCGTCAGTTCGCTCGCCTTCAGTCCCCATCTGTCCGCGGCGGCTCCGACCATCCGGGCCCGCGCGGCCGCCGCGGTGTGACGCACCGGGTCGTACAGCGAACGGATCGAGTTGGAGCTGCCGGTGAGCTGGTTGAAGAGCAACTCGGGCCGGGCGTCGTCCAGTTGGATGTGGACCCGGTCCAGCGGGGTGTCCAGTTCCTCGGCGACCAGCATGGCCACGGCGGTGGTGAGCCCCTGGCCCACCTCCTCGCGCGGCAGCCGGAAGTGGACGTCGCCGTCCTCGTCGATGCTCAGCACGAGCATGTTCGCGGTGGGCTTCCCGGCCAGGATCAGCAGGTCACCCAGGTCGACCAGATCGGCCGGTGCGGGTGGCGTGGGAATCGCCGCGTCGGCGTTGCCGGGCGCGTAGGCGTCCAGGCCGATCTTCGTCGCGACGGCGAGGGTGGGCGCGGCCACGAGATAGGTGAGAAACCTGCGCCGGGCGTGACGTGTCATGGTGGCTCCGTTCGGCGGCCCGCCGATGCGGCCCGGGCAGCCCGGAGATCATGACCTGCGGTTACTCCTCGGTACCGGAATTTCACAGGATCACCACGCGCCGCTCCCCCGGTTCCCCCCGGCGGAACTGAGCGGACCTACCGGCCGGCCAGAGCGTGTTCCCCGGCTTTTCGCATGATGTCCAGCGGGGCCGGGGCATGCCCCGTCATCTGCTCGACCTGGAGCACCGCCTGGTGCACGAGCAGGTCGAGTCCGCTGACGACAGCGCCGCCGTACGCGGACCAGCGCGCCGCGAGCGCGGTCGGCCACGGGTCGTACAGCACGTCGAAGAGGGTCGCGGGCCGTTCCGGGAGGGCCGCGGCCAGTGCGTCGGTCGTGCCGGCCGGGGTGGTGGCGATGACGAGCGGTGCGCGCAGCGCCTGTGCCGCGTCCGCCCAGTCCGCCGTACGCACGTCGACGTCGAGCCGCTCGCCCCACTGCCGCATCTCTGCGGCGCGCGCCTCGCTCCGTACGTACGCGACGACCTCGCCGGTGCAGATCCGGGCGAGTGCCGCCAGCGCGGAGGACGCGGTGGCGCCCGCGCCGAGGATCGCGGCCGAGTCGACCTGCTCGATGCCCCGCTCACGCAGGGCGGCGATCATGCCGGGGATGTCGGTGTTGTCACCGAGGCTCCGCCCGTCCTCGGTGAACACGACGGTGTTGACGGCCTCGACGGAGGCGGCCGTCTCGCTGATCTCGTCGAGCAGCGGGATGACGACCCGCTTCAGCGGCATGGTCAGCGACAGCCCGGCCCACTCGGGACCCAGCTTTCCGAAGAACTCCGCCAGCGTCTCCTCGTCGACCTCGAAGCGGTCGTACGACCAGTCGTCGAGCCCCAACGCCGTGTATGCGGCCCGGTGCAGCACCGGGGAGAGCGAGTGGGCGATCGGGGAGCCGAGGACGGCGGCTCGGCGCTTGGTGTCGCTGCGGGTCATTGTCCGTTCTTCTGTGCTTCGAGGTACTTTTCGCGATTGCGGTTCTGTTCTTCGTTGGTCTCGGCGAAGAGTGTCTCGTCCTCGCTGATCGAGACGAAGTAATACCAGTTGCCCTTGGCCGGCTTGAGGGCCGCCTGGATCGCCACCTCGCCCGGATTGCTGATCGGTCCGGGCGGCAGGCCCTTGATCTTGTAGGTGTTGTACGGGTCGTCGATCTGCCTCAGTTGGTCGACCGATCCCGTGGCCAGCTTGGACTCGCCGCGCAGGTAGTTCACCGTGGAGTCGAAGTCGAGCAGGCCGTATGTCTCGGTGTTGTCCGGCTTCAGCCGGTTGTACACGACCCTGGCGACCTTTTCGAAGTCGCTCTTGGACTTGCCCTCCGCCTGGACGAGACTCGCCACGGTGAGGACCTGGAGCGGGCTGTCGAGGTCGAGCGACTTCGCCTTCTGCTCCAGCCCGAGGTCGGCGTACTTCTGCTTGGAGAAATCGACCATTTCCTTCAGGACGTCCTTGGGCTTCATGCCCTTGGACACGGGATAACTGGACGGGTAGAGGAATCCCTCCAGCGGCTCCTTGATGTCCTCGTTGTCGTTGGCCCAGTCCGGAAGGCCGAGGGACTTCCATTCCTTCTTGGCGACTTCCTCGGTCGTGCCCGACTTGACTCCCAGACGTTTGTCGATCAGCTCGTAGATCTGGGTGTTGCGCCGTCCCTCGGCGATGACCAGGTTGTTGCGGCTCTCGTCGCTGAGCATCAGCGAGACGGCGCTCGCGGCGGACATCTCCTTCTTCAGTACGTAGACGCCCGCCTGGATCGTGGCGCCCTTGGCGTTGTTCGCCTGCGCGGTCACGAAGGCGTCGACGCTCTTGACGACGCCGGCCTTCTTCAGCTCCTGCCCGATCGCATAACCGCCCGCACCCTTCGGAATGGTGACGGTCACCGTCTCGGCCGTGCCGTCCCCCGCGTAGTCGGGAGCCGCGCCGAAACGATTTTGGTAGAACTGATAGCCGAAATAACCGACTCCGCCGACACCGCCGCCGAGTACGAGAACGACCACCAGGCAGGCACAGCCGCTGCGGCGTTTCTTGCCGCCCTTGCCGCCCTTGGCGCCTTTGCCCTTCCGGTCGCCACGTCCCCCGCGGCCGCCCGGCTCGTCGGAGTCGTCGTCATCGTCGTCGCCCGCGCCCGCGAAGAAGGCGTGCTCGCCCTGGTCCGGGCCGGGATCCCAGTCGGTCCCCGGCGGCTCGGGCTCGGTCCGGCGGCTCACCGGGGGCTCCGGCCCCTGCTGCGGGTACGCGTCGGGTGCGCCGTAGTGGTCGTGCTGTCCGCCGCCGTACGCGGCGTTCTGCCCCCCGTAGGAGTCCCCCGGGCCGGCGGGGTAGGCGGCTTGGGCGTGCTCGTGGGTGCCGGTGTCCCAGCCCCCGCCCTGGTACTGCTGCTGTCCCTGATCGGGGTACTGCTGGTGACCCTGGCCGGGGTGCTGCGGTTGGGCCTGGCCGGGATACTGCTGGTGACCTTGTCCCTCGTAGTACGGGTACTGATGCTGCGCCTGGCCGTAGCCGGGCTGCTGGCCGCTGCCCCAGTCGCCGTACTGCGGCTGCTGCGGCTGCTCCGGGTACTGCTGCGGCTGGCCGCCGTAGGGGGCCTGCTGACCCGCGTGGGCCTGCTGTCCTCCCCATCCGCCGTCCCCGTACAACGGGTCCTCGGGATGCCACGGTTCGGAGCCTGGGCTCCGGCCATACTCAGTCATCGATCCCCTAGAGCCGCGAGGCGGCGGTCGCGCGGCTCCGCTCCCGTCCCGCCTCGATCTGTGCGGCAGCTGTTCGAATACTGCCGCATCGCGCCGGAACGTTACCGTATCGCGATCAGATGACCACTTCGACGGGGTCGCCGGGTGCTGTACCTGACACCCGCTCCGATTCGAGCGCCTGTTGCAGGATGATCACGGCTGCCGCCTGGTCGATCACCGATCTGCCCTTCTTGGACTTCACACCGGAGGCGCGCAGCCCCTGGCTGGCCGTCACCGTGGTCATCCGCTCGTCCACGAGCCTCACCGGCACGGGGACGATGGTGCGGGCCAACTCCTGTGCGAAGCCCCTCACTTTGACCGCCGCCGGTCCCTCGCCGCCCTTCAGGGAGCGAGGGAGGCCGACGATCACCTCGATGGGCTCGTACTCCTCGACGAGCTGCTTCAACCGGCGCTGCGCAGCCGGGACATCACGTCCCGGAACCGTTTCGACGGGTGTCGCGAGGATCCCGTCGGGGTCGCACGAGGCGACCCCGATCCGGGCGTCCCCTACATCGATCGCGAGCCGACGTCCCTTGCGCATGTTCACCGTCGATTCCTGCGTGGTCCCATCGAGCGTTACTTGGCCGTCTCTCCGACCAGGCGCTCGACCGCGTCGACGGCCTCGCCGACGGCGGTCGGGTTCTGGCCGCCGCCCTGAGCGACGTCCGGCTTGCCGCCACCGCCGCCGCCGAGGGTCTTGGCGGCCGTACGGACCAGGTCGCCGGCCTTCAGACCGCGCTCGCGGGCGGCCTCGTTGGTGGCGATGACCGTCAGCGGCTTTCCGTTGTTCACCGTGAACAGGGCGACCACGGCGGCCCGGCCGCCCTGCATGCGGCCGCGCACATCGAGGACCAGCTTGCGCAGGTCGTCCGGAGTCGTGCCGTCCGGGACCTGGCCGGTGACCACGGCGACACCGCGGACGTCCTTGGCGGACTCGGCGAGCCCGGCGGCGGCCTGGAGGACCTTCTCGGCGCGGAACTTCTCGATCTCCTTCTCGGCGTCCTTCAGCTTGCCGAGCATGGCGGAGACCTTCTCCGGGAGCTCCTCGGGGCGCCCCTTGATCAGTTCCTGGAGCTGGGCCACGACCGTGTGCTCACGGGCCAGGAAGTTGTAGGCGTCGACGCCGACCAGGGCCTCGATACGGCGCACTCCGGAGCCGATCGAGGACTCACCGAGGAGCTTGACCAGGCCCAGCTGGGCGGTGTTGTGGACGTGCGTGCCGCCGCACAGCTCCTTGGAGAAGTCGCCGATGGTCACGACGCGGACGCTGTCGCCGTACTTCTCGCCGAACTCGGCGATGGCGCCCTGCTTCTTGGCCTCGTCGATGCCCATGATCTCGGCGTGCACGTCGAGATCGCGGGCGAGGACCTCGTTGATCTTCTGCTCGACATCGGTCATCACGGCCGTCGGCACGGCGGACGGCGAACCGAAGTCGAAGCGGAACCGGCCCGGCTGGTTCTCGGAACCGGCCTGGGCGGCCGTCGGGCCGAGGGCGTCGCGCAGGGCCTGGTGGGTGAGGTGGGTGGCCGAGTGGGCGCGGGCGATGGCCTTGCGGCGGCGGGAGTCGATCGAGGCGTGGGCCGTGGCGCCGACGGTGACCTCGCCGACCTGGACGACGCCCTTGTGAACGTACACACCCGGGACCGGCTTCTGGCAGTCGCGGACCTCGATGACGGCGCCGGAGTCCACCTTGATCCGGCCGGTGTCGCCGATCTGGCCGCCGCCCTCGGCGTAGAACGGGGTGCGGTCGAGGACGATCTCGACCTCGTCGCCCTCAGTGGCGGCGGGCGAGGACACCCCGTCGACGAGGATGCCGACGACCCTGGACTCGCCCTCGGTCTGCGAGTAGCCGATGAAGTCGGTCTCGCCGGAGGAGTCGGCGATCTCGCGGTAGGCGCCGAGGTCGGCGTGGCCGGTCTTCTTGGCCCGGGCGTCGGCCTTGGCGCGCTCCCGCTGCTCCTTCATCAGGCGGCGGAAGCCGTCCTCGTCCACGGACAGGCCCTGTTCGGCGGCCATTTCGAGGGTGAGGTCGATCGGGAAGCCCCAGGTGTCGTGGAGCAGGAAGGCCTTGTCGCCGGGCAGGACAGTGGAGCCGGCGGCCTTGGTCTCGGTCACGGCGGTGTCGAGGACGTTGGTGCCGGAGTTCAGCGTCTTGAGGAAGCGGGCCTCCTCGGCGAGGGCGACCTTCTCGATGCGCTCGCGGTCGGTGATGAGCTCGGGGTACTGCTGGCCCATCATCTCGATGACGGTGTCGATCAGGTCCTTCACGACCGGTCCCGTGGCCCCGAGGAGCCGCATGTTGCGGATGGCGCGGCGCATGATGCGGCGCAGGACGTAGCCGCGGCCCTCGTTGCCGGGGGTGACGCCGTCGCCGATGAGCATCACGGAGGTGCGCATGTGGTCGGTGACCACGCGCAGGGAGACGTCGGAGGTGTGGGCCTCGCCGTAGCGGACACCGGTGAGCTCCGTGGCCTTGTCGATGACGGCCATGGAGGTGTCGATCTCGTACATGTTCTGCACGCCCTGCAGAATCATGGCGAGACGCTCCAGGCCGAGGCCCGTGTCGATGTTCTTGGCGGGCAGTTCACCGAGGATCGGGAAGTCCTCCTTGCCGGTGCCCTCGCCGCGCTCGTACTGCATGAAGACCAGGTTCCAGATCTCCACGTACCGCTCGTCGTTGACGGCGGGGCCGCCCTCCTCACCGAACTCCGGACCGCGGTCGTAGTTGATCTCGGAACACGGACCGCAGGGGCCGGGGACGCCCATGGACCAGAAGTTGGGGCCCATGCCCAGGCGCTGGATGCGCTCGGCGGGGACGCCGACGACGTCGCGCCAGATGCGCTCGGCCTCGTCGTCCTCCTTGTAGACGGTGATCCAGAGCTTCTCCGGGTCCAGGCCGTAGCCGCCCTTGTCCTGGGAGGCGGTGAGCAGCTCCCAGGCGTAGGTGATGGCGCCTTCCTTGAAGTAGTCGCCGAAGGAGAAGTTGCCGCACATCTGGAAGAACGTGCCGTGCCGGGTGGTCTTGCCGACCTCCTCGATGTCCGGCGTGCGCACGCACTTCTGCACGCTGGTGGCGCGCGGGTACGGCGGCGTGGTCTCGCCCAGGAAGTAGGGCTTGAAGGGCACCATGCCGGCGTTGACGAGGAGCAGAGTCGGGTCGTCCGCGATGAGCGACGCCGAAGGGACGACGGTGTGACCGCGCTCCTCGAAGAAGCTCAACCAGCGGCGGCGGATTTCAGCCGACTCCATCAGTGGTCCTCATTCCGGTTGTACGAGTACGACGTCCCCTCGACGACGTACGTCTTCGGCTTGTTGCGGTTCTCGATCGCGGCGTGACGCCGGGGGGCCGGGAGTTCGTGGTCGACGGACGTGTTCAGGCCGAGCGCGTCGCCGAGTTCGGCCTCGCGCTGGGCCATGCCGTCGCGGACGTCGACTGCGAAGCCGACCGCGCGGTCCTTGAGTCGCTGGCCCGTCTCGATCGCCTTGTTCGCCGCCGTCGCGGCGAGGCTCTCGGGGGTCAGCTGCCTCAGCTTGCGGTTGACCTTGGTGGTGGCCCACACGCCCGCGGCTGCGCCGGCGGTGAACCAGAAGGTACGGCGGAACATCGGTCAGTCCTTCTTGTCCCGGGTGTTCCGCTTCGCCCGCCGCGCGGACGGGACGGTGCGGCCCACGATCACGGTGCGTCGGGGCGCCTTGCCGGCGGGCTCGTCCTCACGACGGCCCATGGCGCGGCGCACGCCGTAGCCGAACGCCGCCACCTTCACCAGGGGGCCGCCGAAGGTGGACGCGACGGTGGTGGAGAGTGCCGACGCGTTCGACGTGACCTCCTGGACGTCCGAGGCGATCGCGTCGACCCGGTCGATCTGGGTCTGCGCGGAGCGAACCGCCTCGGAGGCGTCGGCGAGGAGCGGGACGGCCTGGTCGGTCACGTCCGCGACGAGCTTGGTGGTCGCCTTGAGCGTCTGGGCCAGCCTCGCCAGTGCGACGGCGAGGAAGGAGACCAGGATCGCCCAGAAGACGGCCACCAGGATCCCGGCCACCTCTCCACCGGACACTTGTGCACCCGCTCCCTGCAACACGTCGGAACATGCCTGAACGTCGAAAAGTCGTGCCCCCGAGCCTATCGCGCCGGGGGTACCACTCCGTACCGCATTACCTGGCTCCGGAACCTCCAGATACGAGAGCCCGCCGTCCCGTCCGCCACGGTGGGCGGGGAGACGACGGGCTGACGCGCGGAAAGTACTACGTCCGCTCGCGCTGTGGGGCGATCAGCGGGCGTAGTACTCGACGACGAGCTGCTCGTCGCAGATCACCGGGATCTCCTTGCGGTTCGGCTCGCGGTCCAGGCGGAACGCCAGGGCCTTGAGGTTCACCTGGAGGTAGCGCGGGGTCTCGCCGTCGGCGGCGAAGCCACCCTCGCGGGCGACCTCGAACAGCGGCTTCTGGCGGCTGCGCTCACGGACCATGACGACGTCGTCCGGCTTGACGCGGAAGGACGGCTTGTCGACCTTGTGGCCGTTGACCTCGATGTGGCCGTGGGTGACCATCTGGCGGGCCTGGTAGATCGTGCGGGCGATGCCCGAACGCAGGACCAGGGCGTCAAGGCGACGCTCCAGCTCGATGATCAGGGCCTCACCGGTCTTGCCCTGGACCTTGGAGGCACGCTCGTAGGCGCGGACGAGCTGGCGCTCGGACACGTCGTACTGCGCACGCAGACGCTGCTTCTCCAGCAGACGGACCTTGTAGTCCGAGTTCTGCTTGCGGCCGCGACCGTGCTCGCCCGGCGGGTAGGGGCGGGCCTCGAAGTACTTGACGGCCTTCGGGGTCAGCGCGATGCCGAGGGCACGCGACTTCTTGACCTTGGGGCGGGACTGGTTCGCCATGAACCAAACACCTCGTGTTTCTCTTTTGAAATCGGCTTCACCAGGGTTAGGGGAGGTCGCATCCGCAGCCCGGGAAACCCGTGAGGCCGGTTGACGGGCCTGACGGGCAGCCGCTCCCAGGTCTGGGCACATACGTGCAGCACGCGAGTGGCCCACCGACCGTTCCCGGGATTCGGGAGGGTGGTGGGCTGCCCGCGACACCTTCGACGGTGCGCGACGCTCCTGGATCCTCGGGGCCTCGCGGCCTCGGGGTTCCGGCTGGATGTCCCGCTCTGGTGGTGCCGGCCCCTCTTGCGAGGTGCCGGACGCGGGACTCAGCGCTTCGACCAAGTCTACAGGGTGGTCAGGACCGCTTCCGACCGAGGTGTTTCCGGGTCCACTCGACGGCGTCCGCGTAGCGCGCCTCGGCTCCGTGCCTGGTCGGGGCGTAGTACTCGCGGTCCTGGAGGGCGTCAGGGGCGTACTGCTGGGCGGCGATCCCCTCGGGCAGGTCGTGTGGGTAGACGTACCCCTGCGCGTGCCCCAGCTTGGCGGCACCCTTGTAGTGCCCGTCCCGCAGGTGCGGGGGCACCGGACCGGCCAGCCCCTTGCGTACGTCCTCCATCGCGGCGCCGATCGCCATGGTCGCGGAGTTGGACTTGGGGGCGAGGGCCAGGGCGATAGTGGCGTGGCTGAGGGTGAGCGCGGCCTCGGGGAAGCCGATCATGGCGACCGCCTGGGCGGCGGCGACGGCTATGGGCAGTGCGTTCGGATCGGCGAGGCCGATGTCCTCGCTGGCGGAGATCATCAGGCGGCGGGCGATGAACCGGGGATCCTCGCCGGCCTCGATCATGCGGGCCAGGTAGTGCAGGGCCGCGTCGACGTCGGAGCCGCGGATGGACTTGATGAGGGCGCTCGCCACGTCGTAGTGCTGGTCGCCGGAGCGGTCGTACTTCACGGCGGCACGGTCGACGGTCTCCTCCAGGGTCGTGAGGCCGATCTCCGTCCCGCCCTTGTCGAGGGCGGCTCCGGCGGCGGCCTCGAGAGCGGTGAGCGCGCGGCGGGCGTCGCCGCCGGCGATCCGCAGCAGGTGCTCCTCGGTGTCCTCGGGGAGGGTGACGGCGCCTGACAGGCCGCGCTCGTCGGTGAGGGCGCGGCGCAGAAGCCCGCGCACGTCGTCGTCGGTGAGCGGTTCGAGGGTGAGGAGGAGGGAGCGGGACAGGAGGGGGGAGATCACCGAGAAGTACGGGTTCTCCGTTGTCGCCGCGATCAGGGTCACCCAGCGGTTCTCGACGGCCGGGAGCAGGGAGTCCTGCTGGGCCTTGCTGAAGCGGTGGATCTCGTCGAGGAAGAGGACGGTCTCCTTGCCGAAGCCGCCGGTGGCGCGGCGCGCGCCGTCGATGACCGCGCGGACCTCCTTCACACCGGCGGTGATCGCGGAGAGCTCGACGAAGCGCTTGTTGGTGGCCTTGGAGACGACGTACGCGAGGGTGGTCTTGCCGGTGCCGGGCGGGCCCCAGAGGATCACGGAGGACGGACCGGCCGGGCCGCCTCCGGACTCGCCGACCAGTCTGCGCAGGGGTGAGCCGGGCTTGAGCAGGTGCTGCTGGCCCACGACCTCGTCGAGGGTGCGCGGGCGCATGCGCACGGCCAGGGGACTGCCGGACGGGTCCTTCTCCTGGCGTTCTTCGGCGGCTGCGGTGAACAGGTCGGGCTCCACGTCCGAAACCCTATGTCACCCCACTGACAACGCCCTCGGGTGCCCGATCGCCGTCAGCTGGTCCAGAAGTCCCACCAGCGGGTCAGGATCAGCATGCCGATGATGCCGACGTGCATCACGGGCAGGACCCAGGTGAACTCGCCGAAGAAGCCCTTCAGCCAGTTCGGCGCGGGCAGGAAGCCGTGGCGGACGTTGAACGACGTCACATACCAGAACATGACGATCGTGGCGACCCAGGCCAGGGAGCACCACAGGCACAGCGAGTTGATGTTGTACAGCGACTGGTACTGCAGCCAGGTGCAGAAGCCGACGCCGAAGACGGTGCCGGCGTTGAAGGTGAGCCAGTACCAGCGCGGGAACGTGGCGCGGGCGAGGAGGCTCATGCCGACGCAGATCACGATGCCGTACGCGACGAGGCCGAGCATCGGGTTGGGGAACCCGAAGGCCGACGCCTGCTCGCTCTTCATGATGTTGCCGCAGGAGACGACGGGGTTCAGGCTGCACCCGGGCGTGAAGCCGGGGTCCTCCAGGAGCTTGAACTTGTCGATCGTGATGACCCAGGAGGCCAGCAGCCCGGCCGCGCCGGTGATCAGCAGGAGGACCGCGAAGGCGCGGCTGCCGCCCACGCCGTGCGAGGCGTCGGCTCGTTCCCGCTCGATGGAGACGTCCTTGACTGTCGTCTTGCTCATCTCGTCGTATCCGTAGCTTCCGTAGCGTCGATGGAGGGCTTCCGGGCATGGTCATTGTGCCGCACACGCGCGCGTGTCCACCGTTCGATGGACATAAGGAAGTACGCCCGGTCGTCCCGGAGCGTTCGGTTCAAGGCGACGCTCGACGGCATGACAGCACACGCGAACGATCTCGCGGTGGACGTACGGGGGCTGCGCAAGCAGTACGGGGACGTGACCGCGGTCGACGGTATCCATCTCGGCATCCGCCGGGGTGAGGTGTTCGGCCTGCTCGGCCCCAACGGCGCGGGCAAGAGCACCACGGTGGAGATCCTCCAGGGCAATCGGGCACGGGACGCGGGCGAGGTGTCCGTGCTCGGGGCGGACCCGGAACACGGCACGCGCGCGTGGCGCTCGCGCGTCGGAATCGTCTGGCAGGACGAATCCGCGCCCGCCGAGTTGACGGTGCGAGAAACCGTTCGACATTTCGCCCGATACTACCCAAAACCGAGAAACCCAGATGAGGTCCTCGCTCTGGTGGGTCTCCGGGAGAAGGCGGGCAGTCGTGTCAAGGCCCTCTCCGGCGGCCAGCGGCGGCGGCTCGACGTGGCACTCGGGGTGATCGGCGGGCCGGAGCTGCTGCTTCTGGATGAGCCGACGACCGGGTTCGACCCGGCCGCCCGCCGCCAGTTCTGGGAGCTGATCCGTACGCTGGCCGACGAGGGCACGACGATCCTGCTGACCACGCACTATCTGGAGGAGGCCGAGGCGCTGGCCGACCGGCTCGCCGTCGTCACCAACGGCCGCGTGGTCGCCGAGGGCGAACCGGCCGCGCTGCGCGACCGCCACGGTACCGAGGCCACCGTCGAGTGGACGGAACCGGACGGCACCCCGCGCGCCGAGCGCACCGGGACGCCCACGCGCACGGTCGCCGAGCTCATGCGCCGCTTCGACGGGGAGATCCCGGGGCTTCGGGTGAGCCGCCCGACCCTGGAGGACGTCTATCTCCAGCTGACGGAACAGAGCGACCATGCCGGACAGGTCACGGAGGAGGACGAACGATGACAACGACTGCTGTACGGCCCCCGGAAGAGGCGCTCACCGAACGGCTGCCCGGCGCGTGGAGCATCGGCCTCAGCCGGGGCGCGCTGGAGATCAAGCAGTTCTTCCGGATGCGCGAACAGGTGGTCTTCACGTTCGCCTTCCCCGTGGTCTTCCTGTTCCTGTTCGCGTCGATCTTCAGCGACGACGTGGAGGGAGCGGGCGTCACCGCCTCACAGCTGTACGTGCCCGCGATGATCGCCGCCGGGATCATGTCCACCAGCTTCCAGTCCCTCGGGGTCTCCATCGCCGTCGAGCGGGACGAGCGGGTGCTGCGCCGGCTGCGTGGCACTCCCATGCCCCCGGCCTCGTACTTCCTCGGGAAGATCTGGCTGGTCTTCGTCACCGGGCTGTTGGAGACGGCGATCCTCCTCCTGGTCGGCACGACGCTGTATGACGTGGACCTGCCCACGTCCGCCGGCAAGTGGTTCGACCTCGGCTGGATCTTCGTCCTCGGGCTGACGGCCTGCGCGCTGCTCGGGATCGCGATCAGCTCGGTGCCGAAGTCCGGCAAGAGCGCCACCTCCGTGGTCGTCCTGCCCTTCCTGGTCCTGCAGTTCATCTCCGGGGTCTACATCTCCGTCGACACGATCCCGGAGTGGATGCTGAACATCGGTGCGTTGTTCCCACTGAAGTGGATGTGCCAGGGACTGCGCGGGGTGTTCCTGCCGGAGTCGGCACGCGTCCTGGAGCAGACGGGTGACTGGGAGTTCGGCCGCGTCGCCCTGGTCCTCGCCGCCTGGTGCGTCGGAGGATTGGTGCTGTGTCTGCTGACCTTCCGCTGGAAGAGCCGGCGCGACGGATGACGACGATGTCCGGCGCGTACACCTGGGACCGCACGTTCCGGCTCTGGGACTCGTACTTCGCCGTCGTGTGGGTGGCCACCCTGGTGTTCGTGCTCGGCGCGGGGCACACGGGGTGGCCGCTGCGCGCGCTCTCGGCCGGACTCCTCGTCCCGCTGGTTCCCTGGTACGTGGCGCTCGGGCGCCCGGTCCTGCGGGAGAACGCGACCGACGAGCACCGGGCCCTGGTCTACCTCGCCGGAACGGTCGCGCTGTTCCTGCCGTCGGCCGTCCTCGTCGGCGAGACGCGCCTGATGACCTTCGCGCTGGTCCCTCAGTGCTTCCTGGCGCTGCGCCTGCGGTGGGCGCTGATCGCCGTCGGCTTCATCAACATCGTGCCGGTGGCGGGCTGGGCGCTGCTGTGGCGGCCCGGTGGCGAGGCCGTCTTCTTCAACTCCGTCTTCGCGGTCGTCACGCTCGCCTTCTCGGTGGCCCTCGGCAGCTGGATCATCCGCGTCGTGGAGCAGAGCCAGGAGAGGGCCGAACTGATCGCCGAGTTGGACGCCAGCCGCCATGAGGTCTCCCGTCTCTCAGCGGCGCACGGCGCGCTGGCCGAGCGGGAGCGGCTCTCCCGGGAGATCCACGACACGCTCGCGCAGGGGTTCACCAGCCTCCTGATGCTGGTCCAGGCCGTGGACGCCGAACTGGAGGACGACCCGCCCGCCGCCCGGCGTCACCTGGCGCTGATGGAGGAGACGGCCCGGCAGAACCTGGCCGAGGCGCGGGCACTGGTCGCGGGTGGCGCGCCCGCCGACCTGCATGGCGCTTCCCTGCCGGACGCGTTGCGCCGGCTGGCCGCCCGGCACTGCGCCGAGGTGGACGTCACGGGTCCGGTGCGCCCGCTGTCCGCCGGGCCCGAGGTGGTGGCCCTGCGCTCCTGCCAGGAGGCGCTGGCCAACGTCCGCAAGCACGCGGGGAGTTCGACCGTGGTCGGCATCACCCTGGCGTACGCCGACGAGACGCTCACCGTGTCCGTCCGGGACGACGGCTGCGGCTTCGAGCCGTCCGCTGTGACGGACGGCTACGGCCTGGCCGGCCTGCGCGCCAGGGCCGCCGAAGTGGGCGGCACGGCATGTGTGGACAGCGCGCCCGGCACCGGTACTACTGTGACGGTGCGGCTGCCCGTCCCGCCTCCGAGGAGCACCCCGTGATCCGGATCATCCTCGCCGACGACCACCCCGTCGTGCGCGAGGGCCTGCGCGCCATGCTGAGCGCCGAGCCCGACCTCGATGTGGTCGCCGACGCGTCGAACGGCCCACAGGCGGAGGCGCTGGCGGCCGAGTTGCGCCCCGACATCGTGCTGATGGATCTGCGGATGCCCGGTGGCGGAGGCGTTGACTCGATCGTGCGGATGACGGAGGCCGGGATGTCGTGCCGCGTCATCGTGCTGACGACGTACGAGACGGACGGCGACATCCTGCGTGCCGTGGAGGCCGGTGCCGCCGGTTATCTGCTCAAGGATCTGCCGCGTGGTGAGCTGGCGGAGGCCGTACGGGCCGCCGCGCGGGGCGAGACCGTGCTCGCGCCGTCGGTCGCCGCGCGGCTGGTCGACCAGTTGCGTACGAAGCCGGAGCGGCCTCGGTTGTCCGATCGGGAGACGGCGGTGCTGCGGCTGGTGGCGGAGGGCTGCACCAACGCGGAGATCGGCCGTCGGCTGTTCATCGGTGAGTCGACGGTCAAGACCCATCTCCTGCGTGCGTTCGGCAAGTTGGGGGTGGACGATCGGACGGCTGCGGTGACGAGTGCGATGCGGTTCGGGTTGCTGGACTGAGGGTTCCTCTCCCCCGCCGCCCCTACCCGTCCCATCCCCAGGGGCTCCGCCCCTTCGACCCCGGCCAAGGGGCTGCGCCCCCTGGACCCCCGGGCTCCGGGGCTCCGCCCCGGACCCCGTTTCGGGGGCCGGCCCCGGACCCCGCTCCTCAAACGCCGGAGAGGCTGAAATGTGCGGGCCGGGCTGGGACCTTGCCCGGCCGGGCAAGGTCCTTCCGGCTGGGCTGGGATCTTCCGGCTGGGGCCTTTCAGCCGAGGCCAGGCACCACCCAGCCCGTCCGGTGTTTGAGGACGAGGCCGTTCAGGCCGATGCGGGGGTCTGGGGGCGGCAGCCCCAGGGAAGGATGGGACGGGTAGGGGCGGCGGGGGCGAGGAAAGCCCGGCCGTAACCCGGTCCGCCCTCAGCAACCCCGCCCGCCCTCAGCCCAACCGGGCCTCCAGTTCCGCCACGACCTCGTTCACGCCGATCGCCCTCTGCTCGCCGGACTCCATGTCCTTGAGCTGCACCACACCCTCGGCGAGATCACGCTCACCCGCGACGATCGTGTACCGCGCACCGCTGCGGTTCGCGTTCTTCATCGCGCCCTTCAACCCCTTCCCACCGAAGGAGAAGTCGGCCGCGACACCCGCCTTGCGCAGCTCGGTGACCTTGCCGAACAGAACGCGGCGGGCCTCCTCTCCCAGCGGGACGGCGAACACGCTCGTGGACGCGGGGAGCGAGAGCTGCACACCCTCCGCCTCCAGGGCGAGAACGGTGCGGTCGACCCCGAGCGCCCAGCCGACCGACGGCAGCGCCGGGCCGCCGATCATCTCCGACAGACCGTCGTAGCGGCCGCCGCCGCCCACCGCGGACTGGGAGCCGAGGCCGTCGTGGACGAACTCGAAGGTCGTACGGGTGTAGTAGTCGAGGCCGCGCACCAGCTTGGGGTCGTCCTCGAAGGACACGCCCGCCGCCGTGATCAGCTCGCGGACCTCCTCGTGGTACGTCTTGCACGCGTCGCACAGGTAGTCCCGCAGCAGCGGAGCGCCCACGAGCTGCTTCTGGACCGCGTCCCGCTTGTCGTCGAGCACCCGGAGAGGGTTGATCTCGGAGCGGCGCAGGGTGTCCTCGTCGAGGTCGAGGCCGCGCAGGAAGTCCTGAAGGGCCGCCCTGTACACCGGGCGGCACTCCTGGTCGCCCAGGGAGTTGAGCAGGATACGGAAGTTCCTGAGGCCCAACGAGCGGTACGCCTGGTCCGCCAGGATGATCAACTCGGCGTCCAGCGCCGGGTCCTCGGCCCCGATCGCCTCGGCACCGACCTGTGAGAAGTGGCGGTAGCGGCCCTTCTGCGGGCGCTCGTAGCGGTAGTACGAGCCGGAGTACCAGAGCTTGACCGGGAGGTTGCCCGCCTTGTGCAGGTTGGCCTCCAGCGCGGCCCGCAGGACCGAGGCCGTGCCCTCGGGGCGCAGGGCCAGCCTGTCGCCACCCTTCGTCTCGAAGGCGTACATCTCCTTCGTCACGATGTCCGTCGACTCGCCGACGCCACGGGCGAAGAGTTCCACGTTCTCGAAGCCGGGCGTCTCGATGTAGCCGTAGCCGGAGTTGCGCAGCGGAGCGGCGATCGCCTCACGGACGGCCAGGTACGTGGCGCTGTCCGGCGGGATCAGGTCGTACGTGCCCTTGGGGGCCTTGAAGGTGCTCACGGAAGGTCTCGTCACATTCCTCGTCGGGGAGGGGTGCTCCCACCCGTACTGGGTTCCTGGCGGCCGGCGGCCACCTGCCGCAGGTACGGGTTGGTGGCGCGCTCCTGGCCGATGGTCGTCTGGGGGCCGTGGCCCGACAGCACCACGGTCGAGTCGTCGAGCGGCAGGCACACGCGGGCCAGCGAGTCGAGTATCTCGGCCATGTCACCGCCGGGCAGGTCGGTGCGTCCGATGGAGCCGGCGAAGAGCAGATCGCCCGAGAAGAAC
This sequence comes from Streptomyces sp. KM273126, assembly GCF_004337435.2. Classification (NCBI taxonomy): domain Bacteria; kingdom Bacillati; phylum Actinomycetota; class Actinomycetes; order Kitasatosporales; family Streptomycetaceae; genus Streptomyces; species Streptomyces sp. KM273126. The sequence continues at coordinate 1,232,948 of NZ_SJXB02000002.1, read as the reverse complement.
ACGGAGGGAATGTCCGCGGTCTCGGGCATCCGGAAGGTCACCGACCCCTTGGTATGGCCGGGCGCGTGCGCGACGGACAACTCCAGACCGGCCAGTTCCAGCGTCGAACCGTCCGTCAGCTCCTTGACGTCGTCGGGCTCCCCCACGGTCAGCTCGCCCATCAGCGGCATCCCGATGGACTGGCCGAAGGCCTTCGCCGGGTCACTCATCATGTAGCGGTCGGCAGGGTGGATCCACGCCGGTACACCGTGCGCGCCGCACACCGGGACGACCGAGGCCACGTGGTCGATGTGGCCGTGGGTGAGGACGACGGCGACGGGTTTGAGCCGGTGCTTCTTCAGCGCCTCCTCGACTCCCGCGGCGGCCCGGTGGCCCGGGTCGATGATCACGCACTCCTCGCCTGCGGCCGGGGCAACCAGGTAACAGTTGGTCCCCCAGGCCCCGGCGGGGAACCCGGCAATGAGCACGATCGTCCTTCGGATTGTGGAGTACGGGCTGGATTGCTGCGCATCAGAGCCTACCGGCGCTGCCGTTTCCTCAGCGAACCCATATACGGTACGGGGCACACACAAGCGGTCGGCTCACCAGTCGCACGCGTACCGGTCGACGTACGAAGACGCATGAGGAGAGAACCCGGTGGTCAGCCAGGAACAGCGGCGGCGTCAGCTCGCCCGGGAGAAGTTCTTGCGGCAGCAGCAGCGGCGCACGTCCGCGCGGCGCAAGGCACGTGCCCGCAATGCCGTGATCGCGTCGGTCCTCGGCGTCATCCTGATAGGCAGTGTGGCGCTGTACACGACCGGAGTGCTCAAGGACGACGGCAAGAAGGAGAACGCGAGCGCCGAGGTGACCCCGAGCGCCTCACCGAGCAAGGCCCCGGACCCGTGCGAGAAGCCCGCCGAGGGCAAGGTCAAGAAGCTCTCGTACAAGAAGGAGCCCGAGGTCGCCATCGACGAGAGCGCGAAGTACACGATGGATCTGCAGACCACCTGCGGTGACATCTCCATCGCCATGGACGCGGCGAAGACCCCGCGCACGGTGAACTCGTTCGACTTCCTGGTCAACAAGGGGTACCTGGACCACACGAAGTGCCATCGGCTCACCACCGCGGGCATCTACGTGCTCCAGTGCGGGGACCCGCAGGGCACCGGCATGGGCGGACCGGGCTACACCATCCCGGACGAGAACCTGAAGGACAAGAGCCTGAAGGGCGGGGTGTACCCGGCGGGCACCGTGGCCATGGCGAACCAGTACAACGCCCAGACGAAGGAGGGCCGCGACAGCGGCGGCAGCCAGTTCTTCCTCGTCTTCCAGGACAGTCAGCTCCCGCCCGACTACACACCGTTCGGCACGATCTCCGAATCGGGGATGAAGGTCCTGGAGAAGATCGCCAAGGCGGGCGAGAACACGGGGCAGGGCGACGGCACGCCGAACGCGACGGTCGTGATCAACAAGGCGACTGTCAAGGAAAACTGACCGCCAACTGCGCAATTTCGGTCGCGCGGGATGCGGACAGCCGCCCCGCCGGTCGCCTATGTTGGCCGTGACGAAACTGTGGACGATGCCCGGGGGTGCTTCAGCCCTTCGCAGGCATCATGTGGAGGAGGCGCTGTGAGCAGCGACCCGTGGGGCCGCGTCGACGAGACGGGGACCGTGTACGTGCGTACGGCCGACGGCGAGCAGGTCGTCGGTTCCTGGCAGGCCGGCTCTCCCGAGGAGGCGCTGGCCTACTTCGAACGCAAGTACGAGGGCCTGGTTGTCGAGATCGGCCTCCTCGAAAAGCGAGTGAAGACCACCGACCTGTCGGCGAAGGACGCCCAGACCGCGATCGAGCATCTGCGGGAGCAGGTCGACGCGCACCACGCGGTCGGCGACCTGGGCGCCCTGCGGACGCGGTTGGACAAGCTGGTCGAGTCCGTCGAGGCGCGCCGTGAGGAGCGCAAGGCGCAGCGGGCCAAGCAGTCCGACGAGGCACGGCACTCCAAGGAGGCCCTGGTCGCCGAGGCGGAGGAGCTGGCCCAGTCCGACCAGTGGCGGGCGGCCGGTGAGCGGCTGCGCGCGCTGGTGGACACCTGGAAGGGGCTGCCGAGGCTCGACCGCAAGTCGGACGACGAACTGTGGCACCGCTTCTCGCACGCGCGGTCCGCGTTCTCCAAGCGGCGCAAGGCGCATTTCGCGCAGCTGGACGCGCAGCGGGAGGACGCCCGCAAGACGAAGGAGCGGCTGGTCGCGGAGGCCGAGTCCCTGTCGGGCTCGACCGACTGGGGGCCGACGGCGGCCCGCTACCGCGAGCTGATGTCCGAGTGGAAGGCCGCGGGCCGCGCCCAGCGCGAGCACGAGGACGACCTGTGGAACCGTTTCCGCGGTGCCCAGGACATCTTCTTCGCGGCGCGCAGCTCGGTGTTCGCGGAGCGTGACGCCGAGCAGGCGGAGAACCTCAAGCTCAAGGAGGAGCTGGCCGGCGAGGCGGAGAAGCTGCTGCCGATCACGGACCTGAAGTCGGCCCGTGCCGCGTTCCGCTCCATCAACGAGCGCTGGGAGGCCATCGGCCACGTCCCGCGGGACGCCCGCCCGAAGGTGGAGGGCCGGATGCACGCCGTGGAGCGGGCCCTCCAGGACTCCGAGGAAGCGGAGTGGCGCCGTACGAACCCGGAGGCCCGCGCCCGGGCCGAGGGGCTCACGGGCCAGCTCCAGGCGGCCGTGGACAAGCTGAAGGGCCAGATCGAGCAGGCGCGGGCCCAGGGCAACAACGCCAGGGCCGACAAGCTCGAAAGGGAGCTGGAGGGCCGCCAGGCGCTGCTGGACCAGGCGCTGAAGGGCCTGCAGGAGTTCGGCGGCTGACACGCCAGGCACACGGAAAGGGGCTCCCGTACACCACGTACGGGAGCCCCTTTCCGTGTGAGCCGCAGGGCCGCGACGTTACGGCCTGCGCGCCGACGTCACCCGGTACACGTCGTACACGCCCTCGACGCCCCGTACGGCCTTCAGGACGTGTCCCAGGTGCTTCGGGTCGCCCATCTCGAAGGTGAAACGGGACGTGGCCACACGGTCACGGGATGTCTGGACCGCGGCCGAGAGGATGTTGACGTGCTGGTCGGAGAGCACGCGCGTGACGTCGGAGAGCAGCCGGGAGCGGTCCAGGGCCTCGACCTGGATGGCGACCAGGAAGACCGAGGACTGGGTGGGCGCCCACTCGACGTCGAGGATGCGCTCGGGCTCGCGGGACAGGGACTCGACGTTGACGCAGTCGCTGCGGTGAACCGACACACCGCTGCCGCGGGTCACGAAACCGATGATCGGGTCGCCGGGGACGGGCGTACAACAGCGGGCCAGCTTCACCCAGACGTCCTCGACGCCCTTGACCACGACACCCGGGTCGTTGGTGCTGCGGCGCTTGCGTCCGCGACCGCGCGCCGGTGGTACCGCCTCGTCGATCTCCTCGGTGGCCGCCTCCTCGCCGCCGAGGGCCTGCACCAGCTTCTGTACGACGTTCTGCGCGGCCACATGGCCCTCGCCGATCGCCGCGTACAGGGACGAGATGTCCGGGTAGCGCATCTCGTGGGCGAGGGTCACCAGGGAGTCGCCGGTCAGGATGCGCTGGATCGGCAGGTTCTGCTTGCGCATCGCGCGGGCGATGGCGTCCTTGCCCTGCTCGATGGCCTCGTCGCGGCGTTCCTTGGAGAACCAGGCACGGATCTTGTTGCGGGCGCGCGGCGACTTCACGAAGCCGAGCCAGTCGCGGGACGGGCCCGCTCCGGTCGCCTTGGAGGTGAAGACCTCCACCAGGTCGCCGTTGTCCAGGGTGGATTCGAGCGGGACCAGGCGGCCGTTGACCCGGGCGCCTATCGTTCGGTGGCCGACCTCGGTGTGGACCGCGTAGGCGAAGTCGACGGGTGTCGCGCCGGCCGGCAGCGCTATCACGTCGCCCTTCGGTGTGAAGACGAAGACCTCGTTGCGGGACAGGTCGAAGCGCAGCGACTCCAGGAACTCGCTGGGGTCCTCGGTCTCCTTCTGCCAGTCCAGCAGCTGCCGCAGCCACGCCATGTCGTTGATCGCGGCCGCGTCCTTGCCGGCCTTGCCGGACGGCGCCTTCGGTACGTCCGTACGGACCTTGGAGGCGCCCGCGACGGCCTCCTGCTTGTACTTCCAGTGCGCGGCGATGCCGTACTCGGCGCGGCGGTGCATGTCGAACGTACGGATCTGGAGTTCGACCGGTTTGCCGTTGGGGCCGATGACCGTCGTGTGGAGCGACTGGTACATGTTGAACTTGGGCATCGCGATGTAGTCCTTGAACCGGCCGGGGACCGGGTTCCATCGCGCGTGCACGGTGCCGAGAGCGGCGTAGCAGTCCCTGACCGTGTCGACGAGGACGCGGATGCCCACCAGGTCGTAGATCTCCGCGAAGTCCCGGCCGCGGACGATCATCTTCTGGTAGACGCTGTAGTAGTGCTTCGGGCGGCCGGTGACGGTCGCCTTGATACGGGCCGCGCGCAGATCGGACTGCACCTCGTCGGTCACTATCGCGAGGTACTCGTCGCGTTTGGGGGCGCGCTCGGCGACGAGGCGGACGATCTCGTCGTACATCTTGGGGTAGAGGATCGCGAAGGCGAGGTCCTCCAGCTCCCACTTGATGGTGTTCATGCCCAGGCGGTGGGCGAGTGGCGCGTAGATCTCCAGGGTCTCGCGCGCCTTCTTCTCCTGCTTCTCGCGCTTGAGGTAGCGCATGGTGCGCATGTTGTGCAGGCGGTCGGCGAGCTTGATGACCAGGACGCGCGGGTCCTTGGCCATGGCGACGACCATCTTGCGCACGGTCTCGGCCTGGGCGGCCTCGCCGAACTTGACCTTGTCCAGCTTGGTGACGCCGTCGACGAGCAGCGCCACCTGGTCGCCGAAGTCGCGGCGGAGCTGGTCCAGGCCGTACTCGGTGTCCTCGACCGTGTCGTGCAGGAGGCCGGCCATGAGTGTGGCCGGGTCCATGCCGAGCTCGGCGAGGATCGTGGTCACCGCGAGGGGGTGCGTGATGTACGGGTCGCCGCTCTTGCGCTTCTGGCCGCGGTGCCAGCGCTCGGCGACCTGGTAGGCACGCTCGATCTGGCGGAGCGTCGACGTCTCGATCTTCGGGTCGTTGCTGCGCACTATCCGCAGCAGCGGCTCCAGCACCGGGTTGTACGGATTGGACCGCTGCACACCGAGACGGGCCAGGCGGGCGCGTACGCGGTTGGAGGAGCCGGAGCGCGCGGGCTGGCCCGTGGCCGGGCGAGCCGGTGCGGGCGCCGGGCGCCCGGAAGGTGGGGGTCCCCCCGCTCGAGCGGAGTCGAGAGTGGGGGAAGGCTTGGGGCGCGGCTGCTCGACGGCCCTGTCGCCGGGCGCGGACTGGGCGCGCTCGACCGGGCCCTGCGCGGCGTTCTTCGCGCTCTGCGCGGGCTTGGCCGCGGCTCCCGAGGCGGACTCGGGCTTGGCGGCGGTCAGTGGCTGGGCCTCGTCTGGCAAGAGGACTCCTCGTGCGCGATCCGGGTCCTCCGGCAGGCTCCGGAGACCCCATGGTAGCGATCCTCGGCTCCCGGCTCGCCTTCGGCTGGTGAGACGGTCCGCTACCCGAGCAACGCATGAGGCGGGCGCCGGATTCCTCCGGTGCCCGCCTCAGCGGTGTCGTACGGGTGGCGCAGGGCTTTCGTCCGCCTGTCGTGGCGGTGCTCAGACCCGGAGCAGGGCCTCCAGCGGGGCGCCTTCCAGGGCCGGCTCCAGGCGGGCGCGGCCGCCCAGGAAGCCGAGCTCCATCAGCACCGAGACGCCCGCGATCTCGGCTCCCGCCCGGCGGATGAGCTGGACGGAGGCCTCGGCGGTGCCGCCGGTGGCGAGGACGTCGTCGATGACCATGACGCGGTCGTCCCGCGACAGGTCCTCGGCGTGCACCTCGATCTCCGCGGAGCCGTACTCCAGGTCGTAGGCCTGGCCGAGGGTCGCTCCGGGGAGCTTGCCCGCCTTGCGTACGGGGACGAAGCCGACTCCCGAGCGGACCGCGACAGGCGCGCCGAGGATGAAGCCGCGGGCCTCCAGGCCGACGATCTTCGTGGCGCCATGGCGGACGACGAGGTCCGCGAGCGCGTCGGTGAGCGCGGTGAACGCCACCGGGTCGGCCAGCAGCGGCGTGATGTCCTTGAACATCACGCCCGGCTCGGGGTGATCGGGGATGTCACGGATGCGGCTGAGCAGCAGCGTCGTGACCTCTGCGAGCTCGGTCATCGGCGCTTCCCCGACGGCCGGCCACGACCCCGGTTGCGGGACGCGGGCTGGTGGCGCGGGCCGACGACCGCGGGGGCCGCGTCCTCCGGCTCGTCGCCGTACTCCTCGTCGTCGTCCTGCGCCTGGGCGGGCTCGTCCTGAGCGCCCTGGGCGCGCTTGGCCAGGACGCGCTTCTTCAGGGCCTTCATCTGCGGCTCGCGCTCCTTGAGGTCGGCGACGAGCGGGGTGGCGATGAAGATCGAGGAGTACGCACCGGCGGCGAGGCCGACGAACAGCGACAGCGAGATGTCGTTGAGCATGCCCGCGCCGAGGAATCCACCGCCGATGAACAGCAGGCCCGCCACCGGCAGCAGCGCGACCACCGTGGTGTTGATCGAGCGCACCAGGGTGCTGTTGATCGAGCGGTTGGCGATCTCGCTGTAGGTCCAGCGGTTCTGCTTGGTGATGTCCTTCGTCTGTTCCTTGAGGCTGTCGAAGACGACGACCGTGTCGTAGAGCGAGTAGCCGAGGATGGTCAGCAGACCGATGACCGTTCCCGTCATCACCTCGAAGCCGACGAGGGCGTAGATGCCGACCGTGATCGTGATGTCGTGGACCAGGGCGACGAACGCGGCGACCGCCATGCGCCACTCGAACGCGATCGCCAGGTAGATCACCACGAGAACCATGAAGATCCCGAGGCCCTGCCAGGCCTTGTTGGCGATCTGGTCACCCCAGCTGGGGCCGACCAGGTCGGCGTTGATCTTCTCCGAGTCGACCTTCAGGTCCTTGGCCAGCTCTGTCTTGATCGCGTCGGACTTGCCGGTGTCGACGCCGGAGATCTGGATGCGCAGACCGCCCGTGCCGAGTTCCTGCACGACCGCGTCGTGCCCGGCGGCCTCTTCGGCGTACGTCTGGGCCTGGGCGACCGAGACGCTCGTCTTCGGGGTGGTGAAGACGGCGCCGCCCTGGAACTCGATGCCCATGTTCAGGCCGCGCACCGCCAGGCCGACGATGGCCGTGATGGTGATCAGGATCGAGATGCCGTACCAGAGCTTGCGGTTGCGGACGAAGTCGTAGCCGACCTCGCCGTGGTGGAGCCGGGCGCCGAGGTTGCCGAGTTTCGACATCTCACGCCTCCTTCGGGTCGACGGGGGCAGCGGGACGGCTGGTGCGGCGCAGGGGCGGCCGGGCACCCAGTCGTTTCGGGTCGAGGCCGGACCAGCTGTGGCCGTTCGCGAAGAACTTCCTGCGGGCGAGGATCGTCAGCAGCGGCTTGGTGAAGAGGAACACCACCACCACGTCGAGCAGAGTGGTCAGACCGAGCGTGAACGCGAAGCCCTGGACCTTGCCGACGGTGACGACGAAAAGCACCGCGGCGGCGAGGAACGACACGAAGTCGGAGACCAGGACGGTGCGCCGGGCGCGCGGCCAGGCGCGCTCGACAGCGGGGCGCAGCGAGCGGCCCTCGCGGATCTCGTCCCGGACGCGTTCGAAGTACACGATGAACGAGTCCGCCGTGATGCCGATCGCGACGATGGCGCCGCAGACCGCAGGCAGGTTCAGCGCGAAGCCGATGGCCGGGCCCAGCAGCGACATGATCACGTAGGTCAGGGCCGCGGAGACCAGCAGCGAGGCGATGGCGATGAGCGACAGACCGCGGTAGTAGGCGACCAGGTAGATCACGACCAGTGCGAGGCCGATCGCGCCGGCGATCAGACCGGCGTCCAGTTGCTCGCCACCCAGGGCGGCGGTGACGGTCGTGACGCTCGCCTCCTTGAAGGTGAGCGGGAGCGCGCCGTACGACAGCATGTTCGCGAGGCCCTGGGCCTCCTCCTGGGTGAAGCTGCCGGAGATCTCGGCGTTGCCACCGGTGATCGACTGGTTGACGTACGGGTCGGAGACGACGTCACCGTCGAGGACGATCGCGAACTGGTTCTGCGGGGACTGGTTCTTGGCCAGCTGGCCGGTGATGTCGGCGAACTTCTTGCCACCCTGGGACGTGAAGTCCATGGTGACCTTCCAGCCCGAGGAGCCCTGGGTGTCGAAGATCGCCTGGGCCTTGTCGACGTCCGTGCCGTCGACCGCGGCCGGGCCGAGAATGTACTTCTGCCACTGCTTCTGGGAATTCTGGCCGCAGGCGAGGATGGGGTCGCTGGCCTTGGCTCCCTCACCGACCTTGGCGCGCTGTGCCGCCTTGGTGCAGTCGAGCGTGGTGTACTCGGCCTGGAGCTTGGCCGTCGCGTCGTCGGCGCCGCCGCCGGCGCTCTCGGACGGGGAGGCACTGGCGTTCGAGGAGGCCGAGCCGCTCGGCGTGGGGTCGGCCTTCAGCGCGTCGCTGACCGCGCGGCCCTGCGACGTGGGGGTGGAGGACGGCGTGGCGGAGGAGGACGAGGTCGCCTTCTCCTTGTCGCTGCCCTTGTCGGAGGGCGACGCGCTCGGGGAGCCGCTGGGGCTGGCGCTCGGGCTGGGCGTCGCGTCGGCGCCGGACACCTCGGTGGTCAGGACCGGGCGGAAGTAGAGCTTGGCGGTGGTGCCGACCTGTTCCCGGGCCTGCTCGGAGTTGGTGCCCTTGGGGATGTTGACGATGATGTTGCGATCGCCCTGCGTCTGGACCTCCGCCTCGGAGACACCCAGACCATTGACGCGGCGCTCCATGATGGAGACCGCGGTGTCCATGTTGGTCTTGTTGATCGCGTTAGGCTGACCAGGCTCGTTCTCGGCCTCCAGCGTGATGCTGGTGCCGCCGGCGAGGTCGATGCCGAGACGCGGAGTGGTGTGTCCGGAGAGGAACATTCCCCCGGTGAGCGCCACGATGGCGATCAGGATGAGGGCGAGTGCGCGGCCTGGTTTGCTCTGGGCGCTCGCGCTCCGGCCCTTCTTCGGTGCTGCCACCTTCTCGTAACTCCCTCTCGGGCCGCCTCAGCGCCGGTCGAGCGGGCGGGCGGCCATGACATGGTCTCGGGACTCCGTGCCGGAACGGCACGACCCGGGTGGCGCGGCACGAACTGGTCGCGTCGCGCACCCGGGAACGTGACTACTTCGCGTCGGACTCGCCGTCGGTCTTCTTCGGCTCCGCGTCGTCGGCCTTCTTCGGCTCCGCGTCGTCGGCCTTCGCCTCGTCGGCCGCGTCGGCCGGCGTGTCCTTCTTGCCGAGGTCGATGGGCTTGTCGTCGGAAGCGTCGGAGGCGTCGGTGGCTGGCTCGTCGACCTCGGTGAGAGAGGAGGCGTCGTCCGGCACGATGTCGGACTTCAGGTCGTGCTCGATGCCGTGGACGATGCGGTTGTACTCGTCGTCGGTGAGGACGGCGCCGATCGCGTTCTTCGCGAAGAGCAGTTCCACGCCCGGTCCGGCGTCGACGAGGACCGTGTCGTCGTTGACCTCCTTCACCGTCGCGTACATGCCCCCGATGGTGCGGACGCCGCTGCCGGGCTGCATTTGGTTCCGCATGTCGACGGCCTGTTGCTGCTTCTTCTTGGCCGACCGGGTCATCAGGAACATGGCCCCGATGAGCACGATGAACGGGAGGAGGGTCACGAGACTCACGGGTGGGAACTTCCTTCACACGACCGCGTAGGTGAGCGGCCTGATGGATGGGGGTATGGGGTGCCGCCGACAAAGGCGGCATCGGCGGAGTCTAAGCGAGTCCGCGCGCAAGGAACAACGCTCAGCATCGCACCCGGGTTCCTGACCCGGCCAATGCCCGCGCCGTCACGCCCCGAACAAGTCCTGTTGTCCGTTTCCCCCGGTAGTCCCGCGGGGCGGGGTGAGGCCGAGATGGGCCCATGCCGCGGGGGTCCCGACCCGGCCGCGCGGGGTACGGGCGAGCAGGCCCTCACGGACGAGGAAGGGCTCGGCGACCTCTTCGACCGTCTCGCGCTCCTCCCCCACCGCGACGGCGAGCGTGGACAAGCCTACGGGACCGCCGCCGAACAGCTTCAGCAGCGCCTCCAGCACGGCGCGGTCGAGGCGGTCGAGTCCGCGGGCGTCGACCTCGTAGACGGCGAGGGCGGCCCCGGCGATGTCCCGGGTGATGACTCCGTCGGCCTTGACCTGCGCGTAGTCCCGCACCCGGCGCAGCAGGCGGTTGGCGATACGGGGCGTACCCCGGGAGCGGCCCGCGATCTCGGCGGCGCCCTCGGCCTCGATCCCGACGTCCAGCAGGTGCGCGGAGCGGTGGATGACGCGCTCCAGCTCGGCGGGCTCGTAGAACTCCATGTGCGCGGTGAAGCCGAAGCGGTCGCGCAGCGGGGGCGGCAGCAGGCCCGCGCGCGTGGTGGCCCCGACCAGGGTGAACGGCGGCAGTTCGAGAGGGATGGCGGTGGCGCCCGGGCCCTTGCCGACGATGACGTCGACGCGGAAGTCCTCCATCGCCATGTAGAGCATCTCCTCGGCGGGGCGGGACATGCGGTGGATCTCGTCGAGGAACAGGACCTCGCCCTCCTGGAGCGAGGACAGGATCGCGGCCAGGTCGCCCGCGTGCTGGATGGCGGGGCCGCTGGTGATGCGGATGGGGGCGCCCATCTCGGCCGCGATGATCATGGAGAGGGTGGTCTTGCCGAGGCCCGGCGCACCGGAGAGGAGGACGTGGTCGGCGGTCGCCCCACGCGCGCGTGCCGCCCGCAGCACGAGGTCGAGCTGCTCGCGGACCTTCTCCTGGCCGATGAACTCGTCCAGGTCCTTGGGGCGCAGGGCGGCCTCGACCGCCTGGTCCTCACGGTCGGCGACAGAGCCCACCAGCCGCTCGGGGGCGGTGTCGTCGGTCGTGTCGTCCCAGTTCATTGCTGTGCCTCGCGGGTCGGTCGCGGTCGGATGGGTCGTGCGGCGCCTGGTCGCCGTACGGGCGCTTCTTCAGGGCGCGGGCTTCCGCGGCCTGCGGAGCCGGTCAGCGTGCTCTGTTGAGGGTCTGCAGGGCGGCCTTCAGCAGGTGGCCCACCTGGGGTGTGCCCTCGGTGGCCTCGGCCTGGGGGGTGACCGCGGCCACGGCCTCGTCGGCCTCGCGGGTCGCGTACCCGAGGCCGATCAGGGCCGCGTGCAGCTGGTCGCGCCAGCCGACGCTCACCGGCGCGCCCATGCCCGTGCCGGTGCCGATCGGCTCGCCCAGGCGGTCCTTAAGCTCCAGAAGGAGCTTCTGGGCGCCCTTCTTGCCGATCCCGGGGACGGCGGTGAGCGCCTTCTCGTCGCCGGTCGACACCGCGCGGCGCAGGGCGTCCGGGGTGTGCACCGCCAGCATCGCCTGGGCCAGGCGGGGGCCCACACCGCTCGCGGTCTGCAGCAGTTCGAAGACCTGGCGCTCGTCGTCGTCCGCGAAGCCGTACAGGGTCAGCGAGTCCTCCCGTACGACGAGGGAGGTGGCGAGTTTGGCCTGCCGGCCCATGCGCAGACCGGACAGTGTGCCCGGTGTGCACTGGACGGCGATGCCGATGCCGCCCACCTCGACCACGGCGGAGTCGGGAGCGAGAGCGGCGACCGGGCCGCTGACGAAGGCGATCATGGGGTGCGGCCTTTCGATGCGTGCAGGGCGACGGCTTGCTGGAGTCGGTTCTGGGCGGGGGCGCGCCAGATGTGGCAGATGGCGAGCGCGAGGGCGTCGGCGGCGTCGGCGGGTTTCGGGGGCGCGTCGAGCCGCAGCAGCCGGGTGACCATGGCGCCGACCTGGGCCTTGTCGGCGCGACCGCTGCCGGTGACGGCGGCCTTGACCTCGCTGGGGGTGTGCAGGGCGACGGGTATGCCACGGCGGGCGGCGCAGAGCGTGGCGATGGCGCTGGCCTGGGCGGTGCCCATGACCGTCCGTACGTTGTGCTGGCTGAACACCCGCTCCACGGCGACGCATTCGGGCTTGTGCTCGTCCAGCCACTGCTCGATGCCCTGCTCGATGGCGACGAGACGGTACCCCAACTCGGCGTCCGCGGGCGTCCGTACGACTCCGACGCCGAGCATGGTCAACGGCCGCCCGGCGACGCCCTCCACGACCCCGACACCGCATCGGGTCAGTCCTGGGTCCACCCCCAGTACGCGCACCCGCCCTTCCCCTCCTCGCGGCTGAACCGCCGCCGCTCCCGCGGACCTGGCCGAGCACCGCCGGGTTTCCTCAACTGCCGGTTGCGGTCCGCGGACGGTGATCTTTGACTGCTCGCCAGGCTATCCGCTGCCACTGACAACGGCGGCGGGCCGGTAGGACGTGTCCCACCGGCCCGCCGATACCGCGGCTCAGCTCGCGGCAGCGTTACGCGTCGACCTTCGCCATGACGTCGTCGCTCACGTCGAAGTTGGCGAAGACGTTCTGCACGTCGTCGCTGTCCTCCAGGGCGTCGATCAGCTTGAAGATCTTCTTGGCGCCCTCCTCGTCCAGCTCGATCTGCATGGTCGGGACGAAGTTGGCCTCGGCCGAGTCGTAGTCGATCCCGGCCTCCTGGAGGGCGGTACGGACCGCGACCATGTCGGTGGCCTCGCTGAGCACCTCGAAGGACTCGCCGAGGTCGTTGACCTCCTCGGCGCCCGCGTCGAGCACGGCACCGAGGACGTCGTCCTCGGTCAGCTCGCCCTTGGGGACGATCACGACGCCCTTGCGGTTGAAGAGGTATGAGACGGAACCCGGGTCGGCCATCGAGCCGCCGTTGCGGGTCATGGCGACGCGGACGTCGGAGGCGGCGCGGTTGCGGTTGTCGGTGAGGCACTCGATGAGCACCGCGACACCGTTCGGGCCGTAGCCCTCGTACATGATCGTCTCGTAGTCGGCGCCACCGGCCTCAAGACCGCCGCCGCGCTTGATCGCGGAGTCGATGTTCTTGTTCGGAACCGACTGCTTCTTCGCCTTCTGTACGGCGTCGTACAGCGTCGGATTACCCTCCAGGTCCACGCCGCCCATGCGCGCCGCGACCTCGATGTTCTTGATCAGCTTCGCGAAGAGCTTGCCGCGCTTGGCGTCGATCACGGCCTTCTTGTGCTTCGTCGTGGCCCATTTAGAGTGGCCGGACATCTGCCTGTCTCCTTCGCGTAACCCATCCTGAACGAACGCCCCCAGGCCTGAGGACCCAGGGGGACCCTTCGAGATCCTACAAGGCGTCCGCTGTCCGGTTCGCGCGCACCATCTCGACGAACAGGGCGTGAAGACGGTGATCGCCGGTCAGTTCCGGGTGGAACGACGTGGCGAGCGCGTTGCCCTGGCGTACCGCGACGATATGGCCGTCGTGCTCGGCGAGCACCTCGGTCCCGGCGCCGACGGACTCGACCCAGGGGGCCCGGATGAAGACTCCCTCTACAGGATCGCCCTCGACGCCCCGTACGTCGACCGCCGCTTCGAAGGACTCGTTCTGCCGTCCGAAGGCATTGCGGCGCACGATCATGTCGATGCCGCCGATGGTCTCCTGGCCGGAGCGCGGGTCGAGGATCTTGTCGGCGAGCATGATCATGCCGGCGCACGTGCCGTAGACCGGCATGCCGTCGCGGACGCGCGCGCGGAGGGGCTCCATCACGCCGAAGAGGATGGCCAGCTTGGAGATCGTGGTGGACTCTCCTCCGGGGAGGACAAGGCCGTCCACCTCGGCGAGCTCTTCGGGGCGCCGCACCGGCCTGGCCACGGCGTCGGCCGCGGCCAGGGCGATGAGGTGCTCCCGTACGTCGCCCTGGAGTGCCAGGACGCCTATGACGGGTGCGTCGGTCATGTGCGTGGTGTCCTAGGGGGTTGCGGCTGGGGGCGGTCTGCCGGTGGCGTGGCTTCGGGTTCGCCTACCAGCCGCGGTTGGCGTAGCGCTCGGCCTCGGGGAGGGTGTCGCAGTTGATGCCGACCATGGCCTCGCCCAGGTTGCGGGAGGCGTCCGCGATGATCTTCGGGTCGTCGTAGAAGGTGGTGGCCTTCACGATGGCGGCGGCGCGCTTGGCCGGGTCGCCGGACTTGAAGATGCCGGAGCCGACGAAGACGCCCTCGGCGCCGAGCTGGCGCATGAGCGCGGCGTCGGCGGGGGTGGCGACACCGCCGGCGGAGAAGAGGACCACCGGCAGCTTGCCGAGCTCGGCGACCTCCTTGACCAGCTCGTACGGGGCGCGCAGCTCCTTGGCGGCGGCGTACAGCTCGTGGTTGTCGAAGCCCCTGAGGCGGGCGATCTCGTTCTTGATCTGGCGCAGGTGGCGGACGGCCTCGACGACGTTGCCCGTGCCGGCCTCGCCCTTGGAGCGGATCATGGCGGCGCCCTCGGCGATGCGGCGCAGGGCCTCGCCGAGGTTGGTGGCTCCGCAGACGAAGGGGGTCGTGAACACCCACTTGTCCGAGTGGTTGACCTCGTCGGCCGGGGTGAGGACCTCCGACTCGTCGATGTAGTCGACGCCGAGGGACTGGAGCACCTGGGCCTCGACGAAGTGGCCGATCCGCGACTTGGCCATCACGGGGATGGAGACCGCACTGATGATGCCCTCGATCATGTCCGGGTCGGACATGCGGGCCACGCCGCCGTCCTTGCGGATGTCCGCGGGGACCCGCTCCAAGGCCATGACCGCGACGGCGCCCGCGTCCTCGGCGATCTTCGCCTGCTCCGGGGTGACGACGTCCATGATCACGCCGCCCTTGAGCTGCTCGGCCATGCCGCGCTTCACGCGTGCGGTGCCGGTCGCGGTGTTCTCTTCGGGCTGGGCGGAGTTGGAGAGCGTGCTGGACACGGGTTCGACCTCACTCGGGGGAGAAGGAGGGGGTTTTTCTGCAGCACCGAGGAAACGTGAGGAGTGCAGGCCACTGCAAGGGCCAATGGGGAGGCGGTGGATCGTTTTAGCCCCCGCCGCCTCTACCCGTCCCATCCCTGGGAGCTACGCCCGCAGCCCCCGTCGCCGGCTTGAGAGGCCGAGGCGCAGCGCCGGCCTCGGCTCACGCGCCCGCGCGGTCCGCCAGCGCTGCGGGGGGCTCGTCGTCCATTTCGAAGGCCATCGGGAACGGGGCATGGCCGGCCAGGCGGAACCAGCGGACCTTACGGTGACGGCGGAGAGCGCGGGCGGCACGTACGGTGTCGTTGTGGAAGCGGCGGGCCATGGGGACGCGCCGTACCGCCTGGGCCAGTTCCCTTGCCGCGTCCTCGCCGCCCGGCGCCGACCGTACCGCCTCCACCTGCTGCGCCTCGGCGAACACCGCGCGCAACGCCTGGCTCAACTCGCTCTCGGCGACCTCCCGTTGCTCCTCCTGCGCCTGCCGCGCCGCGTGGGCCGCCTCGTACAGCACGATCGAGGCGGCCGGATCGAGAACCCCTGAGGTGGCCAGTTCCTGGGCGACCGAGGCGCGGCGCAACAGCTGCGCGTCCAGGGCGGCACGGGCGGCGTCGATGCGCGCGTGCAGCCGGTCGAGGCGGCCGGCGGTCCAGCTCAGGTAGAGGCCGATCACGACCAGGCCGACGAGGATCCAGATCAGGGTTGCCGTCACGGGCGGCAAGGCTACCGTTCCTAGCGTTGTTGGCCGGTGTTGGCCGAATCAACGTATTCCGGGCCAGGTGTGAGGTGTCTGGCGCCGGGTGCACCCCGAACGGTCCTGGGTGCGGGGAACAGTACGAGCTGGTCACTTCGGCTCCAGCAGGTCTTGCCGCCCTCGTGGGGCGTGCCTGTGGTCCTGGTTGGGCTCGCGTTCCCACGCGCCCTGAGGACGGATACGGCCTGGCCGGTAGCTCTCCGCTCTGCGATCCTCCGGTCGCGAGCGGTCACACCTGGCCGACGCCGGATCCGATACCCAAGAGCGCGTCTGCTAGCCGCCCTTGTTGTTCACCGGGTCGTACGGCTTGGGCCTGTACTTGGTCTGAGGCACGCCCTCCTTGGAGAACGCGGCCCAGGTCTTGCCGGCCTCGTCGTACAGGCCGAACCCCCGCCGTTCTGGCAGTAGATGCGCGCCATGTGCCATGCGTGCCTCCGCCCGGGGCCCCCGAACGGTGAGTTGGGATACCGAACTCGCTTCCCCGCGCGCGGGGGCGCAGCACGAGTCCTTGCGGGCGTTGGCCCTCGCCCCGTCCTTCAGTCCCGTATCAGCCCGAACCGCGCGCGCAGACCTGAGCGTTCGTCGGCGGCGACGGCGGCCGCGCCGTCGGTCACCGTCTCGTACACGGACAGGATGTCCGCGCCGACGGTCGACCAGTCGAAGCGCCGGACGTGCGCGCTGCCCCGCGTGCGCAGTTCCTCACGCCGTTTCGAGTCGCCGAGCAGCCGCACGGCGGCGACGGCCAGCGCGTCGGCGTCCTCGTTGGCGAACAGCTCCCCCGCCGCCCCCTGGTCCAGGACCTGGGCGAAGGCGTCCAGGTCGGACGCGAGGACGGGTGCGCCCGCCGACATGGCCTCGACCAGGATGATGCCGAAGCTCTCGCCGCCGGTGTTCGGTGCGACGTACACGTCCACGCTGCGCAGGAAGCGCGCCTTGTCCTCGTCGCTGATCATGCCGAGGAACTCGACCCGGGAGCGCATCTCCTTGGGCAGGCTCGCCACGGCCTCCTCCTCGTCCCCGCGTCCGGCGACCAGAAGCCGTGTCCCCGGGCGTTCGGCGAGGATCTTCGGCAGGGCCCTCATGAGCACGGGCAGGCCCTTGCGGGGCTCGTCGATGCGCCCCATGAACCCGATCGTCTCCCCCTGCCACTCGGGCCTGGGCTCTGCGCCGGCGAAGAAGTCGACGTCCACGCCGTTCGGGATGACGACGGCGTCGCCGCCCAGATGCTCCACCAGCGTGCGCCGGGCGTACTCGCTCACCGCGATCCGGGCGCTGATCTTCTCCAGGGCGGCCTGGAGGATCGAGTACGCGGCGACCATCGCCCGGGAGCGCGGGTTCGACGTGTGGAAGGTGGCCACGATCGGGCCCTGCGCGGCCCAGCACGCCAGCAGGCCCAGCGACGGCGACGCCGGCTCGTGGATGTGGATCACGTCGAACGTGCCGTCGTGCAGCCAGCGCCGTACGCGGGCCGCCGACAGGAAGCCGAAGTTGAGGCGGGCCACCGAACCGTTGTACGGCACGGGGACCGCGCGGCCCGCCGAGACGACGTACGGCGGCAACGGTGTGTCGTCGTCCGCGGGGGCGAGCACCGACACCTCGTGGCCGAGGCGGATGAGGTGCTCGGCCAGGTCGCGGATGTGGAACTGGACGCCGCCGGGCACGTCCCAGGAGTACGGGCAGACGATGCCGATCCTCACGGTGTCTCCTTCCCGGAAGCCCGTGCGGGGTCCCGGTTCTCGGGAGCCCTGGCGGGATCCAGGTCGGCGAGCCACAGGCGCTGCAGCATGTGCCAGTCCTCCGGATGGTCGGCGATCCCCGTGGCGAAGGCATCGGCCAGCGCCTGTGTCATGACAGACGTCTTCTCCTCGCGCGTACCTGACTCGGGTACCGCGATCGAGGGGTGGATTCTGCCTTTCATCACGGGAGACTCGTCGTACCAGAGCGTCACGGGGAGCAACAGCGCGCCGGTCTGCTGGGCGAGGAGGGCCGGTCCGGCGGGCATCCGGGTCTTCTCGCCGAAGAAGTCGACCTCCACGCCGGACGCGGACAGATCGCGGTCGGCGACCAGGCAGACCAGGCCGCCGTCGCGCAGCCGCCGGGCCAGTGTGCCGAACGCGGAGCCGCCGCTGTGGGGCAGGACCTCCATGCCGAGGCCCTCGCGGTAGGCGACGAAGCGGTCGTAGAGCGTCTCGGGCTTCAAACGTTCGGCGACGGTCGTGAAGGGCATCTCCAGCTTGGTGGTGACCCAGGCTCCCGCGAGGTCCCAGTTGCCCAGGTGCGGCAGCGCTATGACGACGCCCCTGCCGGCGGCGAGACCGTCGGTGAGGTGGTGCAGATCCTGTGCTTCGAAGCCGTGCCTGATCCGTTCCGCGCTCCACGCGGGGAGACGGAACGACTCCATCCAGTAGCGCAGGTACGAGCGCATGCCCGCCCGGGAGAGCTCGGCGAGCCGCTCCGGGGACGCGTTCGGCACCACGCGCGCGTAGTTGCTCTCCAGCCGCTGTACGCCCTTGCCGCGCTGTTTCCAGGCGAGGTCGGCGATGGTGCGGCCGAGGCGTACCGCGACGGACTCGGGGAGTTTCCTGACCGTGCTCCAGCCGAGACCGTACAGGGCGTCCGTCAGCCGCTCCCGCACGTTGCTCACGACGTCGCCCCACTCCCCCGCGAGGCGTTCTCGTTGTCACGGGCCGCGGCCTCGGCGGCCTCCGCCTCGGCGGATTCGCGACGCACCGTGACGACGCGCTGGATCAGTGTGACGAGGCTGCCGACGGCGACGATCCACAGGGCGACGGGCAGCAGGTACTGGATGCCGGGCACGCCGAACGCGTGCAGGCCCGCGAGGCCGGCCGCGACCAGGGAGACCACGAGCCGCTCGGCGCGCTCCACCAGCCCGTTCACGGCGACCGGCAGGCCGATCGATTCCCCGCGTGCCTTGGTGTACGACACCACCTGTCCGCTCGCCAGGCAGAAGATCGAGACCGCGCACAGCACGTTGTCGTCGCCCTGCCCGGCGTACCAGAGGGCGAAGCCGCCGAAGATCGCGCCGTCGGCGACGCGGTCGAGCGTGGAGTCCAGGAAGGCTCCCCAGCGGCTGGAACGGCCCATCTGACGGGCCATGTTGCCGTCGACCAGGTCGGAGAACACGAACAGCGTGATGACGACCGTGCCCCAGAAGAACTCGCCCCGGGGGTAGAAGACCAACGCGCCCGCGACCACTCCGGCGGTGCCGAGGAGGGTGACCGTGTCGGGGCTGACCCCGCGGCGGATGAGAAACGCGGCGAACGGTGTGAGGACACGCGTGAAGAAAGCACGCGCGTACTTGTTCAGCATGGCCTTCCCGAGGGTCGGTGCGCCGCGCGGCCCCTGCTGGCCACCGGCGGGCCCATCGTAGTCACGCGCGAGTGTGCGCGTCGGCCGGGCGCCCGCGGCCCCGTGTCACGTCCTGGCAGCGGCCTGGTCACGCGACGGTAGCGCCCGGTTCACCGAACCCCGAGCGGCACGATCACGTCCGCCGTATGGACGCACCGTGACGGGAGTGGAAAGCTCGAAGAACCGCGGGCGTCATCGGAGCCGCCACCGCACGCGGATCCGCACGTCCGCGCCCACAGTGACCTCACCGTGCACGGGAGGCAGGATCATGGGCGACAAGGCGAACGCGCACCCCGGAGCCGCCGGCAGGGCTACGGCGGCCGACCACCCCGCGTCCGTACGGAATGTGGTGCTGGTCGGCCACAGCGGATCGGGCAAGACGACTCTGGTGGAGGCTCTCGCGCTGACGGCGGGAGCGGTGAACCGGGCGGGCCGCGTGGAGGACGGCGGCACCGTCTCCGACTACGACGAGATCGAGCACCGGCAGCAGCGCTCGGTGCAGCTCTCCCTGGTGCCCGTCGAATGGGACGGGATCAAGATCAACCTTCTGGACACTCCCGGATACGCCGACTTCGTCGGGGAACTCAGGGCCGGTCTGCGAGCGGCGGACGCGGCCCTCTTCGTCGTCTCGGCCGCGGACGGGGTGGACGGCTCGACGCGGATGGTGTGGGAGGAGTGCGCGGCGGTCGGCATGCCGCGCGCCATCGTGATCACCCACCTCGAAGCGGCGCGGGCCGACTTCGACGAGATGACCCGGACCTGCGCGGAGGCCTTCGGCGCGGACGACCCCGACGCCGTACTGCCGCTCTACCTGCCGCTGCACGGCCCGCAGGGGCCGGACGGGCACGCGCCGGTGACGGGCCTGATCGGGTTGCTCTCGCAGAAGCTGTTCGACTACGCGTCCGGTGAGCGCAAGGAGTCCGAGCCGGGTTCCGGCGAGCTGCCGGTCATCGAGGAGGCCCGCAACCGGCTGATCGAGGGGATCATCGCCGAGAGCGAGGACGAGACCCTCATGGACCGCTACCTCGGCGGCGAGACGGTCGACTTCAAGACACTCGTGGAGGATCTGGAGCGGGCCGTCGCGCGCGGGGTCTTCTTCCCCGTGCTGGCCGCCGCCCCCGCGGCCGACGGCTCCCGGCAGGGCCTCGGCACCGTGGAGCTCCTGGAACTCGTCACCCGCGGCTTCCCGACCCCACTGGAGCACGAGGCGCCGACGGTCACCACTCCGGACGGCAAGCCCCGCGAGGTCAGGACCTGCGACCCGGACGGGCCGCTGGTCGCCGAGGTCGTGAAGACGGCCAGCGACCCCTACGTGGGCCGGCTGTCGCTGGTGCGGGTCTTCTCGGGCACCCTGCGTGCCGACGAGACGGTGCACGTCTCCGGGCACGGGCTCACGGACCGCGGCCACGAGGATCACGATGTGGACGAGCGGATCGGCGCCCTGTCCCGGCCGTTCGGCAAACAGCAGCACTCCCTGACGCACTGCATCGCGGGCGACCTGGCGTGCGTGGCGAAACTGAACCGCGCGGAGACCGGCGACACGCTCTCCGCGAAGGACGACCCGCTGCTCATGGAGCCGTGGGAGATGCCGGACCCCCTGTTGCCGCTGGCCATCCAGGCACACAGCAAGTCGGACGAGGACAAGCTCTCCCAGGGTCTCGGCCGACTGGTCGCCGAGGATCCCACCATGCGCCTGGAGCAGAACCAGGACACCCACCAGGTGGTGCTCTGGTGCCTGGGCGAGGCGCACGCCGACGTGGCGCTGGAACGGCTGCGCAGCCGGTACGGCGTCCAGGTCGACGTGGTCCCGCACAGGGTCTCCCTACGGGAGACGTTCGCGAACAGGTCGGGTGGCCGGGGCCGTCATGTGAAACAGTCCGGCGGGCACGGGCAGTACGCGATCTGCGAGATCGAGGTGGAGCCGCTGCCGGGCGGCTCGGGCATCGAGTTCGTGGACAAGGTCGTCGGCGGCGCCGTGCCGCGGCAGTTCATCCCCTCCGTCGAGAAGGGCGTACGGGCCCAGGCCGCCAGGGGCGTCGCGGCCGGTTACCCGCTCATCGACGTACGGGTCACCCTGCTCGACGGCAAGGCGCACTCCGTGGACTCCTCGGACGCGGCCTTCCAGACGGCCGGTGCGCTGGCGCTGCGCGAGGCGGCGGCCGACGCGCAGATCCACCTCCTGGAGCCGGTCGCCGAGGTGGCTGTCCTGGTCGGCGACGACTATGTGGGGCCCGTCATGAGCGACCTGTCCGGGCGGCGCGGCCGCGTCGTCGGCACCGAGCAGGCCGGTGGCGGGCGGACGCTCGTACGGGCCGAGGTGCCGGAGATCGAGATCGGGCGGTACTCCGTCGATCTGCGCTCGATCTCCCACGGCACCGCGCGCTTCAACCGCAGCTACGCCCGGCACGAGCCGATGCCGCCCCAGATCGCCGAGAAGGTCCGTGAACAGGCGAAGGAGGGCTGACAGTTCGACCAGTTCGACCGACGGGCCGCCGGAGCCCCCGACCGGGGCCGCCCGGCGGCCGGGGCTCGGGGCGCCTGGAGGGGCAGGGTCGGCGTGGTTCGGGGTGAAGTGGTTCGGGACGGCGTGACTCGTGATTCGGGCGGATGGCGGACCGGTCGCTCAACTGCCCTGCGATGCGCGGCTTTCGGAGTCCGGTGACGGATGTCGGTGCGTGCGGATACGCTGATCACCTGATCGAGTTGTGGCCCGATCATGCTGCGATCCTGGCGATGACCTGATCAACAGGTGTGCGGAGCACAGAAGTCGGGAAGTCCGCAGAAGCGGAGCTGTGGCGATGGGGGCGGCGGTGGCGGACGACGGATTTGATTTCTCTCCCGGTGCACAGGTGCCGCTCACGGGCACCGCGGGGCAGACGGCGGCGACGTTCGCGCTGGCGTCCGCCGCCTACCGGGACAACGAGGTCGCGGAGATCCTCAAAGCGAACAACGAGTGGCACAAGTCCAAGGTCAGTGAAGGCCGCAAGTGGGCGACGATCTTCAGGCCCAACCTCGGCGAGGCCTTCTCGATGGCGGTGCGGGACCGCATGCTCGGCGCCGGCCGCAAGGCACTCGTCCAGTCCTTCGGCATGGAGCCACAGGTCGTCGTCGAGCACAGCCTCGCGGCGATCCGCATCCGGCGCGAGCGGGACAACTGGCTCACGGCGGTGATGGTGCTGTGCGGCCTGCTGTTCCTGCCGGGGCTGCTGCTCTGGCTGTTGGTCTTCCAGCTCCGGACGATGGTCGCCAAGCGCGAGGACAAGCGGGCGGGCACCCTTGCCACCGCGCTGCTCGTGGCCGTGGGCGTCCTCGCCGTGATCGTCATGATCCAGATGCCGGTGAACGGCTTCTGGGCCTGGTACGCGCGCGCGTGCCTCGTGCTGCCCGTCGTCGGCTGGTTCTGGGCCAAGCAGATCTGCGAGCGCACGGCCAAGGACCTGCGCGAGCGCTGGGAGGGCCTGCTGTCGGGCGGCGGCATCGGGGCCAAGATCCCCGAGGCGGTGCCCGGCAGTCCGGGTGAGAGCAAGGCCGAGCAGCTGCGCAAGGAGCTCGCCCGGCTCAGCGCCGAGCAGCGGTCCAACCTCGTCTTCTACGCCGGTCCCAAGGGCATCCTCGGCATGGGTACCCGCTGGGGCAGCTGGCAGCTCGCCGAGGATCTGCTACCGGCCGACCCCGACAAGGAGATCCACCCGTTCCGCAGCTGGGACGTCATCCGGTCCATCCATGACCAACTGCGCATGCTGGAGCGCGGGCCGCTGAACACCGGCGGCTTCCCGGCCCCGTCGATCAAGCACTGGATCGTCAGTCCGATCGCGGAGGGCGCGGGCGATGTGTCGCGGCCCGAGGGCGAGGACGTCGACGCGTACCAGTTCAAGACCCACGCCATACAGGAGATCTGCAACAAGCAGCAGTTCGGCAAGGGGAACCGGCACTACCTGGGTGTGCAGTGGACGCTCTGGGACGGTCAGTTGATCATCACGATGATGATCAACGTGACCGTGCTGCACCACACGCTGCGCATCGAGGTGACCGGACATGCGCTGGGGCCGGTGCACGGGCTGTTCAACAACAAGCCTGCCGCGAAGGAGAAGTCGGTCCAGAAGTCGATCAGGTTCTGGGAGACCCGGAAGGTGAAGCTCCCGCTGGTCGACACGGACGAGGTCGTGCGGCTCGCCGCGCGGGCACCGCTGACCTGGTATCCGCCTCTGCTGAACTGGCTCGGCGGGTCCATGTCGCTGCCCGAGCCGTTCGGGATGCGGCACGCGTGGGCCGACCAGCCGTGGCGGCACCGGTTCATGGCGGACGACGCGTTGCGCGCGGCGACGCCCGTGCTGCGAGTGGTGCACTCGGCGGCGATCAAGGTCCTTGCGGAGAACGGCGTGGACACCGAGAAGTTCGGTGCCCGGTCCTCGTTCCTCAGCACGGCCGTCCAGGACCCGACACCGCGGAAGGCGGACGTGTACGACGCGTAGTGCCGTCGGTCTTCAGGCTCGGGTGCCTGGGCGCGCCTACGGCCCGCGGTTGTGCCGCGGGCCGTAGGCGCGCCCTTCGAAGTCGCGGGGCAGGCGGGACTTTCGAAACACGCCCTGGGACCCGGCAGATCAGTTCGCCGGCCAGGCCTGCGCCAGCATGTCGCGGGTGTCGGCCAGGAGCTGCGGCAGCACCTTCGTGTGGCCGACCACCGGCATGAAGTTGGTGTCGCCGCCCCAGCGGGGTACGACGTGCTGGTGGAGGTGCGCGGCGATGCCGGCACCGGCGACCTCGCCCTGGTTCATACCGATGTTGAAGCCGTGGGCGCCGGAGGCGGTGCGCAGGGCGGTCATGGCCTGCTTGGTCAGCTCGGCGAGTTCGGCGGTCTCCGCCGTGGTGAGGTCCGTGTAGTCGGCGACGTGGCGGTAGGGCACGACCATCAGGTGGCCGCCGTTGTACGGGTACAGGTTGAGCACCGCGTACACGTGCTCCCCGCGCCTGATGATCAGGCCGTCCTCGTCGGACTTGGCCGGGATCGAGCAGAACGGGCAGCCGTCGTCGGCCCCCGGACCGGTGGGCTTGTTCTCGCCCTGGATGTACGCCATCCGGTGGGGCGTCCACAGGCGCTGGAACGCGTCCTGCGTCCCCACTCCGATCTGCTGCTCCGGCTCACTCGTCATGCTGTGCAGCATATGGCTTCACCCGCACGGAGCGTGTGGCCGGGGCGGGGAGGACCGTGGGACGCGAACCACGACGGAAGGCCCCCGGAGCGGTGAGCTCCGGGGGCCTTCCGTACGGGTGTGCTCAAGGGTCAGACCTGGACGCGGTCCTCCACGACCTGCACGATCTTGGCGATCGCCTCGTCCACCGGGATGCCGTTCTCCTGCGAGCCGTCGCGGTAGCGGAAGGAGACGGCGCCGTGGGTCATGTCCTCGTCGCCGGCGATGACCATGAAGGGCACCTTCGCCTTCTGGGCGTTGCGGATCTTCTTCTGCATACGGTCGGAGGAGGAGTCGACCTCGACGCGCAGACCCTTGCGCTTCGCGGCGGCGGCGAACTTCTCCAGGTACTCCACGTGCGCGTCGCCGATCGGGATGCCGACGGCCTGGACGGGCGCCAGCCAGGCCGGGAACGCGCCCGCGTAGTGCTCAAGGAGCACCGCGAAGAACCGCTCGATCGAGCCGAAGAGCGCGCGGTGGATCATGACCGGGCGCTGCTTGGAACCGTCCGGGCCGGTGTACTCCAGGTCGAAGCGCTCCGGCAGGTTGAAGTCGAGCTGGACCGTCGACATCTGCCAGGTGCGGCCGATGGCGTCCTTGGCCTGGACGGAGATCTTCGGACCGTAGAAGGCGGCGCCGCCCGGGTCCGGGACCAGCGGGAGGCCCTGCTTCTCGGCGACCTGGCGGAGGGTCTCGGTGGCCTCTTCCCAGGCCTCGTCCGAGCCGACGAACTTCTCCGGGTCCTTGGTGGACAGCTCCAGGTAGAAGTCCGTGAGGCCGTAGTCGCGCAGCAGGTTCAGGACGAAGGTGAGCGTCTTTTCGAGCTCGTCCGCCATCTGCTCCTTGGTGCAGTAGATGTGCGCGTCGTCCTGGGTGAAGCCGCGGGCACGGGTGAGACCGTGCACGACACCCGACTTCTCGTACCGGTACACGGTCCCGAACTCGAAGAGGCGCAGCGGCAGTTCACGGTACGAGCGGCCGCGCGCGTCGAAGATCAGGTTGTGCATCGGGCAGTTCATGGGCTTGAGGTAGTAGTCCACGCCCTCGTCGAGCTGCATGGGCGGGTACATGCCGTCGGCGTACCAGTCCAGGTGGCCCGAGACCTCGAAGAGCTTTCCCTTCGTGGCGTGCGGGGTGTAGACGAACTCGTAGCCCTCCTCCTCGTGCCGACGGCGCGAGTAGTCCTCCATGACCCGGCGGATGATGCCGCCCTTGGGGTGGAAGACGGCGAGGCCGGAGCCGATCTCGTCCGGGATGGAGAACAGGTCCAGCTCGTTGCCCAGCTTGCGGTGGTCGCGCTTCTCGGCCTCGGCGAGGAAGTCGAGGTGCGCCTTCAGTTCGTCCTTGGAGGGCCAGGCGGTGCCGTAGATGCGCTGGAGCATGGGGTTCTTCTCGCTGCCGCGCCAGTACGCGGCGGCGTTGCGCATCAGCTTGAACGCCGGGATGGTGCGGGTGGTGGGCAGGTGGGGACCCCGGCAGAGGTCCTTCCAGCACAGCTCGCCGGTCTTGGCGTCCAGGTTGTCGTAGATGGTCAGCTCGCCTGCGCCCACCTCGACGTCCGCGCCGTCGTCGGAGGACGCGGAGCCCTTGAGGCCGATCAGCTCCAGCTTGTACGGCTCGTCCGCCAGCTCCTCACGGGCGGCCTCATCGGTGACGACGCGCCGCGAGAAGCGCTGGCCGCGCTTCTGGATCTCCTGCATCTTCTTCTCGACGGCCTTGAGATCCTCGGGCGTGAACGGCGTCTCGACATCGAAGTCGTAGTAGAAGCCGTCCTTGACGGGCGGGCCGATGCCCAGCTTGGCCTCGGGGAACAGCTCCTGCACGGCCTGCGCCATCACGTGCGCCGTCGAGTGCCGCAGGATGTTCAGGCCGTCCTCGGAGGAGATCTCCACCCCTTCGACGGTCTCGCCGTCCCTCACCACGTACGCGAGGTCCTTGAGCTCGCCGGCCACGCGGGCCGCGACGATGGTGCGCTCGCCGGCGAAGAGGTCGGCGGCCGTAGTGCCCGTCGTCACCACGCGCTCTTCCCGCTCGGAATCGCGTTGGATGATCACACGGACGTCTGACACCGGTCTCTCCTGCCTGATGGGTGAGCGCGCACGCGTCCGCGTACGCAGACAGGAATCGTACCGAGCCCGGGGTGCCCTCTGCGAAACGGTTATCACCGACCCGCTTCACTCCCCGCTGCACGCCTCCTCGAAGAAGGCCATCGTCTCCGCGGTCTCCTGCAGCGACTTCATCAGCCGGTCCCGCTCCGCCTCGTCGACCTGCACGGGGACGACCCCCGAAGCGCCGGTGAGGCGCCGGAACCCGCCCCGGCGCTCCAGCCTGCCGTGTACGCGGACGGGCAGCCCGACGAGATGGGCGTGGCCCGCGATCCGGTACGACTCCTCGTCCAGTGTCATGCGGACGTGCGGCACCTCGGCCCCGGCGAGCACGCGCAGGCGTACGGTGCCCTCTCCGCGTGGCCCCGAGCGGCGCATCCGTACCACGGCTCCGGTGAGGCGCACGGACACCGAGGGTTCCTCGCGCAGATAGCGGGACGCGGCCTCGCGCAGCGCGGGCAGGTCACCCGGGGAGAACTCGACGGGCTCGGGATGCGGGGCGCAGCCCTCGGGAACCCCGGCGGCGGGTGCCCATTCGACGGCGATGCGCGCACCCTCGGTGCCCCGGACGAGGGCGGCCAGGGACTCGGTGAGTTCGTGGCTGACGCCTGCCTCGACGGCGCTGTCGAAGGCGTCCATGCCACCGGTGGCGCGCCGGTAGTCGGCGGCCTCGCGGGCCGCGTACAGCGCCTGGTGGAGGCGTACGGCGAGGGGGCGGCCGGTGGCGACGGGGACGAAGGCGGTGATGCGGCGCCCGTCGGGAGCGGTGCCGACGAGGACGTCCTCCAGGGACACGGCCGCCGGGCGGCGGTGCCGGGCACCGTAGTAGCCCGCACGCGCGTGTGTGGCGAGCGCGCCCGCGAGCAGCATCTGGCGGGCGGCGCTGCGCAACCGGTCCTCGACGGTCCAGGGCGCGGCGCCGACGGGGCCGGTCGGGATGTCCCGCCACCAGCGGATCTCGTCGCTGGGTACGGAGAGGGCGAGGAGGATGTCGCGGGCGGACGGGGATCCGCTGCGGGAGAGCGCGTCGAGTGCCTCGCCGAGCAGGTCGTCGCTGTCGGGGAAGGCGCGGTTCTCGGGCACGAGCAGGCTGGTACCGGCGCCGCCCGGTCCGGGTGGGGTCCAGCGGCCGTAGCGTCCGGCGGCTCCGCCGCGTCGCTGCCAGCCGTGCCGGTGGAGGAGGGTGCTGAGGACCGCCGGGTCGACCCGGCCGGGTTCGGGTGGCAGGGGCCGGGCGGCGCCGACGGGATGGGGCCGGACCGGCCTCAGGGGTTCGTCGATGGGGCGGTGCGTCACGGTCTGCCTCCCGTTCCGACCCGCGTCATGATCTCGCAGAGCGCACGGTCGTCGAAGATGCGCGAGGTCGGTATGCGCACGTTGGTCCTGTGCCGTCCGGTGATCGGGTGCCCGGCGAGGTTGATCCAGTAGCAGCAGTGCCGCAGGTCCAGGCGGTCGTGGCTGGCGCGCAGCCAGTCGTCCTGGGAGCGGGGCACGAGCATCACCACGAGGATCTTGTGCACCGAGACCGGGGTGCGGGCGAGCTTCGCCAGGTGCTCGTTGTCGAGCGTGAAGGAGAAGGCGGGGCCAATTCTGCGGGGCGGGGGCGCAGCCTCGGTTGAGGTGGTGGTGGGAGACGGGCGGGCGGGTTGGGTGGGATCTGGTAGGTGCGCTTGAGCTGCACCTTGATGGTGACTTCGTCATCGACGGTGTGCCCTGGGGCGCTGTGGCTGACGTGCCAGTCGATGCCGTTGTCCGGAAAGGGCTGGGAGAGCGAACAGCCCGCGGCCGCCGCCACGGCGTGCAGATAGCCCACCTGAAGTGTCTCCATGCACGCGGTGGTGGCGAGTGTGCCTCGATGGGGGACGGTCCGCTGCGGCCGCAGCCCGCCTTGTTCCGGCTGCGCGATCGCCATGGCGACAGCCTTCCAGAGCAATGTGAATGTCTGACACAGGCCGCTGAACTGCAAAGACCCGTACTTCTGTTGTCTCCTTCCGGCGTATGGCGCAAACAGCCCGGGTATCACCGGATCGGGCAGGAGACGGTGCGTCAACTGCCGAAGGTGAACGAGGAGTTGTGTGCGTATGGCGTACTGGTACGAGGGACCCCTGGCCGCGTTCGACACGGAGACCACGGGCGTGGACGTCGAGACCGACCGGATCGTGTCGGCGGCCGTCGTCGTCCAGGACGCGCCCGGCACCCGGCCGAGGGTGACGCGATGGCTGGTGAACCCGGGTGTGCCGGTGCCCGCCGCGGCGACGGCGGTACACGGACTGACGGAGGATCACCTGCAGCGCAACGGCCGCTGGCCGTCACCGGTGATGGAGGAGATAGCCAAGGAGCTGGCGGAGCAGGCCGTGCGGGGCCGGCCGCTCGTCGTGATGAACGCTCCCTTCGATCTGACGCTCCTGGACAGGGAGTTGCGCCGCCACCGCGCGTCCTGCCTCTCCCACTGGTTCGAGTCGTCGCCCCTGCACGTGCTGGACCCGCGCGTCCTCGACAAGCATCTGGACCGCTACCGCAAGGGCCGCCGCACCCTGACCGACCTGTGCGGGCACTACGGCGTCACTCTGGAGGGCGCACACGACGCCGGCGCGGACGCGCTGGCCGCGATGGATGTCGTACGGGCGGTGGGGCGCCGTTTCGCGGCCCGGCTGGAACGACTCTCCCCCGCCGAGCTGCACACCCTGCAGGCGGTGTGGCACGCGGCACAGGCACGCGGCCTGCAGGCGTGGTTCGCGCGCAGCGGTACCGAGGAGGAGGTGGATCCGGCGTGGCCGCTGCGGCCGGATCTGCCGGCGGCGGCCTGAGCTTCTCAGCGAAGGGCGACCACAAGCCGAGGGGGTGCGGGTGGCGGAGCCCCCGCCGCGCGCGGCGACGCCGCGCAGAATACGACGATGGCGACTCGGCCTGCGCTGTATGCAGGCACGAGCCGCCATCGACATCGTGGGCGATACTGGGTTCGAACCAGTGACCTCTTCGGTGTGAACGAAGCGCTCTCCCACTGAGCTAATCGCCCGGGAACGGACTGAACAATACAGGCCCCCGAGCGTTTGGTTCAAACCGCTTCATGCCCCTCCCCAGGTAGGCCAGGAGCCCCCGCCTCCCCGCGCGCATCATCAGCGCGTGGTTGGCGCGGAAGACGAGCCGACCGGGCACGGCGAGCCGCCTCATCAGGGGCTTGGTCACATGGACCTCCTGGTCATAGCGGGCGAGGGTGCCGGTCCCGGCGAGCGTGAGGGTCCACCGCGCCCAGCCGTCGAGGTCACCGGTCATCTCGATCTCCAGCAGTCCGGCAGCCGGATCGCGCCGCACCTCCCGGACGGCAAACCTCAGGTCGTACGGCAGGACGGACCGGATCCGCAGCAGACCGGACGTGTCGTCGAGGCGGGTCACCTCGCGCACCTGGGGCCACCACCGGGGGTAGTCCTCGGCCCGCTCCAGCACCTTGTACACGGTGGCGGGCGGCACGGGCAGGGCCCACAGGGTGCGGAAGCGGTAGTGGCTCCAGTCCATGGTCAGAGTGTGCCCACGGGAAGGGGCGCCGTGCGGTATCTGAGTACCTTCTGAGTACGCGCACTCATGCCGTGCCATGTGACGCGCCCCACACTCCTCGGCATGACGAACTTTCCGCCCCCGGCCGAGGAGCTGCGGTTCCTCGACGCCGAGCTGCGCCAACTCGACGCCCGCCGCGCCGTGTTGCTGGCGCGCCGGGCCTGGCTGATCAACACGCTGTACGCGGCACCGCCCGCGCCGCCCGTACGGAGGACCGAGGCGACGGCGCCCAGCGTCCAGAACGTGCTGCTGGTCCTCGGTGGCATCCTCCTGACGGTCGCCGCGATCGCGTTCACGCTGGTCAGCTGGGGGCACATGGGGATCGCCGGGCGGGCGCTGGTGCTCGGCGCGGTCACGCTGGCGGCCCTGGGCGTGCCCGTGCCGCTGCTCCGGCGCGGGCTGCGCTCGACCGCGGAGGCGGTGGCGGGCCTCGGGCTGGCGCTGACGGTGCTGGACGCGTACGCGCTGCACGAGGTCGCGTTCACCGAGGTGCAGGGCACCGGCTACGCGGCCGCGGCGTCGGCGGTGCTGGCCGGGGTGTGGGCGGCGTACGGCGTGGGGATCGGCGTGCTGGCGCCCACGGAACCTGCCGGGAGGGTCGAGGGCGAGGAGCCCCACGGGGCGCATACCGGTTCCGTCCCGCTTCGGCTGCCCCTCCCGCTTGCGCTGCTCGCCGCCCAACTTCCCCTGCTGCTCTGGGCGTTGGCGGTGGACGCGGGTCCGCTCACGGTCACGGCGGCCGTGCTGGCGACCGCCGCTGCCGACACGGCTGTCGCACTCCTGGTGTCCCTGAAGCCGGTGCGGATCGCCGCCGCGGTCGCCGCGATCTGCATGGGGGCCTGGGGTGTTCTGGCGGCCGGATGGCTCTCCTGGAGTGCATCCGACCCGAGCTCCGCCACCCGTGCGGCGGGGGTCCTCGCCCTCGCCGCGGTGATCGCACTGACCGCCGCCTGGCACGCCCCGGAGCCGAAGCTCGCCCTCGGTACGGCCCTGACCGGCGGCCTGCTCCTGGTCGCCGCGGTAGGCGGGGTGCTGAGGGTGTCGCTGCCCGGTGAGTGGACGGTTCCGGGCTGTCTGATGTGCGGGGTCGCGCTGCTCGCCGTCGTACGCATGCGCCTTCCCGACCCCGTACGGCGCGGACTGGTCGCGGCGTCCGCCTGCGTGCAGGCGCTCGCGGTGTCCTGGACCCTGCCCCTCGTCGCGCTCGCGGTCGTAGGGCCGCTCGGCTGGGTGGAGCGGATCTGGTCCACAGCACCGGCGGATGCCCGGACGGCGGTCACGACGGACCTGCCGTGGCCCGCTCACTCGGCCACCGGACCGCTCGTGCTCGCCGTCGTGGCCGGAGTGCTGGTTCTCGCCGGCCGGGGCGCTGCGTGGCGGGTGCAGGCGTTGACGGTTGCCCTCGTGCTGGGGGTGGCGGCGGTGTTCGCGGTCCCGGCGGTACTGAAACTCCCGTACGCCGTGGGGATGGTGGTGCAGGGACTCGTGGTCGTGGCCGTGCTGGCGTTCGCGTGGGCAGCGCCCCGGCCGACGGAACCCGAGGAGCCGGACGAGGGCTCCACGCCCATGCGGTCCCCGCTGCCCGCCACCGTCATGGTCCTGGCCCTGGTCACCTCCCTCAGCCTCGCCTGCGTCGCCCTTGCCTCCCGGACGGCGACGCTCGTCGTGCTCGCGGCGCTGGTGGTCGTGTTCGCGGCGGCGGCTGCCTGGCACCGCGAGTCGGGGGTGTGCTGCGCGCCCGCCGCACTGACGTATGCCACGGCCCTCACCTGGGCGATCGGCTCGGCAGCGGCCTGGCAGCCGCAGCACACCGCGCTGCTCGTCCTCGCCGTCCCGGTCATCGCGGCCGTCGTCGCGGCCCGTCTGGAGGGCTCCCCCATGACCGTGCCCGTCGAGGTGACCGGCGCTGCCGCGGGCGTCCTCGCCATCGGGCTGGCGTTCGCCGACCCGCCGGTACTGGCCCTGGTGCTCGGCCTCGCTGGAGTCATCGCCTCGGGCACCGCGCTGCGCCCGGACCGGCGGCACATAGGGTACGTGGCCGCCGCCCTGTTCCTCCTGGCCGCCTGGGTCCGTCTGGCGTCCTGGGGCGTGGGCACCCCGGAGGCGTACACGCTGCCCGTGACCGTCCCCGCGCTGGTGCTCGGAGTCGTGCGCCGGCGACGCGACGCGCAGGTCTCGTCCTGGACGGCGTACGGTCCGGGGCTGGCCGTCACCCTTGTGCCGAGCCTGCTCGCGGCGTGGGGCGACCCGGACTGGCCGCGCCCGCTGCTGCTGGGCGCGGCGGCACTCGCCGTCACCCTCCTCGGCGCACGGCACCACCTCCAGGCACCGCTCGTCCTCGGCGGCACCGTGCTCGCCCTGGTCGCCCTGCACGAGCTCGCCCCGTACATCGCCCAGGTCGTCGGCGCGCTGCCCCGTTGGGTACCTCCCGCACTCGCCGGTCTGGCGCTGCTCGCACTGGGTGCCACGTACGAGCAGCGGCTGCGGGACGCACGACGAGTGCGGGAGGTGCTGGGGCGCTTCCGCTAGGGGGCGCGTGGTCCGTGACTCCGCGCCCCCGCGGAGCGCGGGTTACGGCATCTTGTCGCCCACCAGTGCGAGGTTCTGGATCGCCGCCAGCCCGTACAGTGCGGTGGCGTTGGTCGACACCCACGCCGCCTCACTGCCGGGCACCAACGCCGTCGGGCCCTCGATCTTCTTCGTGGACCAGTCCGTGGACTCCTTGTAGTCCCAGGTGTCGGCGCTGTTGTAGAACTGGCGCCACGCACGGGCCGCCAGCTTCTCGTCGCCGGCCTGGACGGCGGCGTACGCGTCCTGACGTGAGTGGCCCTGGAAGAGCAGCAGGGAGCCGAAGTCGGAGCCGTAGCGGGCCTTCTGCTCGGCCTTCGTGGCGTTGAAGTAGCGGCAGTAGTCGATCCACGCCTCCTTGAACTCCGGCATGTCGATCTGGTCGATGAGTTCGGCGCACATCTCGACCAGGCCGAACATGGACGAGAGGTGGGAGACGCTGACCTTGGCCTCCTTGTCGATGGCGAACTTGCCGGTGTCCAGGTCGTACAGCGCGCTGCCCTGGACGAAGCCGTTGGGCTGGGCGGCGATGGTCTCCATGGTGGACAGGACACGTGCCTTGGCCTTCTCCCACTTGGGTCCGCGGCGTTCCCACTCGGTGAGCCAGGCGGAGACCAGGCCGCTCCAGTCGGTGCCGAAGCCGATGGAGAGGGCGTTGCGGTCGGGGGTGTAGGGCTCGGTGCGGATCTTGCGGATGGGGTCGAGGACGAGGAACGTCTCGTCGGAGTCGACGTTGGCGTGCATGAGGTCGCCGACGCGTTCGTCGGCGGTGAGGAAGTAGTAGTAGCGGCGGTAGGTGGTGTTGGCGATGCGCTGCTGCTTGGCGCTGTCCGCGTAGTGCTGGACTCCGTGACGGGTGCCGAGCCCGGCCCATTTACCGAGGTGGTAGACGTCGACCTCGCCGGTGTGCCGGGTCATGGCCTCGGCGAAGCGGAAGATGTCGGCGCGGCCGGAGCGCATGTACGCGAACCAGAGCCACAGGTCGGGCGAGAGCTCGGAGTTGTCCCAGGCGTAGCCACCGACGTCGTAGCACCACTGGTGGCGGCTGGGGTCGTAGCTGTGCATGATGTCGCCGTAGTCCCAGAAGCCGTACCAACGGCGCTGCTCCACCTGGTCCTTGTAGTAGGTGAAGAGGAAGTCGAGATGGTTTTCGATCTTCGCCTTGGCGGCGGTGGAGCGGTCCGGCTCGGAGAAGAGCCTGCCGAAGACGCCCGCCTTGACGAGCTGCTGGGGCGGGGCGGCGAGCTGCGGGGGCGTGCGCACGGCCGCCACTTGCTGGGCCAGGGCCTCGGCGCTGGGCGTGGACTCGTGGGCCCAGAAGAGGAGTTCGCTGGTGCGGGCGATGCCGTAGGGGGTGCCGAACTCGGGTTCGTAGTCCTCGTAGGTGATGTTGAGGCCTTCGAGCTGTTCGGGGTACGTGTCCTGGCCCATGCCGTCGTGGTAGAAGCGCAGGTCCATGGGCTGCGCCTCGGGTGACCAGAGCCAGAGGGTGACCTCGGCCGTGTCGGTGTGGGCGCCCCGGATGTCGAGCTGGGCGGGGAACTTCTCCCAGAAGTCCCTGAGACCGAAGGCGAACCCGCCGCTCGCGCCGCCCACGTATCCGAAGCCGTTCGCCCGCCGGCCGCCGCCCGCGCCGATCCAGCCGTGGCCCTTCTTGGTGCGCTTGCGGACCGTGAAGCCGTCGGCGGAGAGCTGGGAGAGCGTGAAGTCGCCCCACTCGGGGATGTACTGGAGCCGGGTGGTGACCCGCTGGTCCCAGGTGGACGGGTCGGGCAGTTTCCTGCCCTCGAACTGGGCCGTGCGCACGGCCTCTCCGGGGTCGCGGCGTAGGCCCGTGATGCCCTTGACGGCCTCGCGCAGCAGACCGGTGCCCTCGCCGCCGATGCGGATGTGCCGGTCGTACGCGGCGTCGCGCATCGGCACCTTGAACCGCACGCCGATGCCGCGGATGAAGTCGCCGCCGGCCTTGCCGGGCTCCTGGTCGCCGTCGTACGTGATGGTGTGCACCATGCGGAACGACTCGGCGCCCGCGTAGAAGTAGAGCCGGACCGAGAAGGGCAGCCAACTGCGGTCGCCCTTGCGGTGCTTGCCGTCGATGCGGACGACCGCACGGACCGGACCGTCCTGCTCGACCTCGGCCTCGCCGATGACGCTCTCGAACCGCTCGTACTTCTCCGTGCCCTGGTCGCCGTCCTCGATCTCGGGCTGGCGCAGGAGGACCAGGCGGCCGGTGCCGGCGATCTCCGTCGCACCGCGCAGGACCGACTTCACGAGCGTGGAGCCGCTCGTGCCGATCTTCGCGGTGATGACGCCGGTCGACACGTCGATGGTGCCGCCGCTCCGTTTGACGGTGACCTTCTTCTCGGGGGCGGTGGGGGTGCCCGCGGTGAGGGTGAGTTTCCCGGAGCCGGCGCCCGCGCCGACCGCGTGGGCGGTCCACTTCAGGGAGCCGTCGGGCCAGTAACCGATGGGCCAGGACTGGACGGGGATCTCCTTGCCGTCCGCGTTCGTCAAGGAGAACGACTGTTCCTTCTCGTAGGTGCCCTTGGGCCAGGGCACACCCACGGTCGACCCGGGCGCGGTGCCCAGTCCGCCGTCCTCCAGCCAGTCCAGGGTCACGGGGTCCGCGTCCGCGGCCTCTGCCCCGGATCTGGTGGCGGCCTGTGCGTTCGTGCCGAGTGCCCAGCTGAACTGGGCGGCGGCTCCGGCGACTGCGGCCGCCTTGAGAAGGGACCTGCGGGGGATGGGAGACATCAGAGTTCAGCCTTTCCTTTCCGTGCGGGAAGCCTCGGTCGGGCAGGGGCATGACAGATGGGGCGACGGCGCGGACGCCGCGCGGACGCCGTCCCCCGTACGGGCGCGCCGCTCGGCGCGCCCGCTGAGATCCGGCTTTCAGCGGCGCTGGTACCGCTCCTCCACGGCGACGGCCGCCGCCGCGACGGCCCCGAGTACCGGTAGCGCCAGCGGCGCGGCGAACCAGGCGGAGCCGGCCACCACGGCCAGTCCGCCGACGAGCAGGAAGGATCCGGCGGGGTCGAGCACGGTCCGCCGCCCCGCGTCCGCGAGCAGCGTCCGCCAGGAGACGGCGGGCTGCCACACCGCCGTCGCACGCAACCCGGCGACGGTGATGCCGATCAGCGCGAACACACCGACGGCACCCACGAGCGGCCCGCCGGGGAGCCCGGCCCGTACGGCCTGGACGTCCACCCAGACCGCGGCCGCGGTGGCCCAGCCCAGGAGTCCGGCGGCCCACCCACCGCGCACGGCCGACCGGAAGTCCGCCACGAACTCCCGCCAGCCGCCGCCCTCATGCGCGATGCGCCGCCGCAGATGCCGCGCCCCGGCGGCGAACGCGGCGGGGTAGGTGACGAGCGGCAGCGAGGCCACCGCGATCCACACGCCGGTCAGCAGACACTCGGCGAACAGCGCGAACCGCTCGGCGAGCACGGACTCACCCCGTGCCGTGGATTTCTTGGCCTTGGCCTTCGCCTTGGCCTCGGTGGAGGTCTTCGTGGATGCCGGGACCATGGTCAGCTCACCTCAGCCCTTCAGACCCGACGTGGCCATACCGTCGATCAGATAGCGCTGGAAGGCGAGGAAGAAGGCGAGGACCGGCAGGAGGGCGACGAGGGACATGGCGATCATGCCGCCGTAGTTCGCCAGTCCCTCCTGGTCCACGAACATCTTCAGACCGAGGGAGACCGTGTACTTGTCGGGCTCGTTGAGGTAGATCAGCGGACCCATGAAGTCGTTCCACGCGTTGATGAAGGTGAAGATCGCGCTGGTGATCAGGGCCGGACGGCACAGCGGGAGCACGATCGACCAGTAGATGCGCAGATGCCCGCAGCCGTCGAGGCGGGCCGCCTCGTCGAGTTCCTTGGGCAGGTTGCGCATGAACTGCATCATCAGGAAGACGAAGAACGCCTCCGTGGCCAGGTACTTCGGCAGCAGCAGCGGGGTGTACGTGTTGATCATTTCCATGTTGCGGAACAACACGTACTGCGGGATCAGCAGCACGTGGTACGGCAACAGCAGCGTGCCGATCATCAGCGTGAACAGCAGATTGCGGCCCGCGAACCTGATCCTCGCGAAGGCGTACGCCGTCAGCGAGCACGACACCAGGATCCCGATCACGGAACCGAGGGCGAGGGTCAGTGAATTGAGGAAGAACGTGGAGATCGAGATGTCCGCGATGCCCTCGGTGAGCCGCGTGTAGTTCGAGATGATCGGATCGCCGGGGAAGAGGTCCAGGCTGCCGATGATGTCCTCGCTCCTCTTGAACGAGCCGCCGATGACCCAGATCACCGGATAGAGGATCACCGCGAGGATCGCGAGGGAGCCGATGTGCCAGGCGACGGAACCGGGCAGCCTGCGCCGGAGGCTGCCCGCCCTCGTGGAGGTGGCCGGCGTGATGTCGGTGGCCTGTGCGTTCATCAGGCACCCTCCTCGTAGTGCACCCAGCGCTTCTGTGACCAGAACAGCACCGCCGTGACCAGGGCGACCGCGACGAGCAGCATCCAGGCCATGGCGGAGGCCAGGCCCATGCGGCTGTTCTCGAAGCCCTGGACGTAGAGGTAGCAGGTATAGACCATCGTGCCGTCCGCGGGACCACAGGCATTACCTCCGGCACCGCCGCCGACGATGTACGCCGAACTGAAGATCTGGAAGG
Organism: Streptomyces sp. KM273126; assembly: GCF_004337435.2. NCBI lineage: Bacteria > Bacillati > Actinomycetota > Actinomycetes > Kitasatosporales > Streptomycetaceae > Streptomyces > Streptomyces sp. KM273126. The sequence continues at coordinate 1,195,834 of NZ_SJXB02000002.1, read as the reverse complement.
AGTGAATGGTCTCCAGCAGGACGTTGAAGAACAGGACCGGGGAGATCATCGGCAGCGTGATGTTCCAGAACCGCCGCAGCTTGCCCGCCCCGTCGACCTCGGCCGCCTCGTACAACTCGCGCGGGACCTGCTTGAGGCCGGCCAGGAAGATGACCATGGGGGCGCCGAACTGCCAGACGGTGAGCGCCACCAGGCTGTAGATGATCATGTCCGGGTCGCCGGTCCAGCCTCCGACGTTCAGCCCGAAGAGCTTCTGCGTACGGTCGACGATCGCGTCGTCCGAGAAGATCGCCTTCCAGACGATCGCGATGGAGACGCTCGCCCCGATGAGCGACGGCGCGTAGAAGGCGGCCCGGTAGAAGGCCTGCCCGCGCCGCGACTGCGCCAGGAGCAGCGCCACCCCGAGGGCCGCGAGCAGCTTCAGCGGCGTACCGACGACGACGTACCACAACGTCACCCGCACCGAGTGCTGCCAGCGGGGGTCGCCGAACATCTCGGAGAAGTTGTCGAGACCGATCCACCTGGGCGCGTCGAACAGGTTGTAGTCGGTGAAGGCGAAGTAGAGCGAGGCGGCCATCGGGCCCGCGGTCAGCAGCAGGAAACCCGCGATCCACGGGGACATGAAGAGGTAGCCGGCCAGGTTCTCCCGGCGGCCCCGCCGCTTGAGGGCGGCGGGGCGCGAGGATTTCACCGGACCGTGCCGCGGCTCGGAGCCCTCGTCCTTGGACAGGCCCTCCATCGCAGGGGCGTGTGTCACGGTGGTTCCCATCAGCTGCCGAGAGCCGTCTTCGACTCGGTGAAGAACTGCTTGACCGCGTCGCCCACCGAGCGCTCGCCCAGGGCGAGTTCCTCGGCGATCCGCAGGAACGCGGCCTCACAGATGTCCGCGCCGTTCGGGTGCGGGGTGATGGGCTCCAGGACGCCCGACGCGACGAGGGACTCCTCGTAGGCGGCTATCGCCTTGTTGACCTCGTCGGTCGGCTGGAACGCGTCGTACTGGGCCTGGGTCGCGGGCACGCCGCGGTCGTAGCCCATGATCTTGGCGACCTCGGGGTCGTGCACCATGAAGTCGATGAACTGGGCGACTTCCTTGGGGTGCTGGGTGCGTTTGGAACCGCTGAGCATGAGGGAGCCGAGGTACTGGCCGGTCTTCTTGCCGTCCGTGGTCGGGATGGGGGCCAGGCCGTACTCGCTCTTGCCCTCGGCGGTGTAGCGGACGGTGAAGTTGTCCCAGGTGAACTCACCGGCGGCGATCTCCGCGGCGACCGCCGACTTGGGCTTGATCTGGGCGACCTTCTTGGCGTCGGTGTAGACGCCCTCCTCGACGCCCTTCTCCGCCTTTGTCCACCAGTCCCTCAGATCCGCCTCGGTGAAGCCGATCCCGTCCTCGGTGAAGAACGCCTTGCCGTTCTGGCGCAGGTAGAGGTCGTAGAGGTACATGACGCCGTACATGCCGCTGTCGCCGGCGCGGCCCGTCCTGTCACGGATCTTCTTCATCGCCGCGTCGAAGTCGTCCCAGGTCCAGCCCTGCTCCGGTGTGACCCCCGCCTTGGTGTAGACGGGCTTGTCGATCACCAGGGCCATCGAGTTGGAGCCGACCGGAACCCCGAGGAGCTTGCCGTCGATCTCGCCGAACTTCTCCAGTCCGGCACGGAAGCCGTCCATGGAGAGATTGCCCGCCTTGACCTGCTCGCTGAGATCGAGCAGCACATTCTTCGCGTCGTATTTGCGCAGGAACGCGACGGCATTCTGGAAGACGTCCGGCGGATTTCCGCCGGAGGCCTGGGTGTTGAACTTCTTCCAGAAGTCCGGGTAGGGCTGGAAGTCCGTTTTCACCTTGATCTTCGGGTACTTCTTCTCGAACAGCTTGATGGTCTTGTTGATTCTCTGGGCGCGGTCCTCGGCTCCCCACCACGCGTAACGGATCGTCACCGTCCCGTCCCCCGCACCGCTGTCGCCGCCGCAGGCCGTGGCTGTCGCCCCGAGCCCCGCGACGGCCAGTGAGGCGCCGGCCGCCTTGAGGATGGTCCGCCTCTCAACTTTCCGGTCATGCTGCATGGTTGAGCCTCCCCGCGACGTTGCGGCCGCCTCATGAATCGTTTCAAGTAAGCGCTTGCTGGCACAAGGTACGGAGGCCCTCCCAGCGCGTCAATAATCCGCACAGGAATTGATGGAAAGCGGAGGGTGCTCGGTGAGGTGACTCGGATGGGGTGCGGCGGGGGCGGGTACGGGAGTGTGCAGGTCGGGGGGTGGTTGGGGCGGGCGAGTGGAGCGGATTGGGGGCGAACGGGGGGTTGCGGGACAGCCGGGGCGTCAGTGGGTGGGGTTGAGAGGGCGGCACGATGTCGGAGCGAGGCTCTGCCGACGGGCGGCTGGGAACGGGCGGCCGGGGCGAGCAGGGCGGGTCGCGGAGCGCAACACCGCGGCACGGCGCCCGGCACGCGGATGGGTACGTCGCTGCCGACCGGAGAGACGGCGGGTCCGGCCCGGTGAGGGACGCGGCCGGCCTCGGCGAGGCGGTGGTCGGCCGAACTGGTGCGGGCGACGGAGAGCAACCACGACACCCGGAAGGCGGCAGGCAGGCCCCACGCAGTGCGCGGTCCACAAACGGAACGACCCGGTCCACGGAAACCGTGGACCGGGTCGTTTACCGATCATGTGGGCGATACTGGGTTCGAACCAGTGACCTCTTCGGTGTGAACGAAGCGCTCTCCCGCTGAGCTAATCGCCCGGGCGCAGGAAGAAGATTACCCCATGTCAGGGATGCCTCCGACCACTACCGGAGTAGCGTCGGACCACCGCTGGGTCACTGGTCCTTGATGTTCCAGGGCATCTCGAAGCCGAACTTCCAGAGGTAGATGCCGCCCAGCACAGCCATGATCACGAGGCCGATCGCCGTCAGGATGATGTTGCGACGCCGCACTTCGGGGTCGAGGGCCCGCTGGGCCGCCTCGGTCACCTTGCGCTTCGTCCAGCGGAGCACAAGCTGTGCCCAGACGAACTCGGTCGCCCAGATCGCCATGCCGCAGAAGATCACCACCCAGCCCGGACCGGGCAACGGCAGCATGATCACGCCCGCCACGACAACAGCGAGCCCCAGGACGAAGACACCCACCTGCCAGCTCAGGTGCAGCATGCGCCGGGTCTTGACGAATTCCGGCGCACGGGACCCACGAACCGCCTCCCCGCCCGCCTTCGCGTCGGTCTGACCCCTGGGTACGCCGGCCGTGTCGCTCTTCGTTCCGTCGGCCGCCACGGCGACCTCCCCCGCCTCGCCACTCCCCGTATCCATATGACCAAACCCTACCCGAGAGAAACCGATCACCAGAATGGTCGTATCCGGCAAACGTACTCTCGGCCGGATGAGCTACCAAAAGCTACGCAAAACACTCAGAGGGGTTTACAACGGCACCGTAGGTGGCATGTCGATTTCGCCGACGTGCGAATCCCCGAGCGCACACTGAGCGAAAGGCCCTGGCGCTTATGAACACCACGGTCAGCTGCGAGCTGCACCTGCGCCTCGTTGTGTCGAGCGAGTCCTCACTGCCTGTTCCCGCGGGACTGCGGTATGACACGGCCGATCCCTACGCCGTGCACGCCACCTTCCACACCGGAGCCGAGGAGACCGTCGAGTGGGTGTTCGCCCGCGACCTCCTCGCCGAAGGGCTCCACCGACCCACCGGAACCGGCGACGTCCGCGTCTGGCCGTCCCGGAGCCACGGTCAGGGCGTCGTGTGCATCGCCCTGAGCTCTCCGGAGGGCGAGGCCCTGCTCGAGGCCCCGGCGCGGGCCCTGGAATCGTTCCTGAAGCGGACAGACGCCGCCGTGCCACCCGGCACGGAGCACCGGCACTTCGACCTCGATCAGGAGCTCTCGCACATCCTGGCGGAAAGTTAGGGCGAGGCTCCCACAAAGCCGCCCGGCGCCGTCCACTCGGGGAGACGGCTCGGGCCAGGAAACAACCGCATAGGACACTCACCGGCACCGTCGCCGCGGAGCTCCGCGCGGGGGCGCCGGTGTCCGTGCGCGTGGCGCGTGGCGCGTGGCGCGTACCGATGTAGCGGCGTGCACGGGTGCGGCGAGGACAGGTACGGCACGTAACAGATACCACCTGTGCCACCGTACGCACCGATATCGCACGGAGTGCCGGACAGTGACGTTCCGCGACGGGCTGGGCGAGGTCCGTGTCGGAGCCTGGGGCAACGGGCGTGTCCGGGCCCCGGGCGGGCGTGTGTGTCCGGGCCCGGAGAGAGGCGCGTGGGCGACGGGGACGCGTGTGCGCGGACCGGAACCCACCACGTCCGGGCACACGTGTACCGGGCGGGTTCCGGTCGTCACGGCGCTGTTCCAGGCTCGTCCCGTGCCCCTCGAACAGGCCGGCGAGCCACTAACATCGGCCAGCATCGGCGGGCGCCCCGCCCGACCTCCAGGCCAGGGAGCGAAACGTGCTGATCACCCACGACACCCGGTGCGCCCTCGACACCGTGGTGGATCTGGTCAACACCGTGCCGGACGACGACACGATGACGGACGGCCTCCTGGACATCCCGGCGCTCGGCGATTTCGTACGAAGGCACGAGATCAGCGATGTGGGGGTGCTGTCGGATCTCGACCTCGCGGCGGTACGCAAGGTCCGTGGCCGGTTCGCCGAGGTCTTCGCGGCACCCGACGCACGCTCGGCCGCCGGAGTCATCAACGACCTGGTCGCCGCGGCGGGCACCACCCCGCGGCTCACCGACCACGACGGCTACGACTGGCACGTGCACTACTTCGCGCCCGGCGCGTCCGTCGCCGACCACCTCGCGGCCGACTGCGGGATGGCGCTCGCCTTCTTCGTGGTCGCCGGGGAACAGGAACGGCTGCGCCGCTGTGAGGCCCCCGACTGCCGTCGCGCCTTCGTCGATCTCTCCCGCAACCGCTCCCGACGCTACTGCGACAGCCGCACCTGCGGAAACCGCCTCCACGTGGCGGCCTACCGGGCCCGCCGCAAGGAGGCCACGGGCTGAGGGGCCAATCTTCGGACTCCCCGGCAAACGGCCGGGGACGCGCCGGAGACAGCCGACGACGAGACGGTCGCACGGTCGAAGAGGCAGGGACGGCGAGAGGGAGGCCGAGCTGGGTGCGCCGAGGCTGACGGAGCCCTCGGCGGGTGGCGCCTGGGCTCCGTTTACGGCTCAAAGCATCAGCAGGTCGTGCAGTGATGCCATGAGCAGCAGACAGCCGATCACCGCTAGGAAGATCATCAGCGGTGGCTGGGAGAGCGCGAAGAGACAACCTCGCCGCTCCTCGGGGGGAGCTGCGCTGTCGCTCTGGGTTGTGTCCAGCATCTCGCGGCGATCATTGCGCAGCCGAGACCCTCACCGCGATCAACACATGCGGAATGACCAGGAGTTCGCCAATATCCCGTTGCGTGGGAGCGATCCGTGATCGCTTCCGACCTCTCGCCGGACCCACTGTGTCGTTTCAGTCAGGCTCGTACATCCGCGATCATCCGGACCACGATGCTGTCATATGCCGTGCTTCTTGAGGATGGCCTCGATGTCGCTGAAGTCGTCCCCGGAGTCGGTTGAGCCGGCGGCCCGGGGCGTGGTCGTGGGGCGGGCGGCGGGGCGGGTGCCCTGTCCCAGGGAGGGAGCCGAGGCCGCGGGGGCTATCGCCTCACGCTGCGCGGCCTGGGCTGCCTTGCGCTCCTTGCGGGTCCCTCCACCACGCCGCTCCACGGCACGGGTGGTCACGAAGAGCAGCCAGGCGGCGCCCAGCACGCCGAAGCCCGCCCAGGCGGTCGGGCTGAAGGCCGTGTCGGCCGCCCACTCGACGACCCCGGTCATCACCAGACCGATGGGCATGAGTGAGTACGCGGCGATACGGGCCGCCCTGAGGAAGCGCTTGCGGTAGGCCGTGATCGCGGCGACGCCCAGGCCGGCCGCGGACACTGCGGCACAAACGGTCTCGGCAATCATCCGGTCCTCCAGGCGGTGCTCGGTCGGGCAGGGTCGGTTCGTTCCTTCCATCCTGCACCGCCCCGCACCCGGCATGCCATGGCCGGACCGGACCTCAGGGAGATCTCCGGGTCGTCTCGGGGTCGGCTCCACCCCCGGTACCAGACATCTACGGCCCCTGAACTGTGCGTCCCGAATTGGGTCGGCGCCGGCCTTGCTGGGAGACTGGAGCCCATGAGCGACTCCTCCCCCGCACGTCCCGCCGCCGTGGTCCTGGACGTATGGTGCGAACTCCAGTGCCCCGACTGCCACAGCGCCCTCGACGACCTCCGCGCGCTGCGCGCCCGCTACGGCGACCGGCTCGAACTGCGGCTGCGTCACTTCCCGCTGGAGAAGCACAAGCACTCCTTCGCCGCAGCGCAGGCCGCCGAGGAGGCCGCGGAGCAGGGCAAGGCGTGGCCGTACGTGGAGGCCGTACTGGGACGGGTCGAGCAACTGGGCCGCGAGGGCCAGCCCTTCCTGATCGACGTGGCCCGCGAACTCGGCCTCGATACCGAGGAGTTCGACACCGCGCTGATCGACGGCCGGCACATCCTCATCGTCGACGCCGACCAGGCCGAGGGCAAGGCGATCGGCGTGACCGGCACCCCGACGTACGTCATCGGCGGCGAACGTCTCGACGGTGGCAAGAGCCAGGAGGGGCTGCGCGAGCGCATAGAGGAGATCGCCGACCGACTGCTGGCCGAGGGGACGCCGGCCTCGTAGCGGTCACGGCTCGCGGTGCCCCCGAGGCTCGCACAGCACCCCCCCACCACGCAGTCGCGCGTGCGCCTCAGAGCAGTTCCTTGTACAGGTGGTGTGCCGTCGTCCGGTAACCGAGCGACTCGTAGAGCCGCTCGGCCGGGGTGTTACCCGCGAAGACGTTGAGCGTCATGCGGTCCTTCCCGCCCGACACGGCCTGCTGCTCGGCCAGAAGCATCAGGGCATGGCCGTGACCATGGCCCCGGTGCTCCGCGTCGACCTCGACCTCCAGCACGAACCCCGTCTCGGGCCACAGCCCCAGCCAGAGGACACCGACCCGCGCCCCCTCGTGCTCCAGGACGCTGATCAGGGTGTTCTCGGTGGCCAGCCCGTCGGCGAGGTACTTCGCGTGCCCCTCGTCCGTCCTGGCGTAGGCCTGGGCGGCCGGCATGCCCTTCTCGATCAGGCTGCGGGCGAACGCCTCGCGCTCGTGCGCGAGCCAGGGACCGTACTCGGACTCGGTCATGGGACGGGCGGCGCTGCCCGCGGGCAGCTCGGGCCGGGTGCCGTTGAGGGGTTTCGCCATGTGGCGGCTGCCGGGCAGGTATCCGAGCGCCGTGGCGAGCCGGAGGGAGGCGTCCGCGTCGCCGGGCACGGACACCTCGATGCGCCGGCATCCCCAGCCCCGTACCACTTCCTCGGCGGCGAGCGCGGCCACCGTGCCCCGGCCGCGCCCGCGGTCGTGCTCGTCGATGTGCAGGTCCTCGATGCGGGCCACGTCAGGGCCGTACTCCGGGCGCGTGACGAGGTGTATGCCGCCCACGGGACGGCTGTTCACGCACACCTGGTAGTTCCGCGAACGCGTTCCGTCCGCAGCGTGCTGAAGCGGCTCGGTCGGCCGCAGGGTGGTGGTCATCAGGGGTGTTCTACCCGTATCGCCGCTCGTCGTCATCCGGGATTCGTGCGCCGCGCCCGCCCCTCGCCACTACGTTCCCCGCCACCGCGAACCCCGCCGCTACGGATCGAGGTCGTTCCCCGCCCGCTCCTGGAAGATCCGCATCGCCTTGGCCGTCACCGGGCCCGGGGCGCCCGGGAGTTCGCGTGAGTCGACCCGGTGCACCGCCTGCACGTCACGCAGGGTCGAGGTCAGGAAGACCTCGTCGGCGCGTTCCAGGACGTCCAGCGCCAGGTCGGTCTCGCGGGCGCCCGTCCACTCTGCGGTGAGCGCGCGCGTGATGCCCGCGAGGCAACCGGAGGGGACCGGCGGGGTGTGGATCTCCCCGTCGAGGACCACGAAGACGTTCGAGCCCGTGCCCTCGCACAGTTGCCCCACCGTGTTGGCGAACAGCGCCTCGGACGCGCCGTGTTCGTGAGCACGGGCGAGGGCGACGACGTTCTCGGCGTACGAGGTGGTCTTGAGGCCGGCGAGGGCGCCGCGCTCGTTGCGGGTCCAGGGGACCGTGATCACGGCCGTCGAATCGGGGCGCCGACTCGTCTCACCGAGGGCGACGACGAGGGTGGCGCCGTGGTTGCCGCGGTCCGACCCGAGCGGGGAGACGCCTCCGGTGTACGTGATGCGGAGGCGGCCGAGCGGCATCGGGTTGGCGTCGACCACGGCGGCACAGGCGCGGCGCACCTCGTCGAGGTCGGGCTCGGGCAGCCCGAGGCCGCGCGCCGAGCGGGCCAGCCGGTCGAGGTGACGGGTCAGCGCGAACGGCCGCCCGTCGGCCGCCTTCACCGTCTCGAAGACGCCGTCGCCCACGGTCAGTCCATGGTCGAAAACGGAGACGCGGGCGGCCTCGATGTCCTGCAGACCACCATCGAGCCAGATCTTCACGTAACGGTCCTCCCACTCACCTCGTACTCCCCCGACGCTACCGCGAGCAGCCTGGCCGCCTTCAGCTCGGTCTCCCGCCACTCCCCCTCGGGGTCCGACCCCCAGGTGATGCCCGCGCCGGTGCCGAAGCGCAGCAGGCCTTCCGCGCGGTCGATCCAGAAGGTACGGATGCCCACGGCCAGCTCGCCGGTGCCCCGGTCCGCGTCCACCCAGCCGATGCCGCCGCAGTAGGGGCCGCGAGGTGCCGTCTCCAGGGCGGCGAGGATCCGCAGAGCGCTGGACTTGGGGGCGCCGGTGACGGAGCCGGGCGGGAAGGCGGCGGTCAGCAGCTCGGGCCAGCCGGCGTCGTCGCGCAGTTCGCCGCGCACGGTGGAGACCAGATGGACCAGGCCCGGATGCTTCTCGACGACGCACAGGTCGGGGACCGTCACCGAGCCCGTGGTGCAGACGCGGCCGATGTCGTTGCGGACCAGGTCCACGATCATCACGTTCTCGGCATAGTCCTTCTCCAGCAGGTCCGCCTCCGTGCGCCCGGTGCCCTTGATCGGGCCGGACTCGACGACGCGGCCCTCGCGACGCAGGAAGAGCTCGGGCGACGCGGTGGCGATCTCCACGCCGTGACCGGGCAGGCGAATCGTTCCTGCATAGGGCGCCGGGTTGCCGCGCGCCAGCAGCGCGGTCAGCGCGTCCACGTCGGCTCCGGGCGCGACGGGCGCCGACAGGACCCGGCAGAGGTTCGCCTGGTACACCTCGCCGGCCGCGATGTGCTCGCGTATGCGCCGTACGCCCTCCGTGTACGCGCCGCGGTCCAGGGACGACGTCCAGCCACCGGTGCCGGGACCGCGCCATGCCCCAGGAACCACGGCGGGTACCGGCTCGCGTCGTACGTCACGGAAGCGCGCACACACCAGACGTCCCTCGTAGTCGGCCGAGACGGCCCAGAATCCGGATGAGTCCAGGGCCGTGGGATCGCTGGTCACGTCGGTGAGGCCGGTCGCGACGATGCCGCCGAAGCGGGCAAGAGGAGGCAGGTCGGGCACGCGGTCGAGTCTAGGACGGGCGCCCCGCGGGCCGCCCTGACCGGGTCCTGGACCGGACGCACCGCAGCACGCTGCACAAACGCGTTTTTGTACTGGCCCCGGAATCCGCTAGAGTTCAACTCGTCGCCGCGACGCGCAAGCGAAACGGAAACGACAAGCGGACGTAGCTCAGTTGGTAGAGCGCAACCTTGCCAAGGTTGAGGTCGCGAGTTCGAGCCTCGTCGTCCGCTCGAAGGAACCCAGGGGATCATCCCGAGCCCCTGCACTCCTGGTGGAGTGGCCGAGAGGCGAGGCAACGGCCTGCAAAGCCGTCTACACGGGTTCAAATCCCGTCTCCACCTCCAAGGACGATTAGCTCAGCGGGAGAGCGCTTCCCTGACACGGAAGAGGTCACTGGTTCAATCCCAGTATCGTCCACTGGATCTTTCAGCACGTACGACAAGATCCCGTCCCGCGCGATTAGCTCAGCGGGAGAGCGCTTCCCTGACACGGAAGAGGTCACTGGTTCAATCCCAGTATCGCGCACGCAGTACCCAGGGCCCTCCGGCCGTGGTCCCGAGGACGATTAGCTCAGCGGGAGAGCGCTTCCCTGACACGGAAGAGGTCACTGGTTCAATCCCAGTATCGTCCACACACCGAAGCCCCCAGCCGTCTCGTACGGCCGGGGGCTTCCTCGTGTGCGGCTCAGCCGCGGAGCTCAGCTGGAGAACAGCATGTGGCCGAAGCTCTTGTGGCGCTTGTGGCCGTAGTGACCGTGATGACCGCCGTGGCCTCCGTGCGGGGCACCCCAGGCGGGGGCGGGGGCCGCCGGGTACGCCTGCGGGGCGGCCGGGGGCGGCGGCGCGGGCTGGGACCACTGGGACTCCAGGCGGGTCAGGGACTCCAGCTCGCCGTAGTCGAGAAAGATCCCGCGGCAACCGCTGCACTGCTCGATCTGGACACCGTTGCGGTTGTACGTGTGCATCGGCGCATGACACTTCGGACACTGCATGGTTCGGCTCAACTCCTCGCCGTTCGGTGCTGCTTCGCGTATCGCCAGGACAGACACTGCCCGGCTTCACTCGGTTGCACCCTACTTCGTGGAGCGTTGGGGCAACTCGGGTGGGACGGCGGCCATTCGGTCACAGGCGTCGACCACGGCCTGCTGCACCTCGTCCAGGGGCCGGTCCTCCGCGACCGACTTCGCGACGGCCAGGGCGGCCGTCTGCGCGGTGAGGGCGCGGGCGGGGACGTCCAGGGCCGGCCAGGGGTCGCCGCCCGTTGGGACCGCCGGGCCGCCCTCCTGCCGGTACGCGGTCAGGAACCGCGTCCACTCGTCGGGCGGGAGCAGGCCGCAGGCGTACCAGGCCGCCGGGCGGGCCAGGTCCCAGGCGGGTACGCCGACGCCCAGGTCGTCCACGTCGATCAGCCGCCAGGGGCCGGTCCGCGCGGGTAGCCGCACGAGTTGGCCGAGGTGGAGGTCGCCGTGGCACAGGGTCGTGGTGTCCGGGAGCGGGGCCTCGTCCCTGGCCCAGGCCGGGAGGGTGGCCCACGCCCGCAGGATCGGGCCGGCGGCCGGGTGCGGGCCGACCGCGTGGAGCCGGGCGATCGCCCGGGCCGCCCTGGCCGGGCCGCGCATGGGGGGCAGGCCGGGCGGTACGGGTGCCTTGTGCAGCCGGGCGAGCAGCACGGCCGCCGCTTCCCAGGGGGCGTCCTCCGGTACGTCCGGGTCGACAGGTGTGCCGTACGGCCAGAAGGTCACCAGGCGGCCGTTGAGGTCGGCCGGGGTGGGGTGAAGAGGGGCCAGGAGGATGTCGGGGAGTGCGGCGGCCGTGGTGAGGCGGGGGAGAGTTCGGTGGGGTCCGTGCCCGGAGCGTGCGCCTTGGCCACCGTGTCGCCGTGCCGTACGACTGTGCCGTCGTCGCGCTCGGCGAGCACGGTGTCATCGTGCGTGCAGGCTCCGCCCTGAGGATGAGCCGCGCCGCGTGCCCTGGCGGTCAGGGCGGGTAGTACGTCTGCGGTCACGGGGCTCCTCTGGGGGATGGCACTTGCCGTCGAGCGTACGCAGGTGTTTCGGGGGCGGGTGTGCGGTGGTGGGGATGCGCGTGGGTGAGGGTGCCCGTGGGTGAGGTCGCCCCCGCCGCCCCTACCCGTCCCATTCCCCAGGGGCTGCCGCCCCTTCAACCCCGCCAGGGGGCAGAGCCCCCTGGACCCCCACAGGGCTTTGGGGCTGCGCCCGGGACCCCCTCTTCGGGGCCCCGCCCCGGACCCCGCTTCGGGGGCCGGCCCCCGGACCCCCGCTCCTCAAACGCCGGAGGGGCTGAAATGTGCGGGCGGCGCTGGACGGTGCGGGGCAGGAATGGAAGCACGGGGGGACTGGAAGGTGGGTACGCGTGGATGTGCGGGGCAATGCTGGACGTGCGGGGGCCGCCGGAAGGCAGGGGGCAAGGCTGGACATGCGGGGCGGCATTGGAAGGTGCGGGGGTAGGGGTAGATGTACGGGGGCGAGGCGGGATGGTGCCGGACCCCCGTCGACGCAATAGACAGCCCGCGCAGCTCCCCAGCTGCGCGGGCGTCTGTGCCGTCCGCCGCACCCCCGTCCCCACGGGGTTTCATGGGTGGATGTCCCCGCCCGGACCGCTCTTCCGGGCCTGGGGTCGCCGCTCAGCGCCCCAGCATCACGCCCACGGACGACGCTTGTGTGACCACTGCCTCCCAGCCGCCGAAGGCGTACACGAGCAGGGCCGCCAGGGGAAGGACCATCGCGGTCGCCACCAGGGGGTGGCGGCGGCCCGGGCGACGGGTGCGGAACGCTGCGCTGTACGCCTTGCGTCCCTGCGTGCGGATCATCGTCCGCGGTGCCGTGTGGGCCATGGTCCCTCTCCTGACCTGTTGGTGGTTAAGTCGGTGCTTTTCGTGGCAGCGGCGGGTGTCTGACCTCGGGGGACGAGTGCTGCACCCGCCGCTTGACCTCAAATCTAGGCGCGCGGCCGGTACGGGTCGTCATGCCCTCGTACCGATTGCCGGGCCTCCCGGAGGATGAGCCATGACCTGCGTCGTACTCCCCTGGGTGGAGACGAGGACCTAGGACTCAGGGTCTTCCCGGAGGGGACGCCCGGCGTGCCCCGACTGTTCCGAGACGTCCTCCCGCGGGACGGGCTGCTCCACAAGGGCCAGCACCCGGTTCGCCATGAAGCGGGCCGTACGCACCACTGATCCGTTGCGCGTGACTTCGCTCACTTCCACCACCCCCCTGCGGACCGCCGTCTCCACCCGGCGGCCCGCCCTGCTCGCCACCACCTCGTAGGTACGCGTCGTGTCCCCGGCGTCCACGACTATCTCCACGCGATCACCCTTCACGGATTCAATCCCCCTTCTGCCACCGGATGTTGGGATCACGGGCAGCTCAGCGCAGTCCCGAACCCCTGTTCCCTGACCACCTTTCAATTTTCCCACCCGGCACTGACAATCGATCGGGCCGAGAGGGCGCGGCCTCTGCGCGGACCCGGGTGTGGAAACGTAAGCTGTGCCACGTCACACGGACCGGGCAGCGGGGATGAACATGGCGATGATGCGCCTGAGGCGCGAGGACCCGCGCGTCGTCGGCTCGTTCAGGCTGCACAGACGGCTCGGCGCGGGCGGGATGGGCGTTGTCTACCTGGGCTCCGACAAGCGGGGACAGCGGGTCGCACTGAAGGTGATCCGGCCGGACCTGGCGGAGGATCAGGAGTTCCGGTCGCGGTTCGCGCGCGAGGTGTCGGCGGCGCGGCGGATCCGGGGCGGCTGCACCGCCCGGCTGGTCGCCGCGGATCTCGATGCGGACCGCCCGTGGTTCGCCACACAGTACGTGCCCGGGCCCTCCCTGCACGACAAGATCGCCGGCGACGGGCCACTGCCGGCCGCCGATGTCGCCGCGGTCGGGTCCGCCCTGTCCGAGGGGCTCCTCGCCGTACATGAGGCGGGTGTCGTCCACCGTGACCTGAAGCCGTCCAACATCCTGCTCTCCCCGAAAGGGCCGCGGATCATCGACTTCGGGATCGCGTGGGCGACCGGGGCGTCGACGCTGACGCACGTCGGTACGGCGGTCGGGTCACCCGGGTTCCTCGCGCCCGAGCAGGTGCGCGGGGCGGCCGTCACTCCGGCCACCGATGTCTTCTCACTCGGCGCGACGCTCGCTTATGCGGCGACCTCCGACTCGCCCTTCGGGCACGGCAGTTCCGAGGTCATGCTGTACCGGGTGGTGCACGAGGAGCCACAACTGCACGGTGTGCCGGACGCGCTGGCTCCGCTCATCCGCGCCTGCCTCGCGAAGGACCCCGAGGAGCGGCCCAGCACTCTTCAACTGTCGCTGCGGCTCAAGGAGATCGCCGCACGCGAGACACAGGGGCTCGCGGAGGTCCGTCCGCCCGCGCCGCGTACCTCTCCCGACCGGCCCTCGGGGCGGCTCGGGGAGCAGTACGCCGAGCAGAACGCCGAGCAACGCACCCAGCGGCGGCCGCAGAGTCCACAGGGCACTCCCCTGCCGCGCACGGGAGGTGGGTCCCGGACGGGCGGCTCGTCCCCCCGGACCGGCGGCGGCGCGCGGCCGGGCCCGGGGGCGCGTCCGGCGCCGGCGCGGGGCACCACCCGGTCCGGCAAACGGCCCGTACCTCGCGGTGGCCGTACGGCGCCCCGCACCAACGGGACCGGGCGGCGGCCCGCCAACCCCCGGCTGCTGCGGCAGCGGCTCATCGTGTTCGTCGTGGTGACGCTGCTGGTGGCTCTGGGTATCGCGGCGGCGCAGGGATGCCAGGGGCCGTCGCGCGGGCTGGACGGCGATCGGAGCGTACGGAAGGAACAGCCGTACGAAGCCCTGCCGGAGCCCTACAGGGCGAGCCGATGAGTGGGCTCCATCAGGCCGGCGGGCGGCCCGTCGCCACCGCGTAGAACGCGACCGCTGCCGCCGCGCCCACGTTGAGGGAGTCGACGCCGTGGGCCATGGGGATGCGGACCCATTCGTCGGCCGCCACCAGTGCCTGGGTGGACAGGCCGTCGCCCTCGGCGCCGAGCATGAGGGCCACCCGGTCCATCCGGTGCCGCCGCCTCGTCGAGTGTCTTGGCCTTCTCGTCGGGGGTGAGCGCGAGGAGCGTGAAGCCGGCCTCGCGGACGGTCTCCAGGCTCTTCGGCCCAGGTCCCCAGGCGTGCGTACGGCACCGCGAAGACCGCGCCCTTGGAGACCTTCACCCTGCGGCGGTGGAGAGGATCCGCGCAGTCGGGCGAGAGCCCCACGGCTCACCGGAGCCGCTTCGCGTAGAGGGAGAACCTCCTCCGTCCCGGCGCGCCTTCGGCGAAGCCGATGTAGAGCCGCCTGTCGCTGCGACGTACCGCCAGGCCCTCCGGTTCGCGCCAGGACAATCCCGGTGCGGTCCGGTCGCGGTATTCCTGGTCCACGGTGCGGGTACGCCAATTGATCCGCGAGATACGGGTGTTGCCACTTGACGTCGCAGGGTTGTCGGGGCCGTAGCCGCTGCCCATGAGCTGGTATACCGAGTCACCGTACAGAGCCATGCCCTGGAAGGGCAGGCCGAGGTGGGCGTCGGGTTGCGCGAAGTCGGCCAACTGCCGGAAGTCCCATGCGGCGAAGCGCGTGATGTCGTACACCGCGAAGCGCGGGGTGCCCTCCACCTTGTAGCGCAGCAGGAGTCTGCCCCGGTCCGGGTCGAGGGTGACGTAATTGCTGGTCGAGCCCGGCACGGGGCGGTAGGCGCTGATGCCGGGGCTGTTTCGGGTGAGGACGCGGCCGTCGGCGAAGCGGAAGCGGCAGACGCCGCGGCCGTATCCCGAGGCCGGGTTCGCGTCCCACTCCGTCCACAGGCTGCTGCTCCCGCGTCGCTCGCCGACTCCCATGGCTCCGCCGTGGCCGAAGCCCTTGAGGAACATGTGCCCCGTCAACGCCCCCTTCATGGAGAGGCGGTTGAGGCACAGATCCCCTCGGCGGGCGCGTTCCGCATGGGTGTACGCGCGGCTCTCGCCCGCCAGTCGCAGGCCGCCCTGCACCACCTGGAGGGCGTAGAGGTCACCGTTCACCTCGTCGAAGGCGAAGGACTGCATCACGGTGGGGCAATGCAGACGCAGGCCGGTGAGCCAGGCCCTTCCCCGGGCGGAGAGCTCGGGCGTGCCGCCTCTGGAGGGCCCGGCCGTTGTCCGGGCCTGTGCCCGGCCGCCGGTCCACAGGGCGCCGCCCAGGACAGCGGCCAGCATGAGGGCGTTCCTACGGCTGGGGTGTTCGGTTCCGGAGATGCTCACGAAGGCTGCCTTTCTGTCTGTACGTCGCTGACCGCCGGTGCCCGTTGTTGTCTGCGCACGTGCGCGAGGAACGCGAGGGAGGGGACGGCGCGCTCCATCCGCGACGGAGCCCGCCAGAAGGCCGTGGGACGGGGCTGGTCGCCCACGGCCTGGAGTGTGCGGTCGCGGGCCGCGCCGGGAGCGGGGGTCTCGTCGGCGCGGGCAGCGACCGCGGCCGGGTGGGGCCGTGGGCCCCACCCGGGGTTCACTCCGCGGAAGTCGAGGCCCTTCGCGGAGGTCGTCGAGTGTTCCTACTTCTCCGGAACGACGTCGAGGTTGCGGACGTAGCGGGCGGAGACGTAGCCCTTCCGGTCGGCGAGCTTGTACCAGTGCTTGTTGCCGCCGACGCGGGTGCCGTCCTTCTTGTAGGCGAGCGGCACCTTGGCTCCGTGCCGCAGCGAGCCGATCACGTGGTAGCCGGTGCCGGGGCCGGAGCGGATGTTCAGGCGCGCGGTACGCGTGGCGACGACACCCCGGCTGCTGCGGCGCACCGCGTTCGGCTCCTTGTTCGACGGAGTCGTGTGGCGGGCGGTGGGCGCATGCCCGGTGGGCGCCTGCTGGGACGGCGCCGTCGAGGAAGCGGGCGGCGTGGTGGGGATGCCGTCAGCGACCGCGACAGCGGCCGGGGAGAGGGCGAGCGCGGCGAGTACGGCGACGGTGCCGTGGCGGAGTTGACGCAGGTTCATGGATGTCTCCTTCGAGGCGAGTATTCCGCGTTGTGCCGCACACGGGTCAGGGGTTCCGGAGGACGTACCGTGCTCGGCTGCCGGACGCTTCGGATCGGCGCCGACACCTCAGTCGTGTCCGGTGCCGCGCTGCCCAACTCCCGTCCCCGGTGTCCCGGAACGGGCTGGGAAATCCCCTGCATGTCCGTGAAGTTGGCGCGGGCCCTACCGCCTCAATCCGGAACGGGGCCGGGACTCTCACGCATCGGGAGCGGACATCACCTCGGAGCTGTCCTTACTGGTGCACGCCAGCTTCCCCTCGGCGATCGCGCACGCCTCTTCCGTCCGGAGCGGCGACGCGGCCAGCATCGGGCTGCTCGCGCGGTCCTCGCGCAATTCCGGGTACGAGGTCAGCCGCTCGTCCGGGCCCGACTCGATGGAGACCTCCCGTACGACCGTTCCCCCGTGGACATGGACCTCGGACCAGACCGCGGAACAGGCCCGGCTGTACCGCAGCCGCACCACGTACCCGCCGCTCGTCACGCTGCTCACGGTCCGCGCGTCCTGGGTGCAGCGCGACGCGTGCGGGAGCCGCCCCTGGCAGGACTCCTCCGAGCATGAAACCGGCTTGTTGTCGGCCGTGTTGGCGGAGGAGAACAACGACAGAGACAGGGACGGGGACGTCAAGCGTGCGGCGAAGGCCGCGACGCCGAGCACGACGCACGCGGCGATCACCAGCACGAGGAGACCGCGCCGGCGACGGGGCGTCCGCGGTCGCGGCATGGCCTCGGCCGGCGAGTTGTCCGGCACGGTGGGTGGCACGGCGGGTTCTTCGGGGAGGTCTTCGCGCGCGTGATGCGCCACGCCCCACAGTACGAACAACCGGGCGCCGTCCGCCCCGGCCAGCCGTCCCAGCGCCTCGACCGCCTGCCGCGGCGGGAATTTGTCCCCGTTGAGGTACCGGTGCCACGCCGACTTGCTGTAAGCGGTTCGGGCAGCCAGCTCGGCCAGGCTGAGGCCGGCCTGGTCCTTGAGACCGCGTAGGCGTTCCACCAGGAGTCGCGTGTCGTTGTCCAGCGCTGCGGGAAGTGGCCGCCAACGAGCCATCCCTGTCCCCTTTCGTCCCTGCACCCTGCGACAGCCCGTGCGCCCGCGGCACTTGTGCCGCCGAGCCGTCCCACTTCGTCCCAGATGCGCCGGTATACATACCCTCACGCCATTCGATGAACACACTCCGTACGGGATCAGCAACTCACCGAAACCGGCACGGTCTCCAAGGAAGGACGCCGACATGGATCAAGCATCCGATCCCTTCCTCGGCGGAGAGTACGAGCATGGCGCCGGACCGAGTCGCGGCTCGGAGATCGACAACGCCGGGCAGGTGCTGGATTGCTTTCCTGGAGGGGCTTCGGCTCCGAGAAGAAGGTGTGAGACCCTCGTGCGGCATGACTGGGGAGCGCTTGTCTGCCCCAGTCACCAGGGATCTACGATTCCCCCATGCGTCCCCCGCGTATCAGGGGGCGGCGCCAGGAAGCTGCGTTCACGCGGGTCGGCTTCCGTAGCTCAGCTGGGTAGAGCACATGCCTTCCAAGCAGCTGCCGTGTGGACGTACACCGAGGCGCCGGCTGGCCATTTGAGTGGTCTACCGGACCCACAGCCACCACACGAATACCGGCGATCTCTTGAGACGTGTCGTGGCGACGTGGCTCAGAGCCTCGTCGCGTAGAAGGCCACGGCCGAGGCTGCGGCGACGTTGAGGGAGTCCACTCCCGCGGACATCGGGATCCGCACCCATTCATCGGCCGCGCGCAGGGCGTCGATCGACAACCCCTCGCCTTCGGTGCCGAGCATCAGCGCCAGCTTCTCGTACCGGCGGGCGGCCAGTTCGTCAATCGTGATCGACTTCTCGTCGAGGCACAGGGCAGCCGTCATGAAGCCGTGCTCACGGAAGAGTTCGACATCCTTCGGCCAAGAGGTCAGCCGGGTCCAGGGGACGTGGAAGACAGCGCCCATCGACACCTTCACCGCCCGCCGGTAAAGAGGGTCAGCGCAGCGTGGTGTGAGGAAGACGGCGTCCACGCCCAGAGCGGCCGCGTTGCGGAAGGCAGCCCCCAGATTCGCGTGATCAACTATGTCCTCGAAGATGGCAACGCGCTGACCTGCACCCCTTTGGAGACCCAACGGCAACATCGCACCGCTGTTGGTGTGGTCGTTGGCCGACTCCATGACGACGACCCGGCGGGCGGCCTGGAGGAGTTCGTCGGCCGTCGGCAGTGGTTTGCGCTGCATGGAGGCGAGGGCGCCACGGTGCACGTGGTAGCCGGTGACCTTCTCGGCGAGCTCCGGGCTGACCGCGTACACCGGGGCCGGGAGCTCGTCGATGACGTCGTGCATGACGTCTACCCACTTGGCCGAGAGCAGCATCGACCGCATCTCGTAGCCCGCCTCCTTGGCCCGTCTGATGACCTTCTCGCCCTCGGCGATGAACAGGCCCTCGGCGGGCTCGCGCTTGCGGCGCAGCTCCACGTCGGTCAGGCCGGTGTAGTCGCGCAGGCGCGGGTCGTCGGGGTCCTCAACGGTGATGAGATCGGCCACAGGGTGATACTGCCTTGTCCTGGGAGCGGTGCCAACGGCTTGAACGGGTTGGGTTACCCGGGGTTACTCGGGTGACTGCCACCCGGGGTTACTCGGGTGGCTGCGGCCGGGCCGGTGCGGGGGCCTGCCCGCCCACCGTCACGACCTCGCCGATGACGATGACCGCCGGGGGCTTCACGTCCTGGGTGCGGACGGTCTCGGCGACCGTGGCGAGGGTCGCGTCGACGCGGCGCTGGGCTGCCGTCGTGCCCTCCTGGACGAGGGCCACGGGGGTGTCGGCCGGCTTGCCGTGGGCGACGAGGGTCTCGGCGATCCGGCCGATCTTGTCGACGCCCATGAGGATCACGAGCGTGCCGGTCAGTCCGGCGAGGGACGTCCAGTCGACCAGGGAGCGCTCGTCGTCGGGGGCCACATGGCCACTGACCACCGTGAACTCGTGCGCCACGCCACGGTGGGTCACCGGGATACCGGCCGCGCCCGGGACGGAGATCGAGCTGGAGATGCCGGGTACGACGGTGCAGGGGATACCGGCCTCGGCGAGCGCCTGGAGCTCCTCCATGCCACGACCGAAGACGTACGGGTCGCCGCCCTTCAGACGGACCACCGACTTGCCCTGTTTCGCGTGCTCGATGAGCGCGTTGTTGATCGCTTCCTGCGCCATGAAGCGGCCGTACGGGATCTTCGCCGCGTCGATCACCTCGACGTGCGGCGGGAGTTCGGCGAGCAGGTCACGCGGGCCGAGACGGTCCGCGATGACGACGTCGGCCTCGGCGAGGAGGCGGCGGCCGCGCACGGTGATCAGGTCCGGGTCGCCGGGGCCTCCGCCGACGAGGGCTACGCCAGGGGTGCGGGTGCGGTGGTGGGGCGCGACGAGGGTGCCGTCGCGGAGGCCCTTGACCACGGCGTCGCGGATGGCGGCGGTGTGGCGGGGGTCGCGGCCCTTGGCGCGGCTGGTGAGGACGGCGACCGTGACGCCTTCGCTGTGGCCGGTGGCGGGGGTCCATGCCGTGGCGGCGTCGGCGTTGTCGGAGCGTACGCACCAGACGCGGTGCGCCTCCGCCTCGGCCGAGGCCTGTGTGTTCGCCTCCGGGTCACTGGTGGCGATCAGGGCGTACCAGGCGTCCGCGAGGTCGCCGTCCGCGTAGGGGCGCCTCTCCCAGGTGATCTCGCCCGCTTCCGCCATCGCTTCCACGGAGGGGGTCGCTTCGGGCGACACGAGGAGGATGTCGGCGCCTGCGGCGATGAGGGCCGGGAGGCGGCGCCCGGCGACCTGGCCGCCGCCGAGGACGACCACTCGGCGGCCGGTGAGGCGGAGGCCTACGGGGTAGGCGGGGTGTTCGGCCATGAGAAGTGCGGCTCCTCGGGCTGGCGGCGGTGCGGTGGGCGCGCTGCGGCTTTGGAGCGACCCTGACGTGCGGATTTTATGTGTGGGGCCGGGAGGTGACCGGGGTGGGGTGGGTTTTCTTTCCCCACTCCACACCCCTTCCCGGAACCGGGGGCTCCAGCACCGCGCCCCCGAACGTGCGGCCGGCCCGCGGGTGACCCTACTTTTCTGTTACCCCTGCGGAATCGAACGTCGCCACCTCGTGCATCGCCCGCGCCGTGCTCTGGACCATCGGGAGGGCGAGGAGGGCACCCGTGCCCTCGCCGAGGCGGAGGTCGAGGTCGACCAGGGGGCGCAGACCCAGCTTCTTCAGGGCCGCCATGTGGCCCGGCTCGGCGCTGCGGTGGCCGGCGATGCAGGCGGCCAGGACCTCGGGGGCGATGGCGCGGGCCACCAGCGCGGCGGCGCCCGCGCTGACGCCGTCGAGGATCACCGGCGTACGGAGGGACGCGCCCCCCAGGAGCAGGCCCACCAGCGCCGCGTGCTCCAGGCCGCCGAACGCCGCGAGGGCGCCGATGGGGTCGGCCGGGTCGGGCTGGTGGAGTTCGATGGCCCGGCGGACCACCTCGGTCTTGCGGGCGAGGGTCTCGTCGTTGATGCCGGTGCCCCGGCCGGTGACCTCGGAGGGGTCGGTGCCCGTGAAGACCGCGATGAGGGCGGCGGACGCCGTGGTGTTCGCGATGCCCATCTCACCCGTGAGCAGTGCCTTGTTGCCCGCCGCGACCAGGTCGCGGGCCGTCTCGATGCCGACCTCGATCGCCTGCTTGACCTCCTCGCGGGTCAGCGCGGGGCCGGTCGTCATGTCGGCCGTGCCCGCGCGGACCTTGCGCGGGAGGAGGCCCGGAGTGGCCGGGAGTTCGCAGGCCACGCCGACGTCCACGATGCAGACCTCGGCGCCCACCTGGCCGGCGAAGGCGTTGCAGACCGCTCCCCCGCCGAGGAAGTTGGCGACCATCTGGGCGGTCACCTCCTGCGGCCAGGGGGTGACGCCCTGGGCGTGCACGCCGTGGTCACCCGCGAAGATCGCGACGGCCGCGGGCTCCGGGATCGGCGGCGGGCACTGGCGGGACAGGCCGGACAGCTGCGCCGAGATGATCTCCAGCATGCCCAGCGCGCCCGCAGGCTTCGTCATGCGCTTCTGCCGCTCCCACGCCTCGCCGAGCGCCTTGGCGTCCAGCGGGCGGATACCGGCGACCGTCTCGGCGAGCAGGTCGTGCGGCTCCTCGCCGGGCAGGGCGCGGCGGCCGTACGTCTCCTCGTGGACGACCCAGGACAGCGGGCGGCGCTTGGACCAGCCCGCCTGTAGCAGCTCGGGCTCCTCCGGGAACTCGTCGACGTACCCGACGCACAGGTACGCCACGACCTCCAGGTGCTCGGGCAGGCCCAGGGCGCGCACCATCTCGCGCTCGTCGAAGAAGCTGACCCAGCCGACGCCGAGGCCTTCGGCGCGGGCGGCGAGCCACAGGTTCTCGACCGCGAGGGCGGAGGAGTACGGGGCCATCTGGGGCTGTGTGTGGCGGCCCAGGGTGTGGCGGCCGCCACGGGTCGGGTCGGCGGTGACAACGATGTTCACCGGAGTGTCGAGGATCGCCTCGATCTTCAGTTCCTTGAACTGCTTCGCCCGGCCCTTGGGCAGCGACTTCGCGTACGCCTCGCGCTGACGCTGGGCCAGCTCGTGCATCGTCCGGCGTGTCTCGGCCGAGCGGATGACGACGAAGTCCCAGGGCTGCGAGTGGCCGACGGACGGCGCCGTGTGGGCCGCTTCCAGGACACGCAGCAGCACGTCGTGCGGGATCGGGTCGCTGCGGAAGCCGTTGCGGATGTCGCGGCGCTCGCGCATCACGCGCAGGACGGCGTCGCGCTCGGCGTCCTCGTAGCCGGGCGCGGCGGGGCCCCTGGGCTCCCTGGCCTCGTCCGCGGCGGCCGTGCTCTCCTCCTGGTCGGCGACCCTGGTGTCCAGGTCCTCCGCGTGCTGTACGACCTCGGGCTCCGCGTCCGCCGCGAGCGGCTCCGGAGCGGGCGGTTCCGCCACGGGTGCCTCGGGTTCGGCGAGTGCCTCGGGTTCGAGGACCGTCTCGGGTTCGCGGGGGCGGGGACCGTGACGATGGGGGTCTCACCCGGGGCCGGGGCGGCGGGGGAGCCGGGTCCGGGGCCGGGGCCGGGGCGGGGGCGGGTGCCTCGTCCGGGGTGGTGGGCTGTGCCTCCGCCTGGTCCTCGGGCACGGGCTCGGTCTCGGGCTCCGGCTCGGTCGAGGTCTGGGGTTCGAGCTCGGTCGAGGTCCGAGGTTCCGGCTCGGTGGAGATCTGTGATTCCGGTTCGGTCGTGGGAAGCACGTCCTCCGCGGCTGCCGCGGGCGGCTCGGTTGCCGCGGGCGGCTCCTCGGCCGGCGTGGGTGCCGTGGGCTCTGCGAGGGCCGGGGCGTCCTCAGGTGACGGCGTGGTGGGCACGGGGGCGACCGGCGGCTGGGCGTTCTCCGGGAGCTGGGTGCCCTCCGGAGCCTGTACGACGTCGGGGGCCTCGTCCTGTGCGGGCACGGGCTCGGCCTGCTCGTCGACCGCTGCCGGGGCCTCCGTCTCCGGAGCCTGTGCGGACTGCTCCTCGACGGGGACGAACTGTCCGCCGGGCGGTGCCTGGTCCACGGCATGCTGCTCAGGCGTCTCGGCCTGCGCGGTCACTTCGTCCGGCGCCGCGTGGAGCGGCTCGGAGGCGGTGGGTTCGGCCAAGGGGGCCTGCTCCTCGGCGGGGGCCAACTCCTGGTCAGGCAGGGGCTGTTGAGTGGGCGCGGTGTCCTGGACGGGCTGCTCCGGCACGACGGGCGCGGGCAGCGGCTCCTCCGGAGCGGGCACGGCCTCGGCGTCGAGCAGCTGCGGGACTGCCTCCGCCTGGGGCACGGTCTCCGCCTGAGGCACGGTCTCCACCTGCGGCGCGGGCTCCGCGTGCGGAGTCTCCGTCTGAGTCACGGGGTTCACGGCGTGGCCGGTCGCGACCTGGGAGTCCGCGTCCGGAACCTGGGACGCGGCGTCCAGCATGTGTTCGGCCTGGACGGCGAGTTGAGGGCCCTGCTCCGCGAGCTGCGGCTGTGGCGCGCTCGGGGTGCCCTCCACGCCCGTCTCCGTCGCCTCGTCCCCAGGCGTCGCCTGGGCGGCAGACGCCTCCTGCGCGGGCTGCGGGTCAGGCACCGGCTGGGGCGCCACCACCTGGTCCTGCACGACAACCTGTTCCTGCACAACCACCTGGTCCTGGACGGCGGCAGGCTGGTCCGCAACGGCGGCCTGCTGGTCCTGCGGGGCCGGCTGCCCCTGCAAGGCCGGCTGGTCTTGCGGAGCCGGCTGCTCCTCCACTGCCGCGACGGGCTCCGTCTCCGTCGGCAGTTCGGCCGGCACCTGCGCCGGCGTCCCGGCGGCCGGAGCCGCACCGTCGAACACCTGGGGGGCCTCGGCCACCGGGAACGCGCTCGGGTCGGGGGCCGAGGGATCCAGGGAGCCGTCCAGCGCGTGCAGGGCCTCGGGATTGTGTACGGCCTCGGGGACCTGGGGCGAGAGCACCTCCCCCCTCACGGCGGGGGCGGGCGCCGCCGCCGGCGCCGTACCCGCTGCCTGCCCGCCTCCCGGGACGACCGTTTCTGCTCCCGTCCCGTCCCCGGGCACGGCTCCACCGGCCGCGCTCCCCACAGGCGCCGCAGCGGACGGCACCGTTTCCACGCCTGCCGGAGCCTGCGGAAACCCGGTGGCCAGCGAGGACGTCACCGGTACGGCCACCCAGGGCGACGCGGCCCGAGGTGCGGCCTCCGCGTGCTGCGGCACGTCAAGGTACTCCGGGCCCATCGCGGGCGACCCGGACTGGCGAACCGCGCCGGGCGGGACCGGGGCACCGGCGGGGCCGCGGTCGGCGAGGGAGCGGACCGGGCTGGGGGAGCCGCCCGGGGTCGGCGGGCCGAGATGCAGCGGGCGGCGGGCCACCGGCGACTGCGGCACGGGCGTGGCGACCGGCGCACGGCGGGGCCCTGACGCCGAAGCGACAGCGGGCGCCTCAGGTGTCTCGGGGGCGACGGCGCTCGGACCGGGCGCACGGACGGCACTCACGTCGACGGCACCGGTGTCCCGGCCGTCCGTCTCGTGCGGGCCCGGCTCGTGGACGACCTGGACGACGGACTCAGGGGCCGGTGGGGTCGCTTCGTGGCCCCACGCACCCTGGGCGCCCGGCAGCAGCAGCTCTTCGTCCACGGCGGCGGTCTCGGAGAGGTAGGTGTACGCACCCGGCGCGTGGACGCCCGGCTGCTCCACCATGCCTGCGTTCTCCGGCAGCCCCTCGGCCGGGACCTGGCCGGTGTCGGTCATGCGTAACCCCTCGCCCATCCGTTAGTGCTCTTCGCCAGCTGGCTCGGAACGGCGCACCGACCGCCCCACAGTGGAGAACGAGCGTGCGTGCTCAGCGGCACGAGACGATCCGCCCGCAAGTCGACAAAGCCATTCCACATGGCATTGTCGCGGTCGTCCCGCCGTCGCGGCAGCTTGATCCGCAATGGCCCGCTGTGGCCTGCGCCACGTTGCGCGCCCTCCCGTTCCGCCGTACCACGACCCGCCCCAAACCGGGCGCGCTTTCCGGACATTGGGCTACGAAGCACCTACCGCCCGAGTGCAGTACAACGATCCGCCAGCCTACCTCGCCGGTACGACAACAGGATCACTGGGAACGTCCGGACGGCCGCCCGTTCGCCGCCCGACGCCACTCCTCAGCGAGGGGTTTCGCGCCGCGCGAGTTCCCCTGTGAGCAGGAACGCAACGCTCCGTTCCTTCTCCGCCCAGGCCCGCGTGTCGAGTTCGACGGACTGCACGAGGGCGCACTGGACGTCGTATCCGTGCTCGGTGAGGTCCCTGCCGATGAGTTCGGCGGCGTCGCGGGTGGCCGCGTGCGTGACGATGCGCTGCGGGCGGCGGTCGGCGACGGCGGAGACCACGCGCGCTCCGCCGCCGCCGACGCGGACGACGTCGGGTTCGGGGAGGTTCTCCAGAATGTGCGGCGCGGTGCCGTGCACCACTTGGAGTTGGACGCCGAAGCGCCGTGCCGCGAGGGTCGTGCGGCCGCAGGCGTAGGGGGTGCGGTCGACGGCGATGACGGCGGCGCCGCAGCGTGCGGCCTCGGTCGCGAAAGCGCCGCTGCCGCAGCCGATGTCCCACACGAGGTCGCCCACGCGCGGGCCGAGGCGGGCGAGTTGGGCCGCGCGCAGCAGATCGGTCTCGCCCTCGCCCAGTTCGCCGCCGTACTCGTCGGCGGGCAACGCCCAGCCGCGCGGTCCGGCAGCGGGGTCGCGTCCGGCGATCCAGCCGCCGCCCTCGCCGGCGGTGACCGGGCCGCCCATGACGATGACGACGTTGGGGTCGCGCCAGGTGTGGTCGGCCGCCTTGTCGGAGGACAGGATGGTGACCCGTTCGCGTTCGGTGCCGAGTTCCTCGCAGATGACGAAGGTGCGGTGGATTCCGTCGAGGAGCAGGCCGAGTTCGGCGGGTCCAGCACCGGGCGAGGTGAGCACGGCGACCTTGGTGTGGGCGCGGCATACATTCACCGCGCGGCGCAGGGTACGCCGGTGTGCCACGACCACCTGTGCGTCGTCCCAAGGCATCCCCGCGCGCGCGAAGGCTGCGGCGACGGACGAGACGGCGGGGACGACTTCGACCTCCAGGCCGTACTCGGGCGCCCGCAGGGTGCGGACGACTCCGAAGAAGCCGGGGTCCCCGTCGGCGAGGACGACAGCGGTGCCGCGGTGGCCTGCGATACGGCGGGCGGCGAGGGCGACGCTGCCGAGGCGGATGCGCTCGGCATGCGGGGGCACTTCGTCGAGCGCCAGGTGGTGGGCCGCGCCGGCCACGAGCGTGGCGGCACCGAGGGCGGAGCGCGCCGCGGCGGTCAGCGGCGAGCCGTCCCAGCCGATCACCGTGACCCGGTCGGCCATCGTCGTCAGTCTCCAGGGTTCGCGCAGGTCGTCAGGGGCAGCCCGGACAACGGGCTCCGTGAGGGTACCTGGTCGGGCCCGGGGGCGCCGCGCCGGTCGTACGGCAGGGGGCCGGGACTGCCGTGGCCGCCGTACGTCATCGAGCCGGGGAGTACCGGACGGGCCTGGCCGGGAGAGCCCGAGCGCGTCGCGCCGGCGGTGGCGCGTGGGGCCGTCGTCGTGCCGTGGCGGGCGATGCCCAGGGGGTCGACAGGGGGGCCGAGGGGTCAGTTCCAGTTCGAGTACGAGGTGAAGCCTCCGGAGTCGGCCAGTTCCTCGCTGACGCCTTCGAGGTCCTCGGGGAGGAGGCTCCAGACGATGTAGTCGGTGCGGATCTCGGCCCAGCCCTCCTCGGTGCGGGTACGCGCTATGCACGCGTTGCGCAGGACGCCCTCGCTGATGCAGCCGATCTTCTGGGCGACCTGCTGGGAGGCGGTGTTGTCGGCGGCCGTACGGAGCTCGATGCGCTCGAACTTCTGGTCCCGGAACAGCCATCGGGCGGTGGCCAGCGCCGCTTCGGAGGCGTAGCCCTCGCCCCGCGCCCAGGGGGCGATGACGTACAGGAGTTCGGTGGACCGCACGTGCCAGTTGGTCTTGGTCAACTGGATGAGGCCGACCAGTCGCTGGGTCAGGAACTCGGTGACGGCGAGGTCGAGTCCGCGGCCTCCGGTGCGTTCACCGGGTGCGTACTCGGTGATCCAGGTGCGGGCGCCGTCCTCGGTGAAGGGCTGGGGGACGTCCGTCCAGGCCATGACCTGCTCGTCGTTCATCATCTCGGCCAGGGCCGGGACGTCGTCCTCGTCGAAGGGGCGCAGCACCAACCGCTCCGTGCTGATGGAGATGTCGGGGAAGGTGGTAGTCATGCGCCGCTCCGTAACCTTCGGAAACCTTCGGGCCTGCTGAACTGCCCAGCATGCAGCATGAAAGCACTGAACCGCACGCGCGGGGTCCACTCCTGGTGAGGAGCGGACCCCGTGCGGTGACGTGGTGCGTGTGCCGGAGGTGACGGGTGACTCAGAACGACGGAAGGACCGAACCGGCGTACTTGTCCTCGATGAACTTCTTCACCTCGGGGGAGGTGAGCAGCTTGGCGAGCTTCGTGACGCGCGGGTCCTTCTCGTTGCCCTCCTTGACGGCGAGGAAGTTGCCGTAGGGGTTGTTCTTCGGGGACTCCAGGACGAGCGCGTCCTCGGCGGGCTTCAGGTCGGCCTCGATGGCGTAGTTGCCGTTGACGACGGCGGCGTCCACGTCGTCCAGGGAGCGGGGGGTCTGGGCCGCCTCCAGCTCCTTGAACTTGAGGTTCTCGGGGTTCTCGGCGATGTCCGCGGGGGTCGCCGAGTTGTCCGCGCCGTCCTTGAGGGTGATGAGACCGTTCGCGGCGAGCAGCTTCAGGGCGCGCGCCTCGTTGACGGTGTCGTTCGGGACAGCGATGGTCGCACCGCTCTTGAGGGCGCCGACCTTCTCGACCTTGTTCGAGTAGAGGCCGAGGGGCTCCAGGTGGACCGTGACGACGGGCGCGATGTGGGTGCCGTTCTTCTTGTTGAAGTCGTCGAGGTACGGCTGGTTCTGGAAGTAGTTGGCGCCGACGGAGCCGTCCTCCGTCGCCGTGTTCGGCGTGACGTAGTCGGTGAACTCCTTGACCTCCAGGTCGAGGCCCGCCTTCTTCGCCAGGTTGTCCTTGACGTAGTTGAGGATCTCGGCGTGCGGGGTGGGACTCGCGGCGACGATCAGCGGGCCGTCGGCGGAGCCGGAGTCCTTGTCCGCGCCGCAGGCGGTGAGCCCGAGGGTGAGGGCTCCGGCGGCGACGACGGCGGTGGCGAGCTTGGCGGTGTTACGCACGAAAAGTGCCTTTCCTTTTGGGGTGGTACGGCCCCGTGACGGGTGAACGGGGAGTCCGAGGGGGAGTCAGGCGGCCTTGCCGGTGTCCGCGGTCGCGGGCTCCTTGACCTTGAGCAGGCGCAGCTTCGGGGCGGGGCCCGAGCGCCCGCTGCGCCGGTGCAGCCCGCGGGCCGCGTAGTCGCCGGCGAACTGGATGAGTGAGATGACGACGGCGAGGATCGCCACGGTGATCCACATCAGCTCGGTCTCGAAGCGCTGGTAGCCGTAGCGGATGGCGATGTCGCCGAGGCCGCCCGCGCCGACCGTGCCTGCCATCGCCGAGTAGCCGATGAGGGCGACGATCGTGGTGGTGGTGCCGGAGATCAAGGAGGGCAGGGACTCCGGTACGAGGACCTTGCGGACGATCGTCCAGGTGTTGCCGCCCATGGCCTGAACGGCCTCGACGAGCCCGTGGTCCACTTCGCGGACGGACGTCTCGACCAGGCGTGCGAAGAAGGGGATGGCCCCGATGGCGAGCGGCACGATGGCGGCCTCACGGCCGATGGTCGTCCCCGTGATCCAGCGCGTGAAGGTCATCAGCGCGACCATCAGGATGATGAACGGCAGCGAGCGGGTCACGTTCACGATCTGCCCGATGACCTTGTTGGCCACGACGTTCTGAAGGAGTCCACCGCGGTCGGTGAGCACCAGCAGCACACCGAGCGGGAGGCCGCCGACGACCGCGATGAGCGTGGACCAGCCGACCATGTAGAGGGTGTCCCAACAGGCCTGCTCCAGCAGGGGCTGCATGGCCGAAAACTCTGCCCAGGTCATGTGGTGGCACCTTCCTTCACCGGTGTGGGCTCCTGTTCGCGGCCCAGGACGTCGATCTGGAGGCCCTGTTCACGCAGGAAGCCGATCGGTACGACGTTGTCCTCGTAGCGGCCGGGGAGTTCGACGCGCATACGGCCGATCTGCTTTCCGGCGACGGTGTCGATGGCCGCGCCGAGGATCGAGATGTCGATGTTGTAGGTGCGCGCGAGCTGCGAGATCACGGGCTGTGTGGCCGCCTCGCCGTGGAAGGTGACGTCGATGACGGTGCCGTCGTCCCCGGAGGTGTCCCCGCCGACCGGGAAGAGGGCCGCGGCCAGTTCGGAGCCGGGGGTCGCGAGGAGTTCGCTGACCGTGCCGGACTCGACGATGCGGCCCTGCTCCATGAGGGCCGCGGAGTCGCAGACCGACTTGACGACGTCCATCTCGTGCGTGATGAGCAGGACGGTCAGGCCCAGCTGCTGGTTCAGGTCGCGCAGCAGCTGGAGGATGGATCGCGTGGTCTCCGGGTCGAGGGCGCTGGTCGCCTCGTCGGAGAGGAGCACCTTCGGATCGCCGGCGAGGGCGCGGGCGATGCCGACGCGCTGCTTCTGGCCTCCGGAGAGCTGGGCCGGGTACGCCTTGGCCTGGCCGGCGAGGCCGACGAGGTCGAGGAGTTCGAGCGCCTTGCGGGAACGTTCCTTCCCCGACCTGCCGAGGATCTCCAGCGGCAGCTCCACGTTGTCCTGGACGGTGCGCGAGGACAGCAGGTTGAAGTGCTGGAAGACCATGCCGATCCGGCTGCGCGCCGCGCGGAGTTCCCGGCCGGCCCGCGGACCGCGCCCGGCCAGGGCCGTGAGGTCCCGCCCGGCGACGGTGACCGTACCGGCGGTGGGCCGTTCCAGCAGATTGACGCAGCGGATCAGCGAGGACTTGCCGGCGCCCGACTGTCCGATGACGCCGTACACCTCGCCCTCCCGTACGTGCAGGTCGACGCCGTCGAGGGCGGTGACCTCACGGCCGCGTGAGCGGTAGACCTTGGTGAGGCCTGATGTGGTGATCACTGGGGGTTTCCATCACTGTCGAGTGCGCGGGCGTGGGTGTGCCCGGGCACGGAGGGGTGAGGTGCGCGCGGGCGGCTTGAGTCACGTACGGCGAACGGCGCACGGACATGCCGCAGCGGCTCGCTTCGGGGCGCGAGTCTCAGGGCTGGTGCGGGGGCCCTCTAGAAGGCGCACATTCGACACAGACAACGAGCACCGGGCGTCAGGGTCGCCTCGGTCGCAGGGATGCGGCAGCTCGTCGTGGTCATGCGATCAGTAAACCAGACCCATGGTCCTGACATGCCACCCCTTGTCCGCATGATGGACGGTGATGGACAGGACGCTCCAGGCCATCGTCCCTGGTCCGCGGGGTCGGTGGGCTGCGCGGGGGGCCGCCGGGTTGTGGTCAACGCCACGGTGGTCACGCCGGTGGCGAGCCTCGCGGCGGCGAGGCCGGGGGCGAGGGCGTGAGGGCTTTTGGCCCGTAATAGGGTCACGGCATGCTTGATGCCCTGACGGTGGCGACCGCCGTTGCCGCGCTGCTGCTCGCTGCCTGGTGCGGCTGGGCCGCGTATCGCGACCAGCCGACCAAGGACTGGCACTTCATCGGGATGGCCGTGGTGTCGGTGCTGGCCGTGGTGCAGCTGGTGGTCGGGATCGTGCAGTTGGCCCGCGGCGAGAAGCCGGACCAGGGCACCACGATCTTCGTGGCGTATCTGCTCGGGGCGCTGGCCTGCGTTCCGGTGGCCGGTTTCATGTCACTCGCCGAACGCACGCGCTGGGGCAGCGTGACCGTCGCGGCCGGCGGTGTGGTGCTCGCCGTGCTCCAAGTACGGCTCTACGACATCTGGGGAGGCTGAGATGGCGACCTCCGAGGAGGCCGGGGAGCGAACGCGGCGAGCCCGGCTCATCAAGGGGCCGGGCATGCTGCTGGTCTGGCTGTACGGCGTGATGGTCGTCGGTGCGGTGTCGCGCTCCGCGGTGCAGATCTCCACGGAGTTCGAGCACGCGCCCCTCGCGTACTCGCTGTCCGCGGTGGCCGGCCTGGTGTACGGGTTCATCACGTACTCACTGGTGCGGGGCGGGGAGACCGCCCGCAAGGCGGCACTCGTGTGCTGCGCCGCCGAGCTGTTGGGCGTGCTGGTCGTGGGGACGTGGACGCTGGTGGAGCCGTCCGCGTTCCCGGACGCGACCGTGTGGTCGGACTACGGGATGGGATACCTGTTCATTCCCGTGCTGCTGCCGCTTTCCGCCGTGTACTGGTTGCGGAAGGGAGCGCGGTAGGAGGCGGCGACCTTACGCCGTCGCCGCGTACCGCCCCGCCGGGGCCGTCTTCTCCAGGACGATCATCGGGACCCCGTCCTTGCCCTTCGACGTGCCCACCGTCTCGTAGCCCACCCGTCGGTACAGCCGCAGGTTTCCCTCGCTGCGGTGGCCCGTGTGGAGGCGGAACCTCGTGGCGCCGCGCTCCTCGGCGAGGGCGGATTCTGCCGCGCGGAGGAGCCGGGCGCCTATCCCGTGGCCCTGGAGGCGCGGGTGGACGCAGAGCTTGCCGATGGACGCGGCGCCGTCCTCGTCGATGCAGCCGTGGACGGAGCCGACCACCTCGTCACCCAGCCGGGCCACGAACACGCAGTCCGCGGCGACCGCTTCACGGACCGATTCGAGAGGCTGGACGAGCGGCTCGATGCGGTAGTTGCCGTACAGCGCGGCCTCACTCTGGAAGCACAGGTACTGCAGCCTGAAGATCTGCTCGGCATCCTGCTCGGTCGCCACGGAGATGGTCACGCTCATGCCCATGTGTGCACGCCTCCCGCTCACCTGTCGCCTGTTGTCCCCCACTCCTATCCCCGCGGTTCGCGGGCCGCAACCTCCGCAGCGAGCAAACGACGCAGACATCCCAGACATCTGGAACGTTCCGGCCCAAGACTCCCCTGTGAGATACCCAACTCACCCGCGATCTCACGGTACGTAAGGTCCTGGGGAGACAGGAGCGCCGCGAGCAGCCGGGGACAACGCCCCGGCAGCCGGCGCACCGCTGCGTGAAGCGCCCGGCGGCGGGCGGCGGTGAGGGCCAGTTGCTCGGGGCCGTGGTCGCGGTCGTCGGTGGGCTCGTCGCACTCGTCGTACCGCCGTTCCCTGCGGGTCGTACGACGGGTGCGGCGTACCTCGGAGCGGACGGCCCGGCGCAGCCACCGCTGCGGGTCCTCGGGTGGCCCCTCCGCGTCGAGGCGCTCCAGGAGACGGAGCCAGACCGCCTGTTCCAGGTCGCCCGGCTCGGCTCCGGAGGCGTGCGCCTCGGCCGAGGCCTCGGCGGTGAGCAGCGGGCGCAGGACGGCAACCAGATCGTGTGTCACAACCGGCACGACGACGGCCGCCCGGGCCAGGGTTGCCCGAGCGGCCGTCTGTCACCCCAACGGGGCCTGCGGCTCAGCCGTTGACGAAGTCCTCGCGGGCCAGGAGACCGGTGTCCGGATTGTCGGTGAAGACGCCGTCGATGCCCGTGGCGAAGTACGCCTTGAAGGCGCCGAAGGCGTCGCCGTAGGCGTCCGCGTCCGTTCCCTTGCGGAAGTTCGCCGGGAGGAACGGGTTCTCGTTGCGCATCGTGTACGGGTGCAGGACCAGGCCCACCTTGTGGGCGTCGGCGACGAGCGTGGTGGGCGTGCCGAGGTTGCCGCTCGCGTCCTTCGGGATGACCAGGTCGAGCGTCGGGCCGATGCCCTGGGCGTAGCCGGCGATCTCCCGCAGGCCCTGGGGCTTGATCAGGTCGGCGACCGTGCGCGGGTCGCCCGTCGCGACGAAGTCCCAGGGGCGGGTGTTCGCACCGGAGAGCAGGACGACCAGGGGGTTGTCGACGAGCTTGTTCAGGCGCTGGACGCTGGTCGGCTCGAAGGACTGCAGGATGACCGGCGAGTTCCGCCTGTCCTTGCCGTACTTGCGCAGCAGCTTGGCGACCCGCTCCTCCAGACCCAGGCCGAGCTCCCGGAAGTAGGTGGGGTGCTTGAGCTCGGGGTAGATCCAGACCTGCTTGCCGCGCTTACGGGTCTGCTCGTCCTGCCACTTCAGGACCTCTTCGAAGGTGGGGATCTCCCAGCGGCCGTTGTACAGAGTGCTGTGCGGGCGGTTGGCCGGGATGCGCTCGACGGCGCGCAGCGTCTTCAGCTCGGCGAGCGTGAAGTCCTCGGTGAACCAGCCGGTGGTGGAGACGCCGTCCAGCATCTTCGTGGCCTTGCGGCCGGCGAACTCGGGGCGGCTCGCGACGTCCGTGGTGCCGCCGATCTCCGGCTCGTGGCGGCAGACCAGGTGACCGTCCTTGGTGGGCACCAGGTCACCGGCCTCGACGATGTCGGCGCCCATGTCGAGGGCCAGCTGGTAGGAGCCGAACGTGTGCTCGGGCCGGTAGCCGCTGGCCCCGCGGTGGCCGATGATCGTCGGCACGGGCAGGCTCTTCAGCCCACCGCTCGTCGGCCGGGCGTCGGCGGCTCCCGCCGTGCCGGCCAGCCCGAGAACCGCTCCGCCCGCACCGAGCACCGCGGCCCCGAGCAGCGCCCGCCGCCCCGTCCCCCGGTCCTGCTGCTCGTACGACTCCTGCGTCCCCATAACGGCACTCCTTCACAAGACGCCCTGCACCTGTCAAAGCGGGACGATCGTAGGTGGCGCGAGATGACGTACGGGAGACCCGTGACAGAACACCCGGATGACGCTGGATGTCGTCCGGATGCCTTGCGGGACAGATGAGTTGACGCTCCGCCGGCTTGGGCGGGGCGGCCGGGGGTACCCGGCGGAGAGCGCGGCGCGATATCCGTCACACGAACGGCCCCGCCGTGGAAACGCTCATCGGGACGCAACCGCAGGTAAAACTACGTCAACAGTACGTATCCAGTCCGTGAACCCGATGTGCGAGACCCCGGGAACCGCGAGTATCGTCCTCACCTGCACAGACTCCTATCGAACCCCTTGACACCGGAGGGCCCGTTGTCCCGCTTCGCGCTCATCAAGGCAGTGCTCGGACCGATCATGCGTCTGATGTTCCGCCCACGGGTGGAGGGTGCGGAGCACATCCCGGGGGACGGCCCGGTGATCCTCGCCGGCAACCACCTCACGTTCATCGACTCGATGATCCTTCCGCTGGTGTGCCACCGGCAGGTGTTCTTCATCGGCAAGGACGAGTACGTCACCGGCAAGGGGTTCAAGGGCCGGCTGATGGCCTGGTTCTTCACCGGCGTCGGCATGATCCCCGTCGACCGCGACGGCGGCCGGGGCGGTGTCGCGGCGCTGATGACCGGACGACGCGTGCTGGAGGACGGCCGGATGTTCGGCATCTACCCGGAGGGCACGCGCTCGCCCGACGGGCGCCTGTACCGCGGGCGTACGGGCATCGCTCGCCTCACGCTGATGACCGGTGCGCCGGTGGTGCCGTTCGCGATGATCGGCACGGACAAGATTCAACCCGGGGGTGCGGGGTTGCCGCGGCCCCGGCGGGTCACGGTGCGGTTCGGTGAGGCGATGGAGTTCTCTCGGTACGAGGGGATGGACCGCGACCGGTATGTGCTGCGCGCGGTGACCGACTCCGTGATGGCCGAGGTCATGCGGCTGTCGGGACAGGAGTACGTGGACATGTACGCGACGAAGGCCAAAGAGGCCGCCTGACGCTCCGCTGGACAGGAGACTGCAGGTCGTTCGTCGACTGCGGGTTCGTTGTGGCTGGTCGCTCCGTCGCCCCACGACGATCCACTGGCTGCCGACGGTGGCGAGACGCCTCGAAGGGGTTCCCCTTGTGCGGCTCCGCCGCGATGGGGGTCCCCCTGTTCGAGCGAAGCCGAGAACGTGGGGGGCGGGGCGTTCATCCCCCTCCCTCAAGGGTGCGCCCCTGACAGAGGCACACCCCCCTCCCTCAGGGGTGCTCGGCCCCGTCCTCCAGCCGTTGCCCGCGCAGCAGGAACCAGGACGCCACCGACGCTGCCAGCAGCACCGCCGCGCCGCTGCCCGCCGCGAGGGCGAGACCGTCGACGAAGGCCTCGCGGGCCGCCGCCATGAGCGCGTGCGCGCTGTCCGCGGGCAGGGCCGACGCCACCTCGACGGCACCGCCGAGGGACTCGTGCGCCGCGGCCGGGGTGCCCGCCGGGGCCGGGAAGCCCCGGTACACACCGGTGACGATCGAGCCGAGCAGGGCGATGCCCAGGGCCGCGCCCAGCTCGTACGCGGTCTCCGACACCGCGGACGCGGCGCCCGACTGTTCCCTGGGCACGCTGGAGAGGATCACGTCGGCGGTCACGGTGAACGAGAAGCCCGCCCCGAGGCCGACCACCAGCAGCGCGGTACCGATCAGCGGGTAGCCGGTGGACCGGTCGAGGAGGGTGAGTACGGCGAGCGCCAGTCCGACCGCCGCGAGTCCGCCCGTGACCACGGACCGTACGGAGAACCTCCGGGCGCAGGAGCCCGCGACCAGTCCGGCCACCACCGCGCCGACGGCGGCGGGCAGTTCGGCGAGCCCCGCCTCGAACGGGCGCATGCCCTGGACGAGTTGCAGATACTGCGACAGGAAGAACACCAGCCCGGACAGGCCGAGGACGCTCAGCAGATCGGCGAGCACGGCTCCGGAGAACCCGCGGTTGGCGAACAGCCGCATGTCCAGCAGCGGTGTGGGCAGCGCGAGTTGGCGCCGGACGAACCAGTAGAGGGCGCCCGCGCCGAGCGCGGCGGCACCCAGCGCGTCCGGTGACGGGCCGTGGGCCGCGAGCTCCTTCACCGCGTAGACGACGCCGATCATGCCGACGAGCGACAGCGCGACGCTGGTCAGGTCCCAGGGTCCGGGAGCCGGATCGCGCGACTCGGGCAGCAGCCTGGCGCCGACGACGACGAGAACGGCCATCACCGGAAGGTTGATCAGGAAGACCGAGCCCCACCAGAAGTGTTCGAGCAGGAAGCCTCCGACGACCGGGCCGACCGCCGCGCCGGCGGAGGCGGTGGCGCCCCAGACGCCGACGGCGAGGCTGCGTTCGCGCGGGTCGTGGAAGAGGTTGCGGATCAGGGCGAGCGTGGCGGGCATCAGGGTCGCGCCCGCGACACCGAGCAGCGCC
Organism: Streptomyces sp. KM273126; assembly: GCF_004337435.2. Taxonomy (NCBI): domain Bacteria; kingdom Bacillati; phylum Actinomycetota; class Actinomycetes; order Kitasatosporales; family Streptomycetaceae; genus Streptomyces; species Streptomyces sp. KM273126. The sequence goes on along the minus strand of NZ_SJXB02000002.1, from coordinate 1,159,589 downwards.
CGCGCCAGGATCATCAACTCCGGTGTCGTCGCGTAGGCGTTGAGCACGGATACCGCGCCGAAGGCCGTGGCGCCGATCAGCAGCAGCCTCTTGCGGCCGATGCGGTCGCCGAGACTGCCCATGGAGACGAGCAGGCCCGCGATCACGAACGAGTAGACGTCGCCGATCCACAGCAGCTGGGTGCCCGAGGGCTTCAGGTCCTCGCTGATGTACGGCGTGGCGAGACCGAGGACGGTGGCGTCGACGGCCACGAGCAGCACGGCGAGCACGAGGACGCCGAGCGCGAGCCAGCGGCCCGGGCGCTTCACCACCTCGTTCGTGGCCGCCCCCCGCAGGGCGCTGGTCATGGTTCCTCCCTCCGTAGTGCGCCGCCGAGCAGCAGCTCGACGATCATGAACTGGAAGTCCTTGCCGGCCACCCGGCCGTCGAGTACGGCCCAGGCGGCGGAGGCGATGAGCCCGTACAGGGCCTCGGTGAGCCAGGCGGGGGTGAGGTCGATACGGAACTCGCCGCTCTCCTGGCCGCGCCGGAACAGCGCGGCGATCCGGGCGTCGAGCCGGGCCCAGCCCTCGTTCTGGCTCTCGCCCTCGAACAGCTGGTTCTCGCCGTAGAGGAAGGCGAGCAGCCCGGCGGCGGGTTCGAGCTCCCGGACGAGGCGCCGTACGGCGTCGGTCGCCGGTCCCTCGTCGAGGCGGGCCGCGTCCAGGGCGGACTCGCACTCCTCGATGCCGAGCGACTCCAGCGCCCGGACGAGGGCGTCGCGCCCGGCGAAGTGCCGGTGCAGCGTGGCCCGGCTGATCCCGGCCGCCTTGGCGACCTCGTCCATGGTGGCGGTGGATTTCCGGGTCAGCAGGGCGGCGGCGCTGCGCAGCACGTGGTCACGATCGAGGGCCATGAGACAACCATAACCCACATGAGACATCAGTGTCTCATCACGAGCATGGCCGTCTCATGGCCCTCCGGGCGGGTCGGCCTCAGTGCCAGGGCAGCCGGCCGCGCCGCTCCCAGTACACGGCCGGTTCCTCCGTGAGTGCGGCGAGGCGGGTCAACTGGTCGTCGTCGAGGTCGACCACGGCGGCGTGCAGGTTGGAGGCGAGCTGGACGGCGGTCGCCGCGCCGGACAGCACGACACCCGCCCACGGCCGGCGCAGCACGAAGGCGAGGGCGACCGCGTCGGCGCCCAGTCCGGCCTGTTCGGCGACGGCCCTGACCGCCTCGGGGGCGTGCGGTCCGGCGAGGCGCCCGTTGGCCATGCCCTCCTTGACGATCACGGTGAGCCCGGCCTCGTGCGCCTCGGCGAGCGCCGGGGCGGCCGAGGTCTCCAGGGCGTTGTAGGTGGACTGCACGGTGCGGAAGAGGGGCTCGCCCTCGACGGTCACGGCGAGTGCGGCGCGGATCGCCTCGGCCTGGGCGGGCCCGCTGGTGGAGAAGCCGACCGTGAGGCCCTGGGCCGCGGCCTCGGCCAGCCTGGCGTGGAGCTCCTTGTCGGTGAGGGCCGGGCTGTCCGGGGTCACCGAGTGGATCTGGTACAGGTCGAGCCGGTCACCGAGAAGTGCGGCGCTCTCGGCGCGCTGCCGCTCGTACGTCTGGACGCTGTGGTCCTTGACCTCGTGCTTCTCCGCGTCGGTGCGCCAGTCCGCGGTGTAGGTGTAGCCCCACTTGCTGCCGATCACGACGTCGTCGACGTCAGGGCGGGCCGTCAGCCAGCCGGCGAGGAACTCCTCCGCGCGGCCGTAGGAGCGGGCCACGTCGAAGTAGCGGACGCCCTGGGCGTAGGCGGCGTCGAGGAGTTCGTGGCTGCGGGCGCGCAGCGCGTCGACGGTGCGTTCGGCCGGGAGGTCCTCCTCCCGCCCGAGGTTGATGTAGCCGGGGCGGCCGACGGCGGCGAGACCTAGTCCGATGTGGCAGGTGGGGGTCGTTGTTGAGGCCAGTCGGGCGAAGGGCATCGCGGGCTCCGTTCGGTCGGCTCCATACGGCTACCGACCAACGTAACCCGCGTGGACCTTTCGGCTCCCGCCTCAGAACCTGGTTCGCACGGGCTCTGGCGGGTGCGGCTCCGTCGTGGCTTGTCGCGCCCACGCGGCGGAGCCGCACATTGTCACAGCCCCGCGCCCCTACGGCTTGGCCTTGGCTGTCGCCCACGCGTGCTGCGCCGCCACGTCCGCCTTGACCTCGGCGAGCTGGACGGCGACCGCACTGGGGGCCGTCCCGCCGCGTCCGTTGCGGGAGGCGAGGGCGCCCGGCACGTTGAGCACCGAGCGGACCTCGGGGGTCAGATGGGCCGAGATCTTCGCGAACTGGTCGTCGGTCAGCTCGTCCAGCTCCTTGCCCTCGGCCTCGGCGGCCTTGACGCACTCGCCGGCGACCTCGTGCGCGACACGGAAGGGCACGCCCTGCTTGACCAGCCACTCGGCGATGTCGGTGGCGAGGGAGAACCCGGCCGGGGCCAGCTCCTCCATGCGCTCGCGATGGACGGTCAGCGTGGCCATCATGCCGGTGAACGCGGGGAGCAGGACCTCCAGCTGGTCGATGGAGTCGAAGACCGGCTCCTTGTCCTCCTGGAGGTCGCGGTTGTAGGCGAGGGGCAGGGCCTTGAGGGTCGCCATCAGGCCCGTGAGGTTGCCGATGAGACGGCCGCTCTTGCCGCGGGCCAGCTCCGCGATGTCCGGGTTCTTCTTCTGCGGCATGATCGACGAGCCCGTCGAGAACGCGTCGTGCAGGGTCACGAAGGAGAACTCCTTCGTGTTCCAGATGATGACCTCCTCGGCGATCCGGGAGAGGTTCACGCCGATCATCGCGGTGATGAAGGCGAACTCGGCGACGAAGTCACGGGAGGCCGTGCCGTCGATGGAGTTGCCCGAACTGCCGTGCTCGAAGCCGAGGTCCTTGGCGACCGCCTCCGGGTCGAGCCCGAGGGAGGAGCCCGCGAGAGCGCCCGAGCCGTACGGCGACACGGCCGTCCGCTCGTCCCACTGGCGCAGCCGCTCGGCGTCCCGGGACAGCGACTGGACATGCGCGAGGACATGGTGGGCGAAGAGCACCGGCTGGGCGTGCTGGAGGTGGGTGCGGCCCGGCATGGCGACGTCCGGGTGGGCCTCGGCCAGGCCGACCAGGGCGTCCTGGAGCTCGGCGATCAGACCGCCGACGGTGCGGGCGTGGTCGCGCAGGTACATGCGGAACAGGGTCGCGACCTGGTCGTTGCGGGACCGGCCGGCGCGCAGCTTGCCGCCCAGGTCGGCGCCGAGGCGCTCCAGCAGGCCGCGCTCCAGGGCGGTGTGGACGTCCTCGTCGGCGATGGTGCCCACGAAGGAGCCGTCGGCGACGTCCGCTTCGAGCTGGTCGAGGCCGGCGATCATCCGCGTCAGCTCGTCCTGGGTGAGCAGGCCCGCCTTGTGCAGCACGCGCGCGTGGGCACGCGAACCGGCGATGTCGTACGGCGCGAGCCGCCAGTCGAAGTGGACGGAGGCGGACAGCCTGGCCAGGGCCTCGGCGGGACCGTCGGCGAAACGGCCGCCCCAGAGCCGTACGTCACCGCTGTTGCTGCTCACTTGCGTTGCTCCTCGAAGGGTGTGGATGTGCCGCCGCCTCCTCACGGCGTGAGTGAGGAGGCGGTTGTCAGGCTAGTGCGTGTCGGGTGCCCTCAGGCCCCCTGACCGGTACGGGTCCTACGCCAGGTCCGCGTCAGGCTCCGCCTGCAAGATCACGCCGCGCCGCGATCTTCGACGACAGGCTGTAGATGTCGATGAAGCCCTTGGCCGCGGACTGGTCGAACGTGTCGCCGGTGTCGTAGGTGGCGAGGCTGAAGTCGTAGAGCGAGGACTCGGAGCGCCGGCCGGTGACGACGGCTCGGCCGCCGTGGAGGGTCATCCGGATGTCGCCGTCGACCTGCTGGTTGGCCTCGTTGATGAAGCCGTCCAGGGCGCGCTTGAGCGGGGAGAACCACTGGCCGTCGTAGACGAGTTCGCCCCAGCGCCGCTCGACCTGCCGCTTGTAGCGGGCGAGTTCGCGCTCGACGGTGACGTTCTCCAGCTCCTGGTGGGCGGTGATCAGGGCGATGGCGCCCGGAGCCTCGTACACCTCACGGGACTTGATGCCGACCAGGCGGTCCTCGACCATGTCGATCCGGCCGATGCCCTGGGCGCCCGCGCGTTCGTTGAGCTGCTGGATGGCCTGGAGGACGGTGACGGGCCTGCCGTCGATCGCGACAGGGACACCCGCCTTGAAGGAGATGATGACCTCGTCGGCCTCGCGTGGCGTGGCGGGGTTCTGCGTGTACTCGTAGATGTCCTCGATCGGGCCGTTCCAGATGTCCTCCAGGAAACCCGTCTCGACGGCGCGTCCGAAGACGTTCTGGTCGATGGAGTACGGGGACTTCTTGGTGGTCGCGATCGGGAGCTTCTTCTCCTCGCAGAACGCGATCGCCTTGTCGCGCGTCATCGCGTAGTCACGGACGGGGGCGATGCACTTGAGGTCGGGGGCGAGGGCGACGATGCCGGCCTCGAAGCGGACCTGGTCGTTGCCCTTGCCGGTGCAGCCGTGGGCGACGGTGGCGGCGCCGTGCTTCCTGGCGGCGGCGACGAGGTGCTTGACGATCGTCGGCCGGGAAAGCGCGGAGACCAGCGGGTAACGGTCCATGTAGAGGGCGTTGGCCTTGATCGCCGGGAGGCAGTACTCCTCGGCGAACTCGTCCCGGGCGTCCGCGACCTCGGCCTCGACGGCACCGCAGGCGAGCGCGCGCTTGCGGATGACGTCCAGGTCCTCGCCGCCCTGGCCGACGTCGACCGCGACGGCGATGACCTCGGCGCCCGTCTCCTCGGCGATCCAGCCGATGGCGACGGAGGTGTCCAGACCGCCCGAGTAGGCGAGTACGACGCGCTCGGTCACGGGTTTCTCCTCCTGCTGCAGTCGTCATGCCACATCGCTGATGTGCATGAGTATGCAGAGGTCTGCATGATTCGTCAATCTGGGGTGCGTGACGCGGCTGCGGGCACATCCGGGCCGGGGGCGGGCTTTCGGGCGCCGACCTGGGCATTCGCGCACATCCGCGGCGTCGGGCACGGCCGGCCCGAAAGAAGTTGAACGAAACTTCGGAAGCCGTTGAACGATGGAATGCGCTTTCTCGTACCTCTCCCCGAACGCAGGCGCCGCGTTTGTAAGCAGAGGAACCAGAGGACCGGGCCGTTTCCGCTGACCGACGGACGGCCCCCACCCCCCGACCCCGAGTGAGGCATCCGCATGTCCAGGGCTCTTCCGAAGTACCACAAGCGCCGCGTCTTCATGATCGGCGGCGCCGCCGCTGTGGTGTTGTCAGGGGCGGTGATCGCCGGGTCCGCCTTGGCCGGGGAGACGTCCCAGAGCAATGACGGCGCGTCGGCCAACGCCGCACCCGGCACGATCAGCTGCCCGGCCGTGGAGGGCTCCCTGCCGGAGATCCCCGCCTCCGCTCAGGCCGAGGTCGACAGCAACCTCGCGCTCCTCGACACCCAGATCCAGGAAGCCAACCAGCGACTCGTCGACACCGTCGGCCAGGGCGGCGCCAACTTCGTCCAGAACGCCATCCTCGGCCCCCTCGAGGACAAGCGCGTCGCCGCCCTCAACCGCATCGAGACCGCCATCGGCCGCGCCGCCGAGAAGCCCGAGGGCCTCGAAGCCCTCGCCGCCTGCACCCTCGACGCCGCCGGGGGCGCGGCGGCCGGCGAGGATGCGGGAGCCGGCGGGGACGCTGCGGCCGAGCCGGGCGGGGCGGCAGGTGACGCGGCCGGCGGTGCCGCCGCGGGGGAGGCGGGTGACGCCGGAAACGCCGGCGGTGCCGCTGACGCGGGCGACGCCGCGGGTGGCGGTGCCGCGGACGCCGGCGACGCAGCAGGCGCTGGTGCCGCGGGCACGATCAGCTGCCCGGCGGTGGAGGGCTCGCTGCCGGAGATCCCCGCCTCCGCTCAGGCCGAGGTCGACAGCAACCTCGCGCTCCTCGACACCCAGATCCAGGAAGCCAACCAGCGACTCGTCGACACCGTCGGCCAGGGCGGCGCCAACTTCGTCCAGAACGCCATCCTCGGCCCCCTCGAGGACAAGCGCGTCGCCGCCCTCAACCGCATCGAGACCGCCATCGGCCGCGCCGCCGAGAAGCCCGAGGGCCTCGAAGCCCTCGCCGCCTGCGAGCTGAACCAGTAACAAGGCTGCCGTGGCCGCCCCGCGCGCCGGCCGGGGCGGCCACGGCGTGGTTCCGCCGGAACCACGACCGCGGGTCTGCCAGACCGCACGTCTGCCGGACCGGGCATCCGCCGGACCGTTCGTCCGGCGGACCGTTCGTCCGGCGGACCGTTCGTCCGGCGGACCGTTCGTCCGGCGGACCGTTCGTCCGGCGGACCGCCCGTCTGACGGACCGCCCGTCTGACGGATCATGCGTCCGCCGACAGCACGGCAAATCGTTAGACAGCCGAAAGGTTTTCCCGGACAATCGTTTGACATGGGAAAGACCTATGAGCGCATCGACGGCCGCCTGCGTACATTCATCGAGGCCCAGCCCGTCTTCTTCACGGCGACCGCTCCCCTCTCCGCCGACGGCACGGTCAACCTCTCCCCCAAGGGCCTCAAGGGCTCCTTCGCGGTGATCGACGAGCTGACCGTCGCCTACCTGGACTTCGCCGGCAGCAACGCCGAGACCATCGCCCATCTGCGCGAGAACGGCCGCATCACCCTCATGTGGTGTGCCTTCCAAGGCCCGCCGAACATCGTCCGCGTACACGGCCGCGGCGAGCCCGTCTTCCGTGACGACCCGCGCTTCCCCGATCTGCTCGCGCACTTCCCCGACATCGACCCGACCATGCACGGCCTGCGCGCGATCATCGTCGTACGGGCCGACCTCGTGCGCGACTCCTGCGGCTACGCGGTGCCCTTCATGACGTACGACGAGGACCGTGACCTGCACGGCAAGCGCTTCGCGCGGGAGGACGACGCCTCGCTCAGCGCCTACTTCGCCAAGAAGGAGCACATAGCGACGAGCCTGGATGGCCTACCCGGGCTGCCGCTGCCGCTGCCTCCCTCTAGCGTCTGAGGCATGCGCCCTGCCGTAGCCGCCGTCCTCGCCGCCGCCTCCCTCGTGCTCGGTGCCGCGCCCCCGGGCCAGGCGCCCCTCCCCGAGCGGATGGCCGACACCGGGGGCGGCACCCAGCTGATCACCGCCGAGGCCTCGGACACCTCGTCGACGACGGGCACGGTCACGTGGTGGGACCGGCGCGACGGCGGTTGGGTGGAGGCGGGTTCCGCCGCCGCGCGCTTCGGCGCCAAGGGGCTGGCCGAGGGCGGCTCCCGCAAGCAGGGGACCAACACGACGCCCACCGGCCTGTACGACCTCCCGTACGCCTTCGGGATCGAGGAGGCGCCCGACGGCACCACGGCCCCGTACCGCCGTGTCCGACAGGACTCCTGGTGGTGCCAGGACAACGAGTCCCGCTCCTACAACCGCTGGACCGAGCCCCTCGCCGCCGACTGCCGCGCCACCGAGTCCGAGCACCTCGTCACCTACGGCACGCAGTACGCGTACGCCTACGTCATCGGCTTCAACTACGCCCAGCCGGTGCGGGAGCGCGGCGCCGGCATCTTCCTGCACGTCAACGGGAAGGGGCCGACGGCGGGTTGTGTCTCGGTGCCGCGGGACGCGATGCGGCGGATCCTCGCCTGGGCCGACCCGGGGCGGGGGCCGCACATCGCGATCGGCACGACGAGCGGGCCCACGGCGATCACCCGGTACTAGCGGGTCTGAAGGGTCACCCGGCCTGAAGGGGCACCCGGGTCTGAAGGGTCACTCCGTGCCGGCGGGCAGCCGTACCGTGAACGTCGTCGATCCCGGCCTGCTGTCCAGGGTGACGCCGCCTCCGTGTGCCTCCGTCACCGCCGCCACGATCGACAGGCCGAGGCCCGCACCGGCGCCGGAGCCCGCCGTACGGCGACGGTCGGCGCGGGCGAAGCGTTCGAAGACACTGTGCCGGACCTCGTCGGGCACGCCCGGCCCGTCGTCGTGGACCTTCAGGACGGCCTCGGCGGCACCGGGCTCCAGGGACACGGTCACCTTGGTACCGGCGGGCGTGTGGGCGCGCGCGTTGGCCAGCAGGTTGGCCAGTAGCTGGTGGAGCCGGTGGGCGTCGCCCGGCACCGTGACGGGTTCCTCGGGCAGCTCCAGCGCCCAGCCGTGACCCGGTCCGGCGGCTCGCGCGTCCGTGACCGCGTCGAGGACCAGACGCGTGAGGTCCACGGGGTCCCGCTCCAGCGGCCGGCCCGCGTCGAGGCGGGCCAGCAGCAGCAGGTCGTCGACCATCTCGCCCATGCGTGCCGACTCGGCGGCGATGCGTTCGAGCGCCCGCGTGACCTTCGGGGGCACGGGGCCGGGGTGCAGCAGGGCGAGCTCGGCGTGCCCGCGCACGGACGCCACCGGGGTGCGCAGCTCGTGGCTGGCGTCGGCGGCGAAACTGCGCAGCCGCTCCTCGCTCGCGTGGCGCTTGGTCAGGGCGTCCTCGACATGGCCGAGCATCCGGTTGAAGGCGGTGGCGACCCGCCCCACCTCGCCGTGCGGGTCGGACTCGGGGGCCCGTGGGGGCAGGGCCACGTCGCCGCTGGCCAGAGGGAGTTCGCTGACCCGGGTCGCGGTCGCGGTGACCCGCCCGAGCGGGCGCAGCGACCAGCGCACCCACACGGCACCCGCGAGCCCTGTGGTCACCAGGGCGGCGCCGAAGACGATCGTGGCGACCATCTCCAGGCGGCGGACGGCGGTGTCCACCGGTTCCAAGGGCAGCCCCGTGATCAGTACGTCGCCGTCCGCGCCCTTGTCGGCGACGACCCGGTACTCGTTCAGGGACGACAGGTCGACGGTGTGGCCCCTGCCGTCGACCGGGAGGGCGACGAGTGCCGCCTCGTCCTTCGTGGTCAGGGTGACGTCCAGGCCCGTGGTGGAGTCGCCGGGGCGCACCACCGCCGCGCTGGTGACCGCGCCGTCGGCCAGACGGGCGCCGAACGTGCCCGTCGCCATTCTGCGGGTGTCCCCGTGTTCGTCGCCGTCGTGGTCGGACCGGCGGGTCCGTTCGTTGTGCTCCAGGCTCTCCGGGAAGCGGACCCCGGCCTCACTGAGCTGCTGGTCGACTCGGCCGGTGAGGAAGTGTTCCAGCTCGACCACGGCGGCGACGCCGACCGCGGCGCAACTGACGGTGAGGAGCACCACCAGTCCGGCGGTGAGCCGTGCCCGCAGGGTGCGGGGCCAGGGCAGCCGTGACGCCCGTCGCCCCACCGCCCGCACGCACCCGCGCAGCCACGCCCCCCGCTTCACCGGGCCACCGGTTTGAGCACGTACCCGGCGCCCCGCACCGTGTGGATCATGGGCGGCCGGCCGGCGTCCACCTTCTTGCGCAGGTAGGAGATGTACAGCTCCACGACGTGGGCCTGGCCGCCGAAGTCGTACGACCAGACCCGGTCGAGGATCTGCGTCTTGCTGAGCACCCGCCTCGGGTTGCGCATCAGGAAGCGCAGCAGCTCGAACTCGGTCGGGGACAGCTCGATCAGCTCGCCGGCCCGGGTCACCTCACGGGCCTCCTCGTCCATGGCGAGGTCACCGACGACCAGCCGGGGGCCCTCCTCCAGCTGCCGGGCCATGCCCGCGCGGCGCAGCAGTCCGCGCAGCCGGGCGACGACCTCCTCCAGGCTGAACGGTTTGGTCACGTAGTCGTCGCCGCCCGCGGTGATGCCCGCGATGCGGTCCTCGACGGCGTCCCGGGCGGTCAGGAAGAGCACGCAGACGTCCGGTCGCACCGCGTGCAGGGAGCGCAGCACGGCGAAGCCGTCGGTGTCCGGGAGCATCACGTCGAGGACGACGGCGTCGGGCAGCAGCTCGCGGGCCCCGGCGACGGCCGACGCGCCGTCGCCGGCGGTCCGCACCTCCCAGCCCTCGTAGCGCAGGGCGCCGGAGAGCACCTCGGCGAGGTCCGGGTCGTCGTCGACGACGAGGACGCGGACGGGGGTGCCGTCGGGGCGGGTGAGGGCCGGGCGGCCGGAGCGTGCGTTCATGGCGCCTTCCAGCATCACCCCTGCCGGGAGTGTTCCGCGACGCCTCACGCTCTGAGTTTCCTCTGAAGGCGCTGGTCGCGGCCGTCACTCAGAGCCCGCTCAGAGGTTCGGGCGGCACAGTTCCGGCCATGACGACGTCCATGAGCACGCCCATGGCTCCGCCGCAGCATCCGCCTCCCACGGTGGCCCGGCGTTCTCCCGCAGGCCCCCTGCTGGGGCTCGTCTGGGCCGGGGCCGCGGCCGTCGTCGCCCTGTGGTGGCAGGACACCGGCTCGGTCGTGGGCGCGGCGGGCTGGCTGACCGGGGCGGGACGGATCACGGGGCTGCTGTCGGGGTACGCCTGTGCGGTGCTGGTCGGGCTGATGGCGCGGGTCCCGCTGCTGGAGCGGCGGATCGGCTCGGACCGGGTGGCACGCTGGCACGCGAGAGCGGGCCGGTACACGCTCTGTCTGCTGGTGGCCCATGTGGTGCTGATCCTCGCCGGGTACGCCGCGCAGGACGGCTTCTCGATCCTGCGCGAGACGGTTTCGGTGGTCCTCGACTACCCGGAGATGCTCAAGGCCACCGCAGGCACCGTGCTCCTGTTCGCGGTGGGGGTCACCTCAATGCGTGCCGTACGCCGCCGGGTCCGCCACGAGTTCTGGTACTACGTGCACCTGCTGACGTACGCCGCCGTCTTCCTCGCGTTCGGCCACCAGCTCGCGCTCGGCGCCGACTTCACCGGCAACGAGCTGGCGCAGTTCGCCTGGTACGCGCTCTACCTGGGCGTGGCGGCTCTGGTCGTGTGGTTCCGCGTCCTGACGCCGATACGCCTCAACCTGCGGCACCGGTTGCGGGTGGAGGCCGTGTACGAGGAGGCGCCCGGTGTGTTGTCGGTCGTCATGCGCGGCCGGCGGCTGGACGAGCTGGGGGCGCTGCCGGGGCAGTTCTTCCGCTGGCGGTTCCTCGCGCGGGGGCTGCGCCGCACCTCCACGCCGTACTCCCTGTCCGCTCCGCCCCGGCAGGACCGGCTGCGCATCACGGTCAAGGCGCTCGGCGACCACAGCGCGGCCGTCTCCCTGCTGCGGCCGGGCACCCGCGTGTGGGCGGAGGGCCCGTACGGGTCGCTGACCGCCGAGCGGCGCACCGCGTCCAAGTCGTTGCTGATCGCGGGCGGGGTCGGCATCACTCCGCTGCGCGCGCTGTTCGAGACGCTGCCCGGTGACGTCACCCTCCTCTACCGGGCACGCACGGCCGAGGACCTCGCCCTGGGCGGCGAACTGGAGGCCATCGCACAGTGGCGCGGAGCGCGCCTGCTCTACGCGCTCAACGGTCCGCAGGGGCGTCCGGACCTGACCTCCGGGTCCCTGCGGGCGGCCGTGCCCGACATCGCCGAACGTGACGTGTACCTGTGCGGTCCGCACGGGCTCGCCCAGGAGTTGTACGAGGCGCTGCGCACCGCCGGGGTGCCGGACCGCCGTATCCACCACGAGTCGTTCGAACTGTGAGGCCGACGTGCACGCGCTGAAGAAGAACCGTCCGCTGCGCCGCATCGTGCTGACCAGCGCGGCCACCGTCTCGGGGGTGGTGCTGCTGCTGTCGCTGAAGCCGCACACGGCACCGGCCCTGGCCTCGCCGTCGCCGTCGCCGTCACCGTCGACCGGCGCCGTCGCCTCGCCCGCTCCGTCAGGCAGCGCGTCGAACGGAGCGGCCACGGGCACGCGCACCGCCACCGGGGAGGCGGCGCAGACCCGGTACGGGCCCGTGCAGGTCCGCGTCACGGTGAAGGACGGCAGGCTCACCGACGTCACGGCGGTGACGTATCCCCAGAGCAGCCCCAGGGACCAGCGGATCAACGGCTACGCCGTGCCCCTGCTGGGCAGAGAGGCGCTCAGCGCGCAGAGCGCCAACATCGACGCGGTCTCCGGAGCCACTTACACGAGTGAGGGTTACCGCCAGTCACTTCAGTCCGCGCTGGACTCCCTTGGCCGCTGAACACTCGGGCACCGCGGCACGTATCTCAGGGCCAAGGGATACGCCCCACTCCCTTGCCCGCCACCACGGAGGAACCGTGACCACCACGATCGCAGGCGGCCGCGCCGCGCGGCGCCAGACGATGCGCCGTATCCGCCCCCGACGCTCCCCCGCCGTCCCGCTGTTGCTCGCCGTCTTCGCGGGCGCCGCCGGAGTGATCTGGCTGTGGTGGAGCAACACGCCGTCCCTCGCGGACACCGCCAGCAAGTGGCTGGCCGCGGGCCGGATCACCGGGCTCCTCGCCGGGTACCTGATGGCGCTGGTCGTGTTGCAGATGGCCCGGGTGCCCGCGCTGGAGCGCCGGGTCGGCTCGGACCGGGTGGCGCGCTGGCACGCGATGAGCGGGCGGTACACGCTCTCCCTGGTCGTCGCCCACGTCGTGATGACGATGTACGGGTACGCCCTCCAGGCAGGTCTCACGTTCGGCGACATCGTGCAGCAGACGATCGACTCGGTCAACCAGCTGCCTGACATGGGCAAGGCCGCGATCGGCACCGGCGTCCTGGTGTTCATCGGGCTGATCTCGATGGGGCCCGTGCGGCGGCGGATTCCGTACGACCTGTGGTACCACGTCCACCTGCTGACGTACGTGGCCACGTTCATGACGTTCTGGCACCAGCTGTCCACGGGCAACGAGTTCGTGGTGGAACCCATCGCGAAGACCGTCTGGTACGCCCTGTACGGGACGGTGACGGCGCTGGTGGTGTGGTACCGGATCCTCACGCCGATCCGGCTGAACATGCGGCACCGGCTGCGCGTCGAGGCGGTCATCGAGGAGGCACCCGGGGTCGCGTCGGTGCTGATGAGCGGGCGGAAGCTGCACCGGATGGGCGCGGAGGCCGGACACTTCTTCCGCTGGCGGTTCCTCGCGCCGGGCATGCGGTTCAGCTCGCACCCGTACTCGCTGTCGGCGGCGCCCCGCCCCAACATGCTGCGCATCACGGTGAAGGCGGCCGGCAACCACAGCTCGGCGCTGCGCGATCTGGCGCCCGGCACCCGGGTGTGGGCCGAGGGCCCGTACGGGGCGATGACGGCGGGCAAGCGCAGCCGCGGCAAGGTGCTGCTGGTGGCCGGCGGCGTGGGCATCACACCGATGCGGGCGCTGTTCGAGACGCTGCCCGCCGCGGCCGGAGACCTGACGCTGCTGTACCGGGCCAACAGCACCCAGGATCTGGCGCTGTGGGACGAGCTGGCGTCGATCGCCGAGGAGCGCGGGGCCCGGCTGATGTACGCGGTGAACAGCCCCGAGGGGGAGCGCCCCGACATCTCGCCGGACACGCTGCGCCGCAAGATCCCCGACATCGACGAACACGACGTCTTCATGTGCGGGCCGCCCGGGTTCGCCCAGCAGGTGTACGAGGCGCTGCGCGGTGCGGGTGTGCCGACGCGCCGCATCCATCACGAGTCGTTCGAGATGTGAGCGACCGGAAGCACGGGACTTACGCGACCTATCGGAGCTAGGAGCTCAGGAGCGATGAAGAAGAGCCATCCCATTCGGCGTGTCCTGCTCGCCAGCGCCGCCACCGTGTCCGGCATCGTGCTGCTGCTGACGCTGAAGCCGTCGTCGGACCCGACTGCCGCTGGGGAGTCGGTCGCGCCCCAGGGGTCTGCGGGTGCCCAGGCCATCGGCAACGGCCGGACACAGACGCTGACGGGTGATGTCGAGCAGACGGAGTACGGGCCCGTCCAGGTCCGCATCACCGTCAGCGGCGGCAAGATCACCAAGGCCGACGCCGTACAGAAACCCGAAGGCGGCCGCTCCACCCAGATCAGCGGCGACTCCGTCCCCAAACTCAACGAGGCGGCCGTCGCCGCGGGCAGCGCCGAGATCGACGCGGTCTCCGGCGCCACCTACACCAGCGCCGGCTACAAGAAGTCCCTCCAGTCGGCCATCGACAAGGCCGGCAGTGGCGGTGGGCAGGGCTCGGGCAGCGCACAGGCCCAGACCGTCACGGGTGATGTCGAGCAGACGGAGTACGGGCCCGTCCAGGTCCGCATCACCGTCAGCGGCGGCAAGATCACCAAGGCCGAGGCGGTACAGAAACCGGAGGGCGGCCGCTCCACCCAGATCAGCGGAAATTCCGTACCGAAGCTCAACCAGGCGGCGGTGACGGCGGGCAGCGCCGAGATCGACGCGGTCTCCGGTGCCACGTACACCAGCGCCGGCTACAAGAAGTCGTTGCAGTCCGCTCTCGACAAGGCCAAGAGCGCGCAGGGCTCGGGGGCCCAGGAGTCCGGTGGCCAGGAGGCGGGCACCGGGCAGGAGTCGGGCTCCGCGGAGGCCGGGGCCGGGGCTGGGGCGGGCAGTGCGCAGGCACAGGGCGAGACGGTCCAGGGCGAGGTCGTCAAGACGGAGTACGGGCCGGTCCAGGTCCGTGTCACTGTCAGCAACGGCAAGATCACCAAGGCCGAGGCCGTGCAGATGCCCCAGGGCGGCCGTTCCACCCAGGTCAGCGGCAACGCCATACCGAAGCTCAACCAGGAAGCCGTCGCAGCAGGGAGTGCCGACATTGATGCCGTCTCCGGTGCCACCTACACGAGCGCGGGCTACAAGAAGTCCCTCCAGTCCGCCCTGGACAACGCCGGTGGCTGAGCCCTCCGAGACCCCGGCGCCGACGCAACTGCGCCACGTCGAGGAGGTCATGGGCACGGTCTTCTCGTTCGACGTGCGTGGTGGAGAGCCCACCGCCATGAGGGCCGCGCTGGACGAGGCCGTGGCCGGACTCCACCGGGTCAACGAGGTGTTCAGCACCTACCGCGACGACAGCCAGATCTCCCGGCTGGCCCGCGGCGAGCTGACCATCGAGGAGTGCGATCCGGAGGTCGCCCAGATCCTGCAGCTGTGCTCCGAGGCCGAGCGGCTCAGCGACGGCTGGTTCAGCGCCACCTTCCACGGGACCTTCGACCCGACCGGCATCGTGAAGGGCTGGGCCACCGAGCGGGCCGCCCTCCACCTGGTCGCGGCGGGCGCGACCGGGGTGAACGTGAACGGCGGCGGTGACGTACAGCTGTGCGGGGTACCGGGCCCGCAGCGGCCGTGGCGGGTGGGCGTGTCCGATCCACTGCGACCGGGGGCGCTGGCCGCCGTGGTCTCCGCCGCCGGCACCGCGCAGCTGGCCGTGGCGACCTCCGGCACCGCCGAGCGCGGCACGCACATCGTGGACCCGCGCACCGGCAAATCGGCGATCACCGACCTGGTCGCCGTGACCGTGGTCGCCCCCAAGCTGACCTGGGCCGACGCCTGGGCGACGGCCGCGTTCGCGATGGGCGCGCGGGACGGGCTGAGCTGGCTGGAGTCCCTGCCGGACACCGAGGCCCTGCTCATCACGGCGGGCGACGAGGTCCGCTGCACCGGAGGGCTCGCCGACCGACTGGGCTGAGCCCGCGCACCGGGCCCGGAAGGGCCCACAACCGAAGATCCCCACGCAAGTTCCCCCATGCGAGGGCGGGGCGTACCGGAACTCCGGTACGCCCCGCCCTCGTTGGTGCCGGTGCCAGGGGGGTTCTGATGGATCTCCGTGGAAGAAGGAGCGGCGTTCGGCGAGAGGGCGTGCCGGGCGTCGCGACGCCGCGGAGATCCATCAGAAGCCCCCTAGGGCCCTGGCCCGCTCAGTGGTTGTTCTGCGCCAGCCGGAGCAGGTGATCGGCGAGTGCCTGTCCCCCGGTCGGGTCGCGGCTGATCAGCAGCAGCGTGTCGTCGCCGGCGATCGTGCCGAGGATGTCGTGCAGTTCGGCCTGGTCGATGGCCGAGGCGAGGAACTGGGCGGCACCCGGCGGGGTGCGCAGGACCACGAGGTTGGCGGAGGCCTCCGCGGAGATCAGCAGCTCCTGCGACAGGCGCCGCATCCGCTCCTCCTTCGCCGACCCGCCCAGCGGTACGCGCGGGGTGCGGAAGCCACCCTCGCTCGGGACCGCGTAGATGAGGTCGCCGTCGCTGTTGCGGATCTTCACCGCGTTCAGCTCGTCCAGGTCCCGGGAGAGCGTCGCCTGAGTGACGCTCAGCCCGTCGTCGGCGAGGAGCTTCGCCAACTGGCTCTGGGAGCGGACCGGTTGCCGGTTGAGGATGTCCACGATCCGGCGGTGGCGGGCGGTGCGGGTCTGCGGCACGGCAGGCCCTGCGGCGTGCTCGTGGTCCTGCGCCTGACTCATCGTCGTCTCATTCTCCGGATCGTCCGGCCTCAACTGTCGCGTGCGCTGTGTCGAGGACGCCGGGCAGCGCCTGGAGGAAGGCGTCCACCTCCGCGTCACCGATCGTCAGCGGCGGCATGAGCCGTACGACATCGGGGGCGGGCGCATTCACCAGGAGACCGGCGTCCTGAGCCGCCTGCTGCGCCTGCGGCGCGAGCGGCTCCGTGAGCACGATACCCAGCAGAAGGCCCGCGCCACGGACATAGTCGATCAACGGGTGCCCGAGAGACTCGATTCCGCCCCGCAGCTTCTCGCTCGCGGACTTCACGTTCTCCAGCAGACCCTCGGCCTGGATGGTCTCCAGGACGGCGAGTCCGGCGGCGCAGGCGACGGGGTTCCCGCCGAACGTGGTCCCGTGCTGGCCGGGCCCCAGCAGCTCGGCGGCCCGCCCGAAGGCGACGGTCGCGCCCAGCGGCAGCCCGCCGCCGAGGCCCTTGGCGAGGGTGACGACATCGGGCAGGACGCCCTCGTGGGCCTGGTACGCGAACCAGTTGCCGGTACGGCCGACGCCGGTCTGCACCTCGTCGAGGACGAGCAGCGAACCAGTGGCCGCGGTGATCGCACGGGCGGCCTTGAGGTAGCCCGGTGGCGGCACGACCACACCGTTCTCGCCCTGGACGGGCTCGATGACGACGAGGGCCGTCTCCTCGGTCACCGCGGCGGCCAGGGCCTGCGCGTCGCCGTACGGGACGTGGGTGACGTCGCCGGGCAACGGCAGGAACGGCTCCTGCTTGCCGGGCTGGCCGGTGAGCGCGAGGGCGCCCATGGTGCGGCCGTGGAAGCCGCCCTGGGTGGCCACCATGTGGGTGCGCCCGGTCAGCCGGCCGATCTTGAAGGCGCCCTCGTTGGCCTCGGCGCCCGAGTTGCAGAAGTAGACCTTGCCGTCGCGGCCGAAGAGCTGGAGCAGCCGCTCGGCGAGCGCGACGGGCGGTTCGGCGATGAACAGGTTGGAGACATGGCCGAGGGAGGCGATCTGCTTGCTGACGGCCTCGACGATCGCGGGGTGGGCGTGGCCGAGAGCGTTGACCGCGATGCCGCCGACGAAGTCGAGGTACTCCTTGCCGTCGGCGTCCCACAGCCTGGTGCCCTCACCACGGACGAGAGGGAGCCTCGGGGTGCCGTAGTTGTTCATGAGCGCGCCCTGCCACCGCTGGGTGAGCTCGGCGTTGGTCCCGCTGCCGGTCATCCGGCATCCCCCTCTTCCGCATCGGGCACGACCATCGTGCCGATGCCCTCGTCGGTGAAGATCTCCAGCAGGATCGAGTGCTGGACCCTGCCGTCGATGACACGGGCGTTCTGCACGCCGTTGCGCACGGCGTGCAGGCAGCCCTTCATTTTCGGCACCATGCCGGACGACAACTCCGGCAGGAGTTTCTCCAGTTGGGTGGCCGTGAGGCGGCTGATCACCTCGTCGCTGTTCGGCCAGTCCTCGTAGAGGCCCTCGACGTCCGTGAGGACCATGAGGGTTTCGGCGCCCAGTGCCGCGGCGAGTGCGGCGGCCGCCGTGTCGGCGTTGACGTTGTAGACGTGCCCGTCGTCCTGGCTCCGGGCGATCGACGAGACGACCGGGATACGGCCGTCGGCGAGCAGCGCCTCGATCGCGCCCGTGTCGATCTCGGTGATCTCGCCCACCCGTCCGATGTCGACGAGTTCGCCGTCGATCTCGGGCCGGTGCCTGGTCGCGGTGATGGTGTGCGCGTCTTCGCCGGTGAGGCCGACGGCGAGCGGCCCGTGCTGGTTGAGCAGCCCGACCAGTTCGCGCTGCACCTGCCCGGCCAGCACCATGCGGACGACGTCCATGGCGTCCTCGGTGGTGACGCGCAGCCCCGCCTTGAACTCACTGACGATGCCGTGCTTGTCGAGGGCGGCGCTGATCTGCGGGCCGCCGCCGTGCACGACGACGGGCCTGAGGCCGGCGTGGAGCAGGAACACGACGTCCTGGGCGAACGCGGCCTTCAGCTCCTCGTCGATCATGGCGTTGCCGCCGAACTTGATGACGACGGTCCTGCCCTTGTGCCGGACCAGCCAGGGCAGCGCCTCGATGAGGGTCTGTGCCTTGGGGAGGGCGGTGTGCTTACGCGTACTGCTCATGAGGAATAGGCGCTGTTCTCGTGGACGTAGTCGGCGGTGAGGTCGTTGGTCCAGATCGTGGCGGTGGCATCGCCGGCGGCGAGGTCGGCCACGATGTGGACCTCGCGGTAGCGCATGTCGACCTTGTCGCGGTCCTCGCCGACGCCGCCGTTCTTGCAGACCCAGACGCCGTTGATGGCGACGTTGAGCCGATCCGGCTCGAAGGCGGCGCTCGTCGTGCCGATCGCGGAGAGCACACGGCCCCAGTTGGGGTCCTCGCCGTGGATGGCGCACTTGAGGAGGTTGTTGCGGGCGATGGAGCGGCCCACCTCGACGGCGTCGTCCTCGGTGGCGGCCCCCACCACCTCGATCTTGATGTCCTTGCTGGCGCCCTCGGCGTCCCCGATGAGCTGCCGGGCGAGGTCGGCGCACACCGCCTTGACGGCCTCGGCGAACTCCCCGTACTCCGGGGTGACTTCGGAGGAGCCGGAGGCGAGCAGCAGGACGGTGTCGTTGGTGGACATGCAGCCGTCGGAGTCGACGCGGTCGAACGTGACCCTGGTGGCGGCGCGCAGCGCCTCGTCCAGTACAGCACTGTCGACGTCGGCGTCCGTGGTGATCACGACGAGCATGGTGGCGAGGCCGGGGGCGAGCATGCCCGCGCCCTTGGCCATGCCGCCGACGGTCCAGCCGTCGCCCTCGGCGACGGACGTCTTGTGGACCGTGTCGGTGGTCTTGATGGCGATGGCGGCCTTCTCGCCGCCGTGCTCGGAGAGCTGGGCGGCGGCCGTCTCGACTCCGGGGAGCAGCTTGTCCATCGGGAGCAGGACGCCGATGAGACCGGTCGAGCAGACCGCGACCTCGATGGCGCCCCGGCCGAGGACCTCCGCTGCCTTCTCGGCGGTCGCGTGCGTGTCCTGGAAGCCCTTCGGGCCCGTACAGGCGTTGGCGCCACCGGAGTTGAGGACCACCGCGGACACCTGGCCGCCGGCCAGGACCTGCTCGGACCACAGCACCGGTGCGGCCTTCACGCGGTTGGAGGTGAAGACGCCCGCGGCGGCGCGGCGGGGCCCGTTGTTGACCACGAGGGCCAGGTCCGGGTTGCCGTTCTCCTTGATCCCGGCGGCGATGCCCGCCGCCGTGAATCCTTTGGCTGCCGTGACACTCACGGTGCGACTCCGATCGTGGAAAGTCCTGTGGTCTCGTCGAGACCGAGGGCGAGGTTCATGCTCTGGACGGCACCGCCCGCGGTGCCCTTGGCCAGGTTGTCGATGGCGCTGATCGCGATGATCCGGCCCGCGCTCTCGTCGTACGCGACCTGCACCTGAACGGCGTTGGAACCGTAGACGGACGCCGTGGCGGGCCACTGTCCCTCGGGGAGCAGGTGGACGAACGGTTCGTCGGCGAAGGCCTTCTCGTAGGCGGCGCGGAGAGACTCTCCGGTGACCCCGTCGCGAGCCTTGGCGCTGCACGTGGCGAGGATGCCGCGGGGCATGGGTGCGAGGGTCGGGGTGAAGGAGACCGTGACGGGCTCGCCGGCGGCCGCGCTGAGGTTCTGGATCATCTCGGGTGTGTGCCGGTGGACGCCGCCGACGCCGTACGGGGACATGGAGCCCATGACCTCGCTGCCCAGCAGGTGCGGCTTGGGCGCCTTGCCCGCGCCGGACGTGCCGGACGCGGCGACGATCACCGCCTCGGCCTCGGCGAGCCCGGCCGTGTATGCCGGGAAGAGTGCCAGTGAGGCCGCCGTGGGGTAGCAGCCGGGCACCGCGACACGCTTGGCACCTTCCAACGCGGCGCGGGCTCCCGGCAGTTCGGCGAGGCCGTAGGGCCAGGTACCGGCGTGTGCGGAGCCGTAGTACCTCTCCCAGTCGGCGGCGTCCCTGAGCCGGAAGTCGGCACCCATGTCGATCACGAGCACATCCGGGCCGAGTTGCTCGGCGACGGCTGCGGACTGTCCGTGCGGCAGGGCGAGGAACACGACATCGTGCCCGGTGAGGACCTCGGCTGTGGTCTCCTCAAGGACACGGTCGGCCAGTGGCAGCAGGTGTGGCTGCAGCGCGCCGAGGCGCTGGCCCGCGTTGGAGTTGCCGGTCAGAGCGCCGATCTCGACCTCGCGGTGCGCCAGGAGCAGACGCAGCAGTTCCCCGCCCGCGTAACCGCTCGCTCCCGCCACCGCTGCACGTACCGTCATGGAACCCTCCTCTTGAATGGCATGACTATACGTTTCGCTGCACGTTTATGCAATCTTGCGTCGACGGGCAGCGGCCCCCGCCCCGCGAGCTACACCGACGGGCTTGACGGGGAACGTTTGTGAGTGGTTAATTACTTTCATGAGCGAGACGAAGGCGCGGCAGCGCTCGACCGCGGATGAACGCCGGGCCACGGTGATGCGGACGGCCATCAAGGCGTTCGCGGAGCGCGGCTACTACGGCACGTCGACCATGGACGTCGCGAAGGCGGCCGGGATCTCCCAGGGGTATCTGTACCGGCTGTTCCCCGACAAGGAGGCCCTCTTCGCCGCGCTGATCGAGCACTGCTCGACGATCCTCAGGGAGGCGGCCGCGGAGACGGTCGCGAAGGCCGAGAGCAGTGACCCCGAGACCGTCATCGCGGCCCTGGCCTCGTCCTACGGCGACGTCGTCGCCGACCGGGACGTCCTCATGATCCTCATGCACGGCAACTGCGCCGCCTCGGTCCCGGTCATCGGCGAGGCCGTGCGCACCTGCTACGCCCGTCAGGTCGAGTACATCCGCGCGGCCTCCGGCGCGTCGGACGAGCAGATCAGGCGGTACTTCGGCGACGCACTGCTCGGCAACGTCCTGCTCGCCGCCGGCGCCGCGGACCTCGACGCCCCCTGGGTCCGCACCCTGCGGGGCTGACGCGCCCCCACCCGGCAACCCCTCCCCTGGCCGCTTCGGCGGCCTTTTCTCCGCCCCATTATGTAAGCGGTCAACCGCTTACACATGAAAGAGGTTCTCTCCATGTCCACACCCAGTCGCGCTCGCGCACAGGGGACCGGGCCGCTGCTCGCCCTGCTCGCCTTCGCGCAGTTCATCAGCGCGATCGACTACAACATCGTCTATGTCGCCCTGCCGGAGATCGGCCGCGCGGTGGGCTTCGACGCGCACAGCCTCCAGTGGGTCATCAGCGCCTACGCCGTCGCCTTCGGCGGCTTCCTGCTGCTCGGCGGCCGGGCAACCGACCTGCTCGGCCGACGCCGGATGTTCACCACCGCCCTCGCCCTGTACGGGCTCTCCTCCCTGGCCGGCGGCCTGGCCACGGAACCCGGCGTCCTGGTCGCGGCCCGTGCCGTCCAGGGCCTGGGCGGCGCTCTGCTCCTGCCCGCCACCCTCTCCCTCATCGCCACGAGTTTCGAAGAAGGGGCGGCACGCAACCGCGCCCTCGCGGTCTGGGGCGGCGCCGGGGCCGTCGGCCTCGCGCTCGGCTCGCTGCTCGGCGGGGTCCTGACCCAGTACCTCGGCTGGGAGTCCGTCTTCTACGTCAACGTGCCGCTCGCGCTGGGCGCGGCCGCCGTGGCCTTCGCCGCCATCCCGGCCGACGCCGCGCGCGAGCGGGACCGCGGCTTCGACCTCGCCGGCGGGCTGACCGCCACCGCGGGCTTCACGGCTGTGGTCTTCGGTGTGGTGCAGGGCCCGGAGGCGGGCTGGACGTCCGCCCAGACCCTTGTCTCCCTCCTCGCGGGCCTCGCGCTCATCGGTGTCTTCCTCGCCGTCGAGGCACGCACCGCGCACCCGTTGATGCCGCTGCGGCTGCTGCGCAACCGCAGTCTCATCGCCGCGATGGGCATCACCTTCGTCTTCATGGGCACGTTCGGCGCCCAGTACTACTTCTTCACCGTCTACCTGCAGAACGTGCATGGCTACGGCGCGATGGCCACCGGCCTGGCGTTCCTGCCGTCGGCGCTGACCGGCCTGGTCGGCACGAAGGCGAGCGAGTGGCTCCTGGGCCGCGCCGGTATCAGGACCACGGTCGCCACCGGTCTGCTCCTCGGCGCCGCGGGCATGGTCGCCCTCGCGCTCGCCCAGTCCCCCACGGGCGGATACGCGGCCCTGCTGCCCGGCGTCGTCCTGCTGAGCCTCGGCCAGGGGCTCTCCTGGACCGCCATGTTCGCCGCTGCGGGAACCGGCGTCGACGCACGCCACCAGGGCATCGCCTCCGCCATGGCCTCCACCACGCAGCAGATCGGCGGCGCGGTCGGCCTGGCCGTCCTCATCGCTGTCGCCGGAGCCGGCACGGACGCGTCCACGGGTCCCGCGCTCGTGCCCGGGCTGCGCACGGCGGGCTTCACCGCCGCCGCGCTCACCCTCCTCGGCGTGGCCATCGCCCTCACCCTGCGCCGACCGGCCGGCACCGCTCCCGCCGACCCGGCTTCCGCTCCCGACGCACGGCAGCCGAAGCGGGTCAACGCAGCCTGATGCCCTGAACGCGGACTCTCACGAGGGCAACCGAGCGCTGTGGCCGGCCGGTCGGACCGACCACGGCGCTCGGGCACACCCGCACCGGCCATGACTCCGCCGGGTCACCCGGCGGCGAGAGCGACCTCGGTCGACTTGATCAACGCGGTGACGGAGGAGCCGTCCGCGAGGCCCAGATCGGTGACCGCGTCCGCGGTGATCGCGGCAGTGAGTTCGCCGCCCTCGATGGCGACCTTGACGGTGGCCATGGCGCCGCCGGTGGCGACGCCGGTCACCGTGCCGGGCAGCCGGTTGCGGATGGACAGGCCGTTCACCATGCCGGTGGCCAGTGAGACCTCGGTGGACTTGACCAGCGCACGCACGACGGAGCCCTCCGCCAGGCCGAGCTCCCCGACCGCCTCCCGCGTGATCGCGGCGGTGATCTCCTGGCCGCCGTCAAGTCGGATCCTGACGGTCGCCATGGCTTCGCCGGGCGTGATGGCGGTGACCGTGCCGGGCAACTGGTTGCGAATGGACAGGCTCATGGGGAGGTGCCTCGCAGAAAATGGAGAGAATGAGTGAACTGGTCAGGTTTTGCCCTTGTTGCGCGCCTCACCGTAGTCCGCAGGGGCGCTGCTGGTGCGGGACCCGTCGCGCGTGCCAGGCGAATGGCATACAGCCCCCAGCCCCTGGTCGGGCGCGACGTGCGTATGCAGTGTCAGGACGTGACCGTGTCAAGCGGGGTACGCGTGCGTCTGCGCCGCCTTCACCGTCGCCCAGACCGGTGCGCCCGGGTGGAGGCCGAGTTCGGCAGCGGCGAGCGTGGTGAGGTCGGCGGCGAGGCGGAGTTCGCCGGTGACGTCGACGCGGATCTGGTCGCCGTGGGTCTCCAGGCCCGCCACCTCGCCACGCCAGAGGTTGCGGGCACTGGAGCCGGTGGGCCTCTCCCGGTACAGGGTCACCGCGCCCGGCGGGAACGCCACGAAGACCGGGCCGGCGAGGTCCTCCGTGGTCGTGATCACGGGACCGGTGTCCAGGCGCACCGTGTGGCCCTCGGCGTGCCCCTGGTAGAGGTTCAGGCCCACCAGGTGAGCGATGTAGTCCGTACGCGGATGGCGCGCGACGTCGCCCGGGGTGCCCTCCTGCACCACGCGGCCCTCCTCGATGACGACGAGCCGGTCGGCCAGCACCATGGCGTCCAGCGGGTCGTGCGTGACGAGTACCGCGACGGCCTCGAAAGCCGCGAGGTGACGCCGGAGCCCGGCACGTACCTCCAGCCGGGTGCGGGCGTCGAGGGCGGCGAGGGGTTCGTCGAGCAGCAGCAGTCGGGGGCGGGTCGCCAGGGCGCGGGCGAGGGCGACGCGCTGGGCCTGGCCGCCGGAGAGCCGGCGGGGCCTGGCGCCGGCGTGATCGGCGAGGCCCATGCGCTCCAGCCACACGGCGGCCTGTGCTCGCGCCTCCGCCTTGGTGGCGCCCTGACAGCGCGGGCCGAAGGCCACGTTGTCCAGGGCGGTCAGGTGCGGGAAGAGCAGGTAGTCCTGGAAGACGACGCCGACCGGGCGCGACTCCGGTGGCGTGCCGTCCAACTCAGCGCCGTCCAGCAGGAGATGGCCGCTCGTGAGCGGGGTCAGACCGGCGAGCGCACGCAGAGCGGTGGTCTTGCCGGCGCCGTTCGGGCCGAGCAGCGCGACCACGTCACCGGGCCCGGCGGTCAGCGCCACGTCGAGGCGGAAGTCGCCGCGGTCGACGACGAGACGGGCGTCCAGCCCCTCGGCCTCCGGGCCGAGGACGGCTGCGGCCTCAGCCTCCGCCTCGGCCTCGGGTGCGGTCTTCTCTGTGTCGGTCATGTGGCGGTCATCCATCGGTCACGCAGTCCCGCCAGGACCGCGACGGACACGGCGAGCAGCACCAGGCTGAGGGCGATCGCGGCAGCCGGGTCGCTCTGCAGGGCGAGATACACGGCCAGCGGCATCGTCTGCGTACGGCCGGGGAAGTTGCCCGCGAAGGTGATCGTCGCGCCGAACTCGCCCAGCGCACGCGCCCAGGCGAGCACCGCGCCCGCGGCGATCCCGGGCGCGATCAGCGGCAGGGTCACCCGGCGGAACGCGGTGAAACGGGAGGCACCCAGCGTGGTGGCGGCCTCCTCGTAGCGCGGATCGGCGGCCCGCAGGGTGCCCTCGACACTGATGACGAGGAACGGCATCGCCACGAACGCCTCCGCGACCACGACACCCGCGGTGGTGAACGGCAGGGTGATCCCGAACCAGGCGTCCAGCCACTGCCCGACCACGCCGTTGCGGCCGAGTGCCATCAGCAGTGCCACACCGCCCACGACCGGCGGCAGCACCAGGGGAAGGGTGACCAGGGCCCGGACGAGACCGCGTCCCGGAAAGTCGACGCGGGCCAGCAGCCAGGCCAGGGGCACACCGATCACCAGGCTCACCGCGGTGGCCGCCGTCGCGCAGACCAGCGACAGCCGCAGGGCCTGCCACACCTCGGTGCTCGCCAGCTGCTCGGGAAGGCTCGACCACGGGGTCCGCACAAGGACGGCGATCAGCGGCAGCACGAGGAAGGCGAGACCGATCAGAGCGGGCACCAGCAGCGGTAGGGGTACGGGGGTACGACGGCCCCGCGCACGCACCCGGCCCCGTCCACCGGCCCCGGCTGGTCCACCGGCCGGGGCTGGTCCACGGGCCCTGGGTCGTGCACCGGCCCGCAGGCGTCCTCGCCGCGGCCCGCCCGTCGGGGCGTCGGCCGCGGCGTCGGACTTGCCGGTCGGGGAGGTCACGGCTTGAGGAACCCGGCCTCGGTCAGCACCTTCTGCCCCTCGGCCGACGAGACCAGCTCGATGAACGCCTTCG
This sequence comes from Streptomyces sp. KM273126, assembly GCF_004337435.2. Lineage (NCBI taxonomy): Bacteria > Bacillati > Actinomycetota > Actinomycetes > Kitasatosporales > Streptomycetaceae > Streptomyces > Streptomyces sp. KM273126. The sequence continues at coordinate 1,133,989 of NZ_SJXB02000002.1, read as the reverse complement.
CCGCGCCCGCGTTGGGGGCGTCCTTGAGCAGGGCGATCGGGTAGTCGTTGATGGCATCGGCAGACTCGGGGAACTCCACGCCCTCCACCTTGTCACCCGCCGCCTTCACATCGGTCTTGTAGACGACAGCGGCGTCGGCCTCCTTCAGCTCCACCTTGGTCAGGGCGCTCTTGACGTCCTGCTCGTAGGACACCGGAGTGAGCTTGAGACTGCTCGCGTCGAGCGCCTTCTGCACGGCCGCGCCGCACGGCACCTCCTTGTCGCACAGGACGACCTTCAGCCCGGACCTGGTGAGGTCCTTCAGGGACGAGATCCTGTCGGGATTGCCCGGCAGGGTGGCGATCTCCAGCTGGTTGCGGACGAAGGTGGCGGGGGTGCCGGACGCGTCCCCGGCGTCGGTGACGATCTTCATCGTCTTGGGGCTGGCGGCAGCGAACACGTCCGCGGGGGCGCCGCCGGTGATGCCGGCGGCGAGGCTGTCGCTGCCACCGAAGTTGAAGGTGACCTTCGTGCCGGGGTGCTCCTGCTCGAACTCCTTGCCCAGGGTGGTGAAGCTCTCCTTGAGCGAGGCGGCGGCGAAGACGGTGACCGGGCCGGACAGCTTCGACGACGGGGAAGCCGAGGAGTCCGAGGAGCCCGCCTTCGCCGAGTCGGAGCCCGTGTCGGAGCCCGAGTCGGAGGAGGAGCAGGCGCTCAGGGCCAGCAGCGCGGCGGCGCCTGCGCCGGCCACCTGCAGCATCCGGCGGGTCCTGCGCGGGGAACGGGTCATCACGGGTCTACTCCCTCTGCTGACGGTCTCTCGACGACCACGTCGGTCGACTTGATCACTGCAACCGCCGGAACACCCGGGCTCCAGCTTCGGAACCTCGGCGGTGACGATGCCGAAACGGCAGCTACGCACCGAGGAACCGCTGTTCACACACCGATCATACTGACGCATATGCGAGGCGTAAGTCTCCTGTCGCATTGCATGAGCTGGACCTTCGGCGGACTGGGGTAGGCATGTGCGTTTGCACGGGAGCGCTGCCCGGGTACCGTGATGCGGGAGGTGGTGACCCGTGAGCCAGTCCCTGACACAGCCGGTCGCCGATCCGGTGGCGGAGCTCGCCCTGACCGGGGACGTCGCGCGCCCGTCCCGGCTGACCGTGTCCGACCTGCTCACCTGGCCCCAGCACCAGGAGCGGGTGAGCTTCGAGTGCGCCACCAGCGGTGTCCAGCACCACCACTTCGCCGGACCGCTCCTGCACGACGTCCTGTCCGACGCCGGCCCCGCCTTCGACCCCGCCCGGCGCAAGGACCGCCTGCGCTTCCTGATCGCCGTGACGGGCACGGACGGCCATCACGCCCTGCTCTCCTGGGCCGAGATCGACCCGGACTTCGGCCGCGCGCCCGTCCTGCTCGCGGTCAGCATCGACGACACCCCGCTCGACCGCCCGGGACCTCAGCTCGTCCTGCCCCAGGACCGCTGCGGCGCCCGGCACATCAGCGGCATCAACGCGATACACGTGGACGGCGGCTACGCGGCATGGAGATGAAGAGACGGAAGGCCTGCTCCTTCACGGCGTGAGCACAGAGACCCGCCATGGATGGCCGGCACCCGCCGCTCAGGAGCGGTCGATGTGCACGTTCGTCGACTTCACACGGGCGGTGGCCTCCATGCCGACCTCCAGGCCCAGTTCCTCCACGGCCTCCCGGGTCAGCAGCGAGACCAACCGGTGCGGACCCGCCTGGATCTCCACCTGGGCCGCGACATCACCGAGCTTCACGGCGGTGACGATTCCGGGGAAGGCGTTGCGGGCCGAGGTGTACGAGACGTCCTCGTCGCCACCGCCCGCGCCGGCCAGTTCCACGGAGAACGCGGCCAGGTCCTTCCCGTCGATGAGCCGTCGCCCGGTCTCGTCACGACGGGTCGCCACCCGCCCCGCGTCCGCCCATCGCCGCGCCGTGTCGGAACTCACCCCGAGCAGCCGCGCCGCCTGGCCGATCGTGTAGGACTGCATGCGCGCCAGCATAGGCTCACCGCCCTCACCCCTCCGTCCGCCGCTCCCCCACCACACGAGTGGCAGTGCACTCCGTGCACGGTGAGGTGTTCACTCCGGCCGGCGTTTGCGCGCCGCGTACGCCCGCGCCGCCCGCACCCGGTTCCCGCACTTGGTGGTGCACCAGCGGCGGGCCGCGTGGGAACGCAGGAACCAGCGGTCACAGCGCTGTGCGGTGCACTCCGTCAGCTGGTCGGCCTCGGAGCCGGTGAGCAGATCCGTGGCGTCCTCGGCGAGGAGGAAGAGCGCGGCGCCGGCCGGGTTGCCGGTGTCGGGCTCGTCGGCGCGGTGCGGACCGTCGGCCGTCCAGGCGAGCCGGGGCGTCGAAGGGGCCGCCGCCAGCGTGGAGTTGAGGGTGGCGAGGGGTTCCGCGGGGGGCACGGCACGGCTCGCCCGCGTCTCGAACAGCGGGCGCAGCGCATCGCGCAGCGCCAGCAGTCGCCCGAACTGCCGGCCGTTCAGCACCGCCCGGTCCGGCAGCAGCGCGTGCCGTACGAGCCAGAGGTGCGCGGCCTCGGCACCGTCGAGCAGGTCGACCGGACCGTGACTCAGCGTAAAGCGCGTGTTGACCAGGGCCAACGACGCATAGCGCTCCTCGCCGGGGACCTGGAGCTGGTGCAGGTAGAGAGGGGCTTCGTGATCCACGTCGTCATGCTAGCGAGCCGGGATTCTCACGCCAATGCTTGCGATTCCCCGTGAGGCCATCTAGCGTCCCTCACGGTGAATCGACTGCGATGACGTGAGAGGTGACCGCCGTGCCCTTCGACGTGCACGCGCTGCGCGAGGACTTCCCGATCCTGGACCGGACGGTCGGGAGCGGCGCCCGGCTCGTCTATCTGGACTCCGGCGCGACCACCCAGAAACCGCTCCGGGTCCTCGATGCCGAGCGGGACTTCTACCTCACGCACAACGCGGCCGTGCACCGCGGCGCCCACCAGTTGGCCGGGGAGGCGACGGAGGCGTACGAGGAAGCGCGCCGCACGGTCGCCCGGTTCGTCGGGGCCGCCGAGGACGAGATCGTGTTCACCAAGAGCGCTACGGAGGGCGTCAACCTGGTCGCGTACGGGCTGGGCAACGGGCGTCGGCTCGGCCCGGGCGACCGGATCGTGGTGACGGAGATGGAGCACCACGCGAACCTGGTCCCCTGGCAGCAGCTCGCCGCGCGCACGGGCGCCACGCTCGACTGGTTCGGGCTCACCGACGACGGCCGCCTGGACCTGACCCGCGCGGACGAACTCCTCGACGAGCGCACCAGGGTCCTGGCCGTCACCCACCAGTCCAACGTCCTCGGCACGGTCAACCCGGTGCGCGACCTCGCCGACCGCGCGCACGCCGTGGGCGCCCTGGTGGTGGTCGACGGTGCCCAGTCCGTGCCCCACCGGCCCGTCGACGTGGTCGGGTTGGGCGCGGACTTCCTCGTCTTCTCCGCGCACAAGATGCTGGGCCCGAACGGCATCGGTGTGCTCTGGGGCCGACGCGAACTCCTCGCGGACCTCCCGCCGTTCCTGACGGGCGGCTCGATGATCGAGGTCGTGGAGATGGACCGCGCGACGTTTCTGCCGCCGCCGCACCGCTTCGAGGCGGGCGTGCCGATGGCGCCGCAGGCGGTGGGCCTGGCGGCGGCCGTGGACTACCTCCAGGCACTCGGCATGACGGAAGTGGCCGCGTACGAGGACGAGTTGACCGCCCGAGCGCTCGCCCGGCTCCAGGAGATCCCAGGCGTACGGATCGTCGGCCCCCGCGACGTCACGGACCGTGGCTCGGCCGTCTCCTTCACCGTCGAGGGCATCCACCCGCACGACGTGGGCCAGGTCCTGGACGACCGGGGCGTCGCCGTCCGCGTGGGCCACCACTGCGCGCGCCCGATCGTCCGCCGCTACGGGGTCCCGGCGACCACCCGGGCGACCTTCTACGTGTACAACACTCTTGAGGAAGTGGACGCGTTGGCGGACGGAGTTCGGGCGGCCCAGGCATACTTCGACGCCTGAACCGCCTGAACCGCCTGAACCGCCCGAGTCGCCCGAGTCGCCCGAGCGGCCACCCCTTTGCGGCCCTTCTGGATCAGCCCTTCCCGATCCTCAGGAACGTCACCGAGTTGGCCGGGAAGGTGTACGTGAACGTGTCGGCCACCCCGGTGAACGTGGACGTGACCGGCGCGACCGGCGTATCCGTCTCGGTGTTCACGGCGTCGGGTGCGGCCCGCAGCATGGTCACGCGGGCCTTCGAGGCGACCTTCGCGCCACCGAGGTCGACGGTTGTGCGGGCGTCCACGGACTGGGCGTTGACGACCTTGAGGATCAGGTCACCCGTCCTGGCGTCCCGTGTCACCACCTGCCGGAACGGCTCGGCCGGCTTGTCGTCCCTGAAGCTGCCCCACTCCTGGCCGTCCAGGTAGAGGGTCACCTGACGGCCCCGCACCTTGACCTCGATGTCGTACGTGCGGCCCGTCTCGATGGTCCCCGGCTTGGAGATCAGCGACGACTTGCCGCCGTCCACGGCCTGCTCGACCGCCGAGGTGGTGTTGTTCCAGCCGCCGAGGTTCCACCAGTAGTAGTTGCCGGTGTCCTTGACGCCGAAGGCGACCAGGAAGCCCTCCTTGCCGGACTTCTTGGTGGCCTTCACCTTGAGGTCGTAGTCGTGCCAGGCCGGATCGCCCGCCGACACCATGGTGTTCTCGGCGGCCACGTCGGTCTGCACGTACTGTCCGTCCTGGATGCTCCAGCTGCCGCCACCGGTGTGGTTCCACTGCGAGGCGTCACCGCTGAAGTCGTCGCTGAGCAGGGTCTGTCCGTCCGCGCTCGTGACGTGGACGTCGTCGTACGCCGCCGTGGTCGCCCACGTCGACAGGCCGACGGCGCCCGAGATGGGGGCGGTCGTGGAGGGCGTGCCGGTCGCGGTCGACGGCACCACGCGGTCGCCGACGTTGGTCATGAAGAGCTTCTGCGTCTCGTAGTTGGCCGAGCCCCATGACGCGCGGTTGTTGAACCAGATCATGTCGGGCTGCCACTGCACATAGTCCTCGTTGGCCAGCAGCGGGGCGTAGGAGGCGAGCTTCACGATGTCCGCGTTGCGCTCCAGGCCGGTCATGAACGCGGCCTCGGAGAGGGCGTTCTTGAAGGCGTTGCCCCAGGAGGCGTACTCGCCGAGGAAGACCTTCGGGCCGTTCCTGTCGTAGGAGTCGTAGCGGTCGTTGTTCTGCAGGAACCAGCTCGGGTTGTTGTAGTAGTGCTCGTCGACCATGTCGACGTTCGCCTCACGGTTCAGCTTCCAGGCGGTGTCGAAGGTCGCACCCGCGTCGTCCGGGCCGGAGTTGGAGACGACCGTGATGTCCGGGTACCTGGCCTCGATGGCGGCGCGGAACTGCTGGAAGCGGGCGAAGAACTCGTTCGGCAGGTTCTCCTCGTTGCCGACCGCGATATGCGTGAGGCGGAAGGGCTTGGGGTGCCCCATCCCGGCACGCTTCCTTCCCCACTCGCTCGTCACCGGCCCGATGGCGAACTCGATCAGGTCCAGGGTGTCCTGGATGTGACGCTTGAGGAGGGCGTCGTCGTCGGTGGCCTTGTTCTGGCCGCAGCCGGTGACGAGGGCGGGGACGACGGGCAGCGGCATCGCGCCGACGTCCTCGGAGAACTGGAAGTACTCGTAGTAGCCGAGTCCGTAACTCTGGTTGTATCCCCAGAAGTTGGAGTTCGTGGCGCGCTGCTCGACCGGGCCGATGGTGTCCTTCCACTGGTACGAGCGCTTGCGCTCCCAGCCGGAGGCCTCGCTGTAGTCCTGCATGGAGCCCGTGTTGACCAGGCAGCCGCCGGGGAAGCGGACGAAGCCGGGGTCAAGGGCCGCGATCTTCTCGGCGAGGTCCTTGCGCAGGCCGTTCTCGCGTCCCTTGAAGGTGTCGCGCGGGAAGAGGGAGACCATGTCGAGGGCGGCGGGGCCGTCGGTGGCGACGGTGAGGCGTCCGGTGGTGCTGGAGCGGGTCGCGGTGAAGTGTGCCGTGTACTTGGCCCAGCCGCCGCGCACGGTGATCCGGCGGGCCTCGGCGAGCGTGCCGTCGGCGTCGGTGAGTGAGACGGCGAGGCGTGTCCCCTGGTCGGCCCGGGCCCAGACGGAGAAGTCGTACCTCTTGCCGCTCTCGACCCTGATGCCCGTGTTGTAGCCGGAGTTGGTGACGGACGAGTCCGCGCCCAGGGCGAGGTAGGTGCGGTTGCGGGCATTGAGGCGACCGTCGTCGTTCACGGCTTTCGCGGTGCCGTCGACGGCCCAGGAGGTGAGAGGCGTGTACGAGTTGTTGTCGGCGGTGGAGTACTCGAAGGAACGGTTCTGGACGAGTTCGGCGTACAGGCCGCCGTCCGCGGCCCGGTTGATGTCCTCGAAGAAGACGCCGTACATCGTGTCGTCGATCTTCGCGCCCTTGGTGCTGGGGTCGACGGTGATCGTGTAGTCGGTGACGTCCTCGGCGTGTGCGGGGCCCGGGACGACGGCCGAGGCCACCAGGAACGCTGTGGCGGTGAGCCCCAGTCTCCAGCGGGGTCCGGTCGTCCGGGTGCGGGTGCGGGTGCGGGTGCGGGTGCGTGACATGGATACTCCGCGGCTCTCTTCTGCGAACCCATTACATGTTCGAAATTTCGGACATTGATCAGCACTGCGAACGGCAACATAGGGAGGGGGCTGAGGTGCGTCAATGGGGCGTGCAGCGATGGCGGTGACAGGGGAGCGGGACGGAATGGGCGAGTTCTGGCCAGTACGGGACGTACTGGTGTACCTGGCCGGGAGCTGGCGGGTGCGGCGGTCGGTGCGGGATCTCGCGAGCGGCGACGAGGGCGAGTTCACCGGCACGACCGGGTTCGGCCCGCTGGACGGCGGCGGGTTGCTGCACCGGGAGTCCGGCACATTCGTCTGGCAGGGCGTCGCGCGTCCCGCGGAGCGGACGCTGCGTTTCCTGCCGGGCACGGCTCCGGGGACCGCGGATGTGCGGTTCGCGGACAGCCGTCCCTTCCACGACCTGGACCTCACCGCGGGCCGCTGGGTCACGGACCATCCGTGCTCGGCGGACCTCTACCGGGGCGAGTTCACGGCGTACGACGCGGACCGCTGGCGCACGGTGTGGCGGGTGCGCGGCCCCGCGAAGGACCTGCTGCTGACGACCGACTACACGCGAGAGTCCTAGGACGGCCCAAGTACCGCCCAGCCCTAGGACCGCCCCACCGTTCCGCCCAGGCGGACGTTCCAGCGGCCGGAGCGGCCGGTGACGGTGACCGTCGACAGGGGGCGGACGTCGAGGTTCCAGTAGGTCGCAGGCGGGGCCTTGAGCGCGTAGACGATCGCGGCCCGGACGACCGAGGGTTCGGCCACGGCGACGACACCGCCGCCGTCGTCGACGGGCCGCGTGTCGAGCCAGCCGCCGACGCGGCTGATGAACGCGTGCAGGGACTCCCCGCCGTGCGGGGTCGCCCGCGGATCGGCGAGCCACGCGTCGACCGCCTCCGGCTCCCGGGCCATCGCCTCGCCCAGCGTGAAACCGCGCCACCGGCCCATGCCGCAGTCCCGCAGCGCGGGCTGGGCCAGCGGCGCGTAGCCGAGTGCGTCACCGGTGGCCCGGCTGCGCGGCGTGGGCGAGCAGTAGCGGAGCTCGGCCGCCGCCAGCGGCAGGAGCTCGTGGGCGGCACGCTGCACCTCGTTCCAGCCCGCCTGGTCCAGCGGCCGGTCGTCCTCGAAGCGCTCCGCGAGCAGCGAGGCGCTGCGCGCGGCGGCGACGAACGTGACCCGAAGATGCATGGGGCGATCGTGGAACGCAACGCTGCACGGGTCAATGGGTTGCCACTCACCAGTGACCCAGGGTGCCCCGGCACTCACCGAGTCCCGTCAGTCTCCGCGCATCCCCGCGCACGTCACCTGTGCGCCCTCGACCCCTCCTCCGCCACCCTCAGCCTCCGCACCCCCTCGGCGATCTCCCCCACCCCCGCGACGCCCGCGAAGCTCAACCGCACGTGCGCCGCCGGGGGCTCGGCACTGAAATAGGGGCGCCCGGGAATGATGGCGACGCCTGCCCGGAGGGCCGCGGTGACCAGGGCGGACTCTCCCTCAGAGCCGAAAGCCTGGGAGGTGCCCCCAGTGCCGTCGGGCAGGCGGAGCCACAGGTGGTAGCCGCCGGAGGGGATGTGCGGCAGCGAGTACGCGGGGAGTTCCAGACGCAGGGCGGACGTCATCGCGTCCCGGCGGCGCCTCAGCTCCGTCGACACCGCCCTCAGATGCCTCAGCCACGCCGGGGAACCCACGAGTTCCAGGGCCGCCTCCTGGAGGGGGCGCGGCACGAAGAAGGTGTCGACGACCTGGATGGCGCGCAGCCGCTCCAGCACGGGACCACGGGCCGCGAGGGCGCCCACCCGGAAGCTGGGCGAGGTCGCCTTGGTGAGCGAGCAGACGTGGACGACCACACCGTCGGGGTCCTCCGCCGCCAGCGGACGTGGCAGCGGCCCCGCGTCCTCGTGCACGAGCCGCCGTACGAAGTCGTCCTCGACCACGAACGCGCCCGCCTCGCGCGCGATCCGCAGCACCTCTCCCCGCCGCTCGGCCGAGAGCAGGGCACCCGTCGGGTTCTGGAACAGCGGCTGGCAGACGAACACCCGCGCACCGGTCGCCCGGAACGCGTCCGCGAGCAGCGCCGGCTTCACTCCGTCCGCGTCCACGGGGACCGGGACGGGCCGCAGCCCGGCCGCCCGCGCGATCGCCAGCATGCCGGGGTACGTGGGCGACTCGACGAGCACCGGGGCGCCCGGCGGCGCGAGGGCGCGCAGCGCGGTGGTCAGCGCGGACTGGCCGCCTGCCGTGACGAGCACCTCGGCCGCGGTGACGGCGCCCCCGATGCTCCGCGCGAACCACTCCCGCAGCTCGGGGACCCCCTCCACGGGCGGCCGTGCCCACACCCCAGGACGGCGCCCCGCCCGCGACAGGGCCGCGCCCATCGCCTGCTCGGGCTGCAACGACGGGTGCAGATAGCCGCCGTTGAACTCGATCACGCCCGGTGGCGGGGCCGCGAGCGAGGCCAGTACCCCGGAGGCGTCCACGGTCCGCGGCACCAGATCGGCGGCGCCGTCCGCGCTCAGCGTGACCTCCTGCCAGGAGGTGTCCCCGGCGGGCGCGGGGGCCGTACGGGACACGGCGCGGAAGGCACCCGCGCCGGGGCGGGTGACCACCAGTCCCTCGGCCGCCAGCTGCGCCAAGGCACGCGAGACGGTCACCGGGCTGACCCGGAAACGTTCGACCAGGGCACGACTCGACGGCAGCTTTCCACCCGGAGAGTAGCGGTCGAGCTCCTGCCGCAGCCGGTTCACCAGCTCACCCACGCTGCTACGCTCATACATGAGAGCTCACGATAGCGCTACTGCCGCCACCTCGATAGCGGTCAGCGCTCCACTCGGAAGTGCCCCAAGGGAGAGCGCCGGTGCCGTCGGCATCCTCATGGCGGCTCTCGGTGTCATCGCCTTCTCCCTCACCTTCCCCGCCACCGCATGGGGACTGGAAGGCTTCGGCCCGTGGTCGCTGGTGGCCGTGCGCACCGTCCTCGCCGCCGTGCTCGCGGGCGGCTGTCTGCTGGCACTGCGGGTCCCGCTGCCCGGTCGCCGGCACTGGGCGGGACTGGCGGTCGTCGCCGCCGGAGTCGTCCTGGGCTTCCCGCTCCTGAGCACCCTCGCCCTGCGGACGTCGACCACCGCGCACGCGGCTGTCGTCGTCGGCCTCCTCCCGCTGACGACCGCGCTGTTCTCCGCCCTGCGCATGGGCACCCGCCCCTCCCGGACCTTCTGGGCGGCGGCCCTCGCGGGCGCGGCCGCCGTGGTCGCGTTCACCGTGACGCAGAGCGGCGGCGCTCTCACGGCGGCCGATCTGCACCTGTTCGGAGCACTGCTGGTGTGCGCGGCCGGCTACACCGAGGGAGGCAGGTTGGCCCGGGAGATGCCCGGCTGGCAGGTGATCGGCTGGGCGCTGGTCCTGTGTCTGCCGCTCACCGTGCCGGGTGCGCTGGTGGCGCTGTCGTACGAGCCGGTCCAGCTGACCGCGCACAGCGTCACCGGGCTGCTGTGGGTCGCCGCGGGCTCCCAGTTCCTCGGTCTGGTGGTCTGGTACCGGGGCATGGCCGCGATCGGCATCCCGAAGGCGAGCCAGTTGCAGCTGGCACAGCCTCTGCTCACACTGGTGTGGTCGGTGCTGCTGCTGGGTGAGCAGCTCACTCCCGCGGCGCCCGTGACGGCAGCGGCCGTCCTGGTCTGCATCGCGGTCACGCAGCGAGCACGTGGCTGAACCGCACGACCGCGGTGTCCGTGCCGGTCCCATCCGGTGCCATCCGCCATAGACTGCGAATACGGACCACTCCTGTGCGAACGAGGAGGCCCTCCAGATGCGTGCAGACGTAGGCGACATCCTGCTCGTGCACGGCCGGATCGTCGGGCAGCACGACAGGACCGCGATGATCGTCGAAGTCCTGGGACCGAACGGCACTCCCCCGTTCCGGGTCCGTTTCGAGGACGACGGGCACGAGGCCCTGATGTCACCCGGACCGGACGCGGTCGTCCGCCACCGCGGGGAGCCCGCACACTAGCCCAGGTCTCCGCCCACCGGCCGTCGGCACCCGGCGCGCCGCCGAAGACGGTTGCCCGGGTGCCCGTGAGGCGCTCCCGCGGGGGCACGGTGCGTCAGCTCGGCGGATTCACCCGCCGCTTGTAGTGGTCGGCGACCACACGTGCCATCGCGCCGATCCTGTCCTCCCTGACCTCCTTGGCCGAGAAGAACACGTGCCCGCGCACCTGCGGGTGGTCACGGGCGAAGGTGAGGTGCCGGGACAGTTCACCGGGCTTCTGCCAGGCCGCGGGCTGTGCCGGGTCCCCGGCCTTGTACAGCGCCTCCCCCACGTACAGCCGCGTCCCGCTGCCCTTGGCGACCTTCGCCCACCAGGGGAGCAGCTTGGCGTAGTCGGCGGCGGTGAAGCCGATGTTCCAGTACAGCTGTGGGCAGACGTAGTCGATCCAGTGCTTGCGGACCCACTTACGGGTGTCCGCGTACAGGTCGTCGTACGTCTGCACCCCGGCCTTGGTGTCGGAGCCGAGCGGGTCGGTGGACGCGTTGCGCCACACGCCGAAGGGGCTGATGCCGAACTGGGTGCCGGGCCGGATCTGCTTGATCTTCGCCGCTGTCTCCCGCACCAGCTTGTCGATGTTGTCGCGCCGCCAGGCGGCCCGGTTCGGGAAGCCGCCGCCGTGCTCGTCGTACGCCGCCTTGTCGTCGAAGGTCTGGCCCGCGACCGGGTACGGGTAGAAGTAGTCGTCCCAGTGCACGGCGTCGATCGGGTACCGGCGCAGCGCGTCGAGCATGGCCTTCTGGACGAAGGCACGCACCGCCGGGATGCCCGGGTTGTAGTAGAGCTTGCCGCCGTAGGCGACGACCCAGTCCGGGTGCTTGCGGGCGGGGTGCGAGGCGACGAGCTTCTTCGGGTCGTCGTGGGCCGCGACCCGGTACGGGTTGAACCAGCCGTGCAGTTCCAGCCCGCGCGCGTGGGCCTCCTTGACCGCCGTGCCCAGCGGGTCCCAGCCGGGGTCCTTGCCCTGGGTGCCGGTGAGGTACTGCGACCAGGGCTCGTACGGGGACGGCCAGAGCGCGTCGGCCGCGGGGCGGACCTGGAAGATCACCGCGTTGAGGCGGCGCTTCACGGCGGTGTCGAGATGCGCGATGAGTTCGGCGCGCTGCTGTTTGGCCGTCAGGCCGGGGCGGGAGGGCCAGTCGCGGTTGGCCATGGACGCCACCCACATGCCGCGCAGCTCGGTGGCGGGCGCCCCGCGCCGGGCCTCGTCGCCGCTGTCGTCGTACTTTCTCGTGACCCCCCAGGCGGCCGCGCCTCCGGCCGCGACCAGCCCGCCGAGCATCGCCCCGGAGAACAGCCGCCGCGACATCCGACTCATTCCCATGCCTCCCTGTGCTGTGTGGTTCCGCTCGCCTCCGGGGCGCCGGAGCCTGTGCCGGGACCGCGACCGTACTCGGCGAGCCGTGTCCGAAAAGCCTGCCATGTTCCACCCGCAATACTGATCAGTAGCCGCCGAAGGTAACGTGCGGGTTTGGCACAAGCCCTGCTCCTCGGGTTTGCTGCGATGATCCGCATGCTGGCGAAAGGGACGATGTGACCGACAGTTGGGTAGATATCGCGCGAGTCGGAGTCGTGGGCTGCGGCCAGATGGGTGCGGGCATCGCCGAGGTGTGCGCCCGCGCGGGGCTGGACGTGAAGGTCGCCGAGACCACCGGCGAGGCCTTGGAGATCGGCCGTACCCGGCTGTTCAACTCCCTGTCCAAGGCAGCCGAGCGAGGCAAGATCACCGAGGAGGAGCTGGCGGCGACGCAGGCGCGGCTCGGCTTCACCACCGACCTCGGCGAGTTCGCGGACCGCGACCTGGTGATCGAGGCCGTCGTCGAGAACGAGCAGGTGAAGACCGAGATCTTCCAGGTGCTCGACCAGGTGGTGACCCGTCCGGACGCGATCCTCGCCTCCAACACCTCGTCCATCCCGCTGGTGAAGCTGGCCGTCGCCACCGCACGGCCCGACCAGGTCATCGGCATCCACTTCTTCAACCCGGCGCCCGTGCAGCAGCTGGTCGAGCTGATCCCGGCGCTCACCACCTCCGAGGGCACCCTGAGCCGGGCCCAGCTCTTCACCGAGAAGGTGCTGGGCAAGCACGCGATCCGCGCCCAGGACCGGTCCGGCTTCGTGGTCAACGCGCTGCTGATCCCGTACCTGCTCTCCGCGATCCGGATGTTCGAGTCGGGCATCGCCAGCCGCGAGGACATCGACAACGGCATGGAGATGGGCTGCGCCCACCCGATGGGCCCGCTGAAGCTGTCCGACCTGATCGGCCTGGACACGGTGGCCTCGGTGGCCCACTCGATGTACGAGGAGTACAAGGAGCCGCTGTACGCCGCTCCCCCGCTGCTCCAGCGCATGGTCGACGCGGGCCGGCTCGGCCGGAAGTCGGGGTCGGGCTTCTACACCTACGCGTGAGGACGCGTCAGCCTGATCTCCGGGCCAGATACCCCGGCCTGACCTCTCGGCCCGACCTCTCGGCCTGATGTCAGGTCAACATGATTACTTTCCGTAGAACTTGAGATCTCCGTGGGCCCGGCACCGAGGACAGGTGCCGGGCCCACCGATTTCACACACCGTGTGCGCGCCGGGCACGCATATGCCCTTCGCACACGCTCCCCACGCGCCCACCAGGCGAGTTGACTGCTCGTGCGCGCGCAAGTGATGAGACGACTACAGAAAGGAGTGGAAGTCGTGGCCACCGACCCCGAACATCCCGTGGTCCACGGTGAACTCGCAGAGTTACGCCGCCGCCTCGACGTGGCGCATGCCCGCGTGGAGGGAGGGATCACCCTGCTCAGTCACCAAACCGAGCAGACCGCCAAGGAGGTCGACGACCTGAGCGCACGGATCGTCGCCCTGGAGCACACCCGCTGGCCGCTGCCCGCGGTGGCGGCGCTCACGGCCACGGGCGCGCTCGTCGTGACGATCTGGCAGGCTGTCGGCCGCTGACTCGCCGGACGCCGTGGGGGATCAGGGCAAGGCGTCCTGTCCGAGCCTCAGATGATGCAGGAGGAGCAGCGCGGCCGCCATGTTGGCGGCCGGGACCTCGCCGCGGGCGACCATGTCGGGAACGAGCTTGAGGGGAACCCACTCCCGGCGGTCGGACTCGAAGTCGTCCACGGGGTGGCCGACATAGGTGCCCTCGTCGGCCCAGTAGATGTGGTGCCGGGCGTCGGTGAGCCCGTTGGAGGGCTCGACGCTCATCAGGTGACGCAGAGGTCCCGGCCGCCAGCCGGTCTCCTCCTCCAGTTCACGGGCCGCGGCCTCGGCGATGTCCTCGCCGTCCTCGACCACGCCCGCGGCGAGCTCCCATCCCCAGCTGTCGGTGATGAAGCGGTGCCGCCACAGCAGCAGCACCTCGCTCGCCTCGTTCACCACCGTCGCCACGGCCACGGGCCGCAGCCGGATCAGGAAGTGATCGAGGTGCCGCCCGTCCGGCAGCTCCACATCTGCGAGATTGACGCTGAACCAGCGATTTTCATAGACAGTTTGTTCGTTCTGTTTCGTCCACTGCACGGTTCTGCCACCTTCCGCCGAGTAAGTGGCAATATCGCAGCAGGAGAAGCCTGACAGCAGGCGTACGGTGAGCGCATGGCGGCCTGCTCACGGCACAGCGGAGCGCGCGCCGTGTTCGCGTACGTTCCGGGCTCGGGCGCGCCGAGGGCTCGGTCTTCCTCGGTACGGCCTCCACGCTAGAGCGGTACGCGCAGTGCCCCGTCGATGAGTTCGGCGGCCTCCGCCGTGCCCGCGCGGCCACTGCGCGCCAGGTGCTCGCGCACCGCCCGCAGTCTGTCGCGCAGCCGCTGTGACTCCATCCCTCTCGCCGTCTCGGCCATTTCGACGGCGGTCGCCACCGCCTTGTCGGCGTTGCCCTGCCGCAGCTCGATCTGGCTGAGCATGGCGAGCCGGTGGACGCGCCCCCGGTCGTGCGCCGGCGTGCCCACCGCGGCGGTGGCGTGCTCGGCGGCGGCCGTCAGGTCGCCGAGGCTGAGCAGGGCCTCCGCCACCTGTACGTTGACCAGGCCGGGCTGGACATAGCCGGTCTCGGCCGGCTCGTACCCGCGCCGGATGCGCTCGGCGGCCTGCTCGGCACGCCGGATGCAGGACAGCGCGCTCGTGCCGTCGCCGAGGTGCGCGTACGCCTTGGCCTGCATCGCGTACAGGTCCGAGGCGAGCGCCGGGGTGATGTGCTTGCCCGCGGCGCGCAGCGCGGCCTCCGCGAAGGCGACCGCCTGCCGGTACTCCTTCATGAACAGCGCCTGGTTCACGAGCAGCGCTATCACATACGCGCCGAGCCCCCGGTCCCCGCTGGCCTTCGCGAGCCGCAGCGCCTGGTGGAAGTAGCGCTGGGCGAGCCCATGGGCGTCGGAGTCGTATGCGCAGATACCCGCGACGGCCACCAACCCGCCCGTGGCACGGTGGAGTTGACGCCCCGTGGCATCGGTGTAGCTGCCCCGCAGCAGTGGCGCGGCCTCGGCGTTGAGGAAGCCGACGATGCGGGTGCGCGTCGCTATGCCGCCCGCCTTGCGGTACATCTGCTCGTAGTGGGTGCGGGCCGCGCGCAGCATCTCGATGTCGGCCATGCTGACCTGCTGCCGGCCGCCGCGCGAGACGTCCACGTCCTCGGGCGGGTTCTCCCACTCCCACACGGGCATCACAGCGGGGGTTCCGGTGACGGCCGGGGCGCCGAGGATGTGCGGGCGCTGCTGTTCGTCGGAGCGCCACAGCGCGGTAGCACGCTCCACGAAGCCGGAGAGCGACGAACTGTGGGAACTGACCGGCTCTCCGGGGATGCCGAGGCCGATGTCGTCGAGGGTGACAGTGCGGTGCAGCCGGGCGGCGAGCACCTCGCAGATCAGGTCGGGCACCTGTCCGCGCGGGCGCTGGCCCTTCAACCACCGTGCCACCGCGGTGTGTTCGTACCTGAGTGCGAGACCGCGTGCCCGCCCTGCCTGGTTCACGTGTGCGGCGAGGCCCGCGTGGGAGACCCCGGCCTCGTCGAGGATCGAGTCGAGCAGCGTGTTGGGCTGCATGGGTGCCCTCCGGTGGCTCGGTACCGGCCGCTCAGCAGCGTAACGCTTTCCCGTTCACACGGGGTGTGAAGCGAGTGCTCGCATCCGGGCTGTGTGCGCGCTGTCGCGGAGAGTTTCGGACTGGTTGACTGAAATGCCTCGTAAGAGGCCGACCGGGCCGCCGGCTCCCCCCTCATACAGTGCGGTGGCCCGTATCGACGCCGTCCGCCCAGCTGCCTGCCCGAACTCCGTGGCGGGGCGGACGGCGTGCCGGCGTGGGCGCTCCGGTGGACACATCGGGTGACTGCATGTGAGGGCGCGCATCTCGCCGTCGCGCCGGATCTCCAGCAGGCGTACCGTCACGAACTCCTGGCGGCGGGGCTGTTGGAGTCCGGTCCCACGATGGTCCGCTCGCGCAGGTGCCGGGCGAGCGCTCGCTCCAACCGCCGTGGAAGGGCGCACAGGAGCGGCCCGTCAGGGGCGCGGGACAGTGCCACATGCGGCTCCGCCGCGGGTGCGCGACCAGTCACGACACACCCGCGGCCGACAAACGACCCGCAGTCCCCCGGCACTGCCCGCGTCGCTCACCCCCTGAGCACGGCTCCCGTTCGCTCGCCCGCGAGGGCAACCGCAGCGTCACGGGCCGCGGATGCCTCGTCCACGGTCAGCGTCCGATCCCCGGCCCTGAAGCGGAGCGCATAAGCCAGGGACTTCCGCCCCTGGCCGAGCTGCTCGGCGTTCTTGTAGACGTCGAACAGCCGGATGGACTCCAGCAGTTCACCGGCGCCCTCGTGCAGTGCGGCCTCGACCTCAGCCGCGGGCACGGACTCGTCGACGACCAGGGCGACGTCCTGCGTGGCGACCGGGAACGTGGAGATGCCCGGCGCCTGCGGGGTGCCGTCGCCCGCCAGCTCCAGGGCGTCCAGGTCGAGCTCCATCGCCGAGGTGCGCGCGGGCAGGCCCAGGGCCTTCACCACGCGCGGGTGCAGTTCGCCCGCGTGACCGACGACCCGCTCGGTGCCGTCGACGGTGATCACCAGCTCGGCGCAGCGACCGGGGTGCCACGGCCCGTACTGGCCCTTGCGGACGATCAGCTCGGCGCCGGTCTCCCGGGCGACGGTCCGGGCGGCCTCGACCGCGTCGGCCCAGTCGGCCGGACGGCCCTTGCCCCACCAGCCGGCCTGCTCGCGGGCGCCCGCGAGGACGGCGGCGACGTGGCGCGGCTGCTCGGGCAGCGCGGCACCCAGCGACGCGATCTCCTCGTCGGTCGGGCGCCGGTCGACGGGCAGCGCCGCGGCGACGTGCTGCTCCGCGCGCGGGAGGAAGACCAGGCCGGTCTCGAACAGGGCCAGGTCGTGCGAGCCCCGCCCGTCGTTGCGCCGCAGCGCGCCGAGCAGGCCCGGCAGCAGCGAGGTGCGCAGCGCCGGCTCCTCGTCGTTCAGCGGGTTGACGAGCTTGACGACGCGGCGGGCCGGGTCGGCGGCGTCCAGGCCGAGCTGGTCGAAGACCTGCTCGCTGATGAACGGGTAGTTCGGCGCCTCGACGTACCCGGCACCGGCCAGGGCCCGGCCGACGCGACGGTGCAGCCGCTGCCGGTGGGTCAGCCCGCGGCCCGAGGGCAGCCTGGGCAGCGTGGAGGGGAGGTTCTCATAGCCCTCCAGGCGGATGACCTCTTCGGCCAGGTCGTTCGGGTCGGTGAGGTCGGGCCGCCAGGACGGCACGGTGACGATCAGCTCGTCCTGCCCGTACACGTCGCAGCCGACGTCCTGGAGGCGGCGTACGACGGTCTCGCGGCCGTAGGCGACGCCCGCGACCTTGTCCGGGTGATCGGCCGGGATCGTGATCGTGCGCGGCGCGGACGGCGCGACGACCTCGGTGACACCGGCGTCCGCGGTGCCGCCCGCGAGCAGCACCAGCAGGTCGACCGTGCGCTGGGCGGCGGCGGCCGCGGCCAGCGGGTCGACGCCGCGCTCGAAGCGACGGGACGCCTCGGAGGACAGCTTGTGGCGTCGGGCGGTGCGGGCGATCGAGACCTGGTCGAAGTGGGCGGCCTCGATGACGACCTCGGTGGAGGCGTTCTCCACATCCTCGTGGTCGGCGATCTCGGTGTTGGCGCCGCCCATGACGCCCGCGAGCCCGATGGGGCCGCGCTCGTCGGTGATCACCAGGTCCTCGGCGTGCAGGGTGCGTACGACGCCGTCGAGGGTGGTGAGCTTCTCGCCCTCCTCGGCCCGGCGCACGCCGATCGTGCCCTGGACCAGGGTGCGGTCGTAGGCGTGCAGCGGCTGACCGAGCTCCATCATCACGTAGTTGGTGATGTCGACGGCGAGCGAGATCGGGCGCATGCCGACCTTCTGCAGACGGCGCTTCAGCCAGATCGGGGAGCGTGCCTCCGGGTCGAGTCCGGTGACGGTTCGGGCGGTGAAGCGGCCGCAGCCAGCGAGGTCGGAGACCTCGACGGGGTAGCCGAACGCGTTCGGTCCCGGCACGTCGAGCAGCGCCGGGTCGCGCAGCGGCAGACCGTAGGCGGTGGCGGTCTCACGGGCGACACCGCGGATGGAGAGGCAGTAGCCGCGGTCGGGGGTGACGGCGATGTCGAGGACCTCGTCGACCAGTTCGAGGAGCTCGACGGCGTCCCTGCCGACCTCGGTCTCCGGCGGCAGCACGATGATGCCCTTGGTGCCGTCGTCGCCCATGCCGAGCTCGTCACTGGAGCAGATCATGCCGTGCGAGTTCCGGCCGTACGTCTTGCGGGCGGAGATCGCGAAGCCGCCGGGCAGCACGGCGCCCGGGAGGACCACGACGACCTTGTCGCCGACGGCGAAGTTGCGGGCGCCGCAGACGATCTCCTGGGGCTCACCGGTGCCTCCCCCAGAGCCGAAAGCCTGGGAGGTGCCCCCAGCGGTCCCGACGTCGACGGTGCAGAAGCGGATCGGCTTCTTGAAGCCCTCCAGCTCCTCGATGGTCAGCACCTGACCGACGACGAGCGGGCCCTTGAGATCGGCGCCGAGCTGTTCGACGGTCTCGACCTCCAGACCGGCCGAAATGAGCTTGGCCTGGACGTCACGGCCGGTTTCGGTCGCCGGCAGGTCGACGTACTCCCGCAGCCAGGAAAGCGGGACCCGCATCAGATCTCCATCCCGAACGGCCGGGTGAACCGGATGTCACCCTCGACCATGTCTCGCATGTCTTCGACGTTGTGGCGGAACATCAGGATTCGTTCGATACCGAACCCGAAGGCGAATCCGCTGTACTTCTGGGGGTCGACGCCGCAGGCGGTGAGCACCCGGGGGTTGACCATGCCGCAGCCGCCGAGCTCGATCCAGCCCTCGCTGGAGCAGGTGCGGCAGGGCCGGTCCGGGTTGCCGACGGACTCGCCCTTGCAGACGTAGCACAACATGTCCATCTCGGCGGACGGCTCGGTGAACGGGAAGAAGTTCGGCCGCAGCCGCGTCTTCATGCCCTCGCCGAACAGCGACTGGACCATGTGGTCGAGGGTGCCCTTGAGGTCCGCCATGGTCAGGCCCTCGTCCACGGCCAGCAGCTCGACCTGGTTGAAGACGGGGGTGTGCGTGGCGTCCAGCTCGTCGGTGCGGTACACACGGCCGGGGCAGATCACGTAGACCGGCAGCTCCCGGTCCAGCAGGGAGCGGATCTGCACGGGCGAGGTGTGGGTGCGCAGCACGACGCCCGACTCGGCGGGGCCGGACCCCGCGGCGGAGCCGCTATGGGGTGCAGTCTGCACGAAGAAGGTGTCGGCCTCGCCGCGGGCCGGGTGGTCGGGCCCGATGTTCAGCGCATCGAAGTTGAACCATTCGGCCTCGATCTCGGGGCCCTCGGCGACCTCGTAGCCCATGGCCACGAAGATGTCCTCGATGCGCTCGGACAGCGTGGTCAGCGGGTGGCGGGCGCCGGCCGGTACCCGGTCGTACGGCAGCGTGACGTCCACCGCCTCCTCGACCAGCACACGGGCGTCCCGCTCGGCCTCCAGCTCGACCTGGCGGCCGGCGAGGCCCTTGTTGACGGCTCCGCGGGCCTGGCCGACCAGCTTGCCGGCGGCGGCCTTGGCCTGCGGGGGCAGGGCGCCGATCTCGCGGTTGGCGAGGGCCAGCGGGGAGGTGCCGCCGGTGTGGGCGACCTTGGCCTCCTGGAGCGCGTCGAGGGAGCCCGCGGCGGCGAAGGCGGCGAGCGCCTCGTCCCGCATGCGCTCGATCTCTTCCGGTTTCAACGCCTCGACCTCGACAGGGTCGTACGACTTATTCGGTGCCGACATCTCTTCCCGTGCTTCCGATTGGCTGGCTGATGTGCCCCGTCTTCGACCTGGAGACGATTCGTCTCTGGTAGTGGACGCAAAGGTGCCAAAGGCCGAGTCTAACGGGGTTGAGGTGTGTGAATGCGCCCGTGGGGCCTCGGTCGGCGTTACTGCAGATACGCCGGAGTGCCCACGGGCAGCGTAAATCGGAACTCGGCGCCGCCGCCGGGGGCCCGGCCGACCGTGATGGTGCCGCCGTGGGCTTCCACGATGCCCTTGACGATGTAGAGCCCGAGGCCTGTGCCACCGCGCTTGCTGCCCCGCCAGAAGCGGGTGAAGACGCGGTTCATGGACTCCTCCGGGATGCCGGGGCCCTCGTCGCTCACTGTGACCGACGTAGCTGTGTTCTCGCCGTCTTCCCCTTCCCGGGGGGACGCCGAGGGCTGGACGTCAATCGTGACGGTTCCCTCGCCGTGGCGCACCGCATTTTCCAGCAGGTTGCTGAGCACCTGGTCGATCTTGTCGGGGTCGGCCCAGAGGTCGGGCAGCGGCTGCTGGATGCGCAGCAGGAACCGGTCGGCGGGCTGACCTGCGGCGACGTATGCCTGGATGTGCCGTCCGACGGCTGCACCGATGTCGACGGGCTGGCGGCGCACTTCGAGCCGACCGGAGTCGATGCGCGAGATGTCGAGGAGTTCGGCGATGAGCCGCGTCACGCGATTGGCATCGGCGTCGACGGTCTCCAGCATCAGCTTCTTCTGGTCGTCCGTGAACCGTTCCCACTTGGCGAGCAAGGTGGCGGTGAAGCCTTTGACGGAGGTGAGCGGCGAGCGCAGTTCATGGGCCACTGTGGCGATCAGCTCGGCGTGGCTGCGCTCGGTGCGGCGCCGGGCCTCGGTGTCACGGAGCGAGACGACGACGCGGCGGACGGGCCCGGTGGGTTCGGTACGGACATAGCGTGCCGAGACGAGCACTTCCCGGCCCCCGGGCAGCAACAGGTTCCGCTCGGGCTGCCCGACCCTGATGGCGAGCCCGCCGTACGGATCGGTCAGCTGCCACCACCGGCGGCCCTCCAGGTCCTCTAACGGAAGGACCACCTCAAGGCGGCGTCCGATGGCGTCATCGGCGGGGACGGCGGTGATCCGGGCGGCAGCGGCGTTGAAGCAGACGACACGGCCCTGCTCGTCGGCGACGACGAGTCCGTCCGGGAGGTCGTCGGGGTCGATGCCGAGCTCGGCGGGTTCACCGTGCCGGGCCGCGGCCTTGGCGCGCACGTCCCGCGCACCCGGTGCCCTGCTCGTGCCGACACTCATCCCCGAACCCCACCTCTCGTCTTGCATGGGGGTCCCCCCTGCTTCGAGCGCAGCCGAGAGCCCGGGGAGAGGGCCCCGAGCCCGCCACCCTACTAGCCGAGCGTGACGGAACGGCACCCGCCGGAGGCGCGCTGTGCACGGGCGGACGCGTAGAGACATACGGCGGCGGCGGTCGCGAGGTTCAGGCTTTCGGCCTTTCCGTGGATGGGAACGCGCACGACGGCGTCGGCCAGCGCACGCGTCTCCACGGGAAGCCCCCACGCCTCGTTGCCGAACACCCAGGCGGTGGGCCCGCCCATCGTCCCCTTGTCCAGTTCGTCGTCGAGGTCGTCGTCCCCTGCCCCGTCAGCGGCGAGAACACGCACACCGACACCCTTGAGCCCCGCCACGGCCTCCTCGACGGGCACGCCGACGGCGACGGGCAGATGGAAGAGGGAGCCCACCGAGGCCCGCACGGCCTTGGGGTTGTAGAGATCGACGGACGCGTCGGTGAGGACGACCGCCTCGGCCCCGGCCGCGTCGGCGCATCGCAGTACGGTGCCGGCGTTTCCGGGGTCCCGTACGTGCGCGAGGACGGCGACGAGCTTGGGGCGGGCCTTGAGCACGTCCTCGAAGGGCGTGTCGAGGAACCGGCACACCCCCACCAGCCCCTGCGGGGTCACCGTGGTGGAAATGTCGGCGATCACGTCCTCGGACGCGAGGTGCACCCGGGCTCCGGCTGTGCGGGCCTCTCCCACGATGTCGGCGTAGCGCTCCGCGGCCTCGACGGTGACGAACACCTCGACGAGCGCGGGCGTCCCCTCGACCCGGTGTCCGGCCGCCTCCCGCACGGCCTGCGGCCCCTCCGCGAGGAACAGCCGCTCCTTGCCTCGGAAGTTCCGCTTGGCGAGCCGCCGAGCGGCGGACACACGAGCGGAGCGCGGGGAGATCAGCTCGGGGGCGGGGGCATGGGGGCACCTTTGGGAGTCCGTACGGGTGGGAGTTGCAGAGGGCGTGGTGCGGATGACGTCGACGGTCCCGGTCCGGTACGCGAGCTCGTTCGCCCCCGCGGAGGAAAGCGTGCCCGGACGCACTCGGACCCGCAGGCGGTGAATGGCCTGCGGGTCCGGGTCACGTCACTTACGCGGCCGAAGCCGGCGCAGCGTTACGCAGCGTCACGCAGCCTTCGGCGCGTTGACGTCGCTCGGCAGAGCCTTCTGCGCGACCTCGACGAGCGCGGCGAACGCGCCCGCGTCGTTGACGGCCAGCTCGGCCAGGATCTTGCGGTCGACCTCGACGTTCGCGGCCTTCAGACCCTGGATGAAGCGGTTGTACGTGATGCCGTTGGCGCGGGCAGCAGCGTTGATGCGCTGGATCCAGAGCTGACGGAAGTCGCCCTTGCGCTTCTTGCGGTCGTTGTAGTTGTAGACCAGCGAGTGGGTGACCTGCTCCTTGGCCTTGCGGTACAGGCGCGAACGCTGACCGCGGTAGCCGGAGGCCTGCTCCAGGATCGCCCGGCGCTTCTTGTGGGCGTTGACTGCCCGCTTGACGCGTGCCACTTCTCTAACTCCTTGTAGCGGGGCCGCGGTGGTCCTCACGCGGCCCGGAAACGAATGGGTCCCGGTCTCTCGGTGGCGGGCGCCGAACGCCGTCAGGCGTCAGGCGCACCCGCATCACTTGCCGAGAAGCTTCTTGATCTTCTTGGCGTCGCCCGGGGCCATCTCGGCGTTGCCGGTGAGGCGACGCGTCACGCGGGACGACTTGTGTTCGAGCAGGTGGCGCTTGCCGGCGCGCTCACGGAGCACCTTGCCCGAGCCGGTGACCTTGAAGCGCTTGCTGGAACCGCTGTGCGACTTGTTCTTCGGCATAGCGCCGTTCTCTCCTCGTCATGGCGCTCCGGTGCCCGGTCGTGAAACCGGGCACGGTGGAACGTCCTGTCTATCGGTTGACATCCCTGGACGGTCGGCCCAGGGAATCCCTGGGACTCACATCCCGGGGAATCACGCCTCTGCAGGCTCCTCGGCAGGTACCTCGGCATCGGAGGCGTTCTGCGAGCGGCCTGGGTTGGCCTTCGCTTCCGCCTTGCGGGCCGCCTGCGCCTCACGGGCCTCGGCCATCGCCTCGGTCTTCTTCTTGTGCGGACCGAGAACCATGATCATGTTCCGGCCGTCCTGCTTCGGGTTCGACTCGACGAAACCGAGGTCCTGGACGTCCTCCGCGAGCCGCTGCAGCAGTCGGTAGCCCAACTCGGGCCGGGACTGCTCGCGACCACGGAACATGATCGTGATTTTGACCTTGTCGCCCTGCTTGAGGAACCGGACGACGTGACCCTTCTTGGTGTCGTAGTCGTGCGGGTCGATCTTCGGCCGGAGCTTCATCTCCTTGATGACCGTGTGCGCCTGGTTCTTGCGCGCCTCACGGGCCTTCATGGCCGACTCGTACTTGAACTTCCCGTAGTCCATGAGCTTGCACACGGGCGGACGGGCGTTCGCCGCGACCTCGACCAGGTCCAGGTCGTACTCCTGCGCAAGCTCCAGTGCCTTCGCGAGCGGCACGATGCCGACCTGCTCGCCACTGGGACCGACAAGTCGCACCTCGGGAACGCGAATCCGGTCGTTGATGCGGGGCTCGGCGCTGATGGATCCTCCTCGGTAGCACCCCACGACGGTCTGGCGGACCGCCGCGTATGTCTGGATTGACATAGGGACCAACCATCGCGGCGCATGAAAAATGCCCCGGACGGGACACAGGCGGGGCTCCAGACTGCCGGGGAGCACCGCCGCAGTGAACCGCGGGGCGCACTTCGGGCGACTCCACCGTCCGTACGGAACGGTGGTGGCCGCCTGACCGGTGACCTGCCGTCCCGGAGGAGGGTCAGGTGGGAGTTCGGAGCCTCCACTTGCGGGCCGGGCACACTGACTTCGTCTTGGCGTGTCCGACCGGTCGTCACACAAGGCTAGCAGCTACCGGAGGCCGTTGCGAACCGGCGTGCGGGCGCCTCCCGCGCACGGACGCCGCGGTGGCCGGGCCTATCGTGTGGGACATGAGTGACACCTCCCCCTCGGGCCCCTCGGGCTCGGCCGACACCTCCGGCTCCGCAGATCCGACCGGCTCGGCAGACTCTCCCGGCTTCGCCTCGGATCCCGACTTCGACAGCATGACCCGCGACATCGCGGAGGTCCCGGCGGTCGAGGTGATCGTAACGGTCGCGGTGAACCTGATGAGCGCCGCCGCCGTGAAGCTCGGTCTCACCGAGGAGGGCGACAAGTACAAGGACCTGGACGAGGCCCGCAAGCTGGTGCACGCCCTCGCCGGGCTCCTCGACGCGTCCGCGACCGAGATCAGCTCCTTCCACGCGGCTCCGCTGCGCGACGGCCTGAAGTCGCTCCAGCTGGCGTTCCGCGAGGCATCGCTGGTCCCGGACGAGCCGGGGCAGGGCCCGGGCGAGAAGTACACGGGCCCGGTCTACGGCTGACGCACCCGCCCGGCGGGATCCGCGGCTGATTCACGGACGTACGTACAAGGGCTCGCCCGGTGGTGTGGTCCCGGCCGGCAGCAGTGCCAGGTCGAGGCCGCGCACCAGGCGGGCCCTCAGTGTCTCGTCGGCGGCGAGGCGCTGCGCGACGGCCCGCGCGGCCTCGGCCGGGGGCGCGGACGGGTCCAGGACGAGGGCGAGGGAACCGTCGGCCGGCCCCGGCCCGAGGTGGGCGCGCAGTACGGCGGGCTCGGCGGCCACGGCTTCGCGTACGGCCTCGACGACGGCCGGGTCGGCGAGCGGATCCGTCGTGGTCCGGCCCTCGGCGAGCGCGAGCAGCGCGGGCCCGGTCAGCTCGTACGGCACCGGCCCGGCCAGGTCCAGCACGATCGTGTCGGCCTTCTCGTGGGCGGCGGCCTGGAGGGCCTGATGCAGGGGTACGGCGACGGGGCGGGCGGCGGGGTCCCAGCGGGCCAGGGCGTCGGTGGAGGTGAAGGCGGGCAGGGCGGTGCGGTTTCCGGCCTTCAGGGTCGGTACGGCCATGTCACTGCTCTTCTCGCGGCGCAGCCCGTTCTCGTCTTCCTCCACCTCGCCGAGCACGGCCACGACGGGGACCAGCAGCCGGGCGCCCCTGAGGGCCTCCAGGACGGGCCCCACGGCCGTACGGTCCTCGGCCCAGGCCGCGAGCGCCGCACTCAGCCGAGGGTCGGCGGAGCCGTCGTCGTCGGAGAAACCGGGGTCGGGAATGTTCTTGTTCGCCACGGTCACCGACCCTATCGGGGGAAGCCTCCTGGGCATGTCCGGGGCCGGAAGCACTGCGTTCACAGGGCTCACGGGTTTCTCAGCATTCACACGCATCTAACGACCGGCTAACCCGGCACACAGGGCGGGCCTGCAGCATCGCGGACATGCCTCCTCGCACAGTCCGCCTCCTCGCTCAGTCGGCCCGGCGCCGTCCCGTCCTGGGCTGCGTGCTGGCTGCCGCGGTCATCGTGAGCGGCACGGCCGGCGGGACGGTCCATGTGATGGGGAGAGCGCACGGCACGGAGGGCGCCGTATCGTCGTCTGTGTCATCGTCCTCGCCCTCGGCGCCCGCCCCGGCGAGTTCCCGGCAAGCTACTCAGGAGGCTTCGTTGCGACCGGTGGCGGCGCCCGAGGTGGACCACGACGCGCTGCTCGCGGCCGCGTTGGAGGGTGGGGAGGTCGAGGACGGCGCCGGCCTGGCCGTGGCCGTGCGGGACATGGAGTCCGGGGAGAGCGCGGCGTACGGGAAGGCGCTGTTCGAGACCGCGAGCATCGTGAAGGTCGACATCCTGGCGACGCTGCTCCTCCAGGCGCAGGACGCGGACCGGCGGCTCACCGCGCAGGAGGAGGCGTACGCGGCCGCGATGATCGAGAACAGCGACAACGCGTCCGCGAGCGCGCTGTGGAAGACGATCGGTTCCGCCGCGGGCCTCGACGCCGCGAACGAGCGCTTCGGGCTGACCGGCACCGAGGGCGGCGACGGGCTGCTGTGGGGGCTGACCCGGACCACGGCCGCCGATCAACTCGTACTGCTCCAGCAGGTGTTCGGGGACGCGTCGGAGCTGAGCGACGCCTCGCGGGCGTATCTGCGGGAGCTGATGGGGCGGATAGCCGTGGGCCAGGACTGGGGCGTGTCGGCCGCCGGTTCCGGCTTCGCCCTGAAGAACGGGTGGTTGCCGCGCACTGCGACGGGGCTGTGGGTCATCAACAGCATCGGGCGCGTCACCGTGGACGGGCACGACCACCTCGTGGCGGTGCTGTCGAACGGCAACACCACGAAGGCGAAAGGTGTTGCGCTGGTGGAGGCGGCCGCGAAGGCCGCGGTGTCGGTGTTCGCGGAGGAGGACGCCGGAAGTGTCGAGACCGTGGCGGCGCCGGTCCGGCAGCCGCGGTAGCGGCCCCTTCTCCGCGCCGGAAGCAGGTGGAGCGGTCTCTCCTGCGGCTCAGACGCCGTAGTGGTCCGTGTGGTCCCGTCGTATCCGGCCCCGCCAGAGCACTACCGCCCCGCCCAGCAGCAGGATGCCCAGGCCGCCCGCGACCGGGGCCGCCCAGCTGAAGGCGCTGCCGCCGTCCTGGTCCGGATCCGGGCCGGAGCCGAAGTACTTCTGGCCGTAACCAGCCGGGTCGAGCCCTTCCGGTTCGAGCTTGCCGCCCGCCTTGATCGCGGCCTCCGGGTCGACGAAACCGAAGCCGTAGGAGTCGCTCCGGCCGCCCGCCGGGGCGTCGCGAGCCGTGTCCTCCAGGAGCTGCTTGATCTGTGCCGGCGTCAGACCGGGGTGGGCCGCCCGGACGAGGGCGACCGCGCCGGAGACGAACGCGGCCGCGGCGCTCGTGCCCCAGCCCTCGTAGTACCTGCGGTCCGGGGAGGCGATGACGACGTCGTCGCCCGGGGCGCTGACGGTGGCGTACCAGCGGCGGGTGGAGAAGGAGGCGCGGGTGCCGTACTTGTCGACGGCGGTGGCGGCGATGACGCCCGGGTAGGCGGCCGGGTATGAGATGCGGTCGCCCTTCTCGCCGCCGTTGCCCGCGGAGGCGACGACGACGGAACCCTTCTTGAGGGCGTACTCGACGGCGGCGTCCTCGGCGGGTTCGGGGTGGGCGGACTTGGAGTCGTCCCCGAGGGAGAGGTTGATGACGTCGGCGCCCTGGTCGGCGGCCCAGCGGATGCCCTCGGCGAGGGCGTTGCCGCGGGTGTTGCGGGCCTTGGAGCGGGCGGGGTCCTTTTCCTCGAGGATGACGCGGACGGGGAGGATCCTGGCCTCGGGGGCGATGCCCAGCACGCCGTCGGCGCGCCCCGGACCGTGTCCGTGGCCGGCGATGATCCCGGCCATGGAGGTGCCGTGCACGGCCCAGGTCTCGTCGCCGCGGCTCGCCCCGAAACCGACCATGTCCTTGGTGGGCAGGACGTTGCCCGCCAGGTCGGGGTGCTTGTCGTCGACGCCGGTGTCGAGGACGGCCACGGTGACGCCCGCGCCCTTCGTGGTCCGCCAGGCCTCCCGTGCGTGCATGGCGTCCAGGGCCCACTGCTGGGAGCGGATCTCGTCCGCGTGGGCCGTGGTGGACGGGACGAGGGCGAGGGCGGCGGCGAGGAGGACGCTCAGCGCGCCGGCGCCGCGGTTCATGGGTGCCTTCACGAGGGTCATACGGGTCATGAGGCCTTGTCCCCGGCCGAGGCGACCGTCTTGCGGAAGCCGCGTTCGACGCGGTCGGCGAGGCCCTGAGCCTCGTGGCCGAGGCCGGACTGGGCGGGAGCGCTGGTGGCGCCGGACTTCATGGCCTCCTCGGCGGGCTCCGGCTCGGTGATGGTGCGGCCGTCGGCGAAGCCGGAGACGGCGTAGACCACGACCGGCGCGTCGGTGAGGACGGAGAGGGTCCAGGAGGCACGCTGGCCGGCGCCGAACCGGTCCGCGACGGTGCCCTGCGCCGCGTACGGGAGGGGCATCAGGTCGGTGCGTCTGTCCAGGCCCTCCCTCTCGAAGCGGGACTTCAGGGAGGCCATGGCGGCGAAGTCGGCCGTGGTGAAGAGCAGGCCCACGGTGGTGACATGACTGCGGGTCGCGTCGGTGTAGGTGGCGCGGAGCAGCCGCAGGCAGCCGACCGGGGCGAGGGCCTTGCGGAGCAGCGGGTCGAAGGCGTCCTCGCAGCCGGTGTCGGGTGCCACGGCGATCCGCGTCCAGGTCCGGTCGGCGCCGCCTGGTCCGGCGCCCTCGCCGTCGAGGGTGCGCGGGAACAGCTGATCGACGGGCACGCTGTGCCACAGCTGTTCGGCGGCGGCGAAGTTGCCACGGTCGCCGTCCGCGTCCGCGTCTCCGGTCAGCCAGCTCCCGGTCACCGCCCCGCCTATGAGCCCGAGGCCGAGGACGACGCAGGTGGCGGCCGTCAGCCTGCGGGGGCGGCTGTGCCGCGACCGGGTGCCGTCGTGCGTTTCGGGATGGTACGTCTCGGGCGACGCGAAGGTGATGTACGGGCGTCGCGGGCGTCCGCCGAGTGCCCGGTCCAGTGCCTCGACGGAGCGCCGCGAGGAACTCGACGCGGGCGTCCAGCCGGTCGGCTGCTCGTCGCGGACGGGCCGCAGCCGGGTGGTCGACTCGGTGAGGGTCTCCTCGGGCAGGGCGGTACGACGCGGCGGCTCCGCGGGCCGGGGCGGAGCACTGCCGGCGGCAGCGCCGGACGGCTCGCCGACCGGCCGGTTCGGTGCGTCCGCGGGCCCTGCGGAGCCCGCCGGCGGTGCGTCGGGGAACCGCGACGAGGCCGCGGGCGGGGGCGGGGGCGGGGGCGGGGTGGCCGGGGCGGTGCTCGGTGCGGCGGCGCGGCGGAAGTCGTGCAACCGCGGGCGCTGCCCGGCTCCGTCCGGTTCCGGGGAACCCGTGTCGCGGGAGGCACGCGGCGCCTCCGGGGCGGCGCCTCGCGGGGTCCCCGCTCCGGTGGCCGGTCCGGGAGTACGGGTTCCCTGTGGTGACGGCACCGGACCGGGCGCACCCGACGGCGTGCGCGGTGGGGCGGACGGCGGCATGGGGGTGCTCCGGCCGTCGGTGGGCGCTGCGGGGCCGCGGCGGGCGGGGATGCGGGTCGCTGAGGTGGCAAAGGGGCGCTCGTGGAGGTGGAGCCCGCCGGCGCACCGCTCCTCGCGGCGGGGCCCGGCTGCTGCTCCTGGGGCGGTACGGGACTTGTCGCGGCATCCGCGGGTGCGTCGGAACCGTGCACACCCGGCGTCCGCGGAGGCGTCGATGGGGGCGTCGGTGGACGGGGTGGAGTCGTGGGGCGTGGGGGGATGGAGGCACGACGCGCTTCCGTGCTCATGCACCCCCCGTTTCCTCGTGTCTCAGGCCGCCTCGGAGACCGTCCGGGCGTACGACCGTCCCATGGGAGCGATCGTCGTTCTGGAGCCGCCTGCCCGGGTGTCCGCCACGAGCATCCGTACCCGTCCCGACGCGTGACCATCCCCGGCCGAGGTCGTCCCCCTGCGTTCGCGTCACTTTACGGGGTGACGTGCGCTGAGAGGGAACCGGTCCGCAGGTCGGGGAGGATCTGCCCGGAACATCCCCCTACCCTGCGGTAACCGAGTCTGGCAGGCTGCGTTCATGACTGCCCGTGCCGCTGACCGCGCCCGCTACGACCGGGCCACCGCCCATCTCGACGCCCCTGTCGCGATCGTCGATCTGGACGCGTTCGACGCGAACGCCGACGACATGATCCGCAGGGCGGGCGGCAAGCCGATCCGTGTGGCCAGCAAGTCCGTTCGCTGCCGGGCGCTCCTGGAGCGCGTCCTGGGGCGCGAGGGTTTCGCGGGCATCATGTCCTTCACCCTCGCCGAGTCCCTGTGGCTCGCGCGGTCCGGCTTCGACGACGTCCTGCTCGCGTACCCGTCGACCGACCGCTCGGGCTATGCCGAGCTGACCGGTGATCCCAAGCTCGCGGCCGCCGTCACCGTCATGGTGGACGACCCGGCCCAGCTCCAGCTCATCGACGACGCCCGCGCGGGCGGCTGCGAAGTCGTGCGGGTCTGCCTGGAGTTGGACACGTCCCTGAAGCTGCTCGGCGGGCGTGTGCGCGTCGGCGCCCGGCGCTCCCCGCTCCACTCCCCCACCCAGGTCGCCGAGATGGCGCGTGCGGTCGCCCGGCGGCCCGGGTTCAGGCTGGTCGGGATCATGGCGTACGAGGGGCACATCGCCGGTGTCGGGGACTCGCTCGCGGGGCGGCCGTTCCGCTCGCGGGCCGTCCGGCTGATGCAGGCCACCGCGCGGAAGGAGCTCGCCGAGCGGCGGGCCGAGGTCGTGCGCGCGGTGCGGGCCGTGGAGCCCGGCCTGGAGTTCGTCAACGGCGGCGGCACGGGCAGTGTCCAGCACACCGCCGCCGAGGACGCGGTCACCGAGATCGGGGCCGGGTCCGGTCTGTACGTCCCGCGCCTCTTCGACAACTACACCTCGTTCAGCGGGCGTCCGGCCGCGCTCTTCGCGCAGCCCGTCGTCCGCCGGCCGGGCGTCGGCGTCGTCACCGTGCTGGGCGGCGGCTATCCGGCCTCGGGCGCCGCGGGCCGCGACCGGTTGCCCGTCCCGTACCTCCCGGAGGGGCTGAGGTACGACCCTCAGGAAGGTCCGGGCGAGGTGCAGACGCCCCTGCTGGGCGCGCCCGCCGACGATCTCCTCATCGGTGACAAGGTGTGGTTCCGGCACGCCAAGGCGGGCGAGCTCTGCGAGCGGTTCGACGTGCTGCACCTCGTGGCGGGCGACGAGGTGACGGCGACCGTGCCGACGTATCGCGGGGAGGGCCGCACCTTCCTGTAGCCGGTCGGGGGGCTAGAGGGGTGTGACGTACGCGCCCGAAATGCCGCCGTCCACCAGGAAGTCGGTGGCGTTCACGAAGGACGAGTCGTCGCTGGCGAGGAACGCGACCGCCGCCGCGATCTCCGTGGCCTCCGCGAACCGCCCGAGCGGGATGTGCACCAGGCGGCGCGCGGCCCGCTCCGGGTCCTTGGCGAACAGCTCCTGGAGAAGCGGGGTGTTGACCGGCCCGGGGCACAGGGCGTTGACGCGGATGCCCTCGCGCGCGAACTGCACGCCGAGTTCGCGGGACATGGCCAGTACACCGCCCTTGGAGGCCGTGTACGAGATCTGGGAGGTCGCCGCGCCCATGCGGGCCACGAACGACGCCGTGTTGATGATCGAGCCCTTGCCCTGCCGCCGCATGTAGGGGAGGGCGGCCTTGCAGCACAGGTACACGGAGGTGAGGTTGACCTCCTGGACCCTCTTCCACGCCTCCAGGCCGGTCTCCAGGATGGAGTCGTCGTCGGGCGGTGAGATGCCCGCGTTGTTGAAGGCGATGTCGACGCTGCCGTACGTGTCGTACGCGGCCTTGAACAGCGCCTCGACCTGCTCGGGGTCGGTGACGCCGACCTTCACGAAGATGCCGCCCACGTCCTCGGCTGCCGCCTTGCCGCGCGTCTCGTCGACGTCGCCGCAGACCACGTGGGCCCCCTCGGAGGCGAGCCGGCGCGCGGTGGCGAGGCCGATGCCGCTGCCGGCACCGGTGATGACGGCGGTGCGGCCGACGAGGCGGCGGCAGATGGTGTCTGCGGAGATGTCGGTCATGAGCGGCTCAGGCCTCCGTGCTGATGAAGACGTTCTTGGTTTCGGTGAAGGCGGTGAGGGCGTCCGGGCCGAGCTCGCGCCCGAGCCCTGACTGCTTGAAGCCGCCGAACGGGGTCCAGTAGCGGACGCTGGAGTGGGAGTTGACGGACAGGTTGCCCGCGCGGACGGCCCGCGAGACGCGCAGCGCCCGGCCGACGTCGCGGGTCCAGAGGGAGCCGGAGAGGCCGTACGGAGTGTCGTTGGCGAGCCGGACGGCGTCCGCCTCGTCCTCGAAGGGCAGCACCACGGCCACCGGGCCGAAGACCTCCTCGACGGCCACGCGCGCGTGGGGCTCGACTCCGGTCAGGACGGTGGGCGGGAACCAGAAACCGGGGCCTTCGGGGGCCTTGCCGCGGATGCCGGGCGCGTTCGGGTCGACGTAGGAGCGGACGCGGTCCAGCTGGGTCCTGGAGATCAGCGGTCCCATCCGGGTGCTCTCGTCGGCCGGGTCGCCGACGAGGACGGACTCGATGGCGGGCGCGAGAAGACCGAGGAACCGGTCGTACACGGACCGCTGCACGAGGATGCGGGTGCGGGCACAGCAGTCCTGGCCGGTGTTGTCGAGGAACGACATGGGGGTCGCCGCGGCGGCGGCCTCGATGTCGGCGTCGGCGAAGACGATGTTGGGGCTCTTGCCGCCGAGTTCGAGAGTGACCCTCTTGAGCAGGGCCGAGCCCTTCGCCAGCACCTGTTTGCCCACGGCGGTCGACCCGGTGAACACGATCTTCGCCACACCGGGGTGTTCGACGAGCGCGTCACCCGCGACGGGCCCGTGCCCGGGCAGCACCTGGAACAGCCCCTCCGGGAGCCCCGCCTCCAAGGCCAGTTCGGCGAGGCGGAGGGCGGTGAGCGGGGTCGTCTCGGCGGGCTTGAGGAGCACCGCGTTGCCGGCGGCGAGCGCGGGGGCGGTGCCCCAGGCGGCGATGGGCATCGGGAAGTTCCAGGGCGCGATCACGCCCACCACGCCGAGGGGTTCGTGGAACGTGACGTCGAGTCCTCCGGCCACCGGGATCTGACGTCCGGTGAGCCGCTCGACGCCTCCCGCCGCATAGTCCAGCAGGTCCCGTACGTTGCCGGCCTCCCAGCGGGCGTTGCCGACGGTGTGGCCGGCCTCGCGCACCTCGAGCCTGGCCAGTTCCTCGATGTGCTCGTCCACGGTCGCGGCGAACCGGCGCAGGAGCCGGGCGCGGTCGCCCGGTGCGAGGGCGGCCCACCCGGTCTGTGCCGTCGCCGCCCGCGCCACCGCCGCGTCCACGTCCTCGGCCGTGGTGGCCGGAACGGTGGCGACGACCTCCTCGGTGGCCGGGTTGAGTACATGGAGCTCGTGCTCGTACGACAAGGAAGGACCTCTCACATGCGTTCGAAGGAGCGGCGCAGCTCCCAGTCGGTCACCGCGGCGTCGAAGGCCGCCAGCTCGACGCGCGCCATGTTGCGGTAGTGCGCGACCACCTCGTCGCCGAAGGCGGCCTTGGCGATGGGGCTGTTCTCCCAGAGTTCGGCTGCCTCGCGCAGGGTGGTGGGCACATGCGCGTAGTCGGCGGCGTAGGCGTTCCCGGGACATGCCTCGGGAAGCTCCAGCTCCTGTTCGATGCCGTACAGTCCGGCCGCGACCATGCCCGCGACGGCGAGGTGCGGGTTGACGTCGCCGCCCGGGAGCCGGTTCTCGAACCGTAGGGAGCGGCCGTGCCCGACGACCCGGAGCGCGCACGTCCGGTTGTCGTGGCCCCAGGCGACGGCTGTCGGGGCGAAGGACCCCGGCTGGAACCGCTTGTACGAGTTGATGTTGGGCGCGTACAGCAGCGCGAAGTCCCGGAGCGCGGCGAGCTGTCCGGCGAGGAAGTGCCGCATGACGGGCGACATGCCGCCGGGGTCGGCCGCGGTACCGGCCATGGCGTTCGTCCCCTGCGCGTCCGCCAGCGACAGGTGGATGTGGCAGGAGTTGCCCTCGCGCTCGTTGTACTTGGCCATGAAGGTCAGCGACACGCCCTCCTGGGCGGCGATCTCCTTGGCGCCGGTCTTGTAGACGGCGTGCTGGTCACAGGTGACCATGGCCTCGTCGTACTTGAAGGCGATCTCGTGCTGGCCGGGGTTGCACTCGCCCTTGGCGGACTCGACGGTCAGGCCTGCCGCCGCCATCTCGTTCCTGATCCGCCGCAGCAGGGGTTCGATGCGGCCGGTGCCGAGCACCGAGTAGTCGATGTTGTACTGGTTGGCCGGGGTGAGTCCCCGGTAGCCGGTGTCCCAGGCCTGCTCGTAGGTGTCCTTGAAGACGATGAATTCGAGCTCGGTGCCGACCTGGGCGGTGTAACCGAGCTCGGCGAGGCGGTCCAGCTGCCGGCGCAGGATCTGCCGGGGAGCGGCCACGACCGGTGAGCCGTCGTTCCAGGCGAGGTCCGCGATCAGCATCGCCGTGCCCTCGTTCCAGGGCACCCGGCGCAGTGTGCTCAGGTCGGGGTGCATGGCGAAGTCGCCGTAGCCCCGGTCCCAGGAGGACATCTCGTATCCGTCGACGGTGTTCATCTCGGTGTCGACGGCGAGCAGGTAGTTGCAGCCCTCCGTGCCGTGCTCAAGTACCTCGTCGAGGAAGAAACGCGCGGCGAACCGCTTGCCCTGGAGACGCCCCTGCATGTCCGGGAAGGCCAGGACGACGGTGTCGATCTCGCCACCCGCGACGAGGGCGTGCAGCTCCTCGACACCGAGCGGGGGTGTGCGGTCTGCCACAGGAGGGCCTCCTTCGGGCTTCTTCGCGTTGCTGCGCGCGCCGTCGGCCGGGCGTCGTGCTTCTTGGGCTTCTCGGGCTTCTTACGGCTGGCTGCTTACGGCTTCTTCACTCGGACCGAGAGCCATAAGGTATTGCGGAGAACCATTGCTTGGGAAGGGGGCACAGCGAGATGTCGGCGCATCCTGACGGCGGCCCGGACGACGGACTGGCCCCGGTGCTGCGGCCGGTACGGGCGGGCAACGGCTTCGAGGAGGCCCTGGAGCAGATCCTGCAGGTCGTACGGCTGGGCCTGGTGCCCGGCGGCGAGCGGCTGCCCGCGGAGCGGGAGCTGGCCGAGCGCCTCGGGATCAGCCGGGTTACCCTCCGCGAGGTACTCAAGGTGCTCCAGGACGAGGGGCTGGTGGAGTCGCGGCGCGGACGGTACGGCGGCACGTTCGTGCTCCCCCGCAACGACGCGGGCGGCGAGGACGAGCTGCGGCGCCGCGTCGAGAGGACCGACATCGAGGACGTGCTGCGTTTCCGCGAGGTCCTGGATGTGGGCGCGGCCGGGCTGTGCGCGTCCCACGGCCTGACCGCCGAACAGGCGGATCGCCTCCGCGAGGCGCTGGCCCGCACCCGGGACGCGCCCCTGACCGAGTACCGCCGCCTGGACACCCTCCTCCACCTCACCCTCGCCGAGCTGAGCGGCTCCCCGTCCCTCACGGCCCAGTACGCGTCAGTCCGCGCGACGGTCAACGACCTGCTGGACTGCATCCCCCTGCTGGTCCGGAACCTGGAGCACTCCCAGCGGCAGCACGCCGCGATCGTCGAGGCGGTGCTGGAGGGCGACGCGGACGGGGCGCGGGAGATGATGCGGGAGCACTGCGCGGGGACAGGGGCGCTGTTGCGGGGCTTTTGGCTTGAGGGGGCGGGCCGGGGTGAGCGGGTGGAGCTTGGCCTGGGCCGGACTTGCCTTCCATCGTGCGCCCCGGCAAAGGTATGAATGTGCCCCATTGAGGACGCGTCCTCTTGAGCGTGAGGGAGAACCGCGTGGCCAGGCCGCTGATCGGTGTGAGTACGTATCTGGAGTCCGGAGCACGCTGGGGCGTCTGGGAGCTCGAGGCCGCGCTACTGCCGGCCGGCTACCCGCGGCTCGTCCAGGCGGCGGGCGGGCTGGCCGCGATGCTGCCGCCGGACGATCCGTCGTACGCCGCCACGATGGTCGCCCGCCTCGACGGCCTGGTGATCGCGGGCGGCCCCGATGTCGACCCCGCCCGCTACGGCGCCGAGCGCTCCCCGCGCACCGGTCCGCCCGCGCCGGAACGCGACGCCTGGGAGCTCGCCCTGATCCGCGCCGCGCTGGCCGCGGGTACCCCGCTCCTGGGCATCTGCCGTGGTATGCAGCTCCTCAACGTGGCCCTCGGCGGAACGCTGATCCAGCACCTGGACGATCACGTCACCCAGGTCGGCGTGTTCGGGCACCACACGGTGAAGCCCGTGCCCGGCACCCTGTACGCGGACATCGCGCCCGAGGAGACCGCCGTGCCGACCTATCACCACCAGGCAGTGGACCGCCTCGGCGAGGGCCTCGTCGCGTCGGCGCACGCGGACGACGGGACAGTGGAGGCGGTCGAGCTGCCCGGTCAGGCCTGGGTGCTGGGCGTCCAGTGGCACCCGGAGATGGGCGAGGACACCCGAGTGATGCGCGCCCTCACCCGAGCCGCTTCCTGAGCCACTGAAGCGCGGCCTCGCCCTGCGCCCGCTGGAAGGCGCGCAGGGTCGGGATGCCGGGTGGCGGGGGCTGCCGGGAGTTTCTGATCATGAACCCGGCGAAACCCGCCAGAGTGGCGGTGACCGCGTCAGGCTCGGCGACTCGCCCCAGCGGATGTGCCGTGAACACCTCCTCCGGGTCGGGACCGCCCTGCGCCCTCACGCACGGCAGCATGATCAGCAGGTCGAACCAGGGCGCGGCCCCTCGCCGTGCGTGCGGCCAGTCCACGAACACGACGCGGCCGTCCGCCGTGAGCAAAATGTTGTCGGCTCGCAGGTCACCGTGGGCGAGCGTGTCGCCGACGGCAAGGTCGGTCCAGGGGAGGGCGAGCTCAGCGAGGTACGACAGGTGACTCGCGGTCCAGGGATCAAGTCCCTCTCCGCGGTCTCCGTCGTCGATCATCTGCTGCCACCCCTGAAAACCGTCAGCCAGGTACTCGACGACGGACGGGGCGTCGAGGGGTGCGGGCGTGAGCGCCCGGCTCAGCTCTCCCACGGCGTCCAGCACGAGCGCCAGCTCCCTCTCGTGCCACGGCACGTGTGGCTGCCGCCCCGCCACGTCCTCGAAGACGAGCGCGACCCAGGTGCCGTCGTCGTACGAGCCGAGGAGCGGGGGCGCGGGGACGCCGAGGGGCAGGGCCGCGGCGTACCGCGCCTCCTCGCGGTGCATCTCCGGGCTGACCGGGTTGACCTCCGCGCTCACCGCCTTCACGAACGCGCGCCGTCCGCCGGCCGTGGTCACCCGCGCGGCCACACCGGGGGAGAACCCGCCCGTCTGTGTGACCGCCTGTACGACGGGTGCGCCGAGCATGTCCGCGATGACGGCGCGCACCGCGGCGGGGAGGGCTTCCCAGGATGTCCGTACACCTACGGCGGGTGGGGCGGAGGAGGTCATGTCCAGCATCGTGCGGGGTGCGGTGAGGCAGGCTCCACTGCTTTTTCTGTCACCACGTTCCTCGCCCCCGCCACCCCTGCCCTTCCCATCCCCAGGGGCCCCTACCCTTCCCATCCCCAGGGGCTCCGCCCCTTTCGACCCCGGCCAAGGGAGCTCCGCACCCTGGACCCCCGGTTTTCGGAGGCGCGCCGCCTGCCCATCCTCCGGGGCTCCGCCCCACGGCCCCATAGTTCAGGGCGCCGCCCTCGCCCCCTCCTCCGGGGCTCCGCCCCGGACCCCGTTCGGGGGCCAGCCTCAGGACCCCCGCTCCTCAAACGCCGGAGGGGCTGGGTATTCAGCCCGTCCGGCGTTTGAGGACGAGGCCGTTCAGGCCGATGCGGGGGTCTGGGGGCGGCAGCCCCAGGGAAGGGACGGGACTGGGTAGGGGCGGCGGGGGCGAGGAAAACCCAGGTGCGCCCCAGCTCCGTCACCCCGCCCGGCTCCGGGTCAGCGCCAGCAAGTCCCGCCCCGGTCCCGTGGGCCGATGTCCCGTGGGCCACACCGCTCGTAGGGCCCGCCGTAGGTGGACACCGTTCAGGGGAACACTCACCAGGCGCCGGGCGGACAGTTCCTCGCCGAGGGCCAGTTCGCTCAGTACGGCGGGCCCCGCACCGCTCACCGCCGCCGCCTTGACCGCGGTCGTCGAGGACAACTCGATCAGTGGCCGCGCCAGACCTCCCAGCGCCGCGTCCAGAACCTGGCGCGTACCGGAACCCTCCTCACGGAGGATCAGCGGAGTCGCGGCCAGCTCGCCCGCGTCCAGCGGCCTGCGGCGCCGGGCCCACGGATGCCGCGGCGCGGTCACCACGATCAGATGATCGTGGGCGACGACCGCCGAGTCCAGGCCCCCGGGGACGCTCACCCCCTCCACGAAACCCAGGTCCGCCTCCCCCGCCAGCAGCCGCTCCGCGACGACCGCCGAGTTGCCCGCGAGCAGCGACACCGCCGTGTCCGGCCGCTGCGCGCGCAGTGCGATGAGCCAGCCCGGCAGCAGGTACTCCGCGATCGTCATGCTCGCCGCGACACGCAGCCGGGAGTCCCGCCGGTCCCTGAGCGCCTGTGCCCCCGCGTCGAATGCCTCGGCCGCCTCCACGACCCGTCGCGCCCAGTCCGTGACCAGGGCGCCCGCGTCCGTGAGCCGCGAACCCTGAGGTGACCGGTCGACCAGGGCCACGCCGAGCTGCCGTTCCATGGAACGGATCCGGCTGCTGGCCGCGGGCTGGGTGACGCCCAGCTCCCGCGCGGCTCTCCCGAGCGACCCGAGCCGTGCCACGGCCAGCAACAGCTCCAGCGCCCCGAGATCCGGCACCCGGTGCGCGAGCCCGCCGCGCGGTGCGGCGCCTCCGCCCGTCTGCTCCTCAGCTCTGCCCTTGCCCATAAACCCAGCTTATGCCTCACGTTCGCGGGAACCCTGGTGGAGCCCGGTGGCCCGGTCAGCGGTGAGTTGCTCGCATCAGCGGTGAGTTGCTCGCAGCGCCTGGGCCAGCACCCGCGGTGCCTCCGCCAGCGACGGCCCGTACCAGGTGAGATGACGCCCGCCGACGAGTGCGCACGGCACTCCGGCGAACGCCTCGGGCCCGTCGTCGGCGGTGAAGCGGTACGGCTCGTCGGGCAGGACGACGACGTCCGGCCCGGCGGCCCGCAGGTCATCGACGGGGACGCGGGGGTAACGGTCCGCGTGCGCCGCGTACAGGTTGTCCACGCCGAGCCGCTCCAGGACATCCCCCGCGAAGGTGTCCCGGCCGAGGACCATCCAGGGACGGCGCCAGATCGGCACCACGGCGGTCCTGCGGTGTTCGGGAGACGGCAGCCGGGACCAGGCCTCCTCCGCCTCATCCAGCCATCGTGGCCGTGTCGGCGTCCCGCACGCCCGCAGCACCCGCTCCAGCTCGCGGAAGGCCTGCGGCACGTCCCGTACCTCGGTGACGAGGACCTCGACGCCCGCCTCCCGCAGAGCGGTCAGGTCGGGCTCGCGGTTCTCCTCCTCGTTGGCGATCACCAGATCGGGTGACAGCCCGACGATCCTCTCGGTCTTCGGGTTCTTGGTACCGCCGATCCGTACGACGTCAAGACCGGCGGGGTGGGTGCACCAGTCGGTCGCGCCGACCAGCACGCCGGGCGCCGAGACAGCCACGGCCTCGGTCAGGGAGGGGACGAGGGAGACGACACGGAGCACGATGGTCACCCACCGCGCCGGTGCCGGTCCTCCAGGGCCTCGATGTGGTCCGCCACGGCCACCACGATCACGCGGGTGTCGGGCACCGTGGCCCGCCACCGGTGCCGTACGCCGCCGGTCAGGTACAGCGTGTCACCACGGCCCAGCCGGTGGGCGCGGCCCTCCGCCTCGACCTCGACGGCCCCGTCGGCCACGTACATCAACTCGTCGTTGCGGTGCTGGACTTCCCGGCCCTCGTCGTGGTCACCGGTGAACTCCATCGCATGCAGCTGGTGGTGTCCGCGCACCAGAGAGCGCGTGCTGGACTCCGTCGGCGCGATGGCCTCCGTGTCGGCACGCACCACGTCGACGCTGCACGCCGGGTCGGCCGCGGCGAGCAGTTCGACGGCCGTCGTGCCGAGCGCGTCGGCGATGCGCTCCAGGGACGGCTTGCTGGGCCGTGCCCGCTCGTTCTCGACCTGGCTGAGGAAGGGAACCGACAGTCCGCTGCGTTCGGCCACGACGGCGAGCGTGAGCTCCAGTGTCCGGCGCCGCCGCCGGACAGCCGCGCCCACCCGAAGGGGCTGTTCTTTGTGGTCGCCCATCGCTCCGGCTCCCTCCTTCGCTCGTCGGTCGGCCGCTGCTCGATACGGCTGCCCCCATTGGTACAGCCGTTACTGATACACCACTGTTCCGCTACTCATCCGGCGTACGCCTTCTGATGAGTTCTCTGCACCCTACGCATGTTCGGCAAACCGTTTCATACGTCCGTCACATCGCTGACACACCGAGCGACGGTCAGGGTCACAGTTCACGCCAGCGGGGAGGCCGATCCGCCTGCACCGCCGCACCGCCGTCCGGCGGGGCGAAGCGGCTGACCAGGGGCGCGGGACGCCCCTCCGGGTCGGTGCGGAGGATCCCGGACCGGTTGGCGGCGGCTTCGCCGCCGCCCTGGGTATGGGTGGCCGTCCGGTCGGCGCGTCCGGTCCTGGACCCGTGGGCGTACGCCCACGGGGCGGCAAAGTCGTGGTGCCACCGCCGGCCTCCGATCACTACCGGCTCCGCGCCGCCGAGCCGGAGGCGTACGCGGTCGCCCATGTCGCCACCGGCCCTCGGGCTGCCGGGGCGCAGTCGAGTCGATTGTCCGCCGTGGCCTGCCCGGTTGTGAAGTCGCGCAGAGTAGCGTGCATTGGCTGACCGTGTCGCGGGGGCGCCCGGCGGCGCCCCACCGGCTCGGCCATGTCGCCCAGTG
This sequence comes from Streptomyces sp. KM273126, assembly GCF_004337435.2. Lineage (NCBI taxonomy): Bacteria > Bacillati > Actinomycetota > Actinomycetes > Kitasatosporales > Streptomycetaceae > Streptomyces > Streptomyces sp. KM273126. Next base: position 1,093,339 of record NZ_SJXB02000002.1, on the reverse strand, counting down.
TCGTGGTGTTGTCCGGGCTCTCCCGGCTCAGCCGGCGTGGTAGGACGCGGGTGCACGCGGGCGCGAGGCGCGTCGTACACGCGGTCGGCGTTCGGCCGGCACGCCCCTGAAGCCCACGTGGCCGCGGACCTCGATGTGGTTGGCCGGATCTGACTCGTACCCCGGAATGTTGCTGTGTCCCGGAACGCCGGAGGGGTGGAGTGCGCCAAACAGCGCGCACTCCACCCCTCGCCGGTCAGGTCGCCGGTCGCCGGTCGCCGGTCGCCGGTCGCCGGTTCAGTTCACCGGACTCGTTCAGTTCACCGGATTCGTTCGGCTCACCCGGCTCGTTCCGTTCATTCGGCGGCCGCCGCCTCGCTCTTCCCCTGCGACTGCGCGACCGGCACCCACTTGTCCACCAGTCCGGGGTTCTCCTTCAGCCAGGTCCGGACGGCCTGCGGTTCCTTGCCCTTGCCCGCCTTCTGGATCTGCGCCTCCAGGCCGGTGAGCTGCTCCTCGGTCATCGAGAAGTCCTCCAGCCAGCGGCCGACCTCGGGGTTCTCCTCGGCGAAGCCCTTGCGGGACAGGGTGTGCACGCCGTCGCCCTCGCCCCAGGCGACCTTCGGGTCCTTGAGCTTGGTGAGGTCGTAGTCGCTGTACGCCCAGTGCGGGGACCACAGCGTGACGGCGATCGGCTCCTTCTTGGCGTACGCGCGCTTCAGCTCGGCGAGCATGGCGGGCGTCGAGCCGTCCACGACCTCGTACTCGCCCTCCAGGCCGTACTCCTTGAGGACCTTGTCCTTGAGCAGGCCCATCATGCCGGCGCTCGGCTCGATGCCGATGATCTTGCCCTTGAACGTCGACGCCTTGCCCTTGAGGTCCTCCATGGACTCGACGCCCTTCACGTACGACGGGACGGAGATCTCCAGGGACGTGGGGCCGTACCACTTGCCCAGGTCGTCGAGCTGCTTGCCGTACTTCTTCCAGTACTCGGCGTGCGTGACAGGCAGCCAGGAGTCCGTCTGGAAGTCGATCTGGCCCGTGGCCAGGCCCGTGTACAGCGGGCCGGCGGTGTACTGGGTGGTGGTGACGTCGAAGCCGCGCTGCTCCAGGAGCTCCTTCCAGAGGTAGGTCGAGGCGATGCCCTCGTCCCAGGGGATGTAGCCGATGCTGATCTTCTTGCCCTGGCCGATGTTCCCGGCGGTGGCCTCGGCGGTCTGCGAGCTGCTGCCGAAGACGCCCATGCCGCCCGCGACGAGCGCAAGGATGGCCACACCTGCGACGGCGACGGAGGGGCGCGGCCGGTAGTTCCATGCCTTGGTCGTGCCGGCCGCGCGGGCCTTGGCGGCGGCGCGGCGGCCCAGCGGGGAGATCTGGGCGCCGAGGGCGCCTGTCACACGGTCGAGGTAGATCGCGAGGACGACGATACCGAGGCCCGCCTCGAAGCCGAGGCCGATGTCGAGCTGGCCGATGGCCTCGTTGACCGCGCCACCGAGGCCGCCGGTGCCGACCATGCCGGCGATGACAACCATGGACAGGCCCAGCATGATCACCTGGTTGACGCCCGCCATGATCGTCGGGAGGGCGAGCGGCAGCTGTACGCGCAGCAGGGTGTTGCGCGGTGTGGTGCCGAACGCCTCGGCCGCCTCGACCAGGTCCGCGTCGACCTGGCGGATGCCGAGCTCGGTCATGCGGACGCCGGGGGCGAGCGCGAAGATCAGGGTCGCCACGACACCGGCGGGCACGCCCATGCCGAAGAACAGGATCGCCGGGATCAGCAGCACCATGGACGGCATCGTCTGGAGGAGGTCCAGGACGGGCCGGACAGCAGTGCTGACGGCCTTCGAACGCGCGGCCCAGATACCGATCGGTACCGAGATCACCAGCGCGATGACCGTCGCCACCAGAACCAGGGACAGGGTCGACATGGCCCGGTCCCACAGGTCGAGCGAGTCGATGAGCGCGAACCCGGCGAACGCGAGGGCGCCCGCGACCAGCCCGCGCAGCCACCAGGCGAGAACGGCCAGGATGCCCGCGAGGAGGAGGGGTTCGGGGGCGGTCAGGACGGTGTTGATGCCGTCGTACATGCCCTCGACGACCGTCTTGATGGCGTCGAAGAGCCAGGACATGTGGTCGACGAGCCAGTTGACGCCGTCGTCGACCCAGTCGCCGAGCTGAAGCCTAGGCACGGGCCGTCTCCTTCCCGTCGCGCGGGCGGTCACAGGGCGCGGACCCGCCCTGCTGGTCGCCGAGGAATCCAACGAGCCGCTGCCGCGGTACGACGCCGACGAGCTCACGTTCGCCGTCCTCGCCGTCTGTGCCGTCCAGCACCGCGACGGGGTGCGACAGGCGGGCGCTGATCGCGCACAGTTCGGTGAACGGAGTGTCGGGCGTCGCCGTCTCGCAGCCGCAGTCGGCCTCGTCGCCGCGGACGTCCCGGTCCATGACGGCGCCCGCGGTCAGCACGCGCGAGCGGTCGACGTCCTGGATGAAGGAGGCCACGTAGTCGTCCGCCGGGCGGATCAGGATGTCCTCGGCGCTACCGGTCTGGACGATGCGGCCGTCGCGCATGACGGCGATGCGGTCGCCCAGGCGCATGGCCTCGTTGAGGTCGTGCGTGATGAACACGATGGTCTTCTTGAGAGTCGTCTGCAGTTCGAGCAGTTGGTCCTGCATGTCGCGGCGGATCAGCGGGTCGAGGGCGCTGAAGGACTCGTCCATGAGCAGCAGGTCGGCGTCGGTGGCGAGGGCGCGGGCCAGGCCCACGCGCTGCTGCATACCGCCGGACAGTTCGTCGGGCCAGGACTTCTCCCAGCCGGCCAGGCCGCACAGGGCGAGCGCCTCGTCGGCGCGGCGCTCGCGCTCGGCGCGGGGCACGCCCTGCACTTCCAGGCCGTAGGCGGCGTTCTCGCGGACGCTGCGGTGCGGGAACAGCGCGAAGTGCTGGAAGACCATGCTGATCTTCTTCGAGCGGACCTCGCGCAGCTCGCGGTCTCCGATCGCGGTGAGGTCCTGGCCGTCGAAGCGCACATGGCCCGCGGTGGGCTCCAGCAGCCCGTTGAGCATGCGCAGCAGCGTCGACTTCCCGGACCCCGACAGGCCCATGACGACGAAGATCTGGCCCGGTTCCACCGTGAAGGAGGCGTCGATCACGGCTGCGGTGGTGCCCTCGGCACGCAGTTCCTCGCGGTCGGCTCCACGGCGGAGCCGTTCCACCGCCTCGTCGGGTCGTCTGCCGAAGACCTTGTACAGGTTCTCGGCCTCAAGCCTGGATGACACGTAAACCTCTCGTCTGGCACCAGAACGGCCCGTCTCCCCCGCGGGCAGGCCGTGGAGCGTGGCGGGTTCCGCCCGCCGGGCCCGGTGCGTGCACACGCTCCGCCCGGTCGCTGTTCACGATCCGGCGGATCCCGCCCAACCAAGTGGTTGAAGGCGTAACCGATCCTGCTCCGGGCCCGCGCCTGCCCCGGTCCGAGCAGTGCAAACGCATGAGTGTCCCAGTTCACACGGCCTTCACCCCGTGCCGCCCGGTACCGCCCGGTGCCGGCGGGATGCGTGGGACGCCCGCTGTCGGTGCCGTACGGCATGATGCGGAAGGTGACCCGACGCCTGATGCTCCTCGACACCGCCTCGCTGTACTTCCGCGCCTATTTCGGGGTGCCGGACTCCGTGAAGGCCCCGGACGGCACACCCGTGAACGCCGTGCGCGGGCTGCTCGACTTCATCGACCGCCTGGTCAAGGACCACCACCCCGACGACCTGGTGGCCTGCATGGACGCGGACTGGCGGCCCCAGTGGCGGGTCGACCTGATCCCCTCCTACAAGGCGCACCGAGTGGCCGAGGAGCACGAGGTGGGCCCGGACGAGGAGGAGGTGCCGGACACCCTGTCGCCGCAGGTGCCGGTCATCGAGGACGTCCTGGACACACTGGGCATCGCGCGCGTGGGCGTCGAGGGGTACGAGGCGGACGACGTGATCGGTACGTACACGGCGCGGGCGAAGGGCCCGGTCGACATCGTCACCGGCGACCGCGACCTGTACCAGCTGGTCGACGACGCCCGTGGTGTCCGCGTGCTGTACCCGCTCAAGGGCGTCGGCACGCTCCAGCTCACCGATGAGGCGGTGCTGCGCGAGAAGTACGGGGTGGACGGCGGCGGGTACGCGGATCTGGCGCTGCTGCGCGGCGACCCCAGCGACGGGCTGCCCGGAGTGCCGGGCATCGGCGAGAAGACGGCGGCGAAGCTGCTGGCCGAGTTCGGGGACCTGGCCGGGATCATGACGGCGATCGACGACCCGTCGGCCAAGCTCACGCCGTCCCAGCGCAAGAGGCTCGACGAGGCGCGGCCCTATCTGGCGGTCGCTCCACGGGTCGTCCGGGTCGCCGGCGACGTACCCCTGCCCGACGTGGACACGACACTCCCGCGCGAACCGCGGGACCCGGCGGAACTGGACGCGCTCGCCGCGCGCTGGGGCCTGGGCGGTTCACTGCAGCGACTGCTCACGACGCTGCGGATCTGACCGGTTCGCGCACGCCGCGAGGGTGGGCGGCACTCCTCATGTGGCCCTCACACCGTGCCGGGGATAGTCGTGTGGGCGATACTCGTATGTCTGGTTGTCTGTTGGGCTGCCTGTTCAGGCTTCACCCGGCCTCACCCGGCTTCACCCGCACGAATACGTGCCGTGGCCGCGAGGTACTCGGGGCGTGCGGGAGCTCCTCGGGGGCGGGCGGATCAAACCCCTCGTTGGCAAAGACACTTCAAGCGTGGGGTGTCTCCAGAGGGAAGATGTTAACTTAGGCAAGCCTAAGCTACACATTTGGGAGGCTGCCATGGCAGAGCGTCCGGTACGCAGGACCCCGAAGCCCCACTCCGCGCGAGTCGTCCGCACCGAGCGGCTGACCCCGCACATGCAGCGCGTCGTCCTCGGCGGCGAGGGTCTCGCCGAGTTCGCCACCAGGGGCAGCACCGACCACTATGTGAAGCTGCTCTTCGGCCCGGACGGAGTGACCTACCCGGAGCCCTTCGACATGGAGCGGGTCCGTGCGGAGTTCCCGCGCGAGCAGTGGCCCGTGACCCGGACGTACACCGTGCGTGCCTGGGACCCCCAACTGCACGAGATCACCCTGGACTTCGTGGTGCACGGCGACGCGGGCCTCGCGGGCCCCTGGGCCGCGCGGGTCCAGCCGTGCGAGCTCGTCCGGCTGCTGGGCCCCGGCGGTGCCTACGCACCGAACCCGGACGCCGACTGGCATCTGCTCGCCGGGGACGAGAGCGCGTTGCCCGCGATCGCCGCCTCGCTGGAGGCGATGCCCGACGGGGCCAGGGTTCACGCCTTCGTCGAGGTCTCCGACGCCGACGAGGAGCAGAAGATCGCTTCCGACGTGGAGGTCGTCTGGCTGCACCGCGGGGACCGCCCCGTCGGTGAGGCGCTCGTCGAGGCCGTCCGCGCGCTGGAGTTCCCCGAGGGCCGCCTGCACGCCTTCGTCCACGGCGAGGCGGGGTTCGTGAAGGAACTGCGCCGGTTGCTGCGCGTCGAGCGCCAGGTCCCGCGCGAGGACCTGTCGCTCTCCGGCTACTGGCGGCTCGGGCACAACGAGGACAACTGGCAGGCGACCAAGCGGGAGTGGAACGCAAAGGTGGAGGAGGAGCAGGAGGGCGCCTCCGCGACCGCCTGATCCCGCTCGGGGAGGCGGCCGCGGGTCGGCAGCCGCCTCCTGAACGGCGGTTCGCCCCCAGCGACGGCAGCAACGGCAGCAACGGCACCGACCGCAGCAACCGCAGCAACCGCAGCAACCGGGCGTTACACCGACCGCTGGTACGACCGGAACGTCCGTATGGACAACCACACCGCCGCCACGGCGAGCGCGAGCAGTGCTCCGCCGCGGACGGCCACCTCACTCCAGTCGGGCTGCTCGGACAGTGCCGAACGGCCCGCCACCATCGCCCAGTTGAGCGGGTTGAAGTCGGCGATGTGACGCATCCACGAGGGCATCCTGTCCTCGGCCATGAAGGCCGTGGACAGGAATGTCAGCGGCAGCAGCAGGAACGTGTTGATGCCGACGATGGACTCCCGCTCCTGGACGAGCATGCCCAGTGCGTTGGACAGCGCCGCGAAGACCGTGCCCAGCAGCACGGAAGCGACGACCAGCACCAGGACACCGCCGGGCCCGCCCGGGTAGTCGGCACCGCCCAGCAGCCCGAGCAGCACGATGACGAGCGACTGGAGCGCGGTGACCAGCCCGTTGCTCACGACGTTGCCGTTCATCAGCGCGGCCCGGCTGACCGGGGTGGTCAGGAAGCGGTTGAGCGTCCCTCGCTGGATCTCGTCCAGTGTGGTCATGCCTGCCCACATGTTGGAGCTGAGCGCGCTCATCACCACGACGCCCGGGACGAGGTAGTCCAGGTACGAGGTGGTGCCGAAGCCGCCGAGCTCGACGACCTCCTTGAAGAGGCTGCCGAACAGGAACAGCCACACCACCGGCTGGATCAGCGTGATCAGCAGATACGCGGGCTGACGCAGGAACACCGTGAGCTGACGCTCGGTCATGTACCAGGTCTGGGTGACGGCGGTGCTCATCGCGCACCTCCCGCCCCGGCCAGGACCCGCTCCCCGGCGCCTTCGGCCTCGGCCTCTGCGTAACGGCGGCCCGCGTAGCGCAGGTACACGTCGTCGAGCGAGGGCCGGGCGACCGTCGCCGCGGCCACGGCTACCCCCACCCGCTCCAACTCCCCGAGCAGGATGGGCATCGCGGCCGCCCCGTCGTCGGCACGGACGCTGATCCCGCGGGAGCGCACGGTGCCGAAGAGCACCTCGTGCACGCCCGGGAGTCCGGCCAGGGCGCCCCGGAGCAGCGTACGGCCGGCTTCGCCGATCGGATCGCGGAGTTCCATGTGGACGGCGTCGCCGCGGAGTTCACCCTTCAGCTCGTCAGGAGTGCCCTCGACCACGACCCGGCCGCGGTCGACGATGGCGATGCGCTCGGCGAGGCGGTCGGCCTCCTCCAGGTAGTGCGTGGTGAGCAGGATGGTGAGGCCCTCGTCGCCCGCGAGGCGGGCGATCTCGTCCCACATCGCCGTGCGGGCCTCGGGGTCGAGCCCGGTGGTGGGCTCGTCGAGGAACAGCACCTGGGGGCGGTGGACCAGTCCGAGCGCCACGTCGAGGCGGCGCCGCATACCGCCCGAGTACGTCTTGACGGGGCGCCGCGCGGAGTCGGTGAGCGTGAAGCGCGCCAGCAATTCATCGACACGGCAGTTCAGCTCGGCGCCCTTCAATCCGTAGATCCTGCCCTGGAGTCGGAGGTTCTCCCGGCCCGTGGCCACCGGGTCGGCGCCCGAGCTCTGTGCGACGACACCGATCGCGCGGCGCGCCCGGTCCGGGTGGCGCAGCACGTCATGGCCCGCGACCGCGGCGGTGCCCGAGTCGGGGCGGGCCAGGGTGGTGAGGATCTTGACGGTGGTGGACTTCCCGGCGCCGTTCGGCCCGAGGAGCCCGAAGACGGTGCCCGGTTCGACGGTGACGTCCATGCCGCACAGGGCGGTGACATCGCCTGGATAGGTCTTGGTCAGCTGACGCGCCACGACTGCGGGCGCACGGGTACTCATGACGACTGCTCTCCTGTGACAACGCAGGACGCGGATGACGACGCGTCCCTGCTGGACGATGGATCGTCGAACTGATCCACGTGAGGAGAGCCGGGTATTCTGGGTGTGCCGCACCTCGATCGCCCGGCCCGCCGCACGGCGGAGTCAGCTCGGGGTTCGAGACCCTGGCGGGGCTGCTGCAACAGCCCTGCCGGGGTCCGCTTCTACTCCCGCCAGTGCTCGACTTCTGCCGCTACTGCTCGGCTTCTTCTGTCGCTACTGCTCGACGTGACGGTCCTCCAAGTCCTGGAACTCCGGAGGTGCCTCCCCGGTCTCGTGGAACGTCCGCCACGCCTCGACGCCGGGCAGTGAGCCGTCGTTGAGCTCCCGCAGGAGCCCGCGGACCCACTCCGCCTGCGCCTCGACCATGTGCGCCTGGTACTCGGTCTCGACGAGGAAGAGGCGCGGCAGCGTCTCGTACAGCTTCTCCAGCGCACCGCGTGCGCTCGCCACCTGCACCTCCAGGCGCGAGAGCCGCTCTTCGAGCAGCCGCGCCACGTCGTCGGGGTGGAGGACACCCACGAGCGAGAGCGCGGTCTCGAAGATCGGGTACTCACGGGCGGGGACCGCCAGCAGGTCGGACAGCCACTCGGTGGCCTCCTCCCGGCCTGCCTCCGTTATCCCGTAGAGGGTGCGCTCAGGGCGGTTGCCCTGCCGCTGGACCTCGGCGACCTCCACGAGGCCGTGTTTTTCGAGGTTCTGGACCACGGTGTACAAGGAGCCGTAGTTGATCTTCGTGCTGCTGTCCTTGCCGCGACGACGGAGAGTCTGTGCGATCTCGTACGGATGCATCGACTTCTCCATGAGCAGCACCAGCACCGCCAGGGCCAGCGGATTACTCAGCCTGCGACGCCTGCCCGCCATCGGACACACCCCCTCTCCCATCACCTCGGCCATCTCGACCGTCTCGATCACCTCGTGACCGAATATCCGTGCACGAACATATCGCGTCCCGCAGGAGCCGGTCAATAGACACGATGTATCGCGTATGGCTTGGCCCGCACGGGCGTGAGGAATTGGGCCCGGCCCGGACATCACCGCGTGACACCGCCGAAACGGCCCCTCCCTAATTTCTGTCACCCGACAGGAACTCTCGCGCGCTGTGCGAAAGCAGGTTGCCGCCATGACAAGCACCGCCCCGGCCAATGTCCGCCCCGATCCACCGGAGTCACCCGGCGACCGCTCCCTGCGGGAGTTCGGCTACCGCCAGGAGCTGCACCGCAGCCTGGGCAGGTACGCCTCGTTCGCCGCCGGGTTCTCCTTCATCTCGGTCCTGACGACCGTCTTCCAGTTCTTCGCCTTCGGGTACGCGTTCGGCGGTCCCGTCTTCTTCTGGACCTGGCCCGTGGTGCTGATCGACCAGTTGCTGGTGGCCGCGTGCTTCGCGGAGCTGGCCGCCCGCTATCCGATCTCGGGCGCGATCTACCAGTGGTCGTCACGCCTGTCGAACCTCACCTTCGGCTGGTTCGCCGGCTGGATCATGGTGATCGGGCAGATCGTGGTGGTCGCGGCGGCGGCACTCGCCCTGCAGATGGTGATGCCTCCGATCTGGTCGGGCTTCCAGATCGTCGGGGGCGACCCGGCCCCCACGTCCGCCACCGGAGCGGCCAACGCGGCCGTCCTGGGCGTGATCCTTCTGGCGCTCACCACACTCGTGAACGTCGTCGACAACCGTGTGATGTCGGTGATCAACCGCGTCGGCGTGACCGCCGAGATCATCGGCGCCGTCCTGATCATCGTCCTCCTGCTGACCCACTCCGAGCGCTCCCCCGGCATCACGTTCCACACCGCGGGGGGCGACACCGGACTCTTCGGCGCCCTGCTGGTGGGCTCGTTCACGGCGGCGTACGTGATGATCGGCTTCGACAGCGCGGGCGAGATGAGCGAGGAGACCCGCAACCCACGCCGCACCGCGCCTCGTACGATCCTCACCGCACTCGGCGCGGCCGGACTGCTGGGTGGCCTGATCGTGCTCGGCGGGCTGCTCGCCGCGCCCAGTCTCACGGACGGGAAGCTGGGCGTGGACGGCCTCAGTTACGTCCTGACCAGCAGCCTCGGCGACGGTGTGGGCCGGTTCCTGCTCGCGGACGTCGTGGTCGCGATCGCGGTGGCCACCCTCGCGATCCAGACGGCGGCCTGCCGCATGCTCTTCTCCATGGCCCGCGACGGCCAGCTTCCCTTCGCCGGGCGACTCGCCAAGGTGAACCCGCGCACCGGCATGCCCAGTGCCCCCGCCGTGGTCGTCGGCGTCCTCGCGGCGGCCCTCCTGCTTCTCAACTTCGCCTCGCCGGAGGCCTTCCTCGCCATCGGCACCACCTGCATCGTGATGCTCTACCTGGCGTACGCGATGGTGACCGGACCGCTGCTGGTCCGCCGCCTGCGGGGCACCTTCGCCGTCGAGGGCGCGGACGAGACGGGCAGGCCCCTCTTCTCCCTCGGCCGCTGGGGCGTCCCGGTCAACGCCCTGGCCCTCGTCTACGGCCTCTTCATGACCGTCAACCTGGCCTGGCCGCGCGCGGAGGTGTACGACCCGGCGGGCGGACACTGGTACTTCCAGTGGTTCACGGTGTTGTTCTTGCTGGTCACGGTAGGGGGCGGAGCCCTGTACCGACTGACGCGCGCACAAGGCCTGCGCCCCGCCGCGGAAACTGCCCTGCCTCTCCCGGAAACTACTCACTAGCAGGCTTTTCCGAGCCGGCTGCCGAAGACGCGCCCGGCACAGGTGGCGCACTGGGCAGCCGCATGCCCGCGACGGGCGGCAGCGTGACCCGGGACCTCCACGACGGCTCCCCAAGCCGCCGGGCCGGACTGGCTGGCCGGACTGGCTGGCTGGCTGGCTGGCTGGCTGGCTGGCTGGCGATGCGCAACGCCCTGGGGCCCGGGAACACAGCTCTGGAGCCAGACCCCATCCGGTCGTAGTATCGGCCCGATGCGGTCGCATGGGGGCACAAATTCGGCCGGAAAGGACCGTCTGTTTACCGTCAACGAGGTCATCGGGATGCTCACCGAGGATTCTCGACCTGACCGCCCAGTTCGTGCACGATTCGGCGGCGGGGCAGTCGCAGCGCAGGGGGCACAGTGCACAGTCCGTGGACCTGGGCGCGGCCTGGACGCCGTCGATACAGGACGGACGGCAGCGCCGAAGCACGCCGCTACCACACAGGAGGCAGCCGTGACGGACATCTTCCAGTTACCTTCGTTCTACATGCCGTTCCGGGCAAGGGTGAACCCGCACCTGGAGGACGTCCGTCCGCGCGTTCGCACCTGGGCCCGCTCACTGGGTCTGCTGAAGCCTCAGCACAGCGACTCGCCCCACGGCGGGTGGAGTGCCGAGATCTTCGACCGGGCTGACTTCACTCACTTCACCGCCCTGACCTATCCCCACGCCTCCGCCGAGGAACTGGAGTTGCTGTCGGGCTGGCACAGCGTCATCTGGTGCCTTGACGACGTCTTCCTCCCCTGGTGTGAAGCTCTCGACGACCGGGAGCAGATCCTGCGGCGCATCGAGCGGCTGATGGCCTTCCTGCCAGTGGCGGCACACGGCTCGGGCCCGGCCCCGGAGCAGCCGCTGGAACGCGCTCTGGCAGACCTGTGGCACCGCACAGCACCCTCGGCCTCAACCTCGTGGCAGGTCCTGTACACCAGGTCCGTACGACAGTTCCTGGAAGCATCGCTGTGGGAGACGGACAACCTCACGCGCCATCGGTTCCCCGACCTCATAGAGCAGACGGAGATGCGCCGCGACTACGGGGCGGCCGGGTGCAGCGCACTGCTGATGGAGCACTCACTCGGCTGGGAGATCACCGAGGACATACGGGAAACCCGCCCGTTCACGGTACTGACCAACGCGTTCCGGGACACCGTCGATCTGCACAACGACATCGTGTCCTACCCCAAGGAAGTCCGCGAGGGCGTCGCCAGGAACAACATCGTGCAGGTGGCGTGCGAACTGCACGACATACCCCTGCACGAGGGGGTATCCCTTGTCGACCGCATCCTGACAGGCCGTGTCAGGACACTGGACGAAACCGTCAGGACCGATCTCCCGCAGACGCTGCACGATCTGCACACGGATCAGCACACCCGGCGTGCCGTGCTGCGGCACGCCCGGGCCATACAGGGCTGGGCAGCAGGCTCCTACCACTGGCACAAGGCCACCGACCGCTACCGGTCGGCCGCCTGACCCCGACCGTCGTCGGACTGCTTCAGCTCCGTCGCACCGAGCACGGGACCGATCCGCCGTGCACGCACACGCGTGGAGGGTCAGTCGCCCCGCACGCGCGCGTGCAGGTGCATGTCGTGCCAGCCGTCCTGGTGGAGGAGGGCGCTGCGTTTGGTGCCCTCCAGGGCGAACCCGGTCTTGGCGGCGACACGGCAGGACGGCACGTTACGGACGGCGTGCATGAGTTCGAGGCGGTGGAAGCCGATCTCGTCCAGGGCCCAGCGGCTGAGGGCCGTCGTCGCGCGTGCTGCGACGCCCTGCCCTCGGGCCGCCGCGACGGTCCAGTACGCGACCTCGGCCGAGCCGTCCTCCAGCAGGATGCTCCGCAGGGCCACGCGACCCAGCAGCCGGTCGGTGTCCGCGTCGGCGACGGCCCACTGCGCCTTCTCCTCCTTCTCCCACTCCTGCCGCCACTCGTCGATCCACCCGCGGACCTCGTCCAGTGAGCCGGCCGCGCGGACGTGCCACTGATGTATGACCGGATCCTGGAATGCCTCGTAGACGGCCGGGGCGTCCTTGGCCGTCCAGGGGCGCAGGAGCAGGCCGTCGGCGGTGGGGATCGTCGGCTGTGAGTGCCGGGCGAGGGCGCCGGCGGAGAGGACCGCGCTGTTGAGGTAGGGCATGCCCAGCATCCTGCCAACGGGCCCCGGGCAGGGCACAACGCTTTTCGGCATCGCCTCGACCGGCTGATCACCTGGCCCGGCTGTCGGTGCCCCCTCGTACGCTTGATCGTGATGAGACGCCGTACTCCGCCCCCGCCCTCTCCCCTGCCGCAGCGCGACGGGGTGGATCCGGTGCGCGTGCGGCTGCCGGCCGGGGAGCAGTGGGCGACGGTGCGGGACCATCTCGTGGCGCGGCTCGCGGCCGGGGCCGGGGTGATCGACACAATGCTCGACGCGGGGCTGATCGTGGACGTCACCGGACGTCCGGTGTCGCGGGACATGGCGTACGTGCCGGGAATGTTCGTGTGGTTCCACCGGGAGCTGCCCGAGGAGGAGCGGGTGCCGTTCGCGGTCGACGTCATGTACCGGGACGAGCACATCGTGGTGGCCGACAAACCGCACTTCCTGGCCACCACCCCGCGTGGCAGCCATGTCGCCGAAACGGCCCTGGCGCGGCTGCGGCGGCAGTTGGGCGTCCCCACGCTGGGCGCGGCGCACCGGCTGGACCGGCTCACGGCCGGGGTGGTGCTGTTCACCGTGCGGCCCGAGGAGCGCGGTGCGTACCAGTCGCTGTTCCGGGACAAGCGGGTGGCGAAGGAGTACGAGGCGGTGGCGCCGTACGACCCCGTGCTGGTGCTGCCGCGCACCGTGCGCAGCCGGATCGTGAAGGAGCGCGGGGTCGTCGCGGCCCGCGAGGTCGAGGGCGAGCCCAACGCCGTCAGCCGGATCGAGTTGCTGGAGCACAAGTACGGGCGTGCCCGGTACCGGCTGATACCGAGTACCGGGCAGACGCACCAGCTGAGGGTGCACATGAGCGCGTTGGGGGTGCCGATCCTCGGCGATCCCCTCTATCCGGTGGTCACCGGCCCCGTGGCGGCCGGTGACTTCCGGCGTCCGCTCCAACTGCTGGCGCGGGTCCTGGAGTTCACCGATCCGGTCACGGGGCGCGAGCACCGGTTTGTGAGCCCGGGGGTGCTGCGGGCCTTCTCGTCGTACGAGGAGTGGGCGGGGTAGCCCCGGTGCCCGGTCAGCTCAGTTGCCGCGCCACCAGCGCAGGACGCGCCGGAACACGCCCGGTCGGCGGGCCGGTTCGGCCACCGCCACCGGCGTCGGAGCGGCGGGCTCCGAAGCTGGGGGCTGTGACTGTGGTGTGCTGACCTGCCAGTTGTTCGAGCGCTGCGGCGGCATCGGGTTGATGGAGGGCCGCTGCATGACATCCTGCTGGGGCTTCGGAGCGAACTTCACCGGCAGTTCCACCAGGTGGCGGTTCGAGATGGACGCCTGCCAGCGCAGCTCGTGCTCCTCGCAGGCGAGTTGGACGTCCGGGAGGCGGATCAGCAGCGCGTCGACGCCGACGTCGGCGATGGCACGGCCGATGTCCTGGCCCGGACACTCGTGCGGGCCGCCGCTGAAGGCGAGGTGGGAGCGGTTGCCCTGCATGTTGGCCTTGAGGTCGGGGCGGACGCGCGGGTCGACGTTGCCCGGGGCGATGCCGAGGAGGAGACCGTCGCCCTTGCGGATGCGCTGGCCCCCCAGCTCGGTGTCCTGCTTGGCGAAGTAGCCCAGGATGGTACTGAACGGCGGCTCGTCCCACAGGGACTGCTCGACCGCCTGGGGCACCGTCATCTGGCCGCCGTTGAGCTGGGCGCGGAACCGCGGGTCGGTGAGCACCACCCGCAGTACGTTGGCGAGGAGGTTGACCGTGGCCTCGTACGCGGCGATCAGCACGACGCGCAGGTGCTGGCTGATCTCCTCGTCGTTGAGCCCTGCCGGGTGGTTGAGGAGGTGGCTGGTGAAGTCGTCCTTGGGTTCGGCCCGGCGGCGGGCGGCGAGCCGCGTCAGGGCGTCCATGAGGTACGCGTTGCTGGCGATGGCGGTCTCGGTGCCCTTGAGCAGGTCGCGGGCGGCCTGCACGATCCGGTCGTTGTACTCCTCGGGCATGCCGAGGATCTCGCACATCACCGCCATCGGCAGGTGTTCGGCGAACTGACCGACCAGGTCGGCCCTGCCCTCCTCGCAGAACCTGTTGACGAGGTGCTGGGTCGCGCGGTTGATGTGCCGGCGGACGCCCCGGTGGTCGATGGTCGACATGGCGCCGGTCACCGCACCGCGCAGCCGCAGGTGCTCGTCGCCCTCGGCGTGGCAGCAGATGGGCTGCCACGCGATGTGTGGCATGAGCGGGTGGTCGGGCTTGACCGTGCCGTCCTGCAGGGGGGTCCACAACCGGGTGTCGCGGGAGTACTGCGAGGGGGTGCGCAGCATGTGCATGTTCTCGCTGTGGCCGAGCACCACCCAGATCGGCACGTCCTCGTGAAGCAGCGCGGGAGCCACGGCGCCGTGCTCGGCGCGGAGCTTCTCGTACACGGCTCCCAGGTCCTCCGCATCGGGGCCGTACAGCCGGCGCAGGCCGCCGGGTCCCGCGCCGTGAGCGGGGCAGCCGGGTGGGGGTACGGCCACGGGGTCGTCCGTACCGGTCTGGGAGAGGGGTTCAGGCGTCACGATGATCGCTCCGAAGCTGAAGTGGATCCGGTGTACAGGAGGTGATGGGTCCTCCCCCGGTTCACAGCCGAGAAGGTGGGGGAGGTCGTGCGCGAGACGAGGCGGGCGCCGTCACGGGACGTGTACGTGCGACATCGACGGCGCGCCGGCACGGTCGTACGCGACTCGGGGGACACGTACGGCCGTGCGGCTCAGGCAACACGTATGGGGCTCAAGCGGGGGCCTTGGCCCTCGCCAGGGAGTGCAGGAAGCGCAGCAGCGTCATCAGGACGTCGCGGCTGGAGGCCCGGCGCCGCACGTCGCACTCCACGATGGGGATCTCCCGGGGCAGGTCGAGCGCCGAGCGGAGTTCCTCGACGGGATAGCGGGGCGCGTCCGGGAAGGTGTTGACGGCGACCACGAACGGCACGCCCCGCTCCTCCAGGCGTCCGATGACGTCGAAGCTGACCTCGAGGCGGCGGGTGTCCAGCAGGACGACCGCACCGAGCGCGCCCTCGAACAGGCCGTTCCACAGGAACCAGAAGCGCTCCTGACCCGGGGTGCCGAAGAGGTAGAGCACGAGCTGGTCCGTAATGCTGATGCGGCCGAAGTCCATGGCCACGGTGGTGGCCGTCTTGGAATCGGAGCCGTAGTTGTCGTCGACTCCGATGCCGGCCTGCGTCATGGTCTCCTCGGTCGTCAGCGGCCTGATCTCGCTGACGGAGCCGACCATTGTCGTCTTGCCGACCCCGAAACCGCCCACGATCACGATCTTCACCCCGGCCTCTGCCGTGTGCGGCAGATGGTCCTCGGTGCGAGGACCCGTGACGGGGTCAGAGCTTTTGAAGTCCATGCATCACCGCTTCGAGGAGGGAACGGTCGGCCCGCGCCTGCCGGACGACCGGTGCGCGCGCCTGTACCAGTTCGGCCGCCAGCAGCTCGGTGAGCAGGACGGTCACCACGCTGAACGGCAGGTTGAGGTAGGCCGAGATCTCGGCCACGGACAGGGGTGCCTGGCAGATCCGGAGCAGCGCCGACTGCTCCGGTGTGGCGGAAGGCGGCAGTTCGGCGCTCGCCACGATTAACGTCACGAGGTCGATCGGGGCCCGCTCGCCGTCCTCGACGGCCGCACCCGTGATGATGTACAGCCGCTCGGGGTTCTTCGGCGGCGGGCCGTCCTGGGCTTCGGCATCCTCGCCGGCCGGCTGGGGCGGGGGCGGGGGATTCTCCTTGGGATAGCGCCGCCGGCGCAGTGGAGGCGTCATACGGTCTGCCCGTTCCGCCGGGGCGGACTCGTCAGATGGGAGCCGATACGGGCGACGAGGTCGCGCATACGGTTGCTCATCATGCCGGGCTCCGCGACCGCGTTGGCGAGGACCGCGAGGTAGGCGTTGGGGCCCGCCTCCATCATGTAGAAGTAGCCGCCCTGGATCTCGATGATGACCACGCGCATACGGCTGTCGCCGGTGGCGATCTCGGCGGCTACGGCACCGGCCAGGCTCTGCAGGCCCGCGCATGCCGCGGCGACCCGGTCGGCGGCGTCCGGGTCACCGCCGTACCGGGCGATGCGCAGCCCGTCGGCGGAGAGCACCACGACCTGCTGGACGCCCGGCACTCCGTCGGCGAGGTCCTTGAGCAGCCAGTCGAAGTTGGCTCGCTTGGTCACTTGAGGTCCCTCTCGTCGTCGGCCTCCACGGGGGCCGGCTCGTTGTCAGCGGTGAACGTCGTCGGGTCGTCCGGGTTCCTGGTGAAGGCGTTCGGGTCCGGGTCGCCCTTGAGGCCGGCCCAGAACTCCTCGATCCACGCCCCGGGCGGTTCGATCTTCTCCGGCTCCGGCTCCCACACGGGCGTGGCGGCCCTCGCCTCCTCGGCGGCGGCCTCCGCGGCGGCGGCCTCGGCCATCCGCTGGCTGAGCGGGGTCGTCACCCGGCTGCGGCGCTGCGGCAGGCCGTTGGCAGTCCACTCGGTGACGACGGGGACGTCGTCGTCCATGAGGGACAGTGCCTCTGCCGAGGACGGGACGCGCGGGCCGGTGGTCGGACGGCGCTTCTTCTGCGCGCGGTCGGGGCCCTTGACGCCGTCGTTGTTCAGGGTGGGCAGGGCGGCGGCGCCGATGCCGTGGGCGAAGCTGGTGGCGGGCTCGTCGGTGAGCATGTTGCGTGGTACGACGAGGACGGCACGGACGCCGCCGTACGCGGACTGCCGCAGTGAGACCTGCATGTTGAACATCGTCGAGAGGCGGCCGACGACGGCCAGGCCGAGGCGCGGGGTGTCGCCCAGTTCCTGGAAGTCCGCGCCCTGCTGGGCCTTGATGAGCATGTTCTCGGCCTTGGCGCGGGACTCCTCGCTGAGGCTGACGCCGGCGTCCTCGATCTCGATGGCGATGCCGGTCTGCACCTCGACGGCGGTCACGTGCACCTTGGTCTGGGGCGGTGAGTAGCGGGTGGCGTTGTCGAGGAGTTCGGCCGCGGCGTGGATGAGCGGCTCGACGGAAACGCCGGCGACATTGACCTTGGCGATGGAGTGCAGCTCGATGCGGCGGTACTCCAGAATGCGGGACATGGCGCCGCGCAGCACGCTGTACAGCGGCACGGGCTCGGGCCACTGGCGGCCGGGGCCGCCACCGCCGAGGATGGCGATGGAGTCGGCGAGGCGGCCGATCAGCGAGGTGGCGTGGTCGATACGCAGCAGGTCGTCGAAGACCTCGGGGTTGCGCCCGTGGTCCTCCTCCATCTCGCGGAGTTCGACGTTCTGCTGGTGCACGATCGCCTGAACGCGTCGTGCGATGTTGACGAAGGAGCGCTGCGAGGAGTCGCGCCGGGCGTCCACGCGGTCGATGACGTCGAGGAGCATGCGGATCAGCGAACGCTGCGACTCGGGCAGGTAGCTGTAGACCGGGTTCTCCGCGATGCCCAGACGAACCACCTCGGAGGGGGAGTCACCGCCCTGCAGCCGCTCCAGCATCGCGGGCATGATCTCCCTGCCGAGGCGCAGGTACTCCTGGTCGTGGGATGCCACGCGGTCTTCCAGGTAGGAGGTCCGCTGTGCGAAGTCGGCGCGCAGGGCCAGGAGCTGCCGGCCGCGGCGCACGACCTGGGACGCGACCGCGACGACCAGGACGGTCGTGATGGCTCCGCACACGCCGACGGCGATCCGGGCCGGCCCCGTCACCAGGGCAGCGGCAGTCCCGGTCGCCGCGGCCAACAGTATGGCGGGCGGCAACAGCACGCGTGTGTAGGGAAGTTCACGGCCACTGGGAGGCGATTGGACACTCACCATGGTTGCCCTCTGAGACGAATCGGCTGGGAGTCGGGGGTGTTGCTGTGGTGTGGGGGGAACTCAAACTGGATCTTCGGTATCTTTGGGAACAAGCGCACGATTACACCTCAACTCGGTGCGCCGCGGGCGAGCTTAGTCCGACCGGATCATCGCTGTGTCATATTCAGCAAGCACCTGAAACGGGGACGGATACAGGAGTACGCTCGACCCCATTTATACGCTCAGCCATTAATCGAACACGTCAGGTAATCATGGGTGAGCAGGAGGACTGCAGCGGATCGGCTTGTTGGCAGGGCGACGACAGCGGCGGAGTCCGGACTCCGCACAACGGCCCGGCGCTCGCCGCGCCCCGGCTTCAGACCCCGACGATCCGCAGGGCCGCGTCCGCCGTGGCCTCGGCGAACACCGCGACGCGACGGTCCGGGTCCGAGCGGTGGACGAGGATGACGCCTTCGATCAGCCCGAACACCAGGTCAGCCCGCAGGTCCAGCTCACTCTTGGCGAGCCCTCCACCCGTACGGGTCGCGGCAATCAACTGCCGGTAGGCATCTTTGAGTTCGGCACGCACGGCATGGAAGCCGGCGAAGCGTTCCGCACGCACCTCGGGCAACAGGTAGAGCCCGCCGAGGTTGTGGGGACCGCCGCAGAGGAGCTCCACGTCGGTACGGCACAGCTCCCACAGCCGCTCCTCGGCCGGGGCCGCGTCCCGGGAGAGCAGCTCGCGGGCCAGGGTCAACGAGGGCGTGACCGTGGACTCCAGGAGCTCGGCGAGCAGTTCCTCCTTGCCGGAGACGTAGTGGTACATGGACGCCTGCCGCATGCCGGCCCGCTCGGCGACTGCCCGGGTGGTCGTGGCCGCGTACCCACGCGTCGTGAACAACTCCGCGGCCGCCGCCAGCAGTTCGTCACGCGGCGACATCCCACGATCCGGCCGCTGTTCGGCCCGCGGCCTCCCGACGCGGCGCCCACCACTGCTTCCCATGCGTTCGATCCTCGCACGGTTCCCTCCGGGGGTTCAGGTGGGGCGGTCTCGCCTGCCGGCGTGCTGCCGGTGGTCGACTGCGGGTTTGTTGTGGCGGGTCGCGCCCACGCGGCGGAAGCCGCACGTTCAACACAGCCCCGCGCCCCTGAACAGCACGGGTGCACCCGGCACCATGAAGCTCCGCCTCCACCACGCACCATCCAGCGGCAGCCCCGGCCCCTCCGCAACCCCCTCCCGCGCCCGAAACCGACCGTGAGCTTCAGGTAACCGCGCAGCAACGCCCGGGACACGGCCCCGACCCGACCTGCCCTTAATTTCTGTCGGGCGACAGAAATCACCGGAGCAGCCGGAGGTGGCGCGATGGCGACAGAGACCACGTATGGAGCACGGGCCCATGCCCGGGCGCAGGAGGGCACACGGGCCGAGGCGATGCCCGTCGTGCCGGCGAGCGAATGGCCGGCGCCGCCCTGTGAGGCGGGGCACCTGGTGTGGGCCGAGACCGTGGCGGGCGGCAACTACACGCACAAGGTGCTGGCCCGCGGAACGGAGCTGCGTCTGACCGACCTGCGGGGCGACGCCTGCGCACACCTGCTCCTCTACGCCGCCGACCGCCCCTGGGAGCGGCTGAACGTGGCCGACACCGTCAAGGTGCAGTGGAACGCCTACCTCGGCGAGGGGCGGCTGCTCCTGTCCGACCAGGGGCGCGTCCTCGCCTCCGTGACCGTCGACACCTCCGGACGGCACGACGCGCTGTGCGGCACCTCCACCCTCGTACGGAACACCGAGCGGTACGGGGACGGCACACCGCAGTCCCCCTCCCCCGCCGGTCGCGAGCTGTTCAAGCTGGCCGCCGCCAAGAACGGGCTCGCCCCCCGCGATCTGCCGCCCTCGCTCTCGTTCTTCCAGGGCGTGGAGGTCCGCGACGACGGCACCCTCGACTTCACCGGTTCCGCCGGACCCGGCGCCGGAGTGACGCTGCGCACCGAGCAGGACGTGACCGTCCTGATCGCGAACGTGCCCCACCCCGCCGACCCGCGCCCGGACTACGTGAGCACCCCCCTGGAGGTGCTCGCCTGGCGCTCGGCCCCCACCCGGCCGGGCGACCCACTGTGGGACGCCACCCCCGAGGGCCACCGCGCCTTCCTCAACACCGCCGAATTCCTCACCGCGAGGGGGCTCGCATGAAGACCGTCGTTCCGGCCAGGGCCGCCCGGTCGTCCGTGATCCGCACCGGCGAGACCCTCACCATCACCGACCTGCACGGCAACCAGGCGGTCGACTTCCTCGTGTACGACGCCCACGACACGTCCGTCCGCTACAGCGCCCCCGACACGATCCACGCGCAGGGCACCATCTTCCTGACGACGGGCAGCGTGCTGCTGTCCAACGAGCACACCCCGCTGATGACCGTGGTCGCCGACGACGTCGGCCGGCACGACACGGTCGGCGGCGCCTGCTCCAAGGAGTCGAACACCCTCCGGTACGGCCACCACACCTGGTCCCAGCACGCCTGCGTGGACAACTTCCTCGCGGAGGGCGCCAAGCACGGCCTCGGCAAGCGCGATCTCGTCTCGAACATCAACTGGTACATGAACGTGCCCGTCGAGAAGGACGGCACCCTCGGCATCGTCGACGGCATCTCCGCCCCCGGCCTCGCCCTGACCCTGCGCGCCGAGCGCGACGTGCTCGTCCTGGTCTCCAACTGCCCCCAGATCAACAACCCCTGCAACGGCTTCGACCCGACGGCCGTGGAGATGACCATCACCCGGGCGGACACGGCGTCATGAACTTCGACACACTGCTCATCGCGAACCGGGGCGAGATCGCGGTACGGATCATCCGCACGGCACACGAACTGGGCCTGCGTACGGTCGCCGTGTACTCCGACGCCGACCGCTCCGCGCCCCATGTGCGCCTCGCCGACCAGGCCGTACGGCTCGGCCCCGCGCCGGCGAAGGAGTCGTACCTCGATGTCGACCTCGTCCTGAAGGCCGCCAAGGACACCGGCGCGGGCGCCATCCACCCGGGGTACGGCTTCCTCTCCGAGGACGCTGCCTTCGCGCGGCGCTGCGAGGACGCCGGCATCGTGTTCGTCGGCCCCACTCCGGAGCAACTGGAGCTGTTCGGCGCCAAACACACGGCCCGGGCGGCGGCCGAGGCGGCCGGGGTACCGCTCGCGCCGGGCACGGACCTGCTGGCGGACCTCGACGAGGCCCTGTCCGCGGCCGACCGCATCGGCTACCCGGTGATGCTCAAGGCCACCGGCGGCGGAGGCGGTATCGGTATGTCGGCATGTCGCTCCGCCGACGAACTGACCGAGGCCTGGGAGCGGGTGCGGCGCGTGGCCGCCGCCTCCTTCTCCGCGGCGTCCGCGGCGTCGGCGTCGGGTCTCTTCCTGGAACGCCTCGTCGAACACGCCCGCCATGTGGAAGTGCAGGTCTTCGGTGACGGCGAGGGCCTGGTCGTCACCTTCGGCGACCGTGACTGCTCCCTCCAGCGCCGCAACCAGAAGGTCCTGGAGGAGGCACCGGCCCCCGGCCTCCCGGACCACGTGCGCGAGCACCTCGCGGCCTGCGCCCGCGACCTGTGCGCGAGCGTCGCCTACCGCTCCGCCGGAACCGTGGAGTTCGTGTACGACGCGGCGCGCGAGGAGGCGTACTTCCTGGAGGTCAACACCCGGCTCCAGGTGGAGCACCCGGTCACCGAGGAGATCTACGACGTCGACCTCGTGGCCTGGATGCTGCGCCTCGCGCAGGGCGACCGCGCCGTCGTGCGGGCTCCGGGCGCACCCCGCGGCCACGCCGTCGAGGCCCGCCTGTACGCCGAGGACCCCGCACGCGACCACCGGCCCAGCGCGGGCCTGCTGACCCGCGTCGAGTTCCCGCCGGGCGTACGCGTGGACAACTGGGTGGAGACCGGCACCGAGGTGACGACGTCGTACGACCCGATGCTCGCGAAAGTCGTCGCGCACGGGCACGACCGCGCCCACGCCCTGCGGAGACTGGACGAGGCGCTGGCGCAGACACGCGTCGACGGCATCGAGACGAACCTGGGGCTGGTGCGGGCGGCGCTCGCGGACCCCGCCTTCGCCACCGCCACCCACTCGACGGCGACCCTCTCCTCGGTCACCGATCCGACCCCGCGTATCGAGGTGGTCTCCGGCGGCACGCTGACCACCGTGCAGGACTGGCCCGGCCGCACCGGCCACTGGCAGGTGGGCGTGCCCCCGTGCGGCCCGATGGACGCGCTGTCCTTCCGCCTCGGCAACCGGGCGCTCGGCAACCCCGAGGGCGCACCCGGCCTCGAATGCACCCTGCGGGGACCGTCGTTGAGGTTCACGCACCCCACCACGGTGTGCGTGACGGGAGCGCCCGCGCAGGTGACGGTGAACGGTTCGCCGGTCACCCCATGGGAGCCGGTCACGGTACCCGCCGGCGCCGTACTGGAGGTGGGCGCGCCGACGGAACACGGTCTGCGGACATACGTGCTGTTCGCGGGCGGCGGCCTGGACGTACCGTCGTTCCTCGGCAGCGCGGCCACCTTCACGCTGGGCCGTTTCGGCGGGCACGGCGGGCGGGCGCTGCGCCCGGGGGACGTGCTGCACGGGGGTGCCGTCACCGAAGGCACGCCCGTGCCTCCCGGGGAGCGCCCGGAGCTCGGCTCCTCCTGGCAGCTGGGCGTCCTCGAAGGCCCCCATGCCGCACCGGAGTTCTTCACCGAGGAGGACATCCACGACTTCTACGCGGCCGACTGGAAAGTGCACTTCAACTCGGCGCGCACGGGAGTCCGGCTCGTCGGCCCCAAGCCCCGCTGGGCCCGCACGGACGGCGGCGAGGCCGGCCTGCACCCCTCCAACATCCACGACACGCCCTACTCGGTGGGTGCCGTCGACTACACCGGCGACATGCCGGTGCTGCTGGGACCCGACGGCCCCTCGCTCGGCGGCTTCGTCTGCCCGGCGACGGTGGCGACGACGGAACGCTGGAAGCTGGGCCAGCTCCGGCCGGGCGACACGGTGCGCTTCGTCCCGGTGACCGAGGACGGCTCGCCCCGGCCCCCGATCGTCGACGGCGGCGTACTGGCCCGGGACGGCGACATCACCTACCGCCGCAGTGGCGACGACAACCTGCTCGTCGAGTTCGGGCCGATGCAACTGGACCTGGCGCTGCGGATGCGGGTCCACGCACTGATGGAGGCGGTGGCCGAGGCCGCGCTCGACGGCGTCACGGACCTGACCCCGGGCATCCGCTCACTCCAGATCCAGACGGACCCCTCGGTCCTCCCCCAGTCCGAACTCCTCGCGACAGTACGGGAGATCACCACGGCCCTGCCCCCGGCCGGCGAACTGGTCGTCCCGTCCCGCACGGTGCACCTCCCCCTCTCCTGGGACGACCCGGCCACCCGCGAGGCGATCGCCCGCTACATGGCGGGCGTACGCGACGACGCACCCTGGTGCCCGTGGAACATCGAGTTCATCCGCCGCGTCAACGGCCTGGAGTCGGTGGCGGACGTGTACCGCACGGTCTTCGAGGCGGAGTACCTCGTACTCGGCCTGGGCGACGTCTACCTCGGCGCCCCGGTGGCCACACCCCTCGACCCGCGCCACCGCCTCGTGACGACCAAGTACAACCCGGCACGGACGTGGACCGCCGAGAACTCGGTCGGCATCGGCGGTGCGTATCTGTGCGTCTACGGTATGGAAGGGCCCGGCGGCTACCAGTTCGTCGGCCGTACGACCCAGGTCTGGTCCGGCTGGCAGCAGCGCGGCGCCTTCGAGCCCGGCTCACCGTGGCTGCTCCGCTTCTTCGACCGCATCAAGTGGTATCCGGTCGACGCCGACGAACTCCTCGATCTCCGCGCGGACATCGTCTCGGGTCGCTTCGTGCCCCGTATCGAGCAGGGCACCTTCTCGCTCGCCGAGTACGAGACGTACCTCGCCGAACACGCGGATTCCATCGCCGAGTTCCGCACGCGGCAGGGCGCCGCGTTCGCGGCGGAACGGGACGCATGGGAGGCGGCCGGCGAGTTCGCCCGCGCGGAGGCAGTCGGCACACCTGTGGCTCCCGCGGCCACGGTGACCGTCCCGGAGGGCGGCCACCTGGTGGAGGCCGAGTTCGCCGCGTCCGTCTGGCAGTTGAACGTGCGTAAGGGCGACGCGGTGACCACGGGCCAGCCCCTGCTGGCGCTGGAGGCCATGAAGATGGAGTCCAGGGTGCACTCCCCGGTCGACGGCGTGGTCCACGAGATCCTCACCGGACCGGGCGCCCAGGTGGAGGCGGGCACGGCGCTTGTTGTCCTGGCACCCGCAGGGCCAAAGGTCACCTGACACCGTCGGCTGGTCTGTGGGCAGTCGTTTCGCTGGGGCGGAACGGGTGGGCACGGACCACCCACCGGCCCGCAGCCGACAGAACCACCCCAGCCAAGGAGCACAGATGTCGAACCCGACCCTCACCAGAGTGCGGACGGCCTACGCCCGCAACGAGGAGGCCGACCGCCCCGAGATCTGGATCGACCTGCGTCCCCGGGCAGAGGTGGAAGCCGAAGCCCGGGCGCTCGACGAACGCCTGGCCGCCGGAGAACGCCTCCCCCTCGCGGGACGCCTCTTCGCCGCCAAGGGCAACATCGACGTCCACGGCCTCCCCACAACGGCAGGATGCCCGGCGTACGCGTACTGGCCGGAGGCCGACGCCCCCGTCGTCGCCCGTCTCCGCGCAGCCGGCGCGATCGTCCTGGGCACCACGAACCTGGACCAGTTCGCCACGGGCCTGGTCGGCACCCGCTCCCCCTACGGTGCCGTACGCGGCGCCCACGATCCGGCGAGGATCAGTGGCGGCTCCAGTTCGGGTTCCGCCGTGGCGGTGGCGCTCGGCATCGTCGACTTCGCCCTCGGCACGGACACCGCCGGCTCGGGCCGCGTCCCCGCCGCCTTCAACGGCATCGTCGGCCTGAAACCCACCCGTGGGATCGTCCCCACGACCGGCGTCGTCCCGGCCTGCGCCTCACTCGACTGTGTGACGGTGTTCGCCCGCACCCTCCCGGAGGCCGAGCAGGCTCTCGCCCACATGACGTCGCCGCCCGCCCGCGCACTCCCTTCACTCCCGCAGCGCGCCCCCGGCTCGTGGCGCGTCGCGATCGCGTCAACGTCGCAGCTCGGCGAACTCGACGAGGGCTGGGGAGAGGCGTACGAAGCGGCAGTGGCACAGCTCGTCACGGCCGGCGCCGAGGTCCGCACGATCGACCTGACCCCGTTCACCGAGGCCGCCGCGATGCTGTACCAGGGAGCGTTCGTGGCCGAGCGCTACACGGCGGTGGGGCACTTCATCGACAAGGTGACCGCCGAGGGCGGCGACGGACTCGACCCCACCGTCACCGGCATCATCACCCGCGCCCGTGACATCCCGGCCCACCAGCTCTTCGCCGACCAGGACCGTCTGGCCGCCCTGCGCACCCGTGCCCTGGCCGGACTCGCCGACGCGGACGCCCTGCTGCTGCCCACCGCTCCGGGCCATCCCACCCTCGCCGAGGTCGCCGCCGACCCACTGGGCGCCAACGCCCGCCTGGGCCGCTTCACCAACTCCACGAACCTCTTCGACCAGGCCGCGGTCGCCGTCCCCGCGGGCGAGGTGAACGGGCTTCCCTTCGGCGTGATGCTGATCGGACCCGCGTTCACCGACGAACGCCTGGCCCGGATCGCCACACTGCTCCAGCCGGAGACACGGGTCGCGGTGGTCGGCGCCCACTTGTCCGGCCAGCCCCTCAACCCCCAACTCCTCACCCTGGGCGCCCGCCTCGACCGTACGACCACGACGGCCCCCGTCTACCGCCTGCACGCACTGGCGACCGACCCGCCGAAGCCGGGTCTCGTCCACGTCGGCCAGGGCGGGGGCGCGATCGAGGCCGAGGTGTGGCGCCTGTCGACGGAGGGCCTGGGCCGTCTGCTGACCGCGCTCCCCCGCCCGATGACACTCGGCCGCGTGGAACTGGCCGACGGCACGCACGTACCCGGCTTCCTGTGCGAGCCGGCCGCGCTGGAGGGCGCGGCCGACATCACGGGGTACGGCGGCTGGAGGGCGTACGTGAACGCGACCGGATAGGCGGGGCTGTGACATTGTGCGGCTCCGCCGCGTGGGCGCGACGAGCCACAGCCAACCCGCACCCGGCCGCGGACCCCGGCAAACCCTGCCGGACCTAGGGCGCTTCTGATGGATCTCCGTGGAGGAAGGAGCGGCGTCCGGTGCGTGCGATCGGCGTGCGGTGTGGAGGGTCATGTGGCGGAGCCACCTGGCCCTGCGCGCCGTGCGGCATGGGGGTCCCCCCGCTCGAGCGAAGCCGAGAGTGGGGGAGTGCGTGCTGGGCGTCGCGACGCCGCGGAGATCCATCAGAAGCGCCCTAGGGGCCCTAACCCACGGACGAGTACGCCACAACCCCCCGCAACAGCCCGTCAACCGCCTTACGCGCACTCTTGGCCACCGTGGAGCCCTCCGCAGGAGCCGCCGCCGAGATCTGCCCGAGCACATCGATGACCTGCTTGCACCACCGCACGAAGTCACCGGCCGGCATCTCCACCTCGCGCAGCACCTCGTCCAGCC
The DNA here is from genome assembly GCF_004337435.2 of Streptomyces sp. KM273126. Classification (NCBI taxonomy): domain Bacteria; kingdom Bacillati; phylum Actinomycetota; class Actinomycetes; order Kitasatosporales; family Streptomycetaceae; genus Streptomyces; species Streptomyces sp. KM273126. Next base: position 1,066,508 of record NZ_SJXB02000002.1, on the reverse strand, counting down.
CCTTGCCGGAGGCCCACATGTACGCGGCCCAGGCGAAGCCGAGGTCCGGCTCGCGCTGGCCGACGCCCTCGGTCTGGGTGATGCGGAACTCCTCCTCCAGCGCGTCGAGGCGCCCCCAGATGCGGACCATCTCGCCGAGCACCGCCTTGGCGTTGCCGGACGGCAGCTTCGGTGCGAGGGCGTCGTCGCCGACCCGGGCCTCGTACACCAGGGCCGAGACGCACGCGGCGAGTTCGGCGGGCCCGAGCCCCTCCCAGACCCCGGCGCGCAGACACTCGCTGGCGAGCAGGTCGAGCTCGCCGTACAGCCGTGCCAGCCGCTTGCCGTGCTCGGTGACCTCGTCGCCGCGCAAATAGTCGAGCTCCGTCAGCAGTGCGACGATCCGGTCGAAGGTCCGCGCGATCGTGTTCGTGCGGCCCTCGATACGGCGCTCCAGCTGGGTCGTGTCGCGCTTGAGACGGTGGTAGCGCTCGGCCCAGCGGGCGTGGTCCTCGCGGTCGTTGCACCCGTGGCAGGGGTGGGCGCGCAGTTCGGCGCGCAGCCGGGCGATCTCACGGTCGTCGGCGGCCGCGGACCGCTTCTTGCGGTTCCGGTCGGGGACGAGGTGCCCGGCCTTGGTGCGCAGCGCGGAGGCCAGGTCCCGGCGCGACTGCGGTGAGCGCGGGTTGAAGGACTTGGGAATCCGCATCCGCTCCAGGGCCTCGACGGGCACCGGGAAGTCCATGGACGCCAGCCGCTTGACCTGCCGCTCGGCGGTGAGGACGAGAGGGCGCGGACCGTCGTGGTACTCGAAACCGCGGTGGCCGTTGGAACGGCCGGCGGGCAGGCCGGGGTCCAGCACCAGCGCGAGGCCCGCGAACTTGCCGGTGGGGACGTGGATGACGTCGCCCGGCTTCAGCTTCTCCAGCGCCACGGCCGCCTCGGCGCGCCGCTGTGCCGCGCCCTGCTTGGCCAGCTCGGTCTCACGGTCCTTGAGGTCGCGGCGCAGCCGCCCGTACTCCTCGAAGTCGCCGAGGTGGCAGGTCATGGAGGCCTTGTAGCCCTCCAGGCCCTCCTCGTTGCGCTGCACCTGGCGGGAGATCCCGACGACCGATCTGTCGGCCTGGAACTGGGCGAAGGACGTCTCCAGCAGCTCCCGGGAGCGGTGCCGGCCGAACTGCTCGACCAGGTTCACCGCCATGTTGTACGACGGCTTGAAGCTGGACCGCAGCGGGTACGTGCGCGTGCCGGCGAGCCCGGCCAGGTGATCGGGGTTCATGCCGCGCTGCCAGACCACGACCGCGTGGCCCTCGACGTCGATGCCACGGCGGCCGGCGCGCCCCGTCAGCTGGGTGTACTCGCCGGGTGTGATGTCGGCGTGCTGCTCGCCGTTCCACTTGACGAGCTTCTCCAACACCACCGAGCGCGCGGGCATGTTGATGCCGAGGGCGAGGGTCTCGGTCGCGAACACGGCCTTGACCAGGCCGCGCACGAAGAGCTCCTCGACGACCTCCTTGAACGTCGGCAGCATGCCCGCGTGGTGGGCCGCGATACCGCGCTCCAGCCCCTCCAGCCACTCGTAGTAGCCGAGGACGTGGAGGTCCTCGGCGGGGATCGTCGCCGTGCGCTCCTCGACGAGGGCGCGCACCTTCAGGCGTGCCTCGTCGTCGTTCAGCCTCAGACCCGCGTGCAGGCACTGCTGGACGGCGGCCTCGCAGGCCGCGCGGCTGAAGATGAACGTGATGGCGGGCAACAGGCCCTCGGAGTCCAGCCGTTCGATGACCTCCGGCCGGCTCGGGATCCACACCCGCGACCGCTGTCTGCGCTCGCGCTCACGGTCGGCCTCGCGCATCGCCCGGCCGCGCCTGCGGTCCTGGTACGAGGGCCGGCTGGCCTCCATGCGTGCCATGCGCGTGAGATCGGGGTTGACCGCCTTCTTGCTGCCCTCGCCCTCCTCGAAGAGGTCGTACATACGGCGCCCGGCCAGTACGTGCTGGAACAGCGGCACGGGCCGGTGCTCGGCGACGATCACCTCGGTGTCGCCGCGCACGGTGTCCAGCCAGTCACCGAACTCCTCCGCGTTCGACACGGTCGCCGACAGTGACACCAGCGTCACGGATTCGGGGAGGTGGATGATCACTTCCTCCCAGACGGCGCCGCGGAAGCGGTCGGAGAGGTAGTGCACCTCGTCCATGACCACGTAGCCGAGGCCGAGGAGGGTCTGTGAGCCCGCGTACAGCATGTTCCGCAACACCTCGGTGGTCATGACGACCACCGGCGCATCGGAGTTGATGCTGTTGTCGCCGGTGAGCAGGCCGACCTTCGCCGTGCCGTAGCGGCGGCACAGGTCGGCGTACTTCTGGTTCGACAACGCCTTGATGGGCGTCGTGTAGAAGCACTTCTTGCCCTGGCTCAGAGCGAGGTGGACGGCGAACTCGCCGACGATCGTCTTGCCGGAGCCGGTGGGGGCGGCCACCAGCACGCCCTTTCCGGCTTCGAGTGCCTGGCAGGCCTCGATCTGGAAGGGGTCGAGACCGAAGTCGTACATCTCGCGGAAGGAGGCGAGCGCGGTGGCCTGCTCGACAGCGCGCCTACGGGCTGCCGCATACCGCTCGGCCGGTGAGAGGTCCTCTGTCATCGTGCTTTCGAGACTACCGGCCCCCACTGACAACAGGACGATCATTATCCGGATCGGCCATTCGTGGACACGGAATCCCCGCAGCTCAGGGACCCACGGCCGGCCCGGCACCCCGTATACGGTCCAACGCGGAAGCGGCCGGCGACGCCGTGCGGGCGCCCCGGCCGCTGCTCGCGGTGGGATTGACGGTGTTCCCGGTGCGTCAGGTCACGTCGTCGTATCCGTTGACCCGGTCCGTGCCCGTGCCTGTGCCCTCGGGCAGGGCCCGGTTCGCCGACACGGACTCGATCTCGCCGATGTCCCCGGGCGTGAGGTCCAGGTCGGAGGCCTCGTCGTCACCTGGGCCTGAGGCCTCGCGGCGCGACTTGCGGCGGTCGTTGAGGAGCGAGAAGGCGACGGCACCGAAGTACAGGATCCAGATCGGTCCGGCGAGTGCCAGCATGGAGATCGGGTCGGTGCTGGGCGTCGCGACGGCCGCGAACACCGTGATGCCCATGATCATGCCACGCCACCAGCCGAGCATGCGCTTGCCGGTGAGCACCCCGGTGAGATTGAGCATGATCAACAGCAGGGGCAGCTCGAAGGAGAGCCCGAAGACGACCACCATGCGCGTGACCAGCTGGAGCAGATCGTCCAGCGGCAGCAGGTTGTCCACCCCGCTCGGGGTGAACTCGATGAGCACCGTGGCCGTGGTGGGCAGCACCCGGTACGCGAAGTAGCCGCCGCCCAGGAACAGCGGGGCACCCGTGAAGACGAACCCGTAGGCGTACTTCTTCTCGCTCCTGTGCAGGCCGGGGGCGACGAACGCCCACAGCTGGTACAGCCAGACCGGCGAGGCGAACACGACACCGGCCATCAGCGAGACCTGCAGGGCGAGCGTGAAGGGCGCCAGCAGACCGTTGATCGTGATCCGTGCGCAACTCTGGGTGTCGTCGGAGTTGGCGGCGCTCGCCAGCTCCTCGAACGTCTTCCCACAGCCGACCGAGTCGAGGATCGGCTTGGTGAGGAAGTTGATGATGTCGTTGTAGAAGAAGGCGGCGACGACCGTGATGGCCACGATCGCCAGCATCGCCTTCGCGAGCCGGTTGCGGAGCTCACGAAGGTGCTCCGCAAGGGGCATCCGCCCCTCGGGATCCTTCTCCGTATTGCGGGCAGACTTCAGCAACCCACGTTCCCATCTCGTACGGCGGGCCGGATGTCACCGGCCCTGCGTCAGCGCTTGGTCGTGTCCGTCGGCTCGGTGACCGGGCGGGAGCCGGTCACGTCACCGGGCGCGGCCTTGATGGTGCGCTGAGCCGAAGTCTCCTCGTGCGGCGGGGCGGACGCGGCGGTGCTGTTGTCCTGGCCCTCCGACTTCATCGCCTTGGCCTCGCTCTTGAGGATGCGCGCGGACTTGCCGAGCGAGCGGGCCATGTCCGGAAGCTTCTTCGCGCCGAACAGCAGGATGATGACGACGAGGATGAGAATGATCTCGGGAGCGCCGAGCCTTCCGAACATATGTCTTTACCTTCTCACCGAGGCGGCGGGTGTGGGGTACTGTCCGGCCAGTCGGACAAATGTCCGACTGGTCGTGCTGGCAGCGATCGTAACGCTCAAGGGTGAACGTCAGGCAATCCCTGTGCGTACTCCCAATCCGCGACCCGCGCCTCGTTTTCCGGGCCGCGCCCATGAGCGTACCCGCCCAAGCCGAGAAGGTGACAGGGCGAAGTCCCCCAAAGCACCCAACGCCCTTGACTCACAGGGCATACCATCCCGGCTCACAGTCCGCCCGCAGAACGGGCCGCGGTCGCGGACGCCCGCTCCAGTTCCTCGGCGGCACGGTTGATACGGCTCGCGGAATCGCTCACCTGTCTGCCGAGGCGCCGTGCCTCCAGGAAGACCCGGACGGCGAGCACACCGAGAACGGCGAGACCCAGAAACCCCACAGCGATCGCGAGCATCGGCCAGAACATGACGCCGAGCCTAAGCGACACCGGGAAGGTTCAACCACGCGCCCACGCCGCCCCGGCACCGCCAGGGCCTGTCCGACAATTCCCGCCGGGCCCGCGACGCCTGACGGGAATTGTCAGACGGGTCCCACCGAACTCGTCAGACCGTCGAGTGCAGCCGCAGGGTACGCACCCCGCCGCCGGTGAGCAGTTCGACAATGCGCTCACCGGCGGGCTTGCGCACGGCCAGACCGCACTCGGGGCAGGTGAAGGAGTAGAACGTCGTCTTGCTGGTCGCGCCGATGGCCAGCCGCAGGGCACCGGCGCTCAGCTCGAAGCTGGACCTGCACTCGGGGCAGCCGGCTCTGAACACCACGTCGGCCACGCTCTTCATGCCGTCGAACGCGACCGCCACGGACATCTCCCGCACATCCTGCACACCGGACATCGCCGACCCGCTCACAGCCCTTGCTCCCCTTTTGATGGTTCGTTCGCCTCCGGGACACACTGCACCGACATGCCCCTACCGGGGCGTGGCCGTGGCCGGGGCCGGCGCACCCCTCCGGCTCACTCGCGCCTGCCGTCAACTCCGTGGGGCGCACCCGAGGGTCCTGCCGACTCGTCGCGCCGAAGGCGGGGCTCGGCGTACGCGGCCTGCGGCCCGTCGTACGCCGCCAGTGCCTCCCGCGCCGCCTGCCGGGCGCTGTCCGCGAGGTCCTGGGGCGAGACGATCCGGCCATCGCGCCCGAGCCGCAGGGCGAGCCGCCGCAGCGAAGCGGGATCGGGAGTCCGCAGCGTGATACGCAGACCGCCGTCCGGCAGCTCGTCGGCGCTGTCGTGCGGGTAGTACTCGGCGACCCAGCGGCCACCGGGCCCGACCTCGACGACCACCTCGGGGTCCTCCGCCGCGGGCTGGACGAGCGCCTCGGAGAGATCGCGCAGCTCGATCTCGGGCGGCGCGGACGGCTCGTCGAGGATCTTGATCTCGGCGACCCGGTCGAGCCGGAAGGTGCGGCGCGCCTCGGAGCGGCGGCACCAGGCCTCGACATAGGTGTGACCGACGCTGACCAGGCGGATCGGGTCGATCTCGCGCTCGGTCACCTCGTCACGGGCCGGTGAGTAGTAGCGGATCCACAGACGGCGGCGCTCGGAGATCGCACGGTCGACGTCGGCGAAGACACCGCCCTCCGACTCGAAGGTCACCGAGAGCCGGGAGCTGGCTCCGGCCGCCTCCCCGCCGCCGCCTCCACCTTGGCGGTGGCCCGCAGCAGCGCCTGCCGGTCGCCCTCGCGCAGACCGGGCAGCGTGGACACGGCCCTGGCGGCCACGAGCAGGGCGGTGGCCTCGTCGGCCGCCAGCCGGAGCGGCTCGGCGACGTCATCGGGGTTGTGCCACCAGATCCGGTCACCGTCGGTGTCGATGTCGAGCAGGTCGCCGCCACGGAAACTCGTACCGCACAGGGGCAGCACATCCAGGTCGGAGATCAGCTCGTCCTCGGTGATCCCGAAGGCGCGGGCGACATCCTCGACGCGAGCACCGGGGCGCTCCCTCAGATAGGTGACCAGGGAGAGCATCCGCCGGGTCTGGTCGATGGCGTTCGCCGGCCTGGCCGGTTTTCCCACCACTTTCTTACGCCCCCTCAGCCCTTGGCGACCGCGCGCAGCCGGTCCACCACGTCGGCCCGCAGCTCGGCCGGATCCAGCACCACCACGTCGGGCCCGAACTCCACCAGCCAGGCATCCAGACCGTGCCCGTACGGAATCTCCAACTCGTCCCAGCCGTCTCCGAGTTCCCGTACCGAGGTGGCTTTCGCCCGCAAGGGGTAACCGGACCCCGTGCGCAGCCGGATCAGCGCGGAGCGGTCCGCGGTCTCGCCGGCCCAGCTCGCGACGGTCTCGCGCACGGTGACGACGTCCGGGACCTCTGCGGTGAAGGGACCGCTCCGGGTGCGCACCCTCCCGGTGATGCGGGAGAGCCGGAAGACCCGCTCGGCACCGCGGCCACGGTCCCAGCCGGCCAGATACCAGTGACCGCGCCAGCACTCCAGCGCCCACGGCTCGACAGTGCGGGGCTCGGGGTGGGCGGCATTGGCCTTGCGGTACTCGAAGACGACCGCCCGGCGGTCGCGGCACGCGAGCATCAGCGGCTCGAAGGCGGCCTCGTGCACGGGGATACGGGGCTCCAGGGCGCCATGGGCCTCGTACGGGTCGACGTCCTCGGGGAGGCCGGCAGCGCGCAGTTTCTGCAGGGCGCCGCTGGCCGCGCCCGCGAGACGGGCCTGCTGCCACACCTTGGCGGCGAGGCCGAGGGCGGCGGCCTCCTCGGCGTCGAGGGTGATGGGCGGGAGACGGTTGCTGTCACGGCGAGCCAGATAGCCGACGTCGCCGTCGAGGTTCTCCACCGTCTCGATGACCAGCCCGAGTTCGCGCAGATCGTCCTTGTCGCGCTCGAACATGCGGTTGAAGGAGTCGTCGGACCCGGCCGCGCTCCTGTCCGGCCCGAAGGCCTCGACGTAGGCCTCGATCGACTGGCGCAGTTCGCGCTTGCTGAGCGGCCGCCGCGTCCCGAGCAGACACAACGCCAGATTCATCAGCCGCTCGGCCTTGGCAATGGCCATCGACGCCCTACGTCCTCTCGGTAGGCCCTTCTGCCTGATGACCGTACCGCCCCGGAGTACCCCGGCAAAAGCCGAGGGCCCACGCTCGCGCGGGCATGGGCCCCAGATGATCGGGACCGGTCGGGCGCCGATCACACGGCGTACGACGACGGGCCCGTACGGCCGGCGAATCGCGCCGGACGATCACGCTCCGGCGCGCCGGTGCTCACCGGCCGCACCCCGTGGACATCCGTCGTCGGCTCGGCTCCGGAGACCGGCTCAGACCGCGACCAGGTCGCAGACGAAGATCAGCGTCTCACCGGGGGCGATACGGCCGCCACCGGCACCGCGGTCGCCGTAGGCGAGGTGGGCGGGGATCGTCAGCTGACGGCGCCCGCCGACCTTCATGCCCTGCACGCCCTGGTCCCAGCCCGGGATGACCTGGCCGACACCGAGCTGGAACTGCAGCGGCGTGCCGCGGTTCCAGGACGCGTCGAACTCCTCGCCCGTGGAGAAGGCCACGCCCACATAGTGGACGGAGACGGTGTCGCCCGCCTTGGCGACCGGCCCGTCACCCTCCCAGATGTCCTTGATCTCAAGGTCCTTCGGGGGCTCGCCGCCCGGGAAGTCGATCTCGGGCTTGTCGATGTTCACTTCATCACTCCTTGTTGCGTGACCTGCGTCGGGAACAGTCTCACAGACCACTCCAGTCACGCGGTGCCGAGGATGTCCACCACGAAGACCAGCGTGTTCTTGGCCAGCTCACTGCTGGGGTTCGCGCCATAGCCGAGGGAAGGCGGAATCACCAGCAGCACACGGTCGCCCACGTTCTTGCCGACGAGGCCCTTGTCCCAGCCCGCCACCACGGAGCCGGTGCCGATCTGGAAGGCGGTGGCGCCACCGTGGTCCCAGGAGGAGTCGAACTTCTTGCCGTCCTCCCACTTGACCCCGGTGTACTGGGCGATGAGCGCCTGGCCCGCCTCGACCTTCTTGCCGTCGCCCTTGATCAGCACCTGCTCCTTGAGCTCCTTGGGAGCCTTGGCGCCCTTGGGGATGGTGATGGTCGCCGCCTTCTGCGACGGGGCCGACACCTCGGGCATCCCCGCCTCGGGAGCCGCCTGCTCGCCCTTGACCTCGGCCTTGGCAGCCACGGAAGCGGCACCGACCGGGTCGACCACCCAGATCAGCACGTCGTTCGCGGAGATACCGGAAGAAGGGTTCAGGCTCTTGCCGAGGAGATCGCCCGCGGTGCCCTGCACGAGGATCCGGCTGCCCGGCTTCTTCCCCTTCAGAGCGTCGAGGACCTTGCCGGGCATTTGCTGGCTCGCCTTGCCGATCTGTTCGACGGACTGCCGCCGGGGCGTCTTCTCACCGGCCGCCGCAGCCCAGGTGCCGCCGAGTTCCTGGGCGCCCTCCCACTTCTCGACGGTCCAGTCCAGCCGGACGAAGTCGGAGGCCTTGATCGCGCTTCCGCTGCCCTCCGAGACCGTCTCGACCACGGTCTTCTTGGACGGCTCGGCGTCCTTGGGTACGGAGATCTCGGGCTTCGCCCCGACCTTCCCCTTGACCTGGGCGACGCCTCCCGCCGACTCGCCGCTGCCCCCGCCGTCCGATCCGCACGCGGCGGTGAACAACAGGGCGGGAACGGCCAGCAGCGCGGCCACGCGTCGTTTCATGTTGTAGTTCATCAGTCCAACTGGGCTCGGAGGTGGGGGGGCAATGGCCGCCACTCTACGACGTACGCGCTCCCGGGACGGATCAACGCAAGACACGCCGTCGCCCGGCTGGATTCCGGCCCCGGCGACGTTCACCGCGTATGCGACCCACCGCCTGCCATCCGCCCTGCGACTGTTTTACGAACATTTACCGGCATGCACGAACCAGAAACCATGCAGGGACCCGAAACGCGGCAGGAGGGAATGACTCAGAAACGCCCGGTGCCGGGAGGTACGAGTACCTCCCGGCACCGGGCGTCCCGCGTCGGCCGGCCCCGGGCCCGCCGGCATCGGCTCACATTCCGGCGATCAACTTCTCCACCCGGTCGTCCACGGAACGGAACGGGTCCTTGCACAACACGGTCCGCTGGGCCTGGTCATTGAGCTTGAGATGCACCCAGTCGACGGTGAAGTCACGACGCTGCTCCTGCGCACGCCGGATGAAGTCACCGCGCAGCCGGGCCCGAGTGGTCTGCGGTGGAACGGACTTGCCCTCGAAGATCTTCAGGTCATTGCAGATCCGGGTGGCCTGCCCCTTCTTCTCCAGGAGGTAGTACAGCCCTCGACGACGGTGGATGTCGTGGTAGGCGAGGTCTATCTGGGCGACCCGCGGGTGCGACATGGTCATGTTGTGCTTGGCGCGGTACCGCTCGATGAGCTTGTACTTCATCACCCAGTCGATCTCGGTACCGATCCGGTCGAGGTCCTCCGACTCGATGGCGTCCAGCGTGCGGCCCCACAGCTCCAGGACCTGCTCGACCGTGCCGGTACGGATGCCCCGGCGCTCGCAGAAGTCCAGGGCCTTCTCGTAGTACTCGCGCTGCACCTCCAGGGCGGAGGCCTCACGGCCACTGGCCAGACGCACCTTGCGGCGGCCGGTGATGTCATGACTGACCTCGCGGATCGCCCGGATGGGGTTCTCCAGAGTGAGGTCGCGCATGACCGTGCCCGCCTCGATCATGCGGAGCACCAGGTCGGTGGCGCCGACCTTCAGCAGCATGGTCGTCTCGGACATGTTCGAGTCGCCCACGATCACATGCAGGCGGCGGTAACGCTCGGCGTCCGCATGCGGCTCGTCGCGCGTGTTGATGATCGGCCGGGAACGGGTAGTCGCCGAGGAGACACCCTCCCAGATGTGCTCGGCACGCTGACTGACGCAGTACACGGCGCCGCGCGGAGTCTGCAGCACCTTGCCGGCGCCGCACAGCAACTGCCGTGTGACGAGGAACGGAATGAGGATGTCCGCGAGCCGGGAGAACTCCCCGTGCCTTGCCACCAGATAGTTCTCGTGGCAGCCGTAGGAGTTGCCCGCCGAGTCGGTGTTGTTCTTGAAGAGGTAGACGTCGCCCGCGATTCCCTCCTCGTGCAGGCGGCGTTCGGCGTCGACCAGGAGTCCTTCGAGAATGCGCTCGCCGGCCTTGTCGTGGGTGACCAGTTCGATCACGTTGTCACATTCGGGTGTCGCGTATTCCGGATGTGAGCCCACGTCGAGATAGAGGCGGGCCCCGTTCCGCAGAAAGACATTGCTGCTGCGGCCCCATGACACGACACGGCGGAAGAGGTACCGCGCCACCTCGTCAGGAGACAGGCGGCGCTGTCCCCTGAACGTGCACGTGACGCCGTACTCGTTCTCCAGCCCGAAAATGCGGCGGTCCATGACTGAACATTACGCCCGATCCCCTGAGCTGAAACGGGGTTCGACAGCACGGTTCGGATCATTTTCCGCTGCGACCGCAACCACCGCACCCCCGCGAGGAACTGCGAGGACCCGCCCGGTGACCAGCAGGACCAGCAGGGAGACACCCCCCGCGGCGCCCGGCATCACGAAACCCCACAGGGCCCCGCCCGCCTCGACGACCGGCCCCGCGAGCCCCGTGCCGACCGAACTGCCCACCGTGAACGTCGTCACAAGCCAGGAGAAAGCCTCGGTGACGGTGCCCCTCGGCGCGTGCCGGTCGACGAGGACGAAGGCGCAGGCGATGCAGGGTGCGAGAAAGACACCGGCGAGCACGGAGAGTGCCGTCATGGCGACCGGGCCGGGAATCAGCATCAGCGGCAGGTAACAGACCGCCAGAAGAGCCACCAGCACACGCAGTCGGCGCTCCGGCGCTCCGCTCCACTGCCGTGCCCCGTACACCGTGCCGCCGACGAGCGCGCCGAGCCCCAGGCCCGCCATCAGCCAGCCGTACACCGCGTCGCCGCCGCGGCTGTCCGCATACGAGGCTGCGGCGACCGTGATGGAACCCAGCGCGATACCGACGAACAGGAACGCCGACAGCATCACCAGCAATCCCGGCGAACGCAGCGCGCCGAGCCAGTGGGCCTCGCGCGGCGCCGACCGCCACGCGCGCGAGGGCGCCGACACGACCACGGAGAGGGCACCCAGAACACCTATGACGTTCAGCAGGACGAGTGCCGCCCGGGCGGACCACAGCGACACGCTCAGCGTCACAAGCAGGGGTCCGAGGGTGAACATGACCTCCTGGGCCACGGCGTCCATCGCGTACGCCCTGTGCACCTGTTCCTCCTTACGGAGGACAGAGGGCCACAGCGCCCGCAGACCGCCCTCCAGAGGAGGCGTGAAAAGCCCGGCGACCGCCACGAACACATACGCCGGCGCCAGCGGCTCGACGCCCGTGAAGGCGAAGCCGACCATCCCGAGGGCCGAGACAAGCGCGGACGCCAGCTGGACACGCGGCTGCCCGTGAAGGTCCACGAGACGGCCCAGCACCGGCTGGCCCACGGCGTTGGCGACGCCGTACACCGCCACCAGAGCCCCCGCGAGGCTGTACGAACCGCCCTCCGCCCGCACGAAGAGCATGACGGCCATCGCGCCCGTGATGTTCGGCAGCCGGCCCACTAGCGTGCCGGCCAGCAGACGCGCGGCGTGCCGCGTCCTGAGGATCTCCAGATATCCGACAGCCATGTCCCCGCCCTATCTCCTCGTCCAACACCTCGACACCTGGAACAACACCGGGAACAAGGCCCGGAAGCACTACGTGTTACGTATAACGTCCCTCGCCATACGTACCATGTGCGCTGTCCACGAGTCCAGACGAAGGAGCAGCTCACGGTGGCACGAGGCAGCACCCGCCCGACGAGCCGTGACGTCGCCCAGGCCGCAGGAGTGTCCCAGGCCGCCGTCTCCCTGGTCCTCGGCGACAAATGGCGCGGACGAGTGTCACAGACCACAGCCGAACGCGTCCGCCAGGCCGCACGTGAACTGGGCTACCGGCCGAACCTCGCCGCCCGCAACCTCCGACTCGGCCGCACCCGGACCGTGCTGCTCGTGGTCCCCGCCCTCACCACGGAGTTCTTCGGCGGCGTCTACACAGGCGCCGCCCGAGTCGCCGCCCAGCACGGCTTCGGCGTGGTGCTGTACCCGTCCCCCGCAGGCATCGGACCCGCCCGGGACCCCTTCGCCTCGGCACAGGCAGCCCTCGACGGCGTGATCGCCTCCTCCATGGCCGCCGACGCCCTCACCGACATCCGCGGCGACCAACTCCCCCTCGTCATGCTCGACAGCGACCCACAGGGCAGCCTCGGCGCGGCAACGGTCAACCTCGACATCGCCGACGGCGTACGACAGATCACGGACCACCTGCTGGACCTCGGCCACCGCCACTTCCTGCACCTGGCAGCCGACATCGCATCCTGGACCTTCGAGGTACGGGCCCACGAACTCGCGACACGACTGTCCGACGTACCGGGCACACTCCTCCGCACTGCCCGCGCACCGATCTCCATCGAGGACTCCGTGACAGCCGCCGAAGCAGCCCTCTCAGCTCCGGCCCCACGTCCCACAGCCCTCGTCTGCGACGACGACAAACTGGCCGCCGGCGCCTACAAGGCCGCCCGCCGCCTCGGGCTGCGCATCCCCGAGGACGTGTCCGTCACGGGCCTCGACGACCTGGCCCTGGCCCAGGCCCTCGACCCCGAGCTCACCACCGTCCGCCTGGACGCCGAGCTCTTCGGAGAACGGGGCATGCAGGCCCTGCTCGCCGTCCTGGAGGGCCGTACACCGGACGGTGGGGACATCCCCGTGGAACTGATGATCCGGGGCTCCACGGCGCCCCCACGGGCGTGAATGACGCTCACCCTCGCGCGCAGCGCCCTCACCCCCTCCAACGCCGCGCGCCCCGGCCTCATCGGCCGGGGCGCACCATCGAGCGGCGGGTACTGGACAGCTACTACTCCTCGTCGGAGTCCTCAGCCTCCGCAGCCGTCTCCGCACCGTTGACCTCCAGCAGACGGGACAGCTGACGGCCCCCGATGCGCCTGAACTTCCGCTGCTGCGGGCGCGTGCGGTCGAGGACGGCGACCTCCAGACGCTCGGCGGGAATCTCCCGCTCACTGCCGTTCGTGTCACGCGACAGGGCCTGAACAGCCAGCTTCAGCGCCTCGGCGAGCGACATACCGTCCTGGTGCCGCTGGTCGAGATAGCTGCTGATCTGCTCGGCATTACCCCCGACCGCGACCGAGCCGTGCTCGTCCACGATCGAGCCGTCGTGCGGCAGGCGGTAGATCTGGTCGCCCTCCGGGGTCTCCCCCACCTCGGCGACCACCAGCTCCACCTCGTACGGCTTCTCGGCCTGGGACGAGAAGATCGTCCCCAGCGTCTGCGCGTAGACGTTGGCCAGACCCCGGGCGGTCACATCGTCGCGGTCATAGGTGTAACCCCGCAGGTCGGCGTAGCGGACGCCACCGATCCGAAGGTTCTCGTACTCGTTGTACTTGCCGGCCGCCGCGAAGCCGATCCGGTCATAGATCTCGCTGAACTTGTGCAACGCACGGGACGGGTTCTCGCCGACGAAAACGATGCCGTCGGCGTACTGCAGCACAACCAGGCTGCGACCACGCGCGATGCCCTTACGGGCGTACTCCGCCCGGTCGGCCATCGCCTGCTGAGGTGAGACATAGAACGGCGTCGACACCGGTTATCCGTCCCTTTCTGTGGAAGTCACTGGATCACCTTGACAAGAAACGGCAGCCGTCTACAGCAGCGCGGCCCGCGGACCGTCGGGCTGCTCCAGGCGCCGCGCCAGGATCGAGCGGGCGATCTCGGAGGACTCCTCCTCGGTGAGCCGACGGAAGCCGTCCTCGGTGATCACGGTGACGATCGGATAGATCCGGCGGGCGACATCGGGTCCGCCCGTCGCCGAGTCGTCGTCGGCCGCGTCGTACAGGGCCTGGACCACCAGGGTCGTGGCCTCTTCCTCACTCAGGTCGTCACGGAAAAGCTTCTTCATGGCGCCCCGCGCGAAGATCGAACCGGAGCCCGTGGCCGCGAAGCCCGTCTCTTCAGAACGGCCGCCCGTCACGTCGTACGAGAAGATCCGGCCCTTCTCACGGTCGACGTCGAACCCGGCGAACAACGGGACCACGGCGAGACCCTGCATGGCCATGCCCAGGTTGGAACGGATCATGGTCGACAGACGGTTGGCCTTGCCCTCCAGAGACAGCTGGGCACCCTCGACCTTCTCGAAGTGCTCCAGCTCCAGCTGGAAGAGCTTGACCATCTCGACGGCCAGGCCGGCCGTACCGGCGATACCGACGGCCGAATACTCGTCCGCCGGGAACACCTTCTCGATGTCACGCTGAGCAATGACGTTACCCATGGTGGCCCGACGGTCACCGGCCAGCACCACACCACCCGGGAAGGTGACGGCCACGATCGTCGTGCCGTGCGGGGCCTCGATCACGCCCTGAGTGGGCGGCAGCTGCCGCTTGCCCGGGAGAATCTCCGGCTGGTGCTCGGCCAGGAAGTCCATGAACGAGGACGAGCCGGGCGTCAGGAAGGCAGCTGGTAGACGCCCGGTGCTACGAGGATTGGCTTCCACGCGTTTCCTTCCACGTATGTCGCAGCCCGCCTTATCACGTCGGGCCGATCCTTGAACTGCCCCAGCGCCGCGTTGCAGCTGAAGCACAGTACGCCACGGACCCTACCCGTCTCGTGACAGTGATCCACATGTGCTGGCAGGGCCGACAGACATATGCAGCAGACGCCACCTTGAGAGGCGATCAACTCGTCGCGTTCGGCTTCGGTGATGCCGTACTGCCGCTTCAGGTGGTCCTGCCGTCCTCGGGCGGCGCGGCAGGCCTTACAGCGGGTCGACAGGCCGTCGGACGCGGTCGCGTTTCGATGCCATTCGCTGTGCGGCCTGATCTCACCACATGTCCGGCAGAGCTTGTGCCCAGTCGGTACGTCCGCCTTCTCTCGAACCGACTTTCCCATGGCCTCGCGGCGGCGCCGGTAGTGCGCGGCGCTGTATTCCGCCACACACTCCCGGCACCGCACCTGAAGGCCGTCGCGCCGATTCTTGTCCCGAGCGAATGCGGTGGGCGGCAAGTCCCTCTCGCAGCCCGTGCACTTCTTCGCGTTCGGTTCGTCAGCCACACCCATCCCCCGCCACCTTCACTTCGAAGGCAAAAGTGCCCTAGCGCCCCTCACTCGCCACCCTTTTGCACGAATGAGCGCACGAAATCCTCGGCGTTTTCCTCGAGTACGTCGTCAATTTCATCCAGCACCGAGTCCACGTCATCCGACAGCTTCTCCTGCCGCTCCTTGAGGTCCTCGCTCGCCTGTGCCTCAGGCGCCTGCTCCTCGACCTCCTCGGTAGAGCGTGTGGCCTTCTGCTGTCCGCCGCCGGTGTCCTTGGTCGCCATAACCCTCACCCCGCTCAGTTCGCCCGACATGGTCGGCATTGCTGCCGATCGGTCTTGATCAGACCCTACAAGCCGGGTCTGACATTGGCCCCGCAGTTGCTACAACGTCCGGGAACCACCTCGATGATTCCCGGACGGCGTCTTTTCCACCCTGCACGCCCGCCCCCGCCGAAGCACCCGCTCAGCCGCCGGACAGGACCTTGACCAGGTCTTCTGCGGTGCGGCAGCGGTCCAGGAGCTCCTTGACGTGATTACGCGTTCCGCGAAGCGGTTCCAGGGTTGGAACGCGCTGGAGGGAGTCCCGGCCGGGCAGGTCGAAGATCACCGAGTCCCAGGAGGCCGCCGCGACGTCGTCGGCGTACTGCTCCAGGCAGCGACCGCGGAAGTACGCGCGTGTGTCCTCCGGGGGCTTCGTACGGGCTTGCTCCACGTCCGTCTCGTCGAGCAGCCGCTTGATCTTGCCGCGGGCTGCGAGGCGGTTGTAGAGGCCCTTCTCGGCGCGTACGTCGGCGTACTGGAGGTCGATGAGGTGCAGCCGGGCCGCGTCCCAGTCGAGGCTGTCGCGGCGCCGGTAGCCTTCCATGAGCTCGCGCTTGGCGACCCAGTCGAGTTCGCCGGAGAGGCTCATGGGGTCGTTCTCCAGCCGGTTGAGGGTGTCCTCCCAGCGGGTCAGGACGTCCTTGGTCTGTTCGTCGGCGTCGGCTCCGAAGCGTTCTTCGACGTATTTGCGGGAGAGCTCGTAGTACTCCATCTGGAGTTGTACGGCGGTCAGGGTGCGGCCGCTGCGGAGTGTGACGAGGCGCTTGAGCGAGGGGTCGTGCGAGACCTGGTGGAGGGTGCGTACGGGCTGGTCGACGGCGAGGTCGACGGCGATGAAGCCGTCCTCGATCATGGACAGCACGAGGGCCGTGGTGCCCAGCTTGAGGTAGGTGGAGATCTCCGACAGGTTGGCGTCGCCGATGATCACGTGGAGGCGGCGGTACTTTTCGGCGTCCGCGTGCGGTTCGTCCCGTGTGTTGATGATGGGGCGCTTCAGCGTCGTCTCCAGGCCTACCTCGACCTCGAAGTAGTCCGCTCGCTGGCTGAGCTGGAAGCCGTGTTCGTGCCCGTCCTGGCCGATGCCGACGCGGCCCGCTCCGGCGATGACCTGGCGGGAGACGAAGAACGGTGTGAGGTGGCGCACGATGTCCGAGAAGGGGGTCTCCCGCTTCATCAGGTAGTTCTCGTGCGTGCCGTAGGAGGCGCCCTTGTTGTCGGTGTTGTTCTTGTAGAGGTGGATCGGCTGGGCGCCGGGGAGCTGGGCCGCGCGTTCGGCGGCTTCCGCCATGATCCGTTCGCCGGCCTTGTCCCACAGGACGGCGTCGCGCGGGTTGGTGACCTCGGGCGCGCTGTACTCCGGGTGGGCGTGGTCGACGTACAGTCGTGCGCCGTTCGTGAGGATCACGTTGGCCAGGCCGATGTCCTCGTCGGTGAGCTGGCTGGCGTCGGCGGCCTCGCGGGCGAGGTCGAAGCCTCGCGCGTCCCGTAGCGGGTTCTCCTCCTCGAAGTCCCAGCGGGCCCGGCGGGCCCGGTGCATCGCCGCGGCGTAGGCATTGACGATCTGGGACGAGGTGAGCATGGCATTGGCATTGGGGTGGCCGGGGACGGAGATGCCGTACTCCGTCTCGATGCCCATTACTCGCCGTACGGTCATGCGGCCCTCCTTGCCGGGCGGCGCCCTCGGTCGGGGGCGGCGCTCAAGTACCGCTGGCGCTCCGGTGCGTGTGCGGTGCCCGTCCCCGCACTGCGCGACTCGGCGGTACGAAAGAGCCTAGAACGCCTCTGCGCTGGTGGGGAGATCATTTGCGTCATTGCCTTGCTCCAGCCGTGCCCTGAAAACAGTCGGCTGCGGGTACCCCCAGAAGGGCACCCGCAGCCGCCCTGGCTATTACAGGTACTGTCCGGTGTTCGCCACCGTGTCGATGGAGCGTCCGGTGTCCGCACCCTGCTTTCCGGTGATCAGCGTACGGATGTAGACGATCCGCTCGCCCTTCTTTCCGGAGATCCGAGCCCAGTCGTCCGGGTTGGTCGTGTTGGGCAGGTCTTCATTCTCCTTGAATTCGTCCACGCATGCCTGGAGGAGGTGGGAGACCCTGAGGCCTTTCTGGTTCTTCTCGAGGAAGTCCTTGATGGCCATCTTCTTGGCGCGGCCGACGATGTTCTCGATCATGGCGCCGGAGTTGAAGTCCTTGAAGTAGAGGACTTCCTTGTCGCCGTTGGCGTAGGTGACCTCCAGGAAGCGGTTTTCCTCCGATTCGGCGTACATCTGTTCCACGGCGGTCTGGATCATGCTCTGGACCGTGGACGTCTTGTCGCCGCCGTGCTCGCCGAGGTCGTCGGTGTGCAGCGGGAGACGCTCGGTGAGGTACTTCTGGAAGATGTCCTTGGCCGCTTCGGCGTCCGGACGCTCGATCTTGATCTTCACGTCGAGGCGGCCGGGGCGCAGGATGGCGGGGTCGATCATGTCCTCGCGGTTGGAGGCGCCGATCACGACCACGTTCTGCAGGCCTTCCACGCCGTCGATCTCGGCGAGGAGCTGGGGGACGATCGTGTTCTCGACGTCCGAGCTGACGCCGGAGCCGCGGGTGCGGAAGAGGGATTCCATCTCGTCGAAGAAGACGATGACGGGGGTGCCCTCGCTGGCCTTCTCCCGTGCGCGCTGGAAGACGAGGCGGATCTGCCGCTCGGTCTCGCCGACGTACTTGTTCAGGAGCTCGGGGCCCTTGATGTTGAGGAAGAAGCTCTTGCCGGCGGCCACGCCGGTCACCTCGGCGACCTTCTTGGCGAGGGAGTTCGCCACGGCCTTGGCGATCAGGGTTTTGCCGCATCCGGGGGGTCCGTACAGCAGGACGCCCTTGGGCGGCCGCAGCTCGTGCTCCTTGAAGAGGTCGGGGTAGAGGTAGGGGAGCTCGACGGCGTCGCGGATCATTTCGATCTGGTTGCCCAGGCCGCCGATCTGCTCGTAGCCGATGTCGGGCACCTCTTCGAGGACGAGTTCCTCGACCTCGCTCTTGGGTACGACCTCGTAGACGTAGCCGGACCTCGGTTCGAGCAGCAGGGCGTCGCCGGGGCGGATGGTGACGTCCAGCAGCGGCTCGGCGAGCCGTACCACCCGTTCCTCGTCGGTGTGCCCGAGCACCAGGGCGCGCTCGCCGTCCTCGAGGATCTCCTTGAGGGTGACGATGTCCCCGACCCGCTCGTATTCCATGGCCTCGACCACGTTGAGCGCTTCGTTGAGCATTACTTCCTGGCCGCGCCGGAGCTCGTCGAGCTCAACGCTTGGGCTGACGTTCACCCGGAGTTTGCGGCCGCCGGTGAAGATGTCGGCGGTGCCGTCCTCGTTCGCTGTGAGGAAGACTCCGAAGCCGGCCGGCGGCTGTGCGAGCCGGTCGACCTCTTCCTTGAGGGCCACGATCTGGTCGCGGGCCTCACGGAGCGTGTTCGCGAGTCGCTCGTTCTGGGCGGACACGCCGGCCAGGTTGGTCTGCAGCTCGACGATCCGCTCTTCGAGAATCCTCGTGTGTCGCGGAGAGTCGGCGAGCTTGCGTCGCAGGACGGCGATCTCCTGCTCAAGGTAGGCGATCTGCCCGGCCGGGTCGTCGGACCCTCGTCCCGGGCGGATGCCGCGGTTCATGTCGTCGTCGTGGGCTGCCACGGTCCTCACCTCCTCCAAGGGGAGCTGGACGCTTCCAGACCCTACCTGGGTGGGTGTCGATTGAAACCCCTAGATCACAAAGACTGTCAAGGTGTGTCCGATCTTCACCCTTGCGCTCTCCCTCACGCCAGGGGAATACCCACCGAACATGATTGGGAAGCGGGCGGAGGTAGGGTCGAAGAGTTCAACACCCGTCAGAGCTGGGCCGACTTGTCTTTGTCCTGGTTCGGTTGGCACAGGAAAAGGGCAGGAGAGATGACCGTGCAGCAGGAGGCCGGAGCAGGCGGCGAGGCGCTGGAGGTCTGGATCGACCAGGACCTGTGCACCGGCGACGGTATCTGCGCCCAGTACGCCCCGGAGGTCTTCGAGCTCGACATCGACGGCCTGGCCTATGTGAAGGGCTCGGGCGACGAGTTGCTGCAGGCCCCGGGCGCGACAACGCCCGTACCGCTGACGCTTCTCACGGATGTGGTGGACTCCGCGAAGGAGTGTCCCGGCGAGTGCATCCATGTGCGTCGAGTTTCGGACAGCGTCGAGGTGTACGGTCCCGACGCGGAGTGACCTTGCGGACACCGTGTGTGACCTTTGTCTGTTTCCTCACAGCTCTGCGGCGGCCGCGGTCGCGGCCGCGGAGGCATGCGTCACATGCTGCGGGCCTCGGGGAGCCTGGAGCGGACGAACGCGCCGTTCTTCCATTGCCACTTGGCGCGGTCCGTGACGTCGGGGCAGCAACTAGGTACGTCGATCGAGGAGTAGCCGAGCAGTGTGGCTGTCACCGCGGCGTCACGGACGGCGAAGTCCTGGACGGTGAACCGGTCCTTCGGGTTGATCAGGGTGGCGACCACGCGGGGCTGGGTGGCGGTGCCCTGGGTGAGGACGTAGACGCCGTCGGGCGGGGTTCCGGAGCCCGCGTCGCAGCGGACCACGGCGACGGTCTCCGGTATGCCGTCGCCGTCGAGGTCTCCGGAGGCCTTCTTCCGCACCAGGGCGTTGGTGGGCCCGCAATCGATGGGGAAGTCGACGCCGGTGGGGTCCGGGGCCTTCGCGGTGGCCGGGGCGGACCGTGTCTCGGTGCGGGGCTGGACCGCGGTCGCCGGATCGGGTTGCAGCAGTGAGGACAGGGCGACGACGGCGGAGAGCGCGGTGGCCGTGGCGACCCAGTGGATCGGGCGGGTGTGCGTGTGTGCGAGTTCCGGGACGGCGGATTGCTGCACGAGAGATGTGTCTCCTGTGAGGGCTGTGCCGGTGGGGGTGGACCGCATGGTGCCACACGTCACAGCGCGGGGGAACGGCGGGGTGCGGTCTTCTGGTGCGTGTTCATGGAGTTGGGGTTCCGGGAGTGCCGCAGCGCCGTGGTTGTGTCGTCTTGTCGACAGGGACTGGCTCTCGTCAACAGAGGAGCGCCGTGGCCGAGTTCCCGGTCGGTTCCGGGAACTCGGCCACGGCGCTCGTGCGTTGGACGCGGCACCGGGCCGCCTCAGTGTCCGGCGCCTCCGTCGGCGTTCGGGCCGGCGTAGTCCTCGCCGTAGGCGCCCTTGGCGGGGCGGCGGCGGCGCATGGGCGGTTCGACGCCGTCCGCGAGGCGGCGGGCGGTGAGAAGGAAGCCGGTGTGGCCGATCATCCGGTGGTCGGGGCGGACGGCGAGGCCCTCGATGTGCCAGTTGCGGATCATCGTTTCCCAGGCGGTCGGCTCGTTGAAGCAGCCGATCTCGCGGATGGACTCGACGGTCCGGGCGAGCTGGGTGGTGGTTGCCACGTAGCAGCACAGGATGCCGCCGGGGACGAGTGCCTTGGAGACGGC
This sequence comes from Streptomyces sp. KM273126, assembly GCF_004337435.2. NCBI lineage: Bacteria > Bacillati > Actinomycetota > Actinomycetes > Kitasatosporales > Streptomycetaceae > Streptomyces > Streptomyces sp. KM273126. The sequence continues at coordinate 1,045,491 of NZ_SJXB02000002.1, read as the reverse complement.
GTCCAGGCATTCCCAGGGGGCGAGCATGTCGAGGATGACGCGGTCGACGTCGGTGTCGCTCAGGTTGTCCTGGAGGTCGCCGACGGTGAGCTGCCAGGCGGGGTGGGGGCCGCCGAAGTAGCGCTCCACGTTCGCCTGCGCGATCTCGGCGAAGTCCGCGCGGCGCTCGTACGAGTGCAGCATGCCCTGGTCGCCGATGGCCCGCAGCAGGAAGCTGCTGAGTGAGCCGGAGCCGACGCCGGCCTCCACGACGCGGGCGCCGGGGAAGATGTCGGCGAAGGCGAGGATCTGCCCCGCGTCCTTGGGGTAGACCACGGCGGCGCCGCGGGGCATGGACAGGACGTAGTCGGGGAGCAGGGGGCGCAGCGCCAGGTAGGCGACGTTCCCCGTGGTGCGGACAACACTGCCCTCGGGCGCGCCGATCAGCTCGTCGTGTGGGAAGGAACCCTTGTGGGTGTGGAAGTTCTTCCCCGCTTCGAGCGTGAACGTGTAGTGGCGTCCCTTGGGGTCGGTCAGCTGTACCTGGTCCCCGACCTTGAAGGGCCCGCGACGGCGGGCGGCACCGGTCGGTTCGGACATGTGACCAGCCTACCGGTCCTGGAGGGGGGTGAAGACCACGGTGTGTGTGCTCGGTGTTCAGCTGGGGCGGGCCATCGCCTTCACGAAGGCGCGTTCCACGTCGGCCGCCGAGAGGACGCCGTAGATCTCGCCGGAATCCTCCACCACCAGGTATTCGGTGGCGGGGGCGGCGCGCAGGGCGTCGAGGAGGTCCTCGCCGGCGAGTTCCGCGGAGACGCGCATGCCGTCGGTGAGTTCCTGGGCGAGGCCACTGACGGCGACCCAGGGGCGGCGGTGCTCGGGTACGCCGACGATGGCGGCCTCGCGGACCAGTGACAGGGGTTCGCCCTCGGCGTCGACGACGACCAGGGCGCGGGCGCCGGCGTCGTTGGCGCGGCGCAGCGCTTCGGAGAGCGGGGTGTCGGTCTGTACGGGGACCGCGCGGCGGGTGAGGTTGCGGGCGCGCAGCTCGGGCAGGTGTTCGCGCAGTCGGGCCATGCGGAGGCTGTTGCCGGCGCCGGTCCAGATGATGGCGGCGAGGATCGCGGCGAGCAGGGCGTCGGTGACGGTGTCCATGCCGCCGAGGTCCTCGGCGCCCGTGCCGAGCGCGCCGGACTGGGTGAGCAGGGGGAGCCCGATCAGTACGGAGACGGCGAGGGCGCGGCCGACCCAGGCGGCGGCGACGGTGCCGCTCATCGGTTTGCCGGTGATCTTCCAGACGACGGCGCGGAGCATGCGGCCGCCGTCGAGGGGCAGTCCGGGCAGCAGGTTGAACGCGGCCACGATCAGGTTGGAGATCATCAGTCCGGCCAGCAGCACGCCGGGGACGGTGCCGGGCTCGACCGTCTGGAGGGCGACGTAGAAGACGCCGGCGAGGACCAGCGAGAGCAGCGGTCCGACGAAGGCCAGCACGAACTCGCGGCCCGGGGTCTCGGACTCCTTCTCGATCTCGGAGACTCCGCCGAAGAACTGCAGCTGGATGCGGCGCACCGGCAGCTTGAAGCGCAGTGCCGCGATGGTGTGGGCGAGTTCGTGGACGAGTACGGAGGCGTAGAAGGCCACCGCGAAGAACAGCGACACGAGGTATCGGGCGTTGCCGAGTTCGGGCAGGACACGGTCCAGTTGGCCGCCGAACACCCAGGTGATCAGCGCGGCCACGAGGAACCAGCTGGGCGCGACGTACACGGGCACGCCGAAGGGGCGTCCCATGAGGATCCCGCCGCCGGGCTCCTTGGGTCGCTGAGGCGGTTTGCGGTCACTGGTGGGGGCGGCGGGGGTGGGGGCGCCGACGGCATCGTCCGAGCGGAACGCGGCCGCGGGCGGGGTGTCCGCCTGGGGCTCGGGGCGCGCGGGAGTTCCGTGATCGGCCGAGGGGTCGGGGTGCTGCTGGGGCGACTCTGGGGGCGTGGCGGTTCTGTGATCTGCCGGAGGCTCGGTAGGTGCCGGGGGCTGATGGCCGGGTGAGGGGTCGGTGTGTGCCGGAGTGGCGCCGTCGGCCGGGGTGTGGGGCGCCGGCCGGTTCTCACTGGGCTTGGGTTCGGGGCGTGCGGTGTCGTCGGCCGGGGTCGACTGCCCCGCGGGGCGCTCGGGCGCCTCGTCACTGCCGGACCGCGGCTGCCCGCTCCCGCCGCTCTCGTCCACGATGTCCCCTCGTTCGATGCGTCTTCCGCGCCCGGTTACGTGCGGGGCGGAAGGGTCTGTGGTCGATGCTATGCGGTCGTCGCCGCTCGTTCTGCCCCGGCACCCCCTCTGTTCCCCGTGCTGTCGTACGCGCTGTTTCCACGCGGTCGTGCGAGACGATCGCGCGTGCGGTGGCACGGGGTGTTCCGTACCATCGCGCGCCCCGCGAAGCACGCCCTGAGCGCACGTCTCACTCGCTGCCATCTCGCTTCCACGAGACCGCTGCCCCGCCGGGGGGACGTCACTGTCAGTGGCGGCCCGTATGGTCTGTGGTCATGGAAACCAGTACCGACGGCACCAGCACCGGCGGCAGCAGCGCGGAAGGTTCCGGCGTCGAGGGCTCGGGCGCCGGGCTCCCGGCGGGGACGCGTGCCGCCGCTCCCCCGGCGTCGCTCTCGCCCTCGCGCGCCAGCGACTTCATGCAGTGCCCGCTGCTCTACCGCTTCCGGGTGATCGACAGACTCCCGGAGAAGCCGAGCGAGGCGGCCACGCGCGGCACGCTGGTGCACGCGGTGCTGGAGCGGCTCTTCGACGCTCCGGCGACGGAGCGGACGGCGCCGCGGGCGAAGGCGCTGATCCCGGGCCAGTGGGACCGGCTGCGCGAGTCGAAGCCGGAGGTCGTGGAGCTGTTCGCGGACGACCCCGAGGGTGAGCGGCTGGCCCGCTGGCTCGGGGAGGCGGAGCAGCTGCTGGAGCGCTGGTTCACGCTGGAGGATCCGACGCGGCTGGAGCCCGCCGAGCGCGAGTTGTTCGTCGAGGCGGAGCTGGACTCGGGGCTCAGGCTGCGCGGGATCATCGACCGTGTCGATGTGGCGCCGACGGGCGAGGTGCGGATCGTCGACTACAAGACGGGCAAGGCCCCGAGACCGGAGTACGCCGAGGGCGCGTTGTTCCAGATGAAGTTCTACGCCTTGGTGGTGTGGCGCCTGAAGAGGGTCGTCCCGCGCCGACTCCAGCTGGTCTACCTGGGCAGTGGGGATGTGCTGACGTACGACCCGGTGTTCGCCGATCTGGAGCGCGTCGAGCGCAAGTTGCTCGCGTTGTGGGAGGCGATCAGCGCGGCCACCGAGTCGGGCGAGTGGCGGCCGCGGCCCAGCAAGCTCTGCGGCTGGTGTGATCACCAGGCGGTCTGTCCGGAATTCGGCGGCACTCCCCCGCCGTACCCGCTGCCGGTGAGGTCGCCCGAATCGGGCTGAGTCCCGCAGGGCAGAATGGGCCGGACTAGCGAAGGAGACTTACGTGGCCATCCGCGTCCTACTGGTCGACGACCAGCCGCTGCTGCGCACCGGCTTCCGGATGATCCTGGAGGCGGAGCAGGACCTCGCGGTCGTGGGGGAGGCCGGAGACGGTCTTCAGGCGCTCGACCAGGTGCGTGCCCTGCAGCCCGATGTGGTTCTGATGGATATCCGCATGCCGCGGATGGACGGGGTGGAGGCGACCCGGCAGATCACCGGGCCCGGCCGGGACGGTCCGGCGAAGGTGCTGGTGCTGACCACTTTCGATCTCGACGAGTACGTCGTGGAGGCGTTGCGGGCGGGTGCCAGCGGGTTCCTGCTCAAGGACGCGCCGGCCAACGAGCTGGTGCAGGCGATCCGTGTGGTGGCCGCCGGCGAGGCGATGCTCGCGCCCAGCATCACGCGCCGGCTCCTCGACAAGTACGCGACGCATCTGCCGTCCGGTGACGAGCCGGTGCCGGACACCCTGCACACGCTGACCGACCGCGAGGTCGAGGTGCTGAAGCTGGTGGCGCGCGGGTTGTCCAACGCGGAGATCGCGGCCGATCTGTTCGTCAGCGAGACCACGGTCAAGACGCACGTGGGCCATGTCCTGACCAAGCTGGGCCTGCGCGACCGTGTGCAGGCCGCGGTGTACGCGTACGAGAGCGGGCTGGTGCGTCCCGGCGCGCAGTAGCGGGCGCGGCGGCACGGGCCGGGCGTACAACGGTCGAGGGCGCCCCTGCATCACGGGGGCGCCCTCGGTGTTCGTGGCTGTGAGTGGGTGTCAGTCCTTGCTGATCTCCCAGAAGCGGAACACCGTCGACGCGTCGAGGCAGTACTCCAGGCCGTAGACGTTGTTCTTGACGACCGCGTACTGCTTGGCCTGCCATATCGGGATGACGGGGAGTTCCTCGGCGACGATGTTCTGGAGTTCGGCGTATTCCTGCTCGGTCGTGGAGCGCTCGCTCTCGGCGGCCGTCTTGGGCAGGAGTGTGCCGGTGATCGTCTTGTTGGTGTAGTTGTTGCCGAGTACGTTGCCGTCGCCGAAGAACGGGCTGGTGAAGTTGTCGGGGTCCGGGTAGTCGGGCACCCAGCCCTTCACGTACACGCCGTACTTGCCCGCGTCGATGTCCTTCTCGTACTGCTCGAAAGGCACGGATTTCACGGTCGCCTCGAACAGCCCGCTGTTGTTGAGCTGTGTGGCGATCGCCTGGAACTCCTGGTCGGTGGACGGGCCGTAGCGCGACGGGGTGGACCAGAGGGTCAGCTTCACCTTGCCGTTGATGCCCTCGGCACGCAGGGCGGCCTCCGCCTTGGCCTTGGAGGGGCGGGCGCCGTAGGTGTCGAAGAAGGCCGTGTTGTGGCCGGTGATGCCGGCCGGGATGATCGAGTACAGCGGTGTCGCCGTGCCCTGGTAGACCTGCTCGATGAGGGCCTCGCGGTCCAGCAGGTAGGCCATGGCCTGGCGGACGCCGAGCTTGCCCGCCACCGGGTCGTCCATGTTGAAGACCAGGTGCTGGACCTCGGCTCCGGTGCCGTCGACGATGTCGACGGCGCTGTGGGCGGAGCTGTCCGCCTCGATGTCGGCGATGTCGGTGGAGCTGAGCCCGCGGTAGGCGACGTCGAGCTTGTTGTCGCGCAGGTCCCGCTTCAGGGCGGTCTGGTCGCCGTGGAAGAACTTCATGGTCACGCCGGAGTTCTCCACGTCGGCGTTGCCCTCGTAGTTCTCGTTGACCGAGAAGACGGCCTCGTCCTTGCCGAAGGAGTCGAGCTTGTACGGGCCGGAGCCGACAGCTCCGCCGTCCTTGCGGAGCCCGTCGGCGTCGTAGGAGCGGTGGTCGACGATCGAGCCGGCGCCGGAGGCCACCTTGCTCGGGAAGGTGGCGTCGGCGTACTTGAGCTTGAAGACGACGGTCTGCTCGTCCGGTGTCTCGACCTTGTCGAGCATGGGGAACATGACCGCCGGGCCGGCCTCGTCGTTGATCTTCAGCATGCGGTCGAAGGAGAACTTGACGTCCTTCGAGGTGAGGGAGTCACCGTTGCTGAACTTGAGGTCGTCCTTGAGTGTGCACTCGTAGGTGGTGATCCGGTTGTCGGTGAAGGCGCACTTCTTGGCGGCTTCGGGCTGGGGTTCCGTGGCGCCGTTGGGGAAGCTCAGGAGCGACTGGAAGACGTTGTTGAAGAGCAGCCAGGACCCCGGGTCGTAGCCGGACGCTGGGTCGGTGGCCAGTACCTCGTCGGACATCCCCATCACGATGCGGGAGCCGGCGTCGGAGGAGCTGCCCGTGACGGAGCCACAGCCGGTGAGCAGGCCGAGGGCCAGTCCTGTGGTGACGGACAGGACTGGCGATGAGTTACGCATGTTCACTTGCGGGTGCCTTGTGTTGTCGGTTCACGGAACCTCCGGGGCCCAGGGGGCCCCGGAGTACGGAGTGAGATCTCCGGTCAGCCGCTGATGCCACGGCCGAGCTCCCACAGCTGAAGCGACGACGCGGAGTTGAGCGCGTACTCGCCCCCGGTGATGTCGTCCCTCACGGCGACGTACTGGTTGCCCTGCCACAGCGGCAGGAGCGGTACGTCCTCGGCCACGATGTCCTGGATGTCGTTGATGCTGTCCGAGGCGGTGAGGCGGTCGGCCTCACGGCGGGCCTCGGGCAGCAGCGTGCCGCGGATCTCGTTGTTCGCGTACGGCAGGCGCAGGAAGTTGTCCTTGTCGAGGAACGGCGAGAGGTACGTTTCGGCGTCCGGGTAGTCCGGGAACCAGCCATAGCCGAAGACCGCGTACTCGCCGTCCCGTTCGGCCGGCTGGAACTTGTCCCAGGACGCGCCCTTGATGTCGACGTCGAACAGGCCGCTGTCGTTGAGCTGCTTCTGCAGCTGCTCGAACTCCGGCTTCGTGGCGGCGCCGTAGTGGTCGGTCGTGTAGTTCAGGGTGAGCTTCACCGGGGTGTTGATGCCGGCGTCGGTCAGGGTCGCCTTGGCCTTGGCCTTGCTCGGTTCGCCGTACTTGTTGAAGAACGCGTTGGAATGGCCGGTGATGCTGGCCGGGACCATTGAGTAGAGCGGTTGCGCCTGGGTGCCGTAGACCTTGGAGACGAGGGAGGCGCGGTCGATGAGCTGGGCCATGGCCTGACGGACGGCCTTGGTCTTGACCTGCGGGGCGTCGGTGTTGAAGCCCAGGTAGCGGATCTCCAGGCCGGACGCTTCGATGACGTCGATGTCGTCGGAGGAGGTGTCCGAGAGCTTGTCGATCTGCTCCGGCGTCATGGCGCGGGTCATCAGGTCGATGTCGCCCTTTTCGAGCGCGGCACCCATGGCGTCGGCGTCGGCGAAGGAGCGCAGTACGACCTCTTCGTTCTTCGGCTCCAACAGCCCCTTGTAGTTGGGGTTCTTGGTGAAGACGGTCTCGACGACCTCGTTGTCCTTGACCTCGGCCTTGAGGGTGTACGGGCCGGAGCCGTCGACTTCGAAGCCGTCGCGCAGCTTCTTCTTGTCGTAGTCGTCGGAGTTGACGATGCCGGCGACGGGTGTGGAGAGCTTGAACGGGAAGGTGGCGTCGGGCCCGTTGAGGTGGAAGATCACCTCACGGTCGCCCTTGGTCTCCACCAGCTGGACCGTCGACAGGAGGGCGAACACACCGCTGTCGGCCTTGATGGCGCGCGCCCGGTCGATGGAGAACTTCACGTCCTCGGCGGTGATCGGGTCGCCGCTCGCGAACTTCAGGCCCTCGCGGAGCGTGCAGGCGTAGCGCTCGTTGCCGGTGTCGGTGAAGCGGCAGCTCTCGGCCGCCTCGGGCTCGGGGGCGCCGTCACCGCGGGGCTGCGTCATCAGGGTCTGCACGGTCTGGCGCAGGACGTTCCAGGTACCGACGTCGTACGCGTAGGCGGGGTCGAGTGGCGCGGGTGTGTCGCTGGAGGCGGTGAACCGGTCCGTCGTACCCACAACGATCGCGTCGCCGCCGCTCCCGCCGTCGGAGCTGCCACAGGCGGCGAGCACGGGGGTGAGCAGGCTTATGACGGCCGGCAGCACCAGAGTTTTGCGGTTCATGCTCGTGTTTCTCCAGTAGCTGTCTTTCCACGGACCCGGCAGCTGGGGTGTGCGGGCGGGTCACGGGGTACACGATGTCCTCGCGACGAGATTAGTCCGCACCGGAAGAGTGGTTTGCACGCAGCGGAGTTGAGTTCCCATCACGCTGCGGAACCGACCGCGGACACACTGAACAGTTGGTCAGCGGACCGATCAGTGCAGGTTGCACTAATCGGGACACAAGGACGTGCCGATCGCCACGGAACGGGCGGATGAGGCACAGGCGGGCACCCCTTGTCGACCCGCTGACCGGTGACGAAAATCACAGGGCCACAAGCGCCGGCCAGTATCGGAATTCAGCCAGGGCGCACCGTATCGAATTCCCGCGACGAAGGCTGCGAAGCCCTTTGCATTATCGCGTATTCAATTAGGCACCCTGGGTGAACAGGCGATGGATTTCCGTGGTCAGAGGGCCACCAACCCACGGAGAAAAGGGAGATCGACTTCTTCGAGCGAGGTGACGACCGTGCGCCGGACGGCCGGCGCGATGGGCGCCACCGAGGGGACCGCGACGACGTGGCAGCCTGCGGCCTCCGCGGCCGCGACACCGGTCGCCGTGTCCTCGATGACCGCGCACCTGGCCGGTTCGGCGCCCAGCCCGGCGGCCGCCAGCAGATACGGGTCGGGGTGCGGCTTGGTCCGCTCCACCTCGTCTCCCGCGACCGTCAGGGAGAAGTACTGAGGGCCGAGCGAGGTCAGGATGCGGTCGATGATGCGCCGGTGGGAGGCGGAGACCAGGGCTGTGGGGATGCCGTGCGCGGCGAGCTCGGCAAGCAGCCTGGTGGCGCCCGGCATCAGCGGCAGCGTACGCCCGATGCGGTCCTCGAACCCGTCGTTGAGCAGCACGGTGAGCTCGGCGAGGGTGATGTCGGCGCCCGTGGCCTCGATGAGGAAGCCGGCACTGCGGGTCATGGGGCCACCGACCACGACATGGCGCCATGAGTCGTCGAGTGCGTGACCGAGGCCCGCGAAGACCTCGACCTCGACGTCCCACCAGAATCCCTCGGTGTCCACCAGGGTTCCGTCCATGTCGAGGAGCACAGCCTGCAGTGCTGAGCCTTCGGCCGTCTGGGTACCGAGCGCGGGGACCGTTGTCGTCATCCGGCGTACCTCCTTGCGGGACGAGCAGGCCGGCTCCCGGATGGGGAACCGGCCTGCGGTGGATCGACCAGTTTACGACGCTGTTCGGCGAAACGCTCGGTTTGAGCTCCACACACGTGGGCACTCATAGGGCCCACACATGCACCGGCCAGGTCTTGTCGTCAAACGGGCAAACGGACAGACGGGAATCGGACAGACGGGCATACGACGCTCGTGATCAATGCATCGTGATCAATACACCTAGCGCGCGTTGAAGTACTTCGCCTCGGGGTGGTGGATGACGATCGCGTCGGTGGACTGCTCGGGGTGCAGCTGGAACTCCTCGGAGAGTTTCACACCGATCCGCTCGGGCTCCAGCAGCTCCGCGATCTTGGCGCGGTCCTCCAGGTCGGGGCAGGCACCATAGCCGAGCGAGAAGCGGGCCCCGCGGTACTTGAGGTCGAACATGTCCTCGATGGCCTTCGGGTCCTCTCCCGCGAAGCCGAGCTCGGCGCGTACGCGTGCGTGCCAGTACTCGGCGAGGGCCTCGGCCAACTGCACGGACAGGCCGTGGAGTTCGAGGTAGTCACGGTAAGCGTTGGCGTCGAAGAGGCGCGATGTCTCCTCCCCGATCCTCGAGCCGACGGTGACGACCTGCAGGCCCACGACGTCGGTCTCGCCGGACTCCTCCGGGCGGAAGAAGTCGGCCAGGCACAGCCGGCGGCCCCGGCGCTGGCGCGGGAAGGTGAAGCGGGTGCGCTCGTTGCCCTGCTCGTCCAGGATGATCAGGTCGTCGTCCTTGGACACGCAGGGGAAGTAGCCGTAGACCACGGCCGCTTCGAGGAGGCCCTCGGTCTGGAGCCTGTCCAGCAGCCCGCGCAGCCGCGGCCGCCCCTCCGTCTCGACCAGGTCCTCGTACGAGGGTCCGTCACCCGTGCGCGCCTGCTTCAAACCCCACTGGCCCTTGAACAGGGCGCCCTCGTCCAGCCAGGACGCGTACTCCTTCAACTGGATGCCCTTGACGACGCGGGTACCGAAGAACGGCGGAGCCGGGATGGGGTTGTCGGTGGCGACGTCGGAGCGGACGTGGCCCTCCTCCGGCCGCTCCTCGACGACCGTCCGGGCCGCGGCGGCCTTGACCCGGCGCTGCCTCAGCTCCGGCAGGACCGCTCCGGGCACGCCCCGCTTGACGCCGATCAGGGCGTCCATCAGCCGCAGCCCCTCGAACGCGTCCCGCGCGTACCGGACTTCACCCTCGTACAGCTCGTACAGGTCCTGCTCCACATACGCTCGGGTCAGCGCCGCGCCACCGAGGATGACCGGGAAGTCGGCGGCCAGGCCGCGCTGGTTGAGCTCCTCCAGGTTCTCCTTCATGATCACCGTGGACTTCACCAGCAGACCCGACATACCGATCACATCGGCCCGGTGCTCCTCGGCGGCCTCCAGGATCGCCGAGACCGGCTGCTTGATACCGAGGTTGACGACGTTGTAGCCGTTGTTGGACAGGATGATGTCGACGAGGTTCTTGCCGATGTCGTGCACGTCTCCGCGCACGGTCGCCAGCACGATGGTGCCCTTGCCGTCGGCGTCCGACTTCTCCATGTGCGGCTCGAGGTGGGCGACCGCGGCCTTCATGACCTCGGCGGACTGCAGCACGAACGGCAGCTGCATCTGGCCGGAGCCGAACAGTTCGCCGACGACCTTCATGCCGTCCAGGAGCGTCTCGTTGACGATGTCGAGGGCCGGGCGGGTCTGCAGGGCCTCGTCGAGGTCGGCCTCCAGGCCGTTGCGCTCGCCGTCGATGATGCGGCGCTTGAGGCGCTCCTCCAGGGGAAGGGCGGCCAGCTCCTCGGCCTTGCCCGCCTTCAGTGACTTCGCCGTGGCGCCCTCGAACAGGGCCATCAGCTTCTGCAGCGGGTCGTAACCCTCGGCGCGGCGGTCGTGGATGAGGTCGAGAGCGGTCTGGACCTCCTCCTCGTTGAACCGGGCGATCGGCAGGATCTTCGACGCGTGCACGATCGCCGAGTCCAGGCCCGCCTTCACGCACTCGTCCAGGAAGACGGAGTTGAGCAGGATGCGGGCGGCCGGGTTGAGGCCGAAGGAGATGTTCGACAGGCCCAGCGTGGTCTGCACGTCCGGGTGGCGGCGCTTGAGTTCGCGGATGGCCTCGATGGTGGCGATGCCGTCCTTGCGGGACTCCTCCTGGCCGGTGCAGATGGTGAAGGTCAGGGTGTCGATGAGGATGTCCGACTCGTGGATGCCCCAGTTGCCGGTGAGGTCGTCGATGAGCCGTTCGGCGATCTCGACCTTCTTCTCGGGAGTGCGGGCCTGGCCCTCCTCGTCGATGGTCAGCGCGATCAGTGCGGCGCCGTGCTCCTGCGCGAGCTTGGTGACCTTCGCGAAGCGGGACTCCGGGCCGTCGCCGTCCTCGTAGTTGACCGAGTTGATCACCGCGCGGCCGCCCAGCCGTTCCAACCCGGCCTCGATGACGTCGACCTCGGTGGAGTCCAGGACGATCGGCAACGTGGACGCGGTCGCGAACCGGCCGGCGAGTTCCCGCATGTCGGCGACGCCGTCCCGGCCGACGTAGTCCACGCACAGGTCGAGCATGTGGGCGCCCTCGCGGATCTGCTCGCGGGCCATCTCCACACAGTCGTCCCAGCGGGCGGCCAGCATGGCCTCGCGGAACTTCTTGCTGCCGTTGGCGTTCGTCCGCTCGCCGATCGCCAGGTAGGACGTGTCCTGACGGAAGGGGACCGTCTGGTAGAGGGAGGCGGCGCCGGGCTCGGGCTGGGGGTCGCGCCGCGACGGGGTGAGCTCGCGCACCCGCTCGACGACCTGGCGCAGGTGCTCCGGGGTGGTGCCGCAGCAGCCGCCCACCAACGACAGCCCGTACTCACGCACGAACGTCTGCTGGGCGTCGGCGAGTTCGGGGGCCGTCAGCGGGTAGTGCGCGCCGTCCTTGCCGAGAACCGGCAGACCGGCGTTCGGCATGCAGGACAGCGGGATGCGGGAGTGACGGGCCAGATACCGCAGGTGCTCGCTCATCTCGGCCGGGCCGGTCGCGCAGTTCAGCCCGATCATGTCGATGCCCAGCGGCTCCAACGCGGTCAGCGCGGCGCCGATCTCCGAGCCGAGCAGCATCGTGCCGGTCGTCTCCACCGTCACCGACACGATCAGCGGCAGATCCAGACCGGACGTCTGCAGGGCGCGGCGGGCACCGAGCACGGCCGCCTTGGTCTGCAGCAGGTCCTGTGTGGTCTCCACCAGCAGCGCGTCCGCGCCTCCCGCGACCAGGCCCTCGGCGTTCTGCTGGTAGGCGTCCCGCAGCGTGGTGTACGGGGCGTGCCCGAGCGTCGGCAGCTTCGTCCCCGGGCCCATGGAACCCAGCACCCAGCGCTGCTGCCCCGTCGACACCGCGAACTCGTCGGCGACCTCACGCGCGATCCGCGCCCCCGCCTCGGACAGCTCGTACACCCGATCGGGGATGTCGTACTCACCGAGGGCGGAGAAGTTCGCCCCGAAGGTGTTCGTTTCCACGCAGTCGACGCCCACCGCGAAGTACTCCTCGTGCACCGAGCGCACGATGTCCGGGCGGGTCAGGTTCAGGATCTCGTTGCAGCCCTCAAGGTTCTCGAAGTCCTCCAGGGTCGGGTCCTGCGCCTGCAGCATCGTGCCCATCGCGCCGTCGGCCACCACCACACGGGTGGCCAGGGCATGGCGCAGGGCGTCGGATCGGGTCCGGCTGTCGGAAGCGGCGGACGTAGGGGACGGATTCGGCAACGAGGCCATAAAGGTGCTCCCTGGGCTGCGACGGCTGTCGGCTTTGCGGCTCCCTGCGGAAGGCGCACCCGGCCAGGGTAGCCCGGAGCGGGCTCGGTCGGTCAGGGCGTCCACGGGACGGACGGACGCGGCGGCCCCCGGGGTCAGGCGGGCCCCTTGCCGGCTCCACATGCGTCCACACCTCGCGACATGCGGTTTACTCCGACGGCGCGCGTCAACGCGCGGGGCTCGTCGGGGGTGATCCGGCGAAAAGGCCGTGCCCGCCATTGGCGGCAGATCGATGGCGGCGGGTAGTGTTCGACATTGCCGAACGGTGTCAGTGGAGGCGCGCACCGACGGCCGAAGGGGACGGAGGGCAGAACGGCGATGGCACGGAACATCCAGTCGCTCGAACGGGCGGCCGCGATGCTGCGGCTCCTCGCGGGCGGCGAGCGGCGACTCGGCCTCTCGGACATCGCCTCGTCGCTGGGCCTCGCCAAGGGCACGGCCCACGGCATACTGCGCACCCTCCAGCAGGAGGGCTTCGTCGAGCAGGACGACGCCTCCGGGCGCTACCAGCTGGGCGCCGAGCTGCTGCGCCTGGGCACCACGTACCTCGACGTGCACGAGCTGCGGGCGCGCGCCCTGGTGTGGACCGACGACCTGGCCCGCTCCAGCGGGGAGAGCGTCTACCTGGGGGTGCTGCACCAGCAGGGCGTGCTGATCGTGCACCACGTCTTCCGGCCCGACGACAGCCGGCAGGTCCTGGAGATCGGGGTCATGCAGCCGCTGCACTCCACGGCGCTGGGCAAGGTGCTCTCGGCGTACGACCCGGTGGCGCACAGCGAGGTCGTGGAGGGCCACCGGAAGGCCTTCACGGACCGGACCATCAGTGAGCTGGGCGAGTTCGAGGGCGTCCTCGACCTCACGCGCGCGCGTGGGTACGCGGTCGACGTCGAGGAGACCTGGGAGGGCGTGGCGTCCATCGCCGCACCCATCCACGACCGGCGCCGTATGCCGGTGGGCGCGGTCGGCATCACCGGCGCCGTGGAGCGGGTGTACCGGGACGGCGAGGTACGCCCGGAGCTGATCGCGGCGGTGCGCGACTGCGCCCGCGCGGTGTCGCGGGACCTCGGCGCAGCGCGGTTCTGACCGCCGCGCGATTCTGACCGCCGCACCGTTCTGACCGCCGCGCGGTTCTGTACCGCCGTACAGGAACCCGCACCTTTGCGGGCAAGGGCCGGTAAGTCGTCGCATACGGCCCGCGCGTGCGCGCCCCGGGCCCGTCCGAACCCCTGCTGCGGCCAGCGGAAGATCGACAACCTGTAGCGATCAATAACGATCGCATTTTCGATAACGCACCCCTTGACGTGCACGTGGAGCCAAAGCCAGACTCCGTCCATCGGTCGGCATTGTCGAACACTTATCGGCAATACGCGCTAGAGTGTGACAACGCCACGGGCCGGCATCGCTCTCACCCCCGAGGGCACGGACCTCCGGAGGGACCCGGGGTTCGCCTTCCCTGGACGAAGGACAAAGGAGTCGCGGGTGTCCAGCTCCGACATCTTCATCGGCGAGACCATAGGTACCGCCATACTCATCCTGCTCGGCGCCGGCGTCTGCGCCGCCGTCACGCTGAAGGCCTCCAAGGCCCGTAACGCGGGGTGGCTCGCCATCACCTTCGGGTGGGGTTTCGCCGTTCTGACGGCGGTCTACACCTCTGCGCCGCTGTCGGGTGCCCATCTCAACCCGGCCGTGACCCTCGCGATCGCCATCAAGGACGGCGACTGGAGCAACGTACCGACGTACTGGGCAGGTCAGATGCTCGGCGCCATGATCGGTGCCGCGCTGGTCTGGGTCGCGTACTACGGACAGTTCCACGCGCACCTCACCGACCGCGAGATCGTCGGCGGTCCCGGCGCGCAGGACACCAAGGCCAAGGCCGTCGAGGCGCAGGAGGCCGGGGCGGGCCCCGTGCTCGGGATCTTCTCCACCGGCCCCGAGATCCGGAACGTGTTCCAGAACCTGGCCACCGAGATCATCGGCACCCTCGTGCTCGTCCTCGCGGTCCTCACCCAGGGCCTGAACGACAGCGGCAAGGGCCTCGGCACCCTGGGCGCGCTGATCACCGCCCTCGTGGTCGTGTCCATCGGCCTCTCGCTCGGTGGCCCGACCGGGTACGCGATCAACCCGGCCCGTGATCTCGGTCCGCGGATCACGCACGCCCTGCTGCCGCTGCCCAACAAGGGCGGCTCGGACTGGAGCTACGCCTGGATCCCCGTGGTCGGTCCGCTGATCGGCGGCGCGTTCGCCGCAGGCATCTACAAGCTCGCCTTCGCTTGAGAGCACCACGCCTGCCGGCACCGCTGAAACCATTCCGCCAAGAAGCACCGCGCCCCACCGACAGCCGCTCGTCCGCAGAGATTCAGGAGCACCCCGTGACCGACACCCGCGCCGGCATCGCTTCCCACGGCCATGGGCCGTTCATCGCCGCCATCGACCAGGGCACGACCTCGTCCCGCTGCATCGTCTTCGACCGTGACGGCCGTATCGTCTCCGTCGACCAGAAGGAGCACGAGCAGATCTTCCCCAAGCCGGGCTGGGTCGAGCACAACGCCACCGAGATCTGGACCAACGTCCAGGAGGTCGTCGCCGGAGCCATCGACAAGGCCGGCATCACCCGCGACGACATCAAGGCCATCGGCATCACCAACCAGCGTGAGACCACGCTGCTCTGGGACAAGAACACCGGTGAGCCCGTCCACAACGCCATCGTCTGGCAGGACACCCGCACCGACGCCCTCTGCAAGGAGCTCGGGCGCAACGTCGGCCAGGACCGCTTCCGCCGTGAGACCGGCCTTCCCCTCGCCTCCTACTTCGCCGGTCCCAAGGCCCGCTGGCTGCTGGACAACGTCGAGGGCCTGCGTGAGCGCGCCGAGGCCGGCGACATCCTGTTCGGCACGATGGACACCTGGGTCATCTGGAACCTGACGGGCGGTGTCAACGGCGGCCACCACGTCACCGACGTCACCAACGCCTCCCGCACCCTCCTGATGAACCTCCACACCATGGAGTGGGACGACAAGATCTGCGCCTCCATCGGTGTGCCGCAGCAGATGCTGCCGGAGATCCGCTCCTCCGCCGAGGTGTACGGCGAGATCACCGGCGGCAGGCTGGGCGAGCTGCTCGGCGGCATCCCGGTCGCCTCCGCGCTCGGCGACCAGCAGGCGGCCCTGTTCGGCCAGACCTGTTTCGCCGAGGGCGAGGCAAAGTCCACGTACGGCACCGGCACCTTCATGCTGATGAACACCGGCGAGAAGATCATCAACTCGTACAGCGGGCTGCTGACCACCGTGGGCTACCGGATCGGCGACCAGAAGCCGGTCTACGCCCTGGAGGGCTCGATCGCCGTCACGGGTTCGCTGGTGCAGTGGATGCGCGACCAGATGGGCCTGATCTCCACCGCCGCCGAGATCGAGACGCTGGCGCTCTCCGTCGAGGACAACGGCGGCGCGTACTTCGTACCGGCCTTCTCCGGCCTGTTCGCCCCGTACTGGCGCTCCGACGCCCGCGGTGTGATCGCGGGGCTCACCCGGTACGTCACCAAGGCGCACCTCGCGCGCGCCGTCCTGGAGGCCACCGCCTGGCAGACCCGGGAGATCACCGACGCGATGACGAAGGACTCCGGCGTCGAGCTCACCGCGCTCAAGGTCGACGGCGGCATGACCTCCAACAACCTCCTGATGCAGACGCTCTCGGACTTCCTGGACGCCCCCGTGGTGCGCCCGATGGTCGCCGAGACCACCTGCCTCGGTGCCGCCTACGCCGCCGGTCTCGCCGTCGGCTTCTGGACCAGCACCGACGACCTGCGCCGCAACTGGCGCCGGGCCGCCGAGTGGACCCCCCGCATGGACGCGGAGCACCGCGACCGTGAGTACAAGAACTGGCTCAAGGCCGTCGAGCGGACCATGGGCTGGATCGCCGACGACGCCGACTAGCGCTGCCTGAAGCTGCCGAGAGCTGACGAGGAGTAAGAGAACGCATGACCAGTCAGTCCACCCTGCAGACCCTGCCCGCCCTGGGCACGCGCCCGGCACCCGGCTCGAACCCGACCCGCGCCGAGACCCGGGAGCAGCTCGCCAGGGCGTCGTACGACCTCCTCGTCATCGGCGGCGGCATCCTGGGCATCTCCACCGCCTGGCACGCCGCGCAGTCCGGACTCAGGGTGGCGCTGGTCGACGCCGGTGACTTCGCCGGCGCCACCTCCTCCGCCTCCTCCAAGCTGCTTCACGGGGGTTTGCGCTATCTGCAGACCGGTGCGGTGAAGCTGGTGGCGGAGAACCACTTCGAGCGCCGTGCGGTCTCCCGCCAGGTGGCCCCCCATCTGGCCAACCCGCTCACGTTCTACCTCCCCGTGTACAAGGGCGGGCCGCACGGCGCGGCGAAGCTCGGGGCGGGCGTGTTCGCCTACTCCGCGCTGTCGGCGTTCGGCGACGGCGTGGGCCACCTGCTGAGCCCGGCGAAGGCCGCGCAGGACGTGCCCGAGCTGCGTACGGACAACCTCAGGGCCGTGGCCGTGTACGGCGACGACCAGATGAACGACTCCCGGATGGCGCTGATGACGGTCCGCGCGGCCGTCGAGGCGGGCGCCGTCGTCCTCAACCACGCCGAGGTCACCGGTGTGCGCTTCACCCGGGGCCGGGTCACGGGCGCGGAGCTCAAGGACCGGCTGTCCGGTGACGAGTTCGGTGTGAACGCCCGTCTCGTGCTGAACGCGACCGGCCCGTGGGTCGACCACCTGCGCCGTATGGAGAACCCGGACGCGGCCCCCTCCATCCGTCTGTCCAAGGGCGCGCACCTGGTGCTCAAGCGCACCTCGCCGTGGCGGGCCGCGCTCGCCACCCCCATCGACAAGTACCGCATCACCTTCGCCCTCCCCTGGGAGGACATGCTGCTGCTCGGCACCACCGACGAGGAGTACGTGGGCGACCCGGCCGAGGTCGCGGTCACCGAGAAGGACACGGCCCAGATCCTCGAAGAGGCCGCGCTCTCGATCCGTGACCAGCAGCTGTCGCGCGACCTGATCACCTACGCGTTCGCGGGTCTGCGGGTGCTGCCGGGTGGCCCCGGCGACACGTCGAAGGCCAAGCGGGAGACGGTCGTGACGGAGGGCCGGGGCGGGATGCTCTCTGTCGCGGGCGGCAAGTGGACCACCTTCCGCCACATCGGCCGTACGGTCATGAAGAAGCTGCAGGCGCTGCCCGGCCAGCCGCTCGGTGAGGACTTCGAACCCGTCGCCTCGCTGCCGAGGAGGCTGCCTCTGCCGGGCGTCGCCAATCCGCGCGCGGTCGCCCACCGGCTCCTGGTCGACCGCCCGGCGCCCGGCCCGCGCATGGCGCCCGACACGGCACGGCACCTGGCCACGCACTACGGTTCGCTCGCCTTCGACATAGCCCGCCTCGCCAACGACGACCCGGGGCTGGGCGAGCGCGTCCACCCGGACGCGCCGGAGATCTGGGCGCAGGTCGTCTACGCCCGCGACAACGAGTGGGCCGAGACGGCGGACGACGTGCTGCGCCGCCGCACGACGCTGACGATCCGGGGCCTGGACACGGACGACGTCCGCGGCAAGGTGCAGGAACTGCTCGACAAGGAGTGACGCCATCGGGGAGGAAGGGGCGGTTCCCACGGCTGTTCCCACTGCGGAGCCGCTGTGGGAACCGCCCCTTCCGGCAGCGTCAGCCCTGCCAGCGGCCTCCCGAGAAGCGCACGAACGCGTCCGCGACGTCCGGTGGCAGGACCGGGCGCACATGCATCGGCAGCACCAGATACCAGCCGTCGCGGCCGTGGAACACCCGCTTCGGCTCCGGCGCGCCGGGCCTGAGCCGGACGTGCGGGCCGTGCACGCGCTGGTTGCGGCCGCGGACGTGGACCTGCCGGACGCGCACCGCCAGGACGTCGTGCCAGGCGTACGCGGCCCGGTGGCGCCCCATACGGGACGTGATCCCCTGGGTGTCGACGCGCAGCTCCAGTGTGGTCCTGGGCAGCAGAAACGCCACGATGTTGATGAGCAGGGCGAAGACGGGCCAGAACAGCACGCTGATCCAGCTCATCGGGGTGTCCCAGTTGCCGCTCGCGGCCAGGCGCAGCAACGCGACGATCATGAACATGCCGCACCACACCCAGTGGCCGAGCGGCAGACGGCGGTCGCGGCCGGTCATGACGTACGCCTGTTCGGTGGAGGACACGGAATAGCCACGCAGCTCGTGCATCGGCTGCGGGTTGTCCAGCATGTCCGAGAAGCTGGGCAACGGCCCGGCGGCGGGCGGGAGTTGCCGCGGCTGAGGTCCCGTGACCACAAGGGGCTGCTGCCGTGGCGCGACTGGGGCGGCAGAGGTGGGCCCCACGGACCGGCCGCGTCCCGCCAGGTGTTCCTGGAGCCGCAGGTGCCGGAAGCGGTACACGCCTCCGTGCCGCTGGAGCAGCCCCTGACGGTACGCGTCCCGCAGGAACTCCATGAGCGACCAGGGCACCCGGCCCAGGACCGCGAGCCACGCCTTGGAGACCACCCACACGAACCACGGGCTCAGCACCACGAGCACCATCACGGCTCCGGTGAAGCACTCCACGAAGGCGGTCCAGGCGGTCACGGGTCCACCCCCGCTGAGCAGGCGGTTCACGCCCGTGCCGAGCCCGATGAGCGGGGCGACGACGCAGAGCGTGATCAGTGCGGTGCGGCGCTCGTCGGCGAGCAGGTCGTCGGGGGTGGCGGCGTCGACGGCGTCCGACGGCGCGGCGATCACGGCCATCACCAGGGCCGGCAGGACGAAGTCCAGCAGGGTCTCGGCGATGAAGGCGTCGGCGTGGTACGCACTCCCGCGCAGGAGCAGGAGCATGACGGTCGGTACGACGAGGACGGCGGCGGCCGCCAGACCCCGCCGGGCGGAGACGGCACGGGACGCGGCGCGCAGGGCGGCGCCCGCCTTGAAGGGGTTGGCCCGGCGGCGCGGCTGCCAGAACCGGTCGCCGAACCAGAACAACGTCGCCATCATCAGGCCCATGCCCTGGACGAAACCGCCGAACAGATAGGTGTGCTCCAGGATGCGCGCCGGAAGGGCGGAGTCCCCGTACGTGTCCTGTGCCCATGTGGTGAGCGTCAGCACCGACTCGGCGAGGGCTACGCAGATGGCGAACAGTGTGGGTACGGCGAGAAGGCGGGCCGCCCGTACCCGGTTCAGCCGCCACCACGAGAACTCGGTGGTGCGGCGGCGGTCGAGTTCATGGGCGAGGAACGTGAGCCAGCCCCTGGCGCGCACCGCGTTCCAGCGGCCGGGCGCGTGCAGTCGCTCCGTGTCGTGGGCGGCAGGCGCGAAGGCCGCCGGGATCACCGCGTCCATCAGGTGGTTCTCGACGGCGTCACGGGTGGGCAGCCGTGTCCGGTCGGTGAGGCTCGCCGGGTCCGTGTACGGGCCGCTGTACGCGCGGCGGGCGAGCCAGATCATCAGCGGGGTCGTCAGCGCGAGGGCGAGCGGCCCCTCGGGGTGGTCGGCCAGGTCCTCGGCCACCTGGCCCCATCTCTCGTGGAGTGCGTCGGAGGATGTGAGCAGCAGGTGGCGGGCCGCGTCGCGGGGAGTGACCGGGAGTGCCTCGATGTCGGAGGCGCCGGCCACGCGCAGTCCGAGGGCGCGGTACTCGTCGGTGCGGGAGGCCAGCACGAAGCCAGACCCCCGTGGCGCGGAGTTCAGTTGGCGGACGACCGCGGCCCTGCGGTGGCCGGGGAGTTCATCGAGGCCGTCGAGCACGGCGAGCACGCGGCCGTCGCGCACCAGGCGGCGGGCCGGATGTTCCCCCTCCATCCGCGGCAGCCCCGGGTGGTCCTCCTGAACGCGCTCGACCAGCCAGTCGCGGAACGCCACGGTCTCCGCGTCCCACGACTCGAGCGACAGCAGCACCGGAACGGGTGTGGTGCGGTCGCCTCGCACGCCACGGGTCACATCGCCCAGGTGCCGCTCGGCCAGGCGCACGACGGCCATGGCGAGCAGGGTCGATTTTCCGGAGCCGGGGCCGCCGAGTACGACGAGGCGGCGCGGGTCGAGTCGGCACAGGGTGTCGACGACGTCGCCGAGCCGGTCGCTGCGGACGGCGGCCCTGGTGTCCACCGAGGGCGCCCAGCGCGCAAGCCAGCGCACGGCGAGCGGGGCGTCGGTGTCGCCGAGTTCCCACGCCGCGGCCTCGGCCGACCACCGCGCGCGGACGGCGCGGGCCAGTTCCTCGGCGGCGGTGTCCGTCGGATCGCGGCTGGGTGGCAGGTTCACCACGAGGGTGCCGTGAACATGTCCGACCTGGATCAGATACTCGACGGTGCTGTCCCGGACGATGTTGTGCACCTCGGACGGTGACTGCCAGACGTTCAACCCCCGTTGATTGTCCATGAACAAATTGTGCCGAGGTGATGGGGGGTACGTCACGCCCTTTACAGCGATGGACATGGCCGGCACAGGGCCGAGGTGCCGCCGGTTTCCGCAGGTGGGCACCCTGCATGACTGTTTGACGCATAATGACCAGCAGACATCGGATGTCTGAGCAACAGGGAGGCACGCCATGGCAGTCACCGATGAGGCGATCGAGAAGATCAAGGGAATGATCGTCTCCGGCGCGCTGCGCCCCGGCGACCGCCTGCCGAAGGAGAGCGAGCTCGCGTCCGAACTCGGGCTGTCCCGCAACTCGCTGCGCGAGGCGGTCCGGGCCCTGTCGCTGATCCGCATCCTGGACGTACGGCAGGGCGACGGCACCTACGTCACCAGTCTGGACCCGCAGCTGCTGCTGGAGGCACTGAGCTTCGTCGTCGACTTCCACCGCGACGACACGGTCCTGGAGTTCCTCGCGGTGCGGCGCATCCTGGAGCCGGCGGCCACGGCGATGGCGGCTTCCCGCATCAGCGAACAACAGCTGGACGCACTGGGCGCCCAGCTGGACAAGCTGGGCGAGGCGCCGTCCGTGGAGGAGCTCGTGGCCTGCGACCTGGACTTCCACCGGGGCATCGTGCAGAGCTCCGGCAACTCGGTGCTCTGCTCCCTGCTGGACGGGCTCTCCGGTCCCACGACCCGGGCCCGTATCTGGCGCGGTCTCACCCAGGAGGACGCCGTCAGCCGTACCCTCCACGAACACCGCATGATCCTCGCCGCCCTCCGCGACCGCGACGGGGAGGCGGCCCGCTCATGGGCCACGGTGCACATCGCGTCGGTGGAGCACTGGCTGCGCTCGACCCTGTGAACCGCCGGAGACAGCTCGGCCGACGGGTGTTCCGGGACGGCGAACGGGGCAGTGATCCGTTCACTCCCCCTGTGCAAGGGGGCTGCGGAGGCCCCCGCGGCACGCCGTAAGGTTGGGACGTACGCGAGGGCACGTCGGAAGGAGGCGCTGGGTGATCGAGCTGGAGGGAGTTCCCGAGCTGATCGACCCAGTCATGGTGGCCGCGTTCGAGGGCTGGAACGATGCCGGCGACGCCGCTTCCACCGCGGTCGCGCATCTGGACCGGGAGTGGAAGGGCGAGGTGTTCGCGGCGCTGGACGCCGAGGACTACTACGACTTCCAGGTCAACCGCCCCACGGTGTGGATGGACGCCGGCGTACGCAAGATCACCTGGCCGACGACCAGGCTGTCGGTGGTCAGGGTCGGCGGTGAGAAGCCCCGGGACCTGGTGCTGGTCCGCGGCATCGAACCGTCCATGCGGTGGCGCTCGTTCTGCAACGAACTGCTGGGCTTCGCCCATGAGCTGGGCGTGGAGCTGGTGGTCATCCTGGGCGCCCTGCTCGGCGACACCCCGCACACGCGTCCGGTCCCGGTCAGCGGGGTCACGTCCGACCCCGACCTGGCCCGGCGGATGGACCTGGAGGAGACCAAGTACGAGGGCCCCACGGGCATCGTCGGCATCCTCCAGGAGGCGTGCACACATGCGGGCGTCCCGGCGGTCTCGCTGTGGGCGGCGGTCCCGCACTACGTGTCGCAGCCGCCCAACCCGAAGGCCACGCTGGCCCTCCTGAACCGTCTGGAGGACCTCATCGACGTACGCATCCCGCTGGGCGAGCTGCCCGAGGACGCGCGCGCGTGGCAGGTGGGCGTGGACCAGCTGGCCGCCGAGGACAGCGAGGTCGCCGAGTACGTGCAGACGCTGGAGGAGGCCCGGGACACCGCCGAGCTGCCCGAGGCGTCCGGCGAGGCCATCGCCCGCGAGTTCGAGCGCTATCTGCGCCGACGGGACGGCGGCGGGCCGGGCCCGTCCCCGGGCGGACACGCCACGGCGGACGGCAGCGACACCGCCTCGTACCTGCGGGACAACCCCGGCGGCCGGACACGTCCGCCGAAGCCGCAGCGGCCGGGACCCGACGACGACGAGTCGTCGGACGACTGAGACACCAGGAAGGGGCGGTGCGCACGGCGCACCGCCCCTCTCGTCCATGTGCTCGATGTGCTGTGGTGTGCTGGGTGTTCGCGCCGGTCAGCGCTTGACGGCGACGACGGCGTACGTCGTGTCCGGCGTCGGCGTGGTGGTGAACCGGGCGTTGGGCAGGTAGAGCGTCCCGTTGTACTCGGCCACGGTGGTCGGCACGTCGAAGTCCGGGTCCGTGACACGCTTCTGGAAGACACCGCTGGTGCCGTCCGCGGCGAGCGTGAACACGTCGATCGCGTTCTGCCGGTTCTGCACGACGTACAGCGTCCGCCCGATCAGCAGCAGTCCGTCGCCGTTGGTGAGGGGGTCCGCGTCACCGAGGTCGACCAGCTTGGTGACCCCGGTCCTCGGGTCGACGCGGTGGAGACCGCCGACCCCGGACTGTACGACGAGAAGCGCCTTGCCGTCGGGGGTGCGTGTGATGCCGTTGGCGTTCACGACCTCGCCGGGGACCTGGCTCCAGTCGCCGCTCAGGGTGATCCGCACGACGTCGTCCGCGTCCGGCAGCGCACCGCCCCGGCCGAGCGGCAGGGCATAGAGCGCGGGCTGGAACGAGTCCGTGAACCAGGCCGTGCGCGGGGTCAGGAACACGTCGTTGGCGAAGGTCGGGGTCGCCGTGGTGAGCCTGTACGAGGCGAGGATCTCCCCCGTACGGGCATCCACCACGCGGGCGCCCTCACCGCGCCCGGCGACGAATAGCCGCCCGCGGCCGTCGAGTTTGAGCCCGACCGTCGGCGTTCCGGGCCCGGTCGAGATGATCCGGCCCTCTCCGGTGCGCAGGTCGGTGCGGTATATCGAGCCGTCGCCCAGCGAGCCGAGGTAGGCGTACGGGCCGCCGCCGATCGTGATGCCCTCGGGACGGAAGCCGTCCGGCAGCGGGATCACGCCGGGCCCGGTCTTCGCCGGTCCCGCGGCCGCTTCGGCCGGTGATCCGAGGAGCACGGTACCGGCGGTCACGGCTCCGGCCATGAGCATGCCGCGCCGGCTGAGGTGGTGGGCGAGGGCTGAGTGCGGGGGTGCAGGTGCCACAGCGCGTCCTTCCGCGTGGGGACCGGCAGTTGGCCGGTCGGAGCGGTCAACTTCCGCTGTCACCCCATCACATGTCGCACGCCCCCGCAGCAAACAACAGTCGTCCGACAGCGTCTCGACAGGGTCCCGGACAGTGGCCGGCCGGATGGTGACGCCACGTCTGCTCCCGGAAGGACAAAGGGCGCCGGGCGGGAGACGACCCGCCCGGCGCCCTGTGGGCAGCGGCCTACAGGGCCACGCCGAGAAGGGCGTCCACGGCACGTGACACGACTCCGGGCGCGCCCTCGTCCGTACCGCCCTGCTCCTGCTGCAGGGCGGCCCAGCGGTCGACCGCGGCGAGCGCGGCCGGGGCGTCCAGGTCGTTCGCGAGGGCCTCGCGGATCTCCTCGACCAACGCCTCCGCGGGCGGGCCGTCGGGCCGTGACACGGCGGCGCGCCAGCGGCCGACCCGCGCGACGGCGTCCGCGAGGACCTGGTCGGTCCACTCCCAGTCGGCACGGTAGTGGTGGGCGAGCAGCGCGAGCCGTATGGCCGCGGGGTCGACGCCGTCTCGCCGCAGCGTGGACACGAAGACGAGATTGCCCTTCGACTTCGACATCTTCTCGCCGTCGAGAGCGACCATCCCGGCGTGGACGTACGCCTTGGCCATGGGGAACTCACCGGTCAGCACCTGGGCGTGCGAGGCGCCCATCTCGTGGTGCGGGAAGACGAGGTCCGATCCCCCGCCCTGGACGTCGAAGCCCATGCCGAGGTGGTCGAGGGCGATGGCGACGCACTCGATGTGCCAGCCGGGCCGGCCACGGCCGAGCGAACCGCCGTCCCAGCTGGGCTGGCCCTCACGGGCGGCCATCCAGAGCATCGGGTCGAGCGGGTTCTTCTTGCCCGGGCGGTCCGGGTCGCCACCGCGCTCGGCGGACAGCAGGCGCATCGCGGCGGCGTCCAGGTTGGACACGCTGCCGAAGTTCGGGTCGGCCTCGACGGAGAAGTAGACGTCGCCTTCGAGTTCGTACGCGGCGCCGGCGTCCCGCAGTCGCTCGACGAGCGGAACGATTCCCGGTATCGCCTCGACGGCACCGATGTAGTGCTGCGGGGGCAGCATCCGCAGGGCGGTCATGTCCTCGCGGAAGAGGGCGGTCTCCCTCTCGGCGAGGCCCGCCCAGTCGACGCCGTCGCGATCCGCGCGCTCCAGCAGCGGATCGTCGACGTCTGTGACGTTCTGCACGTAGTGAACCTGCCGCTTGGTGTCGAGCCACACGCGCTGCACGAGGTCGAACGCGTTGTAGGTCGCCGCGTGACCCATGTGGGTCGCGTCGTAGGGAGTGATCCCGCAGACGTAGAGACGGGCGACGGGACCGGGGTCGAGGGTGACCAGACCGCCGGTCGCGGTGTCGTGGATCCGGAGGTCGCGGCCCTTGCCGGGCAGGGCGGGGACCTCAGAAGCGGGCCAGGCATGCATGTCATGAGCCTAACCGGATGGAAGTTCCGCATACGAACCGGACCGGGCCGGATGGCCGGGACGGCACTCTTGCGCAAACCCTCCGGGTATGCGGGGGGGGCGTGTGGGTGCCCATGTGCTGGGCGGCGCCGTGAGGTGCGGGCGAGCGGGCACGGGCGGTCTCGGGTGCCTGTCGTTCGTACGCGGGTGCGGGTCGAGTGTGGCTGGTCGCTCCCCCACTCTCGGCTGCGCTCGAGCGGGGGGACCCCCATCGCGGCGGAGCCGCATATCGATACAGCCCCGCGCCCCTTGCGGGGCGCCTCAGACCGGGGGCCAGGGGATCGCCGGCCACTCGCCCGACGGCTCCGGGTGGGTGCCGGATGTGAGCAATGCCTCGACCCGTGCCCGGGTGGCGTTCAGTTCGGCGGCGGTGATCAGCTCGGCCAGCCGCAGGGCCAGCGCACCGTCCTCGCCCAGGCCGGCCCGCAGTGTGGTCAGCGTCTCGGTCGCCTCCTGGGTCAGGGGCTCCCCCGCCCACCCCCACAGCAGTGTGCGCAGCTTGTTCTCGACGTTGAAGGTGACCCCGTGGTCGATGCCGTACAGCCGGCCCCCGTCGCCCGGCAGCAGATGGCCGCCCTTGCGGTCGGCGTTGTTGATGACCGCGTCGAGGACGGCGAGCCGCCGCAGCCGCGCATCGTCGGCGTGCACGAGCAGAGCTGTCTTCCCGTCGCCGACCTCGGCGAACGCGATCGCCTTCCAGCCGTCCCCCGGCTCCTCCCCGTCGACGAGGGCGAGGAGTTCGTCACCGGGCTGTCCGTCGACCCACAGCTGGCACATGCCCTCGCCGTACGGCCCGTCGCGCAGCACCGTGGGCGGTACGAGCCCCCAGCCGGTCGCCTCGGAGACCTCGTATGCCGCGACCTCGCGCTGGGCGAGCGTGCCGTCGGGGAAGTCCCACAGGGGTCGCTCGCCCGCGACGGGTTTGTAGATACAGGCGGTCTCCCGGCCCTCGTACGCCACCGTGCAGTACAGCGCCGCGTTGGACGCCTCCCGGATACGGCCGCGCACCGTCAGCTCGCCCTCGGCGAGCAGTTCGGCGGAGGTCACGCTCCGCGGCGGTATCCGTTCTGGCGCGGACATACGTGTCCCTCCGGGTCGAGCGGCAGGCTGCACAGCGGGCACGGCGGTCGTCCCGCGTTGACGACGTCGAGGGCGCGCTTGGCGAAGGACCTGGCCTGCGCGCCGGTGAGCCGGACGCGGAGCATCGGCGGACCGTTCTCCTCGTCCTGGAGCAACCTCTCCTCGGCCTCGGCCAGGTCCTCCTCGGAGTCGGCGTCCAGCTCCACCAGGGCCTGTGCCTCGACGATCATGCGTTGCTCGTCACCGTCCCAGGCCAGCGCCATCGTGCCGACCCGGAACTCCTCCTCGATCGGCGTGTCCAGCGGAGCCGTGTCGGAGACCTCGGAGGGGGCCACGGCCGGAACGGCGGCGCTGCCGCCACTGCGCCGTACGACCTCGTCGAGCAGCTCGTCCATGCGCTCGGCGAGCGCGGCCACCTGCGTCTTCTCCAGGGCGACGCTGGTGACGCGCTGACCTGCGGTGGCCTGCAGGAAGAAGGTACGGCGCCCGGGCAACCCGACCGTACCGGCCACGAAGCGGTCCGGGGGGTCGTAGAGGAACACCTGACGGGACACGTCCTGTCTCCATTGGAATCGACGTCGGGACCGGCCGCTGCGGCTGCTGACACGTGCGGTACCGCTGCGACCGCTTCACCCTACTGCGGTTGACGATCACGGTGCGCCCGCATCACCCCCGACCGGAGCGTCGGGGCTCGGCGGCTCCTCCCGGGGGGCAAGTGACGCGAAATCCCCGGTGTCACCGAGGCGAACGAGAAACGGCCGCAGCCGCGTGTAGCGGATCGCGGTGATGGAGCACGGTTCCACGGAGACCCTCTGGAAGAGGTCGAGATGGAGTCCGAGCGCGTCCGCCACGAGGGACTTGATGATGTCGCCGTGAGAGCACATGACGTACACGGCGTCGGCGCCGTGATCGCGCTCCACGCGCGCGTTCCACTCGCGTACGGCCGCGACGGCACGGTCCTGCATCGCCCGCATCGACTCGCCGCCGGGGAACACGGCCGCCGAGGGATACGCCTGGACGACCTGCATCAGCGGCTCGTCGTTGAGCTCGGCGAGCTTGCGGCCGGACCAGTCGCCGTAGTGGGCCTCTCCGATGCGTTCGTCGGTGTGCGGGCTGAGTTCGGGGCGGGCGTCGAGGAGTGGCTGGATCGTCTCCTGGCAGCGCTGCAGCGGGCTGGTGACGACCTCGGAGATCGGCAGCCCGGCGAGGCGCCCGGGCAGCGCGGCGGCCTGCGCGGCGCCGCGTTCGTCCAGGGCGACGCCGGGCGTCCAGCCGGCGAGCACCCCCGAGGTGTTGGCGGTGGACCGTCCGTGCCGGACGAGGATCAACGTGGGCATGCCGCCCAGCGTAAGCGTCCGACGAGGTACGCCGGCCACCATTACGGCGGGACCGCTGCGGCACGGCCCCGCGGCGGTGCACCACTACGTGGACTACGTGGACTACGTGGACAGGGACGTGGCGGGCGGGCTGGAGACCCCACCGGGAGGAGTGCGTGGAGCGGTACTCGTGCTCCACGCGCGCGTGCCGTCCGGGCGCTACGCGAACTCGGCGGACGCGGTCGCCGGTCCGCCGAGGGCGTCGCGGCGCTCGGGCATCTTCAGGGAGACCATGCGGCGCCAGCCGCCGAGCCGCTCGTACAGGTAGACGGCGTGGATGCCGGCGGCGAGGGCGGCGGCCTTGGCCTTCGGCCAGCCGAGGATGCGGCCCATGCCTGCCATCACGGCGAGGCTGACGTCCCGGTAGATGCGGATCTCGGCGCGGGCGCACTCGCGGAGGGTGCGCTGGATCATGCGGCCGTGGCCCGCGGTCGCGAAGCGCAGCAGCTCCTCGTGGCAGTAAGCGAGGTGGTTGTCCTCGTCGTTGGAGATCATCCTGACCGCGCGCCCGATGTCGGGGTGGTCGGCGAAGTACTTGCGGAGGAGCTGCATCTCCTCGGAGGCCCGCTGTTCGGTGACCCTGCTGTGAGCCAGGTAGGTGACGATGTCCTCGACGGTGAGCGGCTGGTCGCTCTTGAGTTTCTCGTGGGCGAGGCCGATGCCGCTCTGTTCCAGGAGCATGGTGTAGTCGGTGGCCGGCGGGACCTCGACGGGTTCGAGGCCGCGCTTCTTCATGAGGGCGTTGAAGATGCGCCCGTGCTTGTCCTCGTCGGCGCCGTGGCGGCTGATCTTGGGTGCGAGCGCGCGCTCGCTCTGCGGGACGAGCGCGGCGATGCGGGCGTTCTCCCAGCCTCCCTGCGACTCCCCGCTGGCGGCGATGGAACAGAACAGCCGGAACGACTCGTCGTTGTCGAGGATCTCCTTGAACAGACTCTTGGCCGAAAGCATCTGAGGCACCTCTCTGCAGGGTTCCGCAAGGAACGAGTCAAATGCGGTGACAGGGGTGCGGCAACATGTGTGTCGGACAAATCCGCCGAACGGCGGGCGGGCGGGCTCCGAAGGGGCCCGTAACCAAGCGGTGTGATGAAGCGTTGTGTCCCGTGACGGCCGTGGCGGGGAAGACCCCCCGAGCCCCCACCACGGCCGCGGAAACCTTTCCCTCCGCGGTTGTGCGAGCCCCGGGCTATGCGAGCCCGGACCGCTCCAGGGCTTCGGAGCCGGCCCGGAGCGAGGCGATCCGCTCCTCCAGCGTGAAGCCGGCGGGCGCGAGTGTGAGTGTGGTGACCCCGGCCTCGGCGTAGGCCTTCATGCGGTCGGCGATGCGGTCGACGGAGCCGAGCAGCGTGGTCTGGTCGATCAGTTCGTGCGGGACGGCCGCCGCCGCACCCGTCTTGTCGCCGGCCAGGTACTTGTCCTGGATCTCGGCGGCCTCCTTCTCGTAGCCCATGCGCTGGGCGAGTTGGTTGTAGAAGTTCTGCTTGCGGCTGCCCATGCCGCCGACGTACAGCGCGGTGTAGGGGCGGAAGGTGTCGGCGAGGGCTGTCACGTCCTTGTCGTCGCCGGAGGCGAGGGGCAGCGTCGGGCAGACGTCGAAGCCGTCGAGGGTCTTGCCCGCCTTCTCCCGGCCCGCACGCAGGTGGGTGATCGCGGTCTCTTCGAGGTGGGCGGCGGACGGGAAGATGAGGAGGGCCCCGTCGGCGATCTCACCGGTCTGCTCAAGGTTCTTCGGTCCGATGGCGGCGATGTAGAGCGGGATGTGCTCGCGCTGCGGGTGCACGGTCAGCTTGATGGGCTTGCCCGGGCCGCCGGGCAGGGGCAGGGTCCAGTGCTCGCCCTCGTACGAGAGCCGCTCGCGGGTCATCGCCCTGCGGATGATCTCGACGTACTCGCGGGTGCGGGCGAGGGGCTTGTCGAACTTCACTCCGTACCAGCCCTCGGAGACCTGGGGTCCGGAGACGCCGAGGCCGAGGCGGAAGCGGCCGCCGGATAGGGAGTCGAGAGTGGCTGCGGTCATCGCGGTCATCGCGGGCTGGCGGGCCGGGATCTGGAAGATGGCGGAGCCGACGTCGATGCGGTCGGTCTGGGCGGCGACCCAGCTGAGTACGGTGGCCGCGTCCGAGCCGTACGCCTCGGCGGCCCAGCACACGGCGTAGCCGAGCCGGTCGGCTTCCTGGGCTACGGCGAGATTGTCCGCGTCCATTCCGGCGCCCCAGTAGCCGAGGTTGATCCCGAGCTGCATGGCCTTCCCCTTACTGATCAGTAACGTCCCTTGTGGCGTCGAGATTAGCGTGAGGGGGCGTTGGTGGGGAGCGGGGTCGGGGGCGGCTCTCGGTGCATTTCTGCGGGACGGGTGCCGGGTGGGTGCCGGGTGGGTTTTCTCGCCCCCGCCGCCCCTACCCGTCCCATCCTCCAGGGGCTCCGCCCCTTCAACCCCGGCCATGGGGCTGCGCCCCGTGGAACCCCTGGCTTCGGGGCTCCGCCCCGGAAACGTTTCGTGGGCCGGCCCCCGCACCCCGCTCCTCAAACGCCGGAGGGGCTGGATTGTGCGGGCGGGGCCGGATTTCCAGCCCGTCCGGCGTTTGAGGACAAGGCCGTTCAGGCCGGTGGACCTCACAGCCCACCCGCGCGTGACCCGCCCGCCCCTGCCCACCAACGGGGGTCTGGGGGCGGCAGCCCCCAGCGAACCACCTCGCGGAGGCGGGCCTGCGGAAATCGGTTGTCCACAGGCTTCCCACGTGGCGAGTTCCGGACAGTAGTGTCGCGTTCATGGAGCAGAGGCATCTCGGCCGTACCGGCCTGCGTGTGTCCCGGATCGGGCTCGGCACCCTGACCTGGGGACGTGACACGGACGAGCACGACGCCGCGGACATGCTGAAGGTGTTCTGGGAGGCGGGCGGCACCCTTGTCGACACGGCGGACGTGTACGGGGATGGGGAGTCCGAGTATCTGCTCGGGCAGCTCGTGGAGGGGCTCGTGCCACGGCGGGACCTGATCATCTCGACCAAGGCGGGCAGCGTACCGGACCCCGACCGCCGCTTCGACGGCTCACGCGGCCATCTGCTCTCGGCGCTCGACGCCTCCCTGGCCCGCCTCGGCACGGACTACGTGGACCTGTGGCACGTGCACGCCTACGACGCCGGCACCCCGCTGGAGGAGACCCTCCACGCACTCGACCTGGCGGTCAGCAGCGGACGGGCTCGGTATGCCGGGGTGTCCAACTTCTGCGGGTGGCAGCTCGCGAAGGCCGCCACATGGCAGCTCGCGGCCCCGGGCATACGCACGCGGCTGGCCAGTACGCAGATGGAGTACTCGCTGCTCCAGCGCGGCGTGGAGCGTGAGGTGCTCCCCGCGGCTCTGGACCTGGGCGTCGGCCTGCTGCCGTCCTCACCGCTCGGCCGCGGCGTCCTCACGGGCAAGTACCGCCACTCCACGCCCGCCGACTCACGGGGCGCCTCGGAGCACCTGGCCCCGTTCGTCGCGCCGTACCTCGACGAGACGGCGAGCAGCATCGTGGACGCGGTGCAGACGGCGGCGGACGGTCTTGCCACGACCCCGCTCCAGGTGGCCCTCGCCTGGGTCCGCGACCGTCCCGGTGTGGCCGCCCCGATCGTCGGCGCGCGCAACGCGCGGCAGCTCACGGCGGCGTTGTCAGTGGAGGCCCTTACTCTTCCTGACGAGATCTGCAGGGCTCTCGACGATGTGTCGGCGCCCCTGCACCGCTATCCCGATCACGACTGGAGCACGCTGTGAGCACGGAGCCCGAACCCACGGAGACGGCCGAGCCGGGGCACCCGGGCGACGAGAACGGACCCGAGAGCGGAACGGACGCCCCCGAGGGCGCCACGGACGCGACCCAGGGGGGTGCGGAGGCGGCCGGGGCCGAAGGCGGCGCCGCGTCCGACCGGTCCGAGGCCGAGGCCGAGTTGGCGGCCCAGCAGGTCGAGCGGGAGCGGATCGAGCGTCGGAAGGCCGAGAAGGCGGCACCGGTCGAGAGCGGGGGCAGGCTCACTGGCGCGGCCGCCGACCTCCTCGCGGCCGTACGGGCCGTGGAGGGCGGGCAGAAGCCCGCGTCCCCGGTGTTCAGCGGGCCGGAGCCCGCACCGCGCAGGCCCGCGGCCGAGCCGGTTCGGCGCCCACAGCCCACGGCACCCGTGACACCCCCGGCCCCTGCGGGTCCCGCTCGCGAGACGGTCGAGGCCGTGCACGCCGTACTGACCGAGGGCGGCGCCCCCCAGACCCTCGCACCGCAGGTCGCCGCCGTGCTCGGCGAGGGCGCGGCGGGTGAACTGCGCGCGGACCCCTGGCAGTTGCTGCGGGTCACCGGCGTGCGGCCCGAGCAGGCCGACGGCTTCGCGCGGGCGCTGCTCGGTGCGGAGTGCGGCCCCGATGACGAGCGGCGGGCCCGGGCGGTCACCGTCTGGCTCCTGGAGCAGGCGGCGCTCGCGGGGCACACGGCCCTGGAGATCCCTGCCCTGACCGCCGCGCTCAGCCGGCGCTCGGTGCCGGACCCGGACGCGGCCGTGCAGAGCAGCATCGCGGAGGGCGACGCCCTGGTCTTCCAGGACGCCCTCGACTCGGCCGCCCCAGCCCCGGCCCCGGCCCAGGAGAGCGAGGGCGAGGAGACGGAGGAGCGCCCGGTCCGCGTCCTGCTCGGCCTGGAGCAGTACGCCCTCGCGGAGGAAAGCCTCGCCGACGGACTGGCCCGGGTGATCAACTCGGTGCCCAAGGAGGACGGTTCGGCCGCCGGATGGGAGCAGGCCGCCGCCTCGGCCACACGCTCCGCGGCGGAGCTGATCGGCGCGGTCGCCGGGCACGGCCTGGTCCTGCACACCGGCGGCGAGGCATCCCGCGCGGAGCCCGCGGCCCTGGTCGCCGCCGCGCGCGCACTCGGTCTGCGCGCGTACGCGGCCACGCACGGCACGGACGGCCGACGGAGGTTCGCGGCACTGCTCGCCGACGTGACCACGGGTGCGGTGGCCGGGAGTGAGCGGCAAGGTCAGGACGGACCCGGTGCGCAGCAGGGTGAGCGGAGCGTCCTTGACGACGCCCTCGCAGCGGTGGTGACCGTTGCCGGGCTCCTGTCCGGTGCCGAAGGACCCGGGCGGGACGTGGACGGGGCGCTGGACCTCGATCTCCTCGTCGTGCTCGACGCCCCGCAGCTCGACGTGGAGGCCGCGGCCGTGCTCGCCGAGTCGCTGCCCGACGGGGCGCGGCTGGTGTTCAGCGGCGATCCAGGGGTGCTGTGGTCCGCGGGGCCGGGGCGGGTCTTCGCGGACCTGCTCACCGCCCGGGTCTGCCCTCAGGTCACCTCGCGCACGCCCGACCCGGGTCCCATCGGCGAGCTGGTCTCCGGGATCGGGATCGGCGAGCTGAACCAGGTCGAGGCGCCCGGCAAGGAGGTCGTGATCGTGCCGGTGCGGGACGCCGGTGAGGCGGTCCACCGGACCGTGCAGCTCGTCGCGGACTCGGTGCCGCGGGCGATCGGGGTCCCGGCCGAGCAGACGCAGGTGATCACGCCGGGCCACGGCGGCGCGGCCGGTACACGCGCGCTGAACGCCGCCCTGAAGGAGCGGCTGAACCCTGGTCCGGGCCGCTTCGGCGGCTTCGACCCCGGCGACCGCGTCGCCTACTCCCCCACGCCGGGCCATACGGTGCCGGGCCGCGTCGTGAAGGCCGACGCCGACGGGCTGCACCTGGAGTGTGCGGGCGCCCCCGTCGTCGTACCGAAGGAGCGGGTGGAGCAGTCGGTGCGGCACGGGTGGGCGCTGACCGCGCACCAGGCCGTGGGGCAGCGGTGGCCGGCCGCGGTGGTCGTGCTGCCCGGTGACGCCGCCCAGGCCCTGAGCCGGCCCTGGGTCTACACGGCCTTCGGCCGGGCCGAGCGCCATCTGTCCGTGGTGCACGGTGTGGAGCAGGCGCTGCCCCAGGCTGTGGCCGAGGTCCTGGCCAAGCCCCGTACGACCCGTCTGCCCGCCCTGCTCAAGGCGCAGGTCCCGGCGGCCGGTTGAGCCACGCGAGGCGCGTGGCCGCCGCCCTCGCCAAAGGAAGGTGGCGGTCACCTGCTGTCAGGTGACCGCCACCGCACCGTGCTCGTCGCCGTGACCGGAGGGGCTCAGCGATCGGCGTCCAGGGGCTCCAGGTCCTCGTCGTCGTCCAGTTCGGATTCGGGGACGAGCTCGTCGTCCAGGTCGTCGCCGTCGTCCTCTTCGAAGCTGGTGCTGGCGTCGAAGCGGCAGATGACCCGGTCCTCGTCGGGCTGCTCGAAGGGGGCCTCCAGCCATTCGCCGGGCTCGGTCGGCGCGTCCAGCGCCGTCACCCAGAGCGTGGAATCGCCCTCCTCCAGTCCGAACTCCTTGTGCCGTGAGGCGATCTCGTCGGCCTCGAACTCGCCGAACACGATGTCCAGGGCATGAGCCGTGCCGAGGGAGTCGGCGGATCCGCCGGCTCCGTTCCGGTCCTCCTCCACGGCCTCCACGCGCTGTGCCTGTGCCAGCAGCCGCTGGGGCTCCGCCACGGTGTAGTCCCTGCGGATCAGGACGCTGATGGCCTCCGGCTCGGGTCCCGCGTAGGGCGGCACCGTGCCGGGGATCTCGAAGGGCGTGACCTCGTCGTAACGGTCGTAGAGCAGTTCGTCGTACTCCTCGGCGGCCGCGGCCAGCTCGTTGAACGCCTCGTAGACGGCCGGGTCGTCCTCACCCGTCCTCCGCTCGACCGCGGCCAGGTGACGGTCGAGCGCGGTCTTGACCGCCTCGGCGGCGGCACGTACCTCGGCAGCGGTGGGCTGCGCAGCATCAGACATAGTGCAGACGCTATCCGTACCGGGCCTCTGCCCGCACAATAGATGCGATGCCGGAATACGAATTTGTCGACGTGTACGTACCGCGCGGGGTCTCCCGCAAGGAAGCCACGCGTCTGCTGACGGACCACGCCGAGTACGGTCACTGGGAGCTGGATCGCCTCAGCCTGCTGCACGACGGCAGCCGCAGGGTGCGGTTGCGCCGGCGGATCATCCGCCAGGTGCGCGCCACGTGGTGAGGGCGGGCGACTGAACCGGAGCGGGACCCGCCGGTGCGGGGCCCGCTCCGTTGCACACGCCACGGGGGCTACGAGGTCGCCCGTACCTTGCGGTAGAGCAGCGCGCCGCCGAGGATCGCGCCCGCGCTGACGGGCAGCGCGAGGCCGAGGGGCAGCTCACTGCCGGTCTGGGCGAGCTGCTCGACGCCCTCGGGCTGGGTGACGGTCCGTGTGCCCGGGTTGTTCGGTCGGCCGGGCTTGCCGGGTTCATCAGGCTGTCCGGGCTCCCCCGGCTTGCCCGGCTGCTCCGGGTTTCCGGGCTCCCCCGGGTGCTCCGGGTTCCCGGGGTGCCCAGGCTCCCCCGGCTTGCCCGGCGGGTTCTCGTGGCCGCCGCCCGGAGGGGTGTGGTGGCTCCCGCCCGAGCCGTTGTCACACTCGTTGCCCGTCGTCGCGTTGCCGATGCCGCCGACGTTCACGCTGTTGCCGCAGACGTTGACCGGCACGTCCACCGGCACCTGGACGTTGTTTCCGGAGCCCACGCCGGGCGAACCGGCGGCGTCCCCGTCGGCCTGGGCACCGTGCCCGGACCCGCTCTGCGAGCCGCCGCCCTGGCCGCCGTGGTGCGAGCCGCTGTCGCCGCTCTTGTTGGCGCACTTGTTGCCCACCGACGGGTTGAGCGCCCCCACGACGTTCACCGTGTTGCCGCAGACGTTGACCGGGGCGTGCACCGGTACCTGCACCGAGTTGCCCGACAGCACGCCGGGCGAGTTGGTGGCGGAGCCGTGGGCTCCGGAGTCGGCGCTCGCATAGCCGCCGGTCGCGGCGATGACGCCCGTCGCCGCCGCCACGGTCATCAGGCCCTTGCGGGTGACCTGTCGCATTGCTGAATTCCCTGCCTTCGACGCTTCGACGTTGTCCTGGACCTTGCGGAAAACCCGTCGGCCCCGGAGTGCATGGCGTGCACTCCGGGGCCGACGGACTCAGACCCTCATGGGGTGAGGCCCCTCACGGGGTGAGGCACAACGTCACTTGTTGATGCAGGTGTTGCCGAAGGTGGGGTTCAGCAGCCCGATCACCGAGATCGTGTTGCCGCAGAAGTTCACGGGGACGTGAACGGGCGCCTGAACAACGTTGCCGGACAGAACACCCGGAGAGCCCACGGCAGCACCCTGAGCACCCGAGTCGGCAACCGCCAGGCCCGCACCCGCGAGAACCAGTCCGCCAGTGGCAGCGGCAGCAGCGACGACCTTCTTGATCATTAATTCCTCCTTGTTGGCAAAGCGACTCCAATCAGCGAGTCACATCACCTGTAACGAGGAGGATGTAATCGAGCTACGAGCTTATGGTCGCATTCACCCGACCCGGTCGATCCCCGTACACCCTGCCGAATACCGGGGTCGGTCAGGACGCGTCGATGAAACGGTCCAGGACGCGCACCCCGAACTTCAGCCCGTCCACGGGCACCCGCTCGTCGACACCGTGGAACATGCCCGCGAAGTCCAGCTCCGGCGGCAGTTGCAGCGGAGCGAAGCCGAAGCAGCGGATGCCGAGGTCGTCGAAGGACTTGGCGTCGGTGCCACCGGAGAGCATGTACGGCACCGCACGGGCGATCGGGTCCTCGGCCCCCAGCGCGCTCTGCATGGCGTCGACCAGCTTGCCGTCGAAGCCGGTCTCCAGGGCCTTGTCCGCGTGCACGTCCTCACGCTTCACGCGCGGGCCGAGGATCCGGTCGAGGTCGGCGAGGAACTCCTCCTCGTATCCGGGCAGGAAGCGCCCGTCGACATGCGCGGTGGCCTGACCCGGGATGACGTTGACCTTGTAGCCGGCGCC
This sequence comes from Streptomyces sp. KM273126, assembly GCF_004337435.2. Taxonomy (NCBI): domain Bacteria; kingdom Bacillati; phylum Actinomycetota; class Actinomycetes; order Kitasatosporales; family Streptomycetaceae; genus Streptomyces; species Streptomyces sp. KM273126. The sequence goes on along the minus strand of NZ_SJXB02000002.1, from coordinate 1,008,834 downwards.
GAGCATGGTGGGCGTCGCGGAGTTCCTGAGCGTCGCGCCCACCATCTTGGCGATGCCGCCGAGCTTGACGAGGGTCTCGTCCATGTTCTCGGGGTCGAGTTCGGTGCCGAGCGCGTCGGAGAGCTCGTCGAGGAAGGACCGCACGGTCTTGGTGACGCGGACCGGCCACGTGTGGCGCCCCAGCCGCCCGACGGCCTCGCACAGCTCGGTGATGGCGTTGTCGGTGTTGGTCATGGAACCGTGCCCGGCCGTGCCGTCCACGGTGAGCCGCATCCAGTGGATGCCCTTCTGGGCCGTCTCCACCAGGTACAGGCGCAGCTTCTCGTTCACGGTGAAGGAGAACCCGCCGACCTCGCCGATCGCCTCGGTCACGCCCTCGAACAGGTCGGGGTGCTGCCGCACGAGGTGCTTCGCGCCGTACGTCCCGCCCGCCTCCTCGTCGGCGAGGAACGCGAGGACGATGTCCCGCGGGGGCTTGCGCCCGCTGCGCAGCCGGTCCCGGACGACCGCCAGCGTCATGGCGTCCATGTCCTTCATGTCGACGGCGCCGCGCCCCCACACGCACCCGTCCGCGATCTCGCCGGAGAAGGGGTCGTAGGTCCAGTCGTCCGCGTTGGCCGGTACGACGTCGGTGTGGCCGTGGATGAGGAGCGCGGGCCGTGACGGGTCCTCGCCCTCGATGCGGGCCACCGTGGAGGCACGGCCCGGGTGCGACTCGATGATCTTCGGGTCGAGCCCCACCTCGGCGAGCTTCTCGGCGACGTACTCGGCGGCCTTGCGCTCGCCGGGACCCGAGTGGTCGCCGTAGTTGCTGGTGTCGATCCGGATCAGCTCACGGCAGAGGTCCACGACCTCGTCCTCGCCGGTGACGTACCTGGTCGTGTCCGTGTCGCTCACGCTGCTTCCTCCCGCTGTCACTGCCGGTGTACCTCCCTCATACTCTCTCCGCGCACCCGTCCGCCCCAAGACCGGGCCCGGCCCGTCACACACCGTTCACGCGGGGACGGGCTGTGATCAGGGGCCCTCGAAAGCCTGGTAGTGTTTTCTCTGTCGCCGCGGGGGAAACCCCGCACGACAGACACCTTGTCCGGGTGGCGGAATGGCAGACGCGCTAGCTTGAGGTGCTAGTGCCCTTTATCGGGCGTGGGGGTTCAAGTCCCCCCTCGGACACTCTCACAGCAGGGGCCGTGACCATCGGGTCGCGGCCCTTTCTCGTTACCTCGGTGAAATGTGGGGTACATCTCCCCGTGCCGGAAAAGTCCCAGGTCACGATGGTTGGCCCGCACTCGCGTGTCGTGTCGTGGATGCCGCTGCTTGGCCGACAGGACAGGCCGGATTTCCCCGCGCACTAGAGTATTGGGCTTGTTCGGCGCCGGAACGGAACATCCCAGGCACCCCTGCGGTCCGTCGGCGCCCCCGGATCGTCCGGGTCGAGACGCGAGGATCCGATGGCGGCCGTACACGAAACACCTGCACTCACGCTGCTCGACGACGGGCCGGGTGACGGGTTCGGCACCGTGGCGCGCTTCGTCGCCGGACCCGCCCCCGCCCCCCGCACCCTCGTCGACGTCCTCGATGCCTCCGTGCGGTCGCATCCGAACGAGCCCGCCCTGGACGACGGTGTCAGCTGTCTGACGTACCGCGCCCTGGCCGGCGAGGTGGAGGGCCTGCGCCGGCGGCTGGCCGCTGCCGGGGTGGGGCTCGGTGACCGCGTCGGGGTGCGGGTGCCGTCGGGCACGAATGATCTGTACGTGGCGATCCTGGCCGTTCTCGCCGTGGGTGCGGCCTATGTGCCGGTGGACGCCGAGGACCCGGACGAGCGGGCCGAGCTGGTGTTCGGGGAGGCCGGGGTGCGGGCCGTCGTCGGGGCCGGGCACGAGCTGACCGTGCACGGGCGGAGCGAGACCCCGGCCGCCCGGCCCCGTATCGAGCACGACGCCTGGATCATCTTCACCTCCGGGTCCACCGGGAAGCCCAAGGGTGTGGCCGTGAGCCACCGCAGTGCCGCGGCCTTCGTGGACGCCGAGGCCGCGCTGTTCCTGACCGAGGAGCCGATCGGGCCCGGTGACCGGGTCATGGCCGGGTTGTCCGTGGCCTTCGACGCCTCCTGCGAGGAGATGTGGCTGGCCTGGCGGTACGGGGCCTGTCTGGTGCCCGTGCCGCGCTCGCAGGTGCGCAGCGGGGCCGATCTGGGGCCCTGGCTGGTCGAGCAGGAGATCACCGTGGTGTCCACGGTGCCCACGCTCGCCGCGCTGTGGGAGCCCGAGACCCTCAACGACGTGCGGTTGCTGATCTTCGGTGGGGAGGCGTGCCCGCCCGAGCTGGTCCAGCGGCTGGTGACCGAGGGGCGCGAGGTGTGGAACACCTACGGGCCCACCGAGGCGACCGTCGTCGCCTGCGCCTCGCTCATGAGCGGGGAGGAGCCCGTCCGGATCGGGCTGCCCCTGGGCGGGTGGGAGCTGGCCGTCGTCGACGAGGCCGGGGAACTCGTTCCCATGGGCGGCAGCGGGCAACTCGTGATCGGCGGGGTGGGGCTCGCCCGGTATCTCGACGCCGAGAAGGACGCGGAGAAGTACGCCCCGCTGAAGTCGCTGGGGTGGGAGCGCGCCTACCGCAGTGGCGATCTCGTGCGCGCCGACGCCGAGGGGCTCGTCTTCCTCGGGCGGGCCGACGAGCAGATCAAGCTCGGCGGGCGGCGGATCGAGCTCGGCGAGGTGGACGCGGCCCTGCAGGCGCTGCCCGGTGTCGCGGGTGCGGCCGCGGCCGTGCGGACGGCCCGTAGCGGCAATCAGCTGCTCGTCGGCTACGTCGTCACCCAGGACGGATGGGATCACGCCGCCGCTGTCGAGAAGCTGCGGGCCGAGCTGCCCGCCGCGCTCGTGCCGCTGCTCGCGCCGGTCGCCGACCTGCCGACCCGCACCTCCGGCAAGGTCGACCGGAACGCTCTGCCCTGGCCGCTGGAGGGACTGGAGATCGGGGGGCCGGCCGAGGAGTTGTACGGGACCGAGGCCTGGCTCGCCGAGCAGTGGGCGGAGGTCCTCGGGATTCCGGTCGGCAGTGCCTCCGACGACTTCTTCGCCATCGGCGGCGGCAGTCTCGCCGCCGCCCAGCTCACCACCAGGCTGCGCGGCCGCTATCCCTCCGCGGCCGTCCTCGACATCTACCAGCACCCGACGCTGCGCAAGCTCGCCCGGCACCTGGAGGAGTCCGCGCAGGACGACGGCTCCCGGCGGGCGGTCGAGCCGGTGCCGGTGCGGGCCGGTGTGCTGCAACTCCTGCTGCTCGTCCCGCTGTTCACGCTGCTCGGGCTGCGCTGGATGGTTCCGCTGGCCGCCCTCGGGAACGTGCTCGGGGCGACGGGGTCGTACGCCTGGCTGCCGACCGCTCCCTGGTGGGCCGTGGCGGCCGGGGCTGTGCTGTTCTTCAGTCCGCCGGGGCGGCTGGCCGTCGCCGCCGGCGGGGCGCGGCTGTTGCTGCGCGGGGTGACGCCGGGCCGGTACGCGCGTGGCGGGAGCGTGCATCTGAGGCTGTGGACGGCCGAGCGGCTCACCGAGTTCAGTGGTGCGGCCTCGCTCACCGGGTCCTGGCTGGAGCGGTACGCCCGTGCGCTGGGCGCCAAGGTGGGGCCCGAGGCGGATCTGCACTCGCTGCCGCCGGTGACCGGGATGCTCAAGCTCGGGCGGGGTGCGGCCGTGGAGTCCGAGGTGGATCTGTCGGGCCACTGGCTGGACGGTGACCGGCTGGAGATCGGGCCGGTCAAGGTGGGTGCCGGTGCGGTGGTCGGGACGCGGAGCATGCTGTTCCCGGGCGCGCGTGTGGGCAAGCGGGCCGAGGTCGCGCCGGGGTCCGCCGTCGTCGGGCAGGTCCCCACCGGGCAGCGCTGGGCCGGGGCGCCCGCCGTGAAGCTCGGCAAGGCCAAGCGGAACTGGCCGAAGGAGCGGCCGGCCAGGGGCGTGTTCTGGCGGGCGCTGTACGGCGTGACGGGTGTGGGGCTGATAGCGCTGCCCCTGCTCGCCGGACTCGCCGCGCTGCTGACGGTGAGCCTGTTCGTGGCGCCGGACGCCGGGCTCGGCGAGGCGCTGCGGGGCGCGGTGCTCGCGCTGGTTCCGGCGACGCTGGCCTTCGGGGTGGTGTACGCGCTGCTGCTGCTCGTCGCCGTACGGCTGCTGAGCCTGGGGCTGCGCGAGGGGACGCATCCCACGCACAGCAGGGTCGGCTGGCAGGCCTGGACGGTCACGCAGCTGATGGACCGCTCCCGGGAGATGCTGTTCCCGCTGTATGCGGGGCTGGTCACGCCGGTGTGGCTGCGGCTGCTCGGGATGCGGGTCGGGCGGGGTGCCGAGGTTTCCACCGTGCTCGCGCTGCCCAGCCTGACCACGGTCGGCGAAGGGGCGTTCCTCGCGGACGACACGCTGACCGCGCCGTACGAGCTGGGCGGCGGCTGGCTGCGGATCGGGCGGGCGGAGATCGGGCGCCGGGCGTTCCTCGGGAACTCGGGGATGACCGCGCCGGGGCGCAGCGTGCCGGACGGCGGGCTGGTCGGCGTGCTGTCGGCGACGCCGAAGAAGGCGAAGAAGGGCAGCTCGTATCTGGGGCTGCCGCCGGTCAGGCTGCCCCGCAACGCGGCGGGCGGTGACCAGAGCCGGACGTACGAGCCCCCGGCCCGGCTGCTGTGGGCGCGCGGTCTGGTGGAACTGTGCCGGGTCGTGCCCGTGCTGTGCTCGGCCGCGCTGGCCGTGCTGACGGTGGCGGCGCTCAGTGCGCTGGGCGGCTGGGCGTGGCTGTTGTGCGGGGTGGTGCTGCTCGCGGTGGGTGCGGCCGGGTGTGTGCTGGCCGTGGTCGCCAAGTGGGCGCTCGTGGGGCGGCACCGCAGCGGTGAGCATCCGCTGTGGAGTGCCTTCGTGTGGCGCAACGAGCTCGCCGACACGTTCGTCGAGGTGGTGGCCGTGCCGTGGCTGGCCGCGTCCGTGCCGGGTACGCCCCTGATGAACCTGTGGCTGCGCGGGCTCGGCGCCCGGATCGGCAGGGGCGTGTGGGTGGAGAGCTACTGGCTGCCGGAGAGCGATCTGGTGACGCTCGGCGACGGGGCGACGGTGAACAGGGGCTGTGTGCTCCAGACCCACCTCTTCCATGACCGGATCTTGCGGACGGATACTGTGGTCCTCCGTGAGGGCGCCACGCTGGGCCCGGGCGGAATCGTCCTCCCCGGCAGCACCGTCGGGGCCCGTACGACGCTGGGGCCGGCGTCCCTGGTCATGGCCGCGGAGTCGGTACCCGACGGCACGCGCTGGCTGGGCAACCCGATCGAGGCATGGCGTCGGCAGGCATGACTTCGGTGAACATGGTGCCGGCGGGCACGGCGTCGCCGGGCGTGGCCTCCACGGCCTCGGGTGGGGACGATGGACGTCGTACGAGAGCAGCGCAGGGAGCAGACGCAGCAGTGGCGGTTCAGCAGTCAGTGGGTCCGGACCCGTACTTCCCGGCCAACGGCGATCCCCGTTACCGGGTGCACCGGTACGAGCTCGCGCTGGACTACCGTCCCGGGCCGAACCGGCTGGCGGGGACGGCCCGGATCAACGCGATAGCGGGGCGTGCCGCGCTCACCGAGTTCCAGCTGAACCTCGCCGACTTCAAGATCGGCCGGGTGAAGGTGGACGGCCGGGCGCCGCACTACACGCACCGGGGCGGCAAGCTGCGCATCCGGCCCGCGAAGCCGGTGCGCGCCGGGGCCGCGTTCACCGTCGAGGTCCACTGGTCGGGCAACCCCAGGCCCGTGAGCAGTCCCTGGGGCGGGCTCGGCTGGGAGGAGCTCGCGGACGGGGCGCTGGTGGCCAGCCAGCCGGTCGGGGCGCCGTCCTGGTACCCGTGCAACGACCGCCCCGCCGACAAGGCGTCGTACCAGATCTCGGTCACCACTCCGTCCGCGTACCAGGTGGTGGCCGGTGGGCGGCTGCTGACCCGTACGACGAAGGCGTCCACGACGACGTGGGTGTACGAGCAGTCGGCGCCGACGTCGAGCTATCTGGTGGGGCTGTCGATCGGGAAGTACCAGGCGGTGCTGCTGGGCGACCCGGGACTGGGCGGCGTTCCGCAGCACGGGCACATTCCGGCGAGTCTTCTGCCCGAGTTCTCGCGTGACTTCGCGCGGCAGCCCGCGATGATGGAGCTGTTCCAGGAGCTGTTCGGGCCGTATCCGTTCGGAAGTTACGCCGTGGTGGTCACCGAGGAGGAGCTCGACGTCCCCGTGGAGGCCCAGGGGTTGTCGGTGTTCGGCGCCAACCACGTGGACGGGGCGCGGGGTTCGGAGCGGCTCATCGCGCATGAGCTGGCGCACCAGTGGTTCGGCAACAGCGTGTCCCTCGCCGACTGGCGGCACATATGGCTGAACGAGGGGTTCGCGAAGTACGCCGAGTGGCTGTGGTCGGAGCGCTCGGGTGGTCGTACGGCCCAGCAACTCGCCGCCGCCGCCCACCGGTTGCTGTCCTCGCTGCCGCAGGACCTGCGCCTGGCCGACCCCGGCCGCAAGCTGATGTTCGACGACCGGCTCTACCAGCGCGGCGGGCTCGTCCTGCACGCCGTCCGCTGTGCGCTGGGCGACGACGTGTTCTTCCGGATGCTGCGCGGCTGGGCCTCGACGCACCGGGGCGGCGCGGTCACCACGGCGGCCTTCCAGACGCATGTGGCGAGGTACGCGAGCGAGCCGCTGGACGACCTGTTCGCGTCCTGGCTGCGCGAGACGGCGCTGCCTCCGCTGCCCTCACCCGGTCCGGCGATCCCGGCGCGACCGCCGTACCCTCCCTCGAACACGGGCTCGGCGTAGCGCCCGGCGGTGTTCGACTCACCGCGCGGACGAGGGAGTTCCAGCAGACACGGTGTCATCATGGACGGTGTTCAGGATGCTGTAGTCGAGTCACGGGGGTCGTCGTATGGGCAGTGAGAGCGGGGCCGTTGCCGGTGGGCTGGCCGAGACCATCGAGGCGTTGCGGGCGGAACTGACGGCGGCGATGGCGCGGGGCAGCGGCGAGCCGCTGCAGTTCGAACTCGGGCAGGTGGATGTCGAGTTGGCGCTCGCCATCACGCGGGAAGGTTCGGGGAGCGGTGGGCTGCGCTTCGGCGTGGTGTCGTTCGGAGCGGCGGGGAAGGCCGCGTCGGAGACGACTCACCGGCTGTCGCTCACACTCAACCCGGTTTCGGCGGGCGGCGACGGTCCCGTGCGGGTGACCGCGGACGTCGACGGCGAGCCGCGCTGAGCAGGATGGCGCAGGTTCTGAGGGGGACCGAACCGTGTCGTTGACTGCTCAGCGCGTCGCGGAGATCTACAACCCGCGAGCCCGCGTGGCGGGTTCGGGATGGTTCGTCACGCCGCAGCTGGTGCTCACGGTGTGGCACGCGGCTGTGGGCAGCACTCCGGCCGACGAGCCCGCGCCGGGCGCGCCACCACCGCGCCGCCCCCTGTCGCCGGCGGTGCTGGACGAATTGGCCCGTGGCCACGAGCCGTGCCGGGTACGGGCGCTGGCGGACGCCTCCGCCGGCCGGCCGTTCCGGGACGCCGTGGCCGTGTGGTGGCGGCCCGAGTGCGATGTGGCGCTGCTGTTGGTCACCGAGGACGCCGACCATCCGGCACCGCCTGCCGGATGGTCGACGACGTACTGGGCCGACCTCGCCTCCGCCGACCCGGTCGAGGTCACCGCCGTCGGATTCCCCGACCACGACGTGGTGGGCAGGGTGCGAGAGTCGCGACAGTTCAGCGGCGTCGTGCATCCGCTGTCGGGGGTGCGGTCCGGGCACTGGGTCATCTCGACCGGCGCGCTCGCACGGCGGACGCCCGGTAGCGGCTGGGCGGGAATGTCCGGTGCGGCGCTGTTCGCCGGGGACCGGCTGGTGGGGCTCGTCACCGCCGACGCGGGTGGCGCGTCCGGGCCCGTCGCCGAGCTGCGGGCCGTGCCCGCTCGGGCGTTCGCGGACGATCCGCTGCTGGCGGAGTGGATCCGATGGGCCGGCGGGGCGGGCGCCTGGGGGTACGGGCGGATGGGGCCGCCGGAGCGGCAGCAGGGCCGGACCGACTCCGGTGATGGCACGGGGCACCCGGGCAAGCCCGGTCCCCGCATCAGATCGCCGAAGCTGCTGCTGGGCAGCGCGGCACGTACGTGGCCCCTGAGGCGCCACCGTCCGCTGCTGCCGCCCGAGTTGCTCGCCGCCGCGCCCGCACCCGACGAGGTACGCGACCGGGGCGGCCTCACCTACCGCGCCGCCGAGCCCGGCGAACTCGCTCGTGTCTATACCCAGCAGCGGCTCGGCACCACCGCCGACCGGGACGCCGAGGCCCCGGCCGGGCCCCTGCGGGTCACCGGGCAGCCGGTGTCCGTGGAGCGTCTCCTCACCGATCCGACCGTCCGCCACATCGTCGTCACCGGCGAGGCGGGCGTCGGCAAGTCCAGCCTGCTGGAATACGTGGAGGACACCGCCTGGCAGTGGTGGCGGACGGCGACGCGGGCGGGCGGGCGGGACGGAGCGCCGTTCGGGCCGCTGCTCCCCTTGCGGATCGCCGCGCGCGAACTGGTCGGGCACGACTCGATCGCGTCGGCCGTGAGGCCAGAGGTGCGAGCGCTGCTGGACGCGGGCCCGCCGGTCCCCGGCTCCCGGGTGCTGGTGCTGGTGGACGCGCTCGACGAGGTGACCGGACCCGAGGACTGGCGGCAGGTGATGGCGGTCCTGCTGGCCACAGCCCGGCAGGGCGCCGGCGGGCCCGGTATGGAACGCCGACTGATGCTGTCCGCGCGCAGCCTGCACGACAGCGCCTGGCGCGGCCTCGTCGGCGCCGGGGCCACGGAGTTCCGGCTGCAGGCGTTCACTGTCGAGCAGTTGCGCCGATTCGTGATGGCACATCAGACAGGCGGTGGGGAACGTCTGCTGGACCCCGGGATCCGCGAACGGGCCGCAGCACGGGCCGACGAGTTCCTGGCGTATGTGCGGGGCAACGGCATGCTCGACCTGGTGCGGCTCCCCCTGCTCGCGCATCTCGCCGTCGGTCAGTACTTCGACCCGGCCGGCGAGCGGCGCGTGCAGGCCCGCAGGGTCGACCTGTACGCCCGCGCCGTGGCGGAGTTCCTCGGCCGCTTCCCGCAGCGGCAGAGCCCGTACGAACCGTACGTGCGGGACCGCGTCGAGGAGTTGCTCGGCCGGCTGCGGGAGCGGCATGCCCGGGAGGCACCGCGGCACGCCGCGGTCACCGCCGCCCTGCGCGGCTTCCTCGGTGACCTTGCCGACACGTATCTGCGGCACGGCACACCGGTGGTCGAGGCCGCCACGGAGCTGCTGGCCGACCCGGCCGACGGGGACCCGTACCGGCACCGGGCGGTGACCGCACTGCTCGAAGCCACCGGACTGGTCGTCGACGTCCATACGGCACATCCCCGTTTCCTGCACCGCACGTTCGCCGAGTACCTGGCCGCAAAACACCTCCGGGACCGCTACGGCACCGATCCCGTCACCTGGGGCGACGCCCTCTCCGACGCCGACACCCGCATCGCCGCCCTGTTCGCCTTCGACCGGCATCCGGCCGACGTGCAGCGCGGGATCGCAAGCCGGCTGGCCGCCGATCCCGAACGGGTCGAACAGGCCGCGTCGTTGCTGGCGGAGGGCATGTGCGACGACGAGACACGCGGCCGGGTCCTGGATCTGCTGTGGCGGCCCCCCGACCAGCGGGAGGACGAGACACTTCCGGTCGTCCGGAACTGGCAGCAGACCCACACCGCGCTCGCTCATCTGCCGCAGCAACGGCGCCGGCTGCACGACATGGCGACCGATCCCGGCTCGGTGCCCGTCGACCGGATCAACGCCGCGGCGGCGCTGGCCGGTCACGACCCGCGCGGCACGGACCTGCTGCGCGCCTTCGCCCACGACGGCTCGTACCCGCTGGAACTGCGGATCGCCGCGGCCTGGTACCTGGCTCACGTCGACCGGAAGTCGGGCACGGAGTTGCTCACCCGCTTCGCGGACGACGCCCCCTCCCGCCACTGCGCCCTGGCCGCCGCCCGGCTCGCCGACCACGACACCTCCGCGGGTACGTCCCGGCTGCGCGCCCTGGTCGCGGACCCGCGCTGCCCCGATCTGGCGAAGGTCGACGCGGCCATCGGGCTGTGCGCCCACGACCGTACGGCCGGTACCGACTGGCTGCGGCGGTTCGCCGCCGACCGGGGCTTCTTCGCGGACTGCCGGGTGTACGCGGCCGACGCGCTCGCCCGCGCGGCCGAGGACGGCGATCAGACCCGGACCGAGGCGACCCTGCTCCTCGAACGTATCGCCCGCGACGAACGGGTCGACACCCGCTACCGTGTCGAAGCGGCACACCGGCTCGCCCGCTACCGGGCCGATGCGGGCACGCTCATCCTGCGCGACTTCGCCGACGGCGCCCTGGCCGGCCGGTACACCTGCGACGCCGCGGTACTGCTCGCGCAGCACGATCGTGCGGAAGGAATCCGCGCCCTGGGTGCGATCGCCCGCGCCGTCGGCCAGGAGCCACAGCACCGGCTGCGCGCGGCGCTTGAGCTCGCCCATTACGAACCGACCGATGGCGAAGCCCAGTTGGCCGTCCTGGCCGGAGAGCCCGGCTGGGACGAAGGCCCGCGCATCCGGGCGGCCGCGCTCCTCGCCGGCCGCAACCGGGAGGCGGGGCTGCCCCTCCTGCGGTCGTACGCAGCCGAGTTGACGGACGAGGCCCGCGTGGTCGCCGCGCACGCCCTGGCGGAGGTGGACCGGGAGGAGGGGCTGCGACTGCTGAGGGAACTGGCCGAGTCACCGGACGCTGGGCGTTCCGTACGGGTACGTGCGGCCAACGCGATGGGCGACTTCGACCCGCGGCTGAAGGAGGCGACGCTGCGTCAGCTCGGGGTGGACATCAAACCCGGTGGCTGGTTCTCCCTCTGACCAGCTGCTGGTACGGCAGGTGACACCTGCGACAGAATGTGTCCGGACGGTGGCCAACGGTGGAAGCTCACCAACGGGGAGGCGGCACACGGTGATCCCACACATCAGCGGCGGTCCGGATCCGGTCGGGCTGGCGCGCAGAATGGCGCGCAAAAGGGACTGGCGCGGCCTGTGGTGGCTGGTCCTCTCCCAGCCTCTGCCCCAGGCGGCGGGCGCGGCGGCTCATCTGAACCTGCGCAGGTGGACCCCGCCGTCGGACGCCGACGCCCGCCTGGCCGAGATCCTCACCGGTCTGGCCCCCAAGGAGGCGATTCGGCTCGGCGCCCAGCTGTTCGAGCGCACGACCCGCAGGCTCCCCGATTCTCTGGGATTCGCGAGCCCGGTGGGCTTCTCCGTGCGCCACCCGGTCGTGGCGCTCGACACGAGGGGCCGCGGCATGCACACCTCGCGGGTCGTCACCGTCGACCGGACGGGCGTGCGGTCGACGCTGTACGAGGGGCCGGCCCAGCACTGGTCGCTGTGCGCGATCAACAGCGAAACGGTCGTGGCCCGCCGGGAGTTCGACAGCGGGGGCTACCGGGGCGACACGGAGATCGTCGAGTACACGCCCGGCCGGGAGGCCGTACTCGCCAGTGGCAGCGGCCTGCTGGACGCGGTGGTGGAGGCGACCGCGACGGGCTTCGTGGTCGGTACGAAGATGAACGGCATCGCGTTCGCGGCCGCCGACGGCGAGCAGGAGCAACTCAACCTGCGGGAGTTCGGCTTCCGGCGCGCCGACCTGTTCGCCGTCGACGCCACCGGCACGCGGATCGCCTTCGCGGACGGCACCCGGATCCTGGTCACCGACAGCAGGCTGCAGCCGCTGCACGACATCGTGGTGGAGTCCCTGCGGCACGGCCAGATCAACGCGATCACCTTCACCGAGGACTCCATCGTCACGGCCGGCTACGACAAGGGCCTGTACCGCTGGCAGATCATCGGCGGCCGTATCCGCGGCCTGCACGACGGCTGGCACTCCTCACCCCGTACGTTCTTCCGGCTCAACCCGGTGGCCCCGTGGAACCTCCTGGTGGCGGAAGGGGGCAACGTCAACTACCACTACGACATCGCCACCCTCGAACGCCGCGACGCTCCGGACTTCCTGGTTCAGGCGGGGCCAGACGACAAGGACGACGACCTGAGCGCCCCACGCGCCATCGGGAAGTTCGCGTCGTCGCCGTACGGCCGGCTGGCGGTGTACGAGGGCGGGCTCGCGCTGCCCACAAGGGCCTCGACGACGGACTTCTACTCGACCGTCGTCCAGGATCTGGAGCACCCGCTCACCCTGCTGATGAAACCGGTCTCCACCCTCACCACCGCCGACGCGGACCGGGTCCGCCCGCATCTGGACGCGCCTCCCGGCACGCAGGACACGTACGCCCTCACCGCCACCGAGCGGGCGGTGCTGGCGGCGGCGATCGAGGCGTGCGCGTGGGCGCCGAAAGTGACCGGCGGCTGATATTGGGTCAGCTCCCTGACCTGGGCACCTTCAGCTTGTCCCAGCTGAACTTGCCCGGGATGCCGTCGGCGTCCTTGCCCTTGAAGCCGAGCTTCTGCTGCCAGGCCGCGTAGGAGCGGCGGTCGGCCTCGGTCCACTCGGGGCTCGGGCCCTGTTCGTAGCGGCTGCAGCCCTCGGCGACCAGGCGGCGGCCCATGGCCGTGATGACCGGGGACTTCTGGCCGACGTGGAAGAAGCCGCTGCCGGGGAACGGCTCGTACTTCGGCTTGGGTGCCGGCTTCGGGTCGGCGGGCTTGGGCTTCGTCCCGCCGCCCTTGCCGTCCAGCCGGTCGGCTATGCGACCGCGCATGCTGTCCATCGTGAAGCCGCGCGGGTCGACCTTGCCGGGCTGCCACTCCTTGTGGCCGATGACGGAGCGCTCGGTCCAGCCGTGGTGGCGGCAGATCGCGGCGGCGACCTTCTCGATGGCTTCCTTCTGCGCCTCGGGCCAGGGGTCCTTGCCGTCGCCGAGGTTGATGCACTCGAAGCCGTAGAAGTGCCGGTTGCCGTCGGTGTCGGCCTCGTTGTCGGGCGGCAGCTTCGTCTCGTTGATCACGGCGCGCAGGACGTCGCTGTCGCCGGAGCCCGCGTGGTTGGCGCGTCCGTTGCCGACGAGGTGGATCTCGCCCTTCTTGTCGATGACGCCGTGGCAGAGGGGGCCGGGCAGGCTGGAGTAGCCGTTGTAGCAGATGTTCACGGAGTTCTGGGTGCCGGAGGTGACGGTGTGGTGGATCATCACGCCGTTGACCGGCCCCCAGGGGCCCTTGGAGTTGCGGTTGTGGGTGCGCCAGCTGCGCACCTCGTGGACCGTGAGGCCCTCCGCACGCAGGATCTCCACCATCTTGGACGCGCTCAGGGGGGTGGCCATGGTTACCGGTCTCCTTCCGCGGAGGCCTCGGCCTCTCCTGTGGTCTGTGACCGCCCGCCGGAGGGGTCGGCCTCGGCGGCCCGCTCCTCCAGGCCGGCCTGCTCCTCGGCCGCGAGTGCGGCATCGTCCGCGGCCGGGACGCTGCTCGCCAGCGATGCGAAGGCGTAGCGCAGGTCGACGGGGCTGCCCTCGCCCTTGATCAGGGCCAGCGGGGCGAAGTGGCGGGCGATGCCGGCCGGGCCCTGGAGCAGGGGGCGGCGTGCCGGGTCCGCCGGCCATTCGACGCTGCCGGTGGCGGTGCGGGCGGGGATGATCCAGTGGTCGCCGGTGCGGTAGGTGCCGCCCTTGGCGAAGTACACCTCGACGCCGTCCTCCAGGGGCAGCCACTCGCCCTCCGTGACGGGCACGGCTCCCCCGCGCAGGGGGGTCGTACGGCCCTTGCGCTTGGGGCCCGCGTGGTGGTCCCAGCGGCGCAGGTACGGCTGGAGGTGGGGCAGTCGGCCGACGCTCTGCTCCGGCTCGGCGGACAGGCGGACTCGGCGGCCCGGCAGGTCCAGTTCCTCGACCCGCAGCAGCGGCAGGGACTCAAGGCGGGAGGCGTACGCGGTGTCGGTGAGCTCCACGTGGTCGCCGACGTCCAGGTCCAGCTTGTCGTCGTGGCCGAGGGAGGCCAACTGCACCCAGGTGCCGTCGAGTTCGTCGACCGGGAAGACGACCGAGCCGTTCTCGCGGGACCACTTGAAGGTGGCGCCCTTCGCCCCGCCGCCGGCGTGGACCTCGACCCGGTACAGCTGGTTCTCCGGGCCGCGATAGCGGGCGTCGGGCTTGACCAGGCAGGGGTCCTCGTCGGCGTGGCCGGGCCGCTCGCTGCGGGCGGCGAGCCGGGCCGAGGGGGCCGCCTGGCGCGCGGCCCACTTGTCGAAGGCGGCGCGGACGACCTCCTTGGCCGGGTCGGTCTCCTCTATCTCCAGGGCGGCGAGGGACAGCGCCAGCACCTGCCAGACGACCTTCACACGGGCGGCGGTGTCCGGCATCGCCGCACCGAGCGCGACCTCGCGCAGCGCCGGGTCCTCGGCCGCGGTGACCGAGCGTTCCCACACGCCCAGATAGACCAGGAACGGCGACTGGGCGGGCGAGGGCAGCCGGTCGCCGGGCTTCTCCGGGTCGCGGTAGCCGTCGGGCTGGTCCCAGTAGGTCCAGTACGCGGGCGGCTGCGCGGCCGCCGTGTCGTCCTGATCCTCGGCACCCTCGTCGGGTACGGGCGTGCCGGGCGCGGGACGGTAGGCGTCGCAGAGGATGCCGTCGACGTAGTAGCGGCCGCCGTGGATGTACAGGGTGTCGATGTCGTGCTTGCCGCCCACGTACTCGATGCGGAAGCCGCACGCCTCGCGCGGTCCGCCGTGCCGGCCGATCAGGTCCGCGGCGAACGTGCGGGCCTGGTACAGCTGGATCGCGGCCTGCTCGTTGGTGTCGGCGTCGAGCTGGACGCGGCCCTGTTGGGCGACGACCGCCGAGTAGTGGCGTTCCGGGCGGAACGTGAGGCGGGAGAGGTCAGCGTGCATGGAAGGGGTCCCCCTGGTTGAGGATGTGCGATTCAGGAGTCGTCGTCGGGTACGGCTCGGGCGGCCGGGCGGGTTCACGCGCGGCGCGGGAGCGCGGGGTGGCTCATGTCACGAAGAAGATCCCGGCGTCCGTGCCCGCGGGTGTGTATTCCGCGAGCCGCGCCCGCAGGCCGTCCTCGCGCTGTGGCCGGTACAGGTCGTGGAAGGCGCCCATCTCTGCGCCGTCGTCCGAGCCGCGCCGGATCTCCTCGGCACACCGGTCGGCCAACTGGGCGTACCAGGGCGTCCCGTAGCGTTCGGAGGCGAACAGCGGCCGTACACGGGAGGCCCCCGCGGGCCCGGCCAGGTCGGGCTGGCAGCGGTACCTGCGGGGCGTACGGGACCCGGCGGGGACGTACGAGTGGCGCAGGCAGCCGACGCCGCGCCGGGCCACATGGAGCCTGCCGGTGAGGACGGAGTTCTCGGCGATCTTCACGGCGTGGGTGTGGACCTCGCCGATGACCGTGGTGCGGTTCAGGTGGAGCACGGCGTGCGCGTGCCGGCAGTCCGGGGCGGAGAGGGCCTCGCGGTCGTGGCCGGTGGCGTCGAGGACGCTGTCGCGGAGGTGGATGTCGAGGGGGTCCTCGCTCACCTCGTCGCCGATGACCTCGATGGTGCCGAGGATGCTGTGCTCGATCTGGAGGCACGCGGTGGTGCGTTCCAGGACGATGCTGGGTTCCTCGGGTGAGTGCGGATCGCACTCGGGCTCCAGGGACCAGCCGGGCACGAGTGTGCTGTGGCGGACGACGACGGCGCCCATCGGGCCGGTGACGTTGATGCCGCGTCCGGCGACGAGGAGCCCGTCGAGCACGATGCGCGGCCGTTCGTGCGGGGCGCAGTCCTCCGACACCGCACGGATGTTGAGGGCGTCGGGGCGGTTGCTGTACCAGTCGAGCAGGCGGATGACGGGGCGCGTTCCCTCGGCGGCCCGCAGTTCCAGGCGGTCGCCGGGGTCGAGGTCGAAGTCCAGCTGCTCCTGGTAGGCGCCGCTGTGGGTGATCTCGATGATGCCCTCGGGGCCGGTCCGGTCGGCCCGGCGGTCGTGCTGCCAGGCCCGGTAGGCGTCCATGATCTGACGGAACCGCTGTCCCGGGCCGACGCGGTAGAAGGCCGCGTCCGGCCGGGGAACGCGGTCGTCGCGCGCGTACTCGCCGCCGCCCATGTCGGCGGCGAACGCGTAGTGGTAGTCCACCCACACGCCCTGCCGGGGCGCGGACCGGGAGCCGAAGGCGATCCGCCCGAGCTCCGGGTCGACGGCGACCTGGCCGCGCTTCGGCCGGTAGCGCCAGTCGGAGAGGTCGGCGACGACGATGTCCGAGGGCGGTACGGGCTTGTCCTCGCCGTCGCGGCGGATGACGAGGCTCTTGCCGGGGCCGTAGTAGTCGGCGAGGCGGTCGTGGAGCAGGCGGCGGGTGACGAACGCCGGGACGTTGTCGACCGTGGCGAGGTGGGTGGGCGACGGCTCCGGGACCGGCTTGGTGACCAGGGGGGTGTCGTTGCCGAGGATCGAGAAGGTGTAGAGGTTGCGGGCGCGGTCGATGCAGTACGCCGGGGAGGATGTGAGGGAGTACGCCTTGAGCCGCCACACGAAGAGCCCGACTCCGGCCGGGGTCCAACCTCCCTGTGTACGACTGGAGTTGGCACGCCGGACGTCGGCCGTGCGGGCCGCGGTGTCGAACGGGCCGCCCGCGAGGGCGAGCGCGGAGCCGTCGCGGAGGTCGACGAGCCGGCCGCGTCCCCCACGATGGGCTTGCGCTTGGGTTCCTCCGGTGCCGTACAGCTTCACCGGCTGGGTGTGGGCCACGTGCCGGGACAGCTCGACGGCGCGTGCGGGCCAGCCGGTGACCCGGTCGGAGATCTCCTCCAGGAGGTGGAGGGTGCCCTTGCGGCGGCGGCCCGCGACGGTGGCGGCCACGTCGGCGCGTGGGGCGACGGCCTCGGCGAGTTCGGCACGGCCACCGGTGTGCAGGCCCGTGGTGAGGACGCGTTCGTAGCCCGGCAGGGTGCGGTAACCGACGAGGTCGCCGAGGTAGGGCAGCACCCAGGGGGCCGCGGTCTCCACGAAGAGGTCCTCGTAGCCCTGGGCGACGCCGTCGCGGACACGGTCGATCTGCTCGGCGACGACGGCGAGCAGGGCGCGCAGCGGTTCGCCCTCCTCGGCGTCGCGCAGCAGGTGCCAGCGCGGCAGGAGTTCGGCGAGACCGTCGGGTTCCCGGGACGCCGCCGGGGGTGCCGCCGTCTCGTACTGGGGGTCCGGGGACATCACTTGACCTCCGTCAGAATCAGGGTGTCCGCGGCCTTCGGCGACAGCAGCGCGAGCTGGGCCGGGCGGATGCCGCGGAAGACGAACACCGACCGGCCCTTCGCCAGGCGCCGGGTGTCGGTGATGTCGGGGTTGAGGCGCAGGAGTTCGGCGAGCGGGACGCCGTACCGGGCGCTGATCGAGGAGAGCGTCTCGCCGTCCTCGGCACGGACGGTGTGGGTCTTCTCGTCGTATGTCGCCGGGTGCGCCGGGACCGTCGGCCTCGGGGGGCCGGGGCGGGTGAGCAGCGCGGTGAGCTCGTCGGGCGTGGCGGACGCGGGGACGCCGGTGAAGACGTCGACGTCCACGTAGTCGACGCCGGGCACGGTGTGGGCCGTGGCGAGGACGTCGGAGAGGCGGGCCGGCCGGCCCAGCTCCCGGCCCTCGTAGCCGAGTCGGCGCAGGAGTGCCTGACGCAGCCGCGGTTCGACGGTCTCCCAGGCGTGGTCGGGGGCCACCTTGACCTTGGCGGCGACGAGCAGCAGGACCAGCTCGCGCACGTCGACGCGGACGGGGAGGTTGGTGTCGCCGTACTCGGTGAGGGCGCCGCGCAGGGCCCGCAACGTGTCCGAATCGTCGGCGATCGGCACGTCGTCCGTTCCCGCGACGGTCACATGCAGCACGCGCCGCCGTCCGTCGAAGAGTTCGCGTGCGGCGGCACGGCCGATGCCGGCGCGGGAGCGGGCGAAGTCCTCGTAGTCGGCGGCGGACACGAGCCGGTCCAGGGCCGACACGGCGAGCGGGATCGTACGCCGGGTCAGGCCGGGGCCGTCGGCGTCCGCGCCGCCCGTGGCCGGGCGGGGGTTGGTGACCTGGCTGACGCCGAGGGGCCGGGTGAGCGGCTGGGTGATGCGGTCGGCGGCGACGTTGGCCGCCTTGCCGGTGCCGAAGCGGTACCGGGCGCGGACGTTCTCGTGGCCGGTGGGCAGGCGGGCGCCGTGGATGCCGTCGCCGAAAGTGACGGTGGTGCGCCCGTCGGCGGTGGAGCCGGTGATGTAGACGCGCTCGCGCGGGCCGCGTCCGGCGAGACTGTCGACCTCGTGCCAGAGCACGCCGTCGACCCGGATCTCCAGCACGGGTGTGGCGCCGAGGGGGTTGTCGTCGGCGAGCCAGGTGAGCGGGGACTGCCACAGCGCGAACGTCTGGTTCGTCCGGTCCGAGTCGCCGCTGCCGATCGCCTCCTCCCGGCCCTCGCCGTGGCTGACGTCGACGACGTTGCCGAGGACGCGGACGGTCTCGCGACGGTAGCGGTGGGCCAGGTCGGCGGTCAGGGTCAGCCGGGTGTGGGCGTGGTCGCCGGGGAGCCGGGGGTCGACGGCCGGATCGGCGGTGGCGATCGTCACGACCTCGGTGGCCGTCACTCCGGCCACTGAGGGGATGTCGCTGCGCTCGCCGCCGATGATCAGGGTGCGCCCGGGCCGCAACCCGTCGTACAGCTCGGCGAGTTCGATCTCGTTGCCGTGCACGTCCTCGCCGAGCGGCTCGTCCGCCAGACGGAGGGGCTCGCCCGCCGCGTGCACGGTGGTGTCGCGGATGTGCGACAGCAGGACGTCGAACTCGTCCAGCCAGGGGTCGGCGAGGACGAGTTCGGTGCCGCGGCCGGTGATGCCGTAGTTGGAGTACGCGGCGGTACGGGCGGCCACGACCTGGGTGGTGACGGAAGCGAGCTTCTTGTCGCCGGGGATGCCGTGGTCGGCGCCCTTGGCGGGGCGCCGGATCGCGACCCAGCTGCCGACAGTGATGCCGGGGTGCACCGTGTCGAGCTGGAGCACGCGGCGGTTGACGGGGTCGCGCTTGCTGGCGAGGACGATCTCGACGTTGGGCTCGGTGGTGCCCGTCGTGTACCGGAGGCTGATCTCCTCCTCGCCGAGGTGGAGCGGCTTGGTGTCGCCCGGACGCAGGGTGACCAGGTCCGCGTCACCGACGGCCACGTGGACGAGGCCTTCGTCGTCGGGCCGCGACACGAACAGGTCGTACTCGGGGAGTCCCGAGCGGAGGTGGGCGGTGACCCCGGGCTCCTGGGAGTCGGTGGGCCGGCGGTTCAGCCAGTTCAGATCGCGGTCCTGGGCGACCCGCGTGATCAGTTCGACCTCGCCCGTGCCGAGGCGGAAGATGACCGGCTGCGCCACGGGCAGGTTCTCGGCGCGCTGGTCGGAGCTGCTGCCCTCGACGTACTGGAACTCCGCCCGGACCGGAACCTTGCCCGCCGTGTCGAACACGACACGCATGCTGACCAGGACGGCCCCCGTGAGCGGCCAGTCCGCGGTGCGGATGACCCGGCCCCGGTCGTCCTGGACCGGCTTGAGCGGGGCGGTGGCGCCGAAGGGGGCGGCCGTGACGCGCATCGCGAGCAGTTCGCGCAGCAGCTGCGGGGTGGTGCTGGGAGCCGCGGCCGTGCGCCAGGCCGGGTAGAGGCCGCCGCCCAGGCCGGGGTTGAGGGCCGTCAGCAGGCGGGCGGTGTCCGTGCCGGGGAGCTGGGCGCGGGTGCCGCCGCGAGGAGCGGGGGCGGAGGCGCGCAGGGCGGGGAGGACGTTGCTCAGGGCCTGGAGGGCGGCTTCGCGAGGGGTGAGGGCGGCTTCGCTGGGGGCGAGGGTTGCCGACAGTGCCGCCTTCGTCTGCGGCTCGGCCGGCTCCTCGGGCTGTGCCGGTGCCAGCTCCAGGGCGCGCTCGGCGAGTTCCGCGAGCACGGCTTCCAACTGCTCGAACCATGCCGCCACGTCCTCGTGCGGCGTGGCCAGCACCTGCGCCTCGCCGAGGCGGGCGACGGGCTCGGCGAGACGGGCCGCGAGCCGCTCGGGGGACTTGACCGTGTCCAGGTCCGCGCGCAGCGGAGCGAGGACCTGGTCCTCGAAGTCCTCGATCAGCTTGCTGATCGGGCGCGGGTTGGGGATCTCCGGGGTGGGCGGCTCGTCGCCGGGCTCGCCCGGGGCGGTGGGCTCGGCGGTCCAGCGGCGCACCTCGTCGACGAGCTCCTTCAGGGTCGCCGGGGCCGACTCCGGCAGGGAGATCGCGGTGATCTCGTCCTCCCGGTCGACCCGCGCCTCCGCCACGGGCAGCAGCTTCCGCTCGCCGCCCGCGCGTTCACCGAAGACGAAGAGGAGCTGGTCACCGGTCTGAAGGGAGTTGTTGGTGCCCTCGACGAACAGTACCGAGCGTTTCTCCAGGTCCTCCCGCGTGACGAGAGAGGGGCGCCGGCGGCGGACCTTCAGTTCGTTCCAGTCCCAGCGGGCCGTCAGGTCGCGACCCGTCTCGAAGGTCTGGGACTCCTCGTCGGCGGAGGCGGGCACGCTGTGGCTGCGCGCCCCGCGCGGGATGACCACGGGCAGGGTCTCGGCGCGCGGGTCGCGTTCGAGGGTGTACGCGAGGTGGGTGGCGGCGGCCACGCCGGGGCGCGGCCGGTGGCCGACGAGCCGCCCGAGCAGCACCAGCGAGCGGTGCTCGTTGGCGGTGCGGATGTAGGCCTCGTCGGCGATCCGCTCGGAGTGGAAGGTGAGCAGGTCACCGAGGACGGCGGTGGCGTCGAGGAGGCCGATCGCCGGGTCGTCGGGCGTACGGACCGTGAGCCCGTTCAGGGCGGGGTACGCGGGTGAGGCGAGCCGGTCGAGGAGGGCTGCCAGGAAGGAGCCGTACTCGCCGACGCGGTAGTCGAGGGCGGTGCGGCCGGGCGGGTTGTGGACCGGGGCGGGCGCGAGGCGCTCGTCGTGGCCGTCGCGGCAGGCGCCGCCGCAGCCGCAACCGCAGTCGTCGGGCGGGCCGCTGTCAACGGTGATCGGGATCGGGTGCGTGTCCGTCATCGGGCACCTCCCAGGGATATCGCCAGCCGGCCGTTCTCCGGCCGGTCCGGGTCGTTGTCGCAGGTGGCGATCTCCAACGGGCCGAGCCGCAGCACGCCGTCCTCCCTCTCTCCGCGGTCCTGCTCGAACAGCCGCCGCAGCCGGGTCACTTGCAGGCTCTCGACACCCGGAACGGCCGCGGCGACCGCGACCAGACGACTGAGCCGGACGGGTTCGCCGAAGGTCAGCGCGTCCGGGTGGAAGAAGCCGAGCCGGCCGTCCGGCAGGCGGCGGCTTCCGAGTGCGCGGTACAGCTCGGCGAGGATCTGCCCGTGCTGGTGGCCCGGCTTGGCACACACGGTGAGCGCGATGTCGAGCGGTACGAGACGGGCCGGGCCGACGACGAGGTCGTGGCCGATGCGCCGGTACGCCTCCAGGGCCTGTTCGACGGCGGCGAGCAACTCGTTCGGCGGGCTGCCGGTGCCGTGGGCGTCGATCGCGATGTGCGCCTCCTTGACGCTGCCGGTCCAGCGGATCTCGGCGGCGGCGCGCTGCACTCCGGGCAGGACGGAGGCGAGGGCGGCGTAGTCGTCGGCGGTGACGGCGCGCAGACGGGTGCGGCGCAGGTCGAGCGGCGCCAGCTGGCGTACCTGCTCGACGGGTTCGGGTACCGTGCCGCCGGTGGCGGGCAGCGGGTTGCGGACGACGGCGACGGTCGCCCCGCAGTCGTCCCCGCCCTCTCCGGCCTGTACGACCAGGTGGTTGATGGCTTCCGCGCCGACGTTGCCCGCGCTGCCGCCGCCGAGCCGGTAGTGCAGGGCAAGCCGGGCGCCCGGGGTCGGCTTCGCACCGTGCCGGCCGTCGCCGAAGCGCAGGGCGAGGCGGCCGTCGTCCTCCAGTTCGCCGACGAAGTGCCGGTCGCGGGAGCCGCTGTCGAGCAGGTCGCGACGCGGCGCCCAGATCACGTCGTGATTCTCGTGGTTGTCGTGGTTGTCGTGGTTGTCGTGATTCTCGTGCAGGCGTACAGCGGGCAGGGCGCGGCGCGGGTCCTGGGCGAGCGCGGAGCTCGCGGAGCCGCGCAGCACGGGCTCGTCGGGGTGCAGCCCGGCCGCGTACGCCGGACCCCAGCTGTGCGCGATCTCCCAGGCGATGTGCCCGTCGAGGACCGTGCCCGCGCGGGCCCGTGCCGTGAGGATCTCGACGCGGCGCAGCTTGGCGTCGAGCAACTCGTCGGTGCGGTGGAGGAGTTCACGCAGGGCGCGCACGGGATGGCGGCGCAGTTCGAGGCGTTCGAGGAGCTTCAGGCCGTAGATCACGGCGAGTTCGGCGATCTCGTCGTCGCCGAGCCCGTCGCGGTCGCGGGCGCTGCGCCACAGGTCGACGAGCCGCTGCCGCACCCGCCCCGGGATGGCCGCGATCCGCTCGGCCTGCCCGGCGGAGACGGTCCGCGGGTCGGGGAACGGCACGGCCTGCGCGACCGGCACCCGGCCGAGAACGGGCCGGAAACGGGGCTGGATGCCGGGGTACACGGACTGCGCGAGCAGCGTGCGCAGGGCGGAGGCCTGGGCGTACGCGGTGCCGGGGACGACGCGCTCGTGGCGCTGCCCGGCCCGCTCCAGGCCGATTCCGGCGCGGGTGGTCACGGACAGGCCGACGACGGCGAAGAGTTCGCGGACGTCGTCGGCGGTGAGTGCCTCGCCGGACTCCGTACGGTCCGTGAGGGAGTTGATGAGCCGCGCGGGAGCATTGCCCTCGTCGCGGTCGTGGCAGCCGAAGGCGGGCAGGTCGCAGGGCGCGACGACGGCGAGTACGGGCGGCACGGTGACGATCTCGGGGAGTTCGCCGGACCACTGGAGGGTGCGGCCGTGGTCGACGAGGACGACGTTGCCGCGGGCGAGGCTCACGTCCTCGATCGGCAGGCAGTCGCGTCCGCCGCGCGTGGTGAGGCAGAAGGGGAAGCGGAGCGCGTCCTCAGGGGCCCATGTGACCTCCAGGACCGGCTGGTCCTCGATGCGGTCGATGCCCGGGGTGACGGAGGTGAGGCGTACGGCCTGACGGTGGGCGGGGTCGGCGTCGCCCGGGGTGCCGGTGCGCGGGCCCTTGATCTCCTCCAGGACGAGCAGGTCGCCGGGGCGGAGGGCGAGTCGGCGGTCGCGGCAGGTCTCCGGGTCGACCCACGCGTCGCGCAGTGTGGCGGAGGTGGCGCCCTTCGGGAGGGTGCAGACCTCGCCGCCCCACGTCCACAGGCGGATCGCGTTGTGTGCGGTGCGCAGCTGAAGCGGGTCGCTGGGAGTGACCGGTTCGAAAACCTCCACGGAGCCGCGTTCGTCGAGGTCGGCGAGGTCGTGGTCACCGATGACGGTGCCGGGCTCGGGCCGGTCGTGCGGGTCGAGGGTGCGGACGTCGACGGAGGCGAAGCGGAACGTTCCCGGAGCGAGGGTCTGGTCGCCGGCCGTCTCGACGGTGACGTACGCGCGGGCCGTGCACCCGTCGTGCATCGCGTAGTCGATGAGCCGGACGTGACGCCGTACGGAGACCCGTCGCCGGGCGGTGTCGAGGTAGGCCTCGGTGGCCACGGCATCCTGCTGGTAACTGATCTGGTCACCGGTGTAGGCGAGCAGTTCGACCAGCGTCATCCCGAGGTCGGCGGGGTTGCGCTCCACCCAGTCGGGCGTGGTGAGCGCGAGCCGGTCGAGGAGCAGCTTGCGGATGGTCTCGTAGTCGCGGGCCGTGTAGTCGATGACGGGTGCGGCCGGGAAGTCCGTGTCGGGGTGTGGCTCGTCCTTGCAGTCGAAGGGCGTCGGGCAGTCGGGGCGGAAGCGGAACGTCGCGCTGTGGTAGCGCTGGTCGAAGCCGCGGAAGGGTTCGGTGCCCGGCCGTCCGTACGGGTCGGCCTCCACCAGGGAGAGCCGGTAGCGGGAGGTGTCGCCGGCCTTGTCGAGGGTGACGTACAGCCGGTCGTCGAGCTCGGGGTCCTCCTCGCGCTCCACGCTGACGTCGAGGGCGGTGATGCCGGTGACGCGGCGGCCTCCGTCGACGCGGACGTTCTCGGGGCACAGACCATGCGGGGCCTTGCCGAGGAACGTGACGGTGAGCAGCAGTCCGTCGTCGCTGACTTCCACGGCGTCGATGCCGTTGAGCTGGGCGGCTCGAACCTTGGCACGGCGGGATGTGGTGGTGCCGGTGTTGGCGGTGCCGGTCGTGCGCGTCATGCGGTGGCCCTCCCTTCGAAGACGTCGCCGGTCCGGGTCACGGTGGCCCGCAGGACGTACGGCAGTTGGACACGTACGGCGTGCTCGTCGCCCACCGGGTCGTTGATGTCGGCGTGGGGGGTCACAGTCGGTCCTCCAGGCGGCTCGTCAGAGGCGCGTAGTCCTGGCCGGGGAAGACGCTTGCAAACGTGTCCAGTCCGTTGCGCAGCCCTTCCACGAGGTGCTCCAGGGCAGGATCGGTGAGGGAGACGTCCGCGAAGAGGTACTGCCAGCCGTGCAGACCTTTGGTCAGCAGCAGCGTCTCCACATACTCGGTGAATGTCAGATCGAGTTTGACGTAGCCCGGAGGGTGGGGGGCGGCGCCTGTTCCCACGAGATCCGAGAACCAGACCTCCAACGGCGACGAACCGGGATCCGTGCGCAGGAATGTCATGAAGCCCCTGCTCGATTCATAGGCATTGTCGAAGTAGCGCAGGGTGGAGACGAACGCCTTCTGAAAGTCAGTTTCGAGCAGGTCCAGCGACGGCATCCGTCCCTGAGTCAGTATCTCCATCGGAGAGGGAACTCGGTACTCTCCGGAAAAGGGAGGAAGTGAGGGACCGGACTCCCAGTGGGCGGCTACCTCGAACCTGAGTGGATCGCCGAGCATGTCGGCGTCGAGACGGAGTTCCTCCCACTCCGGATCAAACATTTCGAGCGGTTCGATATCGGCGAATGCCAGACCGACGTCGCCATGCCGTACGTCGAGCAGCGTGATGGACCCGTCGCCGCGCAGGGCGGCGAGTGAGGCCATATGACGCTCCTCCAGTTGGTTGAGTGAGAGCACCGATCCACGCCTTTCCGTGCACTGCTTGCGGGTCACAGGCGGGCCTCCAGGCGTCTGCTGAGCTCCGCGTAACTCCAGGCAGGGAAGAGCCGGGGAAAGAGGTCCAGCATCGCCGTCAGCTGGTTCCTGACGTCCGCGAAATCCGGGTGTCCCAGGGGCACCTCATCGGTGAAGAGGTATTGCCAGCCCAACGTTCCCTTGGTAACGGCGAGTTGCTCCACGTATTGCGGATAGGTGAGGTCGAGCTTGACGTATTGCCGGGTCCATCCCTCGACGCCGGTCAACTCCGTGTCGTAGTACCAGAGTTCCCACGGATCGGCCTGCTTCTGAACACGAACCGCCGCAAGCTGCCCGGTCGCGGCGAGTGGCGTGTCATCGATGACCCGCAATTCGGTGAAGAAGTCCCGCTCTTCGTCGGAGGAGCCGGTCCAGGCCAGGTTCGGCGGACGCTTCCGGACCGCGGTGAAAAGGTCTGTCACACGGAACTCACCACGAATTTCGGGGATCCCCGCAGTCGGCTCACTGTGCCAGCAGTTGGCGATCTCCGTGATGCGCGGACTCCGTACGCACAGGTCACGGCTGAATGTCACGCCCTCCCACTCGGGCAGAAAGGAGAAGATCACCGGGGTCTCGTCGAAGATCTCGCTGAGATCGCCGGTGACGGAGCGGTCCACGGCAAGCACAGGGCAGTCGAGGAGCTCCTGCTGCGCCTGGAGCAGCTTTCCTTCGATGTCGGTCGGGGTGCGCGTGTGCCCAGTGATGCCGGTGGTTCCGGTGATGCTGATGCCGGTGGTTCCGGTGGTGCCAGTGCTGTCGGTGGTCATGCGGCGCCCCTCCCTTCGAAGACGTCCTCACGCCGGGCGCCTGTGGCACGTACGACGTACGAGAGGTACACGCGGACGACGTGGTCCTCGCTGACCACGTCAAGGGCCTCCACGTCGATGAGGTCGCCCAGCCAGCGCTGGAGGGAGGCCTGCACGGACAGTTCGAGGGTGCTGATCAGCTCGGGGCTGTTCGGGGCGAAGACGAGATCGAGGAGCCCGCAACCGAAGTCGGGGCGCATCACGCGCTCACCCGGGCTGGTGAACAGCAGCTGCTCGACCAGGTCGTGGACGTGCTCGCCGTGGCCGGCGTGCGCGGTGCGTCCCCGGCGGTCGGCACGGAAGGGGAAGGCGATGTCGGTGCGGGTGACCGGCTTCGTCATCGTATGGACACCTCCTGCTGCGCGGCGTTGACGACGGGTGGTCCCTGTGCGACCAGGGCCGCGCTGAAGCACTGGGCCGCGGAGGTGTCGAGCAGCACGGGGGCGCCCGCGACGGTCACGCCGCTCGCGGAGGCCGTGAACCGTACGGACACGCACGGCTGCGGCACACCGTCCACGGTGTGGGCGCAGCCGACGACGGTGTAGGTGTGAGCGGCGGTGGCTGCCGCCCGGCCGCCGATCAGCACCGACGGGGACGGCGTGTGTGCCGGTGTGGCGCGGCCACCGTGCGGGCAGCTGATCACGGTGTCGGCGGCCAGCAGATTCCCGGCCGCCCTGGATGTCCTGGACACGTTCGTCGATCCCCCGTTCCTAACGCTTCGGTTCCACGGTCAACTGGCCCTCGTTGACGATGACCTGGTCGTTCTGGAGTGTGATCCGGGCCCTGCCGGAGGCGATGACGATCGCCGCTTCGGTGATCCGGATGTACGCCCCGTTCTTGGCCTGCAGCAGGATTCCCTCGTCGGTCCCGGCCGCGTCGTTCATCACGATCTTGTGCGCGCCCGGTGTCTGCACGACGACGGGCTTGTTCGGGGAGTTGGCCGGCAGTGCGTTCCGTACGTCCGGCGGCAGTTCCTCAGCCGCTCCGTACCAACACCCGGTCCACACCGGGAAGCTGGGATCTCCCTGCTCGAACTCCACCCACACACCCGCTCCGGGCGGCGGCACGACGAACTGCCCGGATTGCGGCCCGGTGAACGGCAGACAGGGCAGCGCCCACGTCGACGGCTCGTTGCCGAGGACGTCCGGGACCTCGACAGTGACGCGGCCGATGCGCAAGGGGTCGTTGTTGTCGACGACCCGGCCACGGAACTTGCCGAGATAGCGATTGCTGGGTGCCGCCATGGTGGGGTGCTCCTGGTAGATGCGTCAAAAATGGCGAAAGTGTTGCAGTTACGGCCGGACGTAGTCGCTGCGGGCTTCAAGGCCCTCTCGGGAGAGGGTGAAGTTCTGCTGGTACGAGCCCGGGCGCAGGTTGTGCGTGACGGACTTGACGTAGTAGTCGCCGTCGTACGCGCGTCCGGAGCCGCGTACGCCGACGAGTTGGCGGGGCTGGAGGATGTACCCGTGCCGGTTGACGTCCAGGGAGCCGGACCCGGAGACGACGTCGGCGGAAACGGCGGCACGGGCGAGGAGTTCGGCCTCGGCCTCCTGGCGCTGCTGCTTGGCGGTGCCGGAGAGGGTCTTGCGCTTGAGAGCGGGCGTGGGGCGTCTGCCGAGGGGCGGGCGCAAGGGGCTGATGGGCGGTTGCGGGAGGAGGGTGGCCTGCCGGGTCTCAGGGTTCTGCCAGCGGGCCTGGGGCTCCTCGCGGGCCGTTCCGTCGTACGCGAACGTCAGCTGGTCCACGGTGGAGTTGGCGTCCATGTTGACGTTGAGGGCGTGCTGGCGGATGCCGAGGCGGACCTCCGGTCCCCAACGGGCGGACGACTGACCGGCGGTGGGCCCGGGCTCAAGGTAGAAGGTGTATCCGTTCGCTCGGGCGAGCTCGGTGACGTACTGCAGGTCGGTGCCTGTCTGGTAGTGCACGCGCAGGTTCTGGTGGGGCGGCTGGGCGACCTTCTCCTGGTAGACGTCGGGCCGTATGCCGTAGTCGGAGTAGCGACGGAGGATCGCGAGCACACGCTCGGAGGGCGGCAGGTTGGGGTACGAGGCGGTGCGCTCCTCCAGGTCGAGGAGGAGGGTGAGGTCCTCGCCGGTGACGGTGAGGGTGGAGTGGCCGGGCTGGTTGCTGGCGCCGACCTCGTGGCGGACGATCAGCCCGTCGAAGAGCACGTCGGGCGTGCCTTTCACATTGACGGTGACGATGAGGCGGGTCTTGGGATCGAAGAACCCTTCAGGGAGGAGTCTGCGGCTGATGATCCCGTTCTTGGTGAGGTCGAAGGCGAGCTGGAAGCCGCTGCGTTCGCCGGCGGTGGCGGTGATCTGGGCGGACAGCAGCGCCTCGGTGACCTCGGCGGGGACGGGGCGGGCGAGCTGGGGTCCCATGAGGAGGGTGATGTGAACGGGGCCTTGGCCCACGGGCAGATCAAACACGCCGACCGCCCTGCTGGTAGCCGCCGGGGACGCCGCCGGCGAGCGGGATGTCGATGACGCGCCCGGCTTCGTCGGTCAGTTCGTTCGGGTCGAGCACGGGGTTGGCGTCGGCGATCTGCCACCACTGGGACGGGTCGCCGAAGTAGCGCTGGGCGAGGAGGTCGGGGCGGTCGCCGGCGGCGACGGTGTGGGGCTGGACCTCGTCGTCCTGCTGATCGAGCGGAGGCAGCAACCGGCGCTTGGTGTACCGCACTTCGGTCCCGTCGGGCTGACGGTGGACCCCGATCTCGGCGTCGTGATACCGGCTGGTGCGGGGGTAAGGGTGGGCGCCCGGTATCGCATCCAGGGCGTTCTCGTAGGGCTCGATATCGGCCATGGTGGTGTGCTCAGCCCCTTCCGCTCGGTATGCCGGCCGCTCCGGCACCGATGCCGCTGAGCCCGAGGGAACCCAGGCTGCCTCCGCGTGCGGCCGCGGCCAGCCGCTCCTTCTGCGCGAGGTGCGCCATGTAGAGGTCGGCACCGCGGTGCCCGGCGGGCAGATCGCTCACGGTGAGGATCTTCATGCCGATGCTGAGGGATGCGCGGATCGGGTTGAGATTGACGTCGAAGGCCGACTCGTTGATGGAGAGTTCGGTGAGCCGCACGGGCATGACGCGCTTACTCCCCCAGGTGAAAAGGGTGAGCGGCATCTCGATCGGACTGATCTCGATGGAGCCCTTCTGCGAGAGCCTCATCGCGTCCCGCAGTTGCGTGGTGGTCGGCTGCACGAGCATTTCGAGGGTGGCGAGCTGCGGGTGGATACCGTCGGGCGCGGCGATCTCCAACTGGTCGGTGGCGTCGATCTCGGCGGTGAACTTCCAGGTCTCCTGGGCGGGGCCCTTGAGGCGGAGGGCCTCGTTGCGGTCCCCGCTGCCGGTGCCGCCGCCTCCGGCGTCACCGCCATCCCCGGCGGACTGGGGCGCGACGCTTCGCTCCAGGGTGTCCGGGTTGAACTGCAGCACGATGATGCGCTGCGGGGTGCCACGATCGGGGTCGACTACAACTATGCCGGAGCGGATGGGTTTGGGGATATCGGCGTAACGGGTCATGCAACGGATACCCTTCTGATTTCCTACCCGATGATCAGAGAGCTCGATCGAAAACCATTGACCACCAGCTCGTTTCCTTTGAAACGGCAAAAGAGTCCAACGACACAAGGTAAGCAGAAAGCAGTTCTTTGTAGTCCGCTACAGCTTCACGATTTTCGGAAACCGATCGCTCGAAGCTGCGAAAGCGTCCAATTCGGTACAGGAACTCGATAAACTTATCCAACGATTCATTAATTGTCTCCATCTGCGGATACTCGGCATCCATGTCGATTAGCGCAACGAATCCATCCTTGGTATCCAGGAGGTATCGCATACTTGAGTCGCTGTTCGGGGCGCCAAGAATCACCAAATCCAAAGGTTCACCCTGGACGGAAGTAGAGACCACCGAGAAAGCATACGGTTCATCGGCGAGCTGCAGCGAGTAGACACCTCCGATTCGGGACGGGAGGCCAACGGTAAACAGAGAATCGAGACTCACGGCCTCTGGCGCGAGTCCTTCACCCAGCCCCCGGGGGGCGGTGACGACCCCGCCTCGACCGAAGGTTTCAACGAGTTCCCCATGACTTGCCAACCTTGTCTCCTTTTATCCGATAACCCGATACGAGCCCGTCGCACCCCGACCGAGAGTCGAGGTTTTCCATCTTAACTAGACCCCGTAGTCGATGATGAATTTTATTAGCGTCCCCTCCTTTAGGCTCGCGATTGCAATGCGAATCTGCTGCGTGCCGACTTCAAAATTGGTGACCTTTTCCAACATGTTGAGGTTTCTTGGATGATCCGGACCCGTCACCTGCAATTCGCGACCGTGGTCGACTTGCCTTTTCTTGATTTGACTTTTCACAGCTTCGGCCAAGTGTGGGAATCTCTTGTACTTCGTCGCAGTGTAGGCGATGAGCGCTGCACTGTACTTCCTTTGTATCATGCTGTTGTCGCTTCGTCTTCCGTACTTCTCCATCGGCTCCGGCGCCTTGAAGGGGACTTTATCCGGGTCGTCCTCGGCGTTGTGCCGCTCGAGCTCCAGAGCTTTCCGCGCGAATTCTGTCTCCGACATTCCCGGCTCATGCTTTACTGCTGCTGGGAACCTGGACGCCTGCCCCGGGAAAGGCGTTGACGTCTCATCGTCCTCTTGGCGCAACTTCCTTTCCTGATCCCTGCCCAAAATGATTGCTTCCGCCAGGTGTCTGGCCGCATTCGCATCGCCAATCCGCCTGCCCCAAGCACTATTCTCTGGCTTAGTCAAGTCATCTGGCGCCCTGCGAACGAAATCCTGGATTTCTTGCTCCGCCACCCTTGCCGCATGAAGGCCGTATTCATCTTTCTTCTCCTGCTCTACTCTGATTACAAGCCTTTCCAAGATGCGCTTGAATTTTTGAATGAAATCATTTTCCGACTCTTCTCCCTTAAATAGAATCCAGTCGTCTTCAATTTCAATCCTGACGGCCGTCTCTATCCTCTTCCGGATCACTGGGTCCAGCGCATTAACCTCCGTGAAAATCCGTTTCCGTGTGGCTTCCGTGACCTGTCGCCGGGGATTGAGTACAGCATCGATATCTACCGCGGATGTGCCGAGCGATTCCAGTTGGCTCAGCCTGTACCAGACACGCATCCCCGCGAGTGCAGTCCGGAAAATCGGCTGCCCAATACCGCGACTCAGCATGAAGTTAACTCGCGGTCGCAAGCGAGCTACTATCTTGGCCAGGCGATCTTCCTTCGACTGCTCGGAATTCTCCTTCCTCCGGCGCTCGTCGCGGACCTGCCGCCGCTGTTCCTCACGCCTCTTCTGCTGATCGCGGAGCAATTCCCGGCGGCGAGCATACGCGTCGCGCATGCGCCTGGCGTTGTTGTCGAGGTCGCGGCGGCGGCGGTCGTCGCGGTCGCTTCGGCCGAGGCGGTCCTTGGCGCGGCGGGTGCGGTTGAGGGCGGACTTCACCGTCTGGCGGTCGCGGTGGGAGGCGCGGCGCTCCGGGGACGTCGTGCGTCGGCGCGTAGTTGGCCTCGTGCCCTCCGTGTCGCGGCGCGGGCGGGACTGGTCCTGGTCGTCGCGGCGGCGGTTCGGCTCGGTTTCCCGGCCTCGGTCGTCCGGGCGGCGGGACTCGGGGCCGCGTGAATCGGGGCGACGGGTGTCAGGGCGGCGCGGGTCGGGGCGGCGCGGGGTGTCGCGGTCCTGGCGCGGGCGGGGCGGGCTCGGGCGGGGCGGCCTGTTCGGGCGTGCGGGCCTCGTCATGTCGTCCCTGGCCTGCTTGACCTTCTGCTGGGCCTGCCGCCTCTCCCGCTCCTTCTCCTGCCGGTCCCTGGGCCGGTCGTTGGGTTTCGGTTGTTCCGTTGCCTGCGGCCGGTTCGGGTTGTTCGGCCTCGTCGGGTCCTGGGGGCGGGCCGGGTCGTTGGGCCTAGCAGGCGCTTGAGGCCTGGCCGGGTCGTTGGGCCTGGCAGGGTCCTGGGGCCTGGTCGGCTCTCCGGGCCTGGGCCCCTCCCCGGGCTTGCCCTGGTTGTTGCGCAGCCCGGACGCGATTCCCTTGAACTTGTCGCCGACCCTCTTGACGTACTTGCCGATGCCGCTGAGCAGGAACTCGTAGGCCAGTTCCAGCAGGGCGACGACGCCCGCGGCCACGGCCCTGGCGAACTGCGGGCCGGCGTTTCCGCTCTTGACCGCCTTGAGGTAGTCCATGAAGAGGCCGAAGGCGGCCAGGATTTCGCTGAGGGCGCCCCAGGCGGCCTTGAGAGCGTCGATGATGGCGAAGACCCAGCCGGCGCCGGGGATGAGCTTGGTGATGACCTTGGTGATCACCATCTCGCTGATGATGATGGGCAGTTGGGGCAGTGCCTCGTCCCAGGCCTCCTTGACCAACTGCTCCACGGTTATGCCGCCGTTGAGCAGTAGCTGGAGTTCCTCCGGAGAAAGGCCGAGGATTTCCTGGATCTTCTCACCGATCCAGTTCTTGACGGCCGAGGTGACTTCGTCGAAGAGGTAGTTCCTCGCGCCGTCCTCGGCGGAGGCCTTGGCGCCGGCGAGCCAGCCACCCGGGTCGGTGATGATGTCCGCGGCGATCATCGCCCACTCGCCGAGGGCGTTGAGCAGGCCCATGGCGAAGTCCATGATCGCGTTGACCGCGGTCATCACGGCCTCGACCGCGATCCGGAGCCCTTCACGCAGGGTGTCCAGGAGCCCGCTGAGCATCTCGCCGATGTCGTCGAGGAGATCGTTCATCATCTGGCGCAGCTGCTCGGAGATCTGGTTGATCAGGGCGATCGCCGCGTCGCGGATCCGGATGATGAGGTTGCGGATCCGGTTGGCAATCTCGATGAGCCCGTTGAGGAGGTCGCGGCCCAGTTGGATCAGAGCCTCGACGAACTCCTCGAACTTCTGGACGATGATCCGGCGCGCTTCCTCGATCCAGCCGAGGACGGTGTCCTTGAAGTTCGTGATGAGGTCGGTGATCGCCTGACGGGCCGCGCGGAAGAACCCGAGGATGTCCTCCTTGAGCTCGTTGAGCTTGTCACGGATGTACGACCAGGCCTCGGAGATCCAGTTGCCGGAGTCGTTCTGCGCGGTGTCCTTTCTTCGGACCGCGTCGTCCCTGGCCTTCGTCGCCGCTGTTCCGATGCCCTCCTCGTTCGTGGTGCGGTGCTCCTCGACGTCCCTGTCGGTCGTCTCCTCCTTGTCCTTGACCTCCTTGCGGATGGCCTCGACCTTCTCGGTCTTCTTCGTCCCGAGGGAGTCGAGCTCGCCGTCCTGCTCCGTCTTCCACTGCGTCCGGGACGCGGCCACCTCGTCCCGGGTCCGCTGCCGCTCAGCGGTCTGCGCCCTGCTGTTGGTCTCGATCTCGCTGCGGACCTGCCGCTTGTGCTGTTCCTGCGACTCCCGGAAGCCCTTGTCCTTGTCCTGGCGCTTCTCGGACATGGTCTGCTGGCCGTCGGTGAACGCGCGCTGGAGCTGCGGTCCGCGTTCGTGTTCCGCCACCGCGGAAACGGCTTCCGGCGGAATCCGGCCCCCGACCGGCGCGCCGCCTGCCGCGCCTCCGCCGCCCTGCCCCTTGGCGCCTGGTACCCCCGCGGTCAGCGTTTCTGGGGGTGCGTCGGGATAGATCTGGTCCTCGCCCAGCGGCCGGTCGGCGTCGTCACGTCCCGATGAGTGAAGCTCCTGGCTTTTCCTGTTGAGTTCGCCCTCCTGCTCAGCACTGCGGCCGTCAGTGTCCCCCTGAAGGCCGACCCCGGGGGCGTTGCCGACGGTTGCCTGGGCGAGCATGTCGTCCTCGGTCGGCAGGTCGAGGATCCAGCTCACCAGGGCGTCAGTGTCGATGACGTCCTCGTCGGCGCCCAAGGCGCTGCTGATGCCGTTCACCACCCCAGCGACAACCTGGGCCCCGGCTGCCAGTCCCATTTCCAGCTTGCTGGGCTCTTCGATCTCCGGCAGGGCACCTTCCGCCGGCTGGGCGCCCTCCACGGTGGCCTGCTGCTGTTCCGGAGCGTCGACCTGGGCGGCGGGGTCGCCCGAGTACTCCCCCGGAGCCGCGGTACTGGGCGCGCCGGACAGCGTCTGGGGGGCGCCGGCAGGGCGCTCCATCGTGGGCGGTGCGGACTGCAGGGCTTGGTGCTCGTCGCCCACGGTCCTGTCGACCGCGCCGTTCACACCGCCGAGAGCCTCAAGGGCGCGGTGCGGCTTGAGCCTTGCCGCCGTGCCGAGCCCGGCCTCCGGTGTCACCTGGGACAGGTTGGGGGCGGCCGGCTCCTGCTTGGGCGGGGCGGGTGCGGCCGCGCGTGCGCCGCCTCCGCCTCGGCCGCCGGAGGCACTGCGCGTTCCGCCGCCGCCTTTGACGGACCGCGAGGGCCTGGAGCCGGACGACGCAGCCCGCGCCGGTGCGGCAGCGGGCCGCGGGGCCGGCGCGGGCGCGGACTGCGGGGCCGATGCGGGCGCGGATGCCTCCGGCTGTCCGCCAGCCGGACCGGACTCCCGCGCGTCACCGGACGGGGCCTCAGGAGCGCTGTCCCCGCCTGAGACATGGGTATCCCGCGCGGGGGAGGCCTCGGCCGGAGCGTCCGTCGACGAACCCTGGCCGCCAGGCGGGGCAGAGGTGCCCGGCCGGGACGCCTCGGACGTGTCCGGGCCGCTGGTCGGCTGCTGCCCCGTACCACCCGATGCGGTCGCGGAGGAGCCGGAGGCCGCCCCGGCCACCTGCCCCACGGCCTGCGCCTGGCCCTGGGACTCTGATTCGGACTGGGGTTGAGACTGGGACTGGGAAGACTGGGACTGGCTCTGCGACGGCTCCTCGTCGCTGCGCCCGGACTCCTGCTCCGTCTTCTGCTGCTCCGCGGAGTCGGGCTCCTCGGCCTGCCCCTCCTCGGATTCGGAGCGTCGGCTTTCCTGTTCTGCGGTGTCGGGGTCCGCGGACTCCTGCTTCAGCTCCGAGACGCCGGTACGGTCAGTGACCGTACCGGACGAGGAGGACAGCGGTCCGACTTCCTGTTCGACCGGCTTGTCCGTCCGGAGCGTACGGTTCCGCTGGTTCTCGGCCTCCGCACGGGCGGCCGGGGAGTCGTGGGCATCACCATCGGCGGGTGTCGGCTCCGCGGCCTCGTCATCCCCCGACGCGGCTTCCTCCGCATCCTCTTCTTCCCGCTGGGCCTGCACCTGCTCGGCCTTTGTGGGGCGCGGCTGAGGGAAACTCGGCACCGCCTGGTCGCTCGAACCGGGGGTGATCTTGTCAGCGGTCGGAACCCCGGATACGTCGAGGTCGGACTCGGGGAGGAAGTCCTCGGGCTTGAGTTCGGTGTTCCATGCGCTGTCCTCGCCGAAGGCGGCGGTTTCCTCTTCGGCTCCGCTCAACTCACCGGCCGCGTCCGCCTCCAGGCCGAGCGGCTCGTCGTCCGTCTCACCGTCCTGGGCACGCCTCCCGTCCAGGGTGCTGCGGCCACCGGGGTCTGCCGTCTTGAGCAGCGGGCCGGGCTCCACTCCGGCGAGTTTCGTGTCGCCTTGTGCGCGCTTGTCCTCCTCGCGCACCTGCTGACCCTCGATCAGGGGCTCCACGGCTCCAGGCCGGTTCTCGGCCGCGGACTCCTCCTTGCCGGCCTCGGAAGCGCCTTCGGCTGCTTCACTGTCGGCGGCTTCGCCGGAACCGTCCTTGGCCTGCCCAGGCTGCTCGCCCTTCTCCGACTTCCCGGACTGCTGGGACTGGGCGGACCTGTCGGCCGCCGCCCCGCCCTGGCCACCGCTCGCCCCGGAGGTCCGAGCGCCCGCAGCCGTCTGCCCGGCGGCTCCGGTCGACTGCTGGGACTGACTCCCGGCCGCACCGCGGCCACTCTGCCGAGCCGTCTGCCCCGGCAACTGCCGGTCCCGCTGCGCCTGCTGCCGCTGCTGCCCCGAGTCGCCCGTCGCCTCTGCGTCGCGCTCGTCACCCGGCCCGTCCTGCGTCTGTCCGCCGGTCCCGGGCTCGTCATCGCTCCGTTCCCGCGCCCGCTCCCGTTCCTGCCCCAGTTGCTCGATGACGTCGGGCAGGGCCTCGGGCGTGCTCAGGACGTCCTGCTCCAGCGGGCTGCTGTCCTCGCTCTGCTCGACCAGATCGATTAGCCGATCGTGCTCCGCGGTGACGAGACGCGACTCCAGCCGGTCCAGAACCGCGTCCTGCATCTCCGGGGAGAAACGGGCGAGTTGCGTCCGTACTCGGTGGGAACGATCCTCCGGGTCGCCGCGCAACGACCGCAGGACGCCGTTCGCCAAGCGGTCGAGAAGAGTCGCGGGGTCCACATGCTCCATACGGCGCTGGTCCGCGTCCACAGTCGCGTACCGCAACCACCCCGGCGTAGCCTGCCCCTCCTCGACCTCCGGGGCGGGCTCCTCCGTGCCCCGTGCCGCCTCCGGACGAACGAGACCCTGTGCCGCCGACTCCGCCTCCCGCTCGATCGCCTGCTGCGGCAGACTCACGGCCCCCAGTTCGCGCCCGGCGCGCAACGCGCCCAGTCCGTGCGGGTTCTGGACGGTGTGCAGCAACTCGTGTGCGAGCAGACGCCGGCCCTCCGCCGTGCCCGGCCGGTAGGCGCCCTCGCGGAAGAAGACGTCCTGGCCGACCGCGACCGCGTCCGCCCCCAGCAGGTCCGTGAGCTGACCGGCGTCGCGGCCCGTGTGCAGGCGTACGCGGCTCAGGTCGTGGCCGAGTTGCTCCTCCAAGTCCCGGCGCACGCCCGGGTCGAGAGGCTGGCCCGCGCCGCTGACGATGTCCTTCGGCTCGGGGGTGCGGGACTTGGCTGCCCGCTCCTTGCGCTTGCGGCGGCGTTGTTCAGCCGACTGCTCCGAACTGTCCTGCTGCGTTTGGGAGGTCATCGCGTCACTTCCCCGTGGCCGCTCAGGCCTTCGTGCACCGCGCGTGCCAGTTCCTGGCCGAGCCGGCGGGCCGAGAGGCCGGCGGGCAGGGGTGGGAGTCCGGACAGCGCGTCCAGGGTCAGCGGGCCGTCCGCGGCCAGCGGTACGCCGTGCCTCTCCACCAGTCGGGTCAGCTCGCGCTCGAAGGCGGCCGAGACCCGTTCGGGGTCGACACGGAAGCCGTCGAGCACGAGTTCGCCGACCTCCACCCGGATCGCCGACGGCTGCTCCCTGTTCACACCCATCCCCGTACCTCCCCCGGCGTCAGGGACCGCTCCAGCTTCAGGTACTCCGTACGGGCCGCCGCGAGCATGTGCCGCATCTGGAGGCGGTCGCCCTCCTCGGCGGCGAGGAATGCGCCGGACAACGCAATGTTGCGGATCGAGCCGCCCGCAACGGTGAGCTGTGCCAGGAGCTCCGGGTCGATGTCCTTCACCGGGGCCTGAAGTGGCATCACACGGCGCCAGATCTCGGCTCGCTCGTGTTCGGCCGGGAAGGGGAAGTCGACTACGAAGCGGATACGGCGCAGGAAGGCGTTGTCCAGGGCCTTCTTCATGTTGGTGGTGAGGATGGCGAGGCCGCGGTAGGCCTCCATCCGCATGAGGAGGTAGCTGACCTCCAGGTTCGCGTACCGGTCGTGGCTGTCCTTGACCTCGCTGCGCTTGCCGAACAGCGCGTCGGCCTCGTCGAAGAGGAGCAGTGCCCCGCCGCGTTCCGCCGCGTCGAAGACCCTGCGCAGGTTCTTCTCCGTCTCACCGATGTACTTGCTGACCACCTGGGACAGGTCGACGATGAAGAGGTCAAGCCCCAGCTCCTTCGCCATGACCTCGGCTGCCAGCGTTTTGCCCGTACCCGAGCCGCCGGCGAAGAGTGCCGTGACGCCGAGGCCCCGGCGCAGCGTCCCGGCGAAGCCCCATTCCTGGTGGACCGTCGGGCGCTGGCGTACATGCGCCACGATCTCGCGCAGCACGCTCGTCTGCCGGTCGTGCAGGACCAGGTCGTGCCAGCCCGCCTGGGGTTCGATGCGGCGGCCCAGCTCGTCCATGCCGATCCGTGCCTCGTCGAGACCTGCGCGCCAGGCGAGTTCGGCGGGGTCGAGCTCCTCCTCGTGGGGCAGGTCGCGGCGTACGGCGGCGGCAGCGGACCGTATGACGTGCGGGGGCAGCTGGAACTGGGCGACCAGGGAGCGGAGTTCAGAGTCCCGCAAGTCGGCTACGTCCTCGAACGCGGCTGTCCAGAGGCCCAGTTGCTCCTGCTCGTCCAGGCTCGGCACGGTCACGCGGGCTCCGTGGGGGCGTTCCGAGCGCAGCGGGTCCTCGCTCGACACGACGACCGGTACGGCGGCACCGGCCAGGAACGCCTCCGTCGCCGCCCGCTGGTCGCGCTCCAGCTCGCCCACCTCGACCAGCAGCGCGGCCGGCAGCAGGATCGCCTCACGCTGCCACAGCCGGGCGAGCCGGTCACGTTCGGCGGGGTCGGTCGGGACGTCCTCGGCGGCCATCGAGTACAGCCCGAGTCCGGAGCGGGCGGCGGCCGCGGCCGCGATGTCGGCCCGGCTGCGCAGGTCGCCGCCCGTCACCTGCACCAGCAGCGGCGCCTCGGAGCCGGTACCCGTGGTCCAGCCGGCGGCGATCCGGTTCGCGGCCAGGTCGTACGACGGCGGCAGCGCGTCCGGGACCGGTGTGCGGCGCAACTGGCCGTGCAGCCTGGCGTCCAGGTAGGGCGAGTCCAGCAGGAAGTGCAGGATGCGTTCGTCGAGGCGGAGCCGGGACGTCGTCAGGCGTGTCTCGTCGTCCAGCTCGACGATCCGCCAGCGTCGCAGCGGTGCCACGGGGGTGAGCGCGCTCCAGTGCGGCTCGTCCAGCGCGGCCAGGGCGATCGAGAACGTGGGATACGTCCGCTCGCGGTCGCCGCAGGCTGCGGCGCAACGGGCCGCGGTCGTGGGCTCCAGCTCGTGGGCGGCGGTGAGGAGGACGAGGTCCCGCTCGAAGGGCGTGAGACCGAAGCAGGCGGCGAGGGCGTCGAGCGGGGCGGTTCCGGGGCCTCCCCCGGACGCGGACGCCACGGTGGTGCCGGGTGCGCCCGCGTCGTCGTCCCGGGCGCCGTCGTCCCGGGCTCCGTCGACGCGCGCCGCGTGGGCGTCGACTCGGGCCAGGACGCGCTGGATCTCTGCGGTCAGCGTCGACCCGCCGTCCCGCGCACCGGCGGTGCCCGGCTGCTGCGTTCCCTGCTCTCCCATGTCCTCACCTGCCCCCGTCGGTCCCACGTGGCCTCAGTTGTCGTCGGCCGTCTTGCTGTCCGCCGTCTTGCTGTCCGGCGTGGGCTGGGCGGGCTTCGCCGTCCTCTTCGCGGCCTTGGCCGCCTTCGCCGTCCTGGTGGGCTGTGCCGCCTTTCGAGTGGCGCTCTTGGCCGGGCTCTTCGCCGCCGGTTTGGCCACCGTCTTGGAGGGCGCTGCCTTGGAGTGCGCCGCCTTGGAGGCGGGTACGGGCTCAGCGGTGCCCGAGGGCTCATCCACGGCTGTACCTGCGTTGGTGGACCCCGGCCGCACCGGCGCCCCCGGCGCCCCGAACGGCAGCACCCGTACATCGGTCCGCTCCACCGGCTTCGCCGGCACCGGTGTCTCGCGGCCCTCGATGAAGACGAGCGCGGCCTGGTAGACCACCGAGAGGGCGTACGGCGTCTGGTGGAGCATCCCCCACAGCTTCGACGTCTCGTCGATGTCCATCACCGTCGGCGTGAACCGCACGCGCTGCGCCGCCTCCGCGAGGTCGCTGCCCGCCAGGTACGGCTTCTCACCGGCCCGTTCGATGACGTCCTTCGGCAGGATCGGTATCTCGTGCAGGGTGCGCACCACGGAGCCGATGAGCCGCTCGCCGACCAGTTCCGACTCCTCGCCGTACGCGCTGATCAGGTAGTGCAGGTCCAGTGCAGCGGCGGGCCGCCTGCGCAGGGTGCCGTCGGCGGCGCGGGTCGGCAGGTCGTTGCCCCGTTGCGAAACGTTGGGCGTGACCTGGTAGCAGAACACCGAGATGGTGGGCTCGGACGGCGGCTCGGTCGGTGGTTTGCCCAGCTCCATCTTCACGGCCAGGTCGAGCTCCGGCCCCCCGAGGTTGGACTCGATCAGCACGGCGAGGGCCTGGGTGACATGGGCGATGGCGAGTGCGTTGCTCATGACGTCGGTTCCTCAGTCCCTCTGCTCCAGTTGGTCGTACTGGTCCTGCTGATTCCTTCGGGACGGCTCATGTGC
This sequence comes from Streptomyces sp. KM273126, assembly GCF_004337435.2. Lineage (NCBI taxonomy): Bacteria > Bacillati > Actinomycetota > Actinomycetes > Kitasatosporales > Streptomycetaceae > Streptomyces > Streptomyces sp. KM273126. The sequence goes on along the minus strand of NZ_SJXB02000002.1, from coordinate 968,808 downwards.
GCCCCCGTGCCAGGTACTCGGCGAGGCTCACGGTCGCCTCCGGGCGCCCCTGCGCCTCCGTACGCCGCTTGCCGCCGCCCGGCGTGGGCGACGACGCCGTCACCTCCAGCCGCCCGATCTGCACCTGCACCACCTGCTCGGGAGCCCGTCCGGGCCGCCGGGCCGCGGCCTGTCGTACGGCGTCGCGTGCTGCCGCCGTGTCCGCGGCGCTGGGGAGCAGCGACGCGGACACGGCGGCAGGGGAAGCGGCGTCCGAGCCCGGGGGGTTGGGCACGGACGCCGCGCTCTGGGCGGGGGCGCGGTCGGGGCGGCCCCGTCCGGCCGTGCGGCGCGCCGGGTCGGCGACCGGCCGCGGTCCCGGGGCGACCGGCGTGGCCGGACGCAGCAGCGGGGCCTCGGGCACGGCCGGCCGGGCCGGCCGTGCCTCCGCGTCGGCGGGTGTCTGCTCGGTGTGTACGACGGTCCGCTCCCGTTCCGTGCGCACCCGGGTCTCGCGCACCGCCGGGCGCGGCACCTCCGGCGGCCTGACGGCCGAGGGTGTGGCGGAGGGCCACAACGGCTCGGGGCCGTCCGCGTCCGGTGCCCCGGCCCGTACGGCCTCGACCCGCTCGAACGGTCCGGGCAGCCGGGGCCGTACCCGCACCACGCCCGGCCGCGGGGTGGCGGCCGGAGCGGTGTGCCGGGCGATCAGCCGGTCGAGGAAGTCGGACTGCTCCGGCGACTCCGGCGAGCCCGCCGGCCGGCTTCCCGAAGGGGAGTCAGGCATCCGCACACAGCTCCAGGTAGTAGCGGCGCCGCAGCGGGCTGAGCGCCAGGATCTCCGGCTCGCTCCAGCCGTAGGCGGTGGCGAGCAGGTGGACGTCGAGCAGCACGTCCCGTGCCCAGGCGTCCAGTTCGGTCCAGAGGTAGGAGGCGATGTCGAGCTCGGCCCGGGTGGCCTGCCCGCACTCGGGGCAGGCGATGTTGAGCGTCACGTCGGCACCGGGGTCGGCGGCCTCGACGGCCTCGGCGATACGGCGCTGCACGGGTACGGGCAGTTCGTCCGCGGTCACGGCGGCTCCGTCACGCACCGCGGAGACCAGGCACCGGGCGAGGAGGGCGGCACGTGGGTCCGCGGCCCGGGCGACTGCGGTGAGGTCGGCGACGCCGGGCAGCCGGAACTGCACGTCCCAGCCGCCCTCAGCGACCCGTACGACCGTCTCCTCCCGGCCGCCCTCCCCGACCCGTACGACCGTCTCGTCCCGCCCGCCCAGCGACCGCGCGAACTCCCCGGCGTCGAGGTCGAACTCCATGTCCTCGCCGCACGCCCCGCACCCCAGACGCACCTGCATCCGCTCGCCGAACAGGGCCCGGCGCAGCGTGAACAGGTCCGCCTCGCGTGCGCCGACCGGAAGCACCGGCAACGCCGCCGCGTCGAGGTCCGGGCGCGCGGTGCGGTGCAGCAGCAGCGCGCGCCCGGTCGGCGCCTCGGCGAGTCCCGCCTCCCAGGTGGCCAGCAGGTCGGCCGCCCCGGTGATCGCCATGACCGCCATGTCCTCCCCCCGCTTCCCTCAACCGGTCCTACGTCACGCCGGGTTGAGGAACGACGGCTCCTCCGGCTCGGGAATCTCGTAGTCCCGTTCCCAGCCCTCGCACTCCAGCTTCAGCGACTGGATGGCCACCGCGTTGGCGTTGGCGTCCAGCTCACCGAGGACCTGGTACTCGCTGGGCCACGTCCGGTACAGCTTGTGCGAGACGGCGACCTGGCCGGCCTCGTTGAGGACCTGGATGACGATGTCCTTGCGGAAGTCGGCGAGGGACACCTCGGAGCCGAGCCCCGCCCCGACCTGCCAGACCTTGTTGGCCCAGCGGTCGAACTCGGGGTCGTGGGTGACCCCGCGCTCCAGGGTGATGCCCTCGAACTCGGAGCGGCCCGGCGATTTGCGCGGGGAGGAGGGGTCGCCGCCGTGGCGGTGCTTGACGACCTCCGTGGTCCGCTTCAGTGGACTGATCTTGCTGATGCCGGCGACCGTGCGACCGTCCCACAGGACCAGGAACTTGAAGTTCTTGTAGGGGTCGAAGCGATGCGCGTTGACCGTGAACTCAGCCATCGGATTCCTTCAGCTCTCCCAATTCTGCGACGGTGCTAGAGCGCGAACTGCCCCGACGTCTGCTGGATTTTGACGATCACGAACTCGGCCGGGCGGACCGGCGCGATGCCGACCAGGACGTTGACGATGCCGTTCGCGATGTCCTCGTCCGTCGTGGTCTCGCTGTCGCACTTGACGAAGTAGGCCTCGCGCGGCGTGCTGCCCTTGAAGGCGCCCTGGCGGAAGAGGGTGTGCAGGTACGACGAGGCGCTGAGGCGGATCTGCTGCCACAGGCTCTCGTTGTTGGGCTCGAACACGACCCACTGCAGGCCGCGTTGCAGGCTCTCCTCCACATGCAGCGCGAGCCGCCGGACAGGCACGTACTTCCACTCGCTGTCGAGCGCGTCGGAGCCCTCCAGCGTGCGCGAGCCCCACACGAGGGGGCCGTTCAGCGGGAAGGTGCGCAGGCAGTTGACGCCGAGCGGGTTGAGCAGCCCGGTCTCGCGGTCCGTCAGGTCGACGGTCAGGGAGTGCACACCGGCGAGCTGTGCCTCCGTGCCCGCCGGGGCCTTCCACACACCGCGCTCGGAGTCGGTGCGCGCGATGACGCCCGCGACCGCGCCGGACGGCGGGAAGGAACGCAGCCGCCCGGTGAGGGGGTCGGTGAGCTGGATGTGCGGGAAGTACAGGCCGGCGTGGTTGCCGCGCACCGGGTCGAAGGCGGACAGGCCCGCGCGGGCGGTGTCCACGCTGACCCAGGTGCTCGGTGCGTCGACCAGCAGGAAGATCCGGCGCTCCTGGCACAGCCGCTCGGCCGCCGAGACGACCGTGAGCATGTCCTCGGTGTTCTCGTACGCCGCGAGCTCCGGCAGGGCCAGCAGGTTGACGTCGGCGACGCCGCGCAGGGCCTGGATGCCGGTCTTGTCGTTCTCGCTGCCGATGAGGTCGCGCGGTCCGGGGGCCTCGCCGTCCTCGCCGCCCTCCAGCGGGAACACCGGCGGGTTGACGGAGGCCTCCAGGCCCAGGTCGTTGGCGCACTCGCCGAGGAAGCGGACGACGTCCTCGGGGTCGGTGGAGCCCGCGACGATCTGGAGGCGGCGGCCGAAGGGGATGACCTCGGCGCCCGCGAAGGCGTGCTTGCCCGGCGCGTCGGGCAGTGCCCGCAGCTTGCGCTCCAGGAGCAGTGCCAGCTCGGCGACGGTGCACGGGGCCTCACCGTCGGCATCGGGGTCGTAGAGCGTGAACTCGCGCTCCACCTCACCGATCTTGACGGTGAGGTCGACGGCGAGGTCCGGCAGCTCCTTGCCGAACGGCTTGGATACGGTGCCGGACGGATCGGGGCGGCCCTCGCCGACGGTCTTGACCCGGATCAGCCGGGAGCCGGCGTTGATCACGGTCTCCGCGTGGCGGCCGTGCCCGGCGTCCATGGACAGCCCGGTGAAGCTCTCGCGGGCCTCGCCCTTGGCGTCGTACACCCTGAGGTTGAAGGTCTCGTCGGGGTGGGGCGTGTCGTAGTCGACGGCGACGCGCAGGCCGTTGCCCCACACCCCGGGTTCCTTGGCGTGCACTTCGAGGACACGGCTCTCGCTGTGGCCCTCGGTGGACTCCAGGACGACGCACGCGGCCTTGCCGCTGCCCGCCTTGGCGACGCGGACGATCACGGCGACGGAGCCGCCGTTCGCGAAGAACTGGTGCACCGCATAGGCGACGGCGCTCTGCGAGCTGAGGCCACCGAAGCGGCGCTCGAACTCGGTGAACCCGGTGACACGCACCGGCTCGTTGAGCGGGCCCCGCCGGGTGTGGCCGACGAAGGCGGTCACCGAGGTGGTCACGGCTGAGATCGTGCGGGTGCTGCTGGGAAGCTCTTCGACGTAGACGCCGGGATACGTCGGCCTGGCGGTACTTGCGTTCGTCGGCATTCCCCCTCCTATCCCTTCTCAGGCACCGGGTGAAGGCACCGGGTGAAAGGCACCAAGAGGCGGCAGAGGGAGTCTTGTTCGTCCGGCGCGCGCGGGCTGTGCCGGCGCGATGACGCGCACGGTCCGCGAACTCCGCATCAGTTCCCCCGTCAGTTCCCCGGTCGGACGGCCGTCCGGGTCAAGCGGCTCGCTTGTGACCCCTGATGCTCAAGTGCTCAATCCACCTTGGTGACTGGAGAGTTGCAGGAGCAAGGTGGGTTCACGCCAGTCCCGAAGGAGGTTCCATGGAGGGCGGCGAACACGACTCGCACACGATGTGCGCATGTCGGGGCAGATGCTTCACGCATCTCACACAGGTGGTATTGCAGCAGAATGGAGCCCATGTCCCGACACACCCAGCGGCCTCGGCGGAGGCACCCCTCAACCCCGGCACACAATCCCCACTGTCCTTGCGGTCTTGCGGAGACGTACGAGAACTGCTGTGGCCGATTCCAGACGGGTGGGACGACCCCACCGACGGCCGAGGCGCTGATGCGGTCCCGTTACACCGCTTTCGTCAAGCGGGACGAAAGGTATCTGCTGCGCACATGGCATCCGCGTACGCGGCCCGCGCGGGTCGACTTCGAGCCAGGCCTGAAATGGACGGGCCTGGAGGTCCTGGAGACGACCGACGGCTCCGCCTTCCACTCCACGGGAACCGTGACCTTCCGCGCCTCCTACCGGGGCGGCTCGCTGCACGAGCGCAGCCGGTTCGAGCGGGTCGACGGGGCGTGGGTGTACGTGGACGGGGAGTTCGTCGAGTAGTCGGTTCGTCGAGTAGTCGCTACGACGCCGGCCGGCCGCCCGGCGCCAGGATGTCCAGTTCCTGAAGGGCGCCGATCGTGATCTCGCGGGTGAGCTCTTCGGCGCGGTCCGCATCGCCCTCGCGGACGGCCTCGGCGAGCTGGACGTGCAGGGTGACGGCCTCGGGGTCGGGGTCCTCGAACATGACCTCGTGGTGGGTGCGGCCCGCGAGGACCTCCGCGACGACGTCGCCGAGGCGGGCGAACATCTCGTTGCCCGAGGCGTTGAGGATCACCCGGTGGAAGGCCATGTCGTGGACGAGGTACTCCTCCAGCCGGTGACCGCGCGAGTTGGCCACCATCCCGATGGCGCACTCGGTGAGCTCGGCGCACTGCTCGGCGGTGGCGTTCCTCGCGGCGAGCCCCGCGGCGACCGGCTCGATCGCGGAGCGCAGCACGGTGAGCGAGCGCAGCTGGCGGGGGCGGTCGGCGCCGGCCAGGCGCCAGCGGATGACCTGGGGGTCGTAGACGTTCCACTCGGCGGCCGGACGGACCGTCACGCCGACCCTGCGGCGGGACTCGACCAGGTGCATGGACTCCAGAACGCGGACCGCCTCACGCATCACGGAGCGTGACACCTCGAAACGCTGGGCCAGCTCGTCGGTACGCAGCACGCTGCCGGGCGGATACTCGCCCGCGGTGATCGCCGGGCCGAGGGTGTCCAGTACTCGGCCGTGCAGCCCCCGGCCCGGTGTGCTCATGGAGATCAGGGTACGAGGAGAGCCGCGCCGAGAAAAAGTCAGACTTATATGTCACAGGCTCTTGAATTCGTCGTACCTAATGGGTTTCAGTGTGGTCGACGTCAGGTGGCGTCGAACGACGTCGCGCGACCATCTCGTGTTGCGCACGCACTGCGGGCGGTCTGCGCGCGGTCTGCACGTGACGTCGGATGTCGATTCGGATGTCGATTCGGATGTCGATTCGGATGTCAATGAGGACAGCGAGGTAGAGATGCGTTCCCCCCACGTCGTCGTGGTCATGGGTGTGGCCGGGACCGGCAAGACCACGATCGGTCCCCTGCTCGCGGCCCGGCTCGGCGTTCCGTACGCCGAGGGCGACGACTTCCATCCCCCGGCCAACATCGCAAAGATGTCGGCCGGGGTCCCGCTGGACGACACGGACCGGTGGCCGTGGCTGGACGCCATCGGTGCGTGGGCGCACGGGCGGGCCGGGCTCGGCGGGGTCGTCAGCTGTTCGGCGCTGAAGCGGAGCTACCGGGACCGGTTGCGGGCGGCCGCGCCCGGGCTGGTCTTCGTGCACCTCATCGGCGACCGCGAGCTCGTCGGCGAACGGATGACGCATCGTCAGGGGCACTTCATGCCCACGGCGTTGCTGGACTCGCAGTTCGCCACGCTCCAGCCGCTCCTGGCGGACGAGCCGGGTGTCGCGGTCGACATCTCGGGCACTCCGGAGGAGATCACCGAGCGGGCCGTGGCCGCGCTCGGGGAACTCGACCGGCCGTCTCCGTAAGCCCTTCGGCGTCAGTACCTCCGCAGCACTTCTGCAGTCCGCCTCAGTCCGTCTGCGGTCCGTCTGCGGTCCGTCTGCGTAGGTACATCCGCGCAAGCACTTCCCCGCGGGACCACTCCGGCAAGTGTTTCTCCTCACCCCCTCTCCCCCCAACTCCCCGTCCATACAAGGGATTCACCGTGACCAGACTCAGTGTCGAGATGCTGGCGGCGGAGGCCCCCGAACCGATCACCTCGGCGGGCCACGCGCAACTGGGCATCGCAGTACTGGCGGGCATAGCCGTCATCGTGCTGCTCATCACCAAGTTCAAACTCCACGCCTTCCTGGCCCTGACCATCGGCTCGCTGGCGCTCGGCGCCTTCGCGGGAGCACCGCTGGACAAGGTCATCACCAGCTTCAGCGCCGGCCTCGGCTCCACGGTCGCGGGCGTGGGCGTCCTCATCGCGCTGGGCGCCATCCTGGGCAAGCTGCTCGCCGACTCGGGCGGCGCCGACCAGGTCGTCGACACGATCCTGGCGAAGGCCGGCGGCCGCTCGATGCCCTGGGCGATGGTACTGATCGCCTCGGTGATCGGTCTGCCGCTGTTCTTCGAGGTCGGCATGGTGCTGCTGATCCCGGTGGTGCTGATGGTCGCCAAGCGCGGCAACTACTCGCTGATGCGGATCGGCATCCCGGCGCTCGCGGGTCTCTCCGTGATGCACGGTCTGGTCCCGCCGCACCCCGGCCCGCTGGTCGCGATCGACGCGGTCAAGGCCGACCTCGGGGTGACCCTCGCCCTCGGCGTTCTGGTGGCGATCCCCACGGTGGTCATCTCCGGTCCGCTGTTCTCCCGGTACGCGGCCCGCTGGGTGGACGTTGCGGTCCCCGAGCGGATGCTGCCGCCCCGCGCCTCGGAGGAGCTGAAGCAGCGCCCGGGCTTCGGCGCGACCCTCACCACGGTGCTCCTGCCGGTCGTCCTGATGCTGGCCAAGGCACTCGTGGACATCGTCATCGACGATCCGGAGAACAGCGTCCAGCGCGTCTTCGACGTGATCGGCTCCCCGCTGATCGCGATGCTCGCGGCGGTGCTCGTGGGCATCTTCACGCTGGGCCGCCCGGCCGGGTTCACCAAGGGCCGCCTCACGGAGGTCACCGAGAAGTCCCTGGCCCCGATCGCGGGCATCCTCCTCATCGTCGGCGCGGGCGGCGGCTTCAAGCAGACGCTGATCGACAGCGGTGTCGGCCAGATGATCCTCAACATCTCCGAGGACTGGTCGATCCCGGCGCTGCTGCTGGGCTGGCTGATCGCGGTGGCGATCCGGCTGGCGACCGGTTCGGCGACCGTCGCCACGGTCTCGGCGGCCGGCCTCGTCGCGCCCCTCGCGGCCGACATGTCGACCACGCACGCCGCCCTGCTCGTCCTCGCCATCGGCGCGGGCTCGCTGTTCTTCAGCCACGTCAACGACGCCGGTTTCTGGCTGGTCAAGGAGTACTTCGGCCTGAGCGTCGGGCAGACCGTCAAGACGTGGTCCGTCATGGAGACGATCATCTCGGTGGTGGCCGGGGCCATGGTTCTGCTGTTGTCGCTCGTGATCTAGTCGCTCGTGATCTAGCGGACGACAAGCAGTGGGCGCCCGCAGCCCGAGGCTGCGGGCGTACCGGCCCGACGGATGGCCCCCCGGAGGCCGACACGGCCCCCACAGCTGTTGGCCGAAACAGCACGGACGACTCATAAAACGCTGTTGTCGCCCGTCCCCCCTGGTTGGCAGACTCGCCCCGCCGACGCAAAGGTCACGTCGGCAACGGGGCACGTCATCTCACCAGGGGGGAACATCCATGAAACTCGCCGCGCCCAGACGCGTATTGGCCCGTGCCACGGCCGTCCTCGTACTGGCCCTCGGCATGGCCACCGGCTCGACCGGCCTGTTGTCCGGCGCCGAGGCGCACGCCACGCCGGTCACCGAGGGATCCTTCAGCTTCAGCGGCGACGAAGGCGACTACATCAGCGGTGGCCGGTCCTACGCCTACGCGACCGCGTCCGACGACCGCCTGAACATCACGGCCGACAGCGACAACAACGTTGTCTCCCTCTCCGTCGACGGAGCGGGCGGCGACTGGTGGTACCTGGACCTCGCGGCACCGTCCGGCCAGGCCCTGGCGCCCGGGACGTACACCGGAGCCACCCGCCATCCGTTCAACGAGCCGACCGAGCCGGGCCTGTCGCTCGACGGCAACGGGCGCGGCTGCAACACGCTCACCGGCGAGTTCACCATCTCCGCCGTGGAGTTCGGCCCGCAGGGATACGTGAAGAAGCTCGACGCCACCTTCGAGCAGCACTGTGAGGGAGGCACCTCCGCCGCTCGCGGTGAGGTCCACATCAACAACCCGGCCCCGCCGGCCGAGCTCGACCTCGGCCTCGCCGTGGCGGTGGAAGGCACCGCGAGCACCCTGAACGGCAAGGCCACCCTGCACGGGACGGTGAGCTGCAACAAGCCGGTGCGGGTCGCGGTGGCGGGGGACGTCACGCAGGTGAAGAACCAGTCCCTCATCCGGGGTTCCTACTCCACGTCGGTGTCCTGTGTCCCGGGCGCTCCGGTCGAGTGGACCGGGACGGCCGTACCCACCGGCTCCGTTCCCTTCCAGCGGGGTCTGGTCGAGGTCGAGGCGCGGGCGACGGCGACGGACCCGGACTACGCACAGCCGGTGAGCGTCAACGAGACGGTACCGGTGCGCCTCCGCCGGGGCTGAACGTCACCGGCTCACGCGGCGAGCCGTGGCACACCGTGAGGCCACGCCCGGACCCCCGGGCGTGGCCTCACGGCCGCCACAGCGAATGCTCCCGCTCCGCCCACTCCCTGCTCACCGATCCCGTGCGCAGCCCCTTCCGCGCCTCGGGGTCGCCCAGGGCCATGCCGATGTGGCCGGCTAGGACGATGCCGATCGTCAGAGCCAGCCAGTCGTGGACGAAGGTCGCGCTGGTGCGCCACATCAGCGGGGTCAGGTGGGTGAACCACATCATCAGGCCCGTGCCGAGCATGACGAGGGTCGCACCGGTGATCCAGGCCGCGTAGAGCTTCTGGCCCGCGTTGAACTTGGCCGCGGGCCGGCGGCCGGGAAGGCGGCGCACGGCCGAGCGGAGCCAGACCCGGTCGTGCGGGCCCCAGCGGTTGAGGTGGGTCAGGTCCGCCCGGAAGGCGCGGGAGGCGAGGCCCGCCAGCACGGGGAGCGGGAGCAGCAGGCCCGACCACTCGTGGAGGGTGACCACGAGGGCGCGGCGGCCGACGAGTTCGGCGAGTTGCGGGATGTACAGGCAGGCCGCGGTCACCACGCACACGCCCATCAGCACGGCCGTGCTCCGGTGCACCCAGCGCTCGGCGCGGCTGAAGCGGCGTATCTGTGCGGACGGGGCGGACCGGACCGCCGGGGTGTCAGCTCGTGGGCTCATCGTCGCGTCCGTTCGACCGGCCGACCCAGGCGTCGACGTCGTAGCCCCGTTCCTCCCAGTACCCCGGCCGGACCTTCTCCGTGACCGTGATGCCGGAGAGCCACTTCGCCGACTTGTAGAAGTACATGGGGGCGACGTAGAGGCGGACCGGACCGCCGTGGCTGTGGCTCAGGTCCTCGTCCTGCATGCGCAGGGCGACCAGGACGTCCGCGCGGCGGGCCTGATCGAGGGTCAGGCTCTCGATGTACGCCCCGTCGAAGCAGGTGAAGCGGATCGCGCCGGCCGAAGGCCGCACTCCCACCGCGTCCAGCAACCGGGACAGCCGTACGCCTTCGAACGGCGTGTCCGGTACCCGCCAGCCCGTGACGCACTGGACGTCGCGCACCATCCGCGTCTGGGGCAGGGCTCTGAGTTCGTCGAGGGTGTACGACGCCGGGCGGTCGACCAGGCCGTCGATCGTGAGGCGGTAGTTCGACTCGTCCTTGCGGGGGACGGACGACGTCACCGAGTAGTAGCGGAAACCGCCGCCGTTGGGGAGCAGACCGGTCAGGCCCGTGGGGTCCTTGCCGGCCGCCCCGCCCAGGAAGGACTCCAGGCCACTCTGGAGCGCGGGCGCGGCGACCAGGCCGAGCGCTCCGAGTCCGAGCGTGCCCAGCACGACCCGGCGGCCCACCGGCGCGCCGCGCTCGTGGGGCTGTTCCTCTGGGGGCTGTTCAGTGGTCACCCACCGATTCGAGCACCTGTCACCCCGATGAGGCCAGTGGCGGCAGGTGCCCGTATCAATCTGTCAGGGTTCTGTAATCACCAAGCACCGGCTCGGACCGGCGAGCCGGTCCCATCCCACGGCCGGCGAGCCGGTCCCACGGTCGGCGAGCCGGTCCATGGCGCCCGAGCACGCCCCGCTCAGCCCACCGCCTTCGCCGCCGCGCGGCCCGCCGTGCGCCCGGAGAACAGGCACCCGCCCAGGAACGTCCCCTCCAGTGACCGGTAGCCGTGCACACCGCCCCCGCCGAAGCCCGCGGCCTCGCCCGCCGCGTACACGCCCTCCAGCGGGTCGCCGCCCTCGGTCAGCACGCGCGACGACAGGTCCGTCTCCAGGCCGCCGAGGGACTTACGGGTGAGGATGTTGAGGCGGACGGCGATCAGCGGGCCCGCCTTGGGGTCGAGGATGCGGTGCGGGGCGGCGGTGCGGATGAGCCTGTCGCCGAGGTAGTTACGGGCGCCGCGGATGGCCATGACCTGGAGGTCCTTGGTGAACGGGTTGATGATCTCGCGGTCCCGGGCGACGATCTCGCGGCGCAGTTCGGCCTCGTCGATCAGCGGCTCCTTGGTGAGGGCGTTCATGCCGCGGACGAGGGAGCCCAGGTCCTTCTCGACGACGAAGTCGACGCCGTTGTCCATGAAGGCCTTCACCGGGCCGGGTACGTCCGCGCGGGCCCGCCCGATGACGTCCTTCACGGACCTGCCGGTCAGGTCGGGGTTCTGCTCCGAGCCGGAGAGCGCGAATTCCTTGCCGATGATCTTCTGGTCGAGCACGAACCACGTGTGGTCGTGCCCGGTCTTCATGATGTGCTCCAGCGTGCCGAGCGTGTCGAAGCCGGGGAACAGCGGCACGGGCAGCCGCTTGCCGCGCGCGTCCAGCCACAGCGAGGAGGGGCCGGGCAGGATGCGGATGCCGTGGTTGTCCCAGATGGGGTTCCAGTTCTGGATGCCCTCGGTGTAGTGCCACATGCGGTCGCGGTTGATGAGGTGCGCGCCCGCCTCCTCGGCGATGCCCAGCATCCTGCCGTCGACGTGCGCGGGCACGCCGGAGACCATCCTCTCCGGCGGACTGCCCAGCCGCTCGGGCCAGTTGGCGCGGACGAGGTCGTGGTTGCCGCCGATGCCGCCAGAGGTGACGATCACCGCCTGGGCCCTGAGCTCGAAGGCGCCGGTGACCGTGCGGCTGCTGGCCTGGCCGCGCAGGATGCCGGAGGGCTCCAGGATCTCGCCGGTGACGGTGTCGACGGCGCCCGCGCTGCGGGACAGCCCGGTGACGCGGTGCCGGAACTTCAACTGGACCAGCCCACGGGCCGCCCCGGCCCGCACCCGCCGCTCGAACGGCTCGACGAGCCCCGGCCCGGTCCCCCAGGTGATGTGGAAGCGGGGCACGGAGTTGCCGTGCCCGCGCGCGTCATAGCCGCCGCGCTCGGCCCAGCCGACCACCGGGAAGAAGCGCACGCCCTGCCCGTGCAGCCAGGCGCGCTTCTCACCGGCGGCGAAGTCGACGTACGCCTCGGCCCACTTGCGCGGCCACTCGTCCTCGGGACGGTCGAAGGCGGCCGTGCCCATCCAGTCCTGGAGGGCGAGCGCGTGACTGTCCTTGATCCGCAGCCGCCGCTGCTCCGGCGAGTTCACGAAGAAGAGCCCGCCGAAGGACCAGAAGGCCTGCCCGCCCATCGACTGCTCGGGCTCCTGGTCGAGGAGGATCACCGTACGGCCGGCGTCGACGAGCTCGGCGGTCGCCGCGAGGCCGGCGAGGCCCGCCCCGATCACGATCACATCTGCGTCGTACGACATGGGGCCGTCCTTTCAAGAACGCTTCAAAAGCAGGCCAGACAGATCAAGGTGGGTCGGGAGCCGCACCGAGCCGTTGTTACCGACCGGTCAGCACCTGGCACCAGATCCTTCGGCAGAAGAGTGGGCGAGTCAACTGCCGGGCTGTGTCCGCTCTCACGGACAGCCCGTGGCCGGGCCGCCGCAGTCGACGCGGTCACGCCGAGAGGGTCGTACGGCCCCGGGTCCGCCTGCTTGGATGGGCTCATGAGCGCCGCCGACGAGATCCTCGACATCGTGGACGAGAACGACCGGATCATCGGGCAGTCGCCCCGGGGTGAGGCGTACGCGCGGGGCCTGCGCCACCGCTGCGCCTTCATCCACGTACGTGACGCCGAGGGCCGGATCTTCGTCCACCGCCGCACCCCGACCAAGCTGGTCTTCCCCTCCCTGTACGACATGTGGGTCGGCGGAGTGGTGGGCGCGGGCGAGTCCTACGACGACACCGCGCTCCGCGAGGCCGAGGAGGAACTCGGCGTCTCCGGTCTGCCGCGGCCCGCGTACCTCTTCAAGTTCCTGTACGACGACGGGGCCGGCCAGAGCTGGTGGTCCGCCGTCTACGAGGTCCGCTGCGACCTCCCGGTGAACCCGCAGGCCGAGGAGGTCGCCTGGCACGGCTTCCTGCCGGAGGACGAGGTGGAGCGCCGGCTGACCGAGTGGGAGTGGGTCCCGGACGGCCTGGTCGCCTACGAGCGCTTCAAGGCGTACCGGTCCCTGGGCTGACCTCTCGCCCGCCCCCTGTCCCCCCTCGCCCCGGGGGCCGGAACCGCGCCCGGTAGGGTCCTGAACGTGAGCGAATTCATGCGGAACGTCCGGTTGTGGTTCGCGCCGCAGGAGGTCCGGGAAGAGGGCGGGACGCCGGACTACCGGTTCTCGCTGGCGAACGAGCGGACCTTCCTGGCCTGGCTGCGCACCGCGCTCGCCCTGATCGGCGGGGGCTTCGCGGTGGACCAGTTCCTGCCGGACCTGCCGTGGGGGTGGCGGGTGGGCCTCGCGCTCGCGCTGCTCGGGGCCGGTGTTCTGTGTTCGCTGCGGGCCGTCAACCACTGGGTGCGCTGCGAGCGGGCGATGCGGCGCGGCGAGGACCTGCCCGTGTCACGGTTCCCGGCGCTGCTCAGCCTGGCCGTGGCCGTGGTCGCGATCGCCATGGTCGTCGTGGTGCTCCTGAGGTGGGAGGGATGAGCGAGGAGCGGGACCCCGGGCTCCAGCCGGAGCGTACGCGGCTGGCGTGGCGCCGTACGACCCTGGCGGGCACGGTCGCCGCCGTGCTCGCCGCGAAGACCGCGCTGCACGGCGGGCCGACCGCGGTGGGCTTGCTGGTCTGCGCGCTGTGCGGGGCCCTCTGGCTGTGCTTCCTCGCCCTCGCCCACCTGCGCATCCGCGCCCTGGCCACACCTCGCCCGCCGGTGATCACCGCCCGGCACGCCGCGGCGGCGACCCTGTGCACGGTCGCCCTCGCCGTGTGCGCGGCGGCCCTGGTGGTGTGACCCGCCCCAGCCGCCCCTGCCCGTGCCCGTCGGCTGGGCGGCTGGGCGGCCGAGGTGAGTGGGCCGTGTACGCGTGCACCCGTCTGTGCACGCATGCACGCGGCGCTCCGGATTTCTGTGGATCGTCGCCGACTGGCAGGCTCTGAACACCAGTTGGCGACGATCCCAAGGGGTTCCCATGACCGCAGGCGAGCCGTACACCGTCGAGTTGGCCGACGACGTGCACGCGTATGTGCAACCGGACGGCGGGTGGTGCCTGAACAACTCCGGCTTCGTCAGCGACGGAACGACCACCCTGCTCGTGGACACGGCGGCCACCGAGCGGCGCACCCTGGCGCTCTCCGCCGCACTCGACGCCTCGGGCGTCCCGGCGCCGCGGCTCCTCGTCAACACCCACCACCACGGGGACCACACCTACGGCAACGGGCACTTCACGCCGACTGCCACGCTCGTCTCGCACGCCGCCTGCCGCCGCGAGGCCCTGGCCAGCGGTCGGCACCTGCATCTGCTGTGGCCGGGGACCGACTTCGGGGACGTCCCGATCAAGAGCGCGGACCTGACGTTCACGGACCGCACGACGCTCCACGTGGGCGACATCGAGGCCGAGGTGATCCACCCGGGCGTCTCGCACACCGTGGGCGACTCCTTCGTCTGGTTGCCGCACCGCCGGATCGTGTTCACCGGGGACCTGGTCTTCGAGGGCGGGACACCGTTCTTCCTGATGGGTTCGCTCAGCGGTTCGCTGCGGGCGCTGGAGCTGCTGCGCGGTCTGGGCGCCGAGACCGTCGTACCCGGGCACGGTCCGGTCACCGACCCGTCGGCGTTCGACCGGGCCGAGCGGTACATCCGGTTCGTGGCCGACGTCGCCGAGAAGTCCCACGCGGCCGGGCTCACCCCGCTGGAGGCGGCCCGGGAGACCGACCTCGGGGAGTACGCCGAGCTGCCCGAGAGCGAGCGGCTGGTGGCGAACCTGCACCGCGCCTACGCCGAGCTGGACGGACACCCCGAGGGCGAGGGCCTCGACCCGCTCATCGGTTTCCGGGACATGGCGGTCGTCAACGGCGGCGAGATGATGACCTGCCACGCCTGAGTTCCCGTCCCGGTGAGGGCGCCCCCTGACCTCGCTCACGGGCGCCCTCACCGTCCTTCACCCGGCGCGAACCATCCTTCACCCGGCGCGAATCGTCCTCCGCCCGGCCCGGGCCGGTCGAGACACCGATCACTTTCGCCACACCCACTGGACGGCATACCGACCGGTCGGCACCATGAGTGCAGTCCCGTTCACCCGCATGTAGGAGCGACGATGCGCCCAGTCCACCCGCCCGGTCTCGATCCCGACCGGCTGCGCGGCCTGCGCGGCCTGCTCGACGCCGAGCGGCCCGGCCTGGTGAACGAACCGCTCACCGCCCGGCTGATCGAGGGCGGACGGTCGAACCTCACGTACGAGGTCACGGACGGCACGTCGAAGTGGGTGGTACGGCGCCCTCCGCTGGGCCATGTGCTGGCGACCGCACACGACATGAAGCGCGAGCACCGGGTCATCAGCGCGCTGTACCCGACGGACGTACCCGTACCCCGTCCCGTGCTGCTGTGCGAGGACGAGGAGCTGCTCGGCGCCCCCTTCTACGTCATGGAGTTCGTGGAGGGCACGCCCTACCGCACCGCCGAGCAGCTCGCCCCGCTCGGCCCGGAGCGCACTCGGGACGCCGTGCTGGGCCTGGTCGACACGCTCGTCGGACTGCACGCGGTGGACCCGGCCGAGGTGGGCCTCGCCGACTTCGGGCGCCCCGAGGGCTTCCTGGACCGGCAGCTGTGGCGCTGGGGCAAGCAGCTGGACGCCTCCCGCAACCGCGACCTGGCCGGGATCGACGAACTGCACGCCGCGCTGGGTCGCGAGCTCCCGCACTCCCCCGCGCCCACGGTCGTCCACGGCGACTACCGGCTCGACAACGTACTGCTCGGTGAGGACGACAGGATCAGGGCGATCCTCGACTGGGAGATGTCCACACTCGGCGACCCGCTCACGGACCTGGGGCTGCTGGTGATGTACAGCGTGCCGCTCGGGCTGCCGGACTCCCCCGTCTCCACGACGGCCACGGCCCCCGGTCACCCGGATCCGGCCGAGATCGTCGAGCGGTACGCCGCGCGCTCGGGGCGCGACGTGTCCGCGGTCTCCTGGTACACGGCGTTCGCGTGGTTCAAACTCGCCGTGATCCTGGAGGGCATCCACTACCGGTACACCCTCGGCCGGACGGTGGGCCCCGGCTTCGACCGCATCGGCGAACTGGTTCCGGTCTTCATCGAGCACGGCCTGACGACTCTGACGTCTCCTCAAGAAGGCTCCCGGAAGGGCTGATCCGCCATGGACTTCGCATATGACGCCCGCACGGAGGAGCTGCGGCAGAAGCTCCTCGCCTTCATGGACGAGCACGTGTACCCGGCCGAGACGGTCGCCGACGCGCAGCGTGCGCGGCTCGCCTCGCCGTGGGACACCCCGGCCGTGGTCGAGGAGCTGAAGGCCGAGGCCCGCAGGCAGGGCCTGTGGAACCTCTTCCTGCCGGACTCGCAGTACGGCGCCGGGCTGACGAACCTCCAGTACGCTCCGCTCGCGGAGATCACCGGCCGCTCCCCGCAGTTGGCGCCCACGGCGCTGAACTGCGCGGCGCCCGACACGGGCAACATGGAGGTGCTCGCGCAGTTCGGCGACGAGCAGCAGAGGAAGCAGTGGCTGGAGCCGCTGCTGGCCGGTGAGATCCGCTCGGCGTTCGCGATGACCGAGCCGGAGGTGGCCTCGTCCGACGCCACGAACATCACCACGCGCATCGAGCGCGAGGGCGACGAGTACGTCATCACCGGCCGCAAGTGGTACATCTCCGGGGCGATGAACCCGGACTGCCGGATCTTCATCGTGATGGGCAAGACGGACCCGGACGGGGCCGACATCCGCCGTCAGCAGTCCATGGTCCTGGTCCCGCGCGACACCCCCGGCGTCACGGTGAAGCGCGCGATGCGGGTGTTCGGCTACGAGGACCACTACCACGGCGGGCACGCGGAGGTGATCTTCGACGGTGCGCGGGTGCCCGTGGCCGGCCTGATCGGCGAGGAGGGCGGCGGCTTCGCCATCGCCCAGGCCCGGCTCGGTCCCGGTCGCATCCACCACTGCATGCGGCTGATCGGCATGGCGGAGCGGGCGATCGAGCTGATGTGCCGGCGGGCCGTGTCCCGTACGGCCTTCGGCAAGGCGCTGGCCCAGCAGGGCGTGGTGCACAACTGGATCGCGGACGCGCGGGTGACGGTCGAGCAGTTGCGGCTGCTGGTGCTGAAGACGGCGTGGCTCATGGACACGGTCGGCAACAGGGGCGCCCACACGGAGATCCAGGCCATCAAGATCGCCACGCCTCGCGCGGTCGTCGACATCATCGACCGGGCGATCCAGTTGCACGGCGCGGGTGGCGTCAGCCAGGACTTTCCCCTGGCCGAGCTGTACGCGGGCGCCCGTACGCTGATGATCGCCGACGGCCCCGACGAGGTGCATCAGCGGTCGCTCGCGCGGCGGGAGTTGAAGCGGTACGTGTGATCCCCCTGGGCGGGCCGGGGGTTCCTCGCCCCCCGCCGCCCTTACCCGTCCCGTCCCCAGGGGCTCCGCCCCTTCAACCCCGGCCGACCTCCGCTCCTCGAACGCCGGAGGGGCCGGCTTGTCGCCGGGCCGGGCTGGAGTTCCAGCCCCGCCCGGCGATTGAGGACGAGGCCGTTCAGGCCGAGAGCGAGGATCTTGGGGGCGCAGCCCCCAGGGGACGGCGGGCGGGACAACCCCGCGCCCGCCTACGGCCGCAGCGCCCTCAGCAGCAGGTCCGCCAAATGGTCCGCGACCTCCTGGGGGCTCATCGGGCCGTCCGGGCGGTACCACGTCGACAGGTGGTGCACGGAACCGAAGTGGTAGTCGACCACCAGGTCCGCCGGAGTCGCCGTGGAGAAGACGCCCGACTCCTGCCCCTCCTCGATCAGCGCACGGAAGCGTTCGTGGTAGCGGCGGCGCTCGGCACGCACCTGCTTGTTCTTCTCCGGGCTGAGGTGGTGCATCGAGCGGAAGAAGATCATCGCGTCGTCGAGGTTCTCGATCGTCGTGACGACGACGTCCGCCGCGGCGGCCCGGAGGCGCTGCTCGACCGGCTCGTCGGCGCCCGCGAAGGCATCGAGGCGCTCCTGCTGTACGCGCAGCACGCGTGCGTACACCTCGTGCAGCAGGTCGTCCTTGGAGCCGAAGTAGTGGTAGAGGGCGCCCTTGGTGACACCCGCCGCCTCCACGATCTCCTGCACCGACGTACGGTCGTAGCCCCGCTCGGCGAAGAGCCGGGTGGCGGCGGCCAGCAGCCGCTGCGGGACGGTCGTGCCGTCTCCGTCCGTCGTCCTGGGCACTTGCCGCCACCTGCCTTCCATGGTCTACGTCTGCTCGTCCCGACGGAGGATCTTCCCACCCTCCGGTTTCAGCCAGTCGGGCAGGGCTGTCAGGGCGAAGCCTCCCACTTCTGCTGAACGCGGTTCATGCTCGCCAGCCAGCGTTCCGGGTCGGTGGCCCGCGCCTGGTAGTACCCGGCGGCCTCCGGGTGCGGCAGGATCAGGAAGCGGTCCTCCTCGATGCCCTTGAGCAGGGCGTCCGCCACGTCCTCGGGGTCGATCGCGGTCGGCGCGAGCACGAGTTCGCCCGCGCTGCCCGCTGCGGTCAGCATGTCGGTGCGCACGCCCTGCGGGCAGATCGCGTGCACTTTCAGGCCACGGTGCCGATAGGTCAGTGACAGCCACTCGGCGAAGGCGTACGCACCGTGCTTGGTGACGCTGTAGGGCGCGGCGCCGATCATGGTGAGCAGTCCGGCGGCCGAGACGGTGGAGACGAACCGGCCGCTGCCGCGCTCCAGCCAGGCGGGGAGCAGTTCGTGGGCCGCGCGGACGTGCGCCATGACGTTGACGTCCCAGGCGAGCGCCCAGACCTTTTCGTCGGCCGCCTCCGTGCCGCCGGAGCCGACGCCCGCGTTGGCGCAGTAGATGTCGACCGTGCCCCCGAGCGCGTCAGTTGCGTCGGCGACGACCGCGGACGCGTCGCCCGGCACCGCCGTTCCGCCGATCTCGTCGGCCACGGCCTTCGCCTTGCCTGCGTCCAGATCGTTCACCACGACCCGCGCCCCCTCGGCCGCGAAACGGCGGGCCAGCGCGGCGCCGATGCCGCCTCCCGCTCCGGTGACCACCACTCCCGCACCCTGCACGGCTCCCACCATCGGCTCCTTCGACGCGACGGAACGACTCTGCCTCCGAGCCCGCTTCGATGGCCAGACTAACCGGTCGGTATGTGACGTTGGAAGGGTGACTACGCCCCAGTAAGGGGCGCGGCGAGCCACAGCGATATTCCGGCGCTTCCCCGAAGCACGTAGCGTGCCCATGCCAGCCTTCCGCCATCACGGAGGTCACTTCATGCGCCTGTCCAGACGGACCCTGCTCGCAGCGACCACGGCCGCGGCCACGGCGGCCGTGTCACTCCCTCCGGCGCCCCAGGCCTCCGCGGCCGACCGCCGGAGGCAAACCGGCTTCGAACGGCTCGCGGCCGACGGGTACGCGCTGCTCGACGGCGAGCGCGTCGGCGTCGTCACCAACCCGACGGGCGTCACTCGCGATGTGCGGCACATCGTCGACGTCATGCACGCCGACGACCGTGTGAACCTGATCGCCGTCTTCGGTCCCGAGCACGGCTTCCGGGGCACGGCGCAGGCGGGCGGCTCGGAGGGCCGCTACGACGACCCCGCGACCGGGCTGCCCGTCTACGACACGTACCAGAAGAGCGGCCGGCCGCTCGCCGACATCTTCACGGCCTCCGGTGTCGACACGCTCGTGTTCGACATCCAGGACGTGGGCGCGCGCTTCTACACGTACATCTGGACGCTCTACGACTGCATGGAGGCGGCCCAGCTCGCGGGCAAGCGGTTCGTGGTCCTCGACCGGCCGAACCCCGTCACCGGGCGCTCCGCCCAAGGGCCGGTGCTGCACAGAGAGTTCGCGACGTTCGTCGGCCGGCAGCCGATCTCGCAGGCGCACGGGATGACGGTGGCCGAGTTGGCGCGGCTGTTCAACGAGGAGTTCCTGACCACCCCGGTGGCGCTGGACACCGTCCCGATGTCGGGGTGGAGGCGCTCGGAGTTCTACGACGCCTCCGGGCTCCCCTGGGTGCCGCCGAGCCCGAACATGCCGACACCCGACACCGCCCTCGTGTACGCGGGGACCTGCCTGTTCGAGGGGACGAACCTGTCGGAGGGGCGGGGCAGCACCCGTCCGTTCGAACTGCTCGGTGCGGAGGGGATCGACCGGCGCTGGGCCGAGAAGGCGGGGGAACTGGGACTGCCTGGCGTGCACTTCAGGGAGGCCTACTTCACACCGACGTTCTCGAAGTTCCAGGGGAAGACCGTGGGAGGCGTGCAGATCCACGTCGACGACCGGGCCGCGTACGACCCCGTCCGCACCGGTATCGCCCTCCTCGTGACCGCGAAGCAGGTCTGGAGCGGCTTCGCCTGGCGGTCCGACAACTGGATCGACAAGCTGACCGGCTCCGCACGGGTGCGCACGATGATCGACGCCGGGGCGGACACGGACGAGGTCGTGGCGGGCTGGCAGGACGAGCTGGCGGCGTTCCGGAGGGTGCGCCGGGAGTACCTCCTGTACCGGTGACACCCGCTGATACCGCTGATCCGGCCGCCGGTGCGGCGCCCCGCCGCCAGCACATCAATTCGGGTACCTCCGGGACGCGCGTGACGTATGGCCAATCCCCGTCACCAGCGGGACGATGCACGCAGAGCGCAGGACCGACGAGGGCCGAAGGGGGCTCGGCATGGCGGATCCCGACTCCCCCACTCTCGACTTCGCTCAAGCGGGGGAACCCCCACGCGTGACTCCCTACTGGGAGCTGACCTTCGACGCGGACGGTGACGTCGACGGCCGGCAGCGGGACCGGCTCCTGGCGGAGACCGGGCAGCGCGGGGTGCGGGACCTGGTCGTCTTCGCGCACGGCTGGAACAACGACCGCTCGGGAGCGACACGGCTCTACAGCCGCTTCTTCGAGCCGTTCCCCGCGCTGGCGCCACGGGCGCGCCTCGGCTACGTGGGCGTGCTGTGGCCCTCGATGCGGTTCTCGGACGAGCCGATCCCCGACCTGCCGCGATCGGTGACCGCCGGTGTGTCCGGCGTTCCGGCGACCGCACGTCCCATGCTCGACAAGGGCACCCGGCACGCGCTCCTGGAGGTGTTCCCGGGGCGGGCGACGATCGTGGACCAGCTGGCGCGGTTGCTGGACCAGCAGCCGGACGAGACGGCCTCGTTGGCGGAGTTCGGGCGGCTCGTACGGCTGCTGGTGGAGGTGCGTCCGCAGGGACCGCAGGCCGTGTTCGCGGCGGACACCCTGTCCGAGGGGGTACCGGAGAGCGATCCCGAGATGCTGTTCGGGGACACCGCGGCGGTGTGCCGGGAGTTCGCGGCGGCGCTGGCTCAGGTGGAGCAGGCGGAACAGGTGAAGAGCGGGGCGGTCGGGGCCGAAAGCGCCGCCGCGGCGCCGCGGTTGTGGGACGGCGGCAAGGAACTGCTCCGCCAGGCCACCTACTTCGCGATGAAGCGGCGGGCGGGCACGGTGGGCGAGCGCGGGCTCGGGCGGGTGGTCGGGCAGTTGGCGCGGACGGCCCCGGATGTGCGGGTGCACCTCGTGGGGCACAGCTTCGGGGCGCGGCTGGTGTCGTTCGCGCTGCGAGGGCTGCCCAAGGGTGTGCGCACGGTGAAGTCGGTGACGCTGCTCCAGGGCGCCTTCTCGCACTACGCGTTCGCGGCCCGGCTGCCGCACGACACCCGGGCGAGCGGGGTCCTGCACGGTCAGCACAAGCGCATCGACGGCCCGCTGGTGTGCTGCCACTCCCGCCACGACTCGGCGCTCGGCACGATCTACCCACTGGCCTCCCGTATGGCGGGCGACTCCCGCTCGATCGCGGGCTTCGGCATCGGCAGCGTCCTCGGTACCAAGTGGGGCGCGTTGGGCTACGACGGGGTGCAGGCCGTCAAGGGCACCCGCTCGTTCCGACTGGCCGACGCGCTCAAGGCTCAGCTGCCCGCGTCCGGCTGCGTCAACGTCGACGCGGCGGCGGTGGTGAAGCGCGGCGGCCCACCGTCCGGCGCCCACAGCGACATCTGCCACAAGGAGCTGGCAGGGGTGGTGCTGGCGGCGGGCCGTATCACCTGACCCGCCGCCGCACACCAGCCCTGGGAACGGGAACTAACGGTGGGACTTGAACCCTCCCCCAGCTGAAGCGGGGGATTCCTGGCTCAGGAAGCCCCACAGACCAGCGGCCTGAAAGATCTTACTCCCTCAACACCAGCCGGGGCGGAACCTGCCCGGTTTGTTGAGCAAAGCTCGACCGTGCCGTCTTGGTTCTCGATCGGCACGGTATGCGCGCTTGGTTCTCGCAACGCACGAAAGGCACCTTACCCGATCGTATGGCGGTCTTTCGCCCTGGAGGCGAAACCCCTGTGGGACGTGAACTCCACCACCTGCTGGAAGGTCGGCCGGTTCTGCCAGCTGATCTTCCCGTGGTTGATGCCGCCGAGCGGGCGCTGGATGATCGAGTCGGCGCACCACTGGTCGCCGGCCGAGCAGCTCGCGTCGCCCGGGTAGACCTGGGCCGCGGTCTTGCCCGCCGCCTCCTTCAGGGTGCTGATCAGGACGTCCCGGCAGCCGCTGAGGGTGCCGCCGCCGCAGTACTTCCCAGCCAGGCCGCCCTGTACCGACTCACCGAGCACCGCCCGGATGTCCTTGTCGACATAGCTCCACCAGCCGTACTGGAAGGAGCTGCCCGCGTGCGAGCCGGTGGGCCCGTGCGCGGCCGACGGGGACTCGTCGATCGGCAGGTTGTCGTTCATGGCGGCGTACAGGTCGCTGCCGAGGCCCGGTTCGAACTCGGCCTTCACCAGCAGCGGCCACCAGGCGTCCAGGATGCGGATCGCCTCGGCGTTGGCGTACGTCTTCGACCCGGCCGAGGTCTCCGTACGCTTGGCGCCCGCCGACACCCATGTCTGCAGCTTGCCGACCGCCGCCGCGACCGTGGAGTCCGTGACGGTCGAGCTGTTGACGACCCTCAGCAGCTTCGGCAGCACGTCCTCGGCCCGCAGGTCGGCGAGGCCCGCGTCGGCCATCGCCTTCACGAGCTGGGCCCGGGTCACGCCGCCCGCCGCCACCAGTTTGCTCACCCGGCCGTCGAGCAGGTTGCCGCGGTGCACGGAGCCGTTGCCCCAGGGGGCCGTGGTGTAGTCCTTGGCCTGCTTGTTGTTCCAGGAGATGTAGTAGTCCTGGTCGATGGAGTTCGGGTGGGCGGAAGGGGGCGTGTAGTCGGCGGTGTTGGTCGCCGGGTCCCAGCCCCGCCACTCGTACGCGGTCCGCGCCCACACCGGGAACTCCGCGTCGACCCCGCTCGCGCGCACCGGGTTGTCGCCGCTGTTGTAGTACGCGGTGTGCCGGGAGTCGGCGTAGAACCAGTTGAAGGTGTAGTTGATGTGCTGCGTGGCCTTCTGGAAGTCCTCCGGGCCCTTGACGTAGTCGGGGTCGTTCAGCATCTGGAAGCCGATGATCGAGTCGGCCTCGTGCAGGTAGGAGGAGCGCAGGGTGGTGTACGCGACCTTCTTGCCGCCGACCGTCGCACGGTGCGTGACCGGACCGTACTTGGTGCGCCAGACCTGCATGCGGTAGGAGCCCGCCGGGGTGTCGTCGGCCGTGGTCGGCTTCCAGGCGTTGGTCTTCTCGACCTTGTCCATGGCCGTGCAGGTGCCGCGGTAGAGGTAGTGGTAGTCGTCCTGGCACAGCTCGACCGCGTAGGTGTCGATGATGTCCTGGCCGGAGGTCGTGGCGCTCCACGAGTAGTCCTGGCCGCGACCGAGCTCCACGTACATGCTCAGCCCGGCGAAGGACGCGCCGCGCGCGCTGATGCCGGGGCCCTGGATCTCCTGCAGCAGGAGCAGCTGGGGGGCGAAATAACCGGTCTGGGGCCCGAAGACAGCGATGGGGTTCCCGCTGGCAGTGCGCTTGCCGCTGACCACGAGGGCGTTGGACATGCCGCGCTTGGCCGAGGTGAGGGCGTTCGCGGCGGCCGCGGCCGAGGTGCGGGTCGCGGTCGAGGTGGTCGCGCTGCCGGTGCGGTCGTAGACGAGCTGTTCCTCGGCCACCGAGCCGGCGTCGGGCAGGGCGGTGCCCTGTGGGTCCTCGGGCTTCGTGGCGTACGGGAAGCTGCCGTCCTGGACGGTGAGCACGGCCTCGGGGTCGTTGCGTTCGCGGAAGGACTCCCAGACCTTGGTGCCCTCGGCCACGCCGTACTTCTCCTGCGCGGCGAGCAGGGAGATCGCGTTGTTGACCTCGCCGCCGCCTCCGGAGCCGAAGAGGGTGCCTATCACGGAGGCCAGCGCGACCAGGTCGGTGAGCTTGAACTTCTCGATGGTCCCGGCGTTGGTGACGGAGTCCTTGTGGCCGGTCAGGACGTACTCGCCGGGGAAGTAACGGCCGCTGTCGGAGGCGGCGATGTAGGCGTTGATGCCGTCGAGGTAGGCGTTCGCGTCGGCGAGGGCCAGCTTGCCGCGCTCGCCGTTCGTCGCGGCGGCGTTGTCGATCTGGGCCTGCAGATCGGCCTCGGTGTACGGCGCGCTGCGCCAGAACTCCTGCTCAAGGCCCTGGTTGGAGGGGTCGCCGCCCGCGAACGGGGTCAGCTGGCCGCGGCCCACGTGGCGGAAGACGTCCATCAGCCACAGCCGGTCCTGGGCGGAGGCATAGCCCGCTCCGAACTCGGTGCCGTATCGAGTGGTACCGGTGATGTGCGGCACCCCCGTCTTCTTGTCGCGGACGATCGTCACGTCCGTGCGGCCGGCGGGCTTGAGCGTGGAGGCGACCTGGTCGGAAGGGACACCGAAGGAAGCGTCGTTGAAGAAGGTGTTGATCTTGTCGTTGGTCAGCGAGGAGTAGCCGGTGGCCAGGTTGGCGTACGGGCCGAGCTGGTTGTCGGCGTTCTCGGGCTGGGTGCCGAAGGCCTGGTTGAGGAGGATCTGGGCGAGGGTGGCGTTGCCGTTCTGGCCGGGCGGAAGGATGTCGGAACACTGGCCGCCGCAGTAGTCGTTGGCGGCGGCAGCCGCGTCGGCGGGGGCCGTCTCCGTGGCCGCCGCCTGGGAAAGCGGCGACAGAAGACCGGCGATGAGGATGCATACGGATGCGCCCTTGAGGAACTCCGTGAACCTGCCGGGAGTTCTCAGTCTGTCGAGCGTGATGCGTGGGATGCGCCAGGGCATGGCAACTCCTCCTGACGGGGGTGGGGCCAGAGGTTACCGCCGGTATCCCGGAGTTTGAAGATGAACATGAGTCAACTTTTCTCTCATCGCCACGCCGTCGGCGCCCCAGCACGGGCCGACGGCAGGGGGATGCGGGCCGCGAACTGCTCGGTGGATGGCTTATGGGGGGCCATTCGAAATCGGATGGAGCCGAATCGCGTGTCGATACGTCTATTCGGCGACGTCCGAACGACGACGCCGAAGTGACCGAAGTACAGGTGCAGGTGTGACGGAGGTGCAGGGCGATGGCCGGCTTCAGGAGTCTGGCGAGACAGGTGCGCGACCCGAGCTGCGATTTGGCACTGCGGCGTTATTCGCTGCGCAAGTGCCTTGAGAGGTTCGCCCCGTACGGGCATCGGGCGACCTGGGATCATTTGTGCTCACGGGCCGGGTTCGGCCCCGAGGACCGTTCTCCGGATCCAGCGCGGCTCGTGGCCGCACTGGACGAGTTGGAGGAGGCCCGCTCCGTCTGGCTCGCCTACGAGGGGGAGTTCGCGCAGCGCCGCAAGAAGGAGAAGCACGACGGGCTGCGCAGGCCGGGCAGTATGGACGACTGGCACCGGCTGACCTGGGGTGGGTTCGGCGTCGCATGGTGCGACGATCCGTACGTCCACCCCCATGAACCAATGGCCGAGGTGCTGCGCCGGCTGATCGCCGCGCTGGAGCGTGAACCGGGCTCGGTCTGCCCGGTGTGCGAGGGCGAGCACCTCACCTGGAAGTACGACCTGGCCCATGAACCGTCGTCGGGCCCGGTCTGCACGGAGTGCGGCATCGTGGTGCCGCGGCCCGTGCTGACACGCGAGGCCCTGGCGGACGCCAGGCGCGCACGGGCACAGCTGCTCGTATCAGCCTGAGCGCGGCGGGGGTGCGCCGGGGATGCCGCACCCCCGTGCTATGAGCGCACGGTGATCACGGTCACGGAGTCGCGACGTCCGTGTGGATGGCGAGCTTGAACTCGGCAAGCGTGATCGCGGTCTTCGTCTTCGCGTCCTTCACACCGCGAGCCGACACCTTCAGACCGAGAGGTGTCCCCCGGTGCACGAACATCTGCCACACGTAGGTGCGGTACTGGCCGCCCCTGGTGATCGCGCTGTCGTTGGTGGCCGTCGAGTCGTACTTCTCCGCGTTCAGCGGATCGCGGACGAACCGCGCCCGGTACTCGACCGCCCGGGAGTCCGCCACCCAGAAGACCATCGCGGAGAGCACGCCCCAACCGTCATGGCTGGGCCAGATCAACCCCGAGCGCTGATCCGGGTACACCGACGGCTTCGTACCGCCGTGCGCCGGATCATGCATCTTCCAAGGGTCGTACGACTCACCGTCGCTGCCGTACGGGAAGCGCACGAGGTGGTAGCCATCCCCGTCGTAGGTGATCTTCTGTGCCCCCGACTGCGCGACATTCCACTTCAGCGAGCTGACGACGACGCTCATCGGTACTCCTCCACTGCCCGGCCACCCGAGAGGAACACGTCCTCTCCTGGACCGTGCTGCCCGATCACACCTCGGTCAACTGGCACGAACGGGGCGCGGAGGAGCTTCGCGGCGGCGCTCATGGAGCGGGGCGGGCGTGGAGGCGGTGGCCGGGGCCGCGGAGCCCGGAGCTGCTCAGCAGCAGTTCCCGGGCTCTTCCTCCGGCCTGGGCGCCCGCTGCCGAACGCCGGTGGTCCTGCGCTCGACCATGAGCCGGGAGCCGCTCTGCCGCTCGCCGAAGACGTCGTCGGGGTTGGACAGCACACAGCTGTCCAGGGACAGACAGCCGCAGCCGATGCAGTCGGTGAGGTGATCGCGCAGCCGGTTGAGCTGCTTGATGCGCTCGTCCAGCTCGGACCGCCAGGCCTCCGAGAGGCGCGCCCAGTCCTCGCGAGTGGGGGTGCGCTCCTCGGGCAGTTCGGCGAGGGCGTCGCGGATCGTGGCGAGCGGGATGCCGACGCGCTGCGCGGCCCGGACGAAGGCCACCCGGCGCAGCGCGTCACGGCTGTAGCGGCGCTGGTTGCCGGAGGTGCGGCGGCTGCTGATCAGCCCCTTGGACTCGTAGAAGTGCAGGGCGGATACGGCGGCGCCGCTGCGGGCCGACAGCTGGCCGACGGTCAACTCGTGGATCTTCTCGGGGATCTGGGGCACCTCTCAGAGCCTACCCACCCCGTCACTCGGCCGGTCCGTTGACAGGGGACCCGGCACCCCACCATGCTAAGCAGTTGCTTAGAGTTGTTGCTCGACGCAGGCACACGGGATGCGGGAGGCCGGAGCATGGCAGAGCCGAGGACGTTCACGTCCGCCGACGAGCTCAAGGCGGCGGTGGGCGAGCAGCTGGGGTACAGCGACTGGCTGGAGATCGACCAGAAGCGGATCGACCTGTTCGCGGACGCCACGGGCGACCACCAGTGGATCCACGTGGACCCTGAGAAGGCCGCGGCGGGTCCCTTCGGGACGACCATCGCGCACGGCTATCTGACCCTGTCGCTGCTGCCACTCCTGGTACCGCAGGTGATGAAGGTCGACAACATCAAGATGGGCGTCAACTACGGCACGAACAAGGTGCGGTTCCCCGCGCCCGTGCCCGTGGGCTCGCGGCTGCGCGCCACGGCGGTCCTGAAGGAGGTCACCGAGGCGGGGGGTGGCGTCCAGGTCACGGCCGCGGTCTCCGTGGAGCGCGAGGGCGGGGAGAAGCCGGTGTGTGTGGCGGAGTCGGTGTCGCGGTACTACTTCTAGCTCGGACGACCGCCCCTCTCAGGGGCGCGGCCGGCTCTTCGCCCCCACCATCCGCAGCACGAGGTCGGCGTACAGCGCGCCGACCTCGTCGGGTGTTCGGGGTCCGTTCACGTTGAACCAGCGGGCCACGTCGATGCACAGGGAGAGCACCGCGATGGTGGTGCCCCTGACGTCGGGGACATCGAAGTCGCCCGCCGCGACGCCGTCCTCGATGATGCCGCGCACAGCCGCGTCGTTCTGCCGCCGCAGGGCCACGATCTCGGCGCGCGCCTCCGGGCCGAGGGCGTCCAGCTCGTACTGCACGACCCGCGCGACGGTGTGCTGCCCCGCGTGCCACCGCACGAAGGACCGTACGGCCTCGGCGAGCCGCTCGGCCGGGCCGCCCTCGCTCTCGGCGGCCGTGCGCAGCACGTCGAGCGCCTTCTCGTGCCCGATGCGGCTGATCCGGTGGAGCAGCTCTTCCTTGGTCTTGTAGTGGATGTAGAGCGCGGCCGGGCTCATGCCCGCGCGGCCCGCGATGTCACGGGTCGTCGTCGCGTGGTACCCGCGCTCGGCGAAGGCCTCCACCGCGGCGACGAGCAGCCGCCTGGCCGCGTCCGGGGTGACCTCACCCCATGGCTGCACCTCGCCGCCGGACGTCTCCTCCGCCGTACTCATCGCTCGCTCGCCCCTTCCCGTGGCAGGCTCCACACCATACCTCCGAAGCTGAGCGCCCGCTTAGAGTGCCCGTTCAGAGGCGTAGGGTCAGAGCTTTGCGAGGGGGTCGTGCTCGGCGAGCAGCTTCTCCAGCCTGGCCTGATCGACCCGGCTGACGATCTGCCCGGCCTCCTGCTTGTCCCGAATCACCTTGGCCAGCGTGAAGGACGAGGTCACCAGGTACAGGACGGCGATCCCCAGGAAGGCACGCACCCAGGTGTCGGCCTCCAGTTGGAAGATGCCGATGGCGGTGGCCACCAGGGCGACGGCGAACGAGGCGACGGCCTGACCGAAGTAGGCGGCGGTGGACTGCTGCTTGACCGGTGTCTCACTCATGGGGACAGCATCCGCGGACGTGGCCCACACCACATCCGCCGACGTACTCAGGTCGTACTCAGAAGCCCGAAACCCCGCTCAGCGCCCGATCGCCGACTTCCGCGCCGCGACCGCACCGCCACGCACCGGCAGTCACGCCCGCACCCCGGCCCCACCGCACCGCACCACCGGCACCGGCACCGTTACCGGCACCCGTCCGCGCACGCCAGCCGTACCCGCAACCCCGACGCAGCCAACAGTCGCGTACGCGCGGCAGGGGGTGTGCCGGGAGGTGTCCGCCCGCAGCGGCCGGCGTCCGCCGCCGGGCACCCGACACCCCCCACAGAACCGCGGGACCGAGGACGGAGACCTCCCGGCGCGCCCCCGACCCACGACGAAACCGCAGGCGCCCAAGCCACGACGACGGGAAACCGGCCCCCACCCACCACGCCCCGACACTTCGGCCGCCGCCGAAACGTTCGTGGCGCATGCTGGTGGGCATGACCAGCAGAAGCCCTGACCGCCCGCCGCGATCCCGCGGTGGCGACGCCGTCGAGCTCGCCGCGTTCGCCGGGCTGATCGCCGACGAGACGCGCGCCGCGTGCCTCCTCGCCCTGCTGGACGGCCGCGCCTGGACCGCAGGCGAACTCGCCCGGCACGCGGGCGTCGCCCCCTCCACCACGAGCGAACACCTCGGCAAACTCGTCGCCGGCGGTCTGCTCGCCGAAGAGCGCCAGGGCCGCCACCGCTACGTCCGGCTGGCCAATCCCCGCATCGCCCAACTCCTGGAGGACCTCGCCTCCCTCACCCACCCCCTCACTCCCGCCCAACGCCCCCGCACCCTCCGCGCCGCCACCGCCCACTCCGCGATGGCCCGCGGCCGCACCTGCTACGACCACCTCGCCGGCCGCCTCGGCATCACCGTCACCGACGCCCTGACCCACCAGGGCCTCCTCCGCCAGGACACCGGCTTCGCCCTCACGGACGCCGGCCTGGGATGGTTCGCCACCGTCGGCATCGCCCTCGACCGCACCGGCCGCCGCCCCCTCGCCCGCGCCTGCCTCGACTGGACCGAACGCCGCCCCCACCTCGCGGGCGTCGCGGGCGCGGCCCTGTGCCGCCATGCGCTGACCACCGGCTGGTGCGTACGCATCGGATCCGAGCGGGCGGTGAAGGTCACGCCCAAGGGTGAGCGGGCCTTCGCTGACCTGCTGGGCATCGAACCGGCATCACTGCGCTGAACACGACTGGATGCTGCTGAACGGGGCCGAACACTCCCCGGCCGAAATCCGCGAGCCCCAACGCCTTGCCCCACCTAGCCTCAGGAGCATGATGACCACCGGATCAGCCGCTCAAGCCGGGCCGCCCGCCCGCCGCCGCACCGAGTTGCTCGCCGCAGCCGCCGCCACGGTCACCGTCGTGTTCTGGGCATCCGCGTTCGTGTCGATCCGGAGTGCGGGCGCCGCGTACTCGCCGGGGGCGCTGGCACTCGGGCGGCTGCTGGCGGGGGCGGTGGTGCTCGGGATGATCTGCGTGGTGCGCAGGGAGGGGTGGCCGCCCCGGTCCGCGTGGCCGGGGATCCTGATATCCGGGCTGCTGTGGTTCGGGTTCTACATGGTCGCCCTCAACTGGGGCGAGCAGCAGGTCGACGCCGGCACCGCGGCCCTGGTCGTCAACATCGGACCGATCCTCGTCGCTCTGCTCGGCTCACGCCTGCTGGGCGACCACATGCCACCTCGCCTGCTCGCGGGCATGGCGGTGTCGTTCGCGGGTGCGGTCACCGTGGGGCTGTCGATGTCCGGTGGGGACGGCGGGTCATCAACCCTGGGCGTCGTCCTGTGCCTGCTCGCCGCCGCCGGGTACGCGGGAGGCGTCGTCGCGCAGAAGCCGGCACTCGGGCGGGCGAGCGCGCTGCAGGTGACGACGTTCGGCTGTCTCGTCGGCGCGGTCGTGTGCCTGCCGTTCGCCGGGCAGTTGGCCACGGAGGCGGCCGACGCGCCGCTCTCCGCCACCCTCAACATGGTGTACCTGGGCGTCTTCCCGACCGCCCTGGCCTTCACGACGTGGGCGTACGCGCTGGCCCGTACGACCGCGAGCCGCATGGGCGCGACCACATACGCGGTACCCGCACTGGTGGTGCTGATGTCGTGGCTGGCGCTGGACGAGGTCCCGGGAGCGCTCACTCTGGCGGGCGGTGTGCTGTGCCTGGCCGGGGTGGCCGTGTCACGCTCCCGGGCGCGTACGCCGCAAGCGGCCGTGGCTCCGGACACGCTCCCGCAGCCACAGCCCGAGCCGGAAAAGACATGAACGGAACAGGCGCGAACCGGAGCAGGCGCAAACCGGAACAGACGTGAACCGGAACAAGCGAGAACCGGAACAGGTACGCACCGGTATTGGCGAGAACCGGACCAAGCACGAACCGGAACGGCGGGCCAGAAACGGAAACCCGGCCGACCCCACACCCGGAGGTGTCAGAAGTCGACCCGCTTCCGGTCGTCGACCCGGGCCACGGCCTCCTGTGCGAAGGCCTTCCGGTAGTCCGCGCGGATCTCCTCGATCTTCCGGTCGCTCGCCCGCGCCTCGCGCGCCGGGTACAGCAGGATCAGCTCGTACGACCGCTCCTTCTCGATCGTTCCGCCGGCGTCCCGCCACTGCCCTCGCCCTTCCTGCACGGTGAGCCCGTCGGGGAACGAGGGCGTGACCTCCCTGTCGACGAAGTCCGTGAACTGGGCGGCGGTGACCACCGGCCCGCCGTCGGGCCGCTCGGTACCGAAGAGGAGCCGTGTCTCGACGAAGGCGGCGCCGCGGACCGGGGCCGCCGCCTCGCGGGTCTCGTCACGACCAGGGCCGCCGAGAGTGCTCCCGAGAGAGCCCCCGAGGGTGGCGTACGCGGTGGGGGCGGCGGTGAGCAGGATCCCGGCCGTCGCGAGGGCGACGCGGGTGCGGGTGATGTTCCAGGTCATGCGCCCATACCTAGCCGGACGCGGTCCCCCGGGTCCGGCAGCCGCGCCGAGCCGGGCAGCCCCGTTCACCGGACAGACGGACGGACCACGCGTCCTGGGGGACAGCAGACGATCGGTTTCGTCCACCCCGTGGATCCGTGGTTCAGGTGGAACCCGTCGGCCCTTTCGTCGCCGTCAGATGGGCGAAGACCACGATGTTGCTCACGTAGCCGGTCCTGCGGTCGTACCGGCCACCGCAGGTGATCAGGCGCAGTTCCGGGCGCTGCCGGCGCCCGTAGACCTCCTCGTCGGGGAAGTGCGCCTTCTCGTACGTCCGCACGGCGTCCACGGTGTAGACGGCGGTGCGCCCGTCCGCGCGGCGGACGTTCACGACGCGGCCGGTCTGGATCTCGTGGAGTGCGGCGAAGACGGCGGGCCCCGTCCTGGTGTCGCGGTGCCCGACGAGGACCACTGTGCCGGACTGACCGGGCGCGGGGCCGCCCTCGTACCAGCCGGCCGCTTTGGGGTCGTCCGTCGGTGGTGCGGTCAGTCGGCGCCGGCTGTCGAGGCCGAGGCCGACGAGGGGGGCCTCGATGCCGAGGTAGGGGACGGTGAGGGACACCGCCCGGGACCGCGGCAGCGGCCGGGGCGGTGCGCCCTCGGACGCACCGGGAGGTGTCCGCCGGGGCGCCGGCGCGTGCGGTGCCCCGACACCGCGCGCGTCGGTCCGGGCCCCGGCGGGGTCGGCGGGCTCGTCGTTCTGAGCCCACCAGACGCCGCCCACCACCAGACAGACGGTCACCACGATCGTCCGCGTCAGGCGGTAGGCGCGCGTCCGGTACCAGGGCCTCGGAGCGCCCCTACGCCGCGCCATCGGAGCGACGGCGGCGCAGCCCGAAGTACGCGGCTCCGGCGACCGCGACGAGGCCCACCGCCGCCGCGCCCGCGACCGGCGCGAAGTCCCGCTCGTCCGCGAGACCGCCA
Organism: Streptomyces sp. KM273126; assembly: GCF_004337435.2. Lineage (NCBI taxonomy): Bacteria > Bacillati > Actinomycetota > Actinomycetes > Kitasatosporales > Streptomycetaceae > Streptomyces > Streptomyces sp. KM273126. The sequence continues at coordinate 935,977 of NZ_SJXB02000002.1, read as the reverse complement.
CCGCCCGCGGGCGGCCCGCCCTTCGGTTCCCCGTTGGGTTCGGCGTTGGCTTCGGCGTTCGGTTCGCTGTTCGGTACGGCCTTCTGCTCGCTGTCGGGTGCGGCGTTCGGCGCACCCTTCTGCTCGCTGTCCGCTTCGGCATTCGGCTTGCCGTTGGCCTCGGCGTCCGCCGCGGCGTCGGGTCCGGCGATGGCCGCGTTGTCGGATTCGGCGTTCGGCTTGCCAGGGGCCTCGGCGTCCGCCGCGCTGTCGGATTCGGCGTTGGGCACGGCGTTCGGCGCGCCGTTGGGTGCGTTGTTCCGGTCGCCGTTCGGTCCGTCGTTGGGGACGTTGCCCGGCGCGTGTGCGCTGGCCGGCGCCTCCCGGCTGCAGTCCAACTTGAAGGCCTTCTGCTTGCCGGCACCCATGCCGCCGTCGATCCGCCAGGTGAGCTTGTACTGCCCCTCGGGCAGCGCCAGGTTGTCGTCCGTCCGCCCCGCTCCGTCGGTGAGGAGGACGCGCCCGGACAACTGGGCGGCGCCCGGCTTCGCCGGCTGCGGCTCGATGGCCCACGAGATGCCCTGGACCGACTCGAAGTTGACGGCCTCCAGGTCGAACTCGCAGACCTTCGCCCGGCCGGCCTGGGGAAGGGCGTCCGTGTCCGTCATGTTGATCTTGATGTCGCCGCGGTCACCGGGAGCCGCGCTGGCGGCCGGCGCGACGAAGAACGCGGTTCCCGCCACGGTGAGCGCCGCGAGGGCCGCGACACCCGGGCGCGCGCCCGCGCGGCGTGGGAGGGACGACGAGGTGGGCATGCGAGACCTCCAGAGTCAGTCGATAGTCACACAAATCGGGCTTTCGACTGACTCTCTGTCACATCCGCGACGGCCGATGTCGGCGCCGCGCTTCATAACCCGTCAGATTTCGCTCTTCCGGCCCAAGGACGCCCCGGACCCCCGGCTACCCCGGCCCCCCTGCTCCCCCGGCTCCTGCGGGTCCCGTCCCCGTCCCTGTGTCCGTCCCTGTGTCCGTCCCTGTGTCCCTCCCCGTCCCCGTCCTCGTCCCGCCCCGGCCCCGGCTTCGCGGGCGACCGCAACGCTATGCCCGAGGACAGCAGCAACAGCCCGCCCAGCATCACGAACGGCGCGGCGACACCCGCGACTCCGGCGACCAGCCCCGCGGCGCCGGGCGCGGCGACCTGGCCGAGCCGGTTGCCGGTCAGCCGCAGCGCGAGGGCGGTGGAGCGGGCGCCGTCCGGGGCGGCCTGCACGACCGTCGTCATGGACAACGGCTGCCCGACCCCGAGGCAGAACCCGAGCGCGGCAAGTATCACGGCGAGCGCCCACACCGGCACGGGCAGCGCGATCCCGGCGCACAGCACGGCGCCCAGCAGGCATGTCACGGTGAGCAGCGCGGTCCTGCCGAGCAGCCGCAGCATGGGCGTCATCACGAGCCGGCAGGCGATGGTGGCCGCCGCGCGCAGGCTGAGCAGCAGGCCGATCACGGACGGCGCGATACCGCGCTCCTCGCCGACCACCGGCAGGTACGCGGTGAGGATGTCCGTCGCGGACAGTACGGCGAGACTGATGAAAATGCCCGCGGGCACACCCCGGGCACGCAGGATGCGCTGGACGGGGACGCGTTCGCCCGCCGCGGTACGGGACTTGGGCGCCGTACGACGCTCTATGCGCCACAGCGAGGTGCACGCCACCGCGGCCCCGGCGCCCGCAACCAGCAGGGCGAGCGCGCTCGTGCCCGCCATGTCCCCGCCGCCGATCAGGGCGCCCGCGGCGATCGGCCCGATCAGCTGGCCGAGGGAGGCGCCGATGGTGAAGTGGCCGAAGTTGCGGTCCTGTTCGTGCGGCGCGGACTGGCGGGCGACGATCGACTGGGCGCCGATGACGAAGGACAGGTGCCCGAGCCCCATCACCCCGCTCCAAGCGGCCATCGCGAGCAGCGAGTCGGCGAGGCCGCTGAACACGCAGCCGCCGGAGATGAGGACGACACCGATGGGCAGCAGGGGCGCGCACCGCCCGTGGTCGGTGCGGCGGCCCAGTGGTACGGCGGCGAACAGCGGGAGCAGGGCGTAGACCCCCGCGATCACACCGATCGCGCGCTCGTCGGCGCCCAGCGCGAGGGCCCGGTAGGACACGGCGGGCCGGGCCATCGACACCGCCCCCTGCGCGAAACTGAAGGCGATGACGAGGCGAAGCAGCCAGCCGCGATTCCCACCGGGCCTCACGACACGGACCTCCTCGGACGTTCTCTGGCGGTTCAACTGCCCCGCCGGGCTCAGATGATGCCGAACAGTATCCCTGCCCCGAGAATGATCAGCGAGGTGATGGCGGCCCACTTGACCACGAACTTCGTGTGGTCACCGAACTCGACCCTGGCCATACCGACGAGCACGTACACGGCCGGGACCAGCGGGCTCGACATGTGCAGCGGCTGGCCGACGAGCGAGGCGCGGGCGATCTCCAGCGGCGACACCCCGTGCGCGGCACCCGCCTCGGCCAGGACCGGCAGGACGCCGAAGTAGAAGCCGTCGTTCGACATGAAGTACGTGAGCGGCAGGCTCAGGAAGCCGGTGACGAGCGCCATGTGCGGGCCCATGCCGCTGGGAATGCCGTCGACGATCCACTTGGCCATGGAGTCGACCATGCCGGTGCCCTGGAGGACGCCGGTGAAGACGGCGGCGGCGAAGACCATGCCGGAGACGTTGAGGACGTTGTCGGCGTGGGCGGCGAGCCGGGCCTTCTGGTCGGGGATGTGGGGGAAGTTGACGGTCAGCGCGAGCGCGGCACCGAGCAGGAACAGCACCGGGATCGGCAGCAGCTCCATGATCATCGCGGTGAGCAGGGCGACCGTGAGCAGCGCGTTGAACCAGTACAGCTTCGGGCGCAGGGTCGGGCGGTTGGGGTCCAGGCCCTGGAGCCGCGCGTCCTCGTGCTCGTCGTCGGAGTCGTCGGCTGCGTCGGCGTCGGTGCCGGAGCCCGCACCCCCGCCTGTCTTCGCCGTACCGCCCTTGCCGTTGCCGGAACCGCCGGAGGCACCCGCGCCGACGAGCACCGTCTCGGCCGCCTCCTGCTTCGCGCCCTCCCCGTCCTTGACGATCTTCTCCTGCTCCAGGACGTCGTCCAGGCTCAGCACACCGAGGCGCTTGCGCTCACGCAGACCGAGGAAGTACGAGAGGACGAAGACGAAGAGCAGGCCGACGAGGAGCGCGGGGATCATCGGGACGAAGATCTCGGCCGCGTCGAGCTTGAGCGCGGTGGCGGCACGGGCCGTCGGACCGCCCCAGGGCAGGGTGTTCATCACGCCGTTGGCGGTGGCGGCGACACCGGTCATCACGACCAGGCTCATCTTCAGGCGCTTGTACAGCGGGTACATCGCCGAGACCGTGATCATGAAGGTCGTCGAACCGTCACCGTCGAGCGACACGATCGCGGCGAGCACGGCCGTACCGATGACGATGCGCAGCGGGTCGGCCTTGCAGAACTTCAGGATGCCCCGGACGATCGGGTCGAAGAGGCCGACGTCGATCATGAGGCCGAAGTAGACGATGGCGAACATCAGCATCGCGGCGGTGGGCGCGAGGTTGCCCACCCCCTCGATGACGTAGTCGCCGAGCTTGGCACCTTTTCCGACGAACACGCAGAAGAGTGCGGGGATCAGCACGAGCGCCGCGATCGGCGACATCTTCTTCATCATGATCAGGACCAGGAAGGTCGCGATCATGGCGAAGCCGAGGATGGTGAGCATAAATGGATACCTAACGTTCGCCCTTGAACAGCCACCAGGGCCGGCGGTTGGAGCGACGTTAGGACCCGTTGACACGCGTTAACAAGATGTTGACATGCGAGCAATAAGCGCAAAACTCCTGGTCACAGCGTTGCCGCAGTGGGAGCGACGTCCACGGGCACACCGTTGAGGACCGCGTTGCCCGACAACGGGTCGAGCTGGGAGCCGTCGAGGAGCTGGTTGACGTTGACGCCGGGGTCGAGCGCGGCATGGCTCATACGGGTGCCCGGCCGGTCGTGTCCCCAGCCGTGCGGGAGGCTGACGACACCGCGCCGGATGCCGTCGGTGACCTGGGCCGGAGCGGTGATCTCTCCCCCGGCGCCCTTGATCCGTACGGCGGCTCCGTCGGTGATCCCGAGGCGTTCGGCGTCATCGGGGTGGAGGTGCAGCGTGCAGCGGTTGGTACCGCCGGTGAGGGCGGGCACGTTGTGCATCCAGCTGTTGTTGGACCGCAGATGCCGCCGCCCCACGAGCACGAGCCCGTCCGGGCGTTCCCGCAGCGCCTGCCGGAGCCTCGGCAGGTCGTCGGCGATCGGCTGCGGCAGCAGCTCGACCTTGCCGCTCACCGTCTTGAGCGGCCCCGGCAGCCGGGGCCGGAGCGGCCCGAGGTCGATGCCGTGCGGGTGGGCGAGGAGCTCGGCCAGGCTCAGCCCGTCGGGCCGGACGCCGAAGCCGTCGCCGTACGGGCCGAGGCGCAGCATCATGTCGAGCCGCCGCTCGGGGCCGGTGTCCCCGGTGAGGGCGGCGGCCAGCTCGCGCGGGTCCCGTCCGTGCACCGGCGAGTGGGCCTCCGTCACGGCCTTCCCGAGGGTCTGGTCGATGACCATCGCGTCCACGGCGGAGGGGTCGGCGCCGTGCATGCCGGTCGCGGCGAGGACCAGCCGGGCCAAGATCTCCGTCTCGGGCATCCGGCCGTCCTCCAGGGGGACGGCGGCGGGGCTGTAGCGGGCCTGGTTGCGCACGGCGAGGGTGTTGAACGCGAAGTCGAAGTGCGGGGCCTGCGCCGGCGGGGGCGGCGGCAGGATCACGTGTGCGTGCCGCGAGGTCTCGTTGAGGTACGGGTCGACGCTGACCATGAAGTCCAGCGAGCCGAGGGCCTTGTCGAGCCGGTCGCCGTCGGGGGCGGAGAGGACCGGGTTGGCGGCGACGGCGATCACGGCGCGCACGGGCGTGCCCTCGTCGGTCGCAGTGTCGATCTCCTCGGTGAGGGCGGACAGCGGCAGTTCGCCCTTCGCCTCCGGGTGCCGGCTCACCCGGCTGTGCCAGCGCCCGAGTTGGAACCCGCGGCCGGGTCCGGCCGGCCGGGGCGTCCGGTCCGTGGCGGACAGCGGGAACAGGGCCCCGCCGGGCCGGTCGAGATTGCCGGTGAGGATGTTCAGCACGTCGATGAGCCAGCTGGCGAGGGTGCCGTGCGGGACGGTGCAGCTGCCGATGCGCCCGTAGACGGCGGCGGCCCGCGCGTCGGCCAGTTCGCGGGCGAGGGCACGGATGGTACCGGCGTCCACGTCACACGCGTCGGCGACGGCTTCGGGCGCGAACTCCTCCATCGCGTGGGCGAGTTCCTCGACACCCAGCACGTGCGGGGCGAGCTCCCCGAGGTCGGCGAGCTTCTCCTCGAAGAGGACGTACGCCATCGCCGCGAGCAGCAGCGCGTCCGTGCCCGGCCTGATCGCGACGTGCCGGTCGGCGAGTTCGGCGGTGCGGGTGCGGCGCGGGTCGACGACGGTCAGCGTGCCGCCACGCGCCTTGAGGGCTTTGAGCCTGCCGGGGAAGTCCGGCGCGGTGCACAGACTGCCGTTGGACTCCAGGGGGTTGGCGCCGAACAGGAGCAGGTGGTCGGTGCGGTCGAGGTCGGGTACGGGGATGGCGCCCGCGTCGCCGTAGAGCAGTCCGCTGGAGACGTGCTTGGGCATCTGGTCGACCGTGGAGGCCGTGAACAGGCTGCGGGTGCCGAGGCCGGCCAGGAGGACGGGCGGGTAGAGGGCGCCGGCCATGGTGTGTACGTTCGGGTTGCCGAGGACGACACCGACGGCATGGGGGCCGTACGCCTCGACGACCGGCCGCAGGCCCGCGGCGACGGCGTCGAACGCTTCCTCCCAGGTGGCCTCGCGCAGTTCCCCGTCCTTGCGGACCAGCGGGGTGCGCAGCCGGTCCGGGTCCGCGTCCACCGCGCCGAACGAGGCCCCCTTGGGGCAGATGAACCCCTTGCTGAACACGTCGTTCCGGTCTCCGCGCGCCCCGGTCACCCGGGTGCCCTCGATGGTGAGGGTCAGGCCGCAGGTGGCCTCACAGAGGGGGCATATCCGCAAGGCCGTACGGGAGTCTGCGGTGGTGTCGGCGGTACGGGACACGGGTCCTCCCCGGGCTGCGGCGGTGCACTACTGCGGTGGGACACGGCTGTGTGGGACACGACCGCCACCGAGCATACCGACCGGTATGTATCCTGGGGAGCCCCTCGGTCAGTCCAGTACCCGCCCCAGATAGGCCCGCAGCAGCTCCCGCGCCTCCTCGATGATCCGCGCGTCGCCCTCCGGTGACACACGGAAGGCGAGGTGGACGAGGGTGTCCGCGGTTTCCACGGCGACGAGGAACGCGCGGCGGAGGTCCTCGTCGGGGGTGCGGTCGATATAGCCGGAGAGGAGCCGGCTGAGGCGGTCCGCGACGCGGGTGTTGGGCTTGGCGTGGCGGGCGCCGACGGGTATCTGGTTGCCGAAGTCGACGAGGGCGAAGCCGGGGGCGGTGCGCTTCATGTCGAGGTACTCGTCGAGGACGGCGTCCATGGCCGTGCGCCAGCCGCCGCCGGTCGCCTTGCCCGTGTCCCGCAGCCGCTCGGTGACGCGCTCGGTGAAACGGTCGAGGTTGCGCTCGGCGAGGGCGTCGGCCATCGCGCGTTTGTTGCCGAAGAAGCGGTACACGGAGCCGATGGGCACGCCGGCGCGCAGGGCGACGGCGCGGGTGCTCAGGGCGTCGTAGCCCACCTCGTCGAGCAGGTCGGCGCAGGCGTCGAGGATCCTGGTCAGTCGTTCGGCGCTGCGGCGCTGCACGGGCGCGCGACGCAGCGAGGTCGCGTGGGACACGGGCTTCATGATGCCTTTCCGCCTGGGTGCGATGAGCGCTCCGTACAGGTACGCCCTTCAGTACGGGCCGGGGATCCGCTCCTGCTCACCGTGGCACCCGGAGCGTCCCCGCTCGCGGTCGGCGCCGGCTCGGGCTCCGACGCGGTGATGTCCGCCGTGCTCTCGACGGGCTCGCCGTCGACGGCCCACACGGTGTGGTCGTCGGCGTAGAGGCGGGCGGTGAGGGGGTGGGTGCCGCGGGGGACGAGGTCGCCGGGGAGGCGGTACTCGGTGGTGCGCAGCCGGGTGAGGGGGCAGCCGTCCAGGTAGAGGACGGCGGTGCCGCGGCCGGTCACGGCCACCGGCTGGGTACCGGCGGGCGAGAAGCGGAAGTTGCGGACGGTCAGCCGTACGTCCCAGCCGGCGTCGGCGTCCGGCTGGACCTCGATGCCGACGTCCGGGGCGCCCTTCTCGTCGATCTCACGGTAGTGCCGTCCCTTCTCGTCCGTGTCGTCCAGCAGTCTGCCCACGGGTGACGCCGACACCTCTGCCCTCTGCTCGTGCGCGCCGCCATCGCCACAGCCCACCGCGAGGCCGAGGAGGGCACAGGCCGCGAGCGCAGCCAAGCGGTGCCGGGCGGCGTGGGGGCGTGCCGGCGCTTCCCCGGCGCCGCTTGGACCTCCGCGCGTCCACGACATGCCGGGAGACTAGAGCACCCCACTGACACTCGGATCCCCCTCAGGTCGGGTTCTTGGGCGCATAGGGGGCTTCTGATGGATCTCGGTGGAAGAAGGAGCGGCGTTCGGTGCGTGCTCTCGACGTGCGGCGTGGAGGGTCATGTGGCGGAGCCACCTGTCCCTTCGCGCCGTGCGGCGAGTGGGAGTACCTCCCACGCCCTCAAGGCAGTGGGGGAGTGCCGGGCGTCGCGACGCCGCGGAGATCCATCAGAAGCCCCCTAGCGGCTCCGGGGAGGTTTTGGCCGATCTTCGACGGGCGCCCGCGAACCCGGTGGCCTGGAACGCCGGGGGGGCTGAACCGACTCGGGCCGTGGCGCGGATCTCCTCTTGCGCCCAACCCTCCCCAATCCTACGGTGAAGCATAGGAATAATGGCGCGAAGGAGCGATCATGAACGGGGACGCACGGAAGACCGCCGAGCGACTGACCTACCTCTCGGGCTTCGGCAACGAGCACAGCTCGGAGGCGGTCACGGGCGCGCTGCCCGACGGGCGCAACTCGCCCCAGCGCGCTCCCCTCGGCCTGTACGCGGAGCAGCTCAGCGGCACGGCGTTCACCGAGCCCCGGGCGCACAACCGGCGCTCCTGGCTGTACCGGATCCGCCCGTCGGCCGCGCACCCCGCGTTCACGCGCGCGGACAACGGCACGATCCGCACGGCCCCCTTCACGGAGACGGTGCCCGACCCGAACCGGCTGCGCTGGAACCCGCTGCCCCCGCCGCCGGAGGGCACGGACTTCCTCGGCGGCCTGTGGACGCTCGGCGGCAACGGCGACGTGACGCAGCGCACCGGCATGGCGGTGCACCTGTATCACGCCAATTCGTCCATGGACCGCGTCTTCAGCGACGCCGATGGCGAGCTGCTGATCGTCCCCGAGCACGGCGGACTGTTGCTGCACACCGAGTTCGGTCAACTCCATGTGGAGCCCGCCCATATCGCACTGATCCCCCGTGGGGTGCGCTTCCGTGTGGAGCTGCTGGACGCCTCAGCCCGCGGCTATGTGTGCGAGAACTATGGAGCTCCGTTCCGCCTCCCCGACCTGGGCCCCATCGGCGCCAACGGCCTCGCGAACGCACGGGACTTCCGGGCACCGGTCGCCGCGTACGAGGACGTCGAGGGCCCGGTGGAGGTGGTCAACAAGTTCTGCGGGAACCTCTGGACGGCGACGTACGACCACTCGCCCCTCGACGTGGTCGCCTGGCACGGCAACCATGTGCCGTACGCCTACGACCTGCGCCGGTTCAATGTGATCGGCACCATCAGCTACGACCACCCCGACCCGTCGATCTTCACGGTGCTGACCTCGCCGAGCGACACCCCGGGGCTGGCCGGCGTCGACTTCGTCGTCTTCGCGCCGCGCTGGCTGGTGGGCGAGGACACGTTCCGGCCGCCGTACTTCCACCGGAACGTGATGAGCGAGTACATGGGGCTCGTCGAGGGCGCGTACGACGCCAAGACCGCGGGTCCCGGGGGCTTCGTGCCGGGCGGGGGTTCGCTGCACAACATGATGTCGGCGCACGGCCCGGACCAGGAGACGTTCGACCGGGCGAGCGCCGCCGAGCTGCGGCCGCAGAAGATCGACGACGGGCTGGCGTTCATGTTCGAGACCCGCTGGCCAGTGACCACCACGGCCCAGGCGGCACGGGCCGAACACCTGCAACAGGCCTATGACGACGTGTGGTCGGGCCTCCAGCGTCACTTCCGCCCGGCCGGCTGATCCCGGCCGCCCGTTGCACACGACGCCCTCGACCGGTACGGATACCGTCGTGACCTCCTTCGCCCCGGACTCGATCGTCCTGAACCGCAAACTGCCGCTCTGGTATCAGGTCTCGCAGTCGCTGCGCGCCTCGATCCTCGGCCGTTCGCCCCGGGACCCGCTGCGCCTGCCGACCGAGGAGCGGCTCGCCGGGCACTACGGGGTGAGCGTGCTGACCATGCGGCAGGCGCTGAAGGAGCTGGAGGACGAGGGACTGATCACCCGGCACCGCCGGCGCGGCACGTTCATCGAGCCGAGCGCCAGGCGCGGCGCCCCCGTACAGCTGCTCGGCTCGGTGGACGCGATCGTGGCGCAGCAGTCGGGCATGACGACGGAGTTGCTGGACCACGGAACGGTGCCGGTTCCGCCGGAACTGTCCGAGTGCTTCCCGGATCTGGCCGAGGTGGCGACGTACCACCGCCTGCGCGGCGACGAGAAGACGGGCGAGCCGACCAACCACGCCCGCAACCACGTCCGCCCCGAACTCGCCGAGCGCATCGACCACGACGACCTGATCCGCTGGCCCATGACGAAGGTGCTCCGGGACGTCGTGGGCGCGGACATCAGCCGCATCACCGACACCGTGGAGGCGCGGCTGGCCGACCCGGAGACGGCGCGTCTGCTCCATGTGCCGCTGCTCAGCCCGATCCTGCACTACACGGGCGTGACGTACGACGCGGACGGCCGGGTGCTGGACGTGGCGGTGATCCACTACCGCGGTGACCGCTTCTCGTTCACCGTCACCCTCGACGCGACATGACCCGCCGCAGGCACCCCGTCGTACGATGCCCGGCGTGACGCACGACGACGCTCCGCTCCTTGCGGACCTCATGCCGTGGTCCGTCGCACCGCCACGGCTGGGCCGGAGGTGGCCGGCGGCCCCCGACGCGGCCTGCCTGAAAGCCCGCTGGGACACCCTCATGAAGGCCGAGGAGCCGGTCCGTGAGGCCCTGTTCGAGCCCACCCGCTCCCGCACGCTGCACTCGGCCGTGGCCCAACTGCCCGGCCAGACCAGCGGTACCGGGCGGCTGGCCCGGGAGTCCGGACCGTGCCCGGAGCCCGTACGGGTCCTCGCCGCCCCCTTCGACGAGCAGTGGCTCATCCCGGACCACCGGCTGATCGACGCCGCGCGGCCCGAGCTGTGGCGGGTGGCGGACGAGCAGCAGGTGTTCGTGGTCGAGCAGACGGTCGCGCCCGACGTGACCGGCCCGGTCCTGCTCGCCCCGGCCGCGCTGCCGCTTGCCCCGGCCCACGGGCCCCGCACCGGACGCGTCCGGCCCCTCTACCGGCGCCCCGGCGGCCACGAACCGAACCTCGCGCCCGGCCTCACGGCCCACCTCGCCGAACGTCTCGGCACGGCGCCGCAGCCCCTGGACGTCCTGGCCTGGATCCTGGCGGCCGCCCGCCCTGGCCCCCGGGGCATCGAGGTCCCGCTGACCGCCGCCCCCGAGACCTGGGCCCAGGGCGTTGAGCTGGGCCGCCGGACGCTGTGGCTGATGCGCCGCGACGGCGAACGCCCCAAACTGCCGGGCGGCCGCCGCCCCTACGTCCGCGCCCCGTTGCCGAGCCCACCCCTCGAACTGCTCTACGACCGCGACGAGGAGGCCCTGTTGGCGGGCGAGGGCCGCATCGCCCCCGTACCCGCCGAGGCCTGGGACTTCCACGTGGGCGGTGTCAGGGTCCTCCAAGCGTGGTGCACCCGGCGAACGGAGCCGGCGGAGCCGGGCACGCTGGAGGCCGTACAGCCGGCGTCCTGGCCGCAGACGTGGACGTCGGAGCTGCTGGAGCTGATCACGGTGCTGGCGCTGCTGGCGGAACTCCGGCCGAGGCAGGCGGGCCTGACGGTGGAGGACGCGATCGGCGCGGCCGAACTGCGCACGGCGGGCGTTCTCCCGGTGCCGGAGCCGGCGCGCCGACCTTCCTCGGTGCTCGACAGCCACGAGGAAGGCCCCGAGGGACAGCTCACGCTGATCTAGATCCCGGGCTGACGTCCTCGGCGCTGATCTAACTCCCGCCGCCGGTCCGGCTCTTGGGATCGAAGGAGTCCAGCAGCCTCGTCAGGATCCGGTCGAACGATGCCTCCGGGTCGTCCGCCGGTGCGACGCCCTCGGCGAAGAGGGCCGCCAGGTGCGGATAGCCGCCCGCCGTGACCTGGCTCATCATGTAGGCGCCCCGCACGGCCTGTTCCCGTTCCGCCGACCAGGGCGCGGAGCGGGTGCGCTCGGCGACGGCCTGCTCGTTGGCGACGTACACCATGACCGACCCGTTGACCATCCCGAACAGCTCCAGCTTCGTACTGGCCGGCACGTCGAGGCTTTCCAGGCAGGCCAGGCACCAGTCGAGACAGCGCAGGGCGTTGGGGCTGATGCTGTAGGCGGTCGACATCACCCGGACCAGCCAGGGGTGGCGGCGCATGATGTCGCGGGCCTGGCGGGCGAGGTCCAGCATGTCCGCCCGCCAGTCGCCGCTGGGCTCTCCGGACAGGTCGTACTCCCCGCTGACCAGGTCGACCATCAGCTCGTACAGGTCCTCCTTGCGCGGCACGTAGTTGTAGAGCGACATGGTGCCGCAGCCGATCTCGGCGGCGACGCGGCGCATCGAGACCGCGTCGAGGCCGTCCGCGTCGGCGATACGGACGGCCGCCGCCGCGATGTCGGCTCGGCTGTACGCGGGTTTCGGGCCGCGGCCCGCACGCTCGGGGCGCGCCCAGATCACCTCGGGTTCGGCCGTTCGGCCCGCCATGGATCATCACCTCGCTCACCATCCTAGTTACGTACACCGTACGTAGTGGGGTATGGTCGACTCATGGATACTACGTACGCTGTACTTAGTGAGGGTCTGGAGAAGCGCTTTCGCGACGTCCGCGCGCTGCGCGGACTGGACCTCGCGGTCGCCCAGGGCACGGTCTGCGGGCTGCTCGGGCCGAACGGCGCGGGGAAGACGACCGCCGTCCGGGTCCTGACCACCCTGCTGGCCCCGGACGCCGGGACGGCCCGGGTGGCCGGGCACGACGTCGTGCGCGAGGCCGCGGCGGTCCGCCGCCGGATCGCGGTCACCGGGCAGTACGCCTCGGTCGACGGCGATCTCACCGGCGCCGAGAACCTGCGCCTGTTCGCCCGTCTGCTGCGCGCGCCGCGCTCACGGACCGACGAGCTGCTGGAGCGCTTCGGGCTGGCGGAGGCCGCGGACCGTCCCGCGCGCACCTACTCCGGCGGCATGCGGCGCCGGCTCGACCTGGCGGCCAGCCTCGTCACCCGGCCCGCCGTGCTGTTCCTGGACGAGCCGACGACCGGACTCGACCCGCACAGCAGGAACGACATCTGGGAGGCCGTACGGGAACTGGCGCGCGACGGCACCACCGTGCTGCTGACCACGCAGTACCTGGAGGAGGCCGACCAACTGGCCGACGACATCGTGCTGATCGACGAGGGCCGGGCCGCCCACCAGGGCACGCCGGCCCGGCTCAAGGCACAGATCGGCGCTTACGCCGAAGTGGTCGTCGCCGCCGAGGGCGGTGAACCCGCGCTGCACGCGGCCGCCGTGGTCCTGGACCAGCTGACCGGCGCGGAGCCGGTGCTCGACCGTGAGCGGCGCACCGCCGGGGCGGTCGTCCTGGACCCGGACATCACCCTCCCCCGCATCGTCCGCGAGCTCGACGCGGGCCGGGTGCCGGTCGTCGACGCGAGCCTGCGCCCACCCACCCTCGACGAGGTCTTCCTGCGCCTCACCGCCCGTAAGGAGGCCGCCGTATGAGCGCGCTCGTCATCGACGGCAGCGCGGTCCTGGTCCGCAACCTCCAGCGGATCCGGCACGCGCCCGCCATCACGGTCCTGACGCAGACGATGCCGATCGTGTTCCTGCTGTTCTTCGGCTACGTGTTCGGCAGCGCGCTCGCCATGCCGGGCGAGGAGTACCGTGCGTTCCTGGTCCCGGGGCTGCTCGTGGCGACCGTCGCGAACGGCATCATGACGGGCATGTTCGGCGCCGCCCAGGACGCGCACCGCGGTGTGATGGACCGGTTCCGTACGCTGCCGATGAGCCGCTCCGCCGTCCCCGTGGGCCAGGCGGTGGCCGACCTGCTGACGACCGCGGTCGGGCTCGTTCCGCTGCTGCTGGTCGGGCTCGCGATGGGCTGGCGGATCGAGGGCGGCTGGCCGTCGGCGGTGGGCGCCTTCGGTCTGTTGCTGCTCTTCCGCTTCGCCGCCACCTGGGTCGGCATCCTGCTCGGGCTCGTCTCAAGGAGCGAGGAGGCTGCCGGACAGCTCGGCAGCGCGACCTTCATGCTGCCGCTGCTGTCGAACGCGTACATCCCCACGGACGGCCTGCCGGGCTGGCTGCGCACCATCGCCGAGTGGAACCCGATCAGCGCGGTGACGACGGCGCTGCGGGACCTGTTCGGCAACGCCCCGGTGCCGGACGACGGAGCCTGGCCGGTGACCCACCCCGTCGCCGGTTCCCTGCTGTGGTGCGCCGTGCTGATCGCCGTGTTCCTCCCGCTGGCCGTACGCCGGTACGCGCGCGGCGAACGGTGAGACGAGTCCCCGGGCCACGGATGACAACGGCACGGAACGGGGACATGATCCGTGCCATGCAGCCACTCCCCCTCCCCCTGGACGGCATCACCGTCGTCGCCGTCGAGCAGGCCGTCGCCGCCCCCTTCGCCACCCGGCAGCTCGCCGACCTCGGCGCCCGAGTGATCAAGGTCGAGCGGGTGGACGGCGGGGACTTCGCGCGCGGGTACGACACCGCGGCGGGCGGCCTCGCCTCGCACTTCGTGTGGTGCAACCGCGGCAAGGAGTCCATCGCGCTGGACCTGAAGGACCCACGGGGCGGGCAGGTCGTACGACGGCTCGTGGCGGACGCGGACGTCTTCGTGCAGAACCTCGCGCAGGGCGCGGCGGCCAGGCTCGGCCTGGACGCGGCCACGCTGTGCGCCGCGCACCCGCGGCTGGTCGCGGTGGACATCTCGGGGTACGGGGCGTCGGGACCGTACGCGGACAAGCGGGCGTACGACATGCTCGTGCAGTGCGAGGCGGGGCTGGTGTCGGTGACGGGGACACCGGAGCAGCCGGTGAAGGCGGGGATTCCGGCTGCGGACATCGCGGCGGCCATGTACGCGTTCTCCGGGGTGCTCGCGGCGCTCGTGCGGCGCGGGACGACCGGGCGGGGCGGGCCGGTGGAGGTGTCCATGCTGGAGGCGCTCGCCGAGTGGATGGGGCATCCGCTGCACCACACGATGCACGGCGGAACTCCCCCGGCGCGGACGGGACTCGGTCACGCCGTCATCGCCCCGTACGACGCCTATGCCACGGTGGACGGCGGGCGGGTACTGCTGTCGGTGCAGAACGACCGGGAGTGGCGTCGGCTGGCGGAACAGGTGCTGGAGCGTCCGGAGTTGGGGACCGATCCGGCGTTCGCCACGAACGCGGCCCGGGTCGAGCGCCGGGCACGGACGGACGAGCTGGTGGTCAAGGCCCTGGGCGCGCTCGACACGGCCGAGGCCGTGGCCCGGCTGGAGGCGGCCGGGATCGCCTGCGCGCGCCTCAGGGACCTGCACGAGGTGGCGGAGCATCCGCAGTTGAGGGCCCGGGAGCGGTGGCGGGAGGTGGGGACGCCTGCCGGGCCGCTGAGGGCGCTGCTGCCCCCGATCACGCTGCCGGGCGGGGACGCGGCGCGGATGGGGGCCGTGCCCGCACTCGGGGAACACACCGTGACGCTGCTGCGTGCCGTGGGGATGACGGACGACGAGATCGCAGCGCTACGCCGGGACGGTGTGGTCGCCTGAGCGCGGGTCCTGCGGTGAGCCCTTGGTGAAGCGGGGGCTCCTTGCGGTGAGCCCGTGGTGCTCAGTGGCCGCCGAACAGCGTGCGGCGCAGCCGACGCAGCGGTGCGAAGAGCGAGACCCGGCCGACCCGGCTGCCCTTGCCGCTCCGCTCGTGCGGCTCGCGCGCGGTGAGCTCGCGCATCAGCGAGGTCGCCTCGGCCGTCTCACGCTGTGGCACGGCGGGGCCGGCCAGCACCGAGAGATGTCGGTCGAGGCGCGAACTGGTCGCGCTGCTCCCGCAGGTAATCGCAGGGACTCGTGCCCTGCGCGCTGTTATCTGATCCATGTCACTCCCCACCCGTACGAGTCCGCCCGGCCCGGGCAGGGTAACCCTATCGCCCCCTTGGGGCACTCGTGTATCTCGGTCACAGGATTCATCTACCCCGTAAGGACGTTGACGATTACTCTCCGAATCCGACAGATTTCAGGGCGAGTTGAGTGATCGGTTGACTGGTGGGCTGAGCTGATCCCCCGTCGGGTTCGACGGTGACGGCGAGTGACGTGGCGTCGCCGTTCATTCCGCCCGTGACCAGGGGTGTGTCGCCCTGGAACAGGCCCAGGGAGTGCGGTTGCGCGTCGGGGCGCATGAGCCAGAGCTGGTGCACGCTACCGCTCGGCGGATCGCCGAGCCCGCTCAGGGTGACGATCGCGCGCCCCTCCTTGACGGAGGCGACGACTCCGATGCCTCGGCCCTGGGCGTCCCGCTCACTGGTGGCGCGGGCGTCGGGCGCGGAGAGAATGTTGGCGATCTCACGTGACCGGTCCCGCTCCGCCTCCAGCTGGTCCTGTGTGCGCGTCGCCTGCACGGCGAAGAGAGAGGCCACGACGAGCGCCGCGGCGGCCGTGGCGGTGGCCAGCGGCGCGAGCAGGGAGCGCATCCGGGGCGCACGCCTCGGGGGCGGTGGCGGTTCGGTGCCCCACACATGGGCCGGCAGGTGGTGGGGGCGCGCGGGAGCGGCACTTCGGGACGGGGCCACCTGCGGCGTGGTGCGTACGGCGGCGAGAACTCGGTCGCGCATCGCGGGCGGAGCCTGGGCCGCGGTCGACCACGCCAGCCGCACCGCGTCCTCGGACAGTGCCCGCACCTCGGCGGTACACCGGTCGCACTTCTTGAGGTGCTTCTCGAACCGCACCCGCTCGTGGGGCTCCAGCGCGTCCAGCGCGTAAGGCGCGGCGAGCGAGTGCAGATCCCGCCGCGACGACCTGCCGAACAGACTCATGCGGCACCTCCCAGGCACTCGCGCAGCCGGGTCAGGCCGTCACGCATACGGGTCTTGACCGTGCCGAGCGGCAGGGACAGCTGTTCGGCGACCTCACGGTACGTGTAGCCGTCGTAGTAGGCGAGCGTGACCGACTGGCGCTGGAGGCTGGTGAGCCGGTCCAGGCAGTGGCGTACCCACTCCCGTTCGAGGCCGGCCTCCACCTCCTCGGCGACCTGGTCGAACGCGGGGTGGTGGGCCCGCATGCCCTCGCGCTGCTCGCGTTCGGTGGCCGCGCGGGCGCTGCGCACCCGGTCGACGGCGCGGCGGTGCGCGAGCGTGAGGATCCAGGACAGGGCGCTGCCCCGGCCGGGGTCGAACCGCGCGGCGGAGCGCCACAGCTCCAGCAGCACCTCCTGCGCCACCTCCTCCGACTGGGCCGGGTCGCGTACGACTCGGCGCACCAGCCCGAACACCGGCCCGGACACCAGTCCGTACAGCTCCTCGAAGGCATTCTGGTCACCTCGGGCCACCCGGACCAGAAGTTCGTCCGCCTCCACTCGCTCCCCCTCTGCTCCGGCCGGACCGCACGGCCATCCCCTCGTGTAGGGCATTCGCAACGAACCCACCTCCGGATGGAGTTACGGATCAGCCTGTCCGAAAACTCGGTCACCGGCCGCTGAAACAAGATCTCAAACACTCCGTAAGAACGTTTGAGATTCGACCAATCCGCACTGCCGACCGCTCCGAATGGCGTTCGTCAGGCAAGTTGGGACAGAGGACGGACGGCATGACACCTACTTCCAGGGGCGGCTCGGGGCGCAGGAACATCGCGACCCTCATCTGTGGTGCGCTGGCTGCCGGGGGGCTCGCAGCCGCCGGCGTGACCGCGCTGGAACCGGGGGCGGCCTCCGCCTCCAGCCACCGAGAGGCCCCCCTCATCTCAGGGACGCCCCAGTTCGACAACACGGACCTGTACGCGTTCGTCAGCCCGGACAAGCCGGACACGACGACGATCGTGGCGAACTGGATCCCTCTGCAGGAACCGGCCGGCGGACCGAACTTCTACACGTTCGCCGAGGACGCCCAGTACGACATCCGCATCGACCAGGACGGCGACGCGCAGGAAGACCTGATCTTCCGCTACACGTTCAAGACGAAGACGAAGAACGACAAGAGCTTCCTGTACAACACGGGCACGGTCGAGAGCCTCGACGACGAGACCCTGAACATCACGCAGACGTACGACATCGAGCTCATCAAGCTGAAGAACCGGCGCGCGGTGTCCAAGACGCAGCTCGCGGACGATGTGCGGGTGGCGCCGTCGAATGTCGGCAAGGCGTCGATGCCGGACTACAAGAAGCTGCGCGACGAGGCGGTCTACGAGACCGCGAGCGGTGTGACGACGTTCGCCGGACAGGCCGACGACCCGTTCTTCCTGGATCTGCGCGTGTTCGACCTGCTGTACGGCGGTGACCTCTCCGAGGTCGGGCGGGACACCCTCAAGCAGTACAACGTCAACTCGATAGCCCTGCAGGTGCCGAGCGAAGCGATCATCGAGTCGAGCAAGCAGCCGATCGTCGGCGTCTGGTCCACGACCCAGCGCAAGGGCGCGGACGGCGAGTTCCGCCAGGTCTCGCGCCTCGGCATGCCGCTGGTCAACGAGGTCGTCAACCCGATCAAGGACAAGGACACGTTCAACGCGTCCTCTCCCGTGGACGACGCCCAGTTCCTGAAGAACGTCACCGAGCCCGAGCTGCCCAAGCTCATCGAGGCGATCTACAAGATCCCGGCGCCCGACGAGCCGCGCAACGACCTGGTCGACGTCTTCCTGAAGGGCGTCGAGGGCCTCAACCAGCCGCCGCACGTCACCCCGTCGGAGATGCTGCGCCTCAACACCTCCATCGAGCCCACCAAGAAGCCGAAGCGGCTCGGTGTGCTCGACGGTGACAACCAGGGCTTCCCGAACGGACGCCGGCTCACCGACGACGTGATCGACATCGCCCTGCAGGTCGTCGAGGGCGAGCTGCTCGGTGCCAAGAACGACCTGGGCGACGCGGTCGACAAGAACGACAAGAAGTTCGGCCACTCCTTCCCGTACGTGGGTCTGCCGACGGCCGGTTCGCGCGGCAAGACCGTCGAGGGCAACACCACGGACAACGTGCGCAGCGCGCTGGACGGCGGCGTGACCGCCGCGGGCAGCGGCACCGACACCACGCTGATCGCGAGCTCCGCGGCGGCGGGCGCGGGCGGCGTCCTGATCCTCGGCACCGGCCTGTTCTGGTGGCGCCGCCGGCAGAACGACCGGGCGTACTACTGACCGGTCCCCGGACCGGGCCGGTGACCGGCCCGGTCCCGCACCGGACCCGCTGAACGGTCCGGCTCCCGAGCCGGCGCGGCCCGCACCCATCCATCCCCCACGGCGCGGGCCGCGCCTCCCTTCGGTCATCACGAACCTTCCCGTCACGGAACCTGAGGAGAGGGCATGTCCCCGCGTACGAACGAGAGCGCGCCCGAGGGCGAGCGTCCGGACGAGGACACGGCTGCCCTCGCCGGCGACGCACGCGACGTCACCGGTGAACCCGAAACGGTCGAGGCCGCGCGTAAACCCGAAGCGGTCAAGGCCGAGCGTGAGCCCGGCGCATCGAAGCGACGCAGCGTGCTGCACCTCACCGCGTGCGCGGCCGCGCTGGCCGTCGCGATCACCTCCGGAGCCATCGCGCTGGGCAACCGGCAGGAGCAGTCGGTGAGCGCGTCCAGCTCACCGGGTGTCACGGCGGAGCTGCTCGCCGGCGGGGACCTCGACGCGAACATCGCCACCCTCCAGAACCATCTCCGCGGCCAGCCGAAGGACTTCACCTCCTGGGCCACACTGGGCCTCGCCTACGTGGAGCAGGCCCGCACCAAGGGCGACCCCTCCCGCTACCCACAGGCCGACAAGGCCCTGAAGCGCTCCCTGGACCTGCGTCCGGACAACGACCCGGCGCTCGCGGGACAGGCGGCACTCGCCGCGGCCCGCCACGACTTCAAGGACGCGCTGCGCTACGCCGACCTGGCACTGGAACAGAACCCGTACAGCGAACGGGCGCTGGCCACGCGGATCGACGCCCTGGTGGAACTCGGCCGCTACGACGACGCCTCGAAGGCCGCCGACCTGGCGGACGACCGGCGCCCCGGCATCCCCGTCTTCACGCGCTACGCGTACGTGCGCGAGCTGCGCGGCGACACGAAGACCGCCGAGCGGGTCCTGAAGCAGGCCCTCACCTCCGCGACCGGACGCCCCGACATCGCGTACGTGGCCACGCAGCTCGGCCAACTCGCCTGGAGGCAGGGCGACCACAGGAGCGCGCTCAGCCATTACGCCCGAGCACTGGCCGCCGACGACGGATACGTCCCCGCGCTGGAGGGCCGCGCCCGCGCCGAGGCCGCGAGCGGCGACCGGGACGGGGCGATCCGCACCCTGGAGCAGGTCGTCTCCCGCTATCCGCTGCCCGGACCGCTCGTCGAGCTGGGAGAGCTGTACGAGCTGAAGGGCGACAAGGCGAAGGCCCGCGACCAGTACACGCTGGTGAACGCCTGGACCTCGATCGCACGCGCCAACGGCGTCAACGCCGACCTCGACATCGCGCTCGCCGACGCCGACCACGGCGACCGCGAGGCGGCCCTGCGCGCGGCCCGCGCCGAGTGGAAGCTCCGGCAGACGGTCCACACGGCGGACGCGCTCGCCTGGGCGCTGCACGTCAACGGCCGCAGCGACGAGGCGCTGCCGTACGCGCGCCGCGCGGCGGCCACCGGCTACAAGGACGCTACGTTCCGCTACCACCGCGGGATGATCGAGCAGGCCACGGGCAACGACGAGGAAGCCCGGCGCTCCCTTACGGCGGCGCTCGACCTCAACTCCGGCTTCTCCCCGCTGGGCGCGGAGCGGGCCCGTAAGGCGCTCAAGGCTCTGGAGGCGGCCAAGTGACGTTCCACCGAAATGTGTTCGCCTCCTGCTCGGCGGTCTTCGTGGCCGTCTGCGCGCTCGTGCTGCTTCCCGCCTCGGCCGCGAGCGCGCATCCCCTCGGCAACTTCACCGTCAACCGGTATGACGGTCTCGTCGCAGCCTCCGGCACGCTGCGCGTCCTCCACATCGAGGACCTGGCGGAGATCCCGGCGACCCAGGCCGAGCCCGCCATCAAGGAGCAGGGCATGGAGAAGTGGGCCGAGGCGCGGTGCGCGACGGCCGCCCGGGACAGCGAGGTCACCGTCGGCGGCAAGGACGTGGCGCTGACCGTGGGGTCGAGCCATGCCGAGGAGCGGCCCGGACAGGCCGGGCTCACGACCCTGCGCGTGGAGTGCGGGCTGACCGCTCCCCTCCCCGACCGGGTGACCTCGGTGCGCTTCCAGGCCGCCGTGGACTCCGGCCCGGGGTGGCGCGAGGTCACCGCCCGGGGCGACCGGATGACGCTCACGGAGTCGGACGTGCCCGAGACGTCCGTGTCCCGGCGGCTGACCAGCTACCCGAAGGAGTTGCTGTCGTCGCCGGAGGACACCGCGTCGGCGTCCCTGGAGGTGCGGCCGGGCGGTCCGGCGCTGGCCACGGGCGAGGACGACGCGCCCGGTGCCTCGATCCTGCCGCGCGGAGCGGACCGCTGGACGAAGGCGCTCGACGACCTGGTGGCCCGTCAGGACCTGTCCATCGGTTTCGCGGCGCTGGCCCTGGGCATCGCCGTGTTCCTCGGGGCGATGCACGCGATGGCTCCCGGTCACGGCAAGACGATCATGGCGGCGACCGCCGCGGCCCGCGGGAACGCCACGTTCCGCGATGTTCTGCCCATGATCGTGTCGGTGACGATCACGCACACCCTCGGCGTGGTCGCCCTGGGCCTGCTGATCGCCGCCGGGTCGTCCGCCGCGCCGTCCGTGATCACATGGCTCGGCATCGCGAGCGGCCTCCTCGTCATGGCGGCGGGCGTGAGCCTCGTACGCCGCGCCGTGCTGAACCGGAAGCTCATGCGGCAGCATGCGCACGACCAGCACGACCAGCACGACGACGACCACACGCACCACCACGACGAGCAGGACCACGACGAGCAGGACCACCACGAGCACGCAGACGCCCCCGCTCACGAGCCGGAGCGCGCGCTGGTCCTCGCCCACGCCCACGCGGACGGCACGAGCCACACCCACGAGCACGCCCCGCCCAAGGCCCGCGCGCTGGCGCACTCCCACGCACCGGAGCACGCACACGCCACGGCCCACCGTCACGACCACGGCCACACGCACGACCACGAACACGAACACGACCACACGCACAACCGGGGCCACGACCACTCACACGACCGCAAGCGCACCCTCTTCGGCGGCACCATCACCCACACCCACGGCGGCTTCACCCACAGCCACCCGGTGGCCCCCACCGTCCGCGGCACGATCCTGCTCGGTTTCGCGGGCGGGCTGGTGCCCAGTCCTTCGGCGGTGGTCGTGCTCGTGGGCGCCGCCGCGCTGGGGAAGGCGTGGTTCGGGCTGGTGCTCGTGCTGGCGTTCGGCGTCGGCCTGGCGCTCACGCTGACGGGCGTCGGGTTCGCCGTCGTCCGGGCGGGCGACGGGATGACGCGGCTGCTGGACCGGCGCCCCCGGCTGGCCGGCGGCCCGGCCGTCGCGCTGCTGCGCAGGACCGTACCCCTGGCGTCGGCGCTCGTCGTCGTCGCCCTCGGGGCCGGATTGGTACTCAAGGGGGCGGCATCGGCACTCGGTTGAGCTACTTTTGGGGAGATATAACGCGGAGTGGAGGAATCGCACAGCTGCGATGGGGGGACACCCGTGTCCGAAGAACCAGGCATTGAGCGTGTGATCGCGGGGCGCTACCGCCTGCTGTCCCCTCTCGGCGAGGGTGGCATGGGGACCGTGTGGCGGGCCCGCGACGAGGTCCTGCACCGCGAGGTCGCCGTCAAGGAGGTGCGCGCCCCGGCCGGGCTCCCGACGCCCGAGGTGGAGCGGATGTACGCCCGCCTGGAGCGGGAGGCCTGGGCCGCGGCCCGGGTGGCGAACCCGAACGTGGTGACGGTCTACGACGTGGCCATGGAGGAGGGCCGCCCCTGGATCGTCATGGAGCTGGTCCGCGGGCTCTCGCTCGCCGACGTACTGGACGCCGAGGGCCCGCTCTCCCCGCAGCGCACCGCGTTCATCGGCGCCGAGATCCTCGCCGCGCTCCGCGCCGCCCACGAGGCGGGGGTGCTGCACCGGGACGTGAAGCCGGCCAATGTGCTGATGGCGAACGACGGGCGCGTCGTCCTGACCGACTTCGGCATCGCCATGGTCGAGGGCAGTTCCGCGCTCACCATGACCGGCGAGGTCGTGGGCTCGCCCGAGTTCCTCGCGCCGGAGCGGGCACTGGGCCGCAGGCCCGGCCCCGAGTCGGATCTGTGGTCGCTGGGTGTGCTGCTGTACGCGGCGGTCGAGGGCAACTCGCCCTTCCGCCAGAACACTCCGCTGAGCACCCTGCGGGCGGTCGTCGACGAGGAGCTGCCCCCGCCTCGCCGGGCCGGCCCACTGACCCCGGTCATCGAAGGGCTGCTGCGCAAGGAGCCGGCGGAGCGCATCCCGGCCGAGCGGGCGGCGGAGGACCTGCGGACGATCGCGTCCGGCGGCACTCCACGCCCGGGCGCGGCCACCTCCGCCCCGTACGCCCCGACCGTGGCCTTCCCGGACCCGGGCCCGACCGCGCGCACCGGCCACTACGAGAACCAGTCCCCGTCCCCGCCGTACCCCGCCCCCGGGGCCGCGACTCAGCCCGGGGCCTCGCCCGCTCCCGCACGACCCGACCGGAACCGGCGCGCCGCCGCCTTCGTGGTCACCGGCACGGTCCTTCTCGCGCTGGCCCTGGCCGGACTGACGTACACCCTGCTGAACCGCGGCGACGGGAGCGGGGGCGGGGGCGACACGGCGAACAGCGGGGGCGCCTCGGGCAGTTCGAACGGCGGGAGCGACACCCGCGGTTCGGGCGGCGGCGACGACAAGACGACCGACAGCGGCAACGGAGGCGGTGACAGCACCCCGCCCGAGGGCGAACGGACGACGACCCCGCCGGCCCAGTCCGTGAAGGTGACCCTTCAGGGCGAGAACACCCAGTACACCGGCCCCTGCCCGCCGCCGCGCGACCAAGCGCCTGTCTTCACGGCCACGTTCACCGTGGCCAGCGTGCCGGTGGAGATCCGGTACCGCTGGGTGGCGAAGAGCGGCAGCATCGCGGATCGCGGCTGGAAGACGCTGTCGTTCCCGGCCGGAGGCGGGAAGACCAAGTCGGACTCCGTCACCGCGACGACGGAGTCCGACGAAGGCACGTTCAACGAGGAGATCAGCGTCGAGGTCCACGAACCGGTGCGGACCGAGTCCAACTCGGTGCCCTTCTCGGTGACATGCGAGAAGGAGACCCCGACGAACGGGGCCTCCCCTTCCCTCTCGGCCAACGCGCTCGCCCCGAACGGAGCGAGCAGGCCGCGTCCCTGAATCAGCGACATCCCTGGTTCAGGCGACGTCCTTGAATCAGGAGGCGTACTTGAATCAGGCGGCGTTCCTGAACACGGGCAGATAGCCCAACGACTGGCCGGCTTCCTTCGGGTGGTACGACTCGCCGATGTCCACCCAGTTGACACTGTGCAGCCAGGCGCTGCCCGAGCAGAGCTCGTGGCCGGTGAAGGTGGAGCGGACGTCGCCGAAGGTGAAGCCGTGGGCGGCGGCACGCTTGGCGATGGCGGCGTTCATGTAGTCGGAGGCGTCATTGATGGCGGACCGCTTGGTCTCGGAGAGGCCGAGACAATCCTGGCCCAGTTTGTAGAACCGCGGGTAGCCGAGCACGACGACGCGAGCCGATGGGGCCTTGGCCCGGATCGCCGAGTACACGCTGTCGAGCCGTCCGGGCAGCGTCGAGTCGACGTACGCCCTCGCCGTGTTGATGCGCGAGAGGCAGGTGCTGTCGTTCGAGAGGACACAGGTCGTCATGACGTCGGCGAAGCCCGCGTCGTTGCCGCCGACGCTGATCGACACAAGGCCGGTGCCGGAGTTCAGCGGGCCCAGCTGACTGGCCGTGACATCACTCGTCTGGGCGCCCGAGCAAGCCGTGAAGTCGAAGGACGAGGGTGAGTTGGCGGCGGCCCAGAGGTACGGGAACGCCTTCGTGGAGCGCTTGCAGTCGCCGCTGGAACTGATGTAGTTGCCGGACCCGACGCCCGAGGAGTAGGAGTCGCCGAGGGCCACGTAGCCGGTGGCTGCGGCCTCTTGGGATGCCTGCGCCGCCGTTGCCCCGGTGAGGGCGATGCCGGCGGCGAGGAGGAGTGATGCCGCGTATGCCGTAAATCGGGAACGTCTCATGGAACCTCCCTTTAGCAGGATCTCTGCCTCAACTTTGGTACCAGCTACACGCGTTGACTGGAAGTGTTCATGCCAATACTTTCCATCAGGACAAGGGTTGGAACCGTCCGCTCAGCGGACGTTTTGTTACATGAACATGACAGAATCGTGACAAGGGCTCAACTCCCTTGAGCTACACCCGTAGATCACTCAGTCTTTACCCAGCCCGGAGTGGAAGGCGACGCTCCGGGCCGTGTGTGCGAAGACGTGCACACCCCCCACAGCCGTGCGCCACACCCCGGCGCACGCTGCCTAGAGGAGGACTCCCTCGTAATGGCACAGCTGCGTAGCAAGAAGATCCGGATCGCCGCCCTCACCACCCTGACGACGGCCGCCCTCCTGGGCGGGCTCACGGCACTTCCCGCCCAGGCCGCCCCGGCCGAGGGCAAGGTGCTCGCGGCCGATTCCCCCACCGCGATCAAGGGCAGCTACATCGTCACGCTCAAGAAGGGCGAGGCGGGCCTGAAGGCCTCGTCCAGCCAGGGCAAGGGCCTGATCAAGACGTACGGCGGCACGGTGAAGAAGACGTTCAGCAGCGCGCTGAACGGCTACTCGGCCAACCTCTCGGAGGCCGAGGCGAAGAGACTCGCCGCCGACCCGGCGGTGGCCTCCGTCGAGCAGAACCAGACCGTCCAGGTGGACGCCACGCAGTCCAACGCCCCGTGGGGCCTGGACCGCATCGACCAGACGTCGCTGCCGCTCTCCAGCACGTACACCTACCCGGACTCGGCGGGCAGCGGGGTGACCGCGTACGTCATCGACACCGGCGTCCGCATCTCGCACCAGCAGATCGCCGGCCGGGCCACCAACGGCTACGACGCCGTGGACGGCGACAACGTCGCCCAGGACGGCAACGGCCACGGCACCCACGTGGCCACCACCATCGCCGGCTCGACGTACGGTGTCGCCAAGGCCGCGAAGATCGTGGCGGTCCGCGTGCTGGACAACAGCGGTTCCGGCACCACGGCGGGCGTGGTCGCGGGCATCGACTGGGTGACCGCGAACCACAGCGGCCCCTCGGTCGCCAACATGTCCCTCGGCGGCGGCGCCTCCACCGCGCTGGACACGGCGGTCCGCAACTCCATAGCCAGCGGCGTGACCTACGCGATCGCGGCCGGCAACAGCAACGCCAACGCCTCCTCGTACTCCCCCGCCCGTGTCACCGAGGCGATCACGGTCGGCGCCACCACGAGCACGGACGCGAGGGCCAGCTACTCGAACTACGGCTCGGTCCTGGACATCTTCGCTCCCGGCTCCTCGATCACGGCAGGCTGGAACACGAGCGACACCGCGACGAACACCATCTCGGGCACGTCGATGGCCACCCCGCACGTCGCGGGCGCGGCGGCGATCTACCTTGGCGGCAACACCTCGGCCTCCCCGGCCCAGGTCGCCACGGCCCTCACGAACGGCGCCACCTCGGGCGTGGTCACCAGCCCGGGCACCGGCTCCCCGAACCGTCTCCTGAAGGTCGTCCAGTAACACCGGGAGCGGTTCCCTAGCACCCTGAACATGCGGGTGCAACAGCAACTCGTCCGACCTGCACGGGAGTTCCCCGGAGGCACCCCATGCCTCCGGGGAACTCCCGTATACCGCCACATGTTCTTTGCCCGGGCATGGCACAGGCGCGCATCGCCGAGTTCCGCGTCCTGGCTCCCCATCTTGACTCCCCCGCGCCACTGAGCGACATTGAAGCCCGGCATCCGGCGCTTCGGGGGGCAAAGTCGCCAATGCAGACCATACGTATCAAGCCATCTTCATCAGGGCCGCCCTCACCGGGGGTGCGGGTCGGCCGGGGCGGGGTCCGGGGAGGGACCTGGGGCCGCTGCTCGCGGGTGTGGCCGCCGTCGTCGCGGCGGCCGGTGCTCTGCTCGCGTTCGCCGACGCGGACTCACCCTTGCGCGGCCCGTTCACGCTGTTCTTCCTCCTCGCGGCACCGGGAACCGCCATCGGGGCCGCACTGCGCGGGCTGGACCCGTTCGGCCGCGCCGTGGCGTCGATCGCGGGCGCGGTCGCGCTGAACCTCCTCGTCGCACAGGGGATGCTGGCGACCCACTCGTGGTCGGTTGGTGGCGGTATCGCGGCTGTGGCCGCCATCAGCTCGCTCGTCCTCCTGCTGGTTCCGGCACGGCGCCTGCGCGGCCGTGCGGAGAGAAGAAGACGGACCTTCTGACGTGGACATCAGCGTGTACCGCCCGGGCGAACTCACCGCCGCCGACCGGGCCGCCTGGGCGGCCCTGCAGTCGAAGGCCCATCTCCACGGCTCGCCCGGGCTGGCGAACCCGTTTCTGTCCCCGGAGTTCACCCTGGCGGTGGGCAGTTGCCGGCGCGGAGTGCGGATCGCGGTGGTACGGGAGGACGGGGAGGCCGCCGCGTTCTTCCCGTTCCAGCGGACCGCCCTCGGCGTCGGGCGGGCCATCGGACTCGGCCTGTCCGACTGTCAGGGCCTGGTGCACCGGCCCGGCTTCGTCTGGGACGCCCGGGAGCTGATGCGGGCCTGCGGGCTCGCGGTGTGGGAGTTCGACCATCTGGCCGAGGGCCAGGCGCCCTTCGAGGCCCACGCCACCGGCACCTTCCCGTCCCCGGTCATGGACCTGGAGGACGGCTACGAGGCGTATCTGGCCCGGCTGCGCGCCAGGTCACCGAAGTTCGTCCGGTCGACTCTCGCCAAGGAACGCCGGCTGGGCCGGGCGGCGGGCGACGTCCGCTACGTGCACGACGAGCGTGACCCCGCCGCCCTGCGCACCCTGATGGCCTGGAAGTCCGCGCAGTACCGCAGGACCGGCCGGATGGACCGCTTCGCGCACCCCTGGATCAGCCAACTGGTACGCCGCCTCTTCCACACCCGCTCCGAGTCGTTCGCGGGGAACCTGTCCGTGCTGTACGCGGACGACAAGCCGATCGCGGCCCACTTCGGACTGCGTTCCGAGCGGGTGCTGACCGACTGGTTCCCGGCGTACGACCCGGCGTACGGGAGGTTCTCCCCGGGTCTGCTGCTGCATCTGCACATGGCCGAGGAGGCCGCCGCCGACGGTGTCGCGTACCTGGACCTGGGCCGGGGCCAGAAGCAGTACAAGGATTCCCTGAAGACACGGGAGATCGCCGTGTCCGAGGGGTGGGTGACCCGCCGTCATCCCGTGGCCTTCGGACACCGGGCTCGCCGAGCTCCGGTCCGGGCCCTGCGGAACACGGTGGTCGCCCGGCCGGAACTGTTCGAGCCGGCCGACAGACTGCTCAAACGGATGGGCAAAATCCGTTCGAGGGGTCAGTTATCGGACACAACAACAAAAACGTGAGAGCTCGTTTCAGGTCTTGCCATACGGGCTCAATCATCAATACCGTCGTACATCCACCCGCATCGGTCCATCATCCAGCGGCTCTAGGGGAGGGCTCAAGGACCGCGATGGTCCGGCGCGGGGCGCGGTAGGGGGGTGCCGTGCTCGGTGACCGCACTTGTCACCGAGCCGTGCCGCGCGACCGGCTGCCCGATTTCGGCAGTCGGCCAGCTTTGCCAGCTCACACGGCGTGCACGGAGAGCCAGTTCGTCATGCCCGAGTGAGAAACAAACCCCCCTTTCGAACCGGATCAAGAGCCGGGCCGCCCAGGGGCGGGCGGTCCGCCGGACGAGAGGGACCAGACTCATGAGCTCAGTTCTGCGCCCGGCGATACCCGACGACACGGGCGAGCATGCACAGGAGGCCGGCAAGTACCGGCCGATCTCCACCCACCTGGCCATCGCGCCGCCGGTGAGCGTGGTGATCCCCGCCATGAACGAGGCGGAGAACCTTCCGTACGTCTTCAAGACGCTGCCGGCCTGGATCCACGAGGTGGTCCTCGTCGACGGCAACTCCACCGACGACACCGTCGAGGTGGCCCGCGAGCTGTGGCCGGACGTGAAGGTCGTGCCGCAGCACGGGAAGGGCAAGGGGGATGCCCTGATCACCGGGTTCGAGGCGTGCACCGGCGACATCATCGTGATGGTCGACGCGGACGGCTCGGCCGACGGCCACGAGATCGTGTCGTACGTGTCCGCGCTGGTGTCCGGGGCCGACTTCGCCAAGGGCTCGCGGTTCGCCAACGGCGGCGGCACGGACGACATGACACCGGTCCGCAAACTCGGCAACCGGGCGCTGTGCGCGGTCGTCAACCGCAAGTTCGGCGCCCGCTACACCGACCTGTGCTACGGCTACAACGCGTTCTGGCGGCACTGCCTCGACGAGATCGACCTCGACTGCACCGGCTTCGAGGTCGAGACCCTGATGAACATCCGGGTGGTCAAGGCGGGCCTGAAGGTGCAGGAGATTCCCAGCCACGAGTACCTGCGCATCCACGGCGCGAGCAATCTGCGGGCCGTGCGCGACGGGCTGCGGGTCCTCAGGGTGATCCTCAAGGAGCGCTCCAACCGGCGTGCTCTGCGCCGCCGTTCGCACTCCCCCGTGCTCACCGCCGGCCGGGGAGAGGCGTCTTGAGCGAGCCGCGTGTCTCGGTCGTCATCTGTGTGTACACCGAGGACCGCTGGGAGGACATCCTCGCGGCGGTCGCCTCGGTGCGCGCGCAGTCCCGGCCGGCTCTGGAGACCCTCCTGGTCGTCGACCACAACGAGGCGCTACTGGACCGGCTGGCGAGGGAGTACAAGGACGCCGGGGAGGTGCGGGTGCTCGCCAACGCGGGCCCCCGCGGTCTGTCCGCCGGCCGCAACACCGGGATCGCCGCCTCGTCCGGCGAGATCGTCGCGTTCCTCGACGACGACGCCGTGGCCGAGCGCCACTGGCTGCGGTACTTCGCCGACGGGTACGCGGACCCGCGGGTCATGGCCGTCGGCGGCCGGACGGTGCCCGTCTGGGCGTCCGGCCGCCGCCCGGCCTGGTTCCCCGAGGAGTTCGACTGGGTGGTGGGCTGCGCCTACCGGGGCCTGCCCCGGGGACGGGGGCGGGTGCGCAACGTGCTCGGCGGCAACGCCTCGTTCCGCCGAACCGCCTTCGACGCGGCCGGCGGCTTCGCGACCGGCATCGGCCGCGACGGCGACAAGCGGCCGCTCGGCTGCGAGGAGACCGAGCTGTGCATCCGGCTCACCCGTGCCCGACCCGACGCGGTGCTGCTGCTGGACGACCGCGCGGTGATCCACCACCGGGTGCCCGAGGCACGCGAGCACTTCCGCTACTTCCGTACGCGCACCTACGCCGAGGGACTGTCGAAGGCGCTGGTGGCCCAGAGCGTCGGCGCGGACAAGGGCCTGGAGTCGGAGCGCCGGTACGCCACCCGCGTGCTGCCCGCCGGGGTGGTCCGCGGACTGCGCGACGCGCTGCTGGCCCGTCCGGGCGGTGCGGGGCGGGCGGGTGCGATCGTCGCCGGGGTGCTGACCGCGGCCGGCGGGTACGCGGTCGGCAGCGTCCGGGCGCGCCGCGGCGAGGCGGCGTTCTCGGTGGCTCCGGTAGGGGAGTTCGAGGGGCGACAGCGGGAACCCGGGGGGCCGGGACATGACTGACGAACCCGTGCCGATCCTCATGTACCACGCGGTCGCGGCAGCGCCGGGCGACGCGACGCGCGCCCTGTCCGTCGCCCCCGAGGCGTTCGCCGAGCAGATGGCGTTGCTCGGGGACCGGGGTTTCACTCCGGTGAGCACGGCCGAGCTGGGGGCGAGCTGGCGCACGGGCCGCCCCCTGCCCGCCCGTCCCGTCCTCGTCACCTTCGACGACGGCTACGAGGGCGTGCACCGGCACGGTCTGCCCGTCCTCGCCGAGCACGGCTTCGCGGCCACGCTGTTCGTGTCCACGGGCTGGCTCAAGGGCGCGTACGACACCGGAGGCGCCCTCGACACGATGCTCGACTTCCAGCAGGTGCGCGACCTCGCCGACGCGGGCGTCGAGATCGGCGGGCACAGCCACACCCATCCGCAGCTCGACATGCTCGACGACGACGAGCTCCGGTTCGAGCTGGCCCGCTGCTTCGAGATCGTCGCCGGTGAACTGGGCACGGTCCCCGTCTCGTTCGCCTACCCGTACGGCTACTCCAGCCGCCGGGTGCGCCGGGCGGTCCGCGAGACCGGGTTCGCGCAGGCGCTCGCCGTGGGCAACGGGCTCGCGCGGCGCGCGCAGGGGCCGTACGCGCTGCGCCGTGTCACCGTGCGGCGCAGCACGGGCATCGAGGAGTTCGAGCGGCTCGTCGAGGGCCGCGCGATCGGCCGCAACTTCGCCAGGGACCGTGCCCTCACCAAGGGGTACGCCATGGTCCGCAGAGCACGACAGGTCCGGAAGGCCGTCCGTTCCCGTGTCTGACACGACCACCACAGCCCAGGCCGACACCGCCACCGGGACCGGTGCGCCCGAGGGGGAGTCCGGCCGCCGGCTGCGGCTGCCCGGAATGGGCAAGCGGGCGGGCGGCAACCAGTTGTTCCGCAATGCCTACGCCCTGATGCTCAACACCGGTATCTCCGCCGTGCTGGGGCTCGGATTCTGGCTCGCCGCCGCCCGCTACTACTCCGAGTCGTCCGTCGGCCAGGGCTCCGCCGCGATCGCCGCGATGAAGTTCCTCGCGGGGCTCGCCGCGCTGACCCTGACGGGTGCCCTGGCCCGCTTCATCCCGATCGCGGGCCGGGCCACGGGGCGGCTCATCTTCCGTACGTACGCGGGCAGTTCGGTGGCCGTGGCGCTGGCCGCGACGGTGTTCCTGCTGACGCTGGACATGTGGGGGCCCTCGTACCGCTTCCTGCACGGCCCCCTGAACGGGCTGGGCTTCGTCCTCGCGGTGGTGGCCTGGTCGCTGCTCACGCTCCAGGACGGGGTGCTGACCGGGCTGCGCAGCGCGGTCTGGGTGCCTGTGGGCAACACCGTGTTCCTGGCGGTCAAGCTGGTGCTGCTGGTCGTCTTCGCCGCCGCGATCCCCACGACGGGCGTGTTCGTGTCGTGGGTGGCGGCCATCGCGATGTCGCTGCTGCCACTGGGCTGGCTGGTGTTCCGGCGCCTGGTGCCCCGGCATGTGAAGGCGACCGAGCACCGTGCGCGTCCACCGTCCCTGAAGGAGATCGGCCGCTTCCTGGCGGGCGACTACACGGGCTCGCTGTTCTCGCTGGCCGTCGTCTACCTCGTCCCGGTGATCATCGCGGCGCAGGTCAGCTCCGCCGACAACGCGTACTTCTACATCGCCACCACGATCGGCGGCACGGTCAACCTGCTCGCCATCAACATGGGCGCCTCCCTGACCGTCGAGGGCGCGCACGACCCGGGGCGGCTCGCCGCGAACACCCGGGCGGCCCTGAAGCGGATGGCCCGGATCATGCTGCCGGTGTGCGGGGTGCTGTTCGTGGGGGCGCCCTGGATCCTCGGTGTGTTCGGCGCGGGCTACGCGGAGGCGGCGACACCGCTGCTGCGCTGGTTCGCCGTGGGAGCACTGCTGCGTGTCGTCATGGAGACGTACTTCGCGGTGCTGCGCGCCCAGAGCCGTACCGCCGGACTCGCCTGGCTGCAGGGCCTGCTGTGCGTCCTCGTCCTCGGTCTGACGCTGCTGCTCCTGCCCCGTATGGGCCTGGTCGGCGCGGGCGTCGCGGAGATCTCCAGCCTCGCGGTGATCGTGCTGATCGCCGCGCCGAGGCTGTACCGCATCCTGCGCACGGCGCCGTCCGACCCGGTGCCCGAGGACGTCCCGCCGGACGGCGACCTCGCCGACCTGGGCGCCGTCGCCAGGAGGCCCGGCTCCGCCTGGGCACGCCCGCTGGACTCGGACACGCTCGCGCTCGGCATCCACGTCGACTTCGACCACCAGGAACGCCGCCCGGACGTCCGCCCGGGCCCCGGCACTCCGCCGACGGGCACACCCGCCCTAGGGCGCGATCACCGGCCGACCTGGGCGCTCGGTATCCCGCTGCCGGAGCAGCGGACGGCCCCGCCGGGCGAGCGGGGGGTCCAGGAGGAACCGGAAGCCAGGCCGGTGCCGTCCGTACGGCCGGAGATCGGGGCCCTGCCCTTGCGACGGATCGCCGAGCCCTCACGGGAGGCCGCCGAGTCCACTCCCCCGTCCCTCCGCGCACGGCTGCCGCACCCCACCAGGTCCGGGACGGTGCTGGGCTGTCTGCTGCTGTCCGCGCTGCTGCTCTACTGGGTGCCCGCGCTGCGGCTCGACGACGCGGTGCTGGACGGGATGGGCGGACTGGGCCTGATCTCCGTGCTGCCGATGCCGACGCTGGCCGGCGCCGGACTGCTGGCCGTCGTCTTCGGCTCGCTGCTGTGGGCGGGCCGGGAACACAAGGGACTGCTGCTGGTCACGCTGCTGGCGACGGTGGTGTCGCTGCACGCACTGCCGGCGGTGATCGAGACCGAGCCGCGGTTCGCGACGGCCTGGCAGCATCTCGGCTTCATCGACTACATCGACCGCACCGGATCCGCGGTCCCCGACCTGGACGCACGCTGGAGCTGGCCCGGCTTCTTCGCGGCGGCCGCGTTCGTGGCGAAGGCCTGCGGGGTCAGCGACTTCACCGAGGTGATCCGCTGGTGGCCGCTGACCGTGCAACTTCTCTACCTGGCGCCGATGTTCCTGCTGACGCGCTCGATGCGGGCGGGCTGGCGCGCCAAGTGGACCGGCATCTGGATCTTCGTGCTGAGCAGCTGGGTCGGCCAGGACTACTTCTCCCCCCAGGGCTTCACCTACCTCCTGTACCTCGTCTTCGTCGCGATCCTGCTCGTGTGGTTCCGCGCGCCGCGCATGCTGTGGGGCACAGTGCGCCCCGGCGAGGCGGAGGTGGAGCCGGCCGACCGCCACCGCCGTGCGGTACTGCTCATGATCCTGATCGCGCTGTACGCGGCCACGGTCCCGGCCCATCAGCTGACGCCGTTCGTGATGCTGGGCGTGCTCGCGGCCCTGGTCCTGACAGGCCGCTCCGAACTCCGTGGCCTGCCCATCCTCTTCGCGGTCCTGGTGACGGTATGGGTGGGCTTCCTGGCGGAGCCGTACTGGTCGGGCCACTTCGACGAGCTCTTCGGCGGAGTCGGCGGAGTCGGCGGAAACGTCACGTCCTCCGTCTCCGGCCGGATCGGTGAGGGCAGCTCGACCCACAAACTCGTGCTGTACGCGCGCGTGGCGCTCGCCGGTTCGGTGATGGCGATGGCCTGCTACGGCTGGTGGCGCCGCCGCGACCACAAGTACCGCGAGCGCTCATTGCTCGTGCTGACCTTCGTCCCGTTCCTGGGCTTCGGCATGCAGTCGTACGGCGGCGAAATGGCCCTGCGCGTCTTCATGTTCGCCCTGCCGGGCGCGGCCCTGCTCGCCGGGCTCGCCCTCTTCCCGCGCACCGGCGTGACGGCCGAGGAACGCGACAAGGACAAGGTGAGCCTCGCCCCGCTGGCGGCGCTGATGGCCGGACTCGTCCTCATCGGCGGCTTCCTGGTGGCCCGCTGGGGCAACGAGCCGTTCGAACGGACCCGTACGGGCGAGGTCGCGGCCATGGACTACGTGTACGCCCACGACGACCCGTCCGTACGGCTGCTGTGGCTGAGCACCGACACGGTGAACGATGTGACGCCCGCGATGCCGTGGGGCGCACGGGACATGGAGAAGGTCGAGTACGTGCCCACACTGGCGCCGCCCGACCCCGTGCTGGTGTCGGGGCTGGCCAAGTCGCTCAAGGACGCGGGCCCGAACTCGTACCTGATGATCAACCGCAGTCAGGTGACCTACCTCCAGTTGGACGCCGGCTATTCGGACACCTGGGAAACCCGCCTCCTGAGGAACCTCGACGCCCGCAAGGACCTGAAGAGGGCGTTCACCAACGCGGACGTCACGATGTACACACTCCGCGAGCAGCCGGAGGGCAGAGCCCCGAAGGCCGACCCGGGCCCGATCGGCCCCCAGGTGACCTGGACACCATGGTCGGTCGTGGGCGGGTTGGCGGCCGCAGCGCTGATCCTGCTCCTGACGGCCCGGGAGATCGTACGGATTGCGATACGCCCGAGCGTCCGTCAGCTCCAGTGGCTGCAGAGCAGCTTCTGGTTCTCGCTGCCGCTGCTGGCGGTGCTGCTGGCTTCGCTGGTGCAGCGGTTCTTGACGATGGGGGGCGCCCCATAAGGGGCGCGGGGAACTGCGCGAGCAACCACACACAACCCGCAGCCGCCAACCAACCGATCCAGGCAGACGCGGACGCTCAACGCCGCAACCACTTCACCTCATACGCCCCCATCTCGAACCGCCGCCCATCAACCTCCGCACTGATCGACCGATCCAGCGTGTTCACCACAAGAACGGCCTTGTCATCAGCAAGCACCCGCACATTGGGCTTGTCGTCGTCGGCCACGGACACCGACTCGTACGTCGTACCCGGCGGAAACTCCTTGCTGAAACGGGACAGCAGGCCCAGCATGGGCAAGGCCCGCCCGCCGTCACTCGTATCGGTCGGAGACCACAGGCACCCGGCGCAGTCGGGTCCCCTCTCGTTCTCCGGGTTCCAGTAGAAACCGGAAGTGGCCCCACCACGGGCCATGGCGATCAACCCGGCCGCGTGAACAGCGGAGCGCCGCGTCTCGGACCACCCTTCCCGCTCGTCGTTCGCGTCGCCCGGCTCGACGTAGTACTCGGCCCACCACAGCGGCAGGTCACCGATCCGTTCGCGCACCCAGCGGCTGACGGCGGTCAGCTTGTCGGTGGCCTGGAACTCGTCGGGCAGCATCTCGTCGTCCTCGGTGTAGCTGGAGCCGTCCACGACGACGAAGTCGGCGCCCGCCTTGTTCTTGTTCCAGTAGTCGAAGGCGTCGAGGGGGCGCTGGTCCATGGCGCCCCAGGGGCCCCTCAGGGACCGGGACACGCCGTACTCCTGGCGCGGGTCGAAGCTGTCCATGACCAGGTAGGGGCCGCCGACCATGATGTCCTCGTCGACCTTCTTCAGGGCCTTGTAGACGCGGTTGTACAGCTTGGTGTAGCCCTCGTAGTCCCAG
This sequence comes from Streptomyces sp. KM273126, assembly GCF_004337435.2. NCBI lineage: Bacteria > Bacillati > Actinomycetota > Actinomycetes > Kitasatosporales > Streptomycetaceae > Streptomyces > Streptomyces sp. KM273126. The sequence goes on along the minus strand of NZ_SJXB02000002.1, from coordinate 900,320 downwards.
CGGGCCTCGGCGTTGTTCCAGAAGCCCTTGAACTCGTTCCAGACGATGAAGTGCCGTACGTCCGGGTACCGCTTGGCGACGGTCGCGGCGAGCTTGGCGTAGTCCTCGAAGTGCTCCGGATCGGGGGCGGTCTCCAGCGCGTCCTGGCTCCAGTTCGTGTTGTCGGCGCCGGACTTGCCGCCCTTCATCCAGTCCGGGGCGCAGCACAGGGTGACGACCGGGACGCCGCCGGAGGCGCGGACGAAGTCGATGCGCCGGTCCATGTCCTCGAAGTCGTACCGCCCCTTGACAGGTTCGGGGTTGCCCGCGCCCCAGCCCATGATGTGCTGGATCTGCGGCATCGCGGTCTTCGACAGCAGCCCTTCGACCCGCCCGGTGGCTTTGCCGCTGCCCTCGTCGGCGCTGAACTGGGTGTGCGTGAAGCCCCAGCCGACGTCCGGTCCGAGGGCCTTGGGCGGGACGGCCGGCGTGCCGTGCACCTTGTCGCCGTCGCGCGAGGTCCCGGCGGTGCTTCCGCCGTCCCCGGGCAGTGTGTTGATCAGGGTCAGTACCAGGGCCAGAGCGGCCGCGCCCACACCGAGCAGAGCGGTGAGCCGCCACCACCGTGCCCCCGAATTCCACCCATGACGTCCCATCGGGGACAACAGTAACGGCGGGGCTGTCGGGGGGACAGATCCCGTCATGCGACAGCCCGGTAACAGGACGGCCCGTACATAACGGTGAGTACGGCGCGGCCCGTACCGGGAGTTCGGCCCGCCGCCACCGGAACGTCGGGCGGCGGAGCCGACACGACCGGCACACGGGGGAAACCAGGTGCACGGGCCGCCCCCGTGCCGGATCATGGCGGCATGTCCCCGAACCCATACGACGCTCTGCCGATCCGGCTCAACGTCGACGACAGCGACTCACCCTCGGACGTCGTCGACGCGCTGTTCCTCGGCCGCTTCGCGACGGGCGAGCAGCCGTACTCGCACGCGGCGAACATCGACCGGGTGCTTTCCGGGGCGACGCTGCTGCCGCCCGGCGCCCGCGTGCTGCGCTCGGCGCGGGACGACGACCGCAGCGCGATCCTCGCGGAGGGCGACGGCTGGACGCTGCTGGTCTCCCGCTGGAACCGGGGCGCGGACGTCACGGTCACGGCGACCAGCGCCGAGCTGGCGGAGAAGGTGCTCGGCCAGGCCACCCAGGGCGCGGCGGACGAGCCGGAGCCACAGCCGGAGAACGTGACGATGGGCTTCTGGTACGTGTCGCCGAGGCGCGGCCCGCACCGTACGACGCGGCAGATCTCCGCGGGCACCTGGGAGGAGGTCCGCTCGAACTACACCGCGCCGGTGGCGGACGCGATGGACCACCTGATGAAGACGACCCCGGAGGACATCGCGGGCCGGCTCCTGCTGCTGCACGGCCCGCCGGGCACGGGCAAGACGTCGGCGCTGCGCACCCTGGCCCGCTCGTGGCGGGACTGGTGCCAGGTGGACTGCGTCCTCGACCCCGAGCGGCTGTTTTCCGACGTGGGCTACCTGATGGACATCGCGATCGGCGAGGAGGACGCGGCGGGCAAGGACCGCTGGCGCCTGCTGCTCCTGGAGGACTGCGACGAGCTGATCCGCGGCGAGGCGAAGCACACGGCGGGCCAGGCGCTGTCCCGTCTGCTCAACCTCACGGACGGCCTGCTGGGCCAGGGCCGCAACGTCCTGGTGGGCGTCACCACCAACGAGGACCTGGAGCGCCTCCATCCGGCCGTGGTCCGCCCCGGCCGCTGTCTCGCCCGCATCGAGGTCGGCCCGCTGACCCGCCGGGAGGCAGTGAACTGGCTGGGCAGCGAGGAGGGGGTAGGCCGGGACGGGGCGACCTTGGCGGAGCTGTACGCGCTGCGCCGGGGGACGTCCCCGACGGCGTTGCCGGAGCCGCGGGCGGGGGCGGACGCGGGGCTGTACCTGTAGTGCTTTGATGGAGGTATGACCCTGTTCGTCGGCACGTCGGGGTGGCAGTACAAGGACTGGCGCGAGGTCCTGTACCCGGCCGGGGTGCCCACGCGGCTCTGGCTGGAGGAGTACGCGGCACGGTTCGCCACGGTCGAGCTCAACAACGCCTTCTACCGGCTGCCGTCCCGGGAGAACTTCGAGGCCTGGCGGGACCGCACCCCGCCGGACTTCGTCGTCGCCGTCAAGGCGAGCCGCTTCCTCACCCACATCAAGCGGCTGAAGGACCCCGAGGAACCGGTGCACCGGCTGATGAGCCACGCCACCGGGCTCGGCGACCGCCTGGGCCCGGTCCTCCTCCAGCTCCCGCCCACACTGCGCGCCGACCCCGGCCTGCTGGACGCCTGTCTGGCCTGCTTCCCCTCCGGGACCCGCGTCGCGGTCGAGCCCCGCCACGACTCCTGGTGGACGCCCGAGGTGCGCCGGGCCCTGGAGAAGCGGGGCGCCGCCCTGTGCTGGGCCGACGTACGCGCCCAGCCAATGACCCCACTGTGGCGGACCACCGACTGGGGCTACGTCCGCTTCCACGAGGGCCGCGCCCAGCAGTGGCCCCGCTACGGCCGCCGGTCCCTGGAGACATGGGTCGACCGAATCGCAACGACCTGGTCCCCCGACGACGACGTATACACGTACTTCAACAACGACCCGAACGGAGCGGCGGTGGAGGACGCGAGGGTATTCGCCTCCGCAGCAAACAGAGCGGACCTACGGGTCACAAGAACCCCGGTCCCGTCCAAGGCCGGACAGTAACCCCGCCTCCCTCAAGGGGCGCGGGGAACTGCGCGACCAGCCACGAAAAACCCGCACCCGGCAAACAACAATCCGTCCCGAGCTCTGAGCCGCCCCACAGCACCGAACCCGACAGCAGAACCCTTACTCCCCGTAGGCCGCCCGCAGGGCATCCCGCACAGCCCCCAACGCATCGGACTCACTCAACCCCAACCGCCGCACCCGCTCCGCATACACCTGAGCCTCCGCCGCGGCGGCCCGTTCCGCTGCTGAGCCGGCGGCAGCCACAAACGTTCCGTTGCGCCCACGCGTCTCGATCACCCCGTCCGTCTCCAGGGCACGGTAGGCCTTGGCCACGGTGTTGGCGGCCAGCCCGAGCTGCTCGGCGAGTCCCCGCACGGTGGGGAGCCGGTAGCCGACCGGCAACGTCCCGGAACGGGCCTGCTCGGAGATCTGCGCGCGTACCTGCTCGTAGGGCGCGGTCCCCTCGGTGATACGGATCTTCAAGGTCACGGACCGATTGTCCCGTACCCGCCCCGAGCGATCGCCCCGCACCCGCCGGAAAATCGGAGGCACCCACCCGTGCTCGCCCCGTAGCGTGCGACCCCATGACTGTGATCGTGCGCGAGTTCCGCCCCGAGGACGCCGCGGCCCTCGCCCGGGTGCGGCGCCAGGCCCTTCCCGTTCTGATCTCCACTGCGGAGTCCGTCCTCCACGACGTCACCCGCATGCACCCCGACGCCCACTACGGGCTGCTCGTCGCCGAGGAGGACGGCGAGGTGATCGGCACGGCCGACTCGGGTACAGCCCACGACAGCCCGGTGCCGGGCCAGGGCTACCTGAACGTGTACGTGCACCCGGAGCGCGTACACCGTGGCGCGGGCGCCCTGCTCGCGCGCACCGCCGAGGAGCGGCTCGCCGCGCTGGGCGCGACGGCGCTGTTCTGCTGGGTGCTGGACACCGCGGACAACCGTGCCTTCGCCGAGCGGCGGGGTTACCGCGCGAGCCGCTCGTCCCGCTTCCTCCGTCTCGACCTGGCCGACGGCCCCCTCCCGCCGCCGGCCGCGCCACCGTCCGGTGTCGAACTGCGCGCCGCCGCGGACTTCGCCGACGACCCGCGCCCGCTGTTCGCCCTGGACGCGGAGACGACGGCGGACGAGCCCGGCGACATCGACGCGGACCTCGACGATTACGAACAGTGGCTCGGCAACACCTGGCACCACCCGCTCCTGGACCACGAGCTGACGACGGTGGCCGTGGTGGACGGCATCCCCGCCGCGTTCACCGCGGCCCGCACCGACGGCCGGGGCCGCTACTTCACGGCGATGACGGGTACGGCGCGTGCCTTCCGCGGCCGGGGCCTGGCCAAGCTCGCCAAGAACGCCTCCCTGCACCGCGCCCGCGCGGCGGGCTGCACGGAGGCGTTCACCGGCAACGACGCGTCCAACGGACCCATGCTGGCGATCAACAAGTGGCTCGGCTACGAGGTCTGCGCGACGGAGGTGCGCTATGTCCGCGAACTCGGCTGACCCCACGGACCGTTCGGACGTCGCTCGGGAAGTCGTCGTGGAGGTCGCCCTGGAGGTCGTTCTCGTCAAGGCCGGGCGTACGAAGATCCGCTATCCCGCCGAGCTCCTCCACGACGACGGCACCCGCGTCACCGTCCGCGCCCCCTGGGCGGGCGAGGGCGTCCGGGACTTCGGCTTCGTACGGTTCGAACCGGGCGACGTCTTCGTCGAACACTACTGGCGCGACCGCTGGTACGCGGTGAAGGAGGTCCGTGACGGCGCAGGCACCCTCAAGGGCTGGTACTGCGACATCACGCGCCCGGCCGGCGTCTCGGCCACCCCCTCCGGTACCGAACTCGTCGTCGAGGACCTCGACCTGGACCTGTGGCGCTCCGCGGACGGCAGCGCCGTACTGCGCCTGGACGAGGACGAGTTCGCGGCGAGCGGTCTGGCTCGGACGGACCCCGGGGCCGCCTCCGCCGCCGTGGCCGCCCTCGACGAGCTGGAAACCCTGGCCCGCGAGGGCGGCTTCGGGGCACTCCTCGGCTGAACGCACGCGTGCGGTGGACGGTCAGGGGCGGGCGATCACCGCGTACCGCTCGTCCTCCACCTCCCGCCCCCACAGCCGGGCGTCGTCCGAGAGCCGTTCCACCCGCACGTCCTCCGCGAGGGGCGCGAGCAACCCGGTCAGCCGCTCCGCCGATATGCCGACCGGGCTGACCGTCCCCCACACCCCCTCGATCAGCACCAGCCGTCCTCCCCCACTGCCGAAAGCGTGGGAGGTGCCCCCAGGACGCAGCAACGCCGACCATCCCCTCAGCGCTCGCTCCGGGTCCGGCAGCGTCCACAGCACGTGGCGGACGAGTACGACATCGAACCGCTCCTCCCCCACCGGGGGCGACGCCGCGTCCCCGACGAGGAACACCGCGGCCCGGCCGGCGAGCTTCGCACGGGCCCGGTCGACCATCGCCGGCGAGAGATCGACACCCGTCACCCGATGCCCCCGCTCGGCGGCGAGGAGCGACAGGCTCCCCGTCCCGCAGCCGAGGTCCAGCACGTCGGCCGGCCGCGCGGGCAGCCAGGCCGCCAGCCGGTCCGCCCAGGCCTGTCTGACCTCGGGGTCGCGCAGGCCGTGGTCCGGCTCGTCGTCGAAGGTGACGGCCTCGGTGTCCCAGTCGACGTCATGGTTCGCAGTCATTCCGTCAGGGTGTCACCCGTCACTGACAATCGGACGGCTGAGGCGCCCGCCGGTCAGTCCAGCCGCTTGCGGTAGTGGATCCGGTCGTACGGCCCGTCCACGCGGCGCTCCACGACCTCGTACCCGAACCTCGGGTAGATCTTCTGGTTCTCCGACATCAGCGCGTTCGTATAGAGCCTGACCTCGGACAGGCCGAGCACGCGCGCGCGTGCGTCCACGAACTCCAGCAGCCGCCGCCCCACGCCATGTCCGTGCGCGTCGGGGTGGACGGCGATGCTGTCGAGCAACAGATGGTCCTCGTAGACCTCGACGACCACGAGGCCGATCACGGGATCGCCCGTGACGAACACCCGCCCCGCGGCCACGTTCGCCGCGTGGTCCGCCTCCATGGGTGCCGGCACGACCCCGATGCGCTCGATGTAGTGGTGGTACGCGGCGCCGGTCACCGCCTTCACGGCGGCGACATCGGCGGCGACGGCCGACCGGATCCCTTCATCGGTCATGCGCGCACGCTACCTACCTGAGCGGAGCATGAGCACTTCCTTAAGGCGAGCATAAGGATCTCGATCACCCGCCTCCAGCAGGCGATTCCGCGGTTTCCTGCGGCTAGTTTCTGATCACGTCGAGGAGGCACGACTCCGGGGTCTGTCCGGCGGCTCAGGCCGGACAGACCCCGAACGCATGTGCCGTCGGGCACACGTGTCAGCCGATCACCGAAAGACACGTCGTCGGTCTGGCATTGGCCGGGTCGAGCGCGTTGGTCACCTCATGGAACGCGATGCGGTCGAGGAGCCCGATCGCGGCGTGCTCGGAGAGGTCGGCCGCGCACAGGTCCTGGATCAGGACGTTGCGTACGTTCGGCCCGTTGAGGAACTGGGACCGGTACGGCGTGACGACCTCGTCGTACTTGGTGGCGATGACCGTGTACTTGACGCCGGGCACGGTGTCGCCGCCCGCGTTGAGCTTGGTGAGGAAGGCGGAGCCGGTGATCTGGTCGGCGAGCGCGGGGGTCGCGGTGGAGATGAGGTCCTTCGCGCCGGGGAAGTAGTCGAGCAGTTCGGTGAGGCCGCCCAGGGTCGTGCCGCGGTTGCTGGGCGCGATGCCGACCAGGGCGTTCACCTCGGCTGCCCCGCCGAGGAACTTGAGGTAGTAGCGGGGCATCATGCCGCCCTGCGAGTGACCGACGAGGTCGGTCTTGGCGGCTCCGGTCGCGGCGAGCACCTTGTCGACGAAGTCGTCGAGTTGCTCTGCCGACTTGTCGATGGGGCCGAGGCCGTAGAGGAACGGGACGCCCGGCAGCTGCCCGTAGTCGAAGGAGTAGACGCAGTAGCCGCGGTTCACCAGGTAGGGGGCGAGCCCGAGCCAGTTGTCGACGGAGTTCGCGAACGTTCCGTGGACGAGGACGACGGGACGGGGGTGGGCGGCGGAGGGTTTGCAGGAAAAGTCGTTCCAGCCGCTGTTGGGGGCGGCGGCTGCCTGTGCGGTGGTGGCGGGGGCGATGGTGGCGGCGGAGGCCAGGAGCAGTGAAGCGAGCGGGATGAGCACTCGTTTCCAGGGCAGCATCGGGGGATCTCCTTGCGGCTCAAGGGAGGTGCGACGACGTACGCCCTGTGATCCGGATCACGAGGATGCTGTTCGATTCGCCAAGTTACGGGCGAGTAGGTGAAGTGTGAAGTTACGCGTCAGTAAAAACTTCCAGTGACAGCCGTGAGGCCCTGGTGCGTACCGCTGGACATGCGATAAAGGAGTTACGCGGGCAGGGAGTTACGAGGCCAGCGTGCCCGGCCCGATCACATGGGCGCCGAACCTGGCCCGCGCCTTGTCCGCGACCTCCTCGATGCGGCGGGCCTTCTCGTCCACCGGATCGAAGGTGAGCTGGTGGGTGGCCTGGTCGGCGGGGCTCAGCCCCTCGGCGCGGAGAGCGATTCCACGGACGCGGGCGCGCTGGAGGCCGAGCGCCTCGTACATGCGGTACGCGGCGCCGGTGAGCGCCGGCGAGTGCGCGGTGGGCTCCTTGAGCTTGCGACTGCGGGTTGTCGAGGATCGGTCGGCGTACCGCACGGTGAGGGTGAGCGTGCGGCACACCTTCTCCAGGGCGCGCAGCCGGATGCCCAGCTCCTCGGTGGCGGAGAGCAGGGCGCGGCGGTGTTCGTCCGGGTCCAGCTCGTCGCGCTGGAAGGGGCGTTCGGCGACGAGAGCGCGCGAGACGGCGTTCGGGACGACCCGGCCGCGGTCGATGCCCTGCGCCTTCTCCCGCAGTTCGCGGCCGGTGCGGGCGCTGGTGAGCCGTTGCAGGGTCGACAGGGGGGCGGCGGCGACCTTGCCGAGGGTGTCGAGGCCGTACTCGCACAGGGTGCGGGCGGTGGCGGCGCCGACTCCGGGGAGCGCGGCGACCGGCTGCCCGGCCAGGAACTCGGTGAGGGCGCCGGGTTCTTCGGGCACCACACGGATCAGCCCGGGGCGGGAGCCGTTCAGGGCCATCCTGGCGAACAGCGGGCCCGGCCCGGCTCCGATCGCGCAGTCGATCCCGTACCGGGCGAGGGAGCGCACCCGGATCATCGAGGCCAGTTCCAGGGCGTCCCGGCCGAAGTACCGTTCGGCGCCGTGCAGGTCGACCAGGGCGCGGTCGGGTGGCAGCGCCTCGATGACGGGCGTGAACTCCTCCAGCAACCCGATGAGCCGGGGCAGAGCGGCCTCGTACGTCGGAGGCAGCTGGAACTGGACGCAGAGGATGGTCATCCCGCACTCCCCGGGCTCTGGTGCCACAACTTCCGTCCGCTCGCGGGCCCTTCGCCCGCCGGGCGCAGATCCGCCCAGGGGTGCATTGCGTACCCCGTGGACATCCGGATGCGCCGACCGCCCGCCGGTTCCTCCCCGTCGGGGGAACCGTCGGGTCCCGCTGCTCCACCGGCCCCGTCGGCCTCAGCCACCCCGCTCGGCCCGGCCAGCCGCAGCGCCACTCCGTCCAGGCCCTCCTCCCGCCGCAGCTCCACCAGTTCGGCGAGGTTCCAGGCGGCGGAGCCCACCACGCTGAGGCTGCGCGGCCCCCGCCGCTGCACCACCCCGCGCACCAGCAGCAGCCAGGAGTGGAAGACCGTGTGGGCGCAGGCGTCGTGGGAGTCGTCGAAGAAGGCGAGGTCGACCAGGCCGGTGCCGTCGTCGAGGGTGGTGAAGATGACCCGCTTGCCGGAGCGGATCGGCGGGGTCTGGGTGGCCGCCTTGGCGCCCGCGACCAGAACCGTCTCGCCGTGCCGTGCCTCGCGCAGCCGCCGCGCGGACACCACGCCGAGCTCGGTCAGGAACTCCCGGTGGTCGTCCATCAGGTTGTGCGAGACGTCCATGGAGAGCACGCCCAGCTCGGCGCTGAGCCGCTCCGCCGAGGACAGGTCGGGCAGCCCGGCGGAGGCGGTTCCCCGCCCGCCGGCGAGAGGAAGTTGGGCACCGCCCGTACCGCCCGCGCCGCGTCCGCCCCGGGCGACCCGGTGCAGTTCGGTCAGGTGCAGTTGCAGGTCACGTCGGTTGGCGCCGAAGTCGTCCAGCGCGCCGACCTGGGCGAGCCGCTGGGCCAGCGGGCGGCTGGGCCGGGCCCGTTCCCAGAAGTCGAGCAGGGAGGCGTACGGCTGCCCGTCCGCGATCCGTGCCGCCTCGGCCTCGCTGATGCCGTAGACGTCGGAGAGCGCCAGCCGCACACCCCAGATCCCCTTGCCCTCCTGGGGTCCCTTGGGCCTCCAAGTGCCCTTGCCCGCCCTGGATTCAGACACCAGTTCGATACGGTGAGCGACGCCCGACCGGTTCACGTCCAACGGGAGGATCGGCACCCCCTGCCGCCGTGCGTCCGCCAGCAGCAGCCGCTTCGGGTACATGCCGGGGTCGTGCGTGAGCAACCCTGCGTAGAACGCGGCCGGGTGATGGGCCTTCAGCCACGCCGACTGGTACGTCGGCACCGCGAAGGCGACCGCGTGCGCCTTGCAGAAGCCGTACGACCCGAACGCCTCGACGATCTCCCAGGTCCGCGCGACGGTCTCGGCGTCGTACCCCTTGGCGGCCGCGGCTTCCGCGAACCAGACCCGGATCCGCCCCTGCGACTCGGGGTCCGACAGCCCGCGCCGCACCTGGTCCGCCTCGTCCCGTCCGCAGCCGGTCATGATGTGCACGATGTCGATGATCTGCTCGTGGAAGACCACGACGCCGTACGTCTCCCTGAGCGGTTCCTCCAGGTCCGGGTGCGGGTAGCGGACCGGCGCCCGTCCGTGCCGGGCCGCGATGAACGGCCGCACCATGTCGGCGGCGACCGGACCGGGGCGGAACAGCGAGATGTCCACCACCAGGTCGTGGAAGGTGGCCGGCTGGAGCCGCCCCACCAGGTCCCGCTGTCCCGGCGACTCGATCTGGAAGCAGCCCAGCGTCTCGGTGGAGCGGATGAGCCGGTACGTCGCCGGATCGCCCGCGTCGATGTCGACGTCGTCCAGGTCGATCCGGGTGCCCGCCGCCCGCTCGGCCTCCGCCACCGCGTGCGCCATCGCGGACTGCATCCGTACACCCAGCACATCGAGCTTGAGCAGCCCGAGGTCCTCGACGTCGTCCTTGTCGAACTGCGACATGGGGAACCCCTCGCCGCTGGTCGGCATCACCGGCGTACGGGCGAGGAGGGAGGCGTCGGAGAGCAGTACCCCGCACGGGTGCATGGCGACTCCGCGCGGGAGGGCGTCGAGTGCCTCGACCAGCTCCCAGAACCGTCCGTACCTCGCCCCTTCCCGATGGAACTCCTCTGCCAGCGCCTTGAGTTCGGGCAGTTCACCGAGGGCCGCCCGTGCGTCGCGTGCCCGGATGTGCGGGAAGGACTTGGCGATCCGGTCGGTGTCGGCCGGGTCCAGGGACAGGGCGGCGCCCACGTCGCGGATGGCGTGGCGTACGCGGTACGTCTCCGGCATCGCCACGGTCGCGACCCGTTCGGTGCCGAAGCGGTCGATGATCGCGCGGTAGACCTCCAGCCTGCGCGCGGACTCCACGTCGACGTCGATGTCGGGCAGCGCGATCCGCCGCTTGGACAGGAAGCGCTCCATCAGCAGCCCGTGCTGGACGGGGTCGGCGTGTGCGATGCCCAGGAGGTGGTTGACGAGGGAGCCCGCCCCGGAGCCGCGCGCGGCGACCCGGATCCCCATCCTCCGTACGTCGTCCACGACCTGGGCGACCGTCAGGAAGTAGGAGGCGAAGCCGTGGTGGGCGATGACGTCGAGTTCCTGGTGCATCCGCTCCCAGTACTCACGCCGCCCGTCGTACCCGCGCAGCACCATCCCCGCCGCGGCCCGGGAGGCGAGGGTGCGCTGTGCGGTGCGGCGGCCCGCGCCGACGAGGTGGGCCTCGGGGAAGTGGACGCTGCCGATGCCGAGGTCGTCCTCCGGGTCGACCAGGCACTCGGCGGCGGTGGCCCGCGTCTGCTCCAGCAGCCGGTACGCGGTGTCACGGCGGTAGCCCGCGGCCTCGACGATCCGCTCGGCGGCGCCCAGCATGGCGGACGCGTCCTTGAGCCAGGCCTCTCCGGAGTCCAGCTCGCGGCGGGGGTCGATGGGAACGAGCCGGCGGGCGGCGTCCAGGACGTCGGCGACGGGGCCCATACCGGGGTCGGCGTACCGGACGGCGTTGCTGAGCACCGGGCGCACCCCCTGCTCGGCGGCGAAGCCGACGGTCCGGGCGGCCAGCCGCAGGGAGCCCGGGCCGGTGCCGTCGCGGCCGTGCCACACCGCTTCGAGGCGCAGGGCGTCGCCGTGGATCTCCCGCCAGGGCGCGAGGAGCCGTGCGGCCCGGTCGGGGCGGCCGGCGGCGAGCGCGCGGCCCACATCGGAGTCGGGGCCGAGCAGGACGGTCAGACCCTCGGCGGCGCACGCGGACCAGGGCAGCAGCGGCCGACCGCCGTTCTCTCCCGTGTGGTCGCCCGCATGCGCTGCCGAAACGATTCGGCAGAGCTCGGCCCAGCCTTTCGCGCCCTCCCGGGCGAGGAAGGTCACCCGAGATGTCGACTCATCGATGAAGGTACCGCCACGGACGGGAGTCCGCCGCTTCCCGCGCGGGCCGGCCCCCTCGGCCGCACGCCCCGCCGCCGGCGGCTCCTCCACCGCCAGATCCACCCCGAACAGCGGCCGGATCCCCGCCCCCGCGCAGGCCTTGGCGAAGCGCACCGCCCCCGCGAGGGTGTCCCGGTCGGTGAGCGCGAGGGCGTCCATGCCCCGCTCGGAGGCGCGCTCGGCGAGCCGCTCCGGGTGCGAGGCGCCGTACCGCAGGGAGAACCCGGACGCGGTGTGCAGATGCGCGAAACCCGGCACACGCACCTCCGCACTCCAGGGGCCCCTGCACGAGCCCTCGAACATCAGTTCCCAGCTTCCTCGCTCTCACCATACCTCCAATCTCGAACTCACGTACGACTCCCGCTCGAACCCACCCCACCTGCGGAAACACCGGTCGGACCGGTCCGTGGGGACATGACACGACGGGGGCGAAACGTCCCTCCCGACCCAGGACGCACCCCGGACGCACTCGGACCCGCAGGCACGGGAAGCCTGCGGGTCCGAGTGTGTGGGGGGTGTGTCAGCCGATCTCGGTACCGGTCGCGGAGAGCGCCTCCGTGACCGGCTGGAAGAACGTCTCGCCACCGGAGGTGCAGTCGCCACTGCCGCCGGAGGTGAGGCCGATCGCGTCGCCGCCCGAGAAGAGCGAGCCGCCGCTGTCGCCGGGCTCGGCGCAGACGTCGGTCTGGATGAGACCGTTGACGATGTCGCCGCCGCCGTAGTTCACGGTGGCGTCCAGGCCGGTGACCGTGCCGTCGTGCACCTGGGTCGTCGAACCGCTGCGGGTGACCTCCATGCCGACGGTGGCCTCGGCCGCGCCCGTGATCTCCTGGGCGGAGCCGCTGTAGAGGTTGACCTCGCTCGGGTGGTCGACGTCGGCCGTGTACTTGACCAGGCCGTAGTCGTTGTCGGGGAAGCTGGAGTCCTCGTTGGTGCCGATCTCGTTGCCGCTGGAGTCCGACCAGGTGGAGATGGACTCGGTGCAGTGGCCCGCGGTCAGGAAGAACGGTTCCCCGCCCTTGACCACGTTGAAGCCGAGGGAGCAGCGGCCGCCGCCACCGGTGATGGCGTCGCCACCCGCGATGAAGGGCTTGAACTCACCCTTCGTGCGCTTCAGTTCGGCCTTCGCGCCGAGACCGTCGACCACCTCGGTGAGCTTGGCCCACTCGGCCTCGGAGACCGTGCGGTCCGCGGTGACGACGACCTTGTTGGTCCTCGGGTCGGTCGCCCACGAGGTGCCGGGGATGGTGGCGTCCTCCTTGAGCGTGGTACGGGCGCTGCTCAGTTCGGCGAGGGAGTTCTCGACGACGCGCGCCTTGGCTCCGGCCGACTCGACGGCCTGGGCCGCCGCCTCGTCGAGCACGTTCACCACGAGGTGCCGGGCCTTCGCGTCGTAATACGTTCCCGCCGCGTCACCACCGAGCTCCTCGCCGAGCGTCGAGGCGAGGTTTCCGGCCGCCACGGCCGAGAGGATCTTGAGGTCGGGGGTCTTCGCGTTCTCGCTCGCGTTCGCAGTCTGGAAGGTGACTCCCGCTGCCACCAGTGCGGCGATACCCGCACCTGCCACGGCCGCGCGTCGCCTGGGTATGCGTCGGTGCTTCAACTCACGTCCTCCTGTGGGGGGTCGGCTCCGGAAGTTGTGGGGACCCCGGAACCGAAGGATGGGCACGGATCTGCTGCCCGAAAAGGGCGCGTCCATGCCAACGGACGACGACCACTATTCCGAGGCCCCCAGGGAGCACACAAGGCCGACTTCAGGACGCGCGCGCGTCAACCGGTGCACGCCCCTTACTGCTTGACACGCGTAAACCCGCGGAGGCCACACCGGGTGGGTCCCCACTGCAAACACAACAACCGAGGGTTATCCCTGTGCGGTCGTCGGGGTCTAGTCCTGTCCGGATGTCGACCCCTCGGGGTCCGGATCCAAGCGGGGCTCCAGGGACGGAAGTTGCTCCTGCACCGGTTGCTCCCGAACCTGCGAACCTGCCTGCGGACCTGCCTGCGGACCCGTCTGCTGACCCGCCTGCGAACTCACCTGCGGCGCCTGCTGCACGGGGCGTTGCTGCGCCACCTCAGGGCCCTGCTGCGCCCGTTCCAGGAACCGCAGCAGCTCCACGGGGAAGGGCAGGACGAGCGTGGAGTTCTTCTCGGCCGCGACCGCCACCACGGTCTGGAGCAGCCGCAGCTGGAGCGCGGAGGGAGTGTCCTCCATCTGCTGGGCCGCCTCGGCGAGCTTCTTCGACGCCTGGAGCTCCGCGTCGGCGTTGATGACCCGGGCCCGCCGCTCGCGGTCGGCCTCGGCCTGCCGGGCCATGGAGCGCTTCATGGTCTCGGGCAGCGAGACGTCCTTGATCTCGACACGGTCGATGGTGACGCCCCACTCCACGGCCGGGCTGTCGATCATCAACTCCAGCCCCTGGTTGAGCTTCTCCCGACTGGAGAGCAGATCGTCCAGCTCGCTCTTGCCGATGATGGACCGCAGCGAGGTCTGCGCCATCTGCGAGACGGCGAACCGGTAGTCCTCGACCCGGACGATCGCCTCGGCCGGCGCGGTCACCTTGAAGTAGACGACGGCGTCCACCCGCACGGTCACGTTGTCCCGCGTGATCCCCTCCTGCGCGGGCACCGGCAGCGTCACGATCTGCATGTTGACCTTCTGCAGCCGGTCGACGAACGGCACGATCATCGTGAACCCCGGCCCTCGCACATGCGACCGCAGCCGCCCGAGCCGGAACACCACCCCCCGCTCGTACTGCTTCACCACTCGGGCCGCCGACATCACGTACACCGCGCCGACGGACGCGAGGGAAACTCCCGCAACGACCAGCTCCTCGACCATGTCGGCCCCCAGGGTCCGAAGTCGGAGTGTGAGCGGAGTACGTGCGTACGTCGTACGCCGGAGTGCCTGCGGGCGCTTCGGAGGACGAGTGCGCACTCCGCGTGTCCCTCGACGGTAACTCCGTCACACGGACAAGCGGGAGCCCCCGCACGGCACTTGCCGTGCGGGGGCTCGCCTGCTGCTGGCCGCAGGTTCTGCCGCGCGAGTGCCGGAGCGTCCTCCGGCCGTGCGCACCGGTCAGAAGACGTTGACCCCGTAGGCGCTCAGGGCCTCGGTGACCGGCTGGAAGAACGTCGTGCCGCCGGAGGTGCAGTTGCCGCTGCCGCCGGAGGTCAGACCGTAGGCGGTGCCGTTGCTGCCGTAGAGCGGGCCGCCGGAGTCGCCGGGCTCGGCGCAGACCGTGGTCTGGATCATGCCGTAGACGATGTCACCGCCGCCGTAGTTCACGGTCGCGTTGAGGGCGGTGACGGACCCGGTGCGGGTGCCCGTCGTGGAACCGGTGCGGATCACGCTGGTGCCCACGCTCGGGGTGGCCGCACGGGTGATGTCCACGTTGCCGGCGGTGCCGGACTTCGTGACGGACGTGTTGGTGTACCGGACGATGCCGTAGTCGTTCGTCGGGAAGCTGGAACCCGAGGTGGTCCCGAGCGTCGTGGCGTGCCCCGAGTCCGACCACCAGGTGCCGGCACCGTCGGTGCAGTGACCGGCGGTCAGGAAGTAGTCGGCTCCGCTGCTGTTCTTCACGTTGAAGCCGAGGGAGCAGCGCCAGCTACTCGCGTAGATGGCGTCGCCACCCTTGATCAGCTTGTTCATCTTGCCCGGGGTCCGCTTGATCGTCAGAGCACCGGCGTTACTGCCCGCCGCGTCCTTGATCTTCTTGATCTCGGCCTGGGAGACGGTGCTGTCGACCGTGACGAGGACCTTGTCGGTCTTCGGGTCGATCGCCCAGGCGGTGCCCGGAACATCAGCCTCAAGGATGGAAGAGCTGGCGCTCTTCAGCTGGGCGGTGCTGAAGGTCTGCACGTCACTCGCTTGCGCGGTGGGGACCGTGACGGCGGCCGCGGCCACGAGTCCGGTCGTCACGGCGATCAGCCGAGTCCGTCTCGCAACGCCGCTACGGGGGGTGGTGCGCGTGATCCTCACAGTTCGTTCCCTCCTGAGGGAAGTCGGGGGCCCGCCGTGGGGTTTGGGGCCCGTGAGGCGCAAGTCAAGGAATGCGTCCGGATTCCGAACACGTCGTGCCCCTGACAAGGCGCTGAAGGGAGTATTCGGTCACGCGGCCGAGTGGCGCAAGAGGGCGTTCGGACGCATGAAAATCAACTAGCCGATTATCAGCGGTACTTGATCTCACAACAGGCCATGTGAGGATTCTGTGCAGGCCCCGAGTCGCGCTTGAGCGGCTCTCTGAATGGACCAGTGTGTTTTCCTTTGTGGCGGTCGGAGCGGATTGCGCAGCCGGCGTCTTACGCGGCGCGTTGGGCGAGTTGCCGGGGTGGGGATCACGCCGCGGCGCGGCAGGGCAGTGCGCTCAGGAATTCGAGCGCGGCCCGTGCCGTCGCGTCGTTCTGGCGGAACGCGGGCCCACCGGTGCGCGGCCGGGTGAACGCGCCCGAGCCCCGGGCGTCGGTGTGCGGGCCGAGTGCGAAGCGCCGTGGGTGCGGGGCGCCGGAGCGGTCGAGCACCCGGCCGTCGGCGGGGTCCACGGCGAGCAGCCCCTCGGCGGTGGCGGCGGCCCCGTCGGCGTACAGCCCGCGCAACAGCGTGTCCCGGGTGCGCTCGACCGTGGGGCGCGGCAGTCACGCCTCCACCAGCGCACGGGCCCGGACGGCGGCTCCGGGCACACCGGCACCGCGCGCCGTGAACACACCGTCCTCGGCGGTGATGGTCGTCTCCGCGCCGAGGAAGCGCAGCACTCCCGCCCGGGACAGCGCGAGCATCTGCCGCAGCCGGGGCCCGGGCGGCCCGGAGGCGAGATGACTGAAGAACCCGTGCCACCAGGACCCGATGTCCCCGAGCCGCACCAGTTGCCCGTAGACGGACAGCAGCCCGAGGAAGACGGCCTGGTCCTGGCTGCGCAGCGGGTTGTGACGGCGGTCCAGATCGTCGCGGATGTACGTCCGCAGCTCGTCCTGGAGTTCCTCGTACGATCCGCAGCGCAGCCCGTCGAGGGGACGGTCGAGCGCGGTGAGGTCGAGCCGGTCGGCCGGGTCGGGCACGGCGGAGGCGACGAGCGCCGCCACCTCGGCACCGCTCGCGGCTGACGCGTACTTCTCCTCGAAGCCGGACCAGGCGGCCGTCGTCCGCTCGGGATGCGCCGAGAACAGCCGGTGGTAGTGCGCGAACCCCAGCTCCTTCTCCACCAGGGGCCACACGTCCCGCCGGAAGTCGAACCCTTCGGGGCGTGCGAGCAGCGCCTCCACCTCGGCAGGCCCGAAGAACCGTGGCAGCGGCGGTCGTTCGCCCTCCCAGTCGTAGCCGATCTTGGAGTGGTAGGGCACCCCGCGCCGGGAGCCCACGTACAGGACCGGCTCGCGCCCCGACGGCAGGTACGTCGGCTCCCCCCGGCCGTCGTCCTCGTAGCGCCCGCCCCGGCCCTCGGTCAGGAGCACCATCAGGTCGACGAACGCGAGTCCGAAGCCGCGCACGAGAACGGGTTCGCCGGGCGCCGGCGCGGACAGGTCGCTGTCGGCGGTGAAGTCGGGCGGCAGGTACACCAGAGCGTGCTCCCCGGCGTACGCGGCCAGCGCGCGCTGCTCGTCGTCGGGTTCGGCGTCGAGGTGACCCAGCGTGAGCACCACGAGGTCGGCGAGCAGCGGCCTCGGCCGGCCCTCCAGCCACACCTGCTGGCGCCCCTCGCACGGTCCGCTCACCCGCAGGGCGCGCCGGGTGTGCCGGTGGACGCGGATGCCCGGCGGCAGGGCGGCGACCGTCTGCTCGTACACCCAGGCCAGGTACGCGCCCTGGAGTTGCCGGCCGGCGAAGGTGCGTCCGCCCACGGCCGCCCACTCGTGCAGGGTGGGTCCCGGGCGTACCGGTCCGGCCATGTCCACCGTGTCGTCGGTGAACATGGTGACGTCCTGGGCCTCGGAGTTCATCCACAGCAACGGCGACTGGTCCGGCCGCCAGATACGGCCGCCGCCCGGTGGGTACGGATCCACCAGGTGCACGTCGAGCGCGGAACCGGCGTACAGCTCGGGGGCGTTGGCGGCGATCCGCTCCAGGACACCGGTCCCCCGCGGCCCGGCGCCGACGATGACGAGTGAGGGCGCCGCGTTCTGCGGTCCGGAGATGGCGGTACGGGAGGAGGGCATGTGAGGGCTCCGCGATGCGTCGAGTCGAACACGGGGTGCCTTCACACGGGGGCGTCACGGGGACGCCGTACGGCCGAGCCCCTCAGCAGGGCCGTCCTTGGAGAGTACGGGGATGTTTCTGTTCACTGTCAAGGCTGTCCATGATGTGAGCGGCCTGTCTCAGATCGGTTGACGCGGAAACGGATGCCTGTTCCACTTGTGCCCATGCATCCGCAGCAGTGGCTGGTCACGCGCTCCCACATCGACTTCGGTCGAGTGTGGTCCTCGTCCTGTTGAGCTGACCCCCTGCTCGCCCGCTCACGACGGGCTTCTTCGGCGTTCTCCGTTCTCGCCTCCGCGTTCCGCCTCACGCCCCGGCGCCATGCCTTCACACACAAACCCCTCGGGGGCAGCGGGAGCGAGAACCCCGGTCGCCGCACCGGACCGGCCGGCCGCGTCGTTCACCCGTACGCGCTGCTCATCACCCGTCCGCCGAAACAAGTATTATTTCACTCACAGTCAGCAGCCATGCACAGTACAGCCCTTGGGACACACGGCCTCTCGACGAACGGGTTCTGCACCAGTACCGTCACGAAACCCCAGCGCGGTGTCCAATCACTTGGCGCGCGATCCGCATCATGGACGACGATAGGGGTGCGGAAATGACCGCTGTGAGAGGAGGCGTCCATGGGATCGGTGCGCAAGGCGAGTGCCTGGCTTGGCCTCGTCGACGACAACGATGACGAGCGTTACTACGACGACGACTACGCCGAGGGGCAGGAGTCCGGCGATGCCTGGGTCACCGACCCGCGCGTGAAGGTCGCGTCCGAATCCGCCCACGACAAGGGCCGCCGGATCGGCACGGTCACCCCGGACAGCTTCCGGGACGCCCGGCAGATCGGCGAGCTCTTCCGGGACGGCGTCCCGGTCATCATGAACCTCACGAGCATGGAGCCCTCCGACGCCAAGCGCGTCGTCGACTTCGCGGCGGGCCTGATCTTCGGTCTGCGCGGTTCGATCGAGCGGGTCTCGACCCGGGTGTTCCTGCTGACCCCGGCGGACACGGAGATCGTCAGCGGCGAGCCCGCGGGCCGCCAGTCGGGCGGTTTCTTCAACCAGAGCTGAGCAGGGCGGCTCACCCGCCCCGCCCCGCATTCCGGTGGGGGGATCACCGGAACGCGTCGAGGCCGGTGAGCGCCTTGCCCAGCACCAGCTGGTGCATCTCGACGGTGCCCTCGTAGGTGAGCACGGACTCCAGGTTGGTGGCGTGCCGCATGACCGGATACTCCAGGGAGATCCCGTTGGCACCGAGGATCGTCCGGGCGGTACGGCAGATCTCCATGGCCTCCCGTACGTTGTTCAGCTTGCCGAAGCTGACCTGTTCCGGACGCAGCCGTCCCGCGTCCATCCGCCGCCCCAGGTGATGGGCGAGCAGAATCCCCTTGTGCAGCTCGACCGCCATGTCGGCGAGCTTGGCCTGGGTGAGCTGGAACCCGCCGATCGGCTTCCCGAACTGCTCCCGCGTCTTCGCGTAGTCCACGGCGGCCTCGAAACAGGCCCGCGCCGCCCCCATCGCACCCCAAACGATCCCGTACCGGGCGTGGGACAGGCAGCTCAGCGGCCCCTTGAGCCCGACGGCCCCGGGCAGCACCGCATCCGCGGGCAACCGCACGTCATCCATGATCAGCTCACTCGTGACGGACGCCCGCAGGGACCACTTGTGCCGGATCTCGGGCGCGGCGAACCCGGGTCGGTCCGTCGGTACGACGAACCCGCGGATCCCCTCCTCGGTCCCCGCCCAGACCACGGCGACCGAGGCGACGGACCCGTTGGTGATCCACATCTTCCGCCCGCTCAGCACCCAGTCCCCGCCGTCACGCTTGGCGTACGTGCGCATCGACGCGGGGTCGGATCCGTGGTCCGGCTCGGTCAGCCCGAAGCACCCGATGACCTCACCGGAGGCCATACGCGGCAGCCATGTCTGCTTCTGCTCCTCGCTGCCGAACCGGTGGATGGCGTACATGGCGAGGGAGCCCTGGACGGAGACCAGGGACCGGATTCCCGAGTCGGCCGCCTCCAGCTCCAGGCAGGCCAGGCCGTACTGCACGGCGCTGGCGCCGGCACACCCGTACCCGCTGAGGGACATCCCCAGGGCGCCGAGCTCCCCCAGCTCCCGCGCCAGCTCACGAATCCCGGGCAACTCGCCCTTCTCGTACCATTCGGCGACATCGGGCAGTACCCGCCGCACGGCCCACCTGCGCACGGTGTCGCGGACGGCGAGATCCTCCGCGTCCAGCAGTTCGTCGATACCGAGCGGATCGGCGGGGTCGAAGGGCGGCAGCTTGGGGGAAGCGGTCATGGGGCGGCCTCCGGCTCAGGAAAACTAGCAGCGCTAGTCCAGCGTCAACGCCGACGTTACGACGACACTTCTTTCCGCCGCAACGGCGAGCAGCCCCGCCGGCGCGACTGTGGTCCCCCACGCCCGCAAGGCGGTCAGCTCGCCTCAAGGCAGTCAGCTCACGGACGACTCCGCCCGCACCTTCGCGTTCGCCTCCCGAGGCGCGGGCACCGGGGCGACGTCCGCCGAGCCCGCCGCCGCGGGCGCCCCGCACTCCATGACCCGCGGCAACCGCAGCGCCATCGCCGCGCCGAGCAGCAGCAACGCCGCGCTGACCAGCAGGGTCACATGCAGTCCGTGCACGAAGGAGTCCCGCGCGGCATGCCGCAGCGCCTCGCCCGACGAACCGCCCAGCCGCCCGGCCACCTGGTACGCCTCGCCCAGCGAGTGCCCGGCCGCCGTCGAGGCCGACTCCGGGACGCCGGGCACACCCGAGAGTCCGGGCGTGTACGCCGCGTTCATCACGCTGCCGAGGAGGGCGATACCGATGCCCGCGCCGAGCTGGTACGACGTCTCGCCGATGGCCGCGGCCCCGCCGGCCTGGGTCTGGGGCGCCTCGCTGAGCATCGACTCGTACGCCCCGAAGAGCGTCGTCTCCAGGCCGAAGCCGAGCAGGACGAAGCCGACGAGCAGCAGGGCGGGGTTGTCGTGGGTTCCCATCACGGTCAGCAGGACGACCGCGCCCGCCGTGAGGCAGAAGCCCACGGAGACCATGCGGCGGGGCCCGAAGCGGCGCAGCATCTGCGATCCGAGCAGCCCGGCCGCCATGGCCGCGACCGTGAGCGGCAGCATCCGCAGGCCGGTCTCCAGCGGGGACAGCCCCAGCACCAGTTGCAGGTACTGCGCCGCGATCAGTTCCAGACCCACCAGCGCGAGCATCGCGAGCACGATGCAGCCGACGGACGTGCTGAACGCGGGGCGCGCGAACATCCGCAGGTCCACCAGGGGGTACGTGCGCCGCTTCTGCCGGCGTACGAACGCGGCCAGCAACCCGGCGCCGAGCACCAGGGGAAGCAGCGTGTACAGGTCGAACGGGCTGTCCCCGCTGCCGAGCCGTTTCACGCCGAGGACGAGGCCGAAGAGACCGGCGGCGGCCATCAGCGCGCCCACCACGTCCCAGGGTCCGTTCCGGTCGCCGGTCGACTCGGGCAGCAGCAGGCGCCCGACCGGCAGGCTCACGAGCATCAGCGGGATGTTGACGAGGAAGACCGAGCCCCACCAGAAGTGCTCCAGCAGGAAGCCGCCGAGCAAGGGGCCGACGGCGGCGCCGACCGCGGCCACGCCGGTCCAGACGCCGATCGCCAGCGCGCGCTCACGCCGGTCGGGGAACACCTGCCGCAGGATCGACAGCGTCGCCGGCATGATCATGGCGCCGCCGACACCGAGAAGCGCCCGGGCCCCGATCAGCATCGAGGCGTTCTCGGCGACGGCCGCCAGGCCCGAGGCGACACCGAAGAGCCCGTAGCCGAGGAGAAGGACCCGTCTGCGGCCGATCCGGTCGCCCAGCGTGCCGAAGAGGATCAGCAGCGAGGCGCAGACGAGGGGATAGACGTCGACGATCCAGAGCAGTTCGACGCCGCTGGGCTTGAGGTCCTCCGTGACGGCCGGCACCGCTACGTGCAGCACGGTGGCGTCGACAGCGACCAGCAACAGGCTGGCGCAGAGGACGACGAGGACGACCCAGCGGTTGGCACCGTTCCCGGCCGCCCGACGGCACCGCGCAGCGGCCGTGGTCGTCCCGGACATGTACGTACCTCCCAGATGATCCCTCGCGCTCGGCGGGGCCGCGGGGTGGGGACTCCCTGGCGGCTATGGCCCGGGAGGAGCGGTGTCCCGGACCCACGCAACAAAGGCGAGTGAGCCGTCAGGGTACGCGAGAACACGCCAGTGGCGCGTGGTGGACCTCTCATGGAACGTTCGGACAGCGTGTGGCGTGCGCCACGCTCCCCTCGCCCGTCACGGTTCACCACGCCCGAAATGGCCGCCCGGTTCCGGGCGGCCTTGATAATCGAGCGCGTGACCGACCTTGCAACGCGCCCGGCGCCACCCCTCCTCGGAAGGGCCGCCCCCGCCCTCCTCGGGTACGCCGCCGTGCGTGCCCTGGGCCTTGTCGCCCTCGACGTGTGGAGCGCGGCACGCGACAAGAGCGCGTACACCCTGCTGACCGCCCGCTGGGACTCGCTCTGGTACGTCAGGGTCGCGGACCTGGGCTACGGCTACGAGGTCCGCCTCCCGAACGGTGACGTCCACTCGAACCTCGCCTTCTTCCCGCTGCTGCCCTGGCTGGAGCGGGCCGTGTCGGCGGTGACCCGGCTGGCGTACGCGGACGCGGGCCTCGTCGTCAGCACGCTCGCCTCGCTGGCCGCGGCCTGGGGGATCTTCGCCGTCGCGGACCACGTGTACGGGCGCCGGACAGGGATCTGCGCGGTGCTGCTGTGGGCCGTGCTGCCGGTCGGGATCGTGCAGTCGATGGCATACACCGAGTCACTGTTCACCGCCCTCGCCGCGTGGGCGCTGTACGCGGTCCTGACCGGCCGCTGGGTCACCGCGGGCACACTCGCCGCGCTCGCCGGGCTGACCCGCCCGGTGGGCCTCGCGGTGGCCGCGGCGGTGTGGGCGGCGGCGCTCGCTCCCTCGTTCGTGCGGGATCGGAGCGCGGGAGAACCGGACGGCGCCCCCATGTGGCGGCGCGCCCTCGGCATGCTGCTCGCGCCGCTCGGCGCCGCCGGCTACGTGCTGTGGGTGGGGCACCACACGGACAGGGGCCCGTTCGGGTATCTGGACGTGCAGGCGGGCTGGCGCAACGGTTTCGACGGGGGCTACGCCTTCGCCCGGTTCGTCGCCGGCAGGTTCACGTCGTTCCCGTTGGCACTCGCCGGCGTCGGGCTGGTCCTCGGTGTCGCACTGGTGATCTGGCTGTACGTGGTGTGCGTCCGGCAACGGCAACCGCTCCCGCTGCCCGTGTACACGGGGGTCGTGGTCGCGCTCGCCCTGGGCGCGTCCGGCTACTTCGGCTCGAAACCGCGCCTGCTGATGCCCGCCTTCCCCCTGCTGCTGCCGCTCGCCAGGGCCCTGGCCGGGCTGCGTACGACCAGATCAGGGACGGTTCTCGGGGGAATCGCCGTGGCGTCCGCGCTCTACGGGGCGTTCTGGCTGAGCGGCTCCGGTCCGCCCTGACCGTCCCGACGTCCGTCGGCCAACGCTCCGTGAGCGGACGGCGAATTCCACACCAGCATTCGGTGAACGAATCCAAAATAGCCATAAAACCAGGACTCCGAAAGATCAGCGGAATTGAAGGCGGCGCGTCCCGCTGATTACGGATTCCACGAAAATAAACGTCACCCTGAGAGCAATCCCACATCACATCGTCATCACAAAGCGAGTGATTCGGGCCGGGACAGAGCTCACTCGCTGTAACGTCGATTGAGTGTGTACCGAACGTTTCCTGACCCGCCTTGAGCGGGTCTTCGCGCGGCTGGACCGTGAGCCGGAACGACCGGCCCACATCAATGTGCCCGTGATGAGCCGGCACAGGGTGGTGCTCTTCGCCGCCACCCTGGCCTTCTACGCGGCCATCGTGTGGGCCGTGCTCATCACCTCGTGGCTGGTCCGCCTCGACTGGCAGCTCATGTTCTTCCGGCCGTACCAGCAGTGGCCGGAGGTCCACGCGTTCCTGGACTACTACGTGGTCCTCGGGCAGCGCGGCCCCACCGCCGTGATGGTGGCGGCCTGGCTGGGCTGGCGCTCCTGGCGGCAGCACACCCTGCGCCCGCTGCTCGCGCTGGGCGTGTCGCTGCTGCTGCTGAACATCACGGTCGGCGCCGCGAAGCTCGGCATGGGCCGCCTCGGACCGCACTACGCGACCTCGATCGGCTCGAACGAGATGTGGCTGGGCGGCGACATATTTCCTTCGGGCCACACCGCGAACGCCGTCGTGACCTGGGGCATCCTCGCCTATCTGGCCTCCACGCCGAGAGCCCGGCGCTGGCTGTCCGCGCTGTCCGCCGTGACCTCGCTCGGCGTGGGCCTGACCACGGTCTACCTCGGCACACACTGGCTGAGCGATGTCCTGCTGGGCTGGGCCGCCGGTCTGCTGATCCTGCTGGCGCTGCCCTGGTTCGAGCCGCTCATCGCGCGTGCCGAGGCGTGGATCCTGTCGCTGCGTGACGCCTGGTGGGCACGTCAGAGCGCTCCGGCCGCCTCTCCCGCGCTCGGCCCCGCTACGGCAGGGGGACTCTCGTCGGCGACGGCGTCCGTGGGCGCCTCCCCGCTGCGTTCGCCCGCCCAGGACCCGGCCACGGCCCGCGACACCTCTGTCGCGGCACGGTCCGCCCGGCCACCGCTGCACCTGTCGTCGGGGCCGCACTCCACACGTTCGGAACGCATCCCGGTCACCCCGGTCGGCAGCCGCCGTCCGCCGCACTCCGACCGGGCGCCACGGAGTACGACGTCGGCGCGCCCCGTCGCGGGTGGCTGACACGAGACAGCCACGAGACGGCGGGGCCGGTACACACAACCTCACTCCGCCCACCTCACACCGCACGACGAAGGCCCGGCTCCCTCGGGGGGCCGGGCCTTCGCCTGTGGTCCTTCCGCTTGTCTCAGCCCTTCCAGCAGCGCGTCACACGGCCGTCCCTGACCTCGAAGTTCAGCCGGCCCACGCGGTATTCCATGGTGATGATCGCGCCCGGCGGCAGCGACCTGACCGTGGACCAGCCGTGCTCCCGGGCGCGACGCTCGGCGCTGCTCGCCTCAAGGCCGACGTAGGTGTCCGGACTGTCCTGGGGCTCCGGGGGCGGAGTGGGGATGGGTGCCATGACGGCCACGTTAGGCGGCGCCCCGCGCGCACGGAAGCCCGGGCCCGCGGAGGCGTTCCACCGTCCCGGCCGGGACGGGTGTGGCAGAGGGTCACTGTTCCCCGGCGGTCACACTTGTGTCACAGGACCACGACACGCGTTACGGCCGAACCGCGTCACACGTACGAGCGGTTCCGTACGTGTGACGCCCGCTGTCGTACGTAATTCCCGGCCGACATGACGCTGTCTCGAATAACACCTCGGAAAGCGGGCCGCCGATCGCACGGAGACCGCATTTCTTTCCGATTACCGGTGTTCCCGGGAAGCCCGCACCGCACAGGCAATACATAGTTAGGCGCAGGCCCAGGACGCCGGGCGGCGAAGGGACGTGGCGACGGCCTCCTCCTCGTCGAGCAGGAGCGGGCGCGGCCCGGCCGGGCGCGTCACTCGACCGCGGCCACCTTCACCGCGAGGTCGTTGTCCCCCGTGTAGTACGGCCCCACCGTGACCCGGCCGTACTCGGTCTCCAGAGTCACCTTCGGGTAGGTGAAGATCGGCTTCTTGTCGGCGATGTCGTCGAGGAGGCGCGCGATCCGCACCCGGGGGCCGGTCACCCCGTCAGGCCGGAGCCACAGGTCCCACAGGCCGGGGCGGAGAGCCCGGTACGGCACGGTGAAGCGGAACTCGGACGGGTCGGCGGTGAGACCGGCACGCACGACAGCCTCCGGTGCCTTCCTGGCCACCAGCTCGACGCACGCGTCCGGCGCCAGCCCGGTGCCGTACACCCGCGCCTTCACGCTCAGCTCGTCCTTGCCCACAAGGAGTTCACCCGCCTCGGCGTGCGGGGCGCGCAGCCAGCTGCGGACGGTGAGGTTGCCGTACCTGGTCGAGTACGGGACACGGGCGGCAACGTGCCCGTGGGCGCCGCCGGGCACGCGGTCGACGAGGGCGCGCAGGTCGTTGACGCCGGGTGCCAGGCGGCGCGGCTCGTCGTCGGCCACCTGGACGTACACGTCCCAGCGGCCCTCGGGGAGCTCGACGCTGCTGGGCAGGGCGGCCCTGAGGCGGCCGTCGCCGGCCGGGGTGAGGGGCAGGCGCACCTCCTGCTCGCTGTCGCGGAACCTCAGGAGGAGATGGGCGGGCGCGGACTCGCCGCTGTCGGTGACGTCGAAGGTGAGGCCGCCCGCGGAGTCGGCGACGCAGTCGGCACGCGGACCCGTGACGGGGACCTCGTGGAGGTGCTGGTTCGCTGCGGTGGGAGCCGGCGTCGTCATGCGGTGCGTCCCTTCCCGAAAGCGGTGCGTCCCGCGTCCCGTACGACGTACGCGCCGGCGAGCAGCGCTGCCCGGGTGCGGTGCAGCGAACCGCGCGTCCGCCCGCCCGGCGAGTTCCCGCCACCGGCGAGCAGTGCGGAGAAGAGCGACTCGTGGCGCTCGGCGATGCGGGACGGGTCGAAGCGTTCGGAGTCCTTGAGCGCCGCGTGCGCCATCCGCTGCCGCAGCGTGTCGTCGTTGATCAGTTCGAGCAGGCCCTCGGCGATGGCCTGGACGTTGCCGACCTCGACGAGACGCCCGTCGACTCCGTTGTCGATGATCTCGCCGGGCCCGTGCGGGCAGTCCGTGGAGACGACCGGCAGGCCGCAGCGCATGGCCTCGACGATCGTCATGCCGAAGGACTCCATGCTGGAGGTGACGGCGGCGATGGAGCCCTTGGCCCATTCCGGCTCGATGGGGTTGGCCGGACCCATGAGGTAGACGTGGTTGTAGAGGCCCAACCGGTCGATCAGCTCGCGGAGTCTGTCCTTCTGCTTGCCGCCGCCGTAGATCCGCAGGCGCCAGTCGGGCCGCTGGGTGCGCACCGTGTCGAAGGCCCTGATCAGCAGGTCGTACCGCTTGACGGGGGCCAGCCGTCCGGCCGCGACGACCCACTTGCCGGAGCCGTCCGCGGGGTCGATGCCCGGCCGGGGCACCGGGTTGGGCACGCCCTGCACCCGGACACCGGGCAGCCGCATCCTGTCGCGGTACGCGCGGGCGTCGGCCTGAGTGGTCGTGGTGACCGCGTCGAGGCGCGGGTAGAGGCCGCGCAGCGTGGCGCGCAGGGCCGCTGGGTGGCTGTCGAGCGTGAGGTGCTCCTGGCCGACACAGACCGGGCCACGGCGCGTCTCCCGCGCCAGGTGCACGTTCAGGCCCGGCCGGGTGCCGACGACCACGTCCGCCTCGACCGTGGCGAGGTGCTCGGCGATACGCCGGTCCGTGAGGGCGCTGTACTGCTCGTAACGGCCCTCCGCGCGCGGGAAGACGCGCGCCGGGCGGCCCAGATCCGGGTCCCCGGCGTCGGCGCCGTCCGGGCGGACGTCGACGAGGTGGCGCACGCGGACCCGCGGGCCGGGCGTGAAGACCGGTTCGTCACGGTGCCGGAAGACCGAGACGACCTCGACGTCGTGCTGCTCGGCCAGAGCGTTCGCGAGGTTGTACGTGGTCCGGATCGTCCCCCCGATGCCGTATGCGTTGTGTATCAGGAAAGAGATATGCATGTCCCCCGAACCCCCTGTTTCCCTGGTCTCATCCGCCTAGCAGATGGTTGGACCCGGGAACCCCGCACTTGGTTGGGCTTCATCATCAACTTGTGCTGGAACGGTTGCCCGATCGGTAGGCGATACGGGGAACCTTTCGACCGGCGAAGCACTCAGCAGCCCGGGACCGACCGATGGCCGAGCTTGATCAGTCCGCACAGCGTTTTGACGGACACCTTCCAGGTGCCGTTCTGCTCGACCGCGGTGCCCTTCGCGTTCGGCAGGACGGTGGCACCCTTCATGAGCAGCGAGTACGTCACTTTCGCGTCGGTCGCCGAGGTGAACTCGACCTTCGTGACCTTCGCCGAGATCTGCCGTCCGCGCTCGACGCGGCTGAGGGCGTCGAGGACCGGCCCCATCATCCTGCCGTTCTCCAGGACGGCCTGCCGGTCCTTCTTGGACGTCTGGGAGTTGAAGAACTTCTCCCAGTTCGCCGTGATCTCCTTCTTGGCCGCACCGGGGTCGGCCGGTTGGGCCGCGCTCGGGCTCGCACTGGGCGTCGCGCTGGACGTAGCCACGACGCTCGTGGTCCTGTCCGCCGTACGGACGGACGCGGCGCTGTCGCCTTTGCCGCCGTCGCCGCACGCCGTGAGGGCGAGGGCGAGGACCGCCCCCGCGGTCAGTGCCCCCAGCCGTCCGCTCCTCCCCCTGAGGTAGCTCCCGAGAACCATCTGGCTCACCACCGGTTGTCGGTCCGGGCCGTGCGCGCCCGGTGCTTTCAGGGTCGGCTCGCGGCGGGCATCGTGCAACTCCATCAGCGGACCGTGCACCCCGTCCGTCGCGGTACGGCCTCGCGACAACGCCGAGGGTCCCGACCGGCTCGCCGGTCGGGACCCTGTGCCCGGGACGGGGAGTTGGCTCAGATGTCGAGCCGCTGCCCGGGCACGATCAGATGGGGATCGCCACCGATGACGGCCCTGTTGGCGGCATAGATCCGCTGCCAGGTGGTCCCGTGCCGGGCGGCGATACCGCTCAGCGTGTCACCACTGCTCACCGTGTAGTCGCCACCGCGGGACGTGCCGCGTCCGGTGTGTCCCGACGAGCGAGCCGGCGTCTTCGACGACTGCGCGGGCGAGGCCGACTTGGCGGACTCTCCGGACGCCGAGCCGGTGGACGGCGCGGCGGGCGCCCCGCCGGACGCCCCGGCGCGGGCCGAACAGGTGGGCCAGGCGCCCCACCCCTGACCGCGCTGGACCTTCGTGGCGATCGCGATCTGCTGGGCCTTGGAGGCCTTGTCGGCGGTGGCCGCGTAGGCCGTGCCGCCGTACGCGCGCCAGGTGGACGCGGCGAACTGGAGTCCGCCGTAGTAGCCGTTGCCGGTGTTGATGTGCCAGTTCCCTCCGCTCTCGCACTGGGCGATGCGGTCCCAGACTCCGCTGTCCGCCGCGACGGCGTTACCGCCGGCGGCGAGGAGGCCCAGCGGGGCCAGCAGTGCTGCCCCGGCGAGGACCGCCGTCGTACGCGTCGTTCGCGTCTTGCGCGTGCTGTCGTGGGTGTTGTCGGCACATGCGGACATGTAGTTCCCTCTCGCAGGACCCGGGATCCCCCAAGGCGGCCTACGACTCCCCACGCACGGACGCGGTCGTCGTACTCCGCCCCGTCCGCCGGCGGTGGTGCTGAAGAACTGACGGTGCTGCGGCCGGCGGACGACCCGAGCGGTGCTCGTTGCACTCGGCCGAGGAATCTAGGGAGCCCGGCGGCCTGCCATCAAGCAACGCCCTGTCGTTCGAGGCCAGTTCACCGTTACCACGGGTACCGTCCATTTTCGGACACCCACTTCATTGCCTGATTTCGGGATTTGTCAACCATGATTCCTGACGATCTGTGACCCACTTCACCGCCGTAACTTCCTTGGAAATCAAAGCACTTGCCGTGGAGTGACAGGTTCCGCCCGTGGTTTCACGCTGCGCTTCGGATGGTTCGATTCCGTTCGCTCCCGGGCGTGACTCCGGCCACAGATCGCCCGTTGTCCTTTGCATGGGCCGGGAGCCACCCGCGCTCATGGGCCGGGAGCCACCCGGCTGTCGCCCTCATCACATCCCGAGGAGCCACCCGTGCCGCGCATGCTCGACGTCAGCGACGACGTACGCGCCGAGATCGGCGACGAAGAAGCAGACCGGCTGCTCGCCGGAGAGAACGCACCCGGCAGTTATGACTGCACGTCCTGCCGCACCCCGGGCGACTCCGAGCAGGAGCGCACCAGCACCGTGCTGTTCATCGGCGACGAGACCGCCGTCCTCGCCTTCGCCCACGCCACCTGTCTGCCCTCGCAGGTCGTCCAGGTCACCGAGGAGCAGTTGCAGGGCGCCGTCCGGTCCATCGCGGCCGACGGGGGCGCCGCCAAGGCCGTGCCCGAGCAGGCCGTGCTCGGCGTCACCAGCGGACTCGTCCTGATCAACGGCGAGCTGCACCCGGCGCTCGTCGTCGAACCGACCGCCCCCATCGCCCGCCCCGGCACGACCACGACGGGCGACGACTTCCTGCCGCTGCTCATCGAGCAGGGCTTCATGCCGCTGACCGGGATCGACTCGGTCCCGTCGGTGCTGCACGGCTGGTCCGTGCTGCTCGCCATGGGACAGCTGCACGCCATCCTCCAGCCGGGCGCGGACGGCGGCCGGCCGGTCGCCTGGTGGCAGGCCCACCAAGCGCTCCAGGTCGCCGACAGCTGGCGCGCGGCCGCCAACAAGCACCAGCAGGTGCTGCTGTTCGCGGCCCCGGTCGGCTCGATCGGCCGCCAGCCCCGCGAGGACCTGCTGCGCGACGCGCTCGACAAGGCCGCGGCGAACGGGAAGCTGGTGGCGGCGACGCTCCCACTGGCCGGCACGTGAGCGCTCCGCTTCGGGGGCCGTGAAGGGTCCGTTCGTCGGTCGCGTGCGGGTCGTTCGTGGTCCGCTCCCCCGACGGGGCGCTGGACCGGGGCCTTTCCAATTCGGCCTAACGGCCGCATCCGTTGGGCCATGACGTCGTTGGCACAGACGTGCACGCATACGACGTTCCCCGCCGCCACGCCTACCAGCCGAGTCCGTCCTTGCGGCCGGCCCAGGGCCCCTCGGCCACGCCGATCTACGACGCTCTCTACGCCGAGTGGGTCAAGTCCTACCGGGCACTGCCCGGCGACCGTCACGGCGAGGAGGACCTGGGGTTCCAGTCCTTCTTCGGCAACTCCTCGCACGGCACCGGCTCGTATGGTGCGTACCAGTCGGGGGCGTACGGCGGCCGCCATGGCGCGGCCCCGCACGTGACCGGCCACTTCGCCCCCCAGCCGGGCACCCGGCAGCAGGACTCCGCAGCCCCGGTGACGTCCGTGTGGCAGCCGGTCGGGCGGATGCCTACCGGGCACACCGGCATGCACCACATCCCGGCCGCGCTGCCGCCGGGCCCACGCCGGGGCAATTGACACACGAGGAGGGCGGCCTTCTCAAGGTCCCCGGATCTCCCGGGCACCTTGAGGAGGCCGCCCTCCTCGTCGTCGCCGTTACGCGGACGTCACTTCTTCTTGCCGCGCTTCTCGCGCACCCGCACCGAGATATGGATCGGCGTCCCCTCGAAGCCGAACTCCTCGCGCAGCCGCCGCTCGACGAAGCGCCGGTAGCCGGCCTCGATGAAGCCCGAGGCGAAGAGCACGAACCGCGGCGGCTTGGTGCCCGCCTGGGTGCCGAAGAGGATGCGCGGCTGCTTGCCGCCCCGGATCGGGTGCGGGTGGGCGGAGACCAGCTCACCGAGGAACGCGTTGAGGCGGCCCGTCGGGACCCGGGTCTCCCAGCCCGCCAGGGCCGACTCGATCGCCGGCACCAGCTTCTCCATGTGCCGCCCGGTGCGCGCCGAGACGTTCACCCGGGGCGCCCACGCGACCTGGCCGAACTCGGTCTCGATCTCCCGCTCCAGGTAGTAGCGGCGCTCCTCGTCGAGGGTGTCCCACTTGTTGTACGCGATGACCATCGCCCGCCCGGACTCCACGGCCATCGTCACGATGCGCTGGTCCTGCACGGAGATGGACTCGGCGGCGTCGATCAGGATGACCGCGACCTCGGCCTTCTCCACGGCGGCCGCGGTGCGCAGCGAGGCGTAGTAGTCGGCGCCCTGCTGGAGGTGGACGCGCTTGCGGATGCCCGCCGTGTCGACGAACTTCCAGGTGACGCCGCCGAGTTCGATGAGCTCGTCGACCGGGTCGCGGGTGGTGCCCGCCAGCTCGTTGACGACGACGCGCTCTTCGCCCGCCACCTTGTTCAGCAGCGAGGACTTTCCGACGTTCGGGCGGCCGATGAGGGCGATACGGCGCGGGCCGCCGAGCCCGGTGCCGAAGGTCTGCGCGGGTGCCTCGGGCAGCGCCTCCAGGACGGCGTCCAGCATGTCGCCGGTGCCGCGGCCGTGCAGCGCGGACACCGGGTGCGGTTCGCCGAGCCCGAGGGACCACAGGTACGACGCGTCGGCCTCACCGCTCGGGCCGTCGACCTTGTTCGCGCACAGGACGACGGGCTTGCCGGCCTTGCGCAGCAGCCGTACGACGGCCTCGTCGGTGTCCGTGGCGCCGACCTTGGCGTCGACGACGAACACGACCGCGTCGGCCGCCTCGATCGCGAACTCGGCCTGGGCGGCGACGGAGGCGTCGATGCCCATGACGTCCTGCTCCCAGCCGCCGGTGTCGACGACCTTGAAGCGGCGGCCCGCCCACTCGGCCTCGTAGGTGACGCGGTCGCGGGTGACGCCCGGCTTGTCCTCGACGACCGCCTCACGGCGGCCGATGATGCGGTTCACCAATGTCGACTTGCCGACGTTCGGACGGCCGACGACGGCGAGGACGGGCAGCGGTCCGTGCCCGGCCGCCTCGATGGCGCCCTCGACGTCCTCGATGTCGAAGCCCTCTTCGGCGGCGAGCTCCATGAACTCCGCGTACTCGGCGTCGCCAAGCTCTCCGTGCTCGTGCTCGAACTCGCCCGAGCCGTCGGAGGGGATGTGGTCGTTCATGAAGTCGGTACCTCGTTCATCGTGGTGATCGGTGGAACGCCCCGGTGTGCGGGTGATCCACTACTCAAGTGTGGTTCAGCGGCCGGTGAGCCGCCTGGCATTTTCCAGGTGCGCGGAGAGCTGCTTCTGGATGCGCTCGGTCGCCTCGTCGAGCGCCTTGCGCGTGCGCCGCCCACTGCCGTCGCCCGCCTCGAACGGGTCGCCGAAGACGACGTCGATGCGGTGGCGCAGCGGGGGCAGCGCTTTTATCAACCGGCCTGGCTTCTCAGAACTTCCCAGCACCGCGACCGGCACGATCGGGGCGCCGCTGCGGACCGCGAAGTACGAGAGCCCTGCGCGCAGGGAGGCGAAGTCGCCCTCGCCGCGGGTGCCCTCGGGGAAGATGCCGAGAACACCGCCGTTCTCCAGGACGCCGAGCGCCTGGGTGATGGCCGTGCGGTCGGCGGTCGAACGGTCCACCTTCAGCTGTCCGACGGCGCGCATGAAGGGGTCGAGCGGGCCGACGAACGCCTCCTTCTTGACCAGGAAGTGCGACGGCCGGGGCGCCACGCCGATGACCATCGGGCCGTCGATGTTGTGCGAGTGGTTGACGGCGAGGATCACCGGGCCGGTCGCGGGCACCTTCCAGGCCCCGAGCACGCGCGGCTTCCACAGCCCGTACATCAGGCCGACGCCGATTCGGCGCCCGACCTCGGCCCCGCGTTCGGAAGGTGCCCCGGTCACTTCCCCGCCCGCTTCTCCTCGACGAGGGTGACCACGCACTCGATGACCTGCTGGAGCGTGAGGTCCGAGGTGTCCACCTCGACCGCGTCGTCCGCCTTGGCGAGCGGCGAGGTCTTGCGGCTGGAGTCGGCGGCGTCCCGCTTGAGCAGCGCCTCGCGGGTGGCGTTGACGTCGGCGCCCTTGAGCTCACCGTTGCGGCGGGCGGCGCGGGCCTCCGGAGAGGCGGTGAGGAAGATCTTCAGGTCGGCGTCCGGCAGCACGGTGGTGCCGATGTCACGGCCCTCGACGACGATGCCGTTCTCCGCGCGGGCCGCGATCGACCGCTGGAGCTCGGTGATCCGGGTACGCACCTCGGGTACCGCGCTGACCGCGCTGACCTTGGAGGTGACCTCCTGCGTACGGATCGGACCGGCCACATCCGTCCCGTCCACGGTGATGCTCGGCGCGGACGGGTCGGTCCCGGAGACGATCTCCGCCTTGCCGGCCACGGCGGCGATCGCCGAGGGGTCGTCCATGTCGATCCCGTTGTTCACCATCCACCAGGTGATCGCCCGGTACTGGGCGCCGGTGTCCAGGTAGCTCAGCCCGAGCTGCGTGGCGACGGCCTTCGAGGTGCTCGACTTGCCCGTGCCGGAGGGGCCGTCGATGGCGACAATCACTGCGGCGCGTTCCACTGTGGGGGCACCTTTCCTGGTCCGGGGTGGTGGAGGGGGCGCTAAGCGGCGCCGCTTAGGTGCCCCGGACAAGGGTACTGGGTGCGCGTCGCTCATCTGGCCGTACCCGGGGACCCCCACGACCGTACCGTTCGCGTGCCCTACTGCCGGAGTACCCACCCCCGCTCCCGCAACGCCCCCGCCAACACCGGCACCGCCCTCGGCTCCACCATCAACTGCACCAGACCGGCCTGCTGCCCCGTCGCGTGCCCGAGCCGTACGACCAATCCTCAACGCCGCCCCCGCACCGCTCGGCGCCAGGGCCGCCTCCCAGGCTTCGGGACGGCTGCGGCGGCCTCCGACCGCCGACATCGAGGCACCCCCACTACTGCCGGAGTGCCCACCCCCGCTCCCGCAACGCCCCCGCCAACACCGGCACCGCCCTCGGCTCCACCATCAACTGCACCAGACCGGCCTGCTGCCCCGTCGCGTGCTCGATCCGTACGACCAATCCTCAACGCCGCCCTCGCACCGCTCGGCGCCAAGGGCGCCTCCCAGGCATCGGGACGGCTGCGGCGGCCTCCGACCGCCGGCATCGAGGCACCCCGCACTACTGCCGGAGTGCCCACCCCCGCTCCCGCAACGCCCCCGCCAACACCGGCACCGCCCTCGGCTCCACCATCAACTGCACCAGACCGGCCTGCTGCCCCGTCGCGTGCTCGATCCGTACGACCAATCCTCAACGCCGCCCTCGCACCGCTCGGCGCCAAGGGCGCCTCCCAGGCATCGGGACGGCTGCGGCGGCTTCCGACCGCCGGCATCGAGGCACCCCGCACTACTGCCGGAGTGCCCACCCCCGCTCCCGCAACGCCCCCGCCAACACCGGCACCGCCCTCGGCTCCACCATCAACTGCACCAGACCGGCCTGCTGCCCCGTCGCGTGCTCGATTCGTACGTCCTCGATGTTGACCCCGGCCATGCCCGCGTCGGCGAAGATGCGGGCCAGCTGGCCCGGCTGGTCGTCGATCAGTACTGCCACGACCTCGTAGACCCGGGGAGCGGAACCGTGCTTGCCGGGCACCCTGATCTGGCCGGCGTTGCCGCGGCGCAGGACGTCCTCGATGCCGGTGGTGCCCTCACGGCGCTTGGCCTCGTCGGAGGACTGCAGGGCGCGCAGGGCGCGGACGGTCTCGTCGAGGTCGGCGGCGAACTCGCTGAGCAGGTCGGCCACCGGTCCGGGGTTCGCGGAGAGGATGTCGATCCACATACGGGGGTCGGAGGCCGCGATGCGGGTCACGTCGCGGATGCCTCCGCCGGAGAGCCGGACGGCGGACTCCTCGGCGTGCTCCAGACGCGCGGCGACCATGCTCGACACCAGGTGCGGCATGTGGGAGACCAGGGCGACCGCGCGGTCGTGGGCGTCGGCGTCCATGACGACCGGCACGGCACGGCAGTGCGAGACCAGCTCCAGGGCGAGGTTCAGGACCTCGGTGTCGGTGTCCCGGGTGGGCGTGAGCACCCAGGGGCGGCCCTCGAAGAGGTCGCCGGTGGCCGCCAGGGGGCCCGACTTCTCGCGGCCCGACATGGGGTGCGTGCCGATGTACGCGGTGAGGTCGAGGCCGAGGGCCTCCAGCTCGCGGCGCGGGCCGCCCTTGACGGAGGCCACGTCGAGGTAGCCGCGGGCGAGACCGCGCCGCATGGCGTCTGCCAGCGTCGCGGCGACGTGCGCGGGCGGCGCGGCCACGATCGCGAGGTCGACGGGCCCGTCGGGCGCCTCGTCGGTGCCCGCGCCGAGCGCGGCGGCCGTACGGGCCTGCTCCGGATCGTGGTCGGTGAGGTGGACGGTCACCCCGCGCTGGGTCAGTGCCAGGGCCGCCGAGGTGCCGATCAGCCCGGTCCCGATGACGAGTGCGGTTCTCACTGGGCGATGTCCTTGCGGAGTGCGGCCGCGGCGCCGAGGTAGACGTGCGCGATCTCCGCGCGCGGCCGGTCGGACTCGATGTGCGCGAGGACCCGTACGACCCGGGGCATCGCGCCCTTCACCTCCAGTTCCTGCGCGCATATCAGCGGGACGTCGACGATGCCGAGCTTGCGGGCGGCGGCCGCCGGGAAGTCGCTGTGCAGGTCGGGGGTCGCCGTGAACCAGATGCTGATCAGGTCGTCCGCGGTGAGCTCGTTCCGCTGCAGGATGGCCGTGAGCAGCTCGCTGACCTGCTCGTCCATGTGCCCGGCCTCGTCCCGCTCCAGTTGGACGGCGCCCCGGACCGCTCGTACCGGCACGGCTGTGCTCCTCGCTGATGTACGTACACGACTCGTCACCCAAGCGTAGTCAGCCCGGAACGCACCGGTGCGCGGCGCCCGCCTGCCGAGACGGCTGCCGTGAGGCACCGGGAAATTCGGTTCGCCAGGCGTGATCCACCCCGTACGCTCCCGGGCATGCAGTCCGAGGCCCTGGTCCGCGACCACACGATCTACGCCTGTGTCATGGGGTCGCGCGCCTTCGGCCTGGCCACGGACGACAGCGACACCGACCGCAGGGGCGTCTTCCTCGCCCCCACTCCCCTGTACTGGCGCTTCGAGAAGCCGCCGACGCATGTGGAGGGCCCGGCGGAGGAACAGTTCAGCTGGGAACTTGAGCGTTTCTGCTACCTCGCGCTGCGCGCCAACCCGAACATCCTGGAATGCCTGCACTCACCGCTGGTGGAGCACGTCGACGACACGGGCCGTGAACTCCTGTCCCTGCGCGGGGCATTTCTGTCCCGGCAGGTCCACGACACGTTCGTGCGCTATGCCCTCGCCCAGCGCAGGAAGCTCGAAGCGGACGTCCGCAAGCACGGCGCACCGCGCTGGAAGCACGCGATGCACCTGCTGCGCCTCCTGACGAGTTGCCGTGACCTCCTGCGCTCGGGCGAACTCACCCTCGACGTGGGCGAGCTGCGCACACCGCTCCTCGCGGTCAAGCACGGTGAGGTGCCCTGGTCCGAGGTGGAGTCCCGGATGACCCGGCTGGCGGCGGAGGCGGACGAGGCGGCGACCCGCTCCCCGCTGCCGCCGGAGCCGGACTGGGCCCGCGTGGAGGACTTCCTCGTACGGACCCGCCACGCCTCAGCCCTCGAAGCCGTCCGCGCCCCTGAGCCGGACCCGTACGACGAGGTCGTGCAGGGCGTCGTACGCGGCGGGGGCGTCCGCCAGCGCGGATAGGGCCTGCGCCTCGTCCAGCACGCCGTGCAGCCGCTCCACGTCGCGCTCCACGCGCGCGTGGTCGACGTCGGCGGCCCCGTGCTCGTGTTCGGCCTTGGCGGCGACGAGGTCCGGCAGGTACGCGGGCGCGTCGGCCTCCCCCGCCAGCGTGGGCAGATGGGCCTGGACCTCGCCGCTGCGCATCAGGTGGATCCCGGTGAGCAGTACGCGGAACGTGTAGAGCAGCGGCTTGAGTTCGCCGGTCTTCTGGAAGAGCCGCCACTGGGTGGCCGCGAAGCCCCTGTAGTGGTGGGCATGGTGCCGGGTGAGGACCTCGGGGGCCAGGGCGGCCAGCTCCCGGTGGGCGTCGGTGGTGTGCACGACCAGCGGGGAGAGCAGTTGCTCCAGCACGTAGCCGTTGCGGCGCAGCATCAGCCGGACGAACTTGCGCAGGTCGTGCGTGACGAGGTCCAGCTCGACGCCGTCCCGGTCCCACATCCTGGAACGGGTCTCCTCCGGCTCGCGCAGCCCGACCAGTTCAGCAGTCGGCAGCAGGTGGACGCCCCTGAGGTCGACGTCCGAGTCGCGCGACGGGAAGCCGTACAGGTGCGCTCCGGAGACAGTCGCGAACAGCAGTTGGTCGGGCTGTTCGGCGACCACCGGCGCGAGGTCGATGTCGAGAGTCGCTGCCCCAGGTGTCTCAGTCACGCCTCAAGCGTCCCAGAGCGCCCCCAGCGACACGAGGTCGCCCTGGTACTCGATGCGGTCGGCCCACTCCGTCGGCCAGGCCGCCGGGCCGAGGTACGCGCCCGCGAAGGCGCCGGCGAGGCAGGCGATGGAGTCCGAGTCGCCCGAGGAGCAGGCTGCGCGGCGCAGGGCCGTGACGGGTTCGTCGGGGAAGAGCAGGAAGCAGAGCAGGCCGGCGGAGAGCGCCTCCTCGGCGATCCAGCCCTCACCCGTGGCCAGGCAGGGGTCGGTCTCGGGTGACGGGTGGCTCAGGGCCTGCTGGAGCCGGTCGAGGGCGTTCAGGCATTCGTCCCAGCCGCGGGCAATGAAAACCTCGGGCGAGGAGTCCTGGCTGTAGCGCCAGAGGTCGCCGAGCCAGCGCGTGTGGTAGCGGCCGCGGTTCTCGTACGCGTACGACCTCAACCGGTCGACCAGGGCCAGCGGTTCGACGCCCTGGGCGAGGAGCCGTACCGCGTGTGCGGTGAGGTCGGCGGCGGTGAGCGCCGTGGGGTGCCCGTGGGTGAGTGCGGCCTGCAACTGGGCGGCGCCCGCGCGCTGTTCGTCGCTCAGCCGGGGGACGAGCCCGAGCGGGGCGACCCGCATGTTGGCCCCGCAGCCCTTGGAGTGGATCTGGCTGGCGTCCTGCCAGGGGCGGCGCTCCTTGGCGAGCAGGTCGCAGGCGACCAGGCAGGTGCGGCCGGGGGCGCGGTTGTTCTCCGGCGAGCGGGACCAGGCGACGTACTCGGCGCGGGCGGCCCGCTCCAGGGTTTCGGGGCCGAGCGGGCCGCGGTCCATCGCGGTGCGCAGCGCCCGTCCGAGAGCCAGGGTCATCTGGGTGTCGTCCGTGACGAACGCGGGCTTCGGGAGCTCCATCTCCCGCCAGGGTCCGCACTTGGCGAGGATCGACGGGACGTCGTTGAACTCGGTGGGGAAGCCGAGCGCGTCGCCGAGGGCGAGGCCGAGCAGGGATCCGGTGGCGGCGCGCTTGGCGAGCAGGGTCGTGGTCATGAGGGCCGTCCTTCGGGCGTGGGTCGCAACAGAGGCGGGTGCAGGGTGGTGGCGTCGCCCGCGCGGTAGAGCGCGGCGGGTTTGCCGCGGCCCCCGGTCAGGCGCGCGGCGCCGGGCACCGGCTCGACGAAGCCCGGCGTACTCAGCACCTTGCGCCGGAAGTTGGGCCGGTCGAGGGCGGTGCCCCACACGGTCTCGTAGACCTGCTGCAACTCGCCGAGCGTGAACTCGGGTGGGCAGAAGGACGTGGCGAGACAGCTGTACTCGAGCTTGGCGCCGACGCGTTCGTGGGCGTCGGCGAGGATCCGGTCGTGGTCGAAGGCGAGCGGGCCGGCGGTGTCGTACGGCAGCCACCGGGCCTGTGCCGCGTCACCGCCGCCGTGCGGTTCGGGCGGGTGCGGCAGCAGCGCGGCGAACGCGACGGTGACGACCCGCATCCTCGGGTCCCGGTCGGGTTCGCTGTACGTCCGCAGTTGCTCCAGGTGGAGTTCGGAGACGTCCTCCAGGCCGGTCTCCTCGGCGAGTTCACGCCGGGCGGCCGTCTCCGCGGACTCGTGCGGCAGCACGAACCCTCCGGGCAGTGCCCAGTGGCCCGCGTACGGCTCCTGCCCGCGCTCGACGAGCAGCACCTGGAGCGTGCCGGCCCGGACGGTGAGGACCGCCAGGTCGGCGGTGACGGCGAAGGGTTCGTAGGCGTACTTGTCGTAACCGTTCATGGTCCACCTACCCCTCTTGATCGGTCGCTCTTAATGGTCACCATGACCAATAGTCACTACGACTATAAAGAGTCCGGAGGGTGCCGACAACCCGTTGGCGGCAAAGAAACGAGACATGACGAAGCGGCCGGACCCGAGTCATCCGGGCCCGGCCGCTTCGAAGCGTCACGAAGAGGTGCCGTGGATCTTCACGGACCTGTAGACGGATCTACAGGTCGACCTCACGCATCAACATCCCGACCTCGGTGTTGGACAGCCGTCGCAGCCAGCCCGACTTCTGGTCGCCGAGGGTGATCGGCCCGAAAGCGGTGCGCACGAGCTTGTCGACCGGGAAGCCGGCCTCGGCGAGCATGCGGCGCACGATGTGCTTGCGGCCCTCGTGCAGGGTGACCTCCACGAGGTAGTTCTTGCCGGTCTGCTCGACCACCCGGAAGTGGTCCGCGCGCGCGTACCCGTCCTCCAGCTGGATGCCGTCCTTCAGGCGCTTGCCCAGGTCGCGCGGGATCGGGCCCACGATGTGCGCCAGGTAGGTCTTCTTCACGCCGTACCGGGGGTGGGTCAGCCGGTTCGCCAGCTCCCCGTGGTTGGTGAGCAGGATGACGCCCTCGGTCTCGGCGTCGAGGCGACCGACGTGGAAGAGCCGGGTCTCGCGGTTCGTGACGTAGTCACCGAGGCACTGCCGCCCCTCCGGGTCCTCCATCGAGGAGACGACTCCGACGGGTTTGTTCAGCGAGAAGAACTGGTACGACTGCGTGGCCACGGTGAGCCCGTCGACCTTGATCTCGTCCTTCTCGGGGTCGACCCGCAGGCCCTGCTCGACCACGATCTCGCCGTTGACCTCGACCCGCGCCTGCTCGATCAGCTCCTCGCAGGCACGCCGCGAGCCGTAACCGGCCCGTGCGAGCACCTTCTGCAGCCGCTCGCCCTCCTGCTCGGCGCCGGGGAAGGTCTTGGGCAGCTTGACGGCTTCCTTGCCCGCGTACCGCTCGCGGTTGCGCTCCTCGGCGCGCGCGTCGTACTCACGGGAGCGTGCGGGGGCCGTACGCCCGCGCCCGCCCTGCCGCTCGCCCTGCTGTGGCTTCTTGGGCCCGCCCTTGGCACCGCCGCGCGCGGAGCCACCGCGCCCCGCCTTCGGTCCGTCCTGGGTGGCACCGGGGCCGACGTCGTAGCGGCGCTCCTCCGGGCGGGGCTTGCGGGGGCGGCCCTGCCCCTGCTTCTGGTCCCTGTTGTTGCCGGCACCGCGGTAGTTACCGCGCCCGTCGCTCTTACCGCTACCGCTGCTTCGCATCAAAATTCCGTCGTCGTCGTTTTC
Organism: Streptomyces sp. KM273126; assembly: GCF_004337435.2. Taxonomy (NCBI): domain Bacteria; kingdom Bacillati; phylum Actinomycetota; class Actinomycetes; order Kitasatosporales; family Streptomycetaceae; genus Streptomyces; species Streptomyces sp. KM273126. The sequence goes on along the minus strand of NZ_SJXB02000002.1, from coordinate 859,663 downwards.
GGCATGTCCGTCGCCGGACCGTCGTCCGCGTCCGGGGCGTCCGGATCGAAGGACGGTACGGCTTCCTGGGTCTCGGCCTCGATCGCCTCCGCCTCCGGGAGGAAGGGCGCGAGCTCCGGGAGCTCGTCCAGACCGCGCAGGCCCATCCGCTCCAGGAAGTAGTTCGTCGTCCTGTACAGGATCGCACCTGTCTCGGGTTCCGCGCCCGCCTCCTCGACCAGTCCGCGCTGGAGGAGGGTGCGCATGACCCCGTCACAGTTCACGCCGCGCACGGCGGAGACCCGGGAACGGCTGACCGGCTGCCGGTACGCGACCACGGCCAACGTCTCCAGCGCGGCCTGCGTGAGCCGCGCCTGCTGCCCGTCGAGGACGAAACGCTCGACGGCGGCGGCATACTCACCCCGCGTGTAGAACCTCCAGCCCCCGGCCACGAACCGCAGCTCGAACCCCCGTCCCTGCACGGTGTAGTCGTCGGCCAGCTCCCGCAACGCCTTCTCGATCTGCCGCCGGGGCCGATCGAGGATCTTCGCCAGGTGCTCCTCGGTGGCGGGCTCGTCCACGACCATGAGGACGGCCTCCAGAGCGGGCTTGAGGTCGAGATCGGCGACGTTCCGATGACCGGCCGGCGCCTCGGTGATCTCCTCGCTCACGTCTTCCTCTCCTCCTCGGGCTGCTCGGGCGGTCGGTCGAACTCGTCGGTCACCAGCGGCGTCCCGTCCCCCTCGCCCCCGGTCCACCGCACGAGCAGCTCCCCGAGGGCGGTCTCCTGCTCCAGCGCCACGGCCTTCTCGCGGTACAGCTCCAGCAGGGCCAAGAACCGGGCGACGACGGTGAGGGTGTCGTCGGTGTCGGCGACGAGCACCCGGAAGGTGGCCTCTTTGAGCTCCCTGAGCCGCCCCACGACGAGCGCGGCCTGCTCCTGCACACTCACCAGGGGCGCGTGGATGTGGTCGACGTACACCTGGGGCTTCGGCTTCGGCTGCATCGCCTTCACGGCGAGCTTCGCGAACCCTTCCGCGCCGATGCTGATGACGACCTCGGGCAACAGCTCCGCGTGGTGCGGTTCGAGCCCTACGGTACGGGGGTAGCGCCGGGCCTCCTCGTCGAGGCGGTGGCTGAGGATGTCGGCGATCTGTTTGTACGCGCGGTACTGCAGCAGCCGCGCGAACAGCAGGTCCCGCGCCTCCAGCAACGCGAGATCGGCCTCGTCCTCGACCTCCGCGGACGGCAACAGCCGCGCGGCCTTGAGATCGAGCAGCGTGGCGGCCACGACGAGGAACTCGGTCGTCTGGTCGAGATCCCAGTCCGGCCCCATGGCCCGGATGTGCGCCATGAACTCATCGGTCACCTTCGACAGCGCGACCTCGGTGACGTCCAGCTTGTGCTTCGAGATCAACTGGAGGAGAAGGTCGAAGGGCCCTTCGAAATTGGCGAGCCGGACCTTGAAGATGCCGTCGTCGGGTTGGCCGGGTTCGGGCTCGGCGGGTTCGCCGGATTCGCCTGTGTCTTCGGCGGCCGGCTGAGGGACGTCGGGCTCGGTGTCCTCGGGCCGGGCGGGCGGCTCCGGCTCTGCGGGGGCGCTCTCGGCCTGCTGCGGGCGGGGTGCGGCGGTCTCCGGGTCCGGACGGGGCTCCGCGGTTCCGGACGGGGCCACGGCCTCGGGTTCCGGGTGACGACGCCCGGCGATCTCGGGCTCAGAACCCGTTTGGGTCTCCACGGCCTCCGGGGGCGTCCTGAGGGACCCCGCCCCGGGCCCTCGGCCCAGCGCACGCCGACGACCGGCCGAACCGCCGGAGTGGGACGTATGGGACGAGGTCATAGCCGTCGCAGGCTACCGCGTACCACCCTCCGAAGCCGACCACCGGTTCCGGACCGGCTATCGCCCCCGCAGCCGGCGTACGAGGATGCTCGCGTCCCCGCGGGACTCAAGGTCGGCCAGCACCACGGCGACCGCCTCGCGGACGATCCGCCCCCGGTCGACCGCCAGCCCGTGCTCCCCGCGGAGCACCAGCCGGGCGTGTTCGAGGTCCATGAGCTCCTCGGCGGACACGTACACGGTGATCTTCTCGTCGTGCCGTTCGCGCCCGCTGGGCCGCCGCCCCGCGGCCCGCCCTCGGCGGCGGGACGCACCGGCGGCGGACGCGGGCGAACCTTCCTGTGCGGGCTGAGCGGCTTGCCCGGGCTGCCGCCGAGTCGAGCGCGTCGCCCCCGGAACGGGCCCGGCGGCCTTCTCCGCCTCCGTGGCGGCCGCCCGGCTGCGGGACTCCCCCGCGTCGGCCGGCTCCGCGTCCGCGGCCACGTGCTCGGCGCCCTCGCCGTCACCGCCCTGCGCGGGCACCGACGGCGGCGCGTCCTCCGCGGTGGCGGGATCGCTCTCCCCCGCCGGCGCCGGCACCCTGGCCTCGCCGTTGGCCTGGCGCCGGGGAGTGGACGCCTGGAGCGCCATCCCCCCTGTCGTTCGGAACAGTTCGTCGGCCCCCGGCAGACTCACTCGGCGTGACACCGGGCGAGCACCTCCCTGGCGAGCTGGCGATAGGCGGCGGCACCGACGGAGTTGGAGGCGTACGTGGTGATCGGCTCACCGGCGACCGTGGTCTCCGGGAAGCGGACCGTGCGCCCGATGACCGTGTGGTAGACGTGATCGTCGAACGCCTCGACGACACGCGCGAGCACCTCGCGGCTGTGCACGGTGCGCGAGTCGTACATCGTGGCGAGGATCCCGTCGAGCTCCAGCTCCGGGTTGAGCCGCTCCTGGACCTTCTCGATGGTCTCGGTCAGCAGCGCCACACCTCGGAGGGCGAAGAACTCGCACTCCAGAGGGACGATCACCTTGTGCGCGGCCGTCAACGCGTTCACCGTGAGCAGACCCAGCGAGGGCTGGCAGTCGATCACGATGTAGTCGTAGTCCGCCATGAGCGGCTTCAGGGCGCGCTGCAGCGTCGACTCGCGCGCGACCTCGCTCACCAGCTGGACCTCGGCGGCCGACAGGTCGATGTTGCTCGGCAGCAGGTCCATGTTGGGGACCGCGGTCTTCAGCAGGACCTCGTCGGCCGCCATACCCCGCTCCATGAGCAGGTTGTAGACGGTGAGGTCGAGCTCCATCGGGTTCACGCCGAGGCCGACCGAGAGCGCTCCCTGCGGGTCGAAGTCGACCAGCAGGACACGCCGTCCGTACTCCGCGAGCGCGGCGCCCAGGTTGATGGTCGACGTCGTCTTGCCGACGCCGCCCTTCTGGTTGCACATCGCGATGATCTTCGCGGGGCCGTGGTCGGTCAGCGGGCCCGGGATCGGGAAGTACGGCAGCGGGCGCCCGGTCGGGCCGATGCGCTCACGGCGCTGTCGGGCCGCGTCGGGCGCGAGCGTGGCCGCGTACTCCGGATCGGGCTCGTACTCGGCGTCGGGGTCGTAGAAGTGCCCCTCGGGCAGTTCGTCGTAGTCGGCGAAGTGGTTGCGGATCTCGCCACTTCCGTCGCCGGCCATGGCGTTCACGTGATGGCCATCCATGCTCATGTGTGCTGTCTGAGTCACCCCTGGACTTGGGTGACTCCGGTGGGCTGCGAAGGTGCGCACAGCTACGGAGCCGACAGCCTGAAGCCCCGTGGGCCGATGACCCTGCGCAGGGATTCCTGGTTGACCACCCCCGGGAGTAAATGTCGACTCATTCACAAGTCGTCTTACCTCCTTGGTGACCAGGGAACTTCTAGATAGGTCAGCGTGGCACCATGCCGACGGTTGGCGACTCTATGGCGTGTCGGCGGTTCGCAGCAACACAATCCGCCGGACCCGGCCCGATGTGTCGGCAATGAAACATCCCCCTGTCAAGGGCGTACGGCCGTCGCACGGCAGGTTTCACCGTTGCGCGAATCGGTTGAAGGGTTACGTTCGAGGCGAGTTGACCACGCATTGTGAGGTGAACATACACACTTCCGGCCGGACCTCATCAGGCCAGGTCCGGCCGGAAGTGCGCTGTTGACGAGTCGTGTTGACGTATCGCCTTTTTCCGTCGGCAAGTCGACTCGGAGCAGTCCGGAGCAGATGCGGAACAGGTCCGGCGCCGTCCGGCGCTGGTCCGGGACACGTCGGCGCTCTAGCCGAGCAGCGACTCCAGTTCGACGCACTCCAGGCCGTGCGCCTCAGCGACCTCGCGGTAAACGACCTTGCCGTCATGGGTGTTGAGGCCCTTGGCCAGCGCGGGGTCACGGCGCAGCGCCTCGACCCAGCCTCGGTCGGCGAGCTCCACGATGTACGGCAGCGTGGCGTTGGTGAGCGCGTACGTGGACGTGTTGGGCACCGCACCCGGCATGTTGGCGACGCAGTAGAAGACCGACTCGTGGACCGTGAAGGTCGGTTCGGCGTGGGTCGTGGGGCGCGAGTCCTCGAAGCAGCCGCCCTGGTCGATCGCGATGTCGACAAGGACACTTCCCGGCTTCATCCGGGAGACGAGCTCGTTGGTGACCAGCTTGGGGGCCTTGGCGCCCGGGATGAGGACGGCGCCGATGACGAGGTCGGCCTCCAGACAGGCCTTCTCCAGCTCGAAGGCGTTGGAGACGACGGTCTGGATCTTCGTACCGAAGACCTTGTCCGCCTCCTTGAGCTTGTTGATGTCCTTGTCGAGCAGGGTCACGTGGAAGCCCATGCCGATGGCGATCTGGGCGGCGTTCCAGCCCGACACGCCGCCGCCGATGACGACGGCCCGGCCGGCCGGCACGCCCGGGACGCCGCCGGGCAGCACGCCGCGACCGCCGCCCGCGCGCATGAGGTGGTAGGCGCCGACCTGCGGGGCCAGCCGGCCCGCGACCTCGGACATGGGGGCGAGCAGCGGCAGCGCGCGGCCCGGCAGCTCGACGGTCTCGTACGCGATCGCGGTCGTCCCCGACTCCAGGAGGGCGTCCGTGCACTCCTTGGAGGCGGCCAGGTGAAGGTACGTGAAGAGCGTCTGGTCCTTGCGGAGGCGGTGGTACTCCTCGGCGACGGGCTCCTTGACCTTGAGCAGCAGGTCGGCGGTGGCCCACACCTCGTCGGCGGTCTCCAGGATCGCGGCACCGGCGGCGACGTACTCGTCGTCCGTGATCGACGAGCCGACACCGGCGTTCCGCTCGACGACGACCTGATGGCCGTGGCGCACCAGTTCGTGCACGCCGGCGGGGGTGATGGCCACCCGGAACTCGTTGTTCTTGACCTCGCGGGGGATGCCGACCTTCACGTCGATCACGGTCCTTGGCTCAGAGGGGTGTGGCGCACGCGCGCAGGGGGCGACGCGTACTCAGGTAATGCAGGACATACCCGTACGCATCGGAGCGCACCGGGAGACACCGCAGGGAACCGGCGGCGAACCCAGTTTAATGAAGGCTTCCCTGCTGTCTAGCCTTCCAATGCATCAAGCTCCAGCCGATCCGCTACGGATTTCGCAGGTGTTAGCGCGGTGTTCCGTCTCGGTCTCGTCCGCGGCGCGGGCTTCGCCCTCGTGGATTCCGTGGCGTGCGTGGAGTTCGTCGAGCCGGTCGAGTTCGTCTCCCAGCATGCGCTCGGCCGCCCCCCGGTGCAGCCGGGCCGCCGCCGGGTCCCCGAGCCTCTCCAGCGTGTCGGCGAGCCGGACGTGCAGCGCGGCCTGCAACCGCGTGTCCTCGGCGCGGCGCGCCCACTCCAGGGCCTCCTGGCAGATGGCCAGCGACTCCTCGAACCGTCCCGCGTACTCCTGGACGCGCCCCATCTCGCTCAGCGCCCTCGCCTGGCCGCCCATGTCGCCGAGCCTGCGGTAGCCGGTGAGGGCCGAGGACCAGGTGCGCAGCGCCTCGCTGTAGCGGCCCACGCAGGTGTGCGTGCCGGCGATACGGCCGTAGAGCCGGGCCGCGTCGGCGCGCTCGTCGCGGGCGAGCCGCTGGGCGAGCGCCCTGCCGTACCAGTCGGCGGCCCGCTCGTAGTCCCCGAGCTCCTGGTGGGCACCCCCTACGGATTCCATCGCGCGGCCGGTCGCATACGGGTCGTTCGCTTCCCGTCCGGCGTCCAGCGCGGCCCGGTAGCGGGCGAGTGCCTCGTTCGTACGGCCGGTGCGGGCGTCCAGGTCGGCGAGGTTCAGCAGGGCGGCGGCCTTCTCCCGGGGCAGCTTCCGGCGCTCGGCGACGTCGAGGACGAGCCGGTGGATGCCGTACAGATCGGGGGCGGCGGCCTGGGTGCCGAAGTGGGCGACCATCGTGCGCACCAGCTGGGACATCAGGCGCCGGGCGAGCGTGTCCAGCTCCCCGTCGGCGACCGCGAGCCGGGCCGCGGCCAGCAGCGCGGGCCGGCGGATGCGCAGCCAGTCCTCGGCGGCCCGGGGCGTGGGGAAGCGCAGGGCACGGGGCATCTCCTGGAGCTTCTCGCGGGCCTGCGAACTGTCGGTCTCGGTGATGGTGCGGCAGGACTGCAGAAGGCGCAGGGCGCGCTCCAGCATCCGGGCGCGGGCCAGCTGGAGCTCGGCCGGGCGGTCCTGGCTCTCGGCGAGGGCGCGCAGCATGGGCTGCAGACAGCCGGGCACCTCGTACTGCGGCAGCGGCGAGTCGACCGCGTGGAGGAAGCCGAGCGCCACGAAGTCGTCCAGCGTGGTGCGGGCGGCGCCGACCGAGCAGCCGGCCAGCGCGGACGCGGTGTGCGGGTCGACGAGGCCCGCCGGGGCGAGCGAGAGCAGTCGCAGTATCCGGGCGGCGGGGCTGAGCAGGGAGCCGTACGCGAGCCGGAAGACACGGGCGAGTGGCGGGCCCTCCTCGTCCGCGACGTTCAGGTGCCTGGCCAGGTCGGCCACGGCGGCCTTGGGGCGGGCGGCGAGCCAGCCCCCGGCGAGCATCAGCGCGGCGGGCTGGCCGGTGCACTCCAGGACCAGTTCCTCGGCGGCGCGCGGGTCGACGGTGACGCGCACGGATCCGGTGAAGCGGCTGAGCAGTTCCACCGCGGACTTGGTGTCCAGACCGCCCAGGGTGCACGGGCGGACGTCGGAGATGCCGGTCAGCGGCCCTCCGGACACCGCGACGACCAGGCAGTCGGGGTTGTCCGGGAGCAGCGCGTCGACCTGCTCGGCGTCGGCCGCGTCGTCCAGCAGGAGCAGCACCCGCCGGTCGGCGAGGGCGTCGCGCAGCGCCGCGCTGAGGTCGTCCTCGGCCGCGCCGGGCGGGGAGGGCAGGTCCAGCGCGGAGAGCAGCTCGCGGGCCGCGCGCTCGATCGGTACGCGGGTGCCGTCGGGCTCCGTGAGGCGCGCGCGGAGCACGCCGTCGGGGTAACTCTCGGCGACCTGTCGTGCGAGCTCCTCGGCGAGCGCGGTGCGGCCGTAGCCGGGGCGGCCCGCGATGAGGAGTACGCGCGCGCGTGGCGCTTTGCGGCCGGAGAGGGTTTCGAGACCGGCACTCTCGATGTCGGCGCGCAGTTCCTTCAACTCGCGCTCGCGGCCGAGAAACTGACGGTCCGTGGGGGTGTCGTCGACAGCCGGGGGCTGTTCGGTTCCGGACACCTCGGTGCTCTCCGTGTCGACCGCCTGATCCGTCACGGGTCACGCTCCCGTCCCACTGCACGCACAAGGCCCGCCGGGACTCCGGTGCGGGCGTGCTGCAGAGCCTAGTTCACGCTCTGCAACGATCCCGGCAGAGCACGGCGGAGGCGTCCCCCGATCGGATCAGGCGATCGTAGGACCGGCGGTGTCGGACCGGTGTGAAGCCCGCACGCGGGGCCCTGAGGCCCCTCTCAGCGCTCGAACGGCCGGGCCGGCCACGGGGCCTCAGCGGGGCGCAGCGCGTCGAGCCCGTCGCCGCTCAGGGCCGCGACCAGGGAGAGGACGCCGACGACCAGGCAGTTGTTGTGCAGGTCACCGGCCAGGACGCCCCGTACGAGCTCGTCGACGGGGACACGGGCCAGCTCCATGTCGGCCTCCTCGTCCTCGACCTCGAAGCGCCGGCCGTCGGCCTCGGAGAGGCCGCGGGCGAGGAAGATCCGCACGGCCTCGTCGCAGCCGCCGGGCGTGGTGTAGACATCGGTGAGGACGCGCCAGTCCTCGGCCTTGACGTGCGCCTCCTCGTACAGCTCGCGCTGGGCGGCGTGCAGCGGGTTCTCGCCGGGGACGTCCAGGAGCCCGGCGGGGATCTCCCACAGCTTCTGGCGCACGGGGTGGCGGTACTGGCGGATGACCAGGACACGGTCGGTGTCGTCGAGGGCGAGTACGGCGACGGAGCCGGGGTGGACCTGGTAGTCGCGGTGGACGACCGATCCGTCCGGCATGACCACGTCGTCGGTGCGCACGGAGGTCTTGTTGCCGACGAAGGGCGTGTCGGTCGCCCTGACCTCCCACTCCTCGGCGGTGTCCTTGATGGCCATGTCGACTTGTCCTCCCACACGTGCAAAGAAGCCGGGGTGAGCGTCCCGCGGGACGCTCACCCCGGCCACCGTACAGCTCGCGTACGGCTCGCTCTTACTGGCCCGTGGTGCGCGCTTCTTCCTGCCGCGCGACGGCCGCCTTGACGAGCCCGGCGAACAGCGGGTGCGGCCGCGTCGGACGCGAGCGCAGCTCGGGGTGCGCCTGGGTGGCGACCAGGTAGGGGTGGGCGTCGCGCGAGTACTCCACGTACTCGACGAGCTTGCCGTCCGGGGAGGTGCCCGAGAACAGCAGGCCGGCCTTCTTCTCCAGCTCGGCTCGGTAGGCGTTGTTGACCTCGTAGCGGTGGCGGTGCCGCTCCTCGACGTACTCCTTGCCGCCGTAGACCTCGCGCACGATCGAGCCCTCGGCCAGCTTCGCCGGGTACATGCCCAGCCGCATCGTGCCGCCCATGTCGCCCTCACCTGCGACGATGTCGAGCTGCTCGGCCATGGTGGAGATGACCGGGTGGGCGGTGGCGGAGTCGAACTCGGTGGAGTTGGCGTCCGGGATGCCGGCCACGTTCCGGGCGGCCTCGATCACGATGCACTGCAGGCCGAGGCAGAGGCCGAGGAGCGGGATCCGGTTCTCGCGGGCGTACTGGATGGCGCCGACCTTGCCGGACACGCCGCGGTCGCCGAAGCCTCCGGGGATGCAGATCGCATCCACGTCGGCGAGCTGCTCGGCCGCTCCGGAGGGGGTCTTGCAGTCGTCCGAGGTGACCCACTTGATCTTCACGCGGGCCTTGTTGGCGAAGCCGCCGGCGCGCAGGGCCTCGGTGACGGACAGGTAGGCGTCGGGCAGGTCGATGTACTTGCCGACGAGCGCCAGGTTGATCTCGTGCTGCGGGTTGTGGACGCGGTCGAGCAGGTCGTCCCAGGTCGTCCAGTCCACATCGCGGAAGGGCAGGTCCAGCTTGCGGACGACGTAGGCGTCGAGGCCCTCGCCGTGCACGGTCTTCGGGATGTCGTAGATCGAGCGGGCGTCGGGGCAGGCGACCACGGCGGCCTCGTCGACGTCGCACATCAGCGAGATCTTGCGCTTGATCGCGGTGGGCACCTCGCGGTCACAGCGCAGCACGATCGCGTCCGGCTGGATACCGATGTTCCGCAGGGCCGCGACCGAGTGCTGGGTCGGCTTCGTCTTCAGCTCCCCCGAGGGACCGATGTACGGCAGGAGCGAGATGTGGACCACGAAGACGTTGTCGCGGCCGACCTCGTGACGGACCTGGCGGACGGTCTCCAGGAACGGCAGCGACTCGATGTCGCCGACCGTGCCGCCGACCTCGGTGATCACGACATCGACCTCGTCGGAGGCCATGCGCCGGATGCGGTGCTTGATCTCGTTGGTGATGTGCGGGATGACCTGGACGGTGTCGCCCAGGTACTCGCCGCGCCGCTCCTTGGCGATCACCGTCGAGTACACCTGACCGGTGGTGACGTTGGCGGAGCCGTCCAGATCGCGGTCGAGGAAGCGCTCGTAGTGGCCGATGTCCAGGTCGGTCTCGGCGCCGTCGTTCGTGACGAACACCTCACCGTGCTGGAACGGGTTCATGGTGCCCGGGTCGACGTTCAGGTAAGGGTCCAGCTTCTGCATCACGACGCGCAGGCCCCGCGCTTTGAGCAGCATGCCGAGGCTGGAGGCGGTGAGGCCCTTGCCGAGCGAGGAGGCGACACCCCCGGTGACGAAGATGTGCTTGGTCGTCGTGGATTTGGGCGGCATGGCCAAGAGGGGGCTCCCGTGGTCGCGGTATGGAGTGCGGGGCGGCTGTCGTCCCGGAGGGTTCCGGGGTGCCGTCGCTGCGGTTCGGGGGACCCTTTGTTTTGCAGCATCGAAGCTGGGGAGCCCACCGGTCCACGGGCTACCAGCGTATCAGCGACGGCGCGACACGAGTTCCGGCCACGCTCCGCGCACGGGCCGCCACGCAGGCCACTCGACGTCACATGACGTCACCCTTTGCTCACTCGTTCGGCTCACGTACGTTGCCGAGAGCGGCACGCAGAGACCAGTACAGCGTCGTATCCTCTTCGGACATCGCTGCCGAGCCCGGCCGGCGAACGGCACCACCCCCGCCCGTCTCCGGAACCACATGAGCTCGTCAGTTCGTTGAGCAACGACCGCCTTCATTCCGTTGAGCATCGTTGTACAGCGACGCTTTAACAGAACCCAGGGATCTCGTTTGACACTGGTCCTATGGGTCCCATGACCGCACAGCGACCGCCCCTCGGGGGGCGACGTGGCCGTTCGACTGGAGTTACATTGGCCGGGCGCATCGAAGACTACGCACTCATCGGAGACATGCAGACCGCCGCGCTGGTCTGCCGGGACGGCACGGTGGACTGGCTGTGCCTGCCCCGTTTCGACTCCCATGCCGTCTTCGCAGGGCTACTCGGCAACGAGGAGCATGGTTTCTGGCGTCTCGGCCCGGCCCACGCGGCCGACGCCGAGCCGCCGTCGGCATCCCGGCGGTCCTACCGCGGGGACTCGCTCGTCCTGGAATCGGAGTGGGACACCCCGCGCGGCACGGTCCGAGTGACCGATTTCATGCCGCCGCGCGACGGCGCCCCGCAGCTGATCCGGATCGTCGAGGGCGTCAGCGGCCGCGTGCCGATGCGCTCCGCGCTGCGGATGCGCTTCTCCTACGGCCGTGTCGTGCCGTGGGTGCACAAGCACGAGGGCCGGACGGTCGCGGTCGCCGGGCCCGATTCCGTGTGGTTCGACACCACGGCCGAGACCTACGGCAAGTCACTGACGACGTACGCCGACTTCACGGTGGCGCCGGGCGAGAAGATCGCCTTCACCATTTCCTGGCAGCCTTCTCACAAGGAGCCGCCGGCGCTGCCGGAGCCGGAGCAGTCGCTGGAGGCGACGGAGGAGTTCTGGCGCGAGTGGGTGGAGCACTGTACGTACCACGGGCCCTACCGCGAGGCCGTGATCCGCTCGCTGATCACCCTGAAGGCCCTGACGTACGCCCCCACGGGCGGCATCGTGGCGGCTCCCACCACCTCGCTCCCGGAGCACATCGGCGGGGTCCGCAACTGGGACTACCGCTACACATGGCTGCGTGACGCGGCGATCACCCTGTCCTCGCTGCTGCGCACCGGCTACCGCGAGGAGGCCCGCGCCTGGCGCGAGTGGCTGCTGCGGGCCGTGGCCGGCGACCCCGAGAACCTGCAGATCATGTACGGCATCGCGGGCGAGCGGGAGCTGGGCGAGGCCGAGCTGGACTGGCTGCCCGGATACGAGAACTCGGCGCCGGTCCGGGTGGGCAACGGCGCGGCGCACCAGCTCCAGCTGGACGTGTACGGCGAGGTCACCGAGGCCCTGCACCTGGCTCATATGACGGGTCTGGCCCGCAACGACTACGCGGCCCTGCTCCAGCTCAAGCTGATCCGCTACCTGGAGGACCACTGGGACGAGCCGGACGAGGGCATCTGGGAGGTGCGCGGCCCCCGCCGCCACTTCGTGCACTCCAAGGTGATGGCCTGGGTGGCCGTGGACCGCACGATCAAGCTGATCGAGTCGGGCGACGCGGACGGCCCGCTGGAGAAGTGGCGCGAGCTGCGCGACGACATCCACCGGGACGTGTGCGAGCGCGGCTACGACAAGGAGCGCAACACCTTCACTCAGTCGTACGGCTCGAAGGAGCTGGACGCCTCGCTGCTGCTGATCCCGCAGGTGGGCTTCCTGCCGCCGGACGACAAGCGCGTGATCGGCACGATCGAGGCCATCCAGCGCGAGCTGTCGACGTCGGACGGGTTCATCCTGCGCTACCCGACCTCGGGCGACGACGAGGGCGTGGACGGGCTCCCGGGCGACGAGGGCGCGTTCCTGGCCTGCTCGTTCTGGATGGCGGACGACCTGGCGATGATCGGCCGTGTCGACGAGGCCCGCAAGCTCTTCGAGAAGCTGCTGGCGCTGCGCAACGACCTCGGGCTGCTCGCCGAGGAGTGGGACCCGCGTCTGAAGCGCCAGGTCGGTAACTTCCCCCAGGCGTTCAGCCATGTGCCGCTGATCGACACGGCCCTGAGGCTGACGGCTTCGGGCGCGTACGGGGGCTGATCCCGGCATCCGCGCGCGGCGGATCGGTGCGCAGACAGGCGCGTGAAGCAAGCGCTTGCGCCCTGACTCACGGGTCAGGACCGGTCCGCCGTACGAACAGGACCGGTCCGCCCGACTCGACGGGGGGGCCGGTCCGCCACGCCCGATCCTCGGTTGCCGCCCGGCAGGCGACTGGCCCCGCGGGCACAGAGACAGGTGCAGTAGGGCAGCGTGGGTCGGCCGGCGGCCCGGCTAGGAAAGCGGCCGGGGCTGGGTCAACTCGTCGTAGACACTGAGCACCTGGGACACAGTCTCGTCCTCGGTCGGCCAGGTGGCCGTCTGCCGGACGCCCCGCTCCTTGAGGAACTCCCGCCGACCGGGATCGGCCAGGAGGCGTACGACGGCCTCCCCGAAGGCCTCCCCGTCGCCGTACGGGACGAGTTCGGCCGCGTCACCGACCAGTTCGGGGATGCCGGGGGCGGCCGCCGCGACGAGCGGCACGCGCGCGTGGAGGGCTTCCTGGGCGAGCACCGACCGGGCCTCCCAGCTGCTCGGCAGCAGCGCGAGATCCGCGGCGGCGATCAGCTCACCGACGTCGTCACGCCGCCCCACCAGCCGCACGGGCAGTTCCTCGTCCTCGATGCGCCGCTGCAGAACGGGCCGCAACGGCCCCTCCCCCGCGACCACGAGCAACGGCACGGGGTCGAGCCCGCACCAGGCCCGCGCGGCGTCCAGCAGCGTCTCGTACCCCCGGTACCGGTCGAGCGTGCCGACGGCCATGAGCAAGGGCCGGTCCGTGGCGCCGACTTCGGCCCGTGCCTTGGACCGCGGCCGATCGGGGTCCTCGCCGCCGACACGCCGCGCGGGCAGGGCGACAGCCGCGAGTCGTGCGTCCCGCGCACCCCGGCTGCGCGCCCGGTCGACGAGGTCGGAGGTCGTCCCCAGCACCACCGTCGCAGCCTTGGCGACCCGCCGCTCCAGCATCCGCAGCAGATGCCCCCGCGCCCCCTCGGCATGCGCGCGCGAATGCCACGTCACCACGAACGGCACCGGCCGCCCGCTGAGCGCGAGCGCGGCACGGAACGCGGCGTGCAGCCCGTGCGCGTGCACCAGGTCGGCGTCCGCGCAGGCCGTCCGCAGCGCGGCCACGGAGGCGGGGTCGCTGCTGCGGGGCACGGGAACGTGCACGGCGCCCACACCGGTGAAGTCGTACGTCCGGTCCGCCTCGCCGGGGGCGCACACGGTGACCCGGACGCCGCGGGCGACGAGGCCCGAGGCCAGCGACCGCACATGCGTGCTGCTGCCCGCGCTCCCGCCGCCGAGCACCTGCACGGTGCGCAGCGGCGACTGGCCCTGTGGTGAGTGGCTGCTCACGTGGCTCACGTGGCCGGGGCTCCTGGTTCGGCATCGGGCGGTCACGAAGAAACGTACCGAAGGATCGTGCGGAGGGGGTGCACGCACAAACCGCTTCCGCCTGCTACGCCAAGGATGCCAGGCCATGAGGAAGTTGCGGCACCACGCAGGAGGCGCTCCCGCACCACCATGGGCGACCCGACCACACCAGGTCACTCACACGAGTGACATTCCGTACGGCGGTTCCTCTACTTGGTCACGGACACACCGGCGGCTGCTCACCGGGGTTTCGGGGAGCGTGCCACCTCACTGATCCGTTCCCCGCACGTCCCCCGCACGCGGCAGCCGCCACGAGCGCGTCCGCGTGGGCGAGCGCGGCCCGAGTCGCCCACGACTACCCGTCGCCCCGGGCCGTCGCCAGCAACTCCTCCGCATGAGCCCGGGCCGTCTCGGAGTCCTCCTGCCCCGCCAGCATCCGTGACAGCTCCCGGATCCGTTCCTCGCCCTCCAGCACCTTCACCCCGGAGCGCGTCACGGACCCGTCGTTGGTCTTCTCCACCAGCAACTGCCGGTCGGCGAACGCGGCGACCTGCGGCAGATGGGTCACGACCACGACCTGCGCGGTCCTGGCGAGCTTGGCGAGCCGCCGGCCGATCTCGACCGCGGCCTTGCCGCCGACCCCCGCGTCGACCTCGTCGAACAGATACGTCGGCACGGGATCGGTCCCGGCGAAGACCACCTCCACCGCGAGCATCACGCGCGACAGCTCACCACCGGAAGCCCCCTTGGCGATGGGCCGCGGCGGCGCCCCCGGGTGCGGCGCCAGCAGCAGCTCGACCTCGTCGGCACCGGACGGCCCGTACGCGACCGCACGCCCCCCGACCTCGACGCCCTCCGGGTCCTCGGTCTGGCGGATGGCGAAGGACACGCGCGCGTGCGGCATGGCCAGCGACGCCAGCTCCGCGGTCACGGCCGCCGCGAAGCGGTCCGCGGCCTCCGTCCGCGCGTCCGTCAGGGCCTGTGCCATCCCGCCCAGTTCGGTCCGCAGCGCGTCCCGCTCGGCGGTCAGCTCCTCGATCCGTTCGTCGTCGCCGTCCAGTTCGGTGAGGCGCGTGGCACTCTGCTCGGCCCACGCGAGCACGGTGGCCACGTCCTGCCCGTACTTCCGCGTCAGCGCGGTCAGCGCGGCACGGCGCTCCTCGACCGCCGCGAGCCGCAGCGGATCGGCGTCCAGGTCGTCGGCGTACCCGGCCAGTTCCCCGGCCACGTCGCCCAGCAGGATCCCGATCTCGCCGATCCGGTCCGCGAGCGCGGCCAACGCGGGATCGTGCGACCGTACGGCCTCCAGCGCCCGGTGTGCGCCCGCGACGAGCGTCGAGGCGTCCACGCCCTCCGGGTCCTCGGGATTGCCCGCGAGAGCGGCGTGTGCGGACGTCGCGGCGGATGCCAGCGCCTCCGCGTGCCCCAGCCGCTCGGCCTCCTCGGCCAGCTCCACGTCCTCGCCGGGCCGCGGCTCCACGGCCGCGACCTCGTCGAGGCCGTAGCGCAGCATGTCGGCTTCCTGCGCCCGTTCACGCGCGCGCGTGGTGATCTCGTCCAGTTCCGTGGAGATGGCACGCAGACGGCGGTAGGCCTCCCCGTACTTGGCGAGGGGCACGGTCACCGTGTCCCCCGCGTACCGGTCGAGCGCCTGCCGCTGCCGGGACAGCTTGAGCAGTCCCTGCTGGTCGGTCTGCCCGTGCACGGCCACCAGCTCGTCGGCCAGCTCGGCGAGCATGCCCACCGGCACGGAACGCCCGCCGAGGTGTGCCCGCGAGCGCCCCTCGGCGGAAACGGTACGGCTGATGAGCAGCGCCCCGTCGTCGAGTTCGGCCCCGGCCTCCTCGGCGCGGACGACCGCCGAGGCGCCCACGGGCACACTGACCCGCCCCTCGACGAGCGCGTTCTTCGCTCCGATCCGTACGAGCGCCGGGTCCGCGCGTCCGCCCAGCAGCAGGCCGAGGCTGGTGACCACCATGGTCTTGCCCGCACCCGTCTCACCGGTGACGGCGGTGAACCCGGGCGACAGCTCGACGACTGCGTCGTCGATGACTCCGAGCGACCGTATCCGCATCTCCTCCAACACGCCCCCGACCATACGAGGTTTTCTCGGCCACGTGCGACGCCGCCCCCCACAACGAGAACGGGGCGTTACCTTCGTCAGTCCATCCTCGTTGGGCTGACAGCTTCCCGCCCACGCGGGGGTGGTCCGGTCGTCACCGTTTTGGAAGAGTGACGGATGCGGTGGTCCCCGCCAACGCGGGGGTTGGCCGGCGCCCGGGCAGCATCCGTGGCGCCGGGCGCAATCTAATGCGGCGCCCCGCGCCACCCCGAAACCGGCAACGCGAACTTCGCCACCAACCGATCGGTGAACGACGCATGGTGGAGCCGGGCCAGCCGCACCGGCACAGCCCCCCGCCGCACCTCGACCCGCGCCCCCGGCGGCAGCTCCACGGTCCGCCGCCCGTCGCACCACAACACGCCCGGCGGGATATGCGGCAGGACCTCCACGGCGAGCACGGAGTCCGGCGACGTCACCAACGGCTTCGCGAACAGCGCGTGCGCGCTGATCGGCACCATCAGCAGCGCCTCGACCTCCGGCCACACCACCGGCCCGCCGGCCGAGAAGGCGTAAGCCGTCGACCCGGTCGGCGTGGACAGCACGATCCCGTCGCAGCCGAAGCCCGTCACCGGCCGCCCGTCGATCTCCAGCACGACCTCAAGGAGCTTCTCGGCCCCCGCCTTCTGCACGGCCGCTTCGTTGAGCGCCCAGTCGGTGTGCACGATCTCGCCGTTGCGGTGCACGACGACGTCGACGGTCATGCGTTCCTCGACCTCGTACGCCTTGGTCACCACCCGGTCGACGACCTTGTCCAGGTCGTCCCGTTCGGCCTCGGCGAGGAAGCCGACGCTCCCGAGATTGACGCCGAGCATCGGCACCCCGGAGGCGCGGGCGAACTCCGCGCCGCGCAGCAGCGTGCCGTCGCCGCCGAGCACGATGAGCAGCTCACACCCTTCGAGGCACTGCGGAGTGGCCTCCTTGACCAGCTCCACCTCGTCCGGCAGCGGCAGGTCGCGCGCCTCGTACTCCAGGACGCGCACGCCGAGCCCGGAGCGCAGCAGCCCCTTGACCACGAGTTCGGCGCTCCGGATGGCCGCCGGCCGCCCGGTGTGGGCCAGCAGGAAAACAGTACGAGCTCGGTTCTGCGTCAACGCGGCCCCTCCGCCACTGCACGGTCAACATCGGCCGGATCCAGCGCGGGTGCCCCGGCTCGCAGCCACAGAAAGTACTCGACATTGCCCGAAGGTCCGGGCAGCGGGCTGGCGGTCACGCCGCGCACGCCGAGCCCCAACTCCCCCGCCTTCTCGCCCACTGAGCGCACCGCCTCGGCGCGCAGCTCCGGGCTGCGTACGACTCCGCCACTCCCCAGCCGCTCCTTCCCCACCTCGAACTGCGGCTTGACCATCATCACCAGATCGGCGTCCGGTTTCACGCACCGCACCAGGGCGGGCAGCACCAGGCCGAGCGGGATGAAGGACAGATCCCCCACGACAAGATCCACAGGCTCCCCATCGATCGCTGCGAGCGTCAACTCGCGTACGTTCGTACGGTCCTTGACGGTGACGCGTTCATCGCTTCGCAGAGACCACGCAAGTTGTCCGTAGCCGACGTCGACGGCGATGACATGCGCGGCGCCCGCCCGCAGCAGGACATCGGTGAAACCGCCCGTGGACGCGCCGGCGTCGAGCGCCCGCCGCCCCTCGACCGCCAGCCCCTGCGGCACGAACGCCTTCAGGGCGCCGGCGAGCTTGTGGCCGCCGCGGGAGACGTAGTCCGGATCTCTGTCGTCCTGTGCGACCACGATCGCGGCGGCGGTCTCCACCTGGGTGGCGGGCTTGGTCGCCATGGTCTTGCCGACGGTCACGCGCCCGGCCTCGATCAGCTGGCTCGCGTGCTCCCGCGAGCGCGCGAGCTTCCGTCGCACCAGCTCGGCGTCGAGACGGCGGCGTGCCACTCCTGCCACGTGTGGTTCAGCTCCTGTGTTGGTCCTGTGCGGGTACCGACTGGATGGTGTGGCCCGAAGGGCCTCGCCCGGACGCCGGAGGTCCCGGGCGGGCGTCGAGCGCGGTCAGCGCGTCCCTCAGCCCCCCGTGTACATCCTCGTACACCTCGACGTGTCCGTCGGTGCCGAGGTGGTCGGCGTCCCCCAGCCGGTCGAGGGCCGCGTCGACGTCGGCGTTGCCGGTGGGGGTGCGCGGCACGCCGAGCGGGGCCGGGGCGGCCGGGTAGTACGCGGGCTCACCCTCCGGCTCGGGCTCGGGCACGCCAGGCTCCGGGGCCCCCTCTTGCGGGGCCTCGGCGTCCGGACTTGAGTCACTCATGCCCCGACGCTACCGCGAAGCCCCTGGGTACCGTGGATGAAGCCCTGGGGTACCGTCGATCGCGATGGCCACGATTGAGGAGTGCCGCAGCGCACTCGACAAGCTCTCGGAGAACCTGGCGGGCGCCAATGGCGACGTCCGCAGCGCCGCCGCGCTCGACCGCTCGCTGAGCTGCCACATCACCGACCTGGACGTCACCTTCGCCGGCCGCCTGACGGACGGCCGGATCCACGTACAGGACACGCTCCAGGGGCCGCCTCGGGAGAGGGCCGAGATCCGTCTCACGATGACCGGCGATGACCTGGTCTCCATGGTCAACGGCGAGCTCCACTTCGCGAAGGCCTGGGGCTCCGGCCGGGTCAGGCTGGAAGCGGGCCTGCTCGACCTCCTGCGCCTCAGAAAGCTGCTGTGATCAGAACGCGTCCGTCACCCGAACGCGTTCGTCATCGTGATGCTTCGGTCATCAGGAGGACGCCTCTGCCGCAGCCACCCGGGTACGGGCCTTACGCGCCGCCGGCACCACCAGCGGCGTCCCCGTCTCCGGGTCCTCGATGACCTGGCAGCGCAGCCCGAAGACGTCCTCGACCAGCCCGGCCGTGACGATGTCGGCGGGCGACCCCTCGGCGATCACCTGACCGCCGCGCAGGGCGATGAGGTGCGTGGCGTACCGGGCGGCGTGGTTGAGGTCGTGCAGCACCGCCACCAGCGTCCGCCCCTGCTCCTCGTGGAGTTCCGCGCAGAGGTCGAGCACGTCGATCTGGTGCTGGATGTCCAGATAGGTCGTCGGCTCGTCGAGGAGCAGCAGCGGCGTCTGCTGGGCGAGCGCCATGGCGATCCAGACGCGCTGCCGCTGGCCGCCGGAGAGCTCGTCGACGTAGCGGTCCGCGAGCTCCGCGACACCGGTCGACTCCATCGACTCCCGTACGACCCGCTCGTCCTCGGTCGACCACTGCCGCAGCAGCCCCTGGTGCGGGTACCGCCCGCGCCCCACCAGGTCCCCGACCGTGATCCCGTCGGGCGCGATGGACGACTGCGGCAGCAGCCCCAGCGTCCGGGCGACCTTCTTCGCGGGCATCGACTGGATGACGTCCCCGTCCAGCAGCACCCGCCCCTGGGACGGCTTCAGCATCCGGGAAAGGGCGCGCAGCAGCGTCGACTTGCCGCAGGCGTTGGGGCCGACGATCACGGTGAACGAGTTGTCGGGGATCTCCACCGACAGCTGCTCGGCGATGACGCGCTGGTCATAGGCGAGGGTGACGTTCTCGGCGGACAGGCGGTTCACAGTGCTCCTCGTGCTCTTGTCGTTGTTCTCGTTCGCGGGCGTGCCGTTCGCCGACGTGCCGCTCATATCCGCCCGGCCTTCCGCTCGGTGACCAGCAACCACAGAAGATAGACACCGCCGAGGACCCCGGTCACCACGCCCACGGGCAGCTGGTCGGCGCCGAAGGCCCGCTGCGCGGCCCAGTCCGCGGTGATCAGCAGGGTCGCGCCCATGCACATGGACGCCGCGAGGTTCGGTCCGGGAGAGCGGGTCAGCCGCCGTGCGAGCTGCGGTGCGGTCAGTGCGACGAAGCCGACCGGCCCCGCGGCCGCGGTCGCCCCGGCGGTGAGCAGCACGGCCGCCACCATCAGCAGCATCCGCAAGCGCTCGACACGCACCCCGAGGGCGTACGACACGTCGTCGCCCATCTCCGTCATCCTCAGCCCGCGCGCGTTCGCCAGCACCAGCGGTACGAGGACGGCGCACATCCAGAGCAGCGGCCAGACCTGGGACCAGTCACGGCCGGCCAGGGAGCCGGTCATCCACACGACCGCGCGGGCCGCGTCGACGAGGTCGGCCTTGGTGATCAGATAGCCGTTGACCGCGGTGACGATCGCGGATACGCCGATGCCGACCAGGACGAGCCGGTACCCGTGCACGCCCCGCTTCCAGGCCAGCAGATAGATCGCGAGCCCCGTCACGAGGCCGCCGACGAGCGCCCCGGCCGTGACCTGCCCCGCGGAACCCGAGAACAGCACGATCACGACGAGCGCGCCCGCGGTCGAGCCCTGCGCGAGGCCCAGCACATCCGGACTGCCCAGCGGATTGCGGGAGATCGACTGGAACAGCGCACCGCCGAGGCCGAGCGAGGCACCGACCAGCAGCCCGACGAGGACGCGCGGCAGCCGCAGCTCGTTGACGATGAACTCCTGGCCCGCGTCGCCGTTGCCCATCAGCGTCCTGAGAACGTCTACGGCCGGGATCGGGAAGTCGCCGGTGCCGATCAGGACGACGCTCGCGGTGAACGCGGCCAGCAGCAGCGCGACGACGACGGTGAACGCGCGCACGTCCACGCGCACCGAGAGTCCGCCCGGCGTGCGGACGACGCGGTCGCGCAGGGCGGCCCTGCGGGTGCCCGGCCCGGTTCCGTCGGACGTGCGTATGGCGGGTGTGTCCATGACCTTCACAGCTGAGTCGTCCTCCGCCGCCGTACGAGAAAGATGAAGACCGGGCCGCCGAGCACCGCGGTGACGATCCCGACCTGAACCTCCGCCGGCCGCGCCACCATCCGCCCGATGACGTCGGCGCCGAGCAGCAGCACGGGCGACAGGATCGTCGCGTACGGCAGGATCCAGCGCAGGTCGGGCCCGGTGAAGGACCGTACGAGGTGCGGGACCATCAGCCCGACGAACACGATCGGCCCGCAGGCGGCGGTCGCGGCCCCGCACAGCACGGTGGCGGCGGCCATCGAGAGCGCGCGAGTGCGGCCCAGGCCGGCGCCGAGCGCGCGGGCGGTGTCGTCGCCCATGGCCACCGCGTTCAGCGGCCGGGCCAGGAACAGCGCGAGGACCAGGCCGACCCCGAAGAACGGCAGGACCTGGGTGATGGTCGAGTCGGTCGCCGAGGCCAGCGAACCGACCGTCCAGAAACGCATCTTGCCGAGCGCCGCCCCGTCCGTGATCATCACGGCCTGGAGGTAGCCGTAGAGCGCGGCCGTGATCGCCGTACCGGCCAGCGCCAGCCGCACGGGCGTCGCCCCACGGCTGCCACCGAGGAACCAGACCAGCGCCCCGACCACGGCCGCCCCGAGGAACGCGAACCACACATAGCCGCTCAGCGAAGTGACACCGAGGAACGTGATGGCGGTGACGACGGCGGCGGACGCGCCCGCGTTGATGCCGAGCAGCCCGGGGTCTGCCAGCGGATTGCGGGTCAGCGCCTGGAGCAGAGCACCCGACAGGCCGAGCGCGGCCCCGGCGAGCAGCCCGAGGACGGTGCGGGACAGCCGCTCACCGACCACGACGTCGCCGTACGTCCCGGTGTCGTCGAACAGGCCGTGCCAGACCTGCTCCAACGAGAGCTCTTTCGCACCGATGGCGATGCTGGCCAGGGCGACCAGGGCCAGGATTCCCACGGAGGTGAGGAGTCCCATGGTCCGTATCGCCCGACGTTCGGGGGGCGCAGCGGTGGTCACCGCGCGCTGCTCAGGAGGACTGTCGACGAACACCAGGTTAGGTTAGCCTACCCTCGCCCCGGTCTCGATCT
The DNA here is from genome assembly GCF_004337435.2 of Streptomyces sp. KM273126. Lineage (NCBI taxonomy): Bacteria > Bacillati > Actinomycetota > Actinomycetes > Kitasatosporales > Streptomycetaceae > Streptomyces > Streptomyces sp. KM273126. The sequence goes on along the minus strand of NZ_SJXB02000002.1, from coordinate 837,950 downwards.
CGCCCTGGTCTCGATCCCGCCCTGCTTGCCCTCACAGCCCGAGCCGCGCCAGCGCCTTCCCTCCGTCCAGCCCGCACGAGCCCGCCCCGGCCGCCGTCCAGGCCGCCGCACACAACGCGCGCAGCCCGTCGAGCACCTCACCGTCGCCCTCCAGCTCCAGCCGGTCGCTCCCGGCCGTCGCCATCCAGCCACCGCAGCGGAAACCCTCGGCCGCCTCGACGACCTCGGGCTGCCCGGTGAGCAGCCCGCGCAGATCCGCGTCGACGTACGTAGGCCGGTGCTGCGGCGGCGCGGCCAGCAGCTGCGCGCCGTCGGTGACCCCGGTCAGTACGAGCAGCGAGTCCACTTCGCCGTTGAAGGCTCCCTCGATGTCCGTGTCCAGCCGGTCCCCGACCACGAGTGGCCGCTCTGCGCCCGTGCGCAGGACCGTCTCCCGGTGCATCGGAGTCAGCGGCTTGCCCGCCACCTGCGGCTCGGCGCCCGTGGCGATCCGTACGACCTCCACCGCCGCCCCGTTCCCGGGGACGATGCCGCGCGCACTCGGAATGGTGAGATCCGTGTTGGACGCGAACCACGGCACCCCGCGTCCGATGGCGTAGCAGGCCTCGGCGAACCGCCCCCACGGCAGGTCGGGCCCGCCGTAGCCCTGCACCACCGCCACCGGGTCGTCGTCGACGGACTCCACGGGCTCCAGCCCCCGCTCCCGCAGCGCCACCCGCAGCCCGTCCCCGCCGATCACCAGCACGCGGGCCCCGGCGGGTACCTGCTCGCTGATGAGCCGGGCCACTGCCTGCGCCGAGGTGATGACCTCACCGGCCTCGGTCGGTATGCCCAGCGCCGTGAGGTGCTCGGCCACCGTGTCGGGCGTCCGCAGCGCGTTGTTCGTGACGTACGCGAGGTGCATCCCGCCCCCACGTGCCGTGCCGAGCGACTCGACGGCGTGCGCGATCGCGCTCCCACCCGCGTACACCACGCCGTCCAGATCGAGCAGCGCCGTGTCGTACGCCTCGCTCAGGGGCCGGCCACTGCCCTCAGGCCGCGTCCTGACGGTCTGGCTCATTGCACATCGCTCCTCGGTCGATCACGTGCCGATCTCTCGGTCCGATCATCGCGCATGCCACTGACACACATACGATGCCTCAATGAACTATGCAGGTCCCGCGAAGGAGACCCCGGCGCGCAGTGGCCTCGAACTGTCCCCGTTCCGGGGCCTTCGCTACGCCCCCGACCGGGTCCGCAGCCTGTCCGCGGTGACATCCCCGCCGTACGACGTGGTCGTACGCCCCGACGGACTGCTCCACCTCGAGTCCGCCGACCCGCACAACATCGTCCGCCTGATACTCCCGCAGGCCCCCACCCCCACGGCCCGCAACGACCAGGCGGCGGCCACCCTGTACCGCTGGCTCTCCGACGGAGTCCTGGTCGCGGACGACGAGCCCGGCCTGTACGTGTACGAGCAGCGTGACGGCGGCGGCATGCTGCAGCGCGGCGTCATAGGCGCCCTCCGCCTGTCGGAGCCACCGGACGGCGTGGTCCTCCCTCATGAGGACGTCATGCCCCACGTGGTCGACGACCGCGCGGCTCTGATGCGCGCCACCCGCGCCAACCTCGAACCCCTGCTCCTGACGTACCGCGGCAACGGCTCGGCAACCGGCACGAGAGCCGTCATCGAGCGCACCGCCGAGCGCCCGCCGCTCCTCGCCACGACCACGGAGGACGGCTTCAGCCACCGCCTGTGGGCCGTGACGGACCCGGCCGACCTCACAGAGATCCGATCGGACCTCGCCCACCACCAGGCCCTCATCGCCGACGGCCACCACCGCTGGGCGACATACCTGCGTCTACGCGCGGAGCACCCTTCCCCCAGCCCGTGGGACCACGGGCTGGTCCTCCTGGTCGACACGGCGCGCTACCCGCTCCGGGTCCGCGCGATCCACCGCCTCCTGCACCGGCTCCCCCTGCCGGAAGCGCTCTCCGCCGTGGCGGACCACTTCCGCGTACGCCGCCTCGACGTCCCGCTCTCCGAGGCCCTGGCGGCCCTGGCCGACGCGACCTGCACGGGCAACGCCTTCCTCCTCGCCGGCGACGGCGCCTTCCACCTCCTCGACCACCCGGACCCGGCCCTCCTGGACCGTACGGTCCCCGCCGACCGCCCGGAGGCCTGGCGCACCCTGGATGCAACGGTGCTGCACGCCACTCTCCTGGACCACGTGTGGCACATCCCGGAGGACTCCCCCGCGCACGTCGCGTACATACATGACGCAGCGGCCACCGTCGCCAAGGCGGAGCGGGACGGCGGCACCGCGGTCCTGATGCACCCCGTCCGCGAGGATGTCGTCCGCGACCTCGCCCGCCAGGGTGTCACCATGCCCCGCAAGTCGACGTCCTTCGGCCCGAAGCCGGCGTCGGGCCTGGTCCTGAGAGCACTGGAGATCTGAAACACGAAAATGGCGGGACCCGCGCGTCACGGGCCCCGCCATAAGTCGTCAGACATCACCTGTCGCGGATGTCAGCTGTCACGGACGTCAGCTGTCACGATCCTCGGAACTGTCCTCGGTAGAAGCGGCGGGAGCACCGCGCCCGTCACCGAGACCGTCCTTCTGCTCCTCACGACCGCTCTTGACGTCGCCGTCGCCCTCGTTCTCGTTCTCGTTCTCGTTCTCGTCGAGGGCGTCGACGAACTCGACGCCGTCCATCTCCGCAAGCCGGTCGGAGGCATCCGTACTGCCGTCCTTGTCGGCCTCGACGGCCTTGGCGAACCACTCACGCGCCTCGCCCACACGTCCGGCCGCGAGCAACGCGTCGGCGTACGCGTACCGCAGCCGTGCGGTCCACGGCTGAACGGAGTTGGAGGCCAACTCGGGGCTCTGCAAGGTCACAATGGCCGCGTCGAGCTGCCCCATGTCCCGCCGGGCGCCGGCCGCCACGAGCCGCATCTCGACCTGCCCGGCCTTGTCCAGCTTGTGCACCTCGGGCGCTCCGGCCATGTCCAGTGCCTTCTCGGGCCGCCCGAGACCACGCTCACAGTCGGCCATGACGGGCCACAGGTCGATGTTCCCGGTCATGCGCCGCGCGGCCCGGAACTCCGCGAGAGCCTCGCTGTACTTCTGGTTCGCGTACGCGGCGAAGCCGGCCGCTTCCCGCACGGCGGCGACGCGCGAGGCGAGCCGCAGGGCCACCCTGGAGTAGCCGTAGGCACCCTCGGGGTCCTCGTCGATGAGCTTGGCGACCATCACCAGGTTCTTGGCGACGTCGTCGGCAAGCGTCTTGGGCAGGCTCTGCAACTCCTGCCGTACGTCCTTGTCGATCTCCTCGCCAGTGACGTCCTCGGGGATCGGCAGCCGCTTGATCGGCTCGCGGTCCCGCTCCCTCTCCCGGTCCTCACGGAAGCGCCCGCCACCACGCCGGTCGTCGCCACGCCCATGGAAACCACCGGGACGCCCGGGCCGACCACCACGGTCGTCACCGCGGGGCCCGCGACCACGATCGTCACGGCCGCGGAAACCACCGCGCTCACCACGGCTGTCGTCACGCCGGAAGCCACCGCGCTCGCCACGGTCACCGCGCTCGTCACGGCGGAATCCGGGACGTGCCCCTCGGTCGCCCTCTCGGCGGTCGTCGCGGCGCCCTCCGTAGCCACCACGCTGGTCATCACGCCGGAAGCCACCCCGGTCACCGCGGTCGTCGCCACGCCGGTCATCACGGCGGTCATCCCTGCGATCGTCGCGCCGATCGCCACCCCGGTCGTCGCGCCCTCGGAACCCACCCCGGCTGTCATCCCGGCGGAAGCCACCACGCTCGTCACGCCGGAACCCACGGTCCCGGTCCCGGTCACGGTCGTCGCGGCGGAACCCACCACGATCACCACGGTCACCTTCACGCCGGTCGTCCCGCCGCTCACCTTCACGCCGGTCGTCCCGCCGGTCGTCACGCCGGTCGTGACGCCCGTCTCCGTAGCCACCACGCTGATCATCACGCCGGAAGCCACCCCGGTCACCGCGGTCGTCGTCACGCCGGAAGCCACCGCGCTCGCCACGGTCACCGCGCTCGTCACGGCGGAATCCGGGACGTGCCCCTCGGTCGCCCTCTCGGCGGTCGTCGCGGCGCCCTCCGTAGCCACCACGCTGGTCATCACGCCGGAAGCCACCCCGGTCACCGCGGTCGTCGCCACGCCGGTCATCACGGCGGTCATCACGGCGGTCATCCCTGCGATCGTCGCGCCGATCGCCACCCCGGTCGTCGCGCCCTCGGAACCCACCCCGGCTGTCATCACGCCGGAAGCCACCCCGGTCACCGCGGTCGTCGCCACGCCGGTCATCACGCCGGTCGTCGCGCCGGAACCCGCCCCGATCACCGCGGTCACCATCACGCCGGTCATCGCGCCGGTCGTCGCGCCGCCCATAGCCGCCACGGTCATAACCGCCTCGGTCGTTGTCGCGACGGGGACCACCTCGGTACCCGCCACGGTCGCCGCGGTCACCACTGTCCCGGCGGCGCTGATCGCGCTCCGGTCGCTCGTCGGGAGAGTTGGTGGACATCGGGGACTCCTGTCTTCGGTACCGCAGTCATTCTTGCGCAGCCGAGTACCCGGTGCGCTCCGGAAAAACGAAAGGACCCCTGGCCCCAGCTGAACGCTGGGACCAGGGGTCCTCCAAAGATTGTTCGGCGGCGTCCTACTCTCCCACAGGGTCCCCCCTGCAGTACCATCGGCGCTGTAAGGCTTAGCTTCCGGGTTCGGAATGTAACCGGGCGTTTCCCTCACGCTATGACCACCGAAACCCTATTGGTTTCGAGCGAACAAGCACACTCTTCAATTGACTGTTCTACTCAAAGCCGACAACTGTTCGTTGTCTCAGAACTAACACAGTGGACGCGAGCAACTGAGGACAAGCCCTCGGCCTATTAGTACCAGTCACCTCCACCCGTTACCGGGCTTCCAGACCTGGCCTATCAACCCAGTCGTCTACTGGGAGCCTTACCCCATCAAGTGGGTGGGAGTCCTCATCTCGAAGCAGGCTTCCCGCTTAGATGCTTTCAGCGGTTATCCCTCCCGAACGTAGCCAACCAGCCATGCCCTTGGCAGAACAACTGGCACACCAGAGGTTCGTCCGTCCCGGTCCTCTCGTACTAGGGACAGCCCTTCTCAAGACTCCTACGCGCACAGCGGATAGGGACCGAACTGTCTCACGACGTTCTAAACCCAGCTCGCGTACCGCTTTAATGGGCGAACAGCCCAACCCTTGGGACCGACTCCAGCCCCAGGATGCGACGAGCCGACATCGAGGTGCCAAACCATCCCGTCGATATGGACTCTTGGGGAAGATCAGCCTGTTATCCCCGGGGTACCTTTTATCCGTTGAGCGACGGCGCTTCCACAAGCCACCGCCGGATCACTAGTCCCGACTTTCGTCCCTGCTCGACCCGTCGGTCTCACAGTCAAGCTCCCTTGTGCACTTACACTCAACACCTGATTGCCAACCAGGCTGAGGGAACCTTTGGGCGCCTCCGTTACCCTTTAGGAGGCAACCGCCCCAGTTAAACTACCCATCAGACACTGTCCCTGATCCGGATCACGGACCCAGGTTAGACATCCAGCACGACCAGACTGGTATTTCAACGACGACTCCACATGAACTGGCGTCCACGCTTCACAGTCTCCCAGCTATCCTACACAAGCCGAACCGAACACCAATATCAAACTGTAGTAAAGGTCCCGGGGTCTTTCCGTCCTGCTGCGCGAAACGAGCATCTTTACTCGTAGTGCAATTTCACCGGGCCTATGGTTGAGACAGTCGAGAAGTCGTTACGCCATTCGTGCAGGTCGGAACTTACCCGACAAGGAATTTCGCTACCTTAGGATGGTTATAGTTACCACCGCCGTTTACTGGCGCTTAAGTTCTCAGCTTCGCCCACCCGAAAGTGAGCTAACCGGTCCCCTTAACGTTCCAGCACCGGGCAGGCGTCAGTCCGTATACATCGCCTTACGGCTTCGCACGGACCTGTGTTTTTAGTAAACAGTCGCTTCTCGCTGGTCTCTGCGGCCACCCCCAGCTCACCAAGAAAATTGGATCACCAGGAATGGCCCCCCTTCTCCCGAAGTTACGGGGGCATTTTGCCGAGTTCCTTAACCATAGTTCACCCGAACGCCTCGGTATTCTCTACCAGACCACCTGAGTCGGTTTAGGGTACGGGCCGCCATAAAACTCGCTAGAGGCTTTTCTCGACAGCATAGGATCATCCACTTCACCACAATCGGCTCGGCATCAGGTCTCACCCTGCAAGAGCGGCGGATTTACCTACCACTCGGGCTACACCCTTACCCCGGGACAACCACCGCCCGGGATGGACTACCTTCCTGCGTCACCCCATCACTCACCTACTAACCGCTTGGTTCAGCGGCTCCACCACTTTCCATTCCCCGAAGGGTCCGGAACGGCTTCACGGCCTTAGCATCACGATGCTCGATGTTTGACGCTTCACAGCGGGTACCGGAATATCAACCGGTTATCCATCGACTACGCCTGTCGGCCTCGCCTTAGGTCCCGACTTACCCTGGGCAGATCAGCTTGACCCAGGAACCCTTAGTCAATCGGCGCACACGTTTCCCACGTGTGAATCGCTACTCATGCCTGCATTCTCACTCGTGAACCGTCCACAACTCGCTTCCGCGGCTGCTTCACCCGGCACACGACGCTCCCCTACCCATCCACACACCCGTTAGGGCCATATGTGTGAATGACACGACTTCGGCGGTACGCTTGAGCCCCGCTACATTGTCGGCGCGGAATCACTAGACCAGTGAGCTATTACGCACTCTTTCAAGGGTGGCTGCTTCTAAGCCAACCTCCTGGTTGTCTCTGCGACTCCACATCCTTTCCCACTTAGCGTACGCTTAGGGGCCTTAGTCGATGCTCTGGGCTGTTTCCCTCTCGACCATGGAGCTTATCCCCCACAGTCTCACTGCCGCGCTCTCACTTACCGGCATTCGGAGTTTGGCTAAGGTCAGTAACCCGGTAGGGCCCATCGCCTATCCAGTGCTCTACCTCCGGCAAGAAACACACGACGCTGCACCTAAATGCATTTCGGGGAGAACCAGCTATCACGGAGTTTGATTGGCCTTTCACCCCTAACCACAGGTCATCCCCCAGGTTTTCAACCCTGGTGGGTTCGGTCCTCCACGAAGTCTTACCTCCGCTTCAACCTGCCCATGGCTAGATCACTCCGCTTCGGGTCTTGAGCGCGCTACTACACCGCCCTATTCGGACTCGCTTTCGCTACGGCTTCCCCACACGGGTTAACCTCGCAACACACCGCAAACTCGCAGGCTCATTCTTCAAAAGGCACGCAGTCACGACGCAAGGAACAAGTTCCCTGCGCGACGCTCCCACGGCTTGTAGGCACACGGTTTCAGGTACTATTTCACTCCGCTCCCGCGGTACTTTTCACCATTCCCTCACGGTACTATCCGCTATCGGTCACCAGGGAATATTTAGGCTTAACGGGTGGTCCCGCCAAATTCACACGGGATTTCTCGGGCCCCGTGCTACTTGGGTGTCTCTCAAACGAGCCGCTGACGTTTCGACTACGGGGGTCTTACCCTCTACGCCGGACCTTTCGCATGTCCTTCGCCTACATCAACGGTTTCTGACTCGTCCCACGGCCGGCAGACCGTGGAAGAGAGATCCCACAACCCCGTATACGCAACCCCTGCCGGGTCTCACACGCATACGGTTTGGCCTCATCCAGTTTCGCTCGCCACTACTCCCGGAATCACGGTTGTTTTCTCTTCCTGCGGGTACTGAGATGTTTCACTTCCCCGCGTTCCCTCCGCATACCCTATGTGTTCAGGTACGGGTGACAGCCCATGACGACTGCCGGGTTTCCCCATTCGGAAACCCCCGGATCAAAGCCTGGTTGACGACTCCCCGGGGACTATCGTGGCCTCCCACGTCCTTCATCGGTTCCTGGTGCCAAGGCATCCACCGTGCGCCCTTAAAAACTTGGCCACAGATGCTCGCGTCCACTGTGCAGTTCTCAAACAACGACCAACCACCCGTCACACACCAACTACGTCAGTGCTTCACCGGGGCCGGCAACCCGAAGGACGAGCAACGCTCGCACCCTCAGACACCCAACAGCGTGCCCGACACACTCGCCGCTTCCCTCAACGTTCCACGCCCACAAGGAGCAGTACTGGAAGGAGAAGACGATCAAGTGTGCCGAATAATCAACGTTCCACCCACGAGCAACCACCGTCGAACATTTGCCGACGTAGTGGCCTCTGACCTGGTCCCGAAGGACTCGGTAAGAAGTGCTCCTTAGAAAGGAGGTGATCCAGCCGCACCTTCCGGTACGGCTACCTTGTTACGACTTCGTCCCAATCGCCAGTCCCACCTTCGACAGCTCCCTCCCACAAGGGGTTGGGCCACCGGCTTCGGGTGTTACCGACTTTCGTGACGTGACGGGCGGTGTGTACAAGGCCCGGGAACGTATTCACCGCAGCAATGCTGATCTGCGATTACTAGCAACTCCGACTTCATGGGGTCGAGTTGCAGACCCCAATCCGAACTGAGACAGGCTTTTTGAGATTCGCTCCACCTCACGGTATCGCAGCTCATTGTACCTGCCATTGTAGCACGTGTGCAGCCCAAGACATAAGGGGCATGATGACTTGACGTCGTCCCCACCTTCCTCCGAGTTGACCCCGGCGGTCTCCTGTGAGTCCCCATCACCCCGAAGGGCATGCTGGCAACACAGAACAAGGGTTGCGCTCGTTGCGGGACTTAACCCAACATCTCACGACACGAGCTGACGACAGCCATGCACCACCTGTACACCGACCACAAGGGGGCGACCATCTCTGGCCGTTTCCGGTGTATGTCAAGCCTTGGTAAGGTTCTTCGCGTTGCGTCGAATTAAGCCACATGCTCCGCTGCTTGTGCGGGCCCCCGTCAATTCCTTTGAGTTTTAGCCTTGCGGCCGTACTCCCCAGGCGGGGAACTTAATGCGTTAGCTGCGGCACCGACGACGTGGAATGTCGCCAACACCTAGTTCCCACCGTTTACGGCGTGGACTACCAGGGTATCTAATCCTGTTCGCTCCCCACGCTTTCGCTCCTCAGCGTCAGTATCGGCCCAGAGATCCGCCTTCGCCACCGGTGTTCCTCCTGATATCTGCGCATTTCACCGCTACACCAGGAATTCCGATCTCCCCTACCGAACTCTAGCTAGCCCGTATCGAATGCAGAACCGGAGTTAAGCCCCGGTCTTTCACACCCGACGTGACAAGCCGCCTACGAGCTCTTTACGCCCAATAATTCCGGACAACGCTCGCGCCCTACGTATTACCGCGGCTGCTGGCACGTAGTTAGCCGGCGCTTCTTCTGCAGGTACCGTCACTTTCGCTTCTTCCCTGCTGAAAGAGGTTTACAACCCGAAGGCCGTCATCCCTCACGCGGCGTCGCTGCATCAGGCTTTCGCCCATTGTGCAATATTCCCCACTGCTGCCTCCCGTAGGAGTCTGGGCCGTGTCTCAGTCCCAGTGTGGCCGGTCGCCCTCTCAGGTCGGCTACCCGTCGTCGCCTTGGTGAGCCACTACCTCACCAACAAGCTGATAGGCCGCGGGCTCATCCTTCACCGCCGGAGCTTTCCACCACCAACAGATGCCTGTAGTAGTTGTATCCGGTATTAGACCCCGTTTCCAGGGCTTGTCCCAGAGTGAAGGGCAGATTGCCCACGTGTTACTCACCCGTTCGCCACTAATCCACCCCGAAGGGCTTCATCGTTCGACTTGCATGTGTTAAGCACGCCGCCAGCGTTCGTCCTGAGCCAGGATCAAACTCTCCGTGAATGTTTTCCCGTAATCGGGATGACACCACGAGAGCGGAACCAGGAGGAGGAATAATCCCCCCGGCTCACAGCGTCCTCGCTGTGTTATTTCAAAGGAACCTCGCCCTCCCGGAACCGGGAGAGACGGGGTATCAACATATCTGGCGTTGATTTTTGGCACGCTGTTGAGTTCTCAAGGAACGGACGCTTCCTTTGTACTCACCCGAGAGACTCTCTCGTGGCTTTCCTCCGGGCGCTTCCCTTCGGTGTTTCCGACTCTATCAGATCTTTTTCCGATCCGATTTCCTCGGCGCTTTCCAGGTCAGTCGCTTTCGCGCTTCCCTTTCCGGCGGTTCCGACTTTATCAGATCCTTTCGGACCGATTCCCAGTCAGCGGGTTTTTGTCGTCGAGCTTTTCGCCTTCCGACGTCCACTACGTTAGCCGATTCCCTCGGGAAACTCATAATCGAGATTCCGTGGGTACGGAATTCAGGCATGCGGGCACACCGAATTCGCCCCTGCTGAGGGGAGCTGTAGGTAGTGGGTTGGCCGCTTCCGGCTGCTGACTAAACGCAGTACCCGGTTCAAGCGGCTCGGGCTACGTTACGGAGCTCGCGGGGACGCGTCAAGTTCGGCGGCGGCGGGGTGCGTGTGCCCGGTACGGGCTCACTGTGGGGTCGTCGGCGATCCAGTAGCGCCAGGGGTGGGTGCCTCCGTCGCCTGCGACGCCGGTGCGGGGGCCGCTTCGTACCTGGTCCGGGGCTGCGGGAGTACCGGTCAGGGCGGCGAAGGGGCTGTCGGGACCGCCACAGACGTCCGCACCGTCGAGGGCCCGGTCCACGCCCAGGGCCATGGTCAGGCGGGCCGGGCCTTTGGCCAGTTCCCTGTCGTTCCGGGCCGAGATTCGACGTTTGCGGGCGAGTTCAGCGCCGGCTGTGACGTCGCCGGCCCGCAGCAGCACCGCGCTCGCCCGGCCCTCCGGGCCGCACACCAGGTTCATGCAGTGCCACATCCCATAGGTGAAGTAGACGTACACGTGGCCGGGCGGACCGAACATCACGTCGTTTCGGGCTGTGCGGCCACGGTAGGCGTGGGAGCCGGGGTCGTTCTCTCCGTCGTATGCCTCGACCTCAGTGAGGCGGAGTTCGATCGGACCGTCCGGGGTGGTGCGTACGAGGACGCGGCCCAGGAGGTCCGGTGCGACCTCAAGGACGGGTCGGTCGAAGAACTCCCGGGTTAGGGGCGTACGGTCGGGGGTCGCGATCATGGCGTAGGAGCGTAGTCCAGACGGGTGTGTACCGGCGGGTGGTTCAGGTGGCCTCCGCCTTGGAAGGGTAAGGGCGCGGAACCGGGCGCGGCTGGATCGCGTTTCTAGGGATCAAGGATCCGTACGGAACAGGGCTTCATAGACGGCACAGGCGTTGCCTGGGGAGGAAGAGACATGGGGTTCAAGCGGCTGCTCGCGAGCCTGGGAGCCGGTGGTGCTTCGGTCGAGACGGTGCTGACCGAGGTCAACGTCGTGCCGGGCGGCGTCGTCCAGGGTGAGGTGCGCATCCAGGGCGGCTCGGTGGATCAGCAGATCGAGGGGCTGTCGGTCGGGCTGCAGGCCAAGGTCGAGGTCGAGGGCCAGGACACGGAGTACAAGCAGGACATCGAGTTCACGAAGGTGCAGCTCGGTGGGGCCTTCGAGCTGAAGGCCGAGGCGGTCCACGCGGTGCCGTTCGGACTGGAGATCCCCTGGGAGACGCCGGTCACGATGATCGACGGTCAGGCGCTGCGCGGCATGAACGTCGGTGTGACGACCGAGTTGGCGATCGCGCGGGCCATCGACTCCGGTGACCTGGACCCGATCAACGTGCACCCGCTGCCGGCGCAGCAGGCGCTCCTGGACGCCTTCATCCAGCTGGGCTTCCGCTTCAAGAACGCGGACCTGGAGCGCGGGCACATCCGGGGTACGCGGCAGAGGCTGCCCTTCTATCAGGAGATCGAGTTCTTCCCGCCGCAGCAGTACCGCGGCCTGCACCAGGTCGAGCTGAGCTTCGTGGCGGACGAGCACGAGATGGACGTCGTACTGGAGATGGACAAGAAGCCGGGTCTGTTCAGCGAGGGCAGCGACACCTTCCGTTCCTTCCAGGTGGGGCTGAACAACTATCAGGGCACCGACTGGACTGCGTACCTGAACCAGTGGCTGTCGGAGGTCGGCAGCAAGCGCAACTGGTTCTAGGCTCAGGAACCAGCGATTCCGACCCACCAGGAGGTACCGAGGTGACCCAGCCCAGCAGGCCGCCGCTTCCCCATGACTTTCATCCGGTCGTGCCGTCGTTCACGGTCACGAGCGAGGACGTCGAGCCGGGGGCGACGCTGAAGGACGCTCAGGTCTATGCGGCGGGGAACACCTCGCCGCAACTGCGCTGGGAGGGCTTCCCGCCGGAGACCAAGAGTTTCGCCGTGACGTGCTACGACCCGGATGCCCCGACCGGGAGCGGGTTCTGGCACTGGGTGGTGTTCGACATCCCTGCCTCCGTCACGGAGTTGCCGGCAGGTGCGGGCACGGGAAAGTTCGAGGGGCTGCCGGAGGGCGCGGTACACGCGCGCAATGACTACGGGACGAAGGACTTCGGCGGTGCCGCACCGCCGCCCGGAGACCCGGCGCACCGCTATGTGTTCACGGTGTACGCCGTGGACCAGGAGAAGCTCGGCCCGGACTCGGACGCCTCGCCCGCGGTGGTGGGGTTCAATCTGCGCTTCCACACGCTGGCGCGGGCTCAGCTGATCGGTGAATACGAGGCTGTCGCCGACAGCTGAGCTGATGCGGATCGCCGCAGACTGACGTTCATGGAACGTTTGCTCGCCTCTGGTCTTGGAATTGATCAGAGGCGGGCATTTTTTTATTGCGTTGTCCATCTCGGCGTGCCCGGCCAGAGTTGATCCAAGTCCGCCAGGGGGTGGCGGTGCACAGGAGGTGGGCTGGAATGCGGGACACGCTGGTACTGAACGCGAGCTTCGAGCCGCTGTCGACGGTGACGCTCAACCGCGCCGTCGTACTGGTGCTGCAGGACAAGGCCGTCGTGGAGCAGGCCCACCCCGAACTGCGCATGCGCGGAGCCGCGGTCGACATACCGGCGCCCCGGGTGATCAGACTCTGCAGGTACGTACGGGTGCCGTTCCGAAGACAAGCTCCGTGGTCGAGGCGGGGGGTCCTGGTGCGCGACCGGCACAGGTGCGCGTACTGCGGCAGGCGGGCGACGACCGTGGACCATGTGGTGCCGCGTTCGCGGGGCGGTGGGGACACCTGGCTGAACACGGTGGCCTCGTGTGCGGAGGACAACCACCGCAAGGCGGACCGTACGCCGGAGCAGGCGGGTATGCCGTTGCTGCGGCAGCCGTTCGAGCCGACGCCTGCTGATGCGATGTTGCTGGCCCTGGGGCAGGACGACCTTGAGGCTCTGCCGGACTGGCTGGGTCAGTCGGCCGCGTAGGGGTTCATGAGGTTTTCGGGGAACTGCGGGCCGTTCGTGGCTGGTCGCGCAGTTCCCCGCGCCCCTTTCGGGGCGCGACCCCTCAGTCCGTGATCGACGGCTTCTCTCGGCGCTCCATGCCGGTAGCCGGAGCGGGAACCGTGCCCTGGCCGCCTGAACCGCCGGCCATCGGGCCGAAGTTGCCGATGGCTCCGGAGAGGCCCTTGAGGGCGTCGCCGATTTCACTGGGGACGATCCAGAGCTTGTTGGCGTCGCCCTCGGCGATCTTCGGCAGCATCTGGAGGTACTGGTACGAGAGCAGCTTCTGGTCGGGGTCTCCGGCGTGGATGGACTCGAAGACCGTACGGATGGCCTGGGCCTCGCCCTCGGCCTTCAGGGCCGCGGCCTTGGCCTCACCCTCGGCGCGCAGGATCGCGGACTGCTTCTCACCTTCGGCGGTGAGGATCTGCGACTGGCGGATACCTTCGGCGGTGAGGATCGCGGCGCGCTTGTCACGGTCGGCGCGCATCTGCTTCTCCATCGAGTCCTGGATGGAGGTCGGTGGCTCGATGGCCTTGAGCTCCACACGGTTGACGCGGATGCCCCACTTGCCGGTGGCCTCGTCGAGGACTCCTCGCAGGGCCGCGTTGATCTCCTCGCGGGAGGTCAGGGTCCGCTCCAGGTCCATGCCACCGATGATGTTGCGGAGGGTGGTGACGGTGAGCTGCTCGATCGCCTGGATGTAGCTGGCGACCTCGTAGGTGGCGGCGCGCGCGTCGGTCACCTGGTAGTAGATGACCGTGTCGATGTTGACGACCAGGTTGTCCTGGGTGATCACCGGCTGGGGTGGGAACGGTACGACCTGTTCGCGCAGGTCGATGCGGTTGCGGATGGTGTCTATGAACGGGACCACGATGTTCAGGCCCGCGTTGAGTGTTCGTGTGTAACGGCCGAAGCGCTCGACGATGGCGGCGCTGGCCTGTGGGATGACCTGGATGGTCTTGATCAACGCGATGAAGACCAACACCACCAGAATGATCAGGACGATGACGATCGGTCCCATCGTGGCTTCCCCGTACCCTTCTCCGCTTCGGCGCTTCGGGAGGATCTTATGCTTGTTGAAGATCTTGCTGGACGAGTCTGACAGAACACAGACTCCCAGGTGGGGCCTTCGGCCCAGTTCCGTCGTGCGAGATCACATGATGATCGCCGTGGCGCCCTCAATCTCCACAACGTCCACTTCCTGACCCACTTCGTAGGTCTGTGCGGCGTCGAGAGCGCGTGCCGACCAGACTTCCCCGGCAAGCTTGATCCGGCCGCCTCTGCCGTCGACCCGTTCCAGTACGACGGCGTGCTTGCCCTTCAACGCGTCGATACCGGTGGAGTGTTGGGGCCTCTGCGAGCGGTGCCGGGCCGCGATGGGGCGTACGACGGCGATGAGCGCGACCGAGACGACGGCGAACACGACCACTTGGAGCACGACACCCCCACCGAGCCCCGCGGTCACGGCGCCTGCGACGGCGCCTACAGCGAGCATGCCCAGCTCCGGCATCGCGGTCACGACGAGCGCGACCCCGAGCCCGGCCGCGGCAACCAGCCACCACACCCATGCGTCGATGCTGTCCACATGGCCATGGTAGGACCGCAACGGTCCCGCGGACAGAGCGCGTGATCAAGTTGTGGCTGCCCGGCCCGGGTTGTGCGGCCGGATGGTCCAACTCTCGGGCGGACGCGAGGGCTTGGCGATCAGGTCAGCGGCAGGCCCTGGGCGGTCCAGCGGTCACCGACCTGTTCGACGACCAGCGGGAGGCCGAAGCAGAGGGACAGGTTGCGCGAGGTGAGCTCCAGCTCCAGCGGGCCCGCCGCGAGGACCTTGCCCTGGCGGATCATGAGGACGTGGGTGAAGCCCGGCGGGATCTCCTCGACGTGGTGCGTGACCATGATCATGGAGGGTGCGATCGGGTCGCGGGCCAGGCGGCCGAGACGGCGTACGAGATCCTCGCGGCCGCCGAGGTCGAGGCCGGCGGCCGGCTCGTCGAGGAGCAGCAGCTCGGGGTCGACCATCAGCGCACGGGCGATGAGGGTGCGCTTGCGCTCGCCCTCGGAGAGGGTGCCGAACCTGCGGTCCACGTACTCGGTCATGCCGAGGCGGTCGAGGAAGGCGCGGGCGCGGTGCTCGTCGACCTCTTCGTAGTCCTCGTTCCAGGTGGCCGTCATGCCGTAGGCGGCGGTCAGCACGGTCTGCAGGACGGTCTGGCGCTTGGGGAGCTTCTCGGCCATGGCGATGCCCGCCACGCCGATGCGCGGGCGCAGCTCGAAGACGTCGACCTTGCCGAGGGTGTCGCCGAGGATTGTGGCGGTGCCCTTGCTGGGGAAGAGGTAGCTGGAGGCGAGGTTCAGGAGAGTGGTTTTCCCGGCGCCGTTGGGGCCGAGGATGACCCAGCGCTCGCCTTCCTTGACCGACCAGGAGACCTGGTCCACCAGAGCCCGGCCCTCCCGGACCACGGATACGTCCTCCAGCTCCAGAACATCGCTCATGAGCGCGCTGTCTCCCCTTGCAGTGTCGGCCTGTCTCGGTGTCGGCCTGGTCTCGGCTGTGGCGTACGCCTGTGGGCGCCGCCGCCTGTGGTGCGCGGCCCCCAGGGAAATCTACGCCACCGGTCGGTCGGTCCATCCCATCGGTCGGTCCTTAGGGTGGGGGGCATGCTCTCGGAACCACGTTCAGGACGCCTCGCCGCATGGGGAAATGCCCTCTTGGCCGGACTTGTCTCACCGGATGACGCGGTGCTCGCGATCGTCGGGGAGGACGCCGTGCACCGGGTCGACGGGCTTCCCGGGGAGTCGGGGCCGGTCGGTCTGACGCTGGCACTGGGGCGGCTGCGGTCGCTGGGTGCGAGCGGGTTGCGGGTGGCGCTGCCCGCGCCGGGGCATCCGCTGGGGCTGAGCGGGCCGCCGGAATTCAACGCGCGGGCACTGGACGCGGAGCAGGCGGTGATCTGCCACGGGGCCGCTCTGGGGCTGGTGCCGGAGGTGTACGAGGCCGGGCCGGACGGCGATGTGCATGTGGAGGTCGTCTGGCACTGTCTGGCGGTGCGGGAGGCTCCGCCGGCCGACGTGCCGTCCCTCGGGGAGGCCGAGCGGGAGCTCGCGGAGGCATTGCGGGAGGCGACGGAGGTGCTGTCGCGGCTGGACGTGGCGGCTTCGGGGCCGGTGGCGGAGGCGGCGATCGACGCCTACCGGGCGCGGGCCGAGCGCGGGCGTGAGGTGCTGGCGCCGGGATATCCGCCGCGGGCGGTACGGGTGCTGGAGCTGGCCCAGCGGGTGGGGTTGCTGATCTCGGTGGCGTGCGAGCGGGGGCACGGGGGTGCGGTGAGCGCCTCGGAGATGGCGGCGCGGGCGTCGGCCCTTCGGCCCGTGGAGCGGACGGCTCGGCGGGCGCAGGTGGCGGCGTACAACTCCGTGGTGGAGGAGCGGGAGCGGGGGGTGCGCTGAGCGGAGGTGTTTCGCCCCCGCCGCCCCTACCCGTCCCATCACTGGGGGCTGCGCCCCCAGCCCCCCGCCGGTGCGGGACGGAATGGGTGAGTTGGTGACGGTCCGATGTGGCTGGGCGCGCAGTTCCCCGCGCCCCTTGGAAGCGCGACTGACCGGCCTCCCGGAAGGCGCCCTGGAGGCCGGTGGTCGTTCGTGGTCCGGGCAGACCTCAGTGGTTGACGCCCAGGTTGCCGAAGGCCGGGTTCAGGACGCCGATGACGTTCACGGAGTTGCCGACCGCGTTCACGGGGACGTGGACCGGAGCCTGGACGAGGTTGCCCGAGAGGACACCCGGCGAGCCGATGGCCTTGCCGTTCGCGTGCGCCCCACCGTCGGTCGCGGAAGCCATACCGGCACCGGCGGCAACCAGGCCACCGGCCACGAGGGTGACAGCAGCGGCCTTCTTCAGGTTCTTCACTTCTCAGTCCTCCTTGGCGATCGCTGCGGCAAGGCGCCGCAGCACGCCCTGGAAAACGGCCCGGCCCGGCAGGGGATACGCCATCCGGGTGACATACACACGACGGTATGAATCTCAGTCTGGAGCGTAACTTTCTGAATTGCCGCTCATGTCATCAATCCCACTGGTCATCCCGTCACACCGTGGCGTACCGCCCACAGCGCGGCCTGGGTGCGGTCGGCCAGGTCCAGCTTCATCAGGATGTTCGAGACATGGGTCTTGACCGTCTTCTCGGAGAGGACCAGGGCGCGGGCGATCTCGCGGTTCGAGCGGCCGTCCGCGATCAGGCCGAGCACCTCGCGCTCGCGCTCGGTGAGTGAACCGCCTCTGCCCTGGCCCGAGTTGGCCTCCTCCTGGGAGAGGAGTGCGCCGGCCACCTCCGGCTGGAGCAGGATGTGCCCGGCGTGCACCGACCGGATGGCGCCCGCGAGCGCGTCGGGGTCCACGTCCTTGTAGACGTACCCGGCGGCGCCGGCACGCAGGGCCGGGACCACCGTGCGCTGCTCGGTGAAGCTGGTGACGATCAGCACGCGCGCGGGGTTGTCGAGTGAGCGCAGCCTGCGCAGGGCCTCGACGCCGTCCATGCCCGGCATCTTGATGTCCATGAGAACGATGTCGGGCCTCAACTCCTCGGCGCGGGCGACTCCTTCGGCGCCGTCGGCCGCCTCGCCCACGACCTCGATGTCGTCCTGCACCTCCAGGAAGGTGCGCAGGCCGCGGCGGACCACCTGGTGGTCGTCGACGAGCAGCACCTTGATTGCGTCAGCCACCAGGGACCTCCATTTCGATCGTGGTGCCCGTGCCGGGCGCCGACTCCACCGTCAGGCGGCCGCCGACCCCGCTCGCCCGGTCGCGCATGGAGACCAGACCGAGGTGGCGCCCCGCGCGGCGTACGGTCGCCGGTTCGAAGCCGCTGCCGTCGTCCGTGACGCGCAGGACCGCCGTGCTGTCGCGCCGCTCCAGGGTCACCTCGACCCGCTCGGCCCCCGAGTGCCGCAGCGCGTTGTGCAGGGCCTCCTGGGCGACGCGGAGCATGGCCTCCTCCTGTGCGGCGGGCAGGGCGCGGACGCCGCAGCTGGTGAAGGTCACGCGCGCGGTGTGGGCGCGGTCCAGGACGTGGACCTGGGTGCGCAGGGTGGCGACGAGGCCGTCCTCGTCGAGGCCCGCGGGGCGGAGCTCGACCACGGCGGCGCGCAGTTCGTCGGCGGCCTCGGCGGCGAGCGTGGCCACCTGGTGGAGCTCTCCCTTGGCGCGGCGGGGGTCGCGGTCGACCAGGGCGGCCGCGGCCTGGGCGGTCAGGCGCAGGGAGAAGAGCTTCTGGCTGACGGCGTCGTGCAGTTCGTGAGCGAGGCGGGAGCGCTCCTCGGCGATGGTGAGCTCGCGGCTGCGCTCGTAGAGCCTCGCGTTCGTCAGGGCGATCGCGGCGTGCTGGGCGAGGATCGACAGCAGTTCCTCGTCCTCCTCGGTGAATCCGCAGCCGCCCACCGGCTTGGGGCACCGCTTGTTGGCGAGGAAGAGGGCGCCGATGACCTCGTCGCCGTCACGGATGGGCAGGCCCAGGAAGTCGGCCAGATCGGGGTGGGCGCTCGGCCAGCCCTCGAAGCGGGGGTCCTTGCGCACATCGGCCAGGCGCTCCGCCTTGGCCTCGTGCAGCATCGCGGCCAGGATGCCGTGCTGGCGCGGGAGCGGGCCGATGGCCTTCCACTGCTCGTCGGTGACGCCGTCGACCACGAACTGGGCGAAGCCGCCGTGGTCGTCGGGCACGCCCAGTGCCGCGTACTCCGCGTCGAGCAGCTCGCGTGCGGAGGCCACGATCGTCTTGAGGACGTCGCGCACCTCCAGGTGTCTGCTCATGGCCAGCAGCGCGGAACTCACCGCGGCGAGGCCGGACCGTGGACCTTGGCTCATGACCTCACGGTACCTGCGGGGTGTGACACCGCGGATCGGACCTGTGACGGCCTCCGCCTGGGCCGCGGGCCCTAGGGCGAAGGGCCCTGGCGCATTGCGGCCCGCGCACGAGGCGGGCGGGACGGCCCGGTTCCTACGGTGAAGGCGTCCGCTGAGCGTGGTCGGCGGCCGGTGCCTGAGGGCGGTCGGCGGCCGGGAACACGCGCCGGGAGCGGCGGTCACGGGACGAGGGGACGGATGGCATGCCAGTAGCGATCATCACGGGAGCTTCGAAGGGGCTGGGGCGGGCGCTCGGCGCCGCCCTGGCGGAGCGCGGCTGGGATCTGGTGCTCGACGCCAGAACCGCGGACGTGCTCCAGGAGACGGCGAAGGAACTGTCGGCGTACGGGACCCGGGTGGAGGCCCTGGCGGGGGACGTCACGGACGCCGGGCACCGGGCGGCGCTGGTGGCGGCGGCACGTCGGCTGGGCGGTGTCGACCTGCTGGTGAACAACGCGAGCGCGCTGGGCGCCGAGCCGCTCGTACGGCTGGACGAGCTGCCGCTGGAGGGGCTGCGGCGGGCGCTGGAGGTGAACGTGGTCGCCGCGCTGGGTCTCGTCCAGGAGGCGCTGCCGCTGCTGCGGGCCTCCGGGGCCGGCACGGTCATCGGCGTCAGCTCGGACGCGGCCGCGGAGGCGTACGAGACGTGGGGCGGGTACGGGGCGTCGAAGGCGGCACTGGACCATCTGTCGGCGGTGCTCGCCGAGGAGGAGCCCGGGCTGCGCGTGTGGGCGGTCGATCCCGGGGACATGGCCACGGACCTGTACGCGGCGGCGGTACCTGACGACGACGATCCGCGGCCGGAGCCGGCCGGCGTCGTACCGGCCTTCCTGCAGCTGATCGATGAGCGTCCGGCCAGCGGCCGCTACGGTGCGCCGTCCCTGCTGGAGCGTCGATGACGACCGCGCTGCGGGTTCCGGAGGAGCTGTCGGCGCGGGTGCCGGCCGAGCAGCGCGGACCCGGCCTGGACCGCGACGCGGTGCGGCTGCTCGTCTCGCGCGGCACGGAGGTGGCGCACCACGAGTTCGTGGAGTTGCCGCGGCTGCTGCGGGCCGGGGATCTGCTCGTCGTCAACACCTCCCCCACGCTGGCGGCCGCCGTGGACGGTCATGTGGGGCACGCGCGCGTGGTGGTGCACTTCTCGACGTGGGGTGACGACGGGCGGTGGGCCGTCGAGCTGCGGGAACCGGACGGAAAGGGCACCACGCGTGCGCGTGCGGGCGGGCACGCGGGGACTGAGGTGCGCCTGCCCGAGGACGTACGGCTGGTAGTGGAGGAGCCACTGAGTGCGGACAGTGCCCGGCTGTGGTGGGCGCGTGTGTCGGCCCCCACGGGTCCGGACGACGGTCCGGACGTGCTGGGGCTGCTGCGGGAGCACGGGCGGCCCATACGGTACGCCTACACGGAACGGGACCAGCCGCTGTCGGCGTACCAGACGGTGTTCGCGCTGCCGTCGGCCGACAGTGCAGGCAGCGCGGAGATGCCGAGTGCGGCGCGGCCCTTCACCGCGCGTCTGGTGGCGGAGCTGGTGAGCCGGGGCGTGCAGTTCGCGCCGGTCACGCTGCACACGGGGGTGGCGTCGGCCGAGGCGCACGAGCCGCCCTACCCGGAACGCTTCGCGGTGCCGGAGGCGTCGGCCCGGCTGATCAACGCGGCGGGAGCCGGAGGGGGGCGGATCGTCGCGGTGGGTACGACGGCGGTGCGGGCCGTGGAGTCGGCGACCGGGCCCGACGGGGTGGTGCGGGCCACGGAGGGCTGGACCGGTCTCGTGGTCACCCCGGAGCGCGGGGTGCGGGTGGTGGACGGGCTGCTGACCGGACTGCACGAGCCGGAGGCCTCGCATCTGCTGATGCTGGAGGCGGTCGCGGGACGGGCGGCGGTCGACCGGGCGTACGAGGAGGCGCTGCGCGGGCGCTACCTGTGGCACGAGTTCGGGGACGTGCACCTCATTCTTCCGGAGGGCGCGATCGACAACGTCGACAGCGCCTGCTGAGGCCGGCGCGCGGGTCTCGGAAACGCCGCAGGGCGGCACCCCACCGCGGGTGCCGCCCTGCTCGTTCCGGGACACGGTGTCCGGAAACTACTTACGCATGACCTCCGGCTCGTGGCGGCGCAGGAAGCGGGCCACGAGGACGCCGCAGATCGCGCCGAGGGCGATCAGGGCGATCATGTCCAGGGTCCAGATGCCGACCGTGTGGTCCCACAGCGGGTCGGTCTGGGTCGGGTCGTCCTTGTTCGGGTTGACCAGGTTGAAGTCCAGTGTGGCGCCCGCGGCGGCGACGGCCCAGCGGGACGGCATCAGGTACGAGAACTCGTTGACGCCCAGGGCGCCGTTCAGCGTGAAGAGGCAGCCGGTGAAGACGACCTGGATGATCGCGAACATCACCAGCAGCGGCATGGTCTTCTCGGACGTCTTCACCAGCGCGGAGATCACCAGACCGAACATCATCGAGGTGAAGCCGAGCGCCATGATCGGCAGGCAGAGTTCCAGCTTGGTGAGGGTGCCGAGGACCAGGCCCTCCGCGGGGACCTCGCGCGCACCGAAGCCGATTCCGCCGACGATCAGGCCCTGGACCATGGTGATCATGCCGAGCACGATGACCTTGGACATCAGGTAGGCCGAGCGGGACAGGCCTGTCGCGCGCTCCCGTTCGTAGATCACCCGTTCCTTGATCAGCTCGCGGACGGAGTTGGCCGCCCCGGCGAAACAGGCGCCGACGGCGAGGATCAGAAGGACGGTGGTGGCGGTGCCGTTGGGCGCCCTCAGACCGCCCGCGCGCGGCTCGTTGGGCAGCAGGTCGTTGCCGGATTCGATGAGCAGGCTGACCGCGCCGAGCACGGCGGGCAGGATCAGCATCAGGGCAAGGAAGCCCTTGTCGGACACGATGACCGACACGTACCGCCGGACCAGGGTCAACAGCTGCGAGCCCCAGCCCTGCGGCTTGGGCTGGCGCATCTGCTGTGGCGGAGGCATGTGTACGGACTGCGGCGCGACCGCGTCGATGTCCGCGGCGTACATCTGGTAGTGCTGCGAGCCCTTCCAGCGGCCCGCCCAGTCGTAGTCGCGGTAGTTCTCGAAGGCGGAGAAGACGTCGGCCCAGGTGCTGTAGCCGAAGAAGTTGAGGGCCTCCTCCGGCGGGCCGAAGTAGGCGACGGCACCGCCGGGCGCCATCACCAGAAGCTTGTCGCACAGGGCGAGTTCGGCCACCGAGTGGGTGACGACGAGGACCGTACGGCCGTCGTCGGCGAGGCCGCGCAGCAGCTGCATGACGTCGCGGTCCATGCCCGGGTCGAGACCGGAGGTCGGCTCGTCCAGGAAGATCAGCGACGGCTTGGTGAGCAGCTCCAGGGCCACGGAGACACGCTTGCGCTGGCCGCCGGACAGGGACGTGACCTTCTTGTCCTTGTGGATGTCCAGCTTCAGCTCGCGCAGCACCTCGTCGATGCGGGCCTCGCGCTCCTGGGCCGTGGTGTCGGCGGGGAAGCGCAGCTTGGCCGCGTACTTGAGGGCCTTCTTGACGGTCAGCTCCTTGTGCAGGATGTCGTCCTGCGGGACCAGACCGATGCGCTGGCGCAGCTCGGCGAACTGCTTGTACAGGTTCCGGTTGTCGTAGAGAACGTCGCCCTGGTTGGCCGGGCGGTAACCGGTGAGGGCCTTCAGCAGCGTCGACTTGCCGGAGCCGGACGGGCCGATGACCGCGATCAGCGACTTCTCGGGGACACCGAAGGAGACGTCCTTCAGGATCTGCTTGCCGCCGTCCACGGTGACCGTCAGATGGCGGGCTGAGAAGGAGACCTCACCGGTGTCGACGAACTCCTCAAGGCGGTCGCCGACGAGACGGAACGTGGAGTGGCCGACACCGACGATGTCGTTCGGGCCGAGCAGCGCCGAGCCGCTCTTGGCGATCGCCACACCGTTGACGAACGTGCCGTTGTGCGAACCGAGGTCGCGGATCTCGTAGCGGCCGTCGGGCGTGGCGTGGAACTCGGCGTGGTGGCGCGAGACCTGGAGGTCGGAGACGACGAGTTCGTTCTCCAGCGCGCGGCCTATGCGCATGACGCGGCCGAGGGCCAGCTGGTGGAACGTGGTCGGGCTGCGGTCGCCGTAGACCGGCGGCGCCCCCGCGACACCACCAGGTCCCTGCTGTGCGTGGCCACCGACCGGGCCCTGCTGGTGCGGGACCTGCGGCTGCTGCCAGCCCTGCTGCGGTGCCGGCTGCTGGGGCGCGGCCTGCTGCTGGGCCGCCCACGCCGGGTTCGCCCCCTGGGCCGCGTACGGCTGCTGCTGCGGCTGCGCCTGCTGCTGTACCTGGGGCGTGGCGGCGGATGCGGCCGAGCCTTTCAGGCTCAGGCGCGGGCCGTCGGTCGCGTTGCCGAGGTGCACGGCCGAGCCGGGGCCGATCTCCAGGTGGTGGATTCGCTGGCCCTGCACGAATGTGCCGTTGGTGCTGCCGTGGTCCTCGATGACCCAACTCCGGCCGCTCCAGCTGATCGTGGCGTGACGCCAGGACACCCTGGCGTCGTCGAACACGATGTCCCCCTGCGGATCGCGTCCGAGCGTGTATGACCTGGACGGGTCGAGCGTCCAGGTTTGTCCATTGGATTCGAGTACGAGTTCCGGCACTCCATGCCCCACTGATTTGTCCCCCGAGTTGCCCCCATCACGGGGAGTCTAGGGATGTCGAACATCGGGGGGAACTATTTCAGGCTCGGCCCCCTGACTGAAAGCCGGGCCTTGCGAAGCTCCCGAACCGGGGCGTCGGCCGGTCCCGTTGACGGGGTTGAAACCGGGCCGGAGAGTGGTAATCCGACGCGAGGGGGACATCCGCGGTGGAACGCCGCGGCGCGGATCGGGGGGTCTGACTATGAGCACCGGTACCTCGCACCAGGCCAGGAGCATCCCCTGGGGTGACGTCCTGCTCTCCGCGATCGCCGCCGTGAGCTGGGCGTTGATCGGCATGGCGGCGACGGCCGCGCTCGGTCTGCATCTGCTCGAAGCGGACTCGGCGGGCTCGCTCGGGCCGATGACCGCCGCGGTTGTGGCCCTTGGTGCGGGGGGTTCCGTCACCCCGTCGGGCGATGTCTCCGTCTTTGGCCTGGAAGGAGCGGACGCGACCACCGCCATCGAGATCTCGCCACTCGGTGTGGGGCTCGTGGGCGCGGTCCTGCTGTCGTGGTTCTTCCTGCGGTCCCTGCGCGGGGCGGGGGCCGTGAACGCGCCCGCCGAACTCCTCGCGCGCGCGGGCACGCTGCTCGTGCTGTTCGTCGCCGTGCTGGGCGGGCTCACCTGGGCCGGCCACAGCGTCATCACCCTCGACGGCGGCTCGCTGGGGCTCGACGACGTGCCCGGCGGGGACCGGTTGGGCGACGTCGAGGTGCCCGGACTCGGAAACATCGGCGGGCTGTTGCCGGACCGGCTGGGCGACCTCGCGAACGCCCAGGCGAAGGTCGGCTTCACGGTGGACACCGCGCCCACGCTGCTGGGCGGCCTGATCTGGTGCGCGGGCGTCCTGGTGATCGCTCTGCTGGCCTCGCGCCGCACTCCCCTGCCGCCCGGCTGGGCCGCGGTGCACAAGGTGGTGCGGCCCGCCGTGTCCGCCCTGGTCAGCGTGTTGCTGATGGCGGTCCTCGCGGGCCTCGCGGCGGCGGCGTACGCGGCGATCGGTGACGACAACCCCGAGCGGATCGCGGGCGCGGCCCTGCTCGGTGCGCCGGGCGGGGTCTGGCTGGGCATCCCGATCGGCCTCCTCGTGCCGTGGAACGGCCGGGCCACCGGTGAACTGGCCAACCTGCTGCCCGACCCGCTCGACGAGTTGCTCCGCGCCGACTCCGGCCGGCCCGTCACGCTCGGCCGGCTGGCCGAACTGGACGGCAGGGTCTGGTTGTTGGGGGTGGGGGCGGCCCTCATGATGCTGTTCGCGGGCGTACTGACCGCCGTACGTACGCCCTATGTACGGGAATCGTCTGCCGTCGTCGGGGGAAAACGGCCGGGTGCGGATGGACCAGGCGGGGGTCCGCTCGGGTTCGCGGGGCGCTGCGCACTTCGGCTCGGGGTCGCGACGGCGCTGACACTGCCGCTGCTGGCCTGGCTGACAGAAGTGTCCGTGGACGCCTCGCTGTCGGTACTCGGGTTCGACGCCTTCGGGGCCGGCATAGAGCTCCACGGGGACGTGGGGATGGCGCTGCTCCTGGGGGCACTGTGGGGTGCGGGCGCCGGGGCCGCCGGGGCGTTGCTCGCGTGCGCGAGCGGGGCTGCGGGACGGAACGCTTCGGCGTGGGCGCGGGGGGCGCAGGGGGCGCATCCGTCGCGGGAATTGCAGGGATCGCGGGTATCGCAGGGATCGCAGGGATCACCATCAGGGCCCTACACGCCGAGTGCGCCGTACCGGCCGCCGAACCCGGACACCAATCCGTACCTGCGGCTGCCCGGGGAGCCGCGGAGGCCGGGGGACGGGAGGTCGCCCTCATGGGGCGCCTCGCAGCCCTGGGGCGGGGAGCAGCCCGGTGGCGAGGATCGGTCTGGTGACGGAGCTGGTGGCGGGGATCAGTCCGGCGGTGCCCCGCCGCCCGGTGCCGCGCGGCCCGCGCAGGAGCCCGACCTGTACGGGGCACCCACCGTGTCCCGGCCGTTCCCCGCCACCGCGGAGGCCTCCGCGGCGCCCCCGGCCGGGTTCACGCGACTGGCCGGAGCCGCCGCCTCCCCCGGACGACGTGCCCCCGCCGCCTCCCCCACCGCCGAGGCCGCGGGGGCGTTGAGGGACCGGGAAGAGGGAGACCGTGAAGGACCAATGGCGCCGGGATTCGTGGACCGCCGCCCCGTGCGGCGCCGCGGATCAGAGGCACGGCGCCCACGATCCAGGCGTACGTCATCCGCCCGCAACCCAGTGTTCGCCGTCCGCTGGGGGGACCTCGGAGGCGACGCGCACTGAGTGCCGGATACGGTGGGAGCACCATGAGCGCTTCGCAGACCTCTGACGCCCCTACTCTCCTCGTCAAGATCTTCGGCAAGGACCGGCCGGGCATCACGGCCGGGCTCTTCGACACCCTCGCCGCCTACTCCGTCGACGTCGTCGACATCGAGCAGGTCGTCACCCGTGGCCGGATGGTGCTGTGCGCGCTCGTGACCGAGCCGCCCGGCGGGCGCGAGGGCGATCTGCGGGCCACCGTCCACAACTGGGCGGAGTCCATGAAGATGCAGGCGGAGATCATCTCCGGCCTCGGCGACAACCGCCCGCGTGGCCTCGGGCGCTCCCTCGTCACCGTGCTCGGGCACCCGCTGACCGCCGAGTCGACGGCCCGGATCGCCGCGCGGATCACCGCGACCGGCGGCAACATCGACCGTATCTTCCGGCTCGCCAAGTACCCGGTGACCGCTGTCGAGTTCGCCGTGTCCGGTACGGAGCCGGAGACGCTGCGCACGGCTCTCGTGACCGAGTCGGTGGCGCTGGGCGTGGACGTGGCGGTGGTGGCGGCCGGGCTGCACCGGCGGGCCCAGCGGCTGGTGGTCATGGACGTGGACTCGACGCTCATCCAGGACGAGGTGATCGAACTCTTCGCCGCCCACGCCGGGTGCGAGAAGGAGGTCGCCGAGGTGACGGCGGCCGCGATGCGCGGGGAACTGGACTTCGAGCAGTCACTGCACGCGCGCGTGCAGCTCCTCGAAGGGCTCGACGCCTCGGTGGTGGACAAGGTGCGCAGCGAGGTACGGCTCACGCCGGGGGCGCGCACACTGATCCGTACGCTGAAGCGGCTCGGCTTCCAGGTCGGGGTCGTCTCGGGTGGGTTCACCCAGGTCACGGACGATCTGAGGGAGCGGCTCGGGCTCGACTTCGCGCAGGCCAACACGCTGGAGATCATCGACGGCAAGCTCACGGGCAGGGTCGTCGGTGAGATCGTGGACCGGGCTGGCAAGGCGCGGCTGCTGCGGCGCTTCGCGGCCGAGGCGGGTGTGCCGCTGGCGCAGACGGTGGCGATCGGTGACGGTGCGAACGACCTGGACATGCTGAACGCGGCCGGGCTGGGCGTCGCCTTCAACGCCAAGCCGGTGGTCCGGGAGGCCGCGCACACCGCGGTGAACTTCCCCTTCCTCGACACGGTCCTCTACCTGCTGGGCGTGACCCGGGAAGAGGTCGAGGCGGCGGACATGCACGACGGGGACGTCTGACGCGTCTGAGCCCGCCCTGGACCCCGTCCTGGACCCCGTCCTGGACTCGTCCAACCCAGCACGAGTGGCTGTACGGGGCCGTAGAGAGCCGTGCACCGTACAGGCGGCACGAGCAGGCCGCTCGGAGCGCCTACAGAGCCGTGATGAAAGGGCCCGGCGCCGATGCGGTGCAGGGCCCTCGTCGTTGCGGTGCGTGCCCCTACTCCGTCGGCGCCCAGTAGTCGAGCAGCGTCGCCACGCCCGGCTCCAGGCCCTTCCAGGTGGCGTCGAAGGAGAGCACGGCGAAGGCCGCGGCGGGGAAACCGCGGCGGCTCATCCGCTCCCGGGCGTCGCTCTCGGAGCGGCCGGCCAGGATGTCGGCGAGGCCCTGGACGCCGGGGTTGTGGCCGATCAGGAGGATGTTCTGGGCGTCGTCGGGGAGCTCGTTGAGCACCTCGATCAACTCGCCGGGCGAGGCCTCGTAGATCCGCTCCTCATAGACGGTTTTCGGCCGATGGGGCAGCTCCTGGACGGCGAGCTTCCAGGTCTCGCGGGTGCGGACCGCGGTGGAGCAGAGGGCCAGATCGAAGGGGATGCCGGAGTCGGCCAGCTTGCGACCCGCGACGGCGGCGTCCATGCGGCCCCGGTCGGCGAGAGGCCGCTCGTGGTCGGTCACCTGGGGCCAGTCGGCCTTCGCATGCCGGAAGAGAACAATCCTGCGGGGTTCTGCGACGCTCATGGGTCCCAGCTTCGCATGAAACACGCCATGGGGCGCAGGGAGTTGACGAGCGCCACCGCGCCCCTTGTCACGGGCTGCCGTGCAGCAGGGCCTGCTGTATCCACTCGAAGAGGTGGGCCAGCGCGGGATCGGCGGTCGCCGCCTGGGCGTCCGAGGGGTTGAGGATCATGAGCAGGAGGGCGCCGAAGGCGAGCATGGGCAGGACGAGGGCCCACCAGGGCAGCCGGACGCCGACGCCGCCCGTGGTCGCCGGGTGGGGCCGGGTGTGCGTACGGGCCGACATGCCGCCTCCGTGGGTCCTTGAGAGGTCCGTGGGCCGCGTCCTCGCGGCCACGTCTCGACGCTACGGAATGCGAGCCCCGCGACCCATCCGGTGATCCACCCACTTGACCCTGACCCTCACCCCCTAGGGGATGGTGGGGCCAGCCCCACCATGGGCGCCGAGCCCGCCCGGGACGCCCAAAGGCTCGCGGGCGCGGGACGGCGACGCAGATCGTCAAGGAAAGGCGATCGTCAGGGCGAGGCGATAGTCAGAGCAGGGCCGTCGTCACGGCGAGGCCATCGTCACGGCGAGGCCATCGTCACGGCGAGGCGATCGTCGCGATGATGCCGATGATCACGAAGATGGCGAAGAACGCGCCGAACACGATCAGCATCTTCTTCTGGCCGTTCTGCGGGTTCGGGTCGAGCACAGGCATGCCGTCAGTCTCGCACCCTTCGTCCGCCCGGCCGCCCCCGGGGGTCGGCCCGCAGGCGGGATCAGCGCGCCGCCGGGCTCGGCGCACGGCTCTCGGCTCGGCGCGCGGCCTCGTCCTCCACGGTCCCGGGGCGGCCCGCCAGGACGCCCACCACGATCTGCGGGATCATCAGGCCCGTCATCAGGGCGATCGGCAGGCCCCAGCCGCCGCTGTGCTGGTACAGGACGCCGACCAGGAGCGGGCCCGGGATCGAGATCAGGTAGCCGGTGCTCTGCGCGAAGGCGGACAGCTTGGCAACGCCCGCGGAGGTCCCCGCCCGCATCCCCACCATCGTGAGAGCCAGCGGGAAGGCGCAGTTCGAGACGCCGATCAGCATCGCCCACGCCCAGGCACCGCCCGCCGGGGCGGCGTACAGACCCGCGTACCCGGCGAGGCCGCACACACCCAGGACCACCACGATCGGGCCCTGGTGGGTGAGGCGCGTGGCGAGCCGGGGGATCACGAAGGCCAGCGGCACGCCCATCACCATCGTGACGGCGAGCAGCAGGCCCGCCGTGCCGGCCGGGACGCCCGCGTCGCGGAAGATCTGTGCCATCCAGCCCATCGCGATGTAGGCGGCGGTCGCCTGGAGCCCGAAGAACACGGCGAGCGCCCAGGCCGTACGGCTCCGGGTGATGCGCGGCGCGTCAGGGTCCTGCCGAGGCGACGGCACGCTCCGGGCGGCGCCGGCCGTGGAGACGGTCCCCCGCGCGCGTGCCATCGCCATCCACGGCAGCGTGGCCGCCGCCGCGAGGAGCGCCCACGCGACGAGGCCCGACTGCCAGCTCCCGCCCAGGACGTCGGTCATGGGGACGGTGAGCGCCGCCGCGAGCGAGGTGCCGAGGGCGAGGGCCATCGAGTACAGGCCGGTCATGGAGCCCACGCGGTCGGGGAACCAGCGCTTGACGATCACCGGCATCAGGACGTTGCTGACGGCGATGCCCATCAGGGCGAGAGCGGTGGCGGCCAGGAAGCCCGCGGTGGTCCCGGCGTAGGGCCGGACCGCCAGGCCGGTGGCGATCGCGAGCATGCCCGCGCAGACCACGGCACCCGGCCCGAAGCGGCGGGCGAGCCGGGGTGCCATGGCTCCGAAGACCGCAAAGCAGAGCGGTGGTACGGAGGTGAGCAGTCCGGCGACGCTGCCGCTCATGCCGAGCCCGTCGCGCACCTCTTCGAGGAGGGCTCCGAGGCTGGTGATGGCGGGGCGCAGGTTGAGGGCCGCGAGGACGATGCCGACGACCACGAGACGGGGCCCCCACGCGCGCGTGGGGGCCGTTTCGCCCGGGGAGGCGGCGTCCGGGGAGCCGGCCGGGCCGCGGACCCCGGGCTCCGTGCCCAACGACCCCGCCGAGCCGCGCGCCGGGGCCTCGGTCCGGGTCGTCGGGGCCGTCGTCGTCCGTATCTCCTCACGCATCATGCCACCCATCATAGAATCATGGGATGATTGGTTGTCCACTCCCTACGCTTCGCCGCCGGGGACTTCGTGCGAAGGTAACGCCATGCCGTTGAGCCATCCCCGCCGTTCGGCACTGTCCGAGCAGGTCATCGCCGCGCTGCGGAACCAGATCGCCTCGGGTGAGTGGCCGGTCGGTTCCCGCATTCCCACCGAGCCCGAGCTGGTCGAGCAGCTGGGTGTGGCCCGCAACACGGTCCGCGAGGCCGTACGGGCCCTCGCGCACAACGGGCTGCTGGACATCCGCCAGGGTTCCGGCACGTACGTCGTCGCGACCAGCGAGCTGGCCGGAGTGATGCACCGCCGCTTCGCGGACGCCGATCCGGAACACATCGCGGAACTGCGCTCCGCGCTGGAGTCGAGCGCCGCGCGGCTGGCCGCCGAGCGGCGCACCGAGAAGGACCTCAAGCAGCTCGACGCGCTCCTCGTCCGGCGCGAGGAGGCCTGGGCGTCGGGCGACGCCGAGGCCTTCGTGGCCGCGGACGCCACGTTCCACATGGCGGTGGTGGCCGCGTCCCACAACGACCCCATGACGGCGATGTACGCGGATCTGGGCGAGGTGCTGCGGGACTGGCTGCGCTGGGACGTCGGCCAGGAGCTGACCCCGGGGACGTACATGGAGCACGCCCGGCTCGTCGACGCGATCCGCGCGGGCGACGCGGAGGCGGCGGCCGCAGAGGCCGCGAGCTATCCCTTCACCTGCCGTCCGGAACGTCCCGAGCGTCCGGGGCGCCCGGGGCTCCCGAAGAGGGCAGCGGCCTCTGGTGGCTGACCCACGCCGAGCGGACCTCCTTCCAGCAGCGGCCGGTGAGCCGCACGGTCCGCGCGGGACCGACCTCCACCGGGGAGCCGTCGCTGTCGATGTCCCACCAGCGGTCGCACTCGATGTGGAGGCGTACTCGGTCGACGTCCACGTAGGCGTTGTGGCAGTACGCGACCACGCGGGAGCCGGTGATGTTCGTGCGGCACTCCGCCCCGAACGGATCGCCCTCGGCGGGCGGTTGGGCACCCGCGGGCGCATGGGGCACGGCCTCGTACGACAGCACGACCAGGAGGGCGGCGACGACCGCGGTCACCGGGGCGACGATGCGGAACAGACGCACAAGGGAGACCTCCTCGGCCGAGCTGGGGAGGACCACGTGGTGAACCCCTGATCACGTGGTGAAGGCGTAATCCCAGAGTGCGAGTCGTCTCCGTCGTCCGCCCGGCCGGATGGGCCGAACGGGGGACACAGGGCGACGCGCCGAGGGCCCGCATCCACGGGGACGCGGGCCCTCGGTCATCGGCCGGGCCTCAGCGGCAGCGGTCACGCACCGATCGCGTGCAGACCGCCGTCCACGTGGATGATCTCACCGGTGGTCTTCGGGAACCAGTCGCTGAGCAGGGCGACGACACCCTTGCCCGCCGGCTCGGGGTCCTTGAGGTCCCACTCCAGCGGGGAGCGGTGGTCCCAGACGGAGGCCAGCTCGCCGAAGCCGGGGATGGACTTGGCGGCCATGGAGGCGAGCGGGCCCGCGGAGATCAGGTTGCAGCGGATGTTCTGCTTGCCCAGGTCGCGCGCCACGTAGCGGCTGGTGGCCTCCAGGGCGGCCTTGGCGGGGCCCATCCAGTCGTACTGCGGCCAGGCGTACTGGGCGTCGAAGGTCAGCCCGACGACCGAGCCGCCGTTCTGCATCAGCGGCAGGCAGGCCATGGTCAGCGACTTCAGGGAATACGCCGAGACGTGCATGGCTGTCGCGACGGACTCGAACGGCGTGTTGAGGAAGTTGCCGCCGAGGGCGTCCTGAGGCGCGAAGCCGATGGAGTGCACGACGCCGTCCAGGCCGCCGAGCTCCTCACCGACGACGTCGGCCAGCCGCCCGAGGTGCTCGTCGTTGGTGACGTCGAGCTCGATCACCTTGGTGGGCTTCGGGAGCTTCTTGGCGATGCGCTCGGTCAGGGTCGGCCGCGGGAACGCGGTGAGGATGATCTCGGCGCCCTGCTCCTGCGCCAGCTTGGCGGTGTGGAAGGCGATGGAGGACTCCATCAGCACGCCGGTGATCAGGACACGCTTGCCCTCAAGGATTCCGCTCATGGTTCAGTGACCCATTCCCAGTCCGCCGTCTACGGGGATGACGGCTCCAGTGATGTACGAGGCGCCGTCCGAGGCGAGGAACCGCACCGTCGCGGCGACCTCCTCGGGCTGCGCGTACCGGCCGAGCGGCACCTGCGACACGATGTTCGCGCGCTGCTCGTCGGTGAGGACCTTGGTCATGTCGGTGTCGACGAAGCCGGGCGCGACGACGTTGAAGGTGATGTTGCGCGAGCCGAGCTCACGGGCCAGGGAGCGCGCGAAGCCGACCAGGGCGGCCTTGGAGGCGCCGTAGTTGGCCTGCCCCGCGCCACCGGACAGACCGACGACCGAGGAGATGAGGACGACGCGGCCCTTCTTGGCGCGCAGCATGCCGCGGTTGGCGCGCTTGACGACACGGAAGGCGCCGGTGAGGTTGGTGTCGATGACCGAGGTGAAGTCCTCCTCGGACATGCGCATCAGCAGCTGGTCCTTGGTGACGCCGGCGTTGGCGACGAGGACCTCGACGGGGCCGTGCTCGGCCTCGATCTCCTTGTAGGCCTGCTCCACCTGCTCGGTGTCCGTGATGTCGCACTTGACGGCGAGGAAGCCTTCCTTCTGAAGAGCCTCCGGGTCACCGGAACGGTATGTGATCGCGACCTTGTCGCCGGCATCGGCGAAAGCCCGGGCGATGGCGAGGCCGATGCCCCGGTTGCCTCCGGTGACGAGAACCGAGCGGCTCAACGGATCACCCTTTCGATAGCGGTCCGAACGCCCGCCCGACCAGCTGGCGGACAGGCGGCTTCTCCAAAAACCTATCGGTCCGCCATGCCGCTCAGGGAATCGGGCACCGACAGTGGCACGGGGGACTCACTGTCGGGTCCCTACAGAAGGAGGCGGCCGCCGGACGGATCGGGACGTGGGGAACGCGGCCGCTGAACGGAAAGATGTGGGCGTGGTGCCCGCGCGCGCGACATGATCGGACCCGACAGGCGACGACAGCAGGGAGACCTCGGTGCCTCATTCCATCGACGAAGCCTTCACGGCGCTGCCTCTACGGGCCTTGGCCGACGCCGCGCTGGCACGCGCGCGTGCCCTGGGCGCCGAACACGCGGACTTCCGGTTCGAGCGGGTGCGCAGCGCGGCCTGGCGGCTGCGGGACGCCAAGCCGGCCGGGTCGTCGGACACGACCGACCTGGGGTACGCGGTGCGGGTGGTGCACGGCGGGACGTGGGGGTTCGCCTCCGGTGTGGACCTGACCATGGACGCGGCCGCGAAGGTCGCCGCGCAGGCCGTGGCGATGGCGAAGCTCTCCGCGCAGGTGATCAGGGCCGCCGGGTCCGATGAGCGGGTGGAGCTGGCGGACGAGCCCGTGCACGCCGAGAAGACGTGGGTGTCCTCGTACGAGATCGATCCCTTCAGCGTGCCCGACGAGGAGAAGTCGGGGCTGATGACCGAGTGGAGCGCTCGGCTGCTCGCGGCCGACGGGGTCGACCACGTGGACGCCTCGCTGCTCACGGTGCACGAGAACAAGTTCTATGCGGATACGGCCGGGACCGTGACCACCCAGCAGCGGGTGCGTCTGCATCCGCAGCTCACCGCCGTGTCCGTCGACGAGTCCAGCGGTGAGTTCGACTCCATGCGCACCCTCGCGCCGCCGGTCGGCCGCGGCTGGGAGTACCTGACGGGCACCGGCTGGGACTGGGACGGGGAACTGGCCCGGATCCCGGAGCTGCTCGCCGAGAAGATGCGGGCGCCGAGCGTCGAGGCGGGCGTCTACGACCTGGTCGTGGACCCGTCCAACCTGTGGCTGACCATCCACGAGTCCATCGGACACGCCACGGAACTGGACCGCGCGCTCGGCTACGAGGCCGCGTACGCCGGCACGTCCTTCGCCACCTTCGACAAGCTCGGCAAGCTGAAGTACGGCTCCGAGCTCATGAACGTCACCGGTGACCGCACCGCCGAGCACGGCCTCGCGACGATCGGGTACGACGACGAGGGGGTCGAGGGCCAGTCGTGGGACCTCGTGAAGGACGGGACTCTCGTCGGCTACCAGCTCGACCGGCGCATCGCCCGGCTCACCGGCTTCGAGAGGTCCAACGGCTGCGCGTACGCCGACTCCCCCGGCCATGTGCCCGTGCAGCGCATGGCGAACGTGTCGCTCCAGCCGGACCCGGCCGGGATGTCGACCGAGGACCTGATCGGGAGCGTCGACCGCGGGATCTACGTCGTCGGTGACCGGTCGTGGTCCATCGACATGCAGCGGTACAACTTCCAGTTCACCGGGCAGCGGTTCTTCAAGATCGAGAACGGGCGGATCACCGGGCAACTGCGGGATGTCGCCTACCAGGCGACGACCACCGACTTCTGGGGTTCCCTGGCCGCCGTCGGCGGACCCCGGACGTATGTCCTCGGCGGTGCCTTCAACTGCGGCAAGGCCCAGCCCGGCCAGGTCGCCGCCGTCTCGCACGGCTGCCCGTCGGCTCTCTTCAAGGGCGTCAACATCCTCAACACCACGCAGGAGGCCGGTCGATGAGCGCTGCCGCGTCGACGAACCGTACGAACAAGCCGCACGAGGTCGTCGAGCGCGCCCTGGAGCTGTCCCGGGCCGACGGCTGTGTGGTGATCGCCGACGAGCACTCGACGGCCAACCTGCGGTGGGCGGGCAACGCGCTGACCACGAACGGGGTCACACGCGGGCGCACGCTGACGGTCATCGCGACCGTCGACGGCAAGGAGGGCACGGCCTCCGGCGTCGTGTCGCGGTCCGCCGTCACCGCGGACGAGCTGGAGCCGCTCGTCCGCGCCGCCGAGGCCGCCGCGCGCGGGGCGGGTCCCGCCGAGGACGCCCAGCCGCTCGTCGCCGGCATCCCGGTGTCGCCCGACTTCACGGACGCGCCCGCCGAGACCTCGTCCGCCGTGTTCGCGGACTTCGCGCCGGCGCTCGGGGAGTCGTTCGCCCGCGCGCGGGAGGGCGGCCGCGAGCTGTACGGGTTCGCCAACCACGAGCTCGTCTCCAGCTACCTGGGGACGTCGACGGGGCTGCGCCTGAGGCACGACCAGCCGAACGGCACCCTGGAACTGAACGCCAAGTCCCCGGACCGTACGCGCTCGGCGTGGGCCGGGAGGTCGACGCGGGACTTCAAGGACGTCGACCCGGCGGCGCTGGACGCGGAGCTGGCCGTACGGCTCGGCTGGGCCGCCCGGCGGGTCGAGCTGCCCGCCGGACGGTACGAGACGCTGCTGCCGCCCACGGCCGTGGCGGACCTGCTGATCTACCAGATGTGGTCGGCGTCGGGCCGGGACGCCGCCGAGGGCCGCACGGTCTTCAGCAAGCCCGGCGGGGGCACACGGATCGGTGAGAAGCTGACCGAGCTGCCGCTGACGCTGCGCAGCGACCCGAACGAGCCTGGGCTGGAGTCCTCCCCCTTCGTGCTCGCGCACTCCTCCGGTGACGACGCGTCGGTGTTCGACAACGGACTGCCGCTGACGGCGACCGAGTGGGTCGGCGGGGGCGAGCTGCGGCACCTGACAACCACCCGGCACAGTGCGGGTCTGACCAAGCTGCCGGTGACGCCGTCGATCGGGAATCTGATCCTGGACGGGGGCGAGGACCACTCCCTGGAGGAGATGGTCGCGAACACCGCGCGCGGGCTGCTGCTGACCTGCCTCTGGTACATCCGCGAGGTCGACCCGGCGACGCTGCTGCTGACCGGGCTGACCCGGGACGGCGTGTACCTCGTGGAGAACGGCGAGGTCACCGGCGAGGTGAACAACTTCCGGTTCAACGAGTCGCCGGTCAACCTGCTGGGCCGGGCCACTCAGGCCGGGCGCACGGAAAAGACGCTGCCCAGGGAGTGGAGCGACTGGTTCACCAGGGCCGCGATGCCCGCGCTGCGGGTGCCGGACTTCAATATGAGCTCTGTCAGTCAGGGCGTATAACCTCGTAGCGGTAGTCACTCGACTGCCCGCTGATCACCAAGGAGACACGAGAACCGTGACGGACATCGTCGACGAGCTGAAGTGGCGGGGCCTGTTCGCTCTGTCCACCGACGAGGACGCTTTGCGCAAGGCGCTCGCGGACGGTCCCGTCACGTTCTATTGCGGCTTCGATCCGACGGCGGCCAGCCTGCACGTGGGTCACCTGGTACAGGTCCTCACCATGCGCCGGCTCCAGCAGGCGGGTCTGCGTCCACTCGCCCTGGTGGGCGGGGCGACCGGCCAGATCGGCGACCCGCGCCCCACGGCGGAGCGCACGCTCAACGACCCGGAGACGGTCGCGAACTGGGTGACTCGGCTGCGCGGGCAGATCGAGCCGTTCCTGTCCTTCGAGGGCCAGAACGCCGCGGTGATGGTGAACAACCTGGACTGGACGGCCGGAATGTCGGCCATCGAGTTCCTCCGGGACATCGGCAAGCACTTCCGCGTCAACAAGATGCTGACCAAGGACTCCGTCGCCCGGCGCCTGGAGTCCGAAGAGGGCATCAGCTACACGGAGTTCAGCTACCAGTTGCTCCAGGGCATGGACTTCCTGGAGCTGTACCGACGGTACGGCTGCACCCTCCAGCAGGGCGGCAGCGACCAGTGGGGCAACCTCACGGCCGGGCTCGACCTGATCCACAGGCTGGAGCCGCACGCCCAGGTGCACGCACTGGCGACCCCGCTGATGACCAAGGCGGACGGGACCAAGTTCGGCAAGACCGAGGGCGGCGCCATCTGGCTCGACCCGGAGATGACCACGCCGTACGCGTTCTACCAGTTCTGGCTGAACGTGGACGACCGGGACATCTCCACGTACATGCGCATCCTGTCCTTCAGGTCCCGTGCGGAGCTCGAGGAGCTGGAGCAGCAGACCGAGGAGCGTCCGCAGGCCCGGGCCGCGCAGCGTGCGCTGGCCGAGGAGCTGACGACGCTGGTGCACGGAGCGGACCAGACGGCCGCGGTGATCGCCGCGTCCAAGGCCCTCTTCGGTCAGGGCGAGCTCACCGACCTCGACGACCGGACCCTGGCCGCGGCCCTCTCCGAGGTGCCGCACATCCAGGTCGCCGAGCCCGGTCTCGTCGTGGACCTCTTCGCCGAGGTCGGGCTCGTGCCCAGCAAGTCGGCCGCGCGGCGGACGGTGAAGGAGGGCGGGGCGTACGTGAACAACGTGAAGGTCACCGCGGAGGACTCCGTCCCCGCCAAGCAGGATCTGCTGCACGGGCGGTGGCTGGTGCTGCGGCGCGGGAAGAAGAACCTCGCCGCGGTGGAGGTCACCGGAGCCTGACCGCTCCGTGGGAGGGGCCGGCCGCGGAGAGCACGGCGCTGGTTCTGTGCCCTTGCCGTGCGCACCGCCGTAGTGGGTGGTGGCGCCCGCGCGGCGGAGCCGGATATCGACACGGACCCGCGTTCCTGTCGACACGGCCCCGCGCTCCTGTCGGCCCCTCTCACCCCTTCCGTTTGCCGCCCCGTACCGACATGTATGCCATGTCGCCGAGGAAGACGATCACGATCGCCGCCGCAAGCTGGAAGATGTGCCGACCCCAGTCGATGCCCGGGGTCTCCTCAATTCCGAAGCCTCGGGCCACCGCGTTGCCGACGACGGCGCCGAGCATGCCGAAGATGGTCGTGAGCCAGAGCGGGCTGTGCTGCTTGCCCGGAATGATCGCCTTGGCCAGCAGCCCCAGGACGAGTCCCACGATGATCGCCCACAACCAGCCCATGGCTGCCTCCTCTTACGGCTCGACACGAGCGGTACGCCCAGTCTCGGCCGGTGCGGAGTACGGCGCATGCCGGGCACAGCCGTACGCGGGAGTGCGCAGGCCGTGCGCTCCGGCAACAGGGCGCCCCGGTCTCGTAGGCGACGCAGACGCGGCGTAACGTGGAGCTTGTTCGGATCGCGGTCCCTGACCGGATCCGAGCCCGGGTACGTGCTGGGGGAGCGTCCGATGCAGGCGGGTGGTGGAACGTGATGCGGAAGCGGAGCGACGGCCAGGTCTTCCGGATCACCGGGGCCAGGCAGGGGCTCGCCGACGACGTGCGGGGCAGGCAGCGGCGGTACGTCATCTCGATGTCGATCCGCACGCTGTCCGTGATCGCGGCGGCGGTCCTGTGGAACGTCGAGCGGCACGTGGCGATCGTCGCGCTGGTGCTCGGTGTGATTCTCCCCTACATCGCGGTGGTGATCGCCAACGCGGGCCGGGAGAACGCGCCCTCGCTGCCGTCGACGTTCGTGCGGGCCCCGCTGAAGCCGATGATCGCGCCCCCGCCGGACGGCGCCCCCGACCAGGGCAAGGCCGACCGTGGGACAGGCTTCGCGGAATCCGTTTCGGAGGACGCCGCCGTCCCGGAGGACGCCGCCGACCCCGCGGCCGCCTCGGCGGCGAGCTCCAGAAAGCCGTCCTGACCTCCGGAAACGGCAGGAAAGCGGAATCCGTTCGGCCGCCCGGCCCACGAAAAGCTCAGAACAATCGTGTTGTTCCGGTGCCGGGCGACGGGTTCCCCGTGACATACTTCGTACGCGCTCCGCATCCCCCGTCGGAGCGACAGACCGACGCCGGGCAGCTCCCCCCGTGGCTGCTCGGCGTCGCCTTTTCCCGGCACTTTTCCGTGGTACGGGGCACGTTAGGGTCGGGGTGTGATGCTGAACGTCCCCGGTTCTGAACCGTCCTCACCCATCTGCTCCGCCAAGGGCTGCCGAGCCGACGCGGTGTGGGTGCTCGCGTGGAACAACCCGAAGCTGCACACCCCGGAGCGCCGCAAGACATGGCTCGCGTGCGAGGAGCACCGTGAGCATCTGTCGCAGTTCCTCGGAGTGCGGGGGTTCTTGAAGGACGTCGTGAAGCTGACGGAGTGGCAGGCCCCCGAGGGCAGCGAGAGCTAGGGCCTGTCGTTTGGATCACGCCTGGGCCGCGGGGCTTGGCACGCACATCTGCGGTCACAAGGAGCCCTGGTCCGAAGCCGGCATGATGCAAACGACAGGCCCTAGGACGACGAGGGCTGGACCGGCGAGGGTTGGACCGGCGAGGGCTCGTCAGCCCCCGATTGCCGACATCGGCCGGTCCGGCTGAACGAACGACGGGTCGTCCAGGCCCGCACCCGCCTTCTTGCCCCACATCGCAAGCCGCCAGATGCGGGCGATCTCCTCGTCGGGGGCGCCGGAGCGGAGCGCGGCACGCAGGTCGGTCTCCTCGCGGGCGAACAGGCAGGTGCGTATCTGGCCGTCGGCCGTGAGCCGTGTACGGTCGCAGGCCGCGCAGAACGGGCGGGTGACCGAGGCGATCACGCCGACGCGGTGCGGGCCGCCGTCCACGATCCAGCGTTCGGCAGGGGCGGAGCCCCGCTCGTCGGCGCCCTCGGGTGTCAGCTCGAAGCGGGTGCGCAGGGAGGCCAGGATGTCGCCGGCGGTGACCATGCCCTCGCGCTTCCAGCCGTGCTGGGCGTCGAGGGGCATCTGCTCGATGAACCGCAGTTCGTAGTCGTGCTCCACGGCCCAGGCCAGCAGGTCCGGGGCCTCGTCCTCGTTCAGGTCCGGCATCAGGACCGAGTTGACCTTGACCGGGGTCAGGCCGGCCTCGCGGGCGGCGTGGAGGCCCTCGATGACGTCCTTGTGGCGGTCCCGGCGGGTGAGGGTCTTGAAGACGTCGGGGCGGAGGGTGTCCAGCGAGACGTTCACCCGGTCCAGGCCCGCCGCCCTCAGGGCGGGGGCCGTGCGCTTGAGGCCGATGCCGTTGGTGGTGAGGGACATCTGGGGGCGGTTCTCCAGAGCGGCGACGCGCTCCACGATGCCGGCCAGGCCGGGGCGGAGCAGGGGCTCGCCGCCGGTGAAGCGGACCTCGGTGATGCCCAGCATCCGGACCGCGATGTCTATGAGGCGGACGATCTCGTCGTCGGTGAGCAGGTCGGGCTTGGCCAGCCACTGCAGGCCCTCCTCGGGCATGCAGTACGTACAGCGCAGGTTGCACCGGTCGGTCAGCGAGACCCGTAGGTCGGTGGCCACTCGGCCGTAGGTGTCAATGAGCACGTGGGCCCCCTCCCGCGAACGGATCACCAATTCTCCGACATCTGCGAGCCTACGTGACAGGACTGACAACACCAGTGGCCCGCGCCCCACGAGACGCAGCGGGGCCGCCGTAGATCCCTACGATGGCCGAAAATCGACGCCCCGTAGATCTCTGCGACGGCCCCGCGCGCTGTCACGTGCTGTGCCGGTGTGCCGAAGCCCCGGCGGAACGCGCCCCCGAAGGGGAGCGCTCAGTGGGCCCCGGTACCGGTGAGGGAACGCACCTCCAGCTCGGCGTACTTGCCGGCGTCGGGCTCCTCCTTGGACAGGACCGTGCCCAGCCAGCCCATCAGGAAGCCGAACGGGATGGAGATGATGCCCGGGTTCTTCAGCGGGAACCAGGCGAAGTCGACGTCCGGGAACATCGCCTTCGGGTCGCCGGAGACGACGGGCGAGAACAGCACCAGGCCCACGGCCACGATGAGACCACCGTAGATCGACCACAGCGCGCCCTGGGTGGTGAACTTCTTCCAGAACAGGCTGTAGAGGATGGTCGGCAGGTTGGCGGACGCGGCGACCGCGAAGGCCAGCGCGACCAGACCGGCCACGTTCAGGTCGCGGGCGAGGGCGCCCAGGGCGATGGAGACGATGCCGATGAAGACGGTCGCCCAGCGGGCCGCCCTCATCTCCTCCTTCTCGGTGGCCTTCCCCTTGCGGATGACGTTGGCGTAGATGTCGTGCGCGAAGGAGGACGACGAGGCGAGGGTGAGACCGGCGACCACGGCGAGGATCGTCGCGAAGGCCACCGCCGAGATCGTGGCGAGCAGGATCGCGCCCCAGGCCGAGTCGACGCCCCCGAGGTGCAGGGCGAGCAGCGGCGCCGCCGTGTTGCCGGACGGGTTCGACTCGATGATCTCGTCCTGGGAGATCAGCGCGGCGGCGCCGAAGCCGAGGGCGATGGTCATCAGGTAGAAGGCGCCGATGATGCCGATCGCCCAGTTCACGGACTTCCGGGCGGCCTTGGCGTTGGGCACCGTGTAGAAGCGGATCAGGATGTGCGGCAGACCGGCGGTGCCGAGGACCAGCGCGATGCCGAGGGAGATGAAGTCCAGCTTGGAGGTGCCGGTCGCGCCGTACTGCAGGCCGGGCTCCAGGAAGGCGGCGCCCTTGCCGCTGTTCTCGGCGGCCGAGCCGAGCAGGTCGGAGATGTTGAAGTTGAACTTCAGCAGCACCAGGAAGGTGATCAGGAGGGTGCCGCCGATGAGCAGCACGGCCTTGACCATCTGGACCCAGGTGGTGCCCTTCATGCCGCCGATGGAGACGTACACGATCATCAGGACGCCGACGAGGGCGACGATGGCGATCTTGCCCGCGTCCGAGGTGATGCCGAGCAGCAGCGAGACGAGGACGCCCGCGCCCGCCATCTGGGCCAGCAGGTAGAAGATCGAGACGACGATCGTGGAGGTGCCGGCCGCCGTGCGCACCGGGCGCTGGCGCATGCGGTACGCGAGGACGTCGCCCATGGTGTAGCGGCCGGAGTTCCTGAGCGGCTCGGCGACGAGGAGCAGCGCCACCAGCCAGGCGACCAGGAAGCCGATGGAGTAGAGGAAGCCGTCGTAGCCGAAGATGGCGATCGCGCCCGCGATGCCGAGGAACGACGCGGCCGACATGTAGTCGCCGGAGACCGCGAGTCCGTTCTGGAAGGCGCTGAACTGGCGGCCGCCCGCGTAGAAGTCGGCGGCGTCCTTGGTCTGACGGCCCGCCCAGACGGTGATGACGAGCGTCGCCACGACGAACGCCGCGAACAGGGAGATGATCAGCGGGCGGTGCTCGCTGGCGTTGTTCGTGGCGGCGAGAACGGTCTGCTGTACGGGGCTCATGCGCCGCCCTCCATCTCGGACTTGATGGCCTCGGCCTTGGGGTCGAGCTTCGCGGCGGCGTGCCGCGAGTACCACCAGGCGATGAGGAACGTGGTGACGAACTGGGCGACGCCGAGGACGAAGGCGACGTTGATGTTGCCGAACAGCTTGGTGCCCATGAAGTCGCCCGCGTAGTTGGAGAGCAGGACGTACAGCAGGTACCAGGCGATGAAGGCGACGGTCAGCG
Source organism: Streptomyces sp. KM273126 (assembly GCF_004337435.2). NCBI lineage: Bacteria > Bacillati > Actinomycetota > Actinomycetes > Kitasatosporales > Streptomycetaceae > Streptomyces > Streptomyces sp. KM273126. The sequence continues at coordinate 795,518 of NZ_SJXB02000002.1, read as the reverse complement.
GGAAGGCGAAGGAGCGGTGGGAGCGGCGCAGTTCACCGAAGTCCGCGCTCTCCTGCATCCGGACGAACTCCTCCGTCGGGGGGAGTTGGTGCTCTGCCTTCGAGGGGGGCGGTGCGTCGGTTGCCACGGAGTCTCCTCGCGTTGCGGTTTCGGTTGCCCCGGTGGTCGGGGGTGATGTGGGGGACGGGTCGGTTTCGGACATATGACGGCTCTGATCCTCAGGTAGATGTGGATCACGCCGGCCGGCGAGGTGCAGGTGCCCGGTGCGTGATCCGGCAGGGGGCCCGATCGTGCTCGGGCTCCCTGCTCAACGTCACGGCGGCGCGCGGGAACCGGTTCAACTCCCGCACGGTTCTTTTCGCAAGCGGTTCACCAGCGGTTCGCAAGCGGTCGGGACCGGTCACCGGCTCCGCTCGAGCGAGGGGTTTCCCTGTACTTCGGTCGTCGTCGCCGTAAGTCGTTGCTGGCCAGGGAGGACGGGAGATAGTTTCGGCCTGCAGTACCCGTCATGTACCTGCCCGGGCACCCTTGTGTCACGGGCGGGTTTCGTTTCCGGATGATGTGGAGATCCCATGGCTCAACTGCGCTCAGGACGCCGTCTCGCGCTCGCGGTTCCGGTCGCCCTCTCGCTGACCGCCTCCCTCGGCTTCCTGCCGGGTGTCGCCTCGGCCGCGCCGCTCACCTCGGCCCCCTCCGCCTCGGCGACCGAGGACGGCCCGAACCTGGCGTACGTCGTCAACACGACGACGGACAAGCGGACCATCGCGGCCGTCGAGAAGGCGATAGCCAAGGCCGGTGGCACCGTCGTCATCACGTACGACAAGATCGGCGTGATCGTGGTCCACTCGGCCAACCCGGAGTTCGGCGCGCAGATACGTGCCGTGCGCGGTGTTCAGTCCGCGGGCGCCACCCGGACCACTCCCCTGGTCGCCGCGGGCACCACGGACGAGGGTGCCGCGGACTATCTGACGGCCGAGGAGGCCGCCAAGGTGAAGGCCGCGTCGGCGGACGTCCCCGGGAGCGAGCCCCTTGAGGCCGACCAGTGGGACCTGCGGGCGATAGGCGCCGACAAGGCCGCGAAGATCAACCCGGGCAGCAGCAAGGTCACCGTCGCCGTGATCGACACCGGCGTCGACGACACCCACCCGGACCTCGCCCCGAACTTCTCCGCGTCCCAGTCGGCCAACTGCGTCGGCGGCGTCGCGGACACCAGCGAGGGCGCCTGGCGCCCGTACACCGCGGACGACTACCACGGCACGCACGTCGCCGGTGAGATCGCCGCGGCCCGCAACGGCATAGGCGTCGCGGGTGTCGCCCCGGGCGTGAAGGTGTCCGGCATCAAGGTGAGCGACCCGGACAACGGCCTGTTCTACCCGGAGAGCGTCGTCTGCGCCTTCGTGTTCGCCGCCGACAAGGGCGTGGAGATCACGAACAACAGCTACTACGTCGACCCGTGGCTCTACAACTGCGTGGACGACCCGGACCAGAAGGCCATCGTCGACGCGGTCAACCGGGCCCAGCTGTACGCGCAGAAGAAGGGCCTGCTGAACGTGGCGTCGGCGGGCAACTCCAACCACGACCTCGCCTCGGACGCGATCGTCGACACCACGAGCCCCGACGACTCCACCCCGGTCGAGCGCACCATCGACCCCTCCGAGTGCTTCGATGTGCCGACCCAGCTGCCGGGTGTCGTCACGGTCAGCGCGACGGGCGTCCAGAACCTCAAGTCGTACTACTCGACGTACGGCAAGGGCGTCGTCGACGTCGCGGCCCCCGGCGGCGACCGGCGCTACCAGCTCCCGGACACCCCGTCGAAGGACGGCCGGATCCTCTCCACCATGCCGAACGGGCAGTACGCCTTCCTGCAGGGCACCTCGATGGCGTCACCGCACGTCGCGGGCGTCGCCGCGCTGCTGAAGTCCACGCACCCGCGGGCGGACGGCACCGAGTTGCAGCGGCTGCTGAAGGCGCAGGCCGACAAGCAGGCCTGCCCCGAGTCGTACGACCAGGACGGCGACGGCACGCAGGACGCCGTGTGCGAGGGCGACCCGAAGGCGAACGGCTTCTACGGAGCCGGCATCGTCAACGCGCTCAAGGCCGTCAAGTAGGCGCAGCCATCGGCTGATCGCTCTCCCGCACAGCTCGTACGGCCCGTACCGCTCGTACCGCTCGTCCGCGAACGAACTGGAGACATCATGACAGCGCCTCGCAAGCGCTCCCGCCGTGTGGTGGCGATCCCGCTGGGGATGGCCATGGCGACGGCGCTCGCCGTCCTGCCGAACACGACGGCGTCGGCCTCGGTGACGGCTCCCCAGGATGCCGCCGCTGACGCCACCCCGCTCAGCTACGTGGTCAACGTCAGCCCCGGGCATGGCACTTCCTCGCAGGTGAAGAAGGCCATCGCCAAGGCGGGCGGCACGATCGTGACGTCGTACGACCAGATCGGCGTCATCGTCGTGCACTCCTCGGATTCCGGGTTCGCCGCGGCGATCCGCAAGGTGCGCGGCGTGGAGTCGGCCGGTGCCACGCGCACCGCGCCGCTGCCCGCGCAGTCGACGACGGACCTGGGCGCGCCGAAGGTGCTCACCGCCAAGGAGGTGGCCGCCGCCGACGCGGAGGCCGGGCAGGACCCACTGGAGCCTCTGCAGTGGGACCTGCCCGCCATCAAGGCGGACAAGGCGCACGAGAAGTCGCTCGGCAGCCCGGACGTGACGGTCGCCGTCATCGACACGGGCGTCGACGACACACACCCCGACATCGCGCCGAACTTCGACCGCGAGGCGTCGGTGAACTGCGTGACGGGCAAGCCCGACACCACCGACGGGGCCTGGCGGCCCGGTGCCGACGAGAGCCCGCACGGCACGCATGTCGCGGGTGAGATCGCGGCCGCGAAGAACGGCGTCGGGATGACCGGTGTGGCACCCGGGGTGAAGGTGTCCGGCATCAAGGTGTCCACCCCGGCCGGCTTCTTCTACACGGAGGCCGTGGTCTGCGGGTTCGTGTGGGCGGCGGAGCACGGCGTCGACGTGACGAACAACAGCTATTACACGGACCCCTGGTACTTCAACTGCAAGGACGACCCGGACCAGAAGGCGCTCGTCGAGGCCGTCACCCGGGCGTCCCGGTACGCGGAGCGCAAGGGCGCCGTCAACGTCGCGGCGGCGGGCAACGAGAACTACGACCTCGCCGCCGACGAGATAACCGACCCGTCGTCCCCGAACGACACGACCCCGTCGGACCGGCCGGTCGACCCGTCGAAGTGCCTCGACATCCCGACCCAGCTGCCGGGTGTCGTCACGGTCGCGGCGACGGGCGCGAAGGGCATCAAGTCCTCCTTCTCCAACCACGGTCTGGGCGTGATCGACATAGCGGCCCCCGGCGGCGACTCGACCCGCTACCAGACCCCGGCCCCGCCCGCCACCAGCGGCCTGATCCTGGGCACGCTGCCCGGCGGCAAGTGGGGCTACATGGCCGGTACGTCGATGGCGTCCCCGCATGTCGCGGGCGTCGCCGCGCTCATCAAGTCGACGCACCCGTACGCCTCGCCGGCCCTGGTGAAGGCGCTGCTGTACGCCGGGGCGGACGCCACGGCGTGCACGGACCCGTACGACATCGACGGGGACGGCAAGGTCGACGCGGTGTGCGAGGGGCCGAAGAACCGCAACGGCTTCTACGGCTGGGGCATGGCCGACGCGCTGGACGCGGTGACGAAGTAGGGCTTCACGTAGTGGCGTTGGGCCGGGCGGTGCTGGTGCCGCCCGGCCCTTTCGCTGCCCCCGCGTCGACGTGTTGGCCTAGCACACACTGCATAGTGCACGTACTGCATAGTGCACGTATGGACGCTGTGAACACGGAGTTCGTGTGGGAGGCGCTGGGCGGGGATCCCGCGCTGCTCCCGCGCGTGTCGGAGGTCGTGCTGGACGGGGCGCTTCCGGCGCGGCTGCCCGTGCGGGAGCTGGCGCGGGCCTGTGTCGGGGCCTGTGCGCTGGCCGCCGCCGAGCTGGGGGCACGGCGGGCCGGGCTCGCCGAGGTGCCCCGGGTGCTGGTGGACGACGGGGCGGTCGCCACGGCCTTCGTGAGTGAGCGGCATCTGCTGGTCGACGGGCGGCAGCCGGTCACGTTCGCGCCGTTGTCGCGGTTCTGGCGGACGGCGGACGGGTGGGTGCGGACGCACGCCAACTACCCGCATCACCGGGCGCGTCTGCTGGGCGCGCTGGGGCTGCCCGGTGACGCGTCGGCGGAGACGGTGGCCGCGTCTCTGGCGGAGCGCTCCGCCAGCGACGTGGAGGACACGGTGTACGGCGCCGGAGGACTCGCGGTCGCCCTGCGCACACCGCAGGAGTGGGCGGGGCACGAGCAGGGACGGGCCGTCGCCGCGGGGCCGCTGCTGCACCGGGAGGTCGTCGGGGCCGGCCCTGTGCGGCGGCTCACCGGTGAGTCGGGGCGGCCTGCGGCGGGCGTACGCGTCCTGGACCTCACCCGGGTCATCGCGGGCCCCGTCGCCACCCGCACCCTCGGCCTCCTGGGCGCGGACGTTCTGCGTGTGGACTCCCCCGGGCTGCCCGAACTCCCCGACCAGCACGCGGACACCGGCTTCGGGAAGCGATCGACCGCGCTCGACCTGGCCGACCGTACGGACCGCCGCAGGTTCGAGGAACTGCTCGCCGGGGCGGACGTGGTGGTGACCGGCTACCGGCCGGGCGCCCTGGACCGGTTCGGGCTCGCCCCTCAGGCGCTGGCCGAGCGCCGGCCCGGGCTCGTGGTGGCGCAGTTGTCGGCGTGGGGCGCGCACGGGCCGTGGGCGGGGCGGCGGGGCTTCGACAGCCTGGTGCAGGCCGCCACCGGGATCGCGGTGACCGAGGGCTCGACCGGGCAGCCTGGTGCGCTGCCCGCACAGGCCCTCGACCACGGCACCGGCTTCCTGCTGGCCGCGGCCGTACTGCGCTCACTCACCGAGCAACGGGAGGAGGGCGGCACACGGCTCGTCCGGCTGGCGCTCGCGCGGACAGCGGCCTGGCTGACGACGGGCAGCGGGGGCGAAGGCGGACCCGCTGACGCGTCGTACGACCGCTCCTACGCCTCGTACGACCGTCCTGATGCCTGGCTCGCCGAGACCCGCAGCTCTCTCGGACGGCTGCGGTACGCGCTGTCGCCGGTGTCCTTCGACGGCGGGCCCGCCGACTGGTCGCGCCCGCCCGGGGCATGGGGCGCGGACGAGGCGCGCTGGGCTTGAATCGCCGGGCGGCCCGAAGCGTACTCATGGGCGGAATCCTGTACGGCCAGTTGTTTTCCATGACTTGCCCTGTTCTGTGGCAACTGGCGAAGCTCTGGGGGTGAGCTTGACCAGACCGACAGCCGACGCCCTGCGTCCGGGCGCCGGGCGCGCCGTCGCCGTCCTTGTCCTGGTGGCCGTGGCCGCCCTGATCCCGCTGCTCGGGCCGCGCGTCGCACTGGACGGCACGGGCGAGGCGGCGGCTCCGGGGGCCGGCGGCATAGCCGTGCTGCGCACGGTGCTGTTCGCGGCGCTGTGCATACCGGCGGGCGAACTGTTCGCGGCGTGGCTGGCACGCCGGGTGCCGGGGGCGCCCGCGGAGGCACCGCGCAGTTGGGCGCCGTACGCGGCCGCCGCCGGTTTCGTGGCCGCGCTGGGTCTCGCCTCGGTCGTGGCGACCGGCAACCTGGTGCCGCAGAGCCTTGCCGACATCGACGTGGGGGGCCTCTACGAGACCCGGGACGGCAAGCTCGCCCTCCTGGAGGTCAACGCGTTCGCCGCGGCCGGACTGTGCGCCCTCTCGCGCCGCCCCGCCACCCAGGCGTGGCCGCTGGCCGCGGTCGCCGTCGCGGAGGCCCTGCGCGCACATCCGACGACGGAGCACACTCCGCTGGCCGGCAGCGGCCTGACGCTGGTTCACGTGGTCTGCGCCGCCCTGTGGGTGGGCGGCCTGCTCCACGTCCTGCGGATGCTCCGGCGGTGGGGCGGTACGGAGGCGGGTGCCGCGTTGTTGGGGCTCTACGCGCGCGTGGCGGCCGTTCTCCTGGCCGCCATCACCGCCACCGGGGTGTGGAGCACGCTGCGCCGCATGCCACCGGACACGGTCCTGGAGCAGCTGACCACGACGGCGTACGGGCGCGTCCTGCTGGCCAAGGTGCTTCTCGTGGCCGTCGTCGCGGTCCTCGCGCTGGTGTCGCGCGTCCGGCTGGCCCGAGCGAGCGACCCGCTCAGCGCCTGCTCCCCCGCGCGTGCGGAGGTGGTGGCGCTCGGCGCGGTCGTCGCGGTGTCGGCGGTGCTGACGGCGCTTCCGGTGCCGATCCGATGGTGAACCGGTGCGTCGTGAACCGGTGACGCCGTATGCGACTGCCCGGCGCCCGCGCGGAGTTGTACGACGCCTCCCTGGGAGCTGCTCGGTCACGGTGAACTTCCGTACGGGGACGCGGAAGCGGGGGGCCACGCGCGCGTGTGCCGCCCCGCCGGGGCTTGTTCGGGGCGGTGGCCGTCCGGACTGTCGGTCGGGGCCCGTATCCTCAGTGACCATGCTCGAAGACCGCACGACCGCGCCGTCCGACGCCCCTTGGCCGGCCGCGTATCCGCAGGGGTACGCGGTCGTCGACGTGGAGACCACGGGCCTGGCCCGGGACGACCGCATAATCTCGGCGGCCGTCTACCGGCTGGACGCGCGCGGCGAGGTCGAGGACCACTGGTACACGATGGTGAACCCGGAGCGTGACCCGGGCCCGGTGTGGATCCACGGTCTGACGAGCAAGATGCTCGAAGGTGCCCCTCTCTTCCAGGACATCGCCGAGGAGTTCTCGGCCCGCCTGGCCGACCGTGTGCTCGTGGCGCACAACGCGGTCTTCGACTGGTCGATGATCGCTCGGGAGTACGCGCGCGCGAAGCGCGAGGCGCCGGTGCGACAGCGGCTGTGCACCATCGCGCTCTCCAAGGAGCTGGGCCTGCCCCTGCCCAACCACAAGCTGGAGTCGCTGGCCGACCACTTCGGCGTCGTACAGCAGCGGGCGCACCACGCGCTGGACGACGCGCGTGTGCTGGCCGAGGCGTTCCGGCCGAGCCTGCACACGGCGGTGAGCCGGGGCCTGCGGCTGCCGCTCCTCGAATGCCGGCCGTTGACCGAGTGGTCCGGCTCCGCGCACATCGGACAGCAGTCCTCCGGGGGCTACGGGCCCGGGACTTGGCGACCGTCCCGTAAGCGGCCCCCGTGTCCGTACCCCAACCCGGGGCGCCACGAAGAGGGCAAACCGCTCAAGCAGGGCATGCGTGTCGCCTTCTCGGGGGACACGTCGGTCGACCGTGAGCTGCTGGAGGACCGTGCCGTGGAGGCCGGACTGCATGTCTCGACGAGTCTGTCCCGGCTGACCAGCCTCCTCGTCACCAACGACCCGGACTCCGGCACGTCGAAGGTGGTCAGGGCCCGGCAGTACGGGACGCCGGTGCTCGACGAGGCGGCGTTCGGGCAGCTGCTGCGAGACGTCGAGCCCGCGGCGGGCCAGGGGGCGCCGGTCGCGGGCCGGGGAACATCGGCTGCGGAGGGGTGACAGGCGCGCAAGGGTGACCCGGGCGTACGGGTGATTGCCGGGCGACTCGCCCCGCGCCCCCTCGCCCGTGCCGCGTCCGCGCCGCACCCTGTGGCGCATGACACGTTGCGAAGTCTGCGGAAACGACTACGGCATGACCTTCGAGGTGCACGCGCAGGGCGCGGTGCACGTCTTCGACTGCTTCGCCTGTGCGATCCACCGCATGGCGCCCATCTGCGAGCACTGTCGCGTCCAGATCATCGGCCAGGGCGTCGAGGCCGACGGCAGCTGGTTCTGCGGTGCCCACTGTGCCCGGGCGGAGGGAAAGGTGGGGATCGTCGACAAGGTCTGAAGCGGCCCCCACCCGCATACGCCCCATGACCGAGTTGTACGGTCGTGGGGTGTACCGCTTCCTGTTGTCCCGGCAGTGGGTGATCCTCACGCTGGTCGCCCTCCTCCTCATCCCCACGATGATCAGGCTGGGCATCTGGCAGATGCACCGCTACGAGGAGCGCACCGCCAGGAACCAGCTGGTCTCCGACGCGCTGGACGCGCGGCCGGTGCCCGTGGAGAGGATGACCTCCCCCGGACACACCGTCACCAGCAAAGAGCGGTACCACAGCGTGACCGCGAAGGGCCGCTTCGACACCGGCGACGAGGTCGTCGTCCGCCGCCGCACCAACTCCGACGACGCGGTGGGCTACCACGTCCTGACCCCCTTCGTCCTCGACGACGGCAAGGTCCTGCTCGTCAACCGGGGCTGGATCCCCGCGGACGGCCCGAGCCAGACCGAGTTCCCCGAGATCCCCGCACCGCCCCGCGGTGAGATCACCGTCACCGGGCGGCTCATGCCCGACGAGACGACCGAGGCCAGCGGCATCAAGAACCTCCAGGGGCTGCCGGACCGGCAGATCATGCTGATCAACAGCGAGCACGAGGCCCGCCGCCTCGGCGCCGAGGTGCTCGGCGGCTACATCGTGCAGACGGCACCCGCGCCGAAGGGCGACACCCCTGAGCCTCTCGGCAAGCCCGGCAGCGAGGACGCCGCACTGAACTACGCGTACGCCATCCAGTGGTGGCTGTTCGCCGCCGGAGTCCCTGTGGGCTGGGTCATCCTGGTCCGTCGCGAGCGCCGTGACCGTGCGGCAGCGGTCTCCGCGCCCGCGGAGGACACGGAGACGGCCCCGGCTCCGGCGTAGCCGCCTCTGCTGCCCGGCGGCGGGCGGTACGTCTCAGGCCCCCACCTGGCCGGGGGCAGGACAGACGGGTGAGGGAGGATGGGGGCCATGGATCTTGGACTGAAGGACCGTGTGTACGTCGTCACCGGAGCGACCCGTGGGCTCGGCAACGCGAGTGCGCGGGAACTCGTCGCCGACGGCGCGAAGGTGGTCATCACCGGGCGGGACGAGAAGAACGTCACCGACGCGGCGGCCGCTCTCGGCCCGAACGCCGTGGGGGTCGCCGCGGACAACGCCGACCCCGAGACCGCGGCCCGGACCGTCGCTGCCGCGCGCGAGCACTTCGGCGCCTTCGACGGCATCCTGATCAGCGTCGGCGGCCCGGCGCCCGGGTTCGTCGCGGACAACACGGACGCGCAGTGGACGGCCGCGTTCGAGTCGGTCTTCCTGGGGGCGGTCCGGCTGGCGCGGGCCGCGGCGGCGGAGCTCGGCGAGGGCGGTGACGGCGGTGTCATCGGGTTCGTGCTGTCCGGTTCCGTGCACGAACCGATTCCGGGTCTGACCATCTCCAACGGGCTGCGCCCCGGTCTCGCGGGCTTCGCCAAGTCCCTCGCGGACGAGCTGGGCCCGCGCGGCATCCGCGTGGTCGGTCTGCTGCCGGCCCGTATCGACACCGACCGCGTACGGGAGCTGGACGGTCTCTCGGCCGACCCGGTGGCGGCCCGCGCGGGCCACGAGTCCCGTATCCCGCTGCGCCGGTACGGCACGCCGGAGGAGTTCGGGCGCACGGCGGCGTTCCTGCTGTCGCCCGCCGCGTCCTACCTGACGGGCATCATGCTGCCGGTGGACGGCGGGTCACGGCACGGGTTCTGAGTCCCCCGGCCTACAACTCGCCCAGGCTTTCGAGGAGTTGCTACCGGCTTGTCCTGGCGTGGCGTTGGAGGATCAGCTCACCCGCTCCGCCCTGTGCCTGGCCCCGTGCATGCGCACCTCGGCGGGGAGCGCGGCCAGTCCGGCCGAGTCCCGGGCGTGCGCGATGGCCTCCGCCGCCAGCCGGTGCAGGGCGTCCCCGGGGTCGATGTGCGGTTGGAGCAGGATCCGCACCCGGGCCTCGGGGGTGCTGCGCCGCCCGGTCAGCTGCACCTGGGCCCGCTCCACGCCGTTCAGCTGCCCCGCCTCACCGGTGAGGGCACCCTCCAGGGCGCGCCCGCGCAGCAGGGCACCCTCCCCGTCACCGGTGTCGACGAGCACCTCGCCCAGCCGGTGGCGCCGCAGCACGGCGGACAGCCACCACAGGGCCAGCAGCAGCACGACGGCGAGTACGGCGATGACTGCGGGCCACCACCAGCCCTCGTCCCGCCACCGGGTCCGGGCGGCGGCGCTGAGCAGGACGTCGTGCCGCCCGTGGTACACCCACCAGGAGGGCGGCTTCACACCGAGCCCGACGGCGAGCACGGACCCGCCGGCCACGACGAGCACCAGCCCGGCCAGTCCCAGCAGCACCCGGTTGACGATCCTCAGCACCGGACCTCACCCCTTCCGTCCGGGTCGGCGAACGTGCACGGCCAGCGCCGGCGGCCGGGACAGCCCGAGGCCCCGGATGGCGTCGGTGAGCGTGGCGTCCAGGTCGGCGCGTACCTCGTCGAGGTCGCGGAAGTGCGCGACCGCGCGGACGTCGACTTTCTTGCGGCCCACCCGGACCTGTACGGCCTGTACGCCCGCCACCTCGATGGCCCGGTCGCGCAGTACCATCCCGGCGGCGCCCCGGTGCAGCCCGGCCCGGACGTCGGCGTGGACGCGCCGCATCGGCAGCACGTCGCGCAGCCCGGGTGTCGCGGCGAGCACGAGCAGCCAGACGCCGAGCGCGACGGCGACTCCGGCGCCGACGAGCACCCATGTGTCGTCGAGGGGGCGTTCGGCGAGCTCCCGGGCGAGGGACTTGCGCCACTGCATGGCCGGCCGGCCGGCGCGGACGGCGACGACGTCGTACAGCAGGAGACCCGAGTCGGCGAGGAGCAGCAGCGCGACGACACCGGCGGGGATGCGACGTGAGGACCAGAAGCGCCTCTGGTCGCCGTTCTCATCGTCGAGGGCGGGCAGCGGGTCGTATGCGGCCGCCGACGTGGCCTGGACCGGGTCGTCCGGGGCAGCCTTCTCCATGACGGGCAGCCGCTGTGTGCCGTGCGTGCCTTCGGAGCCCTGGGACTCGCTCATCGGGTCCTCCCCTGTGCCGCGCCGGGGACGTGCGCGAGGTGCAACCGCTCCACCAGGACCGCCACCTCGGCCACGTCCATCCCCGCCAACGCCTCTACCCGCTGGACCACCTGCCGACGCACAGCGGCGCAGCGGGCGCCGATGTCGGCGGGGTAGTCGAGTTCCAGGCCGACGCGGACGCGCGCGGTGTCCTGGTGGACGACGGCGATGGCGTGCGGGGGCATGGCGTCGGGCGCCAGCGTTCCCAGTGCTTCGCGCGCGGCCTGCGAGGCGATCTTCGCGACGGCGCGGTCGGCGATCCGGGTGGCGCCGCGCTCGGCCGGCGCGAGGGTGGCCCCCGGGCGACGGCCCTCGTCGAGGCGGCTGTCGTCGAGGTGGCTGTCGTCCACGCGGGTCACCGCCGCCGTTCGTCACGCGGACGGAAGAAGTCACCGAGGTCCAGGTCACCCTCCAGGAACCGGCCGACAAAGAAGCCGACGGCACCCAGCGCTGCCACCAGCAGGAAAGCACCGAATCCGCCGAAGTACCCGGCGAAGCCCAGCGCCATTCCGGCGATCATGCCGATCACGGCCAAACTCATGCTGCGCTCCTAGGAGCTCATCGGGGCGGACCGGGGACGGTCCCCGGGCCTACTGGGCTCTTACCCGGGGCTCACGGTGTTTCCCGGGCTACTGAAGGCGAGTCTCCACCTCTTCTTCCTCTTCCTCCGGCAGTTTCACATCACTGACCGCGATGTTGACCTCGACGACCTCCAGGCCGGTCATGCGCTCCACGGCCGCGACGACGTTCTCGCGCACGTCGCGGGCGACGTCGGCGATGGACATGCCGTAGTCGACGACGATCTCCAGGTCGAGCGCGGTCTGCACCTCGCCGACCTCGGCCTTCACACCCCGGGTGACCGCCTTCGTCCCACCGGGCACCCGGTCGCGTACCGCCCCGAAGGTCCGTGACAGCCCGCTGCCCATGGTGTGTACGCCGACCACGTCGCGCGCGGCGAGCCCGGCGATCTTCTCGACGACCCCGTCGGCGATGGTGGTACGCCCGCGGGTGGCCGGGTCGCCGCCACCGCGCCGGGTGGTCCTGCGGGCACCGGTCGCGGCCGGCGTCTCCGCCTCGGGCTTGTCTGTCCGGTTCCGGTCCGTCATGTCGCTCATGCCGTACGTCCCTTCCGGTTGTTCTTCTCTGCTCACAGTAGGTGCGGTTGCGTGGTCGTGCGCCGGCATGCGGCAGGCTGGAGCAATGACGGCGGACGGATGGGCGAAGACGGTACGGCAGCAGATCGGGCTCGGCAGAGTGCTCCCGCTGGGCGGCCCGCGCGACGGCGCGTGGATCACGGAGAGGGCGGCCGGCTCGGTCCTGCGCCGCGCGGCCGGCTCGACGCGGGGGCTCCGGCTGGGCACGCTGCGGATCTCCATCATCGACCCGGACGCGCCGTACGACCCCGCCGTACCGCCCCCGCCGAGCGCACTGCCTCCGGGGCCGCTGCGGGTCGGTGCGGACTTCCTGGCGTCGGCGGACCCCACCGCCCCGGCCGCCGAACCCCTCCCGGCGACGGCGGCCCGCCTCCGGGCAGCGCTGGCCGCGGCGGCGACGGAGCGCCTCGGCCTGACGGTGACGGAGGTGGATCTGCGGGTGACGGGTTTGCTGGACGCCGACGAGGATGCCGCGATCCGCGCGGCCGACGCCGGGGAGGCCGCTGGCGAGCCCGTGCCCGAGCCGCCCGGCGACGGCGAGGAGTCCCGCGTGGCCGCCGCCGCGCTGTCCGTACCGGGCGTCACCCGCCTGACCGGTGCTCTGGGCGGACTGGGGCGCGCGGTCCATATCGAGACCGGCCCCGCGCTGCCGCGCCGCCATGTGCGGGTGGAGGTCGCGGTCACGTCTACGGAACGGGCACTGGATGTGGCACGCGCGGTGCGCACGGCGGTGGGCGAGGCCCTGCCGGACCACCCGTCGGTGGCGGTCGTGGTGACGGCGGTGGACTGACGGCCCCACGTGGTCCCGGCTCGCGCCTGGCGGATTCCCGGGCCTCCGGATCAGATCCCGCGTCCGCGTCCGTTCGTGAGATGGAACCCGCCGCTCGCCTGTGGGACGGAGCCCGCTGCTCGCCCGTCTCTGCGCGAGGTTCCGTCCCGCCCCTGCTCCCCGGTCTACTCCCCGATGTCCGCCAGGTCCCGCAGCCGCCTCGTTTGCGCGGCGCGTTCGGCGGCGCGCTGGTCGTCGTACGTCCGTTCCTGCGCCCCCCGCAGCAGCGCCTTGGTCTCGATCACGGCGTCGCGTGACGCGGCGAGGACCGCCGACGCCAGATCGCTGACGGCGTCGTCGAGCTGGCCGACGGGCACGGCGAGGTTGGCGAGGCCGGTCTGCACCGCTTCCTCCGCCTGCACGAAGCGCCCGGTCAGGCAGATTTCGAGCGCGCGGCCGTACCCGACGAGGCTCACCAGGGGGTGTGTTCCGGTCAGGTCGGGGACGAGTCCGAGGCTGGTCTCGCGCATGGCGAACTGCACGTCGTCCGCGACGACGCGCACATCACAGGCGAGCGCGAGCTGGAAGCCCGCACCGATGGCGTGTCCCTGCACGGCGGCGATGGACACGATGTCGCTGCGGCGCCACCAGGTGAACGCCTCCTGGTACGCGGCGATGGTCGCGTCGAGATCGGCGTCGTCACGGCGCGCGAGATCGACGAACGACGGCTCGCCCTCGATTCCCTCGGGCGTGAACATCTGACGGTCGAGCCCCGCCGAGAACGACTTGCCCTCGGCGCGCAGCACGACCACCCGGGCGGAGCCCGGCAGCGTTCGCCCAACCTCGGCCAACGCCCGCCACAGAGCGGGGCTCTGGGCGTTGCGCTTGGCCGGGTTGGTCAGTGTCACCGTGGCGAGCGCCTCATCGACAGTGAGACGCACGCCGTCCTTGTCGAGTACGGGAGCGAGGTCCTTGTCGAGCGAAGCCATGGGCGCCTCCGGTGCGTGCGGTCGGTCGGGACGCCGTACGTGGTCGCACGACGGCGTCCCCAAGTGACTGCACAGTAACCACCCGGCCGGTCGGTCGGCCGACCGGGTGGCCACCATCGAAGCCGATGGGCCGCCCGGCGTCAGACCGACGTGGACTTCTTGCCCCGCGTCGCCCCGCCGCGTCCTCGCAGCGTGACGCCCGACTCGCTGAGCATCCGGTGGACGAAGCCATACGAGCGGCCGGTTTCCTCGGCCAGCGCTCGGATGCTCGCACCGGAGTCGTACTTCTTCTTCAGGTCTGCCGCGAGCTTGTCGCGCGCGGCGCCGGTCACCCGGCTGCCCTTCTTCAGAGTCTCGGCCACCCGTGCCTCCTCATGGGAAGTGCGCTCTGGTCTCCTCATGATCACCCCTCCGGCTCGTGATGGCCACCCATTCGGCAAGGTCCGTGAGACAAGGTTGTGACGACGGGAGCACATCCCCACGAGTGGAATACGGGATTCCGCACAAGCGCGTCCGTACACCCGAACGGGTCGTTCCGTGAAGGGGCAGGTCAGCGGCGCGCGACGGCCGAGCCCCCGGCTCGGGAGGGCTCGGCCGTGAAACGGTGGGAGTACACACCTCGGTACGAGGAGATCTCACACAGATGATGGATCACGGATCGGCCGAATGATCCATACGCAGTGGATCAGTCATTCGATCACGCGGAAATGACCGCGCGAGTGGCCACACGAATGACCACACGAATGACCGCAGGACTGACCGGCGAGTGGCCGACGGGTGGCCGGCCCGGGTCAGGCGAGGGCGACGAGATCGGCGTAGTCGGCGCCCCAGAGGTCCTCGATGCCGTCCGGCAGCAGGATGATCCGCTCCGGCTGCAGCGCCTCGACCGCACCCTCGTCGTGGGTGACCAGGACGACCGCGCCCTTGTACGTGCGCAGGGCGCCGAGGATCTCCTCGCGACTGGCCGGGTCGAGGTTGTTGGTCGGTTCGTCGAGGAGGAGGACGTTCGCGGAGGAGACGACCAGCGTCGCGAGCGCGAGGCGGGTCTTCTCACCGCCGGAGAGCACACCGGCGGGCTTGTCGACGTCGTCGCCGGAGAACAGGAACGAGCCGAGCACCTTGCGGACCTCGACGAGGTCCATGTCGGGTGCGGCCGAGCGCATGTTCTCCAGCACCGTGCGGTCCGGGTCGAGGGTCTCGTGCTCCTGCGCGTAGTAGCCGAGCTTCAGTCCGTGACCCTCGACGACCTGGCCCGTGTCGGGCTTCTCGACGCCGCCCAGGAGGCGGAGCAGGGTCGTCTTGCCCGCGCCGTTCAGGCCGAGGATGACCACGCGCGAGCCCTTGTCGATGGCCAGGTCGACGTCGGTGAAGATCTCCAGCGAGCCGTACGACTTGGACAGGCCCTCGGCGGTGAGCGGGGTCTTGCCGCAGGGCGCGGGCTCGGGGAAGCGCAGCTTGGCGACCTTGTCGGACTGGCGCACCGCCTCCAGACCGGCCAGCAGCTTGTCCGCGCGGCGGGCCATGTTCTGCGCGGCGACCGTCTTGGTGGCCTTGGCGCGCATCTTGTCGGCCTGCGCGTTCAGGGCGGAGGCCTTCTTCTCGGCGTTGGCCCGCTCGCGCTTGCGGCGCTTCTCGTCGGCCTCGCGCTGCTGCTGGTACAGCCTCCAGCCCATGTTGTAGATGTCGATCGCGGCGCGGTTGGCGTCCAGGTAGAACACCTTGTTGACGACCGTGTCGACCAGCTCCACGTCGTGGGAGATGACGATGAAGCCGCCGCGGTAGGTCTTCAGGTAGTCGCGCAGCCAGATGATCGAGTCGGCGTCGAGGTGGTTCGTCGGCTCGTCCAGCAGAAGGGTGTCCGCGTCGGAGAACAGGATGCGGGCCAGCTCGATACGGCGCCGCTGACCGCCGGAGAGCGTATGGAGCGGCTGGCCGAGCACCCGGTCGGGCAGGTTCAGCGCGGCGGCGATGGTGGCGGCCTCGGCCTCGGCGGCGTATCCGCCCTTGGTGAGGAACTCGGTCTCCTGGCGCTCGTACTGCTTGAGCGCCTTCTCGCGGGTGGAGCCCTGGCCGTTGGCGATGCGCTGTTCGTTGTCCCGCATCTTGCGGATCAGGACGTCCAGGCCGCGCGCGGACAGGACGCGGTCGCGGGCGAGCACGTCCAGGTCGCCGGTGCGCGGGTCCTGCGGCAGGTAGCCGACCTCGCCGGAGCGGGTGACGGTGCCCGCGGCGGGGATGCCCTCGCCCGCGAGGACCTTGGTCAGGGTGGTCTTGCCGGCGCCGTTGCGGCCGACCAGGCCGATGCGGTCGCCCTTGGCGATACGGAAGGAAGCGGACTCGATGAGGACGCGGGCACCGGCGCGCAGCTCGATACCAGAGGCGGAGATCACGGACAGACTCCAGGGCAGGGTCGTTGACGGCGGGGTGGGCGGCTGAGGGCGGTCACGCCGTCTAATGCGCGAGGAGAATGGCCATGCGGCCAATTCTAACGGGGGGCGGCAAGCGGTTTTCCGCCCTCCCCGACCGGGCTCGCGTGGTCTCGGTCACCGATGCCGGCGAGCCAGTGGATGCGAATGCCCCCGACAGACCAGGACCACGGGTCGTGGCACCACATGGCCCGGGACGCCGGGGGCAGTGTGTGGAGCTTCGGCACATACGCCCCTGGGGGTCAGCTCCCGCCGGTGTGGACCTGGAAGGCGGCGCGGCGTACTGCCTTGGCGAGGGCGGGGTCGGGGTGTGCGGCGGCGAGGGCGACCAGGACCTGCACGGTGCGGGGGTGTCCGACGGCCCGGACCTCCTGGAGGAGAGCGGGCACGGTGGCCTGGACCGCGGACTCCAAGTGCCGTACGAGGAGCGGGGCTTCACCGTGGTCGGCGATGGCTGCGGCCGTGTCCACCCAGAGCCAGGTGGCCTCGCCGCGGGTGAGTACCTCGTGGGCCTCCTCGGGGTCGGCGCCGTCGTGCTCGGCGAGCCACAGCAGGGCGTAGGGCCGCAGCGGGGTCTCGTCGACCACGGCGTGCACGTCGGGCTCGGCGGGGGCTCCGACGACGCGGAGCGCCTCGAAGGCGAGGCCGCGCAGCAGGGCGTCCTCGCCGCGGGCCGCGTCGATGAGTTCGGTGACGGCGCTGCCGACGGGGCGGGCGGCGAGCCAGGCACGGTACTCGTCGCGGGCGGCGTTCGGCCGGAGCTGGGCGCAGCCGCGGAGCATGCCCTCGGCGGACACCTCGATGTTCCCAGCGGGGCTCTGCGCGGCGACGCAGATCTGCTCCAGCTTCACCCAGACCGCCCAGCTGCCGAGCGGGGTGAGCGTGGCCTGACCGTCGCCGTAGGTGAGGGCGCCGACGGAGGCGAGAGCGTGCAGGGCCCAGTCGAGGAGCGGGGCGAGGGTGGTGTCGTCGGGGCTCGTCTCCGGCTCGTCGGTGTCCGCGGCGGGCTCGGGCTGGGGTCCAAACGGGATCTCGCAGCGTTCGGTGCGCAGCTCGGTGACCCGCTGCTGCAGGAGGTCGAGGAGCTGCTCGACCGGTACGGGACCGGCGGAGAGCTGGAGGAAGGAGAGGACCTGGGGCATCGCGGAGACGACCTCGGCGACGGCGGCGGGCTCGCGGTCCGCGGGTTCGGGGTGGGCGAGCGACCAGGCGTCGAAGAGGGCGACCCAGCCACGCAGGACTGCGCTGTCGTCCCGGTTCCAGGCGCGCAGCCGCCAGCCGGGGCGGGCGGTGTCGCCGTGCACCTCGACGAGCCCGGCGAGGCGTGCCGTGTCCCAGTCGTGGCGGATCTGATCCGGGGTCAGCCCCAGCTCGGCGGCGGCCCGCTCCGCGGTCGCGGCGGAGAGGGCGCCCTTGCTGTCGGAGCTCGCGCCCTCACGGCCGGGGCGGAGGGCGCCGTCGGCCCAGCGGGCGACGCGGGCCGCGTCTGCCAGGCCGGCTCGGGCCATGCGGGCGAGTTCCGCCCGTGGCGGGGTGCCCTCCGGGGGGCGGGGAGCCGGTCGGCGGCGCTGGGTCACTGCTGCTCGGGGAGCGGCGGCCAGGTTTCGCGGGCTGACGAGTCGGAGCCTGGAGTCGCGCGGGTTACGGGACGTCACGGGTGCAGTCTTCCGGTTGACGGTCCGAAAACCCAAACGGAATGTCACAGGGGGCGACAGGGATGGCCAACGCAGGGGCTCGGTACGGGCTCGACACGTGTGAGCGTCGCCTTGGCCGAGCCAAAAACGGAATGGCGCCCGCCGCTGCGGGAGGGTGGGTGCCGGGGTCTCGGCCGGCGAATCAGAGCAGTTCGTGTGCCGAGTCTCAGGGGGCGGGGCAGGGCGGGGCGGACGGGTGCGGGTGCGGGTGCCAGGGGCCCAGGGCGGGGCGACGGGTCACCCGATGACCGTACGTCTTCGCACCGCCCCTCATCGTGGCGTCCCTCATCGTGGCGTCCCTCATCTCACCGCCCCTCTTCGTGGCGCCCTCCTTCCCCCACCGTGCCGCTCGGCCCTGTACGGCTCGCTTGTCACACGCCGCACAGCTCGTACAACTCGTACATGGCGGCCTTCGCGCCCTTGCGCCGTCGCGTCGCGCCCCTCATGCGCCAGCGCACGCCCGCTCTCGCCTCCTCCCCCTTCCCTCCTTCCCCCTTCCCGCCTTCCCTCGCCCGTGCCCCTACATCAGGGGCGTCAGGAAGCGGCGCAGGGCCTCCTCGTAGCCTTCCGGGTCGGCGTTCCACATGGCGCCGTGGGGGGCGTTCGGAACGGCGCGCAGGGCGACCTGGTTCGGGTTGCGGTCGGCAAGGCCGCGGGAGAGGGCCCAGGGGGCGATCGTGTCCTCCGGGCCGTGGAAGATCAGGACCGGCGCCGTGATCTGTTCGGGCAGCGCGGCGGCCCCGACGCGGTCGCCGCGCATGCCGGTGCGGCCCTGGGCGGCCCGGACGGCCAGTGGCAGCAGGGCGCCGGGGGTGCGGCGGGCCGCCGCGAGGGCCCGTAGCGTGGTCTCCCAGCTGAGCACGGGCGAGTCCAGTACGAGACCGGTGACGCGCTCGCGCAGGGCGGAGTGGGCGGCGGCGCGCAGGGCCATGGTGGCGCCGGTGGACCAGCCGTGCAGGACGACCTGCTGGGCACCCTGACGCACGGCGTGGTGGATGGCCGCGTCCAGGTCGCGCCACTCGGTCTCGCCGAAGTGGTTCAGGCCGTCCGGGGAACGGGGTGCCCCGGGGTCACCGCGGTAGGCGAGCAGGAGGACGGGGAGCCCGCGCCCGTGCAGGAACTCCACGACGTTCAGGGGCTGTTCGCGGGTGGCTCCCAGACCGTGCACCGCGATGACCCAGGTGTCACGGGCCGCGGGCACGAACCATGCGGGCAGGGCGCCCAGTTCGCCGGGCACCTCGACGTCCGAGTGGTCGAGACCGAGGGCGACACCTGGATCGCCGACGTGGACGTTCGGGGTGAGCCACACCTTGTCGCCGGGTTCGAGGGTGCCGTGGCTGACGCGCTCCAGGCGGCGTACGACGGTGTCGGCGGAGTGGGCGGCGGCGTCCAGGACCGGGCCGACCACCGCGTGCGAGCGGTTGCCCACGAGGCCGTACGCGCCGGGCCGCTGCGAGGCCAGGGCCCGGGTGAGCGTGACCTGCCCGGCGGCCGTCGCGTGGACGGTCAGCCGGGGCTCCGTGGGCAGCCGTCCGCCCGCCGGCACCTTCAGCGCGGCGTCACTGGCGAACCTGCCGACGGCGATGCTCGCCGCACCGGCCGCGAGCGCGGCGGTGGCGGCCGCGGCAGCGGCTTTGGCTGTGCGCACGTCTCCAGTGTCCTGTCGGACCCGGCCCCCGGCCAGCGGGAGGACGGTCCGGAGTGACGACGCCCGGCGGGCCCGGCCACCACTCCCGGCGCCGCTGGAGGTCCCCTCCTCCCGCGCCCGCCTCACCCCGGCTGCCCGTACCCCCGCAATCGCTCCTCCACTTCCGCCACCTGCTCGCGACTCAGGAGGGTCGGGGTCAGCCCCGGCACCGAGGACGCGGTGAGCCAGACGCGGCACATCCACTCAAGCTGGGCCGTGCGGTCGTATGCCTGGGAGAGGGTGGATCCGTATGTGAGCGTGCCGTGGTTCTGGAGGAGGCATGCGGTGCGGCCCTCCAGGGCCCGCAGCATGTTCTCGGCCAACTCCTGCGTGCCGTAGGTCGCGTACGGGGCGACGCGGACCACTCCCCCGAGCGCGGCGGACATGTAGTGGATCAGCGGCAGTTCCCGTACGAGCGTGGAGACGGCCGTCGCGTGGACGGCGTGGGTGTGGACGACGGCGCGGGCGCCGGTGGCGCCGTGGACCGCGAGGTGCGTGGGGAGTTCGCTCGTCGGGCGGAGGGAGCCGAGGACCTGGCGGCCGTCGAGGTCGACGCCCACCACGTCGTCCGGCGTCAGGCGGTCGTACGGCACTCCCGTGGGCGTGACCAGGACCATGTCGCCGACGCGCACGGAGACGTTGCCCGAGGTGCCGACGACCAGACCGTCGGCCACGGTCCGGCGGGCCGTCGCGACGAGTTCGTCCCACGCCCGTGCCACGTCGTCCGGCACTCCCCGGCCCCGTACGGCACGTACGTCCCGCGCGCCCTGAACATCTCCCGTGTCCCGCCCCTGATCTGCCATGCCCCGATCCTGACAGGCGCGTGGGCGGAGGCGGAGGCGGGCGGGGGGAGTGTAGGCCAGGAGGGCGATCTCCGGGAGCACGCATACGTGGACACATCGCCCCTGAGAGCGATTGGCCAGTGATAGCCCGTGTTTCAACGATCTTCCAGTAGCCTCTGGACGATTTGTCGCACACGTCGCCATTCCGGGGGGAAACATGGCCCGTGATCACAAACCGACCCGTCACCGTTCCCGCGTCATAGCGGCATCGGTGGCGACGCTCACCCTGGGCGGGACCGCCCTGGCGGAGATTCCGGTCTCGGCCGCGAGCAAGCCCAGGGGACACGACGTCTCCTCGCACCAGAAGAACGTGAACTGGTCGAAGGCGAAGTCGAAGGGCGCCAGGTTCGTCTACGTCAAGGCGACCGAGTCCCACACCTACCGCAACCCGTACTTCAGCCAGCAGTACAACGGCTCCCGCAAGGCGGGGCTGATCCGCGGCGCCTACCACTTCGCGGTGCCGAACAAGTCGTCCGGCACCACCCAGGCCGCATACTTCGTGCGCAACGGCGGGGGCTGGCGCGCGGACGGCTGGACGCTGCCGCCGGCGCTCGACATCGAGTACAACCCGTACGACAAGAAGAAGAGGTGCTACGGCCTGAGCAGGACCAGGATGGTCAACTGGATCAAGGCCTTCAGCAACGAGGTGAAGCGGCAGACCGGCCGCCGGCCGGTGATCTACACGACCACGCACTGGTGGAAGACCTGCACCGGCAACAGCAGGGCCTTCGGCGCGAACCACGCGCTCTGGCTGGCGCGCTACAGCTCGGCGGGAGCGGGTGAGCTGCCCGCGGGCTGGAAGGTCTGGACGATCTGGCAGCACGACAACGGCAGCGGCAGCCTGCCGGGCGACCAGAACCTCTTCAACGGGTCGATGACCCAGCTGAAGCGGTTCGCGAAGGGCTAGGACCGGCCGGGCCCAACGCCCCGCGGGGCTGCGGGCACCCACGAGGACCCCGGGAAGGACTCACCCGGGGTCCTCACGCATTGGTGGCCCGCACGCAGGCACGGCCCGCACGACCCGCACGCAGGCACCGCCGGAAGGCCTACAGAGGGTATGCGGAATGAAACAGTCCGCATCTGTTCGAGGCACAATGCCTTCAGAGCGCCCCCAACTGGCCGCCAGGGCACGTCCCTCAACGCAAGCGGAACGCCGGTACCTCAATCGGTACACCCCCCAGCCCGCTCCAGTTCATCTTTCGTTCACTCAGGTTGCCTACGGTCCACACGTAACTGGCGTCCAAAAGAAGTCCGGGTAAATGGAAAACTTCTCGCTGATCCTCGCGGTCGTGGTGATCACCGCGCTCGCGTTCGATTTTACGAACGGTTTCCACGACACCGCCAACGCGATGGCCACCACCATCTCGACCGGCGCGATGAAGCCCAAGGTCGCGGTGGCCATGTCCGCCGTGCTCAACCTTGTCGGCGCCTTCCTCTCCATCGAGGTGGCGAACACGATCTCCAAAGGCCTCGTGGACGAGACCGGCATACGACCGGAGGTGATCTTCGCGGCGCTGGTCGGCGCCATCCTCTGGAACCTGCTGACCTGGCTCGTCGGACTTCCCTCCAGTTCGTCGCACGCCCTCATGGGCGGTCTGATCGGCGCGACCATCGCGTCGGCCGGCACGGGCGCGGTGCACGGTGACGTCCTCGTCACCAAGGTGCTGATCCCCGCCGTCGCGGCGCCGCTGGTCGCGGGCATCGCCGCGATGATCGCCGCGCGGCTGACGTACACCATCGGCAAGAACGCCCACGAGAAGGCCACGTCCAAGGGCTACCGCGCCGGCCAGATCACCTCGGCCGGACTGGTCTCGCTGGCCCACGGCACGAACGACGCCCAGAAGACGATGGGCATCATCACCCTGGCCCTGGTCGCCGGCGGTGCGCTCGCCCCCGACTCCGACCCGCCGGTCTGGGTCATCCTGTCCGCCGGTCTCGCCATCGCGCTCGGCACCTACCTGGGCGGCTGGCGCATCATCCGGACGATGGGCAAGGGCCTCACCGATCTCCAGCCGCAGCAGGGCTTCGCCGCCCAGACCAGCGCGGCCACGGTCATCCTGGCCTCCTCCCACCTCGGCTTCTCCCTCTCCACCACGCACTCCGTCTCCGGCGCCGTGATGGGCGCGGGCCTCGGCCGCAAGGGCGGTGTGGTCCGCTGGTCCACGGCCACCCGCATGTTCGTGGCCTGGGGCCTGACCCTCCCGGCCGCGGCCCTGGTCGGCGCCGGCGCCGAGTGGGTGACGTCCTTCGGCAGCTGGGGCACGGCGCTGGTCGCCGTCTTCCTCGTCGCGTCCAGCGCCGCGATCTGGCTGGCCTCGCGCCGCGAGGTGGTCGACCACACCAACGTCAACGACACCGACGAGCCCGCCGGCGTCGTGACCACGGCCGTCGCGGCGGTCACCCCGCCCCCGTTCGGCACCCTCACCGACGACCTCCCGGCCACCGTCCCCGACCACGCTCCCGCCGAGACCCCGGCGAAGCCCCCGGCGACCGCTCTCTGAGCAAGGAAGACACACCACCATGCACATCGACTGGGCAGCCCTCGGCTCCGTCTTCGGAGTCAGTCTCGTGGTCACCGTGGCCCTCGTCGGCCTCTTCACCCTCGGCATCCTCGGCCTCTCCAAGCGCGAGACGGCCACGGCCTCCGGCACCTCGGCGGCTCTCGCCACGACGGCGGCATACGCCTGCTTCGCCGCGTGCGCGGCGGCGGTGACGTACGGGATCTATCTGATCGTGGCCTGACACCGGGGCCACGCGAACGAGTGGGGTGCGGGACGGATCACCGTCCCGCACCCCACTCGTATGTGGGCCTCAGCACACTCTCCCTTCGCAGGTCAACGGCAAGTTGACGGCTCTTCCAAGGGCGTGGTGGACTGCCGGAGCCATGTACGACGGCAGAAGAGGAAGCCGGTGAAAGTCCGGCGCGGTCCCGCCACTGTGACCGGGGTAGCAATCCCCGGGAGCCAGGAACTCTAGCCGCCGGTCTCGTCGAACCAGGGCGTGGACACCCTGAGTGAGGACATATCGCCATGCTCGGCTGCCGATTGAGATCCAGCACCAGCGCTCTGCCGTATCCAGCGGTCACCTCGGTCACAGTGGCCGGCTGAACGCATGCGTGCCGATCGCGTCTTCGCGTACGGCGCCGCCGCCGGGCTTCTCGGCGACCTGCTCCTGGGCGATCCTCGCCGGGGGCATCCGGTCGCCGTGTTCGGGCGTGCCGCGGGCGCCGTGGAACGGGTGTTGTGGCGGGACCACCGGGGGTGGGGCGCGCTGCACACCGCCGTGTGCGTGGGGGGTGTCGTGTCCCTCGCCACCGCCGCCGCACGGGCTGTACGTCCATCCCCTGCCGCCTCCGTCGCGCTGACCGGAGCGGCCACCTGGGCCGTGGTCGGGGGGACTTCGCTCGCGCGGGAGGCCCGGGTCATCGGGCGGGCGCTTCAGGCGGGGGACGTCGACGCCGCCCGGGAACGCCTACCGCATCTGTGCGGGCGGGATCCGGAGGCCCTTGATGCCGACGGGATCGCCCGCGCCGTCGTCGAGTCCGTTGCCGAGAACACGTCCGATGCCGTCGTGGGCGCGCTCGTGTGGGGGGCCCTCGGTGGTGTGCCCGGGCTCCTCGGGTTCCGGGCCGTCAACACCCTTGACGCCATGGTGGGTCACAAGTCGCCCAGGTACCGGCGGTACGGGTGGGCCTCCGCCCGCCTGGACGACCTCGCGGGCTGGCCGGGCGCGCGGCTGACCGCTGTCCTGGCAGCGGTGGCCGGTCCGGACCCGCGCGGTGCCGTACGGGCCTGGCGGGCGGACGCGGCGAAGCATCCGAGCCCCAACGCCGGTCCCGTGGAGGCATCGTTCGCGGGGGCACTGGGGGTGCGGCTCGGCGGAACGCTGTCCTACGCGGGGCGGGTGGAGCACCGGCCCGTACTCAACGCAGAAGGGCGTGCCGTCGCCACACGGGACATCGAGCGGGCCGTGCGGCTGTCCCGGCGCGTCGGCCTGCTGGCTCTCGGCGTCAGTGTGGCCGGGCGGGTTCTGACACGGATTCCGGCACGGATTCCAACACGGTTTCAGGCACGGATTCCGGCACGGTGGTTTCCGGCAGGGGGGCGTACATCATGAGCGGTGGTCTTCTCGTCGCCGGCACCACATCCGATGCCGGAAAGAGCGTCGTGACCGCCGGGATCTGCCGGTGGCTGGTGCGGCGGGGCGTCAAGGTCGCGCCCTTCAAGGCGCAGAACATGTCCCTCAACTCGTTCGTGACGCGGGAGGGCGCCGAGATCGGGCGCGCTCAGGCCATGCAGGCCCAGGCGTGCCGAGTCGAGCCCACCGCGCTCATGAATCCCGTGCTGCTCAAGCCCGGCAGCGAGCAGAGCAGTCAGGTGGTGCTCATGGGCAGGCCCGTGGGCGAGCTGAGTGCGCGCGGGTACCACGGCGGACGGCAGCAGCAACTTCTCGGTACCGTCCTCGACTGTCTCGCCGAGTTGCGGGGCACGTATGACGCGGTGATCTGTGAGGGGGCCGGCAGTCCGGCCGAGATCAATCTGCGGCGCACCGACATCGTGAACATGGGGATCGCCCGGAACGCCCGGCCGCGGCTACCCGTTCTCGTCGTCGGGGACATCGACCGCGGGGGCGTCTTCGCCTCCTTCTTCGGGACCGTCGCCCTGCTGGGCCGGGAGGACCAGGCGCTGGTGGCCGGCTTCCTCGTCAACAAGTTCCGTGGGGACGTGTCCCTGCTGGAGCCCGGACTGGACATGCTGCACGGGCTCACCGGGCGGCGGACGTACGGCGTCCTGCCCTTCCGGCACGGCCTCGGGATCGACGAGGAGGACGGGATGGCGGTCTCCCTGCGGGGGACCGTGCGGGAGTCGAACGTCGCTCCCCCCGTCGGCGAGGACGTCCTGCGGGTCGCCGTCTGCGCCATCCCGCTCATGTCCAACTTCACCGACGTGGACGCGCTGGCCGCCGAACCCGGCGTCGTCGTACGGTTCGTGGACCGGCCCGAGGAACTCGCCGACGCGGATCTGGTGGTGGTCCCCGGCACTCGGGGAACCGTCCGTGCCCTTCAGTGGCTGCGGGAGCGCGGCCTCGCCGACGTGCTCGTCCGCAGGGCCGCCGACGGCCGCCCCGTGCTCGGCGTCTGCGGCGGCTTCCAGATCCTCGGCGAGCACATCGAGGACGACGTCGAGTCCCGGGCGGGACAGGTGGACGGCCTCGGGGTCCTGCCCGTGCGGGTGCGGTTCGCCCGCGAGAAGACCCTCACCCGTCCCGTCGGCGAGGCCCTCGGCGAGCACGTCGAGGGATACGAGATCCACCACGGAGTCGCCGACGTCACGGGCGGTGAAACCTTCCTGGACGGGTGCCGGGTCGGTGCCGTCTGGGGCACGCACTGGCACGGCTCGCTGGAGTCGGACGGTTTCCGGCGGGCCTTCCTGCGCGAGGTGGCCGCCGCCGCGGGGCGTCGCTTCGTGCCGGCCCCCGACACGTCGTTCGCCGCGCTGCGCGAGGAACAACTCGACCGGCTCGGCGACCTGATCGAGGAACACGCGGACACGGACGCGCTGTGGCGGCTCATCGAGTCGGGCGCGCCGCAAGGACTGCCCTTCATTCCACCGGGAGCGCCCGCATGAGCACAGTGTTGTTGTTGTCGACCGCCGACACCGATCTGCTGGCGGCCCGTGCCTCCGGTGCCCCGTACCGGATCGGCAACCCGACCCGGGTCGATGTCGCCGAGGAGCTGCCGGGGCTGATCGAGGGCGCGGACATCGCAGTCGTACGGTTGCTGGGCGGCAAGCGCGCCTGGGAGGACGGGCTGGCCGCGCTCAGGGCGTCCGGCGTCCCGACCGTGCTGCTCGGCGGGGAGAGCGTGCCCGACGCGGAGTTGATGGCCGAGTCGTCCGTGCCGGCGGGTGTGGTGGCGCAGGCGCTGCGCTACCTCGTCGAGGGCGGGCCCGCCAACCTCACCGAGATGGCCCGCTTCCTGTCCGACACCGTGCTGCTCACGGGCGAGGGCTTCGACGAGCCGCAGAAGATGCCCGAGTACGGGGTCCATGGCGAGCGCCCCCGGGTAGAGGGCCGCCCGACGGTCGGCGTCCTCTTCTACCGGGCCCACGAACTGAGCGGCAACACCGCCTTCGTGGACACCCTGTGCGACGCCATCGAGGCGCGGGGAGCGAACGCGCTCCCCGTCCACTGCGGTTCGCTGCGCGGCGCGGACGCCGGGCTCTACGAGCTCCTCGGGCAGGCCGACACGCTCGTCGCCACCGTGCTCGCGGCCGGCGGCACACACGCCTCGCAGGCGTCGGCGGGCGGTGACGAGGAGTCCTGGGACATCGGAGCGCTCGCCGACCTCGACGTCCCCGTGCTCCAGGGACTCTGCCTGACCTCGTCGAGGAGCGCCTGGGACGAGTCCGACGCCGCCCTCTCCCCCATGGACGCGGCGATGCAGGTCGCGATCCCGGAGTTCGACGGGCGGATCGTCACGGTCCCGTTCTCGTTCAAGGAGCAGGGGCCGGACGACGTCCCGGTGTACGTCGCCGACCCGGAGCGGGCCGGCCGGGTCGCCGGAATCGCCGTACGGCACGCGCGGTTGAGGCACAAGAAGAACGCCGACAAGAAGATCGCCCTCGTCTTCACCGCGTACCCGACCAAGCACTCCCGCGTCGGCAACGCGGTCGGTCTCGACACACCCGCCTCGGCCGTACGGCTGTTGGACGCGCTCCGGGACGCGGGGTACTCGCTCACCGAATACCCCTCCGGCGGCGACGAGTTGATCCACCGGCTCATCGAGGCCGGCGGTCACGACGTCGAGTGGCTGACGGAGGAGCAACTGGCGGCAGCGCCCGCGCGCGTGCCGCTGGCCGACTACCGGGCGTGGTTCGACAAGCTCGACCCCGAACTGCGCGACGGGATGGTGGAAGCGTGGGGCGAGCCGCCGGGCTCCCTGTACGTGGACGGCGACGACATCGTGCTGGCCTCCCTCCAGTTCGGGAACGTCGTCGTCATGATCCAGCCGCCGCGCGGCTTCGGCGAGAACCCGATCGCGATCTACCACGACCCGGACATGCCGCCCTCGCACCACTACATGGCGGCCTACCGGTGGCTGGAGGCCGCGCCATCTGAAGGGGGGTTCGGCGCCGACGCGATCGTGCACATGGGCAAGCACGGCACCATGGAGTGGCTGCCGGGCAAGGGGCTCGGACTGAGCAAGGGCTGCGCACCGGACGCCGTCCTCGGCGAGCTGCCCCTGATCTACCCCTTCATCGTCAACGACCCCGGCGAGGGCACCCAGGCCAAGCGCCGCGGACACGCCACGGTCGTCGACCACCTCGTACCGCCCATGGCGCGCGCCGACACCTACGGCGACCTGGCCAAGCTGGAGCAGCTCCTCGACGAATACGCGCTCGTCTCCGACCTGGACCCGACGAAGGCCCCGGCCGTCCGCGCGCAGATCTGGACGCTGGTCAAGGCGGCCGAGCTGCACCACGACCTGCACGTCGACGAGCAGCCGGACGACGGCGACTTCGACGAGTTCGTCATGCACATCGACGGCTACCTGTGCGAGATCAAGGACGTGCAGATCCGCGACGGTCTGCACGTCCTCGGGGGCGGCCCGGTCGGCGAACCCCGCGTCAACCTCGTACTCGCCGTGCTGCGCGCCTCCCAGGTGTGGGGCGGGCGGGCGAACGCCCTGCCGGGGCTGCGCGCCTGCCTGGCCGAGCATTTCGGGCTGGTCGAGAAGGACCTGCTGGCCGAGCCGGGGGCGCCGGTGAAGGTGCCGGCCGAGCTGACGGACCTCGTGGACGGACCGTCCCGTACGGCCGCCGACGCCGTCGACCTGCTGGAGCAGCTGTGCCGGCGGATCGCGGAGGGCATGGAGGAGCGCGGCTGGGCGGTCGCGGAGAGCGGCGCACTGATACGGGACGTCCTCAAGACCGAACTCCCCGGCGCCGTGGCCGTGCTGGAGTTCGCGTGCACGGAGGTCGTGCCCCGGCTCGCGCGCACCACCGACGAGATCGGCCACATCCTCAAGGCGCTCGACGGCGGCTATGTCCCGGCGGGCCCGTCGGGCTCGCCCACGCGCGGACTCGTCAACGTCCTGCCGACCGGCCGGAACTTCTACTCCGTCGACCCCAAGGCCATCCCGTCCCGGCTGAGCTGGGAGGTCGGCCAGTCGCTCGCGGACTCGCTGGTCGCCCGCTATCTGCAGGACACCGGTGAGTACCCGAAGTCCGTCGGCCTCACCGTCTGGGGTACGTCCGCGATGCGCACCCAGGGCGACGACATCGCGGAGATCCTCGCGCTGCTCGGCTGTCGCCCGGTCTGGGACGACGCCTCGCGCCGGGTGACCGGCTTCGAGATCGTGCCCCTGACGGAGCTCGGCCGGCCGCGCATCGACGTCACGGTCCGCATCTCCGGCTTCTTCCGTGACGCGTTCCCGCACGTGGTGGGCCTGATCGACGACGCGGTGCGAGCGGTCGCGGAGCTCGACGAGCCGGCCGATCAGAACTTCGTACGGGCCCACGCCGACGAGGACACCGCCGAGCACGGCGACCGGCGGCGGGCGACGGCCCGTGTCTTCGGCTCGAAGCCGGGCGCGTACGGAGCCGGTCTGCTGCCTCTGATCGATGCCCGCAACTGGCGCTCGGACGCCGACCTCGCCGAGGTGTACGCGGTGTGGGGCGGTTACGCCTACGGGCGCGGGCTCGACGGGCGGGCGGCGCGCGGGGACATGGAGACGGCGTTCCGGCGGATCGCGGTGGCCGCGAAGAACGTCGACACCCGCGAGCACGACCTCGTCGACGCGGACGACTACTTCCAGTACCACGGCGGCATGGTCGCCATGGTCCGACACCTGACGGGCGCGAGTCCCGAGGCATACGTCGGCGACTCCGCCGTACCGGACCAGGTGAAGACCCGAACGCTGGGCGAGGAGACCCACCGCGTCTTCCGCGCCCGCGTGGTCAACCCGCGCTGGATGGCCGCGATGCGGCGCCACGGCTACAAGGGCGCCTTCGAGATGGCGGCGACCGTCGACTACCTCTTCGGGTACGACGCCACGGCCGGGGTCGTGGACGACTGGATGTACGAGAAGCTCAGCGCGGAGTACGTCTTCGACGCGGAGAACCGGGACTTCATGAAGAAGTCCAACCCGTGGGCGCTGCGCGGCATCACCGAGCGGCTGCTGGAGGCGGCGGACCGGGGGCTGTGGGCGGAGCCGGACGCCGACACGCTGGAGCGGCTGCGTGCCACGTATCTGGAGCTCGAAGGCGATCTGGAAGGTGACATGGAGGGCGACTTGGAGGGCGACGACCAGTGAGTGTTCCGTTTCCGTTCACGGCGGTCGTCGGTCAGGACGACCTGCGGCTCGCGCTGCTGCTGAACGCGGTGTCGCCCGCGGTCGGCGGTGTGCTCGTACGGGGCGAGAAGGGTACCGCCAAGTCCACGGCGGTGCGCGCCCTGTCGGCGCTCCTGCCGGAGGTGGACGTCGTCGCAGGGTGCCGTTTCTCCTGCGCTCCGGCCGCGCCGGACCCCGCGTGCCCGGACGGGCCGCACGAGGCCGGCCCCGGTGCGGCACGCCCCGCGCGCATGGTCGAACTGCCCGTCGGCGCCTCCGAGGACCGGCTCGTGGGCGCCCTGGACATCGAGCGGGCGCTCGCGGAGGGCGTGAAGGCCTTCGAGCCGGGACTCCTCGCGGACGCGCACCGCGGCATCCTCTACGTCGACGAGGTCAACCTTCTCCACGACCACCTGGTCGATCTGCTGCTGGACGCGGCCGCGATGGGCGCGTCGTACGTGGAGCGCGAGGGTGTCTCCGTACGGCACGCGGCGCGGTTCCTGCTCGTGGGGACCATGAACCCCGAGGAGGGCGAGCTGCGGCCGCAGTTGCTCGACCGGTTCGGGCTGACCGTGGAGGTCGCGGCCTCGCGGGAGCCCGAGCAGCGGGTGGAGGTCGTGCGGCGGCGGCTCGCGTACGACGACGACCCGGCCGGCTTCACGGCGCTCTGGGCCGACGAGGAGGCCGCCGTACGGGCACGGATCGTGGCCGCGCGGGAGCTGCTGCCGTCGGTGCGGCTGGGCGACGGGGCGCTGCGGCAGATAGCGGCGACCTGCGCGGCCTTCGAGGTGGACGGTATGCGGGCCGACATCGTGATGGCCCGGACGGCGACCGCGCTCGCCGCGTGGGCCGGGCGGACGGACGTACTCGCCGAGGACGTACGGCAGGCCGCGCTGCTCGCGCTGCCGCACCGGCGCCGGCGGAACCCCTTCGACGCGCCGGGGCTGGACGAGGACAAGCTCGACGAGACGCTGGAGGAGTTCTCCGGAGACGACAGGCAGGACGACGGTCGAGACGACGATCCCGGGCCCGACGACAGCGGGCCGGGCGGGGGCGGCGGGCAGCCGGCGCCGGACGCCGGGCCGCAGGGCGGGGACACGGGTGCGCGGCCCGAGGCCGGGGAGAACGGCGAGCCCCGGGCGCCGAGCGCCTCCGAACAGTCCGCCGTACGGGCTTCCGAGCCCTTCCGTACCAAGGTGCTGAGCGTGCCGGGCATCGGTGAGGGTGCCGCCGGGCGGCGCTCGCGGGCGCGGACGGAGCACGGGCGGACCACGGGTGCCCGGCGGCCCCGAGGAGCGCTCACCAAGCTGCACCTGGCGGCGACCGTGCAGGCTGCCGCGCCGTATCAGCGGGCGCGGGGGCGGTCGGGGCCGGGGCTGGTCGTGCGCCGGGACGATCTGCGGCAGGCGACCCGTGAGGGGCGTGAGGGGAACCTCGTGCTGTTCGTCGTGGACGCCTCCGGGTCGATGGCGGCGCGGCAGCGGATGAGCGCCGTCAAGGGGGCTGTTCTCTCGCTGCTGCTGGACGCCTATCAGCGGCGGGACAAGGTGGGGCTGGTGATCTTCCGGGGTGCGGCCGCCGATGTGGCGCTGCCGCCCACGTCGTCGGTGGACGCGGCGGCGGTCCGGCTGGAGTCGTTGCCCACGGGTGGGCGGACTCCGTTGGCCGCGGGGCTGTTGAAGGCCCATGACGTGCTGCGGGTGGAGCGGCTGCGGGACCCGGCGCGGCGGTCGCTGGTCGTGGTCGTGACCGACGGGCGGGCCACCGGTGGCCCGGAGCCGGTCGCCCTCGCAGGGCGGGCCGCGCGGCTGTTCGCGGCCGAGGGTGTGGCGTCCGTGGTCGTGGACTGCGAGTCCGGTCCGGTGCGGCTGGGGCTCGCCGGGCGGCTCGCGGGTGAGCTCGGTGGCACGGCGGTGACGCTCGACGCGTTGCGGGCGGACTCGATCGCCGGGCTGGTCAAGGAAGTTCAGGGGAGTTCAAGGAGGGCCGCGTAGTGCCGCAGGGGCAGCCGAGTGTGGTGCCGGACGACGGCCTGACGACTCGTCAGCGTCGTAACCGGCCTCTGGTCGTCGTCCACACGGGGATCGGGAAGGGCAAGTCGACCGCTGCGTTCGGGCTCGCTCTGCGGGCCTGGAACCAGGGGTGGCCGATCGGGGTGTTCCAGTTCGTCAAGTCGGCCAAGTGGAAGGTCGGCGAGGAGAACGCGCTGCGGGTGCTGGGCGCCAGCGGCGAGGGCGGGTCCGTCGACTGGCACAAGATGGGCGAGGGCTGGTCGTGGGTCCAGCGCGACATTCAGGGTGACAACTCGACCAACGAGGAGAAGGCCCGCGAGGGGTGGGAGCAGGTCAAGCGGGACCTGGCGGCCGAGACGTACAAGCTGTACGTGCTGGACGAGTTCGCGTACCCCATGCACTGGGGGTGGGTGGACACCGATGAGGTCGTGGACGTGCTGCGGAATCGACCCGGGACCCAGCATGTCGTGATCACCGGGCGGAACGCGCCGGAGGAGCTCGTCGACTTCGCCGACCTCGTGACCGACATGTCCAAGGTCAGGCATCCGATGGACGCGGGCCAGAAGGGCCAGCGGGGCATCGAGTGGTGATGTCGTCGTGAAATCCTCGTCGTCTTCCGTTCCACGGCTGGTCGTCGCCGCGCCCTCGTCGGGCAGCGGCAAGACCACCGTCGCCACGGGGTTGATGGCCGCGTTCACCGCGCGGGGCCTCGCCGTGTCCCCGCACAAGGTGGGGCCGGACTACATCGATCCCGGGTATCACGCGCTCGCCACGGGACGGGTGGGGCGGAACCTCGACGCGTATCTGTGCGGGCCGGAGCTGGTCGGGCCGTTGTTCGCGCACGGGGCGCGCGGGTGTGATCTCGCGGTCGTCGAGGGTGTGATGGGGCTGTACGACGGGGCCGCCGGAGAGGGAGAGCTGGCGTCCACCGCGCAGGTCGCGAAGCTGCTGCGGGCGCCTGTTGTCCTGGTGGTCGACGCGTCGTCGCAGTCGCGGTCCGTGGCGGCGCTGGTGCACGGGTTCGTGTCGTGGGATCCGGAGGTGCGGGTCGGGGGCGTGATCCTGAACAAGGTCGGGTCCGATCGGCACGAGGCGCTTGTGCGGGAGGCGTTGGACTCCGTCGGGGTGCCGGTGTTCGGGGTGCTGCGGCGGATGGCGCAGGTGGATACGCCGTCTCGGCATCTGGGGCTGGTGCCGGTTGCGGAGCGGCGCTCGGCGGCTGTCGAGGCCGTGGATGCCATGGCGGCGCTGGTGGGTGCCGGGTGTGATCTTGAGGGGTTGCTCGCGCTGGCGCGGAGTGCGGGTGGGTTGTCGTGTGCGGGCTGGGACGCGGCTGAGGCCGTGGGAGTTTCGCCCCCGCCGCCCCTTCCCGTTCCCGACCTCGGGGGCTCCGCCCCCGAACCCCGTATCGGCCTGAACGGCCTCGTCCTCAAACGCCGGACAGGCTGGAGGGTGCCGGCCTTGCCCGGCCTCACACGCCAAGCGGACCGAAGGTGTCGGACAGGCCAATCGTCGCCCTCGCCGGTGGGCCCGCCTTCACCTTCTCCTATGCCGAGCATGCCGAGCTGCTCTCGGCCGCCGGAGCCGACGTCGTCACCTTCGATCCGCTCCGTGACGAGGGGCTGCCCGACGGTACGGGCGGACTGGTCGTCGGAGGTGGGTTCCCCGAGGTGTACGCCGCCGAGCTGTCCGCCAACGAACCCCTCCGCAAGGCCGTTGCCGAACTCGCGCTGGCCGGTGCACCCGTGGCCGCCGAGTGTGCCGGGCTGCTGTATCTGTGCCGGGAGCTCGACGGGCAGCCGATGTGCGGAGTGATCGACGCGGCGGCCCGTATGACGCGACGGCTCAGCCTCGGTTACCGGGACGCCGTCGCCGTCAGCGACAGTTCGCTCGCCGCTGCCGGGACCCGGATGCGTGGGCACGAGTTCCACCGGACCGTGGTCGAGCCGGGTGCGGGGGCGGCTCCCGCCTGGGGGGTGCGCGCCCCGGAGAAACGCGTCGAAGGTTTTGTGCAGCACGGTGTGCACGCGAGTTATCTGCACACCCACTGGGCCTCCTCGCCCGGTGTGGCCCATCGGTTCGTGGAGAGGTGCCGGACGTCATGAGCAGCAGGTTGATCGGAGTCGGGGTCGGGCCCGGTGATCCCGAGCTGGTGACCGTCAAGGGCGTCAACGCTCTGCGGGCCGCCGATGTCGTCGTCGTGCCCGTCATGGCCGCGCCGGACGGAACGGACGGCGGTGAGCGCGGGCGGGCCGAGGCGACCGTGTTGCACTACGTGCCGGAGGAGAAAGTCGTACGGGTGGTGTTCGCTCTGAACGAGCGGACCGACCGGGGGCGGCGCGAGGCCGCGTGGGATGCCGCCGGGCGGAGGGTGGCCGACCTGCTCGGGAAGTTCTCGTCCGTCGCCTTCGCCACCATCGGTGATCCGAACGTGTACTCCACCTTCACCTATCTCGCCCAGACGATCGTGGAGCTGGTGCCGGGAACCGGTGTGGAGACCGTGCCCGGTATCACCGCCATGCAGGATCTCGCCGCCCGGTCCGGGGCCGTACTGACCGAGGGGACCGAGCCGCTGACGCTCGTGCCGGTGACCGCGGGGGCCGCCGTGCTGAAGGAGGCGCTGGGCGGGCCGGGCACGGTCGTGGCGTACAAGTTCGGGCGGCAGGCGCGGGAGGTGGCCGAGGCGCTGCGGGACACCGGGCGGGTCGAGGACGCCGTGTGGGGGTCCGCGCTCGGGCTGCCCGACGAGTCCATCCGGTCCGCCGCCGAACTCGATGACGGGCCGCTTCCCTACCTCTCCACCCTCATCGCGCCCGCCCGGCGCGACGGCGGACGCGGCGGGAAGTTGTGAGCGGCAGTCCGAGTACCGACAGTCCGAGTGCGGGGTCGGCCCATGCCACCCCCACCACCCGCCAGACGATGCCCGAGAGAGGACCGATCCCCATGGCCGATGCCCCCACCGGCAAGGTGACCTTCGTCGGTGCCGGCCCCGGCGCCGCCGACCTGTTGACGCTGCGTGCCGCGCGCGCGATCGCGGAGGCGGACGTCGTGATCTGGGCGGCCAGCCTGGTGCAGGCCGAGGTCCTCGACCACGCACGCGAGGGCGCGGAGATCCTGGACTCGGCGGCCATGTCGCTGGAGGACGTCGTCGCCGTGTACGAGCGGGCGCGGCAGCAGGGTCTGCGGGTCGCCCGTGTCCACTCCGGTGATCCCGCTCTCTGGGGCGGTACGCAGGAGCAGCTCGACCGGTGTGCCGGGATCGGGATCGCGACCGAGGTCGTGCCCGGGGTGTCGTCCTTCTCGGCCGTGGCCGCGCTGGTCCAGCGCGAGTTGACCATTCCGGAGGTCGCGCAGTCCGTGGTGCTGACCCGGCTCGGCGGTGGCAAGACACCCATGCCGCCGGGTGAGGAGGTGCGGGAGTTCGCACGGCACGGCACGACCATGGCGGTCTTCCTGTCCGCCGCGCGCAGCGGGCAGCTGGTGCGGGAGCTGCTGGAGGGCGGCTATCCGACCAGCACACCCGTGGTCGTCGCGTACCAGGCCACCTGGCCCGAGGAACTGGTCGTGAGGTGCACGATCGAAACGCTGGAGGAGACCGTCAAGGAGCACAAGCTGTGGAAGCACACGCTGTTCCTGGTCGGCCCGGCCCTCGACGCGCACGGCACGCGCTCGCACCTGTACCACCCGGGGCACTTCCACGGCTACCGGAAGGCCGACCCCGCGGCGCGCAAGGCCCTGCGTGAGGAGCGGCGGGACGCTCGCGATGCCGCGGAGGCCGCCCGGCGAGGTGCTACGCCGTGATCACCGTCATCGGTACGGGGACGGGGGCGCCCCTCACCCCGGACGCCAAGGAGGCGCTGGCCGGGGCGGACGTGGTGGTGGGTGCGCGGAGGCATCTGGAGGCCACGGGGCTGCCGCGCACGGTCGAGCGGATCGTCCTCGGTCCGCTGGCGCCCGCGCTGGACGCGATCCAGGAGCACCTGGAGAAGGACGAGGAGCGGCGGATCGTCGTCCTCGCCTCCGGCGACCCCGGCTTCTTCGGGATCGTCCGGGTGCTGGCCCAGCGGTTCGGGGCGCGCCGCCTCGACGTACGGCCGGGTGTGTCGTCCGTCGCCACGGCCTTCGCCCGTGCCGGACTCTCCTGGGACGACGCGGTGGTGGTGAGCGCGCACGGGCGCGATCTGCGGACCGCGCTGAACGTGTGCCGGGCGCATCCGAAGGTGGCCGTGCTGACGGGTCCGGGCGCCGGGCCCGCCGAGCTGGGCGCGGGGCTCCGGTCGAGTCGGCGCGTCCTCGTGGTGGCGTCCGCGCTGGGCGACCCCCGGCGTGAGCGGGTCGAGCGGGTGACGCCGTCCGAGGCCGCGGGCCGGGAGTGGGACGGCGCGGTGAGCGTCGTGCTGTGCCTGGACGAGCAGCGGGCGGTCGCTCCGCTGCGCACCGTGGCCGGACCCGCGCCCCGGCCGGCCGTATGGGCCCTGGACGAGGACGCGTTCGCGCATCGCGACTCGATGATCACCAAGTTCGAGGTGCGGGCGCTGGCACTGGCGCGGCTCGGTCCGCGCCTCGGGGACCTGGTGTGGGACGTCGGCGCGGGCTCCGGTTCCGTGGCCGTGGAGTGCGCACGCCTCGGCGCCGCCGTCACCGCGGTCGAGAAGACGCCGGACGGCGTGGAACGAATTCGTGCCAACGCGGCGGCGCACGGCGTCGACGTACAGGTCGTGCACGGGGCGGCGCCCACCGTGCTGTCCGATCTCGACGATCCGGACGCCGTGTTCATCGGCGGCGGAGGGCACGAACTGCCCGCCATCGTCACCGCCTGCGCGCGACGCGCCCGGCGGACCGTGGTGGTCGCCATGGCGGCGCTCGACCGGGTTCCGGCCGCGCGGGAGGCGCTCGTCGGCGCCGGGTTCGCCTGTGACGGCGTCCTGTTGCAGTCGTCGCGGCTGGCGCCGCTGCCGGGTGACGTGACCCGGCTGGCGGCGACCAATCCCGTTTTCCTGCTGTGGGGCGTCAGGCCTCCGGCGCGTACCGAAGGAGTTGCCCCGTGAGCGGCCTGATCGGCCTGATTTCCGCCACCGCGGCGGGCGCGGCCGCCCGTGACCGGCTGGCCGCGGCGTGGCCGGAGCGCACGCGCGTGTACGACGGGCCCGTAGGGGACGCCGTGCGGCGGGCGTTCGGGGAGTGCGAGCAGCTGGTGTGCTTCCTCGCGACGGGCGCGGTGGTCCGGCTGGTCGCGCCGCTGCTGGACGGCAAGGCGTCCGACCCCGGGGTCGTGTGCGTGGACGAGGCCGGGCGGTTCGCCGTGTCCCTGCTCGGCGGGCACGCGGGCGGCGCCAATGAACTCGCCCGCGAAGTGGGTGAGTTGCTGGGGGCGGAGCCGGTCGTGACCACGGCGACGGACGCGGTGGGCGTGCCGGGCCTCGACACGCTCGGGCTGCCCGTGGAGGGCGATGTCGCGGGGGTGACACGGGCTCTGCTGGACGGTGATCCGGTCGCGCTGGAGGCGGAGGTGTCCTGGCCGCTGCCCGCGTTGCCGCTGGCGGACGCGGGGTCGTACGTCATCCGCCTCACCGACCGGACGGTTGCCCCCGCCGAGCACGAGGTCGTCCTCCGTCCCCCCACCCTCGTCGTCGGTGTGGGCGCCTCCAAGGGCGCCCCCGTGGACGAGGTCCTCGGGCTCGTCGAGGGCGCCCTGCGGGACGCCGGACTGTCCGTGCGCAGCGTGGCCGAGGTGGCCACCGTGGACGCCAAGGCCGGCGAGCCCGGGATCGTCGGGGCGGCCGAACGGCTCGGGGTGCCCGTGGTGACGTACACCGCCCAGGAGTTGGCGAAGGTGACCGTGCCGAATCCGTCGGACGCGCCGCTCGCCGCCGTCGGCACGCCGTCCGTGGCCGAGGCCTCGGCCCTGGTGCGCGGGGGCGAACTCCTCGTCCCCAAGCGGAAGTCGGGGCGCGCGGACGGGCGGCCCGCCATGGCGACCTGTGCCGTCGTACGGCGGCCCGCGCGCGGCCGGCTCGCCGTCGTCGGGCTCGGTCCCGGCGCCCGCGACCTGCTCACGCCGCGCGCCAGGGCGGAACTGCGCCGCGCCGCCGTGCTCGTGGGTCTCGACCAGTACGTCGACCAGATCCGCGACCTGCTCCGCCCCGGCACCCGAATCCTTGAGTCCGGGCTCGGCGCCGAGGAGGAGCGGGCGCGTACGGCGGTCGCCGAGGCGCGGCGCGGGCAGGCGGTCGCGCTGATCGGCAGCGGGGACGCGGGCGTCTACGCGATGGCGTCGCCCGCGCTGGCGGAGGCGTCCGACGACATCGACGTGGTGGGGGTGCCGGGTGTCACGGCGGCGCTCGCAGCGGGGGCGATCCTCGGAGCCCCCCTCGGCCACGACCACGTGTCGATCAGCCTGTCCGACCTGCACACGCCCTGGGAGGTCATCGAGCGGCGGGTGCGGGCCGCGGCCGAGGCCGACATCGTCGTGACGTTCTACAACCCGCGCAGCCGCGGCCGGGACTGGCAGCTGCCGAAGGCGCTCGCGATCCTCGCCGGGCACCGGGAGCCGACGACGCCTGTCGGTGTCGTACGGAACGCTTCCCGCGCGGACGAGTCCAGCCGTCTGACGGACCTTGAGTCCCTGGACTCGGCGACCGTCGACATGATGACCGTCGTGACCGTCGGCAACACCGCCACCCGCGAGATCGCGGGCCGCATGGTCACACCGCGCGGCTACCGCTGGCAGGAGGAGGGCCGGTGAGCCAGGTGTTCCCCGGGAACCGCATCGACAACCAGGTCGAGAACCGGGTCGTGCACCCGATCGAGGCGGAGTCCTTCCGGAGGCTGCGCGCCCGCCTGGACACCTCGCACTTCCCGCCGCTGACGAGGGCGGTCGTGGAGCGGGTGATCCACTCGGCGGCCGATCTGGAGTACGCCACCGACCTCGTCATGGACGAGGGCACGCTGGAGAGGGCGCACGCCGCACTGCACGCCGGGGCGCCGGTCGTCGTCGATGTGGAGATGGTCGCGGCGGGCATCACGCGCCGCGAGACCGTGTGCCATCTCAGGGAAGCCGAGTCGGGCCCCGGGCTGACGCGCTCGGCGCACGCGGTCCGGCTGGCGTACGAGCAGGTCGGCCCCGGAGCGCTGTGGGTGATCGGCTGTGCGCCCACCGCCCTGGAGGAGCTGCTCACCCTGGACGCGGACCCGGCGCTCGTCATCGGGCTGCCCGTCGGTTTCGTGGGCGCGGCCGAGTCCAAGGCCGCGCTGCGCGAGAGCGGGCTGCCCGCCGTCAGCAACGTCTCCGAGAAGGGCGGCTCGGCGGTTGCGGCGGCCGCGTTGAACGCCCTGCTGTACCACCCCGTATCGTCACCCACCACACTATTCGCATCACCTGTACCACCCGTCTCTAAGGAGAAGCCGTGACCACCCCCCGTCCCCCGCCCTGCTCATCGCCGGTCACGGCACCCGGGACGACGCGGGCGCCGAGGCGTTCCGTTCCTTCGTACGGGAGTTGGGGCTCCGGCACCCCGAACTGCCCGTGGCGGGCGGGTTCATCGAGCTCTCGCCGCCGCCGCTCAGCGAGGCGGTCACCGAGCTCGTGGAGCGCGGGGTGCGCCACTTCGCCGCCGTACCGCTGATGCTGGTGTCCGCCGGGCACGCCAAGGGGGACATCCCGGCGGCGCTGGCCCGCGAGAAGGAGCGGCACCCGGAGATCTCGTACGCGTACGGGCGTCCGCTGGGCCCGCACCCGTCGCTGCTGAACGTGCTGGAGCGGCGGCTGGACGAGGCGCTGGGCGGCACCGGGGGCCGTACGCCGGGCGACCGGGCCGATGTGACCGTGCTGCTCGTCGGGCGGGGGTCCACGGACCCCGACGCCAACGCCGAGGTGCACAAGGCGGCGCGGCTGCTGTGGGAGGGACGCGGGTACGCGGGCGTGGAGACGGCGTTCGTGTCGCTGGCGGCGCCGGACGTGCCGGCGGGCCTGGACCGGTGCGCGATGCTGGGCGCCCGGCGGATCGTCGTCCTGCCCTACTTCCTCTTCACGGGCGTCCTTCCGGACCGGGTGCGGCTGCAGACCGAGGGCTGGGCGGCCGCGCACCCCGAGATCGAGGTGTTCTCGGCCGACGTCATCGGTCCGGAGCCGGAGCTGCTGGACCTGGTGATGGAGCGGTACGAGGAGGCGGTGAAGGGGGATCTGCGCATGAACTGCGACTCGTGCGTGTACCGGGTCGCGCTGCCGGGCTTCGAGGACAAGGTGGGCCTGCCGCAGCAGCCGCACCACCACCCGGACGACGACGGCCACCACCACGGGCACGGGCATCACCACCCGCACGGAGGGCACGCGCACTCCCATGCACACTGACGGGCACGATCTGCGGCACCACGGGGACGCCGAGGTCCGTGACGACGGTGCCGCGCTCACCGATCTCGCGGTGAACGTCCGCGCGGACACGCCTCCGGCGTGGCTGCGGGACCGGATAGCCGAGTCGCTGGCCGGGACCGGCCTGGCCGCCTACCCGGACGGCCGGGCCGCCAGGGCGGCGGTGGCGGAGCGGCACGGGCTGCCCGTGGAGCGGGTGCTGCTGACGGCGGGTGCGGCGGAGGCGTTCGTGCTGCTGGCCCGCGCCCTGAAGGTACGTCAACCCGTCGTCGTCCACCCGCAGTTCACGGAGCCGGAAGCGGCGCTGCGGGACGCGGGGCACACGGTCGACCGGGTGCTGCTCCGCCCGGAGGACGGTTTCCGGCTGGACCCGGCGGCGGTGCCCGAGGACGCGGACCTGGTGGTGATCGGCAACCCGACGAACCCCACGTCGGTGCTGCACCCCGCACGACTGATCTGCGAACTCGCCCGCCCGGGGCGGACATTGGTCGTGGACGAGGCGTTCATGGACGCGGTGCCGGAGGAACGTGAGTCTCTGGCCGGGCGGTTGGACGTACCCGGTCTCGTCGTCCTGCGCAGTCTCACGAAGACATGGGGGCTGGCCGGGCTGCGGATCGGGTACGTGCTGGCGGCGCCCGAGACGATCGGTGAACTGGAACGTGCACAGCCGCTCTGGCCGGTGTCCACCCCTGCGCTTGCGGCGGCGGAGGCGTGCGTGTCGCCGCGGGCGCTCGGGGAGGCGGCGTCCGCGGCGCGCCGCATCGCCGCGGACCGTGCCCATCTCGTGGCCGGCCTCCGCGAGTTCGCCCCCGACGGCCTCGTCGTCGCCGAGCCCGCGGAAGGGCCGTTCGTCCTCGTGCGCCTTCCCCGCGCGGCGCGTGTGCGGCACCACCTGCGCGGCCTCCGCTTCGCCGTGCGCCGCGGGGACACGTTTCCCGGCCTCGACGACGGGTGGCTGCGGCTGGCGGTGCGGGACCGGGTGACGGTGAACGGGTTCTTGCAGGCGTTGGACAGGGCGGTGACGCTGGCGGGCCGCTGAGGGGGTTTTCCTCGCCCCCGCCGCCCCTACCCGTCCCATCCCAGGGGCTCCGCCCCTTCAACCCGGCCAAGGGGGCTCCGTCCCCTGGACCCCCGCCCCCGATCCCGGGGCTGCACCCCGGACCCGCCCATAAGGCCCACGCCCCCGAAACTCCGGGGGTTTTTGGGGCTCCACCTGGGCCCCACGTTTCCTGGCTCCGCCCGGGCCCCACGTTTCCTGGCTCCGCCCGGGCCCCACGTTTCCTGGCTCCGCCCCTCGCCCCCTCTCGGGGCAACAGCCCTGGGCCTCTTCCGGGCTCCGCCCACGGACCTTCCTCGGGGCTCCGCCCCGGCCCCTTCTTTGGGGCTCCAGCCCCGGCCCTCCTCTTTCGGGGCTCCGCCCCGTACCCCGTTCGGGGGCCAGCCCCCGGACCCCCGCTCCCCAAACGCCGGAGGGGCTGGAATTTGCCGGCCGGGGCTGGAATTTCCAGCCCGTCCGCGTTTGAGGACGAGGCCGTTCAGGCCGATGCGGGGGTCTGGGGGCGGCAGCCCCCAGGGAAGGGATGGGACGGGTAGGGGCGGCTGGGGCGAGAAAACCCGGGCCTCAGCCCCTCGCCCTCCGAGCCAGCGCCACCGCTCCGCCACCCGCCACGAGCAACGCGACCGCCCCACCCGCGATGTACGGCGTCATCGAGTTGCCCCCGGTCTCCGCGAGGTCGGACTCGGAGGCGGCCCCCTGCGGCTTCACCTCGGACGCGGAGCCGGACCCGGCGTCGGAGCCGGTGTCGGATCCGGCGTCGGAGCCCGTGTCGGACGTCGAGGACGCCGCCGCCGGGGACTCGCACGTCGCGCTCGCCAGGGTGACCGTGCCCTCCACCTCCGCGACGTTCAGCTCCAACGGGTTGACGGAGACCTTGAGTTCGAGGGCCGTCGCGGCGGCCGTACG
Source organism: Streptomyces sp. KM273126 (assembly GCF_004337435.2). NCBI lineage: Bacteria > Bacillati > Actinomycetota > Actinomycetes > Kitasatosporales > Streptomycetaceae > Streptomyces > Streptomyces sp. KM273126. The sequence goes on along the minus strand of NZ_SJXB02000002.1, from coordinate 753,319 downwards.
GGAGGTCGTCTCCTTGCGCGATATGTCGAGGACGACCTCACCGACTCCGGGGACCTTGACCTCGGTCGTACCGTCCGCGGACACCGTCACCTTCTTGCCGAGCACCGTCACCCCACCCGCGAGGTTGGACTCGGCCACCGGTTGCTCGCCCGCCTCGCACGTCGCGCGGGACGTCACACCCTCCAGCTCGATCAGGGAGAGGAGAGGGAGACCCGGCACGTGGATCTTCGCGTTGGCGAGGTCGGTGCGGCCCTCGGCCTTCGCCGCGGACGCCGTCGCCTTCGCCGTGGCCACGTCCGCGCGCAGCACGGTGAACGACTGGCCTCCGTCCACCCCGTCCAGCCGCGCGCTCAGCGTGCTCCGGTCGGCGTCGGCCGGTGCCTGCACCTCGTTGAGCGAGACCGTGAGCGGGACGTTCACGGTCTTGTTCACCAGGGACACGTCGAGCCCGGTGCGCAGGACGACGGCGCTCGCACGACCTTCGTCCTCGGTCGCGTGGGCGGCGCCCGCGCCGGCCAGGACCGCGGGACCGGCGGCTATGACCGTGGCCGCCGCGGTGACGGCCAGACGGCGTGCGGGCAGGCGGAAGTTATTGCCGTTCAAGGGTGGGCTCCCCAGGGAAGAAACACTTCGGGACCCCGCAAGAATCGCGGACGGAGAGTCAACCGTCAGCAATCTGACGGGAGTTCACCCCTACGTGACTTTTCCGTGCACATCTTCGAATCCCGTGACACGCACGTTCTCCACAGTCACTCGCCCACCGCTCCCCCGACGTCACGTTCCGTCGCACTCCGGCGACGGAGCCGAGCCGGATGTCAGCCGACGACCCTGCCGTTCAGTACTACCCGTCGCGGCGCCGCCAACACCCGTACGTCGGCACGCGGATCCCCGTCGTAGACCACCAGGTCCGCGGGCGCCCCCTCGTCCAGCCCCGGCCGCCCGAGCCAGCTCCTGGCGCCCCACGCCGTCGCCGACAGAGCCTGGACCGGCGGGATGCCCGCGGTCACCAGCTCGGCGACCTCCGCTGCCACCAGCCCGTGGGCGAGCGAGCCCCCGGCGTCCGTGCCGACGTACACCGGGATCCCTGCGTCGTACGCGGAGCGCACGGTGTCGTAGCGGCGTTCGTGCAGCCGTCGCATGTGCGCCGACCAGCGCGGGTACCTCCCCTCACCGCCCTCGGCGAGGCTCGGGAACGTCGCGATGTTGACGAGTGTGGGGACGATGGCGACGCCGCGGGAGGCGAAGAGCGGGATCAGGTCCTCCGTGAGGCCCGTCGCGTGCTCGATGCAGTCGATGCCCGACTCGACCAGGTCCCGCAGGGAGTCCTTCGCGAAGCAGTGGGCCGTGACGCGGGCGCCCAGACGGTGGGCCTCGCCGATCGCCGCCTCGACGGCCTCCCGGGGCCAGCAGGCGGACAGGTCGCCCAGGTCCCGGTCGATCCAGTCGCCCACGAGCTTGACCCAGCCGTCACCGCGCAGGGCCTCCTTGGCAACGTAGGCGACCAGCTCGTCCGGCTCGATCTCGTGCGCGAAGTTGCGGATGTAGCGGCGTGTACGTGCGATGTGACGGCCCGCCCGGATGATCTTGGGGAGGTCGTCGCGGTCGTCGATCCAGCGGGTGTCCGACGGCGAGCCCGCGTCCCGGATCAGCAGGGTGCCCGCGTCGCGGTCGGTGAGGGCCTGCTTCTCGGAGATGTCCTCGGGGACGGGGCCGCGGGTGTCGAGCCCGACGTGGCAGTGCGCGTCGACGAGGCCGGGCAGCGCCCAGCCCTCGACCGTACGGACGTCACGGGCGCCGGCGGGACGGTCGTACGAGATCCTCCCGTCGACGACCCAGAGCTCGTCCCGGACGTCGTCGGGCCCGACGAGCACCCGCCCCTTCACGTGCAGCACCGCGCCATCGCTCATGTACTGCACCCTAATGAGCTAGCGGCCCGCCTTGTCCATCCGCTCCGGTGTCTCCCCCACCTCGGCCGTCGCGGGATCCAGCAGGCGGGAGAGGAAGTGCCGGGTTCGCTCGTGGCGCGGGGCGCCGATGACCTGTGCCGGGGCGCCCTGCTCGACGATCACTCCGCCGTCCATGAAGACGACCCGGTCGGCGACCTCCCGCGCGAAGGTCATCTCGTGGGTGACGACCATCATCGTCATGCCGTCGTTCGCGAGCATGCGCATGACGGCCAGGACATCGCCCACCAGCTCCGGGTCGAGCGCCGACGTCGGTTCGTCGAACAGCATCACCTCGGGGCCCATGGCGAGCGCGCGGGCGATGGCGACGCGCTGCTGCTGGCCGCCGGAGAGGGAGGAGGGGTAGGCGGTCGCCTTCTCGGCCAGCCCCACCCGCTGAAGGTTCTCCGCGGCCACCCGCGCCGCCTCCGCCTTGTCGCGCTTCAGCACCCGGCGCTGCGGCAGGGTGAGGTTCTCGGTCACGGTCAGGTGCGGGAACAGGTTGAACTGCTGGAAGACCATGCCGATACGGCGGCGTACGGCGTCGATGTCCACATCCGGGTCGGTGACCTCGGTACCGCCGACGAAGACCTGGCCCCGGGTGGGTTCTTCGAGCAGGTTCACGCAGCGGAGCAGGGTCGACTTGCCGGAGCCGGACGGGCCGATGACGCAGACGACCTCGCCCTGCCGGATCTCCAGGTCGATGCCGCGCAGCACCTCGTTGTCGCCGAACGACTTGTGCAGGTCGCGCACCCGGATCTCGGGGGCGCCCGCGGTCGTCTCCGTGTTCGCCGTCTCCGTGTTCGCAGTCATCGGGTGGCCTCCCCCGCCTTGGCCTCAAGGCGTCGTACGACGAAGCCGAGCGGCACCGTCACCAGCAGATAGCACAGGCCCGCGACCAGGATCGGCGTGGAGTTCGCGGTCTGGCTGGCCAGGTCGCGGCCGAACTTCGCCAGCTCGCGCTCCTCCAGCGTGACACCGAGGAACAGCACCAGTGAGGAGTCCTTGAACAGGAGCACCAACTCGTTCGTCAACGGGGGGATAACGATCCGGAAGGCCTGCGGGATGATGATCGAGACCATGGCCCGCGCATGCGAGAAGCCCAGCGAACGGGCCGCCTCCATCTGCCCCTTGGGCACGGCCTGGATGCCCGCGCGGATCGTCTCCGCCATGTAAGCCGCCGCCACCAGGCCGAGCCCGAGAGCGACCTTGCCGTACGTGCCGCCGGGGATCTCCGTGCCCGGGAAGGCGAGCGGTACGGCCACGCCGACGAAGATGAAGATCAGCAGGGCGGGCAGCCCCCGGAAGATCTCGATGTAGATCCCGGCGACCCAGCGGTACGGGCCCACGGACGACAGCCGCATCAGCGCGACGACCATGCCGAGCACGAGGCCGAAGACGAAGCCGGACACCGTGTAGAGCACGGTGTTCTTCAGCGCGAGCGTGATGATGTCCGGGAACATCTGCCCGGCCAGGTCGGACTGCGCGAACTGGTTGCGCAGCCCGCCCCAGTCGGCCGTGACCGCGACCGCGGCCACGGCGGCGACGAAGACGACGTACTGGAGGCCACGGGAGGCGGCCCGCTTCTGCCGCCGGGTCAGCCCGCGCCTGCGAGGCTGGAGCTGTGCCCCAGCCGTCGTCTCCGTCGCCTTCTTCGTCTCCGTCTCACTCATGAGGCGGACGGTGACGCGGAGGCCGCGTTCGCGGTGTTCGCGGCGTTCTCGTCGTACGGGCCGATCCACTGCTCGTACAGCTTCTTGTACGTGCCGTCGGTCTTCGCCGCTCCCAGCGCCTTGTTGACGGCGTCGAGGAGCTTGGTGTTGCCCTTCTTGACCGTGAAGCCGTACTGCTCACCGGTGTTGATGTTGTCGGCGACCTCGAAGGCGCCGGCGTTGGCCTTGTCCTTCAGCCAGCCCTGGACGACGGGGTAGTCGATGACGACGGCCTGGACCTGGCCGGTGCGCAGCCCGTTCAGGACGGCGTCGGAGGACTCGAAGGAGACGGGGTCGAGCCCCTTGTTCCTGACGTAGTCCTCGCCGGTGGTCTGTGCCTGGGCTCCGAGCTTCTTGCCCTTGAGGTCGTCGAAGGAGCCGATGCCGCTCTTCTTGTCGACCAGGACGGCCTGCGTGGCCTCGAAGTACGGGTCGGAGAAGTCGACGTTCTTCTTGCGCTCCTCGGTGATCGTCATGCCGGCGGCGGCGAGGTCGCACTGGCCGGAGTTGAGGAACGCGCCCGTCTTGAAGTTCTCGAAGGGCGTGTCGAGGATCTCCTGCTTCACGCCCAGGTCCTCGGCGACGAGGTCGATCAGCGCGACGTCGAAGCCCTGCACCTTGCCGTCGATCTCCGACTGGAACGGCGGGTACGGCAGGTGGGTGCAGGTGGTGAGCTGACCGGCCTTGGCCAGGGTGACCCCGCCGGCGGCGGTCTGCTTGCCGCTGTCGCCGTCGTCGTCCGAGGAGCAGCCGGCGACGAACAGCAGTCCGGCCGTCGCGGTGGTGGCGGCCAGGATGCGGGTCCGGCGTCCGAGGACCGTGTTCACGGGGACCTCCTGTGAGGAAACGAATTGTTCTGATCATAAGGAAGGCTTGGAGGCTCCCAAATCATTCCCATGGTCATCGAGCCGCACCACCTGTGACTTATCGGCACAGCCGACGCGGTTACGCTCGAACACGATCCGCATGCACATGCGGACCACGCCATGCCTACCCCTGAGCGAGGAGAGCACCCCCGTGACGCACCCATTTCTTGATCTGGCCCCGATGAGCGCGGCGCGCTTCGCCGCGATCGAGGACCGGGTGGCACGGCTGCTGGCCACCGAGCAGGACGTGGTGATCACACAGGGCGAGGCGCTGCTGCCGCTGGAGGGCGCGATCCGTGGCGCCGCCGGTCCCGGCACGACCGCCCTGAACGTGATCACCGGCCCCTACGGGCAGACCTTCGGGAACTGGTTGCGGGACTGCGGGGCGACCGTGATCGACCTCGCGGTGCCCTTCCACACGGCGGTCACCGCCGACCAGATCCGTGCCGCCTTCGCCGAGCATCCGTCGATCGACTTCGTGTCGCTGGTGCACGCGGAGGCGGCGACCGGGAACACCAATCCGGTGGCCGAGATCGGTGCGGTGGTCCGGGAGCACGGTGCGCTCTTCTACCTGGACGCGGTCGCCTCGATCGGGGCGGAGCCGGTGTTGCCGGACGCGTGGGGTGTGGACCTGTGCGTGATCGGAGCGCAGAAGGCGATGGGCGGGCCGGCGGGTGTGTCGGCGATCTCGGTGAGTGAGCGGGCGTGGGCGCGGATGGCGGCGAACCCGGGGGCGCCGCGTCGCTCGTACCTCTCCCTGCTGGACTGGAAGGACCGGTGGATCGACGGCGGGCGTCGCACCCTGCTCCACGCCCCGGCCCAGTTGGAGATGCTCGCGCTGGAGGCGTGTGTGGAGCGGATCGAGGCGGAGGGACTGGCCGTGGTGATGCGCCGGCACGCGTCCGCGGCGGCGGCCACTCGGGCGGGGACGGTCGCGCTGGGCGGGGGGCTGGAGCCGTATGTGTACGCGGACGGGGATGCGGCTCCGGTGGCCACGACGTTGCGGGTGCCCGCGGGGGTCGACGCGTCCGAGGTGGTCGCGGGGGCGTTGGCGGTCGATCCGTCCGTGCCGCTGGCCGCCGGTGGCGGTGACCTCGCGAAGGAGATGATCCGGGTGAACCACTACGGTCCGGATGCCGCCGCGGGGGTTGTCCGGGCCGGCCTTGCCGCGTTGGGGAGCGCGCTGAGGGAGACGGGCGTCCCGGTGGACGTGGAGGCGGCCCTGGGGGCGGTGGCGGAGGCGTGGGAGGCGTAGCCGGACCGACAGGTCGTTTCCTCGCCCCCGCCGCCCCTACCCGTCCCATCCCCGGGGCTCCGCCCCTTCGACCCCGTTCGGGGGCCGGCCCCCGCGCCCCGCTCCTCAAACGCCGGAGGGGCTGGATTGTGCGGGTGGGGCTGGGGTTTTCAGCCCGTCCTGCGTTTGAGGACGAGGCCGTTCAGGCCCGTGCGGGGGTCTGGGGGGCAGCCCCCAGGGGAGGGATGGGAACGGGTAGGGGCGGCAGGGGCGAGAAAACTGCCCCCACGGACACCCGTCGGCCCGGACGGCCCTGCCATCCCCCACCCCACCAGCCCCTTCTGCCATGCTCCCCGGCATGAACACCAACACCAGCGACATACCCCAGACACTCCCCGACGGCCGCCCCATCCCCCTTCTGACCGGTGACGAGCGGCCCATGCTGGAGAGTTGGCTCGCCTTTCACCGGGCCACGCTGGCGCTGAAGTGCACGGGACTGGACGACGCCCAGTTAAGGACGGCATCGGCCGAGCCCTCGGAGCTCACGCTGCTGGGACTCGTACAGCACCTCGCCGAGGTGGAACGCAACTGGTTCCAGCGAGCACTGACCGGCCACGACGTACCCCACCTGTTCGGGCCGACCGGCTACGAGCTCGCCCCGGAGCGCGGCATCGACGAGGCGCTCGCGGTGTGGCACGAGGAGGTGGCGCGCAGTGAGGAACTGTGCGCGGGACGCTCCCTCGACGACACGGGGCGGATCGCGGACGGTCCGATGGACGGCCTGGAGGTCAGCCTCCGCTGGATCCTGATCCACATGATCGAGGAGTACGCGCGCCACAACGGCCACGCGGACATCGTCCGCGAGCGCATCGACGGAGTCACGGGGGCCTGATCCCCCGCTCACCGCCCCCGGCGCCCGGGGACACCAGCGACCCGGGCGCCTCCAGCACACCCTGTATCCCGTCCATCAGGGCGGGATACAGGAAATTCACACGCACCGTTCACTGAAATGCGATAATCCAATTCAGCACAGCTTCCCGTATTCTTCTGCCCGCTTTTCCGGTGCCTAAACGCAAAGATTCCGCGAACGTCAACCGGTGCAATTCGCGCAGATCTCGTGAGGGTTACGCCATTGTGACCGACCCCACAGCGCGCCCCATTCCTCCCCTAATATCCGGCCAAAACATCACCTTTTGACGCCTTCTCGCGCGGCCGCACACGCCCGCGCGGTAACACATGAGGGCCGCATCCGTAACCCCGACCAGCGATGCAATTTCAAGTTTCGCTCGGTAAATTCAATTCGCATGACTGCCGCACAAGCAGACCTACCGAACCTGTCGGAACTGCCCGCGGAATTCCTGGAAATGCCGGAGGGGCTGCGGATCGACCGTCCCGACGCGGCGGACGGCGCCGCGCTCTGGCGCCTCGCCCGGGACTCCCGCACCCTCGACCTGAACTCCTCGTACAGCTACCTGCTGTGGTGCCGTGACTTCGCCGACACCTCCGCGGTGGCGCGGGACACGAAGGACGGACGGCCGGTCGGCTTCGTCACCGGATACCTCAGGCCCGAGCGCCCGGACACCCTCCTCGTCTGGCAGGTGGCCGTCGACGCCGCCCAGCGGGGTCGCGGGGTCGCCGCCGCGCTGCTGGACGGGCTGACGGTCCAGGTCGCCGGGCAGCACCGGCTGACCACCGTCGAGACCACCATCACCCCGGGCAACACCGCTTCGGAGCGCCTGTTCGCCTCGTACGCCGCCCGCCACGGAGCGAGCGTCGAGCGCGACGTCCTGTTCGAGGCGGGGGAGTTCCCGGACGGCTCGCACGAGCCGGAGGTCCTCCACCGCATCGGCCCGCTGTCCGTGTGATCCATCGCCCCGCACCGCCCGTCTTCCCCACCCCCACATCGTCCGTCTCCCCCCACGCACCGAGGAGCGAATCGCCGTGACCATCACCCAGCCCGACCTGAGTGTCTTCGAGACCCTGGAGTCGGAGGTGCGCAGCTACTGCCGCGGCTGGCCCACTGTCTTCGACCGCGCCCAGGGCAGCCGTATGTACGACGAGGACGGCCACGCGTACCTGGACTTCTTCGCCGGTGCCGGATCACTCAACTACGGCCACAACAACCCCGTACTGAAACGGGCGTTGATCGACTACCTGGAGCGCGACGGCGTCACCCACGGGCTCGACATGTCGACAACCGCCAAACGCGCCTTCCTGGAGGCCTTCCAGAACCTGGTGCTGCGGCCGCGCGACCTGCCTTACAAGGTCATGTTCCCGGGCCCGACCGGTACCAACGCCGTGGAGTCCGCCCTGAAACTGGCGCGGAAGGTGAAGGGCCGGGAGGCCATCGTCTCCTTCACCAACGCCTTCCACGGGATGTCCCTCGGCTCGCTCGCCGTGACCGGCAACGCCTTCAAGCGGGCCGGCGCCGGGATTCCGCTGGTGCACGGCACGCCCATGCCGTTCGACAACTACTTCGACGGCCAGGTCCCGGACTTCCTCTGGTTCGAGCGGCTCCTGGAGGACCAGGGCTCCGGGCTCAACAAACCCGCCGCCGTGATCGTCGAGACCGTGCAGGGCGAGGGCGGCATCAATGTGGCCCGCCCGGAGTGGCTGCGGGCGCTGAAGGACCTGTGCCACCGCCAGGACATGCTGTTGATCGTCGACGACATCCAGATGGGCTGCGGGCGGACCGGTGCCTTCTTCTCGTTCGAGGAGGCGGGCATCACACCGGACATCGTCACCGTGTCCAAGTCGATCAGCGGGTACGGGCTGCCCATGTCGCTGTGCCTGTTCAAGCCGGAGCTCGACATCTGGGAGCCGGGCGAGCACAACGGCACCTTCCGCGGCAACAACCCGGCGTTCGTGACGGCCGCCGCGACCCTGGAGACGTACTGGGCCGACGGCTCCGCCATGGAGAAGCAGACCTGTGCGCGTGGCGAGCAGGTCGAGCAGGCGCTGGTCTCCATCGCCGAGGAGAACCTCACCGACGTCAAGGAGTACCGCGGTCGCGGGCTGGTGTGGGGCATCGAGTTCCACGACAAGGATCGCGCGGACCGGGTCGCCAAGCGCGCCTTCGAACTCGGGCTGCTCATCGAGACGTCAGGCCCGGAGAGCGAGGTCGTCAAGCTGCTCCCCGCGCTCACCATCACGCCCGACGAGCTGGACGAGGGTCTGCGCACCCTGGCCCGCGCCGTACGCGAAACCGCCTGAACCACATCCGCGCAGCAACCACCCACCACCCCACCACCACACCGAGGAGGCGTCACAGCACCGTGATCGTCCGTTCTTTCAAAGAGCTCGAAGGCACCGACCGGCACGTCAGAGCGGCGTCCGGTACGTGGGAGAGCAAGCGCATCGTCCTGGCCAAGGAGAAGGTCGGCTTCTCGCTGCACGAGACAGTCCTGTACGCGGGTACGGAGACGTCCATGTGGTACGCGAACCACATCGAGGCCGTCGTGTGCGTCGAGGGCGAGGCCGAGCTCACCGACGACGAGACCGGGCAGAAGTACACGATCACGCCCGGAACCATGTACCTCCTCGACGGGCACGAGCGGCACACGATGCGGATCAAGCAGGACTTCCGCTGCATCTGTGTCTTCAATCCCCCCGTGACCGGACGGGAGGACCATGACGAGAACGGCGTCTACCCGCTGCTGACCGAGGAGGCCTGACTGACCATGACCACCACGCCCACGCCCACCGCCGTCCCCGACCTCTACCCCAGCCGGGGTGCCACCGAGGTGTCCGTGCCGCGCCAGGACCCGGTCGTCTGGAGCGCACCCGGCACGCCCGGCCCGATCGCGAGCGCCGACCTCCAGGCGTTCGAGCGTGACGGATTCCTGGCCATCGAAGAGCTCATCGGCGAGGACGAGGTCGCCCTCTACCACGCCGAGCTGGAGCGGCTCGTGACCGATCCGGAGATCCGTGCCGACGAACGCTCGATCGTCGAGCCGAAGTCGAAGGAGATCCGGTCCGTCTTCGAGGTGCACCGGATCAGTGAGGTGTTCGCGAACCTCGTGCGCGACGAGCGCGTCGTCGGGCGGGCGCGGCAGATCCTCGGCTCGGACGTGTACGTCCACCAGTCACGGATCAACGTCAAGCCGGGCTTCGGGGCCAGCGGCTTCTACTGGCACTCCGACTTCGAGACCTGGCACGCCGAGGACGGTCTGCCGAACATGCGCACGGTGTCCGTCTCGATCGCGCTGACCGAGAACCACGACACCAACGGCGGCCTCATGATCATGCCGAGGTCGCACCGCACGTTCCTCGGGTGTGCGGGGGCCACACCGCAGGACAACTACAAGAAGTCGCTCCAGATGCAGGACGCGGGCACCCCGTCCGACGAGGCGCTGACCGCCATGGCCGGTGAGTACGGCATCAAGCTGTTCACGGGCAAGGCCGGTTCGGCGACCTGGTTCGACTGCAACTGCATGCACGGCTCCGGCGACAACATCACACCGTTCCCGCGCAGCAACGTGTTCATCGTGTTCAACAGCGTGGAGAACACGGCGGTCGAGCCGTTCGCGGCACCGGTGCGCCGGCCGGAGTTCATCGGGGCAAGGGACTTCACCCCGGTGAAGTGACCCACGGAGTACGGCTGAACGGGCCCGGCGCCTCCACCTGAGGTGCCGGGCCCGGCCACGTCGGTGAGACGGTCGCAGCCGGGGCGGTCACAGCCAGGACAGCGCCACCACCGTCTCCAGCAGGTTCCGTACGGCGCCCTCGTCGCCCGGACGAGTTCGGCCTGGACCGGCTCGTCCCCGGAGCCCAGGACCCACTAGGCTCCGGGCTCCGCCCCGGCCATCGCGAGCAGGACCGGGGGCGCAGGGAGCCACGGCGCGCGTCGCAGGCGAACACCAGCCGCCGACGCAGTTCCGCATCGGCGGGGACGCTCAAGTCAGCCGGACAGGACGTCGAGAAGCCGGTCGACGTCGGCGGGCGTGTTGTACAGGTGGAAGGCCGCCCTCAAGTTGCCCGCCCGGTCGGAGACCTCGACTCCGGCGCGGCTCAAATGCGCCTGCCGGTGGCCGAGTCCGGGCACGGAGACGATGGGTGAGCCGGGCGCGGGGACGGGGGCGTGGCCCAGCGTGCGGAGTCCCGTGAGGAAGCGTTCGGCCAGGGCGAGGTCGTGCTTCCTGATGTTCTCCACGCCCAGTTCCTCGATGAGTTCGAGTGAGGTCCGCGTGCCCGCGTAGGAGAACAGTGCGGGGCTCTCGTCGAACCGGCGGGCGGAGTGGGCGAGTTCCTCGACGGGGCCGTAGCAGCTGTCCCAGGGGTGCTCTCCCGCGACCCAGCCGGCGAAGAAGGGGGTGAGTCCGCCGAGGTCCTCCGGGACGACCAGGAAGGCCGCGCCGCGCGGGCAGACGAGCCACTTGAAGGCGACGGCGGCGACGTAGTCGTAGGCGTCCGCGTCGAGGGGCAGCCACCCGGCCGCCTGGGAGGCGTCGACGTATGTGCGCGCGCCATGGGTGCGGGCGGCCTCGCGGATCGCGTCCAGGTCGGCGATGCGGCCGTCGGCGGACTGGGCGGCGCTGACCGCGACGAGCGCGGTACCGGCGCGCACCGACTCGGCGATCCCCTCCAGCGGGACCGTGCGCACCTTCAGGTCCCGGCGCAAGTGGAAGGGGTTCACCACGGAGGCGAAGTCGGCCTCGGCGGTGAGGACCTCGGCGCCCTCGGGCAGCGCGGCGGCGATCAGACCGCTGTACACGGCGACGGAGGCGCCGGCCGCGACCCGGCGACCGGGAACCCCGAGCAGCCGGGCGAAACAGGCGCGGGCCGCCTCCACGTCCGCGAACATGTCCGTGGGCCTGCCGACGGCCGCGGACTCCACGGCGACCCGCATGGCGTCCACCGTCCGGGCCGGCAGCAGCCCGGTGCTCGCGGTGTTCAGGTATGTGTTCTTCGGGGCGAACTCGGCTTTGACGAGGCTCTCGAAGGTCTCCATGGGTCCACTCTGAGGCCGTCGGTTCTCACCGTCCATCGAGATGTTTTGTCCGGTTCCTCGAAGAGATGCTTATGCATGACCCGTGACCTGGACTGTCGCGCCCCGAAAGGGGCGCGGGGCTGTATCGGACATGCGGCTCCGCCGCGTGGGCGCGACCAGCCACGGACAACCCGCAGCCCGCAGACGAACTCACCCCGACGGCGCTACCCGCAAACCCTCACCTCGCCGGAGGCACGTCGCACCCGTCCGGCCCGCAGGCCTCCGCCGAGGCTGAAGCCTCCTGGGCGGACTGGACGAGCCGGAGCGGTGGCCTGTCGCCCCACGCCTGGGTCAGGGCCCGGGTGAAGACCTCGGCGGGCTGGGCGCCCGACACGCCGTACTTGCGGTCGAGGACGAAGAAGGGCACGCCGTTCGCGCCGAGCTCTGCGGCCTCGCGCTCGTCGGCGCGCACCTCGTCGGCGTACGCCTGCGGATCGGCGAGGACCTTGCGGGCGTCGTCCGCGTCGAGGCCGGCCTCGACGGCGAGCTCGACGAGGTACGTGTCGGCGTCGGCGAAGACGGACCGCTCGTCGGCGAAGTTCGCGCGGTACAGGATCTGGATCAGCGCGTCCTGCCTGCCCTGCTCCTTGGCGAGGTGGAGGAGGCGGTGCAGGTCGAAGGTGTTGCCGTGGTCGCGGCCCTCGGCGCGGTACGCCAGGCCCTCGGCGGCGGCCTGGGCGCGCAGGTTCTCCTCCCCTGCCTGCGCCTGCGCCTCGCTCATCCCGTACTTCTGGCTCAGCATCTTCAGGACGGGTTCGGTGTCGCCCTTGGCGCGGTGCGGGTCGAGCTCGAAGGAGCGGTGCTCCACCTCGACCTGGTCGCGGTGCGGGAAGGCGTCGAGCGCCTTCTCGAAGCGGGCCTTGCCCACGTAGCACCAGGGGCAGGCGATGTCGCTCCAGATCTCGACGCGCATGGTGGTGGCTCTCTCCAGGTCGGGGGGTCATGGGGGCGAAAGACGGCTCCGTCCCCTGGCTCTCACTGGGTGAACCTTCAAGCAGCCCGGTTCATTCCTTCCCGCACCGCGGTCCATCGCACGGGCCCACGCTCCTCAGCTGCCGTCGCGCAGCCCGTCAGCTGCCGTCGCGCAGTCCGTCCGGCCAGGCGTCGCGGTACTCGATGTGGTCGAACGTGACCACGCACCCCTCACCCACCGGTGACTGGGTCATGAAGCCGACGAGCGCAGCCGACGCCGGTTCCTCGTCGCCGAGGGTGAACAGCCGGACGAAGGTCCACTTCTTGCCGTCGCGGGAGGCATGGAAGGCGAAGGCCCGGCCGGTGCGGCTGACCCGGAGCCAGACCGAACTGCCCTCCACGGTGAAGGAGTTGGCGTCGTCCGAGTGGCCGCGGGTGACGACCGTGCAGACCGTGGGCACGTCCGGCGAGTACTCCAGGCACAGCTTCGCCCAGGCCCGCGGGCCCACATGGACGTAGAGGGCGCCCGCGTCGAAGGAGGCCGCGAAGCCCACCGTGACGCGGGCGATCAGCTGGAAGTCCCCCTCCGGAGCGCCCAGCAGCCGCGGCGCGTCCGACACGGGGTCCAGTGAGTCACCCGTGGGCGGCACGAACCGGTCTTCCCGCGCCCCTGCCCACCCGCTGAGCACACCGTCCTCGTGGGACCAGTGCCCATCGGGACCATAGGTACGCAGGGGGAAGGAGAGTTCGGGAATCTTCACGTCCATTGGGAGAGTGTCCCAGGTCCCACAGCCGGGTGTGGTACCGCGCCCCGCTCGGGGGCGCGGGAAACCACGCGTTCTCCGGGGTGCGGGGACTACCTCTCCAGCCGCCCGTTGAAGCGCCGCGGCAGGCCCAGCGGATTGTCGTCGCGGAGCTCGGCGGGCAGCAGGGCCGCGGGGGCTCCCTGATACGCGACCGGCCGCAGCCACCGCTCGATGGCGGTCCCGCCCACGGACGTGGACGTCGAGGTCGTGGCGGGGTACGGCCCTCCGTGGTGCTGGGCCGGAGCGACGGCCACTCCCGTCGGCCAGCCGTTCACGAGCACACGTCCCGCGAGCGGCGTCAGCTCGGCGAGGATCTCGGCGCCCCGGCCCTCGCCCGCGGCCTCCTCGGCCGACAGGTGCACGGTCGCCGTGAGGTTGCCCGGCAGGCGCGAGAGCACCGCGTTCGCCTCGGACTCGTCCTCGTAGCGCACCACGACGGTGAGCGGCCCGAAGCACTCCTCCAGGAGCAGATCGTGCTCGCCCTCGGCCGCCAGCCTGCTCGCGGCGACGGTCAGGAAGCCCGGGCTCACCGTGTGCTCGCCGCCCGCACCCGCGGTGACCGGCGACTCCACGTCGGGCAGCTCTGCACGCTCGGCGACACCGGCGATGAAGTTGTCCCGCATGCGGTGGTCCAGCAGCACCCCGGCGTCGACGTCGCTCACCGCGTCGGTCAGCGACTTGAGGAGCCGGTCACCGGCCGCACCGGTCGGCGCCAGCACCAGGCCCGGCTTCACGCAGAACTGGCCCACACCCAGCGTCATCGAGCCCGCGAGCCCGGCCCCGATGGCCTCGGCGCGCTCGGTGGCCGCGGCCTCCGTGATCAGCACGGGGTTGAGGGAGCCCAGCTCACCGTGGAACGGGATCGGCACCGGACGCGCGGCCGCCGCGTCGAAGAGGGCACGGCCGCCCCGCACGGAACCGGTGAAGCCGGCCGCCGTGACCAGCGGATGCCTGACCAGCTCGACGCCCGCCTCGAAGCCGTGCACGAGACCGACGACACCCGCGGGGATGTCGTGCTCGGCGGCGGCCCGGCGCAGCGCGGCCGCGACCAGCTCGGACAGCGCCGGGTGGTCGGGGTGGGCCTTGACGACGACGGGGCAGCCCGCGGCCAGCGCGCTCGCCGTGTCGCCGCCCGCGACCGAGAAGGCGAACGGGAAGTTCGAGGCGGAGTAGACGGCCACGACGCCCAGCGGCACCTTGTAGCGGCGCAGGTCCGGGATCGGCGGGGTCGCGGTGTCGTCGGGGTGGTTGATCACCACGTCGAGGAAGGCGCCCTCGTCGACGATGTCCGCGAAGGCCCGCAGCTGGTAGCAGGTGCGGGCGAGCTCACCGGTGAGCCGGACCGGGCCGAGCGCGCTCTCCGCGTCGGCGGCCTCGACGAGGTGCTCCTTGGCGGCCTCGAGCTGGTCGGCGGCGGAGCGCAGGAACGCGGCGCGGACGGTACGGTCGGCGAGGGCGCCGCGCGCGGCGTGGGCGGCGCGGACGGCTTCGTCGACCTCCTGGGCCGTGGCCTCCACCGCAACCTGTTCACGCTGCTTCCCGGTTCGGGGGTCGACACTCCAGACTGGTGCTGCTGCCACCGCGGGTCCCTCCACATTGAATGGCGCTGTTGAATGCCGTTTGATCTGCCGCAGTTGTTACGTCACCCACCAGGGACGTTCGATATGCTGAACGCCGTCTCTGATGATGAATATGCTGTCGGAGACTATATCTTCAGCTTCTCGTCGAACGAAGGGGTCAAGGGCGATGTCGGCAGGCGAGACTGGCGGCGGGGCACAGGTCAAGTCCGCCGTACGCACCGTGGAACTGCTGGAGTACTTCGCCGGCCGCCCCGGCATGCACTCCCTGGCAGCCGTGCAGGAAGCGGTGGGCTACCCCAAGTCCAGCCTCTACATGCTGCTCCGCACGCTCGTCGACCTCGGCTGGGTCGAGACGGACGCGACGGACACGCGGTACGGCATCGGGGTGCGCGCGCTGCTGGTCGGCACCTCGTACATCGACGGCGACGAGGTGGTGGCCGTGGCCCGCCCGACGCTGGACCGCCTCTCGGACGACACGACGGAGACGATCCACCTGGCGCGCCTCGACGGCACGAACGTCGTCTACCTCGCGACCCGCCAGTCCCAGCACTATCTGCGCCCCTTCACACGCGTGGGCCGCCGTCTGCCCGCCCACTCGACCTCGCTCGGCAAGGCCCTGCTCGCCACGTACACGGACGAGCAGGTCCGCAAGATGCTCGCGGAGACCCTCCCCGCGCTGACCGAGCACACGATCACCGACCGCGAGAAGCTCATCGAGGAGCTCCACCAGGTCCGCGAGCAGGGCTTCGCCGTGGACCGCGAGGAGAACACGCTGGGGCTGCGCTGCTTCGGCGTCGCGATCCCGTACCGCACGCCCGCCCGCGACGCCATCAGCTGCTCGGTGCCGGTGGCCCGCCTCACCCCGGCCCACGAGCAGATGGTGAAGGACGCCCTGTTCGACGCCCGCGACCGGCTGACACTGGCGACGCGCAGGCTCTGACCGTTCCTAGTGTTGTGGGCCAGTGTTGGCCGAATCAACGTATTCCGGGCCAGGTGTGTGGTGTCTGGCGCCGGGTGCACCCCGAACGGTCCTGGGTGCGGGGAACAGCACGAGCTGGTCACTTCGGCTCCAGCAGGTCTTGCCGCCCTCGGGGAGCGTGCCTGTGGTCCTGGGTGGGCTCGCGTTCCCACGCGCTCTCGGGACGGATGCGGTCTGGCCGGTAGCTCTCCGCTGTGCGATCCTCCGGTCGCAAGCGGTCACACCTGGCCGACGCCGGATCCGATGCCCGAGAGCGCGTCTGCCGATCGCCACCGCGGCCGCGTGATGCCGGGTGACAGTGGTCTTCGATTGATCGTCGAGGGGCCTTCGCCAGTGGGCGTCTCCCCAGCGGGAGGTGTAGGCCGGATCGACAGCGACCACGACCAGCCCCTGGTGGTATGCCATGCCGCGCAGCCGCTCCCTGAACCTCGCGGTCGGGATGCCGGCCACCGTACGGCGGAAGGCCTTGCCGCGCCGGCCGCGTCCCATCGTCTCCCGGCCCGTGTGCCGGGCGTCGGTGAAGCCCAGGTTCTCGATCACGATCCCGGCACAGCCGTGGGCCTTGGCCAGCCCGATCAGCGAGGTGACTGCGGCCCGCAGTCTTCCGTCCCGCCGGGTCGCGTCGCCGGTCAGCTCCAGTGGCACTGTGAGGGGGTCGCCGACGGGGTTGCCGTGCGGGTCGAGGACGTACGCTGCGAGGTGGTCGGCGTTCAGGTCGACCGCGAGCATGCGCCTGCCTGCCGCCCTGATCTCCTCCGGCGCGGGCAGCACGGTCTTCGGCGCCGACCAGGAGGCGTCGAGGTACCAGCGGTCACGTACGGGGTCGTGCACGATGTCGTAGCGGACGGCCTGGTGCGCGGTGACGCGGTCCAGCCACTCCTCCCTGCGATGGTGGAAAGCGACCGTGCACGAGAGCCGGTAGCGGCCACGTGGTGCGTTCGCGAGATGCCGGAGCGGTTCGGGCAGCACGATCGTCACGCTGCCGTCCGCCGGATCCACGCTGATGGTGTAGTTCCCGTGCGAGGCACCGGACTCGCCGTCCGCGGTGAGGAACAGCCGGGCCGCATCCCACCGCGTGCGCCAGTCCTCGGCCGTGAGCCGGGCATCGGCCAGGTTGTGCCGCATCTTCACCAGACGGCCACCGCCCACGACCACGGACGGCCGCCCCTGGGCGATGCGTTCCTCAACCACGGCAAGCCGGACTTCAAGTGCCTGGAGGCGGCGCTGCTTCTGGAAGCGTTCGCCCTGATCCCGGTAGCCGCGCACCCGGCCCGTGCGCTGCCCGCACGGCACCGCGAGACGACGGACGATCGTCCCGATGGCGCGCCGCAGTCCGGCACGCTCGTCGTACAGGCAGCGCATGCTCAGCTGGTACTGGTCCTCACTGGCGCGGGTCATCGCCCCCGCCCAGCGCGACGACGACACCGCCGTCAGCTTCCTCTTCCGCCCGGCCCGCCGGTTGTCCCTCACCGGAACCAGGCCGATCGCCACGCGCTCAGCGAGATCCGCCCGCTGATGACGGCCCAGGTGCTGCCCCACCAGGGTGAGGACCTCCTCGTCCGCGACATCGACACGCAGCCGGTCCCGGATCCGCGCACCCGAGGGCGCGGCCACAGTGAACGGGGCCGCGACCGCACGCAACGCACGCTTCCCTGCACGCTGACGCGCCACAGGCCCCCTCTCCCTGGACCGTCACGAACTCAGCTGCCACCACCGATCATGCGTTCCGAGTACGCACAGAATCCCGGTAACCAGCCCCGTTCACCCTGACGAGGGACACACCGACCAGCCATGGCCAACAACCGAACCAGCAGTCGCCAACCCGGCTCGGCGCGGACGAGTGCGTCTCCCCCGTCCGGCGGAGACGGATCGTCGCCGGGCAAGAGGTGCGGCGTAGGCCTACGAGTCGGGCTCTATGAAGGCACCATGAGAAAACCCCCAGAAGGGAACGATTGACCCCATCCTGTTCGTCTTTTCGAGCGCGATGAACAAGACGATCAGGCGGACCGCCGTCTTCACGCTGCTGCTCGTGTTGTCCCTGCTGATCCGGGCGACCTGGGTGCAGTTCTACGAAGGCCGGGCGCTCGCGGACAGCAAGAACAACCGGCGGAACGTGATGCGGCAGTACGCGCAGCCGCTCGGGAACATCATCGTGGCCGGCGACGCGATCACCGGCTCGAAGCGGACCACGGGCAGCGACCTCGCGTACAAGCGCACGTACAAGGACGGCGCGCTGTACGCGGCCGTGACCGGCTACAGCTCGCAGGTGTACGGGGCGACGCAGCTGGAGGGCGTCTACCGGGACCTCCTCGACGGCACGGACACGCAGCTGAAGAACCCGCTGGACGTCATCACCGACGAGCGCGCCGCGCCCGGCGACGTGGTCACGACCATCGACCCGGACGTGCAGCGGGCCGCGTACGAGGCGCTCGGCAACAAGAAGGGCGCGGCCGTCGCCATCGACCCGGCGACCGGGAAGATCCTCGGGGTCGTCTCCACACCGTCGTACGACCCGGGCACGATCAGCGGGACGAACGACGGGGACGCCTGGCGGAAGCTGACCGAGGACGGCGACAAGCCGCTGGTCAACCGTGCGCTCCGGCAGCCCCTGCCGCCGGGGTCCACGTTCAAGCTGGTCGTCGCGGCCGCCGCGCTGGAGGACGGACTGTACTCGTCGGTGGACACGAAGACCGACAGCCCCGACCCGTACACGCTCCCCCTCACGAACCGCGACCTGACGAACGAGAACCCGAACGCCCCTTGTGAGAACGCCTCGATCCGGGTGGCTTTGCAGTACTCGTGCAACAACGTCTTCGCGAAGATGGCCGTCGACCTGGGACAGGACAAGGTCAGGGCGATGGCGGAGAAGTTCGGCTTCAACGACACCGCGCAGGACGTGCCGGTGCGCGCGTACGAGAGCGTGTACCCCTCGGACATGGACAAGGCGCAGACCGCTCTGTCGGGTATCGGCCAGTTCGATGTGACCGCCACCCCGCTCCAGATGGCGATGGTCTCGGCGGCCATGGCCAACGACGGCAAGCTGGTCTCGCCGCACATGGTGTCCCGGACCAGTGACGCCGAGGGCAAGGTGATCGAGGACTACGACAGCAGGGCGGGCACGAAGGAGATCGTCAGCTCCTCCACGGCCGGGCAGCTCCAGTCGGCGATGCAGACCGTGGTGGACCAGGGCACGGGCACCAACGCACGGATCTCCGGGGCCACCGTCGGCGGCAAGACCGGTACGGCCCAGCACGGCGAGAACAACAGCCAGACGCCGTACGCCTGGTTCACCTCGTACGCGAAGTCGGACACGAACGGCAAGGAGGTCGCCGTCGCGGTGATCGTCGAGCAGTCCGACGCGGCCCGCTCCGAGGTCAGCGGCAACGGGCTGGCGGCCCCGGTGGCAAAGGCCGTGATGCAGGCGGCCCTGAAGAACTGAAGCCCAGAAGTGAACCCCCGGCGCACGAAGGCCGTCTGAACAGGCAGACGGGCCGCCCCCTTCCCCCCGGGGGCGGCCCGTCGTCGTCAGGTCGGACCAACGGTCACTTCACGCCGAAGAGCTGCTCGATCGGGTCGATCGCGAAGTACACCAGGAACAGCGCCGAGGTGCCCCACAGCAGCCAGTGCACCTGCCTGGCCTTGCCGAGCACCGTCTTGATCAGGACGTACGCGACGAAGCCCGCGCCGATGCCGTTGGTGATCGAGTAGGTGAACGGCATCACGGCGATCGTCAGGAACGCGGGGATGGCGATCTCGTACTTGTCCCAGTCGATGTGCTTGACCTGGGTCATCATCAGGAACCCGACCGCGACGAGCGCCGGTGCGGCGGCCTGCATCGGGACGATGGTCAGCAGCGGCGTCAGGAACAGCGCACAGGCGAAGAGACCGCCGGTGACCAGGTTGGCGAAGCCGGTGCGCGCTCCCTCGCCGACGCCCGCCGCCGACTCGATGTACGAGGTCGCCGAGGACGAGGACGAGGCACCGCCGGCGACCGCCGCCGCACCGTCGATGAGCAGGACCCGGCCGAGGTTCGGCACCCTGCCCTGCTCGTCGAGGAGTCCGGCCTCGGCGCTGATGCCGACGACCGTGCCCATGGTGTCGAAGAAGTCGGACAGGATGAGGGTGAAGAGCAGCAGCACGACCGTGATGACGGTGGTCTCGCCGAACGCGCCGAACAGGCTGAAGTTCCCGAGCAGCCCGAACTCGGGCGCGGCCACGATGTCGTCGGGGACCTTCGGCGTCGTCAGGCCCCAGCTCTTGATGTCGGCGACCGAGTCGATCACGATCGCGACGACCGTCATGACGAGGATGCTGATCAGGATCGCGCCCCTGACCTTGCGGGCGAGCAGACCGATGGTCAGCAGCACGCCGAGGCAGAAGACGAGGACGGGCCAGCCGGACAGTGCTCCGGTCGCGCCGAGCTGAACCGGGACGGTGGTGTTCGCGACGTCGGGTATACGGCTGACGAACCCGGCGTCGACGAAGCCGATGAAGGCGATGAACAGGCCGATGCCGACGCTGATCGCCTGCTTGAGCGACTGCGGGATGGCGTGCATGACGGCCTCGCGCAGCCCGGTGACCACGAGGACGCAGATGAGCAGGCCTTCGAGGACCACCAGGCCCATCGCGTCGGCCCAGCTCATCAGCGGGGCTATCTGGAAGGCGACGACGGCGTTGAGGCCGAGGCCGGCCGCCAGCGCGAGGGGAAGGTTGCCTCCCACGCCCATGATGATCGTCATCACCGCGGCCACGAGCGCGGTGGCGGTGACGAGTTCGGCGCCGTCGAGCTGGTGCCCGAACTTGTCCTTGGCGCTGCCCAGGATGATGGGATTCAGGACAAGGATGTACGCCATCGTGAAGAAGGTGGCGAAGCCGCCGCGTATCTCCCGGGCGATGGTGGAGCCCCGGGCGGTGATCCTGAAGTAGCGATCGACGCTGTTCGCCCCGGGTGGCGCGGCGTCCGGCCGGTCGGCCACCTGCTGTGCTTCGGACATGGCGGTACTCCTCGTGAGGTGCGTGCGGGATGCGGGGAACGCTGGCTGGATTGTTCCCTCGTTGAACTGGTTTCAGGTTTTCTCCGTGTTACGGATGCAGAGTTCGGCCTGCAAGATGGCCTCCTGCCTGTCAGTCAACTCCTGTCAGCTACATGACACAGACACCCGCCGGGTGCAAGGAGTCGCAGCGAGGGGAGAGGTCGCCCGTGGGCACGGTCGTCGACGACGCAGCCTCTGCGGAGTTCCACGCCTTCTTCGAACGGCACTATGCCGAACTGGCCAGGCTGGCCCATCTGCTGACGGGTGAGGCGGACGCGGCGGACGACCTCGCGGCGGACGCGCTGCTCGCCCTCTGGCACCGCTGGGACCGGGTGCGCGCGGCCGACCATCCGGTGGCGTACGCACGCGGCGTGGTCGCCAATCTGGCCCGTACCCGCATCCGCAGCGCCGTCCGCGAGCGCCGCCGGATCACCCTGTTCTGGTCGCAGCGTGAGGAGAAGACCGAGATTCCCGACGTGCCCGGCATGATCGACGTTCAGGAGGCGCTGCGCCGGCTGCCGTTCCGCAAGCGGGCGTGCGTGGTGCTGCGGCACTCCTTCGACCTCTCGGAGAAGGACACCGCGCTCGCGCTGGGAGTGTCGGTCGGTACGGTGAAGAGCCAGACGTCGAAGGGGATGGCCGAGCTCCAGCGGTTGCTCGGGTCGCAGGACGCACCGCGGCAGATCCACCGGGCGGTGTCCGGGGCCGCCGGCGGAAGGAACCGATGAAAGGGGTGCGGGACGTGCACGAGGAGCTGCGCGCCCGCCTGCGCGAGGCGGGCGAGGCGCACGAGCCCGACCGCGCCCGCATCCTGGCCCGGATCGAGCGCGGTATGGCCGGGGAGGCCCGTCCCGGGCGCCCGGCGCACCCGCCGGCGGCCGGCTGGGCTCGCGTCGTGGGCGCGACGACCGCGGTCGCGGGTCTCCTCGCGGTGGGCGGCTACGCGGTGGCCTCGGCGGTGAAGAGCGACGAGCCGGCGGACCGGACGGTCGCGGTGTCCCCCACCCCGACGCCGTCCCCGGACGCGCCGTCCCCGCCGCCGGTGAGGCCGGACCCGACCCCTCGGCCGAAAAGCCGGACAGGAAGCCGAGTTCCACCCTCACGCACCCTGGCCCCGGAGAACTCCGCCCCGGCCCAGCCGCCCGAGAAGCCGGAAGAGCCGGGGAGGCCGGACAACGAGGACGGTCCCGTCCGGACCGACGGCGCGGTAGACCCCCACAGCAACGACTTCTGGGCGCAGAGCAACCTGACCCTGGGGACCGGCGAGGAACTCACCGCGCTCACCGTCGAGTTGCGCATCGCCCTGACCGAAGGGGTCAACTCCGGCGGCGCCTGGCGCACGCTGCCCGAGCAGGACTTCACGCTGACGGTCGGCGAGGACGACGGCTTCCTCGTCTACCGGTGGGTCCTCAAGGCGGGCCGTACGGTGCCGAAGGGCGAGTTCGTCTTCGCGGGCCAGTACGACCACGCGCGCGGCGGCCGGGACGCGAGCGACGACCGGTACGCGGTGACCGCGACGGCGGACGGCGAACGGTACGCCGTGGGCGGCGACTTCGCCCGCGGCGGCGGCGAGGACACCGCCGCGGGCGACTCGTGACATCAGGCCGGCACCTCCCGACCACGCCCTGACACTCTCCTGACCACGCCCGGACATCCTTCTGACCCGCACGTGCAGCCGGCCGGAAAAGCCTCCGGCACCCGGCAACCCTTTCCCACCCGGTGGCGACCAGCAGTCGCAAGCAGCTCTGATCCCCCCACCGAAGGAACGGGACATGACTTCACGTACGGAGCACCGCGTGCACCACCACCGCCGCCGAGCGTTGAGGCAGCGCGCCCTCCTCGGCGGCCTCGGCGCGCTGGCGCTGACCGGCACCGCCATCGTCAGCAGCTCCATGCTGTCCACCGCGAGCGCGGCCAGCTGGCCGACCCCCACCTCCAGCCAGCCCGTGTCCTCGACCATCTCCGTGTCCGGCGTCAGGGACGGCGGCATGGTGCGGTACTACGGCAGCGGCGACCTGGCGGGCGACGGCCAGGAAGAGGGCCAGGACCCGATCTTCAAGCTCGCGGCCGGCGCGACGCTGAAGAACGTGATCATCGGCGCGCCCGGCGCCGACGGCATCCACTGCGATGGCAACTGCACCCTGCAGAACGTGTGGTGGGAGGACGTCGGCGAGGACGCCGCGACCTTCCGCGGCGGGAGCACCTACACGGTGACCGGCGGCGGCGCCAAGAAGGCCGCCGACAAGGTCTTCCAGCACAACGGGCCCGGCACCCTGAACATCTCCAACTTCGCCGTCAGCGAGTTCAAGACGCTGTACCGCTCCTGCGGCGACTGCTCCACGCAGTACACGCGCAAGGTCAACCTCAGCAATATCGAGGTGACCGGAACGGGTTCCACCGCGCGGCTCGTCGGCATCAACGTCAACCGCAACGACGTCGCCACGCTGCGCGGCATCACGATCCTCAACGACTCCAGCCGCAAGGTCGTCCCCTGCCAGAAGTACAACAACAACGACGCGGTCGGCACCGGTCCGGACAGCACCAACTGCCTCTACTCGTCGTCCGACATCACGTACAGGTAATCGATCGCACGGAGCAGTACCCCCCGCCGGTGACGACCGGCGGGGGCTCGGTCTTCCCGCGGCGGCGAAGCGGGCCGGAGGGGCCGCTCCGGCCCGCTTCTGTTCCCTGGTCGCCGCCGCCACCGGAAAAGGTTGCCGTGGTCCAGACGAAAGCGATCGAAAGTTTCGCTCGGGTGCGTCACGCGCACACCGATTGACGCGCCGTTCCCCGCTGGTGAAACTCCAGGAGCCGTTATCCAACAGAAATCACCAGACTCACACAGGATGTGTCATGCGTCCCACCGCCCGTACGCTCCTGCTCCCCCTCCTGGCGCTCTTCCTGAGCCTGCTGGCCGCGCCACCGGGGTCGGCCCAGTCCACGGCACAGCCCTCGGCAGGCGCCTCGAAACCATCGGAACGGTCCGTGAAGAAACCCACGTACGCCGGCTATCTCTTCGCCTACTTCACCGGTGAGGGCACCTCGGACGGCGAGCAGATCCGTTACGCCCTCAGCCGTGGCAACGACCCGCTGCACTGGCGGGAGCTGAACCGCGGCAAACCGGTCCTCACCTCCACCATCGGCGAGAAGGGCCTGCGCGACCCGTTCGTGATCCGCTCCCCCGAGGGCGACAGGTTCTACATGATCGCGACCGATCTGCGCATGTACCAGAACAGCAGCGGCAGTTGGGACCAGGTCCAGAGACACGGCAGCAAGTCGATCATGGTCTGGGAGTCCACGGACCTGGTGAACTGGACCGACCAGCGCCTGGTGAAGGTCTCCCCGGACAACGCGGGCAACACCTGGGCGCCCGAGGCCTACTGGGACGACAGCCTCGGTGCGTACGTCGTCTTCTGGGCGTCGAAGCTGTACGCCGACGACGACCCGGACCACACGGGCTCGACGTACAACAAGATGCTGTACGCGACGACCAAGGACTTCCGCACGTTCAGCGAGCCGAAGGTGTGGGACGACCCCGGCTACTCGGTCATCGACTCGACGGTCGTCAAGCACGAGGGCACGTACTACCGCTACACCAAGGACGAGCGGGACCCCACGTCCTCCAACCCGTGCTCGAAGTTCATCACCGCGGAGAAGTCGTCCTCGCTCACCGACACCTCGTACGACTTCGTCTCGGACTGCATCGGCAGCGGTTCCATCGACCGCGGTGAGGGCCCGACGGTGTTCAAGTCCAACACCGAGGAGAAGTGGTACCTGTTCATCGACGAGTACGGCGGCCGCGGCTACGTCCCGTTCGAGACCACCGACCTCGACTCGGGCAAGTGGACCATGTCGGAGAACTACCAGCTGCCCGCCAGCCCGCGGCACGGCACGGTGATGCCGGTGACGCAGGAGGAGTACGACCGGCTGCTGGCCGCGTACCCGGCGAGTCCCACGTCGGTCGTGGACGCGACGGTGAAGGACCAGAAGGGGTACGCGGTCGTCAGCGAGGACACGTCGAAGGTCGTCCTGCCCATGGAGCCGGACGCCGGTCTCAAGCGGCTCGCGCCGAAGCTGTGGCTGGGCGAGGGCGCGACGGTGAGCCCGAAGTCCGGTACGAGCCGCGACTTCCGCAGGCCCCAGACGTACACGGTCACGGCGGCGGACGGCACGAAACGCACCTGGACCGTCGAGGCGGTGCCGACCCGCAGCCCGGTCCTGCCCGGCCTCTACGCCGACCCCGACGTCACGTACATGGACGGCCGCTACTGGATCTACCCGACGACGGACGGCTTCCCCGGCTGGAGCGGCACCCGGTTCAAGGCGTTCTCGTCGAAGGACCTGGTCAACTGGACGGACCACGGAGTGATCCTCGACCTGGGACCCGACGTGTCCTGGGCCGACAGGAACGCCTGGGCCCCGGCGATCGCCGAGCGGGACGGCAAGTACTACTTCTACTTCTGCGCCGAGCAGCAGATCGGTGTGGCGGTGGCCGACTCCCCCGCCGGCCCCTTCAAGGACGCGCTCGGCAAGCCCCTGGTCGCCAAGGGCGGGTCGCTGCAGGGCCAGATGATCGACCCGGCGGTCTTCACCGACGACGACGGGCAGTCGTACCTGTACTGGGGCAACGGACGCGGCTATGTCGTGCCGCTGAACGACGACATGGTGTCGTTCGACGCGAGCAAGGTGCAGGACATCACCCCGGACAACTTCCGGGAGGGCTCCTTCGTGGTCAAGCGCAAGGGCACCTACTACTTCATGTGGTCCGAGGACGACACGCGCAGCGAGAACTACCACGTGGCGTACGCGACGGGGCCGACCCCGCTCGGCCCGTGGACCAAGCAGGGCACGATCCTGTCCAAGCGCCCCGAGTACGGCATCCTCGCCACGGGCCACCACTCGGTGGTCAACGCCCCCGGCACGGACGACTGGTACATGGTGTACCACCGGTTCGCGCTGAACGGCCCCGGCAAGCCGGGCGGGGACGGCACGCACCGGGAGACGACGATCGACCGTATGGAGTTCGCGGCCGACGGCACGATTGAGCCGGTGGTGCCGACCCTGGAGTCGATCAGGCCGGTGAGGCGCTGAGCGGCTTAGTAGTTCACAGGACGGAGTCGAGCCAGGCGAAGACCTCGTCCTGCATACGGTCGGCGAAGACATGACCGAGGTCCGGCCAGACCTTGGTGTGCAACCGCTCCCCGGCGTGACGTGAGCGCCAGACGGCGCCCAGCTTCTCGTACGCGACCCGGACTCCCTCAGCGGTGAACAGGGAGTCCTGGGCGCCGTGGAAGAAGAGCATCGGCCGGGGGGCGGCGATGCTCGCCACGTCGGGGAAGTCGAGGTGCCGGGCGAGCCCGGGGTGCAACATGTGGTAGGCGGACTGGCCGCGCAGGATGTTGTTGCCGGGCACCATGACCTCCTTCAGCCCGGTCATCCAGCACACGCTCGCAGCAGCGGCGACGTCGTCGCTGAGCGCGGCGGTCTGCCATGCGCGGAAAGCGCCCATGGAGAACCCGACGGCCGCGACCCGCCGCCGGTCCACCCGGTCCAGCCCGGCCAGGAAGGCGGCGGCGCGCGCGTCCTCCCTGGCCATGAGTCCGGCGAGCGACGAGCCCAGGTTGAAGAAGTTGCTGGCGAGTGCCTGCTGCTGCTCGTAGGTGATCGGTCCCCGGTCACCCCAGCCGAGGGCGTCCAGGGCGAGGACGACGTACCCGCGCCTGGCCAGCTCGTCACCGACGAACCGGCCGCTGAAGCAGCGGTCGGCCCACGCCTGCGCGGAGGCGAGCCGAACCTCGCCGTCGCCCCAGGGCCGGACCAGCTTCTCCTTCCCGATGTCGAACTTCGAGCCGTGGTCGTGGAGCAGCAGCACGGCCGGGAACGGTCCGGTGCCGTGCGGGGTGAGGAGGGCGCCGCGGACGCGCTCGTGGCGGGTGAGGGCGAGGGTGACCGACTCCCTGGTGTAGCCGTCGGCTTCGGCACGTTCCGCGAACTCGGGCGCGTACGGCGTGCCGTCGTCCGGCCCGACGAACAGGTGCTCCTCGACCTTCGCTCGGGCCGCGCGCCGCCAGGCCCGGAAGTCCCGGATCGGGGAGGTGCCCCAGGCGAGCGGGAAGCGCAGCTCCTCCTTGAGCTGGGGGTGGAAGCCGGGCAGTGTGCCCTCCACGACGCCCGACTCCGCGACGCCCGACTCCGCCGCGGCGGCGCTCCCCGCTCCGATTCCGGCTCCGGCTCCGGCTGCCGCTCCGGCTCCGGCTCCGGCTCCGGCTCCGGCTCCGGCGAAGAGCGCCGCCGCCCCGGTTCCCACCACGAACGCCCGCCGCCCCACCCGGTCATGGGCACTCATACGGCCTCCAGTCCCCGAGGTACGTCTCCCGGGTGTGCGACTCGGCCTCGGCGGAGCCCAGTTGGGGCCGGTTCTCGGGAACGGAGATCACCGCTCCGGGTCCGGTGTTGCGGTACTCGGCGAACCGCTGGTCCTGCCAGGGGTAGCCGGAGGACATGGTGGTGTAGGGCGCCACCGCGTCGATGCCGGCACCGAGGCGGGTCTCGCGCACGGTCAGCATGGGCCGGGCGGTGGTGTCGGAGCTGGGTACCCACGGGCGGGCCAGCTTGTAGTAGCCGTCCGGCGCCTCACTGGTGACACGGCTCCCGGTCACCAGGTAGCCGCGCGGGTTGGCGACCGCTGTGGACGGCGCGAACACGAATCCGTAGGGAGCCCCGGTCAGGTCCGTGCGGATCAGGGTGCGGAAGTGGCAGCGCTCGAAGACGGCGGTGGCCCGTCCGAAGACGAAGTCCACGTCGCCCTCGGCGTAACAGTCCCGGAAGTACTGGCGGGAATACGTGCCGAGCGCCATCGAGTCGGCGTACAGCGTGTCCTGGTGCCCGAGGAACCGGCACCGCTCGAACGCCGAGCGGTCCCCCTGCACCTTGATGGCGACGGCCTGGGTGCCGGTGATCCCGGGGTGCTCGGCGCGGAGCCAGTCGTTGGCGAAGGTGATGTCCCGCGCGGTGAACCCGTCGGCCTGGACGAGGGTGGTCGCCGATCCGGTGGTGCCGTAGGTGCCGCCGCCGGGCTTCGGGGTGCCGGCGGCGTTGTCGTACACGACCACGACGTCCCGGGCGTCGCCGGAGGCACCGATCCAGGTCATCTCCGTGCTCGCGGCGCTCACCGCGACCGTCTCACGGTACGTACCCGGCGCGATGACCAGGGTGTATCCGCTGCCTGCGGCCGCGGTCACGGCGGCCTGGACGGTGGTGTGGTCGCCGAGCCCGCCGGGGTGGACGTACAGGGTCCGCTCGGTCGGCCGCGCCGACGGCGACCCGTACCGCCCGAAAGGAGAGCGCCCGAAGGGAGAGCGCCCGCCGGCGTGGGCGTTTCCGTCGGCCCCGAGGGCGAGTGCGGCCCCGACGCTCGCGACCACGAACGACCGTCTGCCGA
Source organism: Streptomyces sp. KM273126 (assembly GCF_004337435.2). Classification (NCBI taxonomy): domain Bacteria; kingdom Bacillati; phylum Actinomycetota; class Actinomycetes; order Kitasatosporales; family Streptomycetaceae; genus Streptomyces; species Streptomyces sp. KM273126. The sequence continues at coordinate 724,824 of NZ_SJXB02000002.1, read as the reverse complement.
CTACTGGTGTGTCCATGCTCAGCAGACCTTTCCGGCACCCGCGCGCTGCCCGACGATCCCGGGCACGGCCCGCGGCGAGTCGACCTTCGTACGCAGCGTCGGCGTCCACCCGGCGCCGGACTGGAGGGTCTCCTCCGGAATCTCGGCGTTGTGGACCGCGATGAGATCCGTCAGTTTCCCGTTGACGTAGTTGTTCTCGGCGGTGAGCGGCGCCTCGCTCCACTTCTTCAGGGTCTTGGCGGCGCTGACTCCGGCGGGGAGGGAGATGGCGTTGTCCGTGGCGTACAGCTGCGAGGAGGCGCCGATGCCGAAGGTGTAGCCGAACTTCTGGCCCGCGGTCACCACGTAGTGGTTGTTGTACGTGTCGACCTGCCCGAACCGAACGCGTGGCGCGCGCTCGACGATGCCCTCGAAGCGGTTGTGGTGCAGCGTGACCTTGAGCTTGCCCGAGTCGGTGGAGGCGGCGCCGTCACTGTTGCCGATCAGCATCGTCTTGTCGTGGTCCTTGAAGGAGTTCCAGGACACCGTCACGTGGTTGGCGCCGCGCACGATGTCGACCAGGCCGTCGTGCTGCTGGTAGACCTTGCCGAAGTACGACGGCAGGGAGCTGTCCGGGTAGCGGCCGTCGCTGAGCGTGTTGTGGTCGATCCACACGTGGGTGGAGCCGTAGACGACCACGCCGTCGTACTCGGAGTTCCAGGCGCCGGTCTTGTTGTCGTCCGTCGGGTCCCACTGCGGGAAGCAGTCGACCGGGGCCTCGATGGTGAGGTTGCGGAGGATGACGTTGTCGACGCCCTTGATCTGGAGGCTGCCGCCGAGAATGCCCGAGTCCTTCCCGACACCGACGATGGTGGTGTTGGCGGGGACGTTCGCCTTGATGGCCTGGTCCTGGCCGGCGGCGGACGCGGCCCGCAGGTCCTCCTGCTCGCCGCTGACCGGGGTGTCGTGGCCCCAGACGGCCGGGTCGTAGTCGGCGAGGTACTGCTGGAAGTCGTACCCCTCGGCCTCGAACGCGTCACAGCCCTCGGACACGGCGTCGATCATCCCCTTGACCTTGATGATCTTCGGGGCGTCCCCGCCGTCCTTGAGCGCGGCTCTGAACTCGTCCCAGGTGGTGACGGTGTAGACGTGTGCGGCGTCCGCGGCCGAGCCACCGGTGGTGCCGGTGCCCTCGGAGGCCCACCCGTCGCCCGCGGCGAGGGTCTCGCGGCCGAGGTCGCGGTCCTGGGCGTGGGCGGGTGTACCGGTGACGGCGAGGACGAGCGCGGTGCAGGTAATGACGTGGGCATGCCAGACACGGGGGGTCATGTGTGCGGTTCCTTTCAAGAACGAGGGGCGGAGGGGCTGTGCACGGCCTTCCGAGCGGAGCGGTTACGCCTCGGGCCAGCTGATCCAGGAGTCCGGGATCTCGTCGTCCAGCCGACGCACGTCCCGGTGCGCGAGCACGCGCACGGGCCGCGCACACCGGGCCCCGTCGACGTACTGACGCAGATGGTCCTGGTACGTCGTCAAGGGCTCGGTTTGACGCCCTCTCCTGCCCGAGGGCAGGAGATTCCGGTCCGCACCGCTACGCGGTACCACCATGGGTTCCTGTTTCACAGGCCACCGCCGACCGGTGAAGGTCGGTCTTACACGGCCTCCGCAGGCCTGACTTCCCGCCCGTCCGGCGGTAGGTCCCACAACTCCGTTGTCGGACAAAGCGATCTTAGCCATGCCACCGCGCCCCTCCCGGCCGCTACGGGCAGGTTGCCCTACACCTCCACTCTGAAGGGTGGAGCACTGGGCAAGCGTTCGGTAGCGGGCGGGATCCTCGGCCTTGGAGTCGTTGTGCCCGAACTGGACCAGGAGGAGGTCGCCGGGCCGGATCGCGCCGAGGACGGCGTCCAGTCGTCCCTCGTCGACGAAGCTCTTCGAACTCCGGCCGTTCACCGCGTGGTTGGCGACGACCACGTCCTTGCTCAGGAAGAAGGGGAGCGCCAGGCCCCAGCCGGTCTCGGGGGCGGCGTCGGCGTACTTCTGGGCGGCGGTGGAGTCGCCGGCGATGTAGACCGTCCGGACGCGCCGGGAGCCGGCCGCGGCCGCGTGGGGCGTCGCCGCGACGGAGAGGGGAACAGCGGCGAGCGCCGCGGTGGTGACCTGTCTGCGGGTGAGTGACACGGGGGGTGCCTTTCTCAACAGGCGTACTGAAGGCAGGGAGGGGTCCAGTGGTGCCTTTCACATGGGGCGGGGTGCCCCGCGCCCCTTCAGCGACAAAGTCCTTCAGGGGCGCGGGGTCCGGAGGGCTACTGACCCTTCTGCTCGTTCCACTCGGCCTGAGCCGTGTTCAGCTGGTCGGCCAGCGTGTCCAGGAAGTCCTTCGCGCTCATGGACCCGTTCATGACCTTCTGGAAGTTCGGCTCGTTGTCCGTCTTGGAGATCGTGTTCCAGTCCGGCAGGTAGTACGGCAGCTGCACGATCGTCGTGGAACCGTCGGACAGCGCATCGGCGGCCAGCTTCGTCGGCTCGGCCTTGATGATCCACTCGTCGTTCGCGGCCTCGGTGTTCGCCGGGACCTGGCCCGCGGACTCGTTGAACTTGGAGCTCTCCGCCTTCGAGCTGGCGAACTCGATGAACTTCCAGGCGGCCTCCTTGTTCTTGGAGGCCTTGAACACTCCGAGCCCGTCGATCGGGTTGGAGACCTGCACCCGCTTCCCGCCGGGCCCGATCGGCTGCGGGATGCCCCGGAACTTGTCGGTGCCGAGCGCCTTCACATGGTCCTGGTAGGAGCCGAGGTTGTGGTTCAGCATCCCGATCGTGCCGGAGTCCCACTGGGCGACCATCTTGGTGAAGTCGTTGTTGAGGTCGGCCGCCGGGGTGACCTTCTTGTAGAGGTCGACGTACTTCTCCAGGGCCGCCACGTTCTTCGGGTCGTTGACGGTGGTCTTCTCACCGCCGGCGTCCCAGAACGAGGTGATGCCGGTCTGCCCGTACATCGCGTCCAGGGCCTGGGCGATGGAGCCGGCGCCACCGCGGATGGTGTAGCCGAACTCGTTCTTGCCCTTGTCGGTGAGCTTCTCCGCGGCCTCGTAGAACTTGGGCCAGGTGGTCGGCTCGTCCAGGCCCGCCTTCTCGAACAGGTCGGTGCGGTAGTAGAGGACGCCGTTGTTGGCGGACGTCGGGATCGAGTACAGGTGCTTGTCGTCGCCGCCCGCGGCCTGCAACGACTTGACCATGTCCTTGTTGATCTTGCCGTCGAGGGACGACTTGGAGAGACGGTCCTCCAGCGGCTCCAGCGCGTTCTGGGCGGCGAAACCGGCGATCATCGCCGCGCCGACGCCCCCGACGTCCGGCAGGCCGCCGCCCTGGAGGGCGGTGTCGACCTTGGACTGGTACTCGGTGGCCGCGATCCCGACGTACTTGACCTTGATGTCCGGGTTCGCCTTCGCGAAGTCGGCGATGATCTCCTTCCAGATGTCGGTGCGGACACCGCCGTTGTTGTCCCAGAAGACGATCTCGCCCTTGCCGCTGCCCTCGGCGCCCTTGTCGCCGCCCGCGCCGCTGCCGTCGTCACCGCAGGCGGTGGCGGTCAGGGCGAGGGCGGATCCCAGGGCGACGGCCACGGCGGCACGCCTGCTTCTGCGAATGCTGATCTTCATTGAACGGCTCTCTTCTTCTGGATCCAACGAGGGTTTGCTGTGAAGTTGTGGGGGCTCTGGGGCTGTCGAGCGGGCTCAGCCGCGTCCGTGCGGCCGGCCGGCTCGTTCACGCGGTGTGCGTACCGAGCTGCTTCTGGGGTCCGGAGAAGCGGGTGACCAGGGCGGGGACGGCGGCGGCCGGGTCGAGCCGGTAGGCGTAGAAGTCCTTCGGGTCGAAGGCGGCACCCCACTCGTCCTGTCGGCCCGTCGTGTTCTTGAGGATCGACCCGCGCTGCACCAACTCGGCGGTGGCGTCGGCCTGGTAGGGGTGCTGCACGCCGTCGTAGTAGCTGTTCTCGATGACCATCTTCGTCCGGCCGCGCGACCAGTTGCCGTACGTCCACACGGGGTCGCCGTCCGCGAGCTGCGCCGACATGTAGTTGTTGTAGAGGTGGGCGTAGGCGCAGTTGTCGGCGGACGGGTTGCGCTGCTTGGTGTTGCGGAACCAGTTGTGGTCGATGGTGATCTGCGTCTTCACGTTCGGGGTCCAGCCGATGCCGAACGTCTTGTTGCTGTCCGTGAACTGGTTGTAGGAGACGGTGATGTACTCGCTGTCCTTGCGGATGTCGAGCTGGCCGTCGCAGATCCGTGAGAAGCGGTTGTGGTCGACCCAGACGTGGTGCACGGAATCCATCTGGATGCCGTCGAAGTCGGTGTCCTTGCAGTCCCAGTCGCCCTCGATCGCGGAGTCCCGGATGGTCAGATTCCGGATGATCACGTTGTGGGTACCCGGGGTGAGGTGGAACTCGCCCTGAACGAGCTCCCCCTCGGTACCGACTCCGATGATGGTCTTGTCCGAGGCGACGACGACGTTCGCTCCGAAGGGCTCGGCCTTGATCGTGCCGGCGACCCGGATGACGTACGGCTCCTCGGCGGCCGCGTACTTCTCCAGCGACGCCTGGTCGGTGACGGTCACCACCTTGCCGGCCGCGCCGCCGGTGGTACCGCCGTCGAGGGAGGCGAAACCGTGTGCCGTGTCGCTCCAGAGGTTCACGGTCGGTGCGGCACTGGCCTCCCCGACCGCGCCGAGGCCCAGCGCGGCCACGAGGCCGATCACGGTGGCCAGGACCTTGCCCTGGCCCGGTCCGCGCTCGGATCTCGGCTGGTGCTTGCCATGGAGGTGCGTCATCGCGGCTCCCAACAGGCGTACGGGTGGGGTGGGTTACGAGGGGGTGATCCGGAACTGTGTGAACGTGGCCGCCCCGGCGTGTCCCCCGCCGGTGGGCGCGACCGCGAACAGGCCGAGCAGGGCGCCGACCCAGCGCCAGGGGGTGGCGGCGAAGACCTGACCCGAGGGCTGGAAGCCACGGCTGTCCCCGACGTCGTACGAGAAGCGGCAGCGCGCCCCGGCGCCGATCTCGATCCGCAAGCGGGCCCGTCCCCCGGGAGCCGGCCGCGGGTGGGCGGCGTCCCGTTCCCGCTCGGCGACCGACTCGCCGAACCGGTGCACGAGCTGGGCGCTCCCGTCCGCGCCCCGCTGGAGCCCGATCCAGGTGAACGCGTCGCCGAGGACGGCGAGCCCGGCCCCGGCGCCCTCCTCCTCGCTGTCGAGCCGGAGTTCGACCTGCACGGTCGCCGGGGTGCCGGGCAACCGCTGGGTGAGCACGTTCGGCAGTTTGCGCAGGTCGTGCGCGTCGGCCGTCCGTACGCAGGTCAGCCGCAGCCCGTCGCCGGAGTGCTGGGTGGCCCAGCCGTCCTGGGGGTTGGCGGTCCACTGCCACTGGCGTCCGAAACGGCCGCCGGGGAAGTCGTCGTCGGTGGCGGGCGCGGCGGGCGGCTGCGGCGGCAGGGCGGGCTTGCGGTGCACCGCGACCGGGGTTCCCTCGTCACCCATCACCGGCCACCCGTCCGTACCCCAGCGCATGGGCTGAAGGTGCACGACCCTGCCGTACGCGCCCCGCTGCTGGAAGTGCAGGAACCAGTCCTCGCCGGCCTGCGTGCGCACCCAGCCGCCCTGGTGGGGACCGTTCACATCGGTGTCGCCCTGCTCCAGGACGATCCGCTCCTCGTACGGGCCGAAGAAGCCGCGGGAGCGGAAGGCGCCCTGCCAGCCGGTCTCCACGCTCCCCGCGGGGGCGAAGATCCAGAACCACCCGTCGTGCCGGTACAGCTTGGGCCCTTCGAGCGTGAACCAGCCCGGAAGCCGGTCCCCGTCGACGATCACCTTGCCCTCGTCGAGCAGGCTGGTGCCGTCGGGCTGCATCCGGTGCCCGGTGAGCCGGTTCTTGATCCCGGAGCGGGACCTGGCCCAGGCGTGCACCAGATACGCCTCGCCGGTCTCGTCGTCCCACAGGGGGCAGGCGTCGATGAGTCCCTTGCCCGCCTTCACCAGGTGCGGGCGGGTCCAGGGGCCGCGGATCTCGGGGGCGTTGACCTGGAAGACGCCTTGGTCGGGGTCGCCCCAGAAGATCCAGAACCGGTCGTCGTGGTACCGCAGGGAGGGCGCCCACACCCCGCAGTCGTGCCGTGGGGTGCGGAACCCGGCCCCGGGCTCCAGGCGCGTCAGGGCGTGCCCGACCAGCGTCCAGTTGACCAGGTCCCGGGAGTGCAGCAGCGGCAGGCCGGGGGCGCGGCCGAAGCTGGACGCGGTGAGGTAGTAGTCGTCGCCGACGCGGCAGACATCGGGGTCGGACCAGTCGGCGCCCAGGACCGGGTTGCGGTAGGTGCCGTCACCGAGGTCGGCGCTGAAGGCGGGCGCGCCGCCGGTGGCCGAGGGGGTGCTCACTGGCTCACCGCCTTCCGGACCAGCGCCGCCGCCTCGATCCGGGGGAGGACGCCGTCGGCGACGACGGTCACGATCCGCCGTACGACGGTCTCGCCCGGCTCGATCGGCACCCGCTCGTCGTGCGCGAGGGAGGAGCCCACTCCCGGGTACTCCTCGGTGCGCACGAACCACGGGTCCTCGCGGGTCTGCTCGGTGGCCCCGGCGAAGACCAGTGTCCAGGTGGAGCCCGCGAGGGCGAGCCAGTCGGCGCGGGTGCCGTGAATCTCCGGCTCACCCTCGCTGTCCAGGGTGAACACCCGTGGCGCGACGGCCTCCTTGCGGGCGCGCCAGAAGAAGCCGCCATAGGCCGCGCCGGGCCGTCCGTTGGTGGCGGGGCTGCCGATCGACAGCGGGCCCGGGGTGGTGTTGGTGAGCGAGAACGTGAAGTCCAGCGCCCAGGCGGAGTCGGTGAGTTCGGTGGCCGCGACCGTACGGCGCTCGCGCAGCAGCTCGCCTCCGGCCGCCACCCAGCGCAGCTCCTCGACGAAGCCGTCGGGGTCGCTGAGCTGGAAGGCGGCGTGCCGCTGCGAGCCGTGGTTGTCGAGCTCGGTCGGGCCCCGGTCGCGGACGAAGGTGCGTCCGCCCCAGAAGTTGTGCCCCTCGACGTCGGGAACGGCGACACCGACGCCGAGGTGGTGCAGGTGATCGGCCGGGCTGAGCTCGGTGACGGCCGTACCGGACAGGGTGGTGACCGGGTGCAGATAGGGGCGTGGGGAGAGTCTGGTGGGCAGCTCCGGCCGGGTGGTGTAGCGGCCGACCGGGCGGCCCGCGATGCGCAGGACCAGCGAGTCGTTGTTCGTCATGTGCTCACCTCTTTCGCTGAAGCTGTGGGGAGGGCCCAGGGGGCGCCCAGCTCGGAGTAGAGGGCGAGGGTGTCGGCGGCCGAGGCGACCAGGCCGTCGATGCCGTGGACGACGCGGCGGTTCTCCTCCGGCACGAGGTGCCAGGCGTCGGCGGGCAGCGGAGTCGGGTCGGGCGCCTGTCGAACCGCTTCGACGACCTTCATGAAGGCGCCCGTCGCGTCGGGTGTGACCAGCAGTTCGGTGCCGTCGGTGAGATGCGCGGCGAGGTTCTCCAGCAGGTCCGTGCGGCCGTACTCGATCTCCTCGGGCCCGTGCCCGGCCCGCTGGACGAGCACGCGGTCCTGCTTGTACCAGAAGGTGATCCGGCCGCTGGTGCCGTGCACGAGGACATACGGTTCGCCCGGGTGCTCGGCGCACAAGGTGGCGGCCACGGTGACGCGACCGTTGCCGGCCGTGGTGATCCGTACACACGAGGTGTCGTCGGACTCGATGTCGTTGGCGCGCAACAGCTCGGTCTCGATGCCGGTGACGTCCTCGGCGTGCGTGGCTCCGGCGAGCGCGAGCCCGGTGGCGACGGCGTGGGCGAGCGGGTTGGTGAGGGCACCGTCGATGACGTCGACCCCGTTCAGGCGCCGCTTGCCCGCCCAGGCGGCGCGCCGGTAGTACGCCTCCGCGCGCGCCCACGCCCCGGCCCCGCCGATACCGACCACCTCGCCGAGCGCGCCCTTCGCGACCAGCTCGCGGATGGCGGGCACGGCGTGCGAGCCCAGCGACTGGAAGCCGATCTGGCAGGCCACCCCGGCCGCGGCGACCCCGTCGGCCATGCGGCGGAACTCGGCGTACGACGGCGCCGGGGGCTTCTCCAGCAGGAGGTGGACGCCCCGCCGGGCCGCGGTGAGCGCGAGGTCGGTGTGAGTGGGGATGGGTGTGCAGATCACGGCGATCGCGGCACCCGTGGAGTCGAGCAGCGCGCCGAAGTCGCCGGACTGCTCGGGCGTGCCCAGGCCGTCCAGCTCCTCGGGGGCAAGCGGCGTCAGCTCGCAGACACCGGCGAGCCGGACGATCCCCTTGTCCTGCAGGCGGCGGATATTGGCCAGGTGCCAGCGGCCGTGGCCCCGGGCGCCGGCCAGGACGACGGGCAGGGGGGTGGCGCCGGAGCGCTCCGAGGCCGTCGTGGTGGTCATCGGATCCTCCCGGCGCCCGCACCCTGGGCGACCTCGCGGTCCGCCTGCCGGGCGCTGTCGATCTCGCCGTGCAGCGTGGGTGTCCAGCCGACGCCGGGCGTCAGGTCGCGTTCGCCGCCGGAGTTGTACGCGTTGTAGATGGTCAGCAGGTCGACGGGGAAGCCGTTGAAGAGGGTGCCGGTGGCGTGGAAGGCGGTGCCGTTCCAGCTCTTCACGAGGTCGGCGGCCTCGATGTGGCCGGGGGTGGTGAAGGCGTTGTTCTCGGCGTACACGGCCGACTCGGTGGAGATGCCGAGCGAGTACCGGTAGTCGTGCGCGTCCTCGGGAACGACGTAGCGGTTGTTGTAGACGTGCACCTGCCCGAAGCGGACGCGCGGCGCACGCTGCACGACGCCCTCGAACTCGTTGTGGTGCAGGGTGACGCGCAGCTTGCCGCGGTCGCCGGTGGCCGTGTCGCCGTTGCCGATGAGCATCGCCTTGTCGTGGTCGGCGAACCGGCTCCAGGACACCGTCACCAGGTCGGACTCGTTGGTGATGTCGAGCAGGCCGTCGTGGCGCAGGTAGTTGCGGCCGAAGTAGGTGGGCTCGTCCTCGTCCGGGTGGCCCTTGTCGGACAGCGTGACGTGGTCGACCCACACATGGGTGGCGCCGCGCAGCCAGATGTTGTCGTACGCGGTCTTCCAGTCGCCGAGGCCACCGGTGTTGGGCTGCCAGACAGGGAAGCAGTCGTAGGCGTCGCGGAGTTCGAGGTTGCGGATGATCACGTTGTCCGCGCCCCTGAGCTGGAGGCTGGCGCCTTTCAGCAGCGCCCTGTCGCCCAGCCCCACGATGGTGGTGTTGGACCCGACGGCCAGCTCGACCCGTTCCGCCTGCCGGGCGGCCGACGCCTGCCGGGCCTCTTCCTGGGGGCCGCTCGGCTTGGCGGAGCCCCAGGTGCGCGGGTCGTACGCGGCGAGGTACTTCTTCGGGTCGTAGCCGTCGGTCGCGTAGTCGTCGCAGTTCAGCGTGTCGCCGCCGTCTGTCGTGTTGGCGTCGATGGTGCCCGCGATCCGGATGATCTTCGGGGTCGCGCTGCCTCCGTCGAGCGCCCGGACCAGCTCGCTGCGGCTGCGTACGGTGTGGACATGGGTGTCGTCGGCGGTGGAGCCACCCGTGGTACCGCCGTCGGCCGCCGCCCAGCCGTCGTTCGCGGCGAGCGTGTCACGGCTGATGTCGCGGGTCTCCGCCCCAGCGGGGGTGCTGAGGGTGAGGCCCAGCACCCCGGCCACGACGAGCAGCGGGAGGCGCTTCGTGCCCGGAAGTCGTCTCGTGCCGGGAAGTCGCCTCATCCCTTCACCGCCCCCGCGCTGAAGCCGGTGATCAGCCACTTCTGGATGAAGGCGAACACGATCACGACCGGGACCGCGGCGATGATGCCGCCCGCGGCGAGCGCGCCCAGGTCGACGCTGTCGGCGCTGAGCAGGGTGTTCAGGCCGACGGGGATGGTCTGCTTGTCCTGGTTGCTGAGGAACATCAGCGCGAACAGGAAGTGGTTCCAGGAGTGCACGAAGGCGAAGGAGCCGACGGCGATCAGGCCCGGCCGCAGCAGCGGCAGCACGACCACCCGGAAGCCGCTGAACCGGTTGCAGCCGTCGACCCAGGCGGCCTCCTCCAGCGAGTACGGCACGTTTCTGATGAACCCGCTGATCAGGATCATCGACAGCGGCAGCTGGAAGACGGTCTCGGCGATGATGACGCTGCCGAGGGAGTTGATCATCCGCAGCTCGGCGAAGATCTGGAACAGCGGTACGAGAAGCAGCGCGCCCGGCACGAACTGGGAACACAGCAGCGCCAGCATGAACGCGCGCTTGATCCGGAAGTTGAAGCGGGCCAGGGCGTAGCCGCCTGCGAGGGCGACGATCGTGGTCATGAACAGGGTGGCGACGCCCACGAGAACGCTGTTCTGGAAGTAGGTGCCGAAGGCGCGCTCCGTCCACACCTTCTCGAAGTGGTCGAAGGTGATGGGCCACGGCACGAGCGAGGTCGAGCCGGCCGGGCGCAGGGCGAACAGCAGGATCCAGTAGAAGGGGACGATCGTGAAGAGCAGGTAGATCGACAGCGGCAGGTAGATCTGCCAGCGCGGGACCTCGTCCCAGGCGCGCTGGCGCTTCTTCGGCCGGCGCGGGGGCTCCTCGGCCTCGGGGGCGGGGGCCACCGGGGCGTCGCTGATCTCGGCGTCCTTGGTGATCACTTGTCCTCGCCTCCGAACTTGCTCAACCGCAGGTAGACGATCGAGCAGAAGAGCAGAATCACGAACGCGACCGTGGTCAGGGCGGACGCGTAGCCGAAGTTGTGGGCGTCGACGGAGGTGTTGGCGATGTAGAGCGGGAGGGTCGTCGTCGCGCCCGCCGGTCCGCCGCCGGTCAGGGTGTAGAGCAGGTCGACGTTGTTGAACTCCCACACCGCGCGCAGCAGCGTGGACAGGATGATCGCGTCCTTCAGGTGCGGCAGCGTGATGTGCACGAACTGCCGGATGCGGCTGGCGCCGTCGACCTCGGCGGCCTCGTACAGGTCCTTCGAGACGGACTGGAGGTCGGCGAGGATGAGGATCGCGAAGAAGGGCACGCCGCGCCACAGATCGGCGACCACCGCGGCCGGGAAGACGGTCGAGGTGTCGGAGAGCCAGCTGGTGCCGTACTCGCCGATGCCCAGGTCCGCGAGGTAACGGGTGATGCCCGTCTGCGAGTTGTAGAGCAGCACCCAGATCGCGGAGGTCAGCACGCCGGAGACGGCCCACGGTGAGAAGACCATCGCGCGACTCAGCGCCCGGCCCACGAAGCTCTGGTTGACGATCAGCGCGAGCGCCAGGCCGAACAGCAGCTGCAACCCGACCTCGACCACGACCCACTTGGCGCTGAAGACCAGCGTGTCCCAGAACTGGGGGTCCTTCGTGAAGGCGAAGACGAAGTTGTCGAAGCCCGCGAAACCGTTCCGCCAGGGCTTGGTGGGGTTGTAGTGCTGCAGGCTGTAGTAGAAGACGCTGATGACCGGGTAGGCGATGAAGCCGAGCATCAGCAGGGCTGCCGGCGCGATCAGCAGGTACGGGAGCCTGCGCGGCGTGGCCGATCCGCGACGCCGCCGGGGCGGCGCGGGCTGTTTCGCCACGGCTGCGGCTTGGGCCATGACTGTGTCTCCGTTCTCGGGTGTGCGGGTCGAGCCGGTGGTGCGGTGCGCTTCACCGTGTGGCTTGTGGATGTGCCGTGCGGTTTGCGCGTATACCGTTGCGGCTTGTGCCTGCGCCGTGTTGGCAAGCGCTTTCACTTGCGGTGTTCGAGGTCCGGACCGCGAGGAACAGCGGCCCTGATGCGGTGTTGTGGTGCTCCGGTCGTGCGGTGGTCTGGTGGTGCGGTGGTCTGGTGGTGCGGTGGTCTGGTGGTGCGGTGCTTCAGCCCGCGTACGGGTCCGGCACGGTGCCCGGTCGGGCCAGGAAGGCGAAGTCGCAGCCGGTGTCGGCCTGCGTGATCTGCTCGTTGTAGAGCGCGCCGTAGCCGCGCTCGTACCGCTCGGGCGGGGGCGTCCACGCGGCCCTGCGGCGCTGGAGCTCCTCGTCGTCCACGTCGAGGTGGAGGGTGCGCGCCTCGACGTCGAGGGTGATGCTGTCCCCGGTCCGTACGAGCGCGAGCGGCCCGCCGATGTACGACTCGGGCGCGATGTGCAGCACGCACGCGCCGTAGCTCGTGCCGCTCATCCGGGCGTCGGAGATCCGCACCATGTCCCGGACACCCTGCTTCAGCAGGTGGTCGGGGATGGGCAGCATCCCGTACTCGGGCATGCCCGGGCCGCCCTTGGGTCCTGAGTTGCGCAGCACCAGCACGCTGTCGGCGGTGATGCCCAGGGACGGGTCGTTGATGGTCCGCTGCATCGTCCTGTAGTCGTCGAAGACGACCGCGGGACCGGTGTGCCTGAGAAGGTGCGGCTCGGCGGCGATGTGCTTGATGACCGCGCCGTCCGGGCAGAGGTTGCCGCGCAGCACGGCGACCCCGCCCTCCTCCGCGACCGGGTTCTCGCGGGTGCGGATGACGGCGTCGTTGTGGACGAGCGCGCCGTCGAGCTGCTCGCGCATCGTGTCGTACGACACCGTCGGCCGGTCCAGGTGGAGGAGGTCGGTGATCCGGGACAGGAACCCGGGGAGCCCGCCCGCGAAGTGGAAGTCCTCCATCAGGTACGTCTGTCCGCCCGGCCGGACGTTGGCCAGCACCGGCACCGTCCGCGCGATGCGGTCGAAGTCGTCGAGCGTCAGCGGGACTCCGGCGCGGCCGGCCATCGCGATGAGGTGGATGACTGCGTTCGTGGAGCCGCCGAGCCCGAGGACGGTCGTCACCGCGTCCTCGAATGCTTCCGCGGTGAGGATCTCGGACAGCTTCCGGTCCCTGCGGACGAGTTCGACGATCCTGAGGCCGGAGGCGGCGGCCATCCGGTCGTGCCCGGAGTCGACGGCGGGGATGCTCGACGCGCCCGGCACGGTGACCCCGAGCGCCTCGGCCGCGGCCGTGAGCGTGGACGCCGTGCCCATGGTCATGCAGTGACCGGGCGAGCGGGCCAGGCCGCTCTCCAGCTCCTGCATCTCGCAGTCGCCGATGAGCCCGGCGCGCTTGTCGTCCCAGTACTTCCACATGTCGGTGCCGGAGCCGAGGACCTCGTTACGCCAGTGGCCCGGCAGCATGGGTCCGGCGGGTACGAACACGGTGGGCAGGTCGACGGACGCGGCCCCCATGAGCAGGGCGGGCGTGGACTTGTCGCAGCCGCCCATCAGCACGGCCCCGTCCACCGGGTACGACCGCAGCAGTTCCTCGGTCTCCATCGCGAGCATGTTGCGGTAGAGCATCGGGGTCGGCTTCTGGAAGGTCTCGCTCAGCGTCGACACCGGGAACTCCAGCGGGTAGCCGCCGGCCTGCCACACGCCCCGCTTGACCGCCTGCGCGCGATCACGCAGGTGGACATGGCAGGGGTTGATGTCGCTCCAGGTGTTGAGGATCGCGATGACCGGCTTGCCCAGGTGTTCCTCGGGCAGATAGCCGAGCTGGCGGGTGCGGGCCCGGTGGCTGAAGGAGCGCAGTCCGTCCGTGCCGTACCACTGGTGGCTTCTGTACTCCTCGGGGCGCTTCTCGGCGCTCTTCCCAGTGGTCTGCTCGGGGATGTTCTCGGGGCTCTTCTCGGGGTTCGTCATATCGACCACCCGGCGGCGATGGCGGCGACCTCGGCCCGCTCGTCCTCGGGCAGCACCCTGCTCGGCGCCCGGACGTCGCGGCGGCACAGGCCGAGCGATGCGAGAGCCTCCTTGACCACGGTCACGTTGTTGGCGGACGCGCCCGCGGCGCGCAGTTCCTCGAAGCGGCGGATCTGCTCCCACACCTTCATCGCCGCGGGATAGTCGCCGGACCGAAGTGCGTCGAGCATGTTCAGGGAAACGGCCGGGGCGACGTTCACGAGTCCCGAGGTGAAGCCGGTGGCGCCCGCGGAGAAGTACGAGGGCGCGTACGGCTCGGCGAGCCCCGCCACCCACACGAAGCGGTCGAGCCCCGCGTCCCGCGCGAAGGCGGCGAACCGGGCGGCGTCCGGGACGGCGTACTTGACCCCGATGACGTTCGGGCAGGCGTCGGCGAGTTCGGCGAGCCGGGCGCCCGGCAGCGACGCGTTGCGGAGGTACGGCACGACGCCCAGTTCGGGCACGGCCTCGGCGATGGCCCGGTGGTAGTCGACCCAGCCGGTGTCCGACACGTACGGGTGGACGGGCTGGTGGACCATCACCATCTGCGCGCCGGCCTCACGGGCGTGCCGGGCGGAGGCCACGGCGGTGGGCACGTCGTGCCCGACCCCGACGAGGACCACACTTCGGTCGCCTGCCTCGTCCATGGTCAGCTCGGTGACGAGCTGCCGTTCGGCGGGGGTCAGCGCGTAGAACTCACCGGTGTTGCCGTTCGGCGTGAGGGTCCTGACCCCGCCGTCGAGCAGTCGACGCAGCAGGGCCCGGTGGGTGTCCTGGTCGACGGTGCCGTCCTCGGCGAACGGGGTCACCGGGATCGCCACGACGTCGGCCAGGGCCGCCCGTTGGGTCTCGTACGTCACGCTGCTCATTGATGGCCTTCCTCTTCGTGGGCCTCGGGGAAGGCCCGCTGGACGAACGACGCGATGTGCGCGTGGAGGGCGCCGGCCGCCCCGTCGGCGTCGCCGTCGAGGGCGAGCCGCAGGATCTCCCGGTGCTCGGCGGCCTCCCGCTCCCAGGAGGGGTTGGCGGCCCAGGCGACCGCGGAGACGAGCGCGGCCTGGTCCCGCACCTCGTCGAGCATCCGGCCGAGCAGTGGATTGCCGCAGGAGGTGTAGAGGGCACGGTGGAACTCCCGGTTGGCCAGGGAGCGTTCGGCCGTGTCGGCCGCCTGGTCGGAGCGGGCGAGCGCGTCCTGCGCCGCTTGAAGTCCGGCCCCCCGCCGTACGGCCCGCCGCAGGGCTTCCGGCTCCAGGAGCAGCCGGACGTCGTACACCTCGCGTGCCATGTCCGCGTCCACCATGCGCACCGTGACGCCCTTGTACTGGCTCATCACGACGAGTCCTGTCCCGGCCAGGGTCTTGAGCGCCTCGCGCACCGGCGTCTTGGAGACCCCGAACTGCGCGGCGAGCTCGGTCTCCACGAGCGCCTGGCCGGGCGTCAACTTCCCGGTGAGGATGCGGTGTTTGATCCCCTCCAGCACGAACTGCGTGCGGGACGGGATCGGGGTGGGCACAGAGGTCATGCGCGCCTCTCGGATCTCACATATCGCGTCTCATATATGACGTACGAAGTACGACGCGTTGAAGGTAGGAGCGGCCCTGTGTTTCGTCAATGCTTCTCACAGAGGAAGTTGAGATGACGCACGGAGGCAACGCGACAACGAGGCGCTCGCACCGTTTGCCTTCGCGATGGCTGTGCGCCACTGCAACTCACCGCACATGCCGAACCGCGCGTCCGCCCACCTCCCTTCAGGCGGCGGTGCGAGCCTCGACGAGTCGGCGGCACTCCTCTGCCCGGTCGGCTGGCGCGCCGTTCACACCGGAGAGTTCGTCCAGGTAGTGGACCAGGTCCATGACGATGTCGGCGTCCGGACCTCCGTCGAGGAAGGCTTCCGTCGCCTCGGCGACGGTGTCCTCCCTTTCGAGGAGGATCGCCCGGAACAGCTCCGCGAGCCTGATCTCGTCCTCGTCCAGCGACTCGGTCACCCTTGCGAACAGCGCGCTCCACTGGTCCACGCATCCAGCGAGTCCCGACGTCACCGTGTCCAGCATGGCCTTCTCGAACAGGAAGCCGAGATCATCGGGCTCGGACGCGAGAGCCTGCTCCAGGTCATCACGCGCCCGCGCGTACCGGCCCGCCTGCCGGTGAGCCATACCTCGTCCGCCGAGGGCCCACAGGAGGGTCGGGTCGTGATCCAGGGCGGTCGTGAAGTCGTTGACGGCTTCCTCACAGCGGCCGGCCTGCCGGTGGGCCTCCCCGCGTTCCGCGAGGGCCCAGGCGTAGGACGGGTTGAGGTCGAGAGCAGCCGTGAGGTCGGCGACCGCCTCGTCCAGGCGACCGGCCTGTCGATGGACCACTCCGCGTTCTCTGAGGGCCCAGGCGTAGGACGGGCTGCGGTCGAGAGCAGCTGTGAGGTCGGTAAGCGCCTCGTCCAGGCGACCGGCCTGCCGATGAGTCTGACCACGCGTTGCCAGAGCCCAGACCAGGCCGGGATCCAGGGCCAGTGCACCGGTGAAGTCGGCCACGGCCTCGTCGAAGCGATCTGCCTCCCGGTGCGCTTCCCCACGGCGGGCAAGGGCCCAGGTATAGGCGGGGTCGAGAGTCAGCGCCGCCGTGAAGTCGGCTACGGCCTCCTCGAAGCGTCCTGCCTGCCGATGAGCTTCCCCGCGCTCGGCGAGAGCCCAGTCGTACACGGGGTCGAGTTCCATGGCGGCGGACAGATCGGCGACGGCCTCGTCCAGGCGGCCGGCCTCCCGATGAGCCTGACCACGCGACGCGAGGGCCCAGTCCCAGCTGGGGTCCAGTTCCAGCGCACCGGTGAAGTCGGCCACGGCCTCGTCGAAGCGATCTGCCTCCCGGTGCGTCTCGCCACGGTGGGCGAGGGCCCAGGTGTAAGCGGGATTGATGACGAGAGCGGCCGTGAAGTCGGCTATGGCCTCCTCGAAACGGCCGGTCAGCCGATGGGTTTCGCCACGGTGGGCGAGGGCCCAGGCGTACGGGGGATCGAGCTCCGCCGCGGCGGAGAGATCCGCGACGGCCTGGTCATGCCGACCCGCCTGCTGGTGGGCCGCCCCGCGTTCGGCAAGCGCCCAGGCGAGGTCCGGTTTGAGCTGGAGAGCGGCGGTGAAGTCGGCGACGGCCTCGTCGTAGCGGTCGGCGGCCCGGTGGGACCGCCCGCGTTGAGCGAGGGCCCAGGCGTAGGTGGGGTCGAGCTCCAGCGAGGCCGTGAAGTCGGCGACGGACTCGTCGTAGCGACCGGCCTGCTGATGTGCCTCGGCGCGGTAGGAGAGAACCTCTGCGGCGAATTCGGGCTCGCGGTCCAGAGCGGCGGTGAAGTCGTTGACGGCCTCGTCGAAGCGGCCCGCCGCGCGGTGGGCTTCTCCGCGGAAGGTGAGGGCCCAGAAGAGGGTGGGGTCGAGGTCGAGAGCGGCCGTGAGGTCGGCGACGGCCTCGCCGTGGCGGCCTGCCTGCCGGTGGGCCTCCCCACGCTCGGCGAGGGCCCAGGCGTAGGTGGGGTCGAGCTCCAGAGCGGTCGTCAGGTCGCTGACCGCCTGGTCGAGGTTCCCGAGCCAGCAGTGGGCGTCACCACGGTAGCCCCAGGCACGGGCGTTGCCCGGGTCGATCGTGACGGCCCGGTCCAGTTCCGTCACGGCTTCGTCGTCGCGGTCGACGAGATAGAGGTGTCTGCCTCGGTAGGCATACGCCCAGGCACGCGCGGTCGTGTCCAGCCCGCCATGGGTCAACAGGACCGTCAGGGCGGCGAGGCAGGGTTCGCCGTCGGCGACGGCGTGCCGGAGGCGCTCGGCCCAGGAGAGGAGAGCCGGATCGGCAGTGTCGCGGGCCGCCTGTCCCAGCCTGTCGGTCCACTGCTGCAGGATCTCCCTGCCCTCTCCGGCGGCATGGACGGCCTGCCCCAGGGCGGCCGACAGCTGGGCGGAGGGGTGCGCGCACAGCCGGTGGTACGTCTCGTCCAGGTGGTGCCGACGCCACCGGGGGTCGCCCCAGCGCCTGGCTTCGGGCAGGCCCTGTTCGGCTTCGGTGCGCCAGGTGCCGTGGGCGGCCGCCAGCTGGAGGTGGGCCGTGGTCCAGCGCTGGGGGGAACGGGTGCGCTGCTGGCGCACCATGCTCGCCCGCACCACGGCGTGGTACTGCTTGAAGTCGCCGCGACCGCTGACGAACGGCTGCTCGCACAGCCACCCCCACAGCTCCTGCCCCTCCCGCGGCGCGGCGACGGCGAAGATGTCCTCGTTCAGCTGTGGCGCGAGCGCGCACGCCAGCACCGTCTGCTGCTGCCGGTCGTCCCTGATCCCCTCCATGAACCGTGCGACGGCCCTGTCCACCGCGTCCCCGTCGGCGTCGACGTCCTCGGCCGTTCCGGGCCGGGTGAGCGCCAGGAGTTCCACGAACAGCGGCAGCCCCATCGACAGTCGCACGACCGCGTCCACCGCGTCGGGCTCCGTCACCCCTCGTGCGGTCAGCAGCGCCCGCGTCTCCGCCGCGCTGAACACCTCCAGCGGTACGTCCGCCACCATCGCCCGCAGCGGACCCCACTCCCGTTCGGCGAGCTCGTCACGCCCGGCGAGCACCAGCATCACGTTGAGCGGCAGCGGACCGAACGTGTCCGTCAGCAGGTCCCGCAGCCACCCGTCCAGGTACCGTCCGGTCTGCTCCCAGGTGTCGAGGAACAGCACCACCCACGGGTAGCGGCCGCACAGCCGCTCCAGTTCGGAGACGAACGCCCGGTTCACGGCCGCGTCGCCCGCGCGCCCCCGACGGCCCCTGGCCCGGGCGCCGGCCCGGAGCCGGTCCAGCCCCTGGGCCGCGGTGTCCGGGTTCACCATCGCGGTCACCGCCCCGGCCCCCGGGATCAGTGAGGACGCGCCGCCCAGCGCGGCCTGGGTCAGCACCCGGCTCGACACGGATGCTTCGCCTTCCCCCGGCACGGGTTCGGCGGCAGCCTCCTGTTCCCGGCGGTACTGCTCGGCCGCCTTGTCGAACTCCTTGAACGGTCCAGCCTGCTCGGCCAGTTGCCGGGCCAGCTCCGCCAGCGCCTGCTGCACTCCGTGGACGTCGCTCTCGTCCACGACCGCGGTCGCCGCGCCCGCCCGCCGTGCCGCCTCCTGCCACTGGCGCAGCAGCGTGGACTTGCCCACCCCGCCCACACCGCGTACGTGGAACAGGAACTCCGCCGGGTCCTCGGCCGACTCCGGATCCTTCGCCAGGTTCTCCGCGAACAGCGACAACTGCGCCCGCCGGCCGACGAACCGTGCCTGCGTACGCTGCCGGATCAGCTCACCACGCGACCGGCCGCGCCGCCCCGCCCCCGACATGCCCCACCCCCGTCCCGTACTGCCACTCGGCACGCATTCTGCCGTGTGTCACCCGGGAGAGCACCCTGGTCAGGGCCGCCAGTCGGGGGCGCGCCCGCTGAGTCCGATCACCCGGTCGAGGAGCGGCGCGTCGTCCGGTACGGGGACGACCGGGCCGAAGATCCCGCCGCCCCGGCTCGGGTCGTCGGCCGCGGCCAGGAGAAAGCCGTACGCCGCCTCCAGGGCGTGCGGGTCCGGCTCGTACTCCTGGCCCGTGGCGCGGGCGAGGTCCCAACCGTGCACGACGAGTTCGTCGGCCGCGACGGCTCCGGCGACGGCGCCCGGCAGGGGGACCCCGCCCGCTCTGGTCTCACCGGTCCAGGCCGACGGGTCACGCCAGGCCTCGGCCATCTCGTCGAGGACCTTCGGCAGGGTCGTGCGCCAGCCGGGCTCGATGTCCGGCACAGCGGCACCGGGGTTGGTGTCGGTGGTGGGGCCCAGCTCCTTGCGGCCCGCGTCCCGGAACGCGAGGGCCAGCCCGGCCACGTGCCCCAGCAGGTTGCGCACCGGATACTCCGGGCAGGGCGTGACACCCCCGAGTTGCTCGTCGCGTACTTCCTCGGCGAGGCGCGCCACGATCCAGGCCTGCGGGCCGAGGTCGAGAGTCGTGTTGTCGGTCATGCGCATCTCCTCAGGTTCGGTTCCGCAGGGGGCTCTCCGCCCTTCTGGGAGGTAGACCGCCGCCGTACGCGAAACTCATCGCCCGACGCCGGCGGCCGTGCCGTCCACGGCGCTACTAGGGCACCTGCCCGATCCCCGTACCGGGGCCTTAGAACCACGATGACCGTGCATGACGACGAGGACATCCCGTGCGAGCACGTCGGCACGGCCCCTGGCACGCGTCCTGCGGGACCGCAACGCGCGGCTCTACCTGGCCGGGGTCGTGGTCTCCGGCTTCGGCACGTCCGCGCTCTGGCTGGCGTCCGGGATCTGGGTCAAGGACCTCACCGGGTCGAACGGGCTTGCCGCGCTCTCCATGCTGGCCATGTGGGCACCGACCCTGTTCGGCCCCCTCCTCGGCACCCTCGCCGACCGCACCCGCCGCAAGCCGCTCCTGATCCGGACGAACCTCGCCCTGGCGGCGCTCCTCCTCACCCTCTTCACCGTCGACTCCTCGGAGAGCCTGTGGCTCCTCTTCGCGGTGCTCATGGTGTACGGCGCGGCGGGCGTCGTCCACGACGCTGCCGAAGCGGCGCTGGTCGTCGGCGCGATCGCCCCGTCCCTGCTCGGCGACTTCAACGGTCTGCGGATGACGGCCAACGAGGGCATGAAGCTGGTGGCCCCGCTGGCCGGGGCGGGGATCTACGCGGCGTACGGCGGCGCGGCCGTGGCGCTGCTGGACGCGGTGACGTTCGTGTTGGCCACGGCGCTGTACGCGTGCGTGCGTGTCCACGAGCCCAAACCCGAACCGCCCACGTCGGGCTGGCGGGCGCAGACCGCCGAGGGCGCCCGCTTCCTCCGGGTCCACCGGGGTCTGCGCCCCCTGGTACTGGCGGGCGGCGCCACGATGTTCCTCTCGGGCGTCAACGGCGCCACGGTCTACGCCGTCGTCGACGGTCTCGGGCGCTCCCCCGCGTACGCCGGTGTGCTGTCCGTCGCCCAGGGCGTGGGCTCCGTGGCCGTCGGGCTGGTCTCCGGTCCGCTGATCCGGCGCCTCGGCGAACGGCGTTTCGCGGCGTGCGGGATCGCGCTCACGGCAGTCGCGGTGGGGCTGCGGGCGGTCCCGTCCGACGCGGTGGCCCTGGGGGCCGGTGCGGCGGTGGGGGCGGGCCTGCCGTGCGTGCTGATCGCGGCGCTCACGGCGGTGCAGCGGGAAACTCCCGGGCCGCTGCTGGGGCGCGTGGCCGCCACCGCCAACACCCTGCTCTTCGCGCCCACCGCGATCGGTCTGGCGGTGGGCGCGAGTCTGGTCGAACTGGTGGATCTCCAGGCGCTGCTGGCCGGCCTGGGGCTGGCCACCCTCCTGCCGGCATGGCACCTGCGACGCCTCCGGGTCACCGACGGGCCGGTGACCCGCCCGTCGGTGCCGTGACAGGCCTCACTCCAACCCCGACAGCCCCTCCCGCACCGCCGCCAGATCTCCGTCCGACGCCAACCCCGCGTGATACAGCCGCAGTTCGGTCGCCCCGAGCTCGGCCGCACGGGCCGCGTCCGCCCCGAGCGTCCCCGGGCTCCCGCCCATCCCGGACACCACGGGGAAGTTCGCGGCCAGGACCGCCCCCTCGCGCCCCTGCTCCGCGAACGGTGTCAACAGCCCCGGCCCGCCGGCGCAGGGCACGACCACGCCGTCCGCGACGGACAGGATGTGCGCGGGATCGACGCCCGCGTTCGCGCCCACGTGGTGGGTGACCGGGTCCGCGTGCAGCAGCACCTGGAAGCCCTCGGGCGCGGCGGTCCGGACGGCCGTGACCGCCGCCTCCTGGAGCGTGCGGGCGATCTCGTCGCGCCACGCGCGCGTGCCCGCCGCCCTGCCCTCCCCGAGCAGCTTCTCGACCGCCGGCCAGCCCCCGTCGTCGGGCGCGCCCCGCCACACCGGCTCCAGTGCGTCCCGGACGGCCGCCGCCAACTCGTCGGCGTCAAGCCCCTGCGCGCCGTACCCCTCGCGGCACGTCCCGCAGAAGCACAGCGACATCAGGTACTGCCCGGCGTCGCCGAGCGCCACCCCACCGGTCTTGTCGTGCGCGTGGAGGTGAGCGAGCCCGTACCAGCCCAGCGACTCCAGCTCCGTTCCCCGCGCCCCCGGCCGTACCGCCGCCTCGACGGCCAGGTCCACCAGGTACTGACGTGTCTCCGGCTGCGCGACGCACGGCGCCCACACGTAGCGGTCGCCGTACGCGTTGACCACGGAGGTGTCCGGGAACTCGGCGCCCAGCCGGGAGTTGTGCGCGAGCACGACCCAGGTGTGCACCTCCAGGCCGGCGGCCGCCAGCGCCTCGGCCGCGTCCGCATACGCGTCGCCGGGCGCCCACTCCCCGGCGCGGTACGGCCGCAGTCGTCGCCCCGACCAGCGTGCCTCGTCCGGCGGGTACAGCACGGCGGCGTGCTCGGCCGTGACGATCCGGTGCCGGGGGTGCCGGGGTGTGAGCGCGCGCGTGGAGTGGTACGCGGAGGCGAGTGTCGCCTGCCGCACTCCGAGCCCCGCGATGAACTCCCCGGCTGCCGGGTCCCCGTTGACGTCCCAGGGGTAGACGAACGCCGACGCCTTCACCATGTCCTCCTCCAGGCCTGGTTCACAGCAGCGCGTACCCGCGCTCGATCAGTTGCGCGAGCTGCTTGACATGATCCTCGGTCGGTTCGTGCAGAGGCGGCCGCACCTCGCCCACGTCGAGTCCGCGCAGCCGTACCCCGGCCTTCACCAGGGACACCGCGTAGCCGCGTCCCTGGGCGCGCAGTTCGACGAACGGCCGGTAGAAGCCGTCCACGAGGCGTTCCGCCGTCGCGTCGTCGCCCGAGGTGAACGCCCGGTGGAAGGCGAGGGCGATCTCCGGTGCGAAGCAGAACACCGCGGACGAGTACAGGGTGATGCCGATGCCCCGGTAGGCGAGCCCCGTCAGTTCGGCTGTCGGGAGGCCGTTGAAGTACAGGAACTCGCCCGGGACCTCGCTCCGTACGGTGCTCACGATGCGCTGCATCAGGTCGAGGTCGCCGAGGCCGTCCTTGAAGCCGATGATCCCCTCGGTGCGGGCGAGTTCGACCGCCGTTCCGGGGGTGAAGACGGCGTTGTCGCGCTGGTAGACGATCAGCGGCAGCGGGGTTGCCGCCGACAACTCGCGGTAGTGCCGCAGCAGGCCCTCCTGGGGTGCCTGCACGAGGTAGGGCGGCATGGCGAGCAGCCCGTCGGCCCCGGCCTCCTCGGCGAGCCGCGCGTACCGCACGGCGAGCGCGGTCCCGTACCCCGCGCCCGCCACGACGGGCACCTGGCCCGCTGTCTCGTCGACGGCGGCGCGTACGCAAGCGTGGAACTCCTCGGGAGTGAGCGCGTGGAACTCACCCGTGCCGCAGCAGGCGAAGACGGCGGCGGCCCCGGCGTCGACACCCCGGCGCACGTGCGTGCGGTACGCGTCCAGGTCGACCGCGCCGTCCGGGCCGTAGGCCGTGACGGGGAAGAAGAGCGGCCCGCTGGGGATGCTGAGCCGAGCGGCGAGGGGGGCTGAGGTCACGGGCTCTCCCAGGTCCATGTCTCTGATCCATGTTTCTGATCAGCGTCCATATTTCTGAACTCGCCTACGCTAAGCCGCCCCCTTCGGGCCGGTCAAGCGCGCCAACCCGCGACACACCAGCGGATTCCCCGCCTTCACGCCCCTCTTGACGCACGAGACCACAACTCCCTAGCGTGTCCATGAATGTGAATGCGGTATGCACATGCGCACAACGCACTTCTGGCTGATACACACCGCTCTGGCTGATACGCACCGCGCTTCCGGTGATTCAAGGAGACCCGAGGATGCCCGCTCCCCGCACCGTTCTGCTCACCGGCGCCGCCGGCGGACTCGGCACCCTGATGCGGGAACTGCTCCCGGAGTACGGTTACGAACTCCGCCTCCTCGACGTGCGCCCCATCGAGGGCGAGCCGGACGCGGTCATCGCCGACCTCGCCGACCGGGACGCCCTGCGCGAGGCCGTCCGGGGCGTCGATGCGATCATCCACCTCGCCGGCATCTCCCTGGAAGCCCCCTTCGAGAAGATCCTGAAGGCGAACATCGAGGGGACGTACAACCTGTACGAGGCCGCCCGCGAAGAGGGGGTCGAGCGGATCGTCTTCGCCTCCTCCAACCACGCCGTCGGCTTCACGCCCCGCCCCCGGGGTGACGCCCCCTTTGATGCGGGCGCGCTGATCCCGGTCGATACCCCGCACCGCCCCGACACCTTCTACGGCCTGTCCAAGTCCTTCGGCGAGGACCTCGCCCAGCTCTACTGGGACCTGCACGGCGTGGAGACCGTCTCCGTACGCATCGGCTCCTGCTTCAGGGAGCCCACGAGCGTGCGCATGCTGTCGGTCTGGATGAGCCCCGAGGACGGCGCCCGCCTCTTCCACGCGGCCCTGACCGCCGAGGACGTGGAGCACACCGTCGTGTACGGCTCCTCCGCCAACACCCGCCTGTGGTGGGACCTGACGACCGCCCGGGCCCTCGGCTACGAACCGCGGGACGACTCCGAGCCGTACGCCGAGAAGCTGATCGCCGAGCAGGGCGAGCTCGACCCGGAGAACGTGGCGCACGCCTACCTCGGCGGCCACTTCGTGAGCGAACCGCCCATCTGGCCGTACTGACCCGGCCGAACGGCCGCAAGCACGCAATCCAGCCGTACCGGCGCCGTGACGAGAGGCGCTCCTGGGGCGGGCGGGCACCGAACGGGCCCGCCCGCCCCGGCATTCGGGCACCGCTCCTGCCCGATCTCACGCACGCCCCAGGTCCCAGCCGGGCAACCACCGCGTGAAACGGGCACAGCCGGGCACCATCGGGCGCGCAACAAGCCTGGTCAGCGACGCACACCGGCTGTAGAACTTCCCCCATGGGTCCTACCGGGCCCGAACGGGCAGCAACGGAGCTGCCGTTTAGCAGGGAGAGCAGGTGTCGGCCATGAGCGCGGAAGAAAGACAGCGCGAGATCGTCAAGGCCGCGCGCCGCGCGGGATCGGTCGACGTCACCACGCTCGCCGCCGAACTGGGCGTCGCCAGGGAAACCGTACGGCGCGACCTGCGAGCCCTGGAGGACCACGGCCTGGTCCGCCGCACCCACGGCGGGGCCTACCCCGTGGAGAGCGCCGGGTTCGAGACGACGCTCGCCTTCCGCGCCACCAGCCACGTCCCCGAGAAGCGGCGGATCGCGACCGCGGCGGCGGAACTGCTCGGGGACGCCGAGACGGTCTTCGTCGACGAGGGCTTCACCCCACAGCTCATCGCCGAGGCGCTGCCCAGGGACCGGCCACTGACGGTGGTCACCGCCTCCCTCGCCACCGCGGGAGCACTCGCGGAGGCAGGCAACACCACCGTGCTGCTCCTCGGCGGCCGGGTGCGCCCCGGCACCCTCGCGACCGTCGACCACTGGACGACGAAGATGCTCTCCGGGTTCGTCATCGACCTGGCGTACATCGGCGCCAACGGCATCTCGCGCGACCACGGACTCACCACCCCCGACCCCGCGGTCAGCGAGGTCAAGACCCAGGCCGTCCGGGCCGCCCGGCGCACGGTCTTCGCCGGCGTGCACACCAAGTTCGGCGCGGTCAGCTTCTGCCGGTTCGCGGACATCGGCGCGCTGGAGGCGATCGTCACGAGCACGCTGCTGCCCGCGTCCGAGGCCCACCGTTACTCGCTGCTGGGACCCCAGGTCATACGAGTCTGAAAACCGAACCGACCCCGCCCACCTTCGTACGAAAACCAAACCGACACCCCCAGGGCACTCCCGCGCCCACCTTCACCCCTTATCCCCCCATTCTCCCCATACGCCCAGGAGCGATCCATGCGAATCCCGAGCCGACGGAGGCCGCGCACCGTATTTGTCGCGGCCGCCGCAGGGACGCTGCTCGCCCCGCTGCTCTCCGGCTGCTGGACCGGAGCCGGCGGGACGGGTTCCGGCGGCGACTCCATCAATGTGCTGATGGTCAACAACCCGCAGATGGTCGAGCTGCAGAAGCTCACCCGCGCCCACTTCACCAAGGACACCGGCATCAAGGTGAACTTCACCGTGCTGCCGGAGAACGACGTCCGCGACAAGATCAGCCAGGACTTCGCCAACCAGGCGGGCCAGTACGACGTAGCCACGCTCAGCAACTACGAGATACCGATCTACGCCCGCAACGACTGGCTGCGCGCGATGGACCCGTACGTCGCCAAGGACGCCGCCTTCGACCAGAAGGACATCCTGGGGCCGATGCGCCAGTCCCTGACCGGCGACGACGGCAAGACGTACGGACAGCCGTTCTACGGCGAGTCGTCCTTCCTGATGTACCGCAAGGACGTGTTCGCCGAGAAGGGGCTGACCATGCCCGAGCAGCCCACCTGGCAGCAGGTGGCGGACCTCGCCGCGAAGGCCGACGGGGCCGAGGAGGGCATGAAGGGCATCTGCCTGCGCGGACTTCCCGGCTGGGGTGAGGTGATGGCCCCGCTCACCACCGTCGTCAACACCTTCGGCGGCACCTGGTTCGACAAGGACTGGACGGCCCGCCTGAACTCCCCCGAGTTCGAGAAGGCCACCAAGTTCTACGTCGACCTCGTCCGCGAGCACGGCGAGTCCGGCGCCGCCCAGGCCGGCTTCGCCGAGTGCCTGAACAACATGACCCAGGGCAAGGTCTCCATGTGGTACGACGCCACGTCCGCGGCCGGCTCCCTGGAGGCCGCGGGGTCCCCGGTCAAGAACAAGATCGGATACGCGCCGGCGCCGGTCGAGGAGACGAAGTCCTCCGGCTGGCTCTACACCTGGGCCTGGGGCATCCAGCAGGCGTCCCGGAACCCCGACAAGGCCTGGAAGTTCGTCTCCTGGGCGTCCAGCAAGGAGTACGAGCAGCTGGTCGGCGACCAGATCGGCTGGTCCAACGTGCCCGCGGGCAAGCGGGCGTCGACCTACACGAACCCGGCCTACGTCAAGGAGGCCTCCGCCTTCCAGGAGATGACGAAGGAGGCCATCGAGGGCGCCCGGCCCACCGACCCGGGGGTGCAGCCGCGTCCCGCGCCCGGTATCCAGTTCGTCGGCATCCCCGAGTTCACCGACCTCGGCACCAAGGTCTCCCTGGAGATCAGCGCGGCCATCGCCGGACGCCAGTCCGTCGAGTCGGCCCTGAAGAAGTCGCAAGCACTCGCCGAGCGGATCTCCGAGGAGTACGAGGGACGATGACCGCGACCACGACAGCCCCGATGGCCACAGCGCCCGCGCAGACGGCGGGCAAACCCGCGTCCCGCCTGCGCGACTGGGCCACCAGGGGCCCGCTCCTCCCCGCCCTGATCTTCATGATCGTCGTGACCCAGCTGCCGTTCGTGGCGACGCTGGTGATCTCCTTCTTCGACTGGAACTCCCTCTACCCCGACGCCCGCAGCTTCGCGGGCCTCGCCAACTACCAACAGGTCCTGACCGACCCCGACCTGCGCCGCTCCGTCTGGACGACGGTCCTCCTCACGGTCACCGTGGTCCTGGCCAGCCTGGTGCTCGGCCTCGGCCTCGCCCTCCTCCTGGACCGCCGCTTCCGAGGCCGGGGCATCGTCCGCACCCTCCTGATCGCCCCCTTCCTGGTGGTCCCGGTGGCCGCGGCCCTGCTCTGGAAGCATGTGCTCTTCAACCCCGAATACGGCCTGTTCAACGGCCTGTTGCACTACGTCGGCGGCCCGCAGCCGGACTGGATCTCCGACACCCCGCTGCTCGCGGTCGAGGCCTCCCTGATCTGGCAGTGGACGCCGTTCATGATGCTGATCCTGCTGGCCGGGCTGCAGAGCCGCGACCACCAGCAGATCGAGGCCGCCCGCGTGGACGGCGCGAGCGACTGGCAGATCTTCCGCCACCTCACACTGCCGCACCTGCGCCGCTACCTGGAACTCGGCGCCCTGCTTGGTTCGATCTACATCGTGCAGAACTTCGACGCGGTCTTCACCATCACGTCCGGAGGGCTCGGCACGGCCAACCTCCCCTACACCGTCTACCAGACCTTCTACCAGGCCCACGAGAACGGCCTCGCCTCGGCCGCGGGCGTCCTCGTCGTCATCGGTTCGATCATCATCGCGACGTTCGCGCTGCGCGTGGTCTCGTCGCTGTTCCGCGAGGAGGCGTCCCGCGCATGAGTACCGCGAGCGCTGCACCTGTACGTTCCCGGCGTATCCGGGGAGCCGGCCTCGGCGTGGCCGCCTGGCTGATCGGCCTGCTGTTCTTCCTCCCCATCGCCTGGATGGCACTGACGTCCTTCCACTCGGAGGCGGACGCGGCGACCAACCCGCCGTCCTGGGCGGCGGCCCTCACCCTCGACGGCTACCGCGAGTTCTTCGGCGTGGGCGGCGGCGCGAGCCCGTGGCCCGCACTCATCAACTCCACGGTGGCGTCGCTGGCGTCGACGCTGTGCGTCCTGCTGCTGGCCCTGCCCGCGGCGTACGCGCTGTCGATCCGCCCGGTGAAGAAGTGGACGGACGTCCTGTTCTTCTTCCTGTCGACGAAGATGCTGCCGGTGGTGGCGGGCCTGCTCCCGATCTATCTCTTCGCCAAGAACACGGACTTCCTGGACAACATCTGGCTGCTGGTCATCCTCTACACGTCGATGAACCTGCCGATCGCCGTCTGGATGATGCAGTCGTTCCTGGCGGAGGTGCCGGTGGCGATCATCGAGGCCGCGCACCTGGACGGCGCGCGCCTTCCGACGATCCTGGCACGCGTGGTGGCGCCGATCGCGGCGCCGGGCATCGCGGCAACCGCCCTGATCTGCTTCATCTTCAGCTGGAACGAACTGCTCTTCGCCCGGGTGCTCACGGGCGTGGTCGCCGAGACCGCCCCCGTCTTCCTGACCGGCTTCATCACCAGCCAGGGCCTGTTCCTGGCGAAGGTGTGCGCCGCGTCGCTCGTCATCTCCCTGCCGGTGCTCGCCGCGGGGTTCGCCGCCCAGGACAAACTGGTCCAGGGCCTGTCGTTGGGAGCCGTGAAATGAAGGCCGCCGTCATCGAGTCCGTGGGCAGGGCTGTCGTCTCCGAGGTCCCGGACCCGACGCCCGGTCCTCGTGAGGTCGTCGTCGAGGTGGCGGCCTGCGGCCTGTGCGGTACCGACCTGCACATTCTCCAGGGCGAGTTCGCGCCGAAGCTGCCGATCGTGCCGGGGCACGAGTTCGCGGGCGAGGTGGTCGGGGTGGGAGCCCAGGTCACGGAGGTGTCGGTCGGCGACCGGGTGGCGGTGGACCCGTCGCTGTACTGCTACGAGTGCCGGTACTGCCGCACGGGCCACAACAACCTCTGCGAACGCTGGGCCGCGATCGGGGTGACCACGGCGGGCGGTGCGGCGCAGTACGCGGTGGCGCCGGTGGCGAACTGCGTACGGCTCCCCGAGCACATCCGCACCCAGGACGCGGCCCTGATCGAGCCCCTGTCGTGCGCGGTCCGCGGCTACGACGTGCTCCAGTCCCGTCTGGGCGCGCACGTGCTGATCTACGGCTCGGGGACGATGGGCCTGATGATGCTGGAGCTCGCGAAGCGTACGGGGGCAGCGAGTGTGGACGTGGTGGACGTGAACGCCTCCCGTCTGGAGACGGCCCGGCAGCTGGGCGTTTCGTCCTCCGCGGCGAACCCCGACGAACTGGACCGGCCGCAGGGCTGGGACGTGGTGGTGGACGCGACGGGCAACGCGGCCGCGATCCAGGACGGACTGGGGCGGGTGGCCAAGGCCGGCACGTTCCTGCAGTTCGGAGTGGCCGACTACGCGACCCGGGTGACGATCGATCCGTACCGCATCTATAACCAAGAGATCACCATCACGGGTTCGATGGCGGTGCTGCACAGCTTCGAGCGCGCGGCGGAGTTGTTCGCGGCGGGTGTCCTCGACCCCGAGATCTTCATCAGCGACCGCCTGCCCCTGACGAACTACCCCCAGGCACTGGAACAGTTCGCGTCCGGGGTGGGGAGGAAGATCGTGGTGGTGCCGTAAGGGGAGGGGGCCGGTTGGGCGCGTCGGGGGCGGTTTCCCGCCCCCGCCGCCCCTACCCGTCCCATCCCAGGGGCTCCGCCCCTTCAACCCCGGCCCAAGGGGCTGCGCCCCCGGACCCCAGGCTCTGGGGCTCCGCCCTGGACCCCGTATTTCGGGACTCCGCCCCGGACCTCGTATTTCGGGACTCCGCCCCGGACCTCGTATCTCGGGACTCCGCCCCGGACCCCATGCTTCGGGGGCCAGCCCCCGGACCCCCGCTCCTCAAACGCCGGAGAGGCTGAATGGTGCGGCCGGGGCCGGAACCTTCCCGCCGGGGCCGGAACCTTCTCACCGGGGCCGGGCCCCTCCGACCGGGCCGGGCCCCTCCGCCCGCGGCAGGCCCCTCCACCCGCGGCAGGCCCCTCCGGCCAGGGCGAGCATCCTCCGGCCAGGGTCGGCTTCCTCCGGCTGAGGCTGAGATCTTCCGGCTCCGGACTTCCAGCCGAGGCCGGACACCAGACACCACCAGCCCGTCCGGCGTTTGAGGACGAGGCCGTTCAGGCCGACAAAACACCCACTCACCCGCACACAACCCACCCACCCCAGCACCCCACCACGGGGGCCTGGGGGCGCAGCCCCCAGGGATGGGACGGGTAGGGGCGGCGGGGGCGAAGGAAACCCTGGGCCCAGCAGCCCGCACCCCGCAACCCTCACAACCCCCACACCCCCCACACCCCCACTGACCCGAACGGCCCCCGGGCAAGCCTGGGTAAGGGAACGGTAAAGCGACCTGGATCGTTCACGGGGCATGACAGCTATGACCCCCGGCTCGAACATCCCTCTCGCCACCGCCCGCGTGACGGTGGACGTCGCCGCCCCCGTGCGGCTCGACGTATCGGGCCTGCTGCTCACCGCCGACGGCAAGGTGCGCTCCGACGACGACTTCATCTTCTACAACCAGCCCCAGGGCCCGGGCGTGACGTACCGCTCCGGCGGCGGCACCAGCCCCGACGCGATCACGGTCGACACCACCGCCGTCCCCCCGGGCATCGAGAAGATCGTGGTCACCGCGAGCCCGGACGCGGCGGGCCAGACCTTCCAGGGCATCGAACCCACGGCGACCGTTCGCAACGCGGACGACAACTCCGTCCTGGCCACCTTCACCCCGCCCCAGCTCGGCACGGAGACGGCCCTGGTGGTCGTCGAGATCTACCTGCGCAACGGAGCGTGGAAGGCCCGAGCCGTCGGCCAGGGGTACGCCAACGGCCTGGCGGGCATCGCGACGGACTTCGGCGTGACGGTGGAGGAGCCGGCGGCCCCCGCCCCCACACCCGCGCCCGCTCAGGCGCCGGCCGCCCCGCCCATGGACCCCCGCGTCACGGCACCCCCGGCCCCGGCCGCGCCCCCGGCACCCGCCACCCCGCCCCCGGGCACCGGCAAGATCAACCTCGACAAGGGGCGCGTCAGCCTCCAGAAGAACCAGACGGTGTCCCTGGTCAAGGCCGGCCGCCCGCTGCTCTCCCAGGTCAAGATGGGCCTCGGCTGGGAGCCGGCGTACCGGGGCAAGGACATCGACCTGGACGCCTCGGTCATCGCGTACGGCCCGCAGCGCAACCACATCGACAGCTGCTACTTCGGCAAGCTCCAGATCCTGAACGGCGCGGTCCGGCACGCCGGCGACAACCTCACGGGTGAGGGCGGAGGTGACGACGAGGTGATCACGGTCGACCTCGGCCGTCTTCCCCAGGAGGTCAGCGGACTGGTCTTCACGGTCAACTCCTTCTCCGGACAGAAGTTCACCGAGGTCGCCAAGGCCTACTGCCGCCTCCTGGACGCGGCGACCGGCGAGGAGCTGGTCCGCTTCGACCTCACCAGCGCCGAGGCGCAGACCGGTGTGATGATGGCGAAGATGATCCGCCAGTTCTCCGGCGAGTGGGAGATGACGGCCATGGGCGACTTCGTGAAGTCCCGCACGGTGAAGGGGATGGTGAAGCCGGCGGCCCAGGCCCTTTAGCCATCCCTTGAGCCGCCCCCATCCCCACCACGACGTCCGGGGCGCCCCCGCTGCGGGGGCGCCCGGCGCGTACTTGTGCCGCCGCGGCGGTCCGAGTCGCCGTACCGCTACATCTTCGTCGCCCCCGCGGCCAGGTCCCTCAGGAAGTGCCGCGCCCCGATCAGGAACACCACGATCAGCGGGATCACACTCATCAGTGCCCCGGCCATCACGAGGGAGTAGTCGGAGTTGTACAGGGTGTTGAGGTTCGCGAGGGCGACCTGAAGGGTGACTTTGTCCGGGTTGATCATGACGACCAGGGGCCAGATGTAGTCGTTCCAGAGGCCGATGAAGGTGAAGATGCCAAGGAAGGCGAGGGCCGGACGGAACAGCGGCAGTGCCACCGTCCAGTACAGCCGGAAGAAGCCGGCGCCGTCGATCCGCCCGGCGTCGAGCAGTTCGTCGGGCAGCGAGTTCTGCGCGTACTGACGCATCCAGAAGATACCGAAGGCGTTGGCCACGCTGGGAATGATCAGTGCGTTCAGTGAACCGGCCCACCCGAACTCGGCCATGGTGACGAACTGCGGCACCAGGGAGAGCTGGGCGGGAATCATGTACGTGACCAGGAGCATCCCGAAGAGGAACTTCTTGGCCGGGAACTCGTACTTGGCGAAGGCGAACGCGGCCAGCGAGTCGAAGAACAGCACCAGCGCGGTCCCGAGCACAGCGACGACGATCGTGTTGAAGAGGGAGCCGAAGAAATCGACGGTGTCGAGCACCCGCCGCATGTTGTCCAGCAGGTGCGGGCCCGGCACGAGCTTGGGCGGGTAGCGGTAGATGTCCTGGGTGGTGCCGGAAGCCATCACCACCAGCCAGTAGAAGGGGAACAGCGAGATCAGCACGCCCAGGAGCAGCGCCGCCC
The DNA here is from genome assembly GCF_004337435.2 of Streptomyces sp. KM273126. NCBI lineage: Bacteria > Bacillati > Actinomycetota > Actinomycetes > Kitasatosporales > Streptomycetaceae > Streptomyces > Streptomyces sp. KM273126. The sequence continues at coordinate 692,290 of NZ_SJXB02000002.1, read as the reverse complement.
GCACACAGATCCGGGTGAGCCTGCTGCCGGAGCCGATGCCGAGGCCCGCGCTGCCGGTCGTCCTCTCGTCAGCGGCCATTGCGGACTCCCTTGCGTCGCAGCAGACCGGCGATGCCGGGTCGGCGGTCGTCGCGGTCGGAGCCCGACACCAGCCGCCAGTTGATGATCGTGAAGATCGCGATGATCGCGAAGAGGAGCCAGCCCATGGCCGCCCCGTAGCCGAACTGGTGCTCCTTGAAGGCCTTCTGCCACAGATAGAGCACGATGGTCATCCCTTCCTGGCCCGGTCCGCCCGTGGTTCCGACGTCGGTCGACTGGAAGAGCACCTGGGACTCGGTGAAGATCTGCAGGCCGTTGATGGTGGACGTGACGGCGGCGAAGAGGATCACCGGGCGCAGCTGCGGCACCACGACCCGGAAGAGGGTCTGCCAGCTGTTCGCGCCGTCGACGCGGGCGGCCTCGAAGTGCTCGGTGGGGATGGCCTGGAGGCCCGCCAGGAAGATGAGCGCGTTGTAGCCGACCCACCGCCAGATGATCATGATGGCGACGGACGACTTGATGCCCCACTCCGAGGACAGCCAGCCGACACCGTCGAGCCCGACGGCCCGCAGTACCGAGTTGGCCAGGCCCGCCTGAGCGAAGACCGAGCCGAAGACGATGGTCATGGCAACCATCGACGTGACGTTGGGGATGAAGTACGCGACCCGCAACGCGCCGGTGAAGCGGACCTGCGAGTGCAGCAGGAACGCGAGCACCAGGGCGAGGAACAGCATCGGCACCGTGGCCAGGAACCAGATCTCGAAGGTGTTGAGCACCGAGTGCCAGAACACCGAGTCCTGGAGCAGCCAGCCGTACTGCTTGAGGCCGACGAACCGCATGTCGCCGATGCCGTCCCAGTCCTGGAAGGACAGGTAGAGGGAGTAGACCACCGGGAAGGTGCCGAAAACGGCGAACAGCACATAGAACGGGGAGACGGCGAGGATCGGCGGGACATGCCGTCTGCGTCCGCCCGGGGCGGTGGACCGGCCGCGGCGGGTGGCCCGCCGCTCTTCTGCCGCCGGCGCGTCCGCGGGGTCGAGAACCGTGGCCATGTCAGCTCACCCCCAGCCGGGACAGCGTGGTCGCGGCGGTGTTCACCGCGTCGCGCCAGGCCCTGTCGGGGTTCTTGCCGAGCATTTCCACGTTGGTCAGCTCCTGGAAGAACGGGGTGTTGGCGCTCTCCTCGTACGGGCTGAAGTAGACGACCGGGGCCTTCTGGGCGGCCGGGCCGAAGACATCGATGGGCTGCTGACCCCCGAAGAAGGGGTCGGGCGTGTGCATCGCGGGGTCGGCGTAGGAGGCCGGGGTGGTGGGGAACAGGGCCATCTCCTGGTAGCTCTTGAGCTGGTTCGCCGGGCTGAGCAGCCACTTCAGAAAGGCGAAGGCCGCCTCCGGGTCCCGGCAGTAGCGGGTCAGGGTCAGGTACGAGCCGCCGTAGTTGGCCGGGCCGTCCGGCAGGGTGGTCAGCCGCCAGGTCCCTGAGGTCTTCGGCGCGGTGTCCTTCAGGCCGTTGATGGCCCACACCGCCGTCGTCATCGTGGCGACCCGGCCTCCGCTCATGGCCGCGTTGAAGTCGGGCGTCCCGTCCGTGATCCCGGCGCTGAGCCGCTGGCGGAGGAGCTCCACGGAGAGGTCCCAGGCGCGCCGGATGTGCTGCTGGTCGCCGATGAAGCGGTTGTACGCGTCCACGAACTGCTTGGGGCTCTGGAGCAGAACCTGCTGGAAGACGTTGCCGATGTTGCTCACCAGGTACGGCTTGCCGGGCCCCTTCGCCCGCAGCGTCCGCCCGGCGGCGATGAACTTCTCCCAGGTGGGGATCTCCTCGGCGACGTCCTCCGGTTCGTGGGGCAGTCCGGCCTTCTGGAAGAGATCCCTGCGGTAGTAGAGCGCGGTGGGGCCGGCGTCGAGGGGGAAGCCGATCATCCGGCCCGACGGGGTGAAGCAGCTCTCCCACTTCCAGTCGAGGTAGCTGTCCCGGACCGATTCCGCGCCGAGCGTTCTGAGGTCCAGGAACTCGTTCTCGTCGGGGAAGAACGTGGCGAGGTTGTCGGAGTTCGCGACCGTGATGTCCGGTACGTAGGCGCGGGCGGCGAGGCTGGTGCGCACCTTGGAGTCGATGTCGCCGTCGGGGATCTGCGAGCCCCGCACCTTCAGCCCCGGCATACCCGGAACGCCGCGTTTGGCGGTGGCGAGCAGTTTGTCGCTGAGTGCGCCCTTCCAGTACCAGAGGCTGAGGTGGTCGGTGCCCGCGGAGGCCGAGCCGCTGCTCGCCCCGCATCCCGACATTCCCAGGAGAGCGGCGCCCGCGCCGCCCAGGGAGACCCCCAGCAGCCTTCTGCGGGTCATCGTTCGATGGTCCATGGGCGCGCACTCACTTTCCGGGCACGGCTCGGCCAGGGCATGGCGCCCTCGGGCCCGCTGACGGGTGGGTGAAGCTGGAAGACAACGATGTCGGCAGATGGATCCGGGCTCGGGCCGACAGCGCCTTGGGGGTTCGTGAGCGTTCACGTGAACGTTGCCGTCGAGTATCGGGTCGGCCGAAAACCAGTGTCAAGGGACGTACGTGGTGGATGTGTTGAGGCCAATGGGCCGACATATCGATACTCCGGGTGGATGCGCCGAAGCGTCCCGACGGTGCCTGCGGGGGTGACGCCGGGTACGCCCCAGGCTTTCAGGGGCGCGGGGCTGTTCTGGATATGCGGCTCCGCCGCGCGGGCGCGACAAGCCACAACGAACCCGCACTCAAGCACCGGCCGCGACGGGGCAGACACGGCGAACCGACCGGACCCGCCGACAAGGCGCTACGCCGAGCCCCGCACCACCAACTCGGGCCGCACCCACGCATCCGCGCCGCTCAGCGGCTCCTCGCCCGCGCGCAGCCGGGCGACCTGCTCGACGGCGAGCCGTCCCAGCTGTCGTTTGTCGAGGTGCAGGGTGGTCAGGGCGGGCTCCACCAACTCCCCCAGCGAGAGTCCGTCGAAGCCCATGACGGCCAGGTCGTCGGGCACCCGCCGCCCGGCGCGCCGGGCGGCACGCATGGCTCCGATGGCGATCAGATCGTTGAAACCGAAGACCGCGGTGATCTCGGGCCGGGAGTCCAGCAGTCGCTCCATGCCCGCCTCGCCGCCCGCCACGCTGTGCTCGGGGCACATCACGACCCAGCTCTCGTCCACGGACAGGCCGTGCCGCCGGACCTCGGCCAGGAAGGCCTCCCGCCGGGGGCCGGGCGCGTCGAGCCGGTCGCCGTCCAGCATGCCGATCCTGCGGTGTCCCGCGCGGACCAGATGGGCGATGCCCTGCTCCAGGCCGGCGGCGGCGTCGATGCCCACCGCCGCGAACCGGGTCTGCTGCGGGCCTCGCTCCAGCAGTACCAGCGGCACACCGCCGAGGCGCCGGGCGAGGACCTCGTCCTCGTTCTTGAAGTACCCCACGACCGCGTCCGCCTGATGGGACAGTACGTCGAGTGCCTCCCGCTCCCTGGTGTCGTCGGTGCGGGAGTCCCACACCACCACCTGCCAGCCGCGCTGCTCGGCGGCCTCCAGCACACCGGCGGCCACCTCGGGGAAGAACGGGTTCATCAGGTCCGGGATCACCAGGCCCGCCGTCACCGCCCCCTTGCGGACGAGCCCTCGCGCGAACCGGCTCGGCCGGTAGTCGAGCAGACGGGCCGCCTCCAGCACCCGCTCCTTCGTGGCCGGGTCGATCTCGCCCTTGTCGTTGACCGCCCGGGAGACCGTCTGGCGTGACACTCCGGCCAGCCGGGCGACGTCGTGGATCGTGGCCCGGCGGCGGGGGCCGTCAGGCTGGTCGGTACGCGGCTCCCGCTGCTGGTTGTCGGCCCACACGCTGTGCACTGTATCCGGCTGCCGCGGTACGGGGCCCTGGGTCAGCACGAAGGCAATGCCCCGGGCCCCCGAACGCGGAGGGGCGATGCGCCCGGCTAGAACAGCGCGCTGTACGCGTTGAGCGCGGGCTGTCCGCCCAGGTGGGCGTAGAGCACGGTGGAGTCGCGAACGATCTCGCCCCGGGTCACCAGGTCGATCATCCCGGCCATGGACTTCCCCTCGTACACGGGGGTTGCGGACTACTGGCAACTGACTGTGCACGGGCGTGTTCTGGTGCGCATGAGTGAGTGTCCGGGCTGCGGCACATACGGGCCTGGCAAGAGAACAGAGGTTTCTCTGTCGAATGGGTGACCTTTACCGGTGGTGGTCGTTGGGCGGAGCGAAGGGCTCTTCGACTGACGCGGGGGCGGGGGTGAAAGGGTTGGCCAGGCTGCGGGAGTTGGCGGCGCCATTCGTGGCCCTCGGCCCGTCCGGGGTCGCGGTCCACGACCGGCTCAAGCACCTGACCGCTGAGGACGAGAAGGTACTGCGTCTGGTCGGCGACCATCTGGGCACGCTGGCCTCGCGGGACCTGAAAGCCCGCTGCGGGGCCGGGCTGGAGCACGACAGCGACCAGTGGGCGCAGCGCAAGCGAGCCCTGACCGAGGAGTCCTCCTCTCGCTGGGCCGGGTCGATCACGAAGGCCACCCACGACCAGTGGGCGCTCGCCCGGCGCGGCCAGCTCGCCCACATCCAGAGCCTCGAATCAGGTATCGCGACGATCACCCACCGGCTGTCCCTCCCGGTCGGGGAGAAGGGCAACAAGCGTGCTCCGGGCGGCTACCGCACCCGGCAGGAGTGGTTCGCCAAGACCCGGCGTCTGCACGTACTGGCCGACCGGCTGGAAGTGGCGCGGGCCGACCGGGAGGCCGGAGTCGTGCACGTGGTGCGCGGCGGCAAACGGCTGCTGAACACCCGCCACTATCTGGACACCGCCCGGCTCAACGAGCCGGAATGGCGGCAGCAGTGGCGGGCCGAGCGGCGATTCCTGAAGGCCGACGGCGAGTCCGGGAAGCCGTTCGGCAACGAGACCATCCGCGTCACCCCCGACGGCGCGGTCTCCCTCAAGCTCCCCGCCCCTTTGGCGCACCTGGCCAACGCCCCGCACGGCCGGTACGTGCTCGCCTCCAGGGTGGCGTTCGCGCACCGGGGCGAGCAATGGCGCGACCGCCTCACCGCGAACCGGGCCGTCGCCTACCGCATCCACGAAGACGTGCTGCGCGGGCGCTGGTACCTCACCGCGTCGTGGACGATCCCCCCGGTGAAGACCGTGCCCCTGGCGGCGGCCCGCACGGGCGGCCTGGTCGGTGTCGACACCAACGCCGACCACCTCGCCGCCTGGCGCCTCGACAAACATGGCAACCCGGTCGGCCAGCCCTTACGGTTCGGCTACGACCTCACGGGCACCGCCGCCCACCGCGACGCCCAGGTCCGCCACGCCTTGATCCGCCTGCTGCACTGGGCCAAACGCCACCACCTCGCGATCGCGATCGAAGACCTCGACTTCCAGGAGGAGAAGACCCGCGAGAAGCACGGCCGCCGCAAGCGGTTCCGCAAGCTGATCTCCGGCATGCCCGTCAGCAGGCTGCGGGCCCGGCTCGTCAGCATGGCGGCCGAACTCGGCATCACCATCGTCGCCGTCGATCCGGCCTACACCAGCAAATGGGGCGCCCAGCACTGGCAGAAACCCCTCACCAGCAAGAACCGCAAGACCACTCGCCACGATGCTGCCGCCGTGGCAATCGGCAGGCGTGCCCTGGGGCACCCGATCCGGCGACGGACGGCACCGCCCCCTGCTCACCGGAGTGATGAGCAGGGGCATCGGACCGTCCAGGCCCGACCGGACACCCCAGGGCGCGAGGGACCCCGCCCCCGCATCCCCGGACCACGGACACGATCCGTGCGCGCCGGACGCGGAGCGAACGCGGGGAACCAGGACGCCCAACACCGTTCGGGGCGCCCGGCTGAGCACGAGTCCTGGCAACAGGACTCACTCCCGCTCAGTCTCTAGGAACGGTCGGTGACCATGCCCTCGGTACGGGCCGCGAGGCGCATCGCGTCCGGTCTTCCAATTCCGCCGCATCGGCCCTGGGCCGATGATGGGATTCGAACCCGTACCATTTCTGATTCGGTCCTGAAGTATGCGCTGCCTGCGCACCGGGAGGTGCATGAAGTTGTGGTGCCCAGAGGCCGGCGGAACCGACGTTAATGCTCTCTAACCCTTGAGCCATACCGGCACGTTGTACCGGCGGCGGGACTAGAACCCGCGACCACCCCAGTATCAGTGGAAGCAGGTCCTGCCTTCGCACTTGGACGTGCACCACTACAGAAGGACGGTCGCGGGCACAGCGAACGAATTAATTGCCGCCCGGCAGCATTACCGCTTCTGCCGCTTCCACGGCCCCGTGATGGCGAGCATGATGCCGGGGGTCTGGATGTTGGCGTACAGGGTCTTTCCGTCGGGCGAGAAGGTGACGCCGGTGAACTCGCTGTATTCCGGCTCCTCTTCGGTGCCGATGTTCAGGTCGTTGCGGGCGATGGGGTACGTCCGGCCGCTGTCGGTGGCGCCGAAGAGGTGCTGGACGCCCTCGCCGTCCTCGGCGATGACCAGGCCGCCGTAGGGGGAGACGGTGATGTTGTCGGGGCCGTCGAAGGCGCCATCCGCCGACGGATCAGCGGGGTCGGGGTTGACGCCCAGCAGGACCTTCAGCGTGAGGGTGCGGCGCTTGGGGTCGTAGAACCAGACCTGGCCGTCGTGCTGGACGGGGCTCTCCTCACGGGCGTACGAGGACACGATGTACGCGCCGCCGTCGCCCCACCACATGCCCTCCAGCTTCCGGGCGCGGGTGACCTCACCGTCACCGAACTGCTTGCGCACATCGACGGTCTTCGCGTCGCGGTCGGGGACGTCGACCCAGTCGACGCCGTACACCGTGCCGATCTTCGTGGCGCGGGAGAGGTCGTCGACGTAACGGCCGCCGGAGTCGTAGCACGTGGGTGCCTGGAGGACGCCCGCGTCGTCGGCGAGCGTACGGAACCTGCCGGGGCCGTGGTCGAAGCCCTTCGGCGGGGTCCAGCGGTAGAGGAGGCCGTTGGGGCCGGAGGCGTCCTCGGTGAGGTAGGCGTGGCCGCGCTTGGGGTCGATGACGACGGCCTCGTGGTCGTAACGGCCGAAGAACTTCAGGGGCTTGGGGTCGCGGTTGGCGCGCCGGTCGCCGGGGTCGACCTCGAAGACGTAGCCGTGGTCCTTGGTCATGCCGTTGACGCCGGCCTTGTCGGAGTTCTCCTCGCAGGTGAGCCAGGTACCCCAGGGGGTGCTGCCGCCGGCGCAGTTGGTGGAGGTGCCGGCGATGCCGACCCACTCGGCGACCCGGCTGTCGGGGCGGACCTCGACGACCGTGCAGCCGCCGGACGCGGCCGGGTCGTACACGAGTCCCTCGGTGAGCGGCACGGGGTACGTCCACTTGCTGCGGGGACCCTTGAGCTCGTGGTTGTTGACGAGGAGGGTGGTGCCGCGGGGGCCGGGGAAGGTGGCGGTGCCGTCGTGGTTGGAGGGGGTGAACTCACCGGACTCCAGCTTGGTCTTACCGCTGTAGGTGATGATCTCGTACGTGAACCCGGCGGGGAGCGCGAGGATGCCCTTGGGGTCGGCGACCAGCGGCCCGTACCCGACTCCGCCGCCGTGCCGGTCCGCCGTGCTCTCCCTCGCGCTCTCGGTGTCGGTGGACGCGAGGGCGTTCGGAGCGGAGGCGAGGGAGCCGACGCTGCCGACGAGCGCGACGCCGGCGCCGGTGATCGCGGAGCGTGTGGCGAAGTCCCTGCGGGTGAGCGACATGGTGTCTCCTGTGACGGGGAGGATGCCGTGGAGGGTGGCGGACCCGGTTGTGGGCACACCGTCCCGCTTGCGCCTGAACGGCGGTTGAACGGTGGACGGCGCCGAGGCGTTGCCCTGACATATCTCACCCCCCGACGCCCCCGAGGGTGGGACGGGTAGAGGGGCGTGACGGCGGGGGCGGAAAACCCCTGCCCCCGGGCCCGGCTCACTCTCCGCGCTGCGACCTCGCCTTGAACGCCGCCTTACGGGCCTCCTTGGCGACCTTCTTGTCGGGGTGGAGGCGGCCCATGGCCTCCAGGACGTCCGCCGTCGCGGGGTGGTCGACGCGCCAGGCCGTGCTGAAGAAGCCGCTGTGCTGCCGGGCGAGGCCCTCGACGAGGGCCTGGAGTTCCGCCGAGTTCCCCTCGGCAGCCAGCTGCGCGGCCACCGTGTCGACGGTCAGCCAGAAGACCATGGACTCGGGCGGCGCGGGCACGTCCGCGGCACCGTGCTCGGTGAGCCAGACCCGGGCGAGCCCGCCCAGTTCCGCGTCGTCAAGGACCTCACGGAACGCGGCCTCGACCGAGGGACCCACGAGGGTCAGGGCCTGCTGACAGCGCAGGCGGCGGAGCGGGGCACCCGGGTCGGAGCCCCGCGCGGCCGCCAGCAACTCACGGGCCGCGGCGAGGGGTTCGCGGCGGGCGAGCCACTGCTCCGTCTCCGCCTGGGCGGCCGCCTGCGGGAAGGTGGCCGTACCGTCCAGCAGCGCGTCGGCGCCCTTGTCCGCCAGATCCCCGACCGCGGGCGCCGGAACACCGGCCTCCAGCAGCCTGGCCCGCAGTCCGTACAGCCCGAGCGGGGTGAGCCGCACCATCCCGTAGCGCGTGACGTCGGTGTCGTCGAGCGACGGGGAGGCCTCCCCCGCGGCACCTTGGGCGACGTCCTCCGCATCCGTCATGAGCGCCTCGTCGACGGGCTGGTACGCGACGAGTCCGACCGGCTCCAGCAGCCGGAACTGGTCGTCGAGCCGCATCATCGCGTCCGACACCTGCTCCAGCACGTCGTTGGTGGGCTCCCCCATGTCGTCGGGGACGATCACCGAGGCGGCCAGGGCGGGGAGCGGCACCGGACTGTCGCCGGGACCGTCCTCGCTCACGGTCAGCAGGTAGAGGTTGCCGAGCACCCCGTCGAGGAACTCCGCCTCCGCCTCGGGGTCCCAGTCCAGCTCGGAGAGGTTGACCGGGACGCCCTCGGCCATGGCGTCGACGAGGTCGTCGAGCTCGGGCACGGCCGCGTCGGCCAGTACGGTCTCCAGCGCCCCGAGCCAGATGCCCAGCACGTCCTGGGGCCCTCCGGAGGTGAGCATCCGCAGCTCCGCGCCCGCGGTGACGGTGCCCTCCTCCTCGTCGACGATCTCCACGAGGCCGGTGTCGACGGCCACCCGCCAGGCCTCGCTCGCGAAGGCGGCCGCGTCCTCGCCCGTGAGGCGCAGCTCGGCGGCCGCCTGTGGCAGTTGTTCGTCGATCAACTCGCCTCCGGCGCCCACACGCGTCTCGGGTCCGGCCCAGCGGGCCAGCCGTGCTGCGCGTGAGAGGAGTGGGGTGGCGAGCGCCTCCCGCGCCAGCTCCGCTTCGGAGTGCAGCCGCACCGGGGGCAGGGGGGAGCTGTCTGACATCGGCTGGTTTCTCCTCCGGACGAACATGACGGGCACCTCGACGCCTGGGCACCACGACACCGTGAACCAGGGCTCCACGGCACTACGAGCAGTCAAGCACGAACAAAAAGGGCTGGCAGTACGCGTACCGGGCACCGCGGCCGCCTCCGGACACACGAGAACCGGTGATCGCTCCGTGACACCCGGCAACAGCTCAGCCTAGACGGATTTCCACCCATGCCACCCGGTTCACGGTCCCGTCATGAGCCGTACATGGCTGAAACCTTGACACCCGGCCTGACCAGGCAGGAGATTGACGCGCGTAGAAAATCGTGGGCAGTAATTTCGTGGGCAGCTCCCACGCACCGCTGCCGACCCCGCTTCTACGCGCGTCGCCACCGCCCCACCGGTTGCGTTCGTCCTTCGATTCACCCTTGTTCCACACCCACGCCCGTCCCCGGAGGGATCTCCCTTGCCGAGCAGGAAAACCGTACGCATCACCGCGCTCACCGTCGTCGCTGCCTGTTCCGCGGCGTCCGCCCTGGTGGTCACCAGCACCGCCCAGGCGGAGACCGTGCGCATCCACGACATCCAGGGCACCACCCGAATATCTCCGCTGGCCGGCCAGCAGGTCACGGACGTGGCGGGCATCGTCACGGGCGTGCGGACCTACGGCTCGTCGCGGGGTTTCTGGATGCAGGACACCGAGCCGGACGACAACCCGGCCACGAGTGAGGGCATCTTCGTCTTCACCAGCTCCACGCCGAACGTCGCCGTCGGCGACTCGGTCACCGTCTCCGGCACGGTGGCCGAATACGTGCCGGGCGGCACGTCGTCCGGAAACCAGTCCCTGACGCAGATCTCCCGCCCGACGGTCACGGTGGTCTCCAGCGGCAACGCCGTTCCGGCCGCCACGGTCATCGACGCGAAGTCGGTGCCGGACGCGTACACGCCGACCGGTGACACGGCCGCGAGCGGCTCGATCAACGGGCTCACCCTGGAGCCCACGAAGTACGCCCTGGACTACTACGAGTCCCTGGAGGGCATGAACGTCCAGGTCGCCGACACCCGTGTGGTGACGGCCACCGACCCGTACGCCGAGCTGTGGGTGACGGTGAAGCCGGGCGAGAACGCCGCGCAGCGCGGTGGCTCCGTCTACGGCTCGTACACCTCGCAGAACACCGGCCGGCTGCAGATCCAGTCGCTGGGCGCGTCCGCCGACTTCCCGAAGGCGAACGTCGGCGACACCCTGAAGGGCACCACGGCCGGCCCGCTGGACTACAGCCAGTTCGGCGGCTACACGCTCGTCGCCGACAGGCTCGGCACCCTTGAGCAGGGCGGCCTGAAGCGCGAGACGACGCGCAAGCAGGGCCAGGGCGAGCTGGCGGTGGCGACGTACAACGTCGAGAACCTGGACCCGTCCGACGACACCTTCGCGGCGCACGCGCAGGCGATCGTGAGCAACCTCCAGTCGCCCGACATCGTGGCCCTGGAGGAGATCCAGGACAACAACGGCGCGACGAACGACGGTACGGTCGCCGCCGACCAGACGGTGAAGAAGCTGATCGAGGCGATCGCGGCGGCCGGCGGCCCGACGTACGACTGGCGGTCGGTCGACCCGGTCGACCTCGCGGACGGCGGCGAGCCGGGCGGCAACATCCGCCAGGTGTTCCTGTTCAACCCCAAGCGGGTCTCCTTCACCGACCGCGCGGGCGGCGACGCGACCACCGGGGTCGGCGTGACGAAGGCGCACGGCAAGGCGCAGCTGACGGCCTCCCCGGGGCGGATCGACCCCGCCAACGACGCCTGGAAGAACAGCCGCAAGCCGCTCGTCGGCGAGTTCACCTTCCGTGGCAGGACGGTGTTCCTGATCGCGAACCACTTCGCGTCGAAGGGCGGCGACCAGGCGCTGCACTCGCAGTACCAGCCGCCGAAGCGGAGCTCGGAGACCCAGCGCCACCTTCAGGCGACCGCGGTGAACACGTTCGTCAAGAAGATCCTGGCGGCCCAGAAGGACGCGGACGTGATCGCCCTCGGCGACATCAACGACTTCGAGTTCTCCGGCACCGTGCAGCTGCTGGAGAACGACGGCGCCCTGTGGTCGGCGATCAAGTCCCTGCCCAAGAGCGAGCGTTACACGTACGACTACCAGGGCAACAGCCAGGTTCTCGACCAGGTCCTGATCAGCCCGTCGATCCGGCGCTCCGAAGAGTTCACGTACGACAGCGTGCACATCAACTCGGAGTTCAACGACCAGATCAGCGACCACGACCCGCAGGTGCTGCGGTTCCGGCCGTAGGTCCTTCGGTACGCGACGGAGCCCGGCCCTCGTCAGGGGGCCGGGCTCCGTCGCGTACCGGCACGGGCGTCAGGCGCCGAACACCCCGTTCAGCCAGCTCTGCCAGGCGAGTTCGTTGCGCTTGGCGTCGGCGTCCGGGGCGAAGTCGTGGACGCTGATACCGACCGGGGCGCCCCAGTGGTTGCGGCCGAAGAAGCGGATGAGCGCGGTGTCGGTGCGCAGCCCGATGAAGTACGGGTTGTGGTAGTCGACCACGGCGTCGAGGGCCTGCCCCTCGGGTCCCCGCGCCTGGACACGCGTGCCCTCGGCGGTGTCGTCCGCGAGGCCGAGGGCGCGGCCGACGGCGACGAACGCGTCGGACGCCTTGGACGCCTCGGGCCCGTCGAAGGTGGCGAAGGCGAGCGTGCGGCCGTCGAAGTGCGTGAGGTACTGGCGCAGGGTGTGCAGGTAGAAGTCGGTGTGCTTGCCGGCGCCGTCGTACTGGTTGTCCCAGTCGTCGACGAAGATGCCGCTGTGCACGTACCGCACCCAGGCGCGCCGCCCCTCGTCGCGCGGCTCGATCGTGTAGTCGAGCTGGTTGAGGGTCTGCTCGGAGATGCCCTCCACGTCCTCGACGCGGTTGGTGTACCGGTGCGGCGGGTCCCAGGCGGTCACGGCGGATCCGAAGGGGCCCCGGCCGCCCTCGCGCGGCTCGGGCGCCTCCATCGGCCACAGCCAGCCGCCGGTACCGCTGGTGATGGCGCCCCACACCTGCTCGGGCGTGGCGTCGACCTCGAACTCGCGGGCGATCTCGAATTCCTTGGACATGGCTGGCTCCTGTGCGTCAACTGTTCGTGTCATCGGGGAAGTTCCGGTCATCAGGGGAGTTCCGGTCGCCTTGGGCGTTCCGGGTGAGTTCCGGGGACGCGGGCTCCGCGGCCGGGGGCTCACCGGTCCCCGGTTTGACCGTGGGGTGGACGGCGACGACGATCCGGTGGCCGCGACCACCCTCGGCATCGGGGGCGTCGTACTTGCGGATGAGGGCGCTCACGCCGACCGTCAGCTCCTCGATGAAGGCGGCCCGGTCGGCTGCCGAGGCGAAGGTCACCTCGCCGTCGAGTGCGTAGGTGGCGAGCCGCTTGCGGGCCGTCGCGGCGCCCCTGATCAGGGTGCCGACGTCCCGGACCAGCCGGGCGCCGAGCGCGAGCAGCCAGCGGGCGGAGAGCTGGTCCCGGAAGCGGTCCGGGTCGGGTTGCAGGGCGGCGAGCGCGAGGGGCGAGATGACGTACGACGCGGCGGTCGCGCGCATCAGCCGCTCGGTGACGTTGCCCTTGCGGCGCTCGCCGGCCAGCTCGACCAGGCCGTGCCGCTCCAGCGCCTTGAGGTGGTAGTTCACCTTCTGTCTGGGCAGCCCGACCTTGCCGGCCAGCATGGCGGCCGACGCGGGGCCGGCCGCCAGTTCGGCGAGCAGCCGGGCCCTTACGGGGTCCAGCGAGACGGCCGCCGCCGCCGGGTCCTCGATCACGGTCACGTCCAACATGGCTCCACCCTCACACCGAAAACTTTTTTTGTCCAGACGAGGTGAGTTTTCGGTGGGCTGTTGGGTGCGGCGGCCCAGAGGGACGGTTGCGTGCGCTCGCAGCACGTTGTGGACCGCGGACGCGTGGCTGACTCCCGTCCACTACGGTTCCGCCTCGTCCCAGCTCCGGCCGCCGGCCACCGCGGGCGACCGGGTCAGGCCGACGATGCCCAGCGCCATCAGGCCGACGCCCGCGCACTCGGGCAGCACGCGCCAGCCCAGCGCGATGCTCTCCCCGAACAGCAGACCGCCGAGGGTGACGCTGATCAGGGCGTCTCCCAGAGTCAGGGCCGGCTGGGAGGCGGCCAGGGTGCCGGCCCGCAGCGTCCACTGGAGCAGCAGCAGGCTCAGCAGGCCGGTAGCGGCACCGGCGTAGGTGTGCCAGGTGGTGAGGACCGCCGTGGGTCCCTCCGGGAATCGCCCGGTCACCTCCTTGATGAGCGCGGCGGTGACCGCGAAACAGGCTGCGGTCGCGGTGCCGAGCAGCGCGGCCCGCAGGGGGCCGTGCACACGCCGGGCGGCGGCCACCAGGACGGTGACGCAGCACGCCAGCCCGCCCCCGACGGCGAGCCAGCGCCAGTCGGAGGCCCGCTCACCGCCGGGTGACGGGGAGGCGCTGAGCAGGAAGACCGCCAGCCCGCCGGCGAGCATCACGAAGGACAGCCACGTCCCGGCGCCGGGACGGGAACGGAAAACGGCGGCGCCGATGAGCAGGGTGAACAGCAGTTCGCTGGCCAGCAGGGGCTGCACCACCGACAGTTGCCCGGCGTCCAGGGCGATGACCTGGAAGACAGCCGAAAGCACCAGGGCCGACGCTCCGGCCCACCAGTAAGGACGGCTCAGGAGCTCCGCCAGACGGGCCGCCGCCACTCTGACACCGCGGCCGGAGACCTCGTCGGGCTCGACGGCGGCCCGGCGTTGCAGGACGGACGCCGCCGCGTTGGACAGCGCGGAGAGCAGGGCCATGACGACGGTGAGCGCGTTCATGCGAGTACCTGTCGTTCACGGGAACGGGAAGACCCGCCGGGCGGCCGCCGTACAGCCGGCGGGCGGACAGAGGTGACCAGAGTGAACAAAGACGCAGCCGCCGCACACGGTGATAAATCCTGCCATAACGGCTACGTACGACGGGAGGGTCCTGGTCGGCGTCTGTTGGGCTGCCGGGGCCGCGGACAACTGTTGCTCGCTGCTCGATACGAGGTGACCATGCCGCAGACGCGCTTGTGCCGGTGCCCGTACCTCCCGGCGCCCTGCCTGTCCCCGCACGTTCTCGTGTCCGGGCGGGGCGTCACCGTACCCGTGCGACGCCTGCCGTGAGCCGCCTTCTCGTGGTCAGCGCGAGCATGGGATCGGGACACGACGCGGTTGCCGCCGAGCTGGCCCGGCGCCTGGGCGTGGCCGGGCACGAGGCGGTGCACACAGACGTACTGGAGCTGCTCCCCGCCCGCATCGGGGCCGGGCTGCGCGGTTTCTACCACGCGACGATCCGGCACGCCCCCCTGCTGTACGCGGGCATCTACGCCGCCTTCTTCCGCGGCGGCGCCGGGCCTGAGCCGGGCAGTGCGCCGCTCGTGGCGCTCGCCGAGGACCGGTTGCGTCAGCAGGTGGCAGACAGTCACGCCGACGCGGTCGTTCCGGTCTTCCACCTGGCCGCCCAGGTGACCGGGCGGATGCGGGCCCGCGGACGGCTCGCGGTACCCAGCGCGGTGGTCATCACCGACTTCGCCGTCCACCGCCAATGGCTGCACCGGGGCAACGATCTCAACCTGTGCCTCACCGCGCAGATCGCCCGGGACGTGCGGCACCGCCTGGGACGACCCGCCCTCGCCTGCGGTCCGCTGCTGCCGGACCGCTTCCGCCCGCAGCCGCCCGGCGAGACCTACTGGCGGCAGCGGCTCACGGCCGACGACGGGCGTCGGCCCGTGCTGATGTCCGCGGGCGCGTGGGGGGTGGGAAGCCGGCTCGACGCGACGGCCCGGCTCCTGGTCGGCGCCGGCTACCTGCCGGTCGTCCTGTGCGGGCGGAACGAGCGCATGCGCCGCCTCCTGTCGAAGGTGCCGGGAACGCTTGCCATGGGCTGGGTGGACGACATACCGGGCCTGATGGCGGCCTGCGTGGCACTCGTCGACAACGCCGCAGGGCAGACGGCACTGGAAGCACTGGCCGTCGGTGTCCCGGTCGTCGGGTACCGCCCGATCCCGGGCCACGGAGCGGAGGGAGCGCGCCGCATGGCGGCGCTGGGCCTGACCGAGTACGCCGCGGACTCATGGCAGCTGGTGCAGTGCCTGGACGGCCTCGCCTCGGGCGGCCCGGTACCCGGTCGCCGGGCCGTCGCCGACCGCTGCCTCTTCCAGGGTGACGCCGTGGGCCCGCTGGAACGGCTCTGTGCCTGAGGACAGCTCTGGCCGTTCAGAGGACAGATCGGACCGTTCGGAGGACGACTTCGTCCGTTCAGCAGCGGCGCCAGGCGGTAGGACGACCTGGCCACTACCCACCACCCCGGACCCGACCCACAACACATACGGATGGATCGACATGTGGATGGATCATCGGGCTCGCGCGTCGTCGGCAGATGCCGGGCTCTCGACGCCGTGCTCGCCGAGCGGCCCGACCGTCAGGCCGGCCGCCCGGCACGCGCCCACCAGCCCGGGCAACGCGGCCAGCGCCGCCCGCCAGCAGCCCGGTGCCGCATGGCGGTCGGTGTCGTGCAGCACCACCGTGCCGCCTCCCCGCAGGTCCGCCAGGACGGTCGTCGCCACGGACTCGGCGGTGGCCCGGGCCTTCCAGTCGCGGCCCCAGGCGGTCCACAGGACCGGGCGCAGCCCGGTGCGGCGCGCGGCCAGCAGCCGGTCGCCGGTCAGGATGCCGTACGGGGGCCGGTACCAGGTGGGAGGTGCACCGGACACCTCCGCCACCACGTGCGCGGCTCGCGCCAGTTGCCGGGCCTCTCCGGCCGGCGCCGGCCGCCATGGGCGGTTGTGCGTCCAGCCGTGGACGGCGATTTCGTGACCGCGCCGGACGATGTCGTGGCTCAGCCGCCGGTGCCACAGCACCTGTTCACCCACCACGAAGAACGTGGCACGGACCGACAACTCGTCCAGCGCGGCCAGGAAAGCAGTCGTGGAGCGGGGATCGGGACCGTCGTCGAAGGTGAGCGCGACGTGGTCGCTGCGGCCGACGCCCGCCAGGGCAGGCAGCCATGCGCGCCGGGGGCCGGAGAGCCAGGTCGCGGCGGGCACGATGTGGGCCGCGGCGACGAGTGCCGGGACGACGCCGACGGCCGCGCGCCACGACCGGCCCCGATGCACGCCGTCCCGCATGTCCTTCTCCTTTGGCATCCAGACCGCTCCGCTTGGCCTCCAGACCGCTCCGCCGCCCGTATCTTCTGTGCAGCGCGCTCTTCTTCTGTGCAGCGCGCTCTGTCGTCGCGTTCAGCCGAACCGAGCCGCCAGGCGCCGGTACGAGGAGGGCGCGAGGCAGCGAACCGCGACCGGCACACGGAGCCAGCCAGGCACGAACACTTCGTGGCGTTCCCTGCGCACGGCCGCGACGACTGCCGCGGCCACCCGTTCGGGCGGGATCGGACGCGGGCGGCTACGGCAGTAGGGCACCCCTCGCCGGGCGAAGAAGGGAGTGTCCACCACACCCGGCACGACGTGGGTCAGCCCCACTCCAGTGCCCTTCAGCTCGTACCGCAGCGCGTCGGCGAAGGCGCCGAGCCCCGCTTTCGCCGCGGAGTACACCGCTTCCTCCCGCACTCCGACGCACCCCGCGACGGAGCCGATCAGCACCAGCCGGCCTCGGCGCCGCTCCACCATGTGGGGCAGGACCTGCCGGACCAGATGCACCACCGAAGCCAGGTCCACTGTGAGCAGCCGGTCCACCTCGCTGCAGGGCATCGAGGTGAACGGCCCGGCCCAGCCCACACCGGCCGCGGCGACGAGCAGATCGAGGACGGGAACCTGCTGAAGGGCCCGGTCGGCCAACTGCCGGGCGCCGTCGGCGCTGGACAGGTCGCAGGGAATCGCGACACCGGACGTCTCGTGCGCCACCCTGTCCAGCCGGGCCCGGTCACGTCCGGAGACCAGCAGCGCCCACCGCTCTTTCGCCAGGGCCCGCGCGACAGCCGCCCCGATCCCGGAGGAGGCACCCGTCACGAGCGCCACGCCCGTCGTGGGCACGGTGCCGGGCAGGAGGGCGGACCTGGCCGGGTACGGATCCGCCGTGGAGCGTCCCAAGGTGACCTCCTTGACCGATGGGCTCCAGTACGGCGTCGGAGTCCGCCGACCGCCCGCGAGCGCACCTCTCCGCCCCGACCATTCCGCGCATCCGGCGATGACAACGACCATCGAGGGGTAGCCGGAGCTCACGGCTTTCAAACGTGCGGCGACACACGGACCAGCGGTGCGCGAGCCGAACCGGCGCGGCCGGCCCCGGCCCGCGCCGACCACCGAGGTGAGCGCCCGCTGAGCGATGTGCCGTCCCCGGGACCGGCACGCGACGGCCCGGCGATAAGCCGCGTGGGTGACTTTGCGGAACGGTCCTGGCCGGACTCCGGCCGTCCAGAACCTTCGCACGGCGGCCCCGGCAGGAGGATGACTGGCCGTGGTGTACCTCTACAGCCTTCCCGCCGCGTGTCTGCTGGGCTTCGGCTTCGTGCTCCAGCAGCACGCGGCCGAACGCGAACCGCTGTCCCTGATGCTGTCCTACCGACTGCTGCTGGACCTGATGCGGGTGCCACTGTGGCTGGCGGGCATCGGCTGCATGGTCATGGGCCAGATCCTCGGGGCACTCGCGCTGACCCACGGCAGCCTCGCCCAGGTCGAGCCGTTGCTCACCACGAACCTGCTCTTCGCGATGGCTCTCGCCCGGTGGATGGGCGACCAACCGCTGGGCTGGTCGGGCTGGCTGGGAGTACTGGCCCTCAGCGGCGGAGTGGCGGCCTTCATCCTGGCGGGGCACCCGCACAGCGGCCAAGGCCAGGTCAGCGTGGTGCGGCAGTGGCTGGTGATCGCGTGTGTCCTGGGGGTGGCCGGAATCCTCGTGGGCATCGCCCTGCACCTGCGACTGCTGTACCGCCCACCCCTCCTGGCCGCCGCGGCCGGCACCCTCTACGGCCTCCAGGACGCGCTCACCCGCGTCTCCGGCGGCATCGTTCGCGACAGGGGAGTCACCGGACTGCTCGTCTCGTGGCAGCCCTGGGGTGTCCTGGCGCTGGCGGTGGTGGGTCTGCTCCTGGTGCAGAGTGCCTTCGAGGCCGGGCCGTTGCGGCTGTCCCTGCCCGCGCTGACCGCTGCCGAACCGCTGAGCGGCATCGGCTGCGGCATCGGGTCCGGGCCACGTCTGCACCCGCTCCCACTGCTCGCGGGCCGCCGGCGTACCGATCCCGTCGCCGGGTGCGGCGAGGGCGTCGATGTGGGCCTGGGCGGTCTCCCACTCGGCGTAGTTGAGGACCCTGGTGCCGTCGGTGCCGAGGTGGAAGTGGGCGGAGATGCCGCCGGGGTGCGGGTTGGGCTCACTGTCGAGCGCCCCGAGGACGGCGTCGACCCAGGCGCGCTGCCGGTCGGGGTCGGGGCCCTCGAACTCCACGTCGACGATCACGATGCAGCCCGGCACCGGAGCCTCGTCCCGCGTCAGGCCGCGGTAGCGCCGGTACCGCCCGAGCCACTGGCGTTCGATACCTGGCACGGCGGTGTCGATCTCGTCGTTGCGCTCCTGCCGCCGAGTCTTGACGAAGGCCTCGTACGCCTGCTCGTCGGCCCACTGCGAGTAGTGGAGCAGGGTAGAGCCGTCCAGCCCGGTGTAGACGTAGTAGCCGAGCAGCCCCTCGGCGGGCCAGGGCCGCCGCTCCCAGGTGGCGGCGATGGCCTCCACGGTCTGCCGCTGCCGCAGAGGTGTCCCCACCTTCCAGGTACTGAAGAAGGGCGCCCCCGCCCGGGGATTGTCGAGTTCGGGGTGTACGTGGGTACGACGGGTCATGCCGGCCTCCGGCGATCGGTACGGGTGCGTGTACCGATCACCCTCCGACCTCAACCAAGATTCAGGTCAAGCCCGAATGCCTTCTGGGTGACCGGGGCGTCTCGTCTGCCGGGTTCTTGCCGATGGTCGGGCGCGGGTTCGTTGCGGCTTGTCGCGCCCACGCGGCGGAACCGCATATTCAACACAGCCCCGCACTCCTTGGAAGCATGGGCACACCGAAGGCTGACTGTGGCATGTGCGGACGCGTTCACCGGCCCGCGGTCGCCCGCGTACGCGAGGGGGTGTGCCGGGAGGTGTCCGCCCGCAGCGGCCGGCGTCCGCCGCCGAGTGCATACTCCCCCACAGACCCGCCGGACCGAGGACGGAGACCTCCCGGCGCGCACCCGACCCACGAAAACACGTACAGGCGACGCGAACCCCCACGACGGAAAGCCACCCCGCACCTCAGGCACCCACCCCGACCCAGCCGCCGGAGACACTCGCCTACATACGCCGCATCCGCTGGACGCGCCGCGCGACGTCACGACGGAGCGCCGAAACAGAACGGCGCCGCCCACACATCACAGCCCGCGACGCCTCGCGCTGCCGCCAGACCACCCCGCCGACGGCCGCCGCGGCGACGCCCGCACCCACACCGCCGATCACCACAACCCGCCGCACACGCGGCACCCGTTCCCGCACGGAGTGCGCCGCATGGGAGGCAGAGCCCCTCAGCTCCGCCACCTGGGCCCGAGCCCGCGCCTTCACATCGGTCTTGGCAACCAACTCCTCAACGGTGTCGCCGAGCTGATGACGCGTCATCGCGATCTGCTGCCGCAGCTCGTCGGGCCCTTTGGCCCCGGTCGAACGAGGAGGCTGTGGCGCGCCCCTCGAACCAGCCGAGCCCGTCGAACCAGCCGAACCGCCGGAGGTACTCGTCATCGGTGCGCCCTTCCCTTGATCTCCTCGACATCCGCCCTGAGGCTGCCGATGGCCTGCGCGGGCGTGGCCGGCTTGGCGCGGCGCAGCTGAGTGCGCCCGGTCGCCGCCAGCACGGCCGCGATCACGAAGAGCGCCCCCGCGACGATGAGCGCGGCGGCCCACACGGGCAGCACCAGCGCCAGCGCGGCCGCGGCGGCACCCGACAGAGCCATGAGGCCCACGTAGCCGATGGCGCCGGACGCACCCAGCAGTCCGCCACCACGCCCCGCGCGGCGTCCCTTCGCGGCCAGCTCCTCCTTGGCGAGAGCGAGTTCCTGCCGTACAAGCGTGGAGAGCTGTTCGGTGGCCTGCCCGACCAGTTCGCCGACGGAATGGTGCTCGGCCGCCGTGGGTCGTGCGGGCCTGGTGTCCAGGGTCCCTGTCACTGTGTCCCGCCTCCTCTCGTCCGGGGCGCTCCGAGTACCCGGCCCGGGCGGCGTTACCCCTGCGGAGGCGATCCCTGCGGCGGCGCCCCGGGTCCACGTTCGCCGAGCCTGGCCAGCTGGCCCTGGAACCAGTCGAGCCGCGCCTGGAGCAACGCCGCCTCTGCGACGAGTTCGGGGACGCCCAGATTGCCGGACAACCGGGCGGGACCAGACGAACCGCACGATTCATCCGCCACCGCGCCCGCAGCCGCAGCAGCAGCCGCAGCCGCACCCTCAGCAGCCCGAACCCGCAGCCCCTCCCCCGCCAGCCGGGCGAAGGAGGCAAGCGACACCGACGTACGCCCGCGGACGCAGCCCGCGCACGCGGCGGTCAGCGCGCGCCAGCCCGGCCGCCCCCAACCGGCGTCAGCCAGGGCCACGGCCGCCGCGCCGCACGCGCACGGCCCGACCGTCGCACACCTCACCCGCTGGCGCGCGTACCGGAAGCCGAGTTCGAAGCGGATGTACGAGCCGAGCACGGAGACCTCCAGCAGCACGGCCGAGCGGTGCTCGCCGGTGCACTGCAACGCCTCGGCAGCCGCGCGGTCGTGCACACAGTGGAAGCCGCAGTCGCACAGGCGCGCGGGGGCACGGTGCCTGAGTCCGTAGACACACCGGGCCTCGTCGAGGACCCCGTACGGCAGCGCACCACCCAGCGACACCCCGGTGAAACCGGCCCGTGTGCCGTCCTGGGACAGCATCGGGTGGGCGATCTTGTATCCGGTCGGCGGCTCCGCCGGACGTTCCTCGGGGAGCCGCAGCCTCATCGCGCGACCGGTACCTCTTCAGCCGCGGTCGCCTCCGACTCCTTGGCCCCCGCGGTCTCTTCGGGGAGTCGCAGTTCCTCCTCGTACGACTGGTCCTGCTCCTCCGCGACCCCGGTGGCGAGTGCCTTGCCGAGCCTCATGACGCCTCCCATGACCGTGACGTGACGTTGCTGACCGTCATGGCCATGGTGACCCAAAAGGGGCGGCTCCGCAGCAGGGCCTCTCACCTCGGGTCAACGACGCACGGCACGTCTCCGTAGCAGGTCTGACCGACATCTCGTAGAAGAATTAAGTAGATCTTCACCGTGACCGTGCCGACACTACCCCCATGACGACTCCACGCCCCGCCCCCTTCGGCCGTGCGCTCTGCGCGATGATCACACCCTTCACCGCGGAGGGCGCACTGGACCTCGACGGCGCGCAGCGGTTGGCCGACCGGCTGGTGGCCGGGGGCTGCGACGGTCTGGTCCTGTCCGGTACGACGGGTGAGTCGCCCACCACGTCGGACACGGAGAAGGCGGAGCTCGTGCGTGTGGTCCGGGAGGCGGTCGGGGACCGGGCCCATATCGTCGCGGGCGTCGGGACGGCCGACACGCGGCACACCGTGGAGTTGGCCCTGGCGGCCGAAAAGGCGGGGGCGGACGGCCTGTTGGCGGTCACGCCGTACTACAGCAGGCCCCCGCAGGACGCCGTCGAGGCCCACTTCCGCGAGCTCGCCGACGCCTGCGGGCTGCCGCTCGCCCTGTACGACATCCCCGGCCGCACCGGCACCCGCATCGAGCCGGAGACCATGATCCGGCTGGCCGAGCACCCGCGGATCGTGGCGGTGAAGGACTGCGCGTACGACCTGCTGGGCACCCAGAAGGTGCTGGCCCGGACAGGAATGGCGTACTACACGGGCTGCGACGAGTACGTACTGGCGCTGTACGCGATCGGCGGGACCGGGTACATCAGCACCGTTGCGAATGTGACACCCCGTCACTTCCGGGCGGTCATTGACGCGTTCGACGCGGGAGACACCGCCGAGGCCGCCCGTCGCCAGCGGCTCACCATCCCGCTGACCGAGCTGATGATGGGTTCCGGCCTGCCCGGCACCGTGACCGCGAAGGCGCTGCTCGGCCGGCTGAGGCTGCCCGCCGGCCCGGTCCGAGCGCCGCTGCGGCCCGCCGGCCGGGAGCCGTCGGACGGGCTCCTGGCGGCATACGAGGTGTTGGTCGCCGCCTGACCACAGCATCTCGAAGAAAGCCGGGCGCCCTCCCGCAAGCCGCAGGAGGGCGCCCATCGTCCACGGCCCCATGGACCGTGCGGACCATACGGTCCGCACGGTCCATGCGTTCTCAGTTGTGACTGTGGAGGATCTCGTTCAGACCGCCCCAGACCGCGTTGTTCGGGCGGGCTTCGACCTTGCCGGTGATGGAGTTGCGGCGGAACAGGATGTTCGAGGCACCGGACAGCTCACGGGCCTTGACGATCTGCCCGTCGGGCATGGTGACGCGGGTGCCGGCGGTGACGTACAGGCCGGCCTCGACGACGCACTCGTCGCCGAGCGCGATGCCGACGCCCGCCTCGGCACCGACGAGGCAACGCTCGCCGATGGCGATGATCACGTTGCCGCCACCGGACAACGTACCCATCGTGGAGGCGCCACCGCCGATGTCGGAACCGTCGCCGACGATGACACCGGCGGAGATGCGGCCCTCGACCATCGAGGTGCCCAGGGTGCCCGCGTTGAAGTTCACGAAGCCCTCGTGCATCACGGTGGTGCCCTCGGCGAGGTGCGCACCGAGTCGCACGCGGTCCGCGTCGGCGATACGGACGCCCTTCGGGACGACGTAGTCCGTCATGCGCGGGAACTTGTCGACGGACGTCACCTGGAGGTGCAGCCCCTCGGCGCGCGCGTTGAGCCGGACCTTCTCGATGTCGTCGACGGCGACCGGACCGAGCGAGGTCCAGGCGACGTTGGCGAGGAAGCCGAACATGCCGTCGAGGCTCAGGCCGTGCGGCTTGACGAGCCGGTGCGACAGCAGGTGGAGGCGCAGGTAGACGTCGTGCGCGTCGATCGGCTTCTCGTCGAGGGAGGCGATGACCGTACGGACCGCGACCACCTCGACGCCCCGGCGGGCGTCCGGGCCGATCGCCTTCGCGGCGCCCTCACCGAGCAGTTCCGCGGCCTTCTCGGCGGACAGCCGCTCACTGCCGGCCGGGCCGGGGCCCTCGGCGGTCGCAGTGGTCAGCTCGGGCGCGGGGAACCAGGTGTCGAGAACGGTGCCGTCGGCGGCGATCGTGGCGAGACCGGCGGCCACGGCGCCGGTGGTGCGAGGAGCAGTCGTGTCGGTCATGAGGGCAACCTAACCGGCCGGGGGTCGTGGAGGCGAACCGGTGGGAGGGGCGTCTCATGTGCCGGTCGCAGGTGCGGGTGGGGCGTGGCGCGCGCCCGGGTTTTCTCGCCCCCGCCGCCCCTACCCATTCCCGTCCCTTCTCTGGGGGCTGCCGCCCCCAGACCCCCGCTTGTCGGCCTGAACGGCCTCGTCCTCAAACGCCGGACGGGCTGGGTGGTGCCTGGCCTCGGCTGGAAATCCCCAGCCGGAGGGCCCCAGCCATCAGCCGGAGGGTCCCAGTCCCCGGCCGGAGGGTCCGGAGCCTCGGCCGGAGGGCCCCAGCCCCCGGCCGGAAGGTCCTGGCCCTGGCTGGCAAACCCCCGGCCCCGACCGGCAAAAACCCAGCCCCACCCTGTGCATTCCAGCCCGCCCGCATATTCCAGTCCCGCCCTGCGCATTCGAGCCCGCCCGCACATTCCAGCCGCCCGCACAATCCAGGGCCGCCCGCACACTCCAGCCCCTCCGGCGTTTGAGGAGCGGGGGTCCGGGGGCCGGCCCCCGAACGGGGTCCGGGGCAGAGCCCCGAAGAGGGGGCCGGGGGCGGAGCCCTGAGGCACTGGTCCGGGGCGCAGCCCCGAAACCGGGGGTCCAGGGGCGCAGCCCCCTCGGCCTGGGTCGAAGGGGCGGAGCCCCTGGGGATGGGACGGGTAGGGGCGGCGGGGGCGAGAAAACCCCCAGCGCCCCGCACGCACACCCGTACCGGCCACCACATCACCGCATCACACGCCCCAACATCTCCCGCGCGTACTCCTCGTCATACGGCACCCCCGTCAGCAACACCTGCAGACAGATCCCATCGATCAGGGCAACCAGGGCCCGGGCCGTGACCGGGTCCGTACGGCGGGCGATGAGCTCGGCGAAGCCCTGGGCCCACTCGGCCGCGACGGGCCGCAGAGCGGGACGGCGCAGGGCCGCGAGATAGAGCTCGTACTCCAGCTCCACGCCCGTACGGTCCCCCGCGAGCCACTCCCCGGTCAGCGCCGCGAGCTCACCGGCAAGATCGGTCCGAGGGTCCTCCAGCGCGCCGCGCGCGGCGACGACCTTGGCGAAATCCTCGTTGGCCTGACGCAACGCGGCGACCATCAGTTCGTCGAGGGTCTTGAAGTGATACGTCGTCGAGCCGAGCGGCACGTCCGCCTCCACGGCCACCGTACGGTGACTCAGTCCGGCGAGGCCGCGCGCACCCACGACCCGGATCGCGGCGTCGATGATCCGCTGGCGTCGCTCAGGGTCGTAGCGGCGGGGCATCAGTGCGCGCCTCCCAGGTTCAGCACGACCACTCCCCCGATGATCAGCGCGAGCCCGGCGACCTTGGCGATTCCCAGGCCTTCCCCGAAGAGCGCCAACCCGATCAGGGCGATGGTCGCGGTGCCGACTCCGGACCAGATCGCGTACGCCGTGCCGATGGACATGGTCTTCAGGGTCTGCGCGAGCAGCACGAAGGACACGGCGTACCCGAGGAGGGTGAGCAGCGAGGGCCACAGCCTGCTGAAACCGTCGCTGTACTTCATGGCGGTCGTGGCGGCCACCTCGGCAGCGATGGCTCCGGCGAGCAGTACGTATCCCATGAGGGCGAGTGTACGGATCGATGCGTACGACCGTACATATCGCGGGTGTACGCCGACCGAACATCTCGCGCCCACCACCGACATCGGCCCCGCGAGCGCAACACGCACACGTTCGTGGAACCGCGTCTCAAGTTGGTCACGTTGCCCGCTGACGTCATCACGTCAGGCGGTGAGCCGGAGCCAGGAGCGCCCCGGGAAAGGGATGTGAATGTGACGCAAAGCCTCAACTCGCATCAGGGAGCCCGGGATTCGCCGAGAAACCGCTCTCTGAAAGGGCTGCCTGCTACCCACGAGTTCCACTACTGTTTCACCGGTCACGCACCCGGTAGTCGCGGCCACAGCCGTTCCGCGTGTCGGTGACCCCCTTTCCTCCTGTGCCGATACCGGACGTCTGACGACTCCGGACGACGATTTCGCGTACGCCTGTGGCGACGCTGAGGGAACCGCGCATGCCAGATGAAAAACCCGGATTCACTCCGGAAAACCTCCCCGTGCTCTGGAACTCGCCCCCGAAGGTGTGGGAAACCGGTGAATCACCGGATCAGACCCGGGTTCCGGGCACACGTCGGCTCTGGGCGGCCGGCGCACTCGCCGTGGCGGTCCTGTTAGGCAGCGTGACCGCGTTGGCCCTGCAGGAACCGCCTACCGAGAACTCCGCTCGGGAGCGCACGGCCCGCACGACGGGGGCCGAGGAGGCGATCGTGCCCACCGTCGCCCCCGCCGCTCCGGTCGGCAAGAGTGGTCTGTCCTCCCCGCAGCCCACCGCGTCGAAGAGCGAGGCCTCGTCCGATTCCCAACAGGGCGGCGCGAAGCCCGAACCCGAGCCGGAGCCGGAGCCGTCGAAGTCGACGAGCCCCAGCAAGAAGCCGCCGTCCTCCTCCCAGCCCTCGACCTCGTCGTGGAAGTCCATACGGGCCGTCAACTACCCGGACCGCTACTGGCACCTGAGGAGCGGAGTGATCCAGCTGGACCGGGTGAGCTCCCGCAGCGGCGGCGAGGCCAGGGAGGACTCCACCTTCCAGGTCGTCTCCGGCCTCTCGGACTCCTCCTGCTACTCGTTCCGCATGGAGGACGGCCGCTACGCGCGCCACCAGAACTTCCGCCTCCGCGTCGACCGCAACGACGGCTCGAAGCTCTTCAAGCAGGACGCCACGTTCTGCCCCCGCCGCTCCTTCAACTCGGACGCGATCATGCTGGAGTCCGTCAACTACCCCGGCCGCTTCCTCCGCCACAGGGACTTCGTCCTCCGTCTCGACCCGATGGAGAACAGCCGGCTGTACTGGTCGGACACGGCGTTCCGACTGGTGGACGGGCTGGCCTGAGCCCCTCCCCCGTGAACAGCTGACGCCCCGTAGATGACGGTGACGACTGTGGCCCCCGGCAATACGCCGGGGGCCACAGTCACACATGTGATGAGCGGGTGCTCTCAGACGTTGAACCCGAGCGCGCGGAGCTGCTCCCGGCCGTCGTCCGTGATCTTGTCGGGGCCCCACGGGGGCATCCAGACCCAGTTGATGCGCAGTTCGCTGACGAGGCCGTCCGTGGCGGACTTGGCCTGGTCCTCGATGACGTCCGTCAGCGGGCAGGCCGCGGAGGTCAGGGTCATGTCGACGGTCGCGATGTTGGCGTCGTCGACGTGGATGCCGTAGATGAGGCCGAGGTTGACGACGTCGATGCCCAGTTCGGGGTCGACCACGTCCATCAGGGCCTCACGGAGCTCCTCCTCCGAGGCCGGCTTCATCTCCACGGTGTCACTCATGCCGTCTTCCTTTCGGCGTCGGCTCCGCCCAGGGCCTGGGCCGTCGCGTCCTTCCACGCCATCCAGCTGAGGAGGGCGCACTTGACTCGGGCCGGGTACTTGGAGACTCCGGCGAACGCGACCGCGTCCTCCAGGGTCTCCTCCATCTCGTCGTCGGGCTCGATACGGCCCTTGGACTGCATCAGCTCCAGGAAGGTCTCCTGGATCTTCTGTGCCTCGGCCAGCTCCTTGCCCACGAGAAGGTCGTTCAGCACGGAGGCCGAGGCCTGGCTGATGGAGCAGCCCTGGCCCTCGTACGAGACGTCCTTGATCGTCGTGCCGTCGTACCTCACACGAAGGGTGATCTCGTCGCCGCACGTCGGGTTCACGTGGTGCACCTCGGCGTCGCCATCCCGAAGACCACGCCCGTGAGGGTGCTTGTAGTGGTCCAGGATGACGTCCTGGTACATGGAGTCCAGCTTCACGGTTTCAGCACGCCCTTCAGCCGAAGAAGTTCCGTACGTGCTCCAGTCCGTCGACCAGAGCGTCGATCTCGGCCGGCGTGGAGTACAGATAGAACGACGCTCGCGTGGTCGCAGGAATTCCGTACCGCAGGCAGACGGGGCGGGCGCAGTGGTGGCCGACCCGGACCGCGATGCCCTGCTCGTCGAGGACCTGGCCCACGTCGTGCGGGTGGATGTCACCGAGCGTGAAGGAGATCGCCGCGCCCCGGTCCTCGGCCGTGGCCGGGCCGATGATGCGCAGGCCGGGGACCTCGCCCAGCTTCTTCACCGCGTACTCGGTGAGCGCGTGCTCGTGGGCGAGGATCTTGTCCATGCCGATCGACGACAGATAGTCGATCGCCGCGCCCAGGCCGACCGCCTGCGCGATCGGCGGGGTGCCCGCCTCGAACTTGTGCGGAGCCGGTGCGTACGTCGACGAGTGCATCGACACCGTCTCGATCATCTCGCCGCCGCCGAGGAACGGAGGGAGGTCCTCCAGCAGTTCCTGGCGGCCCCAGAGCACGCCGATGCCGGTCGGGCCGCACATCTTGTGGCCGGTGAAGGCCACGAAGTCGGCTTGGAGGGCCTGTACGTCCAGCGGCATGTGCGGTGCGGCCTGCGAGGCGTCGATCAGGACCAGGGCCCCGACCTCCTGCGCCCGGCGGACTATCGCCTCGACCGGGTTGACCGTCCCCAGGATGTTCGACACCAGCACGAAGGAGACGATCTTCGTCTTCTCCGTGATGATCTCGTCGATGTTCGACAGGTCGAGACGGCCCTCGTCCGTGAGGCCGAACCACTTCAGCTTCGCTCCCGTGCGCTGCGACAGCAGCTGCCACGGCACGATGTTGGAGTGGTGCTCCATCTCCGTGATGACGATCTCGGTCTCGGCGTCCACGCGGTAGGGCTCGTCGGCCCAGCCCAGCATGTTCGCCACGAGGTTCAGCGACTCGGAGGCGTTCTTGGTGAAGATCACCTCGTCGCGGCTGGGCGCGTTGATGAACGCGGCGACCTTGTCCCGCGCGCCTTCGTACAGCGCCGTGGCCTCCTCGGCGAGCACATGCACACCGCGGTGGACGTTGGCGTTGTAGCGCTCGTAGTACTCGCTCAGGGCGTCCAGTACCTGGCGCGGCTTCTGCGAGGTCGCCGCGTTGTCCAGGTACACGAGCTTCCTGCCGTCGTGGACCTGCCGGTCCAGGATGGGGAAGTCCTTGCGGATCGCCTCGGTGTCGAGGAGGCCCGGCAACTGTGTCACGCGGATGCGCCACCCTTCACGTATGCCTCGTAGCCCTCGTTCTCCAGCTTGTCCGCGAGCTCGGGGCCACCGGACTCGGCGATCCGGCCGGCGGCGAACACGTGGACCTGGTCGGGCTTGATGTAGCGCAGGATGCGCGTGTAGTGGGTGATCAGCAGGGTGCCGACCTCGCCGCTCTCGCGGACGCGGTTCACGCCCTCCGACACCACGCGCAGCGCGTCGACGTCCAGACCGGAGTCCGTCTCGTCGAGGATCGCGACCTTCGGCTTGAGCAGCTCCAGCTGGAGGATCTCGTGGCGCTTCTTCTCACCGCCGGAGAAGCCCTCGTTCACATTGCGCTCGGCGAAGGACGGGTCGATGCTGAGGCGCTCCATGGCCTCCTTGACCTCCTTCACCCAGGTGCGCAGCTTGGGGGCCTCGCCGCGGATGGCGGTGGCGGAGGTGCGCAGGAAGTTGGAGACCGAGACGCCGGGAACCTCGACCGGGTACTGCATCGCCAGGAACAGGCCCGCGCGGGCGCGCTCGTCGACGGACATCTCCAGGACGTCCTCGCCGTCGAGCAGCACGGTGCCGCTGGTGATCGTGTACTTGGGGTGACCCGCCAGCGAGTAGGCGAGGGTCGACTTGCCCGAGCCGTTGGGGCCCATGATGGCGTGCGTCTCGCCCTGCTTCACGGTGAGGTCGACGCCCTTGAGGATCTCCTTCGTGGCGTTGTCGGCCTCGACGGTGACGTGCAGGTCTCGGATTTCAAGCGTTGCCATGGGTGCCTCAGGACTCCTGGGTGAGGGAGACGAGCACGTCGTCCCCTTCGATCTTTACGGGGTATACGGGGACGGGGCGCGTCGCGGGAAGGCCGGACGGCTTGCCGGTGCGCAGGTCGAAGCTGGAGCCGTGCAGCCAGCACTCGATCTGGCAGTCCTCCACCTCGCCCTCGGAGAGCGAGACGTTGGCGTGCGAGCAGATGTCGTAGATCGCGAAGACCTCGCCCTCGGTCTGGACGACCGAGATGGGCGTGCCGTCGAGTTCCACCCGCTTCGGGGTGTCCTCCTCCAGCTCGCTCAGCCCGCAGGCGCGCAGGAACGTGGACGAGGCAGTCATGCGACCGACGCCTCCAGCTCCTCTTCGATCTTGGCGATGAGGCGCTCCTCGATGTCCTCGACGCCGATCTGCTGGACCAGCTCGGCGAAGAAGCCGCGGACGACGAGGCGGCGGGCCTCGTGCTCCGGGATACCGCGGGCCATCAGGTAGAAGAGCTGCTCGTCGTCGAAGCGGCCGGTCGCCGAGGCGTGGCCGGCGCCGACGATCTCGCCGGTCTCGATCTCCAGGTTCGGCACGGAGTCGACACGGGCGCCGTCGGTCAGCACCAGGTTGCGGTTCATCTCGTAGGTGTCCGTGCCCTCGGCCCTGGCCTCGATCAGCACGTCACCGATCCACACCGCGTGCGCGTTGTCGCCCTGGAGCGCGCCCTTGTAGGCGACGTTGGACTTGCAGTGCGGGGTGTTGTGGTCGACCAGGAGGCGGTGCTCCTGGTGCTGGCCGGCGTCGGTGAAGTACAGGCCGTAGAGCTCGGCCTCGCCTCCGGGGCCCGCGTACGACACGCGCGGGTGGAGGCGTACGACGTCGCCGCCGAAGGTGACGACCACGGACTTGAAGGACGCGTCCCGGCCGACGAGGGCGTTGTGCTGGCCGACGTGCACGGCCTTGTCGTCCCAGTCCTGGACCGAGACGACGGTCAGCTTGGCGCCGTCGCCCAGGAGGTAGTCGACGTTGGCGGCGAGCACGGCGTCGCCGCTGTGGTCGATGACGACGACGGCCTCGGCGAAGGCGCCCAGCTCGATGACCTGGTGGCCGTAGGCGACCCCGCCCTCGCCGTGCACGGCAATACGGATCGGCTCGGTGAGCACCGTCTCCTTGGGGACCGTGACCACGCCGGCCTTCTCGAACGCCGAGTACGCCTGGGCGGCGACGCGGTCCACCGGGGTGCCCGCCTTGCCGATCCGCGCGTCGTCGCGGCCGACGGTCTCGACGATGACGCCCTCGGGGGCCTGGACGTCCACCTTCACACCGGTACCGTCCACCACCGCGGTGCCGTCGTGCAGGCCGCGCAGGCGCTCCAGCGGGGTGAACCGCCACTCCTCCTCGCGGCCGTGCGGGACCGGGAAGTCCGCCACGTTGTAGGAGGGGGGCGCGCTCATGCGCGTGGCTACGGTCGACTCGGCCGCAACAGCGATCGAGCCGGCGGTGGTGGAGCCCACCGGGATGTTCTGGGCCTCAGCCATGGCTGTCGTTGTGCTCTCTTTCCTACGTATGGGGCTTGATGGGAAGGGCGGCCGGCGCTCGCCGACCGTGGCCGGTGACTAACCGACCGAGCCCTCCATCTGCAGCTCGATCAGCCGGTTGAGCTCCAGTGCGTACTCCATCGGCAGTTCCTTGGCGATCGGCTCGACGAAGCCGCGCACGATCATCGCCATCGCCTCGAACTCGCTGAGGCCTCGGCTCATCAGGTAGAAGAGCTGGTCCTCGGAGACCTTGGAGACGGTCGCCTCGTGGCCCATGGACACGTCGTCCTCGCGGACGTCCACGTACGGGTAGGTGTCCGAGCGGGAGATGGTGTCGACGAGCAGGGCGTCACAGAGCACGTTGGACTTCGCGCCCGGGGCGCCCTCGCCGATCTCGATCAGACCGCGGTACGACGTACGGCCACCGCCGCGCGCCACCGACTTCGAGACGATGTTGGACGACGTGTTCGGCGCCATGTGGACCATCTTGGCGCCCGCGTCCTGGTGCTGGCCCTCGCCCGCGAAGGCGATGGAGAGGGTCTCGCCCTTGGCGTGCTCGCCCATCAGGTAGACGGCAGGGTACTTCATCGTCACCTTGGAGCCGATGTTGCCGTCGATCCACTCCATGGTGGCGCCCTCGTAGGCGACGGCGCGCTTGGTGACCAGGTTGTAGACGTTGTTCGACCAGTTCTGGATGGTCGTGTAGCGGCAGCGGGCGTTCTTCTTGACGATGATCTCGACGACCGCGCTGTGCAGGGAGTCGCTCTTGTAGATCGGGGCGGTGCAGCCCTCGACGTAGTGCACGTAGGCACCCTCGTCGACGATGATCAGGGTCCGCTCGAACTGGCCCATGTTCTCCGTGTTGATGCGGAAGTAGGCCTGGAGCGGGATCTCCACGTGCACGCCCTTCGGCACGTAGATGAAGGAGCCGCCGGACCACACCGCGGTGTTCAGCGAGGCGAACTTGTTGTCGCCGACCGGGATGACGGTCCCGAAGTACTCCTTGAAGAGCTCCGGGTGCTCCTTCAGCGCGGTGTCGGTGTCGAGGAAGATGACGCCCTGCTCCTCCAGGTCCTCGCGGATCTGGTGGTAGACGACCTCCGACTCGTACTGGGCGGCGACACCGGCCACGAGGCGCTGCTTCTCCGCCTCGGGGATGCCGAGCTTGTCGTACGTGTTCTTGATGTCCTCGGGCAGGTCCTCCCAGGACTCCGCCTGCTTCTCCGTGGAGCGCACGAAGTACTTGATGTTGTCGAAGTCGATGCCCGACAGGTCCGAGCCCCAGTTCGGCATGGGCTTCTTCTCGAAGAGCTTCAGGCCCTTGAGGCGCAGCTTGGTCATCCACTCCGGCTCCGACTTCTTGCCGGAGATGTCACGGACGACCGCTTCGTTCAGGCCGCGCTTCGCTGCGGCACCGGCTTCGTCGGAGTCGGCCCAGCCGTATTCGTACTTGCCCAGGCCCTCGAGCTCAGGGTGGGCAGTCTCCGTGGGGAGAGTCATGCGGGGTTCCTCCCGGCCGTGCTTGCAGATGCGGTGTGGTCTTGCTGGTCGTTCTGGGAAATCTGCGACGCCTGTGCGGCGTGTGCAGCTTTGGGGATGAACGTCGTGCAGACGCCGTCGCCGTGCGCGATGGTCGCCAGCCGCTGGACATGTGTGCCGAGCAGCTGGGAGAAGACCTCGGTCTCCGCCTCGCAGAGCTGCGGGAACTGTTCGGCGACGTGGGCGACCGGGCAGTGGTGCTGGCAGAGCTGCTCTCCGACCGGTGCGCTGCGCGCAGTGGCAGCGTACCCGTCCACGCTCAAGGCCTTGGCCAGGGCTTCGGTGCGCTCCTCGGGGGCGACGGCCTCGATCGCCTCGCGGTACGCCCCGGCCTGTGCGGCGAGGCGGGCGCGGGCGAAGGCGGCGACCGCTTCCTGGCCGCCCTCGCGCTCGGCGATCCACCGGAGGGCGTCCGCGGCGAGCTTGTCGTAGGACTGGTCGAAGGCGTCCCGGCCGCAGTCGGTCAGGGCGAACACCTTGGCGGGCCGGCCGCGTGTCCGTGCGCCGTAGACCCGCTGCTCACGGGCTTCCACAACGTCGTCGGAGACCAGCGCGTCAAGGTGGCGCCGCACGGCCGCCTGCGTGAGTCCCAGCCTTTCGGCGAGCGCGGCGACGGTCGACGGGCCGTGGTCCAGGATGGACCGCGCGACCCGGTTGCGCGTGGAGCGGTCCGAGCGCAACCCAGCCGCGAGCTCTTCCTGAGGGGCACCCTTTGCGGTCCCCCGAGCCTCGCCGACGTTTTTCACAACGCCATTGTTGCGTAATTCCCGAGAGCGGGGCAAGCCACGTCCGGACCGCTCGACGGTGCCGTACATCACTTAGGCATACCTAAGCCACCACCCGAGCCGGCACCAGAGCTGACCTGCGCGAACGATCTCTGATCGATCAAGTCGGTGATGCAACCAGGGTTCTTGCGGGGGCCTGCCGGACCATGCAGGCACCGTCTCCCACCTCCCCGTGAGGGCGGCGTCTTCGCCCCCGCCCGCCAGGCGCCCCGATCGCGTCCCTAGACTTGGCGCCCATGCAGAGTGAGCCCGTGGTCCAGGTCCGTTCCCTGGTGAAGCGGTACGGCGGGAAGACCGCGGTGGACGGCCTCGACCTGGTGGCCAGAGCGGGCGTCACCGCCGTGCTCGGCCCCAACGGGGCAGGCAAGACGACCACGGTCGAGACCTGCGAGGGATACCGGAAACCGGACGCGGGGACGGTCCACGTGCTGGGCCTCGACCCCGTACGACAGGCCGGTGACCTGCGCCCGCGCATCGGTGTCATGCTCCAGTCCGGCGGCGTCTACTCGGGCGCGCGGGCCGACGAGATGCTGCGCCACGTGGCGAAGCTCCACGCCCACCCCCTGGACGTGGACGCGCTGATCGAACGGCTGGGCCTCGGCTCCTGTGGCCGCACCACGTACCGCCGTCTCTCCGGCGGCCAGCAGCAGCGTCTCGCCCTCGCCATGGCCGTGGTGGGCCGCCCCGAACTGGTCTTCCTCGACGAGCCGACCGCCGGTCTCGACCCGCAGGCCCGCCGGGCGACCTGGGACCTGGTGCGCGACCTGCGCGCGGACGGCGTCTCGGTCATCCTGACCACCCACTACATGGACGAGGCCGAGCAGCTCGCCGACGACGTCGCGATCATCGACGCCGGCCGCGTCATAGCCCAGGGCTCCCCCGAGGAGCTGTGCCGGGGCGGTGCCGAGAACACCCTGCGTTTCACGGGACGGCCCGGCCTCGACGTGGGCTCCCTGCTGAAGGCGCTCCCGGCGGACTGCACCGCGGCGGAGCTGACCCCGGGCGCGTACCGCGTCGTCGGCAAGGTCGATCCGCAACTGCTGGCGACGGTCACCTCGTGGTGCGCGCAGCACGGGGTGATGCCGGAAAAGATCTCGGTGGAGCGGCACACCCTCGAAGACGTCTTTTTGGAGCTCACTGGCAAGGAGTTGCGCGTATGAGCGTGAGTGAGAGCGCGCGTACGAGTACCGCGAAGACGTACGCGCCGAAGCCGGGCGCGGCCCCGCTGTCGCGGATGATCGGGGCGCAGGCGGCGCTGGAGACGAGGATGCTGCTCCGCAACGGAGAGCAGCTGCTCCTGACGGTCGTGATCCCGACGCTGCTGCTCGCTCTGTTCAGCACCGTGGACATCGTCGACACGGGCTCCGGTGAGGCCGTCGACTTCCTCGCGCCCGGAGTACTGGCGCTCGCCGTGATGTCGACGGCGTTTACCGGCCAGGCCATCGCCACCGGTTTCGAGCGCCGTTACGGCGTGCTGAAGCGGCTCGCCTCGTCACCGCTCCCCCGCTGGGGGCTGATGACCGCCAAGACGCTCTCGGTACTGGTCACGGAGATCCTCCAGGTCGTCCTCCTCACGGTGATCGCCTTCGCCCTGGGCTGGTCACCGCACGGCAACCCCCTCGCCGTTCTCCTGCTCCTGGTCCTCGGCACGGCCGCCTTCTCCGGGCTCGGACTGCTGATGGCGGGCACGCTCAAGGCGGAGGCCACGCTGGCGGCGGCGAACCTGGTCTTCCTGCTGCTGCTCGTGGGCGGCGGCGTGATCGTGCCGCTGGACAGGTTCCCGGAGGCGGCCGGGACCGTCCTCGGGCTGCTCCCCATCTCGGCGCTGTCGGACGGCCTGCGGAGCGTCCTCCAGCACGGCGCCGGCATGCCGTGGGGCGATCTCGGCATCCTGGCTGTGTGGGCGGTGCTCGGACTGGGCGCGGCGGCGCGCTTCTTCCGCTGGGAGTGAGCCCCCGGGCGGAAGAGGGCCACCCCTCGTGAAACCGTGCACAAGCGGCGGCCTACCATGGGGCGCGTGCCAAAAGTGACCCGCGCCGACGCCACAGCCTTCGTGCGCAACCCCCTCGCCTTCATCGCCGAACGCTGGACACCGGCCCCCGGTACGGTTCAGCGAGCGGCCCTCGCCGCGCTCGTCATGTCGGTGGTCATCGTGGTCACCGGCGGTGCCGTCCGCCTGACGGGCTCCGGTCTCGGCTGCCCGACCTGGCCCAAGTGCACCGAGGACTCGATCACCGCGACCAGCGCGATGGGCATGCACGGCGCCATCGAGTTCGGCAACCGCATGCTGACATACGTGCTGTGCGCCGCGGTCGGCTGGGCGATCATCGCCGCCCGCTCGCAGAAGCCGTGGCGGCGGAGCCTGACGCGCCTGGGCTGGGCCCAGTTCTGGGTCGTCATGGGCAACGCGGTCCTCGGCGGCATCGTCGTCCTGGTCGGCCTCAACCCGTACACGGTCGCCGCGCACTTCCTGCTCTCCACGGCCCTCATGACGGTCGCGACCGTCATGTGGCAGCGCACGCGCGAGAGCGACACGGCACCGCGCCCGCTGGTCGGCAAGGCCGTGCAGCAGCTCGTGTGGGTCATGGTCGTCGCGACGGTCCTGCTGATCGCCGTCGGCACCGTCGTGACCGGGGCGGGCCCGCACGCGGGCGACTCCAGCGATGTGGAGCGCATGCCGCTGGACTGGGAGAACGTCAGCAGGCTGCACGCCGTCCTGGCGTGGATCGTGGTCACCCTGACGTTCGCCCTGTGGTTCGTCCTCAAGGCGGTCGCCGCCCCCAAGGACCCGCTCGACCGCACCCGCGACCTGTTCCTGGTCCTGCTCGCGCAGGGCGTCATCGGCTACGTCCAGTACTTCACCGACCTGCCCGAGGTCCTGGTGGGCGCGCACATGCTGGGCTCCTGCCTGGTGTGGATCGCCACACTGCGGGTGCTGCTGTCGCTGCGGGAGCGGCCGGAGGTCATGGCGGACATGCCGGGGGCGTCGGCGGAAGCGGTCCCCACGCGCGCATGAGTGC
Source organism: Streptomyces sp. KM273126 (assembly GCF_004337435.2). Taxonomy (NCBI): domain Bacteria; kingdom Bacillati; phylum Actinomycetota; class Actinomycetes; order Kitasatosporales; family Streptomycetaceae; genus Streptomyces; species Streptomyces sp. KM273126. The sequence continues at coordinate 655,846 of NZ_SJXB02000002.1, read as the reverse complement.
GGAAGCGGTCCCCACGCGCGCGTGGGGACCGCGTAGTCCCGTGAGTCACGCGTAGTCCCGTACGAGAGCGTCGATCGCCGGGCCGAGGTACTCCCTGGTCAGCCTGGACCTGCGGGCCGTCCACTCCTCGCCCGGCGCGGCCACCCGGCTCTCGTACCGCCGTCGTCTGACGTCCTCGACCACCTCGACGGGAGCGCCCAGGCCGGGCAGCAGGTCGAGGGCCTCCTTCTTGGTGATCAGCCGCCCGTCCTTCAGGGTCACCGCGGCTCGGGCGTACGTGACGAGCCCGAGGTCGACCCAGACGTCCTGAGCCCAGGCGTCGGTCTTGTCCACAGCCTTGCGCCAGAACTCCCTCTGGTCCTGTACGACAAAGGCGGTCAGCTCACTGTCCGGCACGGCCGGGAGCAGGCCCTCGGGCGACTCGCCGTGCAAGACCAGCCCGAAGGTGTGCAGCTCGCGCCGGGTCACCGGGGTGACGGTCCGCTTGAACAGCTCCTCGTGCGCCCAGGTGAGGTGCCGGCGCTCCGCACCGGCCGCCCTCGCGGGGGTCAGATAGGTGCAGTGCAGCTTGTCGACGAGCGGCTCGTTGCGCAGGCGGGCGTGCAGTCGCGCCACCCGCCACACGGTTCTCGCCGTGATCGGGTCGTCCAGGACCGCGATCAGGTCCAGGTCGCTGCGGCCTTCCTGGTAGTCGCCCCCGCCGAGCGAACCGTGGGCCCATACGGCTACGGGGGCCAGGGCGCGCAGTTCGGTGAGGAAGCGGTCGAGGAGGCGGTCGGTCGCGTCTCTTCGGGTCATGAGAGCAGTGTGCAGTCCGGACGGCCACTCCCGCCCGTAACACCCCTTACCGTTCCGGTCACTTCACCGTTCCGGTCACTTCTCCAGTTCGTACACCCGCCGGGCGTTCCCCGCCGCGATCAGTCCCGCCACCCGCTGCGCGTCCGCTGACGACCACGAGCCCTCGGCCACCCATGTCCCCAGCACCCGCGCCAGCGACTCCCGGAACAGCAGGGCGCCCACCACATGGAGTTCGGGCAGGCCGCGGGCGCCGCTGGAGAAGAGGAGCTTGCCGAAGGGGGCCAGTTCCAGGACCTCGGCGAGGACGGCTGCCGCGCGCGCCCCCGTGCGGACGAGCTCGGCGCCCAGGTCGGCGTACACGTGGGGGAAGACCCCGGCGAGGTGGGCCGCGTGGCGGTGATAGGGGTAGCCGTGCAGCAGGACCAGATCGGTGCCCAGTCCGGCGGTGGCGCGGGCGAAGTCGGTGAGGAGGACGGGGTTCGCGCCGTCGATGCGCGGGCCCGCATCTCCGAGGCCGGCGTGGAGCTGGAGGGGCAGGCCGGAGGCGACCGCGACCCACAGCAGGTGACGGAGCAGAACCGGGTCGGTGAGCGCACCGCCGACCCGCCGGTCCGCGAGCCAGCGCCCGGCCGCGCCCCGCACCTCCCCGGGCCCCGGCGGCTCCGGCGCGAGCGCCAGACCGTGCCGTGCGCCTGCCAGGGAGGTGAAGGCGACCGCGTTCGCGGCGGCTCCGTGCACCGACTCCGCGAGATTGGTGAGAAAGGACTCGACCGTGCCGGAGGTGTCGGCGACCTGCTCGGCGAGGAGTTCGAGGCGGACGATCTCATGGGCCTCGGCCCCGCCCGCGGAGGCCATCTCGCCGGGCCCCGTGAGATCGCCGGGCAGGCCCGTGTCGACGAGGTACGTGGTGACGCCGCTGCCCCGCAGCAGCCGCCGCCCGGCCTCCAGCACGCCCAGTTCACGGCGTCGGGCGAGGTAGCGGGCGGGCGGGCAGTGCGGCTCCAGGCCGAGCAGGGGCGGGCACCAGCGGCGTACCGCGAAGCCGGTCTGCGTGTCGAAGAACGTCGTGCCGGGCGCGGGCAGGGCCTCACCGCGTGCGAGCTGCGCCTCGAACGTGCCGAGACCCAGCTCCGTCCGCAGGGTGCCGTGGCAGTACTGGTCCACCAGGCATGGCGTTTCGATCATCCGGACTCCCCGCGAGTGGACCGTGTCTCCCACAGGTCCTAACGGGTCACCGTCTCGGCCGTGAACAGCTGAGCTCGCCGACTCGGCCATTCACACCTCGTCGCGCTCCCGACTGCCCCCTACGACAGGGCGGTCACGGGTCGCATCCACCCTCCGATGGAAAGAGGGTGCGGGTGCGGTGACAGACACCCACATCGGACAGCGTCCGATGACGACAGCCGGTCGACGCCACGTACAACCGTGTCCCCGGCATTCGCCGGTTCGTGCCTTCAAAGGACTCACGGACTGACACGGTGACGCTACCCCCCGTCACGGCACTCCCGCAGCCCTTGTCGCCATGATCAGCGACTAACGGGACGCATGTTCGCATCCGCTGCATGGGGAGCAAGCGGGCACTCCAACCCACAAGCGTTTCACCCGTTGCTGGGGCCGCCCAGCTGGATGCCCGCCATCCGCGTCCACTCGTACGGGCCGGTCTTCACCTTGGCCGCGAAGTCGCCGTCGAAGTTCTCGTGCACGGTGACCCCGGCCCTCTTCACGGCCTGCTCGGCGATGGCGTACGTGGGGGCCACGAGGTCGCCCCAGCCTCCGTCCTCGCCGACCAGCACGATGCGGGCGCCGCGCCGGCCGATGTACGCGACCTGCGCCTCGGCCCCGCCGTGCGCCTTGGAGAAGGAGCCGATCTGCTTGGCGAGCCGGGCCGCCGTGCGCTCGGCCTTCGTGGACTTCCTGGCGCCCGCGCCCTCGTCGGCCTGCTGTGTGTCTGCCATGGCCAGGATGCTACCCACGAGTAGAACAAACGGCGACGGGCGGGCTGCGTGGCCTTGACCACGCAGCCCGCCCGTCGGCGGCAAACCGGGTGTCACCGGAGGAAGGGATCCACCGCCACCGCCACGAACAGGATCGACACGTAGGTGATCGACCAGTGGAACAGCCGCATCTCCTTGAGCTTGCCCCCCGTCACCTCGTCCTTCGCGCGGTTCATCAGACCGTGCGCCTCCCACAGCCACACGCCGCCTGCCACCAGCGCGACCGCCGTGTAGAACCAGCCCGTGTAACCGAGCGGGGTGAGCAGCAGCGAGACCGCGACCATCACCCAGCTGTAGATCACGATCTGCCGGGCGACCACCTTGTTGGAGGCGATGACCGGAAGCATCGGCACACCCACGCGCGCGTAGTCGTCCTTCACCTTCATGGACAGCGGCCAGTAGTGCGGCGGCGTCCAGAAGAACATCACCAGGAAGAGGATGACCGGCGCCCACGACATGGAGTTGGTGACGGACGACCAGCCGATCAGCACCGGGAGGCAGCCGGCGATGCCGCCCCACACGATGTTCTGCGAGGTACGGCGCTTCAGGATCATCGTGTACACGACGACGTAGAAGAGGAGCGCGCCCAGCGCGAGCCAGGCCGACAGCCAGTTGACGGTCAGGCCGAAGAGCAGGGTGGAGATGACCGCGAGGGAGATACCGAAGGCGAGGCACTCGCGCGGGCTCACCATGCCGGTGACCAGCGGCCGCTGCGAGGTGCGGTCCATCAGCGCGTCGATGTCCCGGTCGATGTACATGTTCAGGGCGTTCGCGCCACCCGCGGACAGGTACCCGCCGACGCAGGTGAGCAGCACCAGCTTCAGGTCCGGCACGCCCTGTTCCGCCAGGAACATCACCGGCACCGTGGTGATCAGCAGAAGCTCGATGATCCGCGGCTTGGTCAGCGCCACGAACGCTTTGACGCGGGCCCCGAACGGCCGCTGACCCCGGCTGCTGCCCGTGCTGCTCGCCCCGGATAGCACTCCCGGTGGACGGGATTCGACGGCCGTCACGTACACCCCTGACAGAGACATCCCAGCGAGCACCGGTGTGAACAGCCGGTAAAGGCTCGCGCGTACTCACGGAACTGTATCCGCTGCCCGAACCGCGCCCTTCGTGGGGGTGGGGTCGTGTTGGGGAGGCCGCGGGCGGGGAGGGTACCGGCACCCTCCGCGACGGGTGTGCCGCCATTCGCGCAAAGAGCCGAATGCCACTCGATTGAGCGCTCAGACGTCGTGCTCCGTATTCACGTGTCGACTGCGGAACCCATGGGTCTCAACATGCGGAATCCGCCGGTCGGGAGGCGAATCCCGGACGGTCCCGGCAGTCTGGAATGACTGTGGAATGACTCTGGAATGACTCGAAAAAATGCGCGTTCTTCCGGGGGTAGGCTCGACAGCGGCCGGTGCCGCCGAGACACCGGCATGAACATGTGGAGAGGAGCCCTGACTCAGGGTGAGCACCAAGCCGACCACTACAAATCTCGCGTGGACCGAGTTGGACACGCGGGCCGTCGATACTGCCCGCGTTTTGGCCGCCGATGCCGTCCAGAGGGCCGGTAACGGCCATCCGGGTACGGCGATGAGCCTTGCGCCCGCCGCGTACACCTTGTTCCAGAAGGTGATGCGGCATGATCCCGCTGATCCGCAGTGGGCGGGCCGTGACCGGTTCGTGCTGTCCGCGGGGCACTCGTCGCTGACGCTGTACACCCAGTTGTTCCTGGGCGGTTTCGGGCTGGAGCTGGATGATCTGAAGGCCTTCCGTACGTGGGGTTCGAAGACGCCGGGGCATCCGGAGTACGGGCACACGGCGGGTGTGGAGACCACGACCGGCCCGTTGGGGCAGGGGGTGGCGAACGCGGTGGGTATGGCGATGGCCGCCCGGTACGAGCGGGGCCTGTTCGATCCGGACGCCGCGCCGGGCGCGTCGCCGTTCGATCACCACGTTTTTGTGGTGGCGGGGGACGGGTGTCTGCAGGAGGGGATCTCCGCGGAGGCGTCCTCGCTGGCCGGGCATCAGAGGCTGGGCAATCTGGTCCTGCTGTGGGACGACAACCACATCTCGATCGAGGGCGACACCGAGACGGCCGTGTCCGAGGACGTCGTGGGCCGGTATGAGGCGTATGGCTGGCATGTGCAGCGGGTGGAGCCGAAGCCGGACGGTGACCTCGATGTGGCCGCGCTGTTCGCGGCGGTCGAGGAGGCGAAGGCGGTCACGGACCGGCCGTCGTTCATCGCGATGCGGTCGATCATCGCCTGGCCCGCTCCGAACGCGCAGAACACCGAGGCCGCGCACGGCTCCGCTCTGGGTGAGGAGGAGGTCGCGGCCACCAAGCGCGTCCTGGGCTTCGATCCCGAACGGCACTTCGAGGTCGCGGACGAGGTCCTCGCCCACACCCGCGAGCTGGGCGAACGCGGCCGTGAGGTGCGTGCCCAGTGGGAGAAGCAGCTCCAGGAATGGCGCACCAACCACCCCGGCCGTGCGGCGGAGTTCGACCGGATCAGCTCCGGTGAACTGCCCGAGGGGTGGGAGGAGCGGCTGCCGGTGTTCGAGCCGGGCAAGGGGGTTGCCACGCGTGCCGCGTCGGGCAAGGTCCTGCAGGCGCTCGGCGCGGTGATCCCGGAGCTGTGGGGCGGCTCCGCCGACCTCGCCGGCTCCAACAACACCACCATCGACAAGACGTCCTCGTTCCTCCCGGCCGGCAACCCGCTGCCGGAGGCGGACCCCTACGGGCGCACGATCCACTTCGGTATCCGTGAGCACGCGATGGCCGCTCAGATGAACGGGATCGCCCTGCACGGCCACACCCGCATCTACGGCGGCACGTTCCTGGTGTTCTCCGACTACATGCGCAACGCGGTGCGCCTGTCGGCGCTGATGCATCTGCCGGTGACGTATGTGTGGACGCACGACTCCATCGGCCTGGGCGAGGACGGCCCCACCCACCAGCCCGTCGAGCACCTCGCCTCGCTGCGCGCCATCCCGGGCCTGAACGTGGTGCGTCCGGCGGATGCGAACGAGACGGTCATCGCCTGGCGGGAGATTCTCCGCCGGTACACCAAGGAGTTCGGCAAGGGCGCCCCGCACGGCCTGGCGCTGACCCGTCAGGGCGTGCCGGTGTACGAGCCCAACGAGGGCACGGCGAAGGGCGGTTACGTCCTCTTCGACGCCGAAACCGCCGCCGGGCAGAGCACCGGACCTCAGGTCATCCTGATCGCGACCGGCTCCGAGGTCCACCTGGCCGTCTCTGCGCGTGAGCAGCTCCAGGCGGCGGGGGTGCCGACGCGGGTGGTGTCCATGCCGTCGGTGGAGTGGTTCGAGGAGCAGGACCAGGGGTACCGGGACAGCGTCCTGCCGCCGGCCGTCACCGCGCGGGTGGCGGTCGAGGCCGGGATCGGACTGACCTGGCACCGTTACGTCGGGGACGCGGGCCGCATCGTTTCGCTGGAGCACTTCGGCGCTTCGGCCGACGGCAAGGTCCTCTTCCACGAGTTCGGCTTCACTGCCGACAACATCACGGCGGCCGCCCAGGAATCTCTCGCCGCCGCTCAGCGCTGACGCCCGTATACGACACGTAGGAGATGCATTTTCCATGACAGACGCACTGAAGCGCCTCTCCGAGGAAGGCGTCGCGATCTGGCTGGACGACCTGTCGCGCAAGCGGATCACGTCCGGCAACCTCGCCGAGCTGATCGACCAGCAGCACGTCGTGGGCGTCACCACCAACCCCTCGATCTTCCAGAAGGCGATCGCCGGCGGTGACGGCTACGAGCAGCAGCTCCAGGACCTCGCCACCCGCAAGGTCACCGTCGACGAGGCCATCCGCATGATCACCACGGCGGACGTCCGGGACGCCGCGGACATCCTGCGCCCGGTGTTCGACGCGACCGGCGGCCAGGACGGCCGGGTCTCCATCGAGGTCGACCCGCGCCTGGCGCACAACACCCGGGCGACGGTCGCCGAGGCCAAGCAGCTCGCCTGGCTGGTGGACCGCCCGAACACGCTCATCAAGATCCCGGCGACGAAGGCGGGTCTGCCGGCGATCACCGAGGTCATCGGCCTCGGCATCAGCGTCAACGTGACGCTGATCTTCTCGCTGGAGCGCTACCGCGAGGTCATGGACGCGTACCTCGCGGGCCTGGAGAAGGCCAAGGAGCGCGGCCTGGACCTCTCGAAGATCCACTCGGTGGCGTCGTTCTTCGTGTCCCGCGTGGACACCGAGATCGACAAGCGGATCGACGCGCTCGGCACGCCCGAGGCGAAGGCCGCCCGCGGCAAGGCCGCCGTCGCCAACGCGCGGCTCGCCTACCAGGCGTACGAGGAGGTCTTCGCCTCCGGCCGCTGGAGCGCCCTGGAGAGCGGGGGCGCCAACAAGCAGCGTCCGCTGTGGGCGTCGACCGGTGTGAAGGACAAGGCGTACAAGGACACCCTGTACGTCGACGACCTGGTCGCTCCGAACACGGTGAACACCATGCCGGAGGCCACCCTCGTCGCCACCGAGGACCACGGCGAGATCACCGGCAACACCATCGCCGGCACGTACGAGCAGGCCCGCGCCGACCTCGACGCGGTCGAGAAGCTCGGGATCAGCTACGACGACGTGGTCCAGCTTCTGGAGGACGAGGGCGTCGAGAAGTTCGAGGCGTCCTGGAACGACCTGCTGAAGTCGACCGAGGCGGAGCTTGAGCGCCTCACCCCCTCGGAGGGCTGAGACCTTGGCCCCGCTTTCCGGTACCGGAGCGAATCCGCTCCGTGACCCCGCAGACCGACGGCTCCCGCGTATCGCGGGGCCGTCGGGTCTGGTCATCTTCGGCGTCACCGGCGATTTGTCACGCAAAAAGCTGATGCCCGCCGTGTACGACCTCGCCAACCGCGGATTGCTGCCGCCGGGCTTCTCGCTCGTCGGCTTCGCCCGCCGCGAGTGGGCCAACGAGGACTTCGCGCAGGAGGTCCACGACGCGGTCAAGGAGCACGCCCGCACCCCCTTCCGCGAGGAGGTCTGGCAGCAGCTCATCCAGGGCATGCGCTTCGTCCAGGGCACCTTCGACGACGACGACGCGTTCGAGCGGCTGCGCGAGACGATCGACGAGCTGGACAAGGCCCAGGGCACGGGCGGCAACTTCGCGTTCTACCTCTCCGTGCCGCCGTCCGCGTTCCCCGTGGTCATCCAGCAGCTGAAGAAGCACGGGCTGGCCGACCAGACGAGGGACTCCTGGCGGCGTGCGGTCATCGAGAAGCCCTTCGGTCACGACCTGGAGTCGGCGAAGGAGCTCAATGCGATCGTCCACGAGGTCTTCGCCCCGGACCAGGTCTTCCGCATCGACCACTACCTGGGCAAGGAGACCGTCCAGAACATTCTGGCGCTCCGCTTCGCCAACCAGATGTTCGAGCCGATCTGGAACCGGTCGTTCGTCGACCACGTCCAGATCACGATGGCCGAGGACATCGGTATCGGCGGCCGCGCCGGCTACTACGACGGTATCGGCGCCGCCCGTGATGTCATCCAGAACCACCTGCTCCAGCTGATGGCGCTGACCGCCATGGAGGAGCCCGCGTCCTTCGACGCGGACGCGCTCGCCGCCGAGAAGACCAAGGTGCTCGGCGGGGTGCGGCTGCCCAAGGACCTGGGCCGGGACACCGTGCGTGGTCAGTACGCGGCCGGCTGGCAGGGCGGCGAGAAGGTCATCGGCTACCTCGAAGAGGACGGCATCGACCGCAACTCGAAGACCGACACCTACGCGGCGATCAAGCTGGAGGTCGACAACCGCCGCTGGGCGGGCGTCCCCTTCTACCTGCGGACGGGCAAGCGCCTGGGCCGCCGGGTGACGGAGATCGCGGTCGTGTTCCAGCGCGCCCCGCACTCCCCCTTCGACACCACCGCCACCGAGGAGCTCGGCCAGAACGCGGTCGTCATCCGGGTCCAGCCCGACGAGGGTGTCACGGTCCGCTTCGGTTCGAAGGTGCCCGGCACCTCGATGGAGATCCGGGACGTGTCGATGGACTTCGCGTACGGCGAGTCCTTCACCGAGTCCAGCCCGGAGGCGTACGAGCGCCTCATCCTCGACGTCCTGCTCGGGGACTCGAACCTCTTCCCGCGCACCGAGGAGGTCGAGCTGTCCTGGGAGATCCTCGACCCGATCGAGGACTACTGGGAGAAGAACGGCAGGCCCGCGCAGTACCCGGCGGGCACCTGGGGTCCGGTCGAGGCGGACCAGATGCTTCAGCGAGACGGACGGAGCTGGCGCCGGCCATGAAGATAGACCTCACCGACACCACGGCCAGCAAGATCAACAAAGCGTTGGTGCAGGGCCGCCGCGCCATCGGCACACCCGCCGTCGGCATGGTGCTCACCCTGGTCATCGTCACCGACGAGGAGGACGCCTACGACGCCCTGAAGGCCGCCAACGACGCCTCGCGCGAGCACCCCTCGCGCACCCTCGTGGTCATCCGGCGCGTCTCGCGCTCGCCCCGCGACCGTACGTCGTCGCGGCTCGACGCCGAGGTGCGGGTGGGCGCGGACGCCGGCACCGGCGAGACGGTCGTGCTGCGGCTGTACGGCGAGGTGTCGGACCACGCCCAGTCCGTCGTGCTCCCGCTGCTGCTGCCGGACGCCCCGGTCGTGGTCTGGTGGCCCGTGGGCGCACCGCGCGACCCGGCCAAGGACCCGCTGGGCGCCCTGGGCCAGCGCCGGGTCACCGACAGCTACTCGACGGAGAAGCCCATCGACGAGCTGCGGGCCCGGGCCGAGAGCTACGAGCCGGGCGACACCGACCTCGCGTGGGCCCGGATCACGCCGTGGCGTTCCATGCTGGCCGCCGCCCTCGACCAGGTCTCCTGCGAGGTCATCTCCGCGGAGGTGACGGGCGAGGAGTTCAACCCGAGCGTCGAGCTGCTGGCCATGTGGCTCGCCGACCGGCTCCACGTGCACGTCCGGCGCGGGGTCTCCTCCGGCCCCGGTCTGACGGGGGTGCAGCTGGAGACGACCTGCGGTCCGATCTCGCTGCACCGGCCGGACGGGGCGATGGCCACGCTGGCCGTGCAGGGCCAGCCGGACCGCGCGGTGGCGCTCAAGCGGCGCGAGACGTCCGAGCTGATCGCGGAGGAGCTGCGGCGGCTCGACCCGGACGACACGTACGCGTCGGCGCTGCGGTTCGGTGTGGACCGGCTGGGCGGGAGCCCGTCAAGCGTGCCGAGGATCCCGGCTCCCGCGTCGCCCGCGGTGTCGACGGTGTCCGCCCCGCGTCTGTCGGCGTCGGAATCGGCCTCCTCGTCCGGTCCGCTGTCGGAGCGTGCGGACCCGATCGCGCCCGCGTCGGAGACGGCGTCCTCCGCCCGGACGTCCGCGCCGGCCCTGCCGCCCGCCTCTCCGTCGTCCTCGGGGGACGACGACGGCGACCGGCCGTCGCCCTCGCAGATGCCCCCGGTCAAGAAGGCGGCCTCGAAATGAGCACTCCCCAGCTGGTCGTGCACCACGACAAGGAACTGATGGCGCAGGCCGCCGCGGCCCGGCTGATCACTAAGGTCGTGGACGCCCAGGCCTCGCGCGGTTACGCATCGGTGGTCCTCACGGGCGGCCGTAACGGCAACGGCCTGCTGGCCGCCCTCGCGGCCGCCCCCGCCCGGGACGCGATCGACTGGGGCCGCCTGGACCTGTGGTGGGGCGACGAGCGGTTCCTGCCCGAGGGCGACCCGGACCGCAACGTCACCCAGGCCCGCGAGGCGCTTCTGGACTCGGTGCCGCTGGACCCGAAGCGTGTGCATGCCATGCCCGCGTCGGACGGCCTGTACGGCGCCGACGTGGACGCGGCGGCCGCCGGTTACGCGGAGGAGCTGGCGCGGGACGCGGGGCCCGAGAACCACGGGGCCGTCCCCACCTTCGACGTGCTGATGCTGGGTGTCGGCCCGGACACCCATGTGGCGTCCCTCTTCCCGGAGCTGCCCGCGGTACGGGAGACCGAGCGGACAGTGGTCGGTGTGCACGGGGCCCCCAAGCCACCGCCCACCCGGACCACCCTCACGCTCCCCGCGATCCGCGCGGCACGTGAGGTGTGGCTGCTGGCCGCCGGCGAGGACAAGGCCGAGGCCGCGGCGATCGCCCTCTCGGGCGCGGGCGAGATCCAGGCCCCGGCGGCGGGGGCGTACGGCCGCTCCCGCACGCTGTGGCTGCTGGACGCGGCGGCGGCATCGCAGCTGCCGCGGTCGCTGTATCCGCCGGCGTCGCCCTGAGCACCACTGCCCCGTGCCCCAGTGTTCGGGGTGGCTGCACACGAAGAGCCCCAGGCCGAGTTCCTGGGGCTCTTCGTGTGCCTCGGGCTCCCCGTGGCCGAAACCTCTCACGGGCCACGTCGTCGTCCCCGCGCGACGGAGTGCGGCGCGGGCATCCCGCGCGACGGAGTGCGGCGCCGCCGGGACGACGCCGCCACCCGCTTCACACGGTCACCGATCCGTCTACCGGCCGCGCAGCTGCCGGTACTTGGCGACCAGGGACGTCGTCGACGCGTCCAGGCCCGGCACCTGCGCGCCCTCGGTGAGGGCGGGTTCGACGCGCTTGGCGAGGACCTTGCCGAGTTCGACGCCCCACTGGTCGAAGGAGTCGATGTTCCAGATCGCGCCCTGGACGAACACCTTGTGCTCGTACAGCGCGATGAGCTGCCCGAGGACCGACGGGGTGAGCTCCTTCGCGAGGATCGTGGTCGTCGGGTGGTTGCCCTTGAACGTCTTGTGCGGCACCAGCTCCTCCGGGACCCCTTCGGCCCGTACCTCTTCCGGCGTCTTGCCGAAGGCCAGCGCCTGGGTCTGGGCGAAGAAGTTGGCCATCAGCAGATCGTGCTGGGCGACCAGCCCCGGCAGCAGATCGGCCACCGGCTCGGCGAAACCGATGAAGTCCGCCGGGATCAGCTTGGTGCCCTGGTGGATGAGCTGGTAGTACGCGTGCTGCCCGTTCGTCCCCGGCGTCCCCCACACCACCGGTCCGGTCTGCCACTCCACGGGCTGCCCGTCCCGGCCGACGTACTTGCCGTTGGACTCCATGTCCAGCTGCTGCAGGTACGCCGTGAACTTGGACAGGTAGTGGCTGTAGGGCAGCACCGCGTGCGACTGCGCGTCGTGGAAGTTGCCGTACCAGACACCCAGCAGGCCGAGCAGCAGCGGCACGTTGGACTCGGCGGGAGCCGTGCGGAAGTGCTCGTCGACCAGCCGGAATCCGTCGAGCATCTCCCGGAAGCGGTCCGGCCCGATGGCGATCATCAGGGACAGGCCGATCGCCGAGTCGTACGAGTACCGCCCGCCGACCCAGTCCCAGAACTCGAACATGTTGGCCGTGTCGATGCCGAAGTCCGACACCTTCTCGGCGTTCGTCGACAGCGCCACGAAGTGCCTGGCCACCGCCTCCTGGCCGGCCTTCAGCCCGGTCAGCAGCCAGTCGCGTGCCGAGGTCGCGTTCGTGATCGTCTCGATCGTCGTGAACGTCTTCGAGGCGATGACGAACAGCGTCTCGGCCGGGTCGAGGTCGCGCACCGCCTCGTGCAGGTCAGCGCCGTCCACGTTCGACACGAAGCGGACGGTGAGGTCGCGGTCGGTGTAGGAACGCAGCACCTCGTACGCCATCGCCGGACCCAGGTCGGAGCCGCCGATGCCGATGTTGACGATGTTCTTGATGCGCTTGCCGGTGTGCCCGGTCCACTCTCCGGAGCGGACCTTCTCCGAGAAGGCCGCCATCTTGTCGAGCACGGCGTGCACCCCGGGCACGACGTTCTCCCCGTCGACCTCGATCACCGCGTCGCGTGGGGCGCGCAGAGCGGTGTGCAACACGGCCCGGTTCTCGGTGGTGTTGATCTTCTCGCCACGGAACATGGCGTCGCGCAGACCGAACACGTCGGTCGCGGCGGCCAGCTCCCTCAGCAGCCGCAGGGTGTCATCGGTGACCAGGTGCTTGGAGTAGTCGACGTGCAGATCGCCGACCGCGAGCGTGTACCCGGCGCCGCGGCCGGGGGAGGCGGCGAACAGCTCGCGCAGCTGGACGTCGCCCAGCTCCTCCCGGTGCCTGGCCAGTGCCTGCCACTCGGGCGTCTGATTGAGCCTGGTACGGCTGTCTGCGTTCATCTCGGACTTCAGCCTTCTTTCGTGTCCTGCCGGCGTACCTCGAACCTAATTGATCACAGCGGAACACGAGCCGCCGTCCCGCCGTCATTCGGCTCAACAACAAGTACGTTCGCCTTGAGCGTGGGTATCAGCGCGATGACGGCGAGGACGAAGAATGCGGCCGTGAGCAGGGGCGGGGTGTTCAGCCCCCACGCGGTGGCGACGGCTCCGCCCAGCAGGGCGCCGAGGGGCACTCCGGCGAAGGACAGGGTCCGGAAGGCGGAGCTGACCCGGCCCAGGAGCTCGGCGGGGCTGCGCTCCTGCATCAGCGTCGTCGTGTTGACGTTCCACACCATGCCCATGAGCCCGAAGACGGCGAGCGCGCCCACCAGCACGATCATGCTGCGCACGGTGCCCATGACGACGAGGGCGGCGATCTGCACGGAGCCGGCGAGCAGCACGGCCCTCATCCGGCCGAGGCGCGCCACCAGCCGCCCGTTCACCACTCCCCCGGCCAGGCTGCCCACGGTGACAGCGGTGCCCGCCGCCGCGTAGCCCGCGGGGCCCGCCCCCAGCCAGCCGGTGACGAGGACGACCAGAGTGGCGAGCTGTGCGCCCATACCGACATTGCAGAGGGCCGTGGCGGCGCACAGACCGCGCAGGGCGTGGTCGCGCCACAGGGTGCGGAGCCCGTCCGCGATCTCGCGGCGCAGGGTGCTGCCCGCCCGTCTCGGCTTCCGGTCGGATGCGGCGGCCGGCAGCGAGGCCACCAGCGCGGCTGCCACGAGGAAGGTGGCGGCGTTGGCCGCGAAGGGGACGGCGGCCCCCGCCGCCATCAGTAACGGCACGACCGGTCCGCCCAGCAGGCCGCCCGCGATCCGCTGGCCGGTCATGAGCCGGGCGTTCGCGCTGCCCAGGGCATCGCGGTCCACCACGGCGGGCAGGAGGGCCGTGGAGGCGTTGTCGAAGAGCGTCTGGAGAGCGGTCAGCGTGAAGGCCAGCGCGATGAGCAGGGCGATCGAGGCGTGCCCGAGCGCGACGGCCACTGCGAAGGCCCCGACCAGCAGCGCGCGCACCGCGTCCACCGTCCACATCGCGCGCCGCTGGTCCACACGGTCGGCGACGGCGCCCCCGAGCAGCCCGAAGATGATCCAGGGCAGATAGCCGCAGGCCACGACGGACGCGATGAGCAGCGGCTCGTCGGTCAGCGTCACGGCGAGCAGCGGCAGCGCGGCCGCGCGCAGCGCGTCACCGAAACTGGAGAGCACAGCACCGCTCCACAGCCGCGCGAACGCTCCACTCCAGGGCGCCGTGGCCCCTTGCCCACCCTTCGTCACGTGTCCCCCCTCACGTCATCGATGCACAAACCCTAGAGGGTGCCACTGACAACGGGGCTGAGCTGGAGAAACGAGAGTTCGGGGGTGCGTGTGGCCGCTACGCCCGGCCTCGCGCCGAACGCCTCCGGCCAGGCACCTGGGGTGCCCGGCCGGTTCTCAACTCCTAGATCTCGCCTCGCAGTTTGGCGAGCGCCTCGGCGAGGATGGCCTCGCCGTCGGCGTCGCTGCGCCGCTCCCGTACGTACGCGAGGTGCGTCTTGTACGGCTCGGTGCGCGGCGGGTCCGGCGGGTTGTCCCGGTCCTGTCCTGCGGGGAAGCCGCAGCGGGGGCAGTCCCAGGTGTCGGGAACCTGCGCGTCGCTGGCGAAGCTCGGCTGGGTCTCGTGCCCGTTGGAGCACCAGAAGGAGATGCGCAGCCGGGGGGCGGACTCGCCGCGCTCGGCCTCGCCCATCGGCCCCGCCCCGACCCGGCTTCCTCGGATCGCGTTGCCACTTGCCACGGTCGTAACTCCCTGCGTGATGGTGCCGCGAAGCGAGTCGGCGTGACGCTTCGCCGCGAGCGCCTCAGTCTACGTAAGGCCCAACGCGCGTCCAGTGATTGGAGTTACACCCCGCACCCAAGACGCAAGCCCCATGATAGGCCGCGCGGTTGGGCGCGTACCGAGCATGGGGCTTTACGTGCGGATTGGTGCGTCTGTGACGCGGTGCCGTACCGGGGGCCTGTCGGTCAGTTGTTGACCTTCATCAGGATGCCGAGTACGACAATGCACGCGAACCACAGCAGACCGACCACCACGGTGATCCGGTCGAGGTTGCGCTCGGCGACCGAGGAGCCGCCGACGGACGACTGCATGCCGCCACCGAACATGTCGGAGAGGCCGCCGCCCTTCCCCTTGTGCATCAGCACCAGCAGCATCAGCAGCAGGCTGAAGACGATCAGGGCGATCGAGAACCCCATAACCACGGCTGGACCAACTTCCTCGGACTGATATCGACGACGGGGGCCGGGCGGCATGGTCCTTCATACCTGTCGGCCCCCGCAAGGGTACGACGGATCGCCCCCACCGCACACTTACTGGTCGCGGAACCGCACGATCTTGACGAACTCGTCGGCGTCCAGGGAGGCGCCCCCGACCAGGGCACCGTCGATGTCGGCCTGCGCCATGATCTCCGCGACGTTGCCGGCCTTGACGGAGCCGCCGTACTGGATGCGGACCTGGTCGGCCACCTCCTGCGAGTACAGCTCGGCGACCTTGCTGCGGACGGCCGCGCAGACCTCCTGGGCGTCCGAGGCGCCGCAGACCTTGCCCGTGCCGATGGCCCAGACCGGCTCGTACGCGATCACGATCGACTCGACCTGCTCGGCGGTGACGCCCTTCAGGCCGCCCTCGACCTGGGCGAGCGTGTGCGTGACGTGGTTGCCCGCCTCGCGGACCTCCAGCTCCTCGCCGACGCACAGGATCGGGGTGATGCCGTGCTTGAAGGCGGCCTTGACCTTGGCGTTGCAGAGCTCGTCGGTCTCGTTGTGGTACTGGCGGCGCTCGGAGTGGCCGACGGCCACGAAGGTGCACTTGAGCTTGGCCAGCATCGAGCCGGAGATCTCGCCGGTGTAGGCACCACCGTCGTGGGCCGAGATGTCCTGGGCACCGTACTTGATCTTGAGCTTGTCGCCGTCGACCAGGGTCTGCACGGAGCGCAGGTCGGTGAAGGGCGGCAGGACGGCGACCTCGACGGCCTCGTAGTCCTTGTCGGCCAGGGCGAAGGCGAGCTTCTGGACGTGGGCGATGGCCTCAAGGTGGTTGAGGTTCATCTTCCAGTTGCCCGCCATCAGCGGCGTTCGCCCTTGGGCAGTGGCAGTCATGTGGTTCAGTCCTCCAGTGCGGCGAGGCCGGGGAGCGTCTTGCCCTCGAGGTATTCGAGGGAGGCGCCGCCCCCGGTCGAGATGTGGCCGAATGCGGCCTCGTCGAAGCCCAGGATGCGCACGGCCGCGGCGGAGTCACCGCCGCCGACGACCGTGAAGGCCTTGGAGTCGACGAGTGCCTGGGCGACCGCCTTGGTGCCCTCGGCGAAATCGGGGTGTTCGAAGACGCCCATCGGGCCGTTCCAGAAGACGGTGGCCGCGTCGGTGATCTTCGAGGCGTAGAGCTTGCGGGTCTCCGGACCGATGTCGAGACCCAGCTGGTCGGCCGGGATGGCGTCCGCGGCGACGGCGGTGGGGCGGGCGGGAGCCTTGGTCTTCAGGTCCGGGAACGCGGGCGCGACCAGCGTGTCGACCGGCAGGACCAGCTCGACGCCGGTCTTCTCCGCGCGCTCGATGTACTCGATGACCGCCGGGATCTGGTCCTCCTGGACGAGCGACGTGCCGATCTCGTACCCCTTGGCCTTGAGGAAGGTGTACGCCATGCCGCCGCCGATGAGGATGCGGTCGGCCTTTCCGAGCAGTTGGTCGATGACGGCGAGCTTGTCGGAGACCTTGGCACCGCCGAGCACGACGACGTAGGGGCGCTGGACGTCCTCGGTGAGCTTCTTGAGGACGGTGACCTCGTTCGCGATCAGGTAGCCGGCGGCGTGCGGCAGCCGGGCCGGGAGGTCGTACACGGAGGCGTGCCTGCGGTGCACGGCGCCGAAGCCGTCGCCCACGTAGACGTCGGCGAGGGCGGCCAGCTGGTCCGCGAAGGCGCCGCGCTCGGCGTCGTCCTTGGAGGTCTCGCCGGGGTTGAAGCGGAGGTTCTCGATGACCGCGACCTGGCCGTCGGTCAGGGCCGCCATCGTGGTCCTGGCGGACTCGCCGACCGTGTCGGTCGCGAACTCCACATCGGTGCCGAGGAGTTCACCGAGCCGGGCGGCGGCCGGGGCGAGCGAGAAGGCCGGGTCCGGGGCGCCCTTGGGACGGCCGAGGTGCGAGGCGACGACCACCCGGGCACCCGCCTCGGCGAGGGCCTTGACGGTGGGCACGACGGCGCGGATACGGCCGTCGTCGGTGATGACGGTGCCGTCGAGCGGCACGTTGAGGTCGGCGCGGACGAAGACCCGCTTGCCGCCGACGCCTTCGGCGAGGAGTTCGTCGATTGTCTTCATGGGGGACTCCTGAGGGAGGGCTCTTGTGGCCGGAGGGCTGATCGATCCGTACGTACAGCAGGGCTCGGTCAGCGCGGCGGTGCGCTGACCGAGCCCTGCCTCACATCGAAGTGCCTGCTCCGGGCCTCAGAGCCGGCCGCCGACGAAGACCGTGAGGTCGACGAGGCGGTTGGAGTAGCCCCACTCGTTGTCGTACCAGCCGACGATCTTGACCTGCTTGCCCTGGACCATGGTCAGGGAGGAGTCGAAGGTGCAGGAGGCCGGCCAGTTGACGATGTCCGAGGAGACGATCTGGTCCTCGGTGTACTCGAGGATGCCCTTCAGCTGACCCTCGGCGGCCTTCTGGAAGGCGGTGTTGATCTCGTCCTTGGTGACCTCACGGTCGAGCTCGATGACGAGGTCGGTGACCGAGCCGGTCGGGACCGGGACGCGCATCGCGATGCCGTCCAGCTTGCCCTTGAGCTGCGGCAGGACCAGGGCGGTGGCCTTGGCGGCACCGGTGGTGGTCGGGATGATGTTCTCGGCGGCGGCACGGGCGCGGCGCAGGTCCTTGTGCGGGAAGTCCAGGATGCGCTGGTCGTTCGTGTACGCGTGCACCGTCGTCATCAGACCCTTGACGATGCCGAAGTTCTCGTCGAGGACCTTCGCCATCGGCGCCACGCAGTTGGTGGTGCAGGAGGCGTTGGAGATGACGTGGTGGTTCGCCGGGTCGTACTTGTCCTGGTTGACGCCCATCACGATGGTGATGTCCTCGTCCTTGGCCGGAGCCGAGATGAGGACCTTCTTGGCGCCGCCGGCGATGTGCTTCTCGGCGTCGGCCTTCTTCGTGAAGATGCCGGTCGACTCGATGACGATGTCGACGCCGAGCTCGCCCCAGGGGATGTCGGAGGGGTTGCGCTCGGACAGGACCTTGATCGTCTTGCCGTCGACGGTGATGGTGTCCTCGGTGTGGGACACCTCGGCCTTCAGACGGCCCAGGATGGTGTCGTACTTCAGAAGGTGCGCGGTGGTCGCGGTGTCACCCAGGTCGTTGACAGCCACGATCTCGATGTCTGCACCCTGCTCCAGCAGCGCGCGGAAGTAGTTACGACCGATGCGGCCAAAGCCGTTGATGCCTACGCGGATCGTCACGAACCGATCTCCTCGTTGGTACGCCGGTTACGAGACCGGCGAGCTGTAATGGGATGTCCCCGACCGCATACGACCCTACCTCCCTGAGGCGGCGGGAGTGGCATCAAGCACGCCCTATACACGACAGGGCGGCCCGTACCTGTCAGTAGAGGTACGGACCGCCCTGTTTTTGCAGGCTGATTACCAGATATCGGACACCGGCCTCTGGTCGGTGACCGCCGGTGTCAGCCCTTCAGTGCGTCCAGCGCCCTGCGCAGCAGAGCCGTGCGGTCGGCGGACGCGGTGACGTGCTCCAGGCCGAAGCCCAGCAGCACGGTGTCCCCGGTGGTGACCGCTCCGTATGTCCTGAACAACTCGCCGGACAGGCCCCAGTCCTTGACGACCGCCGGGCTGCCCGGGGGCGGTCC
Organism: Streptomyces sp. KM273126; assembly: GCF_004337435.2. Lineage (NCBI taxonomy): Bacteria > Bacillati > Actinomycetota > Actinomycetes > Kitasatosporales > Streptomycetaceae > Streptomyces > Streptomyces sp. KM273126. Next base: position 637,022 of record NZ_SJXB02000002.1, on the reverse strand, counting down.
GGGTGTGCTCCACGCGCCCAGGGACGTCTCGAAGCCCTCGGTCTGACCGGCCGTGCCGCCGGTGACTACGGACGCGTTGTCGGCGAGGACGCCGCGGCCGCCGGAACCGGGATCCGTGATGTAGCCGATCGAGACCTCGACCGTCTTCCCGGCGTACGCGGACAGGTCGAACTGGACCTGTTGCCAGCCGTCGGAGGCTCCGGTGAAGCTGTTCCAGGACCCGCTGGTGCCGGTCGGCGTGCAGCCGCTGTCGCCGAGGGTCAGATAGCGCTTCAGAGCCGGGTGGGTCTGGATGAAGAACCCGGCCCCGCACTCGGCGGGCACGGCCGTGGAGGTGGCGCCGCCCGCCTCCGGGAGCGTGGTCCAGTCGTCCGCCCCCGCCGTGCGCGCCTCCAGCACCGCGTGGTCGTAGCCGTCCTCGGTGTCCCACAGGAGCTGGGTGCGCAGGGCGGGCTTGTCGGCGGCACTCACGGAGGTGAGGTCGATGGTGCGGGTGAGGCGGTTCCAGGCGTAGTCGCTGTGCGTGACGGCCGCCATGGACGCGCCTTCGTACGGGCCGAACGGGTTGACGGTCCCGGGGTACTGGCCCGCGCCGGCGCTCTCGAACTGCGGGAACGTCTCCAGGGGCAGGGCGTCCGAGGTGACACTGAACGATCCGGCCGAGTTCAGCGGATTGCCGGGCGCGTCGCCGAGCGTTGCCGTGGCGCCCCCGAGCTTGCCGCTGCCCGCGAAGGCGGTGGCGTTCGGCAGGGACGTTCGGGTGTAGGCGCCCAGGTAGTACTGGCTGAAGTCGTTCGACAGGGTGCCCCCGCCGAGGTCGACGGAACCGCCGGCGCTCTCGCCCGCCTCGATCAGCTTGCCGCCCTCGTTGAGGAAGGCGCGCAGTTCGAGCTGGGTGGCGTTGCCCGGGCGGGCGGCGCCCGTGGAGTGGACGACCGTCGTGAAGTGGCCGAGGACACCGAGGGCGTCGGGGGCGCCCTGGGTGGCGACGTCCCAGACGACCGCCTTCTTGCCGTTGGCCTTGAGCGCGTCCACGTAGATCTGTGCCTGGGTCGCGGCCGCGCCCTCCTCGGCGACCACGAGGGTGTCCGCCCTGGGCCGCTCGGCGACCGTGTACGTGAAGTGCTCGCTGGAGGTGGGCCTGCCGCTCTTCGTCTCGCCGGTGAACCAGACCTCGACCTTGTCGCCGGGGTCGCCGTCCGCGACCTTGGCCCGGTACTCGTCGAAGTACAGGTTGTCCTCACCGCCGTAGGTCTCGCCGCCCTTCCAGGGCGTGAGCGCCATGTCGTGCGTTCGGCCGCCGTTGACGCGGTACTTGAGCTCCTTGTCGCGCACGGACTTCCGTACGACGACGGAGACCTCCTGGTCGGCGCCGCGCGAGTACGACGTGGTGAAGGGCGCCGGGGTGAAGTCGGGGGCGTCGACACCCACCGAGGACTTCGGCTGGTCGGGCTTCGCGGCGGACTCGGCGACGGAGAGCGCGAACGGGACGTTCTTCTCGAACTCCTGCTGGATCAGCTTCTCGTCGTCCGGGAAGGTGAAGATCGACCCGCAGTCCCTGGCCTCCCAGGCGTCGTCCGGGTCGGCGTTGGACGCCGTCTCACAGGTCGACATCTCCGGGGTGAACATCGCCGTGCCGTTGACGTTGGCCGCGTGGCCGTCCGCCTCGCCGTTGGTCGTGTAGAGCTCGGAGGAGAGCTGCGGGTGGTAGCCCGGGATCGCCGAGTTCTCGGGTGTGCCGGCGAGGGACTTGTAGAGCACGTCGTCCGGGGTGGGGGTGGCCACCTGCCAGCCGACTCCGTAGAGGAGCAGTTCGGCGGCCGAGTGGTAGTTGATGCCGTACTTGAAGCCGATGCGCTTCTCGAAGGCGTCGAGGGCCTTGGTCTCGGGCTCGGAGTTCGGGCCGGCGCCGCGGTAGGTCTGGCTGGTGGGGAAGGGGGACGAACCCTCGTCGTCGTAGCCCCACTTGTAGGCGAAGTTGCGGTTGAGGTCGACGCCGTCGCCGATGGTGATCTGCCCGTCGCCGTTGTTGTCGCGCATGTTCTTGCGCCACTGGCGGTCGCCGTCGGCCTGGTGGGTGAAGTCGTAGCCGTCCGGATTGGCGGAGAGCACGAACCACAGTTCGGTCGAGTCGACGATCTTCTTGATGCGCTTGTCGGTCCCGTAGTTGTCCAGGTAGTGGTGCATCAGGCGCCGGGTCATCTCCGGCGTGATCCACTCGCGCGCGTGCTGGTTGGACATGTACAGGACGGAGGGCTTGGCGCCGTCCTTGGTGTTCTTGGCGTTCTTGGTGAGCTTGAGGGCCAGGATGTCCTGTCCCTGGAGGGTCTTGCCGATGGAGACCACCTTGGTGAGGGACGGGTGCTCCTGGCCCGTCCGGATGATCTCCTCCTTGAGGTTGCCCGCCCCGCTGTAGGGCCGGTAGACCCCCTCCCCGGCGGCGGCCACGCGCGCGCGTGCCTTCGCCGTGAGCGTGTGCTCCTTGAGGTCGACGCCCTTTTGTGCCAGCCCCTCGGCCTGCTTGTCGGTCAGGTAGACCTCGACGGTGGCACTGCCCTTGTCGGGTGCCTGTTCGCCGAGTTCGTGACTGTCCTGGCCGGCGGCGAGCAGCAGGGGTATCTGCTGCCTGGTGACCTCGGCTCGGTAGACCTTGACCTCGTCCCCGTCGGGAGAACCGCTCGTCTCCGCGGCGTGGGCGAGGGGTGCGAGTCCCGCGCCGCCGAGCAGGAGTGCGGCAACAGCGAGGATCGGTCTCGCTTTTCGTCTCATAAGCCCCCCTTGCAGTGGTTCGCCACGCGGCGAACCATGCCAGGCTCATGACACTTCATGATCGAGTCAAGGGTGCGTCAGGAAGGCGCAACGGAGTTCCCAAGAACGGCGAACGCCGGTGCCGAGCGCCCCAAGCGGGCGACGGCACCGGCGTGTCGGTGAACCCGACATCTCGCCTGACGGGCAGTCATCCCATCAGGCCGACGGGTGGTCATCCCACCAGGTTGTCGGCCATCTCCTCGGTGAGGTTGGACTCGGTGCCGGGGATGCCCAGATCGGCGGCACGCTTGTCGGCCATGGCCAGCAGCCGGCGGATACGGCCCGCGACGGCGTCCTTGGTCAGCGGCGGGTCGGCGAGCGCGCCCAGCTCCTCCAGGGAGGCCTGCTTGTGCTCCATGCGGAGGCGGCCGGCGGCCGCGAGGTGCTCGGGCACCTCGTCGGCGAGGATCTCCAGGGCGCGCTGGACCCGGGCTCCGGCGGCCACCGCCGCGCGGGCCGAACGGCGCAGGTTGGCGTCGTCGAAGTTGGCGAGGCGGTTCGCCGTGGCGCGGACCTCGCGGCGCATCCGCCGCTCCTCCCAGGCCAGCACGGACTCGTGGGCGCCGAGCCGGGTGAGGAGCGCGCCGATCGCGTCGCCGTCCCGGACGACGACGCGGTCCACGCCCCGTACCTCGCGGGCCTTCGCGGCGATCGACAGCCGGCGGGCCGCGCCGACCAGGGCGAGCGCGGCTTCCGGGCCCGGGCAGGTCACCTCCAGGGAGGACGAGCGGCCGGGCTCGGTCAGCGAGCCGTGCGCCAGGAACGCCCCGCGCCAGGCCGCCTCCGCGTCACAGGTCGCCCCGGAGACGACCTGTGGGGGCAGGCCCCGGATCGGGCGGCCCCGGCCGTCGACGAGTCCGGTCTGGCGGGCCAGCTGGTCGCCGCCCGCGACCACGCGCACCACGTAGCGGGAGCCGCGGCGCAGTCCGCCGGGTGCCATCACGATCAGCTCAGAGCTGTGGCCGAAGATCTCCAGGATGTCCCGCTTGAGCCGGCGCGCCGCCATCGCGGTGTCCAGCTCCGCCTCGATCACGATGCGGCCGCTCACCAGGTGCAGCCCGCCCGCGAACCGCAGGATCGCCGAGACCTCCGCCTTTCTGCAGCAGGTCCGGGTGACGGGTAGCCGGGAGATCTCGTCCTTCACCGCTGCCGTCATCGCCATGGGCCGATCCTTCCATGCATCCGAAAAATACGGTCGTACGCGGCGGCCAGCAGCTCCGGGTCGTGCCGCGGCGAGCCGTCGGTCCGGGCCACCGGGGCCAGCTCGACCGCGGCACCGAACCGCTTGGCCGCGTCGGTGAGCGACGCGCGGTCGGGCACGGCGGCCGTGTCGGCCAGCACCACGTCCAGGGCGAGTTTAGGGGCGTGTCGTGCCAAAACCTCCAAATGACGCTGCGGGGAGAAGCCCTCGGTTTCTCCGGGCTGCGGTGCGAGGTTCAAGGACAGCACCCGGCGCGCCTTCGTCTGGGTGAGGGCGCCGAGCAGTTCGGGCACGAGGAGGTGCGGGATGACCGACGAGAACCAGGAGCCCGGTCCGAGCACCACCCAGTCCGCGTCCATGACCGCCTCGACGGCCTCGGGGACCGCGGGAGGGTCGTGCGGCACGAGGTGCACGGACTGCACCTCGCCGGGCGTGAGCGCGACGGTCGCCTGTCCCCGTACGGTGTCGACGTCGTCCGGGCGCTGCGGGTCGTGGCCTTTGACCAGCGCCTGGAGTTCCAGGGGTACGGCGGACATGGGCAGCACCCGGCCGTGGGCGCCCAGGAGCCGGCCGACCAGGTCTAGGGCCTGGACGTGGTCGCCGAGCTGCTCCCACAGGGCGACGATCAGCAGGTTGCCGACCGCGTGCTCGTGCAGGTCGCCCTTGCTCTGGAAGCGGTGCTGGATGACACGGGCCCAGGTCTGCCCCCAGTCGTCGTCGCCGCACAGCGCGGCCAGCGCCTTGCGCAGGTCGCCGGGCGGGAGCACTCCCAGCTCGTCGCGCAGGCGCCCGCTGGAGCCGCCGTCGTCGGCCACGGTGACGACGGCTGTGAGGTCTCCGGTGATCCGGCGCAGTGCGGCGAGCGAGGCGGACAGGCCCATGCCGCCGCCGAGCGCGACCACCTTGGGCTGGGCGCCGCGGCGGCGTACCCGCCCGCCGCGGGCAGCGGCGGGTCTGCCCCCTCTCTCGTCCTGGCTGACCCTCCGCAGTCTGCTCAGCCGCAGAGCGGCACGTCCCGTCATTCGCGGCCCATGTCGCGGTGCACGACCACGGTCTCCACGCCCTGGGAGGCGAGGCGGGCGGCGAGCTTCTCGGAGGTGGCGACCGAGCGGTGCTTGCCGCCGGTGCAGCCGACCGCGACGGTCACGTACCGCTTGCCCTCACGGCGGTAACCGGCGGCGATGAGCTGCAGCAGCTCCGCGTAGCGGTCGAGGAACTCCTTGGCTCCGGGCTGGTTGAAGACGTAGTTGGACACCTCCTCGTTGAGCCCGGTGTAGGGGCGCAGCTCGGGGACCCAGTGCGGGTTCGGCAGGAAGCGCATGTCCACGACCAGGTCGGCGTCCACCGGGAGGCCGTACTTGAAGCCGAAGGACATGACGGTGGCCCGCAGCTCGGGCTCTTCCTCGCCGGCGAACTGGGCGTCCATCTTGGCGCGCAGCTCGTGCACGTTCAGGCTGGAGGTGTCGATCACCAGGTCGGCGTCCCCGCGCAGCTCGCGCAGCAGCTCGCGCTCGGCGGCGATGCCGTCGACGATGCGGCCGTCGCCCTGGAGGGGGTGCGGTCGGCGTACGGACTCGAAGCGGCGGACCAGTGCCTCGTCGGAGGACTCCAGGAACACGATCCGCCGGGTGACGTGCTTCGCTGCCAGGTCCGCGAGGGATTCGCGGAGGTTGTCGAAGAAGCGGCGGCCGCGGACGTCCACGACGACCGCGATCCGCGCCACATTGCCCTGGGAGCGGGCGCCGAGCTCCACCATGGTGGGGATCAGCGCGGGCGGCAGGTTGTCGACGACGAACCAGCCGAGGTCCTCCAGGCACTTGGCGGCCGTCGACCGTCCGGCGCCGGACATGCCGGAGATGATGACCAGCTCGGGGATGGCCGCCTCGGGGACCGCGGCCGATTCGATGCCCGTACTCACGTCTGCTCCGTCTTCCTGGGGCGCTGGGTGCTGGGAGGCGTACTCACCCGCTTCCGTGGGGGCTTCCTCGCGCCGTGCCGTGTGTTCCTGGTGCTCTTGTTCGCGTGTGTCGTGCTCGGTCATGTCTCCTGCCCCCGTCGTTCGTCCGGGGCGCCCGCGGTCACGGGCTCCCCCGAGGGGCCCGCCGTCGTCTCGGGCACCCCGTCTGCCTCGTCTGCCTCGTATTCCATGATCTCTCCGGTCGCCGTGTTCACGGCGGGTGCGGCCGGCGCGGCGGCGGCCAGGGCCGCGGCGATCGTCTCGGCCGTCTTGCGGCCTATGCCGGGGACCTCGCAGATCTGGTCGATCGTCGCGGACCGTAGCTTCCGCACCGAGCCGAAGTGCTTGACCAGTGCCTGTTTGCGGGTCTCGCCGAGGCCCGGCACCTCGTCCAGCGGACCGGCCCTGAAGCGCTTGGCCCGCTTGGTGCGCTGGTAGGTGATGGCGAAGCGGTGGGCCTCGTCGCGGACGCGCTGGAGCAGGTACAGGCCCTCGCTGGTACGGGGCAGGACGACCGGGTCCTCCTCGTCGGGTACCCAGACCTCCTCCAGGCGCTTGGCGAGACCGCACACGGCGATGTCGTCGATACCGAGCTCGTCGAGGGCCCTGCGGGCGGCGGCGACCTGCGGCTGCCCGCCGTCCACGACGACGAGCTGGGGCGGGTAGGCGAAGCGCTTGGGGCGGCCTTCTTCGTCCTTGAGCTGCTCGGTGGTGTCGGCGTCCTCACCGTCGGCCCACTCGCCGGTCTTCTCCTTCTCGGCGAGATACCGCTTGAAGCGCCGGGTGATCACCTCGTGCATGGAGCGGACGTCGTCCTGGCCCTCGAAGCCCTTGATCTGGAAGCGGCGGTACTCGCTCTTGCGCTGCAGGCCGTCCTCGAAGACGACCATGGAGGCCACGACGTCGTCGCCCTGGAGGTGCGAGATGTCGTAGCACTCGATCCTGAGGGGCGCGCTGTCCAGGTCCAGGGCCTCGGCGATCTCCTCCAGGGCTCGCGAGCGGGTGGTCAGGTCGGAGGCGCGCTTGGTCTTGTGCAGGGCGAGCGCCTGCTGGGCGTTGCGCTGCACGGTCTCCATGAGGGCTTTCTTGTCGCCGCGCTGCGGGATGCGCAACGACACGCCCGAGCTGCGGCGGTCGGTCAGCCACTGCTGGACGGGGTCCACCGGGTCGGGCAGCGCGGGGACCAGCACCTCCTTGGGGACGGCGTCGCCGGTCTCCTCGCCGTAGAGCTGCTGGAGGGCGTGCTCGACGAGGTCACCCGTGGTGACCGCCTCGACCTTGTCGGTGACCCAGCCTCGCTGGCCGCGGACGCGTCCGCCGCGCACGTGGAAGATCTGCACGGCCGCCTCCAGCTCGTCCTCGGCGACCGCGATCAGGTCCGCGTCGGTCGCGTCGGCGAGCACGACCGCGTTCTTCTCCATGGCCTTCTTCAGGGCCTCGACGTCGTCGCGCAGGCGGGCGGCCCGCTCGTACTCCATCTCGTCGGCCGCCTGCATCATCTGCTTCTCAAGCCGGCGGATGTACGTGCCGGTGCGGCCGGTCATGAAGTCGCAGAACTCGTCGGCCAGTTCGCGGTGGTCCTCGGGGGAGATCCGCTCGACGCAGGGGGCCGAGCACTTGCCGATGTAGCCGAGGAGGCAGGGCCGGCCGGTACGGGCCGCGTTCTTGAACACGCCCGCCGAGCAGGTGCGGACGGGGAAGACGCGCAGCAGCAGGTCCACGGTGTCGCGGATCGCCCACGCGTGCGCGTACGGCCCGAAGTAGCGCACGCCCTTTTTCTTGTGACCGCGCATCACCTGCACGCGTGGGAACTCTTCGTTCATGGTGACCGCGAGGTACGGGTAGCTCTTGTCGTCGCGGTACTTGACGTTGAATCGGGGGTCGAACTCCTTGATCCAGGAGTACTCCAGCTGAAGAGCCTCCACCTCCGTGGACACCACGGTCCACTCCACGGACGCCGCCGTGGTGACCATAGTGCGGGTGCGCGGGTGAAGGCCCGCCAGGTCCTGGAAGTAGTTCGCCAGGCGCTGGCGCAGGCTCTTTGCCTTCCCGACGTAGATCACCCGGCGGTGCTCGTCACGGAACTTGTAGACCCCGGGTGAGTCGGGGATCTGTCCCGGCTTGGGGCGGTAGCTGGAGGGGTCGGCCATGTTCCACACCCTACTGGCGGGGACCGACATCGCGGCGGGCCTGTGGACAGAGCCCCGCCGTCCCCGCGGGCACCGCTCACCCGTCTCGCTCACACCCCGTGCCGGCCCGGCTCCGGGAGGGCCGGGGCGGTCAGGACGGCCGTGGCTGCCAGCACAGCCGGGACGGCCAGGACAGCCGGGGCAGCCGGGACGCGGCGGTGGTCGTCGGCGCCGTCCGTGTCCTCGCCTCCGCTCGAACCGCTTCGTCCGACACGGAGTTGGGGGGCCTGGTCGCTCGCCGCCACCGGCCCGGGGTCGCCGACTGCTTGACGAGTGAGCGGGTATTGCGCACCAGGTGTTGTCGGAGCATGGTCAACACGCTTCAATGCGGGGTGGCCCGGCGCGGTGAACAGCCCACATGAGGGCACGAAGTGCCGGCGCACCGAGCCCCGGCGCCCACCGGGCGCCCGGCCGACGCGCGCGAACGGTCCGAGCAGCCGTCGAACCTCCGGACAGAAAGGCCCCTGCATGCGGCACGGCACAGAGCACGCGGACGTCGTCACGACGGAGGCGGACCTCACCGCGGCGGAACTGGAGACGGCCTTGCGATGCGGCCCTTTCCATGTGGCCCTGCGCGCCGCCATCGCCGCGCGCGGACTGCCCCTGCAACGCGTCCAGCACCATCTGTCGCGCTACGGAGTCAAGGTCGGCGTGACCAGCCTGAGCTACTGGCAGCAGGGTGCCCGTCGGCCCCAGCGCCCCGAGTCCCTGCGTGCCGTGCGCGCCCTGGAGGAGATCCTCCACGTCCCCGACGAGTCGCTGATCCGGCTGCTCGCCGAGACCGAGGAACGCCTGGGCCCGGAACGTCCGGCGGGCCGCTCGTACCGCTCCCTCGTGGAGGCGTCGGGCGTACTGGAGCAGCTCCTGGCCGAGCTGGAGGCGCCGCTCGACGGCGGCCTGCACACCATCGGCCACCACGAACGCGTATGGATCGGGCCGAGCCGTGAACTGCTGGCCCGCGAGTCCCACCACATAGTCCGGGCCCATAAGGACGGCGTGGACCGCTATGTGGCCGTACACCACGGCGACCCGGGATGCGCGCCGGAGCGCATGACCGTGCGCGCCCTGGAGAACTGCCGCACCGGGCGTGTGCGGTGGCACCACGACACCGGAGTGCTCGCCGCGGAGCTGCTCTTCGACATCCGGCTGCGTACGGGGGACACCTGCCTGTTCCGGTACCGGGTCGAGGACGGCACGGCCGGGGTGTCCCACGAGTACGTCCGCGGGTTCGGCTGCTCGGGCGGGCAGTACGCGCTCCAGGTCGGCTTCGACGAGCGGGCCCTGCCCGCTCGCTGCCACCGCTTTACCCAGCACACGGCGGCAGCCCCGCGCAGTGGCCACCACGAGCTGGCCCTGAGCCGCCGGCACCGCTCGGTCCACCTGGTCGAGCCCCGCGTCCGCTCCGGGATCCTGGGCATCGGCTGGGACTGGGAGTGACCTGTCCCGGCACCCCCTCCTCCCGCTGAAGCCGTCTGGATGCGCGGGCACCTGCGCCCGGAGACGTAAACGCTTGCGTAAACGTTTACGTCCCTCTCCGAATGCGATAGCTTCCCGCCCAGGCAGCCCACTGGGTCCGGGAAGGGGACACTCTTGGCCACGATGGTCGACGTCGCACAGCACGCGGGTGTGTCCGTGGCGACCGTCTCGCACGTGCTGAACAACACGCGCGCGGTGCGGCCGGGGACCCGCCGACTGGTCCTCGACGCCATCGAGGCGCTCGGCTACACGCCCAACACGCTGGCCCGTTCCCTGGTCACCTCACGGACGCGGTCCATCGGGCTCGCCGTGTCGGCGGTCAGCAACCCGTACTTCACAGAGATCCTCCAGGGCGTCGAGGCCGGCACGCTGGAACACGGTTACAGCCTGCTGATCGCCGATCCGCACGACGACCCGGAGCACGAGCGGAAGGTCGTCCAGCTCCTGCACGAGCGGCGGGTGGACGGCATGATCGTCGCGCCCTCGGCACGCCCGGAGGGGCTCCTGGACTACCTCCGCCGACACGACGTCCCGACCGTGTTCCTGGACCGGCTGGTCGCCACACCGGGCGACCCGTTCCGCTTCGACCAGGTCTGCACCGAGAACACCGAGCCCATGGCACAGCTGGTCAGGCATCTCGCCGGCCTCGGGCACCGGCGCATCGGGCTGGTCTCTGGCCTGCCCGGCCTCAGCACCACGGACGAGCGGACCACCGGCTACCGGCTCGGCCTCCGGGCCACCGGACTCCCCTACGACGAGTGGCTCGTGGCCCGAGGCGACTCCGACGCGGAGGATTCCCGGCGGGTCACCCGTGAGCTGCTCACCCGGTCGAGCCCTCCGACGGCGCTCGTCACCGGCAACAACGCCATGACCATCGGCGCCCTTCGTGCCCTGGGCGAGCTGGGCGTCTCCGTTCCGGACGATGTCGCGCTGTGCTGCTTCGACGACTTCGCGTGGGCGGATCTGTTCCACCCACGGCTCACCGCCATCGCCCAGCCCAGCAAGGAGATCGGCGCGCAGGCCGTGCGGCTGCTGCTGGAGCGGCTGGCCACGCCGGAGCACCCCGCTCGCACCGTCCGGCTCCCGTCCACGTTCGTCCACCGCAGTTCGTGCGGCTGTCCGGAGAACCGCGAGAGCACCACGCGTCCGGAGAGTCCCGAGAAAGGATCCCTCTCGTGATCGTCGTCGCCGGTGAGGCCCTGATCGACCTGGTGCCGCAGGGCGCGGGCGCCCTCGTGGGCCTGCAGCCCGCTCGCGGCGGCGGGCCCTACAACACGGCGGTGGCCCTCGGCCGCCTCGGCTCGCCCACCGCCTTCTGTTCCCGTGTCTCGCGCGACACCTTCGGTGAGGCGCTGCTGGACGGGCTGCGCGCGGCGGGTGTCGACGTGACCCCCGTGCAGCGCGGCACGGAGCCGACGACCCTCGCCGTGGCCTCGATAGACGCCAGCGGCTCGGCCGCGTACTCCTTCTACGTGGAGGGCACCGCGGACCGTTTGTTCGAGGCCCCCGATCGCCTGCCCGCCGGCACGAGGGCGGTGTCCTTCGGCACCTGCTCGCTCGTCCTGGAGCCCGGCGCGAGCGCGTACGAGGAGCTGATGCGGACCGCTGCCGCGCAGGGGGTGTTCACCGCGCTCGACCCGAACATCCGGGCAGGGCTGATCCCGGACGCGGACGCCTACCGCGCCCGGTTCAAGAGCTGGTTGCCGTCGGTGTCCCTGCTGAAGCTCTCCGAAGAGGACGCCAGGTGGCTCGGCGGCACCCCCCGCGAGTGGCTGGCGTCCGGTCCCTCGGCCGTCGTGGTCACCCACGGCGGCGACGGGCTGACGGTCTTCACCCGCGACGGCGCCGAGCACTCCGTACCGGGCGAACGCGTCGACGTCGTGGACACCATCGGTGCGGGCGACACGGTCAACGCGGCCCTGCTGCACGGGCTGTCCACGTGGGACGCCCTGTCCTCGGAGGCGCTGGCGGGTCTGGGTGCCGACGGCTGGAGGCGGCTCCTGCGGTTCGCGGCGCGTGCGGCTGCGGTCACCTGCTCCCGGGCCGGCGCGGAACCGCCGTACGCCACGGAACTGGGCGATCTTTAACCGTCACCACGCTGCCGCACCGCAGGTGGTTGTCAGCGCAACGGGCGGCGTCCCGCGGGGAGTTCCCGCGGGACGCCGCCCGTGTGTGCGTCTCGTCCGCCTCGCGCGTCCCGGTGAGCCCCGTCAGGCCTTGCGAGCCCTCGTGGTCTTCGCCGCCTTCTTCGCGGGCGACGTCTTCTTCGTGGCTGCGGCGGCCTTCTTGCTCGCCGTGCTGTTGGCGGTCTTCGCCGTCGCCGTCTTCTTGGCCGTCTGCGTGGCCGCGACCGTCTTCCTGGCCGAGGCCCTGCGCGGGATCTTCACCTGGGCGGCGTCGCTGACGCGCTCGGCACCCAGAACCTCCCGGAGGAACTTGCCGGTGTGGCTGGCCGGAACCCCGGCGACCTGCTCGGGCGTGCCCTCGGCAATGACGAGGCCGCCGCCGCTGCCGCCCTCGGGGCCCATGTCGACGATCCAGTCGGCGGTCTTGATGACGTCGAGGTTGTGCTCGATGACGATGACCGTGTTGCCTTTGTCGACCAGGCCCGACAGCACCGTGATGAGCTTGCTGATGTCCTCGAAGTGCAGACCGGTGGTCGGCTCGTCGAGCACGTACACCGTGCGCCCGGTGGACCGCTTCTGCAGCTCGCTGGCCAGTTTGACGCGCTGCGCCTCGCCGCCGGACAGCGTCGGCGCGGGCTGGCCGAGCCGGACGTAGCCGAGGCCGACGTCGTTGAGCGTCTTCAGGTGGCGGGCGATCGCGGGCACGGCCTCGAAGAAGCCGAGGGCCTCCTCGATCGGCATGTCCAGGACCTCGGAGATGGACTTGCCCTTGTAGTGGACCTCCAGGGTCTCCCGGTTGTAGCGCGCCCCGTGGCAGACCTCGCAGGGGACGTACACGTCCGGCAGGAAGTTCATCTCGATCTTGATGGTGCCGTCGCCGGAGCAGTTCTCGCAGCGACCGCCCTTGACGTTGAACGAGAAGCGACCGGGCAGGTAGCCCCGCACCTTCGCCTCGGTCGTCTCGGCGAACAGCTTGCGGACGTGGTCGAAGACTCCGGTGTACGTCGCCGGGTTGGACCGCGGGGTCCGGCCGATGGGCGACTGGTCGACGTGGACCACCTTGTCGACGAGGTCGTCGCCGTCCACGCGCGTGTGCCGCCCGGGCACGGTCCGGGCGCCGTTCAGCTCGCGGGCCAGGTGCGTGTACAGGATGTCGTTGACCAGAGTCGACTTGCCGGAGCCCGACACGCCCGTGACGGCCGTGAGGACGCCCAGGGGGAAGGACACGTCGATGTCCTGGAGGTTGTTCTCGCGGGCGCCGTGCACGGTGAGTCCCCGGCCCGGGTCGACGGGGCGGCGGATGTCCGGGAGCGTGATCTCCTTCTTGCCGGACAGGTACTGCCCTGTCATCGACTCGGCGTTGGCCAGCAGCTCCTTCAGGGGACCGCTGTGCACGACCTTTCCGCCGTGCTCGCCGGCGCCGGGGCCGATGTCGACGACCCAGTCGGCGGTCTTGATGGTGTCCTCGTCGTGCTCGACGACGATGAGCGTGTTGCCCATGTCGCGCAGGCGGACCAGGGTCTCGATCAGCCGGTGGTTGTCGCGCTGGTGCAGGCCGATGGACGGCTCGTCGAGGACGTACAGCACGCCCACGAGGCCGGAGCCGATCTGGGTGGCCAGGCGGATGCGCTGGGCCTCGCCGCCGGAGAGGGTGCCGGCCGCGCGGTTCAGCGAGAGGTAGTCCAGGCCGACGTCGACCAGGAACCGCAGCCGTTCGTTGACCTCCTTCAGCACCCGTTCGGCGATCTTCTTGTCGCGGGCGTTGAGCTTCAGCTCGCCCAGGAAGTCCGCGCAGTCGCTGATGGACATCGCGGAGACCTCGGCGATCGACTTCTCCATGACGGTGACCGCGAGGACGATCGGCTTCAGGCGCGTGCCCTCACAGGTGGGGCAGGGCACCTCGCGCATGTAGCCCTCGAAGCGCTCACGGCTCGCGTCGCTCTCGGCCTCGCTGTGCCGGCGCTTGATGAAGCGGACGGCACCCTCGAAGGACGCCATGTACACGCGCTCACGCCCGTACCGGTTGCGGTAGCGGACCTCGATCTGCGTCTTGTGGCCGTGGAGCAGGGCCTTCTTGGCGCGCTGCGGCAGGCCCGCGTAAGGGATGTCCGTCCGGAATCCGAGGGCGTCCGCGAGGGCACCGATCTGGCGGTCGAAGTAGTCCTTGGTGTGCCCGTGCGACCAGGGGTGGATGGCGCCCTCGTCGAGGGACTTGTCCTCGTCCGGGACGATCAGCTCCGGGTCGACCTCCATACGCGTGCCGATGCCGGTGCAGTCCGGGCAGGCGCCGAAGGGCGAGTTGAAGGAGAAGGAACGGGGCTCCAGCTCCTCGAAGGACAGGTCGTCGTACGCGCAGTACAGGTGCTCCGAGTACATGCGCTCGCGCTCGGGGTCGTCCTCGGGGAGGTCGACGAAGTCGAGCACGACCATGCCACCGGACAGGCCGAGGGCGGTCTCCACGGAGTCGGTGAGGCGGCGCTTGGCGGAGTCCTTCACCGTGAGGCGGTCGACGACCACCTCGATGGTGTGCTTCTCCTGCTTCTTCAGCGTCGGCGGCTCCGACAGCTGGATCGTCCGGCCGTCCACGCGCGCGCGTGAGTAACCCTTGGTCTGGAGGTCCGCGAAGAGGTCGACGAACTCACCCTTGCGCTCGCGGACCAGCGGCGACAGCACCTGGAAGCGGCTCCCCTCCGGAAGCTCCAGGACCTTGTCGACGATGGCCTGCGGCGACTGGCGCGAGATCGGGCGGCCGCACTCGGGGCAGTGCGGCTTGCCGATGCGCGCGAAGAGCAGGCGCAGGTAGTCGTAGACCTCGGTGATGGTGCCGACCGTCGAGCGCGGGTTGCGCGAGGTCGACTTCTGGTCGATGGAGACAGCCGGGGACAGACCCTCGATGAAGTCCACGTCCGGCTTGTCCATCTGGCCGAGGAACTGCCGTGCGTACGAGGACAGCGACTCCACGTAGCGACGCTGTCCCTCGGCGAAGATGGTGTCGAAGGCCAGCGAGGACTTGCCCGACCCCGACAGGCCCGTGAAGACGATGAGCGAGTCACGCGGCAGGTCGAGCGAGACGTTCTTCAGATTGTGCTCGCGCGCGCCACGGACGATGAGACGGTCGGCCACGCCGGTCCGCACCTTTCTTGAGTGAAGTAGCAGGGGCGAAGCCCCCGCCCTTCACAGACTAGGGGGAGCCACTGACAGCGCCGGTCCTGTTTCCCTGTTGAACAACAATCCCGGGCCTTCCAGCATGCCCGACGCCGCACCCGACCATATAGCACGTGCATTCGATTTGCTGGGGTGGGCCCACCTCCTTCACCCCATCGAGTGGCGGGGCTAGGGTCGGCCTCATGATGGATCACGCGCGCGACCTGGCATCTGTACGTGACGCGACCAAGCGGCTCCTCACCGCAGCCGCCGAACTGGACAACGCCCGCACCCCGGAGCCGTCACGGCTGCCCGGCTGGACCCGGGGCCACATCCTCGCCCACCTCGCCCGCAACGCCGACGCGCTCGTGAACGTCCTCCAGGGGCGCCCCATGTACGCCTCCGGGGCCGCCCGGGACGCCGACATCGAGCGGGACGCACCGCGCCCCCTGGACGTCCAGCTCGCCGACGTACGCGAGAGCGCGGACCGCTTCCAGGACGCCGCCGCGGTCTTCGCGGACTGGTCGCGCACTGTGGAGCTGCGCAATGGCGTGACCGACCAGGCCGCGAGGGTGCCGTTCCGGCGCTGGATCGAGGTGGAGCTCCACCATGTGGACCTCGGCATCGGGTACGAGCTGGAGGATCTGCCG
Source organism: Streptomyces sp. KM273126 (assembly GCF_004337435.2). Taxonomy (NCBI): domain Bacteria; kingdom Bacillati; phylum Actinomycetota; class Actinomycetes; order Kitasatosporales; family Streptomycetaceae; genus Streptomyces; species Streptomyces sp. KM273126. The sequence goes on along the minus strand of NZ_SJXB02000002.1, from coordinate 621,471 downwards.
GAGGAGTTCACGCAGCGCGAGATCAACTTCCTGGCCGCCCGGTTCCGCGGCCACCCCGACGTCCCCGGACTGCTGATCAAGCAGGACGACGGGAGGATGATCCCCAGCGGAGCCGTCGAGTCCGTCTCCGCGGAGCAGCTCGCCGGCGGCTACGAGCCACCGCTTCCCACGCTCACGGTCAGCGGCCACCGGGCCGACCTCCTCGGGTGGCTGGCGGGCCGCCGCGACGGCTCCGCGCTGCACGCCGAGGGAGGGGCGCTCCCGTCGCTGCCCCCGCTATAGGCTTGCAGCCATGACGTACAGCGGAGCGGTGACGGTCGGCGGCCCTGCGGATGTGCACGAACTGCAGGACCTGATGATCTCCAAGGTCGCGGTGGGCCCGATGGACAACAACGCGTACCTGCTGCGCTGCCGGGCCACCGACGAGCAGTTGCTGATCGACGCGGCGAACGACGCGCACACGCTGCTCACGCTGATCGGCGGCGACGGCATCGCGTCCGTCGTCACCACCCATCAGCACGGCGACCACTGGCAGGCGCTCGCCGAGGTCGTGGCGGCCACGGGCGCGCGTACGTACGCGGGCCGGGACGACGTCGCCGGCATCCCGGTGCCGACCGACGTCCCCGTCGATGACGGCGACACGATCCGGGTGGGGCGCGTCGAGCTGACCGCGCGCCATCTGGTGGGCCACACTCCGGGTTCGATCGCACTCGTCTACGACGACCCGCACGGGCACCCCCATGTGTTCACGGGGGACTGCCTGTTCCCGGGAGGTGTGGGCAACACACGTAAGGACGCGAAGGCGTTCGCCAGCCTGATCCACGACGTCGAGACGAAGATCTTCGACGCGCTCCCGGACGAGACGTGGGTCTACCCGGGCCACGGCAACGACACGACGCTGGGCGCGGAGCGTCCGCACCTTCCGGAGTGGCACGCACGGGGCTGGTGACCCCCGGCAGTCCCGCCTCCTGAAGTCCCTCCCTGAAGTCCCCGGTGCCGGGGCGGCAGTTGACGCGCCGCCCCGGCGCGCGCTGTTGAGCACACACCGCACGCACCCCGTGTGAACCGAACACACACGCCGGTGTCATTCGCGCGCTCCCGGCGCAGTCAATGGCGCAGTCCACTGGAAGTGGTCCCGCACAGGATGACGGCTCCTGCGCGGCATGGGCCGCCGGCCGTTCAATCCCCGCCCTCGGCCGGCGGCCCCTCGGGGTTCTCGTCCAGCGTTCACGAAACGGCAACACCCGTTCCCGATATGCGGACAAACGCCTCCGTGATCTCGACAAACGGGAGGCCGCACTGTCACTCTCCCGCCATGCATGCCGTCCCTGGAACGTCTCGCGCCCTGCGCCGCGCCGCGTCCGCCGCCGCCGCTGTCGCCCTGCTCGCCGTCGCCGTGGGCTGCGCCCCACAGCCGGAGGACGACGCCTCCGACAAGGCCTCCGGATCCGCTCAGGAGTCCTGTGCCAAGGGCGAGTTGAGCACCGAGACGTCCGGCAAGCTGACGATCGCGACCGACAAACCGGCGTACGAACCCTGGTTCAAGGACGACGATCCCGCGGGCGGCGAGGGCTTCGAGTCGGCGGTCGCGTACGCCGTGGCGAAGCAACTCGGGTACGACAAGGCCGACGTGGTCTGGCAGACCGTGCCCTTCAACAAGGCCTTCGCGCCGGGTGAGAAGACGTTCGACTTCGACATCAACCAGGTGTCCATCAGCGACGAGCGCAAGAGGGCCGTGGACTTCTCGTCCGGCTACTACGACGTGCGCCAGGCCGTCGTCGCCCTGAAGGACTCCCAGGCCGCGAAGGCGACGAGCATCGACGGCCTCAAGGACGTGAAGCTGGGCGCCCAGGTCGGCACCACCAGCCTCGCCTACATCAACGACGTGGTGAAGCCCCGTCAGGACGCCGCCGCCTTCGCGAAGAACGACCAGGCCAAGTCCGCGCTGAAGAACGGCCAGGTCGACGCCATCGTGGTGGACCTGCCGACCGCCTTCTACATGACCGCGGCCGAGGTGACGGACGCGGAGATCGTGGGGCAGTTCGAGAACCGGGGTGGCACGCCGGAGCAGTTCGGCCTCGTCCTCGACAAGGGCAGCGCGCTCACCTCGTGCGTGTCGGACGCCGTGGACGTCCTGCGCGAGGACGGCACGCTGGCGCAGATCGAGAAGCAGTGGCTGTCCGACGCCGTCGACGCCCCGGTGCTCAAGTGACGGTCGTGAAGGAGGAGTCCGGGCAGGACGACCCGGGTGACATGCGCGACGGGCACGACGCGTACGTCCCCTCGCAACGGCGGATCGAGCGCGAGGCCTACAAGCGTGCCCGTGCCCGCCGCGCGACGGCGATCGCCGCGCTCTCGACCCTGGGCACAGGTGCGCTGCTCTACCTGATCGTCGTCAACGCGCCCGGCTGGCCGCGCACCAAGGAGACGTTCTTCGACTGGGGGTACGCGCGCGAGGCGTTCCCCCAGGTCCTCGAAGGACTGTGGCTCAACGTCCGGCTGCTCCTGGTGTGCGGTGCTGCGGTGCTCGTCCTCGGCATGCTCATCGCCATCGCGCGCACCCTGCCCAGCCCGGTCTTCTTCCCCGTGCGGGCGCTGGCCGCCGCGTACACCGACTTCTTCCGCGGACTGCCGCTCATCATCACTCTGATGATCGTCGTCCTGGGCGTCCCGGCTCTGCGGCTGCAGGGTGTGACCGTCGATCCGGTGCTGCTGGGCGGTACCGCACTGACGCTGACCTACTCGGCGTACGTCGCCGAGGTGTTCCGTGCCGGCATCGAATCCGTGCACCCCTCGCAGCGGTCGGCGGCACGCTCCCTCGGCCTGACCAACCGGCAGGCACTGCGGCACGTCGTCCTCCCTCAAGCGGTGCGCCGCCAGGTGCCGCCGCTGCTCAACGACCTGGTGTCGCTGCAGAAGGACACCGGGCTCGTGTCGATCGGCGGCGCGGTCGACGCCGTGCGCGCGGCCGACATCATCGTGGGCCGCAGCCTCAACTACACGCCGTACATCGTCGCCGGGCTGGTCTTCGTCGCGCTGACCATCCCGATGACCCGCTTCACGGACTGGGTCACGGCCCGCATGGACCGGCGCCGGGCCCAGGGAGGCACGCCATGAGTGAGTCCCCGGAGCAGTCCTCGGTGTTGCGGATGGAGTCCGTCCGCAAGACCTTCGGCGGTACGGTCGTCCTGCGTGACGTCGATCTGGAGGTCGCCCCGCACACGGTGACCGCGCTGATCGGCGCCTCCGGGTCCGGCAAGTCGACCCTGCTGCGCTGCGCCAACCTCCTGGAGGAGATCGACGACGGGGCGATCTGGCTGGACGGCGAGGAGATCACCGACCCACGGGCCGACCAGGACGCCGTGCGCCGCCGGATCGGCGTGGTCTTCCAGGCGTACAACCTCTTCCCGCACATGACCGTCCTGGAGAACATCACCCTCGCCCCGCGCCGCGTCCACGGTGTGGCCCGCGCGGAGGCCGAGGAACGTGCCCGGGAGCTGCTGGAACGGCTCGGGCTCGGCGCCAGGGCGGGCGAGTATCCCGACCGGCTGAGCGGCGGGCAGCAGCAACGGGTCGCGATCGTCCGCGCGTTGGCGGTGCGGCCCCGGCTGCTCCTCCTCGACGAGATCACCGCCGCCCTCGACCCCGAACTCGTGGGCGAGGTCCTCACCGTCGTCCGCGATCTGAAGGGCGAGGGCATGACCATGGTGCTGGCGACGCACGAGATGGGTTTCGCCCGCGAGGTCGCGGACCAGGTGTGCTTCCTGGACGGTGGTGTGGTCCTGGAGCGCGGCACCGCCGAGCAGGTCTTCGGGGAGCCGCGACAGGAGCGCACACGGCGCTTCCTGCGGCGGATCGTGGACGCCGGACGTCTCTGAGGCGGGGCCTGAGGGCGCTGTCCGGGGCCGACTCAGGTGTCCGTCTGCCCCGCCCCCACCAGCGCCGCGACGCGCTCAACCCCGAACACGTACCCCTGGATTCCGCAGCCCGCGATGACCCCGTCCGCGCGAAGCGAGACGTACGAGTGGTGCCGGAACTCCTCGCGCTTGTGGATGTTGGAGATGTGGACCTCCAGCACGGGCAGGCCGTCACAGGTGTTGAGCGCGTCGAGGATCGCGACCGAGGTGTGCGAGTAGGCGCCGGGGTTGATGACGATGCCGACGTGGTTCAGGCGCGCTTCGTGGATCCAGTCGACCAGCTCGCCCTCGTGGTTGGACTGCCGGAAGTCCACCGTGCCACCGTGTGCGGCCGCGGCCTTGGCGCACAGGGCCTCCACGTCGGCGAGCGTGTCGGAGCCATAGATCTCGGGCTGGCGCTGGCCGAGGAGGTTCAGGTTGGGCCCGTTGAGGATCATGATCGGGGCGTTGGCGAGGGTGCGGGGCACGGTTCCTCCGGTCCGGTGGGCGGGAGCGACCCGGTGAAGGCCACTGCTCAGACCCGGTTTATCACGGTGCACTGACACGCCACGGGCCCGGACCACATGCCGACAACCGCTCACCGTTCCCGAGCAGTCAGCGGGAGGCCGTCCTGCGCGCGCAGCGGATCTACGCCCCCGACATGACCGATCGTCATCCTCTATGGGGGGCGCGATTCGCGTGGACGGGCCCGCCCGGCGCATCACGGTGACGTACTGAGACGTACGCACGTCGTACGGGCCACCGTGCGCCCCCGTAACCGCCGATCACCGTGGGTAGTTGTCGCGGCATGCGCCATGCACACACCGTGAAACCGCCCTCCATGTTGCGGATCGCGTCCGCCTCACTGGCCGGGACGGCCATCGAGTTCTACGACTTCTTCGTGTACGGCACCGCGGCCGCACTGGTCCTGGGGCCGCTGTTCTTCCCGACGTTCTCGCCGGTGGCGGGCATGCTCGCGGCCTTCGCGACCTTCGGCGTCGGCTTCGTGGCACGCCCCCTGGGATCGGTGCTGTTCGGGCACATCGGGGACCGGCACGGGCGACGGCCGGTCCTCGTCGCCTCGCTGTTGCTGACCGGCGCGGCGACGGTCGCCGTCGGCTGTGTCCCGACGTACGACTCGATCGGTGTGGCCGCTCCCGCGCTCCTGCTCGGCCTGCGTTTCCTGCAGGGGCTCGGCCTCGGTGGGGAGTGGGGCGGCGCCGTGCTGCTGACGGCGGAGCACGCGCCCGCCGAGCGGCGCGGGTTGTGGTCGAGCTTCCCCCAGATCGGCCCGGCGGTGGGGTTCTTGCTGGCCAACGGTGTGATGCTGCTGCTGTCGTCGACGCTGTCGGACACCCAGTTCGCGGCCTGGGGCTGGCGGGTGCCGTTCTGTGCGGCGGGAGTGCTGGCCCTCGCCGGACTGTGGCTGCGCTCCTCGCTCGCCGAAAGCCCTCAGTTCCTCCGTATCGACGACCCCGCGCGCGTGCCGCTCGCCGAAGTGGCGCGCGGCCACTGGCGGCTGGTGCTGCTGACGGCGGGGGCGCTCGCGATCGGGTATGCCGTGTTCTACGCGGTGACGACCTGGTCGCTCGCGTACGCCACCGAACGGCTCGGCGTGGACCGTACGGTCATGCTGGCCTGCATCATGGCCGCCGTGGTCGTGAAGGGCGCGCTCACGCCGTTGGCTGCAGTCCTCGGTGACCGGTTCGGCCGGCGGCCGATGTGCCTTATCGGCTGTACGGCGTGCGCGCTGTGGATGTTCCCCATGGTGGGTCTCCTGTCGACCGGTGAGCCGCTGCTGATGTTCTTCGGCTTCCTGGTGGCGATGCTCGCGTTCATCACCATGTTCGCCGTGATCGCCGCGTATCTGCCGGAGCTGTACGAGCCCCGTGTGCGCTGCACGGGGGCCGCCGTGGGTTACAACCTGGGCGGAGTGCTCGGTGGTGCGCTGACGCCGATCGTGGCGACTGCCGTGGCCCAGGGCGAGGGGGTTCCCTGGGGCGTGGCCGCGTATCTGACGGGGATCGCTCTGCTGAGCCTGGGCTGCTTCGCGCTGTTGCCGGAGACGCGGCCGGTGCGGGTGGTCGCGGCAGAAACCACCGCTGGTGAGGCGGCAGCCGGCTGACACGGGCGCGGACTGCCGCGGCTGTCGGCTGATGCCAGCACTCGCAGCACCGGCTCAGGTGCCCTGAGGCGCAGCCGCCGGCTTGGCCGTCTCGGGGACTCGCTGTTGCGCCTGGCGTCGTGGCACCTGGTGGCCTCGTACGACTCGAAGACCGGCAAGCACCGGGAGCGGTGGTCGGCATTCGACCAACGGCGCTCCCGGTGCTGGTTGTCGCTACGCCTGAGGCCGTCCGGCCTCGACGCTGTCCTGCGGACCGCCTTCGGTCTCCTTCTGCGCAGTCTGCGCCGCCTCGGCCGCGGCCTGCTTCTTGGAAGCCATCAGGCTGGTGATCGTGGTGACGATCAGGACCGAGCAGATCACACCGAGCGAGACCGGTATGGAGATCACGGGGACATGGACCCCGGACTCGTGCAGGGCGTGCAGCACCAGCTTCACGCCGATGAAGCCGAGGATCACCGACAGGCCGTAGGAGAGGTGGACCAGCTTCTTCAGCAGGCCACCGATGAGGAAGTACAGCTGGCGCAGGCCCATCAGCGCGAACGCGTTGGCTGTGAACACGATGTACGGGTCCTGCGTCAGACCGAAGATCGCCGGGATGGAGTCGACCGCGAAGAGCACGTCCGTCGTCCCGATGGCGAGCATCACGACCAGCATCGGCGTCATGACGCGCTTGCCGTTCCGCTCGATCCACAGCTTGGTGCCGTGGTAGCGGTCGGCCACTCCGAAGCGCCTCTCGGCGGCCTTGAGCAGCTTGTTCTCCTCCCACTCCTCCTCGGACTCGTCGGCCCTGGCCTCCTGAATCAGCTTCCAGGCGGTGTAGATCAGGAAGGCGCCGAAGATGTAGAAGACCCAGGCGAAGCTGGAGATGATCGCCGCACCTGCGGCGATGAAGATCGCGCGGAGCACGAGGGCGATCAGCACACCGATGAGCAGTACCCGCTGCTGGTACTGCGAGGGCACCGAGAACTTCGCCATGATCAGGACGAAGACGAAGAGGTTGTCGACGCTCAGCGACTTCTCGGTGATGAAGCCGGCGAAGAACTCCCCGGAGGGCTGGCCGCCGGAGAAGACGAGGAGGCCGAGCCCGAAGAGCACGGCCAGGACGATCCAGACGACCGTCCAGATCCCGGCTTCCTTGATCGATACGTCATGGGGCTTGCGGCCGATGAAGAAATCGACCGCGATGAGGGCGGCAAGGCCCACGATGGTCAGGACCCACAGGGTCGTGGAAACATCCACTGCGCCTCCGGCAGTACGTAACGGCAAAAGTCAGCGTCGTCGCTGCCGGAGGTCTCTTCCACCCGTGCCACCGCTGGCGTCTGACACGCCTGGTGCCGCCGGGCCGACGCCCCGGGATCTGGCCAGATCCGTATTGACGGGTACGCCGCAACTGGTAGGGAGTACTCCCCTCCGTACGGAAAAGACTACTCGAATCACCAAGGAAAGGTAAAGTGATGAGTAAAAGAAGATCAAAAATGGCTGGTCAGCAGGCTTTGCTCAGGCTTGCCGCATCACTCGGTCGGGTCAACGGTTCCAGGAGCGGCGAGCCGTCGCGACCTGGGTGAGGACGTGCTGCAGGACCTGGCTGCCGGGCGGGACGAGCGCGGGCTCGTACGTCCACGCATGCCCCACCCAGGGGTCGGCGAGGTGGTCGTCGGGCACGGGAGTGAGTCGCATCAGCGAACGCCAGAGCGGGTCGAGCAACGGTCCGTACGCGGCGGCGTCCTGACGGTCGGCGACCATCATCAGATGCACACCCACGGCCGGGCCCTCGTCCGCGAGGTAGCGCAGCTGTGTGACGGCCCGGTCGTCGAAGCCGTGCGGGAAGTCGTTGACGATCAGCAGTTGCTCGGACACGTCGATACCAGGGGGCAGCGCATCAGGTGCGCCGCCGCGCACCGCCATCTGCACCAGGTCGACGCGCTGGGTGAGCCGCGCGAGCACGTCGGCCACGCCCGCGGCGCCGGCGGCGGGCGGAGCCGCGAGCACACCGGTCTGCACCAGCGGCGCGAGCGCGGACGCGCCCGTACCGGCGGGGTCGATGACGTGCACCGAGAACTCGCCCGGCGGGTGGACCGCGAGGATCCGCGCGGCGAGTGCGGCCGCCGTCTCCAGGGCGAGGGCGCGCAGTTCACCGGAGTCGACGAGCGATGCGTGGCCGGATTCCGAGTAGCCGCTGTCGATCCACAGGCCCCGCTCCAGGGGCAGGCGGACCAGCATCGGGATTCTCACGTTCTCGCTCTCGGGCAGGTGGAGGTCGCCCAGGCGCAGGGCCATGGGGATCTCCATCGGGACCCGGTAGCCGTGCCAGACGGGGTTGTCCCAGCGCGCGTATGCCGGGGGCAGCGCGGGCTCGACGACGTCCGCCTCGGCCCTGAGCTGGGCGAGGTCCCGGTCGAAGGCTTCCCTGGCGCGGTCGACGAGCTGGGTGTGCTTGGCCCGGGCCGTCTCGCGCGCGGCGTCGCCCTGACCGCCGATGCGGCTGCGCGGGTCGGACAGGACCGTGTCGAGCTCCTGCTCCATGCGCGAGTCGGCGAAGTCGACGGCGCTGCGGTAGGCGGCCGTGGTGCGGGCCAGGTCCTCGAACATGCCCCACACCTGGTTGTAGAGCCGCTCCTCCATGGACCAGCCGGTGGCGTCGCCGGCGACGGGCTGCGCGGACTGTCCCGGCTGGGCCACAGGCGCTGTCGGCGGAGGCGGCGGAGGCGCCGCGGTCTGTCGGCCGGGGTGCGTGTAGTTGATGGGGCCGCCCGCGGTGGCTGCGGCGGACGGGTCCGTCGGCGCGGGGCCCTGCTGCGATCCCGCACCGTGATCGGTTCGTGTGGCGTCCTGCGGGCCGGCCGCGTAGGGCGACGAAGCGTCCTGAGCGGCTGCCGCCGAGTAGGGGGAGGGGGCGCCCTGGGGGTCCGAGGTGCCGTAAGGGCTCTGCTGCGGCGATGCGCTCCCGGGAGCGCCCTGGGGTGCGGTGCCGCCGTGGGTCTGGTCAGGGCCCTGTGCGGGTGCGGCGGCGGGCCGGTGGCGGTCGGCGTCGGAGGTCCGCGGCGGGGGTGCCGCCACCGAGCGGGCGAGCCCCTGGGCCACCGCCTCGTTGATACTGCCCGCGAGTTGCCGGGCCTCCGGCAGGCCCTGGTCGGTGAGGAGTTCGGCGAGGCCGCCCGCGTAGCCCTGGCCGACCGCGCGGACCTTCCAGGCGTCCTGCCGGCGGTAGAGCTCCAGGGCCACCACGGCCGACTCGGAGTCCAGACCGGTGATGGTGTAACTGGCGACCTCGGTGCCGTCCAGGCCGGTGACGGCGAGGAAGGGAGCGGCGACCGTGCCGAACCGGACCGGGCCCCCGACTCCGGACGGCAGCGCTAGCAGCACGCTCACCCGGTGCACGGCCTGCGGTATGGCGTCCAGGTCGACGGCGAGTCGGTGGTCAGCCGCCGCTTGCCCGGACACCTCGAGACCGGGCAGCGTGGGTGCGCCCGGGTGGGCCACCCAGTCTGCTCCGTGTATTTTGCCGTGCTCGTCGCTGAGCGTGGCACCGGCCACGATCGGCTTGCCGGCCGAGACGCGGACCTCCAGTCGGACCTCGGGGAGCGGATGGTTCTGCCCCCGGACCAGCTCGGCCGTCATCGCCTTCGTCCCCCTGTGTCGCTGTGTGCGCTGTGCGTCGGGCTGCCTACAGGACCGGCAGGATCGCCGGCATCAGGTCCTGGAAGGTGCGGCCGTTGGCCGCGGAGCCGAGGGCCGTCATGTTCCAGCCCTGGCCCACCCTGTGCACCTTCGCCATGATCTGGGCGGTGTAGTTGCCGCCGCCGTCCAGCGTGTAGCGCGCCAGCTCCTGGCCGTTGGTCTCGTCGACCAGGCGGCAGAACGCGTTCTGCACCTCCTGGAAGGTCTGGCCCGTGAAGGAGTTCACGGTGAAGACGATCTGGTCGATGTGCACCGGGACACGCGCCAGGTCGACGAGGATGGCCTCGTCGTCGCCGCCCTGGCCGACACCGCCGACGAGGTTGTCACCGGTGTGACGCACGGAACCGTCGTCGCTGACGAGGTGGCGGAAGAAGACGACGTCGACCGGCTGCTTGTCCGCGAACAGCACGGCCGAGGCGTCGAGGTCGATCTCCCGGGTGCGGGAACCGAACAACCCACGCCGCGGGGCGGCCTGCCAGCCGAGCCCCATGCGCACTGCGGTCAGCGTGCCCCCGTCGTTCTTCTGCAGGCTGATGGCCTGCCCCTTGGTCATGTTGACCGTCACGCGCTGTCCCCTCTCGAACTTTCCCCTGTTGCCGCGGAGTCCGCGGTTGTCCAGCACCCTATTGTTCGGCGCGGACAGTGCCGAACCCTGGGTCGCACTTTGTGTCGGTCTTGCAACACAGCGCGCCCGCGCCGGTGGCGCGGGGCCCTCTCCCGGTACCCTCCTCGCCCCTGGCGGGCTCTCAGGACAGACCCGCCTCCTGCATCTGCCGCAGCTCCTTCTTCATCTCGGACACCTCGTCGCGCAGCCGGGCGGCGATCTCGAACTGGAGGTCGGCGGCCGCCGCACGCATCCGCTCGGTCATCTCCTCGATCTGCTCGGCGAGTTCGGCCGCCGGACGGTCGGTCGGCACGGCTTCCTTGCGCTTGCCCTTGGCGGACTTGGCGCCCTTGGCCGCCTTGCCGGGAACGGGGGTCTTGGCCCCCTTGCCGTCCGCCCCCTTGCGGTAGCCGGTGCCGAGCAGTTGCTCCGTGTCGACGTCCTCGCGGGCGATCTGCGCCACGATGTCGTTGATCTTCTTGCGGAGCGGCTGGGGGTCAATCCCCTTCTCCTTGTTGTACGCGACCTGCTTCTCCCGGCGGCGGTTGGTCTCCTCGATGGCCTTCTCCATCGCCGGGGTGATCTTGTCGGCGTACATGTGGACCTGACCGGAGACGTTGCGGGCCGCGCGGCCGATGGTCTGGATGAGGGAGGTGCCGGAGCGCAGGAAGCCCTCCTTGTCGGCGTCGAGGATCGCCACCAGGGAGACCTCCGGAAGGTCAAGGCCCTCCCTGAGGAGGTTGATGCCGACCAGGACGTCGAACTCGCCGGAGCGCAGCTCCCGAAGCAGCTCGACGCGGCGCAGGGTGTCGACGTCGCTGTGGAGATAGCGGACCTGGATGCCGAGTTCGAGGAAGTAGTCGGTGAGGTCCTCGGCCATCTTCTTGGTGAGCGTGGTGACCAGGACGCGCTCGTCCTTCTCGGTGCGCCCCCGGATCTCGTGCACCAGATCGTCGATCTGGCCCTCGGTGGGCTTGACGACTACCTCGGGGTCGACGAGGCCGGTGGGGCGGATGATCTGCTCCACCGGGCCGTCCGAGCGGGACAGCTCGTACTGCCCGGGGGTCGCCGACAGGTAGACCGTCTGGTCGATGCGCTCCTGGAACTCCTCCCACTTGAGTGGGCGGTTGTCGAGCGCGGACGGCAGCCGGAAGCCGTGGTCCACGAGGGTGCGCTTGCGGGAGGCGTCGCCCTCGTACATCGCGCCGATCTGGGGCACGGTGACGTGGGACTCGTCGATGACGAGGAGGAAGTCGTCGGGGAAGTAGTCCAGCAGCGTGTTCGGCGGGGAGCCGGGGAGGCGGCCGTCGAAATGCATCGAGTAGTTCTCCACGCCGGAGCAGGAGCCGATCTGGCGGAGCATCTCAAGGTCGTACGTGGTGCGCATGCGCAGGCGCTGGGCCTCCAGGAGCTTGCCCTGCTTCTCCAGCTCGGCCAGGCGCTCCCCCAGCTCCTTCTCAATGTCGTTGACGGCGCGCGCCATGCGCTCGGGGCCCGCGACGTAGTGGGAGGCCGGGAAGACGTACAGCTGCTCGTCGTCGCTGATGACCTCGCCGGTGAGGGGGTGCAGCGTGGAGAGCGCCTCGATCTCGTCGCCGAACATCTCGATGCGGACGGCCAGCTCCTCGTAGACCGGGAAGATCTCGATCGTGTCGCCCCGGACCCGGAAGGTGCCTCGGGTGAACGCCATGTCGTTGCGCGTGTACTGGATGTCCACGAAGCGGCGCAGCAGGTCGTCACGATCGATCTCGTCGCCGACCTTGAGGGGGACCATCCGGTCCACGTACTCCTGTGGAGTACCGAGGCCGTAGATGCAGGACACCGAGGCGACCACGACGACATCGCGGCGGGTGAGCAGCGAGTTGGTCGCGGAGTGGCGCAGGCGCTCCACCTCCTCGTTGATCGAGGAGTCCTTCTCGATGTACGTGTCCGACTGCGGGACGTATGCCTCTGGCTGGTAATAGTCGTAGTACGAGACGAAGTACTCGACGGCGTTGTTCGGCAGGAGCTCGCGGAACTCGTTCGCCAGCTGGGCGGCCAGGGTCTTGTTCGGCGCCATCACGAGGGTGGGGCGCTGAAGCTTCTCGATCATCCACGCGGTGGTGGCGGACTTGCCGGTGCCGGTCGCGCCCAGCAGGACGACGTCCTTCTCACCTGCTTCGATACGCCGGGCAAGCTCGGCGATGGCCGCGGGCTGGTCGCCACTCGGCTGGTAGGGGCTGACGACCTCGAAGGGCGCCACCGTGCGTTCGATCTTTGATACGGGCCGCATGGAATCCACCGTACGACCCCGCACTGACAACGGGCCCTGATCACCAGTTCTGCGGGGTGCGGGAGCTCGACCGCCGGGGGCGCCGGTGGTGCTGGCGGGAGCTGGACGTGGGGCGCCTGCCGAGGTGGGCGGCGGTGGCGTGGGCCGGGATACCGGGGCGCTGCTCGGTGGAGCTCCAGGCGGTGGGCTTGCCCATGACCATCAGCGGGTCGAACATCACGACGACACCGGCGAGGAGCAGGAAGGCGAGCGGGCCGATCATCATCGGTGCGAGCAGGGCGGCGGGGGACTCGCCCGCAGGGGTGCCGCCGGCGGCGCCGTGCAGGTGGACGCTGAGGGCGCCCATGCCGGTGTAGTGCATGCCGGTGACGGCGAGCCCCATGACGAGGCTGGCGCCCACGCTCCACAGGAAACCGCGGACCTGTCCGGCCGCCCACAGTGCGGCGGTGGCGGCCACGACGGCTATGACGACCGAGACGGACACGGTGAAGGTGTTGTACGTGAGCTTTCCGTTGAGGCGCATGCCCGCCATGCCCAGGTAGTGCATGGAGGCGACGCCCAGGCCGGTGATGGTGCCGCCGGTGAAGAGGGCCGTTCCGGTCGCCCTCCTGTAGCCGACGATGAAGATCCCGATACCGACCATGACGATCGCGACGGCCAGGCTCGCGAACGTGGTCGGCATGTCGTAGTGGATCGGGGCCTCCCGGACCGTGAAGCCCATCATCGCGATGAAGTGCATGGTCCAGATGCCGGACCCGATCGCCGCCGCGCCCATGGCGAGCCAGCCGGCCCGCCAGCGGCCGGCTACGAGCATGGATCTGGTGGTGCAGCGGAGGCCCAGTGCACCACCGAGGCAGGCCATGAGGTAGGCCACCAGCGGCGTGACAAGTCCGTAGCTGAAGCCGTCGACCGTGCCCTGCATGCGCGGCTGCCCTCCCACCCTGTTGGATCACGAGTTCCCTGAAACGCCCCCCACCCCGGAACCGCCGACAACAGTCAGGGGTGAGGCAGAGAGTATGACCCCCACCGGAATGGTCGAACGATTTTCCGGCAAAGAAACACGGCTCTGCCCCACTTGTGCGGCGCTGGTGAGCGGACTTGGGCAACTCCATTCAATTCGTGGCCATTCTGCACCCCCCTCCTATTGACCCTCTGCTGTCACTCTGGAGCTGTCCGTGATCGCTCGACGCGAGGAGTACGCATGCACATGCGCGCTGTTGCCACCGCGAGCACCGCGCTCATGGGGGCCACCGTCCTCTTTCTTCCCACCTCCCCCGCTCAGGCCTCCAACGCGAGCGACAACCCGCTCGTGGTGGCCCACCGGGGAGCCTCCGCCTACGCGCCCGAAAACACCCTGGCAGCCGTCGACAAGGCGGCCAAAATGGGCTTCCGCTGGGTCGAGAACGACGTCCAGCGCACCAAGGACGGCGAACTCGTCGTCCTCCACGACGCCTCACTGGCCCGCACGACGAACGTGGAGGAGGTCTTCCCCGGCCGGGCGCCCTGGAACGTGCAGGACTTCACCGCGGCGGAGATCGCGCGGCTCGACGCGGGCAGCTGGTTCGACTCCCGGTACGCGGGCGCGCGCGTACCGACCCTGAAGCAGTACATGAACCGTGTGTCGCACAACCACCAGAAGCTCGTCCTGGAGATCAAGAACCCCGCCCTCTACCCCGGTATCGAGCGGGAGACCCTCAAGGTGCTGAGCAACGAGGGCTGGCTCAGCCCGGCGCACCTCAAGAACAGTCTGGTCGTCCAGAGCTTCAGCGCCGACACCGTGCGGACCGTCCACCAGCTGCGTCCGGGCGTCAAGACCGCCTTCCTGGGCACTCCCGCGGTCACGGACCTGTCCGAGTACGCGACGTTCGCCGACCAGATCAACGCGTCGTACACCACGATCTCCCGCGGCTATGTCGCCGCCATCCAGGCGTTCAACGGACCGCACGGCAAGCCGATGGAGATCCTCACCTGGACCGTGGACGACGCGGACAGCGCCCGCCGCGTCGCCGGGTACGGCGTGGACGGCATCATCACGAACAAGCCCGACGTGGTCCGGGCGGCGACGGAGGGCTGACGGAAGCCCGCTGGGTCCGGGTTCCCGCCCGGGGCGTGGATGTGCGCGTGCGTCCTTGCCCCGGGCGTTGTCAGTGGCGCGCCGTACGGTGGGTCGCATGAACAGCCATGGGCAGAACGAACAGCAGGTCGTGTGGGCCGTGGTCGGCACGGACATCGGCCCGCTGCTGCTGGCCGCGACCCGCGACGGCCTGGTGAACGTCGTGTTCCACGCCACGGACGCGGTCCGGGACAAGGCGCTCGACCGGCTCGCGTCCCGGCTCGGCACCGAGCCCACCGAGGTGCCGGACTCCCCGCTGCTGACCGAGGCGATACATCAGGTCGCGGCCTACTTCGCGGGCGAGCGGCACGACTTCGACCTGCCCCTGGACTGGTCGCTGATCTCCGGCTTCAACCGCCAGGTGCTGCGTGAGCTGGCGTCCGGCGTGCCGTACGGCACGGTCGTCGGCTACGGCGACCTTGCCCGGCGGGTGGGACAGCCGGGCGCGGCCCAGGCGGTGGGCGTGGCCATGGGCTCGAACCCACTGCCGGTGGTGGTGCCGTGCCACCGGGTCGTCGAGAGCGACGGTGGGATCGGCGGGTTCGGAGGGGGTCTGGAGACCAAGCGGCAGCTGCTGGCGCTGGAAGGGGTGCTTCCGGAGCCGTTGTTCTGAGGTTCCGCGCGGATGGAGGAGTACCCGCACGCATGGGCGCCCTTTTGGCGCGCCCTGGCACCGCGTGACCTACTCGTAGTGCCGCGCCTCGAACACATTGCCGTCCGGGTCGCGGAAGTAGAAGCTGCGGCGGGCCATGCCACGGGCGCCGAACGCGTCGTACGAGAAGTCCGAAACGGGAACGTCCCGCTCCTCCAGCCGGGCCCTCAGTGCCTCGAAGCCGCCGGCCTTGTAGGAGAGACACACGTGGTTGACGGGGTGGCCGGCGCTGTCGGCCGCCCCGGGCACCATGGTCATGTGCTCGGCCACCGTGCGCGGCATGAGGTCGAGGATGGTCTCCTCGTTGACCCTCACCGAGGGGAACGGCACCTGGCCCGCGGCGTACTCGGTGAGCCTCACGGGCCGCAGTCCGATCGCCTTCTCGTAGAAGTGGGCCGCGGCGATCGGGTCGCGGACCCAGAGGACCACATGGTCGAGACGTGTCGTGTCGTCCGTCATGTGGGCCAGGCTGGTGGTGTCCCCCACGAGCCGCAAGGGTTTGGCCGGGCGCGCCGCCCGCCAGAGATGAGGGAGAACCGGAAGACAGGAGGCAGGCACGTGGTGCTGGTGGTGTCCGAAGAGGTGCGGGAGGCGCTTTACGCGCGGCGTCCCGTGGTGGCCCTGGAGTCCACGATCATCGCGCACGGGCTGCCTCGCCCGCGCAACCTGCAGGTCGCGCTGGAGCTGGAGGAGGTCGTGCGACGGGAGGGCGCCGTCCCGGCGACGATCGCCATGCTCGACGGGCGGCCGCACGTCGGCCTGGACAAGGTGCAGCTGGAGCGGGTCGCGAACGAGGACGGGATCCGCAAGCTAGGCCATCGGGACCTGCCGCTCGCCGTGGCCTCGGGGGTGAGCGGTGCTACCACCGTGTCGGCGACCGCGCAGCTCGCGGCCCTCGCGGGCGTACGGGTGTTCGCGACGGGTGGGCTGGGCGGGGTGCACCGGCAGTGGACGGTGACCCAGGACGAGTCCGCCGACCTGGGGTTGCTGGCGCGTACCCGGATCACCGTGGTGTGCGCGGGCGTGAAGTCGATTCTGGACGTGCCGGCGACACTGCAGCGACTGGAGACGCTGGGGGTCGCCGTCGCCGGGTACGGCACGGACCGCTTCCCCGGCTTCTACCTGTCCGACTCGGGGCATCCGGTGGACTGGACGCTGGAGTCACCGGAGCAGGTGGCGGAGGTCATGCGCGCTCAGGACGCGCTCCGCGGGCCGGAGTCGGCGCTCATCGTCGCCAACCCCGTGCCCGAGGAGGAGCAGCTCGAACCCGGACTCCACGCGCGCGTCCTCGCCGACGCACTGCACGCGTGCGAGGAGGAGGGCGTCACGGGGCAGGCCGTCACGCCGTTCCTGCTCGACTATCTGGTGCGGCACACCGACGGCGCTTCGCTGAGCGCGAACCTGGCGGCGGTGCGCGGGAATGTCCGTCTCGCGGCCCGCATCGCGGCGGCCTGGGCCGGGGTGTGACCGGTCCCGGCGGGCAGGAGGGGAGACGGGGCGGGGAAGGGCCCTGCGTGGTTCCGGTGCCTGCCGAGCTGGGCGAGGAGCCGTCTGGTGCGGGCACGTCTCCTTCCGGTGGGGCCCTGCTGGTCGTCGGGGACGTCGTCACCGACATCGTCGCCCGGCACCGTGGACCGCTGGCGTCGGGGACCGACACCGCCGCGTCGGTGCGGACGCTTCCCGGTGGTGCGGGCGCCAACGTGGCGTGCTGGGCGGCTCACTGGGGCTGTGCGGTGGTACGGCTGCTCGGGCGGGTGGGCACGGATGGGGCCGCGTGGCACGAACAGGAGCTGACGGCCTGTGGGGTACGGCCGCACCTCGTCGTCGATCCGGTGGCGCCGACCGGAACGGTGATCTGCCTGGTCGACACGGACGCGGCGGCCGAGCGGACGTTTCTGACGGACAGCGGGGCGTCCCTGCGGCTCGACCCCGGCGACTGGTCGGACAGCCTGCTCGACGGAGTCGCCCGGCTGCATCTCTCGGGCTATCTGTTGTTCTCCGAGCCGAGCCGGGCGCTGGTGGCGGCCGCTTTGGACTCGGCACGTGCGCGTGGCGTGCCGGTGAGCCTGGATCCGGCATCGGCAGGTTTTCTCACGGAGCTGGGTGTGGACCGTTTCCTGGCGCTCGTCGAGGGGATCGACGTACTGCTGCCCAGCCGCGACGAGGCGTGTCTGCTCACGGGCCTGCCCGATCCGTCGGACGCGGCGGCCAAGCTGAGCCGTCATGTTCCCCTGGTGGTCGCCAAGCAGGGTGCTGACGGAGCGCTGGTGGCCCGGTCCGGCACCGTCCACGCGCGCGTGCCCGCCGCCCCCGCGACGCCTCGCGACACCACGGGCGCCGGCGATGCCTTCACGGGTGCCTTCCTCGCCACCCTGCTCGCGGGCGCCGGGCCCGAAGAGGCGGCGGGCGAGGGGTGCCGCGCCGGGGCGCTGGCGGTGCAACGGGTGGGTGGGCGGCCGCCCGTGGCGAACCGGCAGCGACACGCTGGACCCACCGGGCCCATGGCTTGAGGGGCTCCGGCTCCCGCCCTATGCCTTCCTTCCCCACGCGGAGATCATCGGCGCCGTGGCGAGGTCCATCGTGCCGGTGGCCACGTTCGCGAGGTGCTGGTCGATCTCCTGTTCGGTAGCGAGGCCCGACGAGACGAGCTGGTCGCGGACCTGCCGGATCGTCGCGGACTCCAGGGCGGCGCAGGCAGGCGAGGCGACCGGGAAGTACGCGTCGGCCTGGACGCCGCACAGACCGGCCTCCCGGAGCAGCCGGGGCAGTGTGCGGCCGTACCCGAGGTCGGCGCCGCGCTCGGAGAGCAGGCTGCGGAATCCCTGGCGCAGCCGGTTGGCCAGTTGTTGCTCCGGGCCGTACTCATCGGGGCAGAGCAGGGGCTGCAGGGCCGGGTCGGCGTCCTCGATCAGGATCCGCCCACCGGGCCGCAGCGCGTTGATCATGGAACGCAAAGCTCGCTCCCGGTCCCGCACGTGGACCAGGACCAGCCGGGCGTGCACGAGGTCGAAGCCCTCCCCCGGCGCTTCGTCCGCGCCCACGTCGTGGACGCGGACCTCGACCGGCGGGCGGGCTGCCGGGGCCATCAACGAGGTGTCGATGTCGGTCGCGAGGACCTTGCCGGTCGGACCGACCTTCTTGGCGAGCCAGGAGATCACGGAGGTGCCGCCCGCGCCGACCTCCCAGCAGCGCCAGCCCGACCCGACGCCAAAGCCCTGGAGGTGCCGGAACGTGATGGGATCGAAAAGTGTGGCGAAGGCGTCGAAGCGCTCACCGGCCTCGGCCTGCTGGTTGTCGAGAAGATACCCGTCGGTTCGCGTCATGGCGCGATCATCCCATTTGACTGCCATGTCAGCACATTGACGCCCTCACGACTCCCGCCCCCGCCCCAGCAGTAATTCGGCAGGCACGCACCCACGCCGGAACCAGCGACACGACCAGTCGGCCGGCCGGAAAACGAAGCGGAATGTTCCGTTCCCACAGGCTTACGCGTCACTCGATTCATGCTGGCAGACTGGCCACGGCAAGGCACGGAGTGCGGCGCGTCCCGGAGACGAACTGCGCACACAAGGGGAGATCCACGCGAGGAGATCCAGATGTCCATGGCAGGGAATCTGCGGAAGGTCACGGGCCTCGACAAGGTCGGCGGCCTGCGCGGGGTGGCACGGCTGACACGGCGCCGCGTCCGTGTCGATCTCAGCCACCCGGCCCGTTCCCCGCTGGGCTCCGCGGTGGTCAACTGTGTGACGTACCAGGACGGGGTGCGTGTACCCGGCAGCCGTGACCTCGTCGACGCCGTCGAGCATGTCCGCAAGACGGACGAAGGCTTCGTCTGGCTGGGGCTGCACGAGCCGACGGCGCGCGAGTTCGCGGGCATCGCCGAGTTGTTCGGGCTGCACCCACTGGCGGTCGAGGACGCGGTCGAGGCCCATCAGCGCCCGAAGCTGGAGCGCTACGGCGAGACGTTGTTCGCCGTGTTCAAGACCGTCTGCTACGTCGAGCACAAGGAGCTGACGGCGACCAGCGAGGTGGTGAACACCGGCGAGATCATGGTCTTCGTCGGCACTGACTTCGTGATCACGGTGCGGCACGGCCGGCACGGCTCACTCGGACCGCTGCGCGAGGAGCTGGAGGCGAACCCCGAGCAGCTCACCAAGGGACCGGCCGCGGTGCTGCACGCGATCGCGGACCACGTGGTGGACGACTATCTGACCGTCACGGACTCGGTCCAGGCGGACATCGACCAGGTCGAGACGGACGTGTTCGCGGAGAACGGCGCGCGGGTGGACCCGGGTCGCATCTACCAGCTCAAGCGCGAACTGCTGGAGCTGAAGCGGGCGGTGGCCCCGCTCGCCCGCCCGGTCCTGGAGCTCGCCACCCGGCCCGAGCGGGTGGTCGCCCCGGAGATTCAGGCCTACTTCCGGGACGTCTCAGACCACCTTTTGCGGGCCACCGAGCAGATAGCCGCGTTCGACGAGTTGCTGAACTCGATCCTGCAAGCGCATCTCGCGCAGGTCAGCGTCGCGCAGAACGAGGACATGCGGAAGATCACGGCGTGGGCGGCACTCATCGCCGTCCCGACGATGGTGTGCGGGGTGTACGGCATGAACTTCGACTACATGCCGGAGCTGCGCTGGAAGCTCGGCTATCCGATGGTCTTGGTGGTCATAGCCGTCGCCTGCACCGCCCTGTACCGGGGCTTCAAGCGCAACGGCTGGCTGTGACCTCCCCCGCCCGGAGCGGAGGGGTCGTACCTCGACCCGTCCGGAAACCGGGCGAGGGCGCGCCCTCAGTGGACCGACATGGACCGAACCGACGTGGACCGCGTGAACCGAACTGAACTGACGGAGTCAGTCCGGGGCGAACCGGCGGAGTCAGCCCGGGGCGAACCGGCGGAGTCAGCCCGGGGCGCCCTTCGCGTAGACGCTCTCGACCCAGACCCCGATCTGCTCCTCGGGCAGGTGCTCGGCCAGGTCGGCCTCGCTGATCATGCCGACGAGGCGCTTGTTCTCGATGACCGGAAGCCGGCGGATCTTATGCCCGGTCATCTCCCGGAGCACTTCGCTGACATCGGCGTTCGCGTCGATCCAGCGCGGTGTGCCCTTGGCCATCTCGCCCGCCGTGACGCGTGACGGGTCGTGGCCCATGGCCACACAGCCCACGACGATGTCGCGGTCGGTCAGGATGCCACAGAGCCGTTCGTTCTCGTCGCTGATGGGCAGGGCTCCGACATTGAGCTCGCGCATCAGCTGCGCGGCACGGTCCAGGGTCTCGTGGGCGGGGATCCACTGGGCGCCACGGTGCATGATGTCTCCGGCGGTGGTCATGAAGTACCTCCCGGTGCCGGACGGCCGGCGCGGTGCGGGGACGCACCGCTAGTCCCGACCCCCTACATTCTCGCCGCGCCGCCGGGCGGACGCACCCGGAGCACCACGGCTCCGGCCGACCGCCCGCACCCCTCGGGACTCCCTCGGGCCAGGGCTGGGGGCCTCAACCGGCCCGAGGGAGTCAGGCCGAGAAACCGATGCGGAGTGCCGCGCCGGCTCAGCCGCTCCATGCGGGGTGCCGTGGGTCGTCGGCGCGTACCAGGACATCGGCCGTCGCCGCCGGGTCGGTTTCCGCCGCGTAGCGCTCGTAGGCGGGGAGGGTCCAGTGCTCGGCCTCGGGGGTACGGCGGCGGAGGGCGCCCGCCGAGAGGAGGACGTGGACCGACAGGTCGAAGGGGAACCAATGCTTCAGGAGGAGGGGACCGTGCAGCAACAGGAGCCCGCCAGGCGGGAGTTGGACGTAGAAACTTCGGGAAGCGCGGTCAGTCGCGGGATCCCAGAGGTCGGGCAGGACACGGCCGTCGCCGCCGGGTTCGAGGGGGCCGAAGACCTCGCGCCACAGGGCGGCCGTGTCGAACCAGCCGCCGTAGTACGACTCCACGTCCTCGTGCCCGTACTCGAACCGGAGGGACGCCGGGCGCAGGAAACCCTCCGTGCCCACGACGAGCGAGGGCCGGCCGCGCACGCGCAGTGCATCGGAAACGCGCTGGGCGAGATCGCCGGGGCCAGCGGCGGGAGCTCCGTCGAAGGCGATGCGGGGCCAGGCGCTGCCGTCGTCCGGCTTCAGGTCGAGCAGGCGGTCGGCGAGGAGGTCGCCGAGCCGCTCCCAGGTGATCGCTTCGAGTCGCACACGGCCCATGATGCCCCGCGAGGCCACCCAGCCCTGAGAGCGGTCAGGGACGGAAGACGGACTCCTCGGGTGCGGCACGGGCGGAGAGGAGCCGGGGAACGAAGACGCGCCAAGGGGGCGCGAACCTGGTGACGTGCAGGTCGAGCCGGGAAGGAACCGCATATGGAAGCACCAGCAACTCCCCTGTATCGCACCGGCCTTGTCGTGATCCAGGCACTCAGGAAGAAGCACTGCGCAGAGTGCCGCAGCGGGCCGCTGGCGTTGCTGGTGCTGGAGGAGGGTGTGCCGCGGTGTCTCGACTGCGTGGATCTCGGGCATCTGGTGTTCCTGCCGCGGGGTGACACCGCGCTGACGCGGAGGTCGCGGGAGGAGAGCTCGCTGTCCGCGGTGGTGGTGCGGTTCGACCGGCGGAGGAGCCGGTACGAGCGGCAGGGTGTCCTCGTCGAGGAGGCGGCGCTCGCCCGGGCCGAGGATCGGTGCCTGGCGGACGCGGAGGCGAGGCGACGGCGCCGGGTGCGGGACACGCGGCGGCGGGCGGCGGAGGACGTGCGGTTCACGGACGCGTTCGCGGCGGAGATCCGGCGGCTGTTTCCCGGGTGCCCCGCCGGGCGGGCGGGGGCCATCGCGGCGCACGCCTCGGTGCGCGGCAGCGGGCGGGTCGGACGGAGCGCCGCGGGGCAGGCGCTGTCCGAGGCGGCCGTGACCTCGGCGGTCATCGCCTCCGTGCGGCATCTGGACACGCCGTACGACCGGTTCCTGATGAGCGGGGTGCCCCGGTACGAGGCACGGCGGCGGATCGCGCCGGTGGTGGAGATGACATTGCGGGAGTGGCGGGAGGCCGGAGAGGGCAAGGAGGCCAGGGATGAAAGGGATAACGGGGAGTGAGTTTGGGGAGCAAGAGCAGTACGGGGAGTGATGTCAGGGGCCGGTCGGGCTCTTGGATTCGGGGGATGAGGCGGGAGTGCTTCGGGGGATGAGGCGGGAATGGACATGATCGATGGACCATACTTTGTGCTGACGGTGCTGGGGGTGCTCGGTACGGGTCTGGTCGCCGGGGTGTTCTGCGGGTTCTCGACGTTCGTGATGAGAGGGATCGCCGCGCTGCCGCCCGCGCAGGGGGTGGCAGCGATGCAGTCGATCAACGTCGCGGCGCTGAGGCCGGCCTTCATGCTCGTGTTCGTCGGGTCGGCCGTACTCTGCGCCGTGCTGGCGGTGGTCACGTTCGTGCTGTGGCCGGACGAAGGGACGGTGGAGCTGCTGCTGGGGAGTGTGCTGTATCTGTTCGGGTGCTTCGGGGTCACGGTGGTGGCGAACGTCCCGCGCAACGACGCCCTGGCCAAGCTGGACGCGGGCACACCGGAGGCCGCAGCGTACTGGCCGACGTATGTGAGCGAGTGGTCGACGTGGAACCACGTCCGAGGCGTCGCCTCGGCCGCCGCGGCGATCTCGTACATACTCGCCCTGACCTGATTCGGATACGCGGGCGCCACCCGGGCGGCCTGAGAGGGACAGGCTCGCGTGCCTGGAGCGAACAGGCCTGCGCCCGGCCGGGGCGTATGCGACGACCGCGACGTATCGTGGCGGGAAGTAGAGAGTGCCGCCCGAAGGCGAACGGCCTCGCGCAGTCCGCAGTCCGCAGTCCGCAGTCCGCAGTCCGCAGTCCGCAGTCCGCAGTCCGCAGTCCGCAGGTCGTACGGCCATGCCGTACACGTATGTGATGTAAGGGGACACGGCCATGGCCGATCCCAAGGGTTTTATGAACACCCCACGTGAGGAATGGCCTCGTCGGCCCGTCGAGGAGCGGGTGCGGGACTGGGACGAGGTGTACGTTCCCGGGGCCCTGCTGCCGATCATCAGCAAGCAGGCCGACCGCTGCATGGACTGCGGCATACCGTTCTGCCATGACGCCTGTCCGCTGGGGAACCTGATACCCGAGTGGAACGACCTGGTCTCGCGGGAGGACTGGCGAGCGGCGAGCGACCGGCTGCACGCCACGAACAACTTCCCGGAGTTCACCGGGCGGTTGTGCCCCGCGCCCTGCGAGGCCGGGTGCGTGCTGGCGATCAACCAGCCCGCGGTCACCATCAAGAACGTCGAGGTCGCCATTGCCGACCGTGCCTGGGAGGAGGGCTTCGCGCCACCCCGGCCGCCGGACCGGCTCACCGGGCGGACGGTCGCGGTGATCGGCTCGGGGCCCACGGGGCTCGCGGCGGCCCAGCAGTTGACGCGGGCCGGGCACACCGTGGTGGTGTTCGAGCGGGCCGATCGGATCGGCGGGCTGCTGCGGTACGGCATCCCGGCGTTCAAGATGGAGAAGCGGCACCTGGACCGTCGGCTGGAGCAGATGCGGGCCGAGGGGACGAAGTTCCGTACGTCGACCGCGGTCGGGCGGGACATCGGGGCGGCCGAACTGCGGGCACGGTACGACGCGGTGGTGATCGCCACCGGGGCCACCGCGTGGCGGGAACTGGACGTGCCGGGGCGGGAACTGGACGGTGTCCATCAGGCGATGGAGTACCTGCCCCTGGCCGACCGGGTGTGCGAAGGGGACCTGGAGGTGTCACCGCTGTCGGCCGCCGGCAAGCACGTGGTGATCGTCGGAGGCGGTGACACCGGGGCGGACTGCCTGGGCACGGCCGTGCGGGAGGGCGCGGCGTCGGTGACCCAGCTGGACATCTACCCGCTGCCGGGGGCCGAGCGGGACGAGGACGCCGAGCCGTGGCCGACGTATCCGAAGATCTACCGGCTCTCGGCGGCGCACGAGGAGGCGCGCGATCTGAGGACGGCGCCCGCGGCGGACGCGGACGCGCGGTTGTTCGCGGCGTCGACACTCCGCTTCACGGGTGACCCCGACGGGCATGTGAGGTCGCTGCACCTGGTCGAGGTGGACGCGCAGCGACGCCAGGTGCCGGGCAGCGGGCGCACGCTCCCGGCAGACCTCGTCCTGCTCGCCCTGGGCTTCTCCGGGCCCGACCGGGCGGACGGGCTGATCGACCAGCTCGGTCTCGCGCTCGACCGGCGCGGCTTGATCGCCCGTGACGCGGACTTCGCGACCGGCGTACCCGGTGTGTACGCCGCCGGAGACGCAGCCCGTGGGCAGTCCCTCATCGTGTGGGCGATCGCTGAGGGACGGGCGGTGGCAGCCGCCGTGGACCGCCATCTGACGGGTGCGATGCGGCTTCCGGCGCCGATCGGGCCGTATGACCGGCCCATGACGGCGTAGCCCCGGGGACCGGTGCCAGGGCTGGATCGCGCCGACCGGTGCCAGGACTGGTGGAAGGGGTGGTGGAGGGAGTGGTGGAAGGAACGGTGTGCACCCTTCGCCAGGTCGCCCCAGCCGTCACGGCCGTCCCCGACCGCCCCGGGTGCACTGCCGCCCCGACCGTCCCAGGTGCATTGTCGCAGCGGCCACCGCGCGCGGTGATCGCGTTCGGTCGCCCGGCGGAACACACCGCGCCGCACACGGAGCCGTCAGAGCCGACTCCGCATACGGCGCGGGCCCGACGTCACGCCTTGCGGCCCACCGCCCCGTACCCCGGGATGACGTCGTCGTCCTGCCCCGGCACGGGCTCGCCCAGCTCGGGGTGCCAGTCGGTGACCAGCGAGACACCGGGATCGACGAGTTCGAGGTTCCGGAAGAAACGGCCGACCTCGTCGCGGGAGCGAAGCGCCAGGTTGATGCCACCGGCCCGGTAGGTCTCGACCGCCGCCTTCGACTTCTCCGGGGTGAAGTCCGCCGTGGCGTGCGACACCGTCAGACAGCTGCCCGGGGGCAGCTGGGACATCAGTCGCTCCACCAGGTCGTACGCGCCGTCCTCATCGGTGACGAAGTGCAGCAGCGCGACGAGCGAGAGCGCCACGGGCCGGCTGAAGTCCAGGACCTCCTTGGCCCGCTCCACGATGGCGTCCGGCTCCCGCACATCGCCCTGTACGTACTCGGTCACGCCCTCGGGCGTGCCGCGCAGCAGGGCCGCCGCGTGGGCCAGCACGATCGGGTCGTTGTCGCAGTACACGACGCGGGCGTCGGGCGCGACCTGCTGGGCGATCTGGTGCAGGTTGGGCTCGGTCGGGATGCCCGTGCCGATGTCCAGGAACTGGCGGATCCCGTTCTCGGCCAGCCAGCGCGTGGCGCGGTGCATGAACGCGCGGTTGACCTTGGCCATCACCGGTGTCCGCGGGTCGAGGGCGAGCATCTTGCGGCCCAGTTCCTCGTCGACGGGGTAGTTGTCCTTGCCGCCGAGGAACCAGTCGTACGTCCGTGCCGGATGTGGCTTGCTCGTGTCGAGCTTCAGGGGGCCCTGCCCGGTCATGAGGCACTCCATAAGTTGTCGGTGCGGCAGTTGGTGATCAATTCCACCAATCCCACGCTCAATTCACTATCAAAATTAGGAAAGTTGAGTAAACAAAGGACTCAAGACAGCAGGAAGTCGGCCTCCCCCGCCTTCGCACCCTCGATGAACGCGTTCATCTCGTCGGGCGTGTAGATCAGCGCCGGACCATCGGGGTCGGTGGACTGGCGTACGGCGATCCGGCCGTCGGCGAGCTTCATCGCCTCCAGGCAGTTGCCGCCGTTGCCCCCGCTCCAGGGCTTGTGCCAGCCCTCACTGCCCAGTTCCCGGGCGGGCATGCCGTTGTAGGCGCGCATGTGCGACTGCTGCTTGCGGGACTGGGGCTTGATGCGATCCATTCACAGCTCCTTGCGGAGATCCCGGAGGATCTCCTTCGTGCGATGTGCTGTGGCGGCCTGGGCCGCCATGCGGTCCATGACTTCGAGGTGGGTTGCCACTTCGTGGCGCGCGTCCAGATAGACGGCGCCGGTCAGGTACTCGCTGTAAACCATGTCGGGAAGCTCCGGCACGGCGAATCGGAACAGCACGAAGGGCCCGTACGTGCCGGGGTGCGGCCCCCGGTCGAACGGCACGATCTGCAACGTCACGTTGGACAACCTCGTGGCGTCGAGCAGCCTGTCGATCTGGGCGCGCATGACCTCGGGGCCGCCGACGGGACGGCGCAGGACCGTCTCCTCCATCACGGCCCAGAAGCGGGGCGCGTCCTCACGCGTGAGCAGTCCCTGCCGCTGCATCCGCAGCGCCACATGACGCTCGATGTCCTCGGGGCTGGTCTGCCCGATGGCGCCCGACTCCAGGACGCCACGGGCGTACTCCTCGGTCTGCAGCAGTCCGGGCACGAAGTGGGGTTCGTACGAGCGGATGGTGCTGGCCGCGCCCTCCAGGCTGACGTACATCGAGAACCAGCCCGGCAGGATGTCGTGGAACCGCTGCCACCAGCCGGGTCTGTTGGCCTCCTCGGCCAA
Source organism: Streptomyces sp. KM273126 (assembly GCF_004337435.2). Taxonomy (NCBI): domain Bacteria; kingdom Bacillati; phylum Actinomycetota; class Actinomycetes; order Kitasatosporales; family Streptomycetaceae; genus Streptomyces; species Streptomyces sp. KM273126. Next base: position 594,640 of record NZ_SJXB02000002.1, on the reverse strand, counting down.
CTGGACGAAGCCCTCGGCCTCTTCGTCGGAGATGCCGTACGCCTTCAGCAGGAGCTGGAGGTACGGGATCTTGAGCGCGACCTCCGCCATCTCCATACGGCGGACCGTGGCGGGTGCGACACGCAGGATGCCTGCGGCCTCCTCGCGTTTCAGGCCCGCCCGCTCCCGCAGATCCAACAGGCGTCGGCCGAGGACGACCTGACCGACCGTCGGTGCGGACCGCGGTTCACTCACCGCGCACCTCCTCCTCTGACCCCGTAAGCCCTGTTCCTCCTGGTCTCGACAGCCCTGCGGCGCCCGTCCGAAGCCTTGCCGTGCCCGTGCGTGTTGACGTGCTCACACACCTGTGCACTCGTGCAGGGATCCAACTGGCGCCGCGTCACGTGCTGTTACCGAGCAGTGTGCCACGACCGTTCAGAGAGTCACACCGCACTCTGCAATTTTCAAAGTGACACTTGCCAAGTGTTCGAGGCGAGGAGATAGTGGCAAGCGTGATTCCGCCTGCGCCCTTAGGAATAGAAGCCGCCGGGGACCGGTTCGGTCCCGGACCGGCGGCCCTGGTGCACCCCGGCACGGCCGCGGGGCGCCGGTTCCGCTTCGAGCTGGCCGCACACCCGGGTTCCGTGGCTCACGCCCGGCGGTTGACGCGCGCCCGGCTGTCCGGCTGGGCCCTCTGCGAGGACACCTGCGACACGGCCACACTGGTCGTCTCCGAGCTGGTCACCAACGCCATCGTGCACGCGGCCGGCCGTCGGGTCGTCTGCGAGCTGCACGACCGCGACGACCTCGTCCGGATAGCCGTACGTGACGAGGGGCGCGCTCCGGGTGAGCCGCACCCCGCGTCGCAGCGGCCCGAGGAGGAGCACGGACGGGGTCTTCTTCTCATCGAGGCCATGTGCCGGGCCTGGGGCGCGCAGGACGCGGGCCCGGGGCTCCTGGTCTGGGCGGATGTGCCCCGTGGTGTCATCCCGGCTCAGCACTCCTCGGAGGCGTCGCACCCGGCGGACTCCGCGCTTCCCCTGAACACGGTGCCGCCCCCGGCGGACCGCCGCAGCCGGGACACGGCCGCCCGGTCCGACCTTGGCTGGAGCGCGAAGAAGCCACCGGCCGAGGACCGCGGCAACGGGGCGGAGGCGGCGCACAGGACGGGGACCGTGGGGGTCCCCGCGGCCCGGCGAGGCCGAGAGCGGGGGACTGTGTGACGACGTCGACCGGTGCGATTTCGGCGGGTCGTACGGCCCCGGTGGTATGCCTGGACACCCTGGTCCGCCTCCGGCGCTCTCAGCGTCCCCCCGAGGCGCTCCGGCGGCTCGTGCTGCCCGAGGGCATGACCGCCCCCATGGGCTGCGACGCGGTCGGGGTGCCCGCGGAACTGGGCCCCGAGGTGCTGCCCCGGCTGCCGCGCGTGGGATGCGTGTACGCCGACGGGACGCACTGGTGGTGGCTGGTGCCATCCGACTCCGACTACGCCCTGAAGTGGCCGGAGCCCGTCCGGTACACCACGGGCGCGGTCCTGCCCGACACCCCGGCCGCCCCCGACCTCATCCACAAGCCCACCGGCACGATCCCGTACACCCCGCCGATACCGCTCTACCTGGCCCTGTGCCGGGCGACGGGGACGACACCCACCTGGTCGCGGCCGATCAGCGCGTGACCGGAAACCTGCCGCGGGGCGCGTGAGCGCTGTTCGCCGGGCCGGTGGTGGCGGGCGGGTCTCGGGTCGGGGGCGTTCCGGTCCTCCGAGCCGTGCGACCGTCACCACCTTCCGGCTCACCGCTCTCTCCCTCATGAACGTCCCACGGATTCCCCCGAGCGCTCCCTGCTTCCCCCCCCCCCCCCCGACCGCCCCACCGCCCCACCGCTTCCCCCGACCGCCCCACCGCTCCCCCGTCCCGGCCCGCACTCCCCGCGCACATACGTACGGCGGCTCGCGCCCGGCGCGCCCCGTATGAGCCGCCGCGAGACGGCCACGCGCTCTGGTCCCCCGCGGTCCGCCCCGCGATAGTGGCCCTCCGTCGACGATCGGGGGAGGCCCAGGGTGGGGAAAGCGCCCGGCTCGGACAAACGCGCGACACACACAGGTGGCAAGGACGGCCGACCGGAGACCTCCGACTCCGAGGTGCTCCTCTTCGGCGGGCCGCTCCGGTACGACATGGGCTGGTCGCAGCACGCCGACGCGTTCCTGGAGCTGAACCTCCGCGCCATGGTGAGGCGGCTGCCGTCGCTGCTCGCCTCCAGTTTCCGGCTGGCCTGGCAGGCGGACCAGCGCGCCGCCCGCACCGTACTGGCCGCCGAGGTCGGCCGGGGCCTGGCCCAGGCGGTGAGCCTGCTGGCGGTCAACACCATCCTGGCCCGGCTGATGGCCGGCGGTCCGGTCGAGGACCGGCTAAAGGGCGCCGCTCCGGCTCTCACCGCCCTCGCCGCCGTCATGCTGCTGGCCGCGCTGCTGCGCGCCGCCTCGACGTACGGCACCGGCCGCCTGGAGCCGAAGGTCGAGCGCGTGGCGACCGAGCTGTACCTGGAGCGGGCGGCGGCCGTGGAGCTGGCCGCCATCGAGGACGACGCCTTCCACAAGCTGCTCGACACCGCGAAGTACGGCGCCCAGGCGGCCCGCCGGATGATCTCGTACTCCGCGCGCGTGGTGAACGCGATGATCTCGCTGGTCGCGGCGGCGGGCGTGCTGACCGTGCTGCATCCGGCCCTGCTCCCGCTCCTCGTCACCATGACGCTGCCGAGCGCCTGGAGCGCCCTGACCATCGCCCGGCGCCGTTACGAGTCCTTCCACACATGGGTGCAGCACACGCGCGCGGGGCACCTGATCAGCAGCCTGCTGACCGAGCCCGAGGCGGCCCCGGAGGTCCGCGTGCACGGCGTCGGCCCGTTCCTGCTGCGCCACTTCCGTTCGATGTCGGAGTCGGCGGAGGCCGAGCAGGAGCGCCTGGCCCGCCTGGCGGCCCGTACCGGACTGATCGCCGCGGCCTGGACGGGGATCGCGACCGTGGCGACGTACGCGACCCTCGGCGGCCTGCTGCTCGCCGGTGCCATGGCGCTCTCCGTGGCGGGGACGGCGGTCATCGCGATCCGTACCGGCTCCGCCAGCCTCGACACCCTCGTCCTGGAGGTCAACTCCCTGCACGAGGAGGCCCTGTTCGTGGGCGACATGCAGCGCCTGTACGTGGAGGCGGCCAAGCGCGCGATCCCGGTGGGCGGGGATCCTCTGCCCACGAATCCGCGGGAGATCCGCCTGGAAAACGTCACCTTCACATACCCGGGCAAGGCGACCCGGCCCGCTCTGTCCGATGTGACGCTGACCGTGCCCCTAGGCAAGATCGTGGCACTCGTCGGCGAGAACGGCTCGGGCAAGACCACCCTGGTCAAGCTGCTCGCCGGGCTGTACGCGCCGGACCGGGGCCGCATCCTGTGGGACGACGTGGACGCGGCGACCGCCGACCGGCAGCAACTCGCCGAGCGCATCGCGATGGTGGCGCAGGACTTCAAACGGTGGCCGTTCACGGCCCGTGTGAACGTCGCGGTGGGCCGCCCGTCGGCGGCGCCGACCGACGAGCACGTCTCCTCGTCGGTCGCCGAAGCGGGGGCCCAGGACGTGGTGGCCGATCTTCCGCGGGGCCTCGACACCCTGCTGGCCAGGGGCTTCAGCGGCGGGCACGAGCTCTCCGGGGGCCAGTGGCAGCGGCTCGGCATCGCGCGCGCGGCCTACCGGCGCGGGCACGTCCTGATCGTGGACGAGCCGACCGCGGCCCTCGACGCCCGCGCCGAGCTGGAGGTCTTCGAGAAGATCCGCGCCTTGGCGGGCACCGGTCAGACGGTCATCCTCATCACGCACCGTCTGGCCTCGGTGCGCCATGCCGACCTGGTGCACGTCCTCGACCAGGGCCGCCTGGTGGAGTCCGGTTCCCCCGAGGAGCTCCTGGCCACGGGCGGCGTCTACGCGGAGCTGTACTCGCTCCAGGCGGAGCAGTTCACGGCGAAGGTGCCGACGAGGAAGGCGGGCTGACGGATCCGCCACCGTGCTGCCCCGACGGCACAGAAGGGTCACTCTCCGGAGTCGGCTCCGCGCACGATCACCAGGAACGTGTCGGTGGCGAGGTCCATGACGACCTCCGCGGCCTGGCCCTCCAGGCGGCGCGCCTGCGCGAACTCCTCCGCCGGCCACGATCCGCGCGGCCCGCCGGCGGGGAAGCGCCCCAGCACTGTTCGCCCGTTCACTCTGCACCTCCATGTGAAGCCAGTAGTCCTAGAGTTAAACGCCCTCCATGGGGTGAACGGCTCTTGACGTGACGGTACTGAGACGTAGTTGACACCTGGTCAACGCCGTACGGTGAGGGAGCTCTCGGAAACCGCCCCGCTGGGTGACTTTCCGCGCCGGACGCGGTTCGTACCGCGTCCCGCCAGTGCGGGGTCCGAGGGTCACTCCGGCGGCTTGTCGTACTCCTGGATCCGTGTCCCGTGGCTGCGGTCGACGAGCGCGGGCAGGCGCTCACCGAGCTCCCGTACGGTCGCGGGGACGTCGATGGTGAGGAGCTCCCGGTCGCGCATGAGGACGCGCCCGTCGACGATCGTGGTGCGGACGTCGGAGGAGCGGGCGCTGTGCACGAGAGTGGCGGCGAGGTCGTGAACGGGCTGGGTGTGCGGGCCCGTGACGTCGACGAGGATGATGTCGGCGCGCCTGCCGGGGGCGAGACTGCCGATATGCTCCCCCAGCCCGGGCGCTCTGGAGCGTGGCGTGGTGCAGCGCCTGCCGTGACGTCAGCCAGCGCGGGTCGCCCTCGGCCGACTTCTGCAGGAGCGCGGTGAGCGCCATGGACTCCCACACGTCGAGCGAGTTGTTCGAAGCGGCCCCGTCCGTGGCGAGCCCGACCGGGACACCGATGCGACGCAAGGCCCGTACCGGAGTGGTGGTCCAGGCGAACTTCAGGTACCCGCGGGGCGCGGACGCGACGGCGACCGGCCCCGTCGCCCGCTCCAGGACGGGCAGATCGCGCTCGATGATGCCGGTGCCGTGCGCGATGAGCACCCCGGCGTCCAGCGCGAGGAGCCCGGTGCGTTCCAGCACCTCGATCGGAGTGACACCGTGCCGGGAGAGGCTGTTGTCGGTCTGGTCGCGGCTCTCCGCGGCGTGGAGGTGGACGGGCAGGCCGTGTTCGCGGGCGAGTTCGGCGGTCGCGGCGAGGTCCGCGTCGTCGACGGTGTAGGGCGCGTGCGGCGCGAGCGCGGTGGTGATACGACCGTCCGCGCCACCCCGGTGCCGTAGCGCGAACTCCAGTGACTTCTCTCGCTCTGTGCGGGGGCCTGGGCCCAGGGCTGGGCGATACGCCTAGCCCGCCGCACGCAGTCCCGGCAGTGTGTCCTGCTCGGCCGCCGGCAGCAGGCGGCCCAGCCCCGCCCGCTTGCTGCGCTCGGTGAGCTCGTCCAGGAGTTCGGTGAGCCGCTTGGTCTGCTGGGGGGCGAGGTGTCCCGCGTCGTCGAGGTGGACGGCGTAGGCGGTGGTCGTGTCGACGATGCGTTCGAGCGTGGCCGCGACCTCGCCGGCGCCCTGCGTGTGCCGGGCCAGGGCGGGGAGTTCGGCCGCAGCGAGGTCGATCGCGGCGTGGGCCTCGGCGAGCGTGCGGTAGGCCTCGCGGCGCAGGGTCCACCGCCGGGCGCGGTCGTCGGACTCACTGAGCACGTGCGCGAGGTAGGCGTACGCGGCGTCCCCGGCCTTGGCCAGCCGGGCCCGCACACCGCCACCGCGCTGCCCGGGCATCGGCAGATGGCCCACGATCAGCACGATGGCGCAGGCCAGCAGCGTCTCGCCGATCCGGCTCCAGGACGCCTGCGGCTCCCCGCCGACCATCACCAGGGCGAGCACGAGCACGGTGACAACGGCGGTCTGCGCGGCGAAGTGCCGTGTGGCGACGGGAATCAGCGCACCGCTGACGGCGACGAGCGCGATCAGCCCCTCGGGCCGCGGCAGCACGGCGGCGAACCCGGCGAAGACGACCGCCCCCAGCACGGTCCCCGCAGCACGGTTCAGCACGCGCGAGGCGAGCGGCCCGAGGTCGGGCTTGACCAGGAAGACAGCCGTGGCGGGAAGCCAGTACCAGTGGACGTGGTGAAGAGCCTGCGCCACGGCGGCACTGGCCCCGAAGGACAGGGCGACCCGCATCCCGTACTCACGCCCACCGGACCCGAGGGCAAAGCGGACGAGTGACGTGGCGGTACGGCGCCGACGGTGCAGGCGCCCGTTCTCCTGGGTGTCGCCCTCGCGGTCGAACGCCTCGGCGGCCTGCAACAGCGCGTCGTCCAGAGCGCGCAGGGCGGGCGCGGAACGAGCGGGCGCGGGCAGCGGTCCCGTGTGCGCGTTGGCCCGTACGGCGGCGGCGAGGCGCCGTGGCCCCTCCGCGGCACGCCCGGGCACGGCGTCCCCCGCCCAGGCGAGCGCGGTCGCCGCCTCGGCGAGCGGCAGCGCCGCGGCGTACTGGGCGTGCAGTCGCCGCTCGGTCGCCGAACTCGCGTACCGCCGCAGCCGGGGCCCGGCGAGGGCATCCTGGGCATGATCAAGAGCGGCCGTGAGGGCGGCCCGCCGGCCGGTGGCTTCGGGCGTACCCGTGGCGACAAGCAGTTCCGCGATGGCGTCGTACACCTTGGCGACGGCGTCCCGCTCCCCGTCGAACCGGAAGTCGAGCCAGAACTCCAGCCGCGCGTCCCCGGCGACGGCTCCGGGCGTGGGCAGCACGAGCCGCAGGGTGAGCAGCCACCCCGCACCGGCCACAAAGGCGAGCGCCCGCTCCCACCCACTCTCGGGCAGGGGCATCCCGGCCCCGATGGCCGCGGCGACGAGCAACTGCGTTCCGGCTCCCGACGCCACGGGCCCGATGGCACTGACACTCCCGGCGAGTAGCCCGAGCAGGGTGAGCACAACAGTCAGCACCACGGCGTGCGCATGCTCCCCGGTGTACGTCCCGACGAGCAGTCCCCCGGCGCCGGCGAGCGCCGGCACCCCGATCCGCTTGACCGAGGCCCTCCGGCTCCCGGGCCGGTCGTTGATCCCGGCGAACATGGCCCCGAGCGCGGCGACGACCCCGACGGAGGTGCGTCCGCTCAGCATGGCCCCGAGCAGCAGCGGCCCAGCGGCCAGGGCTCCCCGCACCACCGCGTTCCAGGGCACGGGCCCCCTTTGCGCACGCAGAGCATGAGCAAGCCAGGGCGGCACGGCAAGCACGGGGCGGGACACGTGTCTGGCTCCTGTCGGGACGAGGGCGGGGTGCGCCTTCGGGCGACGGTGGCCGGGCGGGGGTTGGTGATTCCACGGTAGGGGGTGGGGCGGGAGGGAGCGGGACATGTGTGTTACCGCAATGTGACGATGCCCGGAATCGGCATGTTCTTTATGAACGCAACCAGCAACACGACCGCTGAACACAACCGTGAAGGCGTCCGAGCGGTAGCCCTTCGAAGAGGTCCGGGGCGTTCCGCGTCAGGGAAGGACTCAGCTCCGAAGGTCCCTGAAGAGACTCTCCGCCTCGGTTACGGCCCGAACCAATGCATCCGGTTCCGCTGCTCGCAACGTTTCCAGGATGCCGTCGACCGCCCGCAATCCCGCCCGCTCCAGCAACCGCTTCTCGTTCGTCACCCACTCCCCGCGTGCCGCGAGGAGCGCGTGCCCGGCCTGTACGGCGGCGGTGGCGACGGCACCGGCGACTTCTGTGAGGCGGCCTTTGGGGGCGTGGTTGGCCTTCGCGTAAGCGAGGGTGGCCTGGGCCGTGCCGTACCAGCGGTCGGCGGCGGAGGTACGGAGCTTCTCCGGGTACGTGGCCGGGCGGGGCAGCTCTCCGTGCAGTATGCGGTTGACGGCGAGCTCGGCGACGAGCAGGTAGCTCGGGATGCCGGCGAGGTGGAAGAGGAGGGGCTCCACATGGAACCGGCCGTCCTGGGCCTCGGAGAGTTCGTGTTCGACGACGTCGAGGTCGCGGTAGTGGACGTCGACGCGCCGGCCGTCGATGGTGAGCCACGCTCCGCCGTTGAAGATCCCTCCGCCCCAGCCACCGATCTCGGAAACCTCGCCTTCCCAGCCGACGGCACGGAGGTCGGCGGGGTCGAAGGGGCCCCGGTAGTAGATCGCCAGGTCCCAGTCGCTCTCCGGAGTGTGAGTCCCCTGGGCCCGGGAGCCGCCGAGGGCGACGGCGCGAACGGTGGGGAGGGCGGCGAGGCGGTCGGTGACGTGGGTGAGGAAGGTGTCGTCGTCCTCGGTGCCCGCGGAGCCTGCGCGCACGGGCTCGTCACCCGTGTCCCGGCTCATTGCCGGGGCTCACCGATGGTCAGGTCACGGATCGTGTGCGCCTGAATGACGGTGCCGTGTTGCACGCCGCCACTGATGGTGTTGTGGACGGCGCCCTTGGGCTGGTCCTCCGGGGGCCTCAACTCGTCCAGCAGAGCCTGAAGTTCCGCGGCGGCCGACGGGTCAGTACGCAGGATGCGGCGGAGGCGGAGGCGCCACTCGTCGCGCACATCGGCCGCCATCTCCTGATCATCGGCCTCCCGCGCGGCGACGAGATCCGCTCGGGACTCCTCCAGTTCTGCCTGGACGACTTCGCCTTCGCCGTCCCTGCCCCGCGTGAAGAAGGCGACGACGCGGTCACGTGCCTGTTCCCACCCGTCGGTCACCATCTGGGTCACCAGCGCCGTCGCGCCCGCCACCGCCAGACTCGTCAACTCGGCTTCCATTTGGCCCCCTTCGTCGCACGTCCGAATGCCAACGGTAACTTGCGGCCCTCGTTACGCGAGCCAATAAGTCACGCTCAGCCAGCATGACTCCGCCACCCGGCCGATTGTCAGTGGTGCGCGCTTCAATGGGAGATGTCGTCACAGAGCGTGACGGTCGAGGTGTTGAGTGCTGCTGTGTTACGGGGGAGCTAGCCATGGGTGATTACGAGGAGGACGGGCGGCGTTATGTGTCGCTGACCGGGCTGCGGGCGCGCGGGTGGACCGGAGGGATGATTCACCGTCTGTTGGGGCCGCCGGATCGGCTCGCTCTCAATCCACGGTTCAGGGCGGCGCCGCCCAGGCGGCTGTATCGGATCGAGCGGGTCGAGGCCGCCGAGCGAAGTGAGGAGTTCCGGGTGGTGGCGGAGGCAGCCGCGCGGCGGTCGGAAGCGGTACGGGCCGCGTTGCGGCGGCGGCAGGAGGAGGTGCTGGAGCGGATCAGGGCCGAGCCCCTCGACGTACCTCGGCTGAACCCGGACAAGCTGGAGCTGCGCGCCGTCGAGCACCGGACGCGGAGCGAGACGAAGGCGGGGCCGGCCGAGGGCGCGGGGGCCGTTGGCGGGCACGAGACCACACCAACGGTCGGCCGACCCACTTCCGGGCCAGGTGAACACCCCACACCCACCCCCAGCCTCGACCCCAGCTCCGGCCCCGGTCCCGATCCCGATCCCACAGACCTCACGTCCCTCGACGCCTGGAAGGTCGACTACCTGCGACAGCGGCTGTTCAAGCAGTACGGCCGACTCCTCGACGGAATTCCGGGAGGCGCCTCGGCAGCACTCAGGCGGGCGGAGGCGGTGGCATTGCTGAATCAGCGGATCCACGCGGCCATCGCGGAGGCACATCCCGGCCTCGCACAGGAATGCGAGAAGCGAATGAGCTCGGGGCATGGTCCCGCTCCTGGTGGCCGACAGCGGTGACGGACGGCTGCGACTGCAACTGCGGGCGACCGAGCCGTACCGGCGTATGGCGGACGACCGCAATGCTGTACGCCCGTATGCACGATCGACATTGGCCCTGCATCTAGCCATGCAGGGGCGGCCGTTGGTGCGAGGGGAGGAGGAGCGAGCCAGGGCCCATCAGTGGTGTGACATTGGTGAGCCGGAAGGGTTCGCGTACAAGATCGGCGTGTTCGAGCAGGTGGCACGCAAGGGCGAACAGTTACTGACACGTGCATGCAATGCGCAGGAAAAACCCACTTCCTACGGTCAGCGGACGGACGGCGGCGGACCGGGGGCCTGATGAGGGACGCCCCATAAGGGACGCCCGATGACGGATGCCCGGTGACGGATGCCGTCCATCGGTCACCACCATCAGCCGCCGGCCCATTCGCAACATGTCGACGTATGAGGGATACCGAACGTGAGAATCGTCCATCGCACCGCCGCTCTGTTCAGTACGTTCGCCGTGGCCGCCGTGACGGCGTTGTCGAGCGCGAGTGCGCAGCCCGGGAACGGCAAGGAGGAGCTGCCCGAGGTCGCCGTGATCGGGACGGGGGGCACCATCTCCGGGGTCAGTACGGACCGTGTGTCGTTCCAGAACTACCAGTCGGGCAAGCTCGCCATCTCGAAGATGGTGGACGAGTTGCGGCCAGAGGTGGACGGGCTGGCGAAGGTCACCACGGAACAGTTCGGGAACAAGGGATCGGGCGGGTACTCGATAGCCGACTACCGCAAGCTCACCGCCTCGGTGGACGCCGCGTTGAAGAAGAGCGACGCGGTGGTGGTGACGACGGGCACGGACACCATGGAGGAGTTCGCGTACTGGCTCGACCTCACCGTGCGCAGCGACAAGCCCGTCGTCCTGACGGGGTCCATGCGCCCGTGGACCGTCATCGGCACCGATGCGCCCGCCAACCTCTACAACGCGATCAAGCTGGCCGCGAGCCGCAAGACCAAGTGCTACGGGACCGTCGTGATGCTGAACGACGAGGTCCAGGCCGCGCGTGAGGTCCGCAAGACCGACGCGCTCCGCATGGACACGTTCACCAGCGGCTCGTCCGGTCGGCTCGGTGCCATCGACCAGGACAACATCCGCCTCAACCGGGCACCGGCTCGCGTCGAGTCGTGCGGCAGGCCGAGTTGGCGCACGCCCTTCGACCTGAACCGGATCACCAAGGACGGCCAGGCGCTGCCCAAGGTCGAGATCGCGTACTCGTACCAGGACGCGGGTGGCGAGGCGGTCAAGGCCTTCGCGGACTCCGGAGCGGACGGGATCGTCACGGCGGGCACCGGTGCCGGTGGCATCTCGCCCGCGATGTCGACGGCACGCACGGAGGCCGTCAAGAAAGGAGTCACCTTCGCCTCGACGACCCGCACCGGCTCCGGGGCGGTGTACGGCTCGACGAGCACCACGGGCGTCATCGGCGCCGAGGACCTGACCCCGCAGAAGGCCCGGCTCCTGCTGCTCCTCTCGCTCGCCGCGACGGACGACGAGAAGCAGATACGCGAGTGGTTCGCGACGCTGGGGACGGCGCAGTTCACTGAGGGGTGACGAGGCAGAAGGTAGAAGGCAGGAGGTGGGCGGCGGGTCATGCCGGGCTGCCGGGCTGCCGGGCTGCCGGGCTGCCGGGCTGCCGGGCTGCCGGGCTGCCGGGCTGCCGGGCTGCCGGGCTGCCGAACGAAAATCGGATGCGGTGATGTCACTGGGCTCGCATGATCGGAAATTGACCTTTCGACCCTGGGAGCTTCCATGATTCAGCGCGTCACCGTCCCCGGCCTCTTCCCTCCGCCCGTCTACTCCCACACGTCCGTCGTCGAGGCGGGGACGAAGCTGGCGTTCCTGGCCGGTTCCGTCCCCCTCGACGCCGACGGGAACCTCGTTGGAGCGGGCGATCCCGTGCGGCAGGCCGAGCAGGTGCTCGCGAACCTCGGCGAACAACTGCGCGCGGTCGGCAGCGACTTCGCGCACGTCGTGTCGACGGACGTGTACGTCGTGAGCAGCGAGACCGCGGTCCTCTCCGCGGTCTGGGACGTCGTCGAGGCGTCCGGTCTCAGCACCGGTCCGCACTCCTCGACCCTGCTCGGCGTGGCCTGTCTCGGCTATACGGGCCAGCTCGTGGAGATCACGGCGACCGCGGTCGTGCCCGAGCACGCCGGGGAATGACCGAGTCCTCCCCAGGAGCCGACCTCTGAACTCGCCGACGGCCCCTCACTCGCCGGTGCGCCCGATGCCCCCAGTCCGCCCGATGCGCCCAGTCCGCCCGTTGCGCCCCCAAGTCCGCCGCTTGGGCAGCGGCTTGGCATAGCTTCCCACCCGGCTGGTGGTGAGCCCGAGTGTCACCAGCGACTCGGCGAGCTTCACGGCCGCGCCCACCCCGTCGACGACGGGGAGGCCCAGCTTCTCCCCGACCGTCCGCTGGAGCCCGGTCATCCCCGCGCAGCCGAGCACGAGGACTTCGGCACCCGCCTCGCGCGCCCGTCCGGCGGCGGCCACGAACGCTTCCTCCGTGCGTCTGTCATCCCCCAGGTCGAGGACGCCGAGCCCGGTGCCGACCACGGCGGCGCAGTTCCGCCCCACCCCGGCCGTCTCCAGGCTGTCCTCGATCTGTCCACAGGACCGCTCCAGCGTGGTGACGACCCCGTAGCGCCTTCCGAGGAGGCACGCGAAGTGGGCGGCGGCCTCGGTGATGTCGACGACGGGCACGTCCACGAGTTCCCGCGCGCCCTCGCGTCCGTGCTCGCCGAACCCGGCCATGACGACGGCGTCGTACGGCTCTTCGTACGTCCGCAACATGTCGAGGACGGCGGCGGCCGAGAGATAACTGTCCAGCCAGCCTTCCGCGGACTCGGGTCCCCAGTCCGGGGTCAGTCCGGTCACGATGGTGCCCGGGCCTGCGGCGGCCCGGGCACCTCGTACGATCTCCTCGGTCATCTCCTGCGTGGTGTTGCAGTTGGTGACGACGATGCGCACGCTCAGCCCTCCGTGGTGGCGGGCTCGGCGGCGGGAGACGCTTCGGCCGCGGCGCGCTCCGGGCGGCAGAGCAGGGCGTACAGTCCGGCGGCCAGGGCCGTTCCGATGAACCAGGAGTACGGGGCGACGGCGCTGAAGTCCTTCACCAGCGCGAGCACCGCCGACACCACCGCGGCCGGCAGGAACGCCCACAGGGCCTTGGGGTTGACGCCCTTGCGGTAGTAGTAGCGGGAGCCGGGCTCGGCATTGAAGAGCTCGTTGACGTCGATGCGGCCGCGCTTGACCCAGAAGTAGTCGAGCATGATCACGCCGAACAGGGGGCCGAGGAAGGCGCCGAGGCCACCGAGGAAGTAGTTGACGACGGTGGGATTGGAGAAGAGGTTCCAGGGGGTCACAACCAGCGCGGCGACCGTGCTGATCATGCCGCCGACCTTGAACGTGATCTTCTGCGGCCAGACGTTGGCGAGATCGTACGCGGGCGAGACGAAGTTGGCGACGATGTTGACGCCCATGGTGGCGATGGCGAAGGTCAGGGCGGCCAGGACCAGCACCCAGGTGTTGCCGACCTTGGCGACGAGCTCCGCCGGGTCGGTGATGGCCTCGCCGAACACCTCCAGAGAGCCGGCCGTGACGATGACGGACACGACCACGAAGGCCGTGGAGTTGATGGGCAGGCCCTAGAAGTTGCCCCGCTTGACGGTCCGGTGGTCGGGCGCGAAGCGCGAGAAGTCGCAGAAGTTGAGCATCAGGGTGCCGTACGTGGCGAGGATCAGCCCGATCGCGCCGAACCACTGCCGCCACTGCTCACCGACGGAGACCGGGCGCGGGGTCGAGGTCAGCGAGATGGTCCAGCCGGCCTTGGCCAGGATCCACACGGCGAGGGCGATCATCACGATCCAGATCGCCGGACCGCAGAAGTCCTGGAACTTCCGCACCGACTCCATGCCCTGGCTGATGATCAGCGCCTGAAGGAGCCAGAGGGAGATGAAGGAGACCCAGCCGAGCGCGTCCAGCCCCAGGAAGGAGCTGTGCGTCCAGGACTCCAGGCCCGGCCAGGCGGCCAGCAGCATCACGTTGACGGCGACGGACGCGAGGTAGGTCTGGATGCCGTACCACATGATGGCGATGACGGCCCTGATCAGCGCGGGGATGTTGGCGCCCCAGACGCCGAAGCTGATGCGGCTGACGACAGGGAAGGGCACACCGTGGCGCTGGCCTATGCGCCCCATCCGGTTCATGCCGATGTAGATGAGTACGAAGCCGACGAGCAGGGACGTGAAGACCTGCCACACGTTCATACCGAGGACCAGCAGGCCCGCGGCGAACGTGTAGTTGCCGAGGTTGTGGACGTCCGACATCCACATCGCGAAGAGGTCGAAGACCTTCCAGTTGCGTTTGCCCGCGGGCGCCAGGTCTTCGTTGGTGAGCCGGGGATCGGGGACGAACGCGGCTGTGCCGGTTGCTTCGGCAGGGTCGGCGAGGGACACGGGGGCCTCCATGAGCGAGGGGGACGGAGGAGGACTGGCTGTGGGACTACTGCTTGCGGGGACCGCCTTTGAGGAGCTGGCCGTGCGGAAGTTTGGTATACCAAACTCCTGTCATGGTGCCCCCGTCAACAGTTCCGACCGATGTCGCTCCTGTTACCGCTTCGTAAATCACCCCCGGAGTCGACGAAGATGGAGTCCATGACGAAGATCGAACCCCTGGGCGCCGTGCGGGAACGCGTCCTGGCGAACCTGCGGCAGGAGATCATCGCGGGCCGCCTCCGCCCCGGTGACCGACTCGTCGAGCGGGAGCTGGCCGACCGCTTCGGGGTCTCCCGCGTCCCGGTCCGCGAGGCGATCCGCGCACTGGTCGGCGAGGGGTTCGTCCACTTCGAGACGCCGCGCCGCACGGTCGTCCGCCGCCTCACCGCGAACGACGTCAAGGAACTCTTCGAACTGCGCGAGGCACTGGAGGTCTACGCCGCCGGACTCGCCGCGGCACGCGCGACGCCCGAGGACCTGGCCGAGGTCCAGGAACTCCTCGACCTGGCGGCCGCCGCGACGGAGTCGGGTGACGCCGAGACGATCACCGACGTCAACAGCCGCCTCCACGACCGCATCGTGGCGATGGCGGGCAACCACCTTCTCATCGCCTCGCTGGAACCCGTCGCGGGCCGCCTGCGCTGGATGACTCGCCGGAACGAAGAATGGCCCCAACTCCTCGTCGAACACCGTGAGTTGTACGAGGCCATCGCCTCCGGCGACCCGGCACGGGCCCGGGCGCACGCGCTGACCCACGTGCGGACGAACTACCGGTCGACGATGCGGCATCTCTTCGGCACGGAACTCGACGGCGACGGGCACACGACCGAGGACGACGACGGTCACGCGCGGGGCGAAGGCGACGCGGGCGCGGAGCCCGGCCCGGAAGGAGACCGATGACCACCCGTACGGTGATCGGCGCCGCCCGGACCCGCCCCTGCACACTCGTCGTCTGCCGTGGCTGTTGCTGCGGTGATCCGCGCAAGTATCCCGGCTACGACCACGAAGGCCAGCTGGACCGGCTGCGTGCCGCGGCCGCGGCGTCCGGCGGGCGCCTCGCGGTCCGTACGGCGGACTGCCTCGGCCCGTGCGACCAGGCGAACATCGTGGTCGTCCAGCCGTCAGGGGAAGGGCGAAGGCGTGGCGGCCGTTCCGTCTGGATCGGCTGGTCGATGGGGGACGACTGCACGGACGAGATAGTGGAGTGGGCCGAGGCGGGCGGCCCGGGTGCCGCCTCGGCTCCGCCCACGCTGGCGCTGCAGTTCGTGCAGTCGGCGGGCGAACGGGCACGCGCCCGCCGGTAGCGTGGGGTGCCCCTCAAGGGCTGCAGCGGTCAGACACCCCGGGCCGCGTACCTGTCCGTGGCCGCCACCAGCGCGTCCACCATTCCCGGCGCGCCCGCGTTGTGCCCCACCTCGTCGATGAGGACCAACTCGCTCCCGGGCCAGGCCTGGTGGAGGAGCCACACGGTGCCGAGGAGGTTGCCGGGGTCGAGGCTGCCCTGGACGATGGTGCCAGGGATGTTCTTCAGGAGCGGGGCGTCCCGCAGGACCACGCCCTCCTCGTTGCCCTCGCCGAGAAAGTGGTCGTTGCCCCAGTAATGCGTGACCGTGCGGGCGAAGCCCATGCGGTACACCGGGTCCTCGAAGCGGGGGATCGAACGCGGCGGGGCGGGTGCCATGGCCGTCTCCCAGTCGGTCCAGGCCCGTGCCGCCCGCGCTCGCACCTCGGGGTCGGGCGAATCGATCAGCCGGTTGTACGCCGCTGCCAGGTTCCCGTCGCGCTCGCCCTCGGGCAACTCGGCGAGGAACTGTTCGAAGGCCTCGGGGTAGAACTGCCCGAGCCCCCTGGTCATCAGGGCCACCTCACGATTGGCTCCGGTCCCCACGGCGGTCAGGACCAGTTCGGACACGGCGCCGGGGTGCGTCTGCGCATACCGAAGCCCGAGCACCGACCCCCACGACACGCCCCACACCAGCCATCGCCCGATCTCCAGGTGCTGTCGCAGCCGCTCCAGGTCGGCGATGATGTGCGGCGTCGTGTTGACGCTCATGTCGGTGTCGTACGCGCTCGCGTGCGGCGTGGACCGCCCGCAGCCGCGCTGGTCCAGCAGGACGACCCGGTACGCGGCCGGGTCGAAATAGCGCCGGAAGTAGGGGTTGCTGCCCGTACCGGGTCCGCCGTGCAGCATCACCGCGGGCTTGCCCCGCGGATTGCCGCAGACCTCCCAGTACACGTGGTTGCCGTCGCCCACGTCGAGCATGCCCTGGTCGTACGGTTCGGTCTCCGGATACTGGCCCATCGCGGGAGCCTAACCGTGCGCGGTCAGCGTCAGCAGCCCAATATTTCGCGGTGCCGGGCCGTCGCCACGGCTCGTACGGCGCCGCTGCCACCGCTCGTGCCGCCGCTACCGTTCGTACGGTGTGGTGGGCAGCCCCGCCGCCTCGGCCGCCGTCCGCAGGACGTCCCGCAGCATCGCGGGGGTGAGGCGGCCCGTGAACGTGTTGCGCTGGCTGACGTGGAAGCAACCGAAGAGGTCCAGCGGGCCGGGCCGTCCGTCCAGCGTGATCCGTGCCCCGTGCGCGAAGGCGGGTCGTGGCCGTGGCACGTCCCATCCGGCGCCGATGAGCGCCGGCAGCACGGCCTGCCAGCCGAAGGCCCCGAGCACCACGACGGCCCGCAGCGTCGGCCGCAGCAGCTCCAGCTCACTGATCAGCCAGGGGCGGCAGGCGTCCCGCTCCCTGGGCGTCGGCCGGTTGGCGGGCGGGGCGCAGTGCACGGGTGAGGTGATCCGCACTCCGTACAGCTCCAAGCCGTCGTCGGCGCTCACCGCGGTCCCGCGCGACGCCAGCCCCACATCGTGCAGCGCCGCGTACAGCACGTCCCCCGACCGGTCGCCGGTGAACATCCGTCCCGTCCGGTTCGCCCCATGCGCTGCGGGTGCGAGGCCCACGATCAGCAGGGATGCGTCAGCCGGCCCGAACCCGGGCACCGGACGCCCCCAGTACGTCCACTCGGCGAAGGCGGCCCGCTTCGTGCGGGCCACCTCCTCCCGCCACGCGACCAGCCGCGGGCACGCCCTGCACCCGCTGATCCGCGCGTCGAGTTCGGCCAGGCCGCTGTCCATGCCACCACGGTACGGCCGTGATCGGCGAACCCGACGACGGCGTCGTACCGGCGGAAATTCCGCCGAGCGGCCTGCCCGCCGGCGTTAAGGTCGGAGACATGGCTTCTGAGGGTGCGGACGAGAACACGAGCGCCGCGGGCGCGGACGGCGCGTCCGGCGAGCGGGGTGCGCGCGGCTCGGCGGAGACCGCGGCCGATACCACCGCCGACACCTCGGCCGCCGCCGAGGCCGCGCGCCCGGCGAGTGGCGAGAGCGTGCGGATCGACAGCTGGATCTGGTCCGTCCGCCTCGTGAAAACCCGCTCGATGGGTGCCACCGCCTGCCGCGGTGGGCATGTCCGCGTGAACGGCGAACGCGTCAAGCCCGCCTACTCGGTCCGCGTCGGCGACGAGGTTCGGCTGCGTCACGCGGGCCGCGAGCGGATCGTCGTCGTCAAACGCCTGATCCGCAAGCGGGTCGGCGCCCCGGTCGCGGTGGAGTGCTACGTCGACAACAGCCCACCACCCCGTCCCGCGAGGCCACGGCCCCCGCCGGCATCCGCGACCGTGGCACGGGCCGCCCCACCAAGCGCGACCGCCGCGAGATCGAACGCCTCCGCGGCCTCGGCGGACCGGGCGCACTCGGCGGCCAAGGCGGCGAACCGAACAGTTCCCCGGGCCCTCGCTGAACCGGACCGAGCAGTTCCCCCGGCCCTCGCTGAACCGGGCCGGGGCGCCCCCAAGCCCCTCCTGGAGCCCGCAGTACATCCCCGCGCTGCCCCAGCCCATCTCGCCGAAGCCCTCCGAGGCCGACCGGTGCGCGATCAGCTTGGGCAGCGCACTGGCGATCCCGTAACTCGGGACTTCAGCCGCGACGAAACCGTGGCTGCCCAAGCCCACCGCAAACCCGGAGTGCTACTCCATCGGCACCGCCTTCACCCAGATCCTGTCCTCCGTCACATACCGGTCCACCTTCAGCCCCACTTCCCCCAGCGCCTCCTCGAACTGTTCCTTGGTCAGGGGTCGTGCCCGGAACGTGTGGGTCCAGACGGCGTCCGGGAAGACGTACTCCACGTGCACCGAGTTCACCCCGTCGCCCGCCGGCTCGGACGACAGGATCCGCACGGTGAAACCGCTGGGATCGACCCGCTCGCGGGGCACGTTCGCGTGGTAGTCCTCCCCCTCGCGCTGGATGAGCACGAAGCCGTCGTCCGCGACGTGCCGCAGACAGGTCCTGAGCAGCCCCCGCCGCACCTCGTCGTCCCCGCTGTGTACGAGGAACGACGCGAGCAGCACCACGTCGAATTTCTCGCCCAGGTCGAGCTTCTCGACCGGGCTGCATATCGTGCGGGCCTCACGCACCCGCTCCAGCATCTCCGCCGACTCGTCCACGGCCGTGACGGTGAATCCCCGCTCCAGGAGCGGGTGGGTCATCCGGCCCACCCCGCTGCCCAGTTCGAGAATGCGCGCCCCGGCGGGCGCCACGCCGGCGATCACCTCCAGCTCTTCCCCCACCGGCAGCCGCGAGTAGAGCTCGACCGCACAGCCGTCCGGAGTGATCGCTCCGGGACCAGTCCCCTCGTATCCCTCACGCATCTGAATGGTCATGCCCGTTCAACGGACCGTCTCCGCCCACCCGTTCCCTCAGACGGTCGCTCGATAGAGTGAATCCGTTCGATGTGAGCCGCCCGCGAAACCGAACTCCATCGCCCCCACTCGATCGGGCACCGTCTCCTGGAGAACATGCCGGTCGAAGAGTACGTTTCCGAGTAGGAGCAGTGATCCGGATGCGTACGGGCAGTGAACCGACGACAGCGCGCAGTGCCCTGCGGCTGCGCCTCGGGCTGAGTGTGTGGGGGCTGATCTGGGCGATCGTGGGGACCGCCGCGTTCTCGCTCGCAGGACGGCCCGGCTGGGCGATCGCCTGCGGTGTGCTGTGGCTGATCGTCACCGTCGACCTCACCATGATCGTGCGGCACATCCGCCAGGGGCCGCACTATCAGCCCGGCCGCGACGTACCGCCGTACCGGCCTCCGGAACACCACCACCGTTAGGCCGGCGTCAGGCCGCCGTCACGAGTCGAAGCGGGCCGCTTCCAGGTACTCGGGGTTCGGGTCCAGTGCCGCCGCGAGGCGGAAGTGACGCTTGGCCGGGTCGGGCCGGCTCTGGCGCTGATAGGTGCGGGCGAGCGCGAAGTGCGCGAACGCGTTGTCCGGCTCGCGCTCCAGGACGATCGTGAACTCCAGTTCAGCGGGACGCAGCTGCGCGGCGGCGAAGAAGGCACGCGCGCGCAGCAGCCGGGCCGCTGTGTTCTCCGGGTGTACGGCGATGACTTCGTCGAGCAGCTTCACCGCACCCCGCGGGTCACCGGCCGCGAGCAGTTGCTCGGCGGCGCGGAAGTCGATGACGTGCGTCTCCGGAGTACGTCCGCTGGAACCGCTGTTCTGGGGCACGGCTGATCCCTTCCCTTACTGCCACGGTTCAACGCACCCGTCGAGGGGCGCTATTCCTGGGTCTGCTGTCGCGGCTCCCGCGCCCTGCGGACGAGCTCGGCCCATACGTCCCGGACGCGCCGCCGCAGATCCTCCAGGGGTACATCGTTGTCGATCACGATGTCCGCGATCTCCAGGCGCTTCTCGCGGGTCGCCTGGGCGGCCATCCGCGCACGGGCGTCCTGCTCGGTCATGCCACGCAGGCGTACCAGCCGGTCGAGCTGGGTCTCGGGGCTCGCGTCGACGACGACCACGAGGTCGTACAGCGGGGCGAGTCCGTTCTCGGCGAGGAGCGGGACGTCATGGACCACGACCGCGTCCTCGGGGGCGGCCTCTTCGAGTTCGCGGGACCGTGCACCCACGAGGGGGTGCACGATCGCGTTCAGCACGGCGAGCCGCTCCGCGTCCGCGAACACGATGGAGCCGAGCCGGGGGCGGTCGAGGCCCCCGTCCGGGGCGAGCACGTCCTCGCCGAACGCGTCGACGACCGCCGCCAGCCCGGGAGTTCCGGGCGCGACGACCTCGCGCGCGATGCGGTCCGCGTCGATCAGCACGGCACCGCACTCGACGAGCACCCGCGACACCTCGCTCTTGCCGGTGCCGATACCCCCGGTCAACCCCACCTTCAGCATGACCGGAAGCTTAGGCCCTGCGACCGCCGCACCGACATCGCGCCCGGCCCTGCTGTCAGAGCTCGCCCGTGTCAGCCAGTGCCGTGGTCAGCGGTTGCCGCTGTCAGCCCTCGCCCTCCCGCTCCGCCAGGAACTTCTCGAACTCGCGCCCGATCTCGTCCGCGGACGGGATGTCGGCGGGCTCGGCCAGCATGTTGCCGCGTGTCTCGGCGCCCGCGGCGGCGTCGTACTGGTGCTCAAGGCCCTGGACCAGCGAGACGAGCTCCTCGTCGCCCTCGCGGATCTGCCGGTCGATCTCGGTCTGCGTGCGGTACGCCTCCGTGCGCAGGGCGTGCGCGACGCCGGGCAGCACCAGTCCGGTCGCTCCGGTGATGGCCTCCAGCACGGTCAGCGCGGCGTCCGGGTACGCGGAGCGGGCGATGTAGTGCGGCACATGCGCGGCGACGCCCAGGACGTCGTGCCCGGCCTCCATGAGGCGGTACTCGACCAGGGACTCCGCGCTGCCGGGGACCTGCGCCTCCTCGAAGGGGCTGCGGTGGCCGGGGACGAGCTCGACGCGGTTGCCGTGCGGGGTGAGGCCCACGGGGCGGGTGTGCGGGACGCCCATGGGGATGCCGTGGAAGTTCACCGACAGGCGGACGCCGAGGCGCTCCACGATCTGCTGGACAGCTGCCGCGAAGCGCTCCCACTCGACGTCGGGCTCGGGACCGGACAGCAGCAGGAAGGGCGCACCGGTGGCGTCCTGCACGAGCCGCACGTCCAGCGTGGGCTCCTCGTAGCCCGCCCAGCGGTCGCGCTTGAACGTCAGCAGCGGGCGACGGGCTCGGTAGTCCACCAGTCGGTCGTGGTCGAAGCGGGCCACGACCTGGTGGGGCAGCGAGTCGAGAAGCCGGTCGACGATCTGGTCGCCGGTCTCGCCCGCGTCGATGTATCCGTCGAAGTGGTAGAGCATGACAAGACCGGCCGACTCCTGGGCGAGCGCCATGTCGACGACTGCCAGGCCTTTCGGCTCCCATGCGTACAAACCCTGCGGATCAAGCACTGTGACCGCTCCTCCTCGTGTCCGTACTGCACAACGCAGGGCGGGGCGCGGGCATTCCCGCCCGCACCCTTCACGCCCTCGTCTCAGGGGCTTTTCATCCGTACGGGGGACGGGCCCGTCTGCCGACGAGCCGCTCCTGGTCGTCGACCGTCAACTCACCGTCCTGGGCGCCCTTGTCGGTGGCCTTGGCGAGCAACTCGGAAACAGGGCCGTAGACATCGGCCTTGGCCGGAGCCAGGGCCGTGCCCGGGGGAAGAAGCCAGCCCGAGTGCGCCATGCGTCGGCGCACAACAGACTTAGGGCCCGCACCCAGTGAGGTGCGGGCCCTAAGTCAGCGGTTACTGCCTAGCGGTGAGCGATCAGCTCTGGCCGCCGGCGAGCTTCTCGCGGAGCGCGGCCAGGGCCTCGTCCGACGCGAGGGCGCCGGAGTTGTCCGGACCCTCCGAGGAGTACGAACCACCGGAGGCGGCCGGAGCGGCGGCCTCGCCACCCTCGGCAGCGGCCTTCTCGTCCGCCTCGCGGGACTTGATGACCTGCGCCTGGTGCTGCTCGAAGCGGGCCTGCGCCTCGGCGTACTGGCCCTCCCACGCCTCGCGCTGGGTCTCGTAGCCCTCGAGCCAGTCGTTGGTCTCGGGGTCGAAGCCCTCGGGGTAGATGTAGTTGCCCTGGTCGTCGTAGGACGCGGCCATGCCGTACAGGGTCGGGTCGAACTCGACCGACGCCGGGTCGGCACCGAAGGACTCGTTGGCCTGCTTGAGGGACAGCGAGATCCGGCGACGCTCCAGGTCGATGTCGATGACCTTGACGAAGATCTCGTCGTTGACCTGGACGACCTGCTCCGGGATCTCCACGTGGCGCTCGGCCAGCTCGGAGATGTGGACCAGACCCTCGATGCCCTCGTCCACGCGGACGAACGCACCGAACGGAACCAGCTTCGTGACCTTGCCGGGCACGACCTGGCCGATCTGGTGCGTGCGGGCGAACTGCTGCCACGGGTCTTCCTGGGTCGCCTTCAGCGACAGGGAGACGCGCTCGCGGTCCATGTCCACGTCGAGGACCTCGACGGTGACTTCCTGGCCCACCTCGACGACCTCGGACGGGTGGTCGATGTGCTTCCAGGACAGCTCGGAGACGTGGACCAGACCGTCGACGCCGCCCAGGTCCACGAAGGCACCGAAGTTGACGATCGAGGAGACCACACCGGAGCGGACCTGACCCTTCTGAAGGGTCGTGAGGAACGTCTGGCGGACCTCGGACTGGGTCTGCTCCAGCCAGGCACGGCGGGACAGGACCACGTTGTTGCGGTTCTTGTCCAGCTCGATGATCTTCGCCTCGAGCTCCTTGCCGACGTACGGCTGGAGGTCGCGGACGCGGCGCATCTCGACCAGGGAGGCCGGGAGGAAGCCACGGAGGCCGATGTCGAGGATGAGACCACCCTTGACGACCTCGATGACGGTACCGGTGACGATGCCGTCCTCTTCCTTGATCTTCTCGATGGTGCCCCAGGCACGCTCGTACTGGGCGCGCTTCTTCGAGAGGATCAGGCGGCCTTCCTTGTCCTCCTTCTGGAGGACGAGGGCCTCGATCTCGTCGCCGACGGCAACGACCTCGTTCGGGTCGACGTCGTGCTTGATCGAGAGTTCGCGGCTCGGGATGACACCTTCGGTCTTGTAACCGATGTCGAGCAGGACCTCGTCCCGGTCGACCTTCACGATGACGCCGTCGACGATGTCGCCGTCGTTGAAGTACTTGATCGTCTCGTCGATCGCGGCGAGGAAGGCTTCCTCGTTACCGATGTCGTTGACCGCTACCTGCGGGGTGGTGGCGGTGGTCTCGGTGCTGCTCGTCATGTGGGAAAGGGCTCCGGTACGGACATTGAAGTCGTAGGCACTGCTCACGCCGGGAGCCCGTTATCGCACTGCAGAAGCCGGACAGCCAAGGAAGCGCCACACCAGAAATCCGGTGGCGCCTCGACAACCGAGGGGACATACAACAGATGCGAGCGCAGCCTGCTCCGTCTGAGGTGCGCAGGCCCGCAGCGCAACTTGTAGCATACGGGGGCAGCCGGGCAGGGTCAACGCACGAAGACCCACACCCGGGGCGGATCGCCCCATTCCCGGCACAGGAACACACACGGCGGCAACCGCATGCCGTGCACCGGACGGTGTTCCGAGCCCGTGCAGGCCCGGTACGCCCCTTCCGTGACACCACCGATACCGGTAGTAGGTACGGAAGAGTACGACGAGGGAGCCGATCATCCAAGAGCCCGATGACTTCGACCCCGAAGCGACCCGGCGTGCTGCGGGAGTCGCGGAGAGTTCCCGTGCCAACCGGGGCTGGTGGGACCGGAACGCGGACGAGTACCAGGTCGAGCACGGCACCTTCCTCGGGGACGACCGTTTCGTGTGGGGCCCCGAGGGCCTCGACGAGGTGGAGGCCGAACTCCTGGGGCAGCCGGAGGATCTGAAGGGCAAGGACGTCCTGGAGATCGGCGCCGGCGCCGCCCAGTGCTCGCGCTGGCTGGCCGCGCAGGGTGCCCGTCCGGTGGCGCTGGACCTCTCCCACCGCCAGCTCCAGCACGCGCTGCGCATCGGCGGAACCTTTCCCCTGGTGCAGGCCGACGCGGGCGTCCTGCCCTTCGCGGACTCGTCCTTCGACCTGGCGTGCTCGGCGTACGGCGCGCTGCCGTTCGTCGCCGACCCCGTGCTGGTGCTGCGGGAGGTGCGCCGGGTGCTGCGTCCGGGCGGCCGCTTCGTCTTCTCGGTCACTCACCCGATCCGCTGGGCGTTCCCCGACGAGCCGGGCCCCGAGGGGCTGAGCGTCGCCGACTCGTACTTCGACCGCACGCCGTACGTCGAGCAGGACGAGGCGGGCCGTGCGGTGTACGTCGAGCACCACCGCACCCTCGGCGACCGGGTGCGGGACATCGCCGTGTCCGGTTTCCGTCTGGTCGACCTGGTCGAGCCGGAGTGGCCCGCCTGGAACACGTCCGAGTGGGGCGGCTGGTCCCCGCTGCGCGGGAACCTGATCCCAGGGACGGCCATCTTCGTGTGCGAACGCGACTGAGCTGAACTGAGCCGCACGCGCGCGTGGAGGGCGGCTTTGACGGCCGTACGACACTTGGGGCGTGATCCGTTACGACGCCCTGGACGCGCTGCCCGTACGACATGCCCTGCCCGCGCTGAGCGACGCTCTGGAGGGGCACGGCTGTGCCGTTCTGGTGGCGCCGCCCGGCACCGGGAAGACCACACTCGTTCCGCTGGTGCTGGCCGGGCTGGTGGGTGACGGGCCCGCACGGCGTGTCGTCGTCGCCGAGCCGCGCCGTATCGCCGCCCGGGCGGCGGCTCGGCGGATGGCGTGGCTGCTCGGGGAGAAGGTCTGCGAGAGCGTCGGGTACAGCGTGCGCGGCGAGCGAGTGGTGGGGCGGCACGCGCGCGTGGAGGTCGTCACGACGGGCCTGCTGCTGCAGCGGTTGCAGCGGGACCAGGAGCTGGCGGGCGTGGACGTCGTGGTGCTCGACGAGTGCCATGAGCGGCATCTGGACGCGGACACGGTGGCGGCGTTCCTGCTGGACGTACGGGCCGCGCTCCGCCCCGAGCTGCGTCTGGTGACCGCGTCCGCCACGACCGACGCGCAGGGGTGGGCCCGGCTGCTGGGCGACGCGCCGGTGGTGGAGGCGGAGGGCGTCTCGCACCCGGTGGAGGTCGTGTGGGCCCCGCCGGTACGTCCCGTGCGGCCTCCGCACGGCATGCGTGTGGACCCGGCACTGCTGACGCATGTGGCGTCGGTGGTGCGGCGGGCGCTGGTGGAGCGGGAGGGCGATGTCCTGTGCTTCCTGCCCGGGGTCGGGGAGATGGCGCGCGTGGCCGGGCAGTTGGGCGACCTGGACGGCGGCGCCGAGGTCCTCCAGGTGCACGGGCGGGCGCCCGCGGCCGTGCAGGACGCCGTGCTGTCCCCCGGGGTGCGCCGCCGGGTGGTGCTGGCCACGTCCGTGGCCGAGTCGTCGCTGACGGTTCCCGGCGTACGGGTCGTGGTGGACTCCGGGCTGGCGCGGGAGCCGCGGGTGGACCACGCGCGCGGGCTCAGCGCGCTGACGACCGTACGGGCCTCGCAGGCGGCCGGGCGCCAGCGGGCGGGGCGTGCCGGGCGTGAGGCTCCGGGCGCCGCGTACCTCTGCTGGGCAGAGGCCGAGAACGCACGTCTGCCGCGTTTCCCCGCACCCGAGATCAAACTGGCCGACCTCACCGCGTTCGCCCTCCAGGCGGCCTGCTGGGGTGACCCGGATGCTGCCGGGCTGGCGTTGCTCGACCCGCCGCCGGGCGGGGCGATGGCGGCGGCGCGGGACGTCCTGTCGGGGATCGGGGCCGTGGACCCCGATGGGCGGGTCACGGAGCGTGGCGTGCGGATGTCCCGGCTCGGGCTGCACCCGCGGCTGGCGCGAGCGCTGCTGGACGCGGCGTCCGAGGTCGGCGCGGACCGGGCGGCCGAGGTCGTCGCCCTGCTCAGCGAGGAGGCGCCGCGCGAGTACGGCGACGATCTGGCCGCCGCGCTGCGGACGGCCCGGCGTGGCGGTGACGCGTACGCGGGGCGCTGGCGGGCCGAGACACGGCGTCTGCGGTCCGCGGCGGCGGACGTGCCCCGGGGGTCCGGGCCCGCACCAGGTTTCCCTGCGCTCGCGGATGACGCCGCTGTCGGGCTCGTGGCGGCGTTCGCCTTTCCCGAGCGGGTGGCCAGGGCGCAGGGCGGGTCGTACGTGATGGTGTCCGGGACGCGGGCCGATGTCGGGGACGGCTCGTCCCTGCGTGGTGTCCCGTGGCTGGCTGTCGCCGTCGCGGACCGGCCCGTCGGTGCGGGGCACGCGCGCGTGCGGCTCGCCGCCGCGGTGGACGAGGACGTGGCCCGGCGCGCGGCGGCGCCGCTGCGTGCCGTCGGCGAGGAGGTGCACTGGGCCGACGGGGACATCGTCGCTCGGCGGGTGGAGCGGCTGGGGGCGGTGGAGCTGACGGTGCGCCTCCTCAAGGACGCCGACCCCGGGCTCGTACGGCGGGCGCTGCTGGACGGGCTGCGGGAGGAGGGGTTCGGGCTGCTGCGGTGGTCCCAGGACGCCGAGCGGCTGCGGCAGCGGCTCGCGTTTCTGCGGCTGCACCTGGGCGAGCCGTGGCCCGATGTCTCCGACGACGCCCTCCACGCGCGCGTGGAGGAGTGGCTGGAGCCGGAGCTGAGCCGTGCCCGGCGTCGGGGCGATCTGGCGCGGGTCGACGCCGGGGAGGCGCTGAGCCGGTTGTTGCCGTGGGCCTCCGGCGATGCCGTTCGTCTCGACCAGCTCGCTCCGGAGCGGATCACCGTACCGAGTGGGTCCAAAATCCGGATCGACTACGCCGATCCCGAACGGCCCGTGCTGGCCGTGAAGTTGCAGGAGATGTTCGGGCTCCACGAGTCGCCCGCGCTTGCCGGTGTCCCGGTCCTCGTGCATCTCCTCTCCCCCGCCGGACGGCCCGCCGCGGTCACCGCCGATCTCGCGTCCTTCTGGAAAGAGGGGTACAGGGCCGTGCGGGCGGAGTTGCGCGGCCGGTACCCGAAGCATCCGTGGCCCGAGGACCCGGCGACCGCCGAGCCGACGCGGTACACGAAGGCGCGGCTCAGGCACTGACCGGCTGCGGTGCCACGGTCTCTGTGGGCTCCGGTTCCCCGGGCCCGCGGCCGCGGGCCTCCAGGTAGAGGGAGAGCGACAGCAGCAGGACACCGAGGGCGAGGAAGCCCCACGGCAGGTACGAGGTCATCAGCAGCACCAGCGCCCGGTTGGACTCGACCAGGTCCGCGGTCGATCTGATGTAGTCCTCGCGCATCTTCACGTGCCCGGCGAAGGCCGTCACCTTCTCGCGGCCCCCCAGGAGTGTGCCGCCGCGGAGTTCCTCCTTGTGGATCTCCTCGCCGTACACGGGGGCGCCGGTGAGGGGTTCGACCCAGAACTTGCGGACGGTGCTGTACCAGCGGGTCGTGCCGGTCCTCGCGACCGACTCCGGGGTGATGCCCTGGACGGGCATGATCTTGGGGAAGGGCACCTTGGTCCACGGGATGGTCTGCTCGAAGTAGTAGACCTCGATGCCGCGGAAGTCCTGGGTGCCCTTGTAGTGGATGGGTGCGGTGACACGGGCCTGGGCGTCGAAGTACTCGTAGTCCCGTTTCTCCGTCAGGAACGGCCACTTGAACTCGATGCCCGTCCGTTTCACCGGATCGCCGTCGACCATCTCACCTTTGACGTGCACGGGTTCCTGGGTGTGGGCGTCGAAGACATACCGTTCGGGGATCTTGGAGACCATCTCGCCGTCGGGGCCCTGGACGTAGGAGAGCCCGTCCCAGACGACGACATCCCGGCCGGCCGTCTTCTCGATCTTCTCGGAGGCCTCCACGTTGCCCTTGAGGGTCTGCACGATGGTGACCTTGGGGACCTTCTTCGCCCGCATCGTGCCGTAGTCGAGGAGGGTCGCGTCCTTCGCCTCCAGGACCATGTCCTGGTACTGGTTGGCCGGGATCTTGGCCAGGCGCGGGAAGGCGTACCAGCGCACCAGCGGGGACAGCGCCGCGAAGAACACGGCGAGGGCGAGCAGTATCAGGCTGGACCTGCGGCGCATCTCGGCCTCCGTCCCGGGGAGTTACGGGTGTGCGGGCACCGTCGTCAGCAGTGGTTTCGGTGATGTCCCGCCCGCCGGTGAGCCCATCGCCGTGATCGTGAACACCAGGGCGAGTGCGAGGGCGAGACCGGTCGCGGCGGCGGCAAGAGCGCGCATGCGAGCCTCCCGGCGGACATGAACTGATACATCGTCAGTTCCGGCACGGTAGCAACGGCCGGGCGAGATGAGAACACGTCGCACACACGGCGACGGCGCCCCTCCGTCATGGAGGAGCGCCGTGGCTGTCGTGACAGGGGTTACGCGGAGGGGCTGGGCGACGCCGACTCGGCCGCCGCGACCTTCAGCTCGACCGTGAGCGTCGCGCCGCCCGTGGTCGTGATGCGGAGCAGGAACGTGCCGGTCGTGTCGTCCGCGTACAGCTTCGGGAGCTTGAGCAGGCCGTCCTTGCCGGTGGTGAGGCCCTTGAGGGTGCGGACGGTCTTGCCGTCGGCGTCCTTGAAGTGCGGGCCCTTGTCGTTCTCGGTGGGGTCGTCCGCCGACTTGATGAGCGTGGCGGTGGCCGCGACTGCGTCGGCGACCCCGCCCTTGTACGTGGCCTTCACCTCGACCTGCTCGGCGAACTCGCCGCCCGGGACGCAGGTCAGCGCGGTGTCAGTGGTGCGGGCGAGGGCGTCGGCCTGGCGGGCGGTGACGGTCGCCTTGTAGTCCAGGCCGGGCACCGCGCGACCCACGACGGTGGCGCGGACCGTGAAGCCGCCGGTCTTCTCGCCGGCCCGCAGCGTGGGCGCGGTGGCCGTGCCGGCGCTGTCGGTGACGACCGTGGCGACGGTCTCGCCACCGGTGAACGTGGCGTCCGTGTCGCCGACGACGGTGAAGCGGACCCTGACCTTCGCCACGGCCTCACCGGCCTTGGTCTCGGTACTGACGGCGACCTTCTCGGCGAAGGCGTCGCCGGCCATGGCCGTGAGTGTCCCGGTGCCCGCGTTCTCCAGGTGGTCCACCGTGTCGGTGGGCGTGGGCGGCGTACTGGGGGGTGTCGTGCCGGGCGGTGTGGTGCCAGGGGGTGTGGTGCCGGGAGGTGTGCTCGGCGGGGCGGGACTGCCAGAATCTGCGCCGCCGGTACCGGGGTTGCCGGGCTTGGCGGGGTCCGTGGTGCCCTCCGGGGGCTTCGGCTTCTGCGAGTCCCTCGGCGACGGGCTGGGACTGACGCTCGACCCGGAGGTGCCGCCGTCGCTCGGGTTGCGGGGCAGCGTGCCCGTGCCGTCCGGGACCTCGTGAGTGCCCTTGCGGTAGTACTCCAGCCACGACAGCACCGTGTTCAGGTAGTGCGTCGAGTTGTTGTAGCTGAGGATCGCGCGCCTGAGGTCGGCCTGGTCGGACAGGTCCCAGTTGAACCGGCACAGGTAGTTGCCGGCCGCGAGGGCCGCGTCGTAGATGTTGTTGGGGTCCTTGCGGCCGTCGCCGTTGCCGTCGCGGCCCGCCCACTCCCAGGTGGACGGGATGAACTGCATCGGGCCGACGGCGCGGTCGTACGTGCTGTCGCCGTCGTACGCGCCGTTGTCGGTGTCCCGGATGTTCGCGAACTGGCCGCCGTTGAGGACCGGGCCGAGGATCTTCGAGTACGTCGTGCCGTCGGCGTCGACACGGCCGCCGCGGGCCTGGCCCGACTCGACCTTGCCGATGGCGGCGAGGAGCTGCCAGGGCAGGTTGCAGCCCGGCTTGGACTCACGCAGGGCCGACTCGGCCTTCTTGTAGGCGTCGAGGACGGTGGCGGGGATGCCGCGCTCGGCGTTGGCCGTGATGCCCGAGGTGTCGCCGCCCGCGCCGGGCGTGGCCGTGGGGCTGTCGAGGGGTGGGAGGTCCGTGTAGTAGCGCGAGTTGCCGGTCGCGGTGTCGTCGGCACCGGACGCGGCGTCGGGCGCCGACGAGTCCGTGGCCTGCCGTCTGCCGGCGCTGTCGGTGGTCACTCCCGGAGCCTGGGAGGCGGCCAGTGCCGCGACTGCGACAGCGGCAACCGTGGTGGTCGCCGCTCCCCTGCGCAGCCTTTTGCCGAATTGCGCCGACATCGAGTGAATCCCTCCCGCGGACGTTGGTCTTCGCGTTCCCTGTGGTGCCGTCTGTCAGGACTGTCGACGCGCCTCTTCGGTTGCCTCGTCATCGGTGTTCGACAGCGCCCCGGCAACGTGACCCAGGCGACCCTACGACAACTTCCGTCGCGGGGGCACCCGTTGGCGCCCGTTATTCACCGGTTGGCCATATCCGCTCCACCGGGATCGGGCGCCCTTGGGGCGGGCGGCACCCTGTCGCGCATACTGGCGGGCAGTGATCGCCGGCCGGGGGGTGCCGGGCCAACGCCAGTCACAGGGGGACTACTTGCCCTTCACGCTCAGCCACGCGGCCGCCGCCCTGCCCGCCGTGCGTCTCGACGGGACCGGGCGCGGACCGCTGGTGCCCTCACTGCTCGTCGCCGGTTCGCTTGCGCCCGACATGACCTATTACGCCGCGAGTGTGCTGCCCGGAGCGATGGAGTTCGGGGACTTCACCCACTCCCTCGCAGGGGTGCTCACCTTCGACGTCCTCGTCACCTGGGCACTGGTGGGGGTGTGGCTGGTCCTGCGTGAACCGCTGGTGGCCCTGCTGCCCCGGGGGCGGCAAGGCCGGGTGGCGGCGCTGGTGGGGTGCGGGACGGAACGAACGGGACGAACGACGGGACACGGACGACTGCGCGGGCGGCCACGCCCGTCCGAGGTGGCGTGGTGGTACGTCTCGGCGGCTATCGGTGCGCTGACGCATGTCGTCTGGGACGCGTTCACGCACTTCGACCGGTGGGGGACGCGGCTGTTTCCGGTGCTGGGGGAGGAGATCGCGGGTTCGCCGCTCTACTGGTACCTGCAGTACGGCGGCTCGGCCGTGGCCGCGGCCGTGATCGCGGTCTTCGTGTTCCTGGCCCTGCGCCGGCAGCCGGATCGGGAGCCCGTGAGCGTGCCCGCGCTGTCCGTGGCGGACCGCCTGGTGGCCGGGGTCGGGATCGGGGGTTGCACGCTGGCGGCCGCGGCGCAGCGGGTGACCCGGTGGTGGGAGTACTGGGGGTCCACCGCCAAGCCGTACGAGGTGATCCCCACGCTGTGCTTCGGCGCCGGAGCGGGGCTCGCGCTCGGGCTGGTGCTGTACGGGGTCGGGGTCAGGGTGTGGCGCCCGGTGCCCACGCCCTCGGACGATGCCGTCGTGGAGCGCGTGTCCCACTGATCGCGCGCTGTCCGGTCACGCGCTGTCTGATCGCCCACTGTTCCTGGCCGGTCCCGTACTCAGGGCCGGGGGGTTGTTCGTGAGATCGCCGTGGCCGCCTGTTCGGCTGCGCGAGCAAGGTCGCGCGGCGAGCGGAAGCGGGTGACGTCCTCGGGGATACGGGGTGTGCTGGCGCCGGGCGCGGAGACGGGTGACCGTCGGAGCAACGCCGATACGAGTACGCCGACGGTCATTGCGGTACGGCGGCGAAGCGTGCGTATACCCATGCCCGCATCCTTGCTCCGCGCGCCCGTCCGGGCGCCCTCTTGAGGGCCACCTGGGTGACGGTTCCCGGGACGTCGGGTGACTTCGACCGGATGACGTGGGAACGAGCCGAGGGGCCCGGCACCCGGTGGTGCCGGGCCCTGGTCGCGCTGCCCGGTGTGCCGCCCGCGTCCCGCCCGAGGCGCAAGCGGCGCTTGGGTCGCTCAGTGCGCGGCAGACTCCCAGTCCGGGCCCGAGCCGACGGAGACGTCCAGCGGAGCCCTCAGGTGGACGGCGCCCGCCATCTCGCGGCGGACGAGTTCCTCGGCCTTGGCACGCTCGCCGGGGGCGATCTCCAGGACGATTTCGTCGTGGACCTGGAGGAGCATGCGGGAGGTGAGACCCTCCTCGCGCAGCGCCCGGTCGACGTTCAGCATGGCGATCTTGACGATGTCGGCGGCCGTGCCCTGGATCGGGGCGTTCAGGGCCATGCGCTCGGCCGCCTCGCGGCGCTGGCGGTTGTCGCTGTTGAGGTCGGGCAGGTAGCGGCGGCGCCCGAAGAGCGTCGCCGTGTATCCGGTCGCCCGGGCCTCGTCGACCGCCCTGCGCAGGTAGTCGCGGACACCGCCGAACCGCTCGAAGTAGGCGTCCATCAGGGCGCGGGCCTCGGCCGCCTCGATGTTCAGCTGCTGGGAGAGGCCGAACGCCGACAGCCCGTACGCCAGGCCGTACGACATCGCCTTGATCTTGCGGCGCATCTCGGCGTCCACCGCCGAGGGGTCGACGGCGAACACCTGCGCGGCCGCCGTGGTGTGCAGGTCCTCACCCGACGTGAACGCCTCGATCAGGCCCGCGTCCTCGGAGAGGTGGGCCATCACCCGCAGTTCGATCTGGCTGTAGTCCGCCGTCATCAGGGACTCGAAGCCGTCGCCGACCACGAACCCGCGGCGGATGGCCCTTCCCTCGTCCGTGCGGACCGGGATGTTCTGGAGGTTCGGGTCCACGGACGACAGGCGGCCCGTGGCGGCGACCGTCTGGTTGAACGTGGTGTGGATGCGGCCGTCCGCCGCGATGGTCTTGATGAGGCCCTCGACCGTGACACGCAGCTTCGCCTGCTCGCGGTGGCGGAGCATGATGACCGGCAGTTCGTTGTCCGTCTGGGTGGCCAGCCAGGCCAGGGCGTCGGCGTCGGTCGTGTAGCCCGTCTTCGTGCGCTTGGTCTTGGGCAGGGCCAGCTCGCCGAAGAGGACCTCCTGGAGCTGCTTGGGCGAGCCCAGGTTGAACTCGTGCCCGGCCGCCGCGTGCGCCTCCTTCACGGCCTGCTGCACGGCGCCCGCGAACATCTGCTCCATGGCCTCCAGGTGAGCCCTGTCCGCCGCGATGCCGTGCCGCTCCATGCGGGCCAGCAGCGTGGAGGTGGGGAGCTCGACGTCCCTCAGAAGGTCCGCCGCGCCCACCTCCTGCAACCGCGTCCCGAACGCCTCGCCCAGGTCGAGGATCGTGCGCGCCTGCACCATCAGCGCCTCGGCCTCGGCCCCGTCGTCCGCGCCGAAGGCCAGCTGTCCGTCGGCCTCGGCAGCGGGCGCCAGCTCCCGGTGGAGGTACTCCAGGGAAAGCGCGTCCAGGTCGAAGGAGCGGCGGCCCGGCTTGACCAGGTAGGCGGAGAGGGCGGTGTCCATCGTGACGCCCTCGACGGTCCAGCCGTGCTCGGCGAAGACCCGCATCGCGCCCTTGGCACTGTGGAACACCTTGGGCTTGGCCGGGTCCGCCAGCCAGACCGCCCACGCGTTCTCGTCGGCCTCGTCCAGCTGGGCCGGGTCGAACCAGGCGGCCGCTCCCCCGGCCGCGGCCAGCGCGACCTCGGCCACCGCGCCCGCACCGAGCGCCCACGAGTCGACCGTGGCCGCCCCGAGGACCGCCTTGCCGTGCTCGGCGAGCCAGGGGGCGAGCTCCCCGGCGCCGAGCACCGTGCCGTCCAGCTCGACGCCGCCGTCGGTGACCGGGGTGACGTCGACCTCCTCGGCCCCCGGGTCGACGGCCAGCAGCCGCTCACGCAGGGACGGGTTGCGGATCTCCAGGGTGTCCAGGACCATCGCGAGGGCCTTGCGGTCGTACGGCGCGCGCTCCAGGTCGGCGACGGTCCTGGGCAGTTCGACGGTGCGCACCATCTCCGTGAGACGGCGGTTGAGCTTGACCGCCTCCAGGTGGTCGCGGAGGTTCTGCCCGGCCTTGCCCTTGACCTCCTCGACGCGCTCGACCAGCTCCGCGAACGAACCGAACTGGTTGATCCACTTCGCGGCGGTCTTCTCACCGACGCCGGGGATGCCCGGCAGGTTGTCCGACGGGTCGCCGCGCAGCGCCGCGAAGTCGGGGTACTGCGCCGGCGTCAGCCCGTACTTCTCGATGACCTTCTCCGGGGTGAACCGGGTGAGCTCGGAGACGCCCTTCGTCGGGTACAGCACCGTCGTGTTCTCGGTGACCAGCTGGAAGGAGTCGCGGTCGCCGGTGACGATGAGGACCTCGAAGCCCTCGGCCTCGGCCTGGGTGGCGAGCGTCGCGATGACGTCGTCCGCTTCGAAGCCGTCGACCGCGAAGCGCTGGGCGTGCATCGTGTCGAGCAGCTCGCCGATCAGCTCGACCTGGCCCTTGAACTCGTCGGGGGTCTTCGAGCGGTTCGCCTTGTACTCCGTGAACTCCTCGGAGCGCCAGGTCTTGCGGGACACATCGAACGCCACCGCGAAGTGCGTGGGCGCCTCGTCGCGCAGCGTGTTGGCCAGCATCGACGCGAAGCCGTAGATCGCGTTCGTCGGCTGGCCCGTCGCGGTCGTGAAATTCTCCGCGGGCAGCGCGAAGAACGCGCGGTACGCCAGTGAGTGCCCGTCCATGAGCATGAGCCGGGGGCGGCCGCCGCCAGGGGTCTTCTCGGTCTTCTTCGATGCTGTTTCTGCCACGCCCCCGATCCTGCCACGAGCCACTGACACTCGGCCCCGGCCGGCGTGGGCGGGCGCCTCACCCCGCGATCACCACCGGCCGGAACCCCCGATACGTCACCCCCGGCACGGTGGGCAGTTGCCACGCCACGGAGAGTTGCCGGGCAGGGCCGGCGGTCCGGTCTCCGTGGCCGACGGCCTCCCTTCCGCCCTCCGGTGATCGCTGTCACTGACACGTGCGAGGATCGGAGACGTACATCACCTCGTAGTCGAAAACCGTGCTTCACCTCGCGGTCGAAGGAGAGCGTGCGATGGCAACCAAGCCGCCGAAGGGCGATCCGGTCCAGGACGCGCCACAGGTCGCCGGACCGAAGCACGCGGCCGCCGGGCTGCCCGCCGTCGGGCACTCGCTGCGGATCGCCCAGCAGCAGATGGGCGTCAAGCGCACCGCGCTCACCCTGCTCCGCGTCAACCAGAAGGACGGCTTCGACTGCCCGGGCTGCGCCTGGCCCGAGCCCGAGCACCGGCACACGGCGGAGTTCTGCGAGAACGGGGCGAAGGCGGTCGCCGAGGAGGCCACCCTGCGCCGGGTCACCCCGGAGTTCTTCGCCGCCCACACCGTGGCCGACCTCGCCACCCGCAGCGGCTACTGGCTGGGCCAGCAGGGCCGCCTCACGCACCCCATGTACCTTCCCGAAGGGGGCGAGCACTACGAGCCGGTGTCCTGGGACCGGGCCTTCGACATCGTCGCGGAGGAACTGAAGGCCCTGCAGAGCCCCGACGAGGCGCTCTTCTACACCTCCGGACGCACGAGCAACGAGGCCGCGTTCCTCTACCAGCTGTTCGCCCGCGAGTTCGGCACGAACAACCTGCCGGACTGCTCCAACATGTGCCACGAGTCGTCGGGGTCGGCACTCTCGGAAACCCTCGGCGTCGGCAAGGGCAGCGTCCTGCTCGACGACCTCTACAAGGCGGACCTGATCATCGTGGCCGGGCAGAACCCGGGCACCAACCACCCGCGCATGCTCTCCGCCCTGGAGAAGGCCAAGGCGAACGGCGCCCGGATCATCACGGTGAACCCGCTGCCCGAAGCGGGCATGGAGCGCTTCAAGAACCCGCAGACCCCGCAGGGCATGCTCAAGGGCGCCGCTCTCACCGACCTGTTCCTCCAGATCCGCATCGGCGGCGACCAGGCGCTGTTCCGCCTCCTCAACAAGCTGATCCTGGCGACGGACGGCGCGGTCGACGAGGACTTCGTCCGCGAACACACGCACGGGTACGAGGAGTTCGCCGAGGCCGCGCGGGCCGCCGACTGGGACGAGACGCTCACCGCGACCGGTCTCACCCAGGAGGAGATCAACGAAGCCCTCGGCATGGTCCTCGCCTCGCAGCGCACCATCGTCTGCTGGGCCATGGGCCTCACCCAGCACAAGCACTCCGTGCCGACCATCCGCGAGGTGGTCAACTTCCTGCTGCTGCGCGGCAACATCGGCCGCCCGGGCGCGGGCGTGTGCCCGGTACGCGGCCACTCGAACGTGCAGGGCGACCGCACGATGGGCATCTTCGAACGGCCCGCCCCGGCCTTCCTGGACGCCCTGGAGAAGGAGTTCGGCTTCGCGCCGCCCCGGGAGCACGGCTACGACGTCGTCCGGGCCATCCGCGCCATGCGCGACGACAAGGCGAAGGTCTTCTTCGCCATGGGCGGCAACTTCGTGTCCGCCTCACCCGACACCGAGGTGACCGAGGCGGCCATGCGCCGCGCCCACCTGACGGTGCACGTGTCGACGAAGCTGAACCGCTCGCACGCCGTCACGGGCGCGCGTGCACTCGTCCTCCCCACCCTCGGCCGTACCGAGCGGGACCTCCAGGGCAGCGGCGAGCAGTTCGTGACCGTCGAGGACTCCATGGGCATGGTGCACGCCTCGCGCGGCCGGCTGGAGCCCGCGAGCGACCACCTGCTGTCCGAGACGGCCATCGTGTGCCGCCTGGCCCGCCGTGTGCTCGGCGAGGACAGCCGCACACCGTGGGAGGAGTTCGAGAAGGACTACGCGACGATCCGTGACCGCATCGCGCGCGTGGTCCCCGGTTTCGACGACTTCAACGCGCGCGTGGCCCGTCCCGAGGGCTTCGCACTGCCCCACGCCCCCCGTGACGAGCGCCGCTTCCCCACCGGCACCGGCAAGGCGAACTTCACGGCGGCACCGGTCGAGTACCCGGAACTTCCCGCGGGCCGCCTCCTGCTCCAGACGCTGCGCTCGCACGACCAGTACAACACCACGATCTACGGCCTGGACGACCGCTACCGGGGCATCAGGAACGGCCGCCGGGTCGTACTGGTCAACCCCGAGGACGCCGCCGAACTGCAGGTCGCCGACGGCAGTTACGTGGACCTGGTCGGCGAGTGGAAGGACGGCGTGGAGCGCCGGGCGCCCGGCTTCCGCGTCGTGCACTACCCGACAGCCCGGGGCTGCGCGGCCGCGTACTACCCGGAGACGAACGTCCTCGTGCCGCTGGACGCCACCGCGGACACCAGCAACACCCCGGCCAGCAAGTCCGTCGTGGTCCGTCTGGAACAATCGGGAACCGACTGAGCGTTCGCTCAGTCACGGGTGGGCGTTCGGCCCGGAGCCGAACGCCCACGACGAGATCCCTGACGAAACGGAGCCAGGATCCATGGGCGAGCAGCACCACGTGAAGTTCCCTCAGGAAGTCATCGACGAGTACGCGGCGATCGGCGTCGACCTGGTCGCCATGTTCTCGGCGGGGCACCTGGGGACCCGCATGGGCGTGCAGATCGTGGAGGCCTCTCCCGAGCGCGTCGTCGGCACGATGCCCGTGGAGGGCAACACCCAGCCGTACGGACTGCTGCACGGCGGCGCGTCCGCCGTGCTCGCCGAGACCCTGGGCTCGGTCGGCGCCATGCTGCACGCGGGCAGCTCGAAGATAGCCGTGGGCGTCGACCTGAACTGCACACACCACCGCGGCGTCCGGTCCGGGCTCGTGACCGGCGTGGCCACACCCCTGCACCGGGGACGCTCGACGGCGACGTACGAGATCGTCATCAGCGACGAGCAGGGCAAGCGGGTGTGCAGCGCCCGCCTGACGTGCATGCTGCGGGACGTGAACCCGAGCGACGCCGCCCAGTACGTCCCCCCGACGGGCTGACCCGCCCGCGCACGCACCGCCGTTGATCCCGGGAAGCTCGGGCTGACACCGCTGACCGCCGTGTCAGCCACCGGAAGCGGAGAGTCCGCCACACGCGGCGCGCACGGAACCGCCACGGCCGCACATCCGCGCCGAATGAGCGAAGTGTCGGAAAAGGCCGGACCCCTTTCCTGGCTGTAACTCTGCGTAATAAATCGGCAATACACGTCACCGAATTCAGCCCCGGCGAACCCGTGCACACGACTCCACTCAGGCCTTTCAGGTAGCCCGCAGCAACATTTTCGAGACATCACCAAAACACCCGAACACTCCTGAGGGGATCCCGGCAAACGCTGCGGGTTCTCACTATGCGGACTGGGCGAATCGGCCCGAATTCCTCTGATCCACCCAGCGAGTACCGCTCTGCATTACGTCGTGTCATAACAAGAGCGTCACAGCCTCGGTCAGACCCTCCTCCACGTTCCCCACACACGCTTAGAGTCACGCCCAGTCACCGCGCCGACGGATTCGAAGGAACTTCGGTCCAGCGCTCGACTCGGCGGGCTCCAGGGGGAGCCTCCGTGCCAGGGAAAGGACCAGATTCGTGCGTCAACGTTCGCTCATAGCCATCACCGCCGCGCTTGCGGCGGGATCGCTCACCCTCACCGCCTGTGGGTCGCGCGACGACAGCGGCAGCGGTGGCGGCGGCGACAAGACGACCGTTGTGCTCGGCGTCGACGCCCCGCTCACGGGTGACCTGTCCGCTCTGGGCCTCGGCATCCGCAACTCCGCCGACCTGGCCGTGAAGATGGCCAACAAGGAGGAGTACGTCAAGGGCGTCGAGTTCAAGCTGGAGCCCCTCGACGACCAGGCGCAGCCGTCCGTCGGCCAGGCCAACGCCCAGAAGTTCATCAGCAACAAGGACCTCCTCGGCGTCGTCGGCCCGCTGAACTCCAGCGTCTCGCAGTCGATGCAGAAGCCGTTCAACGACGCCGGACTCACCCAGGTCTCCCCGGCCAACACCGGCACCGAGCTCACCCAGGGCGACGGCTGGAAGACCGGAGACTCGGTCCGCCAGTTCAAGACCTTCTTCCGCACCGCCACCACCGACGAGGTCCAGGGCGCCTTCGCCGCCGAATACCTCTTCCAGAAGGCCGGCATCAAGAAGACCTACCTGATCAGCGACCAGAAGACCTACGGCGCCGGCCTCGCCGCCTCCTTCAAGGCGAACTACACCAAGCTCGGCGGCGAGATCGTCGGCACCGACAACATCAACCCCGACGACCGTGACTTCAACGCCGTCGTGGCCAAGATCAAGAAGACCGGTGCCGAAGCGCTCTACTACGGCGGCGAGTACCCCGCCGCCGCTCCGCTGAGCCAGCAGCTCAAGGACAGCGGCCAGAGCATCCCGCTGATGGGCGGCGACGGCATCTACTCCGCCGAGTTCCCGAAGCTCAACAAGAAGGCCGCCGGCGACCTCGCCACCTCCGTCGGCAAGCCGGTCGAGCAGCTCGACTCCGCCAAGGAGTTCATCAAGAACTACGAGGCGGGCGGCTACAAGGACGCCTACGAGGCCTACGGCGGCCTCACCTACGACGCGACCTGGTCCATCATCGAGGCCGTCAAGCTGGCGGTCGAGGGCAACGACGGCAAGCTCCCGTCCGACGGCCGCAAGGCAGTCCTCGACGCCATGGCGAAGGTCAAGTTCGACGGCGTCACCGGCACCGTGTCCTTCGACGAGTTCGGCGACACCACGAACACCCTGATGACCGCATACAAGATCAAGGACGACGCCTGGGCGCCCGAGTTCAGCGGCTCGCCCAAGTTGAGCTGAGCAGGGGACAAATAGACAGCACCTCCCCATCCCACATTGATCCAGGCCGCGCGGGAGCGCCCACCAGCGCTCCCGCGCGGCGCCATATCCGAAAACACTCCCACGGAGGCCCTGCGGTGAACGAACTGCCGCAACAGCTGGCCAATGGACTCATCCTCGGCGCGATGTACGGTCTCATCGCGATCGGCTACACGATGGTCTACGGCATCGTCCAGCTCATCAACTTCGCCCACGGCGAGATCTTCATGGTCGGGGGCTTCGGGGCCCTCACCGTCTACCTGTGGATGCCCGACGGCTTCGCCCTCGGCGCCGCAGTCCCCCTCATGATCCTCGGCGGCATCGTCGTCTCCGTCGCAGTCGCCACCGCCGCCGAGCGCTTCGCCTACCGGCCACTGCGCGGCGCACCACGACTGGCCCCCCTGATCACCGCAATCGGCCTCTCCATCGTCCTCCAGCAGATCGTGTGGATGTGGTACCCCGACGCGAAGAAGGACCACCCCTTCCCGCAGTTCGAGGGCGGCCCGATCGACATCTTCGGTGCCAGCATCCAGCGCGGTGACCTCTTCGTCCTCATCGCCGCCCCGCTGTGCATGTTCGCCCTCGGCCTCTTCGTCACCAAGACCCGCTCGGGCCGCGGTATGCAGGCCACCGCCCAGGACCCCGACACCGCGAAGCTGATGGGCGTCAACACCGACCGCATCATCGTCATGGCCTTCGCCATCGGCGCCGCGTTCGCCGCCATCGCCGCCGTCGCCTACGGCCTCAAGAACGGCCAGGTCGGCTTCCGCATGGGCTTCCTGATGGGCCTCAAAGCCTTCACCGCCGCCGTACTCGGCGGCATCGGCAACATCTACGGCGCCATGCTCGGCGGCATCGTCCTCGGTGTCGCCGAATCCCTTGCCACCGGCTACATAGGCGACATCCCCGGGATGGACCTCTTCGGCGGCGGCGCCTGGAAGGACGTCTGGGCGTTCAGCCTGCTCATCCTCGTCCTGCTGTTCCGACCACAGGGCCTGCTCGGCGAACGCGTCGCGGATCGGGCGTGATACCCATGACCACCAAAACCACCAACGCCACGGCCACGGACACCACCAAGTCCGCCGCCACCGAACCGACCCCCATCATCCCGATGCCACCCGCCGCCGCACGCGCCACAGCCGTAACCGGCTCCGTCGTCGCCCTCGTCGGCACCTTCCTCGCCTGGACCTGGACCGAGGAATTCCCCGGCAACCTCACCGTCACCGGCTACCCCGGCGGCCTACAGGTCCTCACCCTCATCTCAGCCGCACTGACCGCGCTGTTCGCGCTCTCCGGCTACGGAATCCGAGGCCTGGGCTGGCTCACCCCCGGCGGCACCAACAGCCCCACCCGCCTCCTCGCACTCGGCGTCCTCGGCACCACCGGGTACACCATCGGCGCGATCTCCTCCGAACTCGGCGGCCTCGTCAACCTCGAACCCGGCGCCTGGGTCTCCGGCATCGGAGCCCTCCTCGCCGTGATCGGCGCCCTCGGCCTCCCGGCCGACCAGGGCTACGACCGCGACGAATCCCCC
Source organism: Streptomyces sp. KM273126 (assembly GCF_004337435.2). Lineage (NCBI taxonomy): Bacteria > Bacillati > Actinomycetota > Actinomycetes > Kitasatosporales > Streptomycetaceae > Streptomyces > Streptomyces sp. KM273126. Next base: position 553,590 of record NZ_SJXB02000002.1, on the reverse strand, counting down.
AACCTGTGGGGCAGGATCCGCCACTCCCTCAGCGCCCCCGAACCCGGCCGCGCCAAGGAACTCCCCTCCTGGGCAGAGATCCTGATCATCGCCGCCGGCTTCGGCATCGGACTGTACGTCTTCGCCTACGGCATCAGCACCGAGTACTCCGAGCTGTTCATCGGCTTCCTGATCACCGCCGGATTCGGCTTCACCGCCATCCTGCGCGCCGGACTCATCAAGCAGCTCTCGACGCTCACCGCCAAACACCGCAACGTCACCATGGCCGCCGCCTTCGTCGCGGCCATCTGCTTCCCCTTCACCCAGAGCAACGACCAGTACGCCCTCATCGGCGCCAACATCCTGATCTTCGCCACGGTCGCCCTCGGCCTCAACGTCGTCGTCGGCCTCGCAGGCCTCCTCGACCTCGGATACGTCGCCTTCCTCGGCGTCGGCGCCTACGCCGCCGCCCTGGTCTCCGGCTCACCCCAGTCCACCATCGGCGTCCAGTTCCCGTTCTGGGCAGCCGTCCTCACCGGCGCCGCCGCCTCCCTGATCTTCGGCGTCGTGATCGGTGCCCCGACCCTCCGACTGCGCGGCGACTACCTCGCGATCGTGACCCTCGGGTTCGGTGAGATCTTCCGCATCACCATGAACAACCTCAACGGGAACAGCGGACCCGACATCACCAACGGCTCCAACGGCATCCCCAACATCCCGGACCTGGAACTCTTCGGCTTCAACCTCGGACTGCCCCACAACGTCCTGGGCACCGAACTCACCCGATCCGGGAACTACTACCTCCTGATGCTGCTGTTCACAGCCATCGTCGTGCTGGTCTTCCGACGCTCCGCCGAGTCCCGCATCGGCCGGGCCTGGGTCGCCATCCGCGAGGACGAGACCGCCGCCACCGCCATGGGCATCAACGGCTTCCGCCTCAAACTCCTCGCCTTCGCACTCGGCGCCGCCCTCGCCGGCCTCGCCGGCACCGTCCAGGCCCACGTGTCCTACAGCATCACCCCGGAGCAGTACCAGTTCGCCGGCTCCGTACCGCCCAACTCGGCCTTCCTCCTCGCCGCCGTCATCCTCGGCGGCATGGGAACCATCAGCGGCCCCCTCATCGGCGCCGCACTCCTCTACCTCATCCCGGCCAAGCTCCAGTTCATGCAGGAATACCAGCTCCTGCTCTTCGGCTTCGCGCTGATGCTCCTCATGCGCTTCCGGCCCGAGGGCCTGGTCGCCGACCGCAGGAAGCAGCTCGAATTCCACGAGACCGGACAGCTCGACGTACCGGAGGACAAGCCATTGCCCGAAGGCGCGACCGGCGTCGCCAAGGCAGGGGCGTGACCGCCATGACAACCACCACGACCACCACAACCACGGTGCTCGACGCCACCGGCGTCACCATGCGCTTCGGCGGACTCACCGCCGTACGCAGCGTCGACCTCACCGTGGGCAGCGGCGAGATCGTCGGACTCATCGGCCCCAACGGCGCCGGAAAGACGACCTTCTTCAACTGCCTGACCGGCCTGTACATCCCGACCGAGGGCACCGTCACCTACAAGGGCACCGTGCTCCCGCCCAAACCCCACCTGGTCACCCAGGCAGGCATCGCCCGCACCTTCCAGAACATCCGGCTCTTCGCCAACATGACCGTTCTGGAAAACGTGCTCGTCGGCCGCCACACACGGACCAAAGAAGGACTCTGGTCAGCCCTCCTGCGCCTCCCCGGCTTCAAGAAAGCCGAAGAGGAATCACGCGACCGAGCCATGGAACTCCTCGAGTTCACCGGACTCGCCGCCAAGGCCGACCACCTCGCCCGCAACCTCCCCTACGGCGAACAGCGCAAGCTGGAAATCGCCCGCGCCCTCGCGAGCGAACCCGGCCTCCTCCTCCTCGACGAACCCACCGCCGGCATGAACCCACAGGAGACACGGGCCACCGAGGAACTCGTCTTCGCCATCCGCGACAAGGGCATCGCCGTCCTCGTCATCGAGCACGACATCCGGTTCATCATGAACCTCTGCGACCGGGTCGCCGTACTCGTCCAGGGCGAAAAACTCGTCGAAGGCCCCGCCGAAGTCGTCCAGGCCGACGAACGCGTCATCGCCGCCTACCTCGGCACACCCTTCGAGGGCGCCCCCGGCAAGGAGGAGGTCGCCGAGGTCGAGGCCGCGGAGGCCGAGGCGCACAGCACCACAGAAGGGGACGCCAAGTGACCGCACTGCTAGAGGTCGAGGACCTCAGGGTCGCCTACGGCAAGATCGAAGCCGTCAAAGGCATCTCGTTCAAGGTCGAGGCTGGCGAAGTCGTCACCCTCATCGGCACCAACGGCGCCGGAAAGACCACCACCCTGCGGACCCTCTCCGGCCTTCTCCAGCCGCTCGGCGGCCAGATCAAGTTCGACGGCAAGTCACTGCGCAAGATCCCCGCCCACAAGATCGTCTCGCTGGGGCTGGCCCACTCCCCCGAAGGCCGGCACATCTTCCCCCGCATGACGATCGAGGACAACCTCCGGCTCGGTGCCTACCTCCGCAACGACAAAGAAGGCATCGAAAAGGACATACAGCGCGCCTACGACCTGTTCCCCATCCTCGGAGAACGCAGGAAACAGGCCGCAGGCACCCTCTCCGGCGGCGAACAGCAGATGCTCGCCATGGGACGAGCACTCATGTCCCAGCCCAAACTGCTCATGCTCGACGAACCCTCCATGGGCCTCTCACCGATCATGATGCAGAAGATCATGGCGACCATCCAGGAGCTCAAGGCCCAGGGCACCACCATCCTGCTCATCGAGCAGAACGCCCAGGCCGCCCTCTCCCTGGCCGATCAGGGCCACGTCATGGAGGTCGGCAAGATCGTCCTCTCGGGCACGGGCCAGGACCTGCTCCACGACGAATCGGTCCGCAAGGCCTACCTCGGCGAGGACTGAACCCTCCCGCCACGCACGACGTGAGGCCCGCGCCCCCCTTCTCCGGGGGCGCGGGCCTCACGTCGTGCGTGGCGTACGCGACGTACGTGACATGCGTGACTTGTGTGACGTACGTGGCCCGAGGGTCAGCCCTTGGCGGCCTTCTTCTCCTCCGCATCCAGAATGACCGCCTCCGCAACCTGCTGCATGGACATACGACGATCCATGGACGTCTTCTGAATCCACCGGAACGCCGCCGGCTCCGACAGGCCGTACTCGGTCTGAAGCACCGACTTCGCCCGGTCCACCAGCTTCCGCGTCTCCAGACGCTGCGTGAGATCAGCGACCTCGTTCTCCAACTGCCGCAGCTCGTTGAAACGCGACACCGCCATCTCGATGGCCGGAACGACATCACTCTTACTGAACGGCTTCACCAGGTACGCCATGGCCCCGGCATCCCGGGCCCGCTCCACCAGGTCACGCTGCGAAAACGCGGTGAGCATCAGGACCGGCGCTATGGACTCCTCGGCGATCTTCTCAGCCGCCGAGATACCGTCGAGCTTCGGCATCTTCACATCGAGGATCACAAGGTCGGGCCGGTGCTCCCGGGCGAGCTCGACGGCCTGTTCGCCGTCGCCCGCCTCACCGACGACGGTGTAGCCCTCTTCTTCGAGCATCTCCTTGAGGTCGAGGCGGATCAGCGCCTCGTCCTCGGCGATGACGACACGGGTCGTCAGCGGAGGCACGTGCGACTTGTCGTCGTCTTCGACTGTCTGGGGCGACTCGGGGGCGGTCACGTGGGCTCCTTGTTGCAGGGCAGGGGTACTGCTGACAAGAGCGTACCTAGCTGCGGTAAGGTGGTGACACGGCGGGAGACTGCTGACCTTCATTTTGAAGGGGCCCCGGTAGCCCAGCGGTAGAGGCCATGGATTCAAAACCCATACAGCGTCGGTTCGAATCCGACTCGGGGCACTTTTCCTTCGATTCCAAGGTCGCCACTGAAAAGCGGATGTCCACGTTCTCGTGAACATCCGCTTTCTGCTGCACGCGGGTCACGACCAGTCGCACAGAGTGTCCGCATGTACGACATGGATACACGCAAACGAACACTCGCTCTCGTCGCACAAGGTCGCAGCCTGAACTCAGTGAGCAAAGAGACCGGCATCTCACGGGCCGCAATCCGCTCCTGGCAAGTACGCATCGAACCGGTCATGAACTCGGGCCCTCCCTGCCCCCGGTGCCGGGATGCCCCCGGCCCGCCCGACGAGCCGGCCGCGTACGCCTACCTGCTGGGCCTCTACCTCGGTGACGGCTGCATCAGCCCCAATCGAAAGGGCGTGTACATCCTCCGTGTCGCGTGCGCCGACGCCTGGCCCGGCCTCATCGAAGCCTGCGAGGCAGCCATCCTCTCGGTGCGCCCCGACAACAGCGTATGCCGCGTCCAGGCACAGGGCCACGTCTCTGTCGGTTGCTCAAGCAAGCACTGGCCCTGCCTGTTCCCGCAGCACGGTCCCGGCAAGAAGCACGAGCGCACCATCGCCCTTGAGCCCTGGCAACAGGAAATCGTCGATGCCCACCCGTGGGACTTCATCCGCGGCCTCATCCACTCCGACGGCTGTCGCATCACCAACTGGACCACCCGTCTCGTGGCCGGTGAGCCGAAGCGCTACGAGTACCCGCGGTACTTCTTCACGAACAAGTCGGACGACATCCGGAAGCTCTTCACTGAGGCCCTCGACGGGGTCGGCGTCGAGTGGACCGTCCTCGCCCGCGGCAGCGATCCGTTCAACGTCTCGATCGCCCGCAAAGCCTCCGTCGCCCTCATGGACGCCCACGTAGGCCCCAAGTACTGACCGACCCCAAGGCCCCTACTTCGGGCTGTCGTCATCCCCGATGTGGTGCACCCGCACCATGTTCGTCGTACCGGAGACCCCCGGAGGCGAGCCCGCCGTGATGATCACGGTGTCGCCCTTCTTGCAGCGGCCGTACTCCAGGAGCAGCTCGTCGACCTGGTCGACCATGGCGTCGGTCGAGTCGACGTAGGGGCCGAGGAAGGTCTCCACACCCCAGGTGAGGGTGAGCTGGGAGCGGGTGGCCGGGTCCGGAGTGAAGGCGAGCAGTGGGATCGGAGAGCGGTAGCGGGACAGGCGGCGGACCGTGTCGCCGGACTGTGTGAACGCGACGAGGAACTTCGCGCCGAGGAAGTCGCCCATCTCGGCGGCCGCGCGGGCCATGGCGCCGCCGTGGGTGCGGGGCTTGTTGTGTTCGGTCAGGGGCGGCAGGCCCTTGGCCAGGATGTCCTCCTCGGCCGCCGCGACGATGCGGGACATCGTCCTTACTGTTCCCACGGGGTATTTGCCGACGCTCGTCTCGCCGGAGAGCATCACCGCGTCCGCGCCGTCGATCACGGCGTTCGCCACATCGGACGCCTCGGCCCTGGTCGGGCGGGAGTTGTCGATCATTGAGTCGAGCATCTGTGTCGCGACTATCACGGGTTTGGCGTTGCGCCTGGCGAGCTTGATCGCGCGCTTCTGGACGATCGGGACCTGTTCGAGGGGCATCTCGACGCCAAGGTCGCCTCGGGCGACCATGATGCCGTCGAAGGCGAGCACGATGTCGTCGATGTTGTCGACGGCCTGCGGTTTTCCGATCTTGGCGATGACCGGGAGGCGCCGGCCCTCCTCGTCCATGATGCGGTGGACGTCTTCGATGTCGCGTCCGCTGCGGACGAAGGACAGGGCGATGATGTCGCAGCCGGTGCGCAGGGCCCAGCGGAGGTCGGCTTCGTCCTTCTCCGACAGGGCGGGCACCGATACGGCGACGCCGGGAAGGTTCAGGCCCTTGTGATCGGACACCATGCCGCCCTCGACGACCGTGGTGTGCACACGGGGGCCGTCGACGGAGGTGACTTCCAGGCATAGCTTGCCGTCGTCCACGAGGATGCGTTCACCCGTGGTGACGTCGTCGGCCAGTCCGTCGTACGTCGTCCCGCAGGTGGTGTGGTCGCCCTTGACGCCCTTCTCGACCGAGATGGTGAAGGTGTCGCCGCGTTCAAGGAGTACGGGGCCTTCGGTGAAGTGGCCGAGTCGTATCTTCGGGCCTTGAAGGTCGGCGAGGATGCCGATGCTGCGGCCGGTCTCGTCGGCGGCCTTGCGCACGCGCTGGTAGCGGTCCTCGTGTTCGGCGTGGGTGCCGTGACTGAGGTTGAGGCGGGCGATGTCCATTCCGGCTTCGACCAGGGCCTTGATCTGGTCGTACGAGTCGGTGGCGGGCCCCAGAGTGCAGACGATCTTTGCTCGGCGCATGGTTCGAGCGTAGGCCTTACCGACCGGTAGGGAGTTGGCGGGTCATGACTACTCAACAACCTTTGGATGAAGGGTAGTTGACAAGGTTTGAAGTGTGCACCGGGGTGCTCTGATGAGCATCCCGGGCGCGCTTCTCGGGGCTTGTCACAGCCGGGGCGGTGCCATGGTGAAGCGGGCGTTCACCTGGGCGTAGACGTGTTGCCGCTGGGGTTCGAGGTCGAGGGGGGCGGCTGCTTCCCCGGTGTCCGCCCCGTATGCCATGGACCGCATGCGGCCGGGGGCGGGCGGGTAGGGCGGCTGGGTGTTCTCGGCGCCGATGTCGGCGAGTTCGACCAGGGCGGCGAGGGTCGTGCCGAGGGCCTCGGCGTATTCGCGGGCGCGTAGGACGGCCTCGCGGACGGCTTGCTGGCGGGCCCGGCGGTGGGCGGGTGAGGCGGGGCGCAGGGTCCACCAGGGGCCGTCGACGCGGGTGAGTTCCAGGTCGGCGAGGCGGGTGGTGAGTTCGCCGAGTGCGGTGAAGTCGGTGAGTTCGGCGGTGATGTGGACGCGGCCGTGGTAGGCGTGGATGCGTTCGCCGCGGCCGTGTTTGGTCAGTTCGGGGGTGATGGAGAAGGCGCCGGTCTCCACTCGCTCCACGGCGTCCCCGTATGTCTTGATGAGGTCGAGGACGGTGGCGTTGCGGCGGGTGAGGTCGTCGAGGGCGGCACGTCGGTCCTTGCCTCGGGCGCTGACGGTGACGCCGATGCGGGCGATCTCGGGGTCGACTTCGAGGTGGGCCTCGCCGCGGACGGCGATGCGGGGGCTTCGGGGGTGCCGTAGGGGACGGCGGCGGGCCGGTGTTCGTCCGGTGCGGGGGTCGGGGGTTCCTCGGGTGTGGCGGTCATACGTCCCACTCTGTCACTCGTGACCCGGTTCGGAGGGGCACCGGTCACCAGATCGCAACCTGGAAGGGCTGTTGCCGCCATCTTGGCCGGGCCAGAATCTACGCGCGTTATCTACGCGAGTTGTTGCAGTAGGTCCAGTTTTCTGGCCCTGAGTTCTTCCCCCCGAGGAGTGCCCGCCATGCCGTTGAATCGCCGGAAGTTCCTGAAGAAGTCTGCCGTGACCGGAGCGGGCGTCGCGCTGACCGGCGCGGTGGCTGCGCCGGGCGCCCAGGCGGTGGAGGCGCAGGGTGGGGGCTCGCGGCCGCAGCGGTACTCGTTCACCGTGCTGGGTACGACGGACCTGCACGGCAACGTGTTCAACTGGGACTACTTCACGGACGCCGAGTTCGACGACAAGGCGCACAACGACATCGGCCTCGCGAAGATCTCCACGCTGGTGAACCAGGTGCGCGCGGAGAAGGGTCGCGGCAACACGCTCCTCATCGACGCCGGCGACACCATCCAGGGCACCCAGCTGTCGTACTACTACGCCAAGGTCGACCCGATCACCGCCAAGGGCGGGCCGGTGCATCCGATGGCGCAGGCCATGAATGCGATCGGTTATGACGCGGCGGCGCTCGGCAACCACGAGTTCAACTACGGCATTCCGGTGCTGCGGAAGTTCGAGGAGCAGTGCCGTTTCCCGCTGCTCGGCGCCAACGCGCTGGACGCGAAGACGCTGCGGCCCGCTTTCCCGCCGTACAGCATGCACCGGCTGCGCACCCCGTTCGGCCGTGCGGTGAAGGTGGCGGTGCTCGGTCTCACCAACCCGGGTATCGCGATCTGGGACAAGGCGAACGTGCAGGGCAAGATGACGTTCCCGGGTCTGGAGGAGCAGGCTGCGAAGTGGGTGCCGAAGTTGCGCTCGATGGGTGCGGACGTGGTCATCGTGTCGGCGCACAGCGGGTCGTCGGGTACGTCGTCCTACGGTGACCAGCTGCCGTACGTCGAGAACGCGGCGGGGCTGGTGGCGGAGCAGGTGCCGGGTATCGACGCGATCCTGGTGGGCCATGCGCACGCGGAGATCCCCGAGTACTTCGTCACCAACAAGGAGACCGGCAAGCAGGTCCTGCTGTCCGAGCCGCTGAAGTGGGGTCAGCGTCTGACGCTGTTCGACTTCGAGCTGGTCTGGGAGAAGGGCCGCTGGAGGGTCGAGAAGGCGGGCGCGCAGGTCCTGAACTCCAACACGGTGGAGGAGGACCCGAAGATCACGAAGCTGCTCGGCGACGAGCACGAGAAGGTCGTGGCCTACGTCAACCAGGTCGTCGGCACGAACGCCGTCGAGATGAGGTCGGTCGAGGCGCCGTACAAGGATGTGCCGATCATCGACCTGATCAACCACATCCAGGCCGACACGGTGAAGCAGGCGCTGGCGGGCACGGAGTACGCCGCGCTGCCGGTGTTGTCGCAGGCCGCGGCGTTCTCGCGCAGTGCGGTCATCCCGGCGGGCGAGGTCACCATCCGGGATGTGGCGGGTCTGTATGTGTACGAGAACACGCTGGAGGCGCGTCTGATGACGGGTGCGCAGATGAAGGCGTACCTGGAGTTCTCGGCGAACTACTTCGTGCAGACGGCCGCGGGTGCGGCGGTGGACCCGGCGAAGCTGACGAACGCGAACAACACGCCGGACTACAACTACGACGTGGTCAGCGGCTTGTCGTACGAGATCGACATCGCCAAGCCGGCCGGGTCGCGCATCACGAACGTGCGGTTCGAGGGTGCGCCGCTGGACGACGCGCAGCAGTTCGTGTTCGCGGTGAACAACTACCGGGCGAACGGTGGCGGCAACTTCCCGCATGTCGCCGGGGCCAAGCAGTTGTGGGCGAACTCGGACGAGATCCGCAACATCATGATCGCCTGGGTGAAGGCGAAGGGGGCCATCGATCCGGCCGAGTTCGCGGCGGTGGACTGGAAGCTGACGCGGGACGGCACGCCGGTCTTCTAGGGTTTCGGTCTTCTCCCAGGGTTTCGGTCTCCTAGGGTTTCGGTTTTCTGGAGCTGCGGTCTTCTGCGGCTCCGGGCTTCTGGAGCTTCAGGTGTTTCAGGTATTTCAGGTGTTTCAGGTCCACGGCGTCGGCGAGGGTTTTCGTGCCGGCGTCGTGGACGGGGGGCGTCCGGTGTGGCCGGGCGCCTCGTTCGGTTATGTGTGGTCGGCGAGTGGGGTGAGGTTCCGTTCCTGGTGTGCGGGTGGGACCTGTGGCTGTCGTGGGGTGAGGCCGAAGGTGGTGAAGGCCGTGCGGTCGGGCAGCGGATACGGTTCCTTGCCGGTGAGGGTGTTCAGGATGGTGGCGCTGCGCCAGGCGGCGAGGCCGAGGTCGGGGGTGCCGACGCCGTGGGCGTGGAGTGCCGCGTTCTGTACGTAGATGTGGCAGCCGGAGCCAGTGATCGAGGGGTCGAGGACGAGGCGGAAGCGGTCGTCGACGCGGGGTCGCTCGGAGTTGTCGCGGCGCATGTACGGGTCGAGGCCGGCGAGGATGCGGTCGACGGGGCGTTCGCGGTAGCCGGTGGCGAGGACGACGGCGTCGGTGGTGAGGCGGGAGCGGGTGTCCTGCTGGAGGTGTTCCAGGTGGAGTTCGATCTGGGTTGAGGAGAGCCGGCCGGCGGTGCGGACCAGGACTCCGGGTGTGAGGACGGCGTCGGGCCAGCCGCCGTGCAGGGTGCGGTGGTAGAGCTCCTCGTGGATGGCGGCCAGGGTGGGGGCCGCGATGCCCTTGTGGAGTTGCCACTGGGTGGCGACGAGCCGGTCGCGCGTCGGTTCGGTGAGGGCGTGGAAGTAGCGGGTGTAGTCGGGTGTGAAGTGTTCGAGGCCGAGCTTGGAGTACTCCATGGGTGCGAATGCCTCGGTGCGTGCCAGCCAGTGGATCCGTTCGCGGCCTTCGGGGCGGGTTCGGAGCAGGTCGAGGAAGATCTCGGCGCCGGACTGGCCCGCGCCGATGACGGTGATGTGGCCGGCGGCGAGGAGGCGGTCGCGTTCGTCGAGGTAGTCCGCGGCGTGGATGACGGGCACGCCGGGGGCGTCGACGAGGGGGATGAGGGAGTCGGGCACGTGGGGGGCGGTGCCGATGCCGAGGACGACGTTTTTGGTGTAGGTGCGGCCCGGGGGTTCGTCTGCGCCGTCGTGGAGCCGTGTGAAGTCGACTTCGAACAGGTCGCGTTCGGGGTTCCAGCGGACGGCGTCGACGCGGTGGCCGAAGCGTAGTCCGGGGAGGTTCTCGCTGACCCAGCGGCAGTAGGCGTCGTATTCGGCGCGCCGGATGTGGAAGCGCTCGGCGAAGTAGAAGGGGAACAGCCGGTCGCGGGTCCTGAGGTAGTTGGGGAACGACCAGGGGCTGGTGGGGTCGGCGAGGGTCACGAGGTCGGCCAGGAAGGGGACCTGGAGGGTGGTGCCTTCGATGAGGAGGCCGGGGTGCCAGTGGAAGGCGGGGTGCTGGTCGTAGAAGACGGCGTCGAGTTCGGCGAGTGGGTGGGCGAGGGCGGCGAGGGAGAGGTTGAAGGGGCCGATGCCGATGCCGACGAGGTCGCGGGGGGCTTCGGGCTCGTGGCGTGGGGGTGTGCTCATGAGGGGGTGTTTCCTTCCACGAGTTTCAGGAGTGCGGCCAGGTCGGCGGGCCGGGTGTGCGGGTTGAGCAGGGTGGCTTTGAGCCAGAGCCGGCCGTCGGGTGCGGCCCGCCCGAGGACGGCACGGCCGTCGTGGAGGAGCCCCCGGCGGATGTCCGCCACGGCGGCGTCGGTTGCTCCGGTGGGCCGGAACAGGACGGTGCTGATGGTGGGTGGGGCGTACAGCTCGAAGCCGGGGTGCATGTCCACGAGGGCGGCGAATCCCGCTGCGAGGGCGCAGACCTGGTCGATGAGCGCGCCGAGTCCTTCGCGTCCGAGTGTTCTGAGGGTGACGGCGATCTTGAGGACGTCGGGGCGGCGGGTGGTGCGCAGGGACCGGCCGAGCAGGTCGGGCAGTCCGGCCGCGGTGTCGTCGTCGGCGTTGAGGTAGTCGGCGTGGTGGGCCAGTACGGCGAGGTCGGTGGCGTCGCGCACGGCGAGGAGTCCGGCGGCGGCGGGCTGCCAGCCGAGTTTGTGCAGGTCGAGGGTGACGGTGTGGGCGCGGTCGAGGCCGTACAGCCGGTCGCGGTGGCGGTCGCTGAAGAGGAGTCCTCCGCCGTACGCGGCGTCCACGTGCAGTCGGGCACCGCGGGCCGCGCACAGGTCGGCGAGGTCGGGCAGCGGGTCGATGAGCCCGGCGTCGGTGGTGCCGGCGGTTGCGGTGACGAGGACGGGACGGGGCAGCGGGGTGAGGGCGTCGTCGAGGGCGGCGGGGGCGAGGATGCCGGCGGGGGTGGGGACGACGACGGGTTCGGGGAGGCCGAGGAGCCAGGCGGCGCGGCGCAGGGAGTGGTGGGCGTTGGCGCCGCAGACGAGCCGGAGTGGTCCTGGGGCGTGCCGGGTTTCGCGGGCCAGGAGGAGGGCGAGCTGGTTGGACTCGGTGCCTCCGGTGGTGACCAGGGCGTCGCCCGCGTGCAGTTCGTCGGCGAGTGCTCTGGTGACGAGTGTTTCCAGCGCCGAGGCGGCCGGGGCCTGGTCCCATGAGTCGAGGGAGGGGTTGAGGGCGGAGACGGCGAGGTCGGCGGCGGTCGCGACGGCGAGGGGCGGGCAGTGGAGGTGGGCCGCGCACAGGGGGTCGGCTGGGTCGGCGGCGCCCGCGGCGAATGCGCGGACGAGGGTGTGGAGGGCGTCCGGGGCGCCGTGGCGTGGGAGTACCTCGCCGAGGGCGGCCCGGACGTGTGCGGCGACGGCCTGTGGCCCGCCTGCGGGGAGGGGGCCGCCGCCGCGTGCGTCCGCGCCTTCTTGTAGTGCGTCGAGCACCGTGTCGAGCAGGGGTCGCAGCGCGTGGCGGCCTCCGGCTCCTGAGGCGAGGGGCGGGGCGCTCATGCCGTGGACAACGATGCGGCTGCGCTAAGGGTGCTGTTTGGGGAGTGTCGTGGGAGGCCGTGGGGGTCTGTGCCGCTGGGGGTCTGCTCTGCCTGTGGGGGTCTGCGGGGGTGTGGGTGGTTTGTTGCTGCCGCAAGCTCTCAAATCTGTTCGAGCAGGGAGGTACCCCCTTGGGGCGTAGCCGCGTAGTGATGCAGCCTCGCGCCCCTTGCGGGGCGCGTCCCAGCTTCCGTCAGTTCCCTTCGCTGTGTGCCTCCCTCACCTTCAATGCGCGCCCCAGGTCGTCCAGTTGGTCCGTCAGCTGGCGCCGCAGGGACGGGGTCGGGTCGGACTCGCGGAGGCACTGCTCGCCGAAGCGGAGGGTATTCGCGTTGACGGCGTGCACGGGGAAGGACCAGCGGCCCGCGGCGACGGCGATGGCGGGGCTGCGGCGGGCGGCGACGGCGACCGCGTCGGTGAAGTACCGCTGGACGTACTCCTCGACCAGCTCGGCCTGTTCGGGCTGCCAGAAGCCCTGGGCGGTGGCCGTGAACAGGTAGTTGGAGAGGTCGTCGGTGGCGAACATGGCCTCCCAGGCCGTGCGCTTGGCCTCCGGGTCGGGCAGTGCGGCCCGGCAGCGGGCGGCGCCCTCCTGGCCGGTGGCGCTCGGGTCGCGCTGCACCTCGGCGGCGATCGCGGCCTCGTCGGTGGCGCCGAGGACCGCGAGGCGGCCCAGGATGCGCCAGCGCAGTTCGGGGTCGAGCTCGGGACCGCCGGGCACGGTGCCGTCGGCAAGCCAGGCGGCGATGGTGTCGGGGTGGGCGGCGACATCGATGAAGTGGCGTACGGCCGTGAGGCGCAGGCCGGGGTGGGAGCCGTCCTCGGTGCGGCGGATCAGGTCGCGGCACAGGGCGGTGAGGGTGGACAGGGCGGCGGGACGCTCTGTGTCGGCCAGGAAGCGGTCCGCGATCTGGGCGGACGCGAACGACAGGACGCCCTGGACCAGTGCCACGTCCGTTTCGCGGGGCAGATGGGTGCGCGCGGCTTCCAGGTAGGCGGTGGGGGGCAGTTCGCCGTCGCGGACCGCGTCCCGCAGGGAGTTCCAGACGACGGCGCGGGTCAGCGGGTCGGGGAGCTGGGACAGGTTGTCGCGGATCGCCGTGAAGGATTCGGGGTCGAAGCGGACCTTGGCGTAGGTGAGGTCGCCGTCGTTGAGGAGGAGCAGCGCGGGTCGTTTGCCGATCGGCCTGGACTCGTCCTGGGGGATGTCGAATTGGGGGCGTTCGCGCAGGACGAGGCGGCCGTTGTCACCGGGGTCCCGGTCGTAGAGGCCGACGGCGACGCGGTGCGGGCGGCTGCCGTGGCGCTCGGCGGTGAGGGTGTAGGTGCCGTCGTCGGCCGGGGTGACCTGCGGGGTGAGTGTGTCGACGCCTGTGGTGCGCAGCCAGGAGGCGGCCCAGGCGTGTACGTCGCGATCGGTGGCGTCGGCGAGGGAGTCGATGAAGTCGGCGAGGGTGGCGTTGGCGAAACGGTGGCGGGCGAAGTGGGTGTTGATGCCCGCGAGGAAGTTCTTCTCGCCGAGCCAGGCCACGAGTTGCCGGAGGGCGGAGGCGCCCTTGGCGTAGGAGATGCCGTCGAAGTTGAGGAGCGCGGAGGCGGTGTCGTCGACGGTGTCGGGGGCGACCGGGTGGGTGGAGGGGCGTTGGTCGGCGTCGTAGCCCCAGGCCTTGCGGGCGACGCCGAAGTCGACCCAGGTGTCGGTGAAGCGGGTGGCTTCGGTGAGGGTCTGGTAGCCCATGTACTCGGCGAAGGACTCGTTGAGCCAGATGTCGTCCCACCACTGGAGGGTGACGAGGTCGCCGAACCACATGTGGGCCATCTCGTGGGCGATGACCATGGCGCGGGTCTGCCGCTCGGTGTCGGTGACGGCGGAGCGGTAGACGAACTCGTCGCGGAAGGTGACCAGGCCGGGGTTCTCCATGGCGCCGAAGTTGAACTCGGGGACGAACGCCTGGTCGTAGGAGTCGAAGGGGTACGGCTCCTCGAACTTCTCGTGGTAGCGGTCGAAGCACGCGCGCGTGATGTCGAGGATTTCGTCGGCGTCGACGTCCAGGTGGGGCGCGAGGGAGCGGCGGCAGTGGAGGGCGAAGGGGAGTCCCTGGTGTTCGGTGTGCACGGAGTGCCAGGGTCCGGCGGCGACGGCGACCAGGTAGGTGGAGATCAGCGGTGTGGGGGCGGCGCGCCAGGTGCCGTCCTCCTGCTGTTCGGTGACGCCGTTGGCGATGACCTTCCAGCTTTTGGGGGCCGTCACGGACAGTTCGAAGACGGCCTTGAGGTCGGGTTGGTCGAAGGCTGGGAAGACGCGCTTGCAGTCGTCCAGGGCCAGTTGCGTGTAGACGTAGGTCTCGCCGTCGGTGGGGTCGGTGAAGCGGTGCATGCCCTCGCCGGTGCGGGAGTAGCGCATGACGGCGTCGATGCGCAGCTCGTGCTCGCCGGTGGTGAGGTCCTTGAGGGGCAGCCGGTTCTCGGTGAACGTGTCCAGGTCGAGGCTGTGTCCGTCGAGGACGGCGTGGCGCAGTTCTTCGGGCTTGAGCTCGATGAACGTGTCCGTGGCTTTCTGGTCCCCGCGTACCGTGAAGTGGATGACGGTGCGGGAGACGAACAACTCGTCGCCGTGTGTCAGGTCGAGGTCGATCTGATAGCGGTGGACGTCGAGGAGCTTGGCACGGGTCTGCGCTTCGTCGCGCGTCAGTACGGACATGCAGGACATGCTGCCTGATGCCACTGACACGGCACAGGGGCGGGCCGGTACACGGCTTTTGTCCGCCCCGCTCTGCCGTCATCCGTGTGCGCCCGGGGCGCAATGTCACTCCCCCGTGGCGGATGCGCCGTTCACCGCGTCGTCCGCGATGCGCTCGTGGTGGCGGATGACCTCCGCGATGATGAAGCCCAGGAGTTTCTCGGCGAATGCCGGGTCAAGGTTGGCGTTCTCGGCGAGGTTGCGCAGCCGGGCGATCTGCTGGGCCTCGCGTGCGGGGTCGGCGGGCGGCAGCCGGTGCTCGGCCTTGAGGTGGCCGACCTGCTGGGTGCACTTGAAGCGCTCGGCGAGCATGTGGACGACGGCGGCGTCGATGTTGTCGATGCTCTCGCGCAGCCGGGCGAGCTCGGCGCGGACGGCGGGGTCGACTTCTCCGATGCCGGTGTTGCTGGTGGTCATGGGCGTCACCCTACGGGGCGTGCGGTTGTTCGATTGCCGGGCGGCTCTCCTGTGTGCGGAAGTGGACCGGGGCCACGCCGACACGGCGGGTGAACAGGCGGGAGAAGTAGGCCGGGTCGTCGTAGCCGACGCGGCGGGCCACGGCGGCGACGGGCAGGTCGGTCGAGGCCAGCAGTTCCTTGGCGCGGTCCAGACGGATGCGCAGGAGGTAGTCCTTGGGGCTGCAGCCTGCGCCGCGCCGGACGGCGGTGCGCAGTTCGGCGGTGGTCATGCCGAGCCGGGCGGCGTGTTCGGCGACCGACAGGGGCCGGCAGGCGTCGCGGGCGAGGGCCTGCAGGAGCCGGTCTCCGTCGGGGGCGAGGTCGGCGCGGGCGCCGCGCAGGGTGACGAGCAGCTCGTGCAGGGCGGCGCCGGCCGCCACCTCGGGCAGGGGCGTGTCGCGCTGGACGGTGCGGGCGATGCGGCCGATGACCGCGCGGGCGCCGGACGCGTCCGAGAGGGGCACCACGGGCCGGTCGGGTTCGATGCAGCCGAGTTCGGTGTACGCCTCGGTGGCGGGCCCGGTGAAGGCGACCCAGCTCTCGTCCCAGTGGGGGTCGGGGCCGTAGTGGTGCGGGACGCCGGGGGTGAGCCAGAGCAGGACGGGCGCGGTGACCTCGACGCGGGGCCCGTCGCCGGCCCGGAACCAGCCGCCGCCCGCGCCGATCACGACGGCCACGTGGTGGTCGAGGGTGCGGGGGCCGACGGTGGGCAGCTCGCCGTGCTGCAGTCCGACGCCGAGGCAGGCGAGGCCGAGCCGGTGGAGGGCCGGGCCGGGCGTGAAGTACCGCATCCAGGTGTGGTAGGCGCGCCTGGCTGCGTCCACGGTGTCCTCACTTTCGTCCAAGCGCCGTCGATCTTTGTCCATGGACGGGCCCACCGCCAGGGGGCAAGGGTGGGGCCATGAGCGAATCCAGGCTGGGAGACAGCGAATTCAGTGTCGGAGACGGCGACTTCCTGCTGGACGGGCGCCCGGTGCGGCTGCTGTCGGGCGCGCTGCACTACTTCCGGGTACGCGAGGAGCACTGGGGCCACCGCCTGGCGATGCTGCGGGCGATGGGCCTCAACTGTGTGGAGACGTACGTCCCGTGGAACCTGCACGAGCCGCGCCCCGGCGAGTTCCACGAGGTGGGGCAGCTGGGCCGGTTCCTGGACGCTGCCCGGGAGGCGGGGCTGTGGGCGATCGTGCGTCCGGGGCCGTACATCTGCGCGGAGTGGGAGAACGGCGGGCTGCCGCACTGGGTGACGGGCCGGCTGCGCACGCGGGACGAGCGGTTCCTGGGGCCGGTGGAGCGCTGGTTCCGGCGTCTGCTGGGCGAGGTCGTGCCCCGGCAGATCGACCGCGGCGGGCCGGTGATCATGGTGCAGGTCGAGAACGAGTACGGCAGCTACGGCACCGACCAGGTGTACCTGCGCCGGCTGGCCGACCTGCTGGTCGCCGAGGGTGTGACGGTGCCGCTGTGCACCACGGACGGTCCGGAGGACCACATGCTCACCGGTGGCTCGGTTCCGGGGCTGCTGGCGACGGCCACGTTCGGGTCCCGGGGGCGCGAGGCATTCGACGTGCTGCGCCGGCACCGCCCCACGGGCCCGCTGATGTGCATGGAGTGGTGGTGCGGCTGGTTCACCTACTGGGGTGGGGAACCGGCGGCACGTGACGCCGAGGACGCCGCCCGGTCGCTGCGCGAGATCCTGGAGTGCGGTGCCTCGGTGAACCTCTACATGGCGCACGGCGGTACGAACTTCGCGGGCTGGTCGGGCGCGAACCGGGGCGGCGGCGTCCTGCACGACGGGACGCTGCACCCGGACGTCACGTCGTACGACTACGACGCGCCGATCGACGAGTACGGGCGCCCCACCGAGAAGTTCTGGCGTTTCCGGGAGATCCTCGCGGAGTACGCGGACGGCCCCCTGCCGGACGTACCGCCCCCGCCCGCGTCCCTCGGTGAGACCTCCACGGCGCGACTCACCGCGTGGGCGCCTCTGGAGGACGTCCTGGAGGCGCGCGGCGGCCCGTCGGTCGAGGCGCAGGTGCCGCCCACCTTCGAGGAACTGGACGTGGACCGGGGACTGGTGCACTACTCCGTGGACATCCCCGGGCCGCGGGAGCCGTACCCGCTGCTCGCGCGCGGGCTGCGCGACCTCGCCGTGGTGTACGTCGACGGGGAGCGGGCCGGGGTGCTCACGGAGGACGAGCCCCAGCTGAAGGAGCCTGTCGCGGGTCCCGCGCGCGTGGAGCTGTGGGTGGAGTCCCTGGGGAGGGCCAATTACGGGCCCCGGCTCGGCGAGCCGAAGGGCATCACCGGGGGTGTCCTGCACGAGCGGGCGTTCGTGCACGGTGTACGCGCGCGTGGGTTGCGTCTCGACGCGCTGGACGACGTGGAGGGTGTGCCGTTCCGGGAGCTGCCCGAGGAGGGCGCCTCCGGGCTGTACCGCGGCACGTTCGAGGTGAACGGGGCGGGGGACGCGCTCCTCGAACTGCCGGGCTGGACGCGGGGCTTCGTCTGGGTCAACGGCTTCAACCTGGGCCGTTACTGGTCGGTGGGGCCGCAGGGCGCACTGTACGTGCCCGGTCCGGTGCTGCGCGAGGGCGTGAACGACCTGTGGGTGCTGGAGCTCCAGGAGGCCGCCGGCGGCCTGGGGAAGCGCACTTCCTCGTTGCCACCGGGGATGCCCTCGCTGCGGCCGGTCTCGCGGTAGTCCTGTTCTCCGTAGCTCTGTTCGCGGTAGTCCTGTTCGTAGTCGCTCTGTTCGCGGCGGAGGCCGGGCGCCTGGACGGCGGAGGGGCCCTCGTGCCGGGCCGTTGGTCCGGCGTGATCATTACGAGAGGCGCCCGCGACCTCGGTCGCGGGCGCCTCGTGCGTCACGGCGTGGACGCGGGAGTCACCGCGTGCACGGTCGTGTCACAGCGTGATCCGGCGCGTCACAGCGTGGACGCCGCCTGGGCTATGGCCGACGCGAAGGTCGACACCTCGGTGTAGACACCGGGGGCGTTGGGCCGGGCGCAGCCGTCGCCCCAGCTGACGATGCCGACCTGGATCCAGGCACCGGCGTTGTCCTTGCGGAACATGGGGCCACCGGAGTCGCCCTGGCAGGTGTCGACGCCGCCCTGCGGGAAGCCGGCGCAGATCTCCTCGCCCGCGACGAGGTCGTCGTAGTAACCCCCGTAGGCCTTGCAGGTGGCGTCGCTGACGAACGGCACGGTGGCCTTGAGGAGGTAGCGCTGCTGGGCGCCGCCTTCGGTTGCCGCGCCCCAGCCGGCGACGGTGAAGTCACCGGTGTTGTACTGCGTGGTCGTGGCGATCTTCAGGGTCGGCAGGTTGATCGGCTGGGCGAGCTTGATGAGCGCCCAGTCCTTGCCGGTGCCGTTGTAGCCGGGCGCCTGGAGGACCTTGGTGGAGCGCACCTGGACGCGGCCGCTGGTGGACTGCAGGTCCACGACACCGGCGGTGGCCGTGATGCTGGTGTTGTTGCCGGAGCCGCTCACACAGTGAGCGGCGGTCAGCACGATCTGCTGGGTGTAGAGGGCGCCTCCACAGCCCATGGAGAGCCGGACCATGAACGGGAACTCACCCTGCGCGGCACGGGTTCCGCCCACGACCGGCGACGGCGCGGCACTCGCGCTGACCGGCTGGAGGCTGACGACGGCGAGGGCGGCGGCACCGGCCACCGCGGCTCTCTTGAGGAAGGAGAACAGCTTCTTCAACGGACTGTCCTTTCGTGGGGGGTGGGGCGTAATGTCAGGTTCATGACATGTCAGAGGACATGACGCACCTCAGATGACGGTCAGGTCCCTGTCAGAACGTTGTGTGAAGTATGAAGATCCGCGTCCACCGGCCACAAGGGGCGAAAACGCGCCACCGCGCGCCGGTCGTCAACCCGTCGGCACGCCCGGCCGTCGGCTTAAAGTGGAGGCGTACCGAGGCGTCGTGGGGGTGCTGACGTGGCGAACGGCGGACCTGTTGAGCACGGCTTCCCGCACCTGGACACCGTACGGGAGTCGATCACCGCGCTGTACAAACGCCTGTCGTACGACACGATCCACAGCTTCGGCACCAGCGTGGCGCCCGTCGACGTGGCGTTCTGCGACACGGACGACCTGCATCTGGGCGCGCAGCGCGTCGCCCGTGAGATCGTCCTGCACTACCGGCTGCCGGACACCCGGATGATCATCAGCTTCCGCGAGATGGCCCACGCGGCGAACGTCGAGCTGACCGCGGGTCCCGAGTACTTCATCGAGCTCAACGACCGCTTCCGCACCCACCGCCGGGACATCGGCGCGGCCCTCGCCCACGAGGTCATGCACGTCTACCTGCACCGTCTGGGCCTGTCGTTCTCCGGCACCCGCGACAACGAGATCCTCACGGACACGGCGACGACCTACCTCGGCGCGGGCTGGCTCCTGCTGGACGCCTTCCGGGAGGACCGGGCCTCCTCACAGAAGCTGGGCTACCTCACCCCGGAGGAGTTCGGCTATGTGCTCGCGAAGCGGGCGGCGCTGTTCGGCGAGGACCCGTCGATCTGGTTCACCAGCCCACAGGCGTACACCGCGTACACCAGGGGCGCGGCCCAGGCCCGTCGCGACGAGCAGCAGCCCCCGCTGACGGCCGCCGGCTGGGCGGGCCGCCGCCGCTACGCCAGGGACCGGCGCCATGCCCAGGACCACCGGTACACCCAGGGCTCCCGCCCGCCGGGCCCGCTGCCGGGGGTCCCGTACGCGTTCACACCCGACGGCCGGGGCCCGCTGCGTGTCTCCTTCCCCTGCCCCACCTGCCACCAGCGCATCAGAGTCCCGGTCCGGGGCCGGGTCCGCGCCCGCTGCGGGTTGTGCCGGACGGTGCTGGAGTGCGACACCTGAGGATCCGTACCGGACCACGTCATACGTCATATCCATTCAAGCCTTTGCATTTAAGCCTTTGCCTGAAGCGGGCCGGGCGAGCGAGGCTCGGGCGGTATGAGCGAGCACGAGCCGCCGACCGGACCAGGTCTCTTCACGGCGGTGTACGAGGATGACGAGGACGCGGTCGTACGGCTGCTGCGCGCCGGCGCCAGCCCGGAGGCGACGGACGAGGACGGCCAGTCGGTCCTGTACCTGACCACGGTCAGCGACATGCCGGGCATCGCGCGTCTGCTGCTGGCGGCGGGCGCCGACCCGGACCGTCTCAGCGCCGGTACGGACTCCCCGCTGTGCGGAGCGGCCTGCGGCGGCCACACGGAGGTCGTGCGCGCCCTGCTGGCCGCCGGGGCGACGCCCGACCTGGAGGAGGAGCTGGGCTTCACCGCGCTGACGTGGGCGGTACAGCGGGGCAACGCCGAGGTGGTGGCGGCCCTCCTGGAGCACGGCGCGGACCCGCACCGCCCCACCCCGACGGGCGAACCCCCACTGGTGGCGGCGGCGCGCCGAGGCTCCCCCTCGTGCGTGCGCGCCCTTCTGGAGCACGGCGCCCACGCGCGCGCGGAGGCCCTGGCCGAGGCGCGCCGCTGGCTGACGCTGGACGTGGCGTCGGAGCTGCGCGCCGGGCTGGAGCGGGCGTACGGTCCGGGCCACGAAGTGACGACCCACCGCGTCCCCGAGGACGGCGGCATCACCGTCGTGGTCGAACTCCGCACCGGTGACCGGACGGTGGCGGGCAACGACCAGCAGACCGGCCACGCGGAGATCGTGGAGCTGCTGGAAGCCGCCCTGGCCGAGGGAAACGGCCCGCCCGCCGCTCCCCCGGAGGTCGACGCCCACGTCACCCCGCCCCGTACACCGGCCTCGGAAGCTCCGCCTCCGCCAGGAGTTTGAAGACCTCCTCGCCCGCCTCGGCCGGCGTCCAGCGAGCTCCCCTGTCGGCGGTCGGTCCCGGTCGCCAGCCTTCCATGACCGTGATGCGGCCGCCCTCGGCCTCGAAGATCCGCCCGGTGACACCCGCGCTCGCCGCGGAGCCGAGCCACACGACCAGCGGCGACACGTTCTCCGGGGCCATCGTGTCGAAGCCGCTGTCGGGCGCGGTCATCGTCTCGGCGAAGGCGTGTTCCGTCATACGGGTGCGGGCCGCGGGAGCGATGGCGTTCACCTCGACCCCGTAGCGCCCGAGTTCGGCCGCGGCGACCAGGGTCAGCCCGACGATGCCGGCCTTGGCCGCGCTGTAGTTGCCCTGCCCGACCGAGCCCAGCAGGCCCGCGCCGCTGCTGGTGTTGACGACCCGGGCCACCGGTGCCCGCCCCGCCTTGGCCTCGGCCCGCCAGTGCGCGGCCGCGTGCTTCAGCGGCAGGAAGTGCCCCTTCAGGTGGACGCGGACGACGGCGTCCCAGTCGTCCTCGTCGAGGTTGACGAGCATCCGGTCGCGCAGGAACCCGGCGTTGTTCACGAGGGTGTCGAGCCGGCCGTACGTCTCCAGCGCGGTGTGCACGAGGGACGCGGCGCCCTCGGTCGTGGCGATGTCGCCGCCGTGGGTGACCGCCTGGCCACCGGCCGCGCGGATCTCGTCGGCGACCCGGGACGCCGGGCTGTCCGGTCCCGGGGTGCCGTCGAGGCCGACGCCGAGGTCGTTGACGACGACACGGGCGCCCTCGGCGGCGTACGCGAGGGCGTGGGCGCGTCCCAGTCCGCGCCCCGCGCCGGTGACGATGACCACGCGCCCCTCACAGAGCCGGCGTGCGTTCATCCCGGTTCTCCTTTCCCGGTCCGGTGGTTGACGGTCGCGGCATCGAGGAAGGCCGGCCGTTCGCCGCCGCCGTGGACGAGGAGCGAGGCCCCGGTGATGTACGCGGCGGCGTCCGAGGCGAGGAAGACGGCGGCGGCGCCGATGTCGGAGGGCTCGGCGAGGCGCCCCAGCGGGACCGTGCGGCCGACGGCCGCGACACCGCCCTCGTCGCCGTAGTGGAGGTGGGACAGCTCGGTGCGGACCATGCCGACGACGAGTGTGTTGACGCGGATGTCCGGCGCCCACTCCACGGCCATCGAGCGGGCCAGGTTCTCCAGTCCCGCCTTGGCCGCGCCGTACGCCGCCGTCCCGGGCGAGGGACGGGCCCCGCTCACACTGCCGATCATCACGACGGCGCCCCTGGCCCGTTTGAGGTGCTCGTACGCGGCGAGTGAGACGGTCAGCGGCGCGGTGAGGTTGAGCTCGATGACGCGGGCGTGGCGCCGGGCGGCGGTAGCGGCACCGGCGTCGGCCAGGGGGCGGTAGGGGGAGCCGCCCGCGTTGTTGACGAGGACGTCGACACGGGGCAGGCCGTCGAACAAGTGGTGCACGGCATCGGGGTCCCGGACGTCCACGGGCACGAACTCCGTTCCCTCGACCGGCTTTTCGGGGGGACGCCGGGCGCAGACGACGGTGTGGGCGCCCGCCTCGACGAAAGCCCGCGCGATCCCGGCACCGACACCGCGGGTGCCGCCGGTGACGAGGGCGAGCTTGCCCTTCAGCCCGGTGCCGCCTTGCTGTCCTGCTAGCTGCTGTCCTGCTAGCTGCTGTCCTGCTCGCTGCCGTCCTGCTCTCTGTGCGGAGTTATCCACAGGCTCTCCCGCGGGCTTCCGTTCGCTGCTACCTTCGACGAACCTAACAAATGTTTGGTGGAAAGGTAGCTGATGAGCTGATGAGTGTCTCCACCTCGTCCCCGGAAAAGGGGATTTCCGTCGTCACGGTCGACTTCCCGCCGGTGAACGCGCTGCCGGTGCACGGCTGGTTCGAGCTGGCCGGGGCCGTGCGCGCGGCCGGGCGCGATGCCGACGTCCGCTGTGTGGTGCTGGCGGCCGAGGGGCGCGGGTTCAGCGCGGGGGTGGACATCAAGGAGATACAGGCCCAGGGCGGCCCGGCCCTGGCGGGTGCCAGCGAGGGTTGCGCGGAGGCCTTCGCCGCGGTGTACGAGTGCGAGGTGCCCGTGGTCGCGGAGGTGCACGGCTTCTGTCTGGGCGGCGGGATAGGCCTCGTGGGGAACGCGGACGCGATCGTGGCGAGCGACGACGCCACGTTCGGCCTGCCCGAGTTGGACCGGGGCGCGCTGGGCGCGGCCACGCACCTGGCCCGGCTGGTCCCGCAGCATCTGATGCGCGCGTTGTACTACACGTCGCGCACGGCAACGGCGGCCGAGTTGCACGCGCACGGGTCGGTGTGGCGGGTCGTGCCGCGCGGCGATCTGCGCGCCGCCGCGCTGGAGCTGGCCCGTGAGATAGCCGCCAAGGACGGCCGGCTGATCCGGCTCGCCAAAGCCGCGATCAACGGCATCGACCCCGTCGACGTCCGCCGCAGCTACCGCTTCGAGCAGGGCTTCACCTTCGAGGCGAGCCTCAGCGGGGTGGGCGACCGGGTCCGGGACACCTTCGGGAAGGAGGGGACGCAGGTGGGTGACCATGGCTGACAAGACGATGACCGCCGACGAGGTCGTCTCCCGGCTGGAGAGCGGTATGACCCTCGGTATCGGCGGCTGGGGCTCGCGCCGCAAACCGATGGCCCTGGTGCGGGCACTGCTGCGCTCCGGGATCACCGATCTCACGGTCGTCTCGTACGGCGGCCCGGACGTGGGCATGCTCGCGGCCGCCGGGCGCATACGGAAGCTGGTCGCCGCGTTCGCGACCCTCGACTCGATCCCGCTCGAACCGCACTACCGCGCGGCCCGCGAGCGCGGAGCCTTCGAGCTGATGGAGGTCGACGAGGCGATGTTCATGTGGGGCCTGCACGCGGCCGCGAACCGGCTGCCCTTCATACCGGTGCGCGCGGGCATCGGCTCGGACGTGATGCGGGTCAATCCCGGGTTACGGACGGTTCGGTCGCCGTACGAGGACGGGGAGACACTCGTCGCCATGCCCGCCCTGCGGATGGACGCGGCGTTCGTCCACCTGAACCGCGCGGACCGGCTGGGCAACGGGCAGTACCTGGGCCCGGACCCGTACTTCGACGACCTGTTCTGCGAGGCGGCCGACCGCGCGTACGTCTCGTGCGAACGCATCGTGGACACGGCAGAGCTGACGAAGGAGGCGGCGCCCCAGACGCTGCTGGTGGCACGGCACACGGTGACCGGAGTGGTGGAGGCCCCGAGCGGGGCGCACTTCACGTCGTGTGTGCCGGACTACGGCCGGGACGAGGAGTTCCAGCGGCACTACGCGAGCACACCCTGGCCGGAGTTCGCCGAGCGGTTCCTCACCGGGGACGAGCAGGACTACCAGCGCGCCGTACAGGCCTGGCACAAGGAGCACACGGAGAACAAGGAGCACGGAGAGAAGAAGGTGCGCGAGGAGAAGAAAGGGCGCGGGGAGAAGCACGAGGAGAGGGAGGGGGCATGACGACCGTGACCCGGGCCGAGTACTGCGTGATCGCCTGCGCCGAGGCCTGGCGCGGTGCGGGGGAGATCCTCGCGAGCCCCATGGGCCTGATCCCCTCCGTGGGTGCGCGGCTGGCCCGGCTGACCTTCGCCCCGGAGTTGCTGCTGACCGACGGTGAGGCGACGCTCGTCGGTCCGGACGGTGCGCCGGAGGGCTGGCTGCCGTACCGCCGGCACCTGGCCCTGGTCACCGGCGGCAGCCGGCACGTGATGATGGGCGCGAGCCAGATCGACCGGTACGGCAACCAGAACATCTCGTGCATCGGAGACTGGGCCAGGCCCCGCCGGCAGTTGCTCGGAGTGCGGGGCGCACCGGTCAACACGCTTAACAACCCGACCAGTTACTGGATACCGAGGCACTCCCGGCGGGTCTTCGTCGAGCAGGTCGACATGGTGTGCGGGGTGGGATACGACCGTGTGGCCGAGCATCCGGTCACGGGCCGTTTCCACCGCATCCCCCGCGTGGTGTCCGACCTCGGGGTCTTCGACTTCGCCACGGCGGATCACTCGATGCGCCTGGCGTCGCTGCACCCGGGGGTGACGGTGGAGCAGGTGCGGGAGGCCACGGGATTCGAGCTCACGGTTCCCGGAGACCTTCCCCGGACCCGTGAACCGACGCCGGAAGAGCTGCGGTTGATCCGCGAGGTGCTCGACCCGAAGGGCACCCGGGAGCGGGAGGTCCCGACCCCCACGACGGCCGGAGAGGCGGTCCGCTGATGGACACCGCGCTCACCCGGCTCGTCGGAGTCCGTCACCCCGTCGTGCAGACCGGCATGGGCTGGGTGGCGGGCCCCCGCCTGGTCTCCGCCACCGCGAACGCGGGCGCGCTCGGCATCCTGGCGTCCGCGACGATGACGCTCGACCAACTCCGGGACGCCGCGAGGGAGGTGAGGTCCCGCACGGACGCGCCGTTCGGGGTGAACCTGCGGGCCGACGCGGGGGATGCCCGTGACCGGGTGCGGATCATCATCGAGGAGGGCGTGCGCGTGGCGTCGTTCGCGCTATCGCCGTCCAGGGAGCTGATCGGCGAGCTCAAGGACGCCGGTGTGGTCGTCATCCCCTCCATAGGTGCCCGCCGGCACGCGGAGAAGGTGGCGGCGTGGGGTGCGGACGCGGTGATCGTGCAGGGCGGCGAGGGCGGCGGGCACACCGGGGAGGTGGCGACGACCGTGCTGCTTCCCCAGGTGGTCGACGCCGTGGACATACCGGTCGTGGCGGCGGGCGGTTTCCACGACGGGCGGGGTCTGGTGGCGGCGCTGGCGTTCGGGGCGGCGGGGATCGCCATGGGCACGCGGTTCCTGCTGACCGCGGACTCGACGGTCCCGGACGCCGTGAAGGCCACGTACCTCGCGGCAACTGTCCGGGACGTCACGGTCACCACGGCCGTGGACGGGCTGCCGCATCGCATGCTGCGGACGGAGTTCGTGGACGCCCTGGAGAGGTCCGGGCGTGCGAGAGCGCTCCTTCGGGCCGTACGCCATGCGGCCGGTTTCCGCAAAGTCTCCGGGCTGTCCTGGTCCCGGATGGTCCGCGACGGGATCGCCCTGCGGCACGGCAAGGACCTCGCCTGGAGCCAGGTCCTCCTCGCCGCGAACACCCCGATGCTCCTCAAGGCGTCGATGGTTCAGGGCCGTACGGATCTCGGGGTGATGGCGTCGGGGCAGGTCGCCGGGGTGATCGACGACCTGCCGTCGTGTGCGGAGCTGGTGGACCGGATCATGGCGGAGGCGGAGGAGGTGCTGAAGTCCCTGGAGGCGCTCAGAGTCGTTCGATGATCGTCACGTTCGCCTGCCCCCCGCCCTCGCACATCGTCTGGAGGCCGTAGCGGGCACCGGTGCGTTCGAGTTCGTGGAGGAGCGTCGTCATCAGCTTGGCGCCCGTGGCGCCGAGGGGGTGGCCGAGGGCGATGGCGCCACCGTTGACGTTGACCTTGTCCGGGTCGGCGCCGGTCTCCTTCAGCCAGGCCAGGACGACGGGCGCGAAGGCCTCGTTGATCTCGACGAGGTCGATGGCGTCGAGGGAGAGTCCCGTCTTCTTCAGGGCGTACGCGGTCGCCGGGATGGGGGCGGTGAGCATACGGATGGGGTCCTCGCCGCGCACGGAGAGGTGGTGGACGCGGGCGCGGGGGGTCAGCGCGTGCTCCTGTACGGCCCGTTCGGAGGCGAGGAGCAGCGCGGCGGCGCCGTCGGAGACCTGGGAGGAGCAGGCGGCCGTGACGGTGCCACCGTCGATCACCGGTTTGAGGGCGGCCATCTTCTCCAGCGAGGTGTCGCGGCGCGGACCCTCGTCGGCCCTGACGTCGCCGTACGGGACGGTCTCGCGCTCGAAGCGGCCCTCGTCGAGGGCGCGGACCGCGCGCTGGTGGGAGCGCAGGGCGTACTCCTCCTGGTCACGGCGGCTGATGCCCCACTTGGCGGCGATCATCTCGGCGCCGGCGAACTGGTTCACGGGCTGGTCCCCGTAGCGGGCGCGCCAGCCCTCGCTGCCCGCGAAGGGTCCCTCGGTGAGGCCGAGAGGTACGGCGGCCTGGCGGGAGGCGAAGGCGATGGGGACCATCGACATGTTCTGGACGCCGCCCGCGACGACCAGGTCCTGGGTGCCGGACAGGACGGCCTGCGCGGCGAAGTGCACGGCCTGCTGGGAGGAGCCGCACTGGCGGTCGACGGTCACGCCCGGCACCTCCTCGGGCAGTCCGGCGGCGAGCCAGCAGGTGCGGGCGATGTCGCCGGCCTGGGGCCCGACGGTGTCCAGGCAGCCGAAGACCACGTCCTCGACGGCGGACGGGTCGATCCCGGAGCGGATCACCAGTTCCTTGAGGACATGCGCCCCGAGGTCGGCCGGGTGGACCCCGGCCAGGCCTCCCCCGCGCCGCCCGACGGGCGTACGGACCGCTTCGACGATGTAGGCCTCGGCCATGTCGGCTCCCTGGGTTCAACAGCTGAAACAGCTATTCGCGTACGGCGATTCCGTCCAGCACCATCGACAGGTACTGGCGGGCGATCTCCTCCGGGCTGTGCTGCCCTCCGGGCCGGTACCAGGACGCGGCGACCCACACGGTGTCGCGCACGAACCGGTAGGTGAGCCGGATGTCGAGGTCGGCCCGGAAGACCTTGGCGGCGACCCCGCGCTCCAGCGTGGACAGCCACGCCTTCTCGAACTTGCGCTGCGACTCGGCGAGGAACGCGAAGCGCTCCTGCGGGGCGAGCTGCTTGGACTCCTTCTGGTAGATGGCGACGGCGGCGCGGTGCCGGTCGATCTCCCGGAAGGACTCGGTAACCAGGGCCTCCAGGGTCTCCCGGGGCCCGAGTTCGTCGCCCAGGACCGCGTCGTAGCCGTCCCAGAGCTCGTCGAGGAAGGTCCGCAGGATCTCCTCCAGCATCGACTCCTTGGAGTCGAAGTGGTAGTAGAGGCTGCCCGCGAGCATCCCCGCGTGATCGGCGATCTTGCGGACGGTGGTGGCGTTGTAGCCCTGCTCGGCGAAGACCTCGGCGGCGGTGTCGAGGAGTTCGCGCCGCCGTTCCGGTGCGGCGGTCACCTGGGGCTTCTTCTTGGTAGGCACGGACACATTGTGGTCCTAAGGGTGCTGGCTGCTGACGGCGACGACCTCGCCGGTCATGTAGGACGAGTACCCCGACGCCAGGAAGACGATCACGTTGGCCACCTCCCAGGGCTCGGCATACCGCCCGGAGGCTTCGCGGGCGGTCAGCTCGGCGAGCAGTTCCGGGGTCGTCACCTTCACCAGGTGGGGGTGCATGGCGAGGCTCGGCGAGACCGCGTTGACCCGTACCCCGTACTCGGCGGCTTCCGCGGCCGCGCACCGGGTCAGCGCCATGACGCCGGCCTTGGCGGCGGCGTAGTGGGCCTGTCCGGCCTGGGCGCGCCAGCCGACCACGGAGGCGTTGTTGACGATGACTCCGCCGCGGCCGCCGCTCGCGCCTGCCTCGCGGAAGGCCCGCAGGGCGGCCCGCAGGCAGCGGAACGTGCCGTTCAGCGTCACGTCCAGGACGCGCGACCACTGCTCGTCGGTCATGTCGACGAGGGGCGAAGTACCGCCGAGGCCCGCATTGTTGACCACGATGTCGAGCCCGCCGTGCCGGCTCCGGGCGGCGTCGAAGAGCCCCTGGACCTGGGTCTCGTCGGTGACGTCGCACGGCTGCGCGCCGACGGCGTGCTCGCCGAACTCCCCGGCCAGCTCCTCCTCGTACACCTTGAGCCGCCGGGTGTGCGCGTCGCTGATCAGGACCCGCGCGCCCTCCTCCAGGAACCGGCGCGCGGTGGCCCCGCCGATCCCCGCCCCCGCGGCCGCCGTGACCACCGCGGTGCGCCCTCGCAACAGTCCGTGACCGGGCACGTACGCCGGACTCTCGACGTCTGTCATAGGGCCACGCTAATCTACCAAACAGTTGTTAGGGAAGAACGGCGACGCATGACAGCGAAGGACGGTGACCGTGGACCTGACGCTCTCCCCCGCCGACGAGTCGTTCCGAGCCGAGGCCCGCGCCTGGCTCGACGCCCATGTGCCGGCCGAGCCGCTGCCCTCACTGGAGACCGAGGAGGGCTTCGCGGCCCACCGCGCCTGGGAGGCCGAGCTGGCGGCGGACCGCTGGTCGGTGGTGTCCTGGCCCGAGGAGTACGGGGGCCGAGAGGCCGACATCTTCCGCTGGCTGGTCTTCGAGGAGGAGTACTACGCAGCGGGCGCCCCCGGCCGGGTCGGTCAGAACGGCATCAGTCTCCTCGCCCCCACGCTCTTCACCCACGGCACGCAGGAGCAACGCGCGCGTGTGCTGCCGCCGATGGCAACGGGTGAGACGGTGTGGGCGCAGGCCTGGTCGGAGCCGGAGGCCGGTTCGGATCTGGCCTCGCTCACCTCACGCGCGGTGCGCACCGACGGCGGCTGGCACCTGAGCGGGCAGAAGACGTGGTCGTCGCGGGCGGCGTTCGCGGACCGGGCGTTCGGCCTGTTCCGCAGCGAGCCGGAAACTCCCCCACGCTCGGCCTCGCTCGCGCGGGCGGTACCCCCATCGCCTCATCAGGGGCTCACCTACCTGATGTTCGACCTGCGCGCGCCCGGTGTCACGGTCCGCCCCATAGGCCGCCTCGACGGCAGGCCCGCCTTCGCCGAGCTGTTCCTGGACGAGGTCTTCGTGCCCGACGAGGACGTGATCGGTGAGCCGGGCCAGGGCTGGCGTATCGCCATGTCGACGACCGCCGACGAGCGCGGGCTCACGCTCCGCTCCCCCGGCCGCTTCATGGCCGCCGCCGACCGCCTGGCCGCGCTCTGGCGGGAGCGTGGCCGGGACCCGCTCGCCCGTGACCGCGTCGCCGACGCCCTGATCGGAGCCCGCGCCTACCAGCTCTTCACCTACGCCGCCGCCTCCCGCTCCACCGCGGGTGAGCGGCTCGGCCCCGAGTCCAGCCTGAACAAGGTCTTCTGGTCGGAGTACGACATCGCCGTGCAGGAGGCGGCCCTCGATCTCCTGGGCGGGGAGGGCGAGCAGGCGGACACGGACTGGTCGGAGAGCTATGTGTTCTCCCTGGCGGGCCCGATCTACGCCGGCACGAACGAGATCCAGCGCGACATCATCGCCGAGCGCCTGCTCGGCCTCCCGAAGGGCCGCCGCTAGATGCGCTTCCTCCTGACCACTGAGCAGCGGGCCTTCGCCGACTCGCTGGACGCGATGCTGACGGCCGCGGACACACCGTCGGTGATACGTGGCTGGAGTCGCGGTGATCACGTGGCGGGGCGCACTCTGTGGCGCCGTATCGGTCAGGCAGGGGTCTTCGCGCTGGCCGCACCGGAGGCGTACGAGGGCGTGGGCCCGCTGCCTGTCGAACTCGTGGTCGCCTTCACGGCGTTGGGGCGGCATGCCGTGCCGGGCCCGCTGGTGGAGACCGTGACGGCGACCGTTCTGCTCACCGGGCTGGACGACCCGGGTCCCGCCAAGCGTCTGGTCCCGGCACTGGTGACGGGCGAGTCGACGGCGACCGTGGCGCGTTCCGGGTCGTACGCCCTCGACGGGGACACCGCCACGGCCCGTCTGTCCCTGACCGCCGACGGCGCACTGCGTCTCGCCCCCGGACACGGGCCCGTCCGCCGCTCCCTGGACCCGGCTCGCCGCCTCACGCTCCTGCACCCCGATGGCGAACTCCTCGCAGCCTCAACCCCCTTCACCCACGCCCTCCTCTGGGCCCGGCTCGCCACCGCCGCGCAGGCGCTCGGGGTCGGGCTGGCGCTGCTCGACAGGACGGTGGCGTATGTGCGGCAGCGGACCCAGTTCGGCGTGCCCATAGGCTCGTTCCAGGCGGTGAAGCACCGGCTGGCCGACGCGAAGGTGGCGCTGGAGTTCGCGCGCCCGCTGGTGCTCGGCGCGGCGGTCACCCTGGACCCGGCCGACGTGGCCGCCGCCAAGGTCACCGCCTGCGAGGCCGCGTACGCGACCGCACGCACGGCCCTGCAACTGCACGGCGCGATCGGCTACACCGCCGAGTACGACCTCTCGCTCTGGCTCACCAAGGCCCGTGCCCTGCGCACGGCGTGGGGCACACCGGGCGAGTGCCGGGAGGTGGTGCTCAGTGGTGCTGGTCGCCGCTCGTGAGCTCCCGGTACTCCTCGGCGGTCGGCTTCGGGATGTGGCTGTCGGGCCCGTACATGGCCCGGGCGAGCCGGGCGCGCAGCCGCTGGGCACCCTTGACCCGGCGGACGACGCCGTTCGCGTCGACGCGCGGCCCGATCTCGTACGGCGGCACCTGATCGTGCTGTGTGAGCGTGTGCAACTGCTCCCGCGAGAGCGGCGCGTGGACCTCCACGTACTCGCCGTGCGGCAGCCGTTTGAGCACGCCGGTCTCCCTCCCGTGCAGCACCTTGTCGCGGTCCCGGCGCTGCAACCCCAGGCAGATCCGCTTGGTGACGACGAAGGCGAGTACCGGCACCACGAAGAAACCGATGCGTACGAACCACGTGATGGAGTTGATCGACAGGTGCAGATGGGTGGCCACGACGTCGTTGCCGCCGCCGATCAGCAGCACCCCGTACAGACTGAGCCAGGCCACGCCCAGCGCGGTCCGCACGGGGGCGTTGCGCGGCCGGTCCAGGATGTGGTGCTCGCGCTTGTCCCCGGTGATCCACGCCTCGATGAACGGGTAAACGGCGATGGCCAGCATGATCAGCGGGAAGAGCGAGAAGGGGATGAAGACACCCAGGGCCAGCGTGTGGCCGAAGGCGTTGATCTCCCATCCCGGCATCACCCGGATCAGCCCCTCGGAGAAGCCGAGGTACCAGTCGGGCTGGGCGCCGGTCGTCACCAGGTCGGGCCGGTACGGTCCGAAGGCCCACACGGGGTTGATGGTCGCGATCGCCCCCATCAACGACAGCACGCCGAAGACAAGAAAGAAGAAGCCGCCGGCCTTGGCCATGTACACCGGCATGAACGGCATGCCGACCACGGACTTCTGGTCCCGTCCGGGCCCGGGGTACTGCGTGTGCTTGTGGTAGAAGACCAGGATCAGATGGGCCACGACCAGACCCAGCATGATCCCGGGCAGCAGCAGCACATGGATCGGGAAGAACCGCGAGATGATGTCGTGCCCGGGGAACTCCCCGCCGAAGAGGAAGAAGGAGAGGTACGTCCCCACGACCGGGACCGACAGGATGGCGCCCTGTGCGAACCGGACGCCGGTGCCGGAGAGCAGGTCGTCGGGGAGCGAGTAGCCGGTCAGGCCGGTGATGAGGCCGAGCATCAACAGGGTCCAGCCGAACAGCCAGTTGACCTCGCGCGGCTTGCGGAACGCACCCGTGAAGAACACCCGCATCATGTGCACGAGCATCCCGGCGACGAACACGAGCGCGGCCCAGTGGTGGATCTGCCGGATCAGCAGCCCGCCGCGCACATCGAAGCTGATCTCCAGCGTGGACTCGTACGCCCTGGTCATGATGACGCCGCCCAGGGGCTCGTACGAGCCGTTGTAGACGACCTCGACGCCGCTCGGTTCGAAGAAGAGCGTGAGGTAGACGCCCGTGAGGATCAGGATGAGGAAGCTGTAGAGGCAGACCTCGCCGAGCATGAAGGACCAGTGGTCCGGAAACACCTTGCGCAGGTTGGCCTTCGCCGGCGCGTAGACCCCCAGGCGTCCGTCGGCCCAGTCCGCGAGCCGCTCCCCGTTGCCCGTCGCGGCGCCTCTTCCGCCGCCCTTCCCGCTGACCGATCGCGCGCCGTCCATGCGTCGTCGCCCGCCCTCCCGTCGGCTGCCCTCAGGGTGGCACGCACGGCCGACGATGTAAATGGGGCCCTCTCCCCACTTCTGTCACACCGCTCACACGGCGAATCCTCGTGCGTGCTCACACCGCGATCCCGGGGCGCACTCAGGGCCCTACGCCACGATCCCCTGGGCCCGCGCCGCCACCAGCCACTTCGGGAACTCACCCACCAGCCGGTCGTACAGCTCCCCGTCGGAGACCTGCCCGGGATCCGAACCGGCGTGGAAGAAGCCGGCGTTGTCGACGACGCGCTTGCCCGGCACCGCCAGCTCGTCGAGCTTGCGCAGGAAGTCGAACTGCTTGCTGTCCGGGTCCCCGAAACCGATGAACTGCCAGAACAGCGGCAGCCGGGCCGCCTTGCACAGATACCGTTCCGCAGCGGGCTTGCTGATCGGCCCGCCGTCGGTCTGGAAGACGACCAGGGCGGGGTCCTGTGAACCGCTGTCGAGGTAGTGGTCGATGACGGCGTCCATGGCCAGGTGATAGCTGGTCTTCCCCATGTGACCGAGCCCGGCCACGATGCGCTCGATACGGCCCCGGTAGTCGGCGAGGGTGATGTCGGCGACGGCGTCGACGTCGGTGGAGAAGAAGACGACGGGTACGGTCCCGTCGTCGTCGAGGTGCGCGGACAGACCGAGCACGCGATCGGCGAGCGCCTGCACGCTGCCGTCCCGGAAGTACGGTCGCATCGACCCGGAGTGGTCGACGACGAGGTAGACGGCCGCCCGCTGCCCGTTCAGCCCGTGCTTCGCGAGACTGACACCGGCGGTCTTGTAGAGGCTGACGAGTGCGGGCGCGGTCTCCTCGACCTTGCTGAGGCTGATCGCGGCCATGCGGGCTCCTTCGGGGCTGGTACGGGACGCCGAGGCTATCGCCACACCACCCCCGTCCCTCACGCCGGTCACCGGTGTTCGCTATTTTGTTCGCCGCCGTATTTTGTTCGCCGCCGTCCCCACCGGCTCACCGTCAGACCCGCACCCACAAGGAGCCGGCAGTGGAACCCGATTCGCCGTCCGAGTCCGCCGTCACCACCTGCTACCGCCACCCCAAGGTGGAGTCCCACGTCCGCTGCACGCGGTGCGACCGGTACATCTGCCCGGACTGCATGCGGGAGGCGGCCGTCGGGCACCAGTGCGTGGAGTGCGTACGGGAGGGCGCCCGGTCGGTCCGGGAGGCGCGCACGGTGTTCGGCGGGCGTATCACCACGGGGCCGCTCGTGACGTACGCCCTCATCGCCCTGAACGTCCTCGCCTACCTGGCCGAGGTGGTCCGCCCGGAGATCCTGGACCGTTTCTCGATGCTGGGCGCGGGGCTGACGGGCCCGGACGGCGGTCACTACGTCTGGCAGGACACCTACCCCGCCGGCTTCGCGCCCGAGGGCGTCGTGAACGGCGAGTGGGACCGTCTGCTCACCGGCGCGTTCCTCCATCTGCCGCCCACGCAGGGCACGTTCGGGATCCTGCACATCGTGATGAACATGGTCACGCTGTGGAACGTGGGCCGGGTGGTGGAGTCGCAGCTCGGCCGCTCCCGCTACCTCGCCCTGTACGGGCTGTCCGCGCTGGGCGGCTCGGTCCTGGTCCTCCTCCTGGCACCCACCACGAGCACGGTGGGGGCGTCAGGGGCGCTCTTCGGGGTGAGCGCCGCGTACTACGTCCTGGCCCGCCGCCTCGGTGCCGACCCGGGGAGCGTCAACCGCTTCATGGCGGGCCTGCTCCTGTGGCTGGTCCTCTCCGCGGCGATCACCTCCTGGCAGGGCCACCTGGGCGGCCTGCTGACGGGCTCGGCGGTGGCCCTCGCCTTCGCGTACGCACCCCGCGGCGACCGCCGCACGCTGGTGCAGGCGGGGGCGTGCGTGGCGTTGCTGGCGGTACTGGTGCTTCTGGCGGTGGGGATGGCGTCGGCGTTGAAGAACGGAACGGCCTGAGGCACGGCAGCGGGAGACGCGGGACGACGCCCGAGACGCGCGGGGCCTGTTCGCCGCCGCCCCGCTCGTCATCACGGCGGCGGTCCACGTCTTCACGCCCGAGTCCTCGGCCCCGGACTCCCCAGGAAGCCTGGTGTCCGCGTCCCAGCAGGCCCGCCAGGACGCCAAGGCCAGGGCCGAGGCAAAGGCCGAACGCGAGGCCGAGGCCGAACGCGAGGCTGACGAGAAAGTGATCGCCGCGGCGCCCCCGGGCCTGGCCGCCCCCGACAAGAAGCAACTGGCCCAGAAACTGGTGGCGAGCGCCGAGAACTCGACCCTCGACTGGCGCACCACGTACGGCTCCATCGAGGATGCCGGAGACGGCTGCGGCTGCACCGCGGGCATCATCGGCCTCTGCACCGGCACCAACGACCTGCGCGTCCTGGTCGAGCGCCACACGAAGTCCCACCCGCACGACGGCCTCGCCGCGTATCTCCCCGCGCTGCGCGAGGTGGACGGCACGGACTCCCACGAAGGCCTCGCCCCCGGCTTCACCAAGGCCTGGCAGGCGGAGGCGAAGGCCCCGGCCTTCCGTAAGGCCCAGGACTCCGAACGCGACCGCGTCTACTTCGACCCCGCGGTCCGCCTCGCCGAACTCGACGGCCTGGGCACGCTCGGCCAGTTCGTGTACTACGACGCCATGGTCCACCACGGCCCCGGCACCGGCCCCGACGGCTTCTACGGCCTCCGCGAACGTGCCCTCCAGGAGGCGGACACGCCGGCGGAGGGCGGCCGCGAGAAGGTGTACCTGGATGTCTTCCTCGACATCCGCCGCACGTCCATGAAGTCCGCTGACCCCGACCTCGACACGACCCGCATCGATACGGCTCAGCGGCGGTTCGTTTACGACGGGAACCCGGAGTTGCGGACGCCGTTGGTGTGGCAGGTGTACGGGGAGACGTTCCGGGTGGCGGAGTAGCCACAGGGGTGTTTTCGCCCCCGCCGCCCCTACCCGTCCCATCCCTTCCCTGGGGGCTACCGCCCCCAGACCCCTGCTTGTCGGCCTGAACGGCCTCGTCCTCAAACGCCGGACGGGCTGGGTGGTGCCTGGCCTCGGCCGAAAACCCCCGGCGGAAGATCCCGGCCCCGCCGGGCAAGCTCCCAGCCCGGCCCGCACATTTCAGACCCTCCGGCGTTTGAGGAGCGGGGGTCTGGGGGCGGAGCCCCTTGGGGGCGAAGGGGCGGCGCCCCTGGGTACTACGGGACGGGTAAGGGCGGCGCGGGCGAAGAAATGCGGCGCCCACCCAACGTCCGGTCGGGGACAAGGGGTGGGCGTCGCGTGTTCCGTACGCCGTTGTACGGGACGTATATGAGTGACCGTCAGGTCACCGTTCTCGTGCGGGCTCTCAGACCATCAGCGCCCGGTCCATGGGCCGGATCGGTGCCGGCAGGTCGCTCGCGCCCGTGAGGAAGCGGTCCACCCCGCGCGCCGCCGAGCGGCCCTCCGCGATGGCCCAGACGATGAGCGACTGGCCGCGGCCGGCGTCGCCCGCCACGAACACGCCCGGCACGTTGGTCCGGAAGTCGGCGTCGCGGGCGATGTTGCCCCGCTCGTCGAGGTCCAGGCCGAACTGGTCGACGAGACCGTTCTCGCGGTCCGTGCCCGTGAAGCCCATCGCCAGCGTCACCAGCTGGGCGGGAATCCGGCGCTCCGTGCCCGGCTTCTGGGTCAGCTTGCCGTCGACGAACTCGACCTCGATGAGGTGCAGCCACTGGACGTTGCCGTCCTCGTCGCCCTCGAAGTGGGTGGTCGAGACGGAGTAGAGGCGCTCGCCACCCTCCTCGTGGGCCGAGGTTACCTTGTAGAGCATCGGGAAGGTCGGCCACGGCTGGTGCCCGGCACGCTCCTCACCCGGCCTCGGCATGATCTCCAGCTGGGTCACCGAGGCCGCGCCCTGGCGGTGGGCCGTGCCCACGCAGTCCGCGCCCGTGTCACCGCCGCCGATCACGACGACGTGCTTGCCCTCGGCCGAGATCGGGGGCGCCACGTAGTCGCCCTCCTGCACCTTGTTGGCCAGGGGCAGGTACTCCATCGCCTGGTAGACGCCCTTGAGCTCGCGTCCGGGGACGGGGAGGTCACGGGCCGTCGTGGCGCCCGCGGCGATCACGACCGCGTCGTACCGCTTGCGCAGGTCCGTCGCCTTGAGGTCGCGGCCGATCTCGATGCCGGTGCGGAAGCGGGTGCCCTCCGCGCGCATCTGCTCGATACGGCGGTTGATGTGCCGCTTCTCCATCTTGAACTCGGGGATGCCGTAGCGGAGGAGGCCGCCGACACGGTCCGCGCGCTCGTACACCGCGACCGTGTGACCGGCCCGGGTCAGCTGCTGGGCGGCAGCGAGACCCGCGGGACCGGACCCGACGACCGCGACCGTCTTGCCGGAAAGGCGCTCGGGCGCCTGCGGGGCGACGTCGCCGGTCTCCCACGCCTGGTCGATGATCGAGACCTCGACGTTCTTGATGGTGACCGCAGGCTGGTTGATGCCGAGCACGCAGGCCGACTCGCACGGAGCGGGGCACAGACGGCCCGTGAACTCCGGGAAGTTGTTCGTCGCGTGCAGGCGCTCCGACGCGGCCGCCCAGTCCTCGCGGTACGCGTAGTCGTTCCACTCCGGGATCAGGTTCCCCAGCGGGCAGCCGTTGTGACAGAACGGGATGCCGCAGTCCATGCAGCGCGAGGCCTGCTTGGAGATGATCGGGAGCAGCGAACCGGGGACGTAGACCTCGTTCCAGTCCTTGACGCGCTCGCCGACCGGGCGGGACGTGGCGACCTCGCGGCCGTGGTTCAGGAAGCCCTTGGGATCAGCCATTGGTCGCCGCCTCCATCATCTTCTCGGTGATCTCGGTCTCGGAGAGACCAGCTCGCTCGGCGGCGTCCTTGGCGGCGAGCACTGCCTTGTACGTGCTGGGGATGATCTTGCTGAAGCGTTCCACGGCCGCGTCCCAGTCCGCGAGCAGCTTCTCGGCGACCGTCGAGCCGGTCTCCTCGGCATGGCGGCGCACCACGTCGTGCAGCCGCTGCTTGTCGGTGTCGTCCAGGGCCTCGATCGCGCCCAGGTTGCCGACGTTGACGTTGTCGCGGTTCAGGTCGATCACATACGCGATGCCGCCGGACATGCCGGCCGCGAAGTTACGGCCCGTCTCGCCGAGGACCACCGCGTGGCCGCCGGTCATGTACTCGCAGCCGTGGTCGCCCACACCCTCGGACACCACCAGGGCGCCGGAGTTGCGGACGCAGAACCGCTCGCCCGTACGGCCGCGCAGGAACAGCTCGCCACCGGTCGCGCCGTACGCGATGGTGTTGCCCGCGATCGTCGAGTACTCGGCGAGGTGCTCGGCGCCCCGGTCGGGACGGACGATCACCCGGCCGCCGGAGAGGCCCTTGCCGACGTAGTCGTTGGCGTCGCCCTCCAGGCGCAGCGTCACACCGCGCGGCAGGAAGGCGCCGAACGACTGGCCCGCCGAGCCCGTGAAGGTGATGTCGATCGTGTCGTCGGGCAGACCGGCCCCGCCGAACTTCTTCGTCACCTCGTGGCCGAGCATGGTGCCGACCGTGCGGTTGATGTTGCGGACCTTGACCTGGGCGCGCACCGGCTGGGCGTCCGTCGCGTCCGAAGCGGACAGCGCGTCCGCCGCGAGCTTGATCAGCTCGTTGTCGAGCGCCTTCTCCAGACCGTGGTCCTGCGGGACGATCCGGTGGCGCACCGCACCCTCGGGCAGGGCGGGCACGTGGAACAGCGGCTCCAGGTCCAGGCCCTGCGCCTTCCAGTGGTCGACCGCGCGGGTCACGTCGAGCGCCTCGGCATGGCCGACGGCCTCCTCGATGGAGCGGAAGCCCAGCTCGGCGAGGACCTCGCGGACCTCCTCGGCGATGAACTGGAAGAAGTTCACGACGTACTCGGCCTTGCCGGTGAACCTCTCCCGCAGGGTCGGGTTCTGGGTGGCGATGCCGACCGGGCAGGTGTCCAGGTGGCAGACGCGCATCATGACGCAGCCGGAGACAACGAGCGGCGCGGTCGCGAAACCGAACTCCTCGGCGCCGAGCAGCGCGGCGATGACCACGTCACGGCCGGTCTTCAGCTGGCCGTCGGTCTGCACGACGATACGGTCGCGCAGGCCGTTGAGCAGCAGCGTCTGCTGGGTCTCGGCGAGGCCGAGCTCCCAGGGACCGCCCGCGTGCTTGAGCGAGGTCAGCGGGGAGGCACCCGTACCACCGTCGTGACCCGAGATCAGTACGACGTCCGCGTGCGCCTTGGAGACACCCGCGGCGACCGTACCGACGCCGACCTCCGAGACCAGCTTCACGTGAATCCGCGCCTGCGGGTTCGCGTTCTTCAGGTCGTGGATCAGCTGGGCCAGGTCCTCGATGGAGTAGATGTCGTGGTGCGGCGGCGGGGAGATGAGCCCCACACCCGGCGTGGAGTGCCGGGTCTTCGCCACCCACGGGTACACCTTGTGGCCGGGCAGCTGGCCGCCCTCTCCGGGCTTGGCTCCCTGGGCCATCTTGATCTGGATGTCGTCCGCGTTGACGAGGTACTCGGACGTCACGCCGAAGCGGCCGGACGCGACCTGCTTGATGCTCGACCGGCGCGCCGGGTCGTACAGGCGCTCCGGGTCCTCGCCGCCCTCACCGGTGTTGGACTTGCCGCCCAGTTGGTTCATGGCGATGGCGAGCGTCTCGTGCGCCTCGCGGGAGATCGAGCCGTACGACATGGCGCCGGTCGAGAAGCGCTTGACGATCTCGGAGACCGGCTCGACCTCATCGATGGAGATCGGCCCGCGGTCCTTCTTGAAGCCGAACAGGCCGCGCAGCGTCATCAGACGCTCGGACTGCTCGTTCACGCGCTCGGTGTACTTCTTGAAGATGTCGTAGCGGCCCGCACGCGTGGAGTGCTGGAGGCGGAAGACCGTCTCCGGGTCGAACAGGTGCGGCTCACCCTCGCGGCGCCACTGGTACTCGCCGCCGATCTCCAGCGCGCGGTGCGCCGGGGCGATGCCGGAGGCCGGGTACGCCTTGGCGTGGCGGGCGGCGACCTCCTTGGCGATGACGTCGATGCCGACGCCGCCGATCTTGGTGGCCGTGCCGTTGAAGTACTTCTCCACGAAGGCGTCGTCGAGACCGACGGCCTCGAAGACCTGGGCACCGCGGTAGGAGGCCACGGTGGAGATGCCCATCTTGGACATGACCTTCAGGACGCCCTTGCCGAGGGCGTAGATGAGGTTGCGGATCGCCTTCTCGGACTCGATGTCCGACAGGAACGTCCCCGCGCGGACGAGGTCCTCGACGGACTCCATCGCGAGGTACGGGTTCACGGCCGCGGCGCCGAAGCCGATGAGCAGCGCGACGTGGTGGACCTCGCGGACGTCACCGGCCTCGACCAGCAGACCGACGTGGGTCCGCTCCTTGGTGCGGATGAGGTGGTGGTGGACGGCCGCGGTGAGCAGCAGCGACGGGATGGGCGCGTGCTCGGCGTCCGAGTGGCGGTCGGAGAGGACGATGAGGCGGGCGCCGTTGTCGATGGCGGCGTCGGCCTCGGCACAGATCTCCTCGATGCGGGCGGCCAGCGCCTCACCGCCGCCGCTCACCCGGTACAGGCCCGAGAGGGTCGCGGCCTTCATGCCGGGCATGTCGCCGTCGGCGTTGATGTGGATGAGCTTGGCCAGCTCGTCGTTGTCGATCACCGGGAAGGGCAGGGTGACCGACCGGCAGGACGCGGCCGTGGGCTCCAGCAGGTTGCCCTGCGGGCCCAGCGAGGAGCGCAGCGAGGTGACGAGCTCCTCGCGGATGGCGTCCAGCGGCGGGTTGGTGACCTGCGCGAACAGCTGGGTGAAGTAGTCGAAGAGCAGCCGGGGGCGCTCGGACAGGGCCGCGATCGGCGAGTCCGTGCCCATGGAGCCGATCGGCTCGGCGCCGGCCTTGGCCATCGGCGCGAGGAGGACGCGCAGCTCCTCCTCGGTGTACCCGAAGGTCTGCTGACGGCGGGTGACCGAGGCGTGGGTGTGCACGATGTGCTCGCGCTCGGGCAGGTCGGACAGCTCGATCTCGCCGGCCTCGAGCCACTCCGCGTACGGGTTCTCCGCGGCGAGCTGGGCCTTGATCTCGTCGTCCTCGATGATGCGGTGCTCGGCGGTGTCGACGAGGAACATACGGCCGGGCTGCAGGCGGCCCTTGCGGACGACCTTGGACGGGTCGATGTCGAGGACGCCGACCTCGGAGCCGAGGACGACGAGCCCCTCGTCGGTGACCCAGTAACGGCCGGGGCGCAGACCGTTGCGGTCCAGCACGGCACCGACCTGGGAGCCGTCGGTGAAGGTGACGCAGGCCGGGCCGTCCCAGGGCTCCATCATCGTGGAGTGGTACTGGTAGAAGGCGCGCCGGGCGGGGTCCATGGAGTCGTGGTTCTCCCACGCCTCCGGGATCATCATCAGCACGGAGTGCGGGAGCGAGCGGCCGCCGAGGTGGAGCAGCTCCAGGACCTCGTCGAAGGAGGCGGAGTCGGACGCCTCGGGCGTACAGATCGGGAAGATCCGCTCCAGCGTCTCCTGCGGTCCGCCGCGTCCGTTGTCGGCAGAGCCGCCGCGTCCGTTGTCGGCAGAGCCGAACAGGCTGGAGACCAGCTGGGACTCGCGGGCGCGCATCCAGTTGCGGTTGCCCTTGACCGTGTTGATCTCGCCGTTGTGCGCGATGAAGCGGTACGGGTGGGCGAGCGGCCAGCTCGGGAAGGTGTTGGTCGAGAAGCGCGAGTGGACCAGCGCGATGGCCGACGCGAACCGGCGGTCGGACAGGTCCGGGAAGAAGGGCTCCAGCTGACCGGTGGTGAGCATGCCCTTGTAGACGATGGTCCGCGCGGACAGCGACGGGAAGTAGACGTCGGCCTCGCGCTCGGCGCGCTTGCGCAGCACGAACGCCTTGCGGTCGAGGTCGATGCCCTTGCTCGCGCCGTCGGTCACGAAGACCTGGCGGAAGGCGGGCATCGTGGAGCGGGCGGTGGCGCCGAGGAGCTCGGGGGCGACCGGCACCTCGCGCCAGCCGAGGACGGTCAGGCCCTCGTCGGCGGCGATCGTCTCGATCCGCGAGACGGCGTCCTCGGTCCCGTTCTCCGGGAGGAAGGCGATGCCGACCGCGTAGGCGCCGGCCTCGGGCAGCTTGAATCCGGCCACCTCGCGGAAGAAGGCGTCGGGTACCTGGGAGAGGATTCCGGCGCCGTCGCCGGAGTCGGGCTCGGAGCCGGTGGCACCCCGGTGCTCCAGGTTGCGCAGAACCGTAAGGGCCTGTTCGACCAGGGTATGGGACGCCTCGCCGGTGAGGGTCGCGACAAAGCCGACGCCGCACGCGTCATGCTCGTTGCGGGGGTCGTACATTCCCTGCGCAGCAGGGCGAGCATCCATGAAGGACCACTTCTGGCCATTCGTGGAGTGCTGGGACGGCTGGCGCGGCGTACGCATCGGCTCTCCCGTCGTCGTCAGTGGCATATAGCAGGTGCCGAGGGACGACGCTGGCCCTCTGCTCAAAATTTCGTGCAGGTTACATGATGGAACGGTTCTCGGGAACCGGGACAGTTCGTTCCAACATGCGGGACGCCGCTGGCGCGCGGCGCGGGTACCGCGCGCGGCGGCGGAATCAGGGGGAGCCGGACGAACAGATCAATGTCCGTCGGCTCGGGATGTGCAGAGGAAGGCGTCGCCCACCACAGAGTGCGGAGCGAGCGTCGTTGCCCGCGGCGCTTACGGCTCATGCCCAGCGGTTAAGCATTCGAAACCGTCTGGTAACGACTACTTATGCGGCCCGTCGCATAAGTAGAGAACCGACCCAGAGCCGCCCCATCATAGGGCCGCACCGAACAAACTGCCCAGAGCGTACGTCACACCCGCCGCGGCACCACCGAGCGCGAGCTGCCGCAGCCCGCTGAACCACCAGCTCCGTGCCGTCACCCTGGCCACGACGGCACCGCATCCGAAGAGCCCGGCGAGCGCCACCAGCACGGCGGGCCACAGGGTCGTCGCACCGAGCAGGTAGGGCAGCACGGGGAGCAGGGCGCCCAGGGCGAAGGAGCCGAAGGACGAGACGGCGGCGACGGTCGGCGAGGGCAGGTCTCCGGGGTCGATGCCCAGTTCCTCACGGGCATGGATCTCCAGAGCCTGCTCGGGATCGTGCGACAACTGCCTGGCGACCTTGCGGGCGAGCTCCGGCTCGACGCCACGGCTGACGTAGAGCGCGGCGAGCTCCTGCTCCTCGTCCTCCGGATGCTTCCTCAGCTCCCGCCGCTCGACGTCGAGTTCGGCCTCGACGAGATCGCGCTGCGAGGCGACCGAGGTGTACTCCCCGGCGGCCATGGAGAAGGCCCCCGCGGCGAGCCCCGCGAGCCCGGTGAGGATGATCGCCTGCTGACCGACGGACCCGCCGGCGACACCGGTCATGAGGGCCAGGTTGGACACGAGCCCGTCCATCGCCCCGAAGACGGCGGGACGCAACCAGCCACCGTTCACATCCCGGTGCGTGTGATTGTCCCGGTGCGCCTCGTGCAGCGTCGCCGCGGTTTCGATGATGGTCACGATTCGGGTCCCCCTCGGATGCTGTCGGCTGCCTTCAGCCCTCTTCAACACCCGAACGTACGCGCGGAAAATCGCTCCTGCCAGCAAGGAAGGCCGTACTTACCTGCCGCATCTCAGCATGCGGGCCGGTGGTTTCAAGGCATCACACGCCGTCTCCCGCTCATTCGTACAGGGTTCCGCACAGATGTCGACCGGGTGATTGGCGGGGATTACGGAAGCCGGTGGGGCGCAGCGTGTGGCAAAGATCCGAAGAGCGGATCAACTACTCGCAGCTAAGCGGTGCCGGGGACGTACGAGTGCGTTCCCGC
This sequence comes from Streptomyces sp. KM273126, assembly GCF_004337435.2. Lineage (NCBI taxonomy): Bacteria > Bacillati > Actinomycetota > Actinomycetes > Kitasatosporales > Streptomycetaceae > Streptomyces > Streptomyces sp. KM273126. Next base: position 509,933 of record NZ_SJXB02000002.1, on the reverse strand, counting down.
GTCGTCCGGTGCGTGCTCTCGGCGTCGCCAGGGTGCGTGGCCGGGCGGCACGGGGGCGCACCGGGACTTCCCTGGGGCCGCTCAGTCCCTCAGAGAGGCATCGTATGGCTGCCATCGCCTGCACTCCCTCGGTCCCGGCGCCCGGGGACGCCGCCGACCTGCGCGAGCGGGCGCGCGGCGCGCTGCTCGGGCTCGCCGTCGGGGACGCGCTCGGCGCACCCGCCGAGAACATGAAGCCGTCGGAGATCCGTGCGCGCTGGGGCCGGATCACGGGGTACGTGACCGAGCGCCCCTGCGGCACGGACGACACCGAGTACGCGATCTTCTCCGGGCTCCTGCTGGCCCGGCACGGGTCGGCACTCACGGTCGCCCACGTGGAGTCGGCCTGGCACCAGTGGATCGCGGACCGCGACGAGGGCCCGTTCCGCGGTGCGGGCTTCAGCGAGCGCGGCACGCTGGAGAACCTGCGCCGGGGCCTCGCGGCACCGATCTCGGCCCAGCACCGGCACGCGTGGAGCGACGGGCTGGCCATAAGGGCCGCGCCCTTCGGTGTCTTCGCAGCCGGCCGCCCGGCGGAAGCGGCCCGACTGGTCGCCATCGACGGTTCGGTGAGCCACGACGGCGAGGGCATCTACGGCGGCCAGGCGGTCGCGGCGGGCGTGGCGGCCGCGATGGCCGGCGCCTCGACGATCGCCGTGGTCGCCTCGGCCCTGGCGGTCGTCCCGGACGACTCCTGGACCGCCCGCTCCCTGCGCCGGGCGGTGGCGGCCGCCCATCTCGGCGAGCGCGCGGTCCGCTCCGCCGTGGTGATCGGCGGCTACCCCTGGACGGACCTGGCACCGGAAGCCGTAGCCCTGGCCTTCGGCGCGTACGCGGCGGCCGACGGCGACTTCACGGAGTCGGTCCTCACGGCCGTCAACATGGGGCGCGACGCCGACACGACGGCGGCCGTGGCGGGCGCGCTGGCCGGCGCCACCCGGGGCGTCTCGGCGATCCCGGGGGCCTGGGCGGCGGCGATCGGCCCGGCGCGGGGCAGCTGCCTGCCCTCGATGGAGGGCCACCACGTCCTGGACATCGCGGAGTTGCTGACCCCGGACGAGTCCCCCAAGTGGGCGCCCGGACTGCTGCCGGGCCTCCCGCCGGACGACGGCCCGAGCGCGGAGCGGGACGCCGTGCTCACCACGGACGAGAACGAGGTACGACCGTGAAGGCACTCGCGCCCTGGACCGAGAAAACAGCCGAAGCCCCGCTCGGACCCGCAGCCGCCGACGACGAGAACACCCCACAGGGGCCACTCGCACCCGAAGACGAAAGCGGCACGGGCAGTGCGGGTGGGAAACAAAACCCGGCCGCAGGCGAAGCCGAGGCCGAGGCCGACACCACGGCGCACTCCCCGGAGGGCAGTCGCATCCAGGGCCTCCTCCTCGGGCTCGCCGCCGGCGACGCCGCCGGCTGGCCCGCCGCCCGGCACCGGGCCGCCCGGATGCCGGAGTGGACACGGCGACTCACCCGCGAACTGGACACGTTCGCCGAGCAGAACGCGACGACCACGCTGCCCGTACCCATCGCGCTCAACCAGCCGCCGGAACCGCTCAGACTCGGGCCCTCCGACGACGCGGAGTGGGCGGTGTTCGCGGCGGAGGCCGTGCTGCGGGCCGGGGACTGCGGTGCGCTCGGCGACCTCAGCCGGGCCCGGCGGATGCGCGCCGCGATCGACCTGTCCTGGAACGCCGTCGCCAGCGAGGTCGCGGCCGCCGCCGAGCGGGCACCCGAGGTCGAGTCGGCCGTCCTGCCGCTGCGCGCCCGCATCTCGGTGCGCGCCGGACTCGGCAACCTCGCCGCCGGACTGCGGCCGCCCGCCACGGGCCACGACAATCCGCACTACTTCGACGACGCCGCCTGTGTACGGGCCTGTGTGCTCGCCATCGCCCACACCGGGGACCCCGAACTCGCCGCCGAGCTCGCCGAGTTCGACGCGCGCTACACACAGGACGGCGACGGCGTGCACGGCGCCCGCGCCATGGGCGCCGCGCTCGCGCTCGCGCTCGACGGCGCGGACGTGGACGCCTGTGTGGCGGCGGCGCTCGCGGAGCTTCCGGCGGAGACGGAGATCGGCCGCAACGCCCGGCACGCGGTGCGCCTCGCCCAGGACCACGCAAGCGAAGGAACATTCGCTCTCGTGCCGCTCCTGGAACACCAGATCGTCGACCACGTCTACAGCTACGGCATCGCGGCCGCCGAGACCGTCCCCGTCGCCCTGGCCCTCGCCACCGCCGCCCGCGGCCGGATCGCCGAGGCCGTACCCGCCGCCGCCTGCCTGTCCCGTGTCGCCGACTCCGCCCCCGCCCTCGCCGGCGCCCTGACCGGCGCGCTCGGCGGCGACGCCGCCATCCCGGCCACATGGCGGGACGCCTGCCGCACCCTCTCCGGCTGCGCGCTGCCCCGCCTCACCGGTACGGATCTCGTACACCTCGCCGAACTCCTCGCAGCCACGGAACTGGCCACCCCAGGTGAATGATTCGGACATGAAGCGCCATTCAGATACGACTCGCACACACGAAACTCCGAACACTCCGAAGATTCCGAACAATCCAAACACTCCGAACGAACGGGAAGAGAGCCCGGCCTTGGACGAACGCATCACCCGCGCCCTGGTCGGCGCGGCCGTCGGGGACGCCCTCGGGGGCCCCGTCGAGGGCTACTCCCCCGAGCAGATCACCGAACGCCACGGCGGCCGCGTGCACGGCGTCGTCGGCCCCTGGAACGGCGACAACTGGCGCACGGCCCGCCCCATCGCCCCGTACCACAAGGGCGACGGACACGTCACCGACGACACCCTCATGACCCACGCGCTGGTCCGCGTGTACGCCACGGTCCGCGACCACCTCGACGCGTACGCCGTCGCCGACCACCTGGTCCCCGACCTGATGACGACCCCGCGCTGGATCCCCGAACTCCAGGCGGAGGCACTGCCGTTGCTGCGGATCTTCCTCGCGGAGAAGTGGCTGGTGGCCCGCCTCCACTACGGCCATGTCGACCCGCGCGAGGCCGGCGTCGGCAACATCGTCAACTGCGGTGCCGCGATGTACATGGCGCCGGTCGGCCTGGTCAACGCGGCCAATCCGCGGGGCGCGTACGCCGAGGCGCTCGACGTGGCGGGCGCCCACCAGTCGTCGTACGGCAGGGAGGCGGCCGGGGTGTTCGCGGCGGCCGTGGCGGCCGCGTGCGCGCCGGGCGCGACCCCGGACTCGGTGGTCGCGGCCTGTCTGTCCCTGGCCAAGGACGGAACACGGGCCGCGATCGAGACGGTCTGCGAAGTGGCGTCCCGTTACGCGGACTTCGAGTCGGCGCTCACGCCCCTGCGCAAGGCGGTGACGCCGTACGACACGGTGGGCCCCGACTACCGCTCCCCCTCCCTGGGCGCCCGCCGGCCCTCCCGACTCCACGCCATCGAGGAACTCCCCGTCGCGCTGGGCATGTTGGTGGTGGCGCGCGGCGACTACCGGCACGCCGTGCTCGGCTCGGTGAACTACGGCCGCGACTGCGACTCCATCGCCACGATGTCCGGTGCCCTCGCGGGCGCGCTCGGCTCGGAGGTCCCCGCCGACTGGGCGAAGCAGGTCGCGGAGGCCAGCCGTCTGGACCTGCACGCCCCGGCGGCGGTTCTCGCGGAGGTGGCGCGCGAGGTCTTCGAACGGGACGTACGGCGCCGGAGGGCGCACGAGGATGCCTTCGCGCCCCTGGCGGCCGGGCGGTGACCGCCCTGCGCCTGACCTGGGTACAGCCTGAGGACCTCCTCGGGCACGAACTGCGGCAGGCCGCCCAGGACGGCCGCGAGCCGTCGGCGGTCGCGGCGCGCTGGACCGCGGCCGGGGGCCCGGCGGCCCCGCCCCGCGACGGCGCGTCACCGGAGCCCGTGTCGCCGTACCTGCGGCTGCTCGCCGAGGACCTGCTGGACGAACTGGCCGATCTGCCCAGCGGGTTGCGGGACATGGAGCCGACGGAGCTCGACGGGATCCGCGCCCTGTGCCCCGAGTGGCCGACCACGGGGGACGGGCACGTCCCGGCCGGCCACCTCGCCCGCCTGGAGGCCGCGTGGCTCGGCCGGGCCGCGGGCTGCCTCCTCGGCAAACCCGTGGAGAAGCTCCCCCTGCACGCCATCCGCGGGCTCGCCCGGGCCACCGGCAACTGGCCCCTGAGTACCTGGTTCACCGCACTGGGCCTGCCCGCCGACCTCGCGGCAGCCCACCCCTGGAACCGCCGCTCGGCCGCCACCTCCCTCGCCGAGAACATCGACGGCATGCCCGAGGACGACGACCTCAACTACCCCCTCCTCAACCTGCTGTTGATGCAGCGCCACGGCCCCGGCTTCACCACCGCCGACGTGGCCCGGCTCTGGCTCGACGAACTGCCCGCGGGCCGCACCTTCACCGCCGAACGCGTCGCCTACCGCAACCTCCTCAGCGGCATCGCCCCACCGCGCACGGCCCGCCACCGCAACCCGTTCCGCGAGTGGATCGGCGCCCTCATCCGCGCCGACGTCCACGGCTGGACCCACCCGGGCGACCCCGCGGCCGCGGCCGAACAGGCCCACCGCGACGCGGTCCTCACCCACACGGCGAACGGCGTCTACGCGGCCATGTTCGCCGCCGCCACCATCGCCGAGGCCGCCGCCGGAACCCACGACGTCCACCACTGCCTGCGCACCGGACTGCGGGTCGTACCCCCCGGCTCCCGCCTCGCCCGGGCAATTCACCACGCAATCCAACTGGCCCAGGACCACAGGGACTTCGACACGGTGGTCGACCGACTCCACCTCACCCACGCCGACTACCACTGGGTCCACGCCGTCCCCAACACCGCGCTGCTCGCCGCCGCCCTCACCCACGCGGCCGGCGACTTCACCGGCTCCATCTGCCGTGCGGTGTCGGGTGGCCTGGACACCGACTCGGTCGGCGCGACGGCGGGCAGCGTCGCGGGCCTCCTCACCGGCGACCCCACCGGCCTGCCCCAGCGCTGGACCCAGCCCCTGAAGAACCGTCTGGCCACCTCCGTCGCCGACTTCAACGGCATCGGCTTCGACGCCCTCGCCCAGCTCACCCTCCGGGAGACGACCCCTCGATGCACGAAGTGAACGCGACGCCCGCACCGCTGTCCGGCCTCCGCGTCCTCGACCTCGCGACCCTCTTCGCCGGCCCGCTGGCCGCCACGATGCTCGGCGACTTCGGCGCGGAGGTCATCAAGGTCGAGCATCCGCGCCGACCGGACCCGTCCCGGGGCCACGGCCCGTCGAAGGACGGCGTGGGCCTGTGGTGGAAGCTCCTCGGCCGCAACAAGCGCACGATGGCCCTGGACCTGTCCAAGCCGGGCGGCCGGACGACACTGCTGCGGCTCGCCGCGACCGCCGACGTGATCATCGAGAACTTCCGCCCGGGCACCCTGGAGAAATGGGGCCTCGGCTGGAGCGACCTCTCGGCCGCGAACCCCCGTCTGGTGCTCGCCCGCGTCACCGGCTTCGGCCAGTACGGCCCGTACGCGCGCCGCCCGGGCTTCGGTACCCTCGCGGAGGCGATGAGCGGTTTCGCCGCGATCACCGGCGAACCGGACGCCCCGCCGACGCTCCCGCCGTTCGGCCTGGCCGACTCCATCGCGGGCCTGACGACGGCATACGCGGTGATGACGGCCCTCACCGCCCGCGAGCGCACGGGCGAGGGCCAGGTGGTCGACATGGCGATCATCGAACCGATCCTCACGGTCCTGGGCCCGCAGCCCCTCTGGTACGACCAGTTGGGCCACGTCCAGCCCCGTACGGGCAACCGCACCCAGAACAACGCGCCCCGCAACACCTACCGCACGGCGGACGACCGCTGGGTCGCGATCTCGACCTCGGCCCAGTCGGTGGCCGAGCGGGTGATGCGGCTGGTGGGCCGCCCCGAACTGACCACCGAACCGTGGTTCGCGACGGGCACGGGCCGGGCCCGCCACGCGGACGTCCTCGACGAGGCGGTGGGAACGTGGATCGCCCGCCACACCCAGGAGGAGGTCACCGAGGCCTTCGAGAAGGCGGAGGCGGCGGTGGCCCCCATCCAGGACGTACGGGACGTGATGCGGGACCCCCAGTACGAGGCGCTCGACACCATCACGACCGTCGACGACCCCGAACTGGGCCCTCTCCGCATGCAGAACATCCTCTTCCGCCTGTCCTCCACCCCCGGCGCGATCCGCTGGGCGGGCCGGCCGCACGGCGCGGACACGGAGGCTGTCCTCACTGAGCTCGGCCTGACGGACACGGACCTCGCCGACCTGCGTGCGGAAGGCGCCCTGTGACTCCGACGCCCCCTGTGACTCCTACGCCTCCCACGCCCCCCACGCCGACGGAGGCCTACCCCCTGACCTGGCTGTACGTCCCCGGCGACCGCCCGGAGGTGGTCTCCAAGGCCCTCGCCTCCGGCGCGGACGTGGTCGTCGTCGACCTGGAGGACGCGGTTGCCCCGGACCGCAAGGAGTACGCGCGCAGGGCCACCGCCGACCTGCTCGCCGACCCCCCGCCAGTTCCGGTCCACGTCCGCGTGAACGCCCTGAACACCCCGCCCGCGGCGGCCGACCTCACCGCCCTGGCCCCACTCCCCGGCCTCTCGGGCCTGCGCCTGCCCAAGGTGACGTCCCCCGCGCAGGTCGTCCACGTGGCGGAGGAGTCCGCCCCCGCCGAGGGCGGAGCGATGCCCCTGTACGCCCTCCTGGAAACGGCCCTCGGCGTGGAACAGGCCTACATCGTCGCCACCGCCCACCCGGCGCTCAAGGGCATCGCCCTCGGCGAGACCGACCTCCGGGCCGAACTGGGCGTACGGTCCGACACGGCGCTGGACTGGCCCCGTTCCCGGGTCGTGCTGGCCGCCCGGGCCGCTTCCCTCCCGCCTCCCGCCCAGTCGATCTACCCGGACACCAGGGACCTCGACGGCCTGGCCCATTCCTGCGCCCACGGCCGCGCCCTCGGCTTCCTCGGCCGCACGGCCATCCACCCCCGCCAGCTTCCCGTCATCGAACGGGCGTACCTGCCGACGCGGGAGGAAATCGAGTCGGCCGAGGAGGTCCTCGCGGCCGCCGCCGAGGAGCCCGGCGCCCAGGCTCTCCCGAACGGCTGCTTCGTCGACGCGGCGGTCGTGGCCTCCGCCCACCGCACGCTCTCCCTCGCGCAGAGAGCCACGTAGGCCCCTACCCGTCCCATCCCTTCCCTGGGGACTGCCGCCCCCAGACCCCCGCATCGGCCTGAACGGCCTCGTCCTCAAACGCCGGACGGGCTGGAAATCCAGCCCCGGCCGGCAAATCCAGCCCCTCCGGCGTTTGAGGAGCGGGGTCCGGGGGCCGGCCCCCGAAACAGGGTCCGGGGCGGAGCCCCACAGCCCCGGAGGTCCAGGGGGCACCGCTCCCTCAGTCGGGTTCGAAGGGGCGGAGCCCCTGGGGATGGGACGGGTAGGGGCGGCGGGGGCGAAAACGTGAGGGGCGCCGCATCCACCTGGATGCGGCGCCCCTCAGACGTACGTACCGTCGAGGTCAGCTCTTCTTGGCCGACTCGGTCTCGGGCTCCTTCTCGGGCTCGCTGCCCGTGGGCTCCTCGGCGGCCGCCTTGTCCGGCTTCTCATTGGATTTGGACTCGGACTCGGGCTCGGACTCGTCGGGCTTCGACTCGTCGGACTTGTCCGACGGCTCCGTGACGGCCACCTTCTTCTCGGGCTCCGCCGCCTCACCCTCAGCCCCGTCGGAGGCACCCGGTTCCACGATCTCCTCGCGCCCAGGCCGCATTCGCGCCGAGAGGACGATGTAGACCACCGCGAGCAGGAAGACGAACATCGCGGTCCAGTTGTTGAGCCGCAGACCGAGGATGTGGTGGGCGTCGTCGACGCGCATGTACTCGATCCAGAAGCGGCCTACGCAGTACGCCGCGACGTAGAGCGCGAACGCCCGCCCGTGCCCGAGCTTGAAGCGCCGGCCGGCCCAGATGACCAGGAGCGCGACGCCGATGCACCACAGGGACTCGTAGAGGAAGGTCGGGTGGTACGTGCCCGGGACCCGGCCGTCCGTCGAGGACGTGATCTTCACGGCCCAGGGGAGGTCCGTGGGGCGCCCGTACAGCTCCTGGTTGAACCAGTTGCCCCACCGCCCGATCGCCTGCGCGAAGGCGATGCCGGGCGCGACGGCGTCCGCGTACGCGGGCAGCGGGATGCCGCGGCGGCGGCAGCCGATCCACGCACCCACCGCTCCGAGCGCGATCGCGCCCCAGATGCCGAGACCGCCCTCCCACACCTTGAAGGCGTCCACCCAGTCACGGCCCTCGCTGAAGTACAGCTCGTAGTCCGTGATCACGTGGTACAGCCGTCCGCCGACGAGGCCGAACGGCACGGCCCAGACCGCGATGTCGGCCACTGTGCCGGCCCGCCCGCCGCGGGCGATCCAGCGTTTGTTACCGAGCCAGACGGCCACGAAGACGCCGATGATGATGCAGAACGCGTAGCCGCGCAGCGGCACGGGGCCCAGGTACAGCACCCCGCGCGACGGGCTCGGAATGAAGGCAAGCTCAACAAGGTCCATGGCAAGGTCGACGCTACCCTGCCGGACAGGTACCACGGCAACCCGCCCGGCTACGGCTCCATAACGCCACCCCCGTCAGACCACGGCGGGCGGGCCTCACCCGCCATTCTTCGCCTCCACCATCTGCTTCAGCTTCGCCGGGGTCAGAGACTGGTCCTGGTAGATGTTCTTGCCGTCGAGGAGCACGGTCGGGGTGCCCCCGAAATCGCCCTTCTGGAAGGCCTCGTTCGACTTCACGGCCCAGCCGTTGTGCGTGCCGTCCTCGACGCACCGGCGGAAGGCGGGCGTGTCCAGCCCGTCGACCTTCTTCGCCAGCTCGACCAGCTTGGCGTCCTTGGCGAAGGCGTCCTCCGTCTCGGGGGGCTGGTTCTTGTACAGCACGTCGTGGTACGCGGGGAACTTGCCCGCGTCCTGGGCGCACGCGGCGGCGTTGGCGGCGTTCTTCGAACCGCTGCCGCCCATGTTTCCGTCGATCAGTGTCGCCAGGCGGTACTCGACCTTGAGCTTTCCGGCGTCCGTGAGCCGGTGGATCGTGGAGCGGTAGGTGTCCTCGAAGGACTTGCACGCCGGGCAGCGGAAGTCCTCCCACACCGTGAGGGTCGCCTTGGCTCCGTCCTTGCCGACGGGGATCACCAGGCCGTTCTTGCCCTGCGCTCCCGAGGGCCCCACGACCGGGCCCGAGGCTTCGTCCGCGCCGTCCTTGCCGGCGTTCGCGGCGAGGGCGCCGATCCCCGCGGCCAGGCCCAGGACGCATACCACGGAGGCCCCCACGACCAGTACGCGGCGGCGCCTCTCCGCGGTCTTCTGCTTCTCTCGCTCCGCCGCCAGCCTCTCCCGGGCGGTGCGCTTTCCCTCACGATTCTTCTCGCTCACATCCGGCAGAACGAACCGGGGAGACGCAGAGCGCCTCCCCGGCCCCAGGTCCACTCGTTCGAGTGAGCGGATTGTCCGTCACGTGCGCGAACGGCTGTGTGTCACGGCCGCGTGCGACACCGGCCCCACGCGCTGTCCCTCGCCCTGCCCGTCACGCCGTCCCGCGCACGCCCTGGGCGAGCTCACCCGCCAGGGTCCGTACGGCTTCCAGTCCGGCGGCCTCGTCCGGGGCGTCCAGCATCCGCTTCACGAAGGCGGAGCCGACGATCACCCCGTCGGCGAAGCCGGCGACCTCGGCGGCCTGCCTGGCGTTGGATACACCGAGCCCGACGCAGACGGGCAGCTCGGTGGTGGCCCTGGTGCGCTGGACCAGGTCCTGTGCCTGGGCGCCCACCGACTCGCGGGTTCCCGTGACGCCCATCAGCGAGGCCGCGTAGACGAAGCCGGAGCCCGCCGCGGTGATCTCGGCGAGCCGGGCGTCCTTGCTGCTGGGCGCGACCACGAAGACCGTGGCGAGCCCGTGCTTCTCGGCGTGTTCCTTCCAGAGGGCGGACTCCTGGACGGGGAGGTCGGGCAGGATGCACCCGGCCCCTCCGGCCTCGGCGAGCTCGGCGGTGAAGCGCTCCACCCCGTACCGGTCGATGGGATTCCAGTACGTCATCACGAGCACCGGCTTCCCGGTCGCCTCGTAGGCCTCCCGGACCGTGCGCATCACGTCGGCGATCCTGACGCCGCCCCGCAGGGCGATGTCGTCGGCGGTCTGGATGACGGGCCCGTCGAGGACGGGGTCGCTGTGCGGCAGGCCCACCTCGACGACGTCGGCACCGCCCTCGAAGACGGCCTTGATCGCGGCGATGCCCCCGTCGACGGTCGGGAATCCGGCCGGGAGGTACGCGATGAGAGCGGACCGTCCCTCGGCCCTGGCGGCCGCCAGGGTGTCACTCAGCAGCTGGACGTTGCCGCTCACTTGGCGTCCCCCTCGATCTCGGCGGCGCCGCCGTCGGCGTCCGCGGCAACGGTGGCGTCGGTGTCGTACAGGCCGAAGTACCGGGCGGCCGTGTCCATGTCCTTGTCGCCGCGGCCGGACAGGTTGACGACGATCAGCCCGTCCTTGCCCAGCTCCCGGCCGACCTCCAGGGCACCGGCGAGCGCGTGGGCGCTCTCGATGGCCGGGATGATCCCCTCGGTGCGCGACAGCAGGCGCAGTGCCTGCATCGCGGCGTCGTCGGTGACCGCGCGGTACTCGCCGCGGCCGCTGTCCTTGAGGTAGGAGTGCTCGGGGCCGATGCCGGGGTAGTCCAGCCCGGCCGAGATCGAGTACGGCTCGGTGATCTGCCCTTCCTCGTCCTGCAGGACGTACGACCGCGACCCGTGCAGAATCCCGGGCTCACCCGCGGTCAGGGTCGCGGCGTGCTCCCCGGTCTCGACGCCGTGCCCGGCGGGCTCGCACCCGATGAGGCGTACGGAGGTGTCGGGGATGAAGTCGTGGAAGAGCCCGATGGCGTTGGAACCGCCCCCCACGCAGGCGACGGCGGCATCGGGAAGGCGCCCGGCGCGCTCCAGCAGCTGGCGCCGTGCCTCGACGCCGATGACGCGGTGGAAGTCACGCACCATGGCGGGGAAGGGGTGGGGTCCCGCGACGGTCCCGAACAGGTAGTGGGTGTGATCGACGTTGGCGACCCAGTCGCGGAAGGCCTCGTTGATGGCGTCCTTGAGCGTCCTGCTGCCGGACTTCACGGCGATGACCTCGGCGCCGAGCATGCGCATGCGCGCCACGTTGAGGGCCTGCCGCCGGGTGTCGATCTCGCCCATGTAGATGGTGCATTCGAGCCCGAACAGGGCGCACGCGGTCGCCGTCGCCACGCCGTGCTGTCCGGCACCGGTCTCGGCGATGACGCGCGTCTTGCCCATGCGCCGGGTGAGCAGCGCCTGACCGAGCACGTTGTTGATCTTGTGGGATCCGGTGTGGTTGAGGTCTTCCCTCTTCAGGAACACGCGGGCGCCGCCGGCGTGTTCGGCGAACCTCGGCACCTCGGTGAGTGCGCTCGGCCGCCCGGTGTAGTGCACGAGCAGGTCGTCGAGCTCGCGGGCGAACTCGGGATCGGCCTTCGCCTTGTCGTACTCCACGGCGACCTCGTCCACGGCGGCGACCAGTGCCTCCGGGATGAACTTGCCGCCGTACGCGCCGAAGTACCCCTCGGCGCTGGGAACCCGGCCCTCGGGGTCGGGGATGAAGAACTCGCTGGACATGCGGTTACCTCGCAGGGGCTTGAGCCCCGGTTACAGGTCGGACATGGTCACGGTATCCATGTACGCGCACTCTCCGTCGGGGTCGGTTGCGAGCCGACGACAGCGAGAAACAGCCCTCTCGGCCCACGTGGAGCCGGTCACCCGGTTCCCGATGGTGAGGACGAGCCCGGATGCCCGGGCCGACCGACGTCGGCTCAGCCCATCCGCAGAGTGAACGCGCGTACGGGCCCGGGCCATCGCATTCCGTTGACCTGACCGGGCTCGTCACCGATGACGTAGCGGACGCGGCGACCGTGGACGCGCCGCGCGGGCGCCCGGCAGCCACGCGGCCGGCAGCCGCGGGCCAGGCGGGCGTAGGGGTCGGCCGAGCGTGCGCAGGCCAGGGCGACGGCGCCGGTCGAGCGCGGGCTCGTCCGGGGTCGTCGGGCCGATGCGCGGCGAACGGCCATGGTGGGTGTCAGCCCCTGCCCTGCCGCAGCGCGGGGTGGGCGCCCGCGGCCACGAGGTCCGAGACCGCCGTCTTCGGGTCGCGTCCGGTCACCAGGGACTCGCCCACGAGCACGGCGTCGGCGCCGGCGTTGGCGTACGCGATGAGGTCGTGCGGGCCGCGGACACCGGACTCGGCGATCTTGACGATGCTGTCGGGGATCTCGGGGGCGATCCGCTCGAACGTGGAGCGGTCGACCTCCAGGGTCTTCAGGTTGCGGGCGTTGACGCCGATCACCTTCGCGCCCGCGTCCACCGCCCGCTCGATCTCCTCCTCGTCGTGCACCTCGACGAGCGGTGTGAGCCCGATGGACACGGCACGCTCGACGAGGGACTCCAGGGCGGGCTGGTCGAGGGCCGCGACGATCAGCAGGGCCAGGTCGGCGCCGTACGCCCGGGCCTCCCACAGCTGGTACGAGGTGACGATGAAGTCCTTGCGGAGGACGGGGATGTCGACGCGGGCCCGGACCGCCTCCAGGTCCGCCAGCGAGCCGCCGAAGCGGCGCTGCTCGGTGAGGACGGAGATGACCGCCGCGCCGCCCGCCTCGTAGTCGGCGGCCAGTCCCGCCGGGTCGGCGATCGCGGCCAGCGCGCCCTTGGAGGGGCTGGAGCGCTTGACCTCGCAGATCACCTTCACGCCGTCACCGCGCAGCGCGGCCACGCCGTCCTTGGCCGCCGGGGCCTTCACCACGCGCTCCCTGAGCTCGTCGAGGCTGACGCGCGCCTGCCGCTCCGCGAGGTCGGCACGGACTCCGTCGATGATCTCGTCGAGCACACTCACGCGAGCGGCCCCCTTCCTGACGGTGGGCGGTTGAAGCGGTTCGAGCAGTTCAAGCTGTTCGGGGTCACTGCGATGGTATCCGCAGGAAGGCGTAGGCCTCGCATCCGGTTGACGCCGGTCCCTCTACCTGGACGTTCACCATGTGATCAAGGATGCAGCCAGCCACCGAACGGCAGGTTCCGGACAACCGTGAAGACCAGCGTCAACGCGCCCAGCGACCACAGCGCCACCGACGGCAGTTCGATCCGCGTCGGCCGCCCGCGCACGGTGCGGACCACCCAGACGGTCCATCCCGCCGCGAACGCCAGAAAGCCCAGCACGGCCAGCGCGTTGTCGGTGAGTGCCGTTGCGATGTCCCCGTGCGCGAACGCGTGCGCTGCGCGCAGGCCGCCGCAGCCCGGGCAGTACAGGCCGGTGAGGCGCAGCAGCGGACAGACCGGGTAGTGCCCGGGCTCGTTGGGGTCCACGGCCCCGACGTACGCGAAGGCCCCGGCCACGGCCGCGAGTACCCCGGCCGGCACGGCCAGGCGTCCCAGCACGGAGCGCGCGCCCGTGGGGGTACCGCTCGACGGGGTCACTCTGCGGCTGTCGGCGTTCACACCACGCATTCTGCCCGGTGCGGGCCGCCCGGCGCGCGGGAGGGGCGGATCCGGCGCTTCTGCACGCCGGGTCCGCCCCTCCCGGAGCCGTACGGGTACGAGACCGTCCTGCGGGCTCAGCTCTCGGCGCCGGCCGGCTCGCGCGCCGCCTCGGGCTTCGCGACGTGCTGAACGGGCCGCGCCGGCTTGGACTGGCCCAGGCCCATCGAGCGCATGATGGCGCCGACGACACCGCCGAGGACCGTGATCACCATGCCGGCCCAGAAGCCCAGCGGGTTGGCCATCACCATGAAGGCGCCCGCGACGCAGAAACCGATGATTGCGATGATGACACCGGTCCAGGCGGCCGGGGTGTGACCGTGGCTGCTGCCCGCCATGCTTGCTCCTCGTTGCTGTAAGCGATGCGTGTGTGAGTCGGACGCTCGCCGTCCATTGTCCCGTACCCGCGCGAACACCCTGAGCGGGGGTCTCTCCTCGGGGCGTCAGCGAACGCCGGAGCGCCGAGGGCACCCTATGCGCCCGTCGGGTCCTCGCCCCGGTCGAGGGCCTTCCACAGGTCCTCGGGACGGTCCGGGTCCACGGGCTTCGCCCTGCGCGGCCGGGGCGTCCCGTCGCGCTCGTAACGGCCGGACATCGCGGGCCACAGTTTCCCGTACCGCAGGGCGATCAGCCCGGCGAGCAGGATCAGTACGCCGCCCACGGCCGCGGCGTAGGGCCAGGCGGTGTGGCTGAGCGCGTCGACGGTGGCGGAGGTGTCACCGGAGGCCTGTGCGGCCTTCTCGTCGAGCGCGGAGCTGTCGGAGGCGCCCAGCACGGCCGTGGCGACGGTGCCCGCGCCGGAGAGCGCGAGCAGCGCCGCGACCAGGACGCGCCCGGCCCTGCGTACGGCGAACACGGCGACGAGCGCGGCGAGGCCCACTATGGCGAGGGCCGCGGGGACGCCGGTGACCTCGCTGCCCTTGGCGGTCAGCGGGAAGTCGCCGCCCGCGACCGAGGCGGTGGCCTCCGACCAGCGCTGCCGGGAGGCGAGCAGTGCCACGGCCGCGCCGAGCGCGCCGCACAGCAGCGCGACGCCGAGACTTCGTCGCCCGGCACGGACGCGTGCGGGTTCGGAACGGGGGTGAGGTAGTGCGGTCACGTACTCCACTATCGCCTGACGCCCACGCACCACATCACCCGGGGTTCACGCCCGCCGCTGACCGAGCCGGTTCGCCGTGTGCACCGCGCGCAGCACCGCCGCCGCCTTGTTGCGGCACTCGGTGTCCTCGGCGACGGGGTCCGAGTCGGCGACGATGCCGGCGCCCGCCTGGACGTAGGCGGTGCCGTCGCGGAGGAGGGCCGTGCGGATGGCGATGGCGGTGTCGGAGTCGCCGGCGAAGTCGAGGTAGCCGACGCAGCCGCCGTACAGCCCGCGGCGGGCCGGCTCCAGCTCGTCGATGATCTGCATCGCGCGCGGCTTGGGGGCTCCGGAGAGCGTGCCGGCCGGGAAGCAGGCGGTCAGCACGTCGAAGGCCGTACGGCCTTCCGCGACACGCCCGGTGACGGTCGACACGATGTGCATGACGTGCGAGTACCGCTCGATGGACATGAAGTCGACGACCTCGACCGAGCCGGGCTCGCACACGCGGCCCAGGTCGTTGCGCCCCAGGTCGACGAGCATCAGGTGCTCGGCGCGCTCCTTGGGGTCGGCGAGCAGCTCGTCGGCGAGGGCCTGGTCCTCCTGCGGGGTGGCGCCGCGGTGCCGGGTGCCCGCGATGGGGTGCAGCATCGCCTGCCCGTCCTCGACCTTGACCAGGGCCTCGGGGGACGAGCCGACGACGTCGAAGCCGTCGAAGCGGAACAGGTACATGTACGGGGAGGGATTGGTCGCGCGCAGGACGCGGTAGACGTCCAGCGCGCTTGCCGTGCACGGCGTTTCGAAGCGCTGGGACGGGACCACCTGGAAGGCCTCGCCGGCCCGGATGCGCTCCTTGACGTCCTCGACGGCCTCCTGGAAGTCGGGGCCGCCCCAGCGGGCGGTGTACTCGGGGAGCTCGGAGGGCGGGAGCACGGCCGGGGGCTGTGAGACGGGGCGGGAGAGGTCGGCCTGCATGGTGTCGAGGCGGGCGACCGCGTCCGCGTACGCCTCGTCCACGCCCGTGTCCAGGTCGTTGTGGTTGATGGCGTTGGCGATGAGCAGCACCGTGCCGTCCCAGTGATCGAGGACGGCAAGGTCGCTGGTGAGCAGCATCGTCAGCTCGGGAAGCTGGAGGTCGTCGTGCTCACCGGGGCCGATCTTCTCCAGGCGGCGCACGATGTCGTAGCCGAGGTAGCCGACCATGCCGCCGGTGAAGGGCGGCAGGCCCGAGGCGAGGTCGTGGGGCGTGTTCAGGGCCTGGATCGTGGCGCGCAGGGCGACGAGCGGGTCGCCGTCGACGGGCACGCCGACGGGTGGGGTGCCCAGCCAGTGCGCCTGGCCGTCCCGCTCGGTGAGGGTGCCGGCGGAACGGACGCCCACGAAGGAGTACCGGGACCACGAGCGGCCGTTCTCCGCGGACTCCAGCAGGAAGGTGCCGGGGCGCTCGGCGGCGAGCTTGCGGTAGAGCGCGACCGGGGTGTCGCCGTCGGCGAGGAGCTTGCGGCTGACGGGGATGACACGGCGGTCGGTGGCCAGCTTGCGGAACGTCTCTAGGTCCATGGCGGCCGACCCTACTGATCCAGTGACGGTGCGTCGGAACCGGCGCCGCCTTCGGCGGCCTTGAGGACATCGGCCTCGAAGCAGGTGCGGGCGCCGGTGTGGCAGGCGGCGCCCACCTGGTCGACCTTGACGAGCACGGTGTCGGCGTCGCAGTCCAGGGCCACGGACTTCACCCACTGGAAGTGGCCGGAGGTGTCGCCCTTCACCCAGTACTCCTGGCGGCTGCGCGACCAGTACGTGCAGCGGCCGGTGGTGAGCGTGCGGTGCAGCGCCTCGTCGTCCATCCAGCCCAGCATGAGCACCTCCCCGGTGTCGTACTGCTGGGCGATCGCGGGGACGAGCCCGTCGGCGCTGCGCTTGAGGCGCGCGGCGATCCCGGGATCGAGGCTGCCGGGCCCGTTGGGCCCGCTGGGGGACGGCGTGCTGGTCATGGGTGCCATTGTGCCGCGCGCCGCCGACACTGCCCGTGGTTGTCCACAGGCCGGACCGGTTCGGGGGACGCCCGTCGGCGCACCGGGCCGGTCTCCACTGGGCTCAGGCGCCACCCGGTCGTAGGCTTGCCGCATGTCGACCCATGCCAAGCGTGAACGACTTCTCCTCGCCGACCTGTTGGAGGCCTCGGGTCCGGACGCCCCGACCCTCTGCGAGGGCTGGAACACCCGTGACCTCGCCGCCCACGTGGTGGTGCGCGAGCGCCGCCCCGACGCCGCCGGGGGCATCCTCGTCAAGCAGCTCGCTTCGCGTCTGGAGCGGGTGATGGCCGAGTTCACCGCGAAGCCGTACGACGAGCTGATCCGGCTCATCCGCACCGGCCCGCCGCGTCTCTCGCCCTTCTCCCTGAAGCAGATCGACGAGGCCTCGAACACGATCGAGTTCTACGTCCACACCGAGGACGTGCGCCGCGCCCAGCCCGACTGGACGCCGCGCGAGCTGGACCCGGTCTTCCAGGACGCCCTGTGGTCCCGTATGGAGCGCACCGCCCGGCTGATGGGCCGCAGTGCCCCGACCGGGCTCGTGCTGCGCCGCCCGGACGGCCAGACGGCGGTCGCCCACCGGGGCACGCCGGTGGTCACGGCGACCGGCGAACCGTCGGAGCTGCTGTTGTTCCTGTACGGGCGGCAGCAGGTGGCCGATGTCGAGCTGGACGGCGAGAAGGACGCGATCACGAAGCTGCATGAGACGAAGCAGCTGGGGATCTAGCTGAGCCAGCGGTCAGCGGGGCAGCTCCGCGCGGCGCAGCGGGCCGGAGCAGAGGCCGTACACGCCGGCCAGGCCGCACACGGCCGCGCTGACCGTGAACACCGGGCCGGTGCCCCACAGGCCGATCGCTGCGCCCGTCAGCGGGAAGGTGAGCGGCGCGAGCCCGAGGCTGAAGAAGGTCGACACGGAGGTGACGCGGCCGACGTAGGTCCGGTCGGACCCGGCCTGGAGGAGCGCCCCGCACAGCACGCCGTTCAGCCCGGAGATCAGGCCGATCGAGAGGGCCACGGCGACGGCCGCCGCGACGTGGGGCACGTAGGCCAGCGCGGCGATCGCGACGGCACTGGCGACGCCGGACACCGACAGGACGAGTCCCGCGCGCGGGACTCGTCCGCGGACGCCGATCAGCAGCGAGACCGCCCCGGCGCCGGTACCGAAGCCCGCGAGCACCCAGCCGACGCCCCCGGCTCCCCAGCCGCGTTCGTCGGCGAGGAGGGTCAGGCCGATGTTGAGCGGGCCGACGAAACCGAGGTCGCTGAGCGCGATGACGACGATCAGCGAGCGCAGGACGCGGTGGCCGCGCAGGTAGCGCAGCCCGTCGGCCAGATCGCTCCACGCGGTGCCACGCGCGCGCGTGCCCTCCGCCGGCTCCTCCCCCACGCGTAGGGCGATCAGGAGCGGCAGAGACGCCGCGAACAGCAGCCCGGCCAGGCCGAACGCCGCCGCCGAGCCGCCGAGCGCCACGCCGAGGCCGCCGAGCGGGGCCCCGACGACGCTCGCGAGGCGGACCACGAGTCCGCGCATGCCGTGGACCCGGGCGAGCTGTCCGCGTCCCGTGATCCGGGTCGGCAGGGCACCCAGCGCGGGCATCATGACCGCGTCGACCGCCCCGAAAACGAGGGCCAGCGCGGCCAGCGGCCACAGGCCCGGACGGCCCGCGAACAGCAGCCCGGCGACGGCGAGGACCACCGCGCAGCGCACGCTGTCGCTGCTGATCAGCACCCTGCGAGGGCCGAACCGGTCGGCGATCACTCCGCCGCCCAACATCAACAGGGCCCGCGGCACGGCGCTCAGCGCGGTGACCAGACCGGCCTGCGCGGGCGTCCCGGCCTGGACGGCGGCCCAGGACAGGGCGAGGTAGTAGACGTTGTCACCGGTCGCCGACGAGGCGTACGCGCCGAGCCAGCGCAGGACGTTGGGGTCGCGGTGGGCTGGGCGGTCGGTGACGGGGACGTGCGCGGCGGTCGTGGGGGCCGAGGGCACGGGCGCGGGTCCTCTCAGATCCGGAACGGGAAGGCGTACGTGTGCACCGCGACGTTCTCCCGGCCCTCGGTGTCACCGGTGGCGTCGGCGGCCCGGCCGTGCTCGTCGTACCTGCGGACGAGGGCGAGCATCTCCTGGTTCAGTTCGGCCAGTTCGGCCGCCGTCAGCCGCAATGACGCCTCGGAGGACTCCGCGGCCGCGTTCCACTGCTCGCCCCAGTGGGGGCGTTCGTCGAGGAAGCGCCGGTACATGTCGGCGCGCTGCTCGAAGAAGAGCCGGCTGGCCGCGGTGTGGGCGGCCGCCTTCTCGGGGGCGTCGCGGAAGTCCTCGTCGCGGATGCTCACCCCGTCCGAGGCGGGCTGCCACCAGCGCTCCCGGCCGTCCGTGCTCTGCGGCTCGGCCTCCTCGATGAGCCCGTGCTCGGCGAGCTTGCGCAGGTGGTAGCTGACCAGTGAGACAGCCTCGTCGACCTGCTCGGCCAGCTGGGACGCCGTCGCGACGCGTGCGACGGTCAGCCCGCGCATGAGCTTCATCCGCAGGGGATGGGCGAGCGCCTTGAGCGTGCCCAGATCGGTGATGCGGCGGTCCCGCTCCTTCTCGGTCATGCCCCCACGCTAGGTACGCAAGAAAAGTTGTGCAATATATTTTGCGCAACTTTTCTTGCGTGTCAGCCGAAGAAAAGCCCCGGCCGGACGACCGGGGCTTTCAAGCAGGGCAGGGCTCAGCTCACGGAGCGCGACATCACCTCACCGGGTGACCCGCCTCCCGCAGTGTCTGCTTCACCTCACCGATCCGCAGGTCCCCGAAGTGGAAGACCGACGCGGCCAGCACAGCGTCCGCGCCCGCGGCGATGGCGGGCGGGAAGTCCGTCAACTTGCCCGCGCCGCCCGAAGCGATGACAGGGATCGTGACGTGCTTGCGGACCGCCGAGATCATCTCCAGGTCGTAGCCGTCCTTCGTGCCGTCCGCGTCCATCGAGTTGAGCAGGATCTCGCCCGCGCCCAGCTCGGCTGCGCGGTGGGCCCACTCGACGGCGTCGATGCCGGTGCCCTTGCGGCCGCCGTGGGTGGTGACCTCGAAGGACCCGCTCTCCGTGCGGCGCGCGTCGACCGACAGGACCAGGACCTGACGGCCGAAGCGCTCGGCGATCTCGCGGATCAGCTCCGGGCGGACGATGGCGGCCGTGTTCACGCCCACCTTGTCGGCGCCCGCCCGCAGCAGCTTGTCGACGTCCTCGGCCGTTCGCACGCCGCCGCCCACGGTCAGCGGGATGAAGACCTGCTCGGCGGTGCGGCGCACCACGTCGTACGTGGTCTCGCGGTTGCCGGAGGACGCGGTGATGTCCAGGAACGTCAGCTCGTCGGCACCCTCGGCGTCGTACACCTTGGCCATCTCGACGGGGTCGCCCGCGTCGCGCAGGTTCTGGAAGTTGACACCCTTGACGACCCGGCCGTTGTCCACGTCCAGGCAGGGGATGACTCGGACCGCCAGGGTCATGAATTCACGGCTCCCTTTGCATGCCTCTGGCCTCTGAGGGCTTCTAGCCCCTGAAGGCCTCTATTTCTACTTCGACCAGGATGCGCGGATCGACGAAGCCCTCCACGACCAGCAGGGTCGCGGCCGGGCGCACGGAGTCGAAGAGCTCCTTGTGCGCCCGGCCCACCTCGTCGACATCCCGCTGATGGGACAGGTACATCCGGGTCCGGACCACCGACTCGGGGCCGAGCCCGAACTCGGCGATCGCCTCCAGCGCGCTGGTGAAGGCCGTCTTGGCCTGCTCGTACGGGTCGCCCTCCCCGTACAGCACCTGCCCCTTGAAGGACGTGGTGCCCGCCACCAGAACGCGGTCGCCCGCCGCGACGGCGCGTGCGAACCCGAAGGACTCTTCCCAGGGACTTCCGCTCTGCACGCGCCGCACGGCTCCGGACGTCATGACGACACAGCCTCCAAGGCCTCTTCCAGGGTGAACGCCTTCGCGTACAGGGCCTTCCCGACGATGGCGCCCTCGACACCGAGGGGGACGAGGCCGGAGATCGCCCGGAGGTCGTCCAGCGACGACACGCCGCCCGACGCCACCACCGGGCGGTCCGTCGCCGCACACACGTTCTTCAGGAGCTCCAGGTTGGGGCCCTGGAGGGTGCCGTCCTTGGCGATGTCGGTGACGACGTAGCGGGCGCAGCCCTCCTTGTTGAGGCGCTCCAGCGTCTCGTACAGGTCGCCGCCGTCGCGGGTCCAGCCGCGGCCGCGGAGCGTGGTGCCACGGACGTCCAGGCCCACCGCGATCTTGTCACCGTGCTCGGCGATGATCTTGGCGACCCACTCGGGGGTCTCCAGGGCCGCCGTGCCCAGGTTCACCCGGGTGCAGCCGGTGGCCAGGGCGGCCGCCAGGGAGGCGTCGTCGCGGATACCGCCGGACAGCTCCACCTTGATGTCCATCGCCCCGGTGACCTCGGCGATCAGCTCCCGGTTGTCACCCGTGCCGAACGCGGCGTCCAGGTCGACCAGGTGCAGCCATTCGGCACCCGACCGCTGCCAGGCGAGGGCGGCCTCCAGCGGGGAGCCGTACGAGGTCTCCGTGCCGGACTCGCCGTGCACGAGGCGGACGGCCTGGCCGTCGCGGACGTCGACGGCGGGGAGGAGTTCGAGCTTGGCCATGGTCTACAGGGTTCCGATCCAGTTGGTGAGCAGCTGTGCTCCGGCGTCGCCGGACTTCTCGGGGTGGAACTGCGTGGCCCACAGGGCGCCGTTCTCCACGGCGGCCACGAAGGGCTTGCCGTGCGTGGACCAGGTGACCTTGGGGGCCCGCATGGCGGGGTTGTGGATCTCCAGGTTCCAGTGGTGGACGGCGTAGGAGTGCACGAAGTAGAAGCGCGCGTCGGCGTCCAGGCCGGCGAAGAGCTCGGAGTCGGCCGGGGCCTCGACGGTGTTCCAGCCCATGTGGGGCACGATGTCGGCCTGGAGCGGCTCGACCGAGCCGGGCCACTCGTCGAGGCCGTCGGTCTCCACGCCGTGCTCGATGCCGCGGGCGAACAGGATCTGCATGCCGACGCAGATGCCCATCACCGGGCGGCCGCCGGACAGCCGACGGTCGACGATCCAGTCGCCGCGCGCCTCGGTGAGGCCCTTCATACAGGCGGCGAACGCGCCGACGCCCGGCACCAGCAGGCCGTCCGCGTTCATGGCTCTGTCGTAGTCGCGCGTGATCTCGACGTCGGCTCCCACGCGCGCGAGGGCACGCTCGGCGGAACGGACGTTGCCGAAGCCGTAGTCGAAGACGACCACTTGCTTTGCCGAACTGCTCAATTCCACACCTCCAGCCTCAGGACGCCGGCGACGAGACACATCCCGGCGCCTATCGAGAGCAGCACGATGAGCCCCTTGGGCATCTTCTGCTTGACGAAGGAGTAGACGCCACCGAGCAGGAAGAGCCCGACGACGATCAGGACGGTGGACAGACCGCTCATGGCTTACAGCGCGCCCTTCGTGGAGGGAAGAATTCCGGCGGCGCGCGGGTCGCGCTCGCTCGCGTACCTCAGGGCCCGCGCCAGCGCCTTGAACTGGCACTCGACGATGTGGTGCGCGTTGCGCCCGTACGGCACGTGCACGTGCAGCGCGATCTGGGCCTGGGCGACGAAGGACTCCAGGATGTGCCGGGTCATCGTCGTGTCGTACTCGCCGATCATCGGCGCCATGTTCTCGGGCTCGGTGTGCACGAGGTACGGGCGGCCGGAGAGGTCGACGGTCACCTGGGCGAGGGACTCGTCGAGCGGCACCGTGCAGTTGCCGAAGCGGTAGATCCCCACCTTGTCGCCGAGGGCCTGCTTGAAGGCGGCGCCCAGCGCGAGGGCGGTGTCCTCGATGGTGTGGTGCGAGTCGATGTGCAGGTCACCCTCGGTTTTCACGGTCAGGTCGAACAGACCGTGCCGGCCGAGCTGGTCGAGCATGTGGTCGTAGAAGCCGACCCCGGTGGAGATCTCCGTCCTTCCGGTGCCGTCCAGGTCGATCTCGACGAGGACGGAGGTCTCCTTCGTGGTCCGTTCGATTCTTCCGAGGCGGCCCTCGCGAGTCATGCGCTCTGCTCCTTCGGGGGTGTGGGGGTGTCCCCCACAAAGCTCAGTAGTTCACGTGCCGCGTCGAGGAACGCGTCGTTCTCGGCCGGGGTTCCCGCGGTCACCCGCAGCCATCCCGGTACGCCGTTGTCCCGCACCAGGACGCCCCGGTCGAGGATCCTCTGCCAGGCCGCGTGGGCATCGGGGAACCGCCCGAACTGCACGAAGTTGGCGTCCGACTCGGTCACCTCGTAGCCGAGTCCGCGCAGTTCCCCGACCAGCCGGTCCCGCTCGGACTTCAGCTGGTCCACGTACTTCAGCAGCGTGTCGGTGTGCTCCAGGGCGGCCAGGGCGGTGGCCTGTGTGACGGCCGACAGGTGGTACGGCAGCCGTACGAGCTGGACGGCGTCCACGACCGCGGGGTGCGCGGCGAGGTAGCCGAGGCGCAGGCCGGCCGCGCCGAACGCCTTGGACATCGTCCGGGAGATCACGAGGTGCGGGCGGCCTTCGAGCAGCGGCAGCAGCGAGTCGCCGTGGCTGAACTCGACGTACGCCTCGTCGACCACCACCATCGCCCCGGCGGTCTCCGCCTTCGCCGCCTGCGCGGCCTCGTACAGGGCGAGGACCGTTTCGGGCGGGACCGCGTTGCCCGTCGGGTTGTTGGGGGTGGTGATGAAGACGACGTCCGGCCGGAGCTCGGCGATGACCTTCTCGGCGGCGGCGAGGTCGACGGTGAAGTCGTCGCCCCGGGGGCCGGAGACCCAGCCCGTGCCCGTGCCGCGGGAGATGAGCGCGTGCATGGAGTACGAGGGCTCGAAGCCGATCGCCGTGCGGCCGGGCCCGCCGAAGGTCTGCAGCAGTTGCTGGATGACCTCGTTGGAGCCGTTGGCCGCCCAGACGTTCTCCGGGCCGAGCGGGTACTGGCCCGTCTTCGTGAGGTACCTGGCGAGCTCGGTGCGCAGCTCCACCGCGTCCCGGTCCGGATAGCGGTTGAGGTGCCGGGCCGCCTCGCGCACCCGCTCGGTGATCCGCTCGACGAGCGGCTCGGGCAGCGGGTAGGGGTTCTCGTTGGTGTTCAGCCGTACGGGGACGTCCAGTTGGGGCGCTCCATAGGGGGACTTGCCGCGCAGCTCGTCCCGTACGGGAAGATCGTCGATACGTACGTCGGTCACTTGCTCTCCGGCACCTTCCACCCGAACCTTGCCTTGATCGCCGCGCCGTGCGCGGGCAGGTCCTCCGCCTCCGCCAGCGTCACCACGTGGTGCGCGACCTCTGCCAGCGCGTCCTTCGTGTAGTCGACGACGTGGATGCCGCGCAGGAAGGACTGGACGGACAGGCCGGAGGAGTGGCAGGCGCACCCACCGGTGGGCAGGACGTGGTTGGAGCCTGCCGCGTAGTCGCCGAGCGACACCGGCGCCCAGGGGCCGATGAAGACCGCGCCCGCGTTCACGACCCGTTCGGCGACCGCCGTGGCGTCCGCGGTCTGGATCTCCAGGTGCTCGGCGCCGTACGCGTTGACGACCCTGAGGCCCTCGTCGATGCCGTCGACGAGCACGATCGCGGACTGCCGGCCCGCGAGGGCGGGGCGGATCCGGTCCTCGCTGTGCCTGGCGGCGTCGACCTGCGGCTCGAGCTCCTTCTCGACCGCGTCCGCGAGCTCCACGGAGTCGGTGACGAGGACCGCGGCGGCCAGCGGGTCGTGCTCGGCCTGGCTGATCAGGTCGGCGGCGACGTGCACCGGGTCGGCGGTCCCGTCCGCGAGGACGGCGATCTCGGTCGGACCGGCCTCGGAGTCGATGCCGATGACGCCCGTGAAGTACCGCTTGGCGGCGGCGACCCAGATGTTGCCGGGGCCGGTGACCATGTTGGCGGGCGGGCAGGACTCCGTGCCGTACGCGAACATCGCGACCGCGGTCGCGCCGCCGGCCGCGTACACCTCGTCGACGCCGAGCAGCGCGCAGGCCGCGAGGATCGTCGGGTGCGGGAGCCCTCCGAAGTCGGCCTGGGCCGGGGAGGCGAGGGCCACGGAGCCGACGCCGGCCTCCTGGGCGGGCACCACGTTCATGATCACGGACGACGGGTAGACCGAGCGGCCACCCGGCGCGTACAGCCCGACGCGCTCGACCGGCACCCACCTCTCGGTGACCGTCCCGCCGGGGACGACCTGGGTGGTGTGGCTGCCGCGGCGCTGCTCGCGGTGGACGATGCGGGCGCGGCGGATGGACTCCTCCAGGGCCGCGCGCACGGCCGGGTCGAGCCGCTCCAGGGCGTCGTCAAGGGCCTCGGCCGGGACCCGTACGGACTCCAGGCGTACGCCGTCGAACTTCTCGGCGAAGTCGATGAGTGCCGCGTCGCCGCGATGATGAACGGCCTCGACGATCGGCCGCACCTTCTCCAGTGCGGCCGCGACGTCGAAGTCGGCTCGGGGCAGCAGGTCGCGCAGGGCGGGGCCCTTGGGGAGGGCGTCGCCGCGCAGATCGATTCGGGCCAGCGAGAGATGTTGCAGCACGGGGACAATTCTCTCAGACCCCGGTCGGGCGCCGTCCGCCCGTATCAGTGTCTGATACGCCGTCCGCCCGTATCAGTGCCTGATACACACCGCGTCTGATACACACCTCCGGGGGAACTCGGAAGATCGCCTTCACGTCCTGTGTTCAGGGCGTCACTCAGCGGGCATTGGACGTATGTACGAAACCGATGGGTGGCTGGGAGTTCCTGTGAGAGACGGGGAGGAAGGAAGAGTCGTGACCGAGGGTGCCGGCATCCGGGACGGAGACCTGCCGGACGATCTGACCGCCGCCGAGATCGGAATGTGGCAGGCCTTCCGCAACGGCAGCGTGTACGACCTGCGCGCCGGGGACACCGTGGTGGACGATCCGCACGGGGGCCACCCCTGGGGGCCCGAGCGGACCGTGCGGGCGCGGATCGTGTGCTGGCTGCTGCTGGACGGGCCGCCCGCGCTGGCGGGGCGGGTGTCGGCGCTGAAGCTCGTGGGCGTCCAGATCGAGGACACCCTCGATCTGGCGGGCGGCACGGTCGCGCCGTACGTGGAGATGAAAGGCTGCCGGTTCGAGAAGGAGATACGGCTGCCGGAGGCGCGGTTCACCACACTGCGGCTGCTCGACTGCTCGGTGCCCCGGCTGGAGGCGGCCCGCGTGCACACCGAGGGCGATCTGCATCTGCCGCGCTGCCGGTTCCACAACGGGGTGCGGCTGACCGACGCGCAGATAGGCACGGATCTGCTGCTCAACCAGGCCGTGCTCTACCGCGACCGGCGCGGCCGCACGCTCACCGGGGACGGTATGACCGTCGGGCAGGACCTGCAGGCCGAGATACTCGAATCGCACGGCGAGCTGAGCCTGCGCGGCGCCAGCATCGGCGTGTCGCTGAGCCTGCGCGGCGCGCAACTGACCAACCAGTACACGCGCCTGGCGCTCAACGCACCCCAGCTCACGGTCGGGCGCACCCTCTACATGACCCCTGCGGGCGTCGGCAATCCGCTCCTGACCAGCGGGACCACACCGGCGCGCGGCACCAGGGTGCAGCGGTTCACCTGCGAGGGCGGCATACGCCTCGACGACGGGCGGTTCGGCGACGCGGTCGACCTGGAGGGGGCCCGCTTCACCTTCACCGACGAGCAGGAGATGTCGCTGCGCCGCGTCCAGGTGCCCGAGCTGCGCTTCCTGGGGGAGCGCCCGGAGCGCGGCAAGGTGGTCCTGTCGGGCGCCCGGATCGTCAACCTGATGGACAGAGCGGACAGTTGGCCGAGCCCGGGCAACCTCCAGATGGGCGGCTTCCAGTACGAGAACCTCGTGCCGCGCGGCCCGTTCCCGCTGGCCAGACGGCTGGAGTGGGTGGCAGCCGCGACCGCCGAGTACAACCCGGAGCCGTACGAGCGGCTCGCCACGGTGCTGCGCGCCGGCGGAGAGGACGAGGACGCCCGCGAGGTGCTGCTCGCCAAGCAGCGCCACCGCCGCGAGAACCTGCCGCTCGCGGCCAAGCTGTGGGGGTACGCGCAGGACTGGACGGTCGCCTACGGATACCGGCCGGGCCGGGCCGCCGTGTGGATGGCCGTGCTGTGGGCGGCCACGTCGATCGCCTTCTCGCACGCCGACCACCCGCCGATCAAGGAAGGCGAGCACCCGCCGTGGAACGCCTCCCTGTTCGCGCTGGACCTGCTCCTGCCGGTCGTCGACCTGGGGCAGGTGGGCTACTGGCAGCTGCGCGGCGGCTGGCAGTGGCTGGCCGCGACGGTGATCCTGCTGGGCTGGGTCCTGGCGACTACGGTGGCGGCAGGGGCGACGCGACTCCTGAGCCGGAACTGACACATCCGGGACGGAAGCGGAGCACGGCCTTTTTGCCGGACCTTGACCGCCCGCCGTACAACCAAGAGGTTCTTGCGAAGTCCCTCTGGCGCGCCTGCGACCTGCGGGTTTTCAATGACCTCACCATGGCTTCAGTGCGCGCGTTCCTCCGCACGGCGCGGATGATCCGGAACACCCCGCATCTCGCCGCCGGCCTGCCCGCCGACGACGATGTGCTGCTCGACGCCCCCGACGAGCGGCTCGCGCCCGTCCTCGTGGCGGCCGGCCGCGGCGAGTACGCCCCCGAACTGGCGGTGACCCGCGGCTGGGAGCCCCCCGCCCGCGGTGAACTCCTGCGCGATGCGGTCCCGTTGATCTCCGCGGCCGCGGAGGCCGAGCCACGCGATCCGGTGCCCTGGCGGATCGCGCTGGACCAGGCGCGGGGCGGCCTTCTCCGGCAGGACGCTCTCGCACAGCTCCGCATGATCGGCCCGTACGCCACCTCGTTCCCCTGGGACCGGGTGTCGGACGACCCGCTCGGCCAGTTCCTCGAACTGCGGTACGGCGTAAGGCTGGAGATCGCGTCCGGCATCCCGCTGCGCTCACGGTCCGCTGCCGCCCCATGCCCAAGGAGTGAGCACACAGACCCCACCCGCCCCGACGACCATTAGGCTCTTACGTCGTGACCACCGTCCGGCTCCCGCTCTTTCCGCTGAACTCGGTGCTGTTCCCGGGGCTCGTGCTCCCGTTGAACATCTTCGAGGAGCGCTATCGCGCCATGATGCGCGAGCTGCTGAAGACCCCCGAGTCCGAACCGCGCCGATTCGCCGTCGTCGCCATCCGCGACGGCCACGAGGTCGCGCCGAGCGCGCCGGGCATGCCGGACCCGACGGCTCTGCCCGAGCGCGGCCCGACGGCGGGCTTCGGCGACGATCCGATGCGCGCGTTCCACTCCGTGGGGTGCATCGCGGACGCGGCGACGATCCGGGAGCGCGACAACGGCACGTTCGAGGTGCTGGCGACCGGTACGACCCGCGTGCGGCTGCTCTCGGTGGACGCGTCGGGCCAGTTCCTGACGGCCGAGCTGGAGGAGCTGCCGGAGGAACGGGGGGACGAGGCGGGCGCGCTGGCGGAGGGCGTCCTGCGCGCCTTCCGCCAGTACCAGAAGCGCCTGGCGGGAGCACGCGAACGCTCACTGTCGACGGGCGCGGACCTCCCGGACGAGCCGGCGGTGGTCTCGTACCTGGTCGCCGCGGCCATGATGCTCGACACCCCGTCCAAACAGCGTCTCCTCCAGGCCCCGGACATCGCCTCGCGCCTGCGCGACGAGCTGAAACTCCTGCGCGCGGAGACGGCGATCATCCGTAGTCTGCCGTCGTTGCCGGCGTCGGAACTGACGCGCGGCCCGACGAGCCTGAACTGACAAGCCTGAACTGACGAGCCTCGACCGATGAACGTCGGCTGACGAACGTCGACCGACGAACGTCAACCGACCTGGCCATCAGACCTGGTCAACTGATCTAAGGGCACGGGACCTTGGCGAAGAAGCAGAAGAAGCAACCGCAGCAATCGGGCGGCACCCCCGCAACGGTGGCACTGACGACAGCGGGCGTGGACTTCACCGTCCACTCCTACGAGCACGACCCCTCCCACCCCTCCTACGGCGAGGAGGCGGCGGAGGCGATGGGCGTCTCCCCGGACCGCGTCTTCAAGACCCTGGTGGCGGACGTGGACGGCACGCTGGTCGTCGCCGTGGTGCCGGTGGCCGGCTCCCTGGACCTGAAGGCCCTCGCCACGGCCGCGGGAGGCAAACGCGCGGCCATGGCGGACCCCACCCTCGCGGAACGCACCACGGGCTACGTCCGCGGCGGCATCTCCCCGCTCGGCCAGCGCAGGAGACTCCGCACGGTCCTGGACGCGTCGGCCGCCGCCCACGCCACGATCTGCGTCTCGGCCGGCCGCCGCGGCCTGGAGGTCGAACTGTCCCCCCAGGACCTCCTCCACCTCACGGAAGCGGTGTCGGCGCCCATCGCCCGTGCGTGACCCCTCGACGGCTCCTCCGTCCTCCGGTAACTACGAAGGACATGTCGAAGAGAACCCGCAAACGCAGGTGGCGCACCAAAAAGGGCCGCTCGAACCACGGCCGCCGCCCCGCATGACCAAACCGTCCCCAGGGGCTGCGCCTCTCCAACCCCACGAGCCCGCTGCGGCGGGGCTCGGACCCGTATTCAGCCCGTCCGGCGTTTGAGGACGAGGCCGGTCAGGCCGACAAGAACACCCACCCACCCGCACACACCTCACCCGCCCCCACCCCCACCACGGGGCCTGGGGGCGGAGCCCTCAGGAGATGGGAATGGGTAGGGACGGCGGGGGCAAGAAACCACTACCCCGGACGCACCGCCGCCCACCGGCCCTACGCCGGAGGCGCCCCATACGGATCCTGCACAAATCGCTGCTCAAAGGGATCAGGATCACGAGGCCCGAACAGAGCCGTCAGCCCGAGATGAACCAGAAGCGCGGCAAACGGCCAGGCAAGCAGCGCCCCCTTCGCACCGAGCTTCAACGGCGCCGAAAAAGTCACCCCGTTGCCCACCTCCCGGGCATGCGCCACGACATCCTGCTCGGGCCCCAGCCACACCCCCAGCCGCCACGCCAGCACCGCCCCCAGCAGCCCCCCGACCGCCAGCGCCACCACCAGCGGCACACCCCCACGCCGCCGCACGAGAAACACGACCAGCGCACTCACGGCCCCGAAACCGAGCGCCAGCAGCGTGAACGTCCCGTCCACCCCGACGGCCTGCTCCCCCTCGGTGTCCCGCAGATACACCGCCTGACCGTCGGAGACCAACGGCACCTGCGGCGCCAGCCACCACCACAGCACCCCGAGCAGCGCCCCCGCGAGCGCCACCCCCACCGTGACGATCGCGGCCTCCCGCGCTTCGGTCTTCATCCCGGGACCGTCCTGTTCGTACGCAACGTCATGAGCGGCAGGAGCCGGCATCACGGGAACGGGTGGGGCCTGCCGAGCGCTGTGCGAGGACCTGTCGTACGACGGTTCGTGCGGCGGCGGAGGCGGAGTCAACGGTGCGGTCACCCTGACATCGTGCCAGGCGCACCTGTGCGGCGCCTCATCGGACGGCCGCCCGGCGGTACGCCCAGGTCGCGACCGCCAGCGAGGCCACCCCGACACCGGCGCACACGGCCAGGTCACCGAGCACGAACGCCCAGTCCGGGTCGCCCCGGAAGGTCCGCGCGAACGCCTCCACACCGTACGTCGACGGCAGCAGATCACGCGCGTACCGCACCACATCCGGCAGCCGGTCCGGCGGCAGGACCCCGAGCAGCAACGCCGCCGACATGCCCAACTGCCCCAGCAGCGTCGCCAGTTCGGGCCGCGGCGCCAGCAGCCCCAGCGCCGCACCCAGCCCGGCGAGCGCGGCCCCCGCGAGCGGGATCACCGCGACGAGCACCCACAGGTTCCCCACCGGCAGCCCGAAGAGCACACAGCCGAAGACCGCGGTCACCACCGTCCCCGGCACGGTGAACGACGCGTACGCCCCCGCCGCCCCCAGTACGACAGCGGCAGGCGGCACCGGCAGGGTCGCGTAGTGATCGAGCCCTCCGCCGGCCCTCAGCTGCCCGAAGTACTGGGCGAGCAGGTTCAGCGCGACGAAGGCGACCACGAGCACGGACGACCCGGCGACGACGGCCTGGGCCTCGGCCCCGCCGTCCACGACGCCCCGCATCAGGATCATGATGCCGATCGACTGGAAGGTCGCCACGAACAGCAGCGGGATCCGCGCGACGCGCGCCCGCGAGAGCTGCGCCCGGTACACGGCTCCGAGCGACGGCCACAGCCGCGCCCGCGGCCCGAGCGCGGCCGGGACCCGGGCGCGCTCCTCCTCCGCCAGGGCTCCGCCCGGCAGAACCTCCGCGGGTACGACACTCACGTCGAGCTGCTCCTCTTCGCTCCGGCTGCCGCCCAGTCCCGTACGGCCAGGGCTCTTCTGATGGATCTCCGCGGCGTCGCGACGCCGCGGAGATCCATCAGGAGGGCCCTACAGGCCGCGGTTGCGTTCACGCCTTCACCAGCCCTCGTGCGTTGCCGCCCAGCGCCAGATACACGTCCTCCAGGCTCGGCGTGGCGAGCGTGAAGTCGTCCAGGGCCACGAAGGCCGCGCCACCGGTGACGGTCGCGACCACCGCGCGGGCCTCCTCGGGCGCGAGCCGCAGCGTCCAGCGGCGCCCGGACTCCAGGGCCCGGGACCGCAGCGCGGCGACCTCCGGGACGTCGAGCGGCGCTCGCTCGCGCCACACCAGCTCGACCCGCACCTCGCCCGCCACCTTCTCCTTCAGGCCGGCCGGGGTGTCGCAGGCGATGACCCGCCCCTGGTCGAGGACGGCGACCCGGTCGAGCACGGTCTCCGCCTCGATGACGTTGTGGGTGACGAGCAGGACGGTGGTGCCGTGTTCGGCGCGGCGCCGGTCGACGGCGGCCCACACGGCGCGCCGGGCGACGGGGTCCATACCGGTGGTGGGCTCGTCGAGCACGAGCAGGGGCCGTTCGCCGACGAGCACGGCGGCGAAACAGGCGAGCCGCCGCTGGCCGCCCGAAAGCTTCCTGATCGGCCGCGAGGCGAGCTCCGTGAGCCCCAGCTCCTCCAGCACGGCGTCCCGCTCGTCCCTGGCCCGCCGTACGTCGAGCCCGCGCAGCCGGCCGGTGGTCTCCGCGGCGAGCGACACGGTGAGGTCGTCCAGCGCGGTCGACTCCTGCCCGAGGTACCCGAGGATTCGCGCGGCCCGCTCGGGGTGCCGCACGATGTCGTGCCCGAGGATGTCGACGGTGCCGTCGTCGGGCCGCATCAGCCCGGTGAGCTGCCGTACCAGTGTCGATTTCCCGGCCCCGTTCGGCCCGAGCAGCCCGAAGATCTCCCCGCGCCGCACATCGAGCCCGACCGCGTCATTGGCCCGCACGGCGGGCGTCCCCGGCGTGCCGCGCCGTCCGCGCACCGCCGGATACGTCTTCGTCAGCCCCCGCACCGCGCACACCACATCCCCGCCGTGCTGGCTCCCGGGTTCCGTGCGCGTGCTCACGAGGCACGAGCCTAAGGGGTCCCGCGCCCCGATCGTCGCCCGGGGCGCCCGCTGCACACAGCCGAACGTCCTGAAGCCGACCGCAGGACCCGGCGCGCCCTGTTCACTCCCCGGCAGGAGCGTGTGCCGCCGCCGTCCGTACGTCGATCTCCCGCCAGAACCCGGCCCGGATGGCGTACCGGTCGTGCTCGTCGATCTGGTCGTCCTTGTGGGCGAGCAGCCCGAACCGCGCGGCGTAGCGCAGCAGCTCTCCGTCCACCCGGTGCGGAATCCGGGGATACATCCCGGACAGCTTCTGGAGATGCGCCTGTTCCGTCAGCCGCGCCATCCAGCGCCGCGCGAACACCTGTCCCACCTCGTACGGATCGCCGCCGACCGTGGTGATGTCCTCCTCCCGGTCGGCCCACCGCTGCTCGGCCGTGGTGAGCTGCGCCAGCGTCGGCATGGACGCGGCCTCGGCCGGCTCGGCGACGACCCCCGGCCGGTCCACCCATCCCTTGTCGGAGGACCAGCGCAGCGTGGCGTTCGCGGGATGCTGCACGGTTTGCGCGCCGGCCGCCCGCATGATCGCCAGGTCCTTCGGTGTCGGCACCCCTTTGGAGGCAGCCGCCGGGGCCCGTTCCTGCGTCCCGTTGTGCGAACCGGCGGCCGCGGGTTCGTGCTCCGCCTCCTCGGCGGCCCGCTCGGACCCGGCGAGCGTCGACTCCGGCAAGGGGGCCGACAGGATCGCGGCGATCTCGGGCCGCGGCGCGGGCGGCGGCGCGCACACCCCGCCGAGGTCCTTCGGCCGGACGGCCTGGGTGATCCACGCCCGGTCCAGCACGCGCCGCTCGTCGGCCTCGGCGACCAGGTCCTCTGACTGGTTGTAGTCGCCGTCCGCGGCCTGAACGGCCCACAGGTGTACGGCGACCCCGTGCTCCTTGGCCGCCATCATGCCCGGCAGCAGATCGCCGTCCCCGGTCACGAGCACGATGTCGGAGCAGGCCCGGTTGCGCGCCAGTTCGGTGAGTTCGGCGTGCATGGCGGCGTCCACGCCCTTCTGCGCCCACCGTCCGTCGCTACGGGTCAGGGCACCGAGCCGTACGGTGACCCGGGGCATCACGCGCAGTCTGCGGTGCTCGGGCTGCGGTACGCGGTCGGGGGCGCCGTCGAACCAGTAGATACGCAGCAACGGCCGCTCCGTGTCGGACTCGGCGCGCTCGCGCAGCCCCTGGATGAGGGCGGCGTGGTCGACGGTGATCCGGGAGCGGGAGGGTTCGCCGGCGAGCAGGCTGGCGGCAGCCCCGAGCAGATACCCGGCGTCCACCAGGACGATGCAGCGGTCCACGCGATCCACCCTCTTTCCGGGAGGTTTGCTTCGGGCTTCCTTCGAGTCTGCCCGACCACGCGGAGGTTAACGTTCGGAACTCGATCATCGGCGTGGCGTATCGGCGCGGGCCACTCGGACAGGCCTTGTCACGCACGGTGATTATCCGAAATGCGTAACGTGTCCGATTATGTGAATCTGGTCGCGGCCCTGGCCCCTAGATCCCCCACAGGAGGCAGAGCACCATGGCCAAGAACAAGAACCGCAAGCAGGATGCCCAGCAGAGCCGCCGCCCGCAGGCCGAGGAGCAGGAGCAGCGGAACTCACCGGAGTCGCAGTCGCCGATGTCGCAGCCTCAGGGCAGCCCCGCCGACGTCGCCCGGAAGAAGCAGAAGAGCTTCGGTCACAACTGAGGCCCGGCCCATCGGCTGTTGAGGCCCGGACACACAGCGAGGGGCGCATCCTTTTCCGGATGCGCCCCTCGCGCACGTCAGTACGCGGCGCTCAGCCCGCGAGACAGGACGGCCCCAGCAGCACCTTCAGATCGCCGAAGAGGGCCGGGTCCGGCTTCACCCGGTGGCGGTCGAGCCGCAGCACCGTCGTCTTCCTCGGCCCCTGGAGCTTGATCCGCACCTCGCTGTCGCCCTTGTGGTGGCTGAGGATCTCGCCGAGGCGGCTGACCATGGGCGGGGTGACCCTCGTGGCCGGGATGGTGAGGATCACGGGCGCGTTGGTGCCCGCGTTCGACAGGTCGGGGACCTGGAGTTCCATCGCGACCAGCCGGGGCACGTCCTCGCGCTTGTCGAGCCGGCCCTTGACGAACACCACCGCGTCCTCGACGAGTTGCGTCGACACCAGCTGATACGTCGCGGGGAAGAACATGCACTCGATGGAACCCGCCAGGTCCTCCACCGTGGCGATCGCCCACGCGTTGCCCTGCTTGGTCATCTTGCGCTGCAGCCCCGAGATGATCCCGCCGATGGTCACCACCGCACCGTCCGCGTGCTCACCCCCGGTCAGCTGCGCGATCCCCGCGTCCGCCTTGTCGGACAGCACATGCTCCAGCCCGAACAGCGGATGGTCCGAGACATACAGACCGAGCATCTCCCGCTCCTGGGCGAGCAGATAGGTCTTGTCCCACTCGTCGTCGGTGAACTGCACGTCCATCCCGAAGCCCGGCTCGCTCGACTCCTCCTCGCCCATCCCGCCGAACAGGTCGAACTGGCCCTCGGCCTCCTTGCGCTTGACCGCCACCACATTGTCGATCATCGGGTCGAAGTGCGCGGTGAGGCCCTTGCGGGTGTGCCCCAGGGAGTCGAAGGCGCCCGCCTTGATCAGCGACTCCGTGGTGCGCTTGTTGCACGCGACGGCCTCGACCTTGTCGAGGTAGTCGGGGAAGGAGGCGTACTTGCCCTTGGCCTTGCGGCTCCTGATGATCGACTCCACCACGTTCGTACCGACGTTGCGGACGGCTTCGAGGCCGAAGAGGATCACGTCGTCGCCCTGCGCGGCGAAGTTGTGCACCGACTCGTTGACGTTCGGCGGAAGCACCTTGATGCCCATGCGCCGGCACTCGTTGAGGTAGACGGCCGACTTGTCCTTGTCGTCCTTGACCGAGGTGAGCAGACCGGCCATGTACTCGGCGGGGTGGTTCGCCTTGAGGTAGGCGGTCCAGTACGAGACCAGGCCGTACGCGGCCGAGTGCGCCTTGTTGAACGCGTAGCCGGCGAACGGGACCAGCACGTCCCACAGGGCCTGGATCGCCTCGTCGCTGTAGCCGTTCTTCTGGGCGCCGGCCTGAAAGATGGTGAAGTTCTTGGCCAGTTCCTCGGGCTTCTTCTTGCCCATCACCCGGCGGAGGATGTCGGCCTCACCGAGCGAGTACCCGGCGATGATCTGGGCGGCCTTCTGCACCTGCTCCTGGTAGACGATCAGGCCGTAGGTGACGTCCAGGACCTCCTTGAGGGGCTCCTCCAGCTCCTTGTGGATCGGAGTGATCTCCTGGAGCTTGTTCTTGCGCAGGGCATAGTTGGTGTGCGAGTCCATGCCCATCGGCCCCGGACGGTACAGCGCCGACACGGCGGAGATGTCTTCGAAGTTGTCGGGCTTCATCAGGCGCAGCAGGGAGCGCATCGGGCCGCCGTCGAACTGGAAGACGCCCAGGGTGTCACCGCGCTGGAGCAGTTCGAAGGTCCGCGGGTCGTCGAGCGGCAGGGCCAGCAGGTCGAGGTCGATGCCCTTGTTGGACTTCACCATCTTCACGGCGTCGTCCATGATCGTCAGGTTGCGCAGGCCGAGGAAGTCCATCTTCAGCAGGCCGAGCGACTCGCACTGCGGGTAGTCCCATTGCGTGATCGTCACGCCGTCGGTGTGCCGCACCCAGATCGGGGCGTGGTCGACGATGGGCTCGCTGGACATGATCACGCCGGCGGCATGTACGCCCATCTGCCGGACCAGGCCCTCGACGCCCTTGGCGGTGTCGATGACCTTCTTCACGTCCGGTTCGTTCTCGTACATCCCGCGGATCTCGCCCGCCTCGTTGTAGCGGGGGTGCGAGGGGTTGGTGATGCCGTCGAGGTCGATGCCCTTGCCGAGGACGTCGGCGGGCATCGCCTTGGTGAGGCGGTCGCCCATCGCGTACGGGTAGCCCAGCACGCGCGCGGAGTCCTTGATCGCGTTCTTGGCCTTGATCTTGCCGTAGGTGCCGATCATGGCGACCTTGTCGGCGCCGTACTTCTCCGTGACGTACCTGATCACCTCGACGCGCCGACGCTCGTCGAAGTCGATGTCGACATCGGGCATCGAGATGCGCTCGGGGTTGAGGAACCGCTCGAAGATCAGGCCGTGCGGAATGGGGTCGAGGTCGGTGATGCCCATGGCGTACGCGACGATCGAACCGGCCGCGGAGCCTCGGCCGGGGCCGACCGCGATGCCCTGGCTCTTGGCCCACATGATGAAGTCGGCGACGACGAGGAAGTAGCCGGGGAACCCCATCGAGATGATGGTGTCCATCTCGTACTCGACCTGCTTCATACGGTCGTCCGGGATGCCGCCCGGGAAGCGGCGGTGCATGCCGCGCATGGTCTCCTCACGGAACCAGGAGACCTCGGTGTAGCCCTCGGGGATGTCGAACTTCGGCATGAGGTTCTTGGTCTCGAACATGCCGGCGGTGTCGACCATCTCGGCTACGAGGAGGGTGTTGGCGCAGCCCTCCTGCCAGGCGTCCGAGGAGTCGATGGCGTACATCTCGTCCGTGGACTTCAGGTAGTAGCCGGTGCCGTCGAACTTGAAGCGGTCCGGGTCGGAGAGGTTCTTGCCGGTCTGGATGCACAGCAGGGCGTCGTGGGCGGTCGCCTCGTGCGCGTAGGTGTAGTGCGAGTCGTTGGTGACCAGCGGCGGAATGCCGAGCTTCTTGCCGATGTCGAGGAGGCCGTCGCGGACCCGGTGCTCGATCTCGATGCCGTGGTCCATCAGCTCCAGGAAGTAGCGGTCCTTGCCGAAGATGTCCTGGTAGTCGGCGGCCGCCTTCAGAGCCTCGTCGTACTGCCCGAGGCGCAGCCGGGTCTGGAGCTCGCCGGAGGGGCAGCCGGTGGAGGCGACGATCCCCTCGGACCACTGGGAGATCGTCTCCTTGTCCATCCGGGGCCACTTCTGGAGCCAGCCCTCGGCATACGCGTCCGAGGAGAGCCGGAAGAGGTTGTGCAGTCCCGTGCTGTTCACGGCCCACATCGTCTTGTGGGTGTAACCACCCGAACCGGACACGTCGTCCCGCTTCTGGTGCGGCTGACCCCACTGGATCTTGCGCTTGTTCCGCCGTGACTCGGGCGCGACATACGCCTCGATCCCGATGATCGGGGTGATCCCGGCCTTCTTCGCCGAGTGGAAGAAGTCGTACGCCCCGTGCAGGTTGCCGTGATCGGACATCGCGATGTGCGTCATGCCCATCTCGTTGCACGCGTTGAACATGTCCTTCAGCCGCGCGGCACCGTCCAGCAGCGAGTACTGGGTGTGGACGTGCAGGTGCGTGAACGGCGGCTTTGACACGGCTTCGGCCTCCAAGGCGAACTACGGTCTACGGGGGCCCGACAGGCTGCGGACAGTCTGGGGGGACAGCGTCGAAGTCTATGCCTCGGCACTGACACCCGAAGGGCTCTCCCCCGTACCTTCATCCGAGGAGTCGCGGGCACTCCCGCGTACGGTCGGACGTTGAAGGGGAACGGAGATCCGCTTCCCTCAGACAGCACATCTGTCCCACATGTCACGCTCCATCACCTGCACCAGGAGGCACCCAGCGATGTCGGTTCCGCAGCTCAGCGCCGAGCAACGCGGCGAGCAGATCCTCGCCGTCTTCGACACCGCCTTCGGCGAACTCCTGGCCGCCGACCCGGCCGCCTTCCGTGTGAAGTTCCGGAAGATGGCCGCGTCCGCCTTCGCCTTCTACCGGGGCACGGCGTGCCTCTTTTATCACGATATGGACGAGGACAGCGCCGGGCGCGTCGGCGGGAAGATGCACAGCGGCCCGTTCCTGGACGACCGCACCTCGCGCGTGTGGATCCACGGCGACCTGCACGCGGAGAACTTCGGCACGTACATGGACGCCACGGGCCGCCTCATCTTCAACGTGAACGACTTCGACGAGGCGTACGTCGGCCCCTTCACCTGGGACCTGAAGCGCTTCGCGGCCTCCGTGGCACTGATCGGGTACGCGAAGGCGCTGAGCGACGAGCAGATCACCGAGCTCGTGCGGGTGTACGCGGGCGCGTACCGCGAGCGGATCCACGCCGTCGCGACCGGAGCCAAGAGCGACGAGGTGCCGCCCTTCACGCTGGACACCGCCCAGGGCCCGCTGATGGACGCGCTGCGTGACGCCCGCTCGCTGACCCGCTTCGGGCTGCTGGACTCGATGACGGAGATCCGTGACTTCGAGCGCCGCTTCGCGCCCGGCGGCGGCTCCATCGAGCTGGACGCGGCCACCCGCTACAAGGTCCTGGCGGCCTTCGACGGCTATCTGGAGACGCTCCCGGAGTCGTCGCTGGCCCGCCCCGACTCGTACCGCGTGAAGGACGTCGTCGGCCGCCGCGGCATCGGCATCGGCTCCGCGGGCCTGCCGTCGTACAACATCCTCCTGGAGGGCGCCACCGACGCCCTGGAGAACGATGTGGTGATCTACATCAAGCAGGCCCAGACCCCGGCCGTCTCCCGCCATGTCACGGACCCGGCGATCCGCGACTACTTCCAGCACGAGGGCCACCGCACGGTGATCTCACAGCGCGCCCTCCAGGCGCACGCCGACCCGTGGCTGGGCTGGACCGAGCTGGACGGCGCGGGCCAGCTGGTCGCCGAGGTGTCGCCGTACGCGGTGGACCTGGACTGGGGCGACATCGACGACCCGGAGGAGATCGCGGCGGTCGTCGCCGACCTGGGACGGGCCACGGCCACGATGCACGCGGCGGCGGACGACCTCTCCGGTCAGTCCCTGGTGCCGTTCTCCACGGAGCGGGCCATCGACGCGGCCATCGCGGCCGACGAGGACGGCTTCGCACCGCTCCTGGTGGACTTCGCGCACGAGTACGGGGCACGCGCGCGTGCGGACCACCAGGTCTTCGTCGACCTGTTCCGCAACGGCCGGATCCCCGGCCTGTAGGGACCGCACGCTCACAGGGATCCTTTAGGGGTCTCTTACGTGAGTCCATGGGAGACTCTGTAACGGTATGAACATATCCGGGACCCACCTCAGAGCCGTGCGCGCGGCGCTGTTCACGGCACTCGTCGTGACACTCAGCACCGCGTCGCACGTGCTGCTGTCCCGGGTCCCACTGCCTCTGACCACGGTGGCCGCCCTCGCCGGTGCCGTCTTCGTCCTCGCGTACGCGCTGGCGGGCCGCGAGCGCGGCTTCGGGAGGATCGCGGCGCTGCTGATCCCCCTGGAGCTGGCTGCCGACACGCTGTTCACGGCTGGCCAGCACGCCTGTTACGGCCGGGTCGGCGGCCCGGTCACCGGCCCGCTGCGCCAGGTCGGCCTCGACATGCTGTGCGGCGGCGAGGTCGGCGCCCCGCTGGCCCGGGTCACCGGCGATTCCTCCCGCGCCGCGGCCCTGCTCGACAACGCGGACCCGGCCGCCGCCTGGCTGCTGCTCGCCGCGCACATCGGCGTCGGGCTCCTCGCCACCGCGTGGCTGCGACGGGGCGAGCGGGCGCTGGTCCAGTTGCTCGGGGCCGCGGTCGCGGCGGGCTTCCGGCCGCTGCTGATGGCCGTCGCGGCGGTCACGGTACGGCTCGTACCGGCCGACCGCCGGATGCCGCGCCCGGTGCTCCGTACGACCACCGCGCGCACCCTCCTGTACGCGCACTCCCTGGGACGGCGTGGACCGCCGTGCTCGGTTGCTCTCAGCACCTGAGCACGACCAGTCCCCACACGTATCCCGCGTACGACGTGTGCGCGTCCCACATGGAGATCACCACTATGAGCAAGCGGAACAGCCAGGAGGCGAAGAGGGCGGCCCGTGAGCGCCTGCGCCAGGAGCGCGAGCGCCAGGCCAAGCGCTCCAAGATCAGGCGGCAGCTCGTCGTCGCCGGTTCGATGGTCGCAGTCCTCGCGATAGCGGGCGGCGTCGGGTACGCCGTCGTGCAGAACAACAAGCCCACGAAGTGGGAGGAGGCCGCCGACGCGAAGGTGGTCGCGCCCGCCAACACCTCGGGCACGAACGGCACCACCGTCGTGATCGGCGAGTCCAAGTCCACCAACACGGTCCACCTCTACGAGGACCCGCGCTGCCCGGCCTGCGCCCAGTTCGAGCAGACCGTCGGCGAGACCGTCAACAAGGGCATGAAGGACGGCGACTACAAGCTCTCCTTCACTCTCGGTACGTTCCTCGACGGCAACCTCGGCGGCGACGGCTCCAAGAACGCGCTGAGCGCGCTCGGCGCCGCGCTGAACGTCAGCCCCGACGCGTTCCTGGAGTACAAGACCGCGCTCTACTCGGCCAAGTACCACCCGCAGGAGTCGACCGACGAGTTCGCCAAGGACAGTTATCTGATCAAGGTGGCCGACACGGTCGACGCGCTGAAGAACAACAAGACGTTCCAGACCGCCGTCGAGAAGGGCACCTACGACGCCTGGGCGATGAAGATGAGCAAGACCTTCGACAACGCCAAGGACGTGAACTCGACGCCCACCATCAAGATCAACGACAAGAAGATCGACAACCCCTCCACGGTCGCGGAGTGGGAGACGGCACTCAAGGACGCGGGCGTCACGAAGTGACCCGCGCCTGAGGCGCGTCAGGTGACACACGACCGAAGTGCGGGCGAACTCTTCACGATTCGCCCGCACTTCGTGTCTTCTGCCTTACCTCTTCACTTACCGGCCAGTAATCTGCTCGGCCGTGACCAGTCGCATCAGATCCCACTCCGGCCCCAACTCTCCCAGTCCGCGCCGCCGTACGGTCGTCAAGGCCGCCGCGGCGGGCGCCGCCCTCGCCGCCCCGCTGGCCGCCGCGATCCCCGCCCGTGCCGCCGAGGCGCCCGCGTTCCTGCACGGCGTCGCCTCCGGCGATCCGCTGCCCGACGGCGTCCTGCTGTGGACCCGGGTGACGCCCGTACCGGAGGCGGTACCCGGCTCCGGTCTCGGCCCGGACGTCGAGGTGAGCTGGACCGTCGCCCTGGACAAGGCGTTCACGGCCATCGTCGCCAAGGGCTCGACGACCGCCACCGCCGCCTCCGACCACACGGTGAAGGCCGACATCCGCGGTCTCGCCCCCGCCACCGACTACTGGTTCCGCTTCTCCGCCGGCGGCACCGACTCCCCCGCCGCCCGCACCCGCACCGCCCCGGCCGCCGACGCCGCCGTGACCTCCTTGCGCTTCGGCGTGGTCTCCTGCGCCAACTGGGAGGGCGGCCACTTCGCCGCGTACCGCCACCTGGCCACGCGCGGCGACCTGGACGCATGGCTGCACCTGGGCGACTACATCTACGAGTACGGCACCGGCGAGTACGGCACGCGCGGCACCGTCGTACGGCCGCACGCGCCCGCGCACGAGATCCTCACGCTGGCCGACTACCGCACCCGGCACGGCCGTTACAAGACGGACGCCGACCTCCAGTCCCTGCACGCCGCGGCCCCCGTCATAGCCATCTGGGACGACCACGAGATCGCCAATGACGCCTGGTCGGACGGCGCCGAGAACCACACCGAGGGCGCGGAAGGCACCTGGGCGGCCCGCCGGTCCGCGGCCAAGCAGGCGTACTTCGAGTGGATGCCGGTGCGCCCGGCGATCGCCGGCACCACCTACCGCCGGCTGCGCTTCGGCAAGCTGGCGGACCTCTCGCTGCTCGACCTGCGCTCGTTCCGTTCGCAGCAGGTGTCGGTCGGCGACGGCCAGGTGGACGACCCGGACCGTACGATCACGGGCCGGGCCCAACTCGACTGGCTCAAGGCCGGGTTGAAGTCCTCGGACACGACCTGGCGGCTGGTCGGCAACTCGGTGATGATCGCCCCGTTCGCCATCGGGTCGCTCGCCGCCGACCTCCTGAAGCCGCTCGCCGAGCTCCTCGGACTGCCCCGCGAGGGACTCGCCCTCAACCCCGACCAGTGGGACGGCTACACCGACGACCGCCGTGAACTCCTCGCCCATCTGCGCGACAACGCGATCCGCAACACGGTCTTCCTCACCGGCGACATCCACATGGCGTGGGCCAACGACGTGCCACTGAACGCCGGTACGTACCCGCTGTCCGCCTCGGCCGCCACCGAGTTCGTGGTCACCTCGGTCACCTCCGACAACATCGACGACATCCTCAATGTCCCCGAGGGCACCGGCACCGCGCTGGCCTCCCCGCTGATCCGCGCCGCCAACCGGCACGTCCACTGGGTCGACACCGACCGGCACGGCTACGGCGTCCTGGACATCACGGCCGAGCGGGCACAGATGGACTACTACGTGCTCTCCGACCGTACGAAGGCCGCCGCGACCTCGTCCTGGGCCCGCTCGTACCGCACTCGCAGCGGCACGCAGCAGGTGGAGCGCGCCTACGACCCCGTATGACCCCGTGTGACCGTCACAGGGTGTCGAGGAAGCCGAGTGCCACCTTCCAGGTGGCCTCGGCGGCCTCGGCGTCGTAGTCGGGCAGGCCGGGGTCGGTGTAGAGGTGTCCCGCTCCGCGGTACCGGTAGACCTCGACGTCCGCGCCGATCGCACGCATCCGCAGGTACCAGGCGCTCAGCCAGTCGTCCGGCTCGAAGGGGTCGGGCTCGGCGACGTGCAGTTGGACGGGCAGTTCGTCCACCGAGGCGTTCTCGGCGATGTCCGAAGTGCCGTGCAGGAGCAGCAGCCCGCGGGCCTTCTCGTCGCCGAGCGCCAGCGTCTGCGCGGTGGCGGCGCCGAAGGAGAGGCCCGCGTAGACGAGCCCCCGCCCCGAGTACGGCGCGGCGGCCAGGACGGCACGCTTGAGCAACTCGTCCTTCCCGGTCTCGTCCTTGAAGGCCATGCCCTCCTCGACCGTGTCGAACGTCCGTCCCTCGAAGAGGTCCGGCGTCCACACCTCGTGTCCGGCGGCACGCAGCCGGTCCGCGGCATCGCGCACCGCGGGTCTGAGGCCATGGGTCGAGTGGAAGAGCATGATGTCCATGCGTTCATGGTGCCAGCCGGGTACGACAGTGCGGGGCCGCGGTGGTACGGGGCTGCCGTGGTGCGGGGCCGCGGCGGTACCCGCGATGGGGCGACGCCACGTTTTCATCGCCGGGTGGAGCCGGATACGTTCGGAGGCATGGAGAACGTACT
This sequence comes from Streptomyces sp. KM273126, assembly GCF_004337435.2. NCBI lineage: Bacteria > Bacillati > Actinomycetota > Actinomycetes > Kitasatosporales > Streptomycetaceae > Streptomyces > Streptomyces sp. KM273126. The sequence continues at coordinate 466,686 of NZ_SJXB02000002.1, read as the reverse complement.
GCGTCCGCTGATCGTCGCCGGCGGCTCCGTCGTGCTCGCCCTGCTCGTCGGGTGGGCCGTGGACCGACTGCTGCGCAAGGCCGACGAGCGGCACAGCGAGACGCCCCTGTGGGACCTGCTCCGGCGCGGCCGCGTCCCCTTCCAGCTCGTGATGTGCGCGGCCGCGCTAAGAGGCTCGTACGGCCAGGTGGACGTCCTCGCGAACCACCAGGTGGCCATCGGCCGGATCCTGACGCTGGTCCTCATCGGGTCGACGGCGTGGCTGGTGATCCGCATCGCGGCCGCGATCGTCGAGACCTCGTACACCCGGTACGCGAGCACCCACCGCGATGCCGCCCGGATACGCCGGGTGCGGACGCAGGTGACGCTGATCATGCGGGTCGTCGCCGCGGTGGTCGGTGTGGTGGCGGCCGCGTCGATGCTGCTGACGTTCCCGGCGATGCGCGCGGCCGGTGCCTCACTGCTGGCCTCGGCCGGGATCCTGGGCATCGTCGCCGGTATCGCCGCGCAGTCCACGCTCAGCAACCTCTTCGCGGGGCTGCAGATCGCCTTCGGCGACATGGTGCGGCTGGGCGACGTGGTCGTGGTGGAGGGCGAGTGGGGCACGGTCGAGGAGATCACGCTGACGTTCCTGACGGTGCGCACCTGGGACGAGCGGCGCATCACGATGCCCGTCTCGTACTTCACGTCGAAGCCGTTCGAGAACTGGTCCCGGGGCGGTGTCCAGATGACCGGGACGGTCTTCTTCCACGTCGACCACTGCGCCCCGCTGCCCGCCATGCGCGAGAAGCTCCGGGACATCCTGCGTGAGTGCCCGGCCTGGGACGGCCGCCACTACGACCTCACCGTCACCGACTCGACCCCCAGCACCATGGAACTGCGCGCGCTGGTGACCGCGAAGGACCCGGACGACCTGTGGAAGGTACGGGTCACGGTCCGCGAACAGCTGATCGACTGGCTCGCCCGGGAGCACACCTACGCCCTCCCCCGCGTCAACACCGCCGACGCGATCCTGCCCCCGAGCCAGCTCGACGGCCGGGCGGACGGCGTGCCGCACCGTGCGACACGGGCCCGCGTCCACGAAGCACCGAGAACGGGACCGGGCCGGGGCTAGGGCCTGTCGTCAAATTCCCCGTCGTCGCCCGAAGGGCGGCCCCGCGGCGTCTGGTGCGTGCTCTCGGCGTGCCGGGCGGAAGACCCCGTTGACGGACCGGAAGTACGTGGGCTTTCGCCCGGTGCGGCGAGTGGGGGCACCTCCCACGCCCTTAAGGCAGTGGGGAAGCGTGCCAGGCGTCGCGGCGCAGACGGGAATGTGACGACAGGCCCTGGGGACGGGGCCGGGTCCCTGGCTCAGTGCCCGCGCTCCGCACCACCGTTGACCTGGATGACCTGCGCGGTGATGTGCCCGGCGGCGTGCGAGGCGAGCCAGTGCAGCGTGCTCGCGACGTCGCCCGGCGTACCCGCCCGCCCGGTCGAGGTCTCCGCGACGAGCCGTGCCCTGCGCTCCTCGTCCATCCCCCCGCCGAAGAACTCGGTGTCCTCGATGTAGCCGGGCGCCACCAGGTTCACGGTGACTCCGCGCGGCCCCAACTGCCGTGCCAGATCGAAGGCGTACGGGTGCAGGGCGGCCTTGGACGCGGCGTACGCCCCGCTCCCCGAGCCGCGGTAGGCGGCGATGGAGCTGAGGAACAGCACACGGCCGCCGGGGTAGGCCAGCCGGTCCTTCAGCGCCTCCGTGAGCAGCACCGCGGTCAGGGTGTTGAGCCCGAAGTTGATGGCCCAGTCGTGCAGGACGACGTCGAGCGGCTCGTCGCTGTCCACCGTGGGCTCCAGGCGCCCTGAGCCTCCGGCGCTGTGGATCAGTACGTCCACGGTGCCGAACTCCGCGGCCACGAACCGCTCCACCCCGCGTACGCCACGGGGCTTGCTGAGGTCGGCCGCGTACGTCAGCGCCCCCGGCACCCCGGCCTTCTCCAGCACCTCGCCCCGCCGGCCGACCAACAGCACCCGGTCCCCGTCCGCGGCGAAGGCCTGCGCGGCCGCGAGGCCGATCCCCGTACCACCACCACTGATCACCACGTTGCGAGCCATGGGGCGATCGTACAAAGCGGGTTCCCGACTTTCGTTCCGCCGCAACGGCGCGCAACCGGGACGGCGGAGCGTGGCGGTGCCGAACCACCCGTCGAGCGGGGGTGTGGGGGCGCAGCCCCCACAAAGGGCGGGCGGGTGGGAAAACCAGCAACCGGGAGGCACCCGAGCTAAAGAGGGCGCCGCATCGCACGATGCGGTATCCCCGCATCGGGGAACTCGGCCCCGTACGCCACATATCCCAACCGCTCGTAGAACCCGAGCGCATGCGTCTGCGCGTGCAGATCCACCGCCGCGAGCCCGCGCTCACGGGCCGCCTCCTCGACGGCCCGCACGACGGCGGCCCCGACGCCCAGCCCGCGTGCCTCGCGCGTCACGGCGAGCCGCCCGAGCGAGCCCACGGTGAGGTCGCCGTCGGTCTTCGCCGCGGCCGCCTCCCCGTACAGCAGCCGCCCCGTGCCGAGCGGCACCCCGTCGTCCCGCACGGCCAGCACGTGCACGGCGTCGCTGTCGTACGCGTCGTACTCCAAGTCCTGCGGGACGCCCTGCTCGACGACGAAGACCTCCTTGCGCACCGCGAAGCACGCCTCACGGTCCATGGGGTTCTCCGCGACCCGTACCGCATACGAGGAGCTCACGTGCGACGGGCTCATGCGTATGTGTCCTCGTGGACCTGGTCCAGGGCCTTCTGCAGGTCCTCGGGGTAGTCGCTCTCGAACTCGGCCCACCGTCCGTCGCCGGGGTGCTCGAAGCCGAGCCGCACCGCGTGCAGCCACTGGCGGGTCAGTCCGAGCCGCTTGGCGAGCGTGGGGTCGGCGCCGTACGTCAGGTCGCCCACGCACGGGTGCCGGTGGGCCGCCATGTGGACACGGATCTGGTGGGTGCGCCCGGTCTCCAGCTTGATGTCGAGCAGGGATGCGGCGCGGAACGCCTCGACGAGGTCGTAGTGCGTGACGGACGGCTTGCCGTCGGCCGTGACCGCCCACTTGTAGTCGTGGTTCGGGTGCCGGCCGATGGGCGCGTCGATCGTGCCGCTCGTCGGGTCGGGGTGGCCCTGGACCAGCGCGTGGTAGCGCTTGTCGACCGTGCGCTCCTTGAACTGGCGCTTCAGGAACGTGTACGCGTACTCCGACTTGGCCACCACCATCAGTCCCGACGTGCCCACATCGAGCCGGTGCACGATGCCCTGGCGTTCGGCGGCGCCCGAGGTCGAGATCCGGTACCCGGCGGCGGCGAGACCGCCGATGACCGTGGGGCCGGTCCAGCCGGGGCTCGGGTGGGCGGCGACTCCGACGGGCTTGACGATCACGACCACGTCATCGTCGTCGTGCACGATCTCCATGCCCTCGACCGGCTCGGCGACGATCTGCACGGGCGCGGGCGCCTGCGGCATCTCGACCTCCAGCCAGGACCCGCCGCGCACCCGTTCGGACTTGCCGACCGCCGCGCCGTCGACCATCACCTTGCCTGCCGCGGCCAGTTCGGCGGCCCTGGTACGGGAGAACCCGAACATGCGGGAGATGGCGGCGTCGACGCGCTCGCCCTCCAGTCCGTCGGGCACGGGCAGGGTACGGATCTCGGGAATCGTGCTCACCCATCGAGTATGCCGGACGGCTCCGACACCTCTGACCGGAGCCTGTGGACAACCTCCGGCCGCCTCTTGCGGGCTCAGTCCTTGTGGACGGTGCCGTCCGGGTCGAGGCCCCGGAAGGACAGGATCACGATGAGGATGCCGCCGCAGACGATCGCGGAGTCGGCGAGGTTGAAGACGGCGAAGCCCTTGGGCGCGATGAAGTCCACCACCGCTCCCTGGAAGACGCCGGGCGAGCGGAAGATCCGGTCGGTGAGATTGCCCAGGGCGCCGCCGAGCAGCAGCCCGAGCGCGACGGCCCAGGGCAGGCTGTAGAGCTTCCGCGCGAGGCGGATGATCACCACGATCACGGCCGCCGCGATCACCGTGAAGACGACGGTGAAGGCCTCACCGAAGCCGAAGGCCGCGCCCGCGTTGCGGATCCCCTCGAACTTCAGCCACTCGCCGATGATCTCGATCGGCTCGTGGTGCTCCAGCTTCGCGACCACGATCATCTTGCTGACCAGGTCGAGGGCGTAAGCGAACGCGGCGACGGCGAACAGCACGGCGATCCGGCGCTTGCCCCTGGGCTGCTGGGCCTCACCCGCCGTCCCGTCCGCCTCGGCCGACGCCCCGTCCGGGGCCCCCGCCTCCCCGGAGCCGGACCGCTCGTCCGAAGCCGCCTTCCCGTCGGACCGCTCCGGCTCGGCTTCCGCCGACTCGGGAATGTCCGGCGTACCGATGATGCGCTCCGCCTCTGCCACGTGAGTCCTTCAACCTAGGTTCCTGACTGAGGACGAGACTACGTCACCGCCCTCGGGACCACGTGCCGAGTCGGCGCTCAGTAGCGGCGTTCCTGCTTCTGCTTGCACTCGACGCACAGGGTGGCCCTGGGAAAGGCCTGCATGCGCGCCTTGCCGATGGGGTTGCCGCAGTTCTCGCAGAGCCCGTAGGTGCCCGCGTCGAGCCGCTCCAGGGCGCGCTCGGTCTGGTCGAGCATCTCGCGCGCGTTGTGGGCCAGCGCCATCTCGTGCTCGCGCGTGATGTTCTTGGTGCCGGTGTCGGCCTGGTCGTCGCCGGCCCCGTCCCCGGAGTCCCGCATCAGGCCCGCGAGGGATCGCTCGGAGTTGTCGAGTTCGGCGTGCAGCCGCATCGCGTCGGACTGCAGCTCCGCACGGGCCTCGGCGACCTCGTCCGGAGTCCAGGGGTCCTCGCCGGGGCGTACCGCGAGCTCGCCGGGTTTCGCCGCCGCGACCCGTGCCTTGGGCACGGCCGTGGGCTTCTTCGCCGCCGTGGCAGTGCCAGGAGTCTTCTTCGCAACCACTGTGGGGGCTCCCGTCGTCTTCGCGGCCTGGGCCGCGCCCGCCTTCTTGGCTGTGCTCTTCTTGGCCGCGCCCGTCGTGGAGGCGCTCTTCCTGGCAGCGGGCCGCTTCGCGGCTGCCTTCTTCGCCGCCGCCTTCCTGCCGACCGCCTTCTCACCCACCGGTGTACCGGTCCCTTCCTCCGTACTCGCCTTCTTCGAAACAGCCGCTCTCGAAGTCGCCACCTTCTTGGCACCCACCTTCTTGGGCGCGGCCTTCTTGGCCGCAGTCTCCTTAGCCGCCGCCCTCTTGACCGCCTCCCTCTTGACCGCCGCCTTCTTGACCGCCTTAGTGCCCACTTCCCCGGCACCGGCCTCGGTGACCCCTGCCTTGACTGTGGCCGCCTTCGCAGTCCCCGGCCCCTCGGTGGACTCCTGAGCGGCCCCTGTCTGCTTGGTCTTCTCGGCGACTGTCTTCTTGTCGACTTTCTTGGCAGCGCTCGCCCTTTTCCCAGCCGCCTTCGCCGCGCCCGACCTGGCCGCGCCCGGCTTGTCCGTGTCCGACTTCGCCGCGCCCGTCTTCTTCGCAACCGCCTTCGCCGTGCGGGACCCCTTCGAGGCCGTTTTCGTTCCGGCCTCCTTGCCGGTGGCCGACGCCCCCTCGGCAGCCCGCTCCGCGGATGCCTTCCCTCCGACGTCCTGTGTCAGGGTCGTCTCCACAGCGGCCGCGTCCACGGTGGCCGACCCCCTGGCCGTATTCCTGGTGGCTGTCCTCCCGGCCACCGTCTTCACCGGCCTGGCCGCGCGCCCGCCGGGAGCCTTCTGCGCACGCTTCCTGCCGCCCGCGCCCTTGGCCGCAGCCCCGCCGGAGGCACCCGCGGCCGTGGTTCTCCCGGACGCCGACTGCTGTACGGCGGTCTTCTTCGCCACCATGGTCGCGGCCCCTTCACAAATTGTGATCTTGCTCGCGAATCGTGCTGGGACGATAAATCGACTTGAGTCCCGCGGCAACGGGGCACACCGCCCGATTCGCCCGCCCCAAGGATGCCTCGCGTCGAGCCTGCATGCGTTGTGCCCAGCTCCCCGCCAGGTAATCCGCCTCGCCGGGAGTCCCAGGATCCGGACACCGGACCGGTGCCATTCGGGTCACCCCGCAGGTCGCACGGCCACCGCCGCGCAGCGGCGCACGGGCTCGGATATCCGGTCGGCCGCTGTCCCCGAGGCGCCGTACACTGGGCGGAGCGAAAAGCGTGGATGGGGACGAGTAGCGCCGCACGCAGCCATGAGCGACCCGGGGACGGTGGAAGCCCGGGGGCGAGCGCGACGCGAAGATCACCCCGGAGCCGCCGGAAGAAAGCCGACGCGCGCCAGGCAGGACAGCTGCCAGGAGCGCACCAGCGGCGAGTAGAACCGGCTTCGCGATCCCAATGAGAGGGCTCGCCGGTGCGTACGGGGCACCGAGGAGCCAAGGAGGGTGGTACCGCGGGAGCGCGCCGCACACGGCGTCCGGAGAAACAAGGCTCTCGTCCCTCCGACGGAAGGCAGAAAGTCCGTTGGAGGAAGCTCGCTGATGACAGCGCCGACGTACCGCCAGGTGCCCGCCCAGGTCGACCTGCCCGCGCTTGAGCACGCGGTTCTCGACTTCTGGCGCGAGCAGAAGATCTTCGCCAAGAGCCTGGAACAGTCCGAGGGCCGCCCCGAGTGGGTGTTCTACGAGGGCCCGCCCACCGCCAACGGCATGCCGGGCGCCCACCACATCGAGGCCCGCGTCTTCAAGGACGTCTTTCCCCGCTTCCGCACCATGCGCGGCTACCACGTGGCCCGCAAGGCCGGCTGGGACTGCCACGGCCTGCCGGTGGAGCTGGCCGTCGAGAAGGAGCTCGGCTTCAGCGGCAAGCAGGACATCGAGGCGTACGGCATCGCGGAGTTCAACGCCAAGTGCCGCGAGTCCGTGACCCGGCACACCGACGCCTTCGAAGAGCTCACGACCCGCATGGGGTACTGGACCGACCTCACCGACCCCTACCGCACGATGGACCCCGAGTACATCGAGTCGGTCTGGTGGTCGCTCAAGGAGATCTTCACCAAGGGCCTGCTGGTCCAGGACCATCGCGTCGCCCCCTGGTGTCCGCGCTGCGGCACGGGCCTGTCGGATCACGAGCTGGCACAGGGCTACGAGACGGTCGTCGACCCCTCGGTGTACGTCCGTTTCCCGCTCACCTCCGGTCCGCTCGCGGGCGAGGCCGCGCTCCTGGTGTGGACGACCACGCCGTGGACGCTGGTGTCGAACACCGCGGTCGCCGTCCACCCCGACGTCACCTACGTCGTGGCCACGAACGGCGAGGAGAAGCTCGTCGTCGCCGAGCCGCTCGTCGCCAAGGCCCTCGGTGAGGGCTGGGAGACCACCGGCCGGACCTTCACGGGCTCCGAGATGGAGCGCTGGTCCTACCAACGCCCGTTCGAGCTCGTCGAGTTCCCGGCGGACACCGAGACGCACTACGTCGTCAACGCCGAGTACGTCACGACCGAGGACGGTACGGGCCTGGTCCACCAGTCCCCCGCATTCGGTGAGGACGACCTCAAGGTCTGCCGCGCGTACGGTCTGCCGGTGGTGAACCCGGTCCGCCCCGACGGCACGTTCGAGGAGGACGTCCCCCTCGTAGGCGGGGTCTTCTTCAAGAAGGCGGACGAAAAGCTCACCGAAGACCTCCAGCAGCGCGGTCTGCTCTTCAAGCACATCCCGTACGAGCACAGCTACCCGCACTGCTGGCGCTGCCACACCGCGCTCCTCTACTACGCGCAGCCGTCCTGGTACATCCGCACCACGGCCGTCAAGGACCGCCTCCTCCAGGAGAACGAGAAGACCAACTGGTTCCCGGACTCGGTCAAGCACGGCCGCTACGGGGACTGGCTGAACAACAACATCGACTGGGCCCTGTCCCGCAACCGCTACTGGGGCACCCCCCTGCCGATCTGGCGCTGCGAGGACGACCACCTCACCTGCGTCGGCTCCCTCACCGAGCTGACCGAGCTGACCGGCACCGACCAGTCGGACCTCGACCCGCACCGCCCGTACATCGACGAGGTCACCTTCGCGTGCCCCCAGGACGGCTGCGGCACCACGGCCACCCGCGTACCGGAGGTGATCGACGCCTGGTACGACTCGGGTTCGATGCCGTTCGCGCAGTGGGGCTATCCGTACAAGAACAAGGAGCTGTTCGAGGCCCGCTACCCGGCGCAGTTCATCTGTGAGGCCATCGACCAGACCCGCGGCTGGTTCTACACGCTGATGGCGGTCGGCACGCTGGTCTTCGACAAGTCCAGCTACGAGAACGTGGTGTGCCTCGGCCACATCCTCGCCGAGGACGGCCGCAAGATGTCCAAGCACCTGGGCAACATCCTGCAGCCGATCCCGCTCATGGACCAGCACGGCGCCGACGCGGTCCGCTGGTTCATGGCGGCCGGCGGCTCCCCGTGGGCGGCCCGCCGCGTGGGCCACGGCACCATCCAGGAGGTCGTCCGCAAGACGCTCCTCACCTACTGGAACACGGTCGCCTTCCAGGCCCTGTACGCGCGCACGTCGAACTGGGCGCCGTCCGAGGCGGACCCGGCCCCGGCCGACCGCCCGGTCCTGGACCGCTGGCTGCTGTCCGAGCTCCACGCGCTCACCGACCAGGTGACCCAGGCCCTCGACACGTACGACACCCAGCGCGCCGGCAAGCTCCTGTCGGCGTTCGTCGACGACCTGTCCAACTGGTACGTACGCCGCTCGCGCCGCCGCTTCTGGCAGGGCGACAAGGCGGCGCTGCGCACGCTCCACGAGGTCGTCGAGACGGTCACGAAGCTGATGGCCCCGCTGACCCCGTTCATCACCGAGCGGGTCTGGCAGGACCTGGTCGTGCCGGTGGCCCCGGGCGCCCCGGAGTCGGTGCACCTGGCCTCCTGGCCGGAGGCGGACCTGTCCGCCATCGACCCGGAGCTGTCGAAGCAGATGGTGCTGGTGCGCCGGCTCGTGGAGCTGGGCCGTGCCACGCGCGCGGAGTCGGGCGTCAAGACGCGTCAGCCGCTGTCGCGTGCGCTGGTGGCGGCGGCCGGCTTCGAGTCGCTGAACCCCGAACTGCACACGCAGATCACGGAGGAGCTCAACGTGAGCTCCCTCGCCTCGCTGAGCGAGGTCGGGGGCTCACTGGTGGACACCACGGCGAAGGCGAACTTCCGTGCGCTGGGCAAGCGCTTCGGCAAGCGGGTCCAGGACGTGGCCAAGGCCATCGCGAACGCCGACGCGGCCGTCCTGTCCCTGGCCCTGCGCGAGGGCACGGCCTCGGTCGAGGTCGACACCGAGACGGTCACCCTGTCCCCGGACGAGGTGATCATCACGGAAACCCCGCGCGAGGGCTGGTCCGTGGCGTCCGACCCGGGTGCCACGGTGGCCCTGGACCTGGAGATCACCGAGGAGTTGCGCCGCGCCGGTCTCGCCCGTGACGCGATCCGTCTGATCCAGGAGGCCCGCAAGAACAGCGGCCTGGACGTGGCCGACCGGATCGCGCTGCGCTGGACGTCCACGGACGCGGAGGTCAACGCGGCCCTGAACGAGCACTCGGGGCTGATCTCCGACGAGGTCCTGGCCACGGACTTCGCGTCCGGCGAGGGTGACGACACGTACGGGGAGCCGTTCACGGACGAGGGTCTCTCGCTGACGTTCCGCCTCCGGAAGATCGGCTAGCGAGGGCGGTTCGTGAGCCACGGGCCATCCGTGGCGAGCCGCGCCCCTGGCGCCCGAAGGCCCCGTTCCTTGATGGGAGCGGGGCCTTCGGCGCACGGAAGGACGAACTGGCACGCCGGGGCGGGCCGGATTCGAACCGGCGTCCTCCTGGATGCCGTCGAGGCGCGACAACCATCTGCGCTACGCGCCCCAGCGCTTGGAGCACCCTAGGGCCTGTTCTGAGTTCTCCGCCTGCCCAGCGGCGGGGAACTCAGAACAGGCCCTAGCCGCGCACAGAAGCGCGCCCCACCGGTTTTCCGCAGAACCCGCAAAGGCAGAACCCGCACAAGGCAGAACCCACAAAGGACGAGGCCCCCGGAATTCCGGGGGCCTCGTCCTGAACGCTGCCGACGCCTAAGGCGTACTAGAGGCCGTCAGTTGTCGTCCTCGTCGATCAGGAAGCCACGCATCGGCGAGGGGGCCTGGCCCATCGGGGACGGGCCCTGGGGGCGGACCGGAGCCATCGGCTGGGTCATGGCCGGGGACATCTGCTGCTGGCCGCCGTAGGAGGGCGCGGACGGGGCGGGAGCACCGCTGCCCATGCCACCACCCATGCCACCGCTCATGCCTCCACCCATCGCCTGGTTGCCGCCGTACGACGGGGCGCCCGCGCCGGCCGGGGCCATGGAAGGCGCCGGGGACGGCGGCAGAGAGGCGGCCGCCGGGGTACGCGGCGGGGCCAGCGAGTCGTCGGCCTGGGTCTCCAGCTGACGCAGCTGCGACTCCAGGTACGACTTCAGTCGGGTGCGGTATTCGCGCTCGAAGCCGCGCAGGTCCTCGACCTTGCGCTCCAGCGTGGCGCGGGCGGACTCCAGGGAGCCCATCGCGACACGGTGCTTCTCCTGCGCGTCCCGCTCCAGGGCGTCGGCCTTGGCACGGGCGTCGCGCTCCAGGCCCTCGGCACGGCTGCGCGCCTCACCGACGATCTTGTTGGCCTCGGAGCGGGCCTCGGCGATCGCCTGGTCGGCGGTCTGCTGGGCCAGCGAGAGCACACGCGCGGCGCTGTCGCCACCGGGACCCTGACCGGGCAGACCGGGGCCGCCCATCGGACCACCAGGGCCACCGGGACCGCCCGGGCCACCCATGGGGCCGCCCATCGGGCCACCCATCTGCTGCTGCATCGGGCCGCCCTGGCCCATCGGGCCCTGGCCCATCGGCCCCTGACCCATCGGCCCCTGACCCATGGGGCCGGGACCCTGCTGACCCTGACCGCCCGGACCCGCGGGCAGCTGCGGGGCACCGCTCGGCAGCTGGGGCGGGCCACCCATGGGGCCACCCATCTGCTGCTGCGGCGGGCCCGATATCCCAGCGGGGACAGGAGCACCCGGACCGCGCATGCCCTGCTGCTGGTCCTGGGGGCCGGGTCCCTCCGGGGGCTTGCGCATGTTCTGCTGGTTCTGCGCGGCGGCACGCGTGGCGGCGGCCAGCTTGGCGCGCAGATCCTCGTTCTCGCGCAGCAGGCGGGTCAGTTCGGCTTCGACCTCGTCGAGGAAGGCATCGACCTCGTCCTCGTCATAGCCTTCTCGGAGGCGGACGGTCGTGAACTGCTTGTTCCGCACGTCCTCGGGGGTCAACGGCATCTCTTCACCTCAACGTAGTCATCGGCAGTCGGCAAGACCGTATCGTCCACAGTCACCTCGCGAGGTTGCTCACGACGGAGATCAGGATGTAGACGATGATCATCAGGACGAAGAAGGACAGGTCAAGTGCCACGCCCCCGAGACGTAGCGGCGGGATGAACCGCCGCAGAAGCTTGAGCGGTGGATCAGTGACAGTGTAGGTGGCCTCCAGAACGACCACCATCGCCTTGCCGGGTTGCCATGAGCGGGCGAACTGGAACACATAGTCCATGACCAACCGGAAGATCAGCACGATGAGAAAACACATCAGCGCGACATAGAGCACCTGCCAAACCACGCTCATGATCCGTGCTTCCCTCTCCCCTGTTTCCGTGCTTCGTTTCCGGTCGTGCGTCTCAGCTCTGGTTGAAGAACCCGCCCTCTGCGATGCGGGCCTTGTCCTCCGCCGTGACATCGACGTTAGCAGGCGACAACAGGAACACCTTCTGCGTCACCCGCTCGATGCTTCCGTGAAGACCGAACACCAGACCAGCCGCAAAGTCGACAAGTCGCTTCGCGTCCGTGTCATCCATCTCAGTCAGATTCATGATCACCGGGGTGCCCTCACGGAAGTGTTCCCCGATGGTACGGGCCTCGTTGTAAGTCCGCGGGTGCAACGTGGTGATCCGGTAAGGCTCTCGTTCGGACACGACCTTGGGCATGATCACCGGCGCGTTCTTCTCCAGGCTCTGGCGTTCTTGTGTGATGGATGCCACGGGCGCGATCCGGGCGGGTCGCTGCGATTCGGCGGACACTGAGGCGGAATGCGCCGCCGGTTCGCGCTGCACGGAGGGCTGCACGACTCTTACCGATTCGTCCCGTTGGGGCTGGTGTGACTGGTGGGACGGTTCATGCCGCCTGCGGTCACGCTCGGGCTCCGGGTCGAGCTCGGGTTCGAAGTCGTCATCGGGGTCGAAACCGCGGCCGTCGTACCCATCGTCCTCCACGAGGCCGAGGTAGACCGCCATCTTGCGCATCGCGCCGGCCATGCTCTGAGTCCTCCGCTCTGTGGTGGATCGACCGACTACTTGCCGAGTGCCCGCGATCCACGAGGTCGTTATGCCCGCTATCAGCGGGAATGACCATATTTTCTGCTGTGGTCCGACTTCTTGGCGACGTTACCCGAGCCTGGGGCGGACTCCGAGTACCGCCGTACCGACGCGCACATGTGTCGCCCCGGCCGCCACGGCCTGTTCGAGGTCCGCACTCATCCCTGCCGAGACCATGTTCGCAGCCGGATGAGCTCGGCGCAGTACAGTCGACAAATCCATCAACCGATCGAACGCCGCCTGTTGGCGATCCGCGTACGGCCCGGCGAGCGGTGCGACGGTCATCAGGCCGTCGAGCCGCAGCCCCGGCGAACCCGCGACGAGGTCGCCCAACTCCTCGATTCCGCCAGGCCCCACACCCCCTCGTTCCCCGCGGCCGCTCTCCTCCGCGTCGAGCGCGACCTGGATGAGACATCCCACCTCACGCCCGGCCCGCACAGCCTCTTTCGACAGAGCTGTGACGAGCCTGGAACGATCGACGGACTGCACGAGATCCGCGTAACGCACCACAGAACGAACTTTGTTGGTCTGCAACTGACCTACGAAGTGCCACGTAAGCGGCAGATCCGAGCATTCCGCCGCCTTGGGTGCCGCGTCCTGGTCCTTGTTCTCGGCGACATGGCGCACACCCAACTCCGACAGGATCCGCACATCACTGGCGGGGTAGGTCTTGGTGACCACGATCAGGGTCACCTCCTCGCGCTTCCGCCCAGCCGCCGCGCACGCCGCCGCGATGCGGTCCTCCACCTTCGCCAGGTTCTCGGCGAGTTGAGCCCTACGGTCCTTCATGCCCATCAGTCCAGCCAGACATATCCCGCGAGTCGCCCCGTGGTGCGGTCGCGGCGGTACGAGAAGTGATCGCTCGACTCCAGCGTGCACACCGGCGACTGCTCCCGGTCGCGCACCCCGTGTCGTTCGAGCTGTGCGTGCACTCCGGCGCTCACATCGACCGCGGGTGTGCCCCAACTCGTTTCGGCGTACGCCGCCGGCTCGACGGCGGACACCTCGGCGCGCATCGCCTCGGGTACCTCGTAGCACCGGCCGCAGACGGCGGGCCCGGTGCGGGCGACGATCCGGGACGGCTCGGCGCCGAGTTCCATCATGGCGCGTACGGCGGCGGGCACGACCCCGGCGATCATGCCGGGCCGTCCCGCGTGGGCGGCGGCAGCGACCCCTGCGACGGGATCGGCGAGCAGCACGGGCGTGCAGTCGGCGGTGAGTACGGCGAGGGCGAGTCCGCGCCGGGTGGTGACGACCGCGTCGACGCGCGGCACCTCCGACGAGCCCCACGGCCCGTCGACCACCGCCACGTCCGCCCCGTGCACCTGGTTCATCCAGACCACCTCGGCGGCGTCCAGGCCCAGCGACTTGGCGGCCCGCTCCCGGTTGGCGCGCACGGCGTCGGGGTCGTCACCGACCGCCCCGCCGAGATTGAGCTCCTCGTACGGAGCGGCGCTCACCCCGCCCCACCGGTCGGTGAAGGCGAAGTGCGCGCCACTTGCCGAGGTCACAGAGCCTGGCTGTCCTATCACTTGAGGAAGTCCGGCACGTCCAGTTCCTCGGCCCCGCTGTCCGTGTAGGACCGGGACGGCGGGACCGGCGGGGAGATCGACAGGTCCTTCGCCGGCTCCGGCTTGGGCTCCGGCTCCTCCTTCGGCTTGACGCTGCCGAGCGAGCCGAAGGACGGGCGGCTCTCGGACGGCCGCACGGGCGCGGGGTCCTCGCGCTTGGAGGAGGCCGAGCCCAGGATGTTCTCCCGCTTGGCCGGGGGCTGGCCGCCGTCGAAGCCGGCCGCGATCACCGTGACCCGCACCTCGTCACCGAGGGCGTCGTCGATGACCGCGCCGAAGATGATGTTGGCCTCGGGGTGCGCTGCCTCGCTCACCAGCTGGGCCGCCTCATTGATCTCGAACAGGCCGAGGTCGGAGCCACCGGAGATGGAGAGCAGCACGCCCCGGGCGCCGTCGATGGACGCCTCCAGGAGCGGCGAGGAGATCGCCATCTCGGCCGCGGCCACCGCGCGGTCGTCGCCGCGGGCCGAGCCGATGCCCATGAGGGCCGAACCGGCCTCGGACATCACGGACTTGACGTCGGCGAAGTCGAGGTTGATCAGGCCGGGCGTGGTGATGAGGTCGGTGATGCCCTGGACACCGGAGAGCAGGACCTGGTCGGCCGACTTGAAGGCGTCGAGGACCGAGACCTGGCGGTCCGAGATCGACAGCAGCCGGTCGTTCGGGATGACGATGAGGGTGTCGACCTCTTCGCGGAGTTCGGCGATTCCGTCCTCGGCCTGGTTGGCACGGCGCCGTCCCTCGAAGGTGAACGGGCGGGTGACCACGCCGATGGTGAGGGCGCCGAGCGAGCGGGCGATGTTGGCCACGACGGGCGCGCCACCGGTGCCGGTGCCGCCGCCCTCGCCGGCCGTCACGAAGACCATGTCGGCCCCCTTGAGGACCTCTTCGATCTCCTCGCGGTGGTCCTCGGCGGCCTTGCGGCCGACGGCCGGGTTGGCTCCGGCGCCGAGTCCGCGGGTGAGTTCACGGCCGACGTCGAGTTTGACGTCGGCGTCGCTCATCAACAGCGCCTGGGCGTCCGTGTTGATCGCGATGAACTCGACACCCTTGAGACCGACCTCGATCATTCGGTTGATGGCATTGACACCACCGCCGCCGACACCGATGACCTTGATGACTGCGAGGTAGTTCTGCGGTGCTGCCACGTCGAAGGCCTCTCGCCTCGATTTACGGGTCGTCACTTCGCGGCTGACCACGAGGCGACGACGGATGCCGATGGGGACGGTCCGTATCGCCGACCCGAACCCTAACCCTGAAGTTTAGGGTTACCAGTGTGCCTGTTCCCAGGACTCTTCCGAACAGGACACTAAGTCGACAAGTGGCGCACGTTCAACGAACACGCCGAACCTCCCGTTTTTCTTTTCACCCTATGTGATCAGCCGTAGCGATGCCCAACCAGGGTGCTGGCCTGCGCGGATGTGCGTCAACTTCCCGATGACGCAGGGGCCGTGGGAACACTCACGTCGAAGTGCCGTGCACCGGTGGCGGCTTTCATCAGAGCGGTGAGCGTACGAGCCTTCGCGCGGCCCTTCTCGCGACTGCCCCACGCGATGGTCCGGCCATCGGCCAACTCCAGCGAGATCGAGTCGTAGGAACGGACCTTGACGAACCGGGTGTCCCGCGCGACGGCGGCCGGAAGGTCACCGGCGACGCCGACCGCGGCCCGCACCAGCCGTTCCGTGCCGAAACGGGAGGGGCCGGCGGATCGCGCGAGCTCCATTTCCAGCACCGGCACGCCCTTCGGGGGTTCCGGAACCGTGGCGAATCGCACGCCCTTGGCGTCCACTTCGGCGTACTTGCCCCCGTTTCCAGAGTTTTCGACAATGAGAACCGGAGTGCGCTCGGTCACTTTCAGGTCGATTCCGTGCGGCCAGTCACGGGCGACCTCGACCGAGTCAATTCGGGGCAGTTTCTGGCGCAATCGAGCCTCAATCGCATCGGTGTCGACGGAAATCAGGGGTGCGTCGAGGGGCACCTCGGCCGTCTCGTCCACCTGCGCCTGGGTCAGGACCCGCGTCCCGGAGACGGACACGCGCTCCACGCGCAGCCACGGGGAGCCGTAGAGCCCCCACACGATGGCCGCACCGAGCAACACCAGGGCGACGATAAGGATGATGAGCGTACGAGAGCCGGGGAGTTTCCCGAGGGGAGACGGGCCGGACCGGAGGTCCTCTTCTGCGCCGCGCTCGGCGGTCGTCGGTCCGGCCACGCTCCCCTGCCTTCTCTCACATGTGCCTAGCGGTGACGCGAGGCGATCGCCTCGTACACCATGCCGACGAGCAGTTCGTCGGCGTCCCGGCGGCCGAACTCGCTGGCGGCGCGGGACATCTCGAACAGCCGGTGCGGGTCGGCGAGCACGGGCAGGACGTTCTGCTGCACCCACTGGGGCGCGAGTTCCGCGTCGTCGACCAGCAGTCCGCCGCCGGCCTTGACCACCGGCTGGGCGTTCAGCCGCTGTTCGCCGTTGCCGATGGGCAGCGGGACGTACGCGGCCGGGAGCCCGACGGCGGAGAGTTCGGCGACGGTCATCGCGCCCGCGCGGCAGAGCATCATGTCGGCCGCGGCGTACGCGAGGTCCATCCGGTCCAGGTACGGTACCGGGATGTAGGGGGGCATTCCCGGCATCTGGTGCACCTGCGGCAGTTCGTTCTTCGGGCCGACCGCGTGCAGGATCTGGATACCGGCCTGCTGGAGGTACGGCGCGACCTGCTGGACCACCTCGTTGAGGCGCCGGGCGCCCTGCGAGCCGCCGGAGACGAGTAGCGTCGGCAGGGAGGGGTCCAGGCCGAAGGCGGCGCGGGCCTCGGGGCGCATCCGGGCGCGGTCCAGGGTGGCGATGGAGCGGCGTAGCGGGATGCCGATGTAGCGGGCGTCCCGCAGCTTGCTGTCCGGGGTGGAGACGGCGACCTGGGCGGCGTACCGCGAACCGATCTTGTTGGCCAGGCCCGGCCGGGCGTTGGCCTCGTGGACGACGATCGGCACGCCGAGGCGCTTGGCGGCGAGGTAGCCGGGCAGGGCGACGTAGCCGCCGAAGCCGACGACGGCGTCCGCCTTGGTGCGCTCCAGGATCTGCTCGGCTGCCTTGATCGTGCCGCGCAGCCGGCCGGGCACGGTGATCAGCTCGGGCGTGGGCTTGCGTGGCAGCGGCACGGCGGGGATCAACGCGAGTTCGTAACCGCGCTCGGGCACCAGTCGGGTCTCAAGGCCGCGCTCCGTGCCCAGGGCCGTGATCCCGACGGTCGGGTCCTGCCTGCGCAGCGCGTCCGCGAGGGCGAGCGCGGGCTCGATGTGACCGGCGGTTCCGCCACCGGCGAGGACGACATGCACCGAAATTCACCGCTCTCCGGACGAGCGCGCCGCGGAGGCGCGTCGTCGCATCGTGTTCCGTCTCCGAGGCCCCGGAGGGCCCCCAGCCCGCTTTCTACCAAAGCGAGGTTGCCGCATCGCAAGCGCCGCCCGCGCAGCGGGGTCTTCACGCGCGAAGGCGATCAGCAGCCCGATGGCGAACATGGTCGGCAGCAGGGCGGATCCCCCGTAGGAGAACAGCGGGAGCGGGACTCCGGCGATCGGCAGCAGACCGAGCACCGCACCGATGTTGATCACTGCCTGCGCGGTGATCCAGGTGGTCACGCCTCCCGCGGCATACCTCACGAAGGGGTCCTCCGTGCGTCCGGCGACGCGGATACCCGCATAGCCTAGAGCCGCGAAGAGGGTGAGCACCGACAGCGTCCCCGCGAGGCCCAGTTCCTCACCGGTGACGGCGAAGATGAAGTCGGTGTGCGCTTCCGGTAGTTGGCCCCATTTCTCCACACTGGCGCCAAGGCCGGAACCGAAGAGTCCGCCGGAGGCCAGCGCGTAGATGCCGTGCACGGCCTGCCAGCACTGTTCGGCGTCGGTGGAGCCGAGACAGGTGAGCCGCGCCATACGGTTGGGGCTGGTCTTGATGAGGATCACACCGATCAGCGCGGCCACGGACAGCACGCCCACGAAGAGCCGGGTGGGCGCCCCCGCCACCCACAGCAGGCCGAACAGGATGGCCGTGAGGATGATCGCGGTCCCCATGTCGCCGCCCAGCATGATCAACCCGAGCAGCATGAACGTCACCGGGACGAGCGGTACCAGCATGTGCTTCCACTGCGTCAACAGCCGCTTGTCCTGCTTGCGCGCGAGCAGGTCGGCGCCCCACAGCACGAGCGCGAGCTTGCCGAACTCGCTGGGCTGGAGCTGGAAGGGGCCGCCGATGGAGATCCAGTTCTGGTTGCCGTTGACCGCCATCCCTATCCCGGGGATCTGGACCAGGATCATCAGGAAGACCGAGCCGGCCAGCATCGGGTACGCCAGCGCCCGGTGCAGCTTCACCGGCATCCGCGAGGCCAGGAACAGCAGCCCGGCCCCGATCGTGGCGGCCAGGAACTGCTTCCGGAAGAAGTACGACCCCGGCAACGACAGCTGCAACGCGGTGATCTGCGAGGCCGAGTACACCATCACCAGCCCCAGGACGGTGATCAGCAGACTGCCGCCCAGGATCAGGTAGTACGCGGTGAGCGGCCGGTCCCAGGCCCGTCGGGCCCGCGTCAGCAGCCGCCGTACGGGGTTGTCGCGCAGGGGGCGGGCGACGGGCGGCCGGCGGGTGACGCGCTGGAGGGGAGGACGGCCGGCACGGCTACTGCCCATCAGGGACCCCCAGCGCCTTACCACCGGCGGACGGCCGCCGACGAAAATCCCGCCACATCCGTGTCACGCGTACCCTCCAGGTTCGCCCGGCTCCGCCGCCGGGCAAGGCGGACCCGGGTCAGCCGTCGGCGGACTGCAGTTCACGGACGGCCTCCGCGAACGCGTCCCCACGCTTGTTGTAGTTGACGAACATGTCCATGGAGGCACAGGCAGGAGCCAGCAGCACCGTGTCGCCCGCTCGCGCGAGCGCGCGCGCCTCCCGGACGGCCGCGAGCATCGCCCCAGTGTCGGTCCGGTCGAGGTCCACGACGGGCACTTCGGGCGCGTGTCGCGCGAGCGCTTCCCGGATCAGGGCCCGGTCGGTACCGATCAGCACGGCACCGCGAAGTCGCTTTGCCGACTTGGCGACCAGTTCGTCGAAGGTCGCGCCCTTGGCCAGGCCGCCTGCGATCCACACGATCGACTCGTACGCGGCCAAGGAGGCTTCCGCGGCATGCGTGTTGGTGGCCTTGGAGTCGTCCACGTACGCGACGCCGTCCACGTCCGCCACGTGCTCGATGCGGTGCGCGTCCGGCCGGAAGGCCCGCAGACCGTCCCGTACGGCCTGGGGGGGCACCCCGAAGGCGCGGGCGAGGGCCGCGGCGGCGAGGGCGTTGGCGATGTTGTGCGGGGCAGGGGGGTTGACGTCCGCGACCTCGGCGAGCTCCTGGGCGTTCTTCTGCCGGTTCTCGACGAAGGCGCGGTCGACGAGGATGCCTTCCACGACGCCGAGTTGGGACGGCCCGGGCGTGCCCAGTGTGAAGCCGACGGCCCGGCAGCCCTCCTCGACGTCCGCCTCGCGCACCAGGTCCTCGGTGGCCTTGTCGGCGACGTTGTACACGCACGCGACGCGATTGCCCTCGTAGATACGGCCCTTGTCGGCGGCGTACGCCTCCATGGAGCCGTGCCAGTCGAGGTGGTCGGGGGCGAGGTTGAGGACGGCGGCGGAGTGGGCACGCAGGGAGGGCGCCCAGTGGAGCTGGTAGCTCGACAGCTCCACCGCCAGTACATCGAGATCGCTGTGCGCCTCTTCGCCCAGCACGATGTCGATGATCGGCGTGCCGATGTTGCCCACCGCGGCCGTGCGCAGGCCGGCGGCGCGCAGGATCGAGGCGAGCATCTGGGTGGTGGTCGTCTTGCCGTTGGTGCCGGTGACGGCCAGCCAGGGGGGCGCGTCGGGGGCGCGGAGCCGCCAGGCGATCTCCACGTCGCCGACGACGTCGACGCCCGCCTCGGCGGCCGCGGCGAAGAGCGGCGAGCTCGGCTTCCAGCCGGGCGAGGTGACGACCAGGTCGGTGCCCTCGGGGAGGGTGTCGCCGTCGCCGAGCCGTACCCGGACGCCTTCGAGGGAGCTTTCCAGGGCTGCGGCCTTCTCGCGGAGCACCTCCGAGTCGCCGCCGTCCACCACGACGACGGACGCGCCGAGGCCGGCCAGGGCGCGGGCGGCGCTGATGCCGCTCACGCCCAGGCCGGCGACGGTGATGTGCATGCCCTGCCAGGACGTCACTTGTCGGCCGCCCATCCCGCATAGAAGATGCCGAGTCCGACAATTACACAGATGCCCTGGATGATCCAGAAGCGGACCACGACAAGGACCTCGGACCACCCCTTGAGTTCGAAGTGGTGCTGGAGCGGGGCCATCCGGAAGACGCGTTTCCCGGTGAGACGGAACGAGCCGACCTGGATGACGACCGACATCGTGATGAGGACGAACAGGCCGCCGAGGAGCGCGAGCAGCAGCTCGGTGCGGGAGCAGATCGCGAGACCCGCGAGCGCGCCACCGAGGGCCAGCGAACCGGTGTCGCCCATGAAGATCTTGGCGGGAGAGGTGTTCCACCACAGGAAGCCGAGGCAGGAGCCCATGAGCGCGGCGGCCACGACGGCGAGGTCGAGGGGATCTCGTACCTCGTAACAGGCTTGCGGGTTGATCAGCGTCGCCGCGTTGGCGCAGGCCTCCTGGAACTGCCAGACGCCGATGAATGTGTAGGCGCCGAAGACCAGCACGGAGGCGCCGGTGGCCAGACCGTCCAGACCGTCGGTCAGGTTCACGCCGTTCGACATGGCGAGGATCATGAACAGCGCCCAGATCACGAACAGCACCGGGCCGATGGACCAGCCGAAGTCCTGCACGAAGGAGAGCTTCGTGGAGGCCGGGGTGTTGCCGCGGCTGTCCGGGAACTGCAGCGCGAGCACGGCGAACGCGATGCCGCCGATCAACTGGCCGGCCATCTTCGCCTTGGCCCTGAGGCCCAGTGACCGGCGCTTGACGATCTTGATGTAGTCGTCGAGGAAGCCGACGAGCCCCATCCCCGCCATCAGGGAGAGCACCAGCACACCCGAGAAGGTCGGGGGCGGTGTCTCCGTGTCGCTCATGCCCGTGAAGACCTTGGACAGGAAGTAGGCGGCGATCGTCGCCAGGATGAAGGCGATGCCACCCATCGTCGGCGTACCACGCTTGCTGTGGTGCTCGCGCGGGCCGTCGTCACGGATGTACTGGCCGTAGCCCTTGCGGGCGAGCAGCTTGATCAGCAGCGGAGTGCCGACCAGCGTCAGGAACAGGCCGATGACTCCTGCGAACAGGATCTGCTTCATCATCGGGCGGCAACCTCACCCTCGACACCGCTGTCCAGCAGCGCCTGCGCCACACTCTCCAGCCCGACCGACCGGGACGCCTTCACGAGTACGACGTCTCCCGGGCGCAACTCGCTGCGCAACAGGTCGACCGCCGCCTGTGCGTCGGACACGTGCACCGACTCCTCACCCCACGAACCCTCGTTATATGCGCCCAGTTGCAGCCAGGACGCTTCCCTGCCCCCGACCGCGACGAGCTTGCTGACGTTGAGCCGGACGGCGAGCCGTCCTACCGCGTCGTGCTCGGCGAGCGCCTCGTCCCCGAGCTCGGCCATCTTGCCGAGCACCGCCCACGTGCGACGCCCGTTTCCCATCGCGGCGAGCGCGCGCAGTGCGGCCCTCATGGACTCGGGGTTCGCGTTGTAGGCGTCGTTGACGACCGTCACGCCGTCCGGGCGCTCGGTGACCTCCATACGCCAGCGGGAGAGGGAGCCCGCCTCGGAGAGCGCGGTGGCGATCTCTTCCGCGGACATGCCCAGCTCATGGGCGACGGCGGCCGCGGCGAGCGCGTTCGACACGTGGTGCTCACCGTACAGGCGCATGGTCACATCGCTTGCACCGGAGGGTGTGTGAAGGCGGAAGGCGGGCTGTCCACTGTCCGTGAGTCGCACGTTCTCGGCGCGTACGTCCGCTTCGCCGGACTCTCCGAAAAGGATCACCTTCGCCTTGGTACGGGACGCCATGGCGCGTACGAGGGGGTCGTCGGCGTTCAGGATCGCGGCACCCTCTTCGGGCAGGACCTCGACCAACTCGCCCTTGGCGCGGGCGATCTGCTCGCGTCCGCCGAACTCGCCGATGTGGGCGCTGCCGACGTTGAGGACGAGCCCGATCTTCGGCGGGGTCAGGTCGGCGAGGTACCGGATGTGGCCGATTCCGCGGGCGCCCATCTCCAGGACGAGGAACCTCGTCTCCTCGGTGGCGCCGAGCGCCGTGAGGGGCAGCCCGATCTCGTTGTTGAGCGAGCCGGGCGTCCACACGGTCGGCGCCTTGCGCTGGAGCACCTGTGCGATGAGGTCCTTGGTGCTGGTCTTGCCCGCGGAGCCGGTGAGGGCCACGAGCGTCGCGCCGAGCTTCTGGACGACATGTCGCGCGAGGGCGCCGAGGGCCGTCTGGACGTCCTCGACGACGATCGCGGGGACACCGACGGGGCGGGACGCCAGCACGGCGGCGGCGCCCGCCTCGACGACCTGCCGGGCGAAGTCGTGGCCGTCCACGCGCTCACCGACGAACGCGACGAACAGGCTGCCGGGCCCCGCCTCGCGGGAGTCCCTGACGACGGGTCCGGTGACCCGGACCGACGGGTCCGGTATGTCGTACGTCTGCCCGCCGACGACTTCTGCGATCTCGGCGAGAGAGAGGGCGATCACAAGTTCATCCCTGGGTCTGCTGGATAGCTTCGCGAAGCACCTGGCGGTCGTCGAAGGGACGCACCACCCCGGCGATGTCCTGGCCCTGCTCGTGGCCCTTGCCCGCGACCAGCACGGTGTCCCCCGGCTGTGCGCGGGCCACGGCGGCGGCGATCGCGGCGGCCCGGTCCTCGAAGACCTGGACCTCACCGCGCTCGTGTGCCGGTACGGACGCCGCGCCCTCGAGCATGGTCGCGAGGATCGCGAGGGGGTCCTCGGAGCGCGGGTTGTCGGAGGTCAGTACGGCGGTGTCGGCGAGCCGGGCAGCGGCGGCACCCATGGGGCCGCGCTTGGTCCTGTCCCGGTCGCCGCCGCAGCCGAGCACGACGTGCACCTTGCCCTCCGTGACCTTGCGGAGCGCCTTGAGGACCGATTCGACCGCGTCCGTCTTGTGCGCGTAGTCGACGACCGCGAGGTACGGCTGCCCGGCGTCCACGCGCTCCAGCCGGCCCGGCACACCCGGCACGGCGGCGATGCCGTCGGCGGCGGTCTGCGGGTCGATGCCGGCGGCGGCGAGGGCGACGATCGCGGCGAGGGTGTTGGCCACGTTGAAGGGGCCCGGCAGCGGCGATTTCGCCGTGATCCGCTCGTCCTTCGGACCGATCACGGTGAACGTCGAGTCCATCGGGCCCACGGTGACGTCCTCGGCGCGCCAGTCGGCGTCGGGGTGCCCCTCGGCGGAGAACGTGACGACGGGGACGGTGGCCTCCTTGACCAGCCGGCGGCCGTACTCGTCGTCGAAGTTGATCACGCCGAGCCTGCTGCGTTTCGGCGTGAACAGCTGCGCCTTGGCCCCGAAGTAGTCCTCCATGCCGGAGTGGAACTCCATGTGCTCGGGACTGAGGTTGGTGAAGACGCCGATGTCGAAGACACAGCCGTCGACCCGGCCGAGGACCAGCGCGTGGCTGGAGACCTCCATGGTCACCGCCTCGACGCCGCGCTCGCGCATGACCGCGAACAGGGCCTGGAGATCGGTGGCCTCCGGGGTGGTCCGCTCGGACTTGATGCGCTCGTCACCGATGCGCATCTCGACGGTGCCGATCAGCCCGGTGCTGCGGACGGACTTCAGGCCGCCCTCCACCAGGTACGCGGTCGTGGTCTTGCCGGAGGTCCCCGTGATGCCGATCTGGAGCAGGTCACTCCCGGGGTGGCCGTAGATCGTGGCCGCCAGCTCGCCCATCCGTCCCCGGGGGTCGTCGACGACGAGCACCGGCAGACCGGTGGCGGCGGCGCGCTCGGCCCCCGTCGGGTCGGTGAGCACGGCGACGGCACCGAGGCCGGCCGCCTGGGTCACGAAGTCGGCGCCGTGCAGACGGGCGCCGGGCAGGGCGGCGTACAGGTCGCCGGGGCGCACGGCGCGCGAGTCATGGGTGATGCCCGTGACCTCCGCGTTCTTCGAGGTCTCCGGCTGCGCGGCACCCAGCCGGCCGGCGAGCTCCGCGAGGGGTGTGGCGGAGACCCGCGTCGGCCGCGGCGGTCCCGGATATGTCACGGGAACACCCTTCTGGGTGGTTTGGGACTGATCAGCGTGTGGCACGGCGGTGAGCGTACCGGGCTCACCGCCGCCAGGGCGAAGCGAGGGACTGGGTGGGGACTGGTTCCCGGAGTCGGGAGTGATCATCGTCACGAGCTGGTTCCTGGTCGGTCTCTGCAGTGGTGCTGATCAGGGCTTGAACGCGACGGGCAGGTTCGCGGCCTTCGCACCGGTGGGCGGGATCTGGAGGGTCTTCAGGGCGAACTCCATGACCTCCTTGTAGATGGGTCCGCAGATCTGGCCGCCGAAGTAGCCGCCCTTGGTGGCGTTCTGGATCGCGCAGTAGACGGTGATCCGCGGGTTGTCGGCGGGCGCGAATCCGGCGAACGACGACGTGTAGCCGCGATACCTCCCGGTGGCCGGATCCACACGGTTGGCCGTACCCGTCTTGCCTGCGACCCGGTAGCCGGGGATGCGTGCCTTGGTACCGGTCCCCTCGGCATCGTCCACGACCGACTCCAGCATCCGGGCGAGGGTCTTCGCCGTCTTCTCGCTCACGACCCGCGTCTCCTTGGGCTTGGGGGCGGGTGTGAACCGTCCGTCGGGTCCCTTGCTGCCCCGTACGAGCGTGGGCTCGATCCGTACGCCGCCGTTGGCGATCGTCGAGTAGACGGACGCCGCCTGCATCGCGTTGATGGACATGCCCTGGCCGAAAGGGATCGTGTACTGCTGTGAGGTCGACCAGGTGTCCGGCGGCGCGAGGATGCCCTTCGTCTCGCCGGGGAAGCCGAGTCCGCTGTAGCTGCCGATGCCGAACTTCCGCAGGTACGAGTAGAGGACCTGGTTGGCCTTCTTCTGTGTCTTTCCGAGCTGGCCGGTGGCCAGGATGGTGCCGATGTTGCTGGACTTGGCGAGCACGCCGTTGAGGGTGAGGTACCAGGTCGGGTGGTCGACGTCGTCCTTGAAGAGGCGGTCGCCGCGGTGCAGCCGGTTGGGCACGGTGACGTGCGTCAGCGGGGTGGCGGCGTTCTCCTCCAGGACGGCGGCCATCGACATGACCTTGGCGGTGGAGCCGGGCTCGTAGGCGTCCTGGAGGGCCGCGTTGCCCAGGGCGTCTCCGTTCGCCTTCGAGAGGTCGTTCGGGTCGAAGCCGGGCGAGTTGGCCATGGCCAGGATCTCGCCGGTCCGGGTGTCCTGCACGATCACGTAGCCGCGGTCCGCCTGGGACTCCTTCACCTGCTCGGTGATGGCGTTCTGGGCGGCCCACTGGATGTCGCGGTCGATGGAGAGTTCGACGTCGGAACCGGGGACGGCGGGTGTCTCGGTGGAACCCGCGGTGGGTACCTGGCGACCGCCGGACTGGGCGTAACGGATCTCGCCGTTCTTGCCGGCCAGGTCCTTCTCCAGCTTCCGCTCGACGCCGCCGCCGCCCTCGCCCTCGGCGTTGACCCAGCCCAGTATCCCGGCGGCGAGGCCACCGTTCGGGTACACGCGCTTGCTGCTGGGGTCCTGGAAGACGCCCGCCAGGACATTGACCGTGCCGGGGTCCGACCCGGCCTTCTTCGCGAGCGCCGTCTTCAGGTCCTTGATCTGTTTCCAGACCTCGGGCATCTGACGGCGTGCGAGCAGCACGTACTGGGTGTTCTTCGTCCTGAGCTTCGCGGCGATCGCCTCCTGGTCCTGGCCGAGGATCGGCGCGAGGAGCGCGGCAGCCTGCTCGGGGGCGTCGGCGATCTTCGTCTGCTCGGGGGTGAACAGCGTCGGGTCGGCCGTGATGTCGTTCGCGTCGACGCTGATCGCCAGGGCGACGCCGTCGCGGTCGGTGATCTCGCCGCGCTCGGCCGCAAGGACGTGTCCCACATACCGGTCGCGCTCGGCCCTGGCCGTGTACTCGCCGGCGTCGACGGCCTGCACCTGGAGCAGCCGTACGACGAAGGCGATCAGCACCAGGGTCAGGGCGAGGCTCACCATGCGCAGGCGCGGCCGGGGGCTGCCGAGCCGGAGGGGCCCCGGGGCGGCGGGCCGGGCCGCGCTCGGGCGGCGGGGGCGGGGCGGCGCTGGCTGCCCGGGCGTACGGGCCTGGCGGGTGAGGGCACGCGGCGGCGCGGCGGTTCCCTGTCGGACACTTCCGTCACCTGCCGGGGTTCGTCGGGGCGTGCTCGGACTGTGCGGCCTGTGCGGACGGGGCGGGGGGTACGGCAGCGGAGTCCGACGCCGAGGCGGGCGTGGGGGTGGGTGACGGGGACGCGGGGGTGGGTGACGGGCTCGCGATCACCTTGGGGCCGAGCATGAGGGAGACCGCCGGGGTCTCCAGGGCGGCTGGGTCCGGGACGCCCCTGACGGTGCCGTCGGGGTTCAGGAAGGCCGGGTCGCCGCCGGGGACCATGCCCAGTTCGCGGGCGCGGCGCTGGAGGGCGTCGGGGGCCGAGTGGCCGTCCACGTCGCGCTGGAGGGCCTGCTCCTCGTCCGTGAGGCTCTTCGTGTCGGCCTTGAGGTCGTCGAGCCTGAACGACCCTTCGCTGAGCGCGGAGTTCAGCACGAGCAGGCCGATGAGGCCGCCGCCCAGGAGGAGCACGACGAGGAGGACGAAGGGGGTGCGGGCCGCCTGGGCCGGTCCCGCGGGGAACAGCCGCGCGAGCCGGGCGGCCCGGCCCCTCAGTTCGGGTTTCCTACTCACGCACCCTCCTCGCGGGTTTGGATTCCCAACGGACGGCGATATGCGGCCGCGCCGCGTGGGCCCGGCCGGCCGGGGACGCCCCTCGGCCGACGGAACGCGCCGGGAAATCCACCGCCCTCCTCCTCATACGACTCACTCACCGTCCTCACGGATGCGCTCCGCGCCCCGCAGCCGCGCGGGAGCGGCTCGGCGGTTCTCCGCGACCTCCTCCTCGGTGGGAAGTTCGGCACCGCGGGTGAGCAGCTTGAGCCGGGGCTGGTAGCGCTCGGGGACGACCGGGAGCCCGGCGGGCGCGGTGGAGGTGGCACCGGCCGCGAACACCTGCTTGACCAGCCGGTCTTCCAGCGAGTGGTACGACAGGACAGCGATACGGCCGCCGACGGCGAGCGCCTTCACTGCCGCGGGGATCGCGCTCTCCAGGACGGTGAGTTCGCCGTTGACCTCGATGCGCAGCGCCTGGAAGGTGCGTTTGGCGGGGTTGCCGCCGGTGCGCTTGGCGGCCTGCGGCAGGGCGTCACGGATCAGCTCGACGAGCCGCGCGCTGTTGCTGAACGGCTCCTTGCCCCGCTCGCGCACGATCGCGGCGACGATCCGCTTGGCCTGCTTCTCCTCGCCGTACGCCCGGAGGATCCGCACCAGCTCGCCGGCCGGGTAGGTGTTGAGCACCTCGGCCGCGCTCATGCCGGTCGTCTGGTCCATGCGCATGTCGAGCGGGGCGTCCTGGGCGTACGCGAACCCGCGGCCGGCCTCGTCGAGCTGCATGGAGGAGACGCCGAGGTCGAACAGGACGCCCTGCACGCGGGGGGTGCCCAGGCGGTCGAGCACGTCGGGGAGTTCGTCGTAGACGGCGTGCACCAGGGTGGCGCGTTCACCGAAGGGCGCGAGCCGCTCCCCGGAGAGTCGCAGCGCCTCCTTGTCGCGGTCGAGGGCAACGAGCCGGGCCTCGGGGAACCGGGCGAGCAGCGCCTCGCTGTGGCCGCCGAGACCGAGGGTGCAGTCGACCACGACGGCGCCGGGCTCCGTGAGGGCCGGGGCCAGCATGTCCAGGCACCGCTGGAGCATGACGGGGACGTGGCGGCTGTTGGTCAAGGGGCCCTCTCAGGTCCGGCGCGGCCGTACGCACCGCCGGGTCCCCGCCCTCCCCCGGCCGACGCTGGGGGTGCCCCCGGTGAAGGGGAGGCCCGCCGGGGCCGGAGGTGTCAGCCGACCGGGAGCGGGAGGAGGCCGAGCCGTACGTGCGCGCCGCGCACGTGGGGAGACGCCGGAAAATCGCCGGATCTCCTGGGATGTCAGTCCAGCAGGGGGAACCTCGCCTCCCGCTCCGCGTCACTTTAGTCCACGGTTTCCCGCGGTCAATCAACCGGCCTGCGCGTCGCGACAGGCCTGTTGTTCGAAGCACCAAACGGAATGTAACCACCTATATGGACGCAACCGTGCCACGCTTGTGGGTTACCCCACAACAAGCCTCGCTCGCGTTCTTTGTCGCGCCTCACAGCGGGCCGGCGGCGGCCGTGACCAGTACCGTCATAGGTATGACGACTTCCGCATCGCTTCCCACAGGGCCCGAAGACGCCATAACCGGCGGCGGCACCGTCACCGACCGCCTCGTCGAGGCGAACGAGCGGTATGCCGGCGCCTTCACCGACCCCGGAATGGACGCCCGTCCCGTCCTCCGCGTCGCCGTCGTGGCCTGCATGGACGCCCGCCTCGACCTGCACGCCGCGCTCGGCCTGGAGCTGGGCGACTGCCACACCATCCGTAACGCGGGCGGAGTCGTCACCGACGACGTGATCCGCTCCCTCACCATCAGCCAGCGCAAGCTCGGCACCCGCAGCATCGTCCTCATCCACCACACCGGCTGCGGTCTGGAGGCCCTCACCGAGGACTTCCGCAACGAGCTGGAGCTGGAGGTCGGCCAGCGCCCGGCGTGGGCGGTGGAGTCCTTCCGGGACGTCGACCAGGACGTACGCCAGTCGATGCAGCGCGTGCGCACCTCGCCCTTCCTGCTGCACACCGACGACGTCCGCGGGTTCGTCTTCGATGTGCGGACGGGTCTGCTGCGCGAGGTCGACCCGGCCTGAACCGCGTCGAACCGGCCCGTGTGATCGCCTCGCTCCGCCCCGGCCACCTGTCGATTTCCTGACAACCTGGCGCTCAAAGGCCTGCAAGCCCCTACATATCGCGGCCAGTTATCCACAGGCGAGTGACACGAATCGGTAACGGCAGCAAGAATGCGGGTGTGGCGTCACGCGGAACTTTTCACGCGTGGTGCCCGTGTTCGGGGTGGGCCGGTCCGCATCGCAGAGCGTCGGCCCGGAGTAAGAACGGGCCGAGGAGGGCCGGGTGACGACCTATGACGATCGAGCGAGCCTTACAGATCTGACCAGCACTGTGGAGCGTGTCCGCAGTTCGGTCGAGGAAGTGATCGAGGGCAAGCCTGAGGTCGTACGGCTTTCGCTGACAGTGCTGCTCGCCGAGGGACATCTTCTGATCGAGGATGTTCCCGGCGTCGGTAAGACCATGCTCGCCAAGGCGCTGGCGCGGTCCATCGACTGCTCCGTGCGGCGAATCCAGTTCACGCCCGACCTGCTGCCGTCGGACATCACGGGCGTGTCCATCTGGGACCAGCAGCGGAAGGACTTCGAGTTCAAACCGGGGGCGATCTTCGCGCAGATCGTGATCGGCGACGAGATCAACCGCGCGTCGCCGAAGACGCAGTCCGCGCTCCTGGAGTCCATGGAGGAGCGCCAGGTCACGATCGACGGCAAGACCTACGACCTGCCGAGCCCCTTCATGGTGGTGGCGACGCAGAACCCGGTCGAGATGGAGGGCACGTACCCGCTGCCGGAGGCGCAGCGCGACCGCTTCATGGCCCGGGTCTCCGTCGGCTATCCCAGCCCGGAGGCCGAGTTGCAGATGCTCGACATCCACGGCGGGGTGTCACCGCTGGAGGACCTGCAGCCGGTGGCGCACGTGCACGAGATCGTGAAGCTGATCGAGGCCGTCCGGGGCGTGCACGTCGCTGAAACGGTCCGGCGGTACGCCGTGGACCTGGTGGGCGCCACCCGCACCCACCCCGACCTCAGACTCGGCGCCTCCCCGCGTGCCACGCTGCACCTGCTGCGCGCGGCGAAGGCCTCCGCGGCGCTGAGCGGCCGGGAGTACGCGCTGCCGGACGACGTGCAGGCCCTCGCCGTCGCCGTCCTGGCCCACCGTCTGCTGCCCACCGCCCAGGCCCAGCTGAACCGGCGTACGGCGGAGCAGGTCGTCCAGGAGATCATCCAGCGCACGCCCGTCCCGTCCGCGCCCCAGCCGCAGAACGGCTTCGGCGTGGGCCGCGGGGCGCCCGTCTATCCCCAGCAGCAGCCGCGGAGGCTTGGATGACCACCCCTGCGCAGGCGCCCGCCCCGGAGCAGGAAAAGGGCGGCCTGCGCACGGCGCTCGCCGGCCTCACCACCCGCGGGCGCTCCTTCCTGGCCGCCGGGGTCGCCGCCGCCATCTGCGCGTACGTCCTGGGGCAGAGCGATCTGCTCCGGGTCGGCCTGCTGCTGACCGTGCTGCCGCTGATCTGCGCGACCGTGCTGTACCGCACGCGCTACCGGGTCGCGGGGAGCCGGCGCCTCGCCCCCTCGCGAGTGCCCGCCGGCTCCGAGGCCCGCGTCCATCTGCGGATGGACAACATCTCGCGGTTGCCCACGGGCCTGCTGATGCTCCAGGACCGGGTGCCGTACGTGCTGGGTCCGCGGCCCCGGTTCGTCCTGGACCGGGTGGAGGCGGGCGGCCGCCGTGAGGTGTCGTACCGCGTGCGATCCGACCTGCGCGGCCGCTATCCGCTGGGGCCGCTGCAGCTGCGTCTCTCCGACCCGTTCGGGATGTGCGAGCTGACCCGCTCCTTCTCCACGTACGACACGCTCACGGTCATCCCGCGCGTGGAGCCGCTGCCGCCGGTGCGGCTCAGCGGTGAGGCGAAGGGGTACGGCGACGGGCGGCAGCGTTCGCTGGCGCTGGCCGGCGAGGACGACGTGATCCCGCGCGGGTACCGGCACGGCGACGACCTGCGCCGGGTCCACTGGCGTTCGACCGCCCGGTACGGCGAGCTGATGGTGCGCCGCGAGGAGCAGCCGCAGCGCGCCCGCTGCTCGGTGCTGCTCGACACCCGGGGACTGGCCTTCGAGGGCGCGGGCCCCGACTCGGCCTTCGAGTGGGCGGTCTCCGGCACGGCGTCGGTGCTGGTGCACTTGCTCGAACGAGGCTTCTCCGTACGGCTGTTGACGGACACGGGCAACTCGATGCCCGGCGAGGGGACCGACGGGTTCGCCGGCGCGAGCCAGGAGTCGGCCGACGCCGCAGGGCTGATGCTGGACACGCTCGCGGTGATCGACCACTCCGACGGCACGGGGCTCTCGTCGGCGTACGACATGCTGCGCGGCGGGAACGAGGGGCTGCTGGTGGCCTTCCTCGGTGACCTCGACGAGGAGCAGGCGGCCGTGGTCGGCAGGATGCGCCAGCGCAGCGGAGGGGCGGTCGCCTTCCTGCTGGACAGTGACACCTGGGGGCGTGAGCCGACCGACGTGCCCGCCCCGGGTGGGACGAACCGGAGCGAGGAGAGCCTGCGGATGCTCCAGGAGGCCGGCTGGACGGCGCTGAGCGTGCCGCGGGGCGCCGGGCTGGCGGACGTGTGGCGCCAGGCGGACCGGCAGCGCACGGGTGTGACCGCGGACAGCGGTTTCGGTACGGAGGGACGGTCATGAGCGGTCGGGCGAGGCTGGCGCTGTGCGCCTGGGCCGCCACCCTGGCGTCGGCGTGCGCGCTGCTGCCGCTGGTCGATCAGATGGCCTGGATCCTGCAGGCGGCGCTCCTGCTCGGCGTGCAGACCGTGGTGGGGGCGCTGACCCGGCGGGTGCCACTGGCGCGGCCGCTGACCGTGGCGGCGCAGGCGCTGGTCACGCTGCTGCTGCTCACGCTGGTCTTCGCCCGGCAGCAGGCCCTGATCGGGCTGATACCCGGACCGGAGGCGTTCCAGCACTTCTGGACGCTGCTGCAAAGGGGCGCGGAGGACGTCGGGAAGTACACGACCCCGGCGCCGCTGACCGACGGCATCAAGCTGATGATGGTCGGCGGTGTCCTGGTGATCGGACTCGCGGTGGACACGCTGGCGGTGACCTTCCGCACCGCCGCGCCTGCCGGTCTGCCACTGCTCGCGCTGTACTCGGTCGCCGCGGGGCTGTCCGACGACCTGGAGTGGCTGTCGTTCGTGGTCGCGGCCGCCGGCTATCTGATGCTGCTCCTCGCCGAGGGCCGTGAGCGGCTGTCGCAGTGGGGCCGGGTCTTCGGCGGGACGCCCCGCGGGCCGGGGGCGGACTCCGCGGCCGGCGCGGTGGCCCCGATCCGGACCGGGCGGCGCATCGGCGTGGTCGCGCTGGGCATCGCCCTGCTGCCGCTGCCCACACTCGACGGCGGACTGCTGGGCGCCACGGGCACGGGAGTCGGTTCGGGCTCCGGGGGCGGCGGCACGATCTCGGCGGTGAACCCGCTGGTGTCGCTGCGCGACAGCCTGAACGTGGACGAGGACCGCCAGGTCATGTCGTACCGCACCAACAGCGAGGACACCCAGGACCTGTACCTGCGGATCGTCTCCCTGGACGAGTTCGACGGCACCGCGTGGAAGCCGTCCCAGCGCC
Organism: Streptomyces sp. KM273126; assembly: GCF_004337435.2. Taxonomy (NCBI): domain Bacteria; kingdom Bacillati; phylum Actinomycetota; class Actinomycetes; order Kitasatosporales; family Streptomycetaceae; genus Streptomyces; species Streptomyces sp. KM273126. Next base: position 434,142 of record NZ_SJXB02000002.1, on the reverse strand, counting down.
GCATCGAGGACGTCCCGGACACGTTTCCGACGCCGCTGGGTCTCGGCCCCGACATCAAGCGCACCGAGATCGAGACCCGGATTGCGGCGGCGCAGGACTACGGCCAGGACTGGCTGCCGATGCCGTACCCGGCGACCGGCGTGAACATCGAGGGCGACTGGCGGTACGAGCCGACGGGCCGCACGCTCGTCGGCGACCACGGGCAGAACACCCGGGGCGTGCGGTACACGGTCAGGAGCCTGATCGTGCAGCCGACCGCGGATCAGCTGGCCTCGGCGCCGGAGCCGCCGCCGGCTCTGAAGCGCGAGTACACCGCACTGCCGAATTCGCTGCCGCCGGTGGTCGCCCGGACGGCGCGCGACGTGACCGCGGGCTCGGCGAACAACTACGAGCGGGCGGTCAAGCTCCAGGACTGGTTCGCGGTGAGCGGCGGGTTCACGTACGACACGCAGGTGCAGGTGGGCACCGGCTCGAACGCGATAGCGCGGTTCCTCAGGGACAAGGAGGGCTTCTGCGTCCACTTCTCGTTCGCGATGGCGTCGATGGCCCGCTCGCTGGGCATACCGGCGCGGGTCGCGGTGGGCTTCACGCCGGGGTCACCGCAGCCGGACGGTTCGATGACCGTGGGGCTGCGGGACGCGCACGCATGGCCGGAGCTGTACTTCGAGGGCGTGGGCTGGACCCGCTTCGAGCCGACCCCGAACCGCGGCAGCGCGCCGTCGTACACGCAGCCGGAGGTGTCGGGCAGCACCGGTCTCCCGGACGTGGCCCGGCCCACGCAGTCGGCGTCCACGGCGCCGTCCTCCGAGCCCTCGGCCAGCGAGAGCTGCGCGGGGCGGGAGCAGCAGCTTCAGGCGTGCGCGAGCGAGTCCCCGGCGGCAGCGGCGGGGTCGGACCACGATCCCTGGCAGTGGCTCCTGTTCCTGGGTATCGCCCTGGCTGTGCTCGCGGTGCTGGCGGTGCCGCTGCTGCCGATGATGTGGCGGATGCGGGTCCGGGCCGTACGGCTCGGCGCCCACGGCCGTACACCGGAGGGTGTGGCGGCTCACACGCTGGCCGTCTGGGAAGAGGTGACCGACACGGCCTGGGACTTCGGGATCGGACCGGACGACTCCCAGACGCCCCGCAAGGCCGCCGCGCGGATCGTACGGCTCGGGCACCTCGACGAAGCGGCCACGGCGGCGGTGCACCGGCTGGCGGCGGCGGTGGAGCAGGTGCTCTACGCCCCCCGTCCCCGCCCGGCGGCGGGTCTCGCGGAGGACGCCCGCCGGATCGAGGACTCGCTCCGGGCCCATGTCAGCGGCTCCACGCGCCTGCGCGCGCTCCTGGCACCGCGTTCGACCGTCCGGGTCGTCTGGGCGGCCTCGGCCCGCTGGACGGCGCTCAAGGCCGACCTCTCGGCCCGCCGCCCGACCCTACGGCGCCCGTCGGGCCAGAACGGCTGAGTACCGGAGCACCGTACGCGCCGCCCGCCGGGGCCCACCCGGCGGGCGGCGCGCAGTCGTGTTGCGGGTGGACGGGATGCCCCGGCGGAGCTGAGGCCAAGCGGGGCGGGGTGTGGCCGAGCGCGATGAGCGCGATGAGCGCGATGAGATTGGCTGGAACTGCCCGGTGCAGAGCATGTCGCTGAGCGGGCTGGGCTGGGCTGTGCTGAGCCGGGCCGGGCGGGGCAGGCCTGTGGTCAGCGGCCCAGCGGTGTCACCGGAGTTGTCGTACTCCGGTGACGTACAGCGAGGAGGCGGTCACCGCGTCGGGCGCCGAGCCGGACATCGGTCGGGCCGGACATCGGCTGTCGGCCGCCGGAACACCGGCTGGCGTCGCAGACCGGTGTGGCTCGGACCGGTGTTGCTCGGGGAGCACCGACGGGAGCGAGTCGTCCGGCCGTCCGAGGGCCTGGCTCCCGGGCATGCACGAGGGGTGACCGCCGTTTGGGCGGTCACCCCTCGGACACGTCTGTGGTTGTGGGGGGGGGCAGAGCGGCGGAGGCTAATGGCCCTGTTCGTCGCGCCGGCGCTGCCAGCGCTGTTCGATGCGGTCCATCATGGAGCGGCGCTGTCGTGGGTGTCGACGGGCACCGGGAGCGCCGGACGGCTGCTCACCGGGCTTGGGGGCCTTGCGCCAACCGGTGACGGCGAGCACCGCGCAGCCCAGCATGACGAGGAATCCCACCACGCTGACCCAGATCTGCTGTGCGACCATTCCGGCCATGAGGAGCGCGATACCCACCAGGAAGCCCGCGACCGCCTGGTAAACCCGTCGCCGGGTGTACGTACGCAGCCCGCTTCCCTCAAGCGCTGTCGCGAACTTGGGATCTTCGGCGTACAGCGCTCGCTCCATCTGCTCGAGCATTCGCTGCTCGTGCTCCGAGAGCGGCACGGAGTCCTCCTCATCGTGCGGTCGCCGGGGCGACCCGGGGGGTCCTCTTCAGGATAGGCAGGGAATCGCCCCCGTGAAACCCGCCCCTCTACGCCAATTCGCCAACCGAAATCCGCCATGGCACTCCGATTCACTGAGGCGTACATGCCCCAGTGAGCGGCCCGTCATGCCGGACGGTCTCACCCGATCATACGGCTACGAGCGCCGGTTCGGGCGGCCTGTGGCGTACTCCATCCGCCGCCGAGCCCCTGATCAGGAACACGTCCCAGGAGGTGGCTCAGGCCTCGGTGGCTCTCTGCGTCTCACCGAGCACATGAAGCTGGGTGGCCACGGAGTGGAACGCGGGCAGCTCTGCCGCCGCGGCCTCCAGCCTGAGCAGCGCGTCCAGGGCGCCCGGCTCGGTGTCCACGAGCACTCCGGGGACCAGGTCGGCGAAGACCCGCACGCCGTGCACCGAGGCGACCCTGAGGCCCGCGCCCTCGACGAGCTCGGTCAGCTGCCCGGCGGTGAAGCGGTGCGGGACGGGGTCGCCCTCGCCCCAGCGTCCGTTCGGGTCGTCGAGCGCATGCCTGGCCTCCTTGAAGTGCCCGGCGAGGGCGCGCGCGAGCACCGCTCCGCCCAGGCCCGAGGCGAGCAGGCTGAGGACGCCCTCGGAGCGCAGCGCGGCGACCGCGTTGCCGATGCCCTCCGCGGGGTCGTCCACGTACTCCAGGACGCCGTGGCAGAGCACCGCGTCGTAGCCGCCGCGCTCGACGACGTCGAACAGGCCGTGCACGTCGCCCTGGACGCCTCGAACGCGGTCGGCGACCCCGGCCTCCGCGGCGCGGCGCTCCAGCGCGAACAGTGCGTTGGGGCTGGGGTCGACGACGGTGACGCGGTGCCCGAGACGGGCCACGGGCACCGCGAAGTTGCCGCTGCCGCCTCCGGTGTCCAGGACGTCGAGGCCTACGTGCGCGTCGCGCCCCGTGGCCTTGGCCCGGCGGTCGAGGGCGTCCTTCAGGACGTCCCAGACCACGGCGGTTCGGAGGGAAGCGCGGGGCCGGGAGGGGTCGGAGCGCAGCGACGCCGTTTGAGGGTGGTGGTGGGAGACGGGTGGGCGCATCGGGTCCGACACGGCAGTTGACTCCTCGGCGCGGCACCGCCTGCTGTACGGCGGAGCGATGGTCTTGCCTCCGCCGGTGCTCGGGGGTCACGGCGGAGAGTTGCGGGTACTCCCACCCTATTGCCTCCGGAGCCGTACCCGGCCGGGTGTCCCGTGCGGCGGACGAGGCCCCTGGGCACTGGTTCCGTGCCAGGTCACCACACGGGACGCCGAGCCCGCGGCCTGTCCCGCGACGGCTCAGCCGGCGTTCGGCACTTCCGGGCCTCCGTCCTGACCGCCCCGCCCGCCCTGCATGTCCCGCCCGCCCTGCATGTCCTGCATGCGCTGCGTGTGCCGGCTGTCCCGCCTGTCCTGCCGGGGCTGGGGCAGGACGGGCTGGAGGACCAGCAGGCGCTCGACGAGGCGGAGGAACATCGCCACGTCCCGTATCAGGTCGTCCGCGTCGCGCGCGCTCGCCGCGCCCCGGATGCCGGCCTCGGCGCGGGCGCGGCGGGCGGCTCCGGAGGCGAACAGCGCGCTCCACTCGGCGAGTTCGGGCGCGATCTCGGGGAGCACTTCCCAGGCGCTCCGGATCTTGGCGCGGCGCCGCGCGGTGGGCTCCGGGCGGCCCCGGGCGGCGAGCACGGCGGCAGCGGTGCGCAGGGCGGCCAGATGGGCCGTGGCGTACCGCTCGTTGGGGGTCTCCAGCAGGGTCGCCTCGTCGAGGCCGGTTCGTGCCTGGGCGAGCAGGTCGAGGGCGGCGGGCGGGGCGGTCGCCCGGCGGAGCACGGGGTGCACGTCGCTCGCCGGGCCGGTCAGTGAGGGGGCAGGGCCGGTGGCGCGGCGCCGAGGGACGGCGGCTGCGTGGTGGCTGGCCATGACGGACCTCCTGTCGTCTGCGTGACGGCACTGTGGCCGTATGTGCCCATCGTGAGGTATGGCACTGACAATCCGTTCTGACCTGGGATTTTGCTTCGCTCGCAGGTTCGGAGTAGTTTTTGCACTGACCAGTCAGTTCAAAAATCGGGAGGCCGTGACCAGGCCTCCGGTTCAGCGCAGCGAGGGGGACATGGACGAGCCTGATGCGCCTCGGGAAGCAGCGGGAATCGCCGTCGGGGCAGCGGACTTCGGACTCAGGGGGCCGCGCGGCTGGGCGTTCCGGGGGCTCGGCTTCCACGCGGAGCCCGGCTCGCTCGTCGCGATCCAGGGACCGTCCGGGTCCGGCCGCACCTGTCTGTTGCTGGCCCTCACCGGCCGGATGAAGCCCGGCGAGGGGCACGCCACGGTCGGCCCGCACCGGCTGCCCGGGGGCATGTCCGCGGTACGCCGGATCAGCGCGCTCGCCCACGTCCCGGGGATCACCGACCTGGACCCGGCGCTGACCGTCGGCGAGCACCTGCGCGAACGGGCGCTGCTGGAGCGGAGGTTCGGGGGTTCCGTACGTGGTTCCCTACGGGAACTCATGCGGCCGCGCGCCGAGCGTGTCGCTGACGCGAAGGCCCGTATCGACGACGCGTCGGCCGCCGCCGGACTCGACCTGACGGCACTGCCCAAGGGCGTCCGGACCGCCGTACGTGATCTGGAGCGGCTTCAGGCGCTGCGGCTGTCGGTCGCGCTGGCTCTGATCGGACGCCCCCGCCTCCTCGGCGTGGACGACACCGACCTGAAGCTCTCGGATGCCGAACGGGCCGAGGCCTGGGCCCTGTTGGGGTCGGTCACCGAGTCCGGGACCACGGTGGTGGCGGTCTGCAGCGAGGCACCCGAAGGCGCCGTGGTCGTGTCCACGCGGCAGAACGACAGCAACGACAGCAGAGCACAGAACGACGACGAGGAGACGGCCGATGCGCTCGCCGAAGCTGGCCACGCTTGAGCTCAGGCGGTTCGGCAGGGGGAAGCTCCCGCGCGCGGCACTGGTCTCGCTCCTGCTGCTGCCGCTGCTGTACGGCGCGCTGTACCTGTGGTCGTTCTGGGACCCGTACGGCCGCCTCGACCGCGTCCCTGTGGCGCTGGTGAACGACGACAAGGGGACGACCACCGGCGGAGAGAAGCTCACGACGGGCGACGACATCGCCGAGAAGCTGCTCGACAGCGATGTCTTCGACTGGCGCGAGGTGAGCGCCGAGGAGGCCCGTGAGGGCGTCGAGGACGGCACGTACTACCTGTCGCTGACCATGCCGTCGGACTTCAGCGAGCGGATCGCGTCCAGCTCCGGGGACTCCCCCGAGACGGGCGCCCTCCAGGTGCGTACGAACGACGCGAACAACTACGTCGTCGGGCAGATCTCCCGGACGGTGTTCTCGGAGGTGCGCACGGCCGCGTCCACGAAGGCGTCGCGGTCCTTCCTGGACCGGATCTTCATCTCGTTCTCCGGCATCCACGCCGAGACGGAGAAGGCCGCGAAGGGCGCCGACGACCTCAAGGACGGCATCGGGAAGGCCGAGAAGGGCTCCGAGGACCTCGCGGACGGCCTGAAGGACGCCAAGGAGGGCAGCGGCGCGCTGTCGAACGGCCTGAGCAGGCTCGGCCGCGGTGCCGACGCCCTGGAGCAGGGTTCCCGGCAGGTCGCGGACGGCACCCGGGCGCTCGCCGGGACGGTGAGCGGAACCGCGGACCAGGTACGGCCCTTCCTGAAGGACGACGGCCGGACGATCGCCGCCACCGCCACCCTGGTGGCCGACTCGGCCGGCGTCATCCGTGACCACCTCGACGCCTTCGTGAAGACGGCCCCGGCCGCGGAGAGCGGCACCCGTACGGCGTCCGAGACGCTGAACGGTGTCCACGCGAGGCGCTGCGAGCAGCAGCCCGTGCCCGATCCGGCCTGCGGCGACCTGAAGAAGGCACGGGACGCGGCCGCCGAGGCGGCGCGGCTCGCCGCGGACGTCAACACGGTGGTGCAGGACTACGACGGCGACATGAAGGCCCTCGACAAGGACCTGGCGACTCTCCAGCGGCAGGCCAAGGCCCTCGCCAAGGCGGCACCCCACCTCTCCGAGGACCTCGACGACGCCGTCTCCAAGGTGAACGCCCTCCACGAGGGCGCCGCGAAGGTCGCCAGGGGCGCGCGGGCGCTGCACACCGGCCTCGGTACGGCGCAGACGGGCGCGGCCGACCTGGACTCGGGTGTCGGCAAGCTGTCCTCGGGCGCGACCGATCTCACGGGCGGCATGTACAAGCTGTCCGACGGCTCCGGGAAGCTCGCCGGCGGGCTGCGCGACGGGGCGGAGCAGATCCCCGACTACGACCAGCAGGACCGCGACCAGCGAACCGAGGTGATGGCCGACCCGGTGCAGCTGGCCTCCAGGGACCTGCACAAGGCACCCAACTACGGCACCGGTTTCGCCCCGTACTTCATCCCGCTGTCCCTGTGGGTGGGCGCGATGGTGGCGTACATGCTGATCCAGCCGCTCAACCGGCGTGCGCTCGCCGCGGGCGCCTCGGCGTGGCGTATCGCGCTGGCGGGCTGGCTGCCGGTGGCCGCCCTGGGGGTGCTGCAGACGGTCGCCCTCATGGCGGTCCTCCACTGGGCCGTCGGTCTTGAGCCCGCGCGGGCGGCCGGGACGATGGGCTTCCTGTTTATTGTGACGGCGTGCTTCGCGGCGATCGTGCAGTGGCTGAACGCGCGCTTCGGGGCGGCGGGCCGGATCCTCGTCCTGGCCGTGCTGATGCTCCAGTTGACGTCGGCGGGCGGCACGTACCCCGTGCAGACCAGCCCGGACTTCTTCAACGCGATCCACCCCTTCCTGCCGATGAGTTACGTCGTGGAGGCCCTCAGGAGGCTCGTCACCGGCGGTGATCTGTCCCCGGTCCGGCAGGCGTGCGCCGTCCTCGCGGCCTTCACCGCGGGCGCGCTCGCGCTGACCGCCCTGTCGGCCCGCCGCAAACAGGTGTGGACCCTCGACCGGTTGCATCCCGAGCTGAGTCTGTGACGGCGCGGGGCACCCGCTGCTGTGAGAATCAAGGCATGGAAAGCAGCACCGTCACGGGCGGCGGCAGCAGCCGCCGTGAGGCGACCCGGCAGAAGCTCTACGAGGCGGCCGTCACGCTGATCGCGGAACAGGGGTTCTCCGCCACCACGGTGGACGAGATCGCCGAGCGGGCCGGGGTCGCGAAGGGCACGGTCTACTACAACTTCGCCAGCAAATCGGTCCTCTTCGAGGAGTTGCTGCGGCACGGAGTGGGGCTCCTCACCGCCTCCCTACGGGAGGCGGCGGAGAAGACGGCGAAGGACGGCGGGGGGACGGTCGACGCCCTCGACGCGATGATCCGGGCCGGGCTCGTCTTCATCGAACGCTATCCGGCGTTCACGCAGCTGTACGTGGCCGAGCTGTGGCGCACCAACCGGGCCTGGCAGTCCACGCTGATGGTCGTCCGGCAGGAGGCGGTCGCCGTCGTCGAGGGCGTGCTGCGGGAGGGTGTGGAGCGCGGTGAGCTGAGCGACGAGCTCGATGTTCCGCTGACCGCGGCCGCGCTGGTGGGCATGGTCCTGGTGGCGGCGCTGGACTGGCAGTCGTTCCAGCCGGAGCGGTCCCTGGACGACGTCCACGCGGCGCTGTCCAGGCTCCTCCAGGGGCGGGTGAGCGGCACGCGGTAGCCAGTCGCGCGAGTACCGGGTAACGACGAAAGCGCCGGTCCGCTGTGGCCAGCGTCCCCCGCGGGCCACCTCGAACCGGCGCTTCGCCGTACCCCCGTACCCCCGTGGTTTCCCCGTACGGTCGCCCCCGGGTTTCCCCCGTGCCTCGCTCCCGCCGACTCGTGGTGACTCGTCGGCGGAAGGAGCGGTCAAGGGCGGGAGCCGTTCCGCCGCCCCGTGTCGGCGGTGCCGGATCCGCGCCCCTTTCCGTGTCTCCACTCTCTCGTTCGCGCAGGTCGCGACCCATCCGCGCGCGTACTCAACTCATCGGCTAGGTACGGATACTCAGTCCTCCGCGCTCATCCTCAGAACACACCGTTGCCGACTGGTGACGATCGCGTCCGCTTCCGTACTCTGCGGGTGGGGGCTTGGATCTCGCCCCCGCCGCCCCTACCCGTCCCATCCATGGGGGCTGCCGCCCCCAGACCCCCGTTGGCGGGGTGGGGTGGAGCATGTGCAGGTGGGTGGAGCATGTGCGGGTGGGTGGGTGGTTCATCGGGCTGACGGCCTCGTCCTCAAACGCCGGACGGGCTGGTGGCACCTGGCCTCGACTGAAGATCCCCAGCCGGAAGACCTCAGCGCCGGCCGACGAAAACCTGGCCGCGCCCGCACATTTCGGCCCTGGAGGTTTCAGTGGGGCGTAGCCCCTGGCTGGGGCGGAGGGGCCGTGCCCCGGAAGGGGACGGGTAGGGGGCGGCGGGGGCGAGATACCAGGGCGGTCGGGTGGGTGTCGGTGGTGGTCGATAAAGTCGTCGGCATGGGACGGATCGCGGTGATCGGCGCCGGGATGGGCGCGATGGCGGCCGCCGCCCGGCTGGCCATCGCAGGGCACCGGGTAGCGGTCTACGAGCGGGCGGAAACGTACGGCGGGGCCGTGGCCCGGTTCGAGCGGGACGGCTTCGCCTTCGACACCGGCCCCGGCCTGCTGCCACTCCCCGCGGTCTACCGCGACCTGTTCCTCAAGACGGGCAAGCAGCCCCTTGAGGAATGTGTGGACCTGGTCCAGGTGGACCCGGCGTCACGGCACGTGTTCCCGGACGGCACGGACGTCCTGCTGCCCAACGCCTCACGCGCCGGCTCGGTCGGCGCGCTTAACACGGCCCTCGGATCGGGCGCGGGCGACCGTTGGGGCGACTTCCTGGTGCGGGCGCGCGAGGCCTGGGACCGGACGCGCCGCCCCCTCCTGGAGGAGCCCCTCTGGTCGGACTGGCAGGTGCTCGGCGAGCGCGAGCCGTACCCCTCGGTGCCCCACAAGCGTCTGCTACGCACCCGCCGGGCGAGCACCCTGGACGAGATCGCCGCCTGGGAGCTGCGCGACCCCCGCCTCACCGCTCTCCTGGACGGCCACGCGCTGGCGTACGGCCTGGATCCCCGGACCACCCCGGCGAGCGCGACCGTGCTGCCGTACATGGAGCACGCCTTCGGCACCTGGTATGTGCGGGGAGGCATACGGGAGTTGGCGCGTGCTGTGTACGAGCGGTGCCTGGCTCGCCGGGTGGAGTTCGTCTTCGGCGCCGAGGTCACCGGGATCGTCGAGAAGGACGGGCGGGCGGCCGGGCTGGAGCTCGCCGACGGGACGGTCACCGAGGCGGACCACGTGGTCGCGGGCGTGGATCCCGTGCGGCTGAGTGCTCTCACCGAGCGTGTGCTGCAGGAGGGAGGAGACGTACGCCCGGACCGGGTGTCGCCGTCCCTCGGGCGGTTCACCGTGCTGCTGGCCCTGCGCGGGGGTCGCGAGACGGGAGGCGCGCACCGCACGGTCGTGCACACACCGGACCGCACGGCCGAGTTGGACCACGTCAGCCGCCCCGCCGGCACAGCTGGCACCGCCGAGCCGGCGCGTCCCACGGTGACGGTGCTGCGTCCGGACGACCCGGCCCTGCGCCCGGACGACGAGCACGAGTCCGTGGTCCTGTCGGCTGCGGCACCGGCCGGAGACGGCTGGGCGTCGGGCGGCATGGCCGAGCGGTTCGCGGACCTCCTCGTCGCCGCCGCCGAGGCTGCCGTGCCCCGGCTGCGCGAGCGTCTCCTGTGGCGCGAGGTGCGCACACCGGGCCACAACGCCCAGGAGACCGGCGTCGAAAGCGGTGCCGTACCGCCACCCGCGCTCGCCGCGGCCGACGGCCGTTTCCTGCACCCGGCCAACACGACACGCTTCCCCGGGCTGTACCTGGTCGGCGGCTGGGCGCACCCCGGCGGCGGTCTGCCGCACGCGGGCATGTCGGGCGCCCTGGTCTCGGGCCTGATCGTGGAGGGACAGGACTTCCGGGGGTCTCAGTGACGCCCGCCCCGAAGTGCCGCTGGTACCGGTTCCGCTAGTCCGGTACCGCTGGTGCCGGTGCCGGTGCCGGTGCCGGTGCCGGTGCCGGTGCCGGTGCCGGTGCCGGTGCCGGTGCCGGTGCCGGTGCCGGTGCCGGTGCCGGTGCCGCTAGTACCTGTACCGCTGCTCGTCGTACCCGTTCCCGCCCCCGCCGTTCCCCTGGGCGTTGCCGTGGCCGTTGCCCTGGTACGGATACGGCTGCTCCGGCGGGAGTTCGCCGCTCAGCGGGTCGTCGGTGGTGCGCTGCTGCGGGACCCACACGCCGCCCGGCGGGGTCTCGCCGTATCCGCCGGTGGCGTACTGGTCCTGGCCGTAGCCCTGCTGGCCGTACGCCTGCTGGCCGCCATAGGCGTTGTCGTACGTGGTGCCGCCGTAGGACTGTGCGCCGTTGTACGGGTCGGAGTAGGCGGCGTACTGCTGCTGCGCCTGGTCGTAGCCGTACTGCTGCTGGTCGTAATCGGAGTAGCCCTCGTACCCGAAGGCCTGGTCCTGGGACTGGGCCTGAGCGGCGGCCGCGTAGGACGGGTCGGTGGCGGCTGCGTAGGCGGCGTCGTTGTAGACGCCGTAGGTGCCGGTCTCGTCGGGCATGGGCTGCGGCGAGTAGACGGTGGTCTCGGCCGGGGAGGCGGGCCGCTGGGGGCGGGCGAAGACGTCGTCGTCGCCGTCGGGTCCGTCGTCCTGGCGGTACGTTCCGGCAGTTGTCGTCTGGAGGTCGGGGACCTCCAGGTCGGGCACCTCGGGCACATCGGGGTCCGGCTCGCCGCGACCGCGCTTGCCGCTGCCGTCCTCACCCGGGCGCTTGAAGGCCCAGCCGGCCTCGAAGCCGCGGCGGAAGGACAGCGTGACGAACGTCTGCCCGACCGCGAAGGCGGCGGCGCCGAGGCCGATGACCACGACGTTGGCCATCAGGACGCCGAGGACGACACCGAGGAAGCCCGCGAAGGCGAGCAGCCGCCAGCGCAGCCTCGCCTTGTACTGCAGCAGCACCTCGCCGAGCAGCCACAGCGCGACGATGCCGAACGCGATGTAGAGGATCGTCCAGCCCATGTACGCCACTCTCCCTGCGGCCGTGGCCGCTCTGCCCTTTTTAGTCGTACGCGGCTCAGGTCTCAGGCCTGCGGTGGATGGTGCAGACCGAGATTCTCGTAGATTTCCAGCGTCGCGGTCGAGTTGTTGAGCGTGATGAAGTGCAGTCCGGGGACTCCCTCGTCCAGCAGCCTCGCGCAGAACTCCGTTGCGAACTCGATGCCAATGGAGCGTACAGCGGCCGGATCGTCTTTGGCTGTGAGGATCCGCTCTTTCAGGGCGGCCGGGAACGAAGCGTTGCTGAGCTGCGGCAACCGTTCCAGCATCTTCACACTAGTGACCGGCATGACTTCGGGGATCACCGGGGTCGTACAGCCGGCCGCGGCGACACGGTCACGCAGCCGCAGATACGACTCGGGGTGGAAGAACATCTGCGTGATCGCGTAGTCGGCACCGGCCCGGCACTTGTCGACGAAGTGGCTGACGTCGGTGTCCCAGTCCGCGGAGCGCGGGTGCATCTCCGGGAAGGCCGCGACGCCCACGCAGAAGTCGCCCGACTCCTTGATGAGCCCGACGAGTTCCGCCGCGTACGTCAGTCCCTGCGGGTGCGGCACCCAGGCGCCCATGGGGTCGCCCGGCGGGTCGCCGCGGACCGCGAGCATGTTGCGGATACCGGCGTCGGCGTACTGGCCGATGATGTTGCGCAGCTCCGCTTTGGAGTGGTTGACGGCGGTGAGGTGGGCGACCGGGGTGAGCGTGGTGTCGGAGGCGATCTGCTCGGTCGCCTTCACGGTGCCGGAGCGGGTGGAGCCGCCCGCGCCGTACGTCACGGAGACGAAGCTGGGGGCGACCGCCTCGACCCTGCGGAGGGCGTTCCACAGGTTGCGCTCGCCCTTCGCGGTCTTGGGGGCCCAGAACTCGAAGGAGTACGTGGTCCTGCCGTCGGCGAGCATGTCACGCACGGTAGGCGCGCGGTCAGTCCTGGTGGACGCGGTTCCTAGGGCCATACCGGCAGGTTAGCCAGGCCGGGCCGGTCCCCCAACCAGAGCAGGGATTTTCGCCCCGTTTCATCCGCTTGCTGTCCAGCCCTCGGACAGTGGGCCGACAGCCAGGACGGCCGTGCTCGTCGGACTACGCGCCGGACACCGCCGGGCACGGTCCGTCGCGGGCTACGCCGCGCGCAGGCGCTTGGCGAACTCGGACGCCGCCGCTCCGGGGTCGTCGGCCTCGGTGATCGCGCGGACGACCACGACGCGGCGGGCGCCCGCGTCGAGGACCTCGTCGATGTTGCCGAGGTCGATGCCGCCGATGGCGAACCAGGGACGGTCGGTGGCGAGGTCCGCGGTGTACCGGACCAGTCCGAGGCCGGGGGCGCGGCGGCCGGGCTTGGTGGGAGTGGGCCAGCAGGGGCCGGTGCAGAAGTAGTCCACGCCGTCCTGGACGGCGGCAGCGGCGGCCTCCGCCTCGGCGTGGGTGGAGCGGCCGATGAGGACGTCGCCGCCGAGGATGGCGCGGGCTGCCGGGACCGGGAGGTCCCCCTGTCCCAGGTGCAGCACGTCGGAGCGGACGGCGTGAGCGACGTCCGCCCGGTCGTTCACGGCGAGGAGCCTGCCGTGGCGCCGGCAGGCGTCGGCGAACACCTGGAGGTGCTCCAGTTCCTCCGCGGCCTCCATGCCCTTGTCACGAAGCTGCACGATGTCGACGCCGCCGGCGAGGACCGCGTCCAGGAACTCCGGCAGGTCGCCCTGGCGCCTGCGGGCGTCCGTGCAGAGGTAGACGCGGGCGTCGGCGAGCTGTCGGCGGGCGGTGTCGGGCACGGTGGGCTCCCCCGTTGTCGATGGCGTACGGCGTACGGCCACGTGTCGGTGGCGTACGGGCCACGGCCGGGCAGGAGCCCAGCCGTGGCCCGTACGCCGGGCGGCGCATGCGGGTTGTGGGTTCGGGCGACGAGCGTCAGACGGCGAGCGCCTGGGCGCGGCGCTTGACCTCCGTGCCGCGATTCTCACTCAGGGCCTGGGCCGGGGTGCCCGGCAGGCTCGGGTCGGGCGTGAAGAGCCACTCCAGCATTTCTTCATCCGTGAAGCCGTCGTCCCTCAGGAGCGTCAGGGTGCCGGACAGGCCCTTGACGACCTTGTCCCCGTCGATGAAGGCGGCGGGGACGTGCAGCGCGCGGTTCTCACCCCGGCGTACGGCGATGAGCTGGCCCTCCTTGACCAGCTGCCGCACGCGGGTCACCTCGACGTCGAGCATCTCGGCGATGTCGGGGAGGTTCAGCCACGCGGGGACGAGAGCATCGATCTTTGCGTCAATCTCGGTCACGTCATCAAGACTGCCATCCCGGACTGACAGTCGGTAGCCGAGCCGCCTCCGGCGCAGGCCGAGAGTGGGCCGACTGGGGGTGGGCGGGACCGCCCGCCCCCGCCTCGGGCTCGTAGCCGATCGGCTACGCCGTCGCGCCCTTCAGCGGGCGCGAGGGGTCCGCCAGCAGCTCCGGGTCCATGGCCGTGCCCGCCTCGATCAGCCGCCGGCCCTGCGCCAGGTCCCTGGGGCGTCCCACCGCGAGGAGGGCGACCAGGCGCCCCTCGCGCAGCCAGCACACGGACCAGGCGGCACCCGTGGGGTCGCCGCGCCACACGGTCGTGTCGGCCGAGGCGTGGTGACCGGCGTACTGGACGAAGCGGCCGAACTGCTCCGACCAGAAGTACGGGACCGGGTCGTACGGCTCCGGGGACTCACCGATGATGTTGGCGGCCACGGTGCGCGGGCCCTGGAGGGCGTTGTCCCAGTGGTGGACGAGGAGGCGTTCGCCGTACCTTCCCGAAGGGAAGGACGCGCAGTCGCCGACGGCGTGGACATCCGGCGCCGAGGTGCGCAGGTGGTCGTCGGCCACGACCTCGCCGTATGTGCCGAGCTCGATGCCCGAGTCCTCCAGCCACGCCGTCGCCGGGCGTGCCCCGATGCCCACGACCACCGCGCCCGCCGGCACGCGCGAGCCGTCGTCCAGGATCACTGTCCCGTCCTCGACGCGCTCCACGCGCGCGTGGGTGCGCAGGGCCGCCCCGCTGTCCGCGTACCAGGCGGTCATCGGCGCGGCCACCTCGGCCGGCAGTGCCCCCGCGAGCGGGCGGTCGGCGGCCTCGACGACCGTCACCGCGCAGCCCGCCTCGCGGGCGGCGGTGGCGAACTCCGCCCCGATCCAGCCGGCTCCCACGACCACGATGTCGTGCTGCCGGGCCAGGACGGGCCGCAGCCGCTCCGCGTCGTCCAGGGTGCGCAGCAGGTGCACGCCTGGCACGCCCTCGGCGCCCGGCAGCCGGATCGGTTCCGCGCCGGTCGCGAGGACGAGGACGTCGTACGGCACCGGGCCCGTCGCCGTGTCGAGTTCGTGGTCCCCGGGGCGCACGCCCAGCACCTCGCGGCCGAGCTGGAGCTCGATACCGAGCGCCTCGAAGTCGACGTCGAAGGCGGATCCCTCGGCCTTGCCGAGCAGGACGGCCTTGGACAGCGGCGGCCTGTCGTAGGGCTGGTGCGGCTCCGCGCCGATCAGCGTGACGGGGCCCGTGAAGCCCTTCTCCCGCAGGACGACCGCGGTCTGCACCCCTGCCATGCCCGCACCCACGACGACGACCCGTCGCCGGGTCCCTCGTGTCTCGGTCTGCTCGCTCACCTGATCACCATAGACACCTGACAAGTTGTCAGTCAGCGGCCGGGGTCCGTGACCTGTTCCACAACGCTCGTTCCGCTGCCCGGCTGCGACTCCCACTCCCAGGTCTCCTCCAGGCGCACACGCCCGTCGGAAAGCTCGGTCACGAGGGACACGCAGTGCCCCGACGACGTCGTGCCGTCCCGCTTCAGCTGCACGTACCGGAAGTCCAGCCGGTCACCGTCCCGCGTACCCACCAGGTGGCCCCGCACGACATCGCCGCCCGCGTACTCGGCCCAGATCTCACCGTCCTGCTCGTGGTACGTGAACCGGGTGCGGGTGCCCACCTGACCTGGAGCCTGGTCCGCGACGGGGGCGAGGACAAGCCCGTCGAGAGATCTGTGCGAGCTGGCCATGAGCGGAGGCTCCCTTACTGAGGAGAACGGCACGGGCTAGGGTGGCCGACGTGCTGCGTTTCCCGGGGACGGCCCCCGGACCCCCAGCACAGAAGAGTACTCGCGGGAGCCCGGACGCACCGGGCTGAGAGGGAGGCTGGCGGCCTCCGACCGTACGAACCTGATCCGGGTCATGCCGGCGAAGGGAGGGGCTGGACGCCCATGTCGCGTACACATACATCAGACGTCCTCGTCGTGGGGGGCGGCATCATCGGGCTCGTGACGGCTTGGCGGGCCGCACAACGCGGGTTCGGCACGGCGGTCGTGGACCCCGAGCCGGGCGGCGGGGCCGCGCGCGTGGCGGCCGGGATGCTCGCCGCCGTGACCGAGCTGCACTACGGCGAGCAGACGCTGCTGGGCCTCAACCTGGCGTCCGCGCGCCGCTACCCGGACTTCGCGGCCGAGCTGACCGAGGTGACGGGCCTGGACCTCGGCTACCGCCGGTGCGGCACGCTCGCGGTCGCGCTCGACGCCGACGACCGCGCCCACCTGCGTGAACTGCACGCGCTGCAACGGCAGTCGGGCCTTGAGTCGGAGTGGCTGAGCGGACGGGAATGCCGCCGGCTTGAGCCGATGCTCGCGCCGGGCGTACGCGGCGGACTGCGCGTCGACGGCGATCACCAGATCGACCCGAGGCGGCTCGCCAGGGCACTCGTCACGGCCTGTGAGCGCGCCGGGGTGGTCTTCCACCGGATGTGGGCCGAGAGGCTGTCAGTCGTCCGGGAGCGGGCTGCCGGGATCAGGACCGCCGACGGCACCGAACTCGCCGCGGAGCGGGTCGTCCTCGCCGCGGGCAGCCTGAGCGGACGGCTGGCGGGCGTCCCCGACGAGGCCCTGCCGCCCGTACGGCCCGTGAAGGGGCAGGTGCTGCGGCTGACCGTGCCGAAGCGGTACGCGCCCTTCCTGAACCGGACCGTGCGCGCCGTGGTCCGCGGCAGCCACGTCTACCTGGTGCCCCGCGAGAACGGTGAGCTGGTCGTGGGTGCGACCAGCGAGGAACTCGGCTGGGACACCACGGTCACCGCGGGCGGGGTGTACGAACTGCTCCGCGACGCCCACGAGCTGGTCCCCGGGATCACCGAACTGCCGCTCACGGAGACGCGCGCGGGACTGCGCCCCGGCTCCCCCGACAACGCGCCCCTGCTCGGCCCGACCGAGTGCGAGGGGCTGCTCCTGGCGACCGGCCACTACCGCAACGGCGTGCTCCTCACCCCCGTCACCGGTGACGTCATGGCGCATGTGCTCACCACGAGCGAACTCCCCGAGGAGGCGCGCGACTTCACGCCCAGGCGCTTCTGTGCCGCCGCGGTCGAGGAGCAGCCGGCATGAACGACTTCGATTTCGGCTCCGGCTCCGGCTCCGGCGACTCGACCGACGTGACCGACGTGAACGTCTTCGTCAACGGAGAGCGGCGGCGGATCGCCGCGGGCACCGCTCTCGACGCGCTCGTGAGAACCCTCACCGCGGCCCCGTCGGGCGTCGCCGCCGCGCTGAACGAAACCGTCGTCCCGCGCGCGCAGTGGCCGTCCACTCCGCTCTCCGAGGGGGACCGCGTCGAAGTCCTCACCGCCGTCCAAGGAGGCTGACCCATGGCCGACGACCCCTTCGTCCTCGGCGGTACGACGTACTCGTCCCGCCTCATCATGGGCACGGGCGGCGCGCCCAGCCTCGACGTCCTGGAGCGCGCGCTCGTGGCGTCCGGCACGGAGCTGACGACGGTCGCGATGCGCCGTGTGAGCCCCGAGGCGCACGGCTCGGTGCTGTCCGTGCTGCACAAGCTGGGCATCCGCGTCCTGCCCAACACCGCGGGCTGTTTCACCGCGGGCGAGGCCGTGCTGACCGCCCGGCTCGCGCGCGAGGCGCTCGGCACCGACCTGGTGAAGCTGGAGGTCATCGCCGACGAGCGCACCCTGCTGCCCGACCCGATCGAGCTGCTGGACGCCGCCGAGATCCTGGTCGACGACGGTTTCACGGTGCTGCCGTACACCAACGACGATCCCGTGCTGGCGCGGAAGCTCCAGGACGTGGGCTGTGCCGCGATCATGCCGCTGGGCTCGCCGATCGGCTCCGGGCTCGGCATCCGCAATCCGCACAACTTCCAGCTGATCGTGGAGCACGCGCGCGTGCCGGTGATTCTGGACGCGGGAGCGGGCACGGCGTCCGACGCCGCACTCGCCATGGAACTGGGGTGCGCGGGTGTGATGCTCGCCTCAGCCGTGACCCGGGCCCAGGAACCGGTGCTCATGGCCCAGGGGATGCGGCACGCGGTGGAGGCCGGCCGGCTGGCGTACCGGGCGGGACGCATTCCGCGGCGCCATTTCGCGGAGGCGTCGTCGCCGGCGGAGGGGCGCGCACGGCTCGACCCCGAGCGCCCTGCGTTCTGATGTCCAGCGCCTCCGCTGCCGCCGCACAACAGTCACAGGTCTGCTGCATTCCGTCCCCCGGGACACGGGACCGACAGCGCTGACAGTGGCGGCCCCTAGACTCACCTGCGTGGACACGACCCTTCAGGACCCGCTTGTCGGCCAGTTGCTCGACGGCCGCTATCGGATCGACGCGCGGATCGCGGTCGGCGGGATGGCCACGGTCTACCGGGCCATGGACATCCGCCTCGACCGTGTGCTCGCGCTCAAGGTGATGCATCCGACACTGGCCGCCGACGGCACGTTCGTGGAGCGCTTCATCCGCGAGGCCAAGTCCGTGGCGCGGCTCTCCCACCCGAACGTGGTGGGTGTCTTCGACCAGGGGACCGACGGGTCGTACGTCTACCTCGCGATGGAGTACGTCGCCGGGTGCACCCTGCGTGACGTGCTGCGCGAGCGCGGTGCCCTGCAGCCGCGGGCCGCGCTCGACATCCTGGAGCCGGTGCTCGCCGCGCTGGGTGCCGCGCACCGGGCCGGGTTCGTGCACCGCGACATGAAGCCGGAGAACGTCCTGATAGGGGACGACGGCCGGGTCAAGGTGGCGGACTTCGGTCTCGTACGGGCCGTGGACACGGTGACGAGCACCACGGGCCAGGTCCTCGGCACGGTCTCCTACCTCGCCCCGGAGCAGTTGGAGCACGGCACGGCGGACACCCGCGTCGACGTGTACGCGTGCGGGGTCGTCCTCTACGAGATGCTGACCGGCGGCAAGCCGCACGCCGGGGACTCCCCCGCGCGGGTGCTCTACCAGGCGCTGAACGCGGATGTGCCGCCGCCGTCGGCCGCGGTGCCCGGACTGCCGTACGAGCTGGACGAGTTGGTGGCCTCCGCGACCGCCCGCAAGCCCGAGTTGCGCCCGCACGACGCGGTGGCGCTGCTCGCGCAGACCCGGGACGCGCGGGCCACGCTGAGCGCCGAGCAGCTGGACGCGGTGCCGCCGCAGGCGATCGCCGGGGACCATCACAACGGCGAGGACCGGACGAGTGTCATCCCGCGCTCACTGTCCGTGCCCCGGCCGTTGCCGGTCAACGACGACGAGATGAACCGGACGAGCCGGTTCGAGGGTCCTCCGGCCGCGCCCCGGCGGCGTACCGCCACGGCTGTCCGGCGCGGGCCGCTGGCGATCGTCGCGGCCGTCCTGCTCGTGCTCGGTGTCGGCGCGGGTATCTGGTACATCAACTCGGGCCAGTTCACCAAGGTCCCGGCGGTGCTGACGCAGCCCGAGGCGGAGGCGAAGCAGCGGATCGAGGCCGCGGGGCTCGGGGTGAAGACCGAGCGCGCGTTCAGCGACACCGTCAAGCGCGGCCTGGTGATCAGCACCGATCCGGGGCCGAGCGCCCGGATACGGAGCAACGACAAGGTGACACTGACCATCTCCAGGGGCCCCGAGATGGTGACGGTGCCGGACATGAAGGGCCTCCCGCTGAGCGAGGCGAAGTCCCGGCTGCAGAAGCAGGGCCTCGAACCGGGCCTGGTCACACGGGCGTTCAGCGAGGAGGTCCCCAGCGGCGATGTCCTCAGCACGGCCCCGGAGGCCGGCACGGAGCGCCGCTCCGGCTCGGTCATCGCGCTGACCGTCAGCAAGGGCGCGCCGGTGGAGGTGCCGGACGTCACGGGTGAGTCGGTCGAGGACGCGAGGGCGGAGCTGGAGGACGCCGGCCTGAAGGTGAAGATCGCCGAGGAGCGGATCAGTTCCGAGTTCGAGCGGGGCGAGGTCGCCCAGCAGTCGCCGGGCGAGGGCCAGGAGGCCGCCCAGGGCGACACGATCACCCTGACGATCTCCAAGGGCCCCGAGATGGTCGAGGTCCCGGACGTGGTGGGCAACCGGGTGGACGAGGCCAGGCAGAAGCTCGAAGCCGCCGGCTTCCAGGTCGACGAGTCCCGGGGCCTGATCGGACTGTTCGGCGACGAGGTCAAGAAGCAGTCGGTCAAGGGCGGGAAGACGGCCCCCAAGGGCTCCACGATCACGATCGAAATCCGCTGACGAGTCCCTCCGGGGGTCGGGCCGGGGCGTGGAGGAACACTCGACGGGAACCCCGGCCCGACGGCCGGGAACGTCGAGGCGCACCCGAACCCTTGCCGCCGCCTCCGGCCGGGGGACCGGAAGACATGGAGGGACACTCGGCCGGAACGCCGGCCGCACGGCCGGGAACGCCGAGAGCTGCACCCATCACAGTCCCGAACCCAAGAGACCCGTCATCAGCTCGGCGACGGCGCCCAGGCCTGCATCCTGCGGGTCCCAGCCCTCGGATCCCCCGGCGGTCGCCCAAAGCCGCCGTGACACCCTGAGTGGGTGACCAGCAAGTACCTTCGCAATCCCGTTGGCAGCCATGTCCCCGTGGCCGGTGGGCTGCACTCCGTGGGGCTCTCCTACGCTCACGATCTCAGGGCCGAGACCGTGCAGGTGTTCGTGGCGAATCCGCGCGGGTGGGCGACGCCGCAGGGCAATCCGAGGCAGGACGAGGCGTTCCGCGAGACGTGCACCGCCGAGTCGATCCCCGTTTACGTCCACGCGCCCTACCTGATCAACTTCGGTTCGCACACCGAGGCCACGGTCGAGAAGTCGGTGGAGTCGCTGCGCCACTCGTTGCGCAGGGGCCGGGAGATCGGCGCTCTGGGTGTGGTCGTCCACACCGGGAGCGCGACCGGTGGCCGGGAGCGCTCCATCGCCCTCCAGCAGGTGCGCGAGCACATGCTGCCGCTGCTCGACGAACTGACCCACGACGACGACCCCCACCTCCTGCTGGAGTCCACCGCGGGGCAGGGCGCCTCACTCTGCTCGCGCACCTGGGACTTCGCGCCGTACTTCGAGGCCCTCGACTCCCACCCGAAGCTGGGCGTCTGCCTCGACACCTGCCACGTCTTCGCCGCGGGCCACGACCTGACCGGGCCCACCGGCATGCACCAGACCCTCGACCTGCTGGTGGACACCGTCGGGGAGGGCCGGCTCAAGCTGATCCACGCCAATGACTCGAAGGACGTCGTCGGCGCCCACAAGGACCGCCACGAGAACATCGGCTCCGGCCACATCGGCGAAGACCCGTTCCGTGCGCTCATGACCCATCCCGCCACCGAGGGCGTCCCCCTGATCATCGAGACGCCCGGCGGCAAGGTGGGCCACGCGACGGACGTGGAACGGCTCAAGAAGCTGAGGGAGAGCTGGCCAAAGGGATAGCCGGCGTATTGAGGAATACCCTAGGGGGGTATACGGTTCCTGTGCTGCGACAGGAACCGTCACCCGGCACTGGGGGCCACCATGGAGCACGGCACGCACGCGCGCGACACCCACGCACAGCACACCCACGAGGATCACGCACACGAGGGCCACGCTTCCGGCCCCACCACCTGGGGCACCGCCGCCAAGGCCACCCTCCACTGCCTCACCGGCTGTGCCATCGGCGAGATCCTCGGCATGGTGATCGGCACGGCGCTGGCCTGGCACAACGTACCGACGATGATCCTCGCGATCGTTCTGGCCTTCATCTTCGGCTACTCGCTGACGCTGTACGCCGTCACGAAGGCGGGCCTGCCCCTGAGGGCCGCGATCGGCGTCGCGCTCGCCGCGGACACGGTGTCGATCGCCGTGATGGAGCTGGTCGACAACGGAGTGATCCTGCTGGTCCCGGGCGCGATGGACGCCCACCTCATGGACGCCCTCTTCTGGTGGGCGCTCGCCCTTGCCTTCGCGATCGCGTTCCTGGCGACCACACCGGTCAACAAGTGGATGATCGGCCGCGGCAAGGGCCACGCGGTGGTGCACCAGTACCACCACTGACGCGCGGCGACGCGCACGGAGCCGGGATCAGAGCTCGGGGCCGTCCCCGGGCTCTTCCTGGTACGAGTAGCGCTGCTCCCGCCAGGGATCGCCGATGTTGTGGTACCCGCGCTCCTCCCAGAAGCCGCGCCGGTCGGCGGTCATGTACTCCACACCACGGACCCACTTGGGCCCTTTCCAGGCGTAAAGATGGGGCACCACGAGCCGCAGCGGAAAGCCGTGTTCCGCGGTGAGCAGCTCGCCGTCCTTGTGGGTGGCGAAGATCGTACGCTCGGAGGCGAAGTCCGCGAGCCGCAGATTCGAGCTGTAGCCGTACTCGGCCCACACCATGACGTGGGTGACGCCGGGCGCGGGCGGGGCGATCTCCAGGATCGTACGGGCCGGGATGCCGCCCCATTCGGCGCCCAGCATGCTGTACTTCGTGACGCAGTGCAGATCGGCCACGACCGTGGCGTACGGCAGGGCCGTGAACTCCTCGTGCGTCCAGCAGTACTTCTCACCGTCGGCCGTGGCACCGAAGACCCGGAACTCCCAGCGCTCGGAGCGGAACTTGGGGACGGGTCCGTAGTGCGTGACCGGCCAGCCGCGCTGGAGCCGCTGCCCCGGCGGAAGCTGCGGCTGCTCCGCGCCCCCCGATGCGCGCTCCCCAGACGAGCGATCTCCAGATTCACGCTCCACCGGCTGACCCATGCCTCCATCCTGGCAGACCCCTGACGATGGAGATGACCCACCCCACCCCGAGCCGGACAAAACGCACTAAGCGTGCCCTTACTTACTAAGCGTGCACTTACTGGACGGCCCTCGACGGCGGTGGGATCATGCGGCGCAACCTGCCAGTCCCCCGCTTGGAAGGAGCCTCTGCGATGCAGGGCGACCCCGAGGTCATCGAATTCCTCAACGAACAGCTGACCGCCGAGCTCACCGCGATCAACCAGTACTTCCTGCACGCGAAGATGCAGGAGAACTTCGGCTGGACCAAGCTCGCGAAGTACACGCGGGCCGAGTCGTTCGACGAGATGAAGCACGCGGAGGTGCTCACCGACCGCATCCTCTTCCTGGAGGGCCTGCCGAACTACCAGCGGCTGTTCCATGTGCGGGTCGGGCAGACGGTGACCGAGATGTTCCAGGCCGACCGGCAGATCGAGGTCGAGGCGATCGACCGCCTCAAGCGCGGCATCGAGGTGATGCGCAACAAGCGTGACATCACATCCGCGAACATCTTCGAGTCGATCCTCGCCGACGAGGAGCACCACATCGACTACCTCGACACCCAGCTGGAGCTGGTGGACAAGCTCGGCGAGGCACTCTACATCGCCCAGGTGATCGAGCAGCCCGACAGCTAGGGCCTGTCGTCAAATTCCCGTCGTCGCCCGAAGTGCGGCCCCGCGGCGTCCGGTGCGTGCTCTCGGCGTGCCGGGCGGAAGACCCCGTTGATGGACCGGACGTACGTGGGCTTTCGCCCGGTGCGGCGAGTGGGGGTACCTCCCACGCCCTTAAGGCAGTGGGGAAGCGTGCCAGGCGTCGCGGCGCAGACGGGAATGTGACGACAGGCCCTAGGCGGCTTCCTCAAGCCCTTCGAGGTCCGACAGCACCGGCCGGCCCCCATCGACCAGCTCCCGGCGCGGGCACGCGCCCCGGCCGAGGATCGCCTGTATCCGGCGTACGCACGAACCGCAGTCGGTGCCCGCCTTGCAGGCGGACGCTATCTGGCGGGGGGTGCAGGCACCGCTCTCCGCGTGCTGCTTGACCTGCTGCTCGGTGACCCCGAAGCAACTGCAGACGTACACGCGGTTCACCTCCCGCCGGGATTGATGACTGTCGCCGCCCCGCTTAATCGGTGAGGCTAACCTAACCTTAACCGCGCCATCAGGGCCACGAAAGTGGAAGTGGGCGCGGATCGTATGTGATCCGCGCCCCACTGCCCGCGCCTGTACCACGCGGACTCCGTACTGGTCCGCTACCGGCCCCCTACTGGTCCCGGTACATCTCGGCGACGAGGAACGCCAGGTCGAGCGACTGGCTGCGGTTGAGCCGGGGGTCGCAGGCCGTCTCGTAGCGCTGGTGCAGGTCGTCGACGAAGATCTCGTCGCCGCCGCCCACGCACTCGGTGACGTCGTCACCGGTCAGCTCCACGTGGATGCCGCCGGGGTGGGTGCCGAGGCCCTTGTGGACCTCGAAGAAGCCCTTGACCTCGTCGAGCACGTCGTCGAAGCGGCGGGTCTTGTGGCCGGAGGCCGCCTCGAAGGTGTTGCCGTGCATCGGGTCGGTGACCCACACCACCACCGCGCCGGACGCCGTGACCTTCTCGACCAGCTCGGGCAGCTTGTCGCGGATCTTGTCCGCGCCCATGCGGACGACGAAGGTCAGCCGGCCCGGCTCGCGCTCGGGGTCGAGACGCTCGATGTACCGCAGCGCCTCCTCGGCCGTCGTCGTGGGGCCGAGCTTGATCCCGATCGGGTTGCGGATCTTCGACGCGAACTCGATGTGGGCGCCGTCCAGCTGCCGGGTGCGCTCACCGATCCACACCATGTGCCCGGAGACGTCGTACAGCTGACCGGTGCGTGAGTCGATGCGGGTCAGGGCGGACTCGTAGTCGAGCAGCAGCGCCTCGTGCGAGGAGTAGAACTCGACGGTCTTGAACTCCTCCGGGTCGGCCCCGCAGGCGTGCATGAAGTTCAGCGCGTTGTCGATCTCGCGCGCCAGCTGCTCGTAGCGCTGCCCGGAGGGGGACGACTTCACGAAGTCCTGGTTCCAGGCGTGCACCTGGCGCAGGTCGGCGTAGCCGCCGGTGGTGAAGGCGCGCACCAGGTTGAGCGTCGACGCGGACGCGTGGTACATCCGCTTCAGACGCTCGGGGTCCGGAACGCGGGCCGCCTCGGTGAAGTCGAAGCCGTTGACGGAGTCGCCCCGGTAGGTCGGAAGCGTCACGCCGTCGCGGGTCTCGGTCGGCTTGGAGCGCGGCTTGGAGTACTGCCCCGCGATCCGGCCGACCTTCACGACCGGCACGGAGGCCGCGTACGTGAGCACGGCGCCCATCTGGAGCAGCGTCTTGAGCTTGTTGCGGATCTGGTCGGCGGACACCGCGTCGAAGGCCTCGGCGCAGTCGCCGCCCTGGAGCAGGAACGCCTCTCCCCTGGCGACGGCTCCCATCCGGGCGCGCAGCTGATCGCACTCGCCCGCGAAGACGAGCGGCGGATACGACTCCAGCTCCGCAACGACTGCGCGCAGAGCCTCGGTGTCGGGGTACTCGGGCTGCTGCGCCGCGGGCAGGTCTCGCCAGGTGTTGCCAGCGCTCGCGCTGGACTTAGCGTTCACGGTCACGCCACAAGATTACGGGGTCGTCTCATGGCCACCGGCTCATGCCCATCAAGTGAGACGACGGTTACGCTCTGCGGGCATGGAACGTGGCCCGTCGGCGGTGGGCCGATCCGGCCCGGATCTCGCCGAACGGTGCCTTAAGGATCCGCGATAGCCATGGGCACATCAAAGCGCTGCGGCGGCGGCTCGGCCACACCTGTGAATGTGGTGTACGGTGCGGGCATGTTCGCGCTTTCGACCCAGAACTGGTGGTGGACCGCTCATCCGGCGGCCCACTGACTGCGCGTACGCAAGACTTCGCGAAGGCCGCCCGAGGGGCGGCCTTCGGCGTTTCCGGGGCCGTTCCTCACCGACATCGATACCGATAGCGACATCGACATCGACAGAGGACGAACGAGAGAACCCATGGACCTGGCACAGCTCCTGCACGACGACCGCCCCTTCGCCCTGCTCCGCCGCCGCTCCCCCGGCCACGACGAGAACACCGTGGAGGTGCTGCTCGGCCCGGTCTCCACGTACGACGACCTCGCCGACCTCCCCGACGAGGGCCTCGCCCTGGTGCCCTTCCGCCAGATCCGCGAGCGCGGCTTCGACGTACGGGACGACGGGACACCACTGGCGGTGCTCACGCCCGAGGAAACGCACACGCTGACGCTGGAGGACGCGCTGGCCCAACTCCCCGCCCACGACGTCGGCGTCCGCGCCGGCGGATTCGACGTCGACGACGAGGAGTACGCGGAGATCGTCGGGCGGGTGCTGCGCGAGGAGATCGGGCGGGGCGAGGGCGCGAACTTCGTGATCCGGCGGACGTACGAGGGCGAGATCCCGGGATTCGGGCGGGCCGACGCCCTGGCGCTCTTCCGGCGGCTGCTGGAGGGCGAGCGGGGGGCGTACTGGACGTTCGTGGTGCACACCGGAGATCAAAAAGGGCCCGAAGGGCCTTCCTTGGAAGGCCGGGGGTGGGAGACGGGTGGGCGGACGCTGGTGGGGGCGAGCCCGGAAGTGCACGTGCGTATGTCCGGCGGGACCGTCGTCATGAACCCGATCAGCGGGACGTACCGCTACCCCGCCGAGGGCCCGACCCCCGAGCACCTGCTGGACTTCCTCGCCGACGGCAAGGAGATCGAGGAGCTGTCGATGGTCGTCGACGAGGAGCTCAAGATGATGTGCACCGTCGGCGACATGGGCGGGGTCGTGGTCGGTCCGCGGCTGAAGGAGATGACCCATCTCGCGCACACGGAGTACGAGTTGCGGGGACGGTCGTCGCTGGACGTACGGGACGTGCTGCGGGAGACCATGTTCGCGGCGACCGTCACGGGGTCGCCCGTGCAGAACGCGTGCCGGGTGATCGAACGGCATGAGGTGGGCGGGCGCGGGTACTACGCGGGGGCGCTGGCGCTGCTCGGCCGGGATGCGGGCGGGACCCAGACCCTCGACTCGCCCATCCTCATCCGGACCGCCGACATCGACGCGGAGGGGCGCTTGAAGGTGCCCGTGGGGGCCACGCTCGTCCGGGGCTCGGATCCCGTGAGCGAGGTCGCCGAGACGCACGCGAAGGCGGCGGGTGTGCTGGCCGCGCTGGGCGTACGGCCCGGCCGGCCCCGGGAGGAGCGGGTGCGGCCGCGTCTGTCGGACGATCCCCGGGTGCGCGCGGCGCTCGACGGGCGGCGGGCCTCACTGGCCCCGTTCTGGCTGCGGATGCAGGAACGGTCCGACGTTCTTGAGGGCCACGCTCTTGTCGTCGACGGTGAGGACACCTTCACCGCAATGCTCGGGCACGTGCTGCGTTCGTCCGGGCTGGAGGTGACGGTACGGCGGTACGACGAGCCGGGGTTGCGGGAGGCCGTGCTCGCGCACGAGGGGCCGGTCGTGCTGGGGCCCGGTCCGGGGGATCCCTCCGACATGGGGGACCCCAAGATGCGGTTCCTGCGGGGGCTGGCGGCCGATGTCCTGCGGGGGCACCGGCACGGGGTCCTCGGTGTCTGCCTCGGTCATGAGCTGATCGCGGCCGAGTTGGGGCTGGAGATGGTGCGGAAGCGCGTCCCGTACCAGGGTGCCCAGACGGAGATCGATCTGTTCGGGCAGGCGGAGACGGTGGGCTTCTACAACAGCTTCGTGGCGTACTGCGACGACGAGACGGCCGAGGAGTTGAGGGCCCATGCGGTCGAGGTGAGCCGGGCCGCGAACGGTGAGGTGCACGCTCTGCGGGGGCCCGGGTTCGCGGGTGTTCAGTTCCACCCCGAGTCGGTGCTGACGCTGAACGGGGCTGTGGTGGTGCGGGAGTTGATCGGGGGTGCTGCGGGGGCGGCGGGGGTGGGGGTGGTGCGGCCGCGTTTGTAGCCGGGGGGTGATTCGCCCCCGCCGCCCCTACCCGTCCCATCCCCAGGGGCTCCGCCCCTTCGACCCCGACCAGGGGGCTGCGCCCCCTGGAACCCCGCCCGAGGGGGCTCCGCCCCCGTGTCCCCGGCCTTCGGGGCGTTGCCCCGCCCCCGTCCGACTTCGGGGCTCCGCCCCGGACCCTGTTTCGGGGGCCAGCCCCGGACCCCGCTCCTCAAACGCCGGAGGGGCTGGAATGTGCCGGCCGGGGCTCGAACCATCCGGCTGACGCCGAGACCCTCCGGCTGAGGCTGGGAACTTCCCGCTGAGATTGGGAACTTCCTTGCTGAGGCTGGGAACTTCCCGCTGGGGCTGGGTTCCGGCTGGGGCTGGGAACTTCCGGCTGGGGGTTTCCATCTGAGGCCAGGCACCCCAGCCGAGGCCAGGCACCCCCAGCCCGTCCGGCGATTGAGGACGAGGCCGTTCAGGCCGACCAGCGGGGGCCTGGGGCGGCAGCCCCAGTGGAAGGGACGGGAACGGGTAGGGGCGGCGGGGGCGAGGAAAAGCTCGGGGCCGGCCCCGGCCGGGGTCAGCCGAAGAAGACGCCTACCTCCTCGTACAGCTTCGGGTCGACCGTCTTCAGCTTGGCCGTGGCCTCCGCGATGGGGACGCGAACGATGTGCGTACCCCGCAGGGCGACCATCTTGCCGAAGTCCCCGTCACGGACGGCCTCGACGGCGTGCAGCCCGAAGCGGGTGGCGAGCCAGCGGTCGAAGGCGCTGGGAGTGCCGCCCCGCTGGACGTGGCCCAGCACCGTCGTACGGGCCTCCTTGCCCGTGCGCTTCTCGATCTCCTTGGCCAGCCACTCTCCGACGCCGGAGAGGCGGACATGGCCGAAGGAGTCGAGGGACCCGTCCTTCAGGACCATGTCGCCGTCCTTCGGCATGGCCCCCTCCGCCACGACCACGATCGGCGCGTACGACGCCCGGAAGCGCGAGGTCACCCAGGCGCAGACCTGCTCGACGTCGAAGCGCTGCTCCGGGATGAGGATGACGTTCGCGCCGCCCGCGAGGCCCGAGTGCAGGGCGATCCAGCCGGCGTGGCGGCCCATCACCTCCACCACCAGGACCCTCATGTGTGACTCGGCCGTCGTGTGCAGACGGTCGATCGCCTCGGTCGCGATGCCGACCGCGGTGTCGAAACCGAAGGTGTAGTCCGTGGCCGAGAGGTCGTTGTCGATCGTCTTCGGGACGCCGACCACGGGGACGCCGTACTCGTCCGTGAGGCGCGCGGCCACGCCCAGGGTGTCCTCGCCGCCGATCGCGATGAGCGCCTCGACCTCCTGCTTGGCGAGGTTCTCCTTGATCCTTCGGATCCCGTCCTCCTGCTTGAGGGGATTGGTCCGAGAGGAGCCGAGGATGGTGCCGCCGCGCGGCAGGATGCCGCGCACCGTGGGAATGTCGAGCCGCATGGTGTCGTTTTCGAGCGGCCCCCGCCAGCCGTCCCGGAAGCCGACGAAGTCATAGCCGTACTCCTGCACGCCCTTGCGGACGATGCCCCGGATGACGGCGTTGAGCCCGGGGCAGTCGCCGCCTCCGGTCAGTACTCCGACCCGCATGGAAATTGTCCCTTCGCCATACGCTGCCTGATCGCTGTACGCGCGCCGACGCGCGTCGCGGACGCGCCACATCTGACGTCAGCCACGCTAGTAGTGATCCAGGTCACTCCGACATGGGGCAGAAGGTCAATTCCGGTGAATCGCGGATGAGTTGATCAAGTCGGGATCACTCGTCCGGGTGTATCGGAGTGTTTACGCCTCGTCGAGGCCCTGCTCTATGGCATAGCGGACCAGCTCCACGCGGTTGTGCAACTGGAGCTTGCCGAGGGTGTTCTGCACATGGTTCTGGACCGTGCGGTGCGAGATGACCAGGCGTTCCGCGATCTGCTTGTAGCTCAGGCCCTTGGCGACCAGGCGGAGCACCTCGGTCTCGCGCTCGGTGAGCTGCGGCGCCTTGGGCTCGTCGGCGCCCGCGGCAGGGGCGGGCTCGGAGGCGAGGCGGCGGTACTCGCCGAGGACCAGGCCCGCGAGCCCCGGCGTGAACACGGGGTCACCGACGGCCGTGCGGCGCACCGCGTCTATGAGTTCCTCGGTGGAGGCCGACTTGAGGAGGTAGCCGGTCGCCCCGGACTTCACGGCCTCCAGCACGTCCGCGTGCTCACCGCTGGCCGAGAGGACAAGGACGCGCAACGCCGGGTTCGCGCCCACCAGTTCCTTGCACACCTGCACCCCGGGCTTCGCGGGCAGGTTCAGGTCCAGGACGAGGACGTCGGGCGCGGCGGCCTGCGCGCGGCGCACCGCCTGCTCGCCGTCGCCCGCGGTGGCGACCACGTCGAAGCCGGACTCGCTGAGGTCGCGGGCAACGGCGTCGCGCCACATGGGGTGGTCGTCGACCACCATGACCTTGATCGGGTCCTGCCGGTGCTTTCCTCCAGGTGCCCCGGACGTCTGCGTCTGCCTGCTCTCCGTCACCGCTTCTCCGCCTTCCCCCGTGAGTCCATGGAGGGCTTCGGGGCCTTGGGTACCTTCAGTTCGACTTCCGTGCCCTGTCCCGGCACCGAGATCAGGTCGGCCGTGCCGCCGATGTCGCGCAGTCGGCCCCGGATGGACAGGGCCACGCCGAGCCGACCCTCGCCCTCGGCCTGGGCGAGCCGCCCCTCCGGGATGCCGGGACCGTCGTCCCGCACCGTCACGATCACCCCGTCCGGCTCGTCCTCCACCAGGATCCATGCGCGGGCACTTTCTCCGGCGTGCCTGCGGACGTTGTCCAGGGCGGCACCGACGGCCGCCGTCAGCTCGCGCGCGGTGAGCGGAGCGAGCCGCACGGGGGCGCCGGGCTCGGAAAGGGTGACCTTGGAGCCGGCGTAGGGGGCGAGAAGGGCGCGCAGGTCGACCACGTGCGCCGCCCCGTCCGACGTGTCCGACGTGTCCAGGTCATCCGGGTCGTCCGGGTCATCCACGGCCCGTACCACTGCTCCCTGGGCCGCGTCCTCCGAGACGCGTGAGACGGGGACGAGTCCGCCGGACACCAGGGTGCGCAGGGCGACTTCCTGTTCGCCCGCCATCCGGCCCAGTTCTGCGGCCTCGCCGCCGAGCGCCGTGCCGCGCCGCTGCACCATGGCGAGGACCTGGAGCACGCTGTCGTGGATGTCGCGGGCCAGCCGCTCCCGTTCGCGAGTCGCGGCCTCGATCTCCAGGGCTCGGGCGAGGGTGCGCTCGGAGGCGCGGGCGACCTCGACGACGTAGCCGATGGCGATGGAGGCGATACAGACGAGCAGCACGTTGTGGACGGTGTCGCGGGTCGGAGCACCGCGCTCGGCGATGTTGACACCGGCCACGAGTGTGGAGGCGAAGGCCGCCCAGCGCCAGCCGCCCTTGATCGCGAAGGCCAGGACGGCGCCCGCCGTCCATATCGACGGCAGAGTGGGGCCACCGGCATCGATCCGCTCGGGGGCATCGGCGACGCGGGTGAGCAGGATGCCGGCGAGCGCGACGGCGAGGTCGGCGGCGAGGAACCCTTTGGTGCAGTTGGCCGCGTTCGCGACCCTGGGGATGGTGGCCAGCGTCCACACGGCGAGCACGGCGTAGTAGGCGACAGCCACCCAGGGGCGGGCGAACTTGTCGTTCGTGCTGGCGAAAAGGCCGATCGCGTACACCATCGTCAGGATGCGGTAGCCGGTCAGGGCACGCCACAACGGCTGCTCGACCGACATCCTCATGACTCTCTCGCGCTTGGCCATGCCCCCCATGCCCCCCCTTGTTTCCTTATTCGGTTGTTCGCCTCCAGGGCGCTCACGCCGGTGTCGAGAGCCGGACCGCTGCTCCCGCACACGCTCCCGCTCAGCGTTCGTTGTCGCCCTGTGGCTTCTCGGCCCGTTCCTTGTCTGCGCGTTCCTTGTCTGCGCGTTCCTTCTCCGCCTGGTCCTGCTCGGCCTTGGCCAGCGCCGCCTTCGCGGCTCTGTCGGCCTTCTCGGCTTCCTTCCCGGCCTGCTTCTCCGCCTTCGCCGCATCCGCGATCTGCCGCTTGGCGGCCGTCGCGTACATGTCGACGTACTCCTGGCCGGAGAGCTTCATGATTTCGTACATGACCTCGTCGGTCACCGCGCGGAGCACGAAACGGTCGTGCTCCATGCCCTGGTAGCGGGTGAAGTCCAGGGGCTTGCCGATCCGGATGCCGGGCCGCATCAGCTTCGGAATGACCTTCCCGGGCGGCTGGATCTTCTCCGTGTCGATCATGGCGACCGGGATGACGGGCGCGCCCGTGGCGAGCGTCACGCGTGCGAGGCCACCGGGCTTGCCCCGGTAGAGGCGGCCGTCGGGCGAGCGGGTGCCCTCCGGGTAGATACCGAACAGCTCGCCGCGCTCAAGGACCTCGATACCGCTCTTGATCGCCGCCTCACCCGCGCCGCGCGCCCCGGAGCGGTCCACGGGGAGCTGACCGACGCCCTTGAAGAAGGCTGCCGTCAAACGGCCCTTGATGCCGGGCGTCGTGAAGTACTCGGCCTTCGCGATGAACGTGACCTTGCGGTCGAGGACCGCGGGCAGGAAGAACGAGTCCGAGAAGGACAGGTGGTTGCTCGCCAGGATCGCGGGGCCCTCGGCCGGAACGTTCTCCAGGCCCTCCACCCAGGGCCTGAAGGCAAGCTTCAGCGGCCCTCCGACGGAAACCTTCATCGCGCCGTACAACAACCGAGTGCCTCCTGTGTCTCTCGATCAGACCTTAACCCGGAGCACTGTCAAAGGACCCTGCGGGCCCGGGGCCGGACAGTTTCCGGGGACGCCGGGGGCACGGGCCGAGTGGCCGATGGGCCTGGTCGGTGTCAGTGCGGTCGCGTACGGTGAAGTACACCTCGAAGCCCGCCAACCACAGATGTGAGGTCCGTGGGGCCTCGGGGCAGTGTTCCCGGGGTGTTCGACGTTCCGGAGCATGTCCCGTTGTAGTTCCTGCTGTTGAGTCTGTTGTTGTGCCTGCTGTCCTTCCCTGTCCTTACCTCACCGAACAGGAGACCGACGTGCCGGTCCTGCCCGGAGCCGAGCCGTACCGCCACGAGGGCGGGGAGGTCGGCGTCCTTCTCTGCCACGGCTTCACCGGTTCCCCGCAGTCACTGCGCCCCTGGGCGCGGTACCTCGCCGAGCGCGGCCTGACCGTCGCCCTGCCACTGTTGCCCGGTCACGGCACGCGCTGGGAGGACATGCAGCTCACCGGCTGGCAGGACTGGTACGCGGAGGTGGACCGCGAGCTGCATGCCCTGCGCGAGCGCTGTGCTCAGGTGTTCGTCCTCGGCCTCTCCATGGGCGGCACGCTCACCCTGCGCCTGGCCGCGAAGCACGGGGACGGTGTCAGCGGCATCGTGGTCGTCAACCCGTCGAACAAGGTGCACGGCCTGTCGGCGTACGCCCTCCCGGTGCTCCGTCACCTCGTTCCGACGGCGAAGGGCCTCACCAGCGACATCAAGAAGGAGGGCGGCGTCGAGGTCGGCTACGACCGGGTCCCGCTGCACGCGGCGCACTCCCTGCGGAATTTCTGCCGGCTGGTCGACGGCGAGCTCCCCCAGGTGACCCAGCCGATGCTGCTGCTGCGCAGCCCCGAGGACCATGTGGTGCCCCCGGCCGACTCCGCGCGCATCCTCAGCCGGGTGTCGTCCACGGACGTCACGGAGATCCTGCTGGAACAGAGCTATCACGTGGCGACGTTGGACAATGACGCGGAGCGGATCTTCGAGGAGAGCTACGCGTTCATCGCCCGGCTCGCGCCCGGCGTCGGCACGGAGACGACCGGTGCGGGACAGGTGGGCCAACAGGAAGGGACGGCCACTGGTGGCTGAGCACGACTCCGAGCGCGAGCCGGAGGAGAAGGGCGCGCTCCCCGGCGAGCGCCGCGGTGACTCGCGCGACGAGTCGTCGGGCGGGCCGGACGAGCCGGGCGGCGAGCAGCACGTGCCGTTCGACGAGGACGCGGCATGGCAGGCGATCGTCGCCGGGTACGGCGAGGAGCCGCCGGATCCGCCCGGTGCCCGGCCGTTCCGCTCGGTGGAGGACCTGGCGCTGCTGGAGTCCGAGCCGGACGCCACCTCCGACAAGGCCGCCGGAAAACCCCCCGAGAAGCCGTCCGACAAGGCCTCCGAGACGAGCACGGGCGAGGGTTCGGGCAAGAGCCTGGACAAGAAGTCCGACAACAGCTCCGACAAGCCCGCGGACCAGTCCGCCGACGAGGCCGGGCCTTCGGCCACCCAGCCGCTGGGCAGCTCCATCACCTTCGCGCCGGGTGTCGGCAGCGGCCCGCGCGACTACCAGGCGCCGGAGCCGAGCGAGGAGGACTTCGACGAGGACGACGAGGGCCACTTCATACCGCCGGAGCCGCCCCCGCTGCCCGCGGCCGACGCGACGGCCAAGTTCGCCTGGCTCGGGGTGCTCGGCGGGCCCGTCCTGCTCCTGCTCGCGGTCCTGCTCGGCTGGGACATGACCTGGTGGCTGGCCACCCTCGGCATAGGCGGCTTCCTCGGCGGCTTCGCCACGCTGGTGATGCGTATGAAGGGCGACGACGAGGACGACGACGATCCTGGTCGCGGCGCGGTCGTCTGACTCCGACGCGCACGAGGGCCCGTCCGGAAGCGTGCCGGACAGAGCCTAGGGGGCTTCTGACGGATCTCCGTGGGAGAAGGAGCGGCGTTCGGTGCGTGCTCTCGGCGTGCGGCGTGGAGGGTCATGTGGCGGAGCCACCTGTCCCTTCGCGCCGTGCGGCGAGTGGGGGTACCTCCCACGCCCTCAAGGCAGTGGGGAAGTGCCGGGCGTCGCGACGCCGCGGAGATCCGTCAGAAGCCCCCTAGCTCGCGGGCACCCTGAGGGCGGCCAGGACCGGCAGGTGGTCCGTGGCCGCCCTGAGGTCGGTCTCGGTGATTCCCGGGTGGGCATGAGGCACCCCGCAGCCCAGCACCTCGACGCCCCGCGTGGCGAGGATCGCGTCGATGCGCCGGCGGGGGTCGGCGGGAGTGAAGGTGTACTCCGTGCCCCAGGGGGCGGCGACCCGGCAGTCCTGGAGGTCGGCGGCGAGGCGCCTGAAGGTGCGGCCGTCCGGGCGCTCGTTGAGGTCGCCGCCCGCGATCGCGTGCTCCACACCCATCCCGGCGAGCCGGTCGAGGAGCATGCCACCCTGCTCGTACCGCTCGTCCTTCTGCAGACTCAGGTGACAGCTGAGCACCCCCAGCCGGACACCGCCGAACCGTACGACCGCCGTCGCGAAGCCGCGCCGGTGCAGGCCGGGGGTGAGGGGCAGGAGCACGTCCTCCGTCCGCTCTACCGTCGCCCGCAGGGAGCACAGCAGTGCCGGGCCGGAAGCGGTGGCGCCGCCCGAGAGGGTCACCAGCCCCGAGGCCGCCGCCAGCCGCGCCAGCTTCTTGCGCCAGCGGAAGAAGCGGGGGGCCTCCTGGACCAGGACCAGGTCGGGGGCGCAGGCGGTGATCACTCGGGCGAGGGCGGCGGTGTCGTCCCGCAGGGAGCGGATGTTGTAGCTGAGGACACGGATGACGGCCGAACCGTCGGGCTCAGTGCGGGAGTTGGGGAGCGGTGGCGGCGGGGTCGGCATGCGGATCAATGTACGTCGGGCCTGAGGGTGAAGCGCCTACCAACGCGGGAGTTTTGTCCGTTTACGAGTGCCGGTACGGGCCCGGGTACAGGTACGAGTACGGGTTACGGGTGCGGGTTACGGGTGCGTCGTGGACTGTCGCGCGCCCGCGGCGGAGCCGCATATGGATGCAGCCTCGCGCCCCTGAAGGGCGCGAGGAGCCAACGTGCCGCGAAATGCGGCCCTCACATGGTCGGGTCCGGCTCCCGGGCCAGGTCCGCCGCGCCCACCAGGCCCGCCTCGTTGCCGAGTTGGGCGGCGATCACGTCGGCCACCGGGCGCCAGTTGCCGCCCACCAGCCAGCGCTTGTAGGACTTGCGGATCGGGTCGAGGACCAGCTCGCCCTCGTCGGAGAGGCCGCCGCCGACGATGAAGGCGGAGGGGTCGAAGAGGGAGGCCAGGTCCGCGAGGCCCGCGCCGGCCCAGCGGGCCAGCTCGCGGTACGAGTCGACGGCCACGGGGTCGCCCTGCCGGGCCGCCATGGAGATGTGCTTGCCCTCGATGCCCTCGGGGGTGCCGTCGCCGAGGGAGAGCAGCAGCTCGGCGTTCTCGGGGGTCGCCTTGGCGCGCTGCTTGGCGTATCTGACGAGGGCGCGCCCGGAGGCGTACTGCTCCCAGCAGCCCTGCGAGCCGCAGCCGCACAACAGGCCGTCCGGGACCATGCGGATGTGGCCGAACTCGGCGGCCACGCCGAAGTGCCCGCGGCGCAGCTTGTTGCCGATGATGATGCCGCCGCCGAGGCCGGTGCCCAGCGTGATGCAGATGACGTTGCGGTGGCCCTTGCCCGCGCCGAACTTGTACTCGCCCCACGCCGCCGCGTTCGCGTCGTTCTCCACGACGACCGGCAGGTGGACGCGTGCCTCGACCTTCTCCTTCAGTGGCTCCTGGCGCCAGTCGATGTTGGGGGCGAAGTAGACCGTGGACCGCTGGCGGTTGACGTAGCCGGCGGCGCCGATACCCACGCCGACGATCTCGTGTCCGGCGCGGGCGCCTTCGACGGCGGCGGCAATGGCGTCAACGATCGCCTCGGGCGTGCCAGGAGTCGGCACCTTGTGAGTCGAGAGGATGTTGCCTTCCTCGTCGACCACACCGGCCGCGATCTTCGTGCCGCCGATGTCGACGCCGATGGTGAGTCCCATGAATCCCTCAGTTTCGGTCGAGCCCCGCTACGGCCAACCGTACCCGAGGCCCTGCCACCGGGTTCCGGTCGGCAGGGTCTCAACAGGGACGTCAGTCCAAGTCGATGCGCTCCCCGGGGCCCGGGTCGTCGCCCTGGTCCCGGCGGTCGGTGTCGGGGTTGGTCCAGCGCCTCTCCTGGCCCTCGACGGCCGAGCGGTACGCGGCGAGCAGCTCGGAGCCGGCGGCGGCCAGGTGGTCGAAGACGTCGGGGTTGCGTTCGATGACGGGCTCGACGGCGGCCTTCGCCTGCCGGACGGCCTGGTTCAGCATCTGCTGGGCCGTGCCCGAGGCGACCGCGCCGAACAGCGGTGACTGGATGCCGGACAGCTTGTCGGCGACGGCGTCGACCAGCTTGCGCAGTTCCTCGGCGGCCGAACCCGGGGGTGGTCCGTACTGGGCGCGGCGCCGGGCCTTCTCCGCCGCGAGGTCCTCCTCGCACGCCGTCGCCCAGGCATCGGGGTCGGTGACGTGCACCTCTTCGGCCGCCTCGTCCTGAGCCTTCCGTCGAGCGGCGTCGTCGGACGTGGGGCGCTCTTCGCTCATGGCGGACTCCTGCCTAGGGTTCGTACCTTCGACGTTACCCGAACGGCGGTTACTCGTTCACCGCCCCGCGGGCCACAGCTCCGGGTCCGGGGCGAACCGGATCCTGAGCTCGCCCTCGCGCAGGGACGCTCCGTCCACCGTGCAGCGGCGCAGGGCCGACGGGAGCTGGATGATACGGCGGAACTGCCCCGCGGTGACGACGAGTTCGTCGCCGCGGCGGATGAGGTCCAGCTCGTCGCGTATCGCGCCGGGCAGGGGGATGTGCCAGGCGAAGACCCTGCCGCCGCCCTCGTCTGCGGGCTGTTCGGTGACGGGCCACTCGACCGGGGCGGGGTCCGGGTTGACACCGGGCAGGTCGAGCGCGGTGAGGTCGTCGCCGCCGCGGGGGTCGCTGCCGAGGTGGGTGACCTCGTGGACGCCCGGCCCGCCGCCGTACGCGTCCCGCCAGCTCTCCAGGGCCTTGCGCTGCTGGGCCACGAGGCCCGCCAGCCAGGTGTCGTGCGTGGTGTGGGGCAGGACGCGGTTGGCGACGAGCACGTCGACGCGCAGGCGGTGCAGGGCGAGGCCGACGGTGGCGGTGCGGATGTGGTCGGTGCCGCTCGGTCCCGGTTCGGCGACCAGCCTTACGGTCGTGGACCGCTCCTCAAGGACGGCCTGCACGGCGGCCAGTTCGCCGTCCCAGCGGGCGGCCGTGTCGTACAGCCACTCCGAGGGCAGCGGCACGCCCGCGAGGCGGCCGAGCACGGGGCGCAGGGCGCGGGCGGCCTGCCGCTCCGGGGGCAGCAGGCGGCGCAGATAGCGGCGGAGCTCCTCGGGGAGTCCGAGCAGCGCGACTGCCTGCGGGCCCGGGGGCAGGTCGACGACGAGCAGGTCGTACGCCTCGGAGAGCACCGCGTCGCGCAGGGCGCGCAGGAGGGCGAGCTCCTCGGCGCCGGGCAGCGGGGTGAGTTCCTCGGCGTCGAGGCGGGAGGCGCCGAGGAGGTCCAGGACGGAGGTGGCCCGCTCCTGGAAGGCGACCAGGTCCCCGCGGAAACCCTCCGCCGCGTCCGGCCGCCACGCGGTGAGCCCGGTGGCCGCCTCCACGGGGTCGGCGCCCGTGGGTACGCCGAGTATCGCGCCGAGGGTGTCGGTGCGGTCGGCGCTGAGTACGAGGGTGCGGGTGCCCTCGCGGGCGGCCTTGAGGGCGGTGGCCGCGGCGATCGTCGTACGGCCGGCGCCGCCGGGGCCGGTGATCAGGATGGTGCGCAT
The DNA here is from genome assembly GCF_004337435.2 of Streptomyces sp. KM273126. NCBI lineage: Bacteria > Bacillati > Actinomycetota > Actinomycetes > Kitasatosporales > Streptomycetaceae > Streptomyces > Streptomyces sp. KM273126. Next base: position 396,130 of record NZ_SJXB02000002.1, on the reverse strand, counting down.
GGGCTCCGCCTCGGGGCCGGGTCGTCTCGTCTGCCTGGTCGGGGTCGGTGGGCGGCTGCGGGTTGTCTTGGGCTTGTCGCGCCCGCGCGGCGGAGCCGCATATCGACACAGCCCCGCGCCCCTTAATGGGGCTCCGCCCCCTACTTCGGGTCCGACTCCACCCGCTTCTTCAGGCCCGCCAGCGCGCGGTCGATGATGACCTTCTCCGCCTTGCGCTTGATCATGCCGAGCATGGGGATCTTGACGTCGACCGTGAGCCGGTACGTCACCTCGGTCGCCCCGGCACCGGCCGGCTTGAGGATGTAGGAGCCGTCGAGGGAGCGCAGCATCTGGGACTTGACCAGGGTCCAGGAGACCTCGTGGTCGCCGGTCCAGGTGTATCCGAGGACCTGGTCGTCCTTGATGGCTCCCGCGTCCATGACGAGACGGACCTGCTCGGCCCGGCCCTGGTCGTCGGCCTGGAGGACCTCCGCCTCCTTCACCTCGCCCGTCCAGTCCGGGTAGCGGGCGAAGTCGGCGATCACGCCCATGACGTCGGCCGGTGCCGCCTCGATCGTGATGCTCGAACTGGTGTGTTCCGCCATCGCCGTGGCTCCTCCAGATGCGGTCCGGTGAGGGAGGGTCGTACGCACGCGTGTGCAGCGTCAGGGCCTGTTCTGAGTTCCCCGTCGTCCGCGCGAAGCGCGGGCGCAGCGGCGGTCGGTGCGTGCGATCGGCGTGCGGCGTCGCAGGTCATGTGGCGGAGCCACCTGTCCTGCGGCGCCGTGCGGCGAGCGTGCGTGCCGGGCGCCGCTGCGCAGGCGGGGAACTCAGAACAGGCCCTTAGGCTACCGCGCGCCCGCCCGAGCCTCGGCACCCCACCTGGGGGTCACCACTCCAGTGCCCAGGGTTTCCCGCTCCCCGCGAAGTGCCCGACGTTCACACACTCGGTCGCCCCGATCCGCATCCGCCGTACCAGCGGCTGGTGGACGTGGCCGAAGAGCGCGTACCGGGGGCGGGTGCGGCGGATCGCGTCCAGCAGGGCCCGGCTGCCCCGCTCGAAGCGGCGCGCCACCGTGTCGTACACCAGCTCCGGCACCTCCGGCGGGATGTGCGTGCACAGCACGTCCACCTCACCGACGGCCTCGATCTTCGCCGCGTACTCCTCGTCGCTGATCTCGTACGGGGTGCGCATGGGGGTGCGCAGGCCGCCGCCCACGAAGCCGAAGGTCCAGCCGCCGATCTCCACGCGCTCGCCGTCCAGCACCGTGATGCCCGGTCCCGCGTACTCCGGCCACAGGGTCGGCATGTCGACATTGCCGTAGGTGGCGTACGTCGGAGCGGGGAACGCGGCGAACAGCTCGGCGTACTGCTTGCGTATCGCCTTCTCGATCACGGTGGCCCGTTCCGAGCCGATCCCGGCCCAGAGCCGGGCGCCGAACGCGCGGGCCTCCTCGAAGCGGCGGGCGGTGCGCAGCTCGACGATCCGGTCGGCGTTCTCGACGCCGAACAGGTCGGGGAAGATGCCGCGCGAGTGGTCGGCGTAGTCGAGGAAGAGCACCAGGTCACCGAGGCAGACCAGGGCGTCGGCACCCTCGCCCGCCCGGGCCAGGTCGCGCGCGTTGCCATGCACGTCGCTGACCACGTGGATGCGCGTCCTGCCGCTGCCGCCTGGTGTGGGTGCCATGGTGATCAAGCGTAGGGGCGTGGCGCAAAAGTGAACAGAGGTGGCCGGACTTGTGGTTACTGGCCAGTTGCGAATTCCGTGGACTACTGTGCGCGAAGGAAAGCCTATTGACGTGTGACGGAGAAAACATCTCGCCCGACCCCCTGTCATAGAAGGGATACCGACGGGTAACGTCCGGGCAGTCCAGTTGTGCTCAGGATTTCAACAACTCAATCCGAGAGCACCTGCCCGAGTCCTGGACCGACCGTCGCAGCACGCAGAGTCGGGTGCCGGCGCCCTATGAGGAGCAGCAGTCTTGCGCGAGTTCAGCCTTCCGGCTTTGTACGAGGTCCCCACGGACGGCAATCTCACCGACATCGTCCGGAGAAACGCCGCGCAGCACCCCGAAGTCGCCGTGATCGCCCGCAAGGCGGGCGATGCCTGGCTGGACGTCACCGCCGCCGCCTTCCTGGCCGAGGTGCGGGCCGCCGCGAAGGGACTCATCGCCTCCGGGGTCCAGCCGGGTGACCGGGTCGCGCTGATGTCCCGTACCCGCTACGAGTGGACGCTGTTCGACTTCGCGATCTGGTCCGCGGGCGCCGTCACCGTGCCGGTGTACGAGACCAGCTCGCCCGAGCAGGTCCAGTGGATCCTCAGCGACTCGGGCGCGACCGCCTGCATCGTGGAGCAGGACAGCCACGCGGCCGCCGTCGAGTCGGTGCGCGACCGGCTGCCCGCGCTCAAGAACGTCTGGCAGATCGAGGCCGGCGCCGTGGAGGAACTGGACCGCCTCGGCCTGGACGTCACCGACGCGACGGTCGAGGAGCGCAGCTCGCTGGCCAAGGCCGACGACCCGGCGACCATCGTCTACACGTCCGGCACGACCGGCCGCCCGAAGGGCTGTGTGCTCACCCACCGCAGCTTCTTCGCCGAGTGCGGGAACATCGTCGAACGGCTGCGTCCGCTGTTCCGTACCGGCGAGTGCTCGGTGCTCCTCTTCCTGCCGCTCGCTCACGTCTTCGGGCGGCTGGTGCAGATCGCGCCGATGATGGCGCCGATCAAGCTGGGCAACGTCCCGGACATCAAGAACCTCACCGACGAGCTGGCCAGCTTCCGGCCCACGCTGATCCTCGGTGTGCCGCGCGTTTTCGAGAAGGTCTACAACGCGGCACGCGCCAAGGCGCAGGCGGACGGCAAGGGCAAGATCTTCGACAAGGCGGCGGACACGGCCATCGCGTACAGCAAGGCCCTGGACACCCCGTCCGGTCCGCCGCTCGCGCTGAAGGTCAAGCACAAGCTGTTCGACACGCTCGTCTACAGCAAGCTGCGGGCGGTTCTCGGCGGCAAGGGTGAGTACGCCATCTCGGGCGGCGCCCCGCTGGGCGAGCGCCTCGGCCACTTCTTCCGCGGTATCGGCTTCACGGTCCTGGAGGGCTACGGACTGACCGAGTCCTGCGCGGCCACCGCCTTCAACCCCTGGGACCGGCAGAAGATCGGCACGGTCGGCCAGCCGCTGCCCGGTTCGGTGATCCGCATCGCCGACGACGGCGAGGTGCTGCTGCACGGCGAGCACCTGTTCAAGGAGTACTGGAACAACCCTGGCGCGACCCAGGAGGCGCTGGCGGACGGCTGGTTCCACACCGGTGACGTCGGCACCCTCGACGAGGACGGCTATCTGAGGATCACCGGCCGCAAGAAGGAGATCATCGTCACCGCGGCCGGCAAGAACGTGGCCCCGGCCGTGATCGAGGACCGTATCCGCGCGCACGCGCTGGTCGCGGAGTGCATGGTGGTGGGCGACGGGCGGCCGTTCGTGGGCGCGCTGGTCACCGTCGACGAGGAGTTCCTGGGCCGCTGGGCCGCCGAGCACGGCAAGCCGGCGGGCTCCACCGCGGCGTCGCTGCACGAGGACGCCGACCTTGTGGCCGCGATCCAGTCGGCGGTCGACGACGGCAACGCCGCGGTGTCGAAGGCGGAATCGGTGCGGAAGTTCCGCATTCTGTCCTCCCAGTTCACCGAGGACTCGGGCCATCTCACGCCGTCGCTGAAGCTCAAGCGCAGCGTGGTGGCGAAGGACTTCGCGGACGAGATCGAGGCGATCTACCGGGGCTGAGCCCCCGCCCGGCCGGCCCTCATCGCGCGATGTCCTCGGCCACGACCCGCGCCATCGTCCGTTCCGCGAGCGCGGTGATCGTCACGAACGGGTTGACCCCTATCGACCCGGGCACCAGCGAGCCGTCCGTGACGTACAGCTTCGAACAGCCCTTCACGCGCCCGTAGCCGTCGGTCGCCTTCCCCAGCACGCAGCCGCCCAGCGGGTGGTACGTGAAGTCGTCGGCGAAGACCTTGCTGGCCGAGCCGAACAGGTCGTAGCGGTAGATCGTGGAGTTGGCCGAGTTGATCCGGTCGAAGAGCTTCTTGGCCATGGAGACGGACACCGCGCTCTGGGCGGCGCTCCAGCCGAGCTTCGCCGAATCGTTCGCCGCGTCGTACGTGAACGAGGCGCGCTCCGGGTTCTTGGTGATCGCCAGGTAGAGGCTGACCCAGTGCTCCAGTCCCGTGGGCAGCGGGGCGATCTCGGCGAAGACCGGGTTGGCGCTGTTCGCCCAGTCGTCGATGCCCATGACGGGCATGGTGGACTGGTTCGCCCCGACGGTGTCCCACAGGTGGTTGGCGCGCCCGAGCATCACGTTGCCGTTCGTGCCCCAGCCGCCGCCGACGCTCGCGTCGAGGGCGGGCAGGGTGCCCTTCGCCCGTGCCCGGACCAGGAGTTCGGTGGTGCCGACGCTGCCCGCGCCGAGGAAGAGGTAGGTGCAGCCGTACTCCTTGGTCTCGACGACGGCGCCGGTGTCGTCGATGCGGTCGACGGTCACGACGTACGTCCCGTCGCTCTCCCTGCGTATCCCCCTGGCCCGCTCCATGGTGTGGATCGTGACGTTGCCGGTGCCCAGCGCCGAGGCGAGGTACGTCTTGTCGAGGCTGCGCTTGCCGTGGTTGTTGCCGTAGATGACCTCGGCCCCGAGCGCCGACTTGGTGGCCGTGCCGGCGGCCTCGCGCTGCATGTAGGCGAAGTCGTACACGCTCGGGACGAACGTGGTCCTCAGACCGGCGTTCTCGGCGTGCTTGCGGGAGATCCGGGTGAAGCGGTACCACTCCGTGGACTCGAACCAGGCGGGGTCGATCGTGTTGACACCGAGCATGGAGCGGGCGCGCGGGAAGTACGTGCCGTACATCTCCGCGGTGTCGACGGTGGGGAACTGCTCGGCGAAGTACGACTGGAGGGGCGTGACGGCCATGCTGCCGTTGACCAGCGAGCCGCCTCCGACACCGCGTCCCACGTACACGGACATGTTGGCGAAGCGGACGCGGTCGAGGACGCCGGGGTAGGGGCTGATGTCCCGGTTGACGACGTCCAGCCAGAGAAACGTGGCGAGCGGCGCCTCGGTGCGCGTGCGGAACCACATTGATCTCTGGTCGGGCGCGTTGGTGGGACAGAACACCTTGCCGTCGGAGCCGGCGGTGTTCCAGAGTCTGCCCATCTCGATGACGAGCGTGCGGATGCCGGCCTGACCGAGGCGCAGGGCGGCCACGGCGGCGCCGTAGCCGGAGCCGATCACGATGGCGGGCGAGTTGTCGACGGCCTCGGGCTCCACGGCGTGCGCGGCCTGGAGGCCCACTCGGGTGAGACCGAGGGCGGCGGCCGACTGCAGTGCGGCGAGACCGAGCAGGCGGCGGCGAGAAAGGTGACGGTGCGTCAGTTTTTCTGTCATGCGCACAGAATGCGCGGGCGCCCTTATCCTTACCAGAGATACTCGATATCCCTTTTGCCCCTTGCGCCTCTACAGCAACTGCTTCAACTTCTCCGCCAGCAGGTCCCACCGCCACTTCTCCTCGACCCACTCCCGGCCCCGCTCCCCCATGCGGCGCCGCAGCTCCGGGTCGTCGAGGACGGTGAGGACGCGGTCGGCCGCCTCTTCCGGGGAGCCGCCGCGGACGACCCAGCCGGTCTCACCGTCGAGGACCGCGTCGGGGGCGCCGCCGGAGTCTCCGGCGACGACGGGCAGCCCCGTCGCGGAGGCCTCCAGGTACACGATGCCGAGCCCCTCCACGTCCAGCCCGCCCCGGCGCGTACGGCACGGCATGGCGAAGACGTCTCCGGCGCCGAAGTGGGCGGGCAGCTCCGCCCAGGGCACGGCTCCGGTGAAGCGGACGGAGTCGGCGACCCCGGTCTCGTACGCGAGCCTGCGCAGATCCTTCTCGTAGGGGCCGCCGCCGACGATCAGCAGCACCGTCTCGGGCTGCCGGGCGAGGATGCGCGGCAGCGCCCGGATGAGCGTGTCCTGCCCCTTGCGCCGGACCAGCCGGGAGACGCAGACCACGACCGGGCGGTCGGTCAGACCGAGGCGGGCACGGACCTCGTCGCCGCCCGAGCCGGGGTGGAAGGTCTTCTCGTCGACCCCGGGCGGGAGCTGCACCATACGTCCGGCCGCGGCCGGGGTCAGCGCGGTCGCGATCCGGGAGCGCGTGTACTCGCCGAGGTACGTGATCGTGTCCGTGGACTCCCCGATGCGGCGCAGCAGCCCGCGGGCGGCGGGCAGCTGTGCCCAGCCCGCCTCGTGCCCGTGCGTCGTGGCCACGAGCCGCTCGGCGCCCGCCCTGCGCAGCGCGGGCGCCATCAGACCGAGCGGCGCGGCCGCCCCGAACCACACCGAGGTGCAGCCGTGCTCCCGCAGCAGCGACACCGCGCGCCGCGTGGCATCCGGAGTCGGCAGCAGCATGGTCGTCCGGTCGCGTACGACGGTGAAGGGCTGTTCGGCGTCGAAGGCGGCCGTCGCCTCGACGCCCTCCCGGCTCCGCCTCCAGGTGGACGCGTAGACGACCAGCCGCTCGGGGTCCAGCCGCAGCGCCATGTTGTGCAGGAAGGCCTGGATGCCGCCGGGCCGGGGCGGGAAGTCGTTGGTCACGATCAGGGTCTTGTGCATCGCCGCCGACCCTACCGGGCGGGTCCCCGCACCGGACCTGACCGGGTTCCCCACGGCCGGGCCCGGCCACGCCGCGAGCTCTCTCCCAGGTGGACAGGACATCATGTCCCCACATACGGGACACACGAGCAAGGGCGGAGGTGGACATGGCGGCGGGCACACAGCGGTTCCCGGTCGGGCTCCTCACGGCCTGGACCGCGACCAGGCTGCTCCTGTTGCTCTTCGTCCTCAGGTTCCTCGTCTTCCCCGGCCCGGACGTGACGACCGACGTCTCGGTGATCTACCAGGGCTGGTACGAGGTCCTGCGCGGCGGCACATACCCCTTGGGCGACGTGACGTGGCAGTACCCGCCCGGCGCCGCGCTCGCGATCCTCTCCCCCGCCCTGCTGCCGTTCCTGGGCTACGCGCCGGCATTCTTCGCCCTGGTCCTCCTGTCCGACCTGGTGGTCCTCGCGCTGCTGTGGTCCGCGGGGACGCGTCCCGGCGGGGTGCGGCGCGGCGCCTGGGTGTGGGTCGTGGGCGTGGCGCTGCTCGGGCCGACCGTGTACGCGCGGTACGACGTGATGGTGACGGCGGTCGCGGTGGCCGCGTTGCTCGCCGGAGCGCGTCACCCGCGCGTGATGGGGGCGCTCGCGGCCTTCGGCGCGCTGCTGAAGGTGTGGCCGGTGCTGCTGCTCGTGGGGGCGAGGAAGCGCGCGGCGTGGCTCTCCGCCGCGGTGACCGGCTCGGTGCTGGCGGCGTTGTTCGCGGCCTGGATGCCGGGCGCCTTCGCCTTCCTGACCTTCCAGCGCGAGAGGGGCACGGAGATCGAGTCCCTGGGCGCGCTCGCCCTCCACGTGGCCCGCCAGTTCGGCTGGGAAGGCCAGGTGCTGCTCAACTACGGCTCGGTCGAGTTCCTCGGCCCGTACGTCGACGTCGTCAGCATGGCGGCCCTGCTGCTGAGCGCGGGGGCCTTCGGCTGGCTGGCGCTGTGGCGGGTGCGCGCCAGGCGGTTCGCGCCGCACACGCTCGCGGAGGCGGCCTTCGTGGCGGTGCTGATGTTCACGACCACGAGCCGGGTCATCAGCCCGCAGTACATGGTGTGGCTGGTCGGGCTCGCCGCGGTCTGCCTGTGCTTCAGGGCCGGCCGGATGGTGGTGCCCGCGTACCTGGTCCTGGCCGCGTGCCTGCTGACCGTGCTGGAGTTCCCCGTCTGGTTCGACCACGTGGTCGCGAGCGACTGGCTGGGCGTCCTTCTGCTCTTCGCCCGCAACGGCCTGCTCGTCCTCGCGACGCTGTTCGCCGCGCTGGAGCTGTGGCAGGACACGGTCGGCATCCGGCGCGAACAGATGGTTCACCGGCCCGAGGAGCGACGTCCTCAATCGCCGGACGGGCTGCTCGATCCGACGGCCCCTGGCCAGTAGGAGTCCTCCACCAGCCTCGGCTGAGGTTCAGACCAGCTGGGCCCGCAGATACGCCCGCCACTGCTCCGTGAACCGTTCCGGCGTCGTGCCGAGCACGTCCCGCAGCGCGCCCTCCACGGCGCCCGCGCGCCTCTCGTGGTCCGCCACGGCCCGGTAGAACTCGTTCAGCCGGACCTCGCCCCAGCGGTCCGCGATCATCCGGCAGGCCAGCCACCCGCTCTCGTACGCCTGCGCCAGCTGCGTCGCGTTGCCGCCGAAGCCGAAGTCCGCGTCCGTGGGCAGCCGGCTCGGTGTGCGGCCCTCCAGCACGGCGCGCTGCAGTTCCGGTGCGACCTGGACCGCCGTGCGCCCGGCCCCCCGGTAGCCGACCCAGTCGGCAAAGCCCTCGGAGAGCCACAGGGGCGTGGCCGCGGTCGTGGCCGCACGGGTGGCGACGTGGGTGGTCTCGTGGGTGAGCACGACCTGCCGGCCGAGGCCGCCGAGGACGCCGTACGCGTCGGGGTTGACGATGATCCGGTCCGCGGGCGCCTTCGGGGAGCCTCCCGTCTCGCCCGTGGTGACCGCCGCGATCCCCCGGTACCCGGACGCGGGGGCGCCGAGCAGCCCGGCCATCCCGTCCAGCGACCGGGGTACGAGGACGACGACCCGCCCCGCCCAGCCGTCGCCCCACGCCTCGGTCACCGCGGGCACGGCCCGGTCCGCCAGCGCCGCGTACCCGCGCAGCGCCGAGGCCGACTGCCCGACGCCGAGGACGAGGCTGCGCTCACCCTTCACGGCCCGGACGGCGCCCTGCTCCCACAGTTGCTCGGCGGCCTTCTCGGCGGGCTCGTCGGAGGCGACGTACCAGGTGCCGTCGTCGCGGGTCAGCGTCAGCGCGCGGGCGGCGGTGACGGGGGCCTTGTCGTACCCGCGTATCCGGTAGCGGAGTTCCGCCTCGGCCGTCGCCCGGTCCCCGGAGCGGTGGAAGCCGGTCAGGCGGTACGACCAGGACGCGAGCGGAAGGCCGCGCAGGTTCGCGAACTCGGCCGCGCCGGCGGCAGGGTGGGCCCGGCCGCCGGACACAGGCGCCTGAGTCCCCCGGTACGCCGACTCGTCCCGCTCCAGGACGGCCTCCGCGCGCCGGTCGAGCACGTGCTGGACGTCGGTCCTCGCCGCATCGGGTGCGGGGCCGCCTCCGCAGCCCACGACAAGGGCCAACGCCAAGGACAGCCCTGCCCGCACCGCATGCCGTCGACCCGCCACCTTCCCGATCGTACGGTGACCCGCCGCATGTGTCGCACGCCGGTTCAGACCCGTGTGACCGCCGAGACCGGCATCATGCCGACCGGGTCGTAGCGGACGGGTGCGCCCGGGTACGGGGCGTGGATGACCTGGCCGTTGCCCGCGTACATGCCGACGTGGCTGGCGTCCTCCCGGTAGAGGACCAGGTCGCCGGGCTGTGCCTCGGACAGCGGCACATGGCGGCCGGCGTACCGCTGGGCCTGCGAGGTGCGCGGCAGTCCGACGCCGGCCTGGGCGTACGACCACTGCATGAGGCCCGAACAGTCGAAGCCGTGGGGCCCGTTGGCGCCCCACACGTACGGCCTGCCGACAGCGGCGCGGGCCGCGGCGATGGCGGCGGCCGCGCGGGCGCTGGGTGCGGCGGCGCCCGCGGGGTCGGACCGGTGGGTGCCGCCGGCGCGGGAGACCCGGTCGTACTCGGCGCGCTCCTCGGCCGGGAGGGAGTTGAGCAGCCGCCGGGCTTTGGCGAGTTTGTGCTCGACGGTGCGCTTGTGCTGGGCGACGGCCCTGCGGCTCTTCTCCAGCCGCTTGAGCCTGCCGGTCGTCTCCTCGCGCTCCTGGGCGAGGTCGCGCAGGGCCCGCTGGAGGTCCTTGAGTTCCCCGGCGTGGTGGGCGCTGATCCGGTCGAGGGCGGCGGCCCTGTCGAGGTAGCCGGCGGGGTCCTCGGAGAGCAGCAGGATGAGCGAGGGGTCGACCCCGCCGGCGCGGTACTGGGCGCCCGCGAGTGAACCGAGCGCGTCCCGCATGGTGTTGACGCGCTCCTGCTGGCGGGCGATCCGGTCCTGGGCGGCACCGACCTGCTCGCGCAGGGTGCCGGCGCGTTCGTCGGCCTTGTTGAAGGCCTCGGTGGCCCGCTCGGCCTCCTCGTAGAGGCGGTCCACCTCGGCTCGGGTGTCGTCGGACGGCGCGGCGGCGGCCGGTAGCGGCTGTACGGCACCGAGAGCCGCGGCGGCGGCGGACAGTACGCAGAGCGCTGCGCTCGCGCCCCGGTTGAACCCGGGCGGTACAAGGCGGCGATGGTGGGACCCCACGGGAGCCGCTCTCCCTTCGCTGGCGGACACGGACCGTCCCCCTGTACAGGGGGAAACGGCCAGACAGTAGCCCCGTGGCCAGGCGCCGACCAAAGACGCCATAGGGTGCACAACGGGCACACAGCGCGACGCCCCGCCTCAGACGCAGGTCATCAGCGGGGCGTGGGGTCAGCGCGGGTCGTGGTAATTCGCCCGTTCGGGCGCTACGGCGCCTTGATCGCGAAGGGACCGCGAACGGCGGGGAGCGGCCGGAGCGCCGGTCAGATACGGACGCCGAACTGGAAGGAACCGATGGTGTTCATCGACTCGTAGCGGACGACGGCACCCGGCTTCGGGGAGTGCAGGACCGTGTTGTTGCCCGCGTAGAGGCCGACGTGCGCCAGGTTGTTGAAGAAGACCAGGTCGCCGGGCTTGAGCTGGCTGCGGCCGATCTTCGGGCCGTCGTTCTGCTGCGTGTACGTGGTCCGGGTGATCGAGACCCCCGCCTGGGCGTATGCCCACTGGGTCAGCCCGGAGCAGTCGTACGAGTTGGGGCCACTGCCACCGGAGACGTACGGCTTGCCGAGCTGGGTGTCCGCGGCGGCGAGCGCGGCGGAGCCGCGCTCGGAGGCCGGCGCCTCGTTGCCGAGTTCGACGCGCTCCCCGGCGGAGCGGCTGGCGCGCTGCTCCTCGTCCGCCAGCGCCGCCTTCTCCTGGGCGGTCAGGGTGTTGAGGAGCTTCTGCGCCTCGGCGAGCTTGTCCTGGACTTCCTTCTTCTTCTCGCCCAGGGACTCGCGGGTGTCGGCGAGGTCCTTGAGCTTCCCGGCGGCTTCCTCGCGCTGCTGGGCGAGCACCCGCTGCTTGTCCTGGACCTTCTTCAGCGCCTCGATCTGCTGAGCGCTCAGCTGGTCCATCGTGGACGCCTTGTCGAGGTAGTCGTCCGGGTCGGCGGAGAGGAAGAGCTGGACGGAGGGGTCGATGCCACCCGTCCGGTACTGGGAGCTCGCCATCAGGCCGAGGCCCTCACGCAGGTCGTTGAGCTCGCCCTGGCCGCGCGCGACCTGGTCCTGGAGAGTGTCGATCTCCTTCTCGAGCTTCTTCTGCTTCTCCTTGGCCCCGTTGTACTTGTCGGTGGCCAGCCCCGCCTCTTCGTAGAGCGCGTCGACCTTGGACTTGACCTCGTCCTTGCTCGGCTTCTCGCTGGGCGCGGCGTTGGCGGCCTGCGAGGACAGAGCCACGGCGGCAGCAGCTGCGGTGGTGAGCACGGTGACACGTGCGCGGTTCGGCTGCTTCGGTCGACGGTGGGACGCCACGGAGGCGAGCTCCTTCTTCCTTCAGCCGCCTACCGACACGCCGGTGGGCGGTGCCCCTCCACCGTCACCCCTAATGAGTGATCAACCGAGCGGAGGTTCGAAGCCAGACCCTAGTGACCTTCTTGTGATCAGTTCAAATCCTCACGTGAAAAAAGTATGTGACGCAGCGCATTCTTTGCCCTCAACTCACATGCAGTGATGCGTCATTGACGCTACGTTGCGTGACGGAACCCCCAATTGGGGCATTCCACTTCACAGGTTGCGCTTGCGACGTACGCGGCCCATGGGATGTACGGACCAGAACGGCCGCGCGTTCAGAGGGAGCGGAATCCCAGTCCCCCTTGACCTGGCCCAGGGACCGTTTTCAGCCGCGTGAGAAGCGCTTCAGCAGGACCGCCGAAGCCACCGGCCGGGCCCCGGCCTTGGCCACCCCGTCGGCCACCTCACGGTCGGTGGAGGCGACGATGACCGGACGCCCGGGCGGCTCGGCGCGCACCAGCTGGCGGATCAGTTCGTCAGCGGTGACGCCCGGCTTGGAGAACAGCACCCGCACCCCGCGCGGCGGCGCGAGCAGCACGGGCGCGGCCAGCTCGGCGCCGTCGAAGACACACGTCACCTCGGCGTTCGTCTGCGCGGCGAGCTGCGAGAGCTGCCCGAGAAGCCGCAGCCGCTGCTTCTCCAGCGGCATCTGCGGATAGCCGGTCTTGGTGACGTTGTAGCCGTCGACGACGAGATGCGCCTGCGGCAGCGCGAGCAACTGGTCGAGGATCGCGGGGTCGTTCTCGGACAGTGCGCGGGCGGCGATGTCCTTCGGGGTCATACGGCCGGGTTCGACGGCGTCCACGGTCTCGGCGGGCCGTACGGACACCGGTGGCAACGCCAGCTCCCGCCGCAGCCCTTGGGCCGCGTCCAGCACGGTGTCCAGAAGCAGCCGTACACGCATGTCCTCGACGCTGCGCCCCTCGCGCGCGGCGCGCCGGGTGGCCTCCAACGCCGCCTCGGCCTCCCCCAGCCGTGCCTTGAGCCGCCGGGTCTCGCTCTCGGCGGCCGACACCTGGGCGTGGCTCTCGGCGCGTACGGCCTCGATCTCGCTGTGCACCTTGCGCATCGCGGCCTCGCCACGCTTGATGTCGCTGAGTGCGGCACGCAGTTTGCGCTGGAGCGACTCCGCTTCCTTCTTGGCCGACTCCAGCTCCGCGCGCAGCCGCTCGGTCTCGGCCCTCGTGTGGTCGCGGGCCTCGACGAGCTCCGCGCGCAGCCGCTCCAGCTCGGCGCGGCTCTCCTCGTCCGCGCGCTCCGCGTCGGCCCGCTGGGCCTCCTCGCCGGCCGCGGTGACCAGCTTCACCCAGCCCGTGGGGCGCAGCACATAGGCCGCGGCCGCCACATCCAGCGGGTCCGCGGCCGGGGGCGGCGCGCCCGAGTCGAGGGCGGCGGCGAGCTCGGGCTGGGCCTCTCTGAACTGCTCCCCGATGCGCTGCCGGAACAGTGTGTCGCCCTCCAGAGCCGCCGCCATGGCGTTGCCCGCGAACTTGGCTCTCCGGTTGGGAGCGAACCGGGCGTACTGTCTGAGCTGCGCGGGCAGTTCCGAGACGGTCAGCCCGCCGAATCCGTCGGACACGATCTGTACGACGCGTCGGCGTACGCCTTCGGGCAGCGGACGGTCGAGCACCTCAGCGGCGCCGTCGCCCGGCCCCCCGCCTGCGGTCTCCACCATCCGTCACCCCAATACCTGTACCGGTACCTCTGCGGGGGCCGCTCCTGTCAGGAGCCTGCCCCCGGCCTGTCCACGAGTTCCACCTGGTCCACGGCGTTGCACCAGCGGCAGCGCACCGACTCGATCGTCTCACTGAGCACCTCGCGCTCCTCCACCTTCGGATCCCCGGCCAGGTCGAGATGCACGTACTCGACGACCTTCGACGAGCGGGTCACGTCGAACCGCGTGAGGTTGCCGCAGAGCGTGCAGCGCCAGCGGGTGGTGTCGGTCGGCAGGGGAACCGTCGTCATCGTGGCTGCTCTTCCTTCCAGTCTCCGTGATGCGCCAGTTTCCCTGGTGCGTGTGGGTCGTAACCCTACGGCCTGGCGGGTACCCGCCGCCCGTCCGGCCATGGCGGCGAGGCGGTCTGTGCGGTTCGGTCCGGTTACGTCATGCTCTGATCATGATCAGGCAGTGGAGCGCGAAGGCAGGCCGGGCGCTGCGGGAACACCCGGCGCCGGTGACATACGGACTGATCGGCGCCTGCTGCGTGATCTTCCTGATCGGCCCGGCGTCCGGGATGAACGCCGGGTACGGCACCGGAGACGAACTGCTCACCGCACAGAAGGCGTACTTCCGGCGCTGGGGCGTCGTGCCCGTCGAACTGATCGGCGCCGACCCGCGGGCCGCGCTCACCCCGGTGACGGCGCTGTTCATCCACGGGAGCTGGCTCCACCTCCTCGGCAACATGCTGTTCCTCTATGTCTTCGGGGCGATGGCCGAGGAGCGGATGGGCCACATCGAGTTCGCTCTCTTCTACACGGGCTGCGGCTGCCTCGCCCTGCTGGGGTACGCGGTCGCCAACGCCGACTCGTCGCAGACGCTGGTCGGGGCGTCGGGGGCGATCTCCGCGGTCCTCGGCGCGTTTCTGTACCTGTTCCCCGGAGCGCGGGTCACCAGCCTCTTTCCGTTCCTTTTCTTCCTTCCCCTGCGCTTTCCTGCGTGGGTGACCCTGCCGTTCTGGGTGGCCCTCCAGTGGATCGCGGCCGGCCAGGCCACGCGGGGGCCCGGGGTGGCCTACCTGGCGCACGTCGTGGGGTTCGGCCTGGGCTTCGCCTACGCGTGGGTGCGGTACATGCGGCCAACTAGAGTGACATCACCAGCGTCCGCCCCCGAGGGAGAGAACCCGCCGTGATCACCGCGATCGTGCTCATCAAGACCAGCGTGGACCGGATCCCCGAGATCGCCGAGTCGATCGCCGCACTGGACTCCGTCAGTGAGGTGTTCTCCGTGACCGGTACCTACGACTTGATCGCGATGGTCCGGGTGAAGGCCCACGATGATCTCGCCGATGTGATTCCGGGGCGGATCAGCAAGATTCCCGGGGTTGAGGCCACGGATACGCATGTGGCGTTCCGTACGTATTCGCAGCATGATCTTGAGGCTGCGTTCGCTATCGGTTTGGACAGCTAAGGGTTCGTTGGCGGGTGCGGGTGCGTCGTGGTTTCTCGCGCCCACGCGGCGGAGCCGCACATCGATACAGCCCCGCGCCCCTGGCTCACATGCAGTTCCCCTCGGATGAAGAGTTCCTCATCTTCGGCTCATCCTTGCTGTCGGGTGCCCGACGCAGGCTGTGCCCATGGTTTTCTCTCGCCGGATGGCGGCTCTTGCCGCCGTGGTCGTGATTCCTCTCGGGATCGCCGCCACCAGTTTTGCCCTCAGTGACCGTCCGGAGTCGCCCAAGGTTCCGCCCAAGGTCGAACTGGACAGCGGCTCGCCCTCCTCGCCGGCGCCCACCCCGTCCGTGCCGACGCCGACGCCCAGTGACGAGGTCGTGTCACGGCCTCCCGTGACGGACAGCTCCGCGGATGATGACGATGACGACGACGGGCCCGGCGACGACGGATGACCGGCCGCGACGGTCGCTCACGGCGCGCGTCCGCATCCTGCTCTGGCTGCTGCTCATGATGGCCGTCGCCCTCGGCTCGGTGGCCGCCACGACGCGCTCGATACTGCTCCGGGACGTCGAGCTCCGGGTGAGCGGGCTGCTCGCCCAGGAGGCCGGTGAGTTCGCCCACTTCGAGGAGCGGGGCGTCGACCCGGAGACCGGTCGGCCGTTCACCGATCCGGGGCGGCTGCTGTACGTCTTCCTGGAGCGGCAGTACGCCGACCCGGACGAGGAGCTGATCGGGCTGGTGGGCCGGGACGGCCGTGGCCCCGCGCAGATCATCCAGCCGCCCCGCGACATCCCGGTCGCCGTACCCCTGCACCAGGACGCCGACGCCCGGCGCCGTATCTACGACTCGCCCGACTCCACCGGCATCCTGCACCGGGCGGCGGGCGAGATCCGCTGGGCCAAGGTCGCCGTCGCCCGGCACGGCAGCGAACCGGACGCCGCGTTCGTCGTCGCCTTCCACCCGGGGCGCGAACAGGCGGGCGTGGACGAGGTGTTCCGCATACTGCTCGCCATCTCGGGGGTGGCGCTGGTGCTGACGACCGGGATCGGGTGGGTGGTCGCCGGGCGGATCCTGCAGCCCGTACGGCTGGTGCGTGCCGCGGCCGCACAGCTCACCGAGCAGGACCTCACCCGCCGTATCCCGGTGCGTGGACGCGACGACGTCGCCGCGCTCGCCGAGACGTTCAACGCCATGCTCGACCGGCTGGAGCGCGCCTTCGCCGCCCAGCGGGAGTTCGTCGACGACGCCGGTCACGAGCTGCGCACCCCGATCACCATCGTGCGCGGCCATCTGGAGCTGATGGGCGACGATCCCGCCGAGCGCGAGGAGACCGTCCGCCTCGTCACCGACGAACTCGACCGGATGAGCCGCATCGTCGAGGACCTGCTCCTGCTCGCCAAGGCCGAGCGCCCCGACTTCGTCACCCCGGAGCCCGTCCAGCTCGCCGAACTGACCGCCGACGTCTACGTCAAGGCCCGAACCCTCGGCGACCGCGACTGGCAGCTCGCCGAAGTCGCCGACCGTGAGGTGGAGTTGGACCCCCAGCGGATCACCCAGGCGATGGTCCAGCTCGCGCAGAACGCCGTGCAGCACACCACGGCGGGCCAGACCATCCGCATCGGCTCCCGCGCCGACGGCTCGTGCGTCGAGCTGTACGTCGTGGACTGCGGGCCCGGTGTCCAACCGCAGGACGCCCGGGTCATCTTCGAGCGGTTCCGGCGCGGAACGGCCCGGCGCGGCGCCCGTGGCTCGGGGGCCGGGCTCGGGCTGTCGATCGTGCGGGCGATCGCGGAGGCCCATGGCGGCCGGGTCCGTCTGCACGGCACGGTGGGCGGCGGCGCCACCTTCGTACTGAGCCTGGAGGAAGCACGCCCGTGAACCGCATTCTCATCGTCGAGGACGAGGAACGCATCGCCGCCTTCGTGGAGAAGGGCCTGCGCGCGGGCGGATTCACGACCACCGTGGTCGGCGACGGCGAGGCCGCGTACGAGTACGCACTGACCGGCGGCTTCGATCTGATCGTCCTCGACATCGGGCTGCCCGGCCGCGACGGCTTCACGGTCCTGCGCGAACTGCGGGAGGCCCGCGTGACCATCCCGGTGATCGTGCTGACCGCGCGGGACTCCGTACGGGACACCGTGGCCGGTCTGGAGGGCGGCGCCGACGACTGGATGACCAAGCCGTTCCGCTTCGAGGAACTCCTCGCGCGGGTGCGACTGCGGTTGCGTACGGCGGCACGCGCGCCCGAGGTGACGGTGCTGCGGTCCGGTTCGCTGAGCCTGGACCTGCGGACGCGGCGGGCCCGGTCCGGGGAGCGGACGGTCGATCTGACGGCCCGCGAGTTCGTGCTCCTGGAGCTGTTCCTGAGGCACCCCGGGCAGGTGCTGTCCCGTGAGCAGATCCTGTCGCACGTGTGGGGGTACGACTTCGATCCCGGCTCCAACATCGTGGACGTCTACGTGCGCGCGCTACGGAAGAAGCTGGGCTCGGAGCGGGTGGAGACGGTTCGCGGGATGGGGTACCGGTTGCCGTCGTAACGGGGCGAACGGCCGCGTGAAGTTTCCTTCATGTGCGGCTCATCGACGGCTCACGGCCCGGCAGGACCCTCGATGACGTGACCCTGAACCTCCGCCTGACCGTGGCCCTGTGTGCGGCGCTGTCCCTGTGCGCGCTGCTCGTGGTGCCCGGCAACTTCCCCGGCCTCGGCGGTGACGCCCGTCTCACGCTCGCGGTCTTCGCCCTGGCCACGTCTGCCTGGATCGCCACGCCGATCGACGACACGTACATCGCGCTGGGCGCCGGGCTCGCGCTCACGGTCACCGGGGTGATCAGCAGCGACACGCTCTTCGGCACCCTGGGCGACTCGACGGTGTGGTTGCTGATCTGCGCGTTCGTGCTGGCGGCGGCGGTGAGCCGGACGGGCCTTGCGGGGCGGGCAGCGGTGTTCCTGGTCGGCGGGGCGCGCACCGTGCGGCAGCTGACGCACCTGACGACGGCCGCGCTGGTGGTCACGGCCTTCGCCGTGCCGGCCACCTCGGGCCGGGCCGCGCTCGCGCTGCCGGTGTTCCTCGCCCTCGCCAAGGCACTCTCCGACCGGAAACGACTGGTCGTGATGCTGGCGTTGCTGTTTCCAACCGTGATCCTTCTGTCGGCGGTGGCGACTCTGATCGGGGCGGGCGCGCATCTGATCACCGTGTCGGTGCTGTGGGAGGCCACCGGTGACCGGATCGGCTTCACGGAGTGGCTGCTGCTTGGCCTGCCGCTGGCCGTGGTGTCCTCCCATCTGGCGGCCGAGGCCGTCCTGCTGACGACCACCCGGCGCGCGGACCGCCGGGGCCCCGTGCACATCACCGCCGAGCAGATCCAGCAGCACAGCGACCGCCCGGTCACGGGCCCCTGGTCGCAGGCCGAGACCCGGTGCGCGCTGCTGCTCGCCACGGTCGTGGTCCTGTGGTGCGCCGAGCCGCTCCACCGGGTGCCGCCCGCGGTCGTGGCACTGATAGGCGCGGTCGTCGCGTCCTCGCCGGCCCTCGGCACCGTACGGCTGAAGGACGCGCTGAAGACGGTTCCCTGGTCGTTGCTGCTGTTCATGGCCGCGACGATGGCGATGGGCGTCGCGCTGGCCGACTCGGGCGCGGCGAAGTGGCTGGTCTCCGGGCTCCCCGGGGGCGTGTCGCCGGCCGTGTTCCTGACCGCGGTGATCGTGGTCAGCACGGCGGCGCACCTCGTCCTGCAGTCCCGTTCGGCGCGCTCGTCGGTGCTGGTCCCGCTGGTGGTGGCGGCGGCAGTGGGCGCCGGGGTCAATCCGGTCGCGGCCGCCCTCGCGTCCACCGCGGCGGCGGGCTTCTGCCACACGCTCCCCGCCTCCGCGAAACCGGTCACGCTCTTCGCCGAGATCCCCGGGACGCCCACGTACACCCCGCGCGACCTGCTGCGTCTGTCCGCCGTCCTGGCGCCGCTGACCGCCGCTCTCGTCCTGCTCTTCGCCGTCGCGGTGTGGCCGCTGCTCGGCGTGCCCCTGACCCGCTAGGAGGTCGTCTCATGCTCAGCCGTATCGCCGTGGCCCCCAGCGGCTTCAAGGAGTCCCTGTCCGCCCAGGCCGCCGCCGACGCCATCGCGGCGGGTGTCCGCCGGGTCGTGCCCGAGGCCCGGATCGACCTCATCCCTCTGGTGGACGGCGGCGAGGGCACGGCCGCCGCGCTGGCCGCCTCGACCGGGGGCCGGCTGGTCGCCCTGCCCGCCACGGGCCCGCTCGGCGAGCCCGTCGGCACCCACTTCGCGCTGCTCGGCTGCCGGGACACTGCGGTCGTCGAGATGGCGGCGGTCGCGGGCCTCTCCCTCGTCCCGAACCGCCTCCGCGACCCGGGCGCCACGACGACGTACGGCGTCGGCGAGCTGATCCGCGCGGCCCTCGACCAGGGCGTACGACGCGTCCTGGTGGGCTGCGGCGACTCCGGTACGTCGGACGGGGGCGCCGGCGCGCTCCAAGCGCTCGGAGCCCGCCTGCTCGACGCGGACGGCTTCGAACTCCCGCCCGGCGGCCGGGAGCTGCCCCGCCTGCACCACATCGACCCGTCGGGCCTGGACCCCCGCCTCAAGGACGTCGAACTGCTGGTCGCCTGCAACCCGTACAACGTGCTGTGCGGCGAGCGCGGGGTGGCCCGCGTCTTCGGCCCGCAGAAGGGCGCGACCCCCGCACAGGTCGAGGAACTGTCGGCGGGCCTGGAGAACTGGGCCTACGTACTGACCCGCGACCTGGGCGCGGGCGGGACCGACCTGTACGGCGGCCCCGGAACCGGAGCCTCCGGCGGCCTGGGGGCGGGCCTCGCCGCCCTGGGCGCCCGGCTGCTGCCCCGCTTCGAGGTGCTCCTTGACCACCTCGACCTGGACGCCCGTCTGGCCCGCGCCGACCTGGTCGTCACCGCCGAGGGCGCGCTGGACCACCAGACGCCGCGCGGCAAGGTCCCGGCCGAGGTGGCCCGCCGTGCCAAGCTGCACGGGCGGCCGGTGCTCGCCCTGGCGGGGACGCTCGGCGAGGGCGCGCACGACGTGCCGGGCGTGGACGCCTGCCACGGCATCCTGCCCGCCCCGATGGCGCTGGCCGAGGCGCTGGTCCGGGCCGCGGAACTCCTCACGGACGCCACGGAGCGCGCCCTGCGGATGATCCGGCTCGGCACCCGGCTGCCAGCGGGTGCGGCGGGTGCGGCGGGTGCCGGGCTACCGGCTCACGCGGAGGTGTCCGGCACGCAACGCCCCTCCTCCGTACGGTAGTTCCACTGGGCGCCGTCCCGGACGAGCTCCTTGACCGCGCCCAGGAACCGCTCGATGTGCTCGTCCGGCGTACCGGCACCGAAGCTCACCCGGATCGCGTTCAGGGACTTCTCGCCGGGCGCGGCCTCGGGGGCGCCGCACTCGCCCTGGGCTTCCGGGTCACTGCCGAGGAGCGTCCGCACCAGCGGGTGGGCGCAGAAGAGCCCGTCCCGTACGCCGATCCCGTATTCGGCGGAGAGGGCGGCCGCGAAGTGCGAACTGTTCCACCCGTCGACGACGAAGGAGAGGACGCCGACACGCGGGGCGTCGTCCCCGAAGAGCGACAGGACGCGCACCTGGGGCACCTCGGCGAGGCCCGCGCGGACGGTGTCGATCAGGTACTGCTCACGGGCGACCAGGGTGTCGAACCCGGCCTCGGTGAGGGCCTTGCAGGCGGAGGCGATGGAGTAGGCGCCGATGACGTTCGGGGACCCGGCTTCGTGGCGGGCCGCGCTGACGTGCCACTCCACGTCCACTCCCCCGTCCGCACGCCGGGAGACCTTCCGGCTCGCGCCGCCGCCCGCGAGGTACGGCTCGGCCTCGGTCAGCCAGTCGGCGCGCCCGGCGAGGACGCCGGCGCCGAAGGGCGCGTACAGCTTGTGCCCGGAGAAGGCCACCCAGTCGACGTCCAACTCCCTTACGGATACGGGGTGGTGGGGCGCGAGCTGGGCGGCGTCGAGGACGATGCGGGCGCCGTGGGCGTGCGCGGCGGCGGCCAGCTCGCGGACGGGCCACAGCTCGCCGGTGACGTTCGAGGCGCCGGTCACGCAGACGAGGGCGGGTCCGTGGGGGTCGCGGCCTGCGAGGGCGCGCTCGACGGTGGCGACGGCCTCTGCCGGGGTGCGGGGGGCGTTCAGATAGGTGACGTGGGCGTCCCGCCAGGGCAGCAGCGAGGCGTGGTGCTCGGTCTCGAACACGAAGACCTGGCAGTCGGTGGGGAGCGCGGCGGCGAGGAGGTTGAGCGAGTCGGTGGTGGAGCGGGTGAAGACGACCTGGTCGTCGCCGCGGCAGTCGAGGAACTCGGCGACGGTGTTGCGGGCGTTCTCGAAGAGGTCCGTGGACAGCTGGGACAGGTACCCGGCACCCCGGTGCACGCTGCCGTAGTACGGCGCGTACGCGGCCACGTCGTCCCAGACACGCTGCAGGGCCGGGGCGCTGGCAGCGTAGTCCAGCGCGGCGTACGTCACTTCGCCACCCGTCACGAGCGGGACGGTGACGTCCCGTCCCAGGACTGGCAGCGGGGCGCGAAGGGACTGGTCGGCGGCGGGAGTGGAGGTCGACGCGGAGGCGGAGGCAAAGCTGGAGAAGGACATGGCTGAACTCCCGTGAAAGCAGGCGGAATTCCGTTCCGTACCGGACAGCGCGACGGGCGGCTGAGGCGAACCACGGCACGGGCGGGATGAAGAAAAGAGAAATGCGGAGGCGGGGCTCTGCGGCCCTATCGCATTCGCTTGTTCACAGAAGGCTCCCTGGTCCGCGCTTGCCGCAGACCTCGCTGCCTACGGCCCGGTCTTCACCCGGGGCACCCCGCCACGGACGGAGGGTTGCCGGACAGCCGGCCGGGGCCTTGTGGCTGTCGCTCATGACCTGCCCAGCATCCTGCCACAGGATCATTCGGGCGCAAGGGGGGTGTCCGGATGGCGGAACGATGCGGGCCGGTACCGCTGGCTTCTTCCGCCCCCGCCACCCCTACCCGTCCCATCCAGCCTGAACGGCCTGAACGGCCTCGTCCTCAAACGCCGGACGGGCTGGATCGTTCAGCCCCTCCGGCGTTTGAGGAGCGGGGGTGCGGGGGCCGGCCCCCGAAACGGGGTCCGGGGCGGAGCCCCGAAGGCGGGGCCGGGGCACAGCCCCGGAACCCTGGGGGTCCAGGGGGCGCAGCCCCCTTGGCCGGGGTCGAAGGGGCGGAGCCCCTGGGGATGGGACGGGTAGGGGCGGCGGGGGCGAGGAGAACCCTGGTTCGCTACGCGTTGCTCGCCGAGACCCACCGCTCCAGCACCAGCCGGGCCGCCCCCGAGTCGATCGACTCCGCGGCCCTGTCCATGGCCGCGCGGATCTGGGCCGCGAGAGAACCGTCCCCGGGCTCCAACGCCACCAGCGCCGCAGCCGAGTTCAGCAGCACAGCGTCCCGCACCGGCCCGGTCTCACCGTTCAGCAGCCGTCGTGCCACATCCGCGTTGTAGGACGCGTCACCGCCCCGCAGTGCCTCCACGGGGACCAGTTCGATACCGACGTCCCGCGGATCGAAGGTCTCCTCCGTCACCTTGCCGTCCCGGACCACCCACACCCGGGACGTCGCCGTCGTCGTCAGCTCGTCCAGCCCGTCGTCGCCGCGGAACACCAGCGAGGAGTTGCCGCGCTCCGCGAAGACACCCGCGACGATGGGCGCCATACGCGGATCGGCGACCCCGACCGCCTGGGCCCGCACCCTGGCGGGGTTGGTCAGCGGCCCGAGGGCGTTGAACACCGTACGGATACCCAACTGCCCACGTGCGGCGCCCACATGGCGTAGCGCCGGGTGGAACTTCACCGCGAAGCAGAAGGTGATCCCGGCCTCCTCGGCGACCTCGGCCACACGCTGCGGGGTCAGTTCGAGATTGACGCCGAGCTTCTCCAGGACGTCCGAGGCGCCGGATGCGGAGGAGGCGGCCCGGTTGCCGTGCTTGACGACCTTCGCGCCCGTACCGGCGATCACGATCGACGACATCGTGGAGATGTTCACCGTCTTCGCGCCGTCGCCGCCCGTACCGACGATGTCGACGGTCGTGCCGGACACCTCGATCAGATTGGCGTGCTCGTACATCGTCCGTACCAGCCCGCCGATCTCCTCGACGGTCTCGCCCTTGGCCCTGAGCGCCACCACGAACCCGGCGATCTGCGCGTCCGTCGCCTCGCCGCGCATGATCAGGTCCATCGCCCAGGCGGTGTCGTCCGCCGTGAGGTCGCGGCCGTCCAGCAGTCCGTTCAGCAGTGCGGGCCATGAGCGGCCCGCCGCGGTGTCGCCTCCAGCGGGGGTCACAGCGCTCATAAGCCGCTCCTGGGTCATGGATCAAAGATCAATGGATCAATGGATCAACACGAGTCTCAACGGGTCCACCCTATCCAGCCCCGCAGCATCGCGAAGGGCCCCGTCCGTACAACGGACGGGGCCCTTCGGCTTGCGCGTGGCGAGCGCAGCGATCAGTGGTGGCCGTGGCCGCTCGTGATCTCCTTGTACTCCTCGACGGTCGGCTTCGGGATCTGGCTGTCCTCGTTGTAGTACGCCTTGCTGAGCTTGGCGCGCAGCTTCTCGGAAGCCTTGATCTTGCGCGTGACGCCGTTCTCGTCGACGGCCGGGCCGATCTGGGCCGGCTCGTACTGGTCGTGCGCGGTGAGCGTGTGCAGCTGCTCCTGGCTGAGCGGCTCGTGGACCTCGATGAACTCACCGTGCGGCAGGCGCTTGATGATGCCCGTCTCGCGGCCGTGCAGCACCTTGTCGCGGTCCCGGCGCTGGAGGCCGAGGCAGATGCGCTTGGTGATGATGAACGCGAGGACCGGGGCCACGAAGAACGCGATCCGCACGAACCAGGTGATGGCGTTGATCGACAGGTGGAAGTGGGTGGCCCAGAGGTCGTTTCCACCACCGATCAGCAGCACCATGTACCAGGTGATCCACGCGACACCGAAGGCCGTGCGGGTCGGCGCGTTGCGCGGGCGGTCCAGGATGTGGTGCTCACGCTTGTCGCCGGTGACCCAGGCCTCGATGAAGGGGTAGACCGCGATCGCGACCAGCACCAGCGGGAAGATGATCAGCGGGATGAACACACCCAGGACGAGCGTGTGGCCGCCGAAGTTGACCTCCCAGCCCGGCATGACACGGATCAGGCCCTCGGAGAAGCCCATGTACCAGTCGGGCTGGGCGCCGGTGGACACCTGGTCCGCACGGTACGGGCCAATACTCCAGATCGGGTTGATCGTGGCGATCGCCGAGATGACCGCGATCACGCCGAAGACCAGGAAGAAGAAGCCTCCGGCCTTGGCCATGTAGACCGGCAGCAGCGGCATGCCGACGACGTTGTTGTTCGTCTTTCCGGGGCCCGCGAACTGCGTGTGCTTGTGGTAGAAGACCAGGATCAGGTGCGCCACCACGAGACCGAGCATGATGCCCGGCAGCAGCAGGATGTGGACCGAGTAGAAGCGGGCCACGAAGTCGCCGCCGGGGAACTCTCCGCCGAACAGGAAGAAGGAGAGGTACGTGCCGACGACCGGCACGGACAGGACCGCGCCCTCCATGAAGCGGACACCGGTGCCGGAGAGCAGGTCGTCCGGGAGCGAGTAACCGGTGAAGCCGGTGAACATGCCCAGGACGAACAGCAGGAAGCCGAACAGCCAGTTGACCTCACGCGGCTTGCGGAACGCGCCGGTGAAGAACACGCGCATCATGTGCACGAACATGCCGGCGAGGAAGATCAGCGCCGCCCAGTGGTGGATCTGCCGGATCAGCAGACCGCCGCGCACGTCGAACGAGATGTGCATCGTCGAGTTGAACGCCTCGGACATCAGCTGCCCCTGCAGCGGGACGTACGAGCCGTGATACGTGACCTCGTTCATCGACGGGTGGAAGAACAGCGTCAGGTAGACACCCGTGATGATGATGATCAGGAAGGTGTAGAGGCAGACCTCGCCCAGCATGAACGACCAGTGGTCGGGGAAGATCTTGCGCATGTTGGCCTTGGCCAGGGAGTAGATCCCCAGGCGGCCGTCGGCCCAGTCGGCGACCCGCTCGCCGGCCGGTGCCTTCCCGCGGGAGCGGGACTCGTTGTTCTCGTTCGTGCTCATCCGCGCTCCCAGAAGGCAGGCCCGACGGGCTCCTCGAAGTCGCCGAGCGCCTCGAGGTAACCCTCGTCGTTCACGCCGATGCGCAGCTGCGGCAGGGCGTGGCCGGCCGGGCCGAAGATCACCCGGCCGCCGTCGGACAGGTCGAAGGTGGACTGGTGGCAGGGGCAGAGGACGTGGTGCGTCTGCTGCTCGTACAGGGAGATCGGGCAACCGACGTGGGTGCAGATCTTCGAGTACGCCACGATGCCCTGGTAGGACCACTCAAGCTCTTGCTTGTCCTTGATGTTGTCCGGCTGGATGCGGACGATCATCGTCGCGGCCTTGGCGATCTCGGTCTGGAAGTCGTGGTCGTGCTCCTCCAGGCCCTCGGGCTTGACGAAGGTCAGCGAGCCGACCTGGATGTCGGAGGGACGCAGCGGCTCGTTCGTGTTCATGTTGACGAGCAGCTTGCCCTTGGACCAGATCGTGTGGCGCAGCTTGGTGCCGGGCAGCGGGCCGAGGTCGCGCAGGAGGATGACGCCGGAGAGCGGGAACAGGGCCAGCGCGCCGAACATCGTGTTGCGGATCAGCTTGCGGCGGCCGAGCGCGGATTCCTTGGCGCCCTGCTTGAAGTCGGCCATGACCTTGGCCTTGACCTCGGGCGTGGCCTCGATCGGGTGGCGCTCGTCGGCGATCTCCTCGTCCGACATCAGCGTGCGGGCCCAGTGGACCGCGCCGGCGCCGATGCAGAACAGGGCGATACCCAGGCAGGTGCCCAGCGCCAGGTTCAGCGCGCTGACGTGCCCGATCGGCCAGACGTAGACCGACGTGTCGATACCGATCGTCACGTACGAGGCGATGAAGCCGACGGTGGCCAGCATCGACACGGTGAACAGCAGGGCGACCGTGCGCTCGGAGCGCTTGGCGGCCCGCTCGTCGATGTCCTGTACGCGGTGCTCGTGGGGCGGCAGGCCGGGGTCGGCGAACGGGTTCTTCTCGTCCGCGACGGTCACCGCACCGGGCGCGTGCTCCTGCTCTGCGGGCAGGTTCTCTTCGGGATTGTCTTGGCTACTCATGACTTCTTGGCCTTTGCGGTCCGAGCGGCGACCCATACGGCGACGGCGATCAGCCCACCGAGACCGAAGACCCAGGCGAACAGGCCCTCGCTGACCGGACCGAGACCGCCGAGGCTGAGACCACCGGGCTCCACGGTGTCGTCGCTGTTGACCGCGTCGAGGTACGCGATGATGTCCTTCTTGTTCTTCTCCGTCAGCGTGGTGTCGGGGAAGGACGGCATGTTCTGCGGGCCGGTCTGCATGGCCTCGTAGATGTGCTTCGGGCTGACACCCTCAAGAGTCGGCGCGTACTTGCCCTTGGACAGCGCACCACCCTTGCCGGTGAAGTTGTGGCACTGCGCGCAGTTGGTGCGGAAGAGTTCGCCGCCCTTGGCAATGTCCGCGCCCTCGGGGCTGTACTCCTCCTTGGTCGGGATGGAGGGACCGGCGCCGAACGAGGCGATGTAGGCCGCGAGCTGGTCGATCTCCGCCTGGGAGTAGATGACCTTCTTCCGCGGGACCTGTGCGCCCGGCTGCTGGGCCGGCATACGGCCGGTGCCGACCTGGAAGTCGACGGCCGCGGCGCCCACACCCACCAGGCTCGGCCCGTCGGAGGTGCCCTGACCGCCGGTGCCGTGGCAGCTGGCGCAGCCCACGGCGTAGAGCTTCTTGCCCTCTTCGATGGCGAGGGACTGCGCGGACTCATCGGCCTGCGCCTTGTCCGCGGGCGCGAAGGCGGTGTACAGCCCCGCGCAGGCCGCCAGCGCGATGAATAGGACGACGACCGCCGCCAGAGGATGGCGTCGTCGTGCGGAGAGCTTTTTCACGGATTACCCCGGTGTCAGGATTTTCTGCGTCGATGCTTCTGGCTGTGATCGGTTGGCCGCGGCCGACGGGTCCGCCGCGGACGGCAGCCCGATTACTTGATCATGTAGATCGTGGCGAAAAGGCCGATCCAGACGACATCGACGAAGTGCCAGTAGTAGGACACGACGATGGCGGCGGTCGCCTGCTCGTGGGTGAACCTCCGGGCCGCGTAGGTGCGGCCGAGGACCAGCAGGAAGGCGATGAGACCGCCCGTCACGTGCAGGCCGTGGAAGCCGGTGGTCAGGTAGAAGACCGAGCCGTAGGGGTCGGAGGAGAGCGAGAGACCCTCTTCCTTGACCAGCTCGGTGTACTCGAAGATCTGACCGCCGATGAAGATCGCACCCATGATGAAGGTCACGATGAACCACATCCGGAGCTTCTTCACGTCCCCGCGCTCGGCGGCGAACACGCCGAGCTGGCAGGTGAGCGAGGAGAGCACCAGGATCGTGGTGTTCGTCGCCGAGAACGGGAAGTTCAGCGCGCTGGCCTTCTCGTGCCAGAAATCGGCTCCGGTCACCGAACGCAGGGTGAAGTACATCGCGAAGAGGGCCGCGAAGAACATCAGCTCGGAGCTCAACCAGATGATGGTTCCGACGCTGGTGAGGTTCGGCCGGTTGACCGACGGGTGCGCGTGCCCGGTATCTACTGTCGTTGCTGTCGCCACGACCGACATTATGTCGGTCGCTTATCCCGCCCTCACTCCCGGGGGTGCTGTTCGGAGTGTCCGGGGTGTACGGACCGCTGTTGACGTGGTGTTCAAGGGAGTAGCATCCGCGCAACGGTGCTTGTCCGTACGACGCTGACGTCTCGGAGGAAGAATGCAGCCGACCGCCACGGTGCTGGTCTACAGCGATGACTCCAACACCCGCGAACAGGTGCGGCTGGCCGCCGGCCGCAGGCCTGCGGCGGACGTTCCCTTGGTCGAGTTCGTGGAGTGTGCCACTCCGGGTGCCGTGATCAAGGAGCTGGACAAGGGCGGGATCGACGTCTGCGTTCTGGACGGGGAGGCCGTCCCCATGGGGGGCATGGGGGTGTGCCGGCAGATCAAGGACGAGATCTTCAACTGTCCTCCGGTGCTTCTGCTGATCGGGCGGC
Organism: Streptomyces sp. KM273126; assembly: GCF_004337435.2. Lineage (NCBI taxonomy): Bacteria > Bacillati > Actinomycetota > Actinomycetes > Kitasatosporales > Streptomycetaceae > Streptomyces > Streptomyces sp. KM273126. The sequence goes on along the minus strand of NZ_SJXB02000002.1, from coordinate 368,222 downwards.
CTCAGGATGCGTGGCTGGCCACGTGGAGCCGGGCCGATGCGGCGGTGACCCTGCCGGTCGAGCCCGTGGAGTTCGCGGACGCGCTGGCTTCCCTGCTGCGGCGGCATGCCCTGAGCGCCTGAGACCGCACGCGGAGTTCCCCGCGCCCCCTGAAAGGGGCGCGGGGAACTCGGGTCAGACCGTCTCGGGGCTCAGGCGGAGAGCCTGGTCAGGGTGGGGCGACGTGCCGGACACCAGGGCGCTGCCCTCGCGCCACTTGTCCCACGGCAGGTTCCAGTCGCCGAAGCCGTTGCCGAAGGGGGCCATCATCTCGCCGTTCGAGTTGACGACCTGGACGAGGTCTCCCTCGCGCACGGTGTCGTAGAACCACTGGGCGTTGGCGCTGCTCATGCCCGTGCAGCCGTGGCTGACGTTGGCGTAGCCCTGGGACCCGGTGGACCAGGGGGCGGCGTGGACGTACTCGCCGCTCTTGGTGACCCTGACGGAGTTGTGGACGGTCAGGTCGTAGAACTCCGCGGCACCTATGCTGGCGCTGGTCATGCGCACGGTGCCTTCCTTGGCCAGGATGACCTTGACGCCGTTGCGGGTGTCCCAGCCGGGCTTACCCGTGGTTATCGGGATCTGCTTGATGGCCGCGCCGTTCCTGTAGACGGTCATCTGGTGTGTCGCGGAGTCCGTGACGGCGACGATGCTGTCGCCCGTGGTGAGCTTCAGGGGCTTGGCGCTGCCGCCCCAGAGGCGGTCACCGACCTTGATGCCGTCCAGGTTGCTGTGCACCTGGATCGTGGCGTTGCTGGGCCAGTACTCCTTGGGGCGGAAGTGGAGCTTCGTGTCGTCCACCCAGTACCAGGTGCCCTCGACTGAGGGCGTCGAGTCGACCTTCAGGGCGCGTTCCACGACGGCCCGTGAGGCGCTGTCCTTGACGGGTGCGCTGAGCTCGGCGGTGACGGGCTGGCCGACGCCGTATGTACCTGTCTTGGGGCCGAAGGTGACGTTCAGCCGCTTCGTGGTGGCGGGCTTGCCGGTGTTGAGGCTGAGGACCTTGCGGCCGACGGCGCTGTCGTCGTCCTCGGTGCTCACCCGGACCGTGTAGTGAGCGTTGGCGGCGAGCGGGGACGTGCTGTGCCAGCGCCTGCCGTCGGCGGAGAGTTCGCCCGCGACGTAGCGTCCCGTGGCGTCCACGGCCGTGACGTCGGTGATCCGTCCGTCGTCGTCGGCGGTGATCTCCAGGGGCTTGTCGGGGTCGGCCTTCTTGCCGTCGCCGGTGGGGGTGTTGAACGAGATCTGGTCCGCCGCGTCGTACGGATCGGCGGAGAGCGGGTGGCCACCAGAGGTGCAGGCAGCCATGGCTATGCCGAGGGTGAGTGCCGGCACTATGCGGCCGGCGACCGTGCGGGTTCGCGGTGAGTGGCTCATGCCCTCACGCTAGGAAGGGACCACCGGAGTGGCACGGCGGGTGGGCCGTACGGGGGAATCCGGTGCGGCAAACGAGGGGGCCCGGACCCTCCTGGCGGAGTGTCCGGGCCCCCTCGGCGCTCAGCGCGTGTTACTGGTTCTGGTTCTCACCGCGGTAGTACTCGAAGACCCAGCCCCACAGGCCGATCAGGATGATCGGGGCCGAGAAGTACAGCAGCCACCAGCCGAAGACGACGCCCATGAAGGCGAGCGCGCCACCGATGCCGAGCGCGAGCGGCTGCCAGCTGTGCGGGCTGAAGAAGCCCACCTCGCCCGCGTCGTCCGCGACGTCGGCCTCCTTGTTGTCCTGCGCGCCGACGTCGACCCGCCGGGCCGTGAAGGCCAGGTAGTAGCCGACCATGATGCACAGGCCGAAGGCGAGGAAGAGCGCCGTGGTGCCGGCCGGCTCCTTCGACCACACGCCATAGACGATCGCCATGGCGAGGACGAAGACGCTCAGCCAGATGAACATCTTGCCCTGGATCTTCACTTGCCGGCCTCCTTGCCGCTGCCCGCGAGCTCACCGGAAGCCGGGCCGCCCTGGCCGAGCTGCTCCAGCGCGGCGATCTCGGGGTGGTGCAGGTCGAACGCCGGGGATTCGCTGCGGATCCGCGGCAGGGTGAGGAAGTTGTGCCGCGGCGGCGGGCAGGAGGTCGCCCATTCCAGCGAACGGCCGTAACCCCACGGGTCGTCGACCTCGACCTTCTTGCCGTACTTGGCGGTCTTCCACACGTTGTAGAAGAACGGCAGGATCGACAGGCCGAGCACGAAGGAACTGATCGTCGAGATCGTGTTCAGGGCGGTGAAGCCGTCGGCCGCCAGGTAGTCGGCGTAACGGCGCGGCATGCCCTCGGCGCCCAGCCAGTGCTGGACGAGGAACGTGCCGTGGAATCCGACGAACAGCGTCCAGAACGTGATCTTGCCGAGGCGCTCGTCGAGCATCTTGCCGGTGAACTTCGGCCACCAGAAGTGGAAGCCGGAGAACATCGCGAAGACGACGGTGCCGAAGACGACGTAGTGGAAGTGGGCCACCACGAAGTACGAGTCGGAGACGTGGAAGTCCATCGGGGGCGAGGCGAGGATGACACCGGTCAGACCACCGAAGGTGAAGGTGATCAGGAATCCGGTCGCCCAGAGCATCGGTGTCTCGAAGGACAGCGAGCCCTTCCACATGGTGCCGATCCAGTTGAAGAACTTCACGCCGGTCGGGACGGCGATGAGGAACGTCATGAAGGAGAAGAACGGCAGCAGCACACCGCCGGTGACGTACATGTGGTGCGCCCACACCGTCACGGAGAGACCCGCGATGGCGATGGTGGCGCCGATCAGGCCCATGTAGCCGAACATCGGCTTGCGGGAGAAGACCGGGATGACCTCACTGATGATGCCGAAGAACGGCAGCGCGATGATGTACACCTCTGGATGGCCGAAGAACCAGAAGAGGTGTTGCCACAGCAGCGCTCCGCCGTTGGACGCGTCGAAGACATGGGCGCCGAACTTGCGGTCCGCCTCCAGCGCGAACAGTGCCGCCGCGAGGACGGGGAAGGCCAGCAGGACCAGGACCGCGGTCAGCAGCACGTTCCACGTGAAGATCGGCATGCGGAACATCGTCATGCCGGGTGCGCGCATGCAGATGATGGTGGTGATGAAGTTGACCGCGCCGAGGATGGTACCGAAGCCGGAGAAGGCCAGACCCATGATCCACATGTCGGCGCCGATGCCCGGCGAGCGGACCGCGTCCGACAGCGGCGAGTAGGCGAACCAGCCGAAGTCGGCCGCGCCCTGCGGGGTGAGGAAGCCACCCACCGCGATGAGCGAGCCGAACAGGTACAGCCAGTAGGCGAACATGTTCAGCCGCGGGAAGGCCACGTCGGGCGCGCCGATCTGCAGCGGCATGATCCAGTTCGTGAAGCCCGCGAACAGCGGCGTCGCGAACATCAGCAGCATGATCGTGCCGTGCATCGTGAACGCCTGGTTGAACTGCTCGTTCGACATGATCTGCGTGCCCGGACGGGCCAGCTCGGCGCGCATGAAGAGCGCCATCACGCCACCGATGCAGAAGAACGCGAACGACGTCACCAGATACAGGGTGCCGATCGTCTTGTGGTCCGTCGTGGTCAGCCACTTCACCACGACGTTGCCGGGCTGCCTGCGCCGTACCGGCAGCTCGTTCTCGTACGAGCCTTCGGCGGTGGCGGCACCCTGAGGTTCGTTGAGGATGCTCACAGTTGGGTCGTCTCCCGGTTCTTCTCGTTGCTCGTCTGCTCGATACCGGAGGGGACGTAACCGGTCTGACCGTTCTCCGCGAGCTTCTTGAGGTGTGCCTCGTAGCGCTCGGGAGAGACGACCTTCACGTTGAAGAGCATCCGAGAGTGGTCGACGCCGCAGAGTTCGGCGCACTTGCCCAGGAAGGTGCCCTCGTCGTTGGGCGTGACCTGGAAGACATTGGTGTGGCCCGGGATGACGTCCTGCTTGAACAGGAACGGCACCACCCAGAAGGAGTGGATGACGTCCCGCGAGGTGAGGATGAAGCGGACCGTCTTGCCCTCGGGGAGCCAGAGGGTCGGGCCGGGGTTGTTGGTCTGCGGGTTCCGCTCACCGGGGGTACCGCAGGTGTAGACGCCGCCCGCGTTGTCCGGGAACTGCTTCTTCCACTTGTCCGGGATCGCGTCCAGGTTCTTGTCGGTCTTCGCGTTGCCGGTGGAGCCTTCGACGTTCGCGACGTAGTTGAAGCACCAGCTCCACTGGAAGCCGACCACGTTGACCGTGACGTCCGGCTTCTTCGAGGTGTCGAGGAGCTTCGTCTCGTCGCGGGCTGTGAAGTAGAACAGCACCGAGACGATGATCAGCGGAACGACCGTGTACAGCGCCTCGATGGGCATGTTGTACCGGGTCTGCGGGGGAACCTCGACCTTGGTACGGCTACGCCGGTGGAACATGGCGCTCCACAGGATCAGCCCCCACACCAGCACGCCGGTGGCGAGCGCGGCCGCCCACGAACCCTGCCACAGGGAGAGGATCCGCGGAGCCTCTTCCGTGACCGGGGTGGGCATACCAAGGCGGGGGAAGTCCTTGTATGTGCAACCGGTGGCGGTCGCCAGGACCAGGCCCGCGGTCAGTGCCTGCAGCAGCTTCCGCCGCATCGGGCGCCGCGGCATGGGGGTACCGCCCACGCCCTTCAGGCGGTGGGGGAGGTCGGAGCCGTTGGGACTCACGTAGCGCCTTCCCGAGAGTCTCGCCCGCGCTGTTGGCTGCGGCCTTCTCGCTGGTCGGTCGCCGCCCTGCGTCGGGCAGGGGTTTGATGTTTATGCGGACCAAACCCTACTGGACGCCGTCCGGCGGCTTGCGGGAGGGGTGGGCAACGCGTGGCGGGTCGCTCGGCGGGTCGCTCCGCGGGTTGGGCGGGGGTTGGGTTGCCCGGCCCTTGGGGGGTTCTGGTGGGGGTTTGGGGGCGCCTAGTAGCTCGGAAGGGTCGGTTTGTATGGCGACTGCGGGTTTGTGGCGGGCTGGTCGCGCAGTTCCCCGCGCCCCTCGTGACTGCCCCGGAGGTTTAGCGTTGCTGTGTGGGCTACTTCGACGCTGCTTCCGCTGCTCCTCTTCATCCTGTTGCCCGGCAGGCGCTTCAGGTCTCTCTCGATGAAGGGTGGGCCGATCCCTCGCGGCTGTACCGGGAGGGGCGGCGGGCCCGGATGTTGCTCGACGCGGCGCGGGAGGCGGCGGCCGAGGCCGTGGGGTGCCGGCCGGACGAGTTGGTGTTCACCCCCTCCGGTACGCGGGCCGTGCACTCCGGGATCGCGGGGGCCCTGGCGGGGCGTCGCCGGATCGGGACTCACCTGATCGTGTCAACTGTCGAACATTCTTCGGTGTTGCATTCCGCGGAGATGCATGAGGCGGGAGGCGGCACGGTGACGCGGGTCGGTGTCGACCGCGCGGGTGCGGTCACCGCCGAGGCGTACGCCGCCGCGCTCCGCCCCGACACCGCCCTGGCCTGTCTGCAGTCGGCCAACCACGAGGTGGGTACGGAGCAGCCGGTGGCCGAGGTGGCGTCGGCATGCCGTGCCGCCGGGGTGCCGTTGCTGGTGGACGCGGCGCAGTCGCTGGCGTGGGGGCCGGTGGAGGGTGACTGGTCCCTGCTGGCGGCGAGTGCGCACAAATGGGGCGGGCCGTCGGGTGTCGGGCTGCTCGTCGTCCGCAAGGGGGTGCGGTTCGCGCCCCAGGGCCCCGTGGACGAGCGGGAGTCGGGGCGGGCGGCCGGGTTCGAGAACATCCCGGCGATCGTGGCGGCGGCGGCCTCCCTGCGGGCCGTACAGGCCGAGGCGGCCCAGGAGGCCGTACGGCTGCGGGAGTTGACGGAGCGGATCCGGGCGCGGGTGCCGGCGTCGGTGCCGGACGTGGAGGTGGTGGGGGATCCGGTGCGGCGGCTGCCGGGCGTGGTCACCTTCTCCTGTCTCTATGTCGACGGGGAGACATTGCTGCACGAGCTGGACCGGGCCGGCTTCTCCGTCTCGTCCGGTTCGTCCTGCACGAGCAGCACGCTGACGCCGAGCCATGTGCTGAAGGCGATGGGGGTGCTGAGCGAGGGCAACGTCCGGGTCTCGCTGCCGCCGGGCACAGCGGAGGAGGACGTCGAACGGTTCCTCGACGTCCTGCCGACCGCGGTGTCGGCGGTCCGCGAGAAGCTGGGCGCCCCGGTCACGGCTCCCGCGGCGACCGCGCGGGAGGACTCCCTCGTCGTGGACTCGCTCGGCAAGCGCTGCCCGATCCCCGTCATCGAGCTGGCGAAGGTCATCGGGGACGTCCCGGTCGGCGGCACGGTCCGCGTCCTGTCGGACGACGAGGCCGCGCGTCTGGACATCCCGGCGTGGTGCGAGATGCGGGGGCAGGAGTACCTGGGTGAGGAGCCGGCGGAGCGGGGCTCGGCCTACGTGGTCCGCCGGCTGTCGTAGCTGAGTCGAAGCAATCGGCTCCGGGCCGGAGCCGATACGCCTCAGGTCAGGTGGACCCGCACGTCGGAGGCCGCCTCGTCGCCGTACGCCTTGGCGAAGCGCTCCATGAAGTGGGCGCGGCGCAGCCGGTACTCCTGGGTGCCGACCGTCTCGATGACGAGCGTGGCGAGCATGCAGCCGACCTGGGCCGCGCGCTCCAGGGAGACGCCCCAGGCAAGACCGGAGAGGAAGCCCGCGCGGAAGGCGTCGCCGACACCCGTCGGGTCGGCCTTGCGCTCCTCGTCGGGGCAGCCGACCTCGATCGGCGCCTCACCGGCCCGCTCGACGCGCACGCCCTGCGCGCCGAGGGTGGTGACGCGATGGCCGACCTTGGAGAGGATCTCGGCGTCCGTCCAGCCCGTCTTGGACTCGATGAGCCCCTTCTCGTACTCGTTGGAGAAGAGGTACGTCGCGCCGTCCAGCAGTATGCGGATCTCGTCGCCGTCCATGCGCGCGATCTGCTGGGAGAAGTCCGCGGCGAAGGGGATGCCCCGGGAGCGGCACTCCTCGGTGTGGCGCAGCATCGCCTCGGGGTCGTCCGCGCCGATGGAGACGAGGTCGAGGCCGCCGACCCGGTCGGCGACGGTCTTCAGCTCGATGAGGCGGGCCTCGCTCATGGCGCCGGTGTAGAAGGAGCCGATCTGGTTGTGGTCGGCGTCCGTGGTGCACACGAAGCGGGCCGTGTGCAGCGTCTCGGAGATACGCACCGAGGCCGTGTCGACGCCGTGCCGGTCCAGCCATGCCCGGTACTCGTCGAAGTCCTGGCCCGCCGCGCCGACGAGGATCGGCTTCGTGCCCAGCTGACCCATGCCGAAGGCGATGTTCGCACCTACTCCTCCCCTGCGGACGTCGAGTTTGTCGACCAGGAAGGAGAGGGAGACCGTGTGCAGCTGATCCGCGACGAACTGGTCCGCGAATCGGCCGGGGAAGGTCATGAGGTGGTCATTGGCGATGGAGCCGGTGACTGCGATACGCACGGCTAGGACACGCTCCTGCGAGGGGAGGGGATTGACAGTTCACGCTATCGGGTCGACCTCCCACACTGAAGCGGGAGAAACTACCCGATAGTAGGTCTTTTTACGCGGCTCCGGCGGTGCATACGGTTCCGGTATGACGAACCTCAGGAACGTAGAGGTCCACAGGTCCGCCTCACGCGACCCGGAAGGCGGTCTCGCGGCACTGCGCGGCGACTGTGCCCGGATGGCGCCGCACTGGGCGGCCCCCGACCGGATCATTGCCCTCCCGGTGTCCCCGTCACTCATCCACGGTGTGACGGTGCCCCGGGAGTCGGCCCGCCTCCTGGACGCGATGTCCGACTACGGGGACTGAGCCGGCCGCGGCGGCCAAGCCCGTCCGGCACTCGACGGCCAAGAGGCGCCCGGACAGGGAACCGTGCGCTCCCCCGCCGCGTCCCATCGCTGTCCCCCTTAAAGGGGACCCGGTATACGACCCTTCCGTGCCCCTCCTTCCTGGCAGGACCGGGTCACCAGGGACAGCTGTGGAGCTGAAGGAGCGATGCGGTGAGCACCGAGCGACCCGACAACGACGCGAAACCCGACACCACCGAGGGTGCCGAGTGCGCCGAGGCCGCTGAGGACGCTGAGGACAGCGCTGCGAAGGCCGAGAGTGGCGTCGGCGGTAAGGGCGACAACAACAGCGACGGCACCAAAGGCACCGAAGGCACCGAAGGCACCGAAGGCACCGAAGAGCCTGCAAGCTCCGAGCGGTCTGAGCGCCCCGAGGAGCCAGCACGTCCGGAAGCCCCCTCACTCGCCGGGAACGACGTGAGCGCCGGCGCTGTCGAAGGCGTCAAGGGTGTCAAGGACGTCGAGGAGGTCAAGGAAGTCACGGAGGTCAAGGAGGTCAAGGAGGTCACGGGCATCGAGTGCGTCGAGGAGCCCAAGGCCCGGCGTGGGCGTTCCTCCGTGCTCATCGCCTCGGTGGCGGCCGCGGTGCTGCTCGTCGGAGGCGGCGGGGCCTACCTCGCCGCGGGCACCACCGGCGGTTCCGGCGGCGGCAGCGACTCCGGCGCCCCGGCCGGCGACGGCACTCCCCCGCCGCTGACCCTCGACGGCTACACCGAGGGCGGTACGAGCGGGATCGCCCCCGGCGAGCCCAACCCCAACGGCGTGACCTACCGCGCCGACGGCGACCTCCCCGACGGCCCGGCCTCCGCGCCCATCTACCGGTCGACCGGTGACGTGACCACCGCCGAAGTGGCCCGCCTCGCGCAGGCCCTCGGTGTCGAGGGAACCCCCAAGATCGAGGGCGACACCTGGAAGGTGGGCGCTTCGAAGGACGGTTCCGGCCCGAGCCTCCAGGTGAACAAGGACGCACCGGGCACATGGACGTTCAGCCGGTACGCACCCGGCACCGACAACTGTCAGAAGGCCGACGTCTGCGCCTCGGCCTCGGACACCGCGGCCGGGGGTGACCCGGTCAGCGAGGCCGCGGCGAAGAAGGCGGCCGCCCCGGTGCTGAAGGCCGTCGGCCAGGACGCGGCCAAGCTGGACACCACCCAGGTCGCGGGCGCCATCAGGACGGTGAACGCCGATCCCGAGGTCGGCGGGTTGCCCACGTACGGCTGGACGACCGGCATCCAGATCGGCGCCGACGGTCAGGTGACCAGCGGTAGCGGCAACGTGAAGACGCCGGTCAAGGGGGACACGTACCCCGTCATCGGCGCGCAGAAGGCGCTGGACCTGATGAACGGACCGGGCCGGGCCACCGGCGACGGCGGGCGCAAGGGCATCGGCGGTTGCGCCGGCCCTGTACCGCTGAGGGGCGAGGACGGGGCCTCGTGCGAGCCGGCGACCGCGGCTCCGGCGCCGGACCCGGTCACCGTCGTCGACGACGCCGTCTTCGGGCTGGCCGCGCGCTTCACGGAGGGCCGGCAGGTGCTCGTGCCGTCCTGGCTGTTCCAGGTACGGCCGGAGGGGGTCGGCGCGGGCTTCATGGTGACCCACCCGGCGGTCGACCCGGCGTACCTGACCGCGCCCGAGCCGCCGTCGTCGGTCACGCCGTCGCCGCTCAACCCGGGCGAGCCCTCGGGCTCGGCGCCGAAGACGCGCAATGTCCCGGTCGAGGGCTACACGACGCAGGGCAACGACCTGACCGTGAGCTTCTGGGGCGGGGTGTGCAGCGAGTACTCGGCCTCGGCGGACGAGGCGAACGGCAAGGTGACGGTCACCGTGACCGAGGAGCCGTCCGACACCAAGGTCTGCATCCTGATCGCGAAGGCCCTGGAGCGCACGGTGCGGCTGGAAAAGCCGCTCGGTGACCGCGAGGTCGTGGGCACGAACGGGAAGGAGATCCCGAAGGGGAGCCTCACCGACCGGGCCCCGAGCGCCAGGTAGTTCACCAGCAGGCAGTTCACCGGTACGCACACGAAGGCGGCGTCCCCGTCGGAGGGGGACGCCGCCTTCGTACGCGCTTGGTACGTGCGCGGTACGCGCTGCGTGCGCCGAAAGGGCGGGCGGCTCAGTTGAAGGAGTCGCCGCAGGCGCAGGAACCCGTCGCGTTCGGGTTGTCGATCGTGAAGCCCTGCTTCTCGATGGTGTCGACGAAGTCGACGGTGGCGCCGCCCAGGTACGGGGCGCTCATGCGGTCGGTGACGACCTTGACTCCGCCGAAGTCCTTCTCGACGTCGCCGTCGAGGGAACGCTCGTCGAAGAAGAGCTGGTAGCGCAGGCCGGAGCAGCCGCCGGGCTGGACGGCGACGCGCAGCGCCAGGTCGTCACGGCCTTCCTGGTCGAGCAGGGCCTTGACCTTGGCCGCGGCGGCGTCGGTCAGGATGATGCCGTCGGTGACGGTGGTGGTCTCGTCCGATACGGACATCTACATCTCTCCCGGGTTGTACGGAGACTGCTTGCCGACGTGTCCAACCGGCCGGGCCGCGGATTCATTCCGGGCCGGACGGTTTCCTTCGCGTCTCTCTTCATGCTCGCACATGGGCCGTGGAGCGGGGAGCGCCCTGTGGAGCACCGGTCACCGGGTCGGCTGACGGGCCGTCGGGATTCACGTCACATCGACGCTATGGCCATCGTCAAACTGACGTGAAGCGGTTATGATAGATAACGTCAATTCGACGAAAAGCCGTAACGGTGTCCCGCATGTCCCGCCGGTCCGCATTCCCGGACCGGCGAGCCGCAGAACAGAAAGGGTGCGTGCCGTGACCACCGCCCAGACCCAGGAGCTCGACGTACAGCCGACGCCCCTCGCCCTGCTGCTGCTCGGCCGCGAGGCCGACCCGAGGAGCGAGCGCGGTGTCGAGTGCCCCGGCGACCTGCCCTCTCCCTCCGACCCCGACCTGGTGGAGCGCGCCCGCGCGGCCAAGGCGAAGCTCGGGGACAAGGTCTTCGTGCTCGGCCACCACTACCAGCGCGACGAGGTCATCCAGTTCGCGGACGTCACGGGTGACTCCTTCAAGCTGGCCCGGGACGCGGCGGCGCGCCCGGAGGCGGAGTACATCGTGTTCTGCGGTGTGCACTTCATGGCCGAGTCCGCGGACATCCTGACGGGCGACGACCAGAAGGTCGTCCTGCCGGACCTGGCCGCCGGCTGCTCCATGGCCGACATGGCGACGGCCGAGCAGGTCGCCGAGTGCTGGGACGTGCTGACGGAGGCGGGGATCGCCCAGCAGGTGGTCCCCGTCTCGTACATGAACTCCTCGGCGGACATCAAGGCCTTCACGGGCAAGCACGGCGGCACGATCTGCACGTCCTCGAACGCGAAGCGGGCCCTGGAGTGGGCCTTCCAGCAGGGTGAGAAGGTGCTCTTCCTGCCGGACCAGCACCTGGGCCGCAACACGGCGGTGCGGGACATGGGGATGTCGCTGGACGACTGCGTGGTCTACAACCCGCACAAGCCGGGCGGAGGCGTGACCGTCGACGAACTCCGTGCCGCGAAGATGATCCTCTGGCGGGGTCACTGCTCCGTACACGGCCGCTTCAGCCTCGACTCGGTGAACGACGTGCGCGAGCGCATCCCGGGCGTCAACGTCCTCGTCCACCCCGAGTGCAAGCACGAGGTCGTGGCGGCGGCGGACCACGTGGGTTCCACGGAGTACATCATCAAGGCCCTGGAGGCGGCTCCGGCGGGCTCCAAGTGGGCGATCGGCACGGAGCTGAACCTTGTCCGGCGGCTGGCGAATCGTTTCGCGCCAGAGGGCAAGGAGATCGTGTTCCTCGACAAGACGGTCTGCTTCTGCTCCACCATGAACCGCATCGACCTCCCCCACCTGGTCTGGGCCCTGGAGTCCCTGGCCGAGGGCAACCTCGTCAACCGAATCGAGGTCGACAAGGAGACGGAGAGGTTCGCGAAGCTGGCGCTGGAGCGGATGCTGGCGCTGCCGTAAGCGGCACCGGGCTCAACCGGGCTCATATGGGCGGGGCGGGTTCTGACCACCGGTCGGCCTCGCCCCGTCGGTCTGCTGCCCGCCCGTGTACTGCCTGCCCGTGTCCACTCAGATGCGCTCTCGTTCTTAGGGATGCACTTCTTAGAAGTACGCCACTAAAAATGAGGTGCACGTGTCGCAGTCCTCCCACCGCAGCCTCTCCAAGCCATCGCGGATCTTCGACCGTGACCGGGAGTGGAGCGAGCTGACCGCGTTCATCAGCGACGAAGGGGCTGGTCCGCGCCTCGGGGTCGTCTCCGGGCGTCGTCGACAGGGAAAGAGTTTCCTGCTCGAAGCGCTGACGGAAGCGACAGGCGGCTTCTACTTCACCGCCGTCGAGGCGACGGCCACGGAGTCGCTGCGTCTGTTCGGGGAGGCGATCGGACGCTTCGCCGACGTGCCTGTGCCACCGCGCCCCAGGGACTGGAGCGAGGCCCTGGAGCTCCTCTTCGACCTGGCCGCGCAGCGCCCCGTGCCCATGGTCATCGACGAATTCCCCTATCTGGTCCGGGGTGACGCGTCTCTCCCCTCCCGCCTCCAGGCCACGCTGGGTGTCCGCGGCGGTCGTCATCTGCGTCGGCATCCGCGCCTGCTGCTGTGCGGGAGCGCGATGTCGTTCATGGGCGGGCTGCTGTCGGGCACCTCACCGCTGTACGGCCGCGCGGGACTCGACCTCGTCGTCCACTCCCTGGGCTACCGGGAGGCGGCGACGTTCTGGGGCATCGCCGATCCGCGGCTCGCCGTGCTCACGCATGCCGTGGTCGGCGGAACCCCGGCCTACCGGCGGGAGTTCGTGGGCGACGACGTACCGACGGGACTCGACGACTTCGACGACTGGGTGTGCCGCACGGTACTCAACCCCGCACGCCCCCTGCACGGCGAGGCGGAGTTCCTGCTCACCGCCGAACCGGACGTACGCGACCGCGCCCTGTACCACTCACTCCTGGCGGCGGTCGCGGGCGGCAACCACACCAACGGCGGCATCGCGAGCGCGATCGGCCGCAAGGCCACCGACATCTCTCAGCCGCTCACCGTCCTCAAGCGGTGCGGACTGCTGACCGTGGAACCCGACGCCTTCCGTGGCAATCGAAGCGCGTACCGCATCGCCGAACCCCTGATCACGTTCCACCACGCGGTCGTACGCCCGAACCAGGGACTGCTCACACAGCGGCGCAACCCGGCGAAGGCCTGGGCCATGTCCCGGGACACGTTCCTGAGCAAAGTGGCCGGTCCACATTTCGAGCACCTGTGCCGCGAGTGGGCCTCCTGGCACGCCGAACCCGACACCTTCGGCGCCCTGCCCATCGAGGTCACCTCCGGGACCGTCGCCGATCCATCCGCGCGCACCTCCCACGAGGTCGACGTCGTCGTCCGCGGTGCGGTCGGCCAGGACCACGGCATCCTGCTGTCGGTCGGCGAAGCGAAATGGAACAAGGTCATGGACGTACGCCACCTCGACCGGCTCCGCCACGTCCTGGGACTCCTCGCATCCCGAGGCATCGACACGAGCCACGCCCGCCCCGCCTGTTACAGCGGTACCGGCTTCACCCCAGCCCTACAAGCAGCGGCCGAACGTGGCGAAGTGGTTCTCGTGGATCTGGAGCGGCTGTACGGCGGGGCGTAGCCGTCCCGGCGGGCAAACGGCCCGCCCCATGCCTGGCTGCACCTGGACACCGCGCGTCCCGCGCTCCGCAGCGCCTCCGCGCCGCCGAGCTGTCCAACCGCGAGGGCCGCCCGCGCAGCGGGAGTTCGGCCCGCGGCGGGAGTACCGGCGGCCGGGCCTTGGCTAATCTGCACGGGTGACCACCGACCTGACTCTGCTGCCGCGTGTCGCCTATCGCGGGCAGGAGGTCACCGCGCCCCGGCTCCGCGGCCTCCTCGCGCTGCTCGCAGGCGACTTGCGCACGGGCTGCAGCACCGGGCGGCTCGTGGCAGGGCTGTGGCCGGACGAGTTGCCGGAGCGGCCGGGAAAGGCGCTGCAGGTCCTCGTGTCCAGGGCGCGGGCGCAGCTCGGCGCCGACGTCGTCGCAAGCACGCCGACCGGATACCGGCTCACCCTCGCCGAGGATCAGGTCGACAGCTCCGCCCTGCTGCTGCACGCCGCCGCGAGCGCGGACCGGGCCAGGGCCGGGGACCACGCGGGATCGCTAGCGACGGCCGAGGCCGGGCTCGCGCTGTGGGAGGGCACCCCTGACGGGGCCGGCGACACTGACGACCCCTTAGCCGCGTTGCGCACCGAGCGCGCCCCCGTCCGCGGCACGCTCGTACGCGCGCAGGCGCTCGCGCTCGCCCGGCTGGGACGGCACGCGGAGGCGGCCGGGCCGCTGGCCGTGGCCGCCGCGGAGCATCCGCGCGACGAGGAAGTGCTCGCCGAGCTGCTGCGCAGCGAGGCGGCGACGGCTGGCCCGTCCGCCGCGCTGACTCGTTACGAGGCGTACCGCCGTGAGCTGCGCGACGAGCTCGGCGCTGATCCGGGCGCCGGGCTCAGGGCGGTACAGCGGGAGCTGCTGTGCGGCGAGGCGCCTGTGGTCAGGCACGGCGTGCCGCACGAGCCGAACCAGCTGCTGGGACGGGAGGAGGACATCGCGGCGGTGGAGCGGCTGCTGCGCGCCTCCCGCGCCGTCACCGTCGTCGGCCCCGGCGGCCTCGGCAAGACCCGGCTCGCGCACGCAGTCAGCCGCCGGGCCGAGCAGCGCGTGGTGTACTTCGTGCCGCTCGCCGGCGTCACCGCGGACGAGGACGTGGCCGCGGAGGTGGCCTCCGCTCTCGGCGCGGGCGAGGGGCGGCACAGCGCCATGAGCGGCCATGCCGCGGCCGACCCGGTGTCCGGCATCCTCGGCGTGCTCGGCTCCGGGCCCACACTGCTGGTGCTGGACAACTGCGAGCACGTCGTCCGGGGCGCCGCCGACCTCGTACAGGCCCTGGTCTCGTCCTCGAAGGACCTGCGGGCGCTCGCCACCAGCCGGGCCCCCCTCGGCCTGACATCGGAGGCCGTGTATGCGCTGCCGGAGCTCGAACTCGACACCTCCGTCGAGCTGTTCACGCAACGGGCCCGGGCCGCGCGACCCGGCGTCGAGCTGCCGCCGCCGGACGCGGTGGCCGAACTCTGCGGCCACCTCGACGGGCTGCCACTCGCCGTGGAGCTGGCCGCGGCGCGGGTGCGGGTGCTGTCGGTGCCGGAGATCGCCCGCCGCCTCGGCGACCGTTTCGCGCTGCTGCGCGGCGGGGTGCGGGGCGTGCCGGAGCGCCACCGCACGCTGCACGCGGTCGTGGAGTGGAGCTGGAACCTGCTCGCGGACGACGCCCGGGCGGCGCTGCGCACGCTGTCCGTCTTCCCCGGCGGCTTCTTGGGCGAAGCGGCGGAGCAGGTGCTGGGCGAGGATGCGTTGTTCCTGCTGGAAGAGTTGGCCGGTCAGTCGCTGCTCACCGTCGCCGACACCCCGGCCGGCGTGCGGTTCCGGATGCTGGAGACCGTACGGGAGTTCAGCGCGGCCCGGCGCGCGGAGGCGGGCGAGGACGAGGAGGCCGTCGGCCGGTTCCTCACCTGGGCGCGGGAGTTCGGGGTCGCGAACCACGACTGGTTCTTCGGCTCGGAACCGCTGGCCGGCTGGGAGCGGATCAGGGCCGAGCAGGACAACCTCGTGCTGGCCCTGCGGCACGCCCTGGCCCGTACGGACGGCCCCACCATCGCCGCCCTCGCCGCCGTCCTCGCCGCCCTGTGGTCGACCGACTCCAACTTCCCCCGCCTCGCGGCCCTCGCGGCCGACACCGGCCCGCCGCTGTCGCACTACTACCCCGGGCCCGAATACGTCGAAGTCACCCGCGCCGCCACGGTGTTGTGCACGGCGGGTCTGTTCATGGGCTACGGCCCGCACGTCGTACGCCAGCTCGTCACGCTTCGGCGGCTGCCCCCGGCCCCGCCGGACACGCTGCTGCGCGCCATCGCAGTGGTGCTGCGCGCGGTCCCTGAGATGCTGCCTCCCGACTACGAAGTGCTGCGGAAGCTCTGCGACAGCGAGCAGCCGCGGGTCGCCGGCATCGCCGAGTGCGTCGCCACCTACGTCTGGGAGTACGAGCACGACATCGACCGCTCGCTCGCCTCGGCCCGCCGGATGATCGCCGCTTTTGAGCCGGTCGACAATCCGTCCCTGCTGCTCATGGGCCACGCCCGGCTGAGCGAGCTGTGCCTGCGGATGGGGCAGGGCGAGGCCGCGTACGGACACCTCAAGGCGCTGCTCAAGGTGCTGCCGCGGCTCAACGACGGGCATGACTACATCTTCATCCGCTTGTCCCTCGTCCTCGCCTGCCTGCACCGCGGCGACCCCGACGAGGCCGAGTACTGGCTGCGGCAGGCGGAGAGCGACAACACCCCGCAGCGGGACGCCTTCTACAGCCCCGACCTCGGCGGGCGCGCGGAGATCGCGCTCGCCCGCGGACTGACGGAGGTCGGGCTCGGCCTGTGGCGCAGCGCCATGGAGCGGCTGCCCGAGACCGACTCCATGTACAGCAGCGATCCCTTGCTCGACCCGTGGGCGCTGCAGATCCAGTCGGCGGCGGTGACGGCGCACGCGCACGCCGGCCGTCTCGAGCTGGTCGCGGAGCCGGTCGACCGACTGCGGCAGGGGCTGCGGACCCTGCTCTCCGGTCCGTCCGGCTCGCCCATGGAGCTCCCTGTGTTCGGGACAGTGCTGCACGCCCTCGGCATGGCGGGGCTCGCGTCCGGCGACGCCTGTGCCGTACGGATGATCGCGCTGGCCGAACGGCTGCGGGTGCTGCGCGAGTTCCAGCCGACGATGTCGGCGGCCCGCGCCCGGCAGGCGGCCGAGGACGCCGACAGGGCGGCGTACGCCGACGCGGTGTCGGAGTACGCCACCTTGGAGCGGGACGAGCTGCGGGAGGCAGCTCGCGCGCTCATTTCGGGTCGCGGTTGAACAACGCCATCGACCAGCGGTAGCCGAGGACGGTCAGGCCGACGCACCAGACGATCGCGATCCACCAGTTGTTGCCGATCTCGGTGCCGAGCAGCAGGCCGCGCAGGGTCTCGATGGCCGGCGTGAACGGCTGGTACTCGGCGATCGGCTGGAACCAGCCCGGCATCGTGTCGGCCGGGATGAAGGCGCTCGAGATGAGCGGCAGGAGGAACAGCGGCGTTGCACTGTTGCTGGCCGCCTCGGCGTTGGGGCTGGCCAGTCCCATGCCGACCGCGATCCAGGTGAGCGCCAGGGCGAACAGCGCGACAAGCCCGAACGCCGCCAGCCACTCCAGGGCCGTGGCGTCCGTGGACCGGAAGCCGATGGCCACGGCGACGGCGCCGACGAGGACCAGGCTGGCGAGCACCTGCAGCACGCTGCCGACGACGTGCCCGATGATCACAGAGCCGCGGTAGACCGCCATCGTACGGAAGCGGGCGATGATGCCCTCGGTCATGTCCATGGAGACGGACACCGCGGCCCCGACCACGGTACATCCGATGGTCATCATCAGGATGCCCGGGACGATATAGGCGATGTACTCGGAGCGGTCGGCAGCGCCGCCGATGCCCGCGCTCATCACGTCTCCGAAGATGTAGACGAAGAGCAGCAGCAGCATGATCGGCGTGAGCAGCAGGTTCAGGGTCATGGACGGGTAGCGCCGCGCGTGCAGGAGGTTGCGGCGCAGCATCGTGTTCGAGTCGCGTACGGCGAGGGAGAGGGCGCTCATCGGACAGTCTCCTTGGGCTGGTTGGGGACGTTGGTGCCGCTGGTCAGGGCGAAGAACACGTCGTCGAGGTCGGGGGTGTGCACGGTCAGCTCGTCCGCCTCGATGCCGGCCGAGTCCAGCCAGTCGAGGATGGAGCGCAACTCGCGCTGGCTGCCGTCGCTCGGGATCTGCAGCGCGAGCGCCTCGTCGTCCCGGGTGACCTCGCGCAGGGCGACGGCGGCGGACTGGTACGCGGCCGGGTCGGCGAACGTCAGCCGCACATGCCCGCCCGGGATGAGCCGCTTCAGCTCGTCGGCGCTCCCCTCGGCGGCGATCTTGCCGTCGCTCAGTACCGCGATGCGGTCGGCGAGTTCGTCGGCCTCCTCCAGGTACTGGGTGGTGAGGAAGACGGTGACGCCGTCGGAGACCAGCTCGCGGATGATCCCCCACATGTTGTGGCGGCTGCGTGGGTCGAGGCCGGTGGTCGGCTCGTCGAGGAAGATGATCCGCGGGTTGCCGACCAGCGTCATGGCGATGTCGAGGCGGCGCTTCATGCCGCCGGAGTAGGTGGAGGCGGGCTTCTTCGCGGCCTCGGTGAGGTCGAAGCGCTCCAGCAGCTCGGCGGTGACCTGCCGTCCCTCGCGCTTGGAGAGGTGGTGCAGGTCCGCCATGAGGAGCATGTTCTCCTCGCCGGTGATCAGGCCGTCGACGGCGGAGAACTGTCCGGTGACACCGATCGCGGCGCGCACGGCCTGCGGTTCGGCGGCCAGGTCGTGGCCGCCGACGTGCAGGTCTCCGGCGTCGGCGGTGATGAGGGTGGAGAGGATCTTGACGGCGGTGGTCTTGCCGGCGCCGTTCGGGCCGAGCAGGGAGAAGACGGTGCCTGCCGGCACCGCCAGGTCGATGCCGTCGAGGACCGTCTTGTCCCCGTAGGCCTTGCGCAGCCCCTTGGCCGCGATGGCGAGTGAGTGCGAGGTCGTTGACGTCATGCCGCAGAGGTTGCGGCAGGGCGCATTCAGCGCGGTTTCACGATGGTTTCAGCGCCCTGGAACCGGGCGGCGGAGGGTACGCCCCGAACCCGCCCTTCCCGAAGCCGGGGGGGGCTCCAGGCGCCCGCCCTGACCCTCACCACATTCCCCGAGGTCCCGTGGAACGCCCCCTACTACGCGCGCTGCGGGTTTCGGCTCCTGGACAACAGCGGGCTCGCCCCTGGCCTGCGGAAGATCCGCGAACGCGAGGCGGCACACGGCATGGACCGGTGGCCTCGGGCCCGTATGCGCCGGGCCCTGTGACACCGCGGTGCACCCTCGGCGGAAGGTGACCCCGCCCTGGCGTCCGCCCGACCTCACTCACTCATCCGACAGCCGCGCGCCCCTGCTCTCCGCGATCCGCAACACATCCCCCAGCGCCTCGGCCAGCCGTACGCCCGCGAAGCGCAACTCCCGCTTTTCCGCGCGCGGTTCGTCCAGGAGCGGCTTGGCGGCGGCCAGGACGTACGTGGCCGAGCCGAGCAGTTCCGCCTCCAACTCGTCGGCCATACGGGACAGTCGGCTCCCAGGGTCCTCCGCGCTCAGGTAACACGGACGACCGTCTGCTGTGGTCCACGGCAGCAGCCTCAAGGGGGTGCCCGTTCCGTCCCGCATCACCATGTGTCGCTCCCTTCAAGTCGAACCAGCCCCTATGCGGACCTGGACGTCGTTACTGTTTGTGTTGCCATCGTCGCTGTATGACACGTGCCTCAACAGCAGCGCCTCGTCCCTACGTTGAGAACGGGACGGCAACAACAGGAAGGCGAGACCAATGGCGTTCAAGCCGCAGACCCTGACCCCCTACCTCTCTGCCCGTCACTACTTCGGCGCCGAGCAGCGTCGCCATCGCGAGAGCGCGGGCCTGTCGCTCGTACAGCTAGCGGGCATCGTGAACTCCAGCAAGAGCACGCTCGCGCGTGTGGAGACGGCGGAGTTGATGCCGCCGCCGGATCTGCCGGACCGGCTGGACGCGGCGTTCGGCGCGGACCAGCACTTCCACGGGCTGTACGAACTGGCCAAGCGGGAGGCGCATCCGGACCAATACCGGCGGTTCATGGACTTCGAGGCGCAGGCGGAGGTCATCGAGAACTTCGGAGCACAGGCTCTCCCAGGGCTGTTGCAGACCAGGGAATACGCGGACGCACAACTCAGCCTCCGGGAAGAGCTGACCCCGGAGCAGGTGGAGGAGCGCGTCACCGCACGGATCTCCCGGCAGGCCAGGCTGCTCTCTGCTCAGCCTCCGCTCCGCTGGGCGATCATCGACGAGGCCGTACTCCGCAGGCCCTTTGGCAGCCAGGAGTCCATGTACAAACAACTGGCCTCGCTGCTCAGGCAGGTGGATACTCCGGACAGCAAGGTCCAGGTGATGCCCTTCAGTGCCGGTGCGCACTACCTGATGGGCGGCGCTCTGACCCTGCTGACCCTTCCCAACGGCTCAACCGTGGCCTACGAAGAGGGCATCGAGGTCGGCCACCTCTACGAGGACCGGGACTCGGTGAAGAAGTGGCGGCGGCACTACGAAGTGCTCCGCGCCAACGCCCTCCCGCCGGCCGCCTCGGCGGAGCTGATCCGACAGGCGATGGAGGACTACAAGCCATGCGACACACCCCCGAGCTGAGCACCGCCCACTGGCGCCGGAGCAGCTACAGCAATGCCAACGGGGGCGAATGCGTCGAGATCACCGACGACTTCCCCGGCGTCGTCCCCGTACGCGACAGCAAGAATCCCCACGGCCCCGTGCTCGTCGTCCCGGCCACCGCCTGGGACGAGTTCGTCAACTCACTGAAGATGTAAACGACGGTGGCCCCGTACAAGGATGTACGGGGCCACCATCAACCCATCAGACGCCCGCAGGCTCCGGCTCTCCCGGCTGCGACTCCGTCGGCTGGGACGGGGCCTCGGCCCCGTTCTTCTTCGCCCGCTTGTCCGCCTTCTTCTTCGCCCGGCGCTCCTTGCGGAGCTCGACCATCGCGTAGAGCGTGGGCACCAGCAGAAGCGTCAGCAGCGTCGACGTGATCAGACCGCCGATCACCACCACCGCCAGCGGCTGTGCGATGAAGCCGCCCTCGCCCGTGATGCCCAGCGCCATCGGCAGGAGCGCGAAGATGGTCGCCAGGGCGGTCATCAGGATGGGACGCAGGCGGTGGCGGCCGCCCTCCAGCACTGCCTCCACCACGCCGTAACCCTGGCGCCGGTACTGGTTGATGAGGTCGATCAGGACGATCGCGTTCGTCACCACGATGCCGATCAGCATCAGCATGCCGATCATCGCGGGGACGCCCATCGGGGTACCAGTGACGACCAGCAGTCCGAGCGCACCCGTCGCCGCGAAGGGGATCGAGACGAGGAGGATCAGCGGCTGGATCAGGGAGCGGAAGGTGGCGACCAGGAGCATGAACACGATCGCGATCGCCGCCAGCATGGCCAGGCCCAGGTTCGCGAACGCCTCGTCCTGGTCCTGCGACACGCCGCCGATCTCGGCCGTGGCACCCGCCGGGAGCTTCAGCGCGTTCAGCTTGGCCGTGAGGTCCGCGCTCACCGCGCCCGTGTTGTCACCCGTCGGCTTCGCCGTGATGGTGGCCGCCCGCTGACCGTCGATACGGGTCATCGAGACCGGGCCGTCGACCAGTTTCACGTCCGCGATGTCGCCCAGCTTCACCGCACCCAGACGCAGGGCCTTCAGCTCGTCCATCGTCTCCGCCGGCTTCGCCGACTTGATGACGATGTCGCGCTCCGTGTCGTCCAGGGTCGCCTTGCCGCTCGTCGTGCCGCGTACCGCCTGGGCGACGGCCCCACCGAGGGTGGTGTTGTCGAAGCCGGCCGCGGCCGCCTTCTCGTTGGCCTGTACGGAGATGCGCGGCACGCTCGTCGCCAGGTCGCTCGTGACGTCGGTGACGTCGTCGAGCTTCGCGACCTCGTCGCGGACCTCGTCGGCGGCCTTGCGCAGCACGTCGGCGTCGGCCGCCTTCACGACCACACTGAGGTCCTGGCTGCCGAAGCCGTCCCCGGCCGCGAGCGTCGTCGTACCGATCCCGGAGAGCTTCCCGAGCCCCTCCTCGATACGGTTCTGGACGGTCTCGGCCGAGGCCGAGTCCTCCAGCATGACCGTGTAGGACGCCTGGTTGGTGTCCGTACCGCCGCCGAAGGCCGCCATGAAGCCGGACGAGCCGATCGTGACCTGGTAGTCCTTGACGCCGTCGATGCCCGCGAGCATCTTCTCGACCTTCTGCGCCGCCTGGTCCGTCTCCGCCAGACTCGTGCCCGGCTTCAACTCCTGCTTGACGTTGAGGACTTCCTGCTCGCCCTGGTCGAAGAAGTTCGTCTTCAGCAACGGCGCCATGCCGAAGGTACCGATGAGGACCACGACCGCGATCGCCACGCTCGTCAGGCGGCGGCGCGTCGCGAAGCGCAGGACCGGGACGTAGACGCGCTGGAGCCAGCTCTTCGCCTCCTTCTCCTCCGCCTTGCGGCGTGCTTCCTCGGCGTCCTCGGGCGTGCCCTTCGGGGCGCGCAGGAACCAGTACGACAGCACCGGGACGACCGTCAGCGACACCAGGAGGGAGGCGAGGAGCGCCGCCGTCACCGTCAGGGAGAACGAGCCGAACAGCTCGCCCACCATGCCGCCGGTCAGACCGATGGGGAGGAAGACGGCGACCGTGGTCAGCGTCGAGGACGTGACCGCGCCCGCGACCTCCCGTACCGCCTTGATGATCGCTTCCTGGCGCTCCTCGCCGTACCCGAGGTGGCGCTTGATGTTCTCCAGGACCACGATCGAGTCGTCCACGACCCGGCCGATGGCGATGGTGAGCGCGCCCAGCGTGAGCATGTTCAGGGAGAGGTCGCGGGTCCACAGGACGATCAGCGCCAGGACCACGGAGAGCGGGATGCTCACCGCCGTGACCAGCGTCGAGCGGATCGACGCCAGGAACACCAGGATGACGAGGACCGCGAAGACGAGACCCAGCGTGCCCTCGGTCGTGAGGCCGCTGATGGACTTGGCGACCGCCGGGCCCTGGTCGCTGACGACGGTGATGTCCGTGCCCGAACCCAGGTCCTTGCGCATACCGGGCAGCGCGTCCTTGACCGCGTCCGAGATGGCGACGGCGCTGCCGTCACGGTCCATGGTGACGCTCACGGCGAGGCTCGGCTTGCCGTCGGTGCGCGTGATGGAGTCGGCGCGGGCCTCCTGCTCCTTGACGGTGGCGACATCACCGAGGCGCACGGGCTTCGCGGCGCCCGGGCCGCCCTGACCGCCCTGGCCGCCCTGACCGGTGACCATCAGGTCCTCGATCTGCTTCAGCGAGGTGTAGCCGCCGCCGACCTGGACGGTGCGGTTGGAGCCGCCCTCGTCGAACGAGCCGGCCGGCATGGTCGCACCGCCGGTCTGCAGGGCCTGACCGATCGCGGCCGGCGTGAGGCCCGCCTTGGCGAGCTTCTTGTCGTCGGGCGTAACGGCGACCTGGAGGTCCCTTACGCCGTCGACCGTCACCTGGCCGACGCCGTCGATGGCCTTCAGGTCGGGTACGACGGTCCGGTCCAGCTTGTCGGCAAGGGCCTGCTGGTCCTGGCCTGAACCGGAGCTGACGGCGAGGACGACGGTCGGGATGTCGTCCGTCGAACCGGCGACGACCTGCGGGTCGACGTCGTCCGGGAGCTGGACGCGAACCCGGTTGACGGCCTGCTGGACGTCGGCGACGAGCTGGTCGGTGCCGGGGCCGTAGTCGAAGGAGGCCATGATCAGGGCGTTGCCCTCGCTGGCCGTGGAGGTGACGCCCGTGATGCCGTCGACGGCTTCGAGGCTCCTCTCGATGGGCTCGACGACCTGCTTCTCGACGACGTCGGGCGACGCGCCCTGGTACGGCGCCAGGACGGACACCATGGGCAGTTCGATGGTGGGCAGCAGCTGTTGTTTGAGCTGGGGTATCGCGATCGCCCCGAAGGCGATGGCGATGATCGACATCAGGCCGATCAGGGCCCGTTGTGCGAGGCTGAACCGGGACAGCCAGGACATGGGTGAGGGTCTTTCTTCTGGGAGCGGCAGAAGCAGGCACGCGCGAAGCGCACGACGCGGGTGGAGCACACCGGCACGTATGAAGCAGCGCAAGTGAGCGCCCGCCTCTACACCATGAGCCATCCCCGGACGCCGATTCGTAGCCCCCAGGTCCATTTCCTTGATCGGCCAGTACTCCGGCCGCAGTACGCCCGGGTTGAGCTCAGTCCACCCTTGGGCGTACGAGTCCGGACTCGTACGCGATGACCACGAGCTGGGCCCGGTCGCGGGCGCCGAGCTTGGCCATGGCCCGGTTGACGTGCGTCTTCACGGTCAGCGGGCTCACTTCGAGGCGTTCGGCGATCTCGTCGTTGGAGTGCCCGCCCGCGACCTGGACGAGGACCTCGCGCTCCCGGCCGGTCAGGGACCCTAGGCGCTCGGAGCGGGCGGGGTCGCGCCCCTCGTCCTGTGCGCCGTTCCCCTGGGCGAGGAACCTGGCGATGAGCCCCTTGGTGGCGGCGGGCGACAGCAGCGCCTCGCCGCCCGCCGCGACCCGGATCGCGTTCAGCAGTTCCTCGGGTTCCGAGCCCTTGCCGAGGAAGCCGGAGGCGCCGGCGCGCAGCGACTGCACCACGTACTCGTCGACCTCGAACGTCGTCAGCATGACCACGCGGACATGGGCGAGCGCGGGGTCGGCGGTGATGAGCCGGGTGGCGGCGAGCCCGTCCGTGCCCGGCATGCGGATGTCCATCAGCACCACGTCCGCCCGCTCCGCACGCGCGAGTTCCACGGCCTCCGCCCCGTCCGAGGCCTCCCCCACGACCTCCATGTCCGGCTCGGAGTCGACGAGCACGCGGAAGGCGCTGCGCAGGAGTGCCTGGTCGTCGGCGAGCAGGACGCGGATGGTCATGTGGTGTTCCCCCGGTGATTCAGGGCAAGGGCTGGGTCGGGTGGGTCGGGTTGGGTCGGGTCGGGTCGGGTCGGGTCGGGTCGGGTCGGATCGTACGGTCCTGCCTGCCCGCAGCGGTCACGCTGTGTCGTCGGCCCGGGCGGTAGGAGTCTTGACGGGCAGGATCGCATGGACGCGGAAGCCGCCTCCGTAGCGGGGGCCCGCGGTGCAACTGCCACCGAGTGCGGTGACGCGTTCCCGCATGCCGATCAGCCCGTGGCCGCCACCGCCGCCGTCCTCCTCGGGGCCGGTGTGGCCTTCGTTGCCCTTGTGCCCTTCGGGGCCGTTGTCGAGCACGGTGACCTCGATGTTCGGACCCGCCCGTACGACGCTGACCTCGGCCTTCGCTTCGGGGCCCGCGTGTTTCTGGACGTTGGTGAGGGCTTCCTGGATGACGCGGTACGCGGCGAGATCGACGGCGGCCGGAAGGGCGATGCCCAGGTCGGAACGGGCGACCTCCACGGGCAGACCGGCGTTGCGGAAGGTGTCGGCGAGTTCGTCGAGCCGGTTCAGGCCGGGGGCGGGTTCGGTCGGGGCCTCCGGATCGCCGGACTGTCTCAGCAGGCCGACCGTGGCACGGAGTTCTCCCAGCGCGGAGCGGCTGGCGTCGCGGACATGAGCAAGGGCCTCTTTCGCCTGGTCGGGCCGCTTGTCCATGACATGGGCGGCGACTCCGGCCTGGACGTTGACCAGGGCGATGTGGTGGGCGACGACGTCGTGCAGGTCGCGGGCGATGCGCAGGCGTTCCTCGGCGACTCGGCGGCGGGCCTCCTCCTCGCGGGTTCGTTCGGCGCGCTCGGCGCGCTCCCTGATGGCGTGGATGAAGGCGCGGCGGCTGCGTACGGCGTCTCCGGCCGCGGCGGCCATACCGGTCCAGGCGAAGATGCCGAGGTTCTCCTGCTCGTACCAGGGCAGGGGGCCGGCGAGCATGGCGGTGCCGGTCAGGGTGGTCATGGTGAGCAGGCCGACGCGCCAAGTGGTGGGGCGGTCGGTGGTGGAGGCGACCGTGTACAGGGCGATCACGGCGGACATCGCGACCGGGGCGCGGGGCTCGCCACTCGCGAGCGCGACGACGGAGAAGGCGACGGTGACCGCCAGTACGGTCCTGGGGGCACGGCGGCGCAGGACGAGGGCGACCGCGCTCAGCGTCATCAGGGTGACGCCGAGGGCGTCCGGGGTGCGGGCACCCCATTTCGCGCCGCGCTCGGCGTTCGGGTCGACGAACGAACCGGCCAGCATGCAGGCCAGCACGGCGATCGCCAGCGCCGCGTCCAGCGCCAGGGGGTGCGCCTTCAGCCAGTGGCGGGCGCGGAGGAGGGTGCTCACGCCTTCAAACGGTACGGGGGCCCTGCCGGGGGCGGTACGGGTGTCGGCGGTACCTGTTGCTTCGGGGCTCCCTCGTGGGGGCTGCGCCCCCAGACCCCCTTGGGGGGTGGTTAGTGGCTGAGGTTGGTGAGTCATCTGCGGTCGACCGGCACGATGATCGGCCTGAACGGCCTCGTCCTCAATCGCCGGACGGGCTGAGATCCAGCTCCTCCGGCGTAAATCCAGCTCCTCCGGCGTAAATCCAGCCCCTCCGGCGTTTGAGGAGCGGGGGTCCGGGGGCTGGCCCCCGAAACCGGGGCCGGGGCGCGGCCCCGAAACAAAGGCCGGGGCGGAACCGCGAAGAGGGGCCCGGGGCGAAGCCCCGAGGCGGGTCGGGCGGAGCCCGAAGTACGGGCCGGGGCCGACCCCGCGGCCCTGGGGGGTTCCAGGGGCGCAGCCCCTGGTCGGAGTCGAAGGGGCGGAGCCCCTGGGGATGGGACGGGTAGGGGCGGCGGGGGCGAAGGAGCAACCCGTCACGCGCGAGGCACCGGCGTCAGCCCGGAATCAGCCCCTCCTCGTGCAGGAACTCACGGACCTGCTCAAGGGTCGCGTCCGGAGACGGGAGGATCAGTTCGGAGGGCTCCAGCGCGTCGTCCGGCAGGGGCGTGCCCAGTTCGCGGACCTTGTCCAGCAGGGAGTGGAGAGTGCGCCGGAATCCCGGACCGTCGCCGCCCTCCACCTCCACCAGCAGTTCGTCGTCGAGCTTGTTCAGTTCGGTGAGGTGGCTGTCGTCCAGCCTCACCTGTCCCTCCCCCATGATCCGTACGATCATGTCGCCCTCCTCAGGCGTGGGACGCGGACCGTCAGGCGGTCACTGCTTGTCGAAGCGCGGGGTGTCCTGCTGGGACTTCGTACGGGAGGCGTCACCCGCGCCCGTACCCTCCTCGATCGCCTGCTGCTGCGAGGACGAACCGCCCGCCAGCTCCGCCTTCATGCGCTGCAGTTCCAGCTCCACATCCGTACCACCGGAGAGCCGGTCCAGCTCGGCCTGAATGTCGTCCTTGGCCATGCCGGAGGGGTCGTCCAGGGCACCCGAGGCGAGCAGTTCGTCGATGGCGCCCGCCCGCGCCTGGAGCTGGGCCGTCTTGTCCTCGGCCCGCTGGATGGCCAGCCCGACGTCGCCCATCTCCTCGGAGATGCCGGAAAAGGCCTCGCCGATCCGGGTCTGCGCCTGGGCCGCCGTGTACGTCGCCTTGATGGTTTCCTTCTTGGTGCGGAAGGCGTCCACCTTCGCCTGGAGGCGCTGGGCCGCCAGGGTGAGCTTCTCCTCCTCGCCCTGCAACGTCTGGTGCTGCGTCTCCAGATCCGTCACCTGCTGCTGGAGCGCGGCACGGCGCGACAGCGCCTCACGGGCCAGGTCCTCGCGGCCCAGCGCGAGCGCCTTGCGGCCCTGGTCCTCCAGCTTGGACGACTGGGACTGGAGCTGGTTCAGCTGCAGTTCCAGGCGCTTGCGCGAGGTCGCCACGTCGGCGACTCCGCGACGCACCTTCTGTAGCAGCTCCAGCTGCTTCTGGTACGAGTAATCGAGGGTCTCGCGCGGGTCCTCGGCCCTGTCAAGGGCCTTGTTCGCCTTCGCGCGGAAGATCATCCCCATACGCTTCATGACACCGCTCATGGGCTTCGCGCGCCCCCTTCTGACGGACTCCAGCTCCAGCGACTACAACAGATCCCACGGTACGGGGTCTGCATCCATTACCGCACTGTTCGGGGACGGATGCGCTCATCCCCAAGGACGACTGCGTACGGCACTGCTCCGGCGTAGGGAGTAGGTGTCTCCCGGGGTTGTGTACGGGACAGGTCCCGGAATTCCTCAGGTTCCCTCGGAGCGGGCCGTCGCCGGCCTCCCTTTTCAGGCCACTCTGTCCCCTTTAGTTGACGAGCGGTGTTGCCGGATCGTTCCCCGCCCGGCTGGGGTCCATGCCAGGAAACCCCGTACCCTTGGGTTTTGTGTTCCGTAGCCGTTCCAAGAGCGAGAAGGACCGGGCGGCCGACAAGGCGCCGGTGACCGACTCCACGCAGACCCGTGACCCGCAGGCCCCCAAGGGCAGGCCCACTCCCAAGCGTAGTGAGGCCCAGGCCCAGCGCCGCAGCGTCGCCAATACGCCGACGACGCGCAAGGAGGCTTCCAAGCGCGCCCGGGACGAACGCCGGGCCGCGCTGGAGAAGCAGCGCCAGGCGCTGGCGGGCGGTGACGAGCGCTACCTGCCGGTCCGTGACAAGGGCCCGGTGCGGAAGTTCGCGCGTGACTTCGTGGACTCGCGGTTCTCCATCGCGGAGTTCTTCCTGCCGCTGGCCGTGATCATCCTCGTGCTGAGCATGGTGCGGGTGGCGTCGCTGCAGAACATCGCGCTGCTGCTGTGGCTCTTCGTGATCGTGCTGATCGTGGTCGACTCGATCTGGATCGGCTTCCGCCTGAAGAAGCAGCTGACCGAGCGCTTCCCCGACCAGAACAGGCGCGGGGCCGTCGCCTACGCGCTGATGCGTACCCTCCAGATGCGTCGCCTCCGGCTGCCGAAGCCGCAGGTGAAGCGCGGAGAGCGGCCCTGAGCACGACGTCTTTCTCCGGGGACGAGGCGCAGGCCCGGCCGAACAGGCTGGGCGGGCTGCGTGAGGTCGTACGGCAGGAACTGGTGGCCCGGCAGCTCGACGAGCAGATGGCCGGGCAGTTCCCCGTCGGGCAGCGGCTGCGGGTGCTGGACGTCGGCATGGGCCAGGGCACGCAGGCGCTGCGGCTGGCCCGGGCCGGCCACAAGGTGACCGGTGTCGAGCAGGACGCGACGATGCTCGCCCTGGCCCGGGAGGCCCTCGCCGCCGAGCCCGAGGGGATACGCAGCCGGGTCCGGCTGGTCGAGAGCGACGGCCGGGACACGGGCGTCCACTTCCTGCCGGGCAGCTTCGACGTGGTGCTGTGCCACGGGGTGCTGATGTACGTCGAGAACCCGGACGCGCTGCTGGCGGGCCTGGCCCGGATGCTGGCGCCCGGGGGGCTCCTCTCGCTCCTCGTACGGAACGGGGACGCGCTCGCCATGCGGCCGGGACTGGCCGGGGACTGGGCGACGGCGCTGACCTCGTTCGACACCACCGCCTACACGAATCACCTGGGGCGCGACGTCCGCGCCGACCGCCTCGACGCCCTCACGTCGGCACTCGCGGGCATCGGCGCCCCGCTCCACACCTGGTACGGCGTCCGGATCTTCACGGACCTCGCGTCGGACGACGCCCCTGTCCCCGAGAACCCCGGGGAATTGGACGCGCTGCTGGCGGCGGAGGAACGGGCCGGGCGGACGGATCCGTACCGCGGGGTCGCGGCTCTGCTGCACCTGTGCGGGGTGCGGGGCTGAGGCAGGCCCCACAGCCCCACAGCCCCACAGCCCCGCACTCCGCAGCCCCGCACTCCGCAGCCCCGCACTCCGCACTCCGCACTCCGCACTCCGCACAGGCGAAACGGCCCGCGGCGGAGCTACTCCGCGTGCAGGTTCATGGGCCCGTAGACCTGCGCCGCGTCCTCGAAGAGCCGGACCTGGTCGGCGCCCCCCTCGCGCAGGGCCTTCCAGTGCTCACCGATCCAGGACTCGGCATCCCCCTGCGTGGTGAAGTCGTCGGGCTGCACCGCGGGCTGGACCTCCGCCCCGTCGGCCTTCTCGAACCGCCACGTCCATGCCGCCATGTGAGCCTCCATAGGAATCCACCGGGTACCGATACACAGTACCGAGCAAGATCCGGTTCCTGCCCGGAGTGTCTCCGACTGGTATGGCGGCGCTGAGCCTGGTCGGACGCACAAGATCTGCGGGCACTCCGGCCGATACGGGAAAATCAGGGCCGTGGAACTGACACTGCTCGGCACCGGCGCCCCTGAGGGCCTCCCCCGCCCCGACTGCCCCTGCGCGGCCTGCGCGCACTCGCTGGGGGCCGACGCGCGCGCGGCGACCGCGCTGCTGGTCGACGGCACGCTGCTGCTCGACCTGACACCCGGCGCCGCCCTCGCCGCCGCCCGCTCCGGGCACACGCTGGCCGGCGTACGGCAGGTACTGCTCTCGCATCCGCACGGCGGGCCCGCGGTCGAGGTCCCGGCGGGACTGCCACAGCCCGGACGGGTGCCGGACGGAAGGGAGTTGGCGCTGCTGACCGGGCATCGGGTGCGGGCGCTGGCGATGGACGCGCCGGGTACGGGGTACGCGGTGACGGGACCGGGCGGGCAGCGGCTGCTGTACCTGCCGCCGGGCGCCGCGCCCGCGGGGTTCGAGCAGCAGTCCGCCGAGTCGTACGACATGGTCCTCGCCGATGTCGTGGGGCGGCCGGACGCGCTGGCGCGGCTGCGGGCGGCGGGGGCCGTGGGGCCGGCGACCGACGTGGTCGCCGTGCACCTCGACCACGACGTGCCGCCCGGCGCCGAACTCGGCCGGCGGCTGGCGGCCGCCGGGGCGCGGGCCGTGCCGGACGGTACGACGCTGACCGTGGGCGTCTACGAGGACGTACCGGAGGTGCCCCGGCGCACCCTCGTGCTGGGCGGGGCACGGTCCGGGAAGTCGGTGGAGGCCGAGCGGCGGCTGGAGTCGTTCCCGGACGTGCTGTACGTGGCGACGGGCGGGACGCGGAACGAGGACAGCGAGTGGGAGGCCCGGGTCGCCGCCCACCGTGAGCGGCGGCCCGGCTCGTGGCGCACCGTCGAGACCTGCGACCTGGTGCCCCTGCTGAAGGACGACGGCGCGCCCCTGCTGATCGACTGTCTGTCGCTGTGGCTGACCGACGCGATGGACTCCGTCGACGCCTGGGACGACGCCGAGTGGGCCGACGGGGGTGAGCGGGCGCTGCGGGCGCGGGTGCGGGAACTGACCGAGGCCCTCCGCGAGACCCGCCGTACGGTCGTCGCGGTGTCGAACGAGGTGGGCTCGGGGATCGTCCCCGCGACGGCTTCGGGTCGCCGCTACCGGGACGAACTCGGGCGCCTGAACGCGGCGTTCGGATACGAGTGCGAGCACGTGCTGCTCGTGGTGGCGGGGCAGGCGCTGCCGCTACGTGGTTGAGGCCCTGGGGTTGTCCGCCGGCCGGCGCGCGATGATCCGGTACGCGTTGGAGAAGCGGGTGCGGCTCAGCAGCGGGGCGAGGCCGGTGTCCAGGGCCGCGGCCCCGGCCAGGAGGGGCGCGCAGGCCCGGGTCAGCGCCGCCCGGGCACGCAGGCGGGCCAGCACGAGGCAGAGGGCGCCGGTCAGGTCGTACGGGATGTGCGGGGCGCGCCGGTCCGTGGCGACGACCTCGCAGCCCTGCGCCCGAAGTTCCCGCACCAGGTTCCGCCGTGGCATCAGGTGCAGGTGGCGCGGCTGGTCGTACGCCACCCACCAGGTGCCGAGCAGGGTGCCGAACGCGCAGGCGGGGTCGGGGACTTCGACGAGGAGATGGCCGCCGGGGCGCAGCACGTCGAGGGCGGCGCGGAGTTCCGCGCGCGGGTCGGGCGTGTGCTCCAGGTGGTGGACCATGCTGACCACGTCGTAGCGGCCGCGCAGCCGGCCGGTGATCTCCGGGTCGGCGAGCAGGCCCTGGTGGGCCTCCTCGATCCGCCCGGCGGCACGGGCCCGCTGGACGCGCGGTGTGGCGTCGAGCCCGTCGAAGGAGGTGTACGCGTGCACCTCCTTCGCGATCTCCGGGAACTGCCCGTGGCCGGTGCCGACGTCGAGCCAGCTCTCGGGCTCGGAGTACGGGAGCATCGCGAGGGCGGCGGCCCGGTGTCGCCGCCGGATGCCGCGGGCGCCGAGGGCGCGTTCGACGGAGGCGTCGGGGCGTCCGCGGGTGTCCCTGGCGGCCAGTGCCTGTGCCGTGAGCCGCGGGTTCTGGAAGGTGTGGCCGCAGGCCCGGCACTCGTCGACCACGAACGTGCCCGGGGTGCGCCGCGCCGGATCGGGCGTACGGACGCGGGTGCGCAGCCGTCGCGCACCGCACCAGGGGCAGTCGTCGCGGCGCGGTTCGTGGAACGGCTCGTGGAACGACATCGCGGCTCCTGCCTCGTCAAGCGGAGTTAAACAGCAGAGTTCGCAGCAGACGTCTCAGCGGACGCCTCAGTAGGCCTCAGTGGACGCCTCAGTAGACGCCTCAGTGGACATCTCAGCAGCCATATCAGCTGTGTGACATTCCAGAACAAAAGGAACGTATGGGATCGCCATCCCGGGTGCAATGACGTGGCTCTGATGTGGCGCCGCCGTGTTCGACCGCTGCCGGTACTGTTCAGCGAATGAGCTCGCTTAATCTCGACGACTTCACCGACCTGATCGAGCGCCCCGACGGCGGGGTGCGCCGCGACGCCGAGGCGCGGCGGGAGCGGCAGATCGTGCCACCCGGGGCGCTGGGGCGCCTCGACGACCTGGGCGAGTGGCTGGCGGCGGCGCAGGCCTCCGTGCCGGTGCGGCCGGTCACCCGGCCGCGTGTGGTGCTGTTCGCGGGTGACCACGGGGTAGCCGAACTCGGCGTCTCCACGCGGCCCGCGGGCTCGGCGCGCGAACTGGTGCGGGCGGTGCTCGACGGGGGCAGCCCCGTATCGGTGCTGGCCCGGCGGCTCGACGTGCCCGTACGGGTGGTGGACATGGCGCTGGACTGCGCGCCGGAGGAGCTGCCGGACGAGGTCGTACGGCACCGGGTGCGGCGCGGGTCCGGGCGGATCGACATCGAGGACGCGCTGACCCTCCAGGAGGCTGAGGCGGCGTTCCTGGCGGGGGTCGCGGTCGCGGACGAGGAGGCCGACTCCGGTACGGATCTGGTCGTGCTCGGGGATGTGAGCGTCGGGGGGACCACGGCGGCGGCGGTACTGGTCGCGGCGCTGTGCGGCACGGACGCGTCCGTCGTCACCGGGCGGGGCGGGGTGGCGATCGACGACCTGGCGTGGATGCGGAAGTGCGCGGCCGTGCGGGACGCCCTGCGGCGGGCCCGGCCGGTGCTCGGGGACCAGTTGCAGTTGCTGGCGACGGTGGGCGGCGCCGACCTGGCCGCGATGACGGGCTTCCTGCTCCAGAGCGCCGTACGCAAGACCCCCGTGATCCTGGACGGGGTCGTGTCGGCCGCGTGCGCCCTCGTCGGCCAGCGGGTCGCCTTCCGGGCGCCGGACTGGTGGCTGGCCGGACACAACAGCGGCGAGCCGGCCCAGGCGAAGGCCCTCGACCGGATGGCCATCGAGCCGCTCCTCGACCACGGCGTGGGCGTCGGCGAGGGCATGGGCGCGCTCCTGGCCCTGCCGCTGGTCCAGGCGGCGGCCGCCCTGGCGGCGGAGCTGCCGGAGGAACAGCCGGAACCGAAGGAACCGCAGGCGCTGGACAAGCCGGAGGAGCCGGAGGAGCCGGAGAATTCGGCCGCGGCCGGCTGATCCGACGGGCGGGCCCCTGTCGGCGGCACCCTTCCGCCGCGGCCACCGGGCTCTTCTCCCCCGACCGCCGGCCTCTTCCACGCGGCCACCGGACTCGTCCACCGCGCACACCGGACTCGTCTACCTCGACCGCGAATCTCGGCCGCCACAAACCGGCCGCGGCCGACCTACCATCGCACGAGCGGACCGGGTACGAGGTCCGTCACCGCCCGCGAGAGCGGGATCATCCCGGTCCCGCTCAACTTCCCCGCGTGCCCTTCGGTCTTCGAACACGGCACGTCGGCAAGGGCGGGCCGGACGGCGACGGAGGACGGGCGCATGCGGGTCGGCGGGAGGATCGGCGGATGAGTACGCGGCCGAGCGTCCTCGGCGGCGTCCTCGTGCGGCTGGTCCGGGCCGAGTGGGGGCGGCTGTACGACACCGTGCGCCCGGTGGTGGTGCGCGAGCGCTTCAGGGCCGTGCCGCTGGCCCTGGCCGCGGTGGGCCTCACCGCGCTCCTGCACTTCGTGCACGGACGGTCGTGGGGTTACGGGTTCGTCCAGGACATCGGTGTCGTACGCGCCGACGACCCTCTCTGGCTCGCCCTGCTGCGCACGCCGCTCTCCCTCTTCGTACCGGCCCTGGACCTGCCGGTGTGGGGCGGACTCCTGCAGATCCTGGTCGTGTTCGGGATCGCGGAGATCTCCCTGGGCCGTCGGCGGACGCTCGCCGTCGCGTACGTCGCCACGCTGGCGGGCACACTGTACGCGCGTGTGGGCGTCGCGCTCGGTCCGGACGTGCTCTTCGGGCTGCCCGCCTCGGACGGGCGGGTCGTGGACACCGGGCCGTCGGCCGCCGTGGTCGGGCTCGCCGTGTTCGTGGGCTGGCGCTACCGGGCGTACGTCACGATGGCGGCGGTGGTCGCGGCGATGGTCGTCGAGTTGCTGCTGAAGGAGAACCTCGCGGGCAAGGAGCACGTGGCGGCGATCGCGGCGGTGCTGGTGGTGTGCGGGGTGTCCCAGTGGCGTCAGCGGCGGTCCGCGGTGTGGGCGGACGCTCCGGTCGGGCCGTCGGGTGCGCCTCCGATCCAGTCCTGAACCTTGCGGCTCAGCCCCGCCCAGCGGCGGTCGTGGTGGAAGGCTCGCAGCTGGGATCTGGCGCGGGCGCGCGGGCGGCGGCGGTAGAAGCGCTTGGCCCACGGCGAGTGGGGGCGGGCCAGCCGGAGCGCCCCGATCACGGCGATGAAGGGCACGATCACGCCGAAGAGCGCGATGCGGACCTTGCCCTTGCTGAGGGCGAGCAGCGCGAAGAGGAAGTTCAGGCCGACGCTGAGGATCACCGAACCGCGGTCCGCCAACTCCTGCCGGCCCACGTCGTTGACCCCGAACGGCAGGAAGCCGCAGAGCACCAGACTGACGAGAGCCGCCGTCATGACCACCATCTCGACGCTCTTGCGGCCCTGTTCGGTCCAGTACACGTCGTGGAGGTGCAGGATCAGCGCGAACTCGTCCAGCACCAGGCCCACGCCCACCCCGAACAGCACGGCGCACAGGGCGGGGCCGACCCCTTCCCGTCCGCTCGCCACCGCGCCGAAGCCGCCGGCCACCATCAGCAGGACCCCGGGGACCACGTGGTGGATGTGCACGCCGCCGGAGTCGATGTTGCGGAACGGCCCCTTGCCCGCGCGGATCATGCGGGTGATGACCCGGGTGATCACGAACGTCAGCACGAAGGCGGTGAGGGCGAGCAGGAGGGGAAGTTTGCCCGGTTCGATGATGTTCCGATGCAACCAGTAACCCATATGCGCACTTTAGTCACGATTTAAGCCACCTCCCGGCCGTCGGCCCGCCGACGGTGGCCCCGAAGCCGCCGGATACCCTGCGCCGGTGTCCAAGCCGGTGTCCGAGTCCTCCCTCCCCGACGGCCTGCGCTTCGCCTTCGGCACCCTGACCGTGCTGCCCGTCACCGTGACCCGCTGGGACCGTGACGCCGCACGCGCCGGGATGCTGTGCGCGCCGGTCGCCGGCCTGGTCGTCGGGCTTCTCTCCGCCGCACTCGGACTGCTGCTGCTCCTGCTCGGCGCGGGCCCCCTGCTCGCGGCCGTGGCCACCGCCGCCGTGCCCGCCGTCCTGACCCGGGGCCTGCACCTCGACGGCCTCGCCGACACGGCCGACGGGCTCGGCAGCGGCAAACCCGCCGAGGACGCGTTGCGGATCATGAAGCAGTCGGACATCGGTCCGTTCGGCGTCCTCACTCTGGTCTTCGTACTGCTCGCCCAGGTCGCCGCGCTCGCCGAGGCGTACGGGCAGTCCTGGGCCCTGGGCGCCCTCGCCGCCGCCGTCTCGGCGACCGCGGCCCGGCTCACCCTGACCCTGGCCGCACGCAGGGGCGTGCCGCCGGCCCGGCCCGAG
The DNA here is from genome assembly GCF_004337435.2 of Streptomyces sp. KM273126. Taxonomy (NCBI): domain Bacteria; kingdom Bacillati; phylum Actinomycetota; class Actinomycetes; order Kitasatosporales; family Streptomycetaceae; genus Streptomyces; species Streptomyces sp. KM273126. The sequence continues at coordinate 332,641 of NZ_SJXB02000002.1, read as the reverse complement.
GGCCTGGGCGCGGCGGTCGCGGGCACGGTCCCCGTGCGGAACGCGGCTCTCGTGGCGGGCCTGGTCGTGTGCGTCGCGGGCGGGGTGAGCACGCTTGTCGGGCCGTACGACGCGGTCCTGCGTACGGTCCTCGCGGTCGTCCTCGCCTGTGCCGCCGCCGAGGTGCTGCTGCGGCACTGCACGCGCCGCTTCGGCGGGGTGACGGGTGATGTGTTCGGTGCCCTGGCGGAGACGGCGGCGACGGCGGCGCTGGTCGTGCTCTCGTTCGGATGACCTGGGATGACTTCGGACTTCGGACTTCGGACTTCGGATGGCTTCGGATGTCGGATGACTTCGGATGACGGGGACGGCGCCTCTCAGCAGGCCCGCCGCCACACCCCCAGCTCGTACTTCTTGAGCATCGAGCTCAGCCGCAGCCGCCGGGCCTCGGGGCAGAAGCTGCCGGTGCCGAGTTCGTACTCGACGTGGAAGACCGCCTTGTCCGCCTCGATGAAGGGCGTCATCTCGTCGCACTCCCGGTACTGGGCGCATTGTTCGTTGACCGCGAAGTCGAAGTCGTCGACCAGCTGCGGGATCTGGGCGAGGTCGTTCTTCAGGCCGACGGCCAGGCCGCGTTCATGGGCGAGGCGGGCGATGAGCCGGTTGTAGCGGAGCTGGTCGGCGGCCGTCAGGCGGAAGCCCGTGCGGTTCTGGTAACCGTCCATGTTGTCCGGCTCCACCGCGTCGAAGCCCTTCTCCTCGCACATGTCGAGGCGGGCGGCCATGAGGGGTTCCAGGACGTCCGTGCGGCGGATGTCGAGCCAGCGCTCGCCCTCCCAGCCGTTGCCGCGGCCGAGGACGGACTCGGGGAAGTCGTCCGCGTCCGGCCGGAACTCCTCCCAGGCTCCGGTCGACAGGTAGCAGATGACCTTGCGGCCGTCGCGGTGGAGTCCGTCGACCGTGTCGGCCGAGTGGTCGAAGCCGTCGATGTCGTACACGGGCACGTCGACGGAGGTGTCCAGGCGCCCGCTGAGCTGCCACTGCCAGGTGCTGCCGGGACGGGGCCGCCAGCGTTCGTCACCGGCCTCCGGCTTGTCGTCGGGGGCGGTCGTGCAGGCAGTGAGCAGCAGAAGCAGGGCGCACAGAACGAGCGGGCGTTTCACCGGTCGGGCTCCAAGGGGTACGTATGTGCGGCAGTGTGCCCCAAAGATGATCTCCTGGGGTGCCTGTGCCGGGCACGGCGGGAGTCCGGGCCATGGGGATCCCCCTATGCGGAAGCCATGGGGATGTCCCTGTGCGGGCGGAGCCGCGAGCTCGTGGAGGCTGGAGCCACGAGCCCGAACAGCCGGACCGAAGGCTCGGGGAAGCGGCCTGGAATGTCCGGGGAGTACGGGACCGGCCCCCGCGTCCCAGGTCCGATGGGCCGCACAGGGCTAGGCTCGTTCCCGGCACTCCCGGTCCGGCCGTGGGCGCCGCGCGCCACGGATCCCCGGCCGCCCGGGGCTGCCGCGCACCGCGGTTCCCCCGGCCGGACGGGGCTGCCGCACACGCGGATCCAGGGTCCTCCACAGGGCCGGTCGACCCATCCGTTCGGCCACTGACACTTAACCGGAAGCGAGATTTCACCACCGTGACTGCTCTCACTCTCAGCACCGCCGCCGCGCCCGGCGTCCGCGCCGACGCGATCGTGGTCGGTGTCGCGAAGGGCTCTGCATCTGGGTCCGGGGACCTGGTCGTCGCGCCGGGCGCCGAGGCCGTGGACAAGGCGTACGACGGCAAGCTTGCGGGCGTCCTCCAGACCCTGGGCGCCTCGGGTACCGAGGGCGAGGTGACGAAGCTGCCCGCGCCGGCCGGCTTCAAGGCGCCGCTCGTGGTGGCGGTGGGCCTGGGAGCCGAGCCGGGGAAGGACGCGTCGTTCGAGGCCGAGGCGCTGCGCCGCGCGGCCGGGGCCGCGGCCCGGGCCCTGGCCGGTTCGAAGAAGGCCGCGTTCGCGCTGCCGATCACGGACGCCGGTGATGTCGCCGCGGTCAGCGAGGGCGCGCTGCTCGGCGCGTACTCCTTCGACACGTACAAGGGCAACTCCGACAAGGGCAACCCCGGCAAGGCGAAGAACAACAAGGCTCCGCTGGCCGAGGTCGCCCTGCTCGGCGCCAAGACCCGCGACCGCGCCCACAAGGCCGCCGCGGAGCGGGCCACCGCCGTGACCGAGGAGCTGAACCGCGCCCGCGACCTGATCAACACCCCGCCGAACGACCTCAACCCGGAGGCGTTCGCCGCCGTCGCGCAGGCCGCGGCCAAGGAGCACGGCATCAAGGTGCAGGTGCTCGACGAGAAGGCGCTGGAGAAGGGCGGCTACGGCGGCATCCTCGGTGTGGGCGTCGGGTCGGCGTCGGCGCCCCGTCTGGTGAAGCTGTCGTACACCTCCGCCAAGGCGAAGAAGCACCTCGCGTTCATCGGCAAGGGCATCACGTACGACTCGGGCGGCATCTCGCTGAAGCCGGCCGGGCACAACGAGACGATGAAGTGCGACATGAGCGGCGCCGCCGCCGTGTTCGCCGCGGTCGTCGCCGCCGCGCGCCTCGGCCTCGAGGTGAACGTCACCGGCTGGCTCGCCCTCGCCGAGAACATGCCGTCCGGCTCCGCGACCCGTCCGGGTGACGTGCTGCGCATGTACAGCGGCAAGACCGTCGAGGTCCTCAACACCGACGCCGAGGGCCGCCTCGTCCTGGCCGACGCGCTCGCCAAGGCCTCCGAGGACAAGCCGGACGCGATCATCGACGTGGCCACGCTGACGGGCGCGATGATGCTGGCACTCGGCAACCGCACGTTCGGGATCATGGCGAACGACGACGCGTTCCGCTCCTCGGTGTACGAGGCCGCCGTGGAGGTCGGTGAGGGTGCCTGGCCCATGCCGCTGCCGGACCATCTGCGCAAGGGGATGGACTCCCCCACCGCCGACATCGCGAACATGGGCGAGCGGTACGGGGGCGGTCTGGTCGCCGGACTCTTCCTGAAGGAGTTCGTGGGCGAGGGGATCACCTGGGCCCACCTGGACATCGCGGGGCCGGCCTTCAACGAGTCCGCGCCGTTCGGTTACACGCCGAAGGGTGGCACGGGCAGCGCGGTGCGCACGCTGGTGCGGGTTGCCGAGCTGGCGGCTTCGGGGGATCTGGGCTGAGGTTTCTTTGGGCGGCGGGGCTTTCGTGCATGTGGGCTCCGTCGCCCACGAGCTCGGTTCTTTCTGTCGCTGGGCGGCTGCGGGCTGTATGTGCTTGATCGCGCAGTTCCCCGCGCCCCTTACGGGGCGCCCCCGTACGTGTGGCGTCTCACACCGCAGCCCCGCGTCCCGGACGCCTCCGACAAGTGCGAAGATGGGGCACGGCAGGACAGGGCCCCACCGAAGGGCCGAAGCAAAAGAGCGGCCGGACACCAGTCGACCGCCCGGTCACCCCCCGAATGGGACGAGGGGGCCCGGCGCACGGCGCACATGCATGGAGGACGTGACGTGGCGAACGACGCCAGCACCGTTTTCGACCTAGTGATCCTCGGCGGTGGTAGCGGTGGTTACGCCGCGGCCCTGCGCGGGGCGCAGCTGGGCCTGGACGTCGCCCTGATCGAGAAGGACAAGGTCGGCGGTACCTGCCTGCACCGGGGTTGCATCCCCACCAAGGCCCTGCTCCACGCGGGCGAGATCGCCGACCAGGCCCGCGAGAGCGCGCAGTTCGGCGTGAAGGCCACGTTCGAGGGCATCGACGTCCCGGCCGTCCACAAGTACAAGGACGAGGTCATCTCGGGCCTGTACAAGGGTCTGCAGGGGCTCGTCGCCTCGCGCAAGGTGACCTACATCGAGGGTGAGGGGCGTCTGTCCTCCCCGACCTCGGTGGACGTCAACGGTCAGCGGATCCAGGGCCGTCACATCCTGCTCGCGACCGGCTCGGTGCCGAAGTCCCTGCCGGGCCTGGAGATCGACGGCAACCGCATCATCTCCTCGGACCACGCCCTCGTCCTGGACCGTGTGCCGAAGTCCGCGATCGTCCTCGGCGGCGGTGTCATCGGTGTCGAGTTCGCCTCCGCGTGGAAGTCCTTCGGCTCGGACATCACGATCATCGAGGGCATGAAGCACCTCGTCCCGGTCGAGGACGAGAACAGCTCGAAGCTTCTTGAGCGCGCGTTCCGCAAGCGCGGCATCAAGTTCAACCTCGGCACCTTCTTCCAGAAGGCCGAGTACACGGCGGACGGTGTCAAGGTCACGCTCGCCGACGGCAAGGAGTTCGAGGCGGAGATCCTCCTCGTCGCCGTCGGACGCGGCCCGGTCTCGGGGGGCCTCGGCTACGAGGAGGCCGGGGTCGCCATGGACCGCGGCTACGTCCTCGTCGACGAGTACATGCAGACGAACGTCCCGACCATCTCCGCCGTCGGTGACCTGGTCCCGACCCTCCAGCTCGCCCACGTCGGCTTCGCCGAGGGCATCCTGGTGGCGGAGCGTCTGGCCGGTCTGAAGACCGTCCCGATCGACTACGACGGCGTGCCGCGGGTGACGTACTGCCACCCGGAGGTCGCCTCCGTGGGCATCACCGAGGCCAAGGCCAAGGAGGTCTACGGCGCGGACAAGGTCGTCGCTCTGAAGTACAACCTCGCGGGCAACGGCAAGAGCAAGATCCTCAAGACCGCGGGCGAGATCAAGCTCGTCCAGGTCAAGGACGGTGCCGTGGTCGGCGTCCACATGGTCGGCGACCGCATGGGCGAGCAGGTCGGCGAGGCCCAGCTGGTCTACAACTGGGAGGCGCTGCCGGCCGAGGTGGCCCAGCTCATCCACGCCCACCCGACGCAGAACGAGGCGCTCGGCGAGGCCCACCTGGCCCTCGCGGGCAAGCCCCTCCACTCCCACGACTGACACCTTCAGTCCCCGGGCGCGACAACATGCGACGACACTGACTTCCGCAATTCCTAAGGAGCAACCGAAACCATGGCGGTTTCCGTAACCCTTCCGGCGCTCGGTGAGAGCGTCACCGAGGGCACTGTCACCCGCTGGCTGAAGGCCGAGGGCGAGCGCGTCGAGGCCGACGAGCCGCTGCTGGAGGTGTCCACCGACAAGGTCGACACCGAGATCCCCTCGCCCGCCGCCGGTGTACTGGCGTCCATCAAGGTCGCCGAGGACGAGACGGTCGAGGTCGGCGCCGAGCTGGCCGTCATCGACGACGGCACGGGCGCGCCCGCTGCCGCCCCCGCTCCGGCCGCTGCCGAGGCTCCGGCCCCGGCCGCCCCCGCGGCTCCGGCTCCGGTCGCCGAGGCCCCCGCGGCCCCGGCTCCCGCCGCCGCGCCCGCCGCCGCTCCGGCCGCTGGTGCCGCCGAGGGCACCGACGTGGTCCTGCCGGCGCTGGGCGAGTCGGTCACCGAGGGCACCGTCACCCGCTGGCTCAAGGAAGTCGGCGAGACGGTGGAGGCCGACGAGCCGCTGCTGGAGGTGTCCACCGACAAGGTCGACACCGAGATCCCGGCGCCCACCTCCGGCGTGTTGCTGGAGATCGTGGTCGCCGAGGACGAGACGGCCGAGGTCGGCGCCAAGCTGGCCGTCATCGGCGCCCCGGGTGCCGCTCCGGCCGCCGCCGCCCCGCGGCCCCGGCCGCTCCGGCTCCGGCCCCCGCCGCCCCGGCTCCGGCTCCGGCTCCGGCTGCCCCCGCGGCTCCGGTGCCCGCCCCGGTTCCGGCCCAGGCCGCGGCTCCGGCCGCTCCGGCTCCCGCGCCGGCCGCGCCCGCTCCCGTCACCCCGGCTCCGGCTGCTCCGGCCGCCGCCGAGGCCACCGACGAGGGCGCCTACGTGACCCCGCTGGTGCGCAAGCTCGCCGCCGAGAACGGCGTCGACCTGTCCACCGTCAAGGGCACCGGCGTCGGCGGGCGCATCCGCAAGCAGGACGTCATCGCCGCCGCCGAAGCCGCGAAGGCCGCCGCTGCCGCCCCGGCTCCGGCCGCCGCACCGGCCGCCGTCACGGCGAAGAAGACCCCCGTCCTGGAGGTCTCCCCGCTGCGTGGCCAGACCGTCAAGATGCCGCGGATCCGCAAGGTCATCGGCGACAACATGGTCAAGGCCCTGCACGAGCAGGCCCAGCTGTCCTCGGTGGTCGAGGTCGACGTGACGCGTCTGATGCGCCTGCGCAACCAGGCGAAGAACTCGTTCGCGGCCCGCGAGGGCGTGAAGCTCTCCCCGATGCCGTTCTTCGTGAAGGCGGCGGCCCAGGCGCTGAAGGCCCACCCGGCCATCAACGCCCGGATCAACGTGGCCGAGGGCACCATCACGTACTTCGACACGGAGAACGTCGGCATCGCCGTGGACTCCGAGAAGGGCCTGATGACCCCGGTCATCAAGAACGCGGGCGACCTGAACATCGCCGGCATCGCCAAGGCCACCGCCGACCTGGCGGGCAAGGTCCGGGCCAGCAAGATCACCCCGGACGAGCTCTCCGGCGCGACCTTCACCATCAGCAACACCGGCTCGCGCGGCGCGCTCTTCGACACGATCATCGTGCCGCCGAACCAGGTCGCGATCCTCGGCATCGGCGCCACGGTCAAGCGCCCCGCCGTCATCGAGACGGAGGAGGGCACGGTCATCGGCGTCCGCGACATGACGTACCTGACCCTTTCCTACGACCACCGCCTGGTGGACGGCGCCGACGCGGCCCGCTACCTGACGGCGGTCAAGGCGATCCTGGAGGCGGGCGAGTTCGAGGTGGAGCTCGGCCTGTAGTCAGTACGGCTGTCAGCACGGCTGTCAGTGCATCGACAGTGCATCTGTCAGTGCGTCTGTCAGTGCGTCTTTCAGTACGGTGCCCCGTCCGGGCCTCCCCGGGCGGGGCACCGTCGTATGCCCGGTGGCGCCCCGTGTAAGTCTCGTCTCACCTGCGCGAAAGCGTCCCTCTGCGCCTCTCCCGCAGGGACGCACGGCCGTATTGTCTAAACCGTCAAACGCCCCCGGGGCCGATGGGCGGCCCCTCGTTAAGGAGCCCTCATGACCGCGCCCGTCGTCCACTCGCTGCGCGAACAGATCCGCGAGCACATCGTGGAGGGGATCGTGAGCGGGCGATGGAAGCCGGGTGAGCGGATCGTCGAGCGGCGGATCGCGACGGAGCTGGAGGTCAGCCAGACCCCCGTGCGCGAGGCCCTGCGGGAACTGGAGTCGCTCCGGCTGATCGAGTCGGCGCCGAACAAGGGCGTACGCGTACGGAACCTGACGGCGGCCGACCTGGAGGAGAGCTACCCCGTACGGGCCGGTCTCGAGGCCATCGCGGCGGAGCTCGCGGCGGAGAAGCTGGCCGAGGACTGCTCGGCGCTGGAGCCGCACGTCACCGCGCTGTACGAGGCGGACCGCAGGTCGGACGGCACCGGCCAGGTGCGCCACACGGTCGCCTTCCACCGGGAACTGGTGAGAGCCGCCGGCAACTCGGTCCTCCTGCACACCTGGGAGGGCCTCGGCATCGAGGTGTTCACGGCGCTGTCCATCCGCTGGCTGGGCACGGTCCAGCAGTCGTACGCCGAGGAGCACGAGGAACTGGTGGCGGCGTTCCGCAGGCGTGACCCGAGGATCGCCGACATCGTGAAGGCCCATGTCCTGGGCTGCGCACCGCGCGCCTAGGACATAGCACCCACGCGCATGAGGTGTCGCTCCGCGCGCATGAGGCGTCGTACCGCGATCAGAGCACAGGACCGCTCATACGCGCCCTCACCTGCGAAAACTCCGGGCAGACCACGACACCCGGTGCCGCCGCCGAAGGCACCCCGTGCCGACTTTCTCGTGATCAAGAGGTTTTGCCTCTCAACCCTTTGATCGATCATCGATCAGGGAGTTAGAGTCGCCGACGGGCTCCCACCAGAGCCTCCGCCCTGTCCTGCCAAGACGAAGGGCACCCCCAAACCCCTTACCGACGAGGGAACCCCCCTCCGCATCCGGAAGGCGGCGCAATGACCGACCCCACCGCAATCCAGCCGAGCGAGCTCGACCAGCTCCCGGACCGCGACCCCGAGGAGACCGCCGAGTGGCGGGCCTCGCTGGACGCCGTCACCAAGGCGGCCGGGCCGCACCGCGCCGCATACCTGATGCGGCGCACGCTGGAGCGCGCCGAGGCGGGCGGACTCGCGCTGCCCAAGCTCCTTGAGACCGACTACGTCAACACCATCCCCACCCCCGCCGAGCCCGCCGTGCCCGGTGACGAGGAGATGGAGCGCCGTATCACCGCGTGGAACCGCTGGAACGCGGCCGCGATGGTGACCCGGGCCTCGAAACTCGGCGTCGGCGGCCACATCGCCACCTTCGCCTCGGCGGCCTGGCTCTACGAGACCGGCTTCAACCACTTCTTCCGGGGCAAGGACTCCCAGGACGCTCCCGGCTCCGGCGACCAGCTGTACATCCAGGGCCACGCCTCCCCCGGCATCTACGCCCGCGCGTTCCTCGACGGCCGCCTGACCGAGACCCAGCTGGACAACTTCCGCCAGGAGGCGGGGGGCAACGGCCTGCCGTCCTACCCGCACCCGCGCCGTCTCCCCTGGCTGTGGGAGTTCCCGACGGTGTCGATGGGTCTCGGCCCGCTGTCGGCGATCTACCAGGCGCGCTTCAACCGCTACCTCACCAGTCGCGGGATCAAGGACGTCTCGAACTCCCACGTCTGGGCGTTCCTCGGCGACGGCGAGATGGACGAGCCCGAGTCGACGGCCGCGCTCGGCCTGGCGTCACGCGAGGGCCTGGACAACCTGACCTTCGTCATCAACTGCAACCTGCAGCGCCTCGACGGCCCGGTCCGCGCCAACTTCAAGATCGTGCAGGAGCTGGAGGCCCAGTTCCGCGGCGCCGGCTGGAACGTCGTCAAGACCCTGTGGGGCACCGCCTGGGACGAGCTGTTCCAGCTCGACACCACGGGCGCGCTGGTACGCCGTCTGCGTGAGGTGCCGGACGCGCAGGTGCAGACGTACCAGACCCGCGACGCCGCCTACATCCGCCAGGACTTCTTCGGGGCCGACCCCGCGCTCGTCGAGATGGCCAAGCTGCTGTCCGACGACAAGATCCTCGAATGCTTCCACCTCTCCCGCGGTGGTCACGAGGCGCGCAAGGTGTACGCCGCGTACAAGGCGGCCGTGGAGCACAAGGGTGCCCCGACCGTCATCCTCGCCCAGACCGTCAAGGGCTTCACGCTCGGCGAGGGCTTCGCGTCGAAGAACGCCAACCACCAGATGAAGAAGCTGACGGTGGACGAGTTCAAGTCGATGCGTGACCTGCTGGAGCTGCCGATCTCCGACGCGCAATTCACCGACGGCGTCGTGCCGTACGGCCACCCGGGCGCGGACTCCCCCGAGGTCCGCTACCTGCAGGAGCGCCGCGCGGCCCTGGGCGGTCCCGCCCCGGCGCGTCGTACGCACGCGCTCGCCCCGCTGCCGGCGCCCGCCGAGAAGGCGTTCGCGTCCTTCGACAAGGGCTCGGGCTCGCAGAACGTGGCGACGACCATGGCCTTCGTCCGCCTCGTCAAGGACCTGGTCCGCGACAAGCAGTCCGGCAGGCGCTGGGTGCCGATCGTCCCCGACGAGGCGCGCACCTTCGGCATGGAGAGCCTCTTCCCGTCCCTCGGCATCTACTCGCCCAAGGGCCAGACGTACGAGCCGGTCGACCGCGACCAGCTGATGTACTACAAGGAGGCCAAGGACGGTCAGATCCTCAACGAGGGGATCACCGAGGCCGGTTCCATGGCCGACTTCATCGCCGCCTCCACGTCGTACGCGACGCACAGCGAGGCGATGATCCCCTTCTACATCTTCTACTCGATGTTCGGCTGGCAGCGCACGGCCGACCAGATGTGGCAGCTCGGCGACCAGCTGGGCCGCGGCTTCCTCATCGGTGCGACGGCCGGCCGCACGACGCTGACGGGCGAGGGCCTGCAGCACGCCGACGGCCACTCGCCGGTGATCGCCGCGACCAACCCGGCGGCCCTGTCGTACGACCCGGCGTTCGCGTACGAGATCGCGGTGATCGTGAAGGACGGTCTGCGCCGGATGTACGGGGAGGCGGCGCCGGGCGAGGACCCGAACGTCTTCTACTACCTCACCGTCTACAACGAGCCGGTGCCGCAGCCCGCGAAGCCGGCCGTGGCAGCGATCGACGAGGGCATCGTCAAGGGCCTGTACCGCTTCAACACGGCGGAGTCGGCGGGGCTGTCGCTCGTGGCCAACGCCCCGCGCATCCAGCTGCTGGGTTCCGGCACGGCGATCCACTGGGCCCTCGACGCCCAGAAGCTGCTCGCCGAGGAGTGGGGCGTGGCGGCGGACGTCTGGTCGGCGACGTCGTGGACGGAGCTGCGGCGCGACGCGCTGGACGCGGACGCCGCGCTGCTGCGGGGCGAGGACCGCGTGCCGTACGTACGCCAGGCGCTCCAGGGCGCCGAGGGTCCCGTCCTCGCGGTCTCCGACTACATGCGCCAGGTTCCCGACCAGATCGCGCAGTGGGTGGAGCAGGACTACTCCTCGCTCGGCGCGGACGGTTTCGGTCTCTCGGACACCCGCGACGCGGCGCGCCGCCACTTCGGTGTCGACGCCCAGTCGATCGTCGTCGCCGCTCTCGCCCAGCTCGCCCGGCGTGGCGAGGTCAAGGCGACGGCGGTGAAGGAGGCACGGGAGCGGTACGGGCTGTGAGGTCGTAGGGGCGCCGCCCCTACGACCCCGTCCAGGGGGCCAGGGGGTTCCGCCCCCCCTGGCCCCCCGTTCCTGAACGCCGGAGGGGCTGGTTTTCCAGCCCCTCCGGCATCATGAGCCCATGCGTGCTGCCCGGCTCATCAAGATGGTGCTGTTGCTCCAGTCACGACCATCCATGACCGCGGCCGAACTGGCCCGCGAGCTGGAGGTGTCCGAACGGACGGTGACGCGGGACGCGCAGGCGCTGTCGGAGGCCGGCGTCCCGGTGTACGCGGACCGGGGGCGAGCCGGTGGGTACCGACTCATCGGCGGGTACCGCACCCGGCTGACCGGCCTGGCCCGCAGCGAGGCCGAGGCACTGTTCCTCAGCGGCGTGCCGGCCGCGCTCCGCGAGATGGGACTGGAGGACGCCGCCTCGGCCGCCCGGCTCAAGGTGTCCGCCGCCCTCCTCCCCTCCCTCAGGGACGCCTCTCGCACAGCCGCGCAACGGTTCCACCTGGACGCCCCCGCCTGGTTCAAGGAGCCCGAGACACCCGGGCTGCTGCCGACGGTCGCGGACGCGGTGTGGGGCGACCGGCGGATCACGGCCCGCTACCGGCGCGGGGACAAGGAGTCTCAGCGGGAAGTGGTGCGGGAGCTGGAGCCGTACGCGCTCGTCCTGAAGGCGGGCGCCTGGTACCTGTGCGCACACGTGGCGGACGAAGCCTCCTTCCGGGTGTACCGCATCGACCGGTTCACCGCGGTGGCCGTCCGCGAGGACCGCTTCACGCGGGACGAGGAGTTCGACCTGCCGGCTTTCTGGGAGGAGCGGGCCGCGCAGTTCGCGCGGTCGATCCTGCACGCCGAGGTCGTGGTGCGGTTGACCGGGGAGGGCGTACGGCAGCTGGCGTACACCGTGGATCCCCAGTCCGCCCGGGAGGCCCTGGCGGCCGCGGGTGACCCGGACGAGCGGGGGCGGGTGACCGTGACGCTGCCGGTCGAGTCCGAGGAGGTCGCCCACGCCCAGCTCACGGCCCTGGGCCCGGAGGTGGAGGTGCTGTCCCCGGCGACCCTGCGCAAACGGTTCACGGACGACGCGGCTCGCCTGACGGAGCTGTACCGTTCGTGACGCCGCGGGGCGATCGGGCTGCTGGGCTGTTGGACTGCTGCTGGGCTATTGGACTGCTGCTGGGCTGTTGGACTATTGGGCTATGGGCCCCGTCCAGGTGCGTCCCTCCGCCAGAGGGCCGATGCTGGTCCCTGTGATGGACGAGACGGAGTTCTGGGAGCTGGTGGACACGACCCGGGAGGCCGCCGAGGGCGACCCCGAGGATCAGGCCGACCTGCTCGTCGAGCGGCTCGTCCAGCTGGACCCGGACGCGGTGCTGGACTTCGCCCGGCACTTCGAGTCCCGCTACAACCGCGCCTACCAGTGGGATGTGTGGGGCGCCGCGTGGGTGCTGCTCGACGGGGCCGGTGACGACGCGTTCGACTTCTTCCGGTGCTGGCTGATCGGCCAGGGCCGGGAGGTCTTCGAGGGCGCGGTGCACGATCCGGACGCGCTCGCCGATCTCCTGGACGACTTCGACGACGAGGTCGACGGGGACGGCGAGGAACTGGGGTACGCGGCGGACGAGGCGTACGAACAGCTCACCGGTACCGTCGCCCCGGACCTCGGCCTCGCACCCGCACCGCCCGAACCCGAGGGCACGCCAGTGGACTTCGAGAACGAGGCCGTGCTCGCGCAGCGCTATCCCAGGCTCTGGGAGCGGTTCAGGGCCTGAGCTCGGTAGGTGGAGCGCGGCAGGTACGCGTACTGCGGGGCGGTGTGGGGCGCGGCACGGTGCGGCTCCCGGTCCGGGACCGCCGGACGGTGCAGGGGCGCCGAGTTCGCCCGCTCCAGCGCGGACGCGGTGACGGCGGACGGGCCGAGCACGACGGCGACGGCCGCGCAGGCCACAACCCAGGGGCTCCGCAGGGACCGGGACCAGGACCTCTTCGCGCCCGTGCCCGTGTTCGTCTCCCTGGTCTTCTTCGTGTTCGTGGTCATGTTCGTGGTCATGTTCGTCGTCTTCGGGCGGCTGCTGATCATCTTTCCCCCACCTCCGGTCGGCGTGACACGAACAAGCTAGGCCGCGGATCTTGGAGGGCTCTGTGAGACGTCCGCGCTCGGCCTGTGAACGGAGCGCCAGGACCGGCCCTGGAGCCCGGCCGCGGTCTCCCTGAGCGCGGGGAGCCGCTGGCCGAGGGCCGCGCCCGGGCAGCTGGTCAGGTAGCCGTCGCTGTGGCCCGCGAGGGCGGGCAGGAGGACGGCGGTGCCGGCGGGGTACCGGCTGCCGTCGTTGCTGGACACCAGGCGGACTCCGCCGCGCGGGTCGACGTCCGCGAGGCCCAGCTTCCAGGCGGTGAGGGCGGCGATCGCGTCGGTCATCGCCCGGGGCACCGGCAGGCCCGCCGTGAACGTGCCGATGGCCGCGATGCCCGCCGTACGGTGGTTGAAGCCCTGGGTGTGGGCGCCGGTGACGGGCCGGTCGACGCCGCCCGCGCGGCCCTCGTAGATCGTGCCGCAGCGGTCGACGAGGAAGTTGTAGCCGATGTCGTTCCAGTCCCGGCGGCCGGTCTGCTCCGCGTACATGCGGCGGAGGGTGCGGGGCGTATCCACGCAGTCGTAGTCGTTCGGCGAGTTGGTGTGGTGCACGAAGACCGCGAGGACCCGGTCGTCGTACCGCGCGGGCGACTGACTGCGCTCGGCGTCGCCCAGCCACTGGGCCCTCGGCACGATCGGCGGCCGGGCCGTTCGGTGGGCGCGGCCCTGGGTCCCGTCCTCGTCGGCCGTCGCCCACAGCACCGCCCCCACCACGACGGCGAGCACGGGCAGACAGGCGAGCGGGAGAAGGGCGGCACGTGGCAGCCGGGCTGCTGGGCGGGCGGCACGCGGCAGCCGGGCTACCGGGCCGACGACGCGCGGCGGCCGTACGGGCGTCGTACCCGCCTCTCCCAGCGCAGCCCGTGTCCGCCGCCGTATCCGCCCCCATATCCGCGCCCGTATCCGCGCCCCTATCCGCCCCCGTCGCCGTCGCCGTGTTCGCGCCGTCCGGAAGACATGCATGGCCTCAGCCTGACGTCGGCCCGCCCCCGCCGCGACGTGGGGTGCGCCACCCGGTGGAACCATCGTCCAGGTCCGGGGCGTTTCTACAGGTCCAGGCGCGTGGCCGATTCCGCTGGGCCGCGTGAGCCTGCCTGATCACCGGGCCCGCCCCACGCGTACTAGGGGGCCCAAGAGAAAGGCGCGTGGAGTGGACGTGCTCGACATCCTGCTGTTGCTGGTGATCCTGGCCTACGCGGCATCCGGTTACCGCCGTGGTCTGGTCGCCGGCTGCATCTCGCTGGCCGGGTTCGTGGGCGGCGCGGTCGTCGGCGTGTGGGTGTTGCCCTGGGTGATGGGCCTGGTGACGGCGGGGACCCCGGCGGCGACACTCACGGCCGTGCTGACGGTGCTGGCGCCGGCCGTGGTCGGGCACGAGCTGGCGGGGCGCCTGGGACTGCTGCTGCGCCGGGAGTTGGAGCGCGGCCCGCTCCGGGTGGCCGACGGAGTCGGCGGGGCCGCGGCCAACACGGTCGCCGTCCTCATCGTCGCCTGGGTGGCCGCCAGCGTGCTGGGCGCGTCCTCGTCCCCGCTGGTGACCCAGGCCATTCGCGACTCGGCACTGCTCGGCGCCGTGCAGAACACCATGCCGGAGACGACCCCCACCTGGTTCTCGCGCGCCACCTCCGCCCTCACCGAGGCGGGCTTCCCGCAGGTCTTCAACCCGTTCGAGAACGAGGCGACGGCGCAGGTCGCCAAGCCCTCCGGGGACAGCGTCACGGCGAGCGCGACGAACGCGGCCAAGCGCAGCACGGTGAAGGTGGAGGGCTCCGCCGGCGGCCAGGGGCGCGAGGGCAGCGGCTTCGTCTACTCCGAGCAGCACGTGATGACGAACGCCCATGTGGTGGCGGGCATCGACGACCCGACCGTCCGCGTGGGCGGCGTGGGCCGCACGTACGAGGCGCGGGTCGTGCTGTTCGACCCGCAGAAGGACGTGGCGGTCCTCTACGTGCCGGACCTCGACGCGCCCGTGCTCCGCTTCGACGACTCCGCCGGGCGCGGCGACTCCGCGGTCGTCGCCGGTTACCCGCAGGACGGCGGCCTCGACCTCCAGGCGGCCACGGTCGCCAGCCGTATCGACGCGACCGGCCAGAACATCTACAACACGGACACGGTCACCCGGGAGATCTACTCCATCCGCTCCACGGTCCGCCCCGGCAACTCCGGCGGCCCCCTCCTCACACCCGACGGCAGCGTGTACGGCGTGGTCTTCGCCCGCTCCACCTCCGACGACGAGACGGGCTACGTCCTGACGGTGGACGAGATCGCAGGGGACGCCCAGCGGGCGAGGAACGCGACGACGCCGGTGGACACGGGCGAGTTGATCGCCTCGTAGCGCACGGGCACCGCTGCGGGCGGCTGCCGCCGGGCCGCCGCGCGCAGAGTCAGAGGTGGCACCCCATCAGGACATCGTCCACGTACGCCCCGTCGAGCAGGAACTCCTCGGGCAGGATCCCCTCCACCACGAACCCCTCGGACTCGTACAGCTTCCTGGCCGCGGTGTTGTGCCCGAGGACGCGCAGGGTGAGCCGTCGTGCGCCCTGCCGTCGGGCCTCCTCCCGCACGGCCCGCAGCAGCGCCCGGCCGACCCCGGCACCGCGCGCCGTCTCGGCGACGACGAGGCCCTGGATCTGCCGCACATGGGAGTTGCAGGCGAGGAGGCTCGGGTAACCCAGCCGGATGTAGCCGGCGAGCCGCTCGCCGAGTTCGGCGACGAGGTGGTCACGCGGCCCGAACCGCTCGTTGAAGAAGGGGTCGTACGGCGGCTGGGGGCGCGGCTGGACGGAGTGCAGCGTGGACCAGGAGACGCGGTCGAGGCGGGCGAGCGCGTCCTCGTCGTCGTGGGTGGCGAAACGTATGTACGGAACCGGCATGGGGGCCACAGTACGGCGACCGGCGCAGTCCGACCGTGTGGTGCGGCCGCGCACCCGGCAGGATGTTCCCATGAACGCTGACGCACCACTGGACGGCGACGAACCGCTCGACACCGCTGCGTCCCTGGGCGGCGAGACCGAGGGGGCCCCGGCTCCCGGTTCCCGGATCGCGATCGCCGGGGCTTCCGGGCTGATCGGTTCTGCACTGGTGCGCTCGCTGCGGGCGGACGGGTACGAGGTGGTCCGGCTCGTACGACGGGCCCCGCGGGGCAAGGACGAGGTGCGGTGGGACCCGGAGGCCCAGCAGGTGGACACGGCGGGGCTGGCCGGGTGTGCGGCGGTGGTGAACCTCGCCGGGGCCGGGGTGGCGTCGCACCGCTGGACGGCGGCGTACAAGGTGAAGCTCCGGGCGGGGCGGGTGCTGGGTACGGCGGCGCTCGCCGAGGCGGTGGCCTCGCTCGACGTGCCGCCGCGTGTCTTCGTGAACGGCAGTGCGATCGGGTTCTACGGGGACACGGGGGACCGGACGGTCGACGAGTCGTCGCCGCCGGGTGAGGGGTTCCTCCCCTCGCTCTGTGTGGAGTGGGAGGAGGCGACGGCCGCGGCACGGGAGGCGGGCGTCCGGACGGTGCTCGCCCGTACGGGCCTGGTGGTGGCCCGTGGTGGTGGGGCGTGGGGTCCGCTGTTCCCGCTGTTCCAGGCGGGCCTGGGTGGCCGCCTCGGGAACGGCCGCCAGTACTGGAGCTTCATCTCCCTGCACGACGAGGTGGCCGCCCTCCGGCACCTCATCGACACGCCGTCGCTGTCGGGGCCGGTGAACCTGACGGCTCCCGAGCCGGTGACCAACCGCGAGGTGACGGCCGTGATGGGGCGCGTCCTGCGTCGCCCGACGCTCCTCTCCGTCCCCTCCCCCGCGCTCCGGCTCGTCCTCGGTGAGGTCGCCGGTGACATCCTCTGCAGCACGCGGGCCGTCCCGGCGCGACTCCTGGACTCCGGCTTCGCGTTCGCGTTTCCGACGGTGGAGTCAGCGGTACGGGCAGCGCTGCGCTGACCCGAACGGGGTTCGTTCCGCCCCCGCCGCCCCTACCCGTCCCATCCCCAGGGGCTCCGCCCCTTCACCCCCGCCAAGGGGGCTCCGCCCCCTGGACCTCCGATTCCGGGCTGCGCCCCGGCCCCCGGTTCGGGGCTCCGCCCCCGGCCCTCGCTTCAGGGCTCCGCCCCGCGCCCCGTTTCCAGGGGCCGGCCCCCGCACCCCCGCTCCTCAAACGCCGGAGGGGCTGACTATTCAGCCCGTCCGGCGCTTGAGGACGAGGCCGTTCAGGCCGATGAACCACCCACCCACCCGCACACAACCCACCCACCCCAGCCCGCCAACGGGGGTCCGGGGCGGCAGCCCCAGGGATGGGACGGGTAGGGGCGGCGGGGGCGAAACCTCCCGAGCCGCACCGGTGGAAGCACCGAACGCGCCCCCCATGCGTCCGTGCGAGGGCGACGCGCGACTCCTCCCTGCCGCCCGGCCACCTACCCTCATCGCGGAACTCGGGTATTCCAGAAGCCGGTTGGGGGCATGACGTCTCCAGCAGCCGCGCGACCTCGGGAGGGGCACGTGCTTGAGTCGGCGCACCAAGCGGAAACCGTGGACGTCATCGTCGTGGGAGCCGGGGTCGCCGGCCTCGCGGCCGCCCACCATCTGACCAGCGCAGGACTGAGCGTCACCGTACTGGAGGCCGCCCCCGCCGTGGGCGGCCGCATGGCCACCGAGAAGGTCGACGGCTTCCGCCTCGACCGCACGGCCCCGCTGCTGTCGACGTCGTACCCGGAACTCGCCCGCATCCCGGCCCTGGACGCCCTGGCCCTGCACCCCTTCTCGCCGGCCCTCCTGCTGCACGCGGGCGGACACCTGCACCGCGTCGACACAACTCCGACCACCACCCGAAGCCCAAGGGGCGCACTCACCGCCGTACGCGCCCTTGCGAGCGCCCCCGCATGCCTCGCGCCCAGGGCGCCCCCCGCACGCCCCGTCCAGGCCCCCTCGGCACACTGGCGGACCAGTCCCGTCTGTCCACCGCCCTCGCCAGGCTCGCCGCCACACCGCCCGAGCAGCTCCTCACGCGCACGGAACTCCCCACCGCCCGGGCACTGGTGAGCCGAGGCTTCCCGGCACGCGCCATCGACGGTTTTCTGCGCCCCCTGCTCACCGCCCTGCTGGCCGACCCCGCGCTCCTCACCTCCAGCCGGTGTGCCGACCTCGCCCTGCACTCCTTCGCGACGGGCCGACTGTGCCTCCCGGAGGGCGGCGCCGACACGCTCCCGGAGCTCCTGGCGGCCACGCTCCCGCCGGGCAGCGTGCAGACGGGCGTACGGGTGACATCCATCAGCACCACGTCCGTGACCACCGTCGACCACGGCGAACTTCCCTGCCGTGGCGTCCTGTTGGCCACGGGCGCACGCGCCGCCGCCGAGTTCCTCCCCGGTCTGCGCGTCCCCGCCTTCCACCCGGTGACGGTCCTGCACCACACCACGGACGAACCCCCGCTCACCGAACCGGCGTTGCTCCTGGACGCCGACCGCGGCGGCCCGGTCTCCCACACGGCGGTGATCAGCCAGGTCGACCCGTCCCGGGCCCCGGCCGGCCGGGCGCTGATCTCCTCGACCGTGCTGGGCCCACTCCCGGACCCGGCCCACCTGGATGCGACGGTCCGTTCCCAACTCGCCCGCCTCTACGGCACGTCGACGACCCGCTGGGAACTCCTCGCGGTCCACCACGACGCCGAGGCCGTCCCCGCGATGCCCCCGCCGCACGACCTCCGGCGCCCGGTACGGCTGCTCGCGGGCCTGTACGTCTGCGGGGACCACCGCGACACGAGCACCGTCCAGGGCGCCCTCCACTCGGCCCGCCGGGCCGCCCACGCCGTCCTCAGGGACCTGGACACCCAGCCGACCTCACAGGTGGAGCCCCTCGAAACGGCAGCGTGAGGACGAGGGCTTGGGGGGCCGAGAGGCAGGGGCGCCCGGTCGGTCCGGGCGCCCCTGCCGCCGTACTCCCACGCCCTACCCGAGCGCCGCCACCCGGTCCCGGTATCCCCGTACCGGTGCCGCGTCCCGGTACGGCTCCAGCCGGCGCTCGAAGTCGCGTACGTACTCGACCGCCCGGACCGACCGCATCTCGGCCGCCTGCCCGGCGGCCTCCGCGCCCAGCTGGCAGGCCTGGTCGAGTTCGCCGAGCCCGAGCCGGGCGGAGGCGAGGACGACGCGGCAGAAGAGACGGCTGCGGGCGTAGCCGGGCGCGCGCAGTTGCAGGGAGCGCTCGGCGTGCTGGGCCGCGGCCCGGTACTGCTGGAGGTCGCGGTGGCAGTGCCCGAACTCGTCGGCGAGCTGGGCCTGGTCGAAGAACCGCGCCCAGTACGGCACCTCGTCTCCGGGCTGGGCCGCCTCCAGTGCGCGCTCGGCCCGGACGAGCGCGGCCGTGCAGGCCCGCACCTCGCCGAGCACGCCGTGCCCGCGCGCCTCCACGGAGTGCAGCAGCGCCTGGACGACGGGCGGCGCCGACGATCCGACACCCTGCTGGGCCACACGTGCCAGCTGGACGGCCTCGCGCCCGTGGCCGAGGTAGACGGCCTGGCGGCTCATCGTCACGAGCACGTACGACCCGTACATCCGGTCCCCGGCCGCCTGTGCGAGCCGCAGCGCCTGGACGAAGTACCGCTGGGCGAGTCCGTGGGCGGCGATGTCGTACGAGGTCCAGCCGGCGAGCCGGGTGAGGTCCGCGGCGGCCGCGAAGAGACGGCGGCCGGTCTGCTCGCCGTACGTGCCCCGCAGCATCGGCTCGGCCTCGTGCTCCAGGTAGCGCACGAGGGCCTGGCGGGCGTGGCCGCCGCCGTAGGCGTTGTCGAGGGCGCGGAAGAGCTCCCCCACCGAGCGGAGGGCGGCGATGTCGCCCGCGGTGACCCGCTGGCCGGGGCTGCGCTCGGTCTGGCTGCGCTGCCGGGACGGGGGTGCTCCCGGTTCGAGCGGAGCCGGGAGCCTGGGGGCGGGGCGGCCCTGCGCGGGGAGGCGTCCGGCGGCCGGGTCACCCCGTCCGACCCGGTCGTCGGCCCGGCCGATCAGCCAGTCCCGGCTGGGGACGACGAGCCCCGCCGGGGTGAACGCGATCTTCCGGAGCTCGGCGTGGCTGCCGGAGTCCTTGCGCCACAGCCCGCTGACGATGTCGATGGCCTCCTCGGGGGTCGCGGCGAACTCCAGGCCCGCGTAGACGGGTGCGCACGCGTCGAGGCCGAGGTCCTGGGCGGAGAGCCGGCGGCCGAGGCGGCGCGTGAACACCTCGGCGATCAGTGCGGGGGTCGTACCCCGGGGCTGCTGGCCGCGCAGCCACCGGGTGACCGATGTCTTGTCGTATCTCAGGTCGAGTCCGTGTTCGAGGCCGAGCTGGTCCACACGGCGCGCCAGCCCCGCGTTGGAGAACCCCGCTTCTGCGATGAGGGCGGCGAGCTGGCGGTTGGGGGTGCGCTGCGGGGGTCGTTCCGTCATCTGCGGTGCGGTCTGCCTTCCCGATCTTCGGCGAGGTGCCCGGATTGCCTGTGAGCAGCCCTTATGGCCTCATGAACGGCGTGAATGTAGCGGAGAGTGAGCGGTCGATCACATTCTTCGCCTTCCATTCATCCGATCGTGTGAAGATTGGCCGCTCGGCTGACGGGAATCGGCCGGGCGTACAGTGGCGTAGGCGCGTACATGCATGACGAACGCATCGCGCGCCCGACGAATACACGAATGAGTGCGTGATGCGTCCAGTGCTGTGCATGCGTCCACTGCCTGCATCCAGTGCTTCAGTGCGTCCAGGGAGGCGCTTGCCGTGAGTGAGCTGCGGTTCGTCCGCATGGGGTTCGGTGCCGAGGCGGTCGAGTACCAGGTGGCGTGGGACGAACAGCGCCGGGTGCACGCGGCGCGGTTCGCGGACGAGGTACCCGACACCGTGCTGCTGCTGGAGCATCCGCCGGTCTACACGGCGGGCCGGCGTACGGCCGACAGCGAGCGGCCCCTCGACGGCACACCCGTCGTCGACGTGGACCGCGGCGGCAAGATCACCTGGCACGGTCCGGGTCAGATCGTGGGCTACCCGATCCAGAAGCTGCCGCGTCCGGTGGACGTGGTGGCCCATGTGCGGCGCCTTGAGGACGCCCTGATCCGTACGTGCGCGGAGTTCGGCCTGGAGACCACCCGGGTCGAGGGCCGCAGCGGTGTGTGGGTGCTCGGCGACCCGGTGGACCAGCGGCCGGCCCTCGGCGGACTCTCCCTGGACTTCGACCCGCGGCTGCACGACGAGGAGTTCGACCCGCGCCTCAACGGGCCCGAGTACGCGCCCTCCAACGCCGGGCAGCGGCGCGAGGACCGCAAGATCGCCGCGATCGGCATCCGGGTGGCCAAGGGCGTCACGATGCACGGCTTCTCGTTCAACGTGAACCCCGACAACTCCTGGTTCGACCGGATCATCCCCTGCGGGATCCGCGACGCGGGCGTCACGTCCCTGGCCGCCGAGCTGGACCGTGACCTGACGATCCCGGGTGTGCTGCCGGTCGTGGAGCGGCACCTGCGGGAGGTGCTGGAGAACGCGGAACCGAAACCGCGCGAGGTGGAGCGGGCGGCGGTGTAGCCCGTCCGGGGGCGGACAAACCCAGCACCCCCGGACGCGCCGGACGGGAATGCCACCCGAAAGCCGAAGGTTGCCCACCCCGGAGGCCGACAACCGTACGGGCGTACCCTGGTGTACGCCGAAGAATCAAAGCTACAGGGAGCCGATGTGTCCGCAGTCTCACCCGACGGACGCAAGATGCTGCGCCTGGAGGTCCGGAACAGCCAGACCCCCATCGAGCGCAAGCCCGAGTGGATCAAGACCCGGGCGAAAATGGGTCCCGAGTACACGAAGATGCAGAACCTCGTGAAGAGCGAGGGCCTGCACACGGTCTGCCAGGAAGCCGGCTGCCCCAACATCTACGAGTGCTGGGAGGACCGCGAGGCGACCTTCCTCATCGGCGGCGACCAGTGCACCCGTCGCTGCGACTTCTGCCAGATCGACACGGGCAAGCCCGAGGCGCTCGACCGTGACGAGCCGCGCCGCGTCGGCGAGTCCGTGGTCACCATGGACCTCAACTACGCCACGATCACCGGCGTCGCCCGCGACGACCTCCCCGACGGCGGCGCCTGGCTGTACGCCGAGACCGTCCGGCAGATTCACCAGCAGACCGCCGGCCGGGCGGACGGACACACCAAGGTCGAACTCCTCGCCCCGGACTTCAACGCCGTCCCGGAGCTGCTGGAGGAGGTCTTCGCCTCCCGCCCCGAGGTCTTCGCGCACAACGTCGAGACCGTGCCGCGGATCTTCAAGCGGATCCGCCCCGGCTTCCGGTACGAGCGCTCGCTCAAGGTCATCACCGCGGCCCGCGACTACGGCCTGGTCACCAAGTCGAACCTGATCCTCGGCATGGGCGAGACCCGCGAGGAGGTCAGCGACGCACTCCGGCAGCTGCACGACGCCGGCTGCGAGCTCGTCACCATCACGCAGTACCTGCGCCCGAGCGTCCGCCACCACCCCGTGGAGCGCTGGGTCAAGCCGCACGAGTTCGTGGAGCTGAAGGAGGAGGCCGAGCAGATCGGTTTCTCCGGCGTGATGTCCGGCCCGCTGGTGCGTTCCTCGTACCGGGCCGGCCGGCTGTACCGGATGGCGGTCGAGCGGCGGGGGACGTACGTGGCGTCCCAGGCCGTCTGACCCGACGTACGGGCGCACGGCGCCAGTGATGGCACCGCGTGCCACTTCCCGGGTGTGAATCTGCGCACAAGCGGCTACTGTCGAGTAGTGGCCAATACGACGCGGTCCTGACCGTCCCCGCAGACAGGGGGCGTCATCAGGGCCGCGTCAAGGTTTAAGGGCCGCAGAACAAGGCTTCATTGGCGTTTGACCGGCCGGTCACGCACTGGTAACACCATTCAGTGACCCTGGTTTCACACCACGTAGAGCCCTGACCAGAGCCGCCATCCCTGAGAGGGGACCTCCAGCATGCAGGCCGCACCCGTCCGCGCCATCGCGATCCCGTCGTTCACCAATGCACTCCGTGCCGTCGAGGCGCTGCTCATGAGCGGCGGCCAGCGCACCGCCCGCCGTAACGCCTGGACCTCCGTCCTGGAGGACCGCCGTCGCGCCAAGGACCGGGTCGAGGCCCAGCGGGTCCTGGAAGAGGCCGTCACCGCCCAGCGGCTCTGACCTCCACCGCACCACGTCCCGCTCCCCGTCGGCACCGCCGTCGTCCTCGCCTGGCGGGCCACGTAGACTTCGTGGCATGGCGAGGAAGGAAACCGCAGCGGACGCTGCGAACCCCGGGCGGCTCAAGCAGATCGCCCTGACTTACAAGATGACCCGCAAGGCCGACAAGAAGATCGGTCTTGTACTCGCGGCTGTCGGAATCGTCACCTTCGGTGTCTTCCTCGCGATCGGTTTCTTGATCGGTCACCCCATCTATCTCGGTATTCTCGGCTTCCTGCTCGCCTTCCTCGCGACGGCGATCGTCTTCGGGCGGCGGGCCGAGCGGGCCGCGTTCGGTCAGATGGAGGGGCAGCCGGGTGCCGCGGCCGCGGTGCTCGACAACGTCGGTAGGGGGTGGACGACCACTCCGGCGGTGGCGATGAACCGCAGCCAGGACGTGGTGCACCGTTCCGTCGGCAAGGCCGGCATCGTGCTGGTCGCCGAGGGCAACCCGAACCGGGTGAAGAGCCTGCTGGCCGCCGAGAAGAAGAAGATGACCCGGATCGTGGCGGACGTGCCCGTGCACGATCTGATCGTGGGCACCGGCGATGACCAGATCCCGCTGAAGAAGCTCCGGACGACGATGCTGAAGCTGCCGCGTGTTCTGAGCGGGCCCCAGGTGACCGCCACGAATGACCGTCTGCGGGCGATGGGGGACCTGATGAGCAACATGCCGTTGCCGAAGGGGCCCATGCCGAAGGGGATGAAGATGCCGCGGGGTGGTCCGAAGCTTCGGTAAAAGCTCCGGTGACGTTGTCGGCCGCCGGGCTTGTGCCGGCTTGAGCGGGCTTGAGTGACTTCGGGGCCCGGGGACCGAAAGGTTTCCCGGGCCCCTTGCGTTTGTCCGCGCCCCTTGCGTTTGTCTGCGTTTGTCGGGGCGCCGGGCACGCGCCCGGCGCGCTCAGATGCGGAGCTCCACCGTGCGCGCCAGGCGGTCGTGCAGGCCCCGGCCGTCGCGGTCCCAGACGAGGGGCGGGATGGCGAGGCAGAGAAGGAGCGAGCGGAGAACGGCCCGGAGGGGGTTCACCGTGCCGGTGTCCTGGGTCACCACGCGGATGCCGAAGAGACGCTTGCCTGGGGTGAAGCCGACCGTGCCGACCGTCAGGACATGGAGCAGGAAGAAGATCAGCAGCGCCCAGTTGCTGGTCGCCTGGCCGTAGCCGTCGGTGATCAAGCTGTATGCGATCAGGACGCACAGAGCCCAGTCGACGGCGAGGGCTCCGAGCCGTCGGCCGGGACGTGCGATCGAGCCGGAGCCGGACTCCGGCAGGCCCAGCTGCTCGCCGGGGTATCCGAAGTCGACGCCCGCGTCCTCAGCGGCCGCGCGGGGGCCGGAGAGCCACGATCCGAGTGCTTGCCTCTTGTCCACCCGACCACCGTACTTCCCCCGTACGAGGATCCTCACAGGTGGGGTGGGCGGGGGCCGGTCCGGTTAACTTGAACGAAACAAATGGGTCACACCCGAGTAATCACCCGTCCCTAGTGTCGAGGTCAGCGTGTGCCACCGCACTGGCCGCACGAACGAACTACCACCCCGGCACGGACGGTCGGGAGTAGGAGGAGCTGGATGTTCCAGAACGCCGACGAGGCCAAGAAGTTCATCGCGGACGAGGACGTCAAGTTCATCGACGTCCGTTTCTGCGACCTGCCTGGTGTGATGCAGCACTTCACGGTGCCGGCAGAGGCCTTCGACCCGGCCGAGGAGCTCGCGTTCGACGGCTCCTCGATCCGTGGCTTCCAGGCCATCCACGAGTCCGACATGGCGCTCCGCGCCGACCTGTCCACCGCGCGCGTCGACCCGTTCCGCCGCGACAAGACGGTCAACATCAACTTCTTCATCCACGACCCGATCACGGGCGAGCAGTACTCCCGTGACCCCCGCAACGTGGCGAAGAAGGCCGAGGCGTACCTCGCGTCGACCGGTATCGCCGACACCGCGTACTTCGGCCCCGAGGCCGAGTTCTACGTCTTCGACTCGGCCCGCTTCGAGACGAAGGCCAACGGTGCCTTCTACGAGATCGACTCCGAGGCCGGTGCCTGGAACACGGGTGCCGTGGAGAACAACCGCGGTTACAAGGTCCGCTACAAGGGCGGTTACTTCCCGGTCCCGCCGGTCGACCACTTCGCCGACCTGCGCGCCGAGATCTCCCTGGCGCTGAACGAGGCCGGTCTGCAGGTCGAGCGCCAGCACCACGAGGTGGGCACCGCCGGCCAGGCCGAGATCAACTACAAGTTCAACACGCTGCTCGCCGCCGCCGACGACCTCCAGCTCTTCAAGTACATCGTGAAGAACGTGGCGTGGAAGAACGGCAAGACGGCGACCTTCATGCCGAAGCCGATCTTCGGCGACAACGGCTCGGGCATGCACGTCCACCAGTCCCTGTGGACGGGCGGCTCCCCGCTGTTCTACGACGAGGCCGGTTACGCGGGTCTGTCGGACACCGCCCGCTACTACATCGGCGGCATCCTCAAGCACGCCCCGTCGCTGCTGGCCTTCACCAACCCGACGGTGAACTCGTACCACCGTCTGGTGCCGGGCTTCGAGGCGCCGGTCAACCTGGTGTACTCGCAGCGCAACCGCTCCGCCGCCATGCGTATCCCGATCACGGGGTCGAACCCGAAGGCCAAGCGCGTCGAGTTCCGCGCGCCCGACTCCTCCGGCAACCCGTACCTGGCCTTCTCGGCGCTGCTCCTCGCGGGTCTGGACGGCATCAAGAACAAGATCGAGCCGGCCGAGCCGATCGACAAGGACCTGTACGAGCTGGCTCCCGAGGAGCACGCGGGCGTTCCGCAGGTCCCGACCTCGCTTCCGGCCGTCCTCGACTCCCTTGAGGCCGACCACGAGTTCCTTCTCCAGGGCGACGTCTTCACCTCCGACCTGATCGAGACGTGGATCGACTACAAGCGCACGAACGAGATCGCTCCGCTGCAGCTTCGGCCGCACCCGCACGAGTTCGAGCTGTACTTCGACGTGTGACATAGCCCAGGTCAGAGCGGGTATCCGCTCCCCTGGGCCGTCTGTGGGCCGTCGGCCGTACTCTTCCCCCACTGGAAGGGCACGGCCGACGGCCTGTTTCGGGCCCGGCACCGCGGGCCGGTGTCGAGAGCTTCCGGCCGCGCCGCCGCTCAGGTCAGTGCAACGGCTTCGCCGGGGCCGTGCCCGCACCCGGTACGCCAAATGCAGCGTCGATGGCCTTGCGGGCACGGTCCTGGCTGTTCGGCATGAGGTGCGTGTACGTCCGGAGCGTGAATCCCGGGTCGGAGTGACCGAGGTACTCGGCCAGGGCCTTGATGTTCTCCCCCGAGTCCAGCAAGACCGACGCGTAGTAGTGCCGCAACGCGTGCGTACCGTGTTCACGCGACTGTGAGAACCGCTCCCCCGGGGCCCGTTCCGGAATGACGCCGGCGGCGATCAGGGCGGGCTTCCACAGGTACATGTTGAAGTAGTTCCTGTTCAGCGCCTTCCGTTCCCGCGAGTAGAACAGCAATTTCGCTGTCACAGGCGGGCCGTCCGGGGTCTTCCACGGCAGGGTGACGTCAATAGGGGGCCGACTGGTGATATGCGAGGCAAGCGCATCCGACACCACATCGGGCAGCGGCACGTCTCTCAGCTTGCCGCCCTTGGGCGGGGCGAACACCATCTGCGGTCCGATCGAGCTTAACCTGTCGCACGACGTGCACCACTCCCCCGACGAAGTCGACTTCATCGACGGCAAGTCCGAAGATCTCGCCCTGTCGTAGACCGCACCCGGCAGCGACGTCGACGGCCGTCGCGTACTGCCTCGGGAGTCCATCCCGGACGGCGACCACCCGGTCACGCGTCCACGGCTTGATCTTCCGCCGATCCAATTTGGGAGCCCGCACGGAGCCTGCACGGCAGGGGTTCCGAGCCAGAATGCCGTCGTCCACGGCGGCCCCGAACACGGCGGAGACGTTCGCGAAGACCGTCCGCTGATACGACGCTGCCATCCCGGAGTCTGCGAGGGCCCGTGCCCACGTGCGGATATGGGCCGGTTGGAACGCGCTCAGGGAGCGAGAACCGATGTAGGGGAAGGCATGCAGCCGGAACCTCGGCTCCATGTTCACGATGGTGGGAAGGGTCCGTGGTCTGGGATGCCAGCCACTGAGTGGCGAACTCCCTGAACGTCTCCTTGCCGGCGGACGGGTCGACGTACTGGCCACGGGTCATGTCAGCCGCGATCTGCGTCAGCCACGCTTCCGCGAGTCGCTTCTGTTTGTCCGGGAAGGACTTGCTGCGTTCGCTCCCGTCCGGGGCGACGTAGCGGGCCCGGTAGCGCAAGCCCGTCCCATATCGGTCGGTCTTCGCCCTGATCGTCTTGCCGTTGGATGCCGTCTCGGTCTTGTACCAACGGTCTTGGATATGGCCAGCCATACGGCGGCGGTCCTCTCGACATGCAGCAGGGAGAGCCGCCCGCGGCGGCTCTCCCTGCTGTCTTCTGGGTGGTCGGCTACGCGGCGCTCTGGCAAGCGCTCTTGCGCTGGCTGACGTAGGCGCGCACGTCGGCCGGGTCGTAGCGGAGGTGCTTGCCTATACGGAAGCCGGGCGGTCCGGTGCGCTTCCGGCGCCACTGGTAGACGGTTTCGAGCGGCACGCCGAACATGTCGGCGATGTCGTCGGGGGTGAGGTACCGGTCTGGGAGACCGCCGCGGAGGATCACGCGGGGGTCGCTCGCGACAACGGTCGGCACGTTGAGGCCTCCAGAGAAAGCGGAGCCTAATGGAGTTGGTTTCAGGGGGCTTTGCAGCCCGCGTCTGTCCGAGGCGCGGATTTCTGCGTCATCGCGTCACGCACGTCATTAGTGGTCCTGACCTGCGTCTATGTGGTGACGCAGGCGGTGCGGGGGGTGTCACAGGCCGGGGCGGGGCTCTGTCACGCGTGACACGGGTGACGCGTGATGACGCAGGTTTTGGCCGTCTGCGTCATCGCTGTAGCCGCTGGTCAGGGATCGGTTTCGTGTGGCTGGTGAGGTGACGCAGCGTCTCTCCTCTTAGGAAAAAGAAGGGGGTGGTTGCTGTAGTGGTGCGGCGCGGCTCAGGACGTGAAGAAGGAGCCGCTGCGCGGCACGACTTGCGCAACGGCGGCACGCCGCCGGAACAGCAAGAGGAGCACGCCCCGCGGCGGGGGTGCTCCTCTTGCTTGTTCGGTGCGCCGTCGGGTGGCGCGGTCAGAACGCCGCTTCCTGCTGGTTCTGGGGCGGGAGCGGGGGTCGGGTCATCTCGATGTAACGGGCGGAGCTGGTGCGGCCCCAGTCGATGAGGACAACGCGGGCGGCGAGGGTGGGCTGGAGACGCTTGAGCCGGTCGGAGAGGACTTTGCCGGTGGCGGGCCAGCCCTTGGGCAGGGGACGGCACTCCTCGCCGCCGTAGAGGCTGGTGCGACAGTGCAGCCACTCCGATGACGTCATGCGGACTTCCGCGCCCTCATCGAGGCCGGCGACGTGCTGGAGAACCGTCTGGGCGAGCAGGTCTCCTTCGATGACGTCGTCGTTGAGGTCGTCGAGGCTGGCCCGGTACGCGGCGAGCGCGCCGAAGCCGGTGGCCGTGTCGAGCTGCGCGCACAGGTGGGCGAAGTCGGCCATCCGCAGGTCGGTGGGGGTGTCCGCCTGGGCGGCCCGCACCTTCACGGTCAGGTCCAGCAGGGAGCCGAGAATGACCGGCAGGATCTCCGCGTACTCCGTCCACAGTTCCGCCTCGGTGCGCCGCACCCGGGGCCGCACGAGACGCAGCGGCAGGAGGCGTTCGGCGAGGTCGGGGCGGATGACGCCGACGTCGATTCCGGTCAGGAGCATGGGGCGCCGGTAGCGGGAGCGGACAACGTCGCCGTCGGTGAAGAGCGCGCGCTTGATGCTCTCGGCGCCGGTGACGATGCAGCACATGAGGTCGGACAGGTCCGGGGGCAGGTGGGAGAGGTTGTGCACTGGCGGCCCCGGAACCTCCCCGAAGCGCAAGGGCGGGATGAACCTGCGCACCGCCGTGACCAGGCTGCCGGCGCCCCCGGAGGACGGACGCCGTCCGCAGCCTGCTGCCCACCCCTGCCGCCCGTGACACGGCGCCGCGCGACCGGTGACGTGCTCCCACCGGCGGATGGCGGGCCCGTAGTCGGTGCCGTCGCTGGCCACCCATCGGTCATCGAGCCGCACGGCCTGGCCGGGCAGGTAGTACCACCCCCAAGGCGTCGGACGGACCGCACGGCGGCCCGAACCAACGCGAGCGGCCGGATGCTCGTGCGGATCATCGAAGGGATGAGCGGCACGGCGGTGATGTCCCCGAGGTTGGGCACCTGGCGGTGGTGCGCGGCGAACACGTCCGCCGCGTACGGGTCGTTCTCCGCGAACGCGGCGACCTGGCCGCCGATGCCCGCACGGATCGCGGTTTCGAGTCCGCCGTAGCCGGCGCGCAGGGCAACGATGGTCGACGGCCCGCCAAGGGCTCGCCGAATGTCAGTCGGATCGGACATGCTGAATGTCTCCAGTCCTGTTGAGGGTGCTGGTGGACAAAGAGCGGCCCCGGATTCATTGGCGTGAGGTCGGGGCCGCTCTTGGCGTGCTAGAGGGGGGGCGTTCGGCATACACCGGGATGTTCCGGCAGCCATCAGGAGGTTTTCGTGATCCCGCGCATCGACGTGAAGGTCGGCCCGTCGTTCCCGGAGGGCGTGCCCATGCGCATGCCTGAGGAGGACGAGATCAGCGAGGAGGGATACGGCTTCTTCCGAGGCGTGTGGGACATCAGCGGTGTCACCCACGAAGAGGCCCGCGCGATCGTGGAAGAAGAGCGGGACTTGGCTCACCTGGTGGACCAAGTCAGCACGACACCCGCGGAGTTCGAAGCCGTCGCCAGGGCGGTGGAGAGAGGCGATCCCGACTCCCTGCCGGACGGCTTCGCGGACCGCCACCCCGACAGCGAGATCCTGGAAATCGTCGGAGACGGCGACCGTGAGGAAGGCGTCCTGGACGGCCTGGAAATCGGGGTGGCGGGGCTGTCCTTCGCCCTCTCCTCCATCGGGTGCTTTCCAGCGGCAAGCTGCCGAAGCCATACCTCGGGGCATGCGTGGTCCGATCGGCCGGTCGTCTACTTCGCGGCCGAACGCCTCACCGTCCACTGGCTGACACCCATGGTCCGCGACAGCGGCTGCGGCTTCGGGAACGGCAGCAACCGCGGCGCCCTGCTGTTCGTGGAAGCGCCGTCCATCAGCAGTCTCATGGAACTGGCCACCCAGATCCTCAACACGGTCGAAAGGCAGTCGTACAACCGCTGATCGAGGTTCGAATTCGGCAACCGAACGTTGTGGAGCCGCCCTTGGCGTAGCTAGAAAGGGGCTTCTTCGCTGTATCCGGCGGGGCCCCACGAGCGGGCGATGCGGTGGGGCAGCCAGCGTGGGCGGTGCGGCAGGGGCAGGAGCAGCCAGCGGCGCTGCTCGTTCCAGCAGGGGCAGGGCTCCCAGTCGGTACCGGCGTACTCGCCGTTGCAGTCGCCGTAGTCGTGCCCGATGCCGCCGTCTCCCCAACACGTGAGGCAGTCGGGGTCGGGGGTGTCGGTCAGGACCAGCGCGTAGCGCGGCCACCGGGTGAACTGGATACGCAGGCGGGGCAGCGTCATGCGGATTCCTTCCGGTCGGCTGCGAGAGTGGTCTGCGTCGTGCCGTCGGGGTGGTGGTCGGCGGTGAGGTAGAGGCGGGTGCGCATGCCGTCGCGGGTCGGGTACGTCCGGGGCGTACCGGTCCGAAAGGCGGCGGTAAGGGTCTGGCTGACACGGTCGGCGTCGTCGTCACCGCAGATGACGCGGATCTCGAACACGGCTGTCCTGCCTACGGGTTGGGGAGGGCTTGGACGATGGCGGCGGCCATGTCGTTGATGGGTCCGGCGGCGCCGGTGGAGGCGAGGAAGAACCCGAACATGACGGCGATGAACGCGGCGCCGGCGCTGAGGCTGTTGCTCCGCAGCAGGAAGAACAGGACGAGTCCGAAGAGCAGGACGAGGGAGACGGTCACGGCCATTGGGAGAACCCCCGGTCGTTGAGGCGGCGAGGGTGGGGGCGGCGGGTGCCGGCGTGGTGGACGGCACGGCCGGTGTTGAGCAGCCGCCGTCCGGCGCGCAGCCGGTAGCGGCGGCCGTGGCAGCGGCGGCAGAGCTTGACCGTGCGGCGGCCGGTCTGCCGGATACCGGTCCCGGAGCACTTCCGGCACGGCGCGAACGGCCGGACGAAGCACAACACTGCGTAACCGGCGAGGGCGAGTAGGAGGGCACAGCTAGCGAGAGCCACGGGGGCTCACATCCCTTCCAAGGGCGGTTTCGGGGTGTTTTCGCAGATGGGCCGCTAGACGCTAGTTAGCTGATCAGCGGAGGTGCGGGCTGCTAGTACGGGTGCTAGACCTAGCGGCCGGGGCTGCTAGGTCTAGCACCGGTGCTGGGGTCAGGCGGCGGCCCGATCGGCGTTACGGCGCGTAATCGCGGCGGTGATGTCAGCGCGCTTGATGCCGCGCCGGTTGGCGCCCTCGCCGTCGTCGGTAGTGCCCCAGACCTGCCCCGGCTTGATGCCCCAGGGCTTGAGGGCGGCGGTGACGTTCTCGCCCTGCCATCCCGCGTAGGTCTCGGGGCGGGCGGCGGCGAGGCGGGCGGCGATCCGCTCGCACCACACGGCTTTCTCGTCGTCGGCGATGACGTCGAGGGTATCGGAGCCCGTGCCGGTGCTCTCCGGGCCCTTGCCGATGGCGTGGCCGGTGACGTTGCCGTACTGCTCGCGCACGGTGCGGGCGCGGGCGACGATGTGTTCGGCGGCGACGGCGTCCACGAACGCGGATGCGACGATGCGGGGGTCGTCGCCCTCGCCGGCCATCCAGCAGATGCCCCGGTCGGAGCGGGAGAACATGGTGGCCCGGTAGCCGGACTTGTACATCGAGGTTCCCAGCACCATGTCGTTGGCGGGCTGGCCCATGACCTTCAGGCAGAACCGCAGGACGGCGTTGGCGCTGATGCCGGTGGGCAGGGACTTCGCGTCGGGGCGCTGGGTGCCGAACATGGCCACGATGCCCAGGGCGGGGCCGCGTTTGACCAGGTCGGTGCAGATGGCTTCGATCTCCTTGCCGTGCTCCTCGTGCTCGAAGGGCACCTGGCACTCGTCGAAGCCGACCACGATCGGGTGCAGCCCGAGGCTCTTGTCCCCGGCGAGTTCGGGGGTGACCTTGGACTCCGGGCAGCGCGAGCGGGGCAGGGACTTGATGACCTTCGCCCGCCGGCGCAGTTCTTCCTTCAGTTCCCGCAGGGCCTGGACGACGTAGAGGATGTCGTCGTCCTCCTCGCCGGCGCGGTAGCGGTGGCACACCGGCTCCAGCGCGCCGAAGTCACCGGTGCACTTGAAGTCGAACGCGTGCAGTTCGGCCCGCGGGTCCAGGGCAGCGATGAGCAGAAGCAGCCGCATCAGGAACGTCTTGCCCATGCGCGGGATCGAGCCGACCACGACCGACGCGAACACGAGCGTCACCGAGACGTCGCGCATGCGCTGGTCGTTGCCGAACACCACCGGCCGGAACAAGTCGACCGTGCCCGACTTCGCGAGCGGCCACGCGGGCTTGGTCGTCTCATTCATAGGCTTGTCGCCCACCCACAGCACCAGCCGTCCTTCGTGCTGCTCGGGGTCGGGGGCGGGCCAGACGCAGCCGGTCTTGCGGCGCAGCCCCGAGGCGAGCTGCTTGCGGGCCTTCAAGTTCCTGAGCGGTCTGCAAGAGCGCCGGGAGAGCCGCGATGACGCTGCCGAGCCGCCCGCCCTGGTAGTCGTTCCATGCTTGCTCCACGCGCATGGACACGGGGGCCGGCGTCGGAAGCTGCGCATCGGCCTCGGGGCCGAAGAGCAATCGCGACAGCCGCCGCGGGCTCATGAGCGCGTCACGAACGGCCGGGACGTCGTCCTGCTGCCGCTCATCCTCCATGAGCACGGTCTGACCGAGCAGGTCCCCGAGAGGCACCCGCAGAATGCGCGACAGCTCGGCGAGCATGTCGATACGCGGCGGCTTCCGGCGCCCCGTTTCGATCTTCGCCAACCAATCGGTACTTCGGCCGACCAGGCCAGCCAAGACCTCTTGCGTGTAGCCGCGACGCTTGCGGTAGAACGCGATCCGCTCGCCGATGCTGAGGTGATCTCCGAGACCACGCATTGCGTGCTGCCTCCTACTGTTCGTGAGGGGCCGGTTTCACGGTACAGAGCCGGTGGTGGGGCGGGTAGTCGGCGTCGGTACCCACCACTCCCCGTCTGAGGATGAGCGAGCGGACATGCAGAGACCCGGACGAAGTGTCCGGGTCTCTGTCCCCCCACACCCCCTGTGCGTCATAGCGGCATGGCCAATATCCGCCACGGCGTAGGCGGGCGCGGCCGGCATAGCCCTCGTTGCGGCCGACATGCGGCTCGCCCCGCACCATCAGACGTCGCGCAGCAGAGGCAGTTGCTTCAACCGGTCCTGGAGGTGAGTGACGAGGAAGTCCGGTGCACCCGCCGTCTCGGCCACGGCCGGAAGGGTGTCACGCAGGTTAGCTACGGCTTCATCAACCACGTTCAGCACGCGGGGGGTATCAAGATCGAGGCTTTCGGCGAACCGCCGGAAGTGATCTCGGCTGATGTAGCGCATATCCCCTTGTTCGGCGATTGGCAGGGTAAGCCCCTTGCGCTGGAAGGAACGATAGGCAGTTGCGGAGAGCAGGTCATAGGCTGGCGACAAGCGTGGGGTGTGCGAGTCTGCGTAGCGCAGCGACCAGTTCTTAAGATGTTCGTCGTTGTTTCCTGCGGCAATGCACAAGACTATGCGACGAAGGTACTCAGTGAAGTCTTGAGGACAGTTGTCGAGTAGAACTCGGGCGATATCCTCCTGACGCCCACGGTCCTTATCCGCGGGCACCAGGTCGAAGACCTGCGCGAAGTCTTCCTGGTGGACGCGGCCGACTGGAGTTCTATCGAAGCGGCGGACCACGAAAGCCGTGGTACCGCCTTCCAGGTAATCCTCTTCGATTCCACTGACCGCGGTAAGTGGGATCAGGTGATGTTCGGGGACGTCGATTCCGATGGCCTTCGCCCAGCTCATGACCATGTGCTCGTTGGCGGGGAGTTCTGGAAGTACGGTGCTGGGCAATTTAACGATCCACTCGCCGAGCGTTCCGGGCTCCGGAAGGTGAAATTCCTTGCTATTTTCTTGCATAGAGAACTTCAACTGCATGCCAGACAGGGAGAACCCAAGCGATTGCTTTGGGGGAATTTCCTGCGCTTCCTCCAAAGCTTCCATCATCGCACCGGGAAGTTCACCTTCCGCTTCCACGAGAACCGCGCCCGGGAGGTCCTGGCCGAGATAGACAAGCAGCAGGAAATCGGATGCCCTGCCACCAAGAACCCGGTTGTAGATCCTGCGCAACGCAGACTCGCGTTCGGGCAGGAGATTAGCGAACCAGTTGGGCACTCCGGTGACTTCGCGAACCGCCAGGTCTGGGTTGTACTCGAAAGCAAGTCCGAGCACAGGATGCTCGGGATCCAGGTCCTCATATTCGAAAGCAGAGCGCCCCTGGGTGTAGCGAATAGTGCCGATTCTGCGATCACCCAGCAGGACGCGGGCTCTAGTGGTCTGCCGGGTCATGGGGTTCCTCTGTGGTGTCGCTCAGGGTGGGCATATGTCCTCGGTCGCGGAAGCCCCAGCGGGCCATAGACTGGATTCGTCGGCTGATTACGCGTTGCAATAGCTCTTCACGGTGTGCTACTAGTTCGTCGAATCGGCCCTGTTGAAGGAGAGCGACGCCCCGGTCGTCAAAGACATGGTGTCCTAGAGCAGCCTTGTCCGTGTGCGCGAGAGACAGCAGGCCCTCTCGTAGCGCGTTGGCGGGGGCCGACGGATGGAGGATGAAGCATCCCAGCGTGCGGTGCTCGATAGCCTTGTCAGGGACGAAGGAACTGAACATGTCTGCGCCGCCGTCGAGCCATGGTGTCAGGAGTTGTGGTGCTTCAAGGGGGGAGCCAACGGGGGCTTGGAACTCCGGAATCCTAGTCACGACAACGGGCCATGCCTGAAGCATTCCAAGAGCGTTCAGCCTGCCAGCGACCGAGTAAAGAGACGTAGCAGACATGTCGGCTTGATAGCTCTTAGGCTTTTGAGGTTGCGCGCCACCTAGGAGCCGTTGGGATTCATCCAGAGCCGTCTCAGCGGCAGGCTTTCGAGCTCCTTCCAAGGCCTGGATGCTGTCGTCCGCACGCCACACCCATCGCCGGAGGAGTTCTTGCGCTCTCGAATCAATCTTCGGACCGAACTTACTGAAGAATCGGACTGCCACAGGAAGCGCAGTTAGAACGGGCAACAGCCGAACGTGCGGAACGCGGGCTTCTTCACGGAGAAAGCTCACCGCTGCCCCAAGCGCTTTGCCGGCACGCTGCTCGGCGCGTGCGCGTTCCTCGGAGGACATGTCTTGATACACAGCCAGTACCTCCGAATCAGACACTGGCAACAGAGCCCGCGGTCCGGAAGTTGCAATGACGCAGTGCGCAGCTGTTGCATCACTGATGCGGCCGAAACCCTGTGCTTCCACGCGCCGCACAATGCTCTGCAGGCCGGCCGGAGGCCGTCGGGGGCGTGCGGCAAGACGCTCCAGGTCTGTTCTGGAGAGCGCTGAGCCTCCTTGATTGAGACGTCTGAAAATCTCAGTGCTCTGTTCAGGCAGGTTCGTCATGATAAATACCGGAAGGGTGTAGTCCTTCAGGCTGCTGGACAGAGCGATGACTTCACTTATTTCGGCTTCGGAGAGGAAGCGCTCCGCGATCCATGCGTACAGCCGTTTCGGGTGTACCAACACAGAAACGGGAAGCATCATTGAATGCCTGGCAGGGCCTGGTACGAACTGATGCTGCTCTAGGTCGTAGCAAACCGCGTAACGTGAGTCATCACTCGCATTCCATGCTCCAATAAGCGCAGAAAGCCGCTGCACACCGTCAATGACTGTCCATGCAGCAGGTTCCTCCGGCGCATGAATCGCCTTTCCGCCCAAATCGACTTCTTGGGAGGGCGCCGGCCCCTCGTAAACCACCAACGCACCGACCGGGAAGCCGCGGGAAATTGAGTCGAAAAACTCGACAATCTGACGCCGACCCCACACGGCAGGCCGTTGGAATTCAGAATTCCGGAACCGCCCGACTTCCGCTAGGTGAACGAGATGTTGCAGCGAAAAGACCGTGACGTGCTGTTGCATTCCCTGCGCCACCAAGACCACCTCACTGCCGCATCTGAGCTAACGCCGATAGTAGAGCACTGCGGGTGAGCACCTCTTTGTGAGACTCGCTGGTCAGGCCCCACCTAGCAGCCAGATACTGCACGCGACTCGAAGCACGTCGGAACTTCATCAGTCTCGAAGTCCGCGGCTCATCCACTCATCGACCGATTGAATCAACTATGCCCGATTAGTAACACTTTAGGTGTAGCGGTGCGGACGGTCGCAGACTTGTTGCAAGCAGCGGTTTGAGAGCCAGCAGTCCCGATCGAGCGAGCTGAACTAGGTCGGGTTGCCGAACGATCAACGGCCCGGTCCACTCCCCGGCAAGGGCACATCGTCATACTTCACCATGTCCACCCGCCACCAATTGGCCCGCTGTAAATCAGCCAGCCCCGCCTTACCAGCCTGAAAACTGAGGCCAGCCCCTGCCCAGCTCCCGCCACTTCGGGGCCGTCTGTGGGCCGCCGTAGGGCGGCCAATGACGACCAATGAAGACCGACAACAACGGCGTCCTTGCTGGCAAGGACGGCAGTAGCTGTAATCCACCGAGGTAGCCAAGCCAGGTCATCACTTCTTCGACGTGTGACATAGCCCAGGTCTGGGCGGTCGCCGGGTCGCCTGCCCGTCTGCTCGTCTGCGGCGCCCCGCACTGGCTGCTGGAACGACGGCGCCGGGCCGAGCAAGCCCTGATCTCGGTGGTCGCCACCGCCTACCTGCTGGGCGTGAGCACGCGCCGGGTCGAGAAGCTCGCCGAGTCCCTCGGGGTGACCCAGCTGTCGAAGTCCCAGGTCAGCGCGATGACCAAGCACCTGGACGAACAGGTTGCCGCGTTCCGCAGCCGGCCTCTGGATGCCAGGCCCCTACGCGTTTGTCTGGGTGGACGCGCTCACGCAGAAGGTCCGCGAGGGCGGCCGCATCATCAACGTCCACGCGCTGATCGCGGTCGGCGTCAACGCCGACGGCCACCGCGAGATCCTCGGCCTCGACGTCGCCACAGCCGAGGACGGCGCCGGCTGGCTCGCCTTCCTGCGCTCGCTCATCGCCCGCGGCCTGTCCGGCGTCCAGCTCGTCATCTCCGACGCTCACGCCGGCCTGGTGGACGCGATCGGCGCCGTTCTGCCCGGCGCCTCGTGGCAGAGATGCCGCACCCACTACGCCCGCAACCTGCTCTGCCAGGTCCCCAGGTCCGCCCAGCCCTGGGTCGCCACGCTGCTGCGGACCGTCTTCGAACAACCCGACTCCGAGGCGGTCCAGGCCCAGATGAGGCACGTCCTCGACGCCCTGGAGGCCAAGTTCCCCAAAGCCGCCGAACACCTCGACGCCGCCCAGCACGACCTGCTCGCGTTCACTGCCTTCCCCCGCGAGATCTGGCGGCAGATCTGGTCGAACAACCCGCAAGAGCGGCTCAACAAGGAGATCCGCCGCCGCACCGACGTGGTCGGCATCTTCCCCGACCGGACCGCCGTGATCCGCCTGGTCGGCGCCGTTTTGGCCGAGCAGAACGACGAGTGGACCGAGGCCCGCCGCTACATGGGACGCGAGCTCCTCGCCAAGGCTCGCCTCCACCCGATCGAGTCAGAAACCGACGAGACCGTCCTGCCCACCGAACTCACCGCATAGCCTCAAAACGAGATCACCGAGTGGCCGTTGATACACCACTCCAGCGGACGTGACCTGGACCGCTGGGTCACCTTGTAAGCCGTCGGCCGTGCCCTCCCCTCACCGGGGGGGCACGGCCGACGGTTTTCGCTTGTCCCGAGCCCCGCCGGCTCTTCCTCGCCCCCGCCGCCCCTACCCGTCCCATCCCCAGGGGCTCCGCCCGCTTCACCCCCGCCAGGGGGCTCCGCCCCCTGGACCCCCAGGGTTCTGCGCCCCGGCCCCCGGTTCGGGGCTCCGCCCCGGCCCTCGCTTCAGGGCTCCGCCCCGCGCCCCGTTTCCAGGGGCCAGCCCCCGCACCCCCGCTCCTCAAACGCCGGAGGGGCTGAACGATCCAGCCCGTCCGGCGCTTGAGGACGAGGCCGTTCAGGCCGATGAACCACCCACCCACCCACCCGCACACAACCCACCCACCCCAGCCCGCCCACGGGGTCCGGGGAGGCGGGGGACGACAGCAGGCGGTCGTCACGCAGCGGGCCTTTGCCCCACCTGGGGTCGGCTGCGGCCGCTTTATGGTGGTTTTCGGGTGCACACTGGCATAGGGACGAGTGCCTGAGTGCGGGGTGATACAGATGGTGAACCGTTTCCGGAGCGACCGCGGACTGGTCGCGCGGATGGTACTCACGGTGTTCCTGCTCGGATTGCTGTACGTGGCGTTCATAGGCGTCCTGATCGTGCTGCTGAAGAGCGTGGTGGTGGTCATCGTGCTGGCCGCCGCGCTGCTGGGCGCGCAGTACTGGTTCTCGGACCGGATCGCGCTCTACGCGATGCACGGGCAGATCGTGGAGCGGGACGAGTATCCGCAGCTCCACGGCGTCGTCGACCGGCTGTGCGCCGTGGCGGACATGCCGAAGCCGCAGGTCGCCGTGGCAAACATGGACATGCCCAACGCGTTCGCCACGGGGCGGAACCAGGATCACGCCGTGGTGTGCGTGACGACCGGGCTGCTCAGGCGGCTGGAGCCGGACGAGCTGGAGGGCGTGCTCTCGCACGAGCTGTCCCACGTGGCGCACAAGGACGTCGCCGTGATCACCGTGGCGTCCTTCCTGGGCGTGATCGCCGGGCTGATCGTACGGTTCGCCTTCTACTCGCAGCTGTTCGCGCGCGGGCGCAAGGACCAGAACACCCTCGCCGTGTTCGCGACAATCATCGGGGTGTCCATCGCCGTGTACGCGATCAGCTTCGTGCTCATCCGGGCCCTGTCCCGGTATCGGGAGCTGGCCGCCGACCGGGCGGGCGCGCTGCTCACCGGGCGGCCCTCGGCGCTGGCGTCCGCGCTCACGAAGGTGGACGGGGCGATCGCCCGGATCCCGACCCGCGACCTGCGGACCGCGCAGGCCTTCAACGCCTTCTACTTCACCCCGGCACTCGGTGACTCGCCCGTCTTCCAGCGCGTCTTCTCCACCCACCCGAGCCTGGAGCAGCGGCTCGACCAGCTGGGGCGGATCTCGGCCGAGCTGGGTGAAGCGGCGGCGCCCAGGAAGGCAGGCTGAGATCGCATGGGGTTCCTGGACGTCCTTCTCGGCCGTACGAAGCCGGTCGCGCCCGATCTCGACCAGTTGTTCGCGCTGCCGTCGGCCGCGGTGACGCTTGAGGCGGCGGCCTCCTTCACGCCCACGGGAACGGGCTCGGTGTGCTTCGCCACCGTGGAGGGCGCGGCGTTCACCGAGGTCCGCGAGGAGGTGCAGGAACTCCTCGACGCGGACTCGGAACGCCAGGGGCCGCCCGTCGAGGCCGTCCGGGACGAGTACGGGTATTCGTGGCTGGTCTCCCGGCGCGGACCGGACGACCTGCCCGCCCTCGTGGGTGATCTGCACGCGGTCAACAGCGCCCTGGAGAGCAGCGGGTTCGGGCCGCAGTTGCTGTGCTCCGTGGTGAGCTTCCAGAGCGGCGGGGACAGGCGGCTGGAGATCGTCTACCTGTACAAGCGTGGCACCTTCTACCCCATGTGCAGACTCGGCGGGCAACAGAGACGCGACAACGCACTGGAGCTGCAGATGTCCGCCCTGCTCAAGGACGACCTGCGGATCGAGCCCGACCTGAGCCGCTGGTTCCCGATCTGGGGCGTGCCGGGGTCGTAGAGCAGCACGAAACGACCGCGGTGAGCCGGAGGGGGTCACTCCGTGAGTGAATGCGGGGATGAGCCGACGACCCTCATCTTTCACACACGACCACGACGGTGAACAACTCAGCGGGGTGGACAGCGGCGGCGACAGTGGTCTGGAACCAGCTGCCGCCGTCGTCCTGTTGCACGGCGCCGGCAACGGCAGCAAGGAACGCCTGCTCCCCATGCTCGACGAGTTCGTGACGCGTGGCTGCCGGGGCCTCGCCCTCGACTTCTCGGGGCACGGTGAGAGCACGGGTGAGCTGCGGGAGCTGAGTCTGCGGCGGCGTTTCGAGCAGGCCGCCGCCGTCATCGACGCACGGGTGCCCGCGGACGCGCCGCTGGTCCTCGTCGGGTTCAGCATGAGCGGGCAGACGGTGGCCGATCTCGCCCGCCACTACGGGGAGCGGGTGGCGGCGATCGGGCTGTGTGCGCCCGCGGTGTACGCGGCCGAGGCATGGCCGGTGCCGTTCGGGGAGGGCGACGGGGAGTTCAGCACCATCATCCGGGCGCCCGAGAGCTGGCGTGCGGCCCCGGCGCTGGATGTGTTCCGGGGGTACCGCGGCCGGGCGGTGCTCGCCGTGCCCGCGACGGACCATGTCATCCCTCCGGCCGTGACCGAGGCCGTGACTGACGCCCTCTCCACCCGCGCCCAGTTCACCCGGCTCGAACTCCCGGACGCGGAGCACTGGCTGGGCCTGTGGTTCCGTGATCACGCCGAGGACCGGCGGGAGTTCGTGGATGCCGTGCTGACGGGCCTGGGGGACGAGGGATGGACGGCAACGCGAGCGTGGGTGGCCAAGCAGTTGCCGCAGGGGCGCGGTGTGCGTGACACGACGGTCCTGCACGGAGGCTGGAGCTCCCAGATGCGCCGGCTCACCCTCGACGACGGCTCCGGTCTGGTGCTGCGCTCCTTCGTGCGGCCCTTCTTCCGGCGCCACGCGCCGGGGCTGCTGGCCCGCGAGGCGTCCGTGCTCACGCTGCTCGCGCCGTACGACGGCATCCCGGTCCCGGAGCTGCGCGCCGTCGACGCCACCGCCGAACACACCGACCATCCCTCGCTGTTGATGTCCCTGCTGCCGGGCACGGTGCGGGTCGACGACGTGGATCTCGAACGGCGCCTGGACCTGCTCGCCGGTCAGCTGGCCCGGGTCCACGCGGTCGTACCGGACGAACGGCCTCGCACGTATCAGGCCTGGACGTCTCCCGGACGGGTCGGCTCGCCCGGCGGTGAGCCGTGGGACCGGGCGGTGGACGTGATCCGGCGCGCGGCGCCCGCGTACGAGGGCTGCTTCCTGCACCGGGACTTCCACCCCGGGAACGTCCTGTTCACCGGCGCCGGCGAGACCCTGCGGATCACTGGCGTCGTCGACTGGGTGGAGACCTCGTGGGGACCCGCTGACCTCGACGTCGCCCACTGCTCGACGACGCTCGCGCTGCTGCACGGGCCAGAGCACGGGCTCGGCTTCCGCGCACGGTACGAGGCCCGCGGCGGCCGTCGCCTCGCCGAGGTCCGGGATCACCTGTACTGGAGGCT
The DNA here is from genome assembly GCF_004337435.2 of Streptomyces sp. KM273126. NCBI lineage: Bacteria > Bacillati > Actinomycetota > Actinomycetes > Kitasatosporales > Streptomycetaceae > Streptomyces > Streptomyces sp. KM273126. Next base: position 291,165 of record NZ_SJXB02000002.1, on the reverse strand, counting down.
GCTGGACGCACTGGGCTACGCACCGGACGCCACGAAGCTCGCGGGACCCTGGCGCGAGCTCGGCCGCACCGACCTGACCCCGCAGGTGCTGGGGGCACGGCTGGAGGCGTACGTGGCGGGGCTGCTGGACCAGTACGCGTAACGTGCTGTCCGGCTCGGTGACGGAGTTGGGGATGGCCAGGGGGACGGGGTTGATACGGCATGGGTGAGCGACTGCGGCAGGTCACGACGGCGGAACGTCGGACCCGGCTCGCGCTGCGGCACCGGCTGGCGCCGGGCGCGCGGGCGGCCACTCCGGAAGAGGTGGCCGGGTCCCTGGTGGCCTTGCACGGGACGGACCCGGCGACGGTGTACCTGGCGGTCGGGGCGCGTCTGGTGGACGCGGCCGGGACGGTGACGGGGCTCGACCGGGCGTTGTACGAGGAGCGGTCGCTGGTGCGGATGCACGGGATGCGGCACACCGTGTTCGTGTTCCCGACGGAGCTGGCCGCGGTGGTGCACGCCTCCACGGGGCTCACGGTCGCCGCACGCGCGCGGGCCGGCCTGATCAAGGACATGACCACGGGCAGCGACGGACGGCTGACCCCCGAGTGGCTCGCGGAGGTCGAGGCGGCCACGCTCGCCGCGCTCGCCCGGCGCGGACAGGCCACGGTGAACGAACTCGTGCACGACGAGCCGCGGTTGCGGGAGCAGTTCGCGTACGGGGCGGGCGGGAAGTACCAGCACACCGTGTCGTCCCGGCTCATGCGGGTGCTGGGAGTGGAGGGCAGAGTGGTGCGCGGCCGGCCGCTCGGCTCGTGGACGTCGACCCAGTTCCGCTGGGCGGTGGCGCCCCCGCACCCCGAGTTGCCGCCTGCCGGGGCACAGTCGGAGCTGCTGCGGCAGTGGCTCACGGCGTGCGGTCCCGCCACGGAGGCGGACCTGAAGTGGTGGACCGGCTGGAAGGTGACCGAGGTCCGCAAGGCGCTCGCCGCGATCGGGGCGCGGGCCGTGTCCCTGGACGACGGGGGCACGGGCTACGTGACGGACGGGGTGGCGGACGGGGACGCGGAGCCGGTCACCGAGCCCGTCGAGCCGTGGGCCGCGCTGCTTCCGGGCCTGGACCCGACGGCGATGGGCTGGCAGGACCGTGACTGGTACCTCGCGCCCGCCCTCCGCCCCGCCCTGTTCGACAGGAGTGGCAACGTCGGGCCGACGGTGTGGTGGAACGGCCGGGTGATCGGCGGCTGGGCCCAGCATCCGGACGGCGAGATCGTGTGGCGGCTGCTGGACACGGAGGGCGTGGGAAGCGAGGCGCACACCGCGATCGAGGCGGAGGCGGCACGGCTGTCCGCCTGGGTGGCCGAGACCCGGATCACGCCACGGTTCCGGACGCCGCTGGAACGGGAGCTGGCCTCCGGCTGAGGGAGGCACGAGGTCGTCCCCGGCCCCGGCGCGGTGTCACTCCGCGACCGGGGACGACCTGCGGTCACTTCTCCGGGCACTCCTTCCAGGCCAGGTGGTAGACCGTGCTGATGTCACCGTCCGTGGAGTCCATGGTCATGAAGCTGGTGCTGTTGGCCGGTGACGTGCCCTTGCTGACCCGCAGCTCGGTGTTGATGTTGAAGTTCCGCAACTCACCGCAGGGCGCCCAGACGAGCTGGGCCCAGTCGGTTTCGTCGGTGGCCTGCCAGTTGTCCTCGTACGGGCCGCTGAACGGGTGGGTCCTGGAGGCCGTGTCCGGGGAGCCCTGGAAGTAGTACGAGGCCTTCTGGGTGCCGCTCGCGCCGAGCTGGAGTGAGGCGAAGCCCCGGTAGTCGGCGCTGGCGATGGCGTAGGTGAAGCCGCCGGGAACGTGGACGTTCAGGTTGAGCTGGCAGTTCTTGCGGAACGCGGTGGGGTCGGCGCCGCCGCCGACCTGGGCGAGGTAGTCGCTGTAGGTCACGGTGAAGGCGGTGTTGTCCGGGGAGACGGCGACCGCCGTGGTGCCCTGGGGACAGCCGGAGCCGTTCACCGTGGCGACCTTGATGACGATCTTGTCCGGGGGAGGATCGGTGAAGATCGGCGACGACGAGGACGAGGCCTGCGCCGGGAACGCGGTGGCGAGCAGAGCGGCGATCGCGCCGCCCAGGAGGAGCCCACGAGCCATGGTTCTCCCATCCATTGGGGGGTGCGGCCCAGCGCATGCGCGGTGGGCCGTCACGGACCGAAGAGGTATGGAACGGTCGATGATCATGCGCATGCCAAGCAGCATGCGCATCGCCCCCAGCCTGTGAAGGAGCTGTGAAGGCCGGGAGCGACCGAATCGTATGGACCCCGGGGCGGTGCGGCTAGGGCGATCTCCGGCCAACTCTGCAACTCAGGAACTCTGGGACTCTGGGACTCTGGCCGGCCCCGGACACACCAGTGCCGCCCACCCCCGCGGAGCGGACGGCACCGGAGACTCGCGTGCCTCAGCGGCTGTAGCGCATCAGCGCCCGCACCATGTGGCACGTCGTGTCGGACGGCGGATGGACACCGATGAGCTCGGCCGCGCCGCGGATCGTCTCGTTGCGGGCCTGGTTCGGGACGTAGACGCCGGAGTCGAGCAGGGCGATGGCGAGGCGCATCGCCTTCAGCCGGCGGTTGTGCGTGACGTACCACTCGCGGGGGCGGCCGGGCGGCAGCGGGCGCTTCTCGACGGGTGCGTACGGAAGGTCGAGCAGGACCGGCCTCCGGGCCGTGGACTGGGTGGGCAGCGGCTTCGACGTCAGTGCGGCAGCGGGCACGGGCATCCTCCTGTCGCGGTCAGGGCGTCGTCCGGGATCTCCGGAAACACCCTCGAACACTGCTTCTATTTTACTGGCCCCCACTGACAATCAGGAGCCCTGGAGCCCACCAAAAGCCCAGGTGGGAAAGGGAATTGGCACCGTGTCACCCAAGCTTCGCAAGAGGCACGTGAGACAGCGGACCGGCGGCCGGGGCGGCGACACCGCGGACCCGGGACCCTCACCCTGCCCCCACCCGGCCCCCGCCGCGCCGCGCGTACCGTGTCCCCATGGAGATCTGGATCAATCCGGCCTGTTCGAAGTGCCGCAGCGCGCTCACCCTGCTGGACGCGGAGGGCGCCGAGTACACCGTGCGGCGGTATCTGGAGGACGTACCGACCGAGGACGAGATCCGGGACGTGCTCGCTCGGCTCGGGCTGGAGCCGTGGGACATCACGCGGACCCAGGAGGCCGCCGCCAAGGAGCTGGACATGAAGACATGGGACCGGGACGCGGCGTCGCGGGACCGGTGGGTGCGGGCGCTCGCCGAGCACCCGGGGCTCATCCAGCGGCCCATCATCACCGCCGACGACGGCAGCGCGGTGGTGGCGCGCACGGCGGAGGCGGTTCGTGACGCTTTGGAGCGGTGAGCCCGGCTTCACGCCAAGTCGCGTGTGACGCAGGTTACTTGAGAGACCCGCGTAACCGTTGAGTAACTTCGTTCGAGATCTCGTACCTAGCGGCGTACCCACCCGATCCGGCCGCCGAGACGGCCGGGGACAGGAGGCGCGCATGTCGCGTAGGAGAACGATCAGCACGAAGAAGAAGGTCGCGCTGCTGGTGACCGCGGTGGCCGTGGCGGGAGGCGGGGCCTTCGCGATGGCGGCCACGTCGAACGCCGCGCAGACCGCCGCGGACTCGACCGTCTGCCAGGGACTGGCCACCGCGCTCGGCAACAACCAGCAGTTCATCGAGGGGCAACGAGCCAACCCCGACGCCCAGTCGGAGGCCCGGATCGCCAACCGCGAGGCGGTCATCGCCGAGATCGAGCTCAAGCAGGAGGCGTCCGGCTGCGTGGTCGGGGAGTCGGCTCAGGACCCCCAGGCCGGGCAGACCGGCGGGGCCGCGGGCACCGGGGGGTCGGCTCAGGACCCCCAGGGCTCCGAGGGTTCCGGGGCCGCGGAACCGGAGGCCGCCCCGCCCGCGAACGGCGACGCCGCCGCGGGCTCCGGGGAGCAGGTCTGCAACGGCTCCACCGTCACCCTCTCCGGCGAGGCCGGCGCCCCGGCCGCGTCCAGCAACCAGTTCCCGGCCGGTACGAAGCTGAAGGTCACCAACCTGGACAACAACAAGTCCACGACGGTGGAGGTCACCTCGGTCTCCGGCAGCTGCGTCCTGCTGAACGACGCCGCGTTCGAGCAGGTCAGGGAACCCGGCAAGTTCCTGATCCGGCGGGCCGTCATCGAGCGGGTGGGGTGACTCGGCCGCAGGTCAACGGCCGTTCAGGAAGTCCGTGAGGCGGCTGTTGAGCTCCGCCGGGTCCCGGTGCGGCAGCGCGTGGTGGGTGGCGTCCGGGAGAACGGTCACCCGCGCACGCGGCAGCCACTCGACGGAGCGGGCCGCCACCTTGCGCGTGTCGTGGGCCCTGCTGCGCCCGGCGAGGAGCAGCAGAGCTGGCACGTCCAGGGCGGACGAGGCCGCGCGATCCGGAGCCGGGCCGGTGACCGGCCGTACGAAGGGGAAGTCGGCGGCCGCCTCCTGGAGCCGGAGCCACTCCGGGTCCACGGGGCCACCGCCGGTCTCCCACTCCAGGAAGGCCCGGGTGCCGCGGGCGGAGCGGCGGGCCATCATCCAGGCGGCCCGCACGAGGTACCCGGCCGCGAATCCGGTGAAGCACCCGGTCGGATCGAGCAGCGCCAGACGGCGCACCCGGTCGGGCGCGTGCAGGGTGCAGTGGAGGGCGATCCAGGCGCCGTACGAGTGACCGCACAACGCGGTCGCGCCGACGCCCAGACCGTCCAGGAGCAGGTCCATCCAGGCTGTGAGGTCGGCCACCGTACGGAGGGGGTGGTCGGCCTCACGTGTGCTGCGGCCCGGTTCGCCGATCAGGTCGACGGCGTACACGCGGTGGGAGCGCGAGAACGCCTCGGCGTTCGCGAACCAGGAGGCCGATGTCGCCCCGCCGCCACCCGGCAGGAGGACGAGCGGGGGCGCGTCGCGCGGGCCGCACGCGTTCACATGGGTGGTGCCGTACCGGGTGGCGACGTCGAACGCCTCCCGGTCCGCGGGCCACTTGGCCATGACCTCGTCGTACGCTGTTCGGAAGCCCTGGATGTCGTATGTGCCGCGGCCGTTCATGCGCCCAGCCTCCCCTGCCGTATTATCTCGCTCAGCGAGATACTTGGTGGGCGAGATGATAGCCGGAGGGTGGTATGCCGGACCACGAGCGCGAGATGGAGATCGTGCACCTGCTGCGCGCGGCGACCGTCGAACTCGGCCTGCACAGCGCCCGGTTCGCGAGCCGCAACGGGATGCATCCGACGGACGTGCGCGCCCTGATCGCCCTCATGGACGCGTCCCGGTCCGGCTCGGAGATGACGGCGGGTCGCCTCGGCACCCTCCTCGGGCTGAACTCCGCGGGCACGACCGCCGTCGTCGACCGGCTGGAACGGCTCGGGCACGTACGGCGCGTGCGGGACGAACGGGACCGGCGCCGGGTCCTCGTGGAGATCGACGAGCGGGCGGTGGAGCTGGGGCAGGCCTTCTTCGGCCCGCTGATCGGCCGCGCGGTCGAGTTGCTGGAGGGCTACGACGAGCGGGAACTGACGGCGATCCGCGGGTTCCTCACGGGCGTACGGGACGCGGCGGCCGAAGCGAGCGGGTAGGGCGACGGACAGGGCATTCCCGCCCCGCACCGCCGAAACCCCGTACATCCCCATCGCATACGAGCCGCGCGGGACGACCCGCGCGAGCCGCCGCGAACCGCCCTGCGGTGCCCCCGCGTGCCCGCCGGCCACCGCCGCGAACTCCTTCGCCCGCCCCTTCGCCCGCCCGTCACACACCCCCGGAGACCCACCCGGCATCGCAGTGCGGCGCCTCACGGCGTGATCCCGCCCACAGAAGCCCCGGGTAACACGGGGTTCACACATGAGCAATGATCGGGAAACCGCCTGTTGACAGGCTTCCGGGCATCTTCCCACGCGGCGCCCCCAGTGCCGCAGCGCCGCCGCAGCACCCGCATGACTGCGACTTCAAGACACACCCGAAGGAAGTGGCCCGTGAGCTTCAAGGCTGAGTACATCTGGATCGACGGCACCGAGCCGACGGCCAAGCTGCGTTCGAAGACCAAGATCCTGGCCGACGACGCCAAGGGTGCCGAGCTGCCGATCTGGGGCTTCGACGGGTCCTCCACGAACCAGGCCGAGGGTCACGCCTCCGACTGTGTCCTCAAGCCGGTCTTCTCCTGCCCGGACCCGATCCGCGGCGGTGACGACATCCTCGTCCTGTGCGAGGTCCTGAACATCGACTTCACGCCGCACGCGTCCAACACCCGCGCCGCGCTGACCGAGGTCGCGGAGAAGTTCGCCGCGCAGGAGCCGATCTTCGGCATCGAGCAGGAGTACACCTTCTTCGACGGCACCCGCCCGCTGGGCTTCCCCGAGGGCGGCTTCCCGGCCCCCCAGGGCGGCTACTACTGCGGTGTCGGCGCCGACGAGATCTTCGGCCGCGAGATCGTCGAGGCGCACCTGGACAACTGCCTGAAGGCGGGTCTCGCGATCTCCGGCATCAACGCCGAGGTCATGCCCGGCCAGTGGGAGTTCCAGGTCGGCCCGGTCTCCCCGCTGGAGGTCTCCGACCACCTGTGGGTGGCCCGCTGGCTGCTCTACCGCACCGCCGAGGACTTCGGCGTCTCCGCCACCCTCGACCCCAAGCCGGTCAAGGGCGACTGGAACGGCGCCGGCGCGCACACCAACTTCTCCACCAAGGCGATGCGCGAGGGCTACGACGCGATCATCACCGCGTGCGAGTCGCTCGGTGAGGGCTCCAAGCCGCTCGACCACGTCAAGAACTACGGCGCCGGCATCGACGACCGCCTGACCGGTCTGCACGAGACCGCCCCGTGGGACCAGTACTCCTACGGCGTCTCCAACCGCGGCGCCTCGGTCCGTATCCCGTGGCAGGTCGAGAAGGACGGCAAGGGCTACATCGAGGACCGCCGTCCGAACGCCAACGTCGACCCGTACGTCGTGACGCGTCTGCTCGTCGACACCTGCTGCTCCGCCCTGGAGAAGGCCGGCCAGGTCTGATCCACGGCCAGGTCTGATCCACGCGGGCTCCGTGAGGGGGCGCCCAACCGTTCGCGGTGGGCGCCCCCTTCGCGTTGCCGTTCGTCATCGCGAGAGCGGCCGGTGTCGTCCACCTCACTTGACGCCCTCTCCCGCCCGAGGGCAGGAGATTCCGGTCCGTACCGCTACGCGGTACCACCACGGGTTCCTGTTTCACGGGCCGCTGCCAACCGGTGAGGGTCGGTCTTACACGGCCTCCGCAGGCCTGACTTCCCGCCCGTCCGGCGGTAGGTCCGCCAACCACGTTGTCGGACAAGGCGACATTAGCAGTGGTGCTGCGCCTCTACGGGCCTCCAGGGCGAGGATGCCCTACACCTCCACCCTGAAGGGTGGAGCACTGGGCAAGTTTTCGGTAGCCGGAAGCGTCCAAGCAGTGAGAGGAGGCTCCCTCCCCCGGCCCGCTGTCTGCTTCAATGGGCCCATGGCCAGCTTCCAGAAGGACACCGCGACGGGTCGCCACGACCTTGAGCCGTTCTGGCCTTCCCGTCAGCACCACGACTTCGACCGGGTGTGTTGCCGCGCGACGAACGCGCCGGCCTGCTGAGACCGCACACCCGGGCCTTCCACCGGCGCGCACGACGTACGTCCCGACGAGCCCGACCACGCACTCGCGGCCGTCGCCCTCCCGACGAACCTCTCGCGCGAAAGAGCTGACCTCTCATGGCGACCACTCGTTCCATCTCCACCGCCGCCCTCACCGTCCCGGCCTCTCCCCCGGCGAACGGCCCCGCACGCCACCGGCTGCGTGCCGTGGACCGCGACGAGGTCGTCCACGTCGCGGACTTCCTGCCCCCCGGTGCCACCTGGCTGCCCGCGCCCCCGCACACCCTGCCCACGCTGCCGGGGCAGCCGCCGATGATCGGCTACCTGGTCCTCGTACCCGCCGACCAGCAGCCGCCGGTACCGCCGTTCGCGGTGCCGGGCCCGTCCGGAGCCGACGCGGCCGGCCCCGACGACGACGAGGACACCCTCGTCCGGATCGACACCGTGCAGCGCACCGCCGAGGTCGACGGGCGCCCGCTCGACCTCACCTACCTGGAGTTCGAGCTGCTCGCACACCTGGTGACGCACCCTCACCGGGTGTACACCCGCGACCAGTTGGTCACCACGGTGTGGGGTTACGGGCACGTGGGCGACGGCCGGACCGTCGACGTCCACATCGCCCGGCTGCGCCGCAAGCTCGGCGCGGAGCACCGGCAGGCCATCCAGACGGTGCGCAGGGTCGGTTACAAGTACACGCCGCCTGCCGGGCGCTGACCGGGCTGGACCGCGCCAACCGCCGGCTGTCTGCCCTGGGCAGACAACGGTTCCGTCCCGCCGCCGCACCGGGCAGAGTCACCGGCATGAGACTTCTTGTGCTGGGCGGTACGGAGTTCGTGGGGCGGGCCGTCGTGGAGTCGGCGCTCCGGCGCGGCTGGGAGGTGACCGTCTTCCACCGGGGACGGCACGCGCCCCCGCCCGGCGTGCGGTCGTTGCACGGCGACCGCACCGCCGACGACGGGCTCGCCGCGCTCGCCGACGGCGGCCCGTGGGACGCCGTCGTCGACACCTGGTCGGCGGCGCCCCGCGCCGTGCGGGAGGCGGCGCGGCTGCTGCGGGGCCGCGCCGGCCGGTACGCGTACGTGTCCAGCCGCTCGGTGTACGCCTATCCCCCGGCGGGCGGGACCGGCGAGGACGCGCTGCTGGTCGAGGGCGCCTCGGCCGACGCCGAGCAGACCGAGTACGCGCAGGACAAGCGGGGCGGGGAGCTGGCCGCCGTCGAGGCGTTCGGCGCGGACGACTCGCTGCTGGTACGGGCCGGGCTGATCCTCGGCCCGTACGAGAACGTCGGCCGGCTGCCCTGGTGGCTGACCCGGATCGCCCGCGGCGGCCCGGTCCTGGCGCCGGGCCCGCGCGATCTGCCCCTTCAGTACGTCGACGTGCGCGACCTGGCCGACTGGACGCTCGGCGCGGTGGAGAGGGGGCTCGGTGGCCCGTACAACCTGGTCAGCCCGCCCGGGCACACCACGATGGGCGGGTTCCTTGCGGCGTGCGTCGAGGCCACCGGCGGCGACGCGCGGCTGTGCTGGACCGATCCGCAGGTCGTCCTGGACGCCGGGATCGAGCCGTGGGTCGAGCTGCCGGTGTGGGTGCCGCCGGACGGTGCCCTGTACGACGCCCTGCACCGCGCGGACGTCTCACGGGCGCTGGCGACGGGCCTCGTGTGCCGTCCCGTCGGCGAGACCGTCGCCGACACCTGGGCGTGGCTGCGGGACATCGGCGGCACGGCGCCGCAGCGGCCGGACCGGACCAGCAAGGGCCTCGACCCGCAGGTGGAGGCGAGGGTGCTCGCCGCGGCGGAGGGTGTAGCTGACACCACCCCCTGACCGGGGGCTCCGCCCCGTGACCGCCGCCCCCGGTTCGGCGAGACTGGCGGCATGGACACGCAGAGCAAGGGCCCCCGGAACGCCGGCGGCCGGACGCGCGCCGTCATGACCGCCGGAGTCCGGGGACTCGCTCTCTCGGTCGTCGCCCTCGCCGGTTCGATCACCCTGTTCGTTCTGTCCGTCGTGTCGATCGCACTCGTCCCGCTGGGCGTCGGGATCGTCACGACGTCCTGGGTGCTGACCGGTGTCCGGGCCTTCGCGAACTGGCGGCGGCTGGTGGCCGCGCAGTGGTGCGGGGTGCGGATCCCGCCCGGATACCGGCCCCTTCCGGAAGGGGCGAACCCGTGGGCGCGGACCTTCGGCATGCTCGGCGACCCGGCGACCTGGCGGGACCTCGGCTGGCTCCTGGTGGACATGACCGCCGGGTTCGTGACCGCGCTGCTGCCCGCCGCACTGCTGGTGTATCCGGTGGAGGGCTTCGCGCTGGCGGCCGGACTGTGGCGGGCCTTCACGGACGGCAGCAGGGTGGGCTGGTGGTACGGCTTCGTGCCGGTCTCCGGGCAGGGCAGCGCGCTGCTCGCCGGACTGCTCGGCGCGGTGCTGCTCGCCGCCGCGTACGCCCTCACCCCGCCGCTGCTGCGCGTCCACTTCCTGCTGACCCGTTCGGTGCTCTCCGCCGGGCAGGGCGAACTCGCCGAACGGGTCCGTGTGTTGACCGAGACCCGGCGGGACGCGGTGGACACCTCGGCCGCCGAACTGCGGCGCATCGAGCGGGACCTGCACGACGGGGCGCAGGCCCGGCTGGTCGCGATGGGCATGGACCTGGGAACCGTCGAGGCGCTGCTCGACAAGGACCCGGCGAAGGCGCGGCAGTTGCTCGCGCAGGCCCGCCGCAACTCCGCCGAGGCCCTCGGCGAACTGCGTGACCTGGTGCGCGGCATCCATCCGCCGGTACTGGCCGAACGCGGGCTGGGCGACGCGGTACGGGCGTTGGCGCTGCGGCTGCCCGTGGCCACCGAGGTGACCGTGGAGCTGGACGGGCGGGCGGACGCGCCGGTCGAGTCGGCCGCGTACTTCGCGATCAGCGAGGTGCTGACCAACGCGGTCAAGCACTCCGGCGCCGAGCGGATCTGGGTCGACCTGCACCAAGTGGCGCAGGACGGCGGCCTGCTACGGATCACGGTCACCGACAACGGCAGGGGCGGCGCGCGGATCGGCGCGGGCTCGGGGCTGGCCGGAGTGGAGCGGCGACTGGGTACATTCGACGGCGTCCTGGCCGTCAGCAGCCCCGTGGGCGGCCCCACCATGGTCACCATGGAGATCCCTTGCGCGTAGTCCTGGCCGAGGACCTGTTCCTGCTCCGTGACGGGCTGGTCCGGCTCCTGGAGGCGTACGACTTCGAGATCGCCGCCGCGGTCGAGAGCGGGCCCGAACTCACCCGCGCGCTGGCCGAGTTGAGGCCGGACATCGCCGTCGTCGACGTCAGGCTGCCGCCCTCGCACACCGACGAGGGGCTCCAGTGCGCGCTCCAGGCCCGCCGGGAGCGGCCCGGGCTGCCCGTGCTGGTGCTGTCGCAGCACGTGGAGCAGCTGTACGCGCGGGAGCTGCTCGCCGACGGCACGGGCGGGATCGGGTATCTGCTGAAGGACCGGGTGTTCGACGCCGACCAGTTCATCGACGCGGTACGGCGGGTCGCCGCGGGCGGTACGGCGATGGACCCCCAGGTGATCCAGCAGTTGCTCACCCGGCGGGCGGTGGACGACCGGCCGCTGGGCCGGCTCACGCCGCGTGAGCTGGAGGTGCTGGAGCTGATGGCGCAGGGCCGCTCGAACGCGGCGATCGCCGAGCGACTTGTGGTGACGGAACGGGCTATCGCCAAACACACCTCCAATATTTTCGCCAAATTGGGACTTGAGGTGTCGGACGACGACAATCGTCGTGTGCTCGCGGTCCTCGCGTATTTGGATCATGGCCACTGAATGTGGTGCCGAATGTGATGCTGAATGTGATTCGGCGATTACTGAACCTCGTTCAAAAGTCGACAGGCTACCCCCCTCAACTGCCGTTGAAACCTGGGCATCTGTACCCTTTGCGCCCGAATTGGAAGCACTGACTTCTGATTTTTTCCAAGGTTTCTGAACACCTCACGAGCCCCTTGCGTATGAGATGGAGCCGCTTCACTCCTGTCGGGCGCCTCGATGCCCCGCAAGGAAGTCAGAGGAGTTCCATGGGACGCAACACAAGAAAACGTCGTTCGCCGCTGGCCGTGCGCGCCGTAGCCGCATCCGCGGCTCTGGCGGTCGCCGGAGGTGGACTGGTCTGGGCGAACTTCTACGCCTCGGCGGGCGAGTCGTCGGACCGGAACAACATCAAGGCCGCCGCCGCGCAGGTCGCGACGATCGACTGCCCGGATGTCGGCCAGCAGCTCACCGATGTGCCGGACGGCGCCCGGCAGGGCGTTGACCAGGAGCTGGCGAAGCTCGACCAGCAGGTCACCGAGGCCTACAAGCGCCTCGCCGACACGCGCCAGGCCCAGGCCGGGGATTCCAGTTACGTCAACAACGCCATCCTCAGCCCGCTGAAGTCCAAGCGGGTGGCCACCATCGACCGGATCGGCATCAACATCAAGCGCGCGGGCGGTAAGCCCCCGCGGGGTGCCGACCAGCTCGCCGAGTGCAAGGGCATGGAGGTCGACCAGCCCGCCGCCGGTGGAGGCCAGAACCAGGGTGGTGGCCAGAACCAGGGTGGCCAGGACCAGGGCCAGAACCAGGGCGGTCAGGACCAGGGCCAGAACCAGGGTGACGGTCAGAACCAGGGCGGCCAGGACCAGGGCCAGGGTCAGGACCAGGGTCAGGGCCAGGGCGGAAACGGTCCGACCGCGGACGACTTCCAGGACATCACCCAGGTCCAGCCGAACGGCGGCCCGAAGGGCGTCGGCGGAAACGGCCTCCCCGCGAACGGTGACGGTGGTTCGACCGGCACCTTCACCACGAGCTGTGGCACCAACAGCAACAACCTCCACAACTCGGACAACGTGATCGTCGCTCCGGGTGTCAGCAACGGTGCGCAGCACCAGCACGACTACGTCGGCAACCAGAGCAACAACGCCTTCGCGAGCGACCAGGACCTGGCGGCCGCTGAGACCAGCTGCCAGAACCAGGGCGACAAGTCGTCGTACTTCTGGCCGGTGCTGCGTGTGCAGAACGGTCAGGACGACTTCGACGCGAACGCCGCCGGTGGTGGCCAGGACGGCAACGTGGGTCAGATCCTGGAGCCCAGCGCGGCAGAGCTGAAGTTCGTCGGCAACAAGACGAGCGATGTCGTCGCGATGCCGACCGCCCTGCGCATCATCACCGGTGACGCCAAGTCCTTCGTGAACGGCCTCGCCAACGCCAACACGAACTGGAGCTGCACCGGCTTCGAGGACCGGCAGCTGACGGACAAGTACCCGATCTGCCCCGACGGCAGCTCCGTGGTGCGGACGTCCAACTTCCAGAGCTGCTGGGACGGCCAGAACATCGACAGCGCCAACCACCGCACGCACGTGGCCTTCGTCCAGCAGGACGGCAGCTGCGGCAACGGTTTCCAGGCCATCCCCCAGCTCCAGGTCCGCCTCGTCTACGACGTTCAGGCCCCGCAGATCCAGAACGGGCAGATCCAGAACGCCTTCGCGGTGGACTCCTTCCCGGACCAGCTGCACAAGGCGATCACCGACCACAACGACTTCATCAACTTCTTCGACGAGAACACGATGAACCAGGTGGTCGACTGCATCAACAGCGGCCAGGACTGCCAGTAGCGCAGCCGGTAGCACACAGGTAAGCCGGCGGTGGGAATTCCCACCGCCGGCTTTCGATTGTCCTCGAACGTCCTGCGCGTCAGCCGCTGTGCGGTCAGCCGTTACGCCGCCGGCCGTTGCACGGTCAGTGACCGCCGTTCATGTGGGCGGACCCCTCCTCCATGGTCCCGCCGAGCCGGCCGCGCAGCCCCGTGACCGTCTTCTGCTCGCCGATGGCGACCCACTTGCGGCCGACGAGGTAGTAGCCGCCGTAGTCCTTGGCCCCGTTGAGCCACTCGCGCTGGCCGCGGTCGGTGGCGAAGGTCGCGAGGACGAACTTGCCGTTGAAGTCGCCGTCGGCGTTCTTGCAGATGGCCTGGCGGATCGTGTCCGCGTCCGTCTGCATGTCCGGCTTGCAGCCCACCTCGCTCGCGATGTGCTCCAGACTCCCGGTCGCGGTCTCGGGGAGCTTCTTCTCCCCGCCCCCGCCGCCGTCGCCCGAGCCGCAGCCGGTCAGCACCATCAGGGCCGCGACCGCCGCGACCGCGCTCCCCGCAAGCTTCTGCCTCGTCACACTCATTCGTACGTACCTCCGGGTCCCCGGGTCCTGTTCCGGCCCACGCCGCTGAGAGCCCCGGCGGGGGCCCTGCCTTCGATACGGCTCCCGCACGCCCGGCGCTCAATCGGCCCCTGCCCCGACGCGGGCGGCAAGGTGACCATCCAACGATTCGCTCGTTCTGCTGAACGTGCAGTCACAGGATGTCGCCCCACGCCCCCCAGTCCCCACCACCGAACCGGCCGTCGATGTCGATGTCGAACAGGCCGAGGCCGCGCTCGTCGAGCACTACCCACGACTCGTCCGGCTCGCCTACCTCGTGCTGCCGCCCGCCCTCGGCCGCACCCGCCGGGTCCTGACGGCGCACGCCCTCACCCAGCGGGCACTCCCACGGGGCCGTTCGGCGAAGTCCGTGATCCCGGCACCGGCGACGGGCAGCGACGGCGGCCCGGGCTACGGCTACGTCCGCCTCCAGGTCCTGCGTACGGCGCTGGAGGCCGGCCGTCCGCTGAGGCTCCGGCCCCTGCCCAAGCGCTCGCAACTGCCCCCGCTGCTGCCGCAGGTGTGGGGCCTGCGCCTGTTCCCCCGCTCCGGCGGGGCAGACGAACTCGCCCTGGATCAGCGCCTGTCGGCCCTCTCGGGCCCCGCACGGGCCGCGTACGTCCTGCGGGGCCTGGAGAAGCTGACCGACGCCGACGTACGGAAGGTGCTGGACGCGGCCGGGGTCGAGGACCCGGGGACCGCGCTGAAGGAGGCGGGCGGCGTTCCGCCCGAGGACGCCCTGCTCGGCTCCCCCGAGTTCGACCCCTGTTCGCTCCAGGCCAGGCCCACCGACCTGATGCGGCGCCGACAGCACATGAAGGCCGCGCTCGCCGCCACGGCCGCGGCACTCGTGTGCGGGGCGCTGCTCGTCATGCCCGGAGACGGCTGGGGCCCCGACGGGGCGGCCGCACCCCCGTACGCGCGGAACCCGGCCGCCGAAGCCGCCCTGGACCCCGGCAGGTTGGCGACCGCGTCGGCATCCGCCTGGAAGACGTCCACGCGCACCGGTTTCTCCGTGTGGCCCGCACGCGGAACGCTCACCGAGGACAAGGCGCTGCTACGGCGCGCGCTCGCCGTGTGGGCGCGGCCCGGAGAGTCCGTCCAGGTCTCGGCGACCCCCGGCACCCCGGCCGGCGCCCCGCCCGGACCGCCGCAGCTGCTGTACGCGGGCGTGGTCGACTCCGCACGCGTCGTGCTGCTGTACGACGGGCTGCGCGTCGCGCGGTACGCCGAACCGAAGGAGGGCACGGGCGGGGCCGCGCTGGACTTCGCGCGGGTGGACGGGGCGACCGGGCCCGAGGCGAGCGCGGTGGTGCTCGACCGGGCCGACGGCAACGTCCGCTATCTGATGGCGCCCTGGGTGAGGAAGGTGACCGTACGGGACCTGATGAAGCCGGCCGGCGGGACGTCGGCGCTGCCGGTGGCGGCGGACGGGGTGACGGGCGCGTTCGCGAGCCCCGCGCTGCAACAGGGCGCGTGCCGCTCGTGGAACGTGCTCCAGCTGAGCGGCGCGTCGGGCTCCCGGCTGCTGACCGACCTCGCCGAGCTTACCCCCGCGCGCCTGACCACCGGGCGGCCGTCCGCGCCTCGCGATGCGTCGAAGGAGCTCGGGACCTGGTCACCGTATGCCTGCTCGCTGGCCGCCGCGCGGGCGCAGGGCGTGCGCTCCGTGAACGCCTGGCAGTACGCCCAGCAGACGCTGCCCGACGCGACCGGGACGGCGTCCTGGGTGTGCACGCGGGCCGAGACCTGGCGGGGTGGCGGCACACGGGTGCTGGCCCAGTTCCACGCGTCGGCCGCACGGTTCGGAGCGGTCGCCGCCAAGGCCGACGACTCCCCCGCGTGCGGCGCCCGTGACCCGCACCTCCTCGCCGGTGTGCTGTGGAAGTCGGGCACGGGCACCTGGTACCTGCTCGCCGCCGGCAGCCAGGACACGACCTCGGTCACCGCGACGGGCGGGATCAGCGGGTCCGCCCAGGGCAATGTGCTGGCCGTACGCGCGAAGCGGGGTGCGGAGGCCAAGTTGAAGGGCACCCTGGCCGAGGGCCGGCCGATCACGGGGCTGAGGTGAGCGCGTTCGGTGACCGGTTTGCACCGAAGCCGTGAAAAATCTTGACCGATCTGGTCCGTTGGAGGCCGAATCCGATCGGTAGGGTGTCCGTATGACAACCGGGGTTCGCCGCAGGATGGGAGTCGAGGAGCGGCGGCAGCAGTTGATCGGCGTCGCCCTTGAACTGTTCAGCCGACGCTCACCCGACGAGGTCTCCATCGACGAGATAGCGTCCGCCGCAGGCATCTCGCGGCCGCTGGTCTACCACTACTTTCCCGGCAAGCTCAGCCTCTACGAAGCCGCGTTGAAGCGCGCCTCCGACGACCTGGCCGCCCGCTTCCTGGAACCGCAGGAGGGCCCTCTGGGTGCCCGGCTGCTGCGCGTGATGCGCCGCTACTTCGACTTCGTCGAGGAGCACGGGCCCGGCTTCTCGGCACTGATGCGCGGCGGACCGGCGGTCCCCGGGGACGGACCCCGCTCCCGGGACGCCGTGTCCCGCACCAACGCCCTCATCGACGGCGTGCGCCAGGCCGCGTACGACCAGATCCTCGCCCACCTGAGAATCGAGGACCCGCCCGCCCGGCTGGAGCTGGTGATCCGCTCCTGGATCTCCCTCGCCGAGTCCACTGCCCTGATCTGGCTGGACGGCCGGCGCATCCCGCGGGGGGAACTCGAGGCGCAACTCGTCCACGACTTCGCCGCGTTGGCGGCGGTGAGCGCCGCGTACGACGAGGAGATGGCGGAGCTGCTGCGCCGCATACTCAAGGACGAGCCGACGGACGGCCCGTTCACGGACCTGGTTGGCCGCTTGGTGGCACTGGGAGCGCCCCGGTAGGAGGCGCTCCCCGGCGGGCGGCGTACGGCGCGACTACGCGTCGAACTTCCTGTACGACGCGTCAAGATCCCGCACCTCGGCCGACGCGTGCAACGCCGCCCCCGCACCGGGCTTCACATACGTGCGGAGCAGCTCCAGCACCGCCTCGGTGAGCCGCGCCTTCGTCTCGTCCGTACGCCCCGCCAGCAGCCCCAGCGTCACATGGACGACCACATGACCGTCCTCGTCCCGCCCCACGGTCGTGTCCTCGGTCGCACGGAACTGCGTCTTGCACGCCTCGTACTTCGCGGCGGCGATCCCCACCACCGCGTCGTGCAGGGCGAGCGCGAAACCGCGCCGGTCGAAGCCCTCGGAGAGGCGCGCTGAGTAGTCGACGGTGATCTGCGGCATGAACACTCCTGTGGTGGGACCGGTTGGGCTCACCCTAACCGCGGGGCCGGCAGGCAGCGCGATGCGAGGTGCGCGGGGCCGTGCTACCGCGTGCCCCGGGCGAAGAGCGCGACGGTACGCCCCGGAACGGAGAACGTCCCCGATTCCGCCGCGTACGACGAGGTCCGGACGACGGGGTCCGCGCCCGCGGCCTGGACGGGGTGCAGCGCGTACGCCGTCCCGGACAGGTCCGCGATCCGCTGCTCCTGCCGCTCGGGAGTCGCGTTGAGGACGACAACCAGGTCGCCGAGTTCCATGGTGATGACGCCGGGTGTCTCGTCCTTGCCGGAGAGCGGGAAGGTCAGCGCCGCCTGTACCTGGTCGGCGGTGTCGAGCGAGAACACGTCTTCGGTGGTGCGGATGCGCAGCAGGTCCCGGTAGGCGGCCGAGGTCCCCCGGATCTGCTCGCAGCCCACCGCGACCGAGGTCAGCAGGGGTTTGGCGTAGGGCCACTTGGACTCGTTGTCGGCGGCCATCGGCAGCCCGCGTCCGAAGCCGTTGCCGTCGCGGCAGTCCCAGTGGACGGCGTTGAACCAGTCGCCGCTGTCGTACGAGTTGCGGTCCAGCGACTTGGAGCGCAGCAGGTCGGTGCCGGCCTGGGAGAGCGCGGGGCCCTGCGAGAGGGCGGCCGTGGCCATGGCGAGGACCTGCATCCGGGCCCGGTCGTCCGCGCTCGCGGATCTCGGCAGCTTGTAGGCGAGCGCGTCGAACAGTGACTCGTTGTCGTGGGCGTCGGCGTAGGCGAGGGCGTCGCCGGGTACGTCGGCGTAACCGGCGGGTGAGCCGTTGTAGTCGACCTCGGAGCCCTTGACCCTTTTGCCGCTGGTGTCGGTGAAGGTGAACGACGCCAGGTTGCCGCTGAGCCCCACCTTGATCAGATCCTGGTAGTGCAGCAGCCGCGCCCGCTGCTCGGCCGGACTCCCGTTGCTCGCCGACGAGTTGGGGGCGGTGTACAGCCCGGAGGCGAAGCCCTGCACACCCGGGTCGTCGTCGAACGGGCCGCCGCCGCGGACGGCGTCACGCGCACGGTCGGAGAAGGTCGCGACGCCCGTCCCCGCCATGTGCCGCTGCGTCGCCTGGACGAACCGGGCGTCGTCGGCGACCTCGCCGAAGTTCCAGCCCTCCCCGTACAGGATGATCTTCTTGCCGTCCACGCCGTCCTTGTCGAGGGTGAGCGCGTCAAGTGCCTTGCGTACGGCGAGGATGTTGGCCTTCGGGTGGTGCCCCATCAGGTCGAAGCGGAACCCGTCGACCTTGTACTCCCTGGCCCAGGTGACGATCGAGTCCACGACCAGTTTGCCCATCATGGCGTTCTCGGGGGCGGTGTTCGCGCAGCAGGTGGAGGTGGCCACCGAGCCGTCCGCGAGGAGCCGGTGGTAGTAGCCGGGCACCACCTTGTCGAGCACGGAGGTGGGGGCCTGCCCGCTGGCGGTGGTGTGGTTGTAGACCACGTCCATCACGACCCCGAGGCCGTCGTCGTTGAGCGCCTTGACCATCTTCCGGAACTCGACCGTGCGCCGGGTGCCGTCCGGGTCGGTCGCGTACGAGCCCTCCGGCACCGTGTAGTGGTACGGGTCGTAGCCCCAGTTGTAGGCGTCCTTCGCGGCGGCCTTCGCCACGCACTCCTGCTGTTCGCCGGAGTCGGCGGCGTACGAGCCGAGATCGCAGTCGACGGTCGTCTGGTCCGCCTTCTTCTCCGGGATGGTGGCGATGTCGAAGGCGGGCAGCAGGTGCACGTAAGACGTGCCGGACGCGGCGAGCTTCCGCAGGTGCTCGGAGCCGTCGCTGTCCTTGTCGGTGAAGGCGAGGTAGGTGCCCCGGTCCTTCGCGGGCACGGTGCTGTCCGCGACCGAGAAGTCCCGGATGTGCAGCTCCTGGATCTGCGCGTCCTTGAGCGGCACCGCCTCGGGTTTCCGGTACGAGGACCAGCCGCTGGGGGCCAGTGACCGGTCGTCCAGGTCGACGACGAGGCTGCGCTCGGAGTCGGCGGTCAGGGCGAGCGAGTACGGGTCGGTGACGTGGTTGGTGACGACCTTCCCCACACGCGGGGCCCAGACCTTGACGACGTACCGGTAGGGCTTGTTCTTCCAGGACTTCCCGCCGGTGACGGCCCAGACGCCGGTGGTGTCGTCCCGCTTCATGGCCACGGAGGTGCCGTCGAGGTCCAGGGACACGGACTGCGCGGTGGGCGCCCACACGGCGAGCGTGGGACGGCCGCCCCGGAAGACCGGTCCGAGGGCGGCACCGGTCCCGTCGTACAGGTCGTCCAGCACTCCGGCGATCTGGACGCCGGTCGCCGCGAGCACCGCGCCGTTCGCTGCCCGCTGCGAGGCCACGACCTGGCCGCGCAGGGCCTCACGCACCCGGTCGCGGTCGCGCGGGTCGACCGACCAGGCGGTGTACGAGCTCAAGTGCGGGAACTTCGCCTTCTGGGCGTCGGTGAGGCCGGCCCTGTCCAGCCGCAGCCAGCGCTCGTCCTCGCTCGTCAGCGTGGAGTCACGCACCTCGATGGAGCCGCTTGGCGAGTACAGCAGCTGGGTGGACGCAGCGGTGTCGCTGCCGTTCCAGGCGACGGTGTTCCGGTCGATCCAGACCGCCTTGGAGGTGGTCAGGTCGAGGGCGGCGGCGGAGCCGGCCGGCTGCGGAAGCAGGTACTTCTCCTGCCCGTTCAGGAGCCACACCTCATGGCCGTCGGCCTTGAGGTCCAGCGACTGGTCGGCGGGGAGGTCCTTCTCGTCGCCCTTGTGGATGATGTAACCGAGACTGGTGGCCCCGTCGGTGAGCGGCACTTCGAACACCGCGCCGTAGGCGTCGGTCCGCACCGGCTGCAGGGGCTTCGACCAGTCCGTGGGCTGCGCGGCACCGGACCACACGTGCAGGCCCCAGCCGTCGTAGTTGCCGTCGGCGCGCTGGTAGTGCAGGACGGCCTTGGTCGTGTCCTGCTCCGGGTAGTCGGCCGTGGGCTTCTCCGTCCGTACGGCCTCCTCGCCCTGCTCGATCCACACCTCACCGGTGTTCGTGACGTCGATCGAACGGTCGGCGGAGACGTCCTTGTTTCCCTCCTTGTCGATGACGAGGAAGCCCACGGTCGAGGCGCCCGGCTTGAGCTTGACGTAGGCGAAGGCGCCGTACGCGTCACGGCCGGTGAAGGGATGGCTGTCGGGCCAGGTGGTGCCCTCCCCGTCGGCGAGGTCGCCCCAGGCGTACAGGCCCCAGTCGTCGTAGTCGCCGTCGGTGCGCTTGTAGTGGACGATCGCGTAGTCGCGGGAGGAGGCGGTGGGGATCTCGGGGGCGGGCGGAGTGCCGGTGGCCGACCCGGCGGTCGCACTCACCGTACGGCCGGCGGAGTCGATGACCACTGCCTTGTACCGCAGGGCGGTTCCGGACGGTACGTCCTTGCCGATGGTCTGGGTGACCTTGTACGGCGCGCGGTCGGCGGACCCGAGCGTCTTCCACGGGCCGTTGCCGGTCTGGGCGGCGAAGACGACGCGGTTGAGCTGCCCGCCCTCGACGTCGGCGCCGATCTCGACGGTGCCGGTGGCGCCGGTGGCCGGGGCCTTGAGGGCGATGGTGGGCTTGGTGGCGGGCTTGGCGAGCCCGTCGGCCGCCTTGAGGACGACCGAGGAGCCGGCCGGGACCGTGACGGTGATCGTCCTGTCGGAGCCGCTGGTGAGGGACTTGTCCGTCCCGTAGATGCCCCGGAACCGCATGTCCGCTGAACCGGTCGCGAAGGTCGCCGTCTCCGCGTCCTCGGCGTTGTTGAAGGCGACGACGTATTCGGTGCCGGTCTTCGCGTCCGTACGGGAGAAGGCGTACACGCCCGCGCCGTCAGCCGCGTACCGCTCCGTCTGCACCCCGTCGGCGAGCGCGGGGTTGGCCTTGCGGAGCTCGGCGAGAGCACTGATCTGCTGATAGAGCGGTGCTCTCGTGTCGTACGCGTCGCCGGCATGGGTGCGGTCCGTGCCGATCTGGTCGTCGTCGAGGTAGTCGGCCGTACGGGACGCGAACATCGTCTGGCGGGCGTCCTTGTCACCGCCGGAACCGGTGAAGCCCTGCTCGTCGCCGTAGTAGACGACGGGGTTGCCGCGGCTGAGGAACATCAGCTCATTGGCGAACCGGTCCTTCTTCAGCAGCTCGGCGTCGGACGCGTTCGGGTTGTCCTGCTTGAGGAAGTACCCCACACGTCCCATGTCGTGGTTGCCGAGGAAGGTGACCTGCTCGTACGCGTTGGCCTTGTCGGTCGTGTACTTGTAGTCGTCGCCGAAGACGGAGGCCAGCTTCTTCGCGCTGCCGCCCTGGGAGGCGTACGACCGTGCCGCGTCCTGGAAGGGGAAGTCGAGCGTGGAGTCGAGGCGGCCCTGGGTGACGTAGGGCGCGGTGACGGACGTGTCGGCGGAGTAGACCTCACCGAACATGAAGAAGTCGTCGCGCCCTTGTTCGGCCGCGTAGGCGTCCAGGGCGGTGGCCCACTGGGTCCAGAACTCCATGTTGACGTGCTTCACGGTGTCGATCCGGAAGCCGTCGATGCCGAAGTCCCTGACCCAGCGCTGGTAGATCTTCTCCATGCCCTCGACGACCTCGGGACGCTCGGTCCACAGGTCGTCGAGGCCTGAGAAGTCTCCGTGGGTCGTCGACTCACCTGCGTACGTCGAATCGCCCCGGTTGTGATACATCGTCGGGTCGTTGAGCCAGGACGGGACCTTTGTGTCCCGCGTGACCTTCGGCTTCCGTGGAAAGGCGGCGGCGTCGACAGCGGGGAACTCGGAAGTGCCCGCGTACTCCGCGTCGTCGAAGGGCTCGCCGTCCTTCGTCAGGTACGGGAAGGCGCCCTTGGAGAGGTAGTCGTAGGACTTCTCCTCATAGTCGACGACATCGGCGGTGTGGTTGGTGATGACGTCGAAGAAGACCTTCATACCCTTGGCGTGCGCCTTGGAGACAAGGGTCTCCAGGTCCTTGTTCGTCCCGAAGTGCGGGTCGACCTGGGTGAAGTCGGTGATCCAGTAACCGTGGTAGCCGGCGGAGGCGTTGCTGCCGGTGCCCTGCACGGGCTGGTTCTTGAAGATGGGCGCCATCCAGATGGCGGTGGTCCCCAGCCCCTTGATGTAGTCGAGCCTCTGGGTCAGGCCCTTGAGGTCGCCGCCCTGGTAGAAGCCCTTGTCGGTGGGGTCGTACCCGGTGGCGAGCCGGGAACCGGTCAGACCGCCCTTGTCATTGGCGGTGCTGCCGTTGGCGAAACGGTCCGGCAGGACGAAGTAGAACTGCTCGCGGGTGAGGTCGTGGCGGCTTGCGGCCTTCGCGAGGGATGCGTCGGACGGGGGCGGAGGCGGGGTGCCGGCCCGTGCCGCGAGGGGCTGGACGAGGACCGCGGCGAGGGCGGTCACGGTGACGGCTGCGGTGACGGCCGGGGTAACGGCCGCGGCTCTTCCGGCACGGTTGGTACGGCGCGTCCGGGGCGCCGGCCATCTCGGTATCACAGGTCTGAACTCCTTGCGACTTCGGCTCGAACAGGTCCGGCCCCACGCCGCGGCACGGCTCCTGCGCCGGGCGCCGGCGCGACCGTATCGCCGACGAAAGCCTTACAGCAAGAGTCTTGAAAACCCCGGCAAGAGATTTCACAACTGGCGAGTGACGGACTCGGGTCCGGACGGTGCGCGGATAGCGGATATCGGGGCCGAACGGTGCGCGGACACCAGGTCCGGACGGTGCGGGGACACCGGGTCCGGACGGCGCACCGCCCGGACCCGGTGCCGGCGTGGCCGTCAGCGGCCCGTCGACGTCGCTCAGCAGCTGGACTTGCCCGAGTAGATCGCCAGTGCCGTGTTGGAGCCGAGGGTCGCGGTGAGCTGGCCCGAACCGTTCACCGTCACGGTCGTGTTGTTCTGCACGTTGCAGTACGTCCCCGCGGGCAGCGAGGTCTGGTACGTACGGGTCAGGGAGCCGGACTCGTGGTTGATGGCCACGTAGCCCTTGGCGCCCCGCCCGAAGGCGATGGCGTCGCCGCCGTTGTCCCACCAGTTGGTGACGGACTCGCCGCGGGTGGCGTTGCGGAAGGCGACCATGCGCTGGATCTCGGGCCAGGCGTGCTGGCACTTCCAGCCGTCCTGCCAGCAGGCGTTCACGGTGCCGCCGTTCGGCGGCCCGGCGTCCGTGTCGGAGAACTCGTAACCGGAGTTGATGTCGGGCGCGCCGTACGGCCAGGCGAGCATGAAGACGTTGGCCAGCGTGTAGTTGGCGTTGTCCTTGTAGCTGAGCGTGGAGCCGTTGCGCTCGGTGTCGTGGTTGTCGACGAAGACGCCCGCGACGGAGCTGCTCATATAACCCCAGCCCTCACCGTAGTTCTTGAGGTAGGCGAGGTTCTCGTTGTTGAAAACGCGCTTGAGGTCGTAGGCGTAGCGGAACTCCTGGACGTCGCCGTTGCGGGTGTACTCGGTGGGCTGCACCGCCTCCCCGCTGCCGTAGATGACCTCCTGCTTCCAGTACGCGTTCGGGTTGGTCAGCCGCGACTTGATGTTGGCGAGGTCGGCGGTGTCCATGTGCTTGGCCGCGTCGATACGGAAGCCGTCGACGCCGTAGCCGAGCAGGCTGTTCATGTAACCGGCGATCGCCGAACGGACGTACTCCTCACCGGTGTCCAGGTCGGCGAGACCGACGAGTTCGCAGTGCTGGACGTTCCAGCGGTCCTGGTAGTTGGTGATCTGCGCGGTGCAGTCGTCGAAGTCGTACGAGGAGTACAGGCCTGGGTAGTTGTACTTGCTGTACGAGGAGCCGCCCGTACCTGTGCCGCTGCCCGCCGACATGTGGTTGATGACCGTGTCGACGACGACCTTCACTCCGGCCGCGTGGCAGGTGTTGACCATGTTCCGGAACGCGTTCGCGTCACCGAGCCGTCCGGCGATCTTGTAGCTCACCGGCTGGTACGAGGTCCACCATTGGGAGCCCTGTATGTGCTCGGCGGGCGGGGAGACCTGGACGTAGCCGTACCCGGCGGGCCCGAGGGTGTTCGTGCACGCCTTCGCCACCGAGTCGAACTTCCACTCGAAGAGAACGGCAGTGACGTCCTTGCTGCCCGGCGGAGAGGCCTGAGCGGGAGTCGGGAACATGACAAGAGCGGCTGTCGCTGCGGCTGCGGTGAACGCGGCGAGGACGCCGGAGAGGGTTCTGCTGGCCATGTGGGGGTCCTTCTTCGTTGAAGGCGCCAAGGGGTGGCGTTGGGGGTGGCGCTGAAGGTTCTTGCAGAAAGACGACTGAAATATTTCAGTCGAGCCGACGGTACGAGTCCCTTATTCAACGGTCAACCCTCTGGGCGCAGTTGAAGGAACCCGGCGCGCCCGCAGCGGCTACCATCTGCCGATGCCTCGCAAAAACAAGGCACGGCGCCTCGTGGTCGACGGGCAGACCTTCCTGTGGTCGTTGAGCCACACCCACCGGGCATCAGGCGACGGCCGGTACGAGGACTGCTGCGAAACCGTCCTCATCCGTCTGTTCAAGGCGAGAGGGCGTCTCCGCATAGCCTTCCGGGCAGGCCCCGACAGACTCGTCCCGGACGGGTACCTCATGCCCTCAGGCGCGGTCGGCACCACCCTCGACAGAACCCTGAACCTCCACGAGCCGGGAACCGCCAGGGCCCTGCTTGACGAAGCCCTGTCCCGGGGATGGTGTCCCGACAGTCCCCTGACGGAAGAGGTCGAGGGCTGGACCCTTTTCGACGCCGTGGTCACACGCCGCGGGGCGGCCTCGCCCGACCGTGCGGGCGAGGCCGCACTGCACTGACGCCCCGCCCGCAAATGGCGGCCGCGAGGGCGCCCCTCGCCGGCTCGGAGGACGCTCAGTCGAGACAGAACTCGTTGCCCTCGATGTCCTGCATCACGATGCACGACTCATTGACGCCATCGGCACGCAGTAGCCGCACGCGCACCGCGCCGAGCGCGACCAGTCGTGCGCACTCGGCCTCAAGTATGGCGAGGCGCTCTTCACCTACGAGCCCGGTGCCGGCCCGCACGCAAAGATGCACCCGATTCTTGACGACCTTGCCTTCGGGAACGCGCTGAAAGAACAGTCGCGGGCCGACACCTGAGGGATCACTGCATGCGAACCATGAACCCTGATCCTCAGGAGAACGGGAGCGGTCGAAATCGTCCCAGGTGGCGAACCCCTCCGGTGGCGGCGGTACGGCGTACCCCAACACCTCGCACCAAAAACGAGCGACGCGCTCAGGTTCCGCGCAGTCGAAGGTGACCTGGAACTGCTTGACCGATGACATCGGCGCACCATAACAGGGGGACTCCGTTGCGGCGGCGAGGGCGGTCAGGAAGTCCAGGGCGTGCATGTACCCCTGTCGATCAGTTCGGGCACGGCACGACGGATCTGCCGTGTTCTACGGGGTGCCGTTGCCAGGCCGCACAATTCGGCTTCGCCCACGGGCACCGCCTCCGCGCTGTCCAGCGCGGCCAGCGTCCCGCGCAGGGCGCTCACCGCGGCCTTGTCACGGGCGCGCATCGCTTCCGGAAGGGTTGACGCATACGAATACGTAGGGACATGCCGGGACCCTACGACCGTGCTCATGGCCCACAACGGGTTATCCCTACAGCACCAGGTTTCCCGCAAACCCGAAACGCTCAGCTCCGGCAACCCATGTGCGCACCTCACGAACCATGCATCGGCCTGGCCGACGAACTGCTCGCTGTGTGGGGTGCCCCCGAGGACGCCGCGAATTGCGTAAGGCCGGTGTCCGCCAATGACTCACTCCACGCAGTGCACTGATCCGCGAGATGCCACGCGATAAGCCGGACGATACGGTGGAAGAAGCATCAAGCTCCACGAAATGCCTCGGATAGCGAACGCATGCATTGCCCACGTGGGGGATATGCGCACGATGTGACGGAGCAAGGCAATCGCCCTGGGTGCTCTATGCGTCCAGTGCTGCGGGTAGCGGAGCCGTCACGTCCCACCGGCCGCACTGATAGCGTCCAAAGCAGGTTGAATGATGGACCGAACTCGTCGTCTCGCAGCACTCGCGTTCCTGGTCGCCCCCGCGCTCACGGTGGGCCCCGCGATGGCCGCACATGCTTCTGCCACCATCGCTCCCGGCGCCGCGTCCCGCGCGACGTGCCATGTCGAAACAGAGTCGAACGGCAAGTACCACCTCTGGGGTGTGGGATTCCCCAGCCACACGAAGGTGACCTACTCGGGGTCCGCCTCGGGCACAGTCTCCACGGACAAGTCGGGAAGGTTCGACATCGGCGGTCTCAGCGGGAGCAAGTTCGTCGTCAAGACGAGCGACGGAAAGACCAAGCTCACCTGCACCGAGGTCCACCACTGAGTGTCCCGCGCGGGTGGTGGCATGGGTGGCCGAGACTGTGCAGGGCTCCCTCCGAAGGAGGGCGAGCTGGGTTGCGATGCGGTCCTGGCAGAGCCAGACCCATGCATCGTCGCGCGCCCGCCGCAGGGCCCGCCGCCCCGAACCGGGCGGCGGGCCCTGAAACACCTCGCCACCCTTCGGGCGGGCACCGCCGAGCCAGTTCGGGCCGACATCCCCAGCACGCAAGATCACCTCGTGGATCATGCGGCCCCGCGAAACGCTCACCGAGAGCCAGGACAAACGGCTCCTGGAGGTCCGGCTCGCCTGCCCGGACATCACCCGGGCCTGCGACCTCGCCCGCGCTTTCGCCGACCTGATGCGTCATCGGCGCGGATACCTGCTGCTGGAGTGGATCCGGCAGGCCGAACAAGACGCGCCGAGACCGATGCAGGGCTTCGTCGGCTTCCTCCGCCACGATCTCGACGCCGTCACTGCCGGACTCACCCTCCCGTGGAGTTCGGGCGTCGTAGAAGGCCACGAGCACCGGCTGAAAACGCTTAAGCGAGCCATGTATGGCCGAGCCTCGTCCGAACTCCTCCGGGCCCGCATCCTCACCCAGCCGTGATCTAGGTACGGGTACTCAGGTGCTCGTCAGCGCCCGGAGCGAGTATGACCTAAATGAAGCGGAGAAACACCATTGCGGTGCTCGGTCTTTTACCCATCAACATCCTGGTTGTGGGCTACGGGCTGCTGGCGGTTGGGATGACGGGGTGGGGGGCGACCTGGAACGAGGATCCCTACGAGCCGCCGCTGGCGGAGCTGGGCGCGGCGTGCGGTGCGGTTGCAATCATCGGCGGTGCCCTTTGGTGGGCCCGGCTGCGGCGAGCTGCAGCATTTCAAGCGATACCGCTGCTTGTGCTGGCCGCGCTCATGATCTGAAAACCGCAGTGCCGGACTCTTCACGCAACCGCGGCCAGAGCCTTGGAAATCCCCACCCACCCGTCGCCGTCACGCACACCCCCCTCATGCGGTCCTGACCGGTGCGGCACAATCGCGGTCAACTAGGCAGGCAACAGTGGGGGGGGACGTGGCGCGTTTTGGCTGGCGAAGCCAACGTAAGGGCATACCGAACGAGCCGGCGCTGTTGGCTGCGGCTGCTGAGAATCCGGGTGGCAGCGTCGCCGAGATCGATCCGACGTATATCGACGACCCGAACGGCTACGTACCTCCCGAGGCGATCCGCGGTGCGTGGTTGGTGGATGGCAGCGGGAAACTGACAGGTGAGTACCAGGAGAATCCCCGGCACGGGGTGCCACAGGACGACTTCAGCAAGCTCACTCACCCTGATCACTGGCTTGGCTGGCTCGGCGATGATCCCGCGACCGCCATCCGGCAGGGCATCGAGGAGTCCTTGCGCGCCCAGGTGGCAGACGCAGTGCTCGAGTGGGTCAAGATCCTTGAAACGCCCCGGTTTCTCACGGGTGGGCGTCGACACTCTGAGGACGAACAGGTCATGTTGGTCACCCGCGCGGCACTCGCCGCGCCGTTTGCGTTGTCCGTGCGCACCACGCAGCAAGGGCGTTCCATCCTCCTGGGGGTGTTCTCGTGGGCGGCGGTGAACCTCTCACCGCCCGGAGTCCGCAAGGATCGGCACTGGTTTGACCTGGGCGCCGGGCTGGACTGGGCCGGTGAACGGCTTCAAGAGCGGATCTACGAGATTGACGGTGAGGACGGCACCGCCGAGCGGTAGAGCGGCAATGCCATTCCGTACCGGCGGTCAGAGCGGATACATGAAGCCGTAGGCGCCCTTGACGGGAGGAGGCGTCCAAACCCTCAACTGGCGGGCGGATTCGGGCCCCTCCGTTCACTGCGCAACCAAAGTGGGGAACGCGAGCAGCCCCGGGGAACTTCAGGGCTCTGCCCGCAGTTCCGTGAAACTCCAGATCGGCGGCTGGAGACGACCGCCCATAGGCGACGGACCTTCTGGTGGTGGGATGTCCTGGTGTTCTACGAAGACCTCAGCACCTACAGCTACTCCGATGACGGAGACATCTTCACCGACTGCACCACCGGCATGCGCTTTGTCAGCTTTCAGCCCGCCTACGAGCGGCTCAACGTGGGCTGGTTGGAGGCCGCTCGGCCCTGGACGCAAGGGACGGCCCCCGACGGCTTCACCGACAAGCTGCTGGAAATCCTGGCTGCGCAGGAGGTGAACTCCATGCTGGGCCTCCACTATTGCGGCCTCTGCCCAACGCTGCTGGACGGCTCCCACCAGCCAGGGAGCAGCCGTGCCAGTGCAGGCACCGGCGAGATCCGTGTTCCGGGCCCGCCCGGCATCGCCTTCGCCGCTCCGCAGCTGATCGGACACTACGTAGCAGACCACGGCTACCTGCCACCTCAAGGATTCATCGACACCGTCTTCGCCTTTGATCTGCGGGGGACATCCTCCACTTCGTACCCCTGGATCAGGTTCCCCTGGATTCCCGATGGTGCCGACTTGTACGACGCCAGGTTCGAGTGACGCTGACTACTCGGCGGCGGCCATGGACGTCAGGAACTGCGGCCAGAGCCCTGAAAAGCAACAGAAGAGCGCTGCGAGACCGGCCCCTTGACGGTCCCTCAGCCCGTCGTCCACGACACAGTCGTATCCCCGCCACCTTCGCCTCGTCGTCCCCCCGACGCGACGGTCACCTCACCACTGGCGACCAGGACGCGCCTGGTCGGGCTGTTCACGGCGCACGGCGAGCATGGTGCGGTAGAGGTCCAGCGTCGAGTCCGGCTCGCCCGTCTGCACCTCGACACTCAGCTCGCGCCAGCCCTCCGGCTGCGGCAGCCAGGAGCCACCAGCGGCGCCCCTCACCGGCCCCGGTGACCTGAGTCAGTCGAAGAGAGCAACGACTCCATTCACCCAGATCGCGAGGAACGCAAGGGCCCCCACCAGGCAGCCGACGCCCGCCAGGACACCGCTGACCGACCACGGCTCGGAGGGCGCCTCGTACTCCTCCTCCAGGCCGTCCCGGTAGGAGGCGGGGTCGTCCCAGTCGACGGGGTGCCCCAGCTTCTCGGCGCAGGCGGTCCGCACCGCGACCAGCTGCCCCTCCGCAAAGGCGGTGGCAGCCGTCGCCTCGGGGCCGCGCCAGGCGAGGGCCTTCATCCGCCACCCGGGAGACCCGTACCGCGCCTCGAAGGCGGCGGTCTCGTCGGCGTTGCGGTCCTCTTCAATGTACATCCAGCGTCCAGCCTCGGCGGCGTCGCCGTAGAGCCGGTACACCTCGGCCAGACGCCGGCGGAGCGTCAGGTCGTACGGGAAGGACGAGACGAGACCACGCAAACGCTGGCGTGCGACGGGAACCCGGCCAGCGGCCAGGTCTGCATCGACTAGGGCAAGGGTCTCTCTCCGGGGCATGAACGCATGATCGGGTACCGCACTGATCTACGTCGACCTGGTTTTGTTGCTCAGCAGCCGCTCGCTCCCAACGGCACCGGCTGAACCTCACTGAGACGGGGCACCGCCACTTACGGAACAGCCCTTAGACATCGGTCGTGTGCGGCTTGAAGTTGTATGCGCATGCGAGGAGTTCGGTGCCCTCGCGGTGTGCGGGCGTCAGGAAGATCACCGGACGGATGGTCCATGTGATGCGGGTGGTGGCGTGGGTGGCTGAGACCGTGCGGGGCTCCCTCCGAAGGAGGGCCAGTCGGGTTGCGATGCGGTCCTGGTAGAGCCAGACCCATGCATCGTCGCGCGCCCGGAGCAGGGTCCGCCGACCCGAACCGGGCGGCGGACCCTGAAGGGCAACCGAAGGTGGCTGCGAGAGATACCCCTTGATGAACCCTCAGTCCACCGCCCACCACACAGTCGTATCCCCCGCCACCTTCGCCTCATCGTCCCCCGACGCGACGGTCACCTCGCCACTCGCGACCAGGACGCGCCCGTACGCCGGGATCCGTACCGTCTCGCCCGTCGTGTTCGCGACGCACACGAAGCCGCCGCGGCGGAAGGCGAGGACGCCCTCGGGGGCCTTCAGCCAGTCCACCGAGTCGCCCGCGCCCAGGTCGGGCTGTTCGCGGCGGACGGCGAGCATGGTGCGGTAGAGCTCCAGGGTCGAGCCCGGCTCACCCGTTTGCGCCTCCACACTCATGTCGCCCCAGCCCGCAGGCTGCGGAAGCCACGAACCCCCCGTTCCGAAGCCGTACGACGAGCCCTCGCGCGTCCACGGGATCGGCACCCGGCAGCCGTCGCGGAAGCCGTCCTGTCCGGCGCCCCGGAAGTACGCGGGGTCCTGGCGCACCTCGTCCGGCAGGTCCACCACGTCGGGCAGGCCCAGTTCCTCGCCCTGGTAGATGTATGCCGAGCCGGGCAGGGCCAGCATCAGCAGCGTGGCCGCGCGTGCCCTGCGCAGGCCCAGCTCACGGTCGCCCGCCGAGCGGATCTGCGTGCCGAGGCCCGCCTCGTTGGCGAAGCGCGTGGCGTGGCGGGTGACGTCGTGGTTCGACAGCACCCAGGTGGCGGGGGCGCCGACCGGGCGCATCGAGTCCAGGGTGCGGTCGATGACGGAGCGGAGCTCGGCGGCGTCCCAGTGGGTGCTCAGGTACTGGAAGTTGAATGCCTGGTGCAGTTCGTCGGGGCGTACGTAGTTCGCGGTGCGCTCGACCGTCGGGGTCCACGCCTCCGCCACGAAGACGCGCTCTCCCGCGTACTCGTCCAGGACCAGCCGCCACTGACGGTAGATCTCGTGCACACCGTCCTGGTCGAAGAACGGCATGACATCGTTGCCCAGCAGCTTCACCTGCTCGTGGCCTCCGATGTCCGGCAGTCCGGCCTCCTTCACCAGGCCGTGGGCGACGTCGATACGGAAGCCGTCGACGCCCATGTCCAGCCAGAAGCGGAGGATCGAGCGGAACTCGTCGCCGACCGCCGGGTGGTCCCAGTTGAAGTCGGGCTGCTCGGGCGCGAAGAGGTGCAGGTACCACTCGCCGGGCGTGCCGTCCGGTTCGGTGACGCGTGTCCACGCCGGGCCGCCGAAGATGGACTCCCAGTCGTTGGGCGGGAGCTCGCCGGCCGCTCCCTTGCCGGGGCGGAAGTGGTAGCGCTCCCGCAGCGGGGAGCCGGGGCCGTCCGCGAGCGCCCGCTTGAACCACTCGTGCTGGTCGGAGGAGTGGTTGGGGACCAGGTCGACGATGATCCTCAGGCCCAGCGCGTGGGCGTCGCGGATCAGGGCGTCGGCGTCGAGGAGGTTGCCGAACATGGGGTCCACGGCGCGGTAGTCGGCCACGTCGTAGCCGGCGTCGGCCTGCGGCGAGGAGTAGAAGGGGGACAGCCAGACGGCGTCCACACCCAGGTCACGCAGGTACGGCAGGCGGGAGCGTACGCCCTCCAGGTCGCCCATGCCGTCGCCGTCGCTGTCGGCGAAGCTGCGCGGGTACACCTGGTAGATCACCGCGTCGCGCCACCAGTCGCGGTGTCCGGCGACGGTGGCGAGGGCTGTCGTCGAGGAGAGGGCCGGGGACGGGGCAGGGTCGGCGGAGTGCTGGCTCATATCGTCCTTGTGCGTAGTCGAGGTCGGGTTCGGGTCATCGGGGTCTCGGGGCGGGGTGACCGGGCGGCAAGGCACCGGCAAGGCACGCGGGAGTCGGTCCGGGGAGCGTCAGCCCTTCGTGCCGCCCGCCGTCAGCCCCGTCACCAGGTTCTTCTGCACGAGGTAGAAGAACGCCGAGACGGGAACGGCGACCAGCACGGCTGTCGCGGCCATGTACTGGCGCTGTGCGTCGTGCTCGCTGACGAAGCTCTGCAGACCGACCGCGAAGGTGTACTTCGTGTCGGACAGCATGAACGTCGAGGCGAAGGCGACCTCACCGAACGCGGTGATGAAGCTGTAGAACGCGGCGACCGCCAGGCCCGGTTTGGCCAGCGGCAGGATCAGCCGCGCGAACGTGCCGAAGGGGGTCAGCCCGTCGACGCGTCCCGCCTCGTCGATCTCGAACGGGATCGTGTCGAAGTAGCCCTTGAGGAGCCAGGCGCAGTACGGCACGGCGGTCGAGCAGTAGACGAGGACGAGGCCAAGGTAACTGTCGATGAGCTGGAGTTCCGACAGAATCTGGTACATCGGCACGATCAGTACGGCGATCGGGAACATCTGGGTCACCAGCAGTACCCACATGAACTTCTTGTAACCCGGAAAGCGCATGCGCGAGACGGCGTAGCCGGTCGTCGCGGCGACCAGGACACCGATCACCGTGGTGCCGAGCGAGACGATGAGCGTGCTCGTCAGCCAGTCGAAGAACTTCGTCTCCTGGAGCACGAAGACGTAGTTGTCGAGCGTCATCTTCCCGAAGATCCGCCCCGGGTGGAGGTAGTCGTCCTTGTCCGGGCCGAGGGACAGGAAGACCAGCCAGGCGACCGGGAAGAGCGCGATGAGGCTCGCGACGACGAGGACGCCGTGCGTGGCGAGCCGGGCACCGGGGCTCTGCTCACCGCGCCGGCGCGCCTTGCGCGGCGCGGCGGTGGAGGAGGCCCGGTCCGCCGCGGAGGAGGTCTTGAGGGTCGTGGTGCTCATGGGGGGCTCCTGCCTCAGTTCGCGAGCTGCGGCTCGTCGCGGTTCAGCCAGCGGCGGTAGAAGGCGGTGAAGACGACCAGGACGGAGAGGAGCAGCATGCCGTACGCGGCCGACTGCGCGAAGTCGCGCGGCTGCTGACCGAAGCCCAGGTAGTACGCCCAGGTCACGAGGATGTCGGCGTCCGGGGCGGTACCGCCGAACAGCAGGAAGATGATCGCGAACTGGTTGAAGGTCCAGATCACGCCGAGCAGTACGACGGTGGAGCTGACGGACCTCAGACCCGGCAGGGTGACGAACCGGAACCGCTGCCAGGCGCTCGCGCCGTCCATCTCGGCGGCCTCGTAGAGGGACGTGTCGATGGACTGCAGTCCGCCGAGCAGCGAGAGCATCATGAACGGCACACCGCACCAGGTGTTGACCATGATCGCGGCGAACCGCTGCCAGAAGGTGTCCTCCAGCCACAGGGGTGTCGGCAGGTGGAGGGCGTCGAGGGCCGAGTTGATGAGGCCGGTGTCGGCCAGCATGAAACGCCAGCCGAAGACGGTGACGAAGGTGGGCACGGCCCACGGCAGGACCAGGACGAGGCGGTAGAGGGTCCGGCCGCGGATCCGCTGGTTGAGCAGCAGCGCGAGGCCGAGGCCGATGACGTAGTGGAGCGTCACACAGGCGGCCGTCCAGACGATCGTCCAGATGAAGTGCGACCAGAACCGGTCGTACGCGGTGTCGCCCCACAGGATGTCGGCGTAGTTGTCGAGGCCGATGAACGTGTAGGTGGCCTCGATCCGGTTGACGCCGATGGTACGGGCCGAGTTGAGGCTGTCGGCGTCGGTGAGCGACAGGTAGAAGCCGTACACCAGGGGATAGAGCACGAGGACGCCGAGCACGAGGGCCACGGGGGCGATCATGGCGTACGCGTACCAGTACTTCTGGTACGTGTGCTTCAGACGCGTCAGCGGACCGGGGCGCGGCGTCCGCTCACCGCGGCGCTTGCCGGTCGCGCGGTCGATGGCGACTGTCATGGGTTCGACACCTTCTGGAAGATCCGGGCACTGATCTACGGCGCTGCCGGCCTGCGGAGTTGCTGGTCTACGGCGCTGCGGAGCACCTGGGTACAGGCCGGTGACCGCCGGGTCCGTCCCCCGCAATCAGGCGGACCCGGCGGCCGTTCGGAGAGTCACTTGCTGAAGTCGGGGACCAGCTTCGCGATCGCGGTCTCGGCGTTGCCCAGGCCCTTGTCGAGGGACTCCTTGCCACCGGCGATCTGGTTCAGCTCGGTGTCGAGGGGGCCCCAGAGGGAGCTGTACTCGGGCAGGGCCGGGCGCGGCTGGGCGGCGGGGAGGACGGCCTGGTAGCCGGCGATGCCCGGGTCGGCCTTGACCTCGGCGGTGTAGGCGTCGTCGCGCGTGGGGAGCGTGGAGTTCTTCAGGGCGATGGTCTCCTGGGCCTTCGCCGAGGTCATGAACTTCACCAACTTCAGCGCGGCCTGCTGGTGGGCCTTGTCCGAGCCCGCGTACACGGAGAGGTTGTGGCCGCCGGTCGGGGCGCCCGCCTTGCCGGTGGAGCCGGCCGGGACGGTGGCGATGCCGAGGTTGGCCTTGTCCTTGAAGGCCGAGCCCTTGTAGAAGTTCGTGATCTCCCAGGGGCCCTGGATGATCGAGGCGACCTTGCCGCTGACGAACGCCTCCTGGATGTGGGCGTAGGCGTCGGCGGTGGTGTCGGCCTTGTGCAGGCCCTTGCCGTCGAAGAGGCCCTGCCAGGTCTCGTAGCCCTTCTTGGCTGCGGGCGAGGTGACGGTGATCTTCTTGGCGTCGGCGTCGACGGTGTCGGTGCCCTCGCCGTAGAGGAAGGACTGTGCGTAGTAGGCCTGGGTGGAGCCCCAGTACCCGTCGACACCGGTCTTGTCCTTGATCGTGGCGGCGGCCTTCTTCAGGTCGTCCCAGGTCTTGGGGGCTTCCTTGATGCCGGCCTCCTCGAAGAGGGCCTTGTTGTAGACGAGCGCGAGGGTGTCGGTGGTGAACGGGACGCCGTACGTCTTGCCCTCGTACGTGGCCTGCTCGATCAGGCTGGCCTGGAACTTGCTCCGGTCGGCGAGGGCCTCGGTGCCGTCCAGCGGCAGGAAGAAGCCCTTCTTGGCGAAGGCGGGCGTCCAGCCGACCTCGGAGCGCAGCACGTCGGGGGCGCCCTTGGAGCCGGCGGCCGTGTCGAACTTGTTCTGCGCCTGGTCGAAGGGGACGTTGACGAACTCGACCTTGATGTCCTTGTTGGCCTTCTCGAACTCCTTGACCAGGGCCTTGTACGTCGGCGCCTCATTGGTGGCGTTGGAGGTGTCCCACCAGGTGATGGTGACCGGACCGTCGGCGTCGCCGCCGCTGTCGGTTCCGCCGCAGGCCGTCGCCGCCAGGGCGAGGGACGCCACCAGCGCGGTGGCCGCTATGCCACGCCGCATGAGTTCTCCTTGAGGGTGAGGTCCCCCCGTTCGTCATCGAGGGAGGGGGGAGGCCGCCGGGCGACGTGAACGTAACAGCGTTGCAATCGCCGCGAAAGACCTTGCAGCAAAAAAGTGCAAGGGATCGCGAGAGTTACCTGCGCGTGACCCGCGATCGACCGCTTCGAGACCGGGATTCCGCGGGCTCGGCGGGTTCTCGGCCACTTGTGCAAGGCGCTGCAAGCACTTGCCATACGTTTCCGAGGCGAGGATCATCCGTTGCGGACCGGACCACGACCAGAATCACGAGGACCGCGATGACGCAGCAGCCCGCAGCGGGCCGCACACCCGCCCGCACCCGGCGCCGGGCCGGTGGGCAAGCGGAGACCCGGCCGGTACAGTCCGGTGCTGTGACCACACGGCTTGCCGACATCGCGGCCCAGGCGGGGGTCAGCGAGGCGACGGTCAGTCGCGTCCTGAACGGGAAGCCGGGCGTCGCCGCGACCACCCGCCAGTCCGTGCTCGCCGCGCTCGACGTCCTGGGCTACGAGCGGCCCGTGCGGCTGCGGCAGCGCAGCGCCGGCCTGGTGGGCCTGATCACCCCCGAGTTGGAGAACCCGATATTCCCGGCGCTGGCCCAGGTCATCGGCCAGGCACTGACCCGGCAGGGCTACACCCCGGTGCTGGCCACCCAGACACCCGGCGGCTCCACCGAGGACGAGCTGACGGAGATGCTGGTGGACCGCGGGGTCGCCGGGATCATCTACGTCTCGGGACTGCACGCGGACACGACCGCCGACACGCAGCGCTACGAGCAACTGCGCGCCCAGGGCGTCCCCTTCGTCCTCGTCGACGGCTTCTCGCCGAAGGTCCAGGCCCCCTTCATCTCGCCGGACGACCGCGCGGCCATGACCCTCGCGGTCACCCACCTCGTCTCCCTCGGCCACACCCGTATCGGCCTCGCCCTGGGACCGAAGCGCTTCGTGCCGGTGCAACGCAAGATCGAGGGCTTCGTACGCACGATGCAGGACCAGCTGGGCCTGCCGTCGGAGACCATCGAGACAGAACTCGTCCAGCACTCGCTGTACACCCTGGAGGGCGGCCAGGCAGCGGCGACCGCGCTCATCGACCGGGACTGCACGGCGGTGGTGTGCGCGAGCGACATGATGGCGCTGGGTGCGATACGGGCGGCGCGGCAGCGGGGCCTGGAGGTGCCGCGGGACGTCTCGGTCGTCGGCTTCGACGACTCCCCTCTGATCGCCTTCACGGACCCGCCGCTGACCACGATCCGCAAGCCGGTCCCGGCCATGGGCCAGGCCGCCGTCCGCACGCTCCTGGAGGAGATCGGCGGGACACCGGCACCCCACAGTGAGTTCGTGTTCATGCCGGAACTGGTGGTGCGCGGTTCGACCGCTTCGGCCCCTGGGGACCGGTCTCGTCCCTAGGTTGGAGGACCGAGGGGCCGCACCGGTACGCAGGCAGGAGGCGTCCACAGCCGTCTACGACGAACACCGTGCGTCCAGGACCCGACCAGCGGATGATCTGCAGGAGAAGTCTCTTCTGGCAGACTCTCTGCCCATGGGTGACACGACCGTGACGACACCGAGTGGCCGGCAGTCGGCCGCTCGACGCCCCGTCGCGGACGAGCCGGCGGAACAGTCCGTTCTCTCTCGCTTGCGCACCCCTCGCCGCCCCCGCTTCTGGTTCGAGATCCTGCTGATCGCGGTGAGCTACTGGACGTACTCACTGATCCGCAACGCGGTGCCGGAGCAGAAGCAGCAGGCCCTCAGCAACGCCGACTGGATCTGGAAGGTGGAGCAACGCCTCGGGATCGCGGTCGAGGACTCGGTGAACCACGCCGTGAACTCGGTGAAGTGGCTGGTCGTCGGCATGAACTACTACTACGCGACCCTGCACTTCGTGGTGACGCTGGGCGTCCTGGTCTGGCTCTACCGCCGTCACCCCGGTCGTTACGCGGGCACGCGCCTGGTGCTCTTCGCGACGACGGCCGTGGCCCTGGTCGGCTACTACTTCTACCCACTGGCCCCGCCCCGCCTGATGACGAACGGCGGCTTCGTCGACACCGTCCTCGTCCACCAGACCTGGGGCTCCATGGCCTCCGGGGACCTGAAACACATGTCGAACCAGTACGCCGCGATGCCCTCCATGCACATCGGCTGGTCCGCGTGGTGCGGGCTGACGATCTACGCGCTCGCCTCGGTCCCCTGGGCCCGCGTCCTGGCCCTCCTTTACCCGGCGACCACCCTCGTCGTCATCGTCGCCACCGCCAACCACTTCTGGCTCGACGCGGTCGGCGGCCTGCTCTGCCTCACCTTCGGCTACCTGGTGGCCCGCGTCTGGTACGGGGCGGTGCCGCTTTCGCTGCCGGTTCCCTCCGGGGGTGTGGCCGGTCGGTCTCGTCTGCCGGGATCTGCCAGTGATCGACTGCGGGTCCGTGGTGGCTGGTCGCGCCCGCGCGGCGGAGCCGCAAAGTGAACACAGCCCCGCGCCCCTGAAAAGCACGGGCGCACCCGAGCCCGAGCCCGCACCCCACCCCGACCGCACCGCCCACGCACCAGCAGCCATACCCGCAGCCGCAGCCATACCTACACCCGCCCACGCACCGCCAGCCGTGTCCGCACCCCGACCGCACCGGCAGCCATGCCCAGCCCCCGACGCACCGGCAGACGCGTACGCGCGGCAGGGGGTGTGCCGGGAGGTGTCCGCCCGCAGCGGCCGGCGCCCGCCGCCGAGCACATCCCACCCCACAGAACCGCCGGACCGAGGACGGAGACCTCCCGGCGCGCACCCGACCCACGACGAAACCGCAGGCGCCCAAGCCACGACGGCGGGAAAGCCGCCCACGGGCCCCGAACACCCCAACCTGCAAGCCGCCCCAACCGCCGGAGGCACCCCGCAGCCTCACGCCCCGTAGAACAGCTCCTCCATGACCGACCGAGCCCTGCGCGTCGTGCGCCGGTAGTCGTCGAGCATGTCCCCCACGTGGCCGGGCCCGTAGCCCAGGTAGCGTCCGACGGCGGCGAGTTCACGGCCTCCCGACGGGAACATGTCCCCGGCCCGCCCCCGCACGAGCATCACCGCGTTCCGCACCCGCGTGGCCAGCACCCACGCCTCGTCCAGGGTCGCCGCGTCCTCCTCGGAGATCAGCCCCGCGGCACACGCGGCGGCCAGGGCGCGACGGGTCCGCGTGGTGCGCAGCCCCGGCTCCGCCCAGCCGTGCCGGAGCTGAAGGAGCTGTACGGTCCACTCGACATCGGACAGCCCGCCACGGCCCAGCTTGGTGTGCAGCGTGGGATCGGCGCCACGCGGCAGCCGCTCCGACTCCATCCGGGCCTTGAGCCGCCGGATCTCCCGTACGGCATCGTCGCCCAGCCCCTCCGCCGGATACCGCAGCGGGTCGACGAGCTCGATGAAACGACGGCCCAGATCCTCGTCGCCCGCGACGGGTTCCGCGCGCAGCAGTGCCTGCGACTCCCACACCAGCGACCAGCGCCGGTAGTACGCCGCGTACGACGTCAGCGTCCGGACGAGCGGCCCGGACTTGCCCTCGGGCCGCAGGTCGGCGTCGATCAGCAGCGGCGGATCGGTGCTGGGGAGCTGGAGCAGCCGGCGCATCTCCGCGACGACGGTGCCCGCGGCCCGCGCGGCCTCGTGCTCGTCGACCCCGTCGCGCGGCTCGTGCACGAAGAGGACGTCCGCGTCGGAGCCGTAGCCCAGTTCGTGCCCGCCGAACCGGCCCATGCCGATGATCGCGAACCGGGTGGGCAGCGTGTCGCCCCACCTGTCTCCTACGACCGCCCGCAGTGCCCCCGCGAGGGTGGCCGCCGTAAGGTCCGACACCGCGCCGCCCACCAGTTCCACCAGCGCCCCCTGGTCGGCGTCACCCGGTGCCTCCTCGGTGCCGTAGGAGGCGACGATGTCGGCGGCGGCCGTACGGAACAACTCGCGCCGGCGCACTCCGCGGGCGAAGGTGACCGCCTGCTCGTCGTTCTCGGAGCGTCCGACGGCGGCGAGGATCTCCTGTTCCAGGTGCTCGCGTTCGCGGGGTTCGAGGCCGCCGCCCCTGCCATCGCCGTCACCGAGCAGGGCGACGGCCTCGGGGGCGCGCAGCAGCAGGTCGGGGGCGAGCCGGCCGGCCGACAGCACGCGGGCGAGGTTCTCGGCGGCGGCTCCCTCGTCCCGGAGGAGCCGCAGGTACCAGGGGGTCTTGCCCAGCGCGTCCGACACCTTGCGGAAACCCAGCAGCCCCGCGTCCGGGTCGGCCGAGTCCGCGAACCAGCCCAGCAGGACGGGGAGCAGGGTGCGCTGGATCGCGGCCTTGCGGGTGACGCCCGAGGCGAGTGCCTCCAGGTGCCTGAGCGCCGACGCCGGGTCCGCGTAGCCGAGGGCGACCAGCCGCTCCCGGGCCGCGCCGGCGCTCAACCGGGTCTCGCCCGGGGCGAGTTGGGCCACGGCGTCGAGTAGTGGCCGGTAGAAGAGCTTCTCGTGCAGGCGCCGTACGACGGCCGCGTGCCGCCTCCACTCGCGGTTCAGCTCGGGGACCGGGTCCGTGCGCAGCCCCAGGGACCGGCCGATGCGGCGCTGGTCGTCCTCGGCCGCGGGGACGAGGTGGGTGCGGCGCAGCCGGAAGAGCTGGATGCGGTGCTCCATGGACCGCAGGAAACGGTAGGCCTCGTCGAGCTGCACGGCGTCGGCCCGCCCCACGTACCCGCCCGCGGCGAGGGCCCGCAGCGCGTCGAGGGTGGTGCCACTGCGCAGTGAGGTGTCTCCGCGCCCGTGCACGAGCTGGAGGAGTTGCACGGCGAACTCGACGTCGCGCAGGCCGCCGGGGCCGAGTTTCAGCTCGCGTTCGATCTCGGCGGCGGGGATGTTCTCCACGACCCTGCGGCGCATCTTCTGTACGTCGGCGACGAAGTTCTCGCGTTCGGCGGCCTGCCAGACGAGGGGGTCGAGCGCGGCGATGTACTCCTCACCGAGTTCGATGTCGCCCGCGACGGGCCGGGCTTTCAGCAGGGCCTGGAACTCCCAGGTCTTGGCCCAGCGCTGGTAGTAGGCGAGGTGACTGCTGAGGGTCCGCACGAGCGGTCCGTTGCGGCCTTCGGGGCGGAGGTTCGCGTCGACGGGCCAGATGGTTCCCTCGACGGTGGATTCCGAGCAGATCCGCATCAGGTGGGAGGCGAGCCTGGTGGCCGCCTGCAACGCCTTCTGCTCGTCGGCGGAGTCGGTGGAGCCGCTGGAGCCGGCGGCCTCGCCGACGAAGATGACGTCGACGTCGGACACGTAGTTCAGCTCGTGGCCGCCGCACTTGCCCATCGCGATGACGGCGAGCCGGCACAGCGCGGCGTCCTCGGGGGCGGCCGCGCGGGCGAGAGCGAGGGCGGCGCGCAGGGTGGCGGTGGCGAGGTCGGCGAGCTCGGCGGCGGTCTGGGCGACGTCAGTGGTTCCGCACACGTCGCGGGCGGCGATGGAGAGCAGGCAGCGGCGGTAGGCGACACGGAGGGAGACGGGGTCGGTGGCTTCGGCGAGCCCCCGCTCGAACTGCTCGACGCCCGGGTGCAGGTCCTCCGGCTCGTATGTGACGAGTGCCTGCCAGTCGTGCGGATGCCGGGCGAGGTGGTCGCCGAGCGCGGCCGACGCGCCGAGCACTCCGAGGAGCCGGTCCCGCAACGGCTTCGCCGCGATCACCGTGTCCAGCAGCTCGCGCTGCGCGGTCCCGTCGGGCTGCGCCTCCAGCAGCCGGACGAAGCCGAGGAGCGCCAGGTCGGGGTCGGCGGTGGCACCGAGCGCGTCGAGCAGGACCGGGTCGTTCCTTATGGCCGTCAGCTCGGTGCTCTCCAGGAGCCGCTCGGCGGCCGACGGATCGGTGAAGCCGTGCCTCAGCAGCCGAGAGAAGGTACTGCTCCTGCGCCCCGGCGCCGTCATCCCCGGCCTCCCTCGGATCAAGGTCGTTCGGCCCCGAGGGTAACCCCGACGGGGGCGGGTGCGCTGGGCGCCTGTTGCGGTGGGTGCGGAATCGCCGTGGGCGGGATTCCCGTCGTTGTGACTTGGGTGCCTGGGCGTTTGTTCGTTGGCCGGGGACGCCGCGCCGTGATGCCGGGCGCGCGCCCGGGCTTTCAGGGGCGCGGGGCTGTGCTGAACCTGCGGCTCCGCCGCGTGGGCGCGACCAGCCATACACGACCCTCAGCCGCCCACCGACAGGAACGCGGCAGACGAGACGTACCCGCCAGACCGTCGGAGACCACCCGCCCCGATGAGTTCCGCGGCCGCGCGAGGTCTGTCCCTGCGGACGGCCATCCCGCTCCCCCACACCCCCGGAGGCGACCATGGCGGACAAAGAGACCCCACAGACCCGGCTCGATCCGCGCTACAGCAGCGAAGGAGCCACCCCGGCCACCTGGCCGCAGGCCGAGTCGATGCTCACCGAGGCCGAGCTCTTCTGGATCTCGACCGTACGGCCTGACGGGCGCCCGCATGTGACGCCCCTGCCCGCGGTGTGGGCGGACGGCGCGCTACACTTCTGCACCGGCCCCGAGGAGCGCAAGGCACGCAACCTCGCGGAGAACCCGCAGGTCGTGCTCACCACCGGCACGAACACCTGGGACAGGGGCTACGACCTGGTGGTGGAGGGCGAGGCGGTCCGGGTCACCGACGACGACCGGTTGCTTGAGCTGGCCGCGGCCTGGGAGGCCAAGTACGGCAGTTTCTGGCATTTCGACGTGCGGGACGGTCACTTCCATCACGGCCCCGGACGGGCCGTCGTCTTCGCGGTGGCGCCCTGCCGGGTTTTCGGCTTCGGCAAGGGGGAGCCCTTCAGCCAGACCCGCTGGCGGTTCGACTGACGTTGCCGTCGGCAGCGGTGAGAAGGGCCCCGGGGCCGGCGGATCAATTCCGCCGGCCCCGGGGCCGCTTTTTGTTTGAGAAAGCCTCTGACCTGCGCGCCTACAGCACAGGCAGGTTCTTCCGCAGCTCGAAGGCCGTGACCTCGCTGCGGTACTCCTCCCACTCCTGCTTCTTGTTGCGGAGGAAGAAGTCGAAGACGTGCTCGCCGAGCGTCTCGGCGACGAGGTCACTGCGCTCCATCAGGGACAGGGCCTCGCCGAGGTTCTGGGGCAGGGGTTCGATGCCCATCGCGCGGCGCTCGGAGTTGGACAGGGCCCAGACGTCGTCCTCGGCTCCCGGCGGGAGCTCGTAGCCCTCCTCGATGCCCT
This sequence comes from Streptomyces sp. KM273126, assembly GCF_004337435.2. NCBI lineage: Bacteria > Bacillati > Actinomycetota > Actinomycetes > Kitasatosporales > Streptomycetaceae > Streptomyces > Streptomyces sp. KM273126. The sequence continues at coordinate 248,531 of NZ_SJXB02000002.1, read as the reverse complement.
TGAGGCCGGCGGCGAGGAGGACGGCGTAGGCGAGGTAGGGGTTCGCGCCGGAGTCCAGGGAGCGGACCTCGATGCGGGCCGAGCCCGTCTTGCCGGGCTTGTACATCGGGACGCGGACCAGGGCCGAGCGGTTGTTGTGGCCCCAGCAGATGTACGAGGGGGCCTCGCCGCCCGCGCCGGCGGTGCGCTCGGCGCCGCCCCAGATGCGCTTGTAGGAGTTGACCCACTGGTTGGTGACGGCCGCGATCTCGCCCGCGTGCCTGAGCAGGCCCGCGATGAAGGAGCGGCCGACCTTGGAGAGCTGGTACTCCGCGCCCGACTCGTAGAACGCGTTCCTGTCGCCCTCGAAGAGCGAGAGGTGCGTGTGCATGCCACTGCCCGGGTGCTCCGAGAACGGCTTCGGCATGAACGTCGCCTGGACACCCTGCTCCAGCGCCACCTGCTTCATGACCAGGCGGAACGTCATGATGTTGTCGGCCGTGGAGAGCGCGTCGGCGTAGCGCAGGTCGATCTCCTGCTGGCCCGGTGCGCCCTCGTGGTGGGAGAACTCCACCGAGATGCCCATGGACTCCAGCATGGTGATCGCCTGGCGGCGGAAGTCCATGCCGACGTTGGTCGGGGTGTGATCGAAGTAGCCCGAATTGTCGGCCGGGGTGGGGCGGGAGCCGTCCATCGGGCGGTCCTTCAGGAGGAAGAACTCGATCTCCGGGTGGGTGTAGAAGGTGAAGCCCAGGTCGGAGGTGCGGGCCAGGGCACGCTTGAGGACGTAGCGCGGGTCCGCGAAGGACGGCGAGCCGTCCGGCATGAGGATGTCGCAGAACATACGGGCCGTACCGGGCGCCTCCGCACGCCACGGCAGGACCTGGAACGTCGACGGATCCGGCTTGGCGATCATGTCGGACTCGTAGACGCGCGCGAAGCCCTCGATGGCCGAGCCGTCGAAGCCGATGCCCTCGTCGAAGGCCTGTTCCAGCTCGGCGGGGGCCACGGCCACGGACTTGAGGAAGCCCAGCACGTCCGTGAACCACAGGCGTACGAACCGGATGTCGCGCTCCTCCAATGTGCGGAGCACGAACTCCTGCTGCTTGTCCATGTCTAGCTTCCACCCATCCTTGCTGGTCAGGCCGCCTGGTCCCGTGCCACTACGCCCGTGCCACGGGAAACGGTCCGGCACCTGAGCATCCCACCACAACACCGTTTCATGCGCGTTGCGGACCTTGATCGTTCGACCGACTCCGGTGTGAACGCCTCGCGCACGGCAGGTGTACGGCTCTGAGCCCATTTTGCCTGCTCGCCGGCGCTTCTGTAATGGCAGGCCCTGCCCTTTCCGCCGGCCCGGGCCCTGCGGCCGCGGTCGTTCCGGGGCCCGGAGCAGATACGGGGTCCCGGCCGGCAGGAATCCCCCTCGTTTACGAGAGGGAGGGCGTCAAATTACGATCAGCGGGCCCCTCCCGTCTCATCCCGTCTCATCCCCCACTGAAGGAACTCACGACATGTCCGCCAAGAAGAGCAGCTCCGCGGCGCGCAAGGCGCGAATAGAGGAGATGCGCCGCGCCGAGCGCACCCGCGAGCGTCGCAACCGCATCCTCACGATCGGCGCGAGTGTGGTCATCGTCGCCGGTCTCGTCGTCGGCGGGGCGTTCCTCATACGCTCGCAGTCCGACGACAGCGACGCCGCCGGTGACACCAAGGCCGCCTCGGGCAAGTTCGTCACCGGCGAGGACGGCGTGAAGAAGTGGGAGGGCAAGCTGGCCCAGACCCACGTCACCAAGTCCGTGAAGTACCCGGTGGAACCGCCGGTCGGCGGCGACCACCACCCGGCGTGGCAGAACTGCAACGGCAACGTCTACGACAAGGCGATCAAGAACGAGAACGCCGTGCACTCCCTGGAGCACGGCGCGGTCTGGGTGACGTACAACAGCGCGGCGTCCGAGGACGACATCAAGGCGCTCGCCGAGAAGGTCAAGCAGACCCCGTACACGCTGATGAGCCCGGTCGACGACCAGAAGGACCCGATCATGCTGAGCGCGTGGGGTGTCCAGCGTACGGTGACCAGCGCGAGCGACCCGAACCTCGGCAAGTTCTTCGAGACCTATGTGCAGGGCGAGCAGACCCCTGAGCCGGGCGCCGCCTGCACCAATGGCCTCTCGTAGCAACTGCCTGACACAGTGGGGAAGATGAAGCACATAGTCTGGATCGCCTCCGGGGCCGCGGCGGTGCTCGTCGCGGCCGGAGCGATCACGTACGCGGTCGCCGACGGCGACGACTCCGCCACGAAGGTGCCCGCCGCTGACTCCGCGGACGCGGGCTTCGCCCGGGACATGGCGGTCCACCACCAGCAGGCCGTCGAGATGTCGTACATCGTCCGCGACCGCACCGACAACGAAGAGGTGCGGCGGCTCGCGTACGACATCGCGCAGACCCAGGCCAACCAGCGCGGCATGATGATCGGCTGGCTCGACATGTGGGAGCTGCCGAAGGTGTCGTCGGACGCGCCCATGACGTGGATGGGCATGGGCGACATGGCCTCCGGCAAGGACGGCTCGCTGATGCCGGGTATGGCGACCAACGCCGACCTAAAGAAGCTCGGCAAGCTCAGCGGCAAGGAGGCGGAGGTCTTCTACCTCCAGCTGATGACCGACCACCACAAGGGCGGCATCCACATGGCGCAGGGCTGCGTCTCCAAGTGCACGGTCGGCGTGGAGAAGAGGCTCGCGCAGGGCATGGTCGTCGGGCAGGAGTCGGAGATCCAGCTCATGACCGGCATGCTCAAGGACCGGGGCGCGACACCGCGTTAGGGCGGTCCCTGGGTCGGGTGGTGGCGTGGGGCGCTCCGTGCGTGGGGCGCCCCAGACGCCCGCCCACCCCATTGCGTCGTTCTGACGATTAAACGGGCCGCGTGCCTCGGCTGCCCCCGGGCTACTGACTACTGGCTACTGGGCGGAATTTTCGCGCCACTCGGGCCCCCGGATGCGGCGGTCGCATCCGCGGGCCCGGAAAGATCGCCGACAGCTCCCGCGGCCTACGCAGCCGGGCGGGCGACTTCGTCGCCCCTCCGGGGCGAGCGCTACGGGAGCCCCTCAGCGCACCACCGCATCCGACTCCTGCGGAACATGCGCCGCCACCAGGCGCCCGGGACCGCTCTGCCGTACGACGGCACCCCGCCGTACATCGACCACGTACGCCACAGCCGCGACGCCCAGCCCCAGCAGGGCCAGTCCCGCTCCCGCGACCGCGGGAGACGTCACCCCGAAGCCGGCGGCGAGTGTCAGCCCGCCGATCCACGCACCGCCCGCGTTGGCCAGGTTGAAGGCCGCCTGGTTGGCGGAGGAGGCCAGGGACGGGGCCGTGCACGCCTTCTCCATGACCATGAGCTGGAGGGGCGAGCCGGTGGCGAAGGCCGCCGTGCCGAGCAGCGTCACGGCGAGGGCGGCCGTCCACGCCGACTGCATCAGCAGCGGGAACAGGGCCAGCACCACGACCAGCGAGACCAGACCGCCGAACAGCGTCCCCCGCATCGCGCGGTCCGCGAGCCGGCCGCCCACGAGGTTGCCCACCGTCGCCCCCACGCCGAACAGCGCCAGCAGCAGCGTCACGCTCGCCTCGGCGTACCCGGCGGCCGCCGTCAGCATGGGCGCGATGTAGCTGTACGCGGCGAAGAGGGCGCCGAAGCCCGCGACGGTCGTGCCCAGCGCCAGCCAGACGGGCCCCGAGCGGAGGGCGGCCAGTTCACCGCGCAGGCCACCACCCGGCGTCCCGCCGTGGGCATGGTCACGGGGCAGCAGCAGCGCCAGGGAACCGATCGCCGCCAGCCCGATCACGCTCACCCCGAGGAACGCGGCGCGCCAGCCGAGGTGCTGCCCCACGAGCGTCGCCGCGGGCACCCCCGCGACGTTCGCGACCGTCAGCCCCAGGAACATCAGCGAGACCGAACGGGCCTTGCGCTCGGGTGCCACCAGGTTCGTGGCGACGACGGCGCCCACACCGAAGAAGGCACCGTGCGGCAGCCCGCTCAGGAAACGGGCGGCCAGCAGCCAGTGCGCGTCGGGCGCGAGGGCCGACAGGGCGTTGCTGAACACGAACAGCGCCATCAGGGCGATGAGGACCGTGCGGCGGGACATTCGGGCCGTCACCGCGGCCAGCAGTGGAGCACCGATCACCACGCCCAGCGCGTACGCCGAGACGAGGTGCCCGGCGGTGGGGAGGGAGACGCGCAGGTCGACCGCGACGTCGGGCAGCAGGCCCATCATCACGAACTCGGTCGTACCGATCCCGAACGCGCCCACGGCGAGGGCGAGCAGGGCGAGGGGCATGGAGAGGCCTTTCGGAGGGAGGTTTCGTTCCATCGTATGTTCAAAGACGGAACAAACTCTCCCCGGCCCAGCATTCCGGCAGGTGACGCCCTGGTTTCAAGCAGGTGTTCAGGGGGCCGATGTGCCGAGTTTCACACGCGCCGCGAGCGGCAGATGGTCACTCGCCGTCGCCGGCAGCGTCCACGACGCCTCCGGTTCGGCGTCCCGCACCAGGATCTGGTCGATGCGGGCCATCGGGAAGGACGCCGGCCAGCTGAAGCCGAAACCGCTGCCCGCCGCGCCCTGCGTGGAACGCATCTGTGCGGTGACGGCGTTGAGCGCACGGTCGTTCATCGTGCCGTTGAGGTCGCCGAGCAGGACGACCTGCCTGATGGGCTCGTCCGCGATGGCCGCGCCCAGGGCGTTGGCGCTCTTGTCGCGCTGTCGCGCGGTGAACCCGGCCTCCAGCTTCACCCGCACCGAGGGCAGATGGGCGACGTAGACGGCGACCTCGCCCTCCGGCGTCGTCACGGTCGAGCGCATCGCGCGCTCCCAGCCCAGCTTGATGTCGACGGACTTGGTGTCGCTCATCGGGTATTTGCTCCACAGCCCGACGGTGCCGACCACCTTGTGGTACTTGTATGTCGGCTCCAGCGCCTTCTCGTAGACCGGCACGGCCTCCTCGGTCAGTTCCTCCAGCGCCACCACGTCCGCCCCGGAGGCGGCGACGTCGCGGGCCGTGCCGGACGGGTCCGGGTTCTCCGCGTTGACGTTGTGCGTGGCGACGGTCAGGTCACCGCCACTGCTGGCCTTGTCGGTGACGAGCCCACCGAAGAGGTTCAGCCAGACGGCCGTGGGCAGCAGCACGGCGATGAGCGCGGTCGCGGACCGGCGGATGAGCGCGAGGACCAGGAGCACCGGGACGAACACGCCGAGCCAGGGCAGGAACGTGTCGGTGAGGCTGCCGAGGTTGCCGATCTTGTTGGGGATCCGCGCGTGCAGCACCATCATCAGCGCGAGGATCACCGCGAGGGCCGCGATCACGATGCCGCGGCGCCAGATCCCCCGGTCGCCCCGCCAGCCGCCCCACAGGCGCCGGAGCCGGGACCGCTCGCGGCCCGCACCCGTGCCGCCGCCCGTCTCCGTCACATACGCCTGCGCCATACCGTCGCCTCACAACCTGCCGTGCACGTCGTCCCCCGCGCCTACGACCCTAGGGGATGATCGCCGTCCGTCCCGCCGTCCTGTGACGGCCGTACGGGCACGATGACGAAGATCTCAGCTGCCGAAGTTCCGAACCGGCGGCCGGAGAACGCTCTCTGTGACGAAACGCGCACACCAGCGGGCGCACCAGCGGGGAGTTGTGAGGTGTGGTTTTGTGACGTCACTTCAGGAAGGGGTTCGGACTTCAAGGTTTCAAGGAGTCTTCCGGCCGGGGACGAGGCCGCGCATGGCCCTGCTGGCTCTGCTGGCTCTGCTGGCTCTGCTGGCTCTGCGAGAAATGTCACCCTGCGCGAACGGGCCGTCGGCGGCGAGTCGCGGTGAAGGACTACACGCTGTCCGGCCGCAGTCCCGCCAGGACCGTGTCGACGATGTGCTCGGCCAGTTCCTCGTCGAGTGCGGCGTCCGGGCGCATGACGGTGCGTACGAGCATGGGGCCCACGAACAGGTCGCTGACCAGCTCGATGTCGAGGTCGGCCCGGAGTTCGCCGTTCTCCCGGCCCCGGCGCAGTACCTCGAAGGTGGTACGGCGCCGGGGTTCGATCACGACGGCGTGGTACGCGGCCCAGATCTTCGGGCTGCTCTTCATCTGCACGTGGACGTTGTGCAGGATCGCCGAGGAACGGCTCATCAGGCCGCGCCGGCGCAGCGATTCCAGCAGGGCGACGAGGTCGTCGCGCAGGGAGGTGCCGGGGAGCACGGGGTCCGGTGGTTCGGCCGCGCGCAGGACGTCGACGAAGAGCTCCTCCTTGCCGCTCCAGCGGCGGTAGATGGTGGCCTTGCCGACGCCCGCGGTGCGCGCCACCCGCTCGATGGACAACTCCGCGAGCGGCACACCCTCCTCAAGGAGCTTCATCACCCCTTCGATGATGGAGCGTTCCACGGCCTCGCTGCGCGGGCGTCCCCGGACGGGGCTCCCGGGGCCCACTGCCGTGCTGCCTTCCCTGGCTCGGCTCTCGGCGAGGCTCACGATCGGCTCCGTCCCTGTGTTGTCGGCGTGGGGCGATTCTCCCGTCTGAACGACCGCGAGGGGCACGCGGTGCCCGGACAAACTCCTTGACGTCCGCCGAACGACATCGCGCGTCCGCCCGATGGGTCTGCCTTATCCGCCCTATTGATCCGCTTTATCCGCTGTCACCAACTCGGTCTCCCCGGGCTCCCGTTGTTCCTGTGGTGCCTTTCCCGGCAGGAACAGCGCCACCACCACCGCCCCGAACACGGCCACTCCCGCCCCGCACAGTGCGGTGACGTGCATCGCGTGCAGGAAGGCGTCGTGGGCCGGGGCGACCAGGGCCTCGCCCTTGACGCCGAGCTTCGCGGCGAAGCCGAGGGTGGCCTCGATGGACTCGCCCGCCTGGTGCCGGGCGGCGGGCGGCAGCCTGTCCTCGATGCCGGAGCGGTACGCCGTCGACAGCACCGAGCCGAGGACCGCGATGCCCAGGGCGCCGCCGAGCTGGCGGAAGGTGTTGCTGAGGGCGGACGCCGAGCCGGCCTTCTCGCGCGGCAGCGCCTGCATGATGACGACGCTCACCGGGGTCATGATGTGCGCCATGCCGGCCCCCATGAAGAAGAAGATCACTTCGAGGATCCAGATCGGCGTGTCCGCCTCCAGTGCCGTGAAGGCGGCCAGCATCGCCGCGACGGTCAACAGCCCCGCCGTGCACACCGCCTTGTTGCCGAACCGGTCCACGACCAGCCGGGCCCGCGGCGCGAACACCATCTGCGCGACGGCCAGCGGCAGCAGCAACAGGCCGGCGTGCAACGGCGAGTAACCGCGCACGCTCTGGGTGTAGAAGACGGAGAAGAAGGTCACGCCCATGAGCGCGAAGAACACGAGCGCGATGGCGGCGATGGCCGCCGAGAAGACCTTGTTCTTGAAGTACGTGACATCGATGGACGGATGGTCGCTGCGCTTCTCGAACAGGACGAAGACGGCGAGCACCGCGAGTCCGGCCCCGATGGTCGCGAGCACGGTGGCGTTCGTGAAGTCCGCGAGCTGGCCGCCCTTGATGATGCCGTACACGAGCAGCACGAGCCCGACGATGGAGAGCACGACACCGAGGGGGTCCACGCGCCCAGGGTTCGGGTCCCGTGAGTCGGGCACCAGCCACAGCATCAGCGCCAGCGCGAGGACGACTATCGGCACGTTGATGAGGAAGACGGACCCCCACCAGAAGTGGTCGAGAAGGACCCCTCCGGTGATGGGCCCGATGGCGATGGCGAGCCCGACACCGCCCGCCCAGATGCCGATGGCCTTCGGCTGCTCGTCCCGCTCGAAGACGTTCATCAGGACGGCCAGGGTGGCGGGCATCACGAACGCCGCCCCGAGGGCCATCACGGCACGGAACGCGATGAGTTCGGCGGGGGAACCCGACTGGGCCGCCAGCGCCGATCCGACGCCGAACACCACGAGCCCGGCGAGCAGCACCTTCTTCCGCCCCAGCCGGTCGCCCAGGAGCCCGGCGCTGAACAGCAGCCCGGCGAAGACGAGCGTGTAGGCGTTGATCGCCCACTCCAGCTCGCTCTGGGTGGCGCCGAGCCCGGTCGGAGCGGGCGTGGAGATCGTCTTGATGGCGACGTTCAGGATCGAGTTGTCGAGCACGACGATCAGCAGGCTCAGCATCAGTACGCCGAGGATGGCCCAGCGGCGCCTGTGTACGGCTTCCGGGACCCGCCGCTCGGCAGGGACAGCAGGAGAAGTCATGGGTACGACCCTAACGAGCTTTCGATACGGGACCGTCTCGTATCGAAATCCTTTACGGAGCCCTTAAGCGAGGACCTAGGGCGACGGGCTTAGGTACGTGACAGACATCCCCCGCCCCGGTCTGGCCGGGCCTGGCACGAGGTGCCACCATGGAGACGGTCCGGGGACGCCGTGAGGGCGCCTCGAGATGACAGAAGGAGCCGTTGCGATGACGCAGCTTCCGGCTGCCCCCGAGCAGCCCGAGCAGCCCGAGCAGCCCGCACAGGGTGCGCTCAAGCCCTCCGACAGCAGCAGGGCGCTGTACGGGGGCAAGAGCACCCGGCGGATCACCGTGCGCGACATTGCCGCCGCCAAGGAGCGCGGCGAGAAGTGGCCCATGCTCACCGCGTACGACGCGCTGACCGCGTCCGTCTTCGACGAGGCCGGCATTCCGGTGATGCTCGTCGGCGACTCGGCGGGCAACTGCCACCTGGGGTACGAGACCACCGTGCCCGTCACCCTCGACGAGATGACGATGCTGTCGGCGGCGGTCGTCCGCGGCACCAGCCGTGCCCTGATCGTCGGCGACCTGCCCTTCGGGTCGTACCAGGAGGGCCCCGTCCAGGCCCTGCGCTCGGCGACGCGCCTGATCAAGGAGGCGGGCGTCGGAGCGGTCAAGCTGGAGGGCGGCGAACGCTCCCACCGCCAGATCGAGCTCCTCGTGGAGTCCGGCATCCCGGTCATGGCGCACATCGGACTGACCCCTCAGTCGGTCAACGCGATGGGCTACCGCGTGCAGGGGCGTGGCGATGAGGCGGCCGCGCAGCTGTTGCGGGACGCGAAGGCCGTGCAGGACGCCGGCGCCTTCGCCGTCGTCCTCGAACTGGTCCCGGCCGAGCTGGCGGCCGAGGTCACGCGCGTGCTCCACATCCCGACGGTCGGTATCGGCGCGGGCCCCGAGACGGACGCGCAGGTCCTGGTCTGGACCGACATGCTCGGGCTGACCGGGGGGCGGGTACCGAAGTTCGTGAAGCAGTACGTCAACCTCCGCGAGGTCATGGCCGGCGCGGCCAGGTCCTTCGCCGAGGACGTCATCGGCGGAACGTTCCCCCAGGAGGAGCACTCCGTCCACTGATCCACCACGGCACCACCCAGCAGCCCGCCGATCTTCCCCCGTCGGCGGGCTGCTGTTTTTTGCGCCTAAGCCGGCGCCGCTCTCGCGGACCTGGTTGCTCGGCACCTTTTTGCGCCTAAGCCGGCGCCGCTCTCGCGGACCTGGTTGCTCGCCGTCGTGGATTCTCAATTGATGGTTTCGGTGATCGTCGGGGAATTGTCGGTGGTGTCGGCCGTCATTCACCTGCTGTCGGTGCTCTGTCGGTCGTTTGTCGGTGGGGTCTGGCACGGTCGTCCCCATGAAGCGAAACGACAAGAACCCAGGCGGCCCGAACGGGGCCGTCACCGTCCGGGGACTGGTCAAGCACTACGGCGAGACCAAGGCGCTGGACGGCGTCGACCTGGACGTGCGCGAGGGCACCGTGATGGGTGTGCTCGGGCCGAACGGGGCCGGCAAGACCACCCTCGTGCGGATTCTGTCCACCCTGCTCGCGCCCGACGCGGGACAGGCGACCGTCGCCGGATACGACGTCGTACGGCAGCCCCGGCAGCTGCGCCGGGTGATCGGGCTCACCGGGCAGTACGCGTCGGTCGACGAGAAGCTCCCGGGCTGGGAGAACCTGTACATGATCGGGCGGCTGCTCGATCTGCCGCGGAAGGACGCGCGCGCTCGCGCCGACGAGCTGCTGGAGCGGTTCTCGCTCACGGAGGCCGCCATGCGGCCCGCGAGCACCTACTCCGGCGGCATGCGGCGGCGGCTCGACCTCGCCGCCTCGATGATCGGGCGGCCCGAGGTGCTGTTCCTCGACGAGCCGACCACCGGGCTCGACCCCCGTACCCGTAACGAGGTGTGGGACGAGGTCAAGGCCATGGTCGGTGAGGGGGTGACCGTGCTGCTCACCACCCAGTACATGGAGGAGGCCGAGCAGCTCGCCTCCGAGCTGACCGTCGTCGACCGCGGGAAGGTCATCGCGGGCGGCGCCATCGACGAGCTCAAGGCCAGGGTCGGAGGGCGGACGCTGCGGGTGCGGCCCGCTGATCCGCTGCAGTTGCGGCCGCTCGCCTCCGCCCTCGACGAACTCGGCATCACGGGGCTCGCCAACTCGACCGTCGACACCGAGGGCGGTGCCGTACTCGTCCCGATCCTCAGCGACGAGCAGCTGACCGCCGTGGTCGGCGCGGTCACCGCGCGCTCCATCACGATCAGCTCCATCACCACCGAACTGCCCAGCCTGGACGAGGTGTTCCTGTCCCTCACCGGCCATCGCGCCAGTGCCCCGCAGGACGCCGTGCCCGCCGACACCCGCGAGGAGGTCGCCGTATGAGCTCCCACCCGTCGCCCACCACCACCCTGAACGAGGCGCTTCGCGCCGCCCCTGCATTCACCGCCGGCACCACAGCCGACGCACGTATTCCGCTGCGCGGCCATCTGCGCCACACCGGCGCCCTGATCCGCCGCAATCTGCTGTGGATCCGGCAGGACCCCGAGTCGATGTTCGACGCGCTGCTGATGCCGGTCGTCTTCACCCTGCTGTTCGTGTACGTCTTCGGCGGCTCGATCGGGCAGGCCCTGGGCGGCGGGCAGGACGGTTACGTGCAGTACGTGATCCCCGGCATGATCGCGATGATGAGCATGACGCTGTCCCAGGGCGTCGGCACCGGGTTCAGCCAGGACTTCAACTCCGGTGTCATGGACCGCTTCCGGTCCTTGCCGATCGGGCGCGGCTCGGTACTGTTCGCGAAGGTCTCGGTGGAGCTGGCGCGGATGCTGTTCGCGACGACCGTGCTGATGATCGTCGCCGTCCTGGTCGGCTTCGACATCAACCACTGGGACGGTCTGTTCGCCGCCGTGGGCCTGTCCGCGGTGTTCGCCTCGTCGATCATGTGGGTGTTCCTCACTCTGGGCGTGATCCTGAAGAACGCGCAGTCCGTGCAGGCGATGGGCTTCCTGGTGCTGTTCCCGCTGCAGTTCGGCTCGTCGATCTTCGCGCCGACCCAGTCGATGCCCGGCTGGCTGCAGGCCTTCACCGACTACAACCCGCTGTCCACGCTCGCCGACGCGGCGCGCGGCCTCATGGTGGGCGGCCCGGTCGCGCAGGACCTGTGGGTGACGCTGGCCTGGTCGGTGGCTATCACCGTGGTGATGGCGCCGGTCGCGATCCACAAGTTCCGTACGAAGAGCTGACGAGAACTGACGAGAGCTGACGCGCGGGCCCCGGGCCGGACGACGGCTCAGACCAGGGCGGTGGCCTCCTCCACGGAGAGCGCGCCGCCCTCGGCGTGGGCCGTCTCGTACGCCGCGTCGTCCAGTACGGCCCGGGCCGCGGACTCGGCCAGCCCGCGGTTCTCGACCTCCAGGGGGCTGGAGAAGTGGCCCTGGGGCAGCATCGCGTCGGCGGCGCCGAGGAGACGGGCCGCGTCCCGTGCCCGGCTGCCGCCGTCCACGCCGGCGACGGCGATGGCGGCCCCGGTGAGCTGCACGGAGACGAAGTGGGGCGCGATGTTGCGGGTGATCGGGTCCGTGGCCCGTGCCAGCGCCTCGCGCAGCTTGACCAGGGCCTCCTCATGGCGGCCCGACAGCGCCTCCAGCCAGCCCTCGATGCCGGCGACGAAGCTGGAGAAGATCACGAAGTTGACGGCCTCGAAATCCTCCCGCAGCAGCCTGATCTGCTCCCACGCCTCCGCCATGCGCCGGCGGCGGCCGAGCCAGGCCGCGAGAAAGAGCCGGGCGGCCGGAATGGCCTCGTTGGTGCTGCCCTGAGCGCTCTCCAGCACCTCGAACAGCATCTTCTCGCCGCGCTCGGCGTCCCCGCCCTCGATGAGCACACCGCCGAGGCGGGCTCTGAGGACACCCAGCTGGGCGCGGGCGCCGAGTTGTTCTGCGTACTCCAGGGCCCGTGCGAAGTCCGCGGCGGCGCCCTCGTAGTCGCCCTTGCGCTCCTGGGCCTCACCTCGCGCGGAGAGTGCCTCCGCCGCGCCCCAGGCGTCGCCGATCCGGGTGAACAGCTCCAGCGCCTCGTCGGCGTCGCGGGTGGCGTCGCCCGTCCAGTCGCTGCGGTTGGCGAGGATGTTGGCCCGCAGTTGCAGGGCCTGCGCCAGCTCCCAGGAGTAGCCGAGCTCGCGGCAGGTGTTCACGGTCTCGTTGATGACATCGCGGGTGCGCTCCAGTTCGGCGCTGAGCAGAACGGCGAAGAACCACATGGAGCCGGGGAAACGGCAGGTCTGCGGCTGGCCCGGCCGGTAGGTCCCGCTGATGACGAGCAGCTTCTGTCTGGCCTGCGGGGTTTCCCAGGCGCCCAGGTCCATGTCCATGCAGGCGAGGTGGAGGAGGTGCACCCCGCGCCGGGCCTCCGCGAGGACCTCGGGGCTCATCGGCGGCGGGCCGTCGGTGAGGCCTTCGAGCACGTCCGGGGCGGGGAGCGCGGGCCCGGCGAAGGGGTCGGGGCCGAGCGCCATGACCTCGGCGGACCAGGTGCGGGCCTCGCTGCGCAGATCGCGCATCTGCCAGTACCAGCACAGCGACAGCGCCAGGCTGAGGGCCTCCTGTTCGTCGCGTTCGGCGACGGCGTGGCGGAGGGCCGTGCGGATGTTCTCGTACTCCAGCTCCAGCAGCTCGATCGCCATGCGCTGGCCGGGGCCGCGCAGCAACGGGTCGGTGGTGCGGGCGACTTCGCGGTAGTACGTGAGGTGGGCGCGCTCGGCGGCGGCCCGCGCACCCGTCTCGTCGAGCCGCTCGCGGGCGTACTCGGCGACGGTCTCCAGGAGCCGGTAGCGCATCGCGCCGTCCCCGCCGGGGGTTGCCACCACGAGGGACTTGTCGACGAGCGAGCCGAGCGCCTCCAGCGCGGCCGGGCCGCAGACGGCCTCGGCGGCGGCGAGGTCGCAGCCGCCCGCGAACACCGACAGCCGCCGCAGGACGTCCCGTTCGCCCTCGTCGAGGAGGTCCCAGGACCAGTCGACGACGGCACGCAGGGTCTGCTGTCGGGGCAGCACGGTCCGGCTGCCGTTGGTGAGCAGCCGGAACCGGTCGTCGAGCCGCTCCGCGACCTGTCGCAGCGTCAGCATCCGGAGCCGGGCGGCCGCCAGTTCGATGGCGAGGGGCAGGCCGTCGAGGCGCCGGCAGATCTCGGCCGCCGCCTCCGGATCGTCCGCGGGGTCGAAGCCGGGGCGGGCGGCGGCGCCGCGGTCGGCGAGCAGCCGCAGCGCGTACGGCTGCGGCAGCGGATCCACGGGTCGCAGCAACTCCCCCGGTACGCCGAGGGGTTCGCGGCTCGTGGCCAGTACGGTCAGTCCGGGACAGCGCTCCAGCAGCCGCTCGACGAGGCGGGCGGCGGCGTCGACCACGTGCTCGCAGTTGTCGAGGACGATCAGCATGCTGCGTCGGCCGCAGTGCTCGACGAGGCGGCTGACCGGGTCGTCGTGCCGGTCGGCCATGGCCCGCATCTCCTCGGCGCCGGCTCCCCTCAGGACGGTCTCGCGGGCGCCGAGGGCGGTGAGTACGGCCTCCGGGACGTTCTCGGGGTCGTCGACCGGCGCCAGTTCGGCCAGCCAGACGCCGTCGGGGACGGCCTCGGCCACGGCCTCCCCCGCCTCCTGCGACAGCCGGGTCTTGCCCGCCCCGCCGGGGCCCAGCAGGGTCACGAGCCGGCCCGCCGTCAGGTCACCCCGGATGGCGTCGATGTCGGCGTCCCGGCCGACGAAGGAGGTGAGCCGGGCGCGGAGGTTGCCGGGCTTGGGGTTTTCGCCCCCGCCGCCCCTACCCGTCCCATCCCTTCCCTGGGGGCTGCCGCCCCCAGACCCCTGCTTGTCGGCCTGAACGGCCTCGTCCTCAAACGCCGGACGGGCTTGCTGGTCCAGCAACTCCCCATGCAGCCCCCTCAGTTCCGCACCCGGATCCGCGCCCAGCCGATCCGCCAGCAGTCGCCGTACGCCCTCGTACGCGGCCAGTGCCTGAGCCGTGCGCCCCGCGTCGCGCAGGGCTCGCAGCCGCAGGGCCTGGAGGGGCTCGTCCAGCGGGTGGGCGTCGCAGAGCGCCGTGAGTTCGGGAAGGTGCTGCTGGGCCTGGCCCAGGGCGAGGGCCGCGGTGAGACGGGCGCGGCGGGCGTCGAGCCGGCGCGCCTCCCAGCGGGCCGCCGTGGCCGTACGGTCGGGGAGGTCGGCGAGGGCCGGCCCCTGCCAGAGGGCCAGGGCGTCGTCCAGCACCACGGCGGCCTTCGCCGCGTCACCGTCGGCCAGGGCGCGCGATCCTTCGCCGGCGAGCCGTTCGAAGCGGTGGAGGTCGATGTCGTCCGCGCCCGCGACCAGCCGGTAGCCGCCGTCGGCCGAGGCGACCGCGTCCGAGCCGAGCGCCCTGCGCAACCGCCCGACCAGCGCCTGCACCGCGCCGGACGCGTCCGCGGGCGGCTCACCGTCCCACACCTCGTCGACCAGCACGGTCACAGGCACCGTACGCCCGGGCCGCAGCGCAAGCACGGTCAGCAGGGCACGCAGCCGCGCCCCGCCGACCGGAGCGGGGGAGCCGTCGGGGCGGAACGCCTGGGTGGTGCCAAGGATGCGATAGCGCACGGGGTCCATTGTCTCCGGCGGCGCCCCGGCACCGCCTCCGGGTTTCGGACCCGCATGAACCGCAGGAACCTCACACCGCCCGCAGGACGTTGCCCCCACAGCACCGATACGGTCGACCCGCGACCGAACCGACCCGCCACCCGCAGCCCACACCAGGGAGCACGCCCCATGGCCATCGCCACGTCCCGCCGGAGCGAGCGGAGGATCAGTCCTGTCTTCCTGGGCATCGTGGCCGTGATGGCGGTCACGGGCTGGGCCACGTGGACCGGCTTCGCCGAGCAGCCCGGGATCGCGGTCTTCCTCTTCGTGACGGCGGCCTGGATCGTCTCCCTCTGTCTGCACGAGTACGCCCACGCGCGCACGGCCCTGCACAGCGGCGACATCTCGATCGGCGCGAAGGGGTACCTGACCCTCAATCCTCTCGCCTACACGCATGCTCTCCTCAGCATCGTCCTGCCGGTGCTGTTCGTGATCATGGGCGGGATCGGTCTGCCGGGCGGTGCGGTGTTCATCGAGCGCGGGCGCATCCGGGGCCGCTGGAGGCACAGCCTGATCTCGGCGGCGGGCCCGCTGACCAACGTGGCGTTCGCGGTGGTCTGCACGGCGCCGTTCTGGCTGGACGCGCTGGACGGGGTCCCGACGGCGTTCCGGTACGCGCTGGCGTTCCTGGCGCTGCTGCAGGTCACGGCCGCGATCCTGAACTTCCTGCCGGTGCCGGGCCTGGACGGCTACGGGGTGATCGAGCCCTGGCTGTCGCACAAGGCCCGCCGCCAGATGGAGCCGCTCGCGCCGTTCGGGCTGCTGCTGGTGTTCGCGGTGCTGTGGATCCCGGAGGTGAACGCCGCGTTCTTCGGCGCGGTCGACGCCGTGCTGAGCGGACTGGGCATCAGCGACCTCGACACATACTGCGGCCTGAATCTGTACCGCTTCTGGCAGGAGGGCGGCAACGTGTGCGTCACTCCGTGACGGAGCCGCGCCCTGCCCTCGCGCGCCGCGCGTAGTACCACGTCATGTTGGACGACAGCCCGGCCAGCAGCACCCAGACGATCCCCAGCCAGCTGTCCTGGACGAAGGAGACCACGGCGGCGGCCACGGAGAGCAGGCAGACAGTGAGGGTGTACAGAGCAAGGCGGGGCATGGGGGTCGGCTCCTGACAGGACGGTCGGACGTCAGTGGTGACGACGTCACTGTCCGTGACGCCAGCGGTGGTGGTGCAGCGTCCAGTGTCCCCCATGCCCGAGGGCGCCCCAGCGGGTGTGTCAGGGGATGGTCAGGGGAAGGGCAGGGTCTGGGCGAGCAGCGTCACGAGGACGACCACCGTGGGGAACAGCGCGAGGAACATGGCGAAGGTGTAGCCCATGATGTCGCGCGCCTTCAGGCCGAGGATGGCGAGGGTGGGCAGCATCCAGAACGGCTGGAGGAGATTGGCGCTGGCCTCGCTGAGGTCGTACACGACGACCATCCAGCCCTGGTTCACCTGCAGTTCGTTGGCCGCGCCCAGGACGTACGGCGCCTCGATCACCCACTTGCCGCCGCCGCTGGGGACGAACACGCCGAGCACACAGCTGTAGACCGAGATGAGGGCCGGGTAGAAGTACTCGCTCGACACCGAGACGAGCCAGTCGGCGATGGTCTTGTGCAGTCCGGTGAAGGCGATCATGCCGAAGATGCCGCCATACAGCGGGAATTGCAGCAGCACGCCCGAGGCGGCCGGTGTCCCCTCCTTGAAGGCGCGGGCGAGGTGCACGGGCCGCCAGTGCAGGATCAGGGCCAGCAGGATGAGGATCAGGTTGATGGTGTTCAGGTCGAGCGCGTTGAGCGGGTTGCCCTCGGCCTGGGCGAAGTGCCGGGCGAGGTACCACACGCCGAGGGCGAAGAGCAGGATCGTGAGGGTCGGGCTGTACTCGACCCATTCGCCGGGGCGGCTGCGCCGGTCGTCGGAGCGCCGGGTGCCGGGCGCGGGCCCCAGGTCGATGCCGAGGCGCTCCGCGGTCATCGCGCGTTCCGGTGACGGCGCCAGGAACCACGCCATGGCGAGGGCGACCACGAAGATCACCGCCGTGGCCACGATCCCCTGCCACAGGAAGATGGTGTCGGTCAGGGGGATGACTCCGCTCCCGCGCCCCTCGGCGATGATCTCCTGTACGGCGGCGGGGCTGGAGGCGGTGCTGGCGACCTGAAGTGCGGCCGACCCCGACAGGCCCTGCGCCCACACGGTGCCGAGGCCCAGGAAGGCCATGGCGCCGATGGCGCGGTAGTCGACCCCGGGCAGCCGGCGGGCGATCTCCTTGGCGAGGATCGCGGTGAAGACCAGGCCGAAGGCCCAGTTCACATAGGCGGTGAGCATGGCGACGGCGGCGGTGAAGGTGATGGCGCCGCGCGGAGTACGGGGCAGGGCCGCGAGCCGGGTGATGAGCCGGCCGACGGGCGGCGAGATCGCGACGGCGTAGCCCGCGATGACGATGATCGCCATCTGCAGGGTGAACTCTATGAGCGACCAGAATCCCTTGCCCCAGGCGTCCACCAGACCGAAGCCGCTACTCGCCTCCGGGTCGTCCGGCGTGCCCAGCAGGGCCTCCCCCGAGACGAGCCCCAGGGCGAGCACCACGAAGGTGCCGATCAGGACGAATCCGAATGCGTCGGGGAGCCACTTCTGGGAGAAAGCGGTGAACCGCAACGCCAGCCGGGCAAGCCAGGTCTCACCGCCGCCGCTGTCCCGCGCTTCCGCGACTTTGGGAGCGTTCGAGGTCATACGTGCCTCCTGTTCGTGCACCTGCGATCGGCCGCCTGCGGTCGGTCGTGGCGGGGAGTCGGCCCGCCATTCATGTGTCTCTCTGCTGCCCACCGGGTGACGGATGATCATCCGGTGCGGGGCGAGGCGCTTGATCTTCATGGGGCGCGGTGGTCCGGGCAATGAGGGCGTCGCACATCAGTTGCCGCTGGGCCATGTGGGGCGTCCCCATAGCGGATCGGGGGCGCGGGAACAGGGTCGGGGCATGGCGGCGGAGGCCGAGCGAGCCGCAGCCCGCGCGTACCGGCATTTCACCGAACTGGTCGCGCGGGGCGGGAACATCGATGGCCTCGGGCCCGTGACGGCGGCGCGGCGAGCCAGCGCGGCCTCGGGTTCCCGGGCGTCGTTCTGGGCGTCGTCCTGGGCGGCAGCGGCGACGTGCCCGCGTTCGTCGAGGGCCGCCTACTCGCTCCCCCGACCGCCTACGACGAACGACGCGGCACCGGCCTGCTCCACACCGTCGGAACCTGCGTCCGGTGCGATCGGCTCCGACTGGCGGGAACAGGAGCAGGTTCTTGAAACATGCAGGTCAGAAGTGGTTTCGAGGGCGAGATCCAGACTCCTGACCACAGGCTCTAGACGTCGGTGAGCCTGAGGCCCGCGTGGGCCTTGTAGCGGCGGTTCACGGAGATCAGGTTGGCGACCAGGGACTCGACCTGGTGGGCGTTGCGCAGACGGCCGCCGAAGATCCCGCGCATGCCGGGGATACGGCCCGCCAGCGCCTGCACGATCTCGACGTCGGCCCGGACCTCGCCGAGCACCATCACATCGGTGTCGATCTCCTCGATCTCCGGGTCCTGGAGGAGGACGGCGGAGAGGTGGTGGAAGGCGGCGGTGACCCGCGAGTCGGGCAGCAGCGCGGCGGCCTGCTCGGCGGCGCTGCCCTCCTCCGGCTTCAGGGCGTAGGCGCCCTGCTTGTCGAAGCCGAGCGGGTTGACGCAGTCGACGACGAGCTTGCCGCCCAGTTCCTCGCGCAGCGCCTCAAGCGTCTTGCCGTGGCCGTCCCAGGGCACCGCGACGATGACGATGTCGCTGCGGCGGGCCGTCTCGGCGTTGTCGGCGCCCTCGACGCCGTACCCGAGTTCCCCGGCGGCGGACCGTGCGCGGTCGGCGACCCGCGAGCCGACGATCACCTTCTGCCCGGCCCTGGCGAGCCGGTACGCGAGGCCCTTGCCCTGCGGCCCGGTGCCGCCGAGCACGCCGACCACGAGGTCGGACACGTCGGGCAGGTCCCAGGGGTCCTTCGCGGGAGCCTTGGCGGGGGCCGCCTCCGCAGCCGTCCCGGAAGCCGTCTGTCCACTGTCAGTAGAGGTCATGGCCCGACTTTACGTGCGCGGGGCGCGCGGGCGGGCGCGTGGATCGGGTGAGGCCGGCTCAGGTGAGCGAGTTCACGGGGATCCTGCGGAACGTGATCGTCTCGTAGGCGCTGAAGTCGCCCGTCTCGTACAGCAGGCCGACGGTGTCCGCGTCGACCCGGACGAGGTCGGAGTACGCAGCGGGCAGCCCGTCGACGGTGTGGGCGGACCGCCACGTCGTACCGCCGTCCTCGGAGACCCGTACGGTCATCAGCGCGCGGAAGCCGGGGTCGGCGGGGCCGGAGTACAGGAGCAGGTCGGGGTCGCGGAGCTGGAGGACGCTGCCCTCGCAGACGGGAGCGACGAGGCCGGCCTGGGGGCGGAAGGGCTTGACGAGGGTGGTGCCGCCGTCGGTGGAGTGGGCGTCGGCGCGGGTGCCCGGTGATGGGGAGTCGTTGCGGGTGTTGAAGTAGACGCGGCCGTCGGGGAGTTCGGCGGCGGTGGTCTCGTTGGCGTTGATGTAGCCGTCGGTGTTGTCGTCGACGTATCCGATGCGCCAGGTCGCGCCGCGGTCGTCGCTCAGCAGGCAGTGGCCGCCGTTGTACTTCCCCTCCGTGCCGGTGTCCTTGCCGGCCGGCGGGAGCGAGTGGTTGGCGGGGACGACGACCCGGCCGGTGCTCAGCTGGAGGGCGTGCCCGGGTGTGGTGGCGTACCAACGCCAGCCCGTTCTCTTCGCCGTCCTGGTGATCTCCTTGGCCGCGGACCAGGTGGCGCCGTCGTCGTCGCTGTGCCGCACCCACACGCGGCGGCCGTCCGCTGCGCTCACCTTGCCGCGGCGGATGGCGTCCTCGGTGGCGAGGGCCGCGTTGCGCACATGGACGAGGAGGACGCGGCCGGTGTCGAGGACGACGGGGGCCGGGTTGCCCGCGAGGTTGTCGCCGTTCTGCGCGGCCACCTGCAGCGGGCCCCAGGTGCGGCCGCCGTCCGTGGACCGCTTCAGCACAATGTCGATGTTCCCGAAGTCGTCCCGCGAACCGGACCGGCCCTCGCAGAAGGCCAGCAGGGTACCGTCGGCGGTGGCGACGACGGCCGGGATACGGAAGCTCGCATACCCCTCTCGGCCGGCACGGAACGGGATGCTGCTCTCGGTGCTGCTCTCGGTCATGGGCGGGCTCCTTGAGGGCGGCTGGAACCACCCCGTGCCCCGCTCGGGCTAATTCGGGGTGAACTTCACGTCACGAGTGGTGGTGTGCGGCAGGATGCCTGCGCATGGACGCCGTACGGGTCGCGTTGTTGCGGGAAGTACTCGCCGGGACGGAGTGGCCGGTCGCCACCCGCCGGTTCGCGAGGGCACTCAGGGGCTCTGTCGTGTCGTACGGCGGCGGACTGCTGCTCGTGGGAACGGCGGAGTACGAGCCGTGGCATCTGGCCGCGCACCTCGTGGACGAGGCGGCGTGGTCGGGCACGCCGGAACTCTCCCCGACGCTCGTTCGGCACGGGGCGCGCCCCAGTGATCCCGCGCATCTGGCGGTGGGGCTGGGCCGTGTGTCGGCGGCCCGGCGGGGCGAGACGCTGCTCGTGGTGTCCCCGTCCGCGCCGGGCGGTGCGCTGCTGGAGCGGGTGCACGACGCCCGGCGGGCCGGGGCGCGGGTGCTCGCACTCGACGCCGGTGACCGTGACTTGGGGGCGATGGCCCACGAGTCGCTGGCTGTGCCGTCGGACACCGATCTGGACCTGGACACGGTCCAGCACCTGGTGAGCGCGGCGGCGGGTGAGAACGCGCTGCCGGAGCCTAGGGGCCGACGGCGCCTGCGGGACCGACTGGCCCGGCTGGCGGACCAGTTGACGGCTCCGCCGCCGACGCGGTGGTGACCCGCCCGCCCGGTGAGGGCGGGCGCGCCCCCGGAACAACTCAGGTGCTTACTCGTCGCCCTCCCGTGCCGCACCGTTCTGCCAGCGCGGGTCGCCCTCCCACGCGACGTTCCGTTCGCGGGCCGTCTCCATCGCGTGGGCGGCCTCGTCCGGGGAGGCGTACGGCCCCATACGGTCCCTGCCGGGGCACTCGGGCCCCTCCTCGACCTTCTTGTGCTCCAGGCAGTAGTACCACTCGCCCGGCTTCCCGACCGCCTTGCGCTTCTTGAACAGGGCCATGACTCGCGGCTCCTTTCGCCAGGGACATCGTCCCCCACACCCGCTGGTTAAACTCGCTGACATGTCTGCCCAGTCGCTGCTCGCCCCGGGGAGGATCTCCCCCGCCCGTACCGTCCCGGGACACATCCGCCGGCCCGAGTACGTGGGCAGGGACGCCCCCGCCCCGTACACCGGCCCGGAGGTCCAGACGCCCGAGACGATCGAGGCGATGCGGACCGCCGGGCGGATCGCCGCGCGGGCGATGGAGGAGGCCGCGAAGGTCATCGCGCCCGGCGTGACGACGGACGAGCTG
Source organism: Streptomyces sp. KM273126 (assembly GCF_004337435.2). Lineage (NCBI taxonomy): Bacteria > Bacillati > Actinomycetota > Actinomycetes > Kitasatosporales > Streptomycetaceae > Streptomyces > Streptomyces sp. KM273126. Next base: position 227,128 of record NZ_SJXB02000002.1, on the reverse strand, counting down.
GACCGGATCGCGCACGAGTACATGTGCGACCACGGCGCCTACCCCTCCACCCTCGGCTACCGGGGCTTCCCCAAGTCGCTGTGCACCTCGGTCAACGAGGTCATCTGCCACGGCATCCCGGACTCCACGGTCCTGCGCGACGGCGACATCATCAACCTGGACGTGACGGCGTACATCGGCGGCGTGCACGGCGACAACAACGCCACGTACCTCGTCGGCGACGTCGACGAGGAGTCCAGGCTGCTGGTGGAGCGCACTCGTGAGTCCCTCAATCGGGCGATCAAGGCGGTCAGGCCGGGACGGCAGATCAACATCATCGGGCGCGTGATCGAGTCGTACGCGAAGCGCTTCGGGTACGGCGTCGTGCGGGACTTCACCGGGCACGGGATCAACTCGTCCTTCCACTCCGGGCTGATCATCCCGCACTACGACAGCCCGCACGCGACGACCGTCATGCAGCCCGGGATGACGTTCACGATCGAGCCGATGCTCACGCTCGGGACGCACGAGTACGACATGTGGGACGACGGCTGGACGGTCCTGACCAAGGACCGGAAACGGACCGCCCAGTTCGAGCACACGCTGGTCGTGACGGACACGGGCGCCGACATCCTCACGCTGCCGTAGCGCCGCGCTCGCGCATCGCCCGCTCTCCTGGCCCGCCCTCATGGCCCGCTCTCTCAGGAGGGCGGGCTTTTTGTGCGGTGTTGTGTGGGGCGGGTGATGTTTCTGGGTATGCCTTTACCGACAGGGCGTCGGCATCCTATTGACTTAGGTAAGCCTAACCAAAGAAAATCGTAGCGACTCCCGCCCCACGACACCGGAGATCCCATGGACTCGTTCTCGACGCTCATCCGCACCGCGTCGCGCGAGCAGCACGCGGCCGCGCACCATTCGACGTTCATGAGCGATCTGCTGGGCGGCAGACTCGGCGTCGACGCGTACACGCGGTACACGGAGCAGCTGTGGTTCGTGTACGAGGCACTGGAGAGCTGCGCGCGGGAGCTGACCGACAACCCGGTGGCAGGACCGTTCGTCCAGCCCGAGCTGATGCGTCTGGCCGCACTGGAGCAGGACCTGGCACACCTGCGCGGCCCTGACTGGCGCTCGACGCTGGCCGCCCTGCCGAAGACGGAGGAGTACGCACGGCGGATCACCGAGTGCGCGCGCACCTGGCCGGGCGGGTACGTCGCCCACCACTACACCCGCTACCTCGGCGACCTCTCCGGCGGCCAGGTCGTCCGCGACACGGCCGAGAAGACGTGGGGCTTCGCCAGGAAGGGCGACGGCGTGCGCTTCTACGTCTTCGAGGACATCGCCAACCCGGCCGCCTTCAAACGGGGCTACCGCGAACTGCTCGACCGGGTGCGGGCGGACGACCTGGAGAGGCAGCGGATCATCGCGGAGTGCAAGAGGGCGTTCGCGCTGAACATCGCGCTGCTCGGCGCCCTGGGCGAGGAGTTCCCGCTCAGCGCGTGACCGTTGCGGGTGATCCACACACGGAATACGGATATCCCGCTCGTCGGAGCCAGTCGACCCCAGAGGGCGCGTACTCACGACCACGGCCCGGCAAAGGCCGTGCATCGGCAGCCTCAGCGCTCCAGGAGCACCCGTCCCCCGACCTCGACCCACCCCTCCGGCTGCGGTGCCGTGAGGATCTGTGAGCCCGCGCCCTGCGTGATGTTCAGGGCGCGGCCCAACTGGTGCGTGAGCAGCAGGGCCGCCGCGCCCGTGGCCTCGTCCTCGTCGATGCCGTCGTCGCGGCCGGGGAAGGCGCGGGCGCGGATGCGGCCCGCAGCCTCGTCCTCCCAGGCCCAGGCGTAGACCCACTCGCCGGGCTGCGGGACGGGGAGGGCGTCGACCTCGGCCGCCGAGCCGTACTGGCGGAGCGTGCGTGGCGGGGCCCACTCCGCGCGGGCCTCGATCCAGGTGAACTCGCCGTCCAGGCGGGTGCCGACGATCCCGGCGGGGGTGACCAGTTCGGGTACGTCCAGGAGCCAGGCCGAGCCCACGCAGGGGTGCCCGGCGAAGGGCAGGCGGAGGGTGGGCGTGTAGATGTCGATGATCCCGCGTTCGGGGTCGTCGACGAACACGGTCTCGCTGAAGCCGAGTTTGGCGGCGAGGGCCTGCCGGCCGTCGGGCTCCGGCAGGACCGAGCCGTCCCGGACGACACCCAGCTCGTTGCCATAGCCGCCCTCCGGCCCGCAGAAGACCCTCAGCACGTCATAGCTAGTCACCCGCGCATTCAAACATCACTCGCGCCGCCCGATCCGCCCAGGCCGCGACGCCACCCGTTCTTCGTCTGCCGGGAGCCCCGCTTGACCCGCACCTTGAGTTCTTTACTCCCGCTTGACCGAATCATCACGGCTGTTTTGAGCCACCGTGATCCAGCCGTGCTCGTACGCCTGCGATGAGAGGAGATTCACTGAACGGACAGGAATTGGTGAGGTAAGCCTCAGATAAGTTGGGGCAGCCTCACCTTATCTGTGCGTCCTCCGTGTCCCTCCCTGGAGCCGAAATGCGCCCCCTCAGACTGTCCGTCGTCACCGCCGCCGCCACCGTGGCGGCCTTGACCGCCGTCACCGGCTGCACCGAGAAGAGCAGCGCCGAGGGCGGCGACGGCTTGATCGAGGTGACCGCCACCGACACCACGTGCGAGGTGTCGAAGAAGGAGTTCCCGGCGGGGCACGTCGAACTCGCCATCGAGAACAAGGGTTCCAAGGTCACCGAGGTCTACATCCTCTTCCCGGACGACCGCGTGGTCGCCGAGCGCGAGAACATCGGCCCCGGCACCCGGCAGAAGGTCACGGCCGAGGTGAAGGCGGGCGACTACCGGATCGCCTGCAAGCCGGGCATGAAGGGCGACGGCATCCGCCAGGACGTCACCGCCACCGGCACCGGAAAGGCCGTCGAGCGCGACCCGCGCCTGGACAAGGCCGTCGCCGCCTACCGCGAATACGCCCAGGAGCAGGCCGACGCGACCATCCCGGAGGTCGAGAAGTTCGCCAAGGCCGTCAAGGACGGCGACATCGAGGCCGCGAAGAAGGCGTACGCGCCCTCCCGTATCGGCTGGGAGCGCACCGAGCCGATCGCCGAGTCGTTCGGCGACATCGACCCGAAGGTCGACGTGCGCGAGGACGGACTGGAGGACGGCCAGGACCCGGAGAAGGACTGGACCGGCTGGCACCGGCTGGAGCGCTCGCTGTGGAAGGACGGCAAGCTCACCGACCACGACTCCGCGCTCGCCGACCAGCTCGTGAAGGACCTTCAGGACTGGCAGAGCCGGGTCGGCAGGGCCGAGATCACCCCGACCTCCATGGCCAACGGCGCCAAGGAGCTCCTCGACGAGGTCGCCACCGGCAAGGTCACCGGCGAGGAGGAGCTCTACTCGCACACCGACCTGGTCGACTTCAAGGGGAACGTCGAGGGCGCCGAGGAGTCGTACGAGCTGCTGAAGCCGGTCGCCGCCGAGAACGACCCGGCGCTCGCGAAGGAGCTCGACAAGCAGTTCGCGGCGCTGAACACACTCCTCGACAAGTACCGCGAGGACAAGAACGGCTACGACTTCGTCTCGTACGACACGGTCGGCAAGGACGAGCGCAAGGAGCTCTCGGACGCGGTGAACGCGCTCGCCGAACCGCTCTCCCGGCTCGCCGCCGCCGTCGTGAAGTAGCGGGAACGAGGGCGGCCGAGATGACGGACAGCACCGAAAAAGACGAGACCGGAACAGGCGGTGCCGGAACAGGCAGTGCCGGAACAGACGGCACCGCAACAGCCAGCACCGCAACAGACACAACCGGAACAGACGGCACCGGAACAGGCAGCAGCGAGAGCGCGACCACGGTCCAGGACAACTCCCGTGCGCCGTCCAGGCGTTCGCTGATCGGCTGGGGCGGGGCCGGGCTCGCGCTCGGGGCCGCCGCGGCCGGTGGCGCGGTGGCCATGGCGACGACTGTTGGCGACGCCGCTCCGGCCGGCGCCGACGCCGGGGCGCCGGTCGCCTTCCACGGCACGCACCAGGCCGGCATCGCCACCGCCGTGCAGGACCGGCTGCACTTCGCCGCGTTCGACGTCAAGACGGACGACCGCGCCGAGTTCGTGCGGATGCTCAAGGACTGGACGGCGGCCGCGCGGCGGATGACGGCCGGGAAGGCGGTCGGCGAGGGCGCGTACGGCGGGCCGGCCGAGGGGCCGCCGGACGACACCGGCGAGGCGCTGGGGCTGAAGCCGTCCCGGCTGACCCTCACCATCGGCTTCGGGCCCTCGCTCTTCGAGAAGTTCGGGCTGGCGGAGGCGCGGCCCGAGGCGCTGGTGGACCTGCCGCAGTTCGCGGGCGACAACCTGGACAAGGCCCGCAGCGGCGGCGATCTGTGCGTGCAGGCGTGCGCGGACGACCCGCAGGTCGCGGTGCACGCGATCCGCAACCTCGCCCGCATCGGCTTCGGCAAGGTGTCGGTCCGCTGGTCGCAACTCGGCTTCGGCAAGACCTCGTCGACCACTCCGGAGGCCCAGACCCCGCGCAACCTCATGGGCTTCAAGGACGGCACCCGCAACATCGCGGGCACGGACACGGCCGGGCTGAAGAAGCACGTGTGGGTGGCGGGGTCCGACGGCCCGGCGTGGATGGCCGGCGGCTCGTACCTGGTGGCGCGGCGCATCCGGATGCACATCGAGCCCTGGGACCGCACCTCGCTGCAGGAGCAGGAGGACGTCTTCGGCCGTGACAAGGGCGAGGGCGCACCCGTGGGCAGGGCGAAGGAGCATGACGAGCCGTTCCTGAAGGCGATGCTGCCGGACGCGCACGTACGGCTCGCGCACCCGGACTCCAACAACGGGGCGAAGATCCTGCGCCGCGGCTACTCCTTCACCGACGGCACGGACGGCCTCGGCCGCCTCGACGCGGGCCTGTTCTTCCTCGCGTACCAGCGGGACGTGCGCACGGGGTTCATCCCGGTCCAGCGCAACCTCGCCACGGACGCGCTCAACGAGTACATCCAGCACGTGGGTTCGGCGATCTTCGCGGTGCCACCGGGCGTCCGGGACGCGGACGACTGGTGGGGCCGGACGCTGTTCTCCTCGACGAAGGGAGCCTAGCGGCGTGTTCGCGAACTATCTGATCGGACTGCGCGAGGGCCTGGAGGCCAGCCTCGTCGTCTGCATCCTCATCGCGTACCTGGTGAAGACGGACCGCCGGGACGCGCTGAAGCCCGTCTGGACCGGCATCGGCGTCGCGGTCGCACTCGCCCTCGGCTTCGGCTGCGTCCTCGAATTCGGCTCGCAGGAGCTGACGTTCGAGGCCCAGGAGATGCTCGGCGGCTCGCTGTCGATCATCGCGGTGGTCCTGGTGACGTGGATGGTCTTCTGGATGCGGCGCACGGCACGCCATCTGAAGTCCGAACTCCACGGCAAGCTGGACGCGGCCCTGCAGATGGGCACGGGCGCGCTGGTCGCCACGGCGTTCCTGGCGGTGGGCCGGGAGGGCCTGGAGACGGCGCTGTTCGTGTGGGCGTCGGTGCGCGCCTCCAGCGACGGCACCCAAGGCCCGCTGATCGGCGTGCTGTTGGGCATCGCGACGGCCGTCCTGCTCGGCTGGCTCTTCTACCGGGGTGCCCTGCGCATCAACCTCTCCAAGTTCTTCACGTGGACCGGCGGCATGCTGGTCGTGGTGGCGGCCGGCGTGCTCGCGTACGGCTTCCACGATCTGCAGGAGGCCGACTTCCTGCCTGGTCTGACGGACCAGGCGTTCGACATCAGTCACATCGTCGACCCGTCCAGTTGGTACGGAACGCTGTTGAAGGGAATCTTCAACTTCCAGCCCGATCCGACCGTTCTCCAGGTCACGGTATGGCTCCTGTACCTGATCCCGACGCTCGCACTCTTCTTCGCCCCGGTAGGGTTCGCCTCCGGGAAGGGGAAGGTGAAGGCACCTGATGAGCAGGGATCGCGGGGTTCGGAGCCTTCGAAGGCTCAGTGAGTACACGGGCCCTCGAAGGCTCGGCATGAACGGCCGCCCTCGGCGTCTCGGCGGGCAGGGCCGATTCGCCCTGGCGACCGCGTCGGTGGCTGTGCTGTCGGTGACGGCGAGCGGCTGCGTGGTCGTCCACGGCGAGCGGGAGATCGTTCCGACGGTGACGCGGGCCGATGCCGCCGGCGCGCTCAAGGAGTTCACCGCCGCGTACAACAAGGCCGACAAGACGTACGACCAGGCCGCGGACGCGGAGCGGGTGACCGGCGCGCTCGCCGACATCGACGGGGCGAAGCTGAAGGCGGGCCGCAAGAACAGTCCGGACGGCAATCCGGCGCACTCGCCGCTGAAGCTGACGGACGCGGAGTTCACGATCCCCGAGAAGGCGGGCTGGCCACGCTGGTTCGTCGCCGACACGGCCGCCAACAAGGGCCTCAAGAACACCCGTTGGCTGATGGTGTTCACCCGCTCCAGTGCCAACGACGTGTGGGCGGTGTCGTATCTGACGATCGTCAACGCCAGTGACGTACCGAAGTTCGAGAAGACCAAGGACGGCTTCGCGGAGCCGGTCCCGGCGGACGACGCGGCACTGGCGATAGCGCCGGGCGAGCTGGGCGAGGCGTACGCGACGTACCTGAAGGCCAAGGACTCCGGCAGTGCCGGCAGCTCGGGCGGTGAGACCTTCGCGCCCGGCACCCACACCTCCGTGTGGCGGACCGACCGCGAGAAGAAGTCGAGGCAGCCGGGGCTCGCCCGCCAGTACATCGACGAGCCGCTGTCGAAGGGCGACTACGCCCCGGTGGGTCTGCGCACGACGGACGGCGGTGCTCTGGTCTTCTTCGCCACCCACCACTACGAGAAGCAGACGGCCGCGCCCGGTGTCGACCTCGATGTCGACCCCAACGTCCGGGCCCTGCTGACCGGCGAGGTCAAGTCCTCGCTGACGCTGCAGCGCGTGTCCAACCAGGTGGTGCTGAATCCGGCGAAGTCGGCTTCGGACCAGCAGGTGAAGTTCCTGAGCCGGGTGGACGGGTTGACGAGCGTGAAGGGCGAGTAGGGGGCTTCTGATGGATCTCCGGGGAGGGGCTCAGCCGCGGAGGGGCCAGGCCGCCGTCGTGTGGTCCGGCTCCTCCCCCGCGTACCGGGAGCATGCGTCGGTGAGGATCTCCAGCAGGCTCAGCGGGTCGGGGAGCGGGTGTTCGAGGCCGCGTACCCACTGGACGGTGAGGTCACCGGGAAGCCGCGCGGGCGGCACGAGGACGTAGGAACCGCGGCAGTGCCAGCGCAGGCCGGGGTGCTCGTCCATGGTCTCGGGATGGCAGTCCAGTTCGCAGGGCCACCACTCGTCCTCGTCCTCGGGCGTGCCGCGGGTGAGGGTGAAGAACAGCATGCGCCCGTCGCCGGTCTCGGCCACCGGACCGACCTCGGTCCCGGCGGCGAGGAGCCGCTCCAGCGCCTCGCGTCCCGCGTCGAGCGGCACGTCGAGGACGTCGTGCACCATGCCGGTCGCGGTGATGAAGTTGGCCTGCGGCTGGTGGCGGGCCCAGCGCTCGATCTGGGCGTGGTCGGTGGTGGACTGCGTCTGCCAGGCGAACGAGACGGGGTGGCGCGCGGGCGTGGGACAGCCGACCCGGTCGCACGAACACCGGTAACCGGACGGGTACGCGGCCGGCGCGAGCGGGAGTCCTGCGGCGGCAGCGGCGAGCAGCAGGGGTTCACGTCGGCTGTCCTCGGTCTCCCGGTCGGTGCGGCGACCGCGCAGCCACTGGGAGATCCTGCCCTGCCCGCCGGAGCGGCGGCCGAACTCAGCGCTCATCTATCCCCTCGCCTTGCCGTTGTGCGGACAGCATCTCTCCATGCTCCCACCATCCTGCGCTCCGGGTGGCCGGAGACCGCATCCGGGGTAGGTGGGGCGATGCCAACCCCCGGCAGGGATCAAGGTTTATTGAGCGCTTTGCCGTGATTTGCCACCCGGTTCCGGGGCGTTGCGGGAACGTCGCGGTCGTTTTGGTCACACCTGTTTGGTCACACCTGCTTGGTCACACCTGTCTGGTCACACCTGCGGGTGGTTTTCGGGCGATACGGGATCGAGACCGGACCGGTCGGCGCCGCCGATGCTCAGCGGGGCGCCAGGCCGCCCAGGGCGTAGTCGACGAGGGTGTCCGTGTACTCGTACGAGATGGGCCCGCTGCGCTGGAGCCAGCGCTGGGCGAGCGGGGAGACGAAGAGTTCGAGGGCGATCCGCGGGTCGATGTCGCGGCGTACGTCACCGGCGCTCTGGGCGGCCCGCAACCGCTGTACGTAGAGCTGGAGTTGGGGTTCGAGCAGCCGGGAGACGACCTGTGTGGCGAACTGCGCGTCGACGACCCCCTCGGCGGCCAGGGCGCGGGAGGGCGCCTCGAACTTCGGGTCCACGAGCTCGTCGACCGTGGCGCGCAGGACGTACTTGAGGTCGGCGGCGAGGTCGCCGGTGTCCGGGATCCCGTACTCCTGCCGATCCTCCTGCCCGGGCGGCGCCACAGGGGCCACAGCCTCGGCGTACTGCTCGCTCAGATCGAGGAAGGCCTCCAGCAGCACGTCCGCCTTCGACGGCCACCAGCGGTAGATCGTCTGCTTGCCGACTCCGGCACGGGCAGCGATGCCCTCGATGGTGGCCTTCGCGTAACCGACCTCCACGACGAGGGCGAGGGCGGCGTCATAGATGGCGCGACGCGACTTCTCGCTGCGGCGGGTGGAGTCGGGAGCGGGCTTCTGGACCATGCGGCCAATTTATCAGTTGACAAGACGGAGCGTCTCGCCTCAGCCTGAGGGGGCGGGCTTGCGAGACGATACGTATCGTCACGAGCGGTGCGAGCCGTGACGCAATGAGCCAGACGTACGAGACGGACGAGACGAAGGGAGACCTGCCATGGCCCGAGGCGGAGCCGGAAACATGCTGGGAGTCGGCGGCACCCGCAACAACCTCAGCCGCAAGGCGCTGCGGGGAGGAGGCCGCGGAGGCCCGGTCGGCGGGGGTCAGAGCCCGCAGGCCCAGAAACGGGAGCTGTTGCGCAGGCTGCAGGAAGGACGCGCGACCGACAAAAGGTCGTGACCGTGACAGGGACAGGGGTGGAGTCGGGGGTGGGGGTGGAGTCGGGAGGCGGGGGCCTCCCCACCTCTGGTCCCGTTACCCCTGGTCCCGTTGCCCCTGGTCCCATTGCCCGGCCGGTGGCCAGGCGTCGCCCCAGTCGGCGTCACGGGCGGCCCGGTAGAGCGGCCCGTGGCGCTTGGTGACGGTGGTGCGGTGGAGGGACGGTTCGGTCTCGCACAGGTCCAGGAGCACCTGGCCCTTGCGGATCTGGGGCCTGCGTACGACACGGGAGGGCGCGGGGGTGGCCTCCGGCCCCCGTACGGCGGCGACGTAGCTGAACTTCTCGTCCTCGTACGCGAGTGACCCGCCCTTGACCTGCCGGTGCAGCGAGGACCGGCTGACCCGAGCGGAGAAGTGACACCAGTCCTCGCCGGGCACGATGGGGCAGGCCGCGCTGTGCGGGCACGGGGCGGCGATACGGAACCCGGCGCGGACGAGCCGGTCGCGGGCCTCGATGACGCGGGCGTACCCGTCGGGAGTGCCGGGCTCGATGATCACCACGGCCTGGGCGGCGCCCGCGGCGGCGTCCACGACGGCGGAACGGTCGGCTTCGGTCAGCTCGCCGAGGACGTAGGAGACGGTGACGAGATCAGTGCTCTCGATGGTGAGCGCCGCTCCGATACGAGAGCGCCGCCACTCGGCGCCCTTCAGCTCCGGGTTGCGCGCGGCCATCTCCCGCCCGAGCGTGAGCGCGGGCTCGGCCCAGTCGAGCACCGTGACCGGCCGCTCCCCTGCCCAGACGGCGTTGACGGCCCAGGTCGCCGCGCCGGTACCGCCCCCGACGTCCACGTGGCTGTCCGGCACCCACACGGGCACGGTCTCCGCGAAGGCCTCCAGCGCCGAGCACACCGCCTCGAACGTCGCCGGCATCCGGTACGCGGCGTACGCGACGACATCCGAACGGTCCCGCAGCACGGGCGCGTCCGTCGGCGTCCGCCCCCGGTAGTTCGCGATCAACCGCTCGACCGCCTGCGAGGCCGCCTTCGGCGGCAGCCCGTCGAGCAGCCCGGCCAGGGCGTCACGCAGGGAGTCGGCTGGGGAGACGGGGGCGTTCACGTGGTGATTCTATGGGGGGTGGCGGGCGGTCCGGAGCTCGGCTCGGTGCTCTAGTGAAACGGTTGGGCAGGAAGGTGAGAGGGAGCACGGACGGCACCCGCCGTTCGTGCCACGGAACGGGACACGAACGGCGGGCGCCGGGGAAGCCGTACCGTCCCCTTGGGGGGAATGAGGACCGTAGGGCGGGCTTACTGAGGCAGCAGCGCGATTTCGATGGCCAGCGCGCCGAGCGCTTCCTTCTCCGCAGGGTAGATCTCGCGGATGTTGGCGAGCTGTTGCTCGCGGGAGGACGCCGGGTTGACGTTCGCCGGGCCCTCCCCGTCGAGCAGTTCCTCGAACGTCTTGTACTCCGTGACCCGCTTCACGCGGACGTCGCAGGACTCGTCCGTGCCCTTGATCCGGAAGCGGATGACGTCGCCGGGGGCCAGGTCTTCGAGGTGGGAGTACTTCACCCGCACCTCGATCGTCTTCTCACCTGCGGCGACGAGGTCGAAGTAACGGCGGTAGAGGTTCAGTTCTCGAACGCGGGCGGCGGCGGTTTCCGTCATGGGGCGGGAACGCTCCTAGCTGTTGCTGTGGTCGTCAGTCGGCCGAGTTCACCGGCCGAGTACGAGCGGAAGAAGTGGCGGGGATCGGCGAGCAGCACCTCGGTCAGACCGAGCAAGCGGGCAAAGTACTGGGGCACGAGCTGGGGGCGTCCGATCGCGTCGGGGCGTACTTCCATGGGGCCGATCACACCCAAAATGCGGTCTTCGACAGCGGCAGCGAGCCGGCAGTCTCCGGTGACGGCCGCTCGCAGGGTGTCCTCGAAAATATCGACGGTCAGAGCATCGGGATGGACGGGGGCCGACAGTCGGCACGATGGGCGCGGTCAGCACGGGCCGGAGCCAGTCCCAGCGGAAGAGCATGAGCGGCACCCTAACGGTCGGCTGGCCAGGGGTCAGGGCCCCGGCGCGAACACGCCAGGGCCCGACCGGGGACCGAGCTGTATGGGTCGGTCAGTGACGGTTGTCGTCGCCGGCGTCGCAGGAGCACTCCGAGCTCTCCACGACCGTGTCCAGATCCAGGACGGCGGTCACTGAGGAAGCGGCGACGGGCGCTGCCGCGCGGCGGGCCGAGGTCGGTGGGCCGGGCAGCAGGTTCACCAGTACGGGCGGGGTCATGATCCGTTCTCCTTGTCCCCGTGTTGGCAGTAGCTGTGCAGCGGCGCCTTCGCCTCCTGGTAGTGCTTGGCCAGGGGTCGGCAGACCTGGCAGGTGCCGGACAGGGCGCAGCCCTCGCACCCTCCGGTGCGAAGCATGAGGCGGTCGGCGATGGCGCCGAGCCGTTCAGTCCCAGCTGATGGTTGACAGTGGCTGTGATCGATTTTTCTGTGCGCCTCGTTGCGGCGTGTGTGGGGAGGCCGGGACTGGCGCTGGTGGAGTTGTCGGTTGTTGAGCAGAGGTACCGGGCTGTTCTGGCGGTGTTGGCGGGTTCGACCGTGACGGAGGTCGCAGCACGAATGAGTGTGTGCTGGCAGACGGTGAGCGGCTGGAAGCCCCGGTATGCGGCTGGGGGTCTGGCGGGGTTGCGGGAGCATTCGCGCAGGCCGGTCTCGTCCGCACCGGGTCTGTGTCGGGTGGATGTGGATGACCGAGCAGCCGCTGTGGCATTTTCTATGCCACAGTGGAGTCCATGGATGAGGACACCGACTTCCCACCCGGCGACGGTCCCAGCAGCGGCATCTCCGTCACGTTGACCGCCGGTACCCTGCACGCGATCCGTGAGCGGGTCGGCAAGCGAGGTGTGTCGGCCTACCTGGAGAGGGCTGCACAACGGCAGATCGAGAGGGACAACCTTGACGAGCTGATCGCGGACTTCGAGGAGCTCCACGGGCCGGCCGACCCAGAGGCTGTGGCAGCGAAGCGGGCCCGACTCGCCGGGAACGCCCCCGGAAAGGGAGCCGCTGCGTGAGTGGTGCCCTGGTCCTGGACAGTGAAGGACTGGCGAAGGCCGTGCAGCGGGATCGGGAGGTACACGAGTGGCTGACGGCAGCCCGTGACGCGGACCTCCCGGTCGTCACCTCGACTGCGGTGCTGGTCGAGGTGATCCATCCGAGGATCAACGATGCTGCGTTGCGGTGGACGCTCTCACGTCTGCGAGTGGAACCAGTGACCCAGGCTCTCGCCCAGTCCGCCGCCGCTCTGCTGCGCGGAGCCGGCTTGCACGGCCACAAGTACGCCATCGACGCCATGCTGTGCGCGACCGCGCTGCAGCATCCGGGCCGAGTGACGATCCTGACCTCCGACGTCGAAGACATCGAATTGCTTGCCATCGAGTATCCGCGAGTGATGGCCGAGAAGGTCTGATCCCGTTGTGCGAGCGCGGTGATTCGGGGCGTTCCCCCGCACCCTGGTCGTTGTGGTGCGGACCTGGCGCGCTTCTGGCACGTGGCGTGCAGTAGTCACTCCGTAATCAGGCTAGGACGGGCGTCCGGGCGCCCGTACGCCAGGACCCTCGCGCAAGCGCGCCACGTCCGCTGCCGGCGCATAGAGCAACGCCTCCACAACAGGATCGACCAATCCGAGATCGTCCAACGACGCAGAATCCAAGGTCACGCGCAGCAGATCGCCGCTGAGCTCCACTTTGTGTACACAGCCGTAGGCGGTGCCCTGGTCGGGCGTGACAAGGCAGTGTGTGTCCATGCCCAGGGACACTTCCTGCGAATCGGGCTCGTTGAAGCCGCACATGAACAAGAGGGAGAACCCCTCCTCGTCGTTCGATTCAGCCACGCCTGCCATCATGCAGTCGTCTTCGTCCGGATCGTCGAGCCCGCAAGCAACCCGAGCCGTGAAGCTGTACGTCATGCACGTGTTCCAGCACTGGGTCGCGACAGCCGGGATGGGGTCGGGCAAGGGATCGGTGGAGTCTCATGACCGCGTCAAGCCACCGACGACCTTGAAAACCGTTCGGCTGCGGCGTGAGATGCAGGGGAAGCTGGTCGTATGTCTTACGCCGGACCGCCGCAGGCCCCCGTGCACGTGCCCCCGCCGATCGCTTCGCTGGCCGGGGAGCGGGCGCTGCTTCCCGTGTGGCAGAACGAGTTGGGCGGGCTGACCTTCCGGATCGGGGACGGGGAGGGGCGGATGTTCGCGAAGTGGGCTCCGGCCGGGTCCGGGCTGGATCTTGCGGCCGAGGCGGAGCGCCTGCGGTGGGCCGGCGGGTTCACGCCCGTGCCGCGTGTCCGGGACCAGGGGGCGAGCGAGGACGGTGCCTGGCTCGTCACCCATGAGCTGCGGGGCGACAGTGCCGTCAGCCCACAGTGGAAGGCCGATCCCGACACCGCCGTCCGCGCGCTGGGAGTGGGACTGCGGCAACTGCACGAGAGCCTGCCCGTGGAGGACTGTCCGTTCAGCTGGTCGGTCGAGCGGCGTCTGGGACGCGCCCGGCGCGCGGGCATCGAGGTCCCGGCCGATCTCCCCGAGGCGCCGCCCGTGGACCGGCTCGTCGTGTGCCACGGCGACGCCTGCGCGCCGAACACGCTGCTCGGCGACGACGGCTCCTGGTCCGGTCATGTCGACATGGGCGCCCTCGGCGTCGCCGACCGGTGGGCCGACCTGGCCGTCGCCACCTGGAGCACGCAGTGGAACTACGGCCCCGGCTGGGAGGACCTTCTCCTCGACGCCTACGGCATCGCCCCCGATCCGGAACGGATCGAGTTCTATCGGCGCATCTGGAGCGTGACCTGACCCTGCCGGGGCCACCGGGCCATTGGGCTGCCGGGCCTACCGGGCTACCGCGCCGGGCCGGGCCGGGCCGAGCCGCCAGCCCTACCGGGCTACCGCGCCGGGCCGGGCCGGGCCGAGCCGCCAGCCCTACCGGACCCCGGCCGCGCCCCTCGTCCCCGGTCGGCCCCCGAACCGCCCGGGCCATCCGCGTCCCCGCCCTCGCCCTCACCCGGTTGTCCGGCTGCGCGCGGCGGCGGGGGTGCACCGTGTTCGCCAGCAGTACCAGGAACGTGTCCGTGGCTCGGTCCAGGACCAGCGACGTCCCCGTGAAGCCCGTGTGGCCCGCCGCCCCGCGGCCCGCCAACTCGCCCATGAACCACGGCTGGTCGACGGCGAGGCCCAGGCCCGGTGGGGTGAGCATGAGGTCGGCGAGCTCGGGGCCGAGGACGCGGGCGGGCCCGTAGGAGCCGCCCGCGAGCAGCGCGCGACAGAGGACCGCCAGGTCCCGAGCCGTGGAGAAGAGGCCCGCGTGGCCCGCGACGCCGCCGAGGGCCCAGGCGTTCTCGTCGTGGACCACGCCACGGAGCATGCCGCGGTCCGCCTTCGCCCAGGGGCGCCGCTGGTCCTCCGTCGCCGCCGCTCCCGGGCACGGGCCGAAGGCCGTCGACGTCATGCCCAGGGGGCGCGTGATGCCGTCGCGGATCAGGACGTCCAGTCCGCGGCCCGTGAGGCGTTCCACGACGTGCTGCAGCAGGAGCATGTTCAGGTCCGAGTAGCAGTACGCCGTCCCCGGCCGTGTCGTCGGCGTCTCCGCGCGAAGCATGGCCAGGCGGGCCTGGTCCGTAGGGCAGTCGTACAGCGGGAGTTCGGGGCGCAGGCCCGAGGTGTGGGTGAGGAGCTGGCGTACGGTCACGTCGTGCCGGACGGCGCCCGTGAAGTCCGGCAGGTATGCCCCCACGCGCGCGTCGAGCCCGAGGGTGCCCCGCTCCAGTTGCTGCGCGGCCGCCACCGCCGTGAACAGCTTCGTGAGGGAGGCCAGGTCGAAGGGGGTGTCCACGGTCACCGACACACGGTCCTCGGGCGGCAGCTCGACGGCCGTGTCGTTCGTCTCGTCGTACGACGTGTACCGCACCGCCCAGCCCATGGCCTCCTCCACGGCGATGACCGGGCCGCGTCCCGCGATCACGACGGCGCCCGCCGCCCACGGGCGCTCGCCTCGGCCCCGGCCCCGGCGCCCTCAGCCCCGGTGGGGGCCTCCTCGGCCTCCTCCGTGCAGGCCCGGATCTCGCTGACGAGGAGGCGGAGTTGGCCGGGGTCGAGGCCGGCCCGTTCCGGGGTGCCGGTGCGCAGTCTCGGGGCGCTCAGCGTTCTTCCCCCAAGCTCTCGGCCGGTCGTGTGGTCCAGGGGCGGCAGAGTGCCACGAAACTGGCGACGCCCACCAGCGCGGCCGCCAGTTGGACGACGGCCATCGGGACGGCGGTGTCCTCGCCGGCGATTCCGACGAGCGGCGAGGCGATCGCGCCGATGAGGAACGAGGACGTGCCGAGCAGCGCGGACGCCGAACCGGCCGCGTGCCGGACGCGGACCAGGGCGAGCGTCTGGGTGTTGGGCAGTGTGATGCCCATCGCGCTCATGAGGACGAACAGCCCCGCCGCCATGGGCCAGAGCCCCACCTCGCCGAAGACCCCCGCCGACATCAGCAGCAGTGCGATCGCGGAGAGCGTCACGATCGCGAGGCCCGTCGCCAGCACCTTGTCCAGTGCGACGCGGCCGACGAGGACCTTGCCGTTGATCTGACCCGCGATCACCAGGCCGACGGAGTTGACGCCGAAGAGCAGGCTGAACGTCTGCGGGGAGGCGCCGTAGATCTCCTGGATCACGAAGGGGGAGGCACTGATGTACGCGAACAGCGCGGCGAACGTGAAGCCGCCCGCCAGCATGTACCCGGTGAAGACCCGGTCGGCGAGCAGCCCGCGCATCGCGCGCAGGGCCTCGCCCACGCCTCCCCCGTGCCGGTCGCCGGGGGCCAGCGTCTCGGGCAGCCGCCACCAGACGACCGCGGTCAGCGCGACGCCGACGCCGATCAGGACGACGAACACGCCCCGCCAGTCCGTGACCCGCAGGATCTGCCCGCCGATCAGTGGCGCGACGATCGGCGCCACCCCGGAGACCAGCATCAGGGTGGAGAAGAAGCGGGCCATCGCCATGCCGTCGTACAGGTCGCGGACCACTGCCCGCGCGATCACGATCCCGGCCGATCCCGCGAGGCCCTGGACGAGCCGGAAGGCGATGAGTGCCTCCACCGTGGGCGCGAGCGCGCACAGCGCGGTGGCGACGACGTAGACGGCGAGTCCGGCGAGCAGCGGCCGCCTGCGGCCCCAGCGGTCGCTCATCGGGCCGACGACCAGTTGGCCCAGCGCCATGCCGGCGAGGCAGGCGGTGAGCGTGAGCTGCACGGTCGTGGCGGGCGCCTGCAGGGACTGCGTGACCTCCGGCAGCGACGGGAGGTACATGTCCATCGCCAGCGGGGGCGTGGCGGTGAGGCCGCCGAGGATGAGGGTGACGAGGACGCCGGTGCGGCGGGGGGCGCCGCGGTCGGGTCCGTTCCATGACGTTCCGGGCTTCCCGGTCGTGCCCCTGGTCGTGTTCCCGGCCGGGCCCCCGGCCGTGTCGCCGGCCGTGTTCCCGGTCGTGCCTCCGGTCGTGCCCCCCGTTGGCTCCGCCACCGCCGTGTTCGGTATGTGCCCCTCCGGGACTTCCTGGTCCCGCGTGGTACGGCCACGCTCGGGCATGTGCCCCTCCCTCTCTGTTCGGTCCCCCGCCTATGCTCTCAGTTCGAACGGAGTGTTCGGGGTCACAGATCAAGGGGTGGGACATGGCGGACCGGCCGGTGCGATGGGGAGTCCTGGCGACCGGAGGTATCGCCGCATCGTTCACCGCCGACCTGGTGGACCTGCCGGACGCCGAGGTCGTGGCGGTGGCCTCGCGGAGCACCGAGTCGGCGAAGGCGTTCGCGGAGCGGTTCGGGATAGCGCGGGCGTACGGCGAGTGGGGCGCCCTCGCCGAGGACGCTGACGTGGACGTCGTGTACGTCGCCACGCCCCACTCCGCGCACCGGGCCGCCGCCGGGTTGTGCCTGGAGGCCGGGCGGAACGTGCTGTGCGAGAAGGCGTTCACGCTGAACGCGCGGGAGGCCGGGGAGCTGGTCGCGCTGGCGAAGGAGCGCGGGAGCTTCCTGATGGAGGCCATGTGGATGTACTGCAATCCGCTGGTGCGGCGTATGGCCGGCCTGGTGCGGGACGGGGTGATCGGTGAGGTCCGTACCGTGCAGGCGGACTTCGGCCTGGCGGGCCCCTTCCCTCCCTCGCACCGGCTGCGCGACCCGGCACAGGGCGGGGGCGCGCTACTCGACCTCGGCGTCTATCCGGTCTCCTTCGCCCAACTCCTGCTCGGGGAGCCCTCGGACGTGACGGCGCGAGCGGTGCTCTCCGACGAGGGCGTCGATCTGCAGACGGGTGCGCTGCTCTCGTATGAGAGCGGTGCTCTCGCCTCGGTGCACTGCTCCATCACTGGCGGCACGGCCACATCCGCCTCGGTCACCGGCTCGCAGGGCCGTATCGACATCCCGGACGGCTTCTTCTTCCCGGACCACTTCGTGCTGCACCGCGACGGCCGGGACCCGGAGACCTTCCGCGCCGACCCGTCCGCGGGCCCCCGCAACAGCCTCAAGCACGAGGCCCGGGAGGTCATGCGCGCCCTGCGCGCCGGCGAGACCGAGTCGCCCCTGGTCCCCCTGGAGGGCACCCTCGCCGTGATGCGGACGCTCGACGCGATACGGGACCGCGTCGGCGTCCGCTACCCGGGCGAGGGCGACCGGCAGGACGACCCGCAGGACGACCGGCGGGACGACCGGCAGAGCAGCCGCGGAGACCAGCAGGAGGAGAACGGGCCGGAGGAGAACGATCCGGTGGCTACGCCGGCTTGAGCCCCGGGCTCCCCGCCTCCGTCACGAAGGACGCGACCGTGGTGATCGCCGCCCCCGGAGTGGTCACCGCGGGCAGGGTCTTGAAGTCGGTCCGTGCGGTGTCCTCGTCCAGGGCCACGGTCGCGTAGCCGCGCCGCCCGTTGTAGAACTTCATGTGCGGGTTGGCCGTCATGTACGTGTCCCAGTTGGCGGGCCTGTCCGAGCCGTTGCCGCCGCTGGTGATGGACGTGGCGACGATCTCCGTGCCGACCGTCCGGGAGGAGCGGTCGTCGAAGTCGCGCTTGATGTCGAAGGCGTAGCCGACGTGCACGTCACCGGTCAGGACCATCAGGTTCTCGACGCCGGCCGCGTCGGCGCCCGCCAGCAGCCGCTCGCGTGAGGCCGGGTAGCCGTCCCAGGAGTCCATCGAGAGCTTGTAGCTGTCACCGGTGGCGTTGCGGCGCTGGGAGAAGGTGACCTGCTGCGGGACGACGTTCCACACGGCGCGGGAGTTGTGCCAGCCGTCCAGCAGCCAGCGCTCCTGGGTCGCGCCGGTCAGGGTGCGCGAGGGGTCCTCGGACTCGGGGCCGGGGAACTGCCAGCCGTCGCCGTACGCCTGGTCGGAGCGGTACTGGCGGGTGTCGAGGATGTCGAACTGGGCGAGGCGGCCCCACTGCAGACGGCGGTAGAGCTTCATGTCGGGGCCGTCGGGGCGCTGCGGGCGGCGCAGCGGCTGGTTCTCCCAGTACGCGCGGTACGCGGCGGCGCGGCGCAGCAGGAACTCCTCGGGGGGTACGGAGTTCTCGGGGATGTCGCCGGCGTAGTTGTTCTCGGTCTCGTGGTCGTCCCAGGTGACGACGAAGGGGTGCGCCGCGTGGGCGGCCCGCAGGTCGGGGTCGATCTTGTAGAGGGCGTACCGCAGGCGGTAGTCCTCCAGGGTGACCGTCTCGCGGTTGAAGACGGCGGGCAGGGTGCGGTCGGTGTACTTGCGGTTGCCGCCGGCCGAGTCCACCGCGTACTCGTACAGGTAGTCACCGAGGTGGAAGACGACGTCGACGTCGTCGGCCGCCAGGTGCCGGTACGCGGTGAAGTAGCCGTCGTGGTACGCCTGGCAGGAGACGGCCGCGAAGGTGAGCGGGGTGGTGAGGCCGAAGCGGCCGGGCGCGGTGCGCGTACGGCCCGTCTCGCTGATCCAGTCGCCCGCGCGGAAGCGGTAGTAGTACACGCGTCCGGGCTCCAGGAACCCGATCTCGACGTGCACGGTGTGGTGGAACTCGGGGTGGGCGGTGGTGGTGCCGCGTCTGACGATGCGCCGGAACTGCTCGTCGTGGGCCAGCTCCCAGCGCACGGTGACCCGTTCGGCGGGCAGTCCGCCGTCGGCCTCGTACGGCGACGGGGCGAGCCGCGTCCACAGGAGCACGGATTCGGAGAGCGGGTCGCCGGAGGCCACGCCGAGCGTGAACGGGTTCTCGGTGATCTGTGCCGCGTCGAGTTCGGCGGCGCTCGCCACGCCGGCGGCCGGCAGGTTGGTGGCGAAGGCGAGAGCGGCTGCGGCACCGGTGACGGTGAGGAACCGGCGGCGCCCCAGGTGGCGTGCCGCGGCACGGAGCTCGTGGTCGTGTCGCGACGAGTCGTTCGGTGAGGGGGCGTTCGGTGAGGGGGCGTTCGGTGGCTGATGGGCTGCGGGTGTCATCTGGCCCTCCCCTGACGGTGGTTGTACCAGGCATTGGAGTGGCCAGGGTCAACGCATACCTGTCACGTACACAACACTCAGATGTCGGACTGATGAGTTCCGTATGACGGACCCTCGCTTACGCTGAGAGCTCATGAAGATTACGCAAACGAAGATCGCGATCGTGACAGGCGCGGGCTCCGGAATCGGTCGTGCCGTGTCGCAGGAACTGCTGGGGACGGGCTGGTCGGTGGCGCTCGCGGGCCGCCGGGCGGAGAAACTGGCCGAGACCGCGGCCGGTCATCCCGAGGCACTCGTCGTCCGTGCCGACGTCTCACGGCCCGAGGACGTCGCGGCGCTCTTCGCGGCCGTACACGACCGGTTCGGCCGCCTTGACCTGCTCTTCAACAACGCGGGGACGTTCGGGCCGGGCGGCGTGCCCGTGGAGGAGCTGGACTACTCGGCCTGGCGGCACGTGGTGGACACCAATCTCAACGGCGCGTTCCTGTGCGCGCAGGCGGCGTACCGTCAGATGAAGGGGCAGGACCCGCAAGGCGGCCGGATCATCAACAACGGCTCGATCTCCGCGCACGCGCCCCGCCCGCACTCCGTCGCGTACACGGCGACCAAACACGCCCTGACCGGCCTCACCAAGTCGCTGTCGCTGGACGGCCGGCCGTACGGCATCGCCGTCGGCCAGATCGACATCGGCAACGCGGCGACCGACATGACCGAGCGCATGCAGCGGGGCGTACCGCAGGCGAACGGGCAGCTCGCGGCCGAGCCCGTGATGGACGTGGCCGACGTGGCGCGCACGGTACGGCACATGGCGGAGCTGCCGCTGGAGGCGAATGTGCAGTTCGCCACGGTCCTGGCGACGGCGATGCCGTACGTGGGGCGCGGCTAGCGCGACCGGGTCACCTCCGCCACACCCGCCCCCGGCTCCCCCGCCCCCGGCTCCCCCGCTGCCGCAATCTTCATAAGCGGGGTGTCAAACTCCGTGCTGTTTCGGCACGTGGGGAGCTTGTACTCAAAACTCCTCCACCAAAGCTTCACACTTAAGGCACAATACTTCCGCAGGCCGCAGTCCACACCGAGGGGGATGGCGGCAGTCGTTCCATGGTCCGGAGGGGCGGACCTCGCGTGGGACCGCGAGGTGGCACCGGGCCGTGGAACGACTGCCCCACAGACAGGGGGCGGGGGCGGTATTTCGGGATGTCGGGCCGCGGTTCAGCGCCTGTGCCGGCCGCCGCTCGCCCGGCTCGCCTCCCCGCGCCTGCGGTTGCGCAGCGCGTACACCCCGGCCCCCAGCAGGGCGGCCGTTCCCGCGGCCCCCTCCGCCAGCCTCCACGGCGAGGGGCCGGCCGTGGCGCCGGCCGCCGCAGTCTTGCCCGCCTTCCGTGCGGGCGCGTTCGTGGACCCGTCCGGCGCCCCGCCCTCGCTGACCGGCACGACCAGCGTGCCGACGGGCTCGGCGCGCCCGGCCGCCCGGAACCCCCAGTCGAGCAACGCGGCCGCCTCCTCGTACACGCCGTTCCCGGCGAGCCGGGGATTCAGGACGGTGACGAGGAGGGTGCGGCCGTCGCGAGTGGCGGCGCCGGTGAAGGTGTTGCCCGCGTCGCTGGTGTAACCGTTCTTGACGCCGATCACGCCGTCGTACACGGGCATCCCCCACGCGCCCGTCAGCAGGCGGTCGGTGTTCTGGATCTGGAAGGTCTTCCCGCCGCCCGCCGGGAAGTCGGCCGTCTTCGTGGAGCAGTACGAACGGAAGTCGGCGTTCCGCAGCCCGTGGCGGGCGAACAGCGTCAGGTCGTACGCCGAGGAGAGCTGCCCCGGGTGGTCGAAGCCGTCCGGGCTGACCACGTGTGTGTCCAGGGCCTGGAGGTCCTTGGCCCTGTCCTGCATCTGGGCGACCGTCCTCGCGACACCACCGTTCATATGGCTCAGCACGTGCACCGCGTCGTTGCCCGAGCGGAGGAACACGCCCTGCCACAGCTGCTCGACTGTGTACGTGATGCCGGCCTGGATGCCGACGAGACTGGAGCCCGCCGGGATGTCGGCGAGGTCGGCGGCGGTCACCTTGTGCTTCGCGGTTCGCTCGAACCTGGTCAGCACGGTGTCCGCGAAGAGCATCTTCAGCGTGGAGGCGGGCGCCAGCCGCCGGTGCGCACGGTAGGAGGCGAGCACCTCGCCGGTCTTCCCGTCGGCCACCAGCCAGGCACGGGCCGTGACGGCGGGCGGCCTGGAGGCACCGCTCACCTGGACGCCGTCACGGGCCAGCCGTTCTCCGCCGACGACTGTTCCGGCCGTTCCGGCTATTCCCGCTGTTCCGGTCGCGGTGGCGGCCGAGGCGGGCGCGGCCGCCGCCAGGGGCAGGGCCGCGGCGAAGCCGAGGCCGAGGGCGGCACGGCGGGACACCTGAGCGGTACGCGGGCCGGTGGTACTCGGGGGATGCGTTGAGGATGCGCGCATTCGGGGAACCGTACAAGGCGATCTGCGGCCACCGACAAAGGTGAGGTAAAGGGACGGCCATGGCCGGGGCACGGAAAGGAAAAGGCAGGTGACGTCGACCGACGGGCCAGCGGACGGACGGGCCAACGGGCAGCCCCGACGAAGGCGCCCGGGATGAGCGTGTGGCCCTGCTCGGAGAGCTGCGGCGTGAGCAGGACCTCACATTCCTGCTGTCGACATTCGTACTGTCGACCGGGTCGCTCAGCGGCCGAGCACCTGCTCCACCTCCGCCATCTGCGCGGCGGTGAGCGGCCCTTTCGCGAGGGCGCCCGCGTTCTCCTCGGCCTGGGCGACCGAGCGGAAGCCGGGGATCGGGACGGTGAGAGGGCTGCGGGCCCACAGCCAGGCGAGGGCGCCCTGCGTGAGCGTACGGCCCTCGCTGGTGAGGATGTCCCGCAGCGACTCGACGCGCCGCAGCCAGTCCGCGTCGGCGCCCGTGCCCTCGGTGAACCCGGGCAGCCAGGCGGGCGGCGCGCTGCGGATGTCCCCGGCCTCCAGCGGTGTGCCCGCGGTGTGCTTGCCCGTCAGCAACCCCATGGCGAGCGGGCTACGGTTGATGCTGGCGAGGTTCAACTCCTCACAGAGTGCGACGAGTTCGGGAGCGTCCTGCATCAGGTTCATCGCGTGCTGCACGGCCGTGCAGTGCGGGCCCTCGGCGAACACGGCCGCCCGCTCCGGGTCGTCGGTGCTCCAGGCGTACGCGCGGACGAGCCCCTCGCGGACGAACTCCTCGCACAGGTCCCGCAGTTGGGCGGCGCACTCGGGGTCGCAGTCGCTGATGTGGAGCTGGTAGAGGTCGATGTGGTCGGTGCCGAGGCGTTCGAGGGAGGCGGTCAGCGCCCGGCGGGCGTGGGCCGGCGAATCGTCCTGTCCGACGCGGGTCCGGGTGCCCTCGTCGAAGACGTTGCCCCACTTGGTGGCGATGACCACGTCGTCCCGGCGCTTGCGGAGGGCCCTGCCGAGCAGCCTCTCGCTGTGCCCCGTGCCGTAGGCGTCGGCGGTGTCGAAGAAGGTGACGCCCAGGTCGAGGGCGCGCCGGATCGCCCGTACGGACTCCTCGTCGTCGACCTTGCCCCAGCCCAGGGGCTGCCCGTCGGGGGACCACCACTCCCCGCCGATGGCCCAGCAGCCGAAGCCGAGGGCGCTGACCTGGATGCCGCTGCGTCCGAGGGTGCGTGTCGCCTTGTGCTCGATGCTCTCCATGCCTGAGGACGGTAGGAGTTGATGTGCACTCGAAGGCAAGGCTCGTTTCCGGACGGCGAGTTCAGGCCTGGCCCGTCTCGAAGCGGGTGATCCTGCCGTCGTCGCCCATGGTGAAGCTCCACCTCGTGCGCATCTCGCCCCAGGTGTCGTTGCTGTAGCGGGCGATGAGGGCGAGGCCGCCCCTGGACTCGTTGTCGACGTCCATGTGGCCGTGGGTGGAGAAGATCTCCCGTTCCGTCCAGTCGTCGAGGTCCCGGTCGGAGCCGTCGTCGGACATGGTCGCGCCCGGGGCGAGGAGCGCCTGGAAGGCTTCGCGGTCATGCGCGTTCACGGCGCTGACGAAGGCACGGACCGTGGGGTCCTTGAGCCTGGCTACCTGAATCGTCATGCCCGCCAGCCTCACAGCGGGGCCGGGGTCCCACCACCCGGGAGGTCCGTACGGGAGGCCTGTCGGCGTGGCGACACCCGATCGGCCGCGCGGAACGGCCGGGGAGGGATCATCGGTGCGACGGTGGAGACGAGACGGGGGAGGAGACGTCGGAGAACAGGTGACCAAGATGACCAAAGCGCACACCATGCACAACAGGCACGCCATGCACAACGTGACCACTTTCGACCGACGCGACCTGGGACTGCTGCTGCTCCGGCTGGGGACGGGCGGCGTGCTCGCCGCGCACGGCGCGCAGAAGCTCTTCGGCTGGTTCGGTGGGGGCGGCATCGGGGGCACGGGCGCGTTCATGGAGTCCGTCGGGTACACGCCGGGCAGGGCGAGCGCGACGGCAGCGGGGCTGGCCGAGGCGGGCGGCGGCACCCTGCTCGCGCTGGGCCTCGCGACGCCCGCGGCCGGCGCGGCCGCCGCCGGCGGGATGACGGGCGCCGCCGCGGTGCTGAAGCCCAACGGGTTCTTCAGCCAGCAGGGCGGCTACGAGTACCCCGCGACCCTCGGCCTGGTCGCCGCCGGGCTCGCGATCGCGGGACCGGGCCGGCTCTCCCTTGACCACGTGTTCGGGCACGCCTTCGACCGCGACTGGATGGTCCCGACGGCACTGGCCGCCACGGCGGCGATGGCGGCGCTGGTCGTGGGGGCACGGAACAAGCGGGTACGCAAGGAGAAGGACAGCGAGAGCGAGAGCGAGCAGGAGCCGCTGTTCGAGGAGTGAGGAGCGGCTGGGGGGCGCGTCTGTCGGCCGTGCGTGCCCCGTGGCAGTCTGCGCCCATGAGTAATCGTCTCGAACCGGACACCCGCGAGCCCGACCTCTGGGAGTCCATCGCCCTCCTCCAGACCTGGCTGGACGAGAACCGCCGTCACGACGGCCAAGAGGCCCTGCTGCTACGGATGCTGAAGCTCTCGGAGGAGGTCGGCGAGGTCGCCCAGGCGGTCATCGGCGCGACCGGCCAGAACCCTCGCAAGGGCACGACCCACACCTGGGACGATGTGCGGGCGGAGCTCTGCGACGTGATCATCACGGCCCTGGTGGCCCTGCGTACGCTCACTCCCGAGGCCCGAGAGGTGTTCACGGCCCACTTGGCGGCCGTCACGGAACGTTCGCTGGGCTCTCCCCAGGGGCGGTGAGCGATCCCTCGGGGCGGTGAGCGATGCATGATGATGATCGCCATGTCCGACAACGCCCTCTGGATCGCCTCCCTCACCGCCGGCACCGCCGTGCTCGCCAGCTGGGTCACGAGCTGGGGCACCACGCGCGCGGCCCGCATCCAGGCCGACACCGTGACGACGGCCCAGCGCGAGGAGCGGCGGCGGGAGGCACGGCGCACCGCATACGCGAACCTCATCGAGCAGGCACAGCGCATGGGCGACCTGTACTGGAAGGTGACCCACGCGCGTACCGACGGTACCGAGGCGGACCGGGCCCGCCTGGTGGAGCTGCGCGAGCGCCAACGGGACGAGTACGGCAAGCTCCGGCACTGCGTGTGGATCGTGTCCCTTGAGGGCCCGGAAACCGTCGCCGACGCGGCCGACACCCTTCGCCACGCGACGACCCCGCCGTACCGCGCGCTGGAAGCCATGATCGAGGGCGATCCTTCCGCGGCCGACCGGTTCGAGGCCTGTCGCGATCCGTTCTGGCAGTCCGTCATATCCTTCGCCGCCGCGGCACGCGAGGTACTCCGGCAGACGTAGGCAAGCGGTTATCGTCCGCGCATGGAGAAGGAGTCGGCACGCTCGGTCCACGCAGTCCTGATCGACATCGACGGCGTCCTCACGGTCTCGTGGAAGCCGCTGCCGGGTGCGGTGGAGGCGCTGCGACACCTGCGGTCCCGTGGCCTGGACGTCGTCCTGCTCACCAACACGACGTCGCGCACCCGTGTGTCCATCGCCGACACGCTGGCCGGGGCGGGCTTCCCGGTGACGGCGGAGGACATCCTCACCGCACCCGCGGCGACGGCCGCGTACCTGGCGGAGCACTTCCCCGGCGCGCGGTGCTCCCTCCTGAACAGCGGTGACATCCGTGAGGACCTCACGGATGTGGACCTCGTCGACGCCGACGACACCGGGACCGTGCCGGACGTGGTCGTGGTGGGCGGCGCGGGCCCCGAGTTCCACTACGCCGCACTGAACCGCGCCTTCGGTCACCTCCAGCGGGGCGCGAAGCTCGTGGCCATGCACCGCAACCTCTACTGGCGCACGGACCAGGGCCTCCAACTGGACACAGGCGCCTTCCTGACGGGCCTGGAGAAGGCCGCCCGCACACAGGCGGAGATCACGGGCAAGCCCGCACCCGCGTTCTTCGAAGCCGCCCTGTCCCACCTCGGCACCGAGGCCGGCCAGGCGCTGATGATCGGCGACGACATCGAGTCCGACGTGCTGGCGGCCCAGCGCACCGGCGTCACCGGCGTCCTCGTCAGGACGGGCAAGTACCAGCCGGAGACCCACCGGGCCGCGAGCGCGGAACCGGACCATGTGCTGGACTCGTTCGCGGATCTTCCGGCGCTGTTGGAGTCCGTCACCGGGAAGTAGGGGCTCCTCGTCCAATTACCCGAGGTCGTCCAGGAGGAGGTCCAGCGCCGCCTCCTCGTGCAGGGCGATGCCCAGGGACGTCATGGCCGGGGCCAGTTCCGCGTCCCACGTCGCCTCGACCGGTGTGCCGCTGAGCGGAAGCGGTGGTGTGCCCTGCAGTTCCGCGCGGGTCGCGAGGTACTCATAGTCGCCCGCCGTCATGCGCCACGGCTGCGCCCCGTAGCGCCCCATGACGCGGTTGGCCAGAGCGATGCCGGGCCAGTCGAAGTCACCGTGGTAGACGAAGGCGCAGTCGGCCGCGGCCAGCGTGTCGAGGAGGGTGAGAACGACCGTCGTCGCGCTGCCCGAGGTGCAGATCAGGGGTGCGGTGCGGGCGGCGTCCGCGGCGGCTTCGACGACTCGCGGGTTCTCACAGACGTGGATGCGGGTGTGTGCGGGCAACTCCAGGTGCAGAGTGCGTAGTTCGCGCAGGGTCAGGTGCGTCTCCAGGTGGTGGTCGGCGCGCTCGCGCAGGGCTGTCTCCTGCCAGGTGCCGCCCGTGGGGCGCAGGCCGTACGTCAGGAC
The DNA here is from genome assembly GCF_004337435.2 of Streptomyces sp. KM273126. Taxonomy (NCBI): domain Bacteria; kingdom Bacillati; phylum Actinomycetota; class Actinomycetes; order Kitasatosporales; family Streptomycetaceae; genus Streptomyces; species Streptomyces sp. KM273126. Next base: position 200,382 of record NZ_SJXB02000002.1, on the reverse strand, counting down.
CGTGCTGGAGACCTCGTCCGGCGTGACCGAGGCCCGGCGCCACAGCGCGCGGCGGCCCGGAGCGTCGGTCGGGAACTCGACGCCCTGGGCCAGCGCTATGCCGCGCAGGACCAAGCGGGCCAGGAGGGTGCCGTCGTCCAGGCCGTGGGCCGAGCCCGTGGTGCGTGTGGCGAGTTCGCCTCGGCCCCAGGTCGCCGGAGTGGGGTTGGGTCCTGCGCCGGGGAAGAGGATCGCGAGGCTCTGGATGGCCTGGGTGACGGTGATGTGCGCGGTGGTGGACGGCTGGCGGCTGAGTGTGCCGCTCCGTCGTAGCTCCTCCAGCCATCGGCCGGCCCAGGGGTGGTCGGTGAGGGGCGTGGCGGCCATCGCCGTCTCCGCCGTGGTCCACAGGCGGATGCGTTCGGCCGCCGCCGCGTCGCGGGCGGCGCGGCGGTCGGTCAGGGGTGGGCCCAGTTCCGCCAGCGTCGCGTTCAGGCCGCGGCCGACCGCGCTGGCGCGCAGACGGGCGTCCAGGTCCGGCAGGCGGATCGTGACGGCGGGGGTGGTGAGCGGTTTCCCGAGGAGGAGGGACAGCGCCTCGCGCTCCCGCGCGTCCAGGCTCTGGAGCCTTATCGTGCCGGTCGGCTGCAGGCCGTTGCGTTCCAGGCGGGCTCGTACGACCGTCCAGAGGCGGGTGAGACCCGGGCGGTTGAGGAACGCCAGACTCTCGGCAGCTGGTTCCTGTGGTTCCTGTTCCGTCATACCGACATCAGGCGCCGCTGCCGTCCGTTCCATGTGTAGTGGAGGGTCGCCACGCCTCGTACGTGCGGGTCGCGCAGGCACTCGTAGATGTGCAGGGACGGTACGTCGGGCCAGTTGCCGATCAGGCGCTCGCTGGTGAGGACGAAGTCCAGGTCCAGGTCGACCAGGATGCGGCCGAGGCGGGCGTGGGTGGGCTCGTCGACCTTGGCGAAGGCGTCGTCCAGCAGGATCAGCCGGGGTGCGTGCGGGGCCGCTTCCGCCAGGCTCGTGAAGTGGGCGGCCGCGGCGGCGAAGAGGACCAGGTACGACAGGACGCGTTGCTCGCCCTGGCTGAGGCCGGTGCGGCCGGAGAGTTTGCGACGGCTGCCGGGGGCGGCGTCGTTCACGACCCAGGGGGTGAAGGTGAACCAGTCGCGGTAGTCGAGGGCCGTGCGCAGGTGGGCCGCGTATCCCGCGCCCGGGTCGGCGCGGCGGGCCTCCTCGATACGGCGCTGGAGTACGTCACGGAGCCGCTCGGACTGCTCGCGGGTGCGCAGGCCCGAGGGGCTGCGCAGGAGGTCGACGGCCGCCTGGACGTCAGCCTCCACGCCGTCGGCCAGCTTCCAGTCGAGCGTGACGCCCAGGCCGTGTGACGTACGGACCGTGGACAGGGTGGCGTTCAGGGCGGCCACCAGCGCACCTGCTGCCAGGACCTGGGAGGACAGGTGGTCGCCCAGCTCCCCTGTCAGGAATCGCTGGAACACCTCGCGCTCGCGTTCCGTCAGCCGTTCGCGGGCCTCTGCCGCCTGGGCGGCGATGCGTTCGCCCACCACGGCGATGTCGTGCGGGCCGTGGTCGTCGACGAGGCGGCAGACCTTGATGCCGTCGTGTTCTTCGAGTGTGGCGTCGTAGCCGCCGGAGAGCTGGTCGCGCAGGTCCGTGTGACGGTTGAGGAGGGTGGTGTCCGAGATATCGCGTCGCGCCGCGTCGAGGCGGCTCCGTACGGCCTCCACCAGCCGTCGCAGCGCGGCCTCTTTCGCCTCGCGTGCTGCCTCACGTTCTCCCGCCTCTCCCGCCGCTCCCGCCGCTCTGGCCTCTCCCGCCTCGCCCTCCGTCGGTACGTCGAGGCCGGCGCCCCTCGTCACGCCCGGCAACGACAGCGCCGCCCGCAGGCGTCTGCCGCTCGCGACCGCCGCGTCCTCCTGCGTCGCCAGCGCCTCGCGCCGTACCCTCTCGTCCTCCTCCGCGCGTACGCGTTCATCGTGTGCGGCGCTCAAGTCCCGTTTGATGCCGGGGAGTTGGCGCCCCACTGCCTCCAGGCGGCGTTTCGCCTCGGCCTCGCGGGCGAGGATCTCCTGTTCCGACGCTCCCAGGGCCTCCTCCAGGCCGCGGACCGTGCGGCGGGCGGCGTCCAGGCGGGCGAGCGGCTCGGCGTAGTCGGACTCCGCTTCCCGGCGGGACGCCAGGGCGCGCTCGTAGCCTTCGCGGCCCTGACGATGGGCGTCGGCGGAGAAAGTGACCGCGCGCAGCCGTCGCCGGAGGCGTTCCGTGCCCGTGCCGAGGCGGTCCAGGGCGATGCGTACGGAGTCGAGTGCGGCCGTGTCGGCCGGGAGGTCGTTCGCGCTCGCGGTCGCCTCGGCCTCGCGCCGGGCGGCGACCGCGTGGGCGCGCGCCCGCTCCGCCTCGCGGGCCGCTGTGGAGGCCTTGCCAGCCAGCGCCTGTGCCGTGCGTTCGGCTTCGTCCGCGCGGGCCCATGCGTCGGTCAGGCCGCGTGCCGCGGGCGGGTGGCTCAGGACGTCGGCCACCTGGGTGCGGTGCTCCGTCAGGATCCGCAGCCTCGTCTCCTGTTCGGTCAGCTTCTCCCGCACGTCCGTGAGTTGCCGTTCGAGTTCGGCAAGAGCCCGGCGTCGTGTCTCGGCGCGTACTTCCGCGCCGACGTACTCGGCGGTCTGCTTGGTGTGACGGCCGCGGGCGACGCCCAGCTTCCAGTAGCCGTCGGTGCCGATCGCCGAGTCCGTCGTCGTGTCCGGCGTCGTGTCCGGCGTCGTGTCCGGCGTCGTGTCCGGCGTCGTGTCCGTGACCCCCGAGGTACCAACAGCCTCCTCCGTCACCAGGGCCACCGCCCGCAGGACGCTCTCGACCTGCTCGGCCGTCACCCCGCTGTCCGGTGCCGCGACCGGGCGCAACACCTCGGCCAGCGTGTGTCCGGCCGGCGTGTATCCGGCCGGGGTGTGCCCTGCGAGCGCATGTCCGGCAGACGGTGCGCCCGGGACGAGGAGGGTGTCCCGTGCGGACGCGTCCAGGACGGTGCCGTCGGCGCACACCCAGGCGTCGAGCAGTCCGCTCGCTTCGAGTGCGGCTTCCAGGCCCGCCCGGTCCGTCGGCCGCACCCCCTCGGCGAAGTCCACGAGACGGTACAGGGGTGCGCCGGTACCGGCCGTACGGGGCGCCGAGCGGTGGGGCGGGGGTGCGGGCGAGGGGTCGGTGCGGCTTTCCCAGTCGTTCCGTTCGCGCTCCAACCGGTCCTGCTCGGCGGACAGTTCGTGGATCTCCACGGCGCGTGCGTCGCGCTGTCCGCCCAGTTCCGCGAGCCACGGGTCGACGGCCTGACGGGCGGCCACGGCCACCTCGTCGGGGACGTGGGAGGGCAGCGGGCCCTCCGCCGGGTCGTGGGCGGTCAGGGCGTGTACGGCGTCGAGGGGCATTCCGGTGAGGCCGCGCAGTCGCTCCGTCCAGGTGCGGACGACTTCCGCGTACGCCTCGCCCTCGCGTGCCGTTTCGTCCCGGCGGCGTCCGGCCCGCGAGCGCGCCTCGTCCGTCTGCTCCTCCAGACGTTCCCGGGTGGCGTCGGCCTCCTGGGCCTCCCGCTGGGCCTGGCGCGACGTGCCCATGAGCGCGGCCAGTTCGGTCACGGCTCGGGTGCGGTTCCTGATCACCGGTCCGGCGGCGTCCAGTTGGGCGTCCCAGGTATGCAGAGCCCCGGTGCAGGCGTCCGTGTCGACGGCCAGCACCTCGCTGTGGCGGACGAGGTGGAAGTCGCCTTCCGGGGCGGTCAGTTCGGCCGCCGCCGCGGCCGTCACCGAGGTGAAGGGGACCTCCGCGGGCTCTCCCACGTGCGCGGGGTCGAGTCCCGACCGCTCCGCCTCCCGAAGCAACTCGCCGTGGGCAGTGCGGAGTTCGGCCAGATCGTCGCCGAGCCGTTCGGCTTCGTCGGTGAGACGCCGTCCGGCCTCCTCCTGGCCGCTGTGGGCCTGGCGCAGGGCTTTGAAGGCGGTCGCCGCGGCGCTGTGCAGGGCGGTCACGGTGGCGCGCTTCTCGGCCAGTTCCCGCAGGCCGCGGTATGCGGCGCTGTCGTGCAGGGCGGCGAGGTCCGTCTCCGCTGCTTCCGACTCGGCCTTAAGAACCTCCAGGCGAGCGGCGAGTTCCTCCTCGCCCGTGAGGAGCTCCGCCGCTCTCTTCGCCGCCTCGCCCGCCGCTCGTCGGTGCTCCGCCAGCCGTTCCAGTTCGCCGCTCACCTGGTCGGTCCTGCGGCGCAGCGCCCCGTGCAGATAGCCGCGGTAACCGGTGAGGAAGGTCCCGAGCGCCTCGTCGGTCCGCTCCAGGCGCCCGAGGTCGGTCCGTACGGCGTCCAGGTCGTCGAGGTTTCGGGCCACCTTGTCCACGATCTCGTCGTCCAGCGCCGGCAGCGTCTCGGCGAGGACGGAGACCAGGCCGCCGGAGTCGATGCGGTCGCCGATGGTGGGGCGGCGCAGGCGGTGCAGCAGGTGGAGCAGGTTGCGGTAGCGCGCCGGGTCGGTCAGGCCGAACAGATGGCGAGCGACCCGGGCCCGGTGCTCCACGGCACGGTCGGTGACGTTCTCCGCGCCGACGAGCGACTTGAGCTGGTCGACGGGGAGCGGCTGCCCGGCGGGGGCCAGGTGCAGGTCCTCGCCCACCCGCAGCGGGGTGACGAAGAAGACCGGCTTGGCCGTCCTGGTCGACTGGGAGGCGCGGATGGCCGCCCCGAGGGTGAGGTGGTGCTCCTCCCCCGACTCGTCCGTGCGCGCGAACTCCACCCACAGGTAGCCCAGCCGGTTGGTCTGCTCGAAGCCGTCGAGCATCAGCCACAGGAGCGTGGTCCGGCCGGTGCCGGTGGCGTCCAGGGCGCGGGCGTCGCCGTCGAGGAGGTACGGCAGCAGCATCTCCAGTGCCTTGGACTTGCCCGCACCGTTCTTGCCGCGCAGCAGCAGGCGGCCGTCGCCGAAGGAGAACTCCTGCTCGTCGTACTGCCAGACGTTCCGGATACCGGCCCGGTGCAGGCGGTAACGGTGCAGGGACGGGGGGCGGTTCACCGGGGCGGCTCCTGAGTGACGTGGTCGGCGTTGTCCGCTGTGGACGGTTCGGTGGCGTTGTCCGCTGCGGACGATTCGGCGTCGTCCACTCTGGACGGTTCGGCGTCGTCCGCTCCGGACGCTTCGGCGTTGTCCGCTCCGGACGCTTCGGCGTTGTCCGCCGTGGACCGTGCGGTACGGGACGTGACGGCCACCGTGGTGGCGAACCGGGCCGCCCCGGCGAGCAGCACCCAGCCTTCAGCACCGCCCGTGCGGTCCGTACTGTCCTGCCCGCGGGCGCCCGAGACGTCCGTGACGGACCGCCCGTCGGGCGCGGCGTCCTCGTACCCCTCGGGCAGGCCGTGCCCGTCGGCGCGCACCGGGCCGGCGGGCGCCACCAGCCGCATGCGGACCAGGAAGTCCAGGACGGCGGCGAGCAGCCCTTCCCGGTCCTCCACGAGGCCGCGCCGCCAGTTGCCGCGCCGGCCGTACTCCTCGATCAGCTCGTCCAGCAGTTCCGGCAGCAGCCCGTCCGGGACGGGTACGCCGATGACGAGCCGTCCGCCGGCCGCGGGGTGGCCCGCGTCCTCCGGGCGCAGCCGGTCGACCAGCCGTCCCACCAGCAGCAGCGCCGCCTGCGCGACGGTGCCGGTGCCGGGCAGGTGCAGGTCGGTGAGGTCACCGTCCGGGTCGACGAGGGCGATGCCCTCGGCGCGGATCTCGGCCTCCAGGCCCAGCAGTTCGGAGAAGGCCTGGGACTCGCGCCGCTGCCGGGTCCGCAGCCATTCGCGCTCGGCGCCGGTGAGGTCGTCGAGGTGGACGACGGGGGTCTCGACGAGGCGCCTGCGGACGTACGTACGCGGGCCGCCGAAGCCGGGGTCGGCGGCGCGGCGTACGAGATCCGCGCCGTCGCGGCTCTGGGCCAGCGGACCGGCGACGACCGCGCGGGCGATGTCGCGGTCCACGGACAGCAGCGCCTCGCCGCCCCGCTCCTCGGCGACGGCCGACACATGGCCCTCGGTCTCGGCCAGGACACCCCAGTCGACGAGCTGCCGCAGCGCGGCGGCGAGGGTGCGGCGCTCCGCCTGACGCCCGGTGTCGCTGATCTCGATCCCGGCGTCCACGGCCGCGGCCCTCAGGTCGGCGACGAGCTGGGAGAGCAGGATCTGTTCCGGGGCGGTGACGAGCACGGAGAGAGCGAGGGTCAGGTAGGCGTACGTCCGTGGAGTGAACGGCGTCCCGGTCGACGGCCGCTCCAGACGGTGACCCGAGCCGGGGCCGAGGCCCGCCTTGAACAGGCGGGCGTACGACGCCTCGACGAGGAGCCGGTAGCCGAACACCTGCTGGAAGCGCTGGGCGAGCCAGTCGGCGTGGCGCCGGATCAGCGGGAAGGTGTCGCTGTGCGGGCCGTTGCTGGTGACCAGGGGGTGGGCCAGCAACAGACGGGCGGCGGTGCAGCGTTCGGCGGCGAGGGCCACGTCGTGCGCGGAGGGCAGGACCATCAGGCGCTCGCCTCCTGGGCTGCGGGAACGTCGTCGGCTGCGGGAACGTCGTCGGCAGCCGGGCCCCCTTCGGCAGCGGGCAGTGCGGCACTCTCGACGACCAGGGTGAGATCGTCCGCCGTCAGGTCGCCGTCCGCGGAACGCAGGAGCGTGTGCCTGCCCGGAGTGCGCCATGCCGTCAGCCGGATGCCCAGGTCCGCGTCACTCGCCTGTGCGCCGTCGAGCAGGAAGCCGTCCGCGCCATCCCCGTCCTGGTGGAGCTGGTGGAGCTGGGCGTTGCCGAGGGCCGTGGTGAGGAGTTCCAGCAGCAGGCGCATGGCCGCGGAACCCAGCCTGACCTGGTCGAACCGGCCGGAGGCGCTGCGCAGTTCGGCGGCCGCGGCCTGGCGGGCGGCCGCCTGCTCGCGCGCCTGTTCCATGAGGCGGCGCTTCTGCTCGCCATGGTCCTCCACCGCCGCGGCCCGCCCGCGCGGAGCCCGGCTGCCGCGCTCGCGCAACGCCACCGGTACGTCCACGACGGGTCCCGTCCACCAGCTCACATACGCCGGCACGGACTGGTCGGGATCCGGCGCCACCCCCAGGTGCCGTGCCCCGTACAGCCCGAAGGCGGCCACGGCGATGTCATGGGCCTCCTCGGGCTCCGCGGCGTCGAACCAGGCCGCGAGCCTGAGCAGATCCTTGCGGCGGGACATCTCCCCCGACGCCGAGCGCAGCATCCGTTTGGCGTTGGCGAGCAGCGACTGCAGGGCGCGCAGGGTCGCGTCCCGGAGCTGGTCCACCTGGCTGCCGTGCCCGTCGGTGTCGGCGAACCAGTCGCGCAACCCCTCCCAGTCCGCCAGGTCCCGCCCCCGGCTGCGCTGCACACGCGTCCCGGGCGACGCGTCGGACAGCGCTCCGAGCGTGCCGAGAGCGCCAAGTCCTGTCGCGTGTACGTCGATCCGGCTCAGCAGCGTGGGCAGGTGAGGCCAGATCACCTTCAGATGTGCGGCTATACGCGGGGCCCGGAAGGACACGTCCTCGGTGATCGCCTCCACATAGTCGAGCAGCAGCTCCTTGAACCCCTGGTACTCGGCGCCGTCGAGGTCGTACCGGGCGAGCACCTGGCCCAGGTAGGCGTAGAAGTCCCGTACCGACTCGGTAAATTCGGCGAACTGCACGAACAGCGTGCTGATCTTCTCCAGTGCCTGCTGCGGGTCCGCGCCGCCCGGCGCGCCCACCATGGCGGCGATGTCGCGCAGCCCCCGGTCGACCAGCGTGAGCAGCTCGCTGCTGACCTCGCGCGCGGCGTCCGCTCCGGCCAGCACCTCGTCCGCGTCGCGCTGGACTCGCTCCCCCAGCTTGGACAGCTGGTAGCGGGACCGGGAGCGCTGGTACTCGGCGATACTGGTCGCCCTGACGGTGTGCGTGCTGCGCAGCAGATTGCCCCAGTGCACGAGCTTTTCGAGCCGTGCGGTGAGCGTCTCCGCGTCGAGCGCCGCCCCCGGGTCGCCCGCGCCGCCCGGGTCGCCCACCCGGGCCAGCTTGGCGAGCACGTCGGGTACGGCCAGGTCCGCGAGCAGGGTGCCGCAGAACACCCGCATCACCGCGACGTACTCCAGGCGCTCGGGTGCGCTGAGGTAGGCGTACGCGCTCAGCCGCTGCCAGGCCTCGGAGCCGCTCCGCTGGTCGGGCAGGTCCTCGTCCCGGCCGGGCGGTTCCTCGTGCAGGTCGTCCCCCTCCATACCGCCGAGCGTACGGACCGCCACCGACACTCCGGAGGAAGTCAGGGAAAACCGGCCACTCACGCGGCCCGCCCCCGTGTGTGCACCGAGCGGGCGGGAAAGCAGTCAACGGTCGGTACGGAGCGTGACACGTCGATTTTGCTACAAGTTCCGAAATTGTTTCGTGACGGGCGCTCCACTCCGCCGCAACACGGCGTTCTTACTGTCTCTACCGGCCACACAAGCACCATCCCACCCATGGGGCTGCCGGGCCGGAAATTGCTACTTCCCCGCGAATTCCCCGCGAAATCACATCACTGTCCTCATCTTTTCCATGAGACAGGAGCCCCGAGTGTCCAATCCCTCCCGACGCGGCGCCCTGAAGCTGACCGCCGGCATAGCCCTCAGCGGCGCCCTGGCCCTCACGGGCTGTGGACGCGGCGGTGACACCGCGACAGCCACCACCAAACCGATCGACGACTCCCCGGCCACCGGCACCGTCAAGGTCTGGGCCGCCCAGGGCGACGCCGACGTGCTCGACAAGGTCATCAAGCCGTTCAAGGCCGCGAACCCCGATGTCCGCGTGACGTTCACGCTGATCCCGAACGGCGAGTACTACACCAAGCTCCAGTCGGCGATCGCCGCGGGCAAGGGGCCCGACGTCGCCCAGTTCTTCCCCGAGTCGCAAGGGCAGTTTCTCGACCCGTCGGTCCTTCGGCCCGTCCCGGACGGTCTCGTCGACCCGAACGCCTTCTTCAAGAGTCTCTGGGACGCCGGTGTGGTCGACGACGTCGCCTACGCGGTGCCCTGGTACGCCTACACCTACGCCCTCGTCTACCGCGCCGACCTCGCGAAGAAGGCGGGGGTCAAGGCACCGGCCACCTGGGACGACATGGTGCCGTTCTTCGAGGCGCTCCAGCGCGCCGGAGCCGGGCACGGCCTCGGCGCGGACATCGGCTGGAACATCTTCAACGGCCAGGACCTCGCGATGTACGCCTGGCAGGCCGGCGGCTCACTGCTCTCCTCCGGCGGTGTGTGGACACTCGACACACCGGCGATGGTCGACGCGATGAAGTACAACGCGTCGTTCTTCACCTCGAAGGTCGCCGACACCAGCACGCCCACGTTCCTCGACTCGCGGCCGTACTTCGTCGCGGAGAAGACCGCCGCCATGATCACGGGTCCGTGGGTCATCGGTCTGCTCGACGCCGACGCGAAGGACAAGGGCTGGACGGCGTCCCACGTCGCCACCGCACCACTGCCGGCCGGGGCGTCGGGCAGTGTCTCCTTCTCCGCCGGAGGCAGCTGGGGTGTGCTCGCCGACAGCGGCAACGCGGACGCCTCGTGGAAGCTCATCCGCCATCTCACGAAGCCGGACACCCAGATCGCGCAGTACAAGGCGTACGGCTCGCTGCCGGCCGTCGTGTCCGCCTGGGACGACACCGCCATCGCGGGAGAGCCCCTGCTGGAGGCCTTCCTCACACAGCTGAAGAACACGCGGGCGTTCCCGCGGGTGAGCACCTGGCAGCAGGTCGCGACACGGCTGGGCAAGGAGATGGAAGGCGTGGCCAAGGGCACGCAGAGCGCCGAGAAGGCCGCCGCGAACGCCCAGGCGTACGCCGAAAGCCTCGGCACCGGGTCGAAGTGATCGCCGATGGCCACCACGATCCTTGCGGGCACGCCGCGCTCCCAGGGGACCGCGCGCCGTGCCCGGGGCTCCCGTCGAACGGCGGTCGCCTGGCTGTTCCTCGCGCCGTTCACCCTCGTCTTCCTGCTCTACACGGCGATCCCCACCGTCGCCGCGCTCGGGTTCAGCCTCACCGACCTCCGGGGAACGGATCTGCGTCATCCGTTCGCGGTCGACTTCACCGGGCTGGAGAACTACCTCCGTCTGTTCCAGGACGAGAACTTCCTGCGGGACGTCCTGAACACCGCTCTCTTCGTGGCCGTCGGCGTGCCGCTCACCATGGGGGCCGGATTCGCGCTGGCGCTCGCGCTGAACTCCGGCATCCGGCGGCTGCGCGGCACGTTCCGTACCGTCTTCTTCGCGCCGGTCGTCACGAACATCGTGGCGGTCGCGCTGATCTGGCAGTACGCCTTCAACGCGGACGGCACCGTCAACAAGGTGCTCGGCGCCGTGGGTCTCGCCGGGCCGAACTGGCTGGACGACCCGAACCTGGCCATGCCCGTGGTCATCCTGCTCGGTGTGTGGCGCAACTTCGGCACGGCGATGGTGCTGTTCCTCGCCGGTCTGCAGGCGGTTCCGCAGGACGTGTACGAGGCCGCCTCGCTCGACGGGGCCGGCCGGTGGCGGCAGTTGAGGCACATCACCCTGCCGCTGCTGCTGCCCACGACCCTCATGGTGTCGGTGCTGCTGACCGTCTTCTACCTCCAGGTGTTCGACGAGCCGTACCTGCTCACCGACGGCGGCCCCCTGGGCTCCACCGAGTCGGTGGCGCTGTACACCTACCACCAGTTCGGGTCCGGGGAGTTCGGAATGTCCTCGGCGGCGTCGTTCGTGACGCTCGTGCTCGTGGCGCTGGTCAGTCTCGTCCAGTTCCGGCTGCTGAGGCCCCGCACATGACCGCCGTCGCCGCGTTGAAGGACGCTCAGTTGAAGGACGCCCACACGACCACCGAAGGCGTCACCCCGCGCCGCCGCCGGTCCCTGACCCCGCCCCTGCTGTACGCCGCACTGGTGCTGTGCGCGCTGCTCACGATGCTTCCGTTCGTCTGGGTGGTCAGCGGCGCGCTACGCGGCCTCGACGAGATCCGCGCCGATCCCGGTGCCTGGCTGCCGCAGCACGTCACCCTCGACAACTTCGTGCGGCTGTTCCGCACCCAGGGTTTCGGCCGGTTCCTGGCCAACAGCATCGGGGTCGCGGCGATGGTGGTGACCGGCAACATCGTGGCGGCGTCGGCCGCCGGTTACGCGCTCGCGAAGTTCGACTTCGCGGGCAGGCGGATCGCGTTCGGCGCGGTCATGGCGGCGCTGATGGTGCCGTTCACCGCGGTGTTCGTCACACAGTTCGTGATCACCGTCGACATGGGTCTCGCGGACACCCTCACCGGTATCGCCCTGCCCGGTGTGGCGATGCCGATGTCGGTGTTCATCATGCGGCAGTACGCGTTGTCGGTCCCCGACGAGTTGCTGGAGGCGGCCCGGATCGACGGCGCGGGCGAGTTCCGGATCTTCTTCCGGATCTTCCTGCCGCTGGCCGGCCCCGCCGTCGCGACGATCACGATCATGTCGTTCCTCAGCTCCTGGAACAACTTCATCTGGCCGCTCATCGTCGCCCAGAGCACGTCCGGTTACACACTGCCCGTGGGCCTGGCAGCCACCAGCCAGGCGGCGTCACACGTCACCGACTACGGGCTCATGCTCGCCGGCGCCATCGTCGTGATGCTGCCGGTGCTCGTGCTCTTCCTGCTCCTGCAGCGCTACTTCGTTCAGGGCATAGCGGGGACGGGGATGCGATGACCATGACGCACTCCCTCGAAAGTCCTGGCAGCGGCAGGTCGCGCGTGCTGATGTCAGGGATGAACCAGAGCGCCGTACGCCGTGTCAACACCTCGGTCATCCTGCGCGCCCTGGCGGTGTCCGCCGGGCCGCTCAAGCTGGCAGCCCTCGCCGAGCGGACCGGCCTCTCCCGCCGCACCATCGAGATCGTCCTGGAGTCGCTCGTCGAGGCCGGCTGGGTCACGGAGCTGGACCGGGTGCCGATCAGCGGCTCCGCCGGGCGTCCGGCCCGCCGTTACGAACTGCGGTCCGAACACGCACTGCTGGCCGCCGTGCGCATCACCACCGTGGACGTGTCCGCGGTCGTCGCCGACGTGCGCGGCCGCGTCCTCGGCCGGGCCCACCGGCTGCTGCGCGCCTACCAGGACCCCGGAGCCACGCTCGACGACGCGGCGGCCCTGGTGCTGGCGGCGCTCGACGACGCGGGCGGCTCGGCGGACCGCCTGCGGGCCGGTGCGATCGCGAGCGGCGGCGCCATCGACGACGAAGGAGTCGTACGGCGCCTGGTGCACACCACGCGGTGGGAGGGCGTGCACCTGCCCGACGAACTCGCACGGCGCCTGCGCGTGCCCTGGTTCGCGGACAACGACACCAACCTCGGTGCGCTGGGCGAGCGCTGGCGGGGAGCCGCCGACGACCACGACAACGTCGTGTGGGCGATGCTCGGAAACCGAACCGGTCTGGGCATCCTCATACGAGGGGCCGTGCACCGCGGTCTCGACGGCGCCGCGGGCGAGATCGTCGAGGCACGGTCGCTGCCCGCCGACCTGGTCGAGGACCGGCCCGTGGCCTGGCTCACCTCGCCGGAACCCGCCCAACGGAGCGTGGCACACGCCCGGTTCGAGGCGGCCCGAGGCGGCGACGCGACCGCGCTCGCCGAGGTCGACGAGTTCGTGGAGAACATCGCCTCCATCCTCACCACCCTGTCGTGGACGGTGGCCCCGTCCCTCATCGTGCTCGGCGGCGGCCTGGAGGACGCGGCCGACGTACTGCTGCCCCGGGTGCGGGCGGCGATGCGCGACGCCCGTACCCCCGAGGTCGAACTGCGCGCCACCAGCCTGGGCCGCGACGCCCCGCTCGTCGGCGCCGTGAAGCTGGCCCTCGACCGCATGGACACCGAGCTGTTCGGCCCTCTCGCCCCGAGCGAATGATGCCCCCACCTCCACCCCCACCCCCACCCCCACGGCACTCACCTACGGAGTCTGACTTGACCCACTCCCCCCGCACCGACGTCCTCGTCGTGGGCAGCGGCATCATGGGTTCCGTCGTGGCCCGGCGGCTGCGCGACACCGATCCGACGCTGCACATCACCATGGTCGACGGCGGCAGCGCGATCGGCGCGACGCCCGGCCTGCACCTGCACGACCTCGACGACCCGGACCTCTGGTCGCGCTACAACGAACGGGTCGCCACCGGCGTCCAGGGCATGTACACGGGCGCCGAGGTGGTGCGCGAGGTAGCCGGCGGCCTCACCGACCTCGCACCCGGCATGTTCCACGCGCTCGCCTTCGGCGAGGACGCCGAGGCGATGCCCCAGGCCGCACTCGCCTGGAACGCGGGCGGCATGGGCGTGCACTGGACCGCCGCGACCCCCTGGCCCGCCGGGGACGAGGTGTTCGACTTCGGCGACCCGGACCGCTGGGCGACGGACCTCGACACCGCGCACCGTCTGCTCGCGGTCACGCCCTCGGCGATCGGCCCGACCGAGGTCGGGCGGACGGTGCTCGACATCCTGCGCCGACGCTACGACGCCGTCGGACCGGACGACCGCCGCCCCCAGCCGATGCCCATGGCGGTCACCGCCACGGCGTCCGGCCCCATGCCTCGCACGGCACCGGGGACGGTCTTCCCCCCGATCGCGGCAGGCGGGGACCCCGCCTTCACCCTGGTGACCGGCACGCTCGCGACCTCACTCATCGTCGCGGACGGCAGGGTCACCGGCGCCCGGCTGCGCCGCGTCGCCGACGGCGCCGAGTCGGAGCTCCTCGCGGACACCGTGGTGGTGTGCGCCGACGCGCTGCGCACCCCGCAGCTGCTGTTCGCCTCGGGCATCCGGCCGCCGGCACTGGGCCGTCACCTCAACGAGCACGCGTTCATCTCCGCGCGGGTGCTGCTCGACCTCGACCGGTTCGGCCTCGGCACCGACGCCCTGCCCCTGCCGCGCGCCGGTGAGTTCAGCACGGACTCGCTGTGGCTGCCGCAGAACGGAGCGGCGCAGCCCTTCCACGGCCAGATCATGAACCGGACGTACGTGGACGAGGACGGCCGTCCCCTCGCGCACTCCGTGGGCCTGTCCCTGTACGTCCCCGTTGAGTCGCGCGCCGAGAACCGGCTCGTGTTCTCGGAGTCGGAGACCGACCTCGCCGGACTGCCGCGGATCCGCGTCGAGTTCGGCTACTCCGACACCGACCGGGCGCTGATCCGGCGGGCACTCGACGAAGTCCGGTCGATCGCCGAGGAGTTCGGACCCTTCGATCCCGCGACCGAGTGCGCGCTGCTCCCGCCCGGCTCCTCACTGCACCTGACCGGCACGGTCCGGGCCGGCGTCGCCGACGACGGCACCTGTGTGTGCGACCCGGACGGCCGGGTGTGGGGCTTCGACAACCTGTACCTCGCCGGCAACGGCGTTGTCCCCACCGCGATGGCGGCGAACGTCACCCTGACCGGCACGGTCACCGCGGTACGGGCCGCCCGCGCCGTCACCGAACGACTCGCGGCGCCCGCCGCGCACTGACTCGCGCACCCCGAGAGGAAGCCCGACCGTGATCGACATCGCGAAGGAATACCGCGTGGCCCTGCCCGCGTGGATCGACGACGAACTGGCCGACGTGCCCGCCGCCGTCCCCGGCCGCGAGGACCGGATGCGCCTCGTTCACCGCCTCGCCGATCGCAACTGGCGCGAGGGCAACGGCGGCCCGTTCGCGGCCCTCGTCGCCGAACGGGACACCGGCCGCATCGTCTCGGTCGGCGTGAACGTCGTCCTCGCCTCCGGTGTCTCCAGCGCGCACGCCGAGGTCGTCGCGCTCGGCCTGGCCCAGACGGCGACGGGCGGCTGGGACCTCGGCGGCGACGGGCTGCCCGCCCACGAGCTGGTCGTGAACTGGCGTCCGTGCGTGCAGTGCTACGGCGCCGCGATGTGGTCCGGGGTGCGCGGACTGGTGGTCGCGGGCGAGGGCCCGGAACTGGAGGAGATCACCACGTTCGACGAGGGCCCGCTCGGCACGGACTGGGCCGAGCAGTTCGAGGCGCGCGGCATCGAGGTCGTCCAGGACGTGCTGCGTCAGGAGGCGCTCGCCGTGTTCCGCGCGTACCGGAAGGCCGTCGACGCCGCCGACGGCATCGTCGTCTACAACGCCCGAGGCGGTGCCGAATGACCCCCCTTACCCCGCTTACCCCCTGGCCCCGCTGACACCGCGTTACGCGACCGACGTCATCACCTTCTACCACCCGGACTTCTGGGGCCTTGAGTCCGCCGAGGCGGTGCGCGACTGGGCCTCGGCGAATCCCGCGAGCTTCTGGGAACGGGTGATGGACGCACTGGCCGACGCCGGTGTCACCGGCATCGAACTGACCTTCGCGCCCGGCGACATCGACTCGGCCCTGCGCGCCTTCGGCAGCGCGGACTCGTTCCGCCGCGCACTCTCGGCCCGCGGCCTGTCCGTCGTCAGCGCGTTCATCGCCGGGAGCGAGGCCCCCGACTGGCGGGACGGCGACAACCTGCCCGCGATCGTGGCCGACGCCGAGCACCGAGCGGCCTTCCTCGCCACCGTGGGCGCGGACCTTCTCGTCACCGGACTGCCCATGCGTACGACCTTCGGCACCCGCCCGCCCTTCTTCGTCGACGCCGCGTACATGACCCGCATGGCCGACATCGCGCACGCGGTCGGCGAAGCCGTCTCGCGGCTCGGTGTGAAGCTCGCCTTCCACACGGAGTCCAACAGCACGCTCTGGTACGAGAGGGACATCGACCTGTTCATGGCCCTGACCGATCCGCGCTATGTGTGGCTGTGCCCCGACTCGTGCCACATCGCCCTCGGCAGCGGCGACCCGGTCGCCGTGGCACGCCGCCACGCCCAGCGCATCGCACTGGCCCACTGGAAGGACGCGGTCAAGCCGATCGACGTCGAACTCACCATCGACGAAACGGTCTTCGCCCAGCAGCAGCCCTACATGACCGAACTGGGCACGGGCATCGTGGACTGGAAGGGCTGGGCCGACGCGATGTCACGCACTCCCGGCGCCGGCACCGTGCTCATCGAACTGGACGAGGCGGCCGATCCCGTCGCCGCGCTCCGGGCGGGGAGGACGGTCGCGGAGGAGGCGCTGGCCTGACCCGGTCTGGTCGCAGCCCGGTCACGCCCCGGGGACCACGTACTCCGCCCAGATCGTCTTGCCCGGCCCGTCGGGGCGCGGGTGCCGGTCCCACCGTGTCGCGAGGTGCGACACGAGGAGGAGACCGCGGCCGGTTTCCTCCAACTCCTCGATTCCAGTGCCCTCGCGGGTGACGGCCGGGTGGGGCGGAAGGCGCTCGGCGCGGGTGTCGGTGACGTCGACCCGGGCGGTGGCCGTGCCGGTGGCCCGGCGCAGGGTCAGCCTCAGGTGGAAGTCCCGCCCGGAGACGTGACCGTGGCGCACCGCGTTCGTCGTCAACTCGGCGGTGATCAGCACGATCGCGTCATGCGCCTCGGTGCCGTAACGGATTCCCCACTCGTCCAGCCGGACAGCCGCCAGGCGGCGGGCTAGGCGGGCTCCGCGGGGAGTGGAGGTGAAGCGCATGTCGAAGGCCTCGTCGCGCGGATCGGGAACGTGACCCAAGTGCGGGGTGGGGGTCCCGAGTTGGGCGGTGCTGGTGGGGCTGCCGGGGTTGGTCGTCATGCCGACCACGTTGCCGTTGATCGCGTAGCGTGACCAGTGGTGACGCACCGACGCGAACCTGCTGTACGCGCGGTGTGCGCACAGGTACGAGGCGCGCGGCGTGACGGCGTTCCCTGCGGGGGCGTTGGTCCTGGGAGGCGGTGTTCGATGACGGAGCGTACGGGTGCGGCAGCGGAAGCGGAAGCGGGAACGGAGTCCGTACCGGGCGATGGCGGTGGAGCGGTCGTGAGCCTCGGGGACGGCTGGGAGAGCGACGGCGGTGCCGGTCGGCGGCCCGAGGACGGGGCCGGGCGGGGCGTGGTGACCGCGTTCGGGCAGACCATGAAAACGCTGCGGGTGCGGAAGGGGCTGGAGCGCGAGGAGTTCGGCAAACGGCTCGGGTACTCGGCGTCCACCGTCGCGTCGTTCGAGCAGGGGCGGAGGATTCCCTCTCCTCGGACCATCGATCGTGCGGACGAGGTGCTGGGGGCGGATGGGTTGCTGTGCGTGTGGAAGGAGGAGGTGGAACGGGCGCAGTATCCCGTCTTCTTCCAGGGTATGGCCGCCTTGGAGAAGGAGGCCATCGAGCTGCTCATGTACGACACGCTTGTGGTCAACGGCCTTCTCCAGACCGAGGAGTACATGAGGGCACTGCTTGGCATGCGCCGTCCGCCGCTGGATCCCGAGACGATTGAGCAGCGGGTCATTGCGCGACTGGCCCGCCAGGACATCCTCGACCGACGGCCTGCGCCACTGTTGAGTTTCGTGCTGGACGAGTCGGTACTGCGGCGGCCGTACGGTGGCAAGGACGTGTTGCGGGGACAGTTGGAGCATCTCTTGCTCATCGGCCAGAAACGAAACGTCGAGCTCCAGATCGCGCCACTCGACTGCGAGGAAAGCGCAGGCGTGGACGGACCGTTCACGGTCGTCACGCGGAAGGGCGGCAAGAAGTTCGTGTACGCCGAGGCGCAGGGAACGAGTGCTCTTCAGACTGACCCGGATCAGGCGGCTCTCGCCGCGGCACGCTATGGGATCATCCGATCACAGGCTCTCACTCCGCGAGAGTCACTGGAGTTCATCGAAGGGGTGCTGGAATCGCTATGAAGAACGCTGAGCCCTCGACCGTTGCATCCGGCCTCGCCTGGTTCAAGAGCAGCTACAGCGGTGCCGAGGGCGGCCAGTGTGTAGAGGTCGCGGCCGATACGGCAGTTGTGCACGTCCGGGACTCCAAGGCCGCCGCCGGGCCCGTCGTCACGGTGTCGCGTGCGGCGTGGGCGGGGTTTGTCGGGTTGGCCTCAAGCCGTTAATTGCCGGAGGACGCGGGGCGTACCAGTCCGCACTGGTAGGCGATGACGACGAGTTGGGCGCGGTCGCGGGCGCCGAGCTTGGTCAGGGCGCGCTGGATGTGGGAGCGGACGGTGAGGACGCTCAGGAAGAGTTTCTCCGCGATCTCGTCGTTGGACCTGCCCTCGGCGGCGAGGACGGTGACTTCCCGTTCGCGCGGAGTGAGTTCCTCCAGGCGTTCCGGGGGTGCCAGAAGGCGGCCCGGGGCGGGCGCGGTGAGGAAGCGGTTGATGAGGGCGCGGGTGGCCGCGGGTGAGAGAAGGGCCTCGCCGGAGGCGATGGTGCGGATGCCGGCCAGCAGGGCGTCGGCGGTGACGTACTTGCCGAGGAAGCCGCTCGCGCCGACCCGCAGCGCCTTGGCCACGTACTCGTCGGTCTCGAACATGGTGAGGATGAGGACGCGGGTCGTGGCCAGTTCGGGGTCGTCGCAGATGGTGGCGGTGGCGGCCAGGCCGTCCGTGCCGGGCATGCGGATGTCCATGAGCACGATGTCGGGGCGGTGGGTGCGGGCGAGGTCCACCGCTTCCTGACCGCACGCGGCCTCGCCGACCACCTCCATGTCGGCGCAGGAGTCGATCAGCAGCCGGAACGTGCCGCGCAGCAGGGCCTGGTCGTCGGCGAGCAGGACACGGGTGCTCAACGGGTTGCCTCGTCTTCTTCCGGTTCTTCCAGAGCGTGGGGGTGCAGGGGGAGAGCGGTGGTGACTTCGAAGCCGCCGTCGGGGCGCGGGCCGGCGTGGAGGTCGCCGCCGACGGAGTGGGCGCGTTCACGCATTCCCATGAGGCCGTAGCCGCCGCCGGGCACGGCGGCCGTGGTGGCGGTGCCGTCGTTGGTGACGGTGATGAGCAGGCGGGAGCCGGAATAGGCGAGCCGGACGTGGGCCGCGTGGTCGGACGCGTGCTTGGTGGCGTTGGTGAGGGCCTCCTGGATGATCCGGTACGCCGTCAGGTCCACGCCCGGCGACAGGGGCTGGGGCTCGCCCTCGGTGGTGACGGTGACGTCGAGGCCGGCCGACTCGCACGTGGAGATCAGCTCCGGGAGGCGGTGCAGGCCGGGGGCCGGTTCCAGGGACTCGGAGTCGGGGTCGCCCGCCTGGCGCAGGATTCCGACGGTGGCCCTCAGTTCCAGCAGGGCGGAGGACGTGGTGCTCGCCAGTTGGGCGAGGATCTTCTGCGCCTGCTCCGGCTGGGTGGGCGCGAGATAGGCGGCGGTGCCGGCCTGGGCGTTGGCGACGGCCATGTGGTGGGCGACGACGTCGTGGAGTTCGCGGGCGATGCGCATGCGTTCTTCGGCGACGCGCAGACGTGCTTCCTCCTCGCGGGTGCGCTCGGCGTGCTCGGCTCGGGCGTGTACGGACTCCAGATAGGCGCGCCGGAGCTTGGCCATGCCCCCGCCGGCGAGGGGCAGCAGCAGCCACAGGACGGTGCCGAGCGTTCTGGGGACGAACAGTTCTCCCGTGGGGACGGCGACCACGGCCGTGATCACCAGTGCCGCGGTGGTCGTGTAACCGTAGATGCGCGTGGTCTTCGAGTCGGTGAGGGAGGCCAGCCAGAAGAGGGCCGCCATGACCGGCGCCAGCAGCAGAGGGCTGAGCAGGTATCCCAGCGCGGCCATGATCATGGTGCAGCCCACGGTCACCGCGACCACGGCGCGCGGATGGGTACGGCACTTCAGCACGGCGACGCAGGAGATGGCCGCGAGGACCCTGATGGGCCACTCGTACTGCCGGTCGGCGCCGGGCGCGCTGATCATCGAGCCGAAGGTCGAGCAGCCGAACATGGCCAGGACCATCGCCACATCGACAGCACGGGGGTGACGCTCCGTGTAGCGCTCCAGGCTGGTGGTCATCGTCTTCTCCGGAGAGAGGTGCTCGGCCTTGGGGGGACGGCACTGGGTGTGGGCGGCCCGCACGGGCCGCCCGAGGTCTTCGCCTCGGGCGGCCCGTGGGCAGGGATGCCAGGGGCCCTGGTCAGCCCTGGTCAGCCCTGGTCAGACACGGGCCTCGGCGGGCTCGTCCGGGGACTGGGCCGGGAGCGGAGCCGGGGCCGCGGCGTCGGCGTCGGCATCGGTCGGACGGCGGCTGAGTGCCTCGCCCTCCACGTCGACGACGGGCAGGATACGGTCCAGCCGTCGCGGCAGCCACCAGGCCCGGTCGCCCAGCAGGCCGAGGACCGCGGGCACCAGCGCCATCCGGACGACGAAGGCGTCGAGGAGCACGGCGGTGGCCAGGCCGAACCCGATCATCTTGATCATGGAGTCGCTCTCACCGATGAAACCGGCGAAGACCGCGATCATGATCAGGGCCGCGGCGACCACGACGCGGGCGCTGTGCCGGAATCCGGAGACCACCGCTTCCCTGGCGGTTTCCCCGTGGACGTACGACTCCCGCATCCGCGACACGAGGAACACCTCGTAGTCCATGGCCAGACCGAACACGATGCCCACCAGGAAGATCGGCATGAGGCTCATGATCGGACCGGTCTGCTCCACACCGAACAGGCTCGCGGCGTGTCCCTCCTGGAAGACCACCACCACCGCGCCGAGGGCCGCCAGGACGGAGAGGAGGAAGCCGAGGGCGGCCTTGAGCGGGACGAGAACGGACCGGAAGACCACGAGCAGGAGGATGACGGCCAGGCCGACGATGGTGATCAGATACGGGACCAGAGCAGCCTGGACCTTCTCCGCGATGTCGATGTTCAGCGCCGTGGTGCCGGTGACCTCGAAGGTCGCTCCGGTCGCCGACTCGGCATCGGAGCGCTCGTCGCGGATGGTCTTGACGAGGGTCTTGGTCTTCTCGTCGGTGGGGCTGGTCGAGGGGGTGGCGCTGAAGACCGCGGTGTCACCGGCCTTGTTGAAGTACGGCGGGGCGACCGAGACGATGCCCTTGGTGCCGGCGATCTTCTCGCTGACCACCGAGACGGCCGCCTTGGGATTCGCTGCTCCCTCGGCGTCCACCACGATGGTCAGCGGGCCGTTGAAGCCGGGCCCGAAGCCCTCGGCGAGCGCGTCGTAGGCGCGGCGCTCCGTGGTGGAGGTCGGCTTGGCCTCGTCGCCCGGCATGCCCAGCTGGAGGCCCGTCATCGGTACGGCGAGGGCGCCGAGGCCCAGGACGCCCAGGAGCAGCACGGGCAGCGGGCGGCGCAGCACGAAGCGGGCCCAGCGGGTGCCCAGGTTGTCGGCCCTCTCGCGGACCCCGGCCTTCTCGCCGCCCCGCTCGGAGCCCTTGCGTGCGGCGCGCGGCAGTACGGCGTTCGGCCAGAAGCCGAGGAGGGCGGGGACGGCGGTCAGGGCGACGAGTACGGCGACCACGACGGCTCCGGCGGCGGTCAGGCCCATCTTGGTCAGCATGGGGATGCCCACCACCGCGAGCCCCGCCAACGCGATGACGACCGTGAGACCGGCGAAGACGACCGCCGACCCGGCGGTGCCCACGGCCAGGCCCGCCGCCTCCTGCGGATCACTGCCCTTCGCACGTTCCTCGCGGTAGCGGGAGACGACGAACAGCGCGTAGTCGATACCGACCGCGAGGCCCAGCATCATCGCCAGCGTGCCGGTACTCGTGGACAGGCCGAGGGCATCGCCCAGCAGCGTGATCGTGAACATCGTGACGGCGACGCCGATGACGGCGGTCAGCAGCGGCAGCCCGGCGGCGACCAGCGAACCGAAGGTGACCAGCAGCACGACCGCGGCGACCAGGATGCCGATGATCTCGGCCACGCCGCCGGGACCGCCGCCGCCGTCCATCGCGGACCCGCCCGCCTCCACCGTCAGACCCGCGTCGCGCGCGTGGTCGGCGGCCCGCTCCAGCGCCGTACGGCTGCCGTCGGTGACCTCGGCGGACGTCACCTTGTACGTGACGCTCGCGTACGCCGTCGAGCCGTCCTCGCTGACCGCCCTCGACTCGAAGGGACCGGCCACACCGGCGACCTGCGAGCCGTCGGCCAGGGCGCCCACCGTCTCCTCGATGGCCTTCTTGTTCTCGGTGGCGGTCACCTTCTGCCCGTCGGGGGCGACGAACACGAGCCGGGCGGTGGCACCGTCGGCGGCCCCACCGGGGAAGCGCTCCTCCATCAGGTCGAACGCCTTCTGGGACTCGATGCCCGGCATCGAGAACTCCTCGTCCGAGGTTCCCGGCGCCTTCATGGCGCCAAGCCCCGAACAGGCCAGCACGCCCACCCACAGCAAGGCGACGTACCAGCGCCGCCGGAAGGCCAGACGGCCCAGTCGACAGAGAAAACCAGCCACAGCAGGGAACCTCATCTCGGATCTCGCTTACCTGCCCAGGCTGTCCCGAGGAGGGCCCCCCGGTCGTCGTGCCGCTAGTGGAAGTTCGGGCTACTTAAATCGCAGTAGGGGCTGCCTGAAATCGCAGTACGCCTGACAGCGCGCAGTACGCCTGAGGGCGCGTAGTACGTCCGCGTCAGCTCCCGGCTGACCGTGCTGCTCCTTCTGACGCAGGAAGGTCACGTCGCCCGGCGCCGGCCCATCGCGCGGGCGCAGTCACCGTCACCGCCACCGTCACGGCGCTTGGCCGGCAGGATCGCCGGTCTGCGACCCCTGCGACCCCTAGGACCTCTGCGGCGTCCTCAGCGGAAGCCTCCGGCTGACGCCGGCAGCGCGTCGATGAGGGCCTTGGTGACGTCCTCGGTGGTGGCGGTTCCGCCGACGTCGCGGGTGAGGATGCCGGCGGCGGTCGTGGCCTCGATGGCCTTGTTCAGACGGGCCGCCTGGCCGGGCAGGCCGAAGTGGTCCAGCATCAGGGCGGCGCTGCCCACCGCGCCGATCGGGTTGGCCAGGCCCTGCCCGGCGATGTCGGGGGCGGAGCCGTGGACCGGCTCGAACATGCTGGGGAAGCGGCGCTCGGGGTTGAGGTTGGCACTGGCGGCGAGGCCGAGGCTGCCGGCCAGCGCGCTGCCGAGGTCGGAGAGGATGTCGGCGTTGAGGTTGGAGGCGACGACGACGGAGAGGTCCTCGGGGTGCAGGACGAACTTTGCGGACATCGCGTCGACGAGGACGCTCTCGGTCTCCACGTCCGGGTAGTCGGCGGCGACCCGCTTGAAGACGTCGTCCCACAGGACCATGCCGTACTGCTGGGCGTTGCTCTTGGTGACGGACGAGACCTTGCGGCGGGTGCGGGTGCGGGCCAGGTCGAAGGCGAAGCGCATGATGCGTTCGCAGCCGACCTCGGTGAACAGGGCCGACTGGACGGCGACTTCGCCGCCCTGTCCGCGGCCGGAGAGGTTGCGGCCGCCCAGGCCGGCGTACTCGCCCTCGCTGTTCTCGCGGACGACGACCCAGTCGAGCTCGGTGTCGTCGGCCTTGCGCAGGGGGCTGGTGATGCCGGGCAGGAAGTGGACGGGACGGACGTTGGCCCACTGGTCGAAGCTCTGGCAGATCTTCAGGCGCAGGCCCCACAGGCTGATGTGGTCGGGGACGGTGGGCCAGCCGACCGCGCCGAAGTAGATGGCGTCGAAGTCCTTGAGCTGGTCGAGCCCGTCCTCGTCCATCATCTTCCCGGTGCGCTCGTAGTACTCGCAGCCCCAGGGGAACTCTTCCCAGGCGAAGGCGAACTCGGTGTCGGAGCCGCGGGAGTCCTCGGCCAGGGCGTCGAGGACGGCGCGGCCCGCGGCGACGACTTCCCTGCCCACGCCGTCGGCGGGGATGGCGGCGATGCGGAACGTACGGGGTGCGGTGGTCATGAGGGCCTCCGGCTCGCTGTGGTGGGGTCGCTGTGATGGGGTCGGTGCGAGTCAACACAGGGCTGCCGTGGCGCGTCCAAGACCTGCTTTCGATGCGACGTATAGGTGCGGCCGATGGGTCCCGCGTCCAGGTGTGGCCGATGGGTTCGGCGTCAGACGTCGCGTGCCCGTCGCTGGGCCAGTGACCTGGTGAGAGCCAGGAAGGCCCGCGCGGCCGGGGTGAGGTGCGCGGGCAGGCTGACCATCGCCACATGGAGGTGGGCGGTCGGCTCGATGGGGGCGACCACCGCCCCGCAGCGGCGCGCCAGCCGGGTCCAGGAGGACGGCAGGACCGCGACGCCCACCCCGGTGAGGACCAGCGGCAGGATCGACGTGCGGTGGTCGACGACGGTCACGATCTCGGTGCCTGTGCCGCCGGCGGTGATGTCGTCGACGATGCTGCGCATCAGGCTGCCCGTCCGGGACGCGATGAGCTTCTGCCCGGCGAGATCTCCGGGACGGATGGCGACGTCGTCCCCGATGGCGCCGCCCGGCGCTGCCACGACCACGAACGGCTGGTCCTCGACGTGCAGGACGTCCAGCCCGGTCGGGTGCACCGGGGTGGCGCTGCCGAGCAGGCCCAGTTCGCAGGCGCCGCTGCGGACCAGGGAGATGGCCTCGTCCGGAGTGAAGGCTGCCTGCGTGCTCACCGTCACGGACGGGTGCAGGTCGGCAAAGCGGTGGATGAGGGTGGTCAGCGGTTCGATGCCCGGGGAGGGCATGGTGGCGACCTCGACGGTGCCGCCGTGCAGCCCGGCGAGCGCGGCGGCGGTGTCCCGTACGGCCGCGAGGTCGCGCAGCACGCGCCGGCTGGGCTCCAGCAGCTCGGCACCGGCTTCGCTGAGGACCACGCCGCGGCCCATGCGGTGGAAGAGGGAGACTCCGAGGTCGGCTTCCAGGTTGGCCATCGCCTGGGACAGCGACGGCTGGGCCACGTGCAGCGCGGCGGCGGCCTTGCTGAAACCGCCGTGCTCCACGATGGCGAGGAAGTACTCCAGCTGCCGTGCGTCCATGGCGCCTCCCCACTTCGACCCGGTCCGGCCTTGGTCCGGGCTGGGTCCGGCTCGGTCCGGCCTTGGTCCGGCTCGGTCCGGCCTTGATCCGACTCGGTCCGGCCTGAGTCCAGTCTGGGTCCGGCCTGGAGTCCGGTCTGGGTCCGGCCCAGTCCAGCCTGGTCCGAACCCGTACATCGGCCCACCTGGTTCCCTCTCGTCCGGCAGGTGACCCTACCTGCCGGTTTCGCTCACCTCACGTCCGATCCAGCGGTCGGCGAGGCTTCGTCCGCACTGGGCGAGCAGCCGGGCGGACAGGGCGCTGTCCTTCGCGCAGTCCTGGTCGGTCAGGTCCGTCAGGGCCTGGACGGAGCGGAAGTGGGCGGCGGCACGGTCGGCGGGCAGCGTGCACCGCCCGGCCACGGCGTGCACATCCCTCCCCTGCAGGCCGGCCCGCCGGGCGAGCGCGACCGGCAGCTTGCCCGACAACGACTGCTCGTCCAGGCTTCCTTCGCCGGTCACGACGAGGTCGCTGCCGGCCAGCAGATCGTCGGCGCCGAGCAGGGTGAGGAAGTAGTCGGCACCCGAGCACACCCGGCCGCCCAGCAGCAGCCCGGCGTACCCGAGGCCGCCGGCCGACCCTGCCCCCGGGGCCTCGGCGAGGCGGGCCGCGTCCGCGACACCCGCCTCCTGGAGCCGTCGTACGAAGGTGCCGAGCGCGGCGTCCAGTTCGCGCACATCGCTGGCGGTCGCCCCCTTCTGGGGTCCGTACACGGCTGCCGTGCCCGTAGGCCCGAGCAGGGGGTTGTCCACGTCGGTGGCGAGGACCAGGTCGACGCCCGCCAGTGCGGCACGGGCTTCGGTGAGGTCGGCCGTGTGGAGGCCGGCGAGCGCTCCGCCGCCCTGGCCGACCGGTGTGCCGTCCTCGCGGGCCAGGACGGCGCCGAGGGACTGGAGCAGACCGGCACCGCCATCGGTGGTGGCCACCCCGCCGAGCGCGAGGACGATCGTGTCGACCGTGCCGGGACCGCCTGCCAGCGCGTACTGGACGGCCTGACCGATACCCCGGCTGGTGGCCGTGAGAGGTGCCTTGTGCCCGCCCGGCAGGACGCCGAGTCCGCAGATGGCCGCGGCTTCGATGAGGACAGTGCGGCCGTGTACCGCGACGAGGGCGGTGACGGGCTGCCCGGTCGGGCCCGTCACGATGATCTCCTCGGGGCTGAACCGGCCCGAGCAGGCGGCGGCCACGCTGCCCTCTCCCCCGTCGGCCAGGGCGAGCCGGCTGACCCGGGCGTGCGGGGCGCCTTCCAGCAGCCCGCGCTCCAGCGCGCGGGCCACGTCGTCGGCACTGAGGGAGCCCTTGAACTTGTCCGGTGCGACCAGGACGGACACCATCAGGGCTTCACCTCGGCTGGTACCGGGGCGACGGCGCTCCCGGCGCCCTCGTCCCCGGTGTCGTCGCCCTCGGGGTCTCCGGGCGCGGGAACCTTGCGGTCGGCCTTGACGGCGGCCGGCGCGTCGGTACGACTGTCCTCCTCGGCACGGGCGGCGGCATGCGCGTCCCCGTCCCTGGCCTTGCCGGACAGCACCGCGCGGGCCCTGGCCAGGTCCAGGGTGTTCTCCCATCTGGCGACGATCAGGGTGGCGACGGCGTTGCCGGAGAAGTTCACCAGGGCCCGGCACTCGGACATGAACTTGTCGATGCCGAAGACGAGCATGATGCCGGCCGCCGGGACCGTACCGACCGTGGACAGGGTCGCGGTGAGAGCGATGAAGCCGCCGCCGGCGACGCCCGCGGCTCCCTTGGAGGTCAGCAGCATGACGGCGAGCAGGCCGAGTTGCTGGGTGACCGTCAGGGGGGTGTCGGTGGCCTGGGCGATGTAGAGGGTGGCGAGGGAGAGGTAGATCGCCGCACCGTCGAGGTTGAAGCTGTAGCCGGTCGGCACGACCAGACCGACCGTGGACCGCTCGACCCCCATGTGCTGCAGCTTGCGCATCAGTCCGGGCAACGCGGGCTCGGCGGTGGACGTGCCCAGGATCAGGAGGAGTTCCTCCTTGAAGTAGCGGAAGAGCTGGAAGATGTTCAGCTTCACGTATGCGGCGAGCACCCCGCCGAGCACCACCACGACGAACAGGGCGGAGGTGACGTAGAAGAGCAGGATCAGCGAGCCGAGGCTGGTCAGCGTCGACAGGCCGAACTTCCCGATGGCGTAGGCCATCGCGCCGAAGGCACCGAGCGGCGCTGCCTTCATCACGAAGGACAGCACCTTGAACACGACCTCGGTGAGACGGTTGACGCCCGCGATGACCGGTTCGCCGACCTTGCCGACGGACTTGAGCGCCACACCGAAGATCACCGCCAGGAAGATGACCTGGAGGATGTCGCCGTCGACGAACGGCCCGAAGAAGCTGTCCGGCACGATGTGGGTGAGGAACTCCCACCAGTGCTGGTGCTCGCCCTTCTCGATGTAGTCCCCGGCGTCGCCCGACGTGTCGAGGGTGGACGGGTCGGCGTGCACACCGTCGCCGAGCCGGAAGATGTTGATGGCCACCAGGCCCGTCACCATGGCGACGATCGTGCCGACCTGGAAGTAGGTCAGGGCCTTGACACCGGTCAGGCCCACTTTCCTCAGGTCCGCGACGCCGGCTATGCCTCCGATGATGGTCAGGAAGACGATCGGCCCGATCAGCATCTTCATCGCGGTGATGAACGTCGTGCCGATCGGCTCCATGGAGGTGGCCAGATCCGGCCACCTCCAGCCCAGCACGATGCCGATCACGATCGCCACCAGCACCTGTACGTACAACTGCCGGTACCACGGTTTCGCCGAGATGCGCGCGGCCTGCTCGGCTCGCTCGCCGCCTCGCTCGCTGCCCGGGGTATGCGTCATTGCAGCCTCCCTGATCGCGCGACACCGAGCCCGACCGGTACGCGCATGCGTTGAGCGACAGTGAACCGGGCGGCACATCAGGGGGTCCACGACCAAAAATCAATGCCCCGTATAGGCGCGGCCTATCTGTTCGGCTCCAGCAGCGCGGCACCATGACCGGGCCCACGAGGGACGGGCACGAGGGGGCACGAGAGGGGTCACATCAGTGCCTCTCACCTCGCGCCGGGCCGGGCTAGCGTGGGGCGTGCGGCCGAGGTGCCTGTTCCACTCACGTCACGGGAGAGAGCTCCAGGGCACCGAATTCGGCACGGGAACCAGGCACCCACGTGCGAAAGGACCCCCCATGCAATACCGGAAACTCGGCAGCTCGGACCTGATGGTCTCCGACATCTCACTCGGGTCGTGGCTCACCTACTCCGGTGGCATCGAGGCGGACGCGACCCGCGCCTGCACCGAAGCCGCCTTCGACGCGGGCATCAACTTCTTCGACACGGCCAACGTCTACGGACGAGGAGCGGCCGAGACGGCGTGGGGCGAGATCCTCTCGGCCCACCCGCGCGACTCCTACGTCCTGGCCACCAAAGTGTGGGGACAGATGTCCGACGACCCGGCCGACAGGGGCCTGTCCCCCGGACAGATCGCCCGGCAGATCGACGCGTCCCTGACCCGCCTCCGGACGGACTACGTCGACCTCTACCAGGCCCACCGCTTCGACCCGTCCGTACCGATCGAGGACACCATCGAGGCGTTCCAGAAGGTCGTCGAACAGGGCAAGGCCCGTTACCTCGGCTTCAGCGAGTGGACTCCCGAACAGATCCGGGCGGCCGTCGACATCGCCGGCCCCGACCTGTTCGTCTCCTCCCAGCCGCAGTACTCCATGCTGTGGCAGGCCCCCGAGGCCGAGGTCTTCGACCTGTGCTCCACCAACGGCATCTCGCAGATCGTCTGGTCCCCGCTGGCCCAGGGGATCCTGACCGGAAAGTACAAGCCCGGCCAGCCCGTGCCCGAGGGAAGCCGGTTCGCGAGCGAGGAGATGTCGGTCAGCAAGGACCTGCTGTACTCCGACGCCGCGCTCGAAGCGGTGCAGCGCCTCGTCCCGATCGCCGAGGAGGCGGGGATGAGCATGCCCACCCTCGCGCTCGCCTGGGTCCTGCGCCGCACCGAGGTCGCCTCCGCCATCACCGGCGCCTCCCGCCCCGAACAGGTCCACGCCAACGCCGCCGCCTCCGGCGTCACCTTGTCCGACGACCTGCTGACCGCCGTCGACCAGGCACTCGGCGACGTCCCCGTCAGCGAACCGACCCTCGCCGTCGCGGCCGTGGAGGGCGTCAAGCACCGGTGATCCGCGGCAGCCGGGCAACGGGGCGGCGCGCTGCTCCTGCCGACCACGAGACGGGGCCTGGCAGTGACTCCCTCGGGTGCGGCGGACTGCCTAGCCTTTCGGGTGATCGCGAGAAATGAGCAGTGAGAAAAGAGGAACGATGACCACCATCGCCATCATCGGTGCCGGCCCCGGTGTCGGCCTTGCCGTGGCCCGCCGGTTCGGTCGCGAGGGATTCGCCGTCGCGCTGCTGTCGCGTCGTCAGACGAGCGTGGACGAGCTCGCGGCCACGCTGGAGTCCGAGGGCGTCACCGCGCGCGGTTTCGCGGCGGACGTACGCGACCCGGAGTCGGTCGAGCGGGCCCTCGCCTCCGCATCGGCGTCGCTCGGCCCGATCGAGGTGCTCCAGTACAGCCCGCTTCCGCAGCGCGAGTTCCTCCGCCCCGTCCTGGAGACGAGCCGCGAGGACTTCGCGACCGCGCTCCAGTTCTCCCTGTTCGGAGCCATGGCGGCCACGCAGCAGGTACTGGAGGACATGCGCAGCACCGGCCGCGGAACGCTCGTCTTCGTCAACGGCGGAACCGCGGCACGGCCCAGGACCGATTTCGCGGGCACGTCCGTGGCCTTCGCCGCCGAGAGCGCCTACGCCAGCACGTTGCACGACGCGGTGAAGCAGGACGGGATCCACGTCACCCAGCTGGTCATCCCGGGTGCCATTCCCGCCGAGGACCCCGAGCGCGGCCCGGCCGCCGTCGCCGACCGCATCTGGCAGCTCCACAAGGAGCGTGAGGGATTCCGCCATTTCCTCACACCGTTGGACGAGGACTGAACCCGCCTACGGCTGCGCCGACTTCGGGACCCGGGAAAGCGGGAAAACGGGCACGGCTGCCGTCCCTCCTTGGCCTCCGCGCGGCCCTTCGGCGTCAGCGGCGAGACGGGGATCTCGCGCAGCCGCTCGCCCCACTCGCGCTGCCGCTGCTGGACCTCGTTGCGGGTCTTGGCACCCAGTCCGGGGGCGTTGACGAGCTTGCGGCGGCTGTAGTCCAGCAGTTCGCCGACCGTGGTGATGCCGAGGCCGTACAGGAACGACTGGGCAGCGGGCGTAAGTCCAGAGACCGTCAGCGGAGTATCCCGCATGACCTCGGCGGCGAGGCGGTCGCGCTGCTGCTCGGCGGTCTCCGGCTCGGCGTCCGCGATCGCCGCCGCGGCGGCGATCGCGGCGGGCGTCCCCTCCCCTGTGGTCGCGGCGGCCGGGTGGCGGGAACGGTGGCTGGACGGGACGCTCTGGGAAGCGTCGAGGAAGACCTTGCGCCAAGCGTCCCGCATCGGCTTCAGCTCGGGGAACCGCTTGGCCGCGTCGCGGTGCAAAGCCTTGTGGAAGAAGGCGACTAGACCGTCCCGAACGGCCGGGTCGAAGGCCTCGGCCGCGATGGTCGGGTACGGCCAGTCCTTCGGGACGGTCATGCGGGGCAGGACACTGCCGTCGCCCCACTTGGGCAGCTCGCCGGAGGCCATCTGGTGCAGGGTGACGGCGACGGCGTACCGCTCGGCGTGCGAGTCGTACGAGCCGCGGGTGATGACGTCGACGAAGGGGTCGAGGTAGCCGTCGGTGCCCGCGTTGGTGCTCTTCGCCGGGTAGCCGGCGAGGGAGAAGTCGATGAGGACGAGTTCGCGGGTGCGGTTGGGGCGGATGCGGATGGCGATGTTGTCGGGCTTGATGTCGCGGTGCCAGACGCCCTCGCCCTCCAGGAAGTCGACGGCTCCGAAGAGGTAGTCGCCGTACGCCTCCAGCTGGTCGACCTGGAGGCGGCCGTGCTCGCGGAGCTGGCGGGCGACGGTCTCCTCACGGCGGCGCGGGCGTCCGCCGCCTTCGGTGCCCTGCCCGTTGTCGTCGCGCTCGTCGCCGACGTACTCAAGTGCCAGGACGGTGCGGCCGGCGATGTGCAGCGGCTCGGGTTCGACGAGGCGGATGATGCCGGAGTGGGGGCGCAAGCGTCCCATGGCCTCGGCCTCGCGGGCGAGGATCTCGCTGCGGCTGTCGGAGAGGGCGACCTTCAGCACGGCCAGCGGGCGGGTCCTGCGGGCTTCGGCCTGAAGGTCGCGGACGAGGAAGGCGCGGCTGGTGGAGCCGGTGCCGAGACGCCGGCGGATCTCCCACCGGCCGCCGAACACGTCACCGGCTACGGCCTCCAGCGGGTCCTTGTCGGCGGCGGTTCCGTCGTCCTCGTCGCCCGGCCCCTCCGTACCGGTGGCCGCCGGGGCCGGGGCGGTGAGGGAGTCCTCGACAACCTCCAGCAGCTCCAGGAACTCGTCCACGCTGGACAGCCGCTGGCCCGGCCGGTACGCAGTGGCGGCCTGCACCAGGTCGTCCACGTCCTCCGACAGGCCGTCCACCAGGGAGCTGGGGCGCAGGCCCTCCCCCGCCTCCAGTCGGGCCAGCAGCTCGGCCTGGCTGGCGGCCGGGGCCTTGGCGGTGACCAGCAGGTACGTGAGGACGCCGAGCCCGTACACGTCGAGGTGAACCGGGTCGGGGTTGAGGGCGGTGAGTTCGGGGGCGAGGTAGGCGTCGGCGTCGTCGGCCAGGTGCATCGCGGACAGGGCGGTCGGCGCGAAGCGGGTCATGCCCTGGCCCTGGGAGGAGTCGCCGCTGCGCTGGGTGGCGATCTGCCAGTCGGAGATCTGGAGGTGCGGGGTGAGCCAGGCGGCCTCCTCCCCCACGGCCCGGCCCTTCCTGCCGCGCGGCCGGGGGACGACGAGCACGGAGCGGGCGGCGAGGGCCCGGTGATGGATGCGGCTGGAGTGCGCGGAGCGCATGGTCTCGGCGAGCTGGCGGACCAGCGCCATCCGGCCGAGGATGTCCAGCTTCTCGCCGTACTGGACCAGGTACTCGTCCAGCTTCAGGGTGTCCGGGTGGTAGTCGAAGATCAGCGCGGGGCCGGCGGTGTGCCCGGAGGGGAAGTACTGCTTGAGTTCGACCACGCCCGGGTGCTTGAAACGGCCCAGCACCGCGGCCTCTCGCCGGGCTGCGTTCTCGACGGACTGGCGCAGGGAGGCGTCGGAGCCGCGCTCGCTGAGGTAGATGCGGACGCGGGCGGCCTCGGGGAGCTCACTGTGACGGGCGAGGTAGTCCGCCCAGGTGGGCCCGGAGTCGAAGGACTTCCGCTCCAGCTCGTACGGACCGACCTTGTATTGCGCGTCGCTCTTGCGGATGCCGATGTTCTTGAGGGCCGCCTCGATCTCGCGCGAGCCGATCGCGGTGATACGGCGGCGCTCGTCACGCGGGGGCTGCTTGAGCATCTCGACCAGCTGGTGGACGGTGTAGACGCCGTTCTGGTCGTGGGCGGGCAGCCGTACGCGGAGGCTGTTGTCCGTGAAGCAGACGGCCTCGGCGACCCAGACCCGTTTGTTGCCGGGCAGCGCGAGCAGGCCGGCCAGCTCCTTGGCCTTGCGGTTGACCAGGTGCAGCGGATTGCCGTGCGTACGGCGGCGGCCACCGGGCGTGGTTTGCACCCAGGTGCCGTTCTCGGAGGTGACCGAGCCGTGCCAGTCCTTCAGCTCGATCATGCAGACGCCGCCGGGGGTGACGACCAGCAGGTCCACCTCGCGGACATGACCGGTGTTCGCGGTGAAGGTGAAGTTCGACCAGGCACGCCAGGGATCTGAGTCCGGCAGCTTCTCCCGGATCGCCTCCAGGCCACGGCGTTCGTGATCGAACTCGGACTCGGTGACCGTGACCCACCGGCCTTCCCGCATGCCTGTTCCCCGCTCCTCGTGTCCCGCAAGGGCGACCGTTCCCCGTGGTCAGACCCTCGACGCAGATCCTAGTGGCTGGCCGTGCCATGAAAAGAGACGGTGAAGGACGGGAGTATGGGACATTCCCCCCTTATCGCCCGACTTCGGTGACTTGTGGTGCGCGGACCACCAACATCTTGGAGCCTCGTCCACACCTTCAGGTGAGAATGTGCAAACTCCACACAGCCGATCTCATCGCGATCGATGCCGTCCCGTCCGGTGCCATCACGTCCGGCATCCGGGCGGAGACACCGCGGCGTCCAAAATCGATCTGCCCCAACTGGTGGGTGCACTAACGTGGTTACCCGCTGCGCACCTTCCCGGAGGGTACGTCGGCGGTGTTCCAGGTGCCGATCCTCGGCGATGAGCGACGAGTGGTCTCCATCGCGTGCCACACGCGGTGTGACTGCGGATGCCCGGTAGGGCGATCCCTGCCATTCCCAGCTCACGCTCAGGAGTGGAAACCGATGAACCCCGTTGAGTACAAGCTTGCACGTCGTGACCGGATTCGTCAGATTCTGGTCGACGTCACGGTGGGAGTCATCACCAATCTGCTGGTGACGGCCCTTACCGTGGTAGCGCGCCTGGTCTTCTGACCGGCAGGTGGCGGGCCCGGGAGCCCGCCACTACCACCTACCTGTCCACCGTTTCAGAACAGACGCATCTCTCCGGGCGGAGCGTCCTTCTTCTGACGCTTCCTGCGGCGGCGCCGTCCTCGGCCGGGACGGGGCAGATGTGGCTGTCTCGCCTGCTCCGGCAGGTTCTCCCAGGTGGGTCGCAGACCGTGGATCTCAACGTCGCCGACGAGCCCCTTCAGGTAGTCCCGGGTCTCCTCGTCCGTTGAGTAGAGCACGGTCGCCCGGCTCGCCCTGGTCATCAGCACGTGATACCCGTGCCGGACGAGGCGGGCGAACTCGTCGTCGTCCACGCTCTTCGGCTTCACCTTGGGATCGAACGACCCGGGAACGGCCACCCGCTTGACGCCCGCCTCCTTGTCCGCCCGGTCCTTGCCCCGGCGGAACACCCAGCGATCGCCCCGGCGCACCATGTCCTCGCCCATGATCACGCCGCACCAGTCCCACTCCAGGCCCTGCGCGGTGTACACACATCCGATCTGGCCGAGGCCGTTCTCGTGCACGGACCAGATCTTGGAAGGCGGGACGGTCTTGTTCTCGCAGAAGGAGTCGCTGTCCGCGTTCCACGGCCGGTGCCAGTCACCGATCCGGACGTCGGGCTCAAGTCGCTTCTCCTTACCCAGGGGTTTCGTCCAGGGCCAGCAGTATCCGGCGACCATCCGCGCGGACGCTCCCGCCTTGGCCTCGGTACGGATGATCCCCTCGAGTTGCTCCGGGCTGTCCACGACCTCGACGTGCATCAGTCCGTCCGGGGTCCACGGCTCCGGCTCCGCGTCGGACACCCCCAGCGCGCCGCGCACCCAGCGGATGTAGGCGTCGCTTCCGCCGCACCGGAACTGTTCCCGCAAGCGGCAACGGACCAGGTGGGCGTCGTAGCGCCGTGCCGCGTCCTCCACGAGAGCGGCGGTACCGACCTCCTGCGGGCGCACGGACTGACCCTCGTCGAGGAAGAACACCGTCAACCGGGAGGCGTCGAGGAGTTCGTCCACCTGAGGCTTGGTGCCCCAGTCCTCGGGTTTCCAGAAGCGGTTGGTGGAGCGGTCGCGCAGGCGGTGGGCCTCGTCGCAGATCAGCACGTCCAGAGGCGGGTCGGGCGGGGTAACGAAGTTGCTGAAGTAGGTGAAGGTCTCCTTGAACTCCCGGTCACCGTAGCCGACATGCTCCTGCAAGGCTCCGTTGAACGCCCGGCTGCCGCTCGCGTACTTGACCGTGCGGCCCTCCGCCTCCAGTTCAGCCTTGAGCTGGAGGCCGATGGCGCTCTTGCCCGTGCCGGCACCGCCCGTGACCAGGAACACCACCCGTCGCTCGTCGGGGAGGAGCGCGGGGCGCCGGGGATCGGGAAGCACCTTGGCTGCCGTGTCGAGGATCTCGTCCGCGACCTTCTTCTGACGGCCGCGCAGGGTGAAGACCGTGTCCTCGCCGCTGGAGCGGATCATGGCGTCGAGCAGCGGGGTATTACGCAGCCCCATGCTCCGTAGCAGGATCTCGGCCGCCGAGTCGGCACCGTCGGCGGCGAAGCTGCTCCGCAGGTCCGACAGCAGTTGGGCGCGGCGGTCGTTCGTGTAGACACGGGCGTAGGAACCGGTCGGCGCGTCCACGCCGACCAGTGGGAGCACCGAAGCGTCGGTGGCGTTGTGCAGATAGGCGAAGCCGCCGCACTCGAAGTTAAGTCCGTACAGCGGACCTCTGTCGCTCGTGAACGCCTCGTAGTATTCGCGCAGTTGTAGTGCGGGATGCTTCTTCTCCCCCATGCCGGGGACGTGCACCAGTTCCGCGGTGGCTCGCTCCACCCGGGTCACCGTCGACCACCGCTTGAGCTCGACGAGCTGGACGGACAGCCCGTTCTCTTCGGGATGGTGACCCACGAGGACGACGTCGATGAGCCTCGGGTCCCCGGCGCGGTCGGTCTCGTCGAGCGTGGCCGCGCACTCGACGACCATCTCGACGT
Organism: Streptomyces sp. KM273126; assembly: GCF_004337435.2. Lineage (NCBI taxonomy): Bacteria > Bacillati > Actinomycetota > Actinomycetes > Kitasatosporales > Streptomycetaceae > Streptomyces > Streptomyces sp. KM273126. The sequence goes on along the minus strand of NZ_SJXB02000002.1, from coordinate 165,116 downwards.
TCCCGCGTTCGGCGGCTACCAGATCCTCGGCAAGATGCACCAGGCTCTCCGCCCAGGCGGAACGTTCGGTCAAGGAAGCTTCGGTGCTGAGGAAGTGCTTCCACCTCGCGGCGAGGTGGGGCACCATACGGCGTCTTGAGTTCAGGTTCAGCAGATCCCGCGCTGCCAGTTTCAGCAGGAGCATGGACACGAGGTGGATCCCCCAGGGCACGAGTGACTCGTGCGGATGGGGGCATGTCCACGTGGGGAAGCCCGTCGGGCCGCAATGACGCCTGGGATCTTAGGCAAGTGACGTCCCGTCCCACGCATATGACACGTCGGTCGGCTGGAAGCACGGACATCATGGCCGGATATCACGCGCTCACCGCCGCAGAACGGGCTCCTCGATCGCGTCAGGCCGTGGCTCCGGTCGGCCGGACACCAGTTCCCGTAGCTTCTCCCGGGTCTCCGGATCGGTCGAGTACACGATGGTGCCGACCATGCCCCGCGTCAGCAGCACCTTGTACGTGTTCCGGATGAGACGGTCCACATCGGTGTCCGGTGTGGACCTCTTGAAGACCGGGTCCTTGGACGCGGTGCGGTCGGTGATCCAGCGGTCACCCCGCCAGACCAGATCCGGGCCGATGATGACGCCGGACCAGTGGTACTCGAACCCCTGGGCGGTGTAGACGCAGCCGATCTGGCCGAAGCCCGCAGGGTCGGTGGCCCACAGAGCGGACGGGGGCGCACCGGAGACCGACCGGTCCCCGCGCAGGTTCCACGGCCGGGCCCAGCCCCCGATGACGACATCGGGAGGCAGTGGATCGCCGGGCTTGGGCTCGGGGGACCACCGCCAGCAGTAGCCCGCGGACATCCGGGCACCGTATTTCTCGGCGCGGCGGGCATCGAGGAACGCCTCCAGTTCCTCAGGGCTGTCTGCGACCAGCAACTGCATGCGATCGTCGGGTTCCCACACGACCGGCCCGCCGGGCTCGAGGCCGAGGAGCCGGACCACCCAGCGCAGGTAGGCGTCGCTGCCTCCGCAGCGGAACTGGCTGTCCAGGGGCACGACATGGCAGTCGATACCCCGTCTGGCCGCGGCCTCACGAATTTCGTCCACGGTGCCCATCTCACCGGGACGCACCACCTGGTGCTCGTCGAGGAAGAAGACCGGTACATGGGCGACGTCGATGAGTTCGTCGATCTGTGCCCTGCCGGTCCGCAGTGCCGCGCGGGTGTAGCGGTTGGCGGACGTTTCCCGGATGCGGTGCGCCTCGTCACATATCAGAGCACCCAGGCTGTTCTTCTCCGTGGTCATGAAGCTGTTGAAGTACTTGAAGAGATCCTGGACTTCCCGTTTCCGGGAACCGGCCACCTTGCGCATCGTCTTGGTGAACGACTGCGAGCCGGTCGCGTGGACCGCGGCCACACCCCTCCGGTAGAGCTCGCCGAGCAGTTGGAGCGCGATCACGCTCTTCCCGGTACCGGGGCCGCCGGTGACGATGACGACTTCCTTGTGGTCGGCGCGCTTCGCTCTCTCCACCGCGTTGAGCACCGTGCGGTAGGCGACCTGCTGCTCGTCGAGGAGGACGAACTGCTGCCGCTCCCTCACTTCCTGGGCTGCCACCGACATCAGCTGCTTCGACGGCACGGTGGCGCCCGCGAGCAGCTCGTCGGCCGCACGGGCACCGGGGTGCTTGTCGCTCAGCTTCGACCGGAGGTGGTCCAGGAACGCACCGCGACGCTCCCCCGTGAAGAGCCGTACCTGCCCGTCGCGCTCGATCTCCCGCAGCCCCGTCACCCCGAACTCGGTGGCGTTGTGCAGGAAGGCCACTCCGTGGATCCGCTCGCCGTGCTCGGCCACCGCGCCGTTGAAGTTGACCAGGTAGTCGCAGTATCGCTGCACCTGCTCGATCGGGTTGAGCACGGGGTGCGCGTAGGCGTCGACATGGCACAGGGTGGGGTCGTCCTCGTGCGGAGCCGCCTGGCTCCACTGCTTCAACTCCACCACAACGTAGGACGGCTCCTGTGTGACCGGGTGCAATCCGGCGAGGACGACGTCGGCACGCTTGCTGTTCAGCGGTAGCGCGTACTCCAGCATGACCTCGACGTCGCCCAGGCCGGCGTCGTTGAGCGCGGCGGTGAGAAGCGGGATGCTGCGCTCCCAGGAACGCACCTCCGAAGCGCCGGGCCGATAGCCGTGCATGTGGACGAACTGCTCGGTGAGATGCAGGAACAGCGAACCGTCGAGTGCCATGACGGCGACCGTTTTCGCGGACGCGCGGAACAGCAAGGACTTCCCCCAGGCAGCACGAAGAGACTCGTGCGGGTGGGGGCATGTCCTTCGAGACTCCACCTGAGTGGAACGGAAGCCCGTCGGGCCGCGTTGACGATGTGTCTGAGGGTACCTGGCGGTACTCACATTCGTACCGGTGGTTGCAGTGGCGGCAGCGGACGCTGTGCCCGGTCTCCCCTACCGACGTCCGGATACCGGAGTGCATGGCCTTTGACCTCTGGAACCGGCGCGGTCGACTTCGGTGGCGCCCGTGTCATCCCAGCGGATGCGGCCGGTGTCGGGGCTTACCGACCGCAGGGGAGCCTGGCCAAAGCAACGGCGACCAGGGCCCCGTCGTCCCCCTGCACCGCCCGACCTGGACATCGGACCGCTGCTCTACGCGGTCGACGACGAGGACGCGCCGGCGCGCGGCGGGTCTGGGTCTTGATCTCCGCAATTCCGATGCCCGCGTCCCGGACGCTGAGGCTCAGAGTGATCTCCTTGGTGACCGGCTCGACCCTGCCCGGAACGGAGCCATGTACGGACGCGCCTCCTTCCAGCTCCTGCGGATACGCATCCTCACCCGCTCGTAAGGCCCTCGGCCCACGACGCTGGCGGGCGGTGCGGACCTTCTCGTACAGGGCGGCGTACTCCTCCTCGTCCAGGTCCGGGTAGCGGGCCTGCCAGTCAGACCGGCGTCGGCGCTCGCTGAGTCCCGCGATCTGCTCGACGAAGGTGCGGCGTTCGCACCGCTCGCGCTCGCAGAAGAACCGCCGAACCCGGAGCCGTACAGACAACTTCTGCCCAGCCAGGGGCAGTTCGGCGAGCATGCGCCAGTAGGTGGAATGGACTCGACGTCCCCGGTCTCCGCAGTCCGGGCAGCACGGCGGACGACCACATGCCGCCGCTTCCAGCACCACGAAAGGCGGCTCCATGATCAACTGGTTCAACTCAACGTCAACGCCGGGGAACAGCACATCCTTGATCACGCAGAGGCCCACGAGTAAGAGATGCCACACGGAAACGATCCTGCATGCAGGGCGCCGACCTGCGGATTCACGCAAGCGCGGTCAGAGCCTTGAATCTCCCCAACCGGTGCTCGGGGACAGGACGGACCTGCTCGCCGAAATTCCCCACGCGCGGGCCGCCGGCCTATGGCTGGCAACAGGCAGGTTTTCGGCCTATCAGGCAGAGGGAACCGCGTCGACCTCTGAACTCATGCCCGAAAGCCGCCCTCCTGTACGGTGCGACGGCCCCAAGCCGATGCCCTTCGCCCCGCCAGTAGATGGCCCCACTGCCCGAGTCGCGACGGGCTGCTCCTCTTTCGGGTCGTGATCACATCCGAACCGGTGGGCGTGCCCCCACCCGCATGGCCGGCTGACCAGGCGAGACGGACCTCCGCGTTGGGCTTGGCCGAGAACGAGCAGGTGTGGCGCACACCTACTGGAAGATCGCGTTCCGAGTCTGAATGAATACGGAGTGTTACCAACCCTGCTCGCTCCTCCTCGTGAGCCTCTGACGAAAGGGCACAGCCATGCCTTCGGCCATGCGTAAGACGACGAATTCTCCAGTGGTACGGCGGCTGACCGCCGCGGCCGTCGCGCTGGGCAGCTGCCTGGCGCTCGCCGGCCCGGCGGGAAGCGCCGGCGCGGCGCCCGCCGACCCCGTACCGACCGTCTTCTTCGGCGACTCGTACACCGCCAACTTCGGCATCGCTCCCTTCAACCAGGACGGCAAGAGGGACTTCTGCTTCCAGGCGAAGGAGAACTATCCCACCGTCGCCACCCGGCGCCTTGCGGACAAGGACATCACGCTCGACGTCCAGGCGGACGTCTCCTGCGGAGGCGCCCTCGTCCACCACTTCTGGCAAGAACAGGAACTGCTGCTGCCCGGCATGACGGTCCCGCCGCAGCAGGACGCGCTCAAGCAGGACACCCAGCTGACCGTGGGAAGCATGGGCGGCAACACGCTGGGCTTCAACCGCATCCTGAAGCAGTGCTCCGACGAGCTCCGGAGCCACCCTCTGCTGCCGGGAGAGGCGGTGGACGGGGACGAGCCGGCCTCCAAGTGCGGTGAGTTCTTCGAGTCCGGGGACGGAAAGAAGTGGCTGGACGGTCAGTTCGAGCAGGTCGGTGGGGACCTGGAGGAGCTGCTCGACCGCATCGGCTACTTCGCCCCCGACGCGAAGCGCGTCCTGGTCGGCTACCCCCGGCTGGTGCCCGAGGACACCACCAAGTGCCTGACCGCGGCGCCCGGTCAGACGGAGCTGCCGTTCGCCGACATCCCCAAGGACGCCCTGCCGGTCTTGGACCAGATCCAGAAGCGGCTGAACGACGTCATGAAGAAGGCCGCCGCTGACGCCGAAGGCGGCGCCGACTTCGTCGACCTCTACGCCAACACCGGCGGCAACACGGCCTGCGACGGCGCCGACCGGGGCATCGGCGGCCTGCTGGAGGACTCCCAGATCGATCTCGGCGCCAAGCTCCCCTGGTACGCGCACCCCAATGACAAGGGCCGCGACATCCAGGCCAAGCAGGTGGCCGACAAGGTCGAGGAGGTCCTCAACCGGTAAGGGGGCACACAGACCCCTGCCAGGAGCCGCCCGCACCCTCACCACGCACGGGTGCAACACGCGTCATCACGCCTGACCGAAGCCCCAGGCCAGCCCTGGGGCTTCGTCATGCGGCGCGCTCCGGCACCGCTCAGATCACCACGCGCTGGATGCCCCCGCCGTCGCACGGCAGTCCCAACGACACCCGAGTGGGGAGCGAAGAGCACCCCTGGCCATATTCACGAAGCCTCATCAACAGCGGCCTCAGCCCCGCTGCCGCTTTCCCAGAGCTCTTCGCCTCCGTGCTGCGCCATCGGCGTTGTCGTCCACCCGAAGGTCGAGTGGTGCGGTCCAGTCGGCGGGAAGTGCTCCTCGAATGAACAGGGCTGTCGACGAGGTACTGGCTGGACGGGGCTCTCTACGCTGCTCCAGCATCGCAGCGGGACCACAAGGGACAGCCCAGGCCAAACGACGCTTGCCGCAGGTCAGGCCCTGCTGTCGCCAACCTCGGGCCCCGCTCCCCATGGCTGCGTTCATGGCTACGTACGTAGCCGCGCGGTCCCGTTTGAACCGGTGCGGAACGGGGTCGAGCATCGCCCTTGGATCTGCAAAAAAAGGCCCCTGACCTGCGATTTAGCTGGTCAGGGACTCCTAGCGGCAGACGAGTCGGGCTGTACGCCGGGTTCTGTTCCCCGAGGTCCTCGCGGGCCTCGGGGCGACGGCCATCCATCTAGGGCCGGCGTTGCCGCCGGCCTCGTGCGGTCTACCCGCGGACTCGGGCGGGCAGCCCTCGAACGTCCGCGCAGAGCGCGTTTTACCGCGCTCCTCTTGACCTTGCTCCGGGTGGGGTTTACCTAGCTGCCCAGGTCACCCTGGGCACTGGTGGTCTCTTACACCACCGTTTCACCCTTACCGAGGGCCGTACGGATACGGTCCCCGGCGGTCTGCTTTCTGTGGCACTGTCCCGCGGGTCACCCCGGGTGGCCGTTAGCCATCACCCTGCCCTGTGGAGCCCGGACGTTCCTCGGGAAGCACCCCGTCAGGGGGACTCCACGCGGCCGTCCGCCCGGCTCGTCTGCCGTGTCGACCATGCTACCCGGCGTGCGCGCCCCCTCGGGCCGGCGGGCGCCGTGGCCAGGAACGAGCCCGCCAGGATGAGGGCGAAGGAGACGAGTACGGCTGCCGTGAGCTGTTCGTCCAGGAACGCGGCGCCTGCCGCGACCGCCACCGCCGGGTTGACGTAGGTGAAGACGGTGGAGCGGGTCGGGCCCGCCTCCCTGATCAGTTCCAGGAAGACGACGAAGGCCAGTGCCGTGCAGATCACGCCCAGGCCCAGGAGAGAAGCCAGGACCGAGGGCGCGGGCATCGACGTCGGCCACGTCGCCGCTGCCGCGGGGGCGTAGACGAGGGCCGCCAGGGCGAGGCAGGGAGCGATCAGCTGGAGTGTGGGGACCTGCTTCAGGTGGCGGGCGACGATCAGCGGGGCCGTGGCGTAGCCCAGGACCGTGACCCCCACCTCCGCCAGGGAGCGGGCGTCGCCGCCGGTGAGGTGCGGGGCCGTGAGGACCGCTACTCCGGCCAGTCCCAGGGCCAGGCCGATCCCGCGGCGGACGCCCAGCCTCTCCGCGTCGCCGAAGAAGCGTGCCAGGACGACCCCGACGATCGGTACGCCCGCTATCAGCAGACCCGCCGTGGAGCTGGAGAGGTGACGTTCGGCGTCGGTCAGGGTCCACCAGGGGCCGATGATCTCGATGACGGAGAAGGCGAGCATCGGGCGCCAGTGGGTGCGCAGGACCTGGGCCAGGCCCCCTTGGCGCAGGGCGAAGGGGAGCAGGAGGGCCGCTCCCAGCGCGCAGCGCGTGAACACCACCATCGACGGGGACACGGCGTCCACCGCCACTTTGATCATCAGGTAGGGGATGCCCCAGAGGACTCCCATCAGGGAGAAGAGGAGCCAGCCTCGTGCAGTCATACGGTGAGTCTCGGGCGCGCGGTCGAAGTTCGTCTTGAACGCTGTTGCGCCCCCGCGCCCAGCCACACGGCCCCCACGGCCCCCACGGCCCCCACGGCCCCCACGGCTCCTACAGCTCCCACGGCTTCGAGGACACCCCACTCCGGTACGCCGCCGGTGTCACCCCCAGCACCCGCCTGAACCACCGCGTCATGTGCGCCTGGTCCGCGAAGCCCACCTGTCCGGCCACCTCGGCGGGGCGCCCGCCCGCCTCCAGCAGGCCGCGGGCCCGCGTGACCCGGTACTGGGCGAGCCAGGCGTACGGGGGCATCCCCGTCGTCGTACGGAAGGCGCGCAGGAGCTGGTAGCGGGACAGGCCCAGGTCGGCGGCGAGGTCGGCGAGCGAGGGCGGGGCGAGGAGTTCGTCGGCGAGGCGGTCGCGTACGGCGCGGGCGATGGTGCCCGCACCGGGGATCGTGTCCGGCGCCGGGCGGGCCGTGGAGTGGCGGCGGGCGAGGGCGGTGAGCAGCCAGGGGAGGCGGGATTCCGTCTCCAACGGGTCCGGGCAGACGCTGAGTTCGGCGTGTGCGGAGAGCAGGGCCGTGGCCAGTTCCGGGTCGTCGATGAGGGGGGCGCGGAAGTGGGGGGTGTCGGTGAGCGTGCCGTCGGCCAGGAGGGACGGGGCCGGGTACAGGGCGCGGTACGCGTAACCGTGCGGGTCGGCGATGCCGGTGTGCGCCTCGCCGGGGGCCAGGACGACGATCGCGCCGGGGCCCGCGTGGACGCCGCCGCCCCGGTAGTCGATGAACGACGCGCCCGTCGTGCAGATGCCCACGCTGAACTCGTCGTGCGCGTGCGGAGCGTAACGGTGGCGGGCGAAGCGGGCGGTGAGCAGGTCGAGGGGGCCGCCGTCGCGGCCGAGGGTGGCACGGGTCCAGCGGGCCTGCTCGCGTCCGCTCACTTCGCGCTCCTTCCTCCACCGGCCGCCCCAGGCTACGCCCGGCGGTCAAGAGAAAGGCTCAGAGGAAGTCCGAGGTCTCCATGTCGAAGGCGAAGGGTTCCGGGAGGGTGATCGGTTTGCCGAAGGGGAGGGTGCAGTGCTGGCGGTAGTCGTCCTTATGCGGGTCGCTGAACAGGGTGACCGAGGAGGCCTCGCGGTCGACGAACAGGTAGAGGGGGATGCCGCCGCGGGCGTAGCAGCGGCGTTTGGCCTCGCGGTCGGCCTTGGGCTTGGTCGACGTCACCTCCAGGACCATGGCGACGCCGTCGCAGGGCATCCAGGCACCGGCGCCTCGGAAGAGGTCCAGCTTCAGGGGGGCGAAGGTGATGTCCGGGATCACGTGATTCTTCGGACAGGCTTCCCCGCTCTTCAGCTTCAGGCCCTTGTTGCCGGAGAAATCCATGTCGGCCTGGGACCGCCTGATCACCTGCCTGGCAGTCCGGCTGATGTAGTGCTCGTGCTCCCCGTCCGGCGGCGGTGTCACAACGATCTCCCCCTCGATCAACTCGGCCCGGAAACCCTCCGGGGTGTCCAGGGCGAGAAAGCCCTCCAGCAGGACCTCTTCCTGCGTGAGCGGCTCATGGGCCATGGCAGTCATGTCACGCCCCTCCTTCTGTCGCTCGCCAGACTCGGACATCGCCGGATCACCTGTCCGTGAGATCGGGAACCGTTCCCTCGATCGTGGCACACGGTCACGGCCGTCGTCAGGCTTCGCCCCCCCGCGCGCCGCTCGCTTGACCCTGCCGCAACGTCAACGTTTCTACTGATGGCATGCGGATCGGAGAACTGGCCACGGCAGTCGGAGTCACCACACGTACGGTGCGGCACTACCACCACCTCGGGCTGCTGCCTGAACCGGAGCGGCGGTCGAACGGGTATCGGGACTACTCGCTGCGGCACGCGGTCGTGCTCGCGCGGATCCGGCGGCTGACCGAGCTGGGGCTCGGTCTCGCCGAGGTGCGGGACGTGCTCGCGGACGACGCGGGGCGCGACCTCGCCGAGGTGCTCGCGGAGCTGGACGAGGACCTGGCGCGGCAGGAGGCCGCGATCCGGGAACGGCGGGAACGGCTGCGCGCGCTCATGGCCGACGCCGAACAGGGGCGGCTGCCCGCCGAGGGGCCCGTCTCGCCCGAACTCACCGCCCTGTTCCGGGAGATGGCCGAGAGGGACGGCGAGGGTTACGCGTCCGCCATGGCCGCCAAGGACCGCGAGATGCTCGCGTTCATCGAGACCTCGGCTCCCCCGGAGGTCCGAGAGAGCATGCTGGCCTCGCTGCGGGCCGCTTTCCAGGCGCCGGGCGCGGTGGAGCGGTGGCACCAGGTGTACGCGCTGCTGGACGCCCTCGCCGACGCGGACCCCGGCGATCCACGGGTGGAGGAGGCGGCTCTGGCGCTCGCCGGATCCATGCCGGAGGCCCTGGTCCCGGACGGCGGCGGGGTCGGCGGCGGAATCGACGAGCACAGCAGCTTCCTGCGCGCCCTCTACGCCGACTTCGCCCCGGCCCAGGCCGAGGCCGTCCGGCGGGCGCTGCGGATCGTCACGGAGGGACCCCGATGAGGGCCGCCGCGCGCATCCCTTCCGCCCTCCTACGGCATGAACTGCTGTTGCTGGCCGCCATCGTGCGGTGGCTGGGGCGGCGTCCCCACGGCGTCGGCGACGGGCGGCAGGGGTTCGGGTACGCGCGCGGGCAGGGGGCCATGCTGTTCGGGTTCGGGTTCGTGTGCGCGATCGAGACGGCCGCGTTGTCCGTGCTGTTGCGTGGTTTTCCGCTCCTGCACCTGGTCTTCCTGGTCGTCGACCTCTACACGATCCTGATGGTCGTCGGGCTGCACGCGTCCTCGGTGACCCGCCCGCACGTACTCAGCGCCACGGCCCTGCGGCTGCGCCGGTTCGCGACCGTGGACCTGTGCGTGCCCCTCGCCTCCGTCGCCGCCGTGCACCGCGAGCTGCGCACCACGCACGAGAAACGCGAGGGCGAACTCGACCTGGTGGTCGGTTCGCAGACGTCCATCACCCTCGAACTGGCCGAGCCCGTCACGTACCGGACCCTCTTCGGGCGGAGCCGGGCCGTACGGCTGGTGCGCTTCCACGCGGACGAGCCGGACGTCCTGGTGACGGAGCTCAGGCAGGGGCTCAGGCCGGAACTCGGGCAGAAGCCCGCGCAGGAGCCGGGGCAGAAACTCGGGCAGGAGCTCAAGCCGGGGCGAACAGCACCTTCGCCGCTTCCGGATCCGTCCGCGTGAGGTCCGCCCGGGTGAGCCGTACGCTCAGCCGCTCGCCCAGCGGCAACTCCTCGCCGTAGCCCTCGATGCGCCCGACGACCGCGGGGGTCTCCAGCTGGACGGTGCCCACGGTGGGTCGGCGTTCCGCCAGGTCCAGGTCCACCACGTACCCGTCGAAGACGTCCCCCACCCGGTCCCTGAGCAGCGCGGCCTCGACGATGTCCACGCACGCGCGCTCGACGGTGCCCGCCCGGCGGGCGCCCTCGGCCATCTCCCCGGGCAACGCGTCGAGGGCGGCGAGCACCCAGTCGGGGATCTCCTCGCCCGCGGCCGCCGCGAGGCAGATCTCGGCGGTGTACCGGTCGACGAGACGCCGGAGCGGTTCCGTGCAGTGGGCGTAGGGGGCGGCGACGGCGGAGTGCGTGGTGATGTCGGGCAGGGCACCGTTCCGGAAGACGGTGTAGCCCGCGCCGCGCAGCAGTGTCGTGCACTCCAGGAGGAAGGCCGCGTGGCGCGGCTCGTACGGGTCGAGGGAGCGGACGAGCCGGGCGTACGAGACGTGGTGCGGCCAGTCCACGCGCAGGGCCGCCGCGGTACGGCGCAGCCGGCCCACGGCTCCCCCGGGAGCGGCCGGGAGCGTCCGCAGGACGCCGGTGCCGTGGGCGAGCATCAGGTCGGCCGCGGCCATGCCGGTGAGCAGGGAGATCTGCGCGTTCCAGCCCTCGGCCGGGAGGGGGGCGCGGTAGGTGAGCGTGTACTCGCGGTCCCGCTCGACGATCTCCTGTTCGGGCACGGTGAGGGAGATGCCGCCGCGCTCGACCTCCAGCCGCTCGCGCAGTTGGCCGATCTCCTCCAGGAGGGCGACCGGTTCCCCGGCGGTCCCCGTGTCGATCTGCTTCTGCACGTCCTCGTGGCTCAGCCGGGCGCGGCTGCGGACGAGGGCGCGGCGCACGTCGGTGGCCCGTACGCGGCCGTCCGCGTCGAGGTCGACGGTCCACAGCACGGCGGGACGCGTCCGCTCCGGGAGCAGGCCGGCGGCGTCCTCGGAGAGCCGGGGCGGGTGCAGGGGCACCTTCTCGTCGGGGAAGTACAGGGTCGTCACCCGGCGGTGGGTCTCGGCGTCGAGGGCGGAGCCGGGGGCGACGAAGGCCGCGATGTCGGCGACGGCGTACCGGACCCGGTAGCCGCCGAAGCCGCCATGGCCACCGCGGCCGCCATGGCTGCCATGGCTGCCGTGGCCGCCGGTCCTCCGGGACAGGTGCAGCGCCTGGTCGAGGTCGGTGGAGCCGGGCGGGGCGACGGTGAAGAAGGGGATGTCCGTGGCGTCGTACGACGCCGGGGGCGCAGACCGGGCGGCCCGTTCGGCCCGTTCGGCTTCTGCGACCACCTCGGGTGGGAAGCCCGCGGGCACGCCGAGTTCGGTGCGCAGGCTGCGCAGGGCCACCCGCAAGGGGGACTCCGGGTCCCCGGTGACGCGTAGATGGCGGCGGGGCATGGGTCGAGCGTAGGGCGGGGCGGGCGGGGTGGCATCCGCAGGCCGGGCAGGGGGCATCCGCAGGCCGGGCCGGCGGCGCGGCGGGCCTGTGTCGGCCACCCCGTAATCTTGCGCGAGCCCCTCCCCGTACGTACCGCTAGGAGAACCATGCTCGTCCTGCTGCCGCCCTCCGAAGGCAAGGCCGCCTCCGGCCGCGGCGCCCCGGTGAAGCTGGAGTCGCTGTCGCTGCCGGCGCTCACGCAGGCGCGCGAGGCCGTTCTCGGCGAACTGGTCGAGCTCTGCGCGGGAGACCCGGACGAGAACGACAAGGCCCGCGAGGTGCTCGGGCTGAGCGAGGGCCTGCGCGGCGAGGTCGCCAAGAACGCGGGGCTGCGGACGGCGGGGGCGCGCCCCGCCGGGGAGATCTACACCGGCGTGCTGTACGACGCGCTGGACCTGGCGTCCCTGGACACGGCGGCGAAGCGGCGGGCCGGGCGCTCGCTGCTGGTCTTCTCCGGTCTGTGGGGCGCGGTCCGCGTGACCGACCGAATCCCCTCGTACCGCTGCTCGATGGGCGTGAAGCTGCCCGGGCTGGGGGCGTTGGGCGCGTACTGGCGCGAGCCGATGGCCACGGCCCTGCCCGAGGCGGCCGGCGACGGTCTCGTCCTCGATCTGCGCTCGTCGGCGTACTCGGCCGCCTGGAGGCCGAAGGGCGAGGTCGCGGGGCGGACGGCGACCGTCCGTGTCCTGCACGCCCAGGTCGACGAATCGACCGGCGTCGAGAAACGGTCCGTCGTCAGCCACTTCAACAAGGCGACGAAGGGCCGGATCGTACGGTCCCTGCTGACGGCCGGTGCGGCGCCCAAGGGCCCGGCGGAGCTCGTCGAGGCCTTGCGGGATCTGGGGTACGCGGTGGAGGCGGAGGCGCCCGCGCGGGCGGGGAGGGCGTGGGCGCTGGACGTGGTGGTGAAGGAGATTCACTGAGCCTGAGCCGAGACTCACTCGCACCCGTTGCATCATGCGCAACGCCCTTTGCGCATGATGCGGCCACTCGGCAGGATGGCGTCATGACTTCGCCCATGCCTGCCCCTGTGCCTTCCTCCTCGCCCCTGCCCCCTTCCGTACTGGACCTCGCCCCCGTCGTCCCCGTAGTGGTCGTGGAGGACGCCGGTGACGCCGTGCCGCTCGCGCGGGCGCTGGTCGCGGGCGGGCTGCCCGCGATCGAGGTGACGCTGCGGACGCCGGCCGCGCTCGACGCGATCCGTGCGATCGCCGCGCAGGTGCCGGATGCGGTGGTCGGGTCGGGCACGGTCATCTCACCGGAGCACGTCACGCAGTCGGTGGACGCGGGTGCCCGGTTCCTGGTCAGCCCCGGCTGGACGGACATACTGCTGGAGGCGATGCGGGCGTCCGGGGTGCCGTTCCTGCCGGGGGTGTCGACCACCTCGGAGGTGGTGGCGCTGCTGGAGCGCGGGGTGCGGGAGATGAAGTTCTTCCCGGCGGAGGCGGCGGGCGGCACGGCGTACCTGAAGTCGCTGGCCGGACCGTTGCCGCAGGCGCGCTTCTGCCCGACCGGAGGGATCCGGCCGAGTACGGCGCCGGAGTACCTGGCGCTGCCCAACGTGCCGTGTGTGGGCGGGACCTGGCTGGTTCCCGAGGACGCGCTGGCGGCGCGGGACTGGGGACGGATCGAGAAGCTGGCGCGGGAAGCGGCGGCGCTCCGGGACTGACCCGGCTCCCCCCGGCTTGTGAACCGAGCCGTTCAGCGGAGGTGGGAGGTGTCGTTGAGGAGCCGGAGCGAGGCGTTCCCGTCGGCGTAGTACGCCACCGCCGACAGTGAGGCCGCGGACAGTTCCATGCGGAACAGGGACTCCGGGGGTGCGCCGAGGGCCAGCCGGACGAGGGTCTTGATCGGCGTCACGTGGCTGACGAGCAGGACGGTGCGGCCCGCGTACGCCGTCACGAGCTCGTCCCGCGTCACGGCGACGCGCTGGGCCACGGCCTCGAAGCTCTCGCCCCCGCCGGTGGGTTGGGCTCCGGGTGAGCCGAGCCAGGCGTCGAGGTCCTCCGGGTACCGTTCGCGCACCTCGCCGAAGGTGAGCCCTTCCCAGGCGCCGAAGCCGGTCTCCCGCAGGCCGTCGTCGACTCCCACCCGGAGCCCGAGCCGGGCCGCGACGATCCCGGCGGTCTCGCGACAGCGGGCGAGGGGCGACGACACGATCGCCTGGATGGTGCCGCGGGCGGCCAGGGCGGCGGCGACGCGTTCCGCCTGGTACCGCCCGACGTCGGACAACGCCGGGTCCGACCCGCCGCTCCCCGAGAACCGCTTCTCCGGCGTCAACGGCGTCTCCCCGTGCCGCAGCAGTACGAGGGTGGCGGGCGCCCCGAGGTCGGGCCCGGCCGCCGCCACGTTCCGCGCGGCGCGCAGATCCGCCGCGGCCTTCGCGGCGCGCGGGGCCGCCCCATCCTTCGCGGCGCGGGGGGCCGCCCCAGCCTCCGCTGCGAACGGGGCCGCCTCGGTCTTCGCGGCTCTGTCTCCCGGCTCCCGCGCCGCCTTCGCCGGCGCCGTCACCTTCGCCGTCGTCGGACGCGCGTCCAGGTCGGCAGTCGATGCCGACGGGGACCACTGCTCGCCTCTGCGCCCCGCGTCCATCGCCTCGTTGGCCAGACGGTCCGCGTGCTTGTTCTGTTCTCGCGGGATCCACTCGTAGGTGATCTGGGGGGCGGGGAAGATCCCGGCGGCTTCCAGGGCGAGGGGCTTCATGTCGGGGTGCTTGATCTTCCAGCGGCCCGACATCTGTTCCACGACGAGCTTGGAGTCCATACGGACACGGACGGCGGCGGTGGGGTCGAGTGCACGGGCCGCCTTCAGGCCCGCGAGCAGCCCCCGGTACTCGGCGACGTTGTTCGTCGTGACACCGATGTACTCGGCCGCCTCCGCCAGCGTCCCGCCGGACGCCGCGTCGATGACGACCGCGCCGTAGCCCGCGGGCCCCGGGTTGCCCCGGGACCCCCCGTCGGCCTCGACGATGAACTCCCGCACGCCGTATGTCCTTACGCTATGTCCTTACGCTATGTCCTTACGCCCGAGTTGAGCGGCCGGCCTGCTCGTCGACCCCCTTGGCGCCTACAGGCCCGACTCGGACGTGCGCACCAGGATGCGGCGGCAGTTCTCGCAGCGCACCACCGTGTCGGGTGCCGCCGTGCGGACCTCGTTGAGCTCGGTGATCGCCAGCTCCTGGCGGCAGCCCTGGCAGGTCCGCTGGTACAGCTTGGCCGCGCCGATGCCGCCCTGCTGCTCGCGCAGCTTGTCGTAGAGCTTGAGGAGGTCGGCGGGAACGGAGGCCGCGATGACCTCGCGCTCCTTCTTCACAGAGGCCGCCTCGCCGTCGAGTTCGTCGAAGGCCGCGTCCCGGCGCGCCGTGGCATCGTCGATCTTCGACTGCACCGACGCGACCCGCTCGGTCAGCTCGGCCACCCGCTCCTGCGCGGACTCCCGGCGCTCCATGACCTCCAGGACGATGTCCTCCAGATCGCCCTGCCGCTTGGCGAGGGAGGCGATCTCGCGCTGGAGGTTCTCCAGGTCCTTGGGGGACGTGACCGCACCCGAGTCCAGGCGCTGCTGGTCGCGGGCCGCGCGCTGGCGCACCTGGTCCACGTCCTGCTCGGCCTTGGTCTGCTCGCGGGCGGTGTCGCTCTCCTCGGTCTGCGCGGCCACGAGCAGGTCGCGCAGCTGCGTGAGGTCCTTGGTCAGCGAATCGATCTCGGCGTGCTCGGGCAGCGACCTCCGCTTGTGCGCGAGCTGCTGCAGGCGTACGTCGAGTGCCTGGACGTCGAGGAGTCGGATCTGGTCGGCGGGCGCGGCGTTCAGTTGGGGGCTCCCAGGGGGTCAGAGGGGTCGGCGGCGGACGCCGCGTGGGCGGTCCAGGGGTCGGTGACCGTCTTCGAGACGTGGACCCTCAGGCCCCATCCCTTCCGGTCGGAGATCTCGTCGAGCTGGGCGGCGGCCAGCTCGCACCAGGGCCACTCGGTGGCCCAGTGCGCCGCGTCGAGCAGCGCGAGAGGGGGGTGGGCGCCTTGGGCACTGTGGGCGCGAGCCGCCATGAACTCCGAGGCCGGGTGGTGGCGCAGGTCCGCGGTGAGGAACGCGTCGACTCCGGCGGCGCGTACGTCCTCGAAGAGGCTGTCGCCGCTGCCGCCGCTCACGGCGACCGTGCGGACGAGCGCCTCGGGGTCGCCGGCCACGCGGATGCCCTGTGCGGTGGCGGGCAGCCGCTCGGCCGCGCGGGCCGCGAACTCCCGTACGGTCAGCGGGTGGTCCAGCTCGCAGACGCGGCCGAGGCCGCGGCGGCCGTCGGGGTCGGAGGGGTCCGGCACGAGGGGGCGTACGACCCGGAGGTCCAGCGCCCCGGCCAGTGCGTCGCTCACTCCCGGGTCGGCGGTGTCGGCGTTGGTGTGGGCGACGTGCAGCGCGATGTCGTGCTTGATGAGGGTGTGTACGACGCGGCCCTTGAAGGTGGAGGCCGCCACCGTCGTCGTACCGCGCAGATAGAGCGGGTGGTGGGTGACCAGCAGGTCGGCGCCCCGTTTCACCGCCTCGTCCACGATGTCCTGGACGGGGTCGACGGCGAACAGGACTCGCGAGACCTCCTGGTCGGGGTCTCCGCAGACCGTCCCGACCGCGTCCCATCCCTCGGCCCTCTCGGGGGGCCAGAGGGCGTCGAGCGCGGCGATGACTTCAGACAGACGGGGCACGAACAAAAGGCTACCTGCCCTGCGCCCGTACCCCACCGGCCGCGGTTCACTTGATCAGGCAGTCACCCGGCCACCCGACCGGTGGTCACTTGACCAAGTTGGTCCTGAGGTCGCCGAGGACCTCGTTCGCAGCCGTGACGCCCAGACCGAGGTACCAGGTCTCGTCCGGTACGTCCTTGGCCTGGCCGCCCCTCACCGCGTCCAGCTTCTCCCAGAGCGGGTTGCCCTGGACGGTCGAGCGGTCCGTCTTCTTGTCGTCGCCGTACACACCCGTGAAGATCCAGTCGGCGTCGGCCTCGTCGATCCGCTCGGGGCTGATCTCGACGGCGAGGTCGTTGATCTGCTGGTTCTTGGGGCGCGGGATACCGACGTCCTGGAGGATCGTGCCGATGAACGAGGCCTTGGCGTAGAGGCGGATCATGCCGGGCATGTAGCGGAGCATGGTGACGGTCGGCTTGTCGTCGCCGAGGTCCTCGCCGAGCTGCTCCGCCTTCTTCTGGTACGCGTCGAGCTCGGTCTTCGCCTCCGCCGTCCGGTCCAGGGCGGCGGCGTTGAGGAGGTAGTTCTCCTTCCAGGTGAAGCCCGGGCGGATGGAGAACACGGTGGGGGCGATCTCGGAGAGCTGCGGGTACAGCTTCGCGGCGCGCAGTTCGCTGCCGAGGATCAGGTCGGGTTCGAGGTTCGCGATCGCCTCCAGGTTGAGGGAGTTGATCGTGCCGACGTTCTCGGGGTTGCCCGCGTCCTTCTTCAGGTACGAGGGGATGGCGGCCGAGCCCTCGGTGGGCGCGTACCCGACGGGCTTCACACCGAGCGAGACGACGTTGTCCAGTTCACCGACGTCGAGGACGACGACCCGGGTGGGGCGCGCCTTGAGTTCGGTCTCGCCCATGGCGTGCTTGATGGTGCGCGGGAACTCGCCGGCCTTGGCCGTGGTCCCCATCTTCGCCGTCTCCTCGGCCGCCTTCGCGAAGTCCTCGCCGCCCTGGGCGACGGACTTGCTGCCGCCGCCGTTGTCGGACTTCCCCGATCCCGAGCCGCCCTCCCCCGATTCTGATCCGGACCCGGACCCGGACCCGCAGGCTGCGAGGGAGAACGCGGCGACGAAGGCGAGGGCGGTGGCAGTGGTCCCGCGGCGGCGGCTGCGGACGGACATGGGTGACTCCTGGGGTTCGGACTCGGGCTGCGCTCGCGGGACTCGGACGCGGCCGCGCTTGGGCGAGGCCGGTCCGGCCACGCTTAGGCGAGGCTAACCTTAAACCGCCTTCCCCCTCCAGCACACCCACCCCCATCGCCTCAGGCGAACCGCGAGACCGACACCCTTATGTGTGAAGCAGCGGCCCGCCGGTGCCACGTCTGTGCGTACGAAAACTACCTTCGTCGCCGGAGGTGACCGAACAATGACGGTCTGTGCCACCGAGGTGGCCGTGGGGAACGACGACGACGGCGGAGCCCCACGGCCCGGATGCGTGATCACCGCCGACGGGACGTACGGGGCGCGCCTCGCCCTCGCCGGGGAGTCCTGGTTCCCGGAGCGCTGGACTCTGGACGGCCCCGAGCCGTACGCGGTGCCGTTGCCCGCGAACCAGCCGGAGGAGCCCGGCACCGAGGTACTCCCGATAAGTGACGGCCGGGTGCTGATCCACCGGATCGCGGGCGGGCGGCATCTGTTCTCGCTCCTCTATCCGACGGGCCCCGGGACCGGTGAGCTGTTCCTCGGCGCGGTCGAGTGTCCGGACCCGACGGACCGGGTGCGGTTGTTGCCGCCGGCGCCGCGCGGGGAGTGCGCGTACGCCCTTGCCGTGGGGCGGAGTTCGACGGTGGTGTGGCTGGTGGCGGGCGGGACGTTCGGTCCGGAGCGTCTGGCGGAGGTGCCGGGGCGCTGCTCGGGGGGCGTGTGGCTGGACGGTACGGGGCGGATGCTCGCCCTGGACCGGACGCTGCGTGGGCGGACGAAGACGGTGGTGGTGGACCTGGAGGAGGGTGGCTCGGTGTCTCCACTGCTCCAGATCGCCGAGGACAGTGACGATCGGCTGCTGCTGGCCGACCCCGACAGCGGGCTCCTGCTGATCCGCTCGGACGCGCCCTCGCCCGGCCATGGGCGGCTCGGCTGGGGGGTGTTGGGCAGTACGCTGCCGGTCCGGTTTCCCGAGTGCCTGCGGTTGCGGGACTGTGTGGTGACACCGTTCGCGATTCAGCCCGGGCAGATGCTTACGCCGGAGGGCTGTGCGGTGGCTCTTCGGGTGGATGGTGCGGTCGGCAGCTGGGTGGGGGTTTGGCGCCCTGCCGAACGGCAGGTCCATCATCTTGCGGCGCCTGAGGGGTGGTTGGCGGGGTCGGGGCAGTGGAGCAGGGACGGGGTGCTTCAGCTGCCGTATGCGACGGGGGTGGTGCCGTGTGGGGTGTCGTGGGTGGAGGTGCCGGGGGCTGTGCAGGAGGGCGTGCCTTGTGCGGCCGCAGGTGTGCCTGGGCATGTGGCTGCGCATGTGCGGGCGCCTGTGCCTGTGCCTACGTCCGCGTCCGCGTCCATGTCCACGTCCACGTCCACGTCAGGTGATGCATCCCCACCGGAGCCACTGCCGCTTCCGGAGCCGTCGGAGCCCGTCGCCGCGCGTCCGGTGCCGTTGCGGGAGGCGCCGTTGAGGGGGCAGGCAGGGGCGGAGGCAGGCGCCCCAACGCCCGTGGCCGCCATCACAGTTGTCACACCGGCCCATTAGACTCACCCCTCGTACGAAGATCTCGCTGACGGGGTGAACACTTCCACATGAGCGACACACACACCACGGAACCGCCCGCCGCCGACGCCACCGCCCACGAGGCCTCTGGCCACGGCAAGCATCGCGGACCGGTCTCGGTGAACGACTCCGAGGCGACCCCTCGGGGCCGGCACCGCAGGCAGGCCGAGCAGACGGAAGCGGCTGCCTGACCGACGTTCGGCTCTGCTGAAACGTCAAGCCAGCCAGACGTCGAGCCAGCCGGAGGAAAGTGCACACCGCGCGCCTCGCACTGTGCAGCAGTGCGAGGCGCGCGGCACACGACCCCGCCAGCGCGATGCTTCCGGGGCCGTCGCATGGTCGTCCACCCCGTCACTCTGCCAGGCGAGGCCTCCGGCGCCTGGCCTTACAAGACGTCGAACGCGTCGGGCAGTGGCGGGAAGTGGGACGCACAGTCGTCGCACGCGTACACGTTGAATCCCGGCCCGGAGTTCTGGTGCACCTCGGAGACGAGAACCGGAGTGTCAGTGATCCGGTCGCAGCGCACGCACATCCGCACGGGCGGACGTACGACGGCCGAGGCATCGCTGCGCGCGCACCCCTGGCAGACCTGCCGGTGCCGTGCAGTTCCGCCGCTGTCCGTGGTGACGGTCACGTGCGGCGGCTCAGTCGACCCGCACTTCTCGCACACACCGGCCCCCTCGCGGTCGGCGACGTCCTGATGCGGGCCGTAGTGCCCCACGATCCGCAGGCGGAGCCCCGCCGCGCCGGGGAGCAGTGCCCCGCATTCCGCCACGCCGGACCGCTGGAGCCAGGCGTGGCCGAATGCATCGCGATGGTCTCCGTCGTGGCCCTGCCCCAGGACGCAGGGCAGGCGGTGATGCCCGCGGCCCGGCCGCTCCCACCCGGGGCGGCGGGCACCGCACAGCGCGTTACCGGTGCCGGTGCCGGTGCCGGTGACAGTGGCGGTCATCAGGCCCCCCCCGCGCGCCGATCACGTGCGGATCAAGGTCGATGCCGAAGTCCGCAGCGAGGACCAGGGCGAGGCGGCGTTCCCTCTGCCGCTGCCTCTCCTCGAACGCGACCAGGTAGGGGCGGATCAGGGCAGCATCCTCGCCGTTGAGCGGTGACTCCAGCCCGTAGGGGCTCCTCGGCGACGAGGGCCGGGCCGGGGGTGCCGGAGGGGCGAGCGGTGGCGGCACGGTGGCCGCCCGCACCGCCGCCGACTCCAGCAGCACCGGCAAGGGCGACGCCGCCACACCCCCGGCCGCCTCCAGCAGCGCGGACGACAACAGCGGTCTGAGCACCACCACCATCCTCGCCCTCGCCGCAGGCGGAGTCTTCCTCCTCCTCGTGGTCGGCGCCATCGTCCTCGCCGTCCGCAGCAAGAACCGCGCCCGCCGCGACGGCTCGACCAACCCGCCGCCCGGATTCGCCACGTACGCCCAACAGCAGCCGTACGGCAACCAGGGCCCGCCCCGAACCCCTACCAGCAACAGCCCACACCCCGGTCGCCCCGCCGAACCAGCCCCCACCCGGGAGCAACCCCTACCAGCGGTAGCGGAACGCAGTCCTCGGCGCCGGATGGACCTGCCGGGTAGTGCTCACCGCGCCAGTGGCAGAGAGCTGCACAAGGAGCGGTGAACCCGTCCACCCCGCTCTCACGAAACCATGGTCAAGTGGTCTCATTCTGGCGAGACTCCTCGACGCCAGAGGGCGAGAGGTTAGGACTGTTCGTGCAGCCCAAGGACTTACTTACCTTGGATGCGGCTGAGAGCAACACTCTGAGTCGAGTATTGCTCTGCTTGGTTACGTCGTCGAGGCCGTTGTCCCAATACCCCTCAAAGTAGCCTTGTACGGCACCGTCGTGGCCACTCGGAAGTGTGCATGCGAAGCGTGCTGTTGAACGCCGGAGGTCGTCCACAGCGCGCGTCATCTCCGCATCGCCTACGGTGAAATTGAGGGTTTCAGACTTCTCCTCTTTGGTGAAGTACGGGTGCCGGGTCCAGCCGAAGTAGAAGTCGATTTCCCTTTGGCCACCGCACGGCGTTCGCACATCTTCCTTGCACAGCAGGAAGGAACAGACGGAGGAGGCTCTGGTGTAGTTCGGCTTGCTGCTGCCTGGGGCTTCCTTACGCATTTGCTCTGCGACCCGCTCGACTCTCGTCCCCTCGGATCGCGTACGCGGATAGAACTCCTTCCGACCGACGAGCAACTGCTGAAGGTCTCGCATTGTGCTGCTGCCGAACATGCCGCCACAGATCTCGTCCGCCGCGACTGGCTTGATGGGGGCGGGTTTGGGCTCATTCGGTGAAGCAGTGCAGGCGGTGATGAGGGCGGCAAGCGCCAGAGCTGCAACCGTGGCTTGATGACGGTGAGGCTTCGGGGTCATCGGGAGTTGTCCGTATCTGTTATGCGACTACCCCGGGCGTATGCGGCGTCGAGTGCCGTGTTCCGGGTGTCCCGCGATGCACCCACCACGCCTTGGCTGTCCATGTAGTTGTCGATTCCTGTTCTGGCCAGTTTCTTGGATTCGTAGTCGAATTCATCGATGCTGTTGATGGCTTTGCCGGTGCTGTCCCGCTCGTTTTCCTTGAGGGAGTCGGCGATCTCGTTGCCCAGGCCGGTTTCCACAGCTGAGCCAGCGGCCTCGGCGATGGGAAGGATGATGGGCGCTGCTTGCGGGGCCAGGATGGTGGCAGCTGCTTCGACCCCGGTTGTGGCACCGCCCACGGTGACGGAGACTCCCGCTTGCTTCCAGGCTGCGGACTTCGCGAGTTCGTGGTTGTAGTCCTCGTCGCTCTCACGGTAGTCGCGGCCGATCTGTTCGGCGCGCGCCTCATCGAGGGCACCGTGCATCGTCATCCCCCACTCGGCGGCCCGATACGCCTCAGCGGTGCCTTCGTGGGCCTGGATACGGCTGGTGGTGAACGCTTGCTGGGCCTGAGACATGATGCCGTGCGAGGTCTCGTCGTTGCCGAGTTCGCGGACGAACTGCTGGGCAGCGACCGGTTCGATTCGGTTCTCGTCCTTGACGCCGAACAGCTCCTCCATACCTCGCTGGCTTTGGTCGGAGGCATCCAGTCCCGAAATGCCGTAGTTGAGGTCGTCGATGTAGGCGGCGCCGATGCGCCCCATGCTGTCGGAGATGCCCGTCTGCTTGTCCATCAGCTCCACCTCGGGATCCCCGTAGCGTTCCATGACCCGCTGCATGACGGCGCGTTCCTCCTCACCCCGGTGGAGTTCGGGTTTGGCGGCGCCGTAGTCGCTCCCCGTGGTGGCGGATTCCAGGGCATGGCCGAGAGCGTTGTAGCCACGGGAAGTGCCGTTCTCGTACTGCGGGTGAGCGTCCTCGGGCCAGTCGCGGGCACCCTTGACTCCATCACCGCCCACCACGTAGTCGAAGTTGCCCTTGTCGGAGAAGAATTCGGTGGACGCCTGGTGGTTGTGGCCGAGGGCGTTCATGTAGCCGGTCATGGGGTCGGTGCCCCAGTCGTTGGTGAGGTCGATGTCACCGCCGTCAAGGCCGCTGCCGGGGATGGTCTTACCGAGGTACTCGTTACTCAGGGAGTCACCGTTCTTGGTGGCGTCCTTCTCATAGTCGATCAGGGCGTTCCCGTAGTCCTTCAGAAATGCGCTGTCGTAGCGGCCCGAGTTCATCAGGTCCGACATCACCTGGAATCCCCTGGGCTTGTTGAGGTCGTGATCGAGAGGGTAGGGGCCTGCGGCGATCACGTCCTCCTTCCACTCCCGCATCGCCCTGCTGTCGGACTCGGTGGCGGTGGCGAGGGTCCCACCGAGCTGGCTGCGGGTCTGCTCCAGGAGCTCCTTGCGGGCGCCCTCGGGGGCCGGATCGCCGTGGAGATCCATGCCCTCCCAGAACTCCAGCGTCCCCCGGCCGCCCATTCCTGTGGTGAACTTCTCGGCGAACTCCTTGTCGTTCTTGTTGGCCCGCAACAGCTCGTTGAACTTCCGGAGTTCACTGTCCGACATGTCCGAGCCCTTTTGCGCCAGTTCCAAGGCGCGGGTGGCGTCGGCGTCGTCGAGGGAGGTGACGACCTTGGAGTTGAAGTCGGTCTTGTCTCCGCCGAGGTCGCGGCGCAGGGCCCAGCAGGCGGTGTCGTCGGCGGCGGCGGCGCGCTGGAGGACTCGTTCGATACGGCGGGCGAAGGCGTCGCACGCGTCCTGCTGTTCGCGGATGGCGGCCTGGCGGTCGGGGTCGTCGCGGGCGCCGACGTGGGAGAGTTCATAGCGCGGGGTGACGACGCCGGTGGTGCTGACAAGGAGGTCCTGCTCCTTGGCCTCGACCTCAGCGAGGTGGTGGAGGTCGTACTTCGCCTTCTTCAATTCGGCGTGCAACGTCGTGAGGACACCGGCGATACCCTTCGCCTCCTTGTGGGCGTCCTCGAACTCCTGCTGGGCGGCGCGTACGTCGTTGTCGGCTTTGGCCGCCGTCAGGACCGGCTGGGTCCAGCCTGCCTGCCGGAAGGGGCTGGCGACCTGATCGCCGTACGCGGTGTGCAGCCCCTTGAACTTGGTGACGGTCTCCTCCCAGCGCTCAGCGGCCGCTTTGAGGTTGCTGAGCTTGAGGTGGTACAGCTGCTCGTACGTCGGCATGAGCTCGGCGATTCCCCGTGAAGTCGTGAGTCTTGTCTGGTTGGCGCGGTGGCGGTGGCGGTGGGATGGAAGGCCTGGTTCAGCCGAAGTCACTCGCCAGAGAGTTCATGGTTTGCGCGTTCGCGGCTTCCGTGCGCTGATACAGCACTCCCGAAACTCCGCACTGGCCGGCGAGGCTGTCACACTTGCCCGCGAGTGCGGAGACCTGAGATGACCAGGTCTCCGCCAGGCCAGTAAGCGCCCCGCCCAGCCCACCGTCCCAGTTGCCACTGCCGAAGTCCCCGGCTGCCGTACGCGTCTCGTCCACCGGATGCGCACCGGCAGTTCGCGTCTGCCCCTCGATCTCGCGCGCACCCGTGCCCGCACGATTGAGGGCTGCCGGATCCTCGATTTCCGTCCCGGTTGACACGTCCTACCCCCATGTGTCGTTGCGCTCCGTACGTAAGAGGAAGGCAGCCACCGTACCTGACGCGAACACGACGACAGTAAGTGGGGCCGTTGCATTCCGTACGACCCCTCAGCGTCCCCGCCTGAGCCCCAGCACCTCCACCGCCGCGAACGTCTCGTTCCTCGGCCGCCCGGCGTAGTACGGGCTGAGCAGAGCGTCCAGCTCCTCGTACGTGAAAGCGTCCCGCTCGGTGTCGAACTGGGCTGCCACCCGGGGCCGTTCGATAACCGCGACCATCCCCCCGTGCACGACGAGGAGCTGCCCGTTCACGTGCCCGGCCGCGGGCGACGCCAAGTACCCGACGAGCGGCGCGACATGCTCGGGGGCCAACGGGTCCAGGCCACCGCCGTCACCATCGGCGTCCCCGGGCTGCTCCACTCCCGCGAACACGTCCGCCGTCATCCTCGTCCGCGCCCGCGGGCAGATCGCGTTCGCCGTCACGCCGTACTTGGCGAGGGCGGCCGCCGTCGACGTGGTCAGGCCGACGATTCCGCCTTTCGCCGCCGCGTAGTTGGGCTGTCCTGCCGAGCCCGCCAGGAACGCCTCCGACGAGGTGTTCACGATCCGTCCGTACACCGGCCGCCCGCCCTCCGCCTTGCTGCGCGCCCGCCAGTGCGCTGCCGCGAAGTGCGTCGTGTTGAAGTGGCCCTTCAAATGGACTCGGATGACGGCGTCCCACTCGTCCTCCGACATCGAGAAGACCATCCGGTCGCGCAGGATGCCCGCGTTGTTGACGAGGATGTCCAGCTTCCCGAATTCCGTGATCGCCAACTCGACCAGTTCCCCGGCCTGTTCGTGGTTCCCCACGTCTCCCGTGTCGGTTACGGCCGTGCCGCCCGCCGCCCGGATCTCGGCGGCGACGTCCTCGGCCGGCCCGGTGGACGCCTCGCCCGAGCCGTCGCGGCCCGGCTGACCGTAGTCGTTGACGACGACCGCGGCGCCGAGCCGGGCGAGTTCCAGCGCCTCGGCCCGGCCCAGTCCGCGGCCCGCGCCCGTGACGATCGCGGACCGACCCTCAAGTGGCAGTGACATCAACGCCCCTCCGCCGCATGGAAGCTCATCAATGAATCCTCAAGTCCCCGGGCTCTCAAGTCCCCCGGGCTCTCAAGTCCCCCGGGCTCTCAAGTCCTCGGGTTCTCGGGTTCTCAGATCTCTACGCACGTCCGCAGCGCCGTGCCCGTCCGCATCTGGTGCAGCGCCTCGTTGACGTCGGCCAGCGGCACCCGGTGGGTGATCAGGCCTGAGAGGTCGATGCGCCCGGCGCGCCACAGCGCGATCGTCCGCTCGTACGACCGCACCACGTCCCCGCCGCCGTACATCGACGGCAGGATGCGCTTCTCGTCGAAGAACAGCTCGAACATGTTGAACTGGAGGAAGTCGTCCATGGCGCCCGCGCCCACGACGACCAGCGTGCCGCCGCGCCGCGTCATGTCGTACGCCGTCCGTGCGGTCGCGGACCTGCCGACCACCTCGAAGACGTAGTCGAAGCCCTCGCCGGCGGTCACCGACTGTTTGGTGTCGGCCAGTTCCTCCGGCGCCACCGCCTTCGTCGCGCCGAACTTCAGCGCGGACTCCCGTCGGGAGGCGACGGGATCGACGGCGATGATCTCGGCGGCACCCTTGAGCCGTGCGCCCTGGATCGCGGATATGCCCACTCCCCCGCAGCCGATGACGGCGACCGACGAACCCGGCTCCACGTCCGCCGTGTTGAGCGCGGCGCCGAGCCCGGTGGTGACGCCGCAGCCGATGAGGGCGGCGATGTCGAAGGGCACGTCGTCGGGGATCGGCACCGCGCAGCCCGCGTCGACGACGACCTCCTCGGTGAAGGTGCCGGTGCCCGCGAAGCCGAAGACGTCGCCGCCGGGCCGCCTGAAGTTGGGGGTGCCCGCGTTCATGAACCCGGTCAGGCACAGCTCGGTCTGGCCGCGCTTGCAGGCGGGGCATGCGCCGCAGGCCGGCAACCAGCAGACGATCACCCGGTCGCCCGCCTTCAAGTGGCCGACGCCTTCCCCGACTTCGAGGATCTCGCCCGCCCCTTCGTGGCCGAGCACGAACGGCGCCGGCTGCGGCAGGACCCCGGCCATGGCGGACAGGTCGGAGTGGCACAGGCCCGTGGCGCGTACCCGGATCCTCACCCTGCCGGGCCCGAAGCCCACCGCCTCGACGTCGTCGAGGACGTCGAGCTTGTCCTGGCCGATCTCGTGCAGTACGGCTGCGCGCATGGTGCGGCTCCCCTCAGGAGTACCGGAGTACTGGTCGTGCCGGAGTACTGGTCGTGCCGGAGTACTGGACGTACCGGAGTGCTGGGCTGCTCAGGAGTGTTCGACGAGGGTGTCGGCGAGTACGGGGGCGTCGTCCCGGTCAACCGCCGTCACCGACACCTGGACCCTGCCGTCCTCGCGCCACATGCGGATGCGCAGTGTCTCCCCCGGATACACGACCCCGGCGAATCGCGTGGTGTACGAGCGCACCCGGCTCACATCGCCGCCGAGCAGCGTGTCGACGACGGACTTGAGGGTCATGCCGTAGGTGCACAGCCCGTGCAGGATGGGCCGTTCGAACCCGGCGACCTTGGCGAACTCCGGATCGGCGTGCAGTGGGTTCCAGTCGCCGGAGAGACGGTAGAGCAGTGCCTGGTCCTCGTGGATCGGGCGTTCGACGACCTTGTCGGGTTCACCGGCGGGCGGTTCGAGACGGGCGGACGGTCCGCGGTCTCCTCCCCAGCCGCCCTCCCCCCGTACGAAGATCTGGGCGTCGTTGGTCCACAACGGGCCCTCGGCGCCGGTGACTTCGGTGCGCATGACGAGGACGGCCGCCTTGCCCTTGTCGTACACGGCGGCGATACGGGAGGTGGCGGTCGCGGTGCCCTCGACCGGGATGGGACGGTGGATCTCGACGGTCTGGCCGCCGTGCAGGACGCGGGCCAGGTCGACGTCGACGCCGGGCATGGACAGGCTGCTGATCACCCCGGGCGAACCGGCGCCCGCGACGGTGGCGAAGCTCGGCAGGACGTGCAGCCGGGACTCCAGGGTGTAGCGCAGTTCGTCGGGATCGGTGGCGGGGCTGTGCTTGTCGGGGTTCGCGCCCGCGCCCACGCCGAGGTGGTACAGCTGGACGTCCTTCGAGGTCCAGGAGATCTCCCCGGACCGGGGCTCGGCCGCGAGGGCCAGGGCTGCGTCGATGGGCATGGGGCTCCTGATCGGGGCGGCTGGGGTGCGGGAACGACTCGTCGACGGGAAGAGACCTCGGCACGGCCGTCCGCACCATCGGCCGCACCGAGGTCGTCACGGGGCCGCGGAACCCGCCCTCCCTGGGAAATCCCTGGAAATCCCTAGAACGCGTTCCAGTCCGGCGACCTCTGTATAGCCGAGCCGCGTACACTTGTGAAGACTTCTGACGCCACGTCAGATCCGTGTGTCCCCGCCTGTCTCCGCGTGCCGTGACAGCCGTGACATCTGTCCCACCCGAGTCCGTACAAGCGCATCTGCCGTGCCCGCCCGGTGGCTCGTAGCGTCGTAGCCATGACGGAAAGAGCTGCAACACCGCCTCGGTCTCAGGCCGTGTCGGTCGGCCGCCAGGCCCTGACGGAGATCCGCGAGGCGGTGACCGGCTTACCGGGAGGGCAGTCCGACCATCTCCTCACCGGCTTGCTCCGCTGCGAGGAATGCGGGCGTTCCATGCCGACGGGACGCAGGAGCTACAAGCCGGCAGCAGAGTTCGGGGCTGCTGGCTTTGCGGCTCGTCGCGCATGAAGGAGCCCCCGGACGAGTTGTCCGGGGGCTCATGGTTCAGACGGCTGACCGCCTCACCCGCAGGAGCCACCGCACTGGCAGGAGCCGCCGTTCTGGCAGCCGCAGCTACAGCCGGGGCCACACTGGCAGCCGCTGGCAACCGTGCCTTCGTCGTTCGTCATGATTCCTCGCTTTCAACCTCGTCCTGAGGTCAGTGAATATGGCAGGGCGGCACACAGTCCTGAGGTGCTTTCACCCCTCTTGACGAGGCCCATTTCCCGACGCAAACCGCACGAATCCGCCACAGCCGCAAGCCACTCTTGTGGGTGATTTGTTTCTCGCCATAGGCAATAAGGCTGCCGGCCTTCCAGATCCCCCGGATCAGAGGTAATGCCTCACGCCCCGAAAGCCCCGCCCCCATGCAACTTCCCCGGCTGTCCCGAGTCGACCGCCCGTGGCGGCGGCTGTTCCAAGCACGAGCGGGAGGCGTCCGTACTGCGGGTGCGTGGTCTGAGATCCCGACCATCATGTGGAACGGCATTCCGCTGTTGAACGCCGGTCAGCGACTGGACGACACGGAAGTGCTGCCTCTGACGACCAGGACTGGGATACGGAGACAGGTGATCTCTATGCGGCTCGTTTCGGGGCGACCGAGGCGGAAGCCGGATTCTCCGGGCTCACCAATGGCGGTGTTCAGGTCGCCGATCTGGGTGAGCCACACGGCAAGCCCGATATATCGCACCCGTATCGGCTTCTCCTTCGGCATCGCGCTCGACCGGTCATACGCGTCCTTCTCTCGCGATTGCTCGCCGCTGCGGTCGCGGTCGAACGAGCCCATGCCGGGGGTCGTGACGATCAGCCCTTCTTCCCGCAGGAACCGACACAGGACGCACAGCCGCCCACCGACACCACGCACCCCGTCCGGCCACGCGCCGGGCGGGGCTTTCGTCTGCCCGCAGACCTGCTTGACGCGCCCCAACAAACTGCCCGCTCTAGCCTGTTCCTCATGAGCGAGATGCCGCAGGACCACCGCCCGCTGAAGAGCGTAAGAGTCCTGCTCGCCGAGGACCAGGGCATGATGCGAGGCGCCCTCGCGCTGCTCCTGGGCATGGAGGCGGACATGGAGGTGGTGGCCCAGGTCGGCGCCGGGGACGCGATCGTGGACGCCGCGCTCACCCACCGTCCCGACGTCGCACTGCTCGACATCGAACTGCCCGGAAAGAGCGGCCTGGACGCCGCCGCTGACCTGCGCGACCAGGTGCCGGACTGCCGGGTGCTGATCCTCACCACCTTCGGCCGGCCCGGCTACCTGCGCCGGGCCATGGAGGCGGGCGCCGCCGGGTTCCTCGTGAAGGACGGACCGGTGGAGGAGCTCGCCGAGGCGGTCCGCCGCGTGCTGACCGGCGAGACGGTGATCGACCCGGTGCTCGCCGCGGCCGCCCTCAGCGCGGGCCCCAACCCGCTCACGTCCCGCGAGTGCGACGTACTCAATGCCTCCGCGGACGGGGCGGCCGTCGCCGACATCGCGGACCGGCTCCACCTCTCCGAGTCCACCGTCCGCAACTGCCTCTCCTCCGCCATCGGCAAGACGGGCACCCGCAACCGCATGGAGGCGATGCGGGAGGCCCGGCAGCAGGGGTGGTTGTAGCGGACCGGAGGCCGGAGGTCAGTCCGTCGGCGTCCGCCGCGGCAGCCAGGCCAGCATCAGCACCGCCGCCACGACGAGCACGGTTCCGCCCGTGCGGAACACCAGCGCGTACCCGTCCGTCAGCGCCTCCGGTGAGGTGCCGCCCGCCGTACGGGCCGCCGCGATCGTCGACATGACGGCGAGACCGAGTGAGCCGCCCATCGTCCGCGAGGTGTTGACGAGCCCGGACACCAGACCGGCGTCCCCGGGGGCCGCCCCGGACGTGGCGAGCGCGGCCAACGGGGTCGCCGACAGACCGCCGCCGGCCATCATCAGGACTCCGGGGATCATGATCGCGGTCACGTACGAACCGTCCGCCGTCATCGTCGACTGCCACCCGAACCCGACGGCTGCCATCAGCATCCCGAGCACCACAACATGGCGCGCCCCGAGCACCCGCATGAGCCGCGGCGCGAGCTGGGCACCGAGCACCACCGCGAGCGAAGTCGGTATCCCCGCGAGCCCGGCCTCCAGCGGGGTGTAGCCGAGCACGGTCTGCGCGTACAGCGTCATGAAGTACCAGGTGCAGAACATCACCCCACCGCACAGGAACATGGCCGTGTTCGCCGACGCCACCGACCGCAGCCGCAGCAGCTTCGGCGGCATCAGCGGTGCCCGCGTCCGTGCCTCGACGGCCAGGAAGGCGCCGATCAGCACCAGTCCGGCGAGCAGCGGCACCAGCGTCACGGCCGCCGTCCAGCCCACGGCCTCGGTCTGCACGATGCCGTAGGCGAGGCTCGCGAGACCCGCCGTCACCAGGACCGCGCCCGGCAGGTCGAGCCGACGCCGGTCCCGCGCCCGGCTCTCGACGAGCCGCCATGCCGCGCCGGTCAGCACCACGGCACCCACGGGCACGTTGATGAGGAGCACCCACCGCCACGACAGGGCGTCCACCAGTACCCCGCCGACCAGGCCGCCCGCCGCTCCGCCGCCCGCGCCGACCGCCATCCACGTGGCGATGGCCCGTGCGCGGGCGGGCCCCTCCGGCACCGCCGAGGTGACGATGGTCAGCGTCGAGGGCGCGAGCACCGCGGCCCCGAGCCCCTGGACGGTCCGCGCGACGAGCAGGTGCCAGCCGTCCTGGGCAAGGCCGCCGCCGAGCGACGCCAGTGTGAAGAGGGCGAGCCCCAGGAGAAACATTCGCTTGTGCCCGTACAGGTCACCGGCCCGCCCTCCCAGCAGCATGAAGCCGGCGAAGGCGATGGTGTACGCGTTCACCACCCACTGCAGCCCCGTCACGCCGAGCCCCAGGTCGGTCCGTATCGACGGCAGCGCCACATTGACGACGGACACGTCCAGGACGACGAGGAACTGCCCGGCGCACGCGAGCGCGACCAGGAGCCAGGTGGGCGGCGCGATACGGCCCGATGCACGGGTGCCTTCGGCGGCTCTGAGCATGAGGCTCATGCTCTCAACCACCCGGCGCCCACGGCATCGGCATTTCGCGCCGGTGCACCTCGGGCGTGAGACCTACGCCACACGGGACCGGCCCGGCATGACGGCACGTCAGATCCCCATATGCAGGTCAAGAATTCGTTAGGTACCCAAAACATCGGAATAGTTGCCCAGGCACACGGGGTTCAGCATCCACGTACCCCTTCTCACGCGGCCTGGAGGCCTCACGCAATGACGCACACGACCGCAGACCGGCCCACCCGGAGGCCGACCGGAGCGATCGTCCCGGTCCTGGCCTTCGCGGGGATCGTTGTCGCGGTGATGCAGACCCTGCTCGTACCGGTCATCAAGGACCTGCCGACGCTGCTGGACACCACCCCGAGCAACGCCACCTGGGTCCTGACCTCGACGCTGCTCTCGGGCGCCGTGGCGACGCCGATCATGGGGCGCCTGGGCGACCTCTACGGCAAGCGGCGCCTGCTGGTCCTCAGCCTCGCCGTGATGGTGGTCGGTGCGCTGATCAGCGCGTTCACCAGCACACTGCTCCCGATGATCGTCGGCCGCACCCTCCAGGGCTTCGCCATGGGCGCGATACCCCTCGGTATCGGCCTGATGCGCGACATGCTGCCCCGCGAGCGGCTCGGCTCAGCGATGGCCCTGATGAGCTCCTCGATCGGCGTCGGCGGCGGCCTCGCGCTGCCCGCCGCGGCCCTGGTCGCCCAGCACACCAACTGGCACGCCCTCTTCTACGGCGCCGCCGGCCTCGGCATCCTCTCGATCGTCCTCACCCTCCTCGCCGTACCGGAGTCCCCGATGCGCGCCGAGGGCAGCTTCGACGTCCTCGGCGCACTCGGCCTCTCCACCGGTCTCGTCCTCTTCCTCCTGCCGATCACCAAGGGCAGCGACTGGGGCTGGACCTCGGGCACCACGCTCGGCCTGTTCGCCGCGTCGGCGGTCGTGCTCGTCCTGTGGGGTGTCATGGAGCTGCGTCTGAAGGCGCCCCTCGTCGACCTGCGCACCACGGCCCGCCCCGCCGTCCTCTTCACCAACCTCGCCTCGATCATGGTCGGCGTCAGCTTCTACGTCGTCTCCCTCGTCCTCCCCCAGCTGCTCCAGCTGCCGAAGTCCACCGGCTACGGCCTCGGCCAGTCGATGGTCGCCGCGGGCCTGATCGTCGCTCCGCTGGGCCTGACGATGATGTTCACGGCCCCCGTCTACGCCCGTGTGTCGGCGAAGTACGGCCCCAAGGTCACCCTGATCCTCGGCATGCTGATCATCGCGGTCGGCTACGGCGCCGGCCTCGGCCTGATGAGCGCCGCCTGGCAGAGCCTCGTCATCGCGGTGGTCCTGGGCGCCGGCATCGGCCTCGCCTACTCCTCGCTCCCCGCCCTGATCATCGGCGCGGTCCCGGCCTCCGAGACGGGCGCGGCCAACGGCCTGAACACCCTCATGCGCTCCATCGGTACGTCGGTGTCGAGCGCCGTCATCGGCATGGTCCTCGCCAACACCGCGAACACCGTGAACGGCGTCGCGATCCCCACCATGCACGGCTTCCGGATCTCCTTCCTGATCGCCACGGCCGCGGTCGTCCTGGGCCTCGCCCTCGCCCTGTTCCTGCCGGGCAGCCGCCCCGCGACGAGGCCGCAGCTGCGTGCGAGCAGCGAGGAGGACGCGGCCCTGCGGCGGGCCACCGAGGTGCTGGGAGGCTTCCGCGGCCGTGTCCTGGACGCCGAGGGCACCCCGGTCGCCCGCGCCAAGGTGATGCTGATCGACCGGCACGGACGCCGGGCGGGCGCGACGGTCACCGCCGAGGACGGCTCGTACGCCCTCGCCGTCCCCACCGAGGGCACCTACGTGCTGGCGGCCCGCGCCACCGGCCACGGCCCGCTCGCCTCGTCCGCGACCCACACGGGCGACGACCACCCGATCGACGTGGACCTGCCCCTGCCGACCACCACCGTGAAGGCCTGAGCCGGACCCCTGGACACCTGAACTCCTGAATTGAACTAAAGGCCTCACCCGTACCGTTCCTAAAGGCTGAGCGGGAATGAGTCCTGTTGCCAGGACTCGTGCTCAGCCGGGCGCCCCGAACGGTGTTGGGCGTCCTGGTTCCCCGCGTTCGCTCCGCGTCCGGCGCGCACGGATCGTGTCCGTGGTCCGGGAATGCGGGGGCGGGGTCCCTCACGCCCCGGGGTGCCCGGTCGGGCCTGGACGGTCCGATGCCCCGCACGATCACTCCTGTCGTGTGGGGGCGGTGCCGTCCGTCGCCGGATCGGGTGTCCCAGGGCGCGCCTGCCGATCGCCACGGCGGCAGCGTCGTGGCGAGTGGTCTTGCGTGTTGTGGTGGTGAGGGGTTTCTGCCAGTGCTGGGCACCCCAGCGGCTGGTGTAGGCCGGGTCGACGGCGACGATGGTGATGCCGAGTTCGGCCGCCATCGACACGAGCCGGGCCCGCAGTCTGCTGACGGGCATGCCGGAGATCAGCTTGCGGAAGCCTTTCCGGCGGCCGTGTTTCTCGCGGGTCTTCTCCGCCTGGAAGTCGAGATCCTCGACCGCGATCGCGAGGTTGTGGCGTTTGGCCCAGTGCAGCAGGCGGATCAGGGCGTGGCGGACCTGGGCGTCGCGGTGGGCGGCGGTGCCGGACAGGTCGTAGCCGAACCGGAGTGGCTGGCCGACGGGGTTGCCGTGTGCGTCGAGGCGCCAGGCGGCGAGGTGGTCGGCGTTGGTGTCGACGCCGATCAGGCCGCTTGGGCGGGCCGCCGTGAGTGGCACGGTCCTGGCCGGGGGGATCGTCCACGACGCGGTGAGGTACCAGCGCCCGCGTGCGGTGTCTTCGTGGATGCGGTAGGCGACGGCCCGGTTCGCAGTGACGCGGTCACGCCACTGATCACCCCGGTGCGCGAACGCCACCCGCGCGGCGAGCACGTACCGGCCGTGCGGGGCGTTGGCCAGATGCGCCAAAGGGGCCGGGAGCTTGAGGGAGACCTCCCCGTCGGGGGTGACACGGATGGTCTCGTTGCCGAACCGCTTGCCGGACTCCCCGTCGGCCTGGAGGAACCGGCGCCCGGCCTGCCACCGGGTACGCCACTGCTCCTCGGTGAGCTGCGCGGCGTCGAGGTGGTGGCGGGTGTTCAGCAGGCGCTTCCCGCCCCGCACCACGTGCACAACACCAGCCTCACGGTCCGCCCGCGCGACATCGAGCCGGTCGGTGAGCACGTGCAGGCGGCGGGTCTTGGCGAACCACTCCTGCCGGTTGCGGTAGCCACCCGGCGCCCGCTGAGCGCCCTTCTCCCCGACGGGCACGGACAGCCGGTGCGCGATCGTGCGCACACCCGCTTCCAGGCCCTGGATGTGCGCGAGCTGCCCGCGTCGGGCGAGCGCCCACTGATCGTGGTTGGCCTTCGTGATCGACCCCGCCCACCGCGAGGAGGACTCCTCGGTCAGGGCCGCTTGCGCTCGGCCCACTGGCCGGTGTCATGGTCCAGCCCGGCCGCGCAGCGCGCCTTCAGATCCCGGGAGGCGAGCGTGCCCAGATGATCGCCGACCAGCCGCAGTACCTCCTCGTCCTCGGCCGTCAGGTGCTTGAGGCGGTCGCGGACCGCGACCCCCGAGGGGCCGGGCACCACGAACGGCGCCGCCAACTCCCGCAGCCCGCCCAACCCTTCACCCCCTGTCCCCGCGTCGGCCGAAGAACCCCCTTGCCGCATCCAACGACCACCACCGGCAAAGGTCACACATTCGACAGAGAAACCTCTGTTCTCACCCTTAGGCCCGCACCTGCCGCAGCCTGGACACTCACTCGTGCGCACCAGAACACGCTCGTACTCAGTCAATCGCCAGCAGTCCACAACCCCCCGGCCCGCCTCCGGCCCGGGGGTGCGGCAGCATGGGCGCTCGGACGCACGTACGACCCGAAGGAGCCCCATGCCCGCGGCACCCCCGCCGGAGACCCTGGCCGCGTTCGAGGCCGCCAAGGGATTCATGCCCACCGACGAGGGGCTCGCGCTGTACGCGGCGGCCGTCGAGGCGGGGCGGCTCGGGCTCCCCCTCCTGGAGGTGGGCACGTACTGCGGACGGTCCACGATCCTGCTCGCCGACGCGGCCCGGGCGGCCGGGGTCACCGCACTGACGGTCGACCACCACCGCGGCAGCGAGGAGCAGCAGCCCGGCTGGGACTACCACGACCCGGAAACGGTCGACCCCGAGCTCGGCCTGATGGACACACTGCCCACCTTCCGCCGCACGCTCCGCAGGGCGGGACTGGAGGAGCACGTCGTCGCCCTGGTCGGCCGTTCCCCGCAGATCGCGACGATCTGGGGCACACCCCTCGCCCTCGTCTTCATCGACGGCGGTCACACCGACGAGCACGCGAGTGCCGACTACGAGGGCTGGGCACCCCATGTGGCCGAGGGCGGTCTGCTCCTCATCCACGACGTGTTCCCGGACCCGGTGGACGAGTTCACCGGCCAGGCCCCGTACCGCGTCTACCTCAGGGCCCTGGAGTCCGGAGCGTTCACGGAGGGCTCGGCGACCGGTTCGCTGCGGGTGCTGCGGCGGACGGAGGCGGAGATGGGGACGGGGACGGGGATCTGAGGCGGACACCACCCGCACGGAGTTCACCAAGCCCACGGAGTTCACCACCGTCACGACGTTCGCGACTCGCACGGAGTTCATCACCCGCACGGCCTTCACCCGAGCGACCCCGGCGCCCTGCGGGCCTCGGGGTCGCCCCGTAAGGTGGCGGTCGTGTCGTACGTAGGCCCGGACTTCGATCCGCCCCAGCCCCGCCGTTCGCCGCTGCGCCGCCCGTTGGTGGTCGCGGCCGCCGCGCTGGTGCCGGGTGCACTGGCAGGGTGGCTGCTGTGGCAGGCCACGGGGAGCGGCGGAGACGCGGGCGGGTCCGGCAGTGCGGCTGCGGGGGCGTCGTCCACCGCGGGCTCCCCTGACAACCGATCGGCGAGGACGTCCACGCCCTCCGAATCGCACGCCGGATCGGACTCCGGATCGGACTCCGGGAAGACGGCCTCCACAGGATCGGGCGACGACGACAAGGTCCCCAGCCCCTCGCCCTCCGGCTCGTCCTCAGGTCCCGCCGCCTCCGGTCCCCTCACCGGCAAGGTCGTCGTCATCGACCCCGGTCACAACCCCGGCAACTTCCAGCACACCACCGAGATCAACCGCAAGGTGAACATCGGGACAAACTTCAAGGAATGCGACACGACGGGGACCTCCACCAACTCCGGGTACCGTGAGGCCGACTTCACGCTCGACGTGGCGCGGCGGGCGCGCAAGATCCTTGAAGAGCAGGGCGCCACGGTGAAGTTCACGCAGGACGGCAACCGGGCATGGGGGCCGTGCGTCGACGAGCGGGCGCGGATCGGGAACGAGGCGGACGCCGACGCCGTCGTGTCCGTCCACGCGGACGGCTCGGGCGCCGGGAACCGCGGGTTCCATGTGATCCTCCCGGGCGCCGTGAACGACGGCGGCGCCGACACCCGGCTGATCGTCGCCCCCTCCCGCGACCTGGGAGAGCGGGTCGCGGGCAGGTTCGTCCGCAACACGGGCAGCGCGCCCTCCAACTACGTCGGCGGCGGCACCGGCCTCGTCACGCGCAAGGACCTGGGCGGTCTCAATCTGTCGACCGTTCCCAAGGTGTTCATCGAGTGCGGCAACATGCGCGACAGCAAGGACGCCGCACTCCTCACCAGCGGCGCCTGGCGACAGAAGGCGGCGCAGGGCATCTCTGAGGGAATCGTGAGCTTCCTGCGCAAGTAACGGGGAGCAGTGTTCAGCGGGCTGATCCCGGCGGACACCGTCACTGATCGGACGATAGTGTCGTCCCTACGATGAGGGGCCACCTCTGCGCTTCACACCACGGCCGCACGGCGACTTGGTGTCAGCGACGCCTCCACCGATGACGTGACGACTGACGAAGGACCTGAAGTGAATATCCGCTCCCTCACTAGAGGCGACGGCGTGGTGATCGGAGCAGCGGTATTGCTGTTCATCGCGTCGTTCCTCGACCTCTACTCGATCGACGGGGCTCCCGACAGCGTCGACCTCCCGAGCCTCTGGGGCAGTGGGCCGGTCGTGTTCGGCGTCGTTCTGGCGGGGATCATCGGCGCGGCGCTCGTCGTCGCCTCCCGGAGTCTGCCGCAGGTGCCCAAGGTCGCTGGTCTGGACCTCGGTCAGTTCGGCGTCGCGTTCACGATCTTCGCCGCGTGGAGCGCGCTGGGTAACGTCTTCGACGTGGCCGGCGGCGCGGACAACATCGGCAACGGTTCGAGTACCGGTCCCAGCGCCGGCACCGGCCTGATCCTCGCCCTCATCGCCACCCTGGTCATGGCCGCCGGGGCGGTCGCCACCCCCCTCGTCCCGGCCCTGAAGGCCGCCCTCGTCCCCGCCCCGCGCCCGCAGGCCCGCAGCCGTACGGCGCGCAGCCGCCCGCCGGGTACGGCTACCCGGGCGCCCAGCAGCCGGGTCCGGGGCAGCCCTTCGGCGGCCAGCCCCAGCCGGGTCAGCCGCAGCCGGGCCAGCCGTACGGTGCGCAGCCGCAGCAGGCGCAGGCCCCGCAGCCTCCGGTGAGCGACTTCTCGCCGTTCTGGTTCGCGGTGCCGGTGCCGCGCCCGCTGTTCGCTGAGGACGGCTCGCAGTCGACGATCGCCGAGCTGGCGCCGGGCACCTGGTACCTGGCCGTCGAGCAGCGCGGTCCGAGCCTGGTCGCCCAGACACAGGACGGTCGCCGTGGTGTGCTCCAGGACACGAGTGGTATCCAGCGCGGCTGACGCGTCGGCCCGCACCCGCACGGCCCTTCGCCCCTTCCGGGCGAGGGGCCGTTGTCGTACAGTCGCCTCCCGCACACCCGAAGCTGACGAACCGTCAGGAGGCAGGCAGGCATGCGGCTCGGTCTCGCACTCGGCTACTGGGGCCGCGGCCCCTCACCGGACCACGTCCCGCTCGCGCAGGAGGCCGAGCGGCTCGGCTACGACTCCGTGTGGACGGCGGAGTCCTGGGGCTCGGACGTCTTCACCCCGCTGACCTGGATCGCGGCCCGGACCTCAAGGATCAGGCTGGGCACGGCGGTCGCCCAGATGGCGGCCCGCTCGCCCACGACCACCGCGATGCACGCCCTCACCCTCGACCATCTCTCCGGCGGCCGGATGCTCCTGGGCCTCGGGCTCTCCGGCCCCCAGGTCGTCGAGGGCTGGTACGGGCGCCCGTTCCCGTCGTCGCCGCTCACCGCGACCAGGGAGTACGTCGACGTCGTACGCCAGGTGCTGCGACGCGAGGCCCCCGTCGAACTGGACGGGCGCTTCCACTCCCACCCGTACCGCGGCGAGGACGGCACCGGCCTCGGCAAACCCCTGAAGCCGATCACGCATCCCCGCCGCTCCGACCTCCCGATTCTGCTGGGCGCGGAGGGTCCGAAGAACATCGCGCAGACGGCGCGCATCGCGGACGGCTGGCTGCCGCTGTACTGGTCGCCGACGCGTACGGAGGTGTACGAGGCCTCGCTCGCCGACGCGCCCGAGGCCCGCGAGGGATCGAGCAAATCTGACTTCCTCGTCGCGCCCATGGCCCGTGCCCAGGTCTGCGACGACGTGGCCGAGGGGCTGCTGCCGGTGAAGACGATGCTCGGCTTCTACATCGGCGGCATGGGCCACGCCAAGCGGAACTTCCACGCCGACCTCATGGCACGCATGGGCTACGAGGAGGAGGCGCGGCGGATCCAGCAGTTGTTCCTGGAGGGCCGCCGCGAGGAGGCCGTCCTCGCCGTCCCGGACGCCTTCGCGGACGAGATCTCCCTGGTCGGCCCGAGGGAACGGATCGCCGAGCGCCTGGAGTCGTGGCGCAAGGGCCCGGTGACGGACCTGCTGCTCCTGTCCCCGGACCGGCATACGCTGCGGGTGCTCGCGGAGCTGAACTCCTGAACTCCTGAAGCCCTGAAGTCCTGAACTCCTATGGCAGAGCACGCCCGTTCTGGTTTCGTCCGGGCTTCAAGGGCTACCCGGAGGGCATGTCCCCTCATTATCGCGCCACCCAGGCCGGGAGGATCATCGCGGTCATCGCGGACGTCATGGCCTTCATCCTCGGCCTCTGGATCCTGATGTACCTGTTGGACGCCAACCGCGCGAACGACTTCGTGCGGTTCATCCACGACACGGCCCGCTGGCTGGCGGGCTGGTCCCACGACCTGTTCACCTTCGACGAGGCCTGGGCACGTGTGGTCGCGGGCTACGGGCTCGCAGCCGTGGTCTACCTGCTGGTGGGCCACACCATCGCCAACCGGATCTACCGGCACTGAGAGCTGTGCTCAAGGGGCGGGGACCAGCCGCAAACAGGCCCAGGCCCGCACCCGGCAAAGGACAACAACCCCAACGGCGCCTGGCAACACTCCGCGCCTAGCAACACTCCGCGTCGAGCCCCCGAGGCAACCGCTCGCCCCCGAAGACCGCGCACGTCGGCTCATCACCCCCCAGCGCAGCCACCGCAAGAAGCAGCGACCCCGCGGTCCACGTGGTGAGTT
The DNA here is from genome assembly GCF_004337435.2 of Streptomyces sp. KM273126. Taxonomy (NCBI): domain Bacteria; kingdom Bacillati; phylum Actinomycetota; class Actinomycetes; order Kitasatosporales; family Streptomycetaceae; genus Streptomyces; species Streptomyces sp. KM273126. The sequence continues at coordinate 125,794 of NZ_SJXB02000002.1, read as the reverse complement.
CCTCGGGCCAGATCGCGCGGGCATCGAAGACGTAGCCAGTCCAGTACAGGCCGGTCCTCGCGTCGCGCAGGTGCTGGATCGACTGGAGGATCTCCAGGGCGCGGTCGGACTCGCCCATCGCCCACAGGGCCAGGGCGAGTTCGGCGGACTCACCGCCCGTCACCCACGGGTTGGGGACCACGCAGCGGACCCCGAGGCCGGGGACCACGAAACGGTCCCAGCCCTCCTCTATGCGGGACTTGGCCTCCGGGCCGGTGAGGGCGCCGCCCAGCACCGGGTAGTACCAGTCCATCGAGTAGCGGTCCTTGTCCAGGAACCGCTCGGGGTGGCGCCGTATCGCGTGCCGCAGCGCGCCCGCCGCCAACTCCCAGTCCGGCTGCGGCTCTTCCCGCTGCTCGGCGATGGCCAGCGCGCAGCGCAGCGCGTGGTGGACGGAGGACGAGCCCGTGAGGAGCGCGTCGGCGGTCTGCGTGCCGTCGTCGTCCTGCCGCCAGCCGATCTGGCCGCCGGCCTGCTGGAGGCCCAGCACGAACTCCACCGCCGCGTGCACGGTCGGCCACATGCGGTCCAGGAACATGTCGTCGCCCGTGGACAGGTAGTGGTGCCAGACGCCCACGGCCACGTACGCGACGAAGTTCGTCTCCCGGCTGCGGTCCGTGACGTCGTCCGGGTCGCCGTCGGCGTACGCCGCGTACCAGGAGCCGTCCTCGTTCTGGTGCCGGCGCAGCCAGTCGTACGCCCGCTCGGCGGCGTCGTGTTCGCCCGCCGCGTCGAGGGCCATGGCGGCCTCGGTGTGGTCCCACGGGTCGAGGTGGTGCCCGCGGAACCACGGGATGGCGCCGTCCTCCCGTTGCACGGCGAGGATGCCGCGGACGGTCGCGGCGGCCTCCTGCGCGGTGAGGACCCCGGGCAGGACGAGGTGTTCTGTCCGGGGGGTGGTCACTCGGCGGCCGCCTCGGTCTTCTGGGAGCGGCGGTTCTCGGAGCGGCGGTTCTCGGAGAGGCGGGGCAGGTGGGGCTTGGTCGCGTACGCCACGAAGCTCTTGCCGATCAGCGGGTTCAGCGCCTGTTCGGCGACCCGGGTGGCCAGCGGCTTCTTCATGATGTCCCAGACGAGCAGCTTGTGGTACGCCCGCACCGGCAGCGCCTTGTCGTTGTCGACGCCGAACGCGCACTTCAGCCACCAGTACGGCGAGTGCAGGGCGTGGGCGTGATGGGTGCCGTACGGGCGGAGGCCGGCCTCGCGCATCTTCGCCAGCAGCTCGTCCGCCCTGTAGATGCGGATGTGGCCGCCCTCGACCTCGTGGTACGCGTCGGAGAGCGACCAGCAGACCTTCTCGGGGCCGTAGCGCGGCACGGTGACGGCTATGCGGCCGCCCGGCTTCAGTACGCGCACCATCTCCGCGAGTACGCCCTTGTCGTCGGGTATGTGCTCCATGACCTCGGAGATGATCACGACGTCGAAGGAGGCGTCCGGGAAGGGCAGGGCGAGCGCGTCGCCCTCCATCGCGGTGGCCGTCGCCCCGGCCGGGGCCTCGCCCGCCTCCTTCATCGCCGCGAACCACTTCGCGACCTCGCGGATCTCCTCGCCGTTCCGGTCGAGCGCCACCACCCGGGCGCCCCGCCGGTAGCACTCGAAGGCGTGCCGTCCCGCTCCGCAGCCGAGGTCCAGGACACGGTCCCCCGGGGCTAGCGGGAACCGGGAGAAGTCGACGGTCAGCACGTGGCCCTGCTTTCGGGATCGGGTTCGACTACTTCGACTGCTGCTGCCGTTGCCGCCGTTGTGGCTGTTGCTGGAGCTTTCTGGCTCCCGGCACGCGCTATCGCCTCGCGGTAGTGGGCCACCGTGCCCTCCGCCGCCCTGGCCCAGGTGAAGCGGGACAGCACGCGCTCCCGGCCGGCCGCGCCGAGTCGTACGCGCAACTCCGGGTCGCCCAGCAGCCGGCTCAGCGCGGAGGCCAGCGCGCCCGCGTCGCCGGGGGGCACCGCGAGGCATGTCTCCCCGTCGGGGCCGGCGACCTCCGGGATCGCCCCGCCGGTGGTGGCGACCAGCGGCGTTCCCGTGGCCATCGCCTCGGCGGCCGGCAGCGAGAACCCCTCGTACAGCGACGGCACGCACGCCACCTCCGCCGACCGCACCAGGTCGACCAGTTCCGCGTCGGATATGCCCTTCACGAACTCGACGGCGCCTTCGAGGCCGTACCGTTCGATGGCCTGTGCGACGGGCCCGTCCTCGGCGCGCTTGCCGACGACGACGAGGTGCGCTCGGGGGTGCTCGGTGCGCACCTTGGCGAGCGCCTCGATGAGGTGGACCAGGCCCTTGAGGGGGACGTCGGCGCTGGAGGTGGTGACGATCCGGCCGGGTATCTGCGGTACGGACGGGTCGGGCGAGAAGAGGTCCGTGTCGGCGCCTATGTGCACGACGTGGACACGGGATCCGGGGACACCCAGGTGGTCGACGATCTCCTGACGGGACGTGCCCGAGACGGTGAGCACGGACGGCAGGCGGCGCGCGACCCGCTTCTGCATGCGCGTGAACCCGTACCAGCGCCGTACCGATGTCTTCCGCCGCCAGCCCTCGGCCGCGTCCAGCTCCAGCTGCCGGTCCACGGTGATGGGGTGGTGGACGGTGGTGACGAGCGGGGCGCCGACATCGCCCAGCAGCCCGTACCCGAGCGTCTGGTTGTCGTGCACGACGTCGAACTCGCCGCGCCGGGCGCGCAGATGGCGGCGGGCGCGCAGGCTGAAGGTCAGCGGCTCGGGGAAGCCGCCGGTCCACATCGTGGCGACCTCCAGGGCGTCGATCCAGTCGCGGTACTCGTCCCGGCCGGGCGTGCGAAAGGGGTCGGGCTGGCGGTACAGGTCGAGGCTGGGCAGCTCGGTGAGGGAGAGCCGGCCGCCGTGGCCGTCGGTGGGGACGTCGTCGAGTACGTCGAGTACGGGGTACGGCTGGGCGCCGATGACCTCGACGCGGTGGCCGAGCCGGGCGAGCTCGCGCGAGAGGTGCCGTACGTAGACGCCCTGGCCCCCGCAGAACGGGTTCCCTTTATAGGTGAGGAGCGCGATGTCGAGCGGTCGCATGCCGTCGGCAGCGGGGCCCTCCTGGGGACCCGCCTCCCTGGCCTCAGCGGTCACTCCGGGCCCCCTTCTCCCCGCACTTTCCCGCGAGGGTACGCCGGGACGGTAATCTAGAACAAGTTACAGAGTTGATCGTTCAAGAGGCTTCGAATCTACCGGCAGGTAGCCCCGCCGTGGGCGGTGGATCAGGTGATTCACACCACGACGGGCCGGCGTGAATCACGTAATCCACCGATTCGCGCGACGCCCTGATGCCCTGCCATGCTGATCCGTCGTTCCTCTCACCGAACTGTCACGGAACGGGACCCATGCCTGCGGAAGCCAAGGTGGAAGCCAGTACCGCGCGCTCAGCGGCGCAGCCCGGCACCCCTGCCCTCACCGAGCGGCAGGAGGCACGCCGGCGCCGCATCCTGCACGCGAGCGCGCAGCTGGCGAGCCGGGGCGGTTTCGACGCGGTACAGATGCGCGAGGTCGCGGAGTCCTCCCAGGTGGCGCTCGGCACGCTGTACCGCTATTTCCCGTCCAAGGTCCATCTGCTGGTCGCCACGATGCAGAGCCAGCTTGAGCACATGCACGGCACGCTGCGGAAGAAGCCGCCGCAGGGCGAGACGGCGGCGGAGCGGGTGGCGGAGACCCTGATGCGCGCCTTCCGCGCCCTGCAGCGAGAGCCGCACCTCGCCGACGCCATGGTCCGCGCCCTGACGTTCGCGGACCGCAGCGTCAGCCCCGAGGTCGACCAGGTCTCCCGCCAGACCACGGCGATCATCCTCGACGCGATGGGCCTGGAGAACCCCACTCCCGACCAGCTCTCCGCCGTCCGCGTCATCGAACACACCTGGCACTCGGCCCTCATCACCTGGCTCTCCGGCCGTGCGTCCATCGCCCAGGTGAAGATCGACATCGAGACGGTGTGCCGGTTGATCGACCTGACGTCAACCGGCGATTGAGGCGCTTGAGAGGCACAGTCTCCTCGGGTCAGTCCTCGGGTCAGTCCTCGGGCGGAAACACCGTCTCCCCGCTCGCCAACAGCGTGATCACGATGGCCTCCACCGGGCAGCTCTCCGCCGCCTCCAGGATCTTCTCGTTGGCGTCCGTGTCGGGAGCGGCGGGGTGGGACTGGCGGCCCGTGTCGAGGTGGAAGCCGTCCGGGGCGTGGTGCACGCACTGGGCCGAGCCGATGCACAGGGAGCGGTCGACCTCGACGTGCCAGCGGTCGCCCATCCTCACGCCCCCCAGCCCGCGGGCAGGTGGATCATCTTGTGCTCGAAGTACTCGCCGTACCCCTCGGGCCCGAACTCCCGCCCCAGACCGGAGTTCTTGTAGCCGCCGAACGGGCCGAGCATGTCGAGGCTGAAGGTGTTGACGGAGTACGTGCCCGTACGGACCTGCCGCGCGACCTCGATGCCGCGCTCGGTGTCCGCCGTCCACACGCTGCCGCTCAGCCCGTACTCGGAGTCGTTCGCGATCTTCACCGCGTCGCTCTCGTCGCCGTACGGGATGAGGCAGATGACCGGGCCGAAGATCTCCTCGCGGGCGATGCGCATGGAGTTGTCGACGTCGCCGAAGAGGGTCGGCTCGACGTACCAGCCCTGCTCGAAGCCGACCGGACGCCCGCCGCCGGTGAGGAGCTTGGCGCCCTCCTCCTGGCCGATGCGGATGTAGTCGAGGGAGCGCTGTTGCTGGCGGCGGGCGACCAACGGGCCGAGCTCCGTGGCCGGGTCGAGCGGGTCACCGACCTTCAACGCGCTCGCGGCGGCGGCGAAGGCCCCGGCGAACTCCTCGTAGCGGGTGCGCGGGACGAGGATGCGGGTCTGGGCCACACACGCCTGGCCGTTGATCATCCAGGCGAAGGGGGCGATGCCGGCGACGGCGGTCCCCGCGTCGGCGTCCGGCAGGATCACCGCCGCCGACTTGCCGCCGAGTTCGAGAGTGACGCGGGTCAGGTTGCGCGCACAGACCTCCATCACCCGCTTGCCCGCGGCGACCGACCCCGTGAAGGACACCTTGTCCACGCCCTCGTGCCCCACCAGGTACTCGCTGACCTCACGGTCGGCGGGCAGGATCGACAGCACACCCTCGGGCAGCCCGGCCTCGGCGGCGATCTCCGCCAACAGGTAGGCGTCCAGCGGTGTTTCGGGCGACACCTTCAGCACCGCGGTGCAGCCCGCGAGCAGCGCGGGCGCGAGCTTGGCGGCGGCGGTGAACTGCGGCACGTTCCACGGCACGACGGCCGCGACCACCCCGACGGGCTCCCGCCGCACCAGCAGCTTGCCGAGCACACCGTCCCGCTTCTCCTCGTACGTGAAGCCGCGCGCGGTCGTGATCGCCGCGTCCCACACCATCATCGAGGCGAGCGCCTGCACCATGACCGACGAGGTGTAGGGGGTGCCGTTCTGGGCGGAGATCACGCGGGCGATCTCCTCGTGGCGGACCGCGATCGCGTCCTTGATCCGGGTGACGACCTCGATGCGCTCGTCGAGCGTCGAGCGCGGCCAGGGGCCCTCGTCGAACGCCCTGCGCGCGACCGCCACCGCCCGGTCCACATCCGCCCTGGAGGCGTGCGGCACACGGCCGATGACCTCCTCGGTGTGCGGCGAGACCACCTCGATGACGTCCTCGCCGAGGGGGTCGGTCAACTCCCCGCCGATGAACAGCTGTCCGTGTTCCACGAGCTCGGCCATGGTCGACTGCCTCCCCGGGTGCGTACGTCCTTGTTCTGTGCCGTTCTTTCTGACGGTGTTCCTCTGACGGTGTCCTCTGACGGTATTCCTCTGACGATCCATCAGACATGGGAACTGATACCAGTTCCAGTTGGAGGAGTCCACGGTCGGGACCGGTACACGAGGGGGCGACTCGGGCTCTCATCGAAACCTGTTCTAGTTATAGTGGTCCCGGGACACGGCGATGGGGGCCTCATGGCGGCGAGTACGCGGGTGACCGATCACGGCGGGGGCGTGCGGAGCATCCAGGTGCCCATCCCGGACAACCCCCTCGGACACACGCTCGTGTACGCGGTCGACACCGACCGAGGCCCCGTACTGATCGACACCGGCTGGGACGACCCGGCCTCCTGGGACACGCTCACCGAAGGCCTGACCGCCTGCGGTACGTCCGTCGGCGAGCTGTACGGCGTGATCGTCACCCACCACCACCCCGACCACCACGGCCTGTCGGGCCGGGTGCGCGAGGCCTCCGGTGCCTGGGTGGCGATGCACGCGGCCGACCGCGCGATCGTCCGCCGGACCCGTGAGACCAGGCCGGGCCGCTGGTTCACCTACATGACGGCCAAGCTCACGGCCGCGGGCGCCCCCGAGGAACACGTGGCACCCCTGCGCACCTCCGAGCCCCGCACACTGCCCGGCTTCTCCCCCGCGCTCCCCGACCGCGAGATCGTCCCCGGCGAACTCCTCGACCTCCCCGGCCGCCGCCTCCGCGCGATCTGGACCCCGGGCCACACCCCCGGCCACGTCTGCCTCCACCTGGAGGAGTCCCATCCCGACCGACTCCCGGGCCGCGGCCGTCTGTTCTCCGGCGACCACCTGCTCCCGGAGATCTCCCCGCACATCGGCCTGTACGAGGACCCGGACGACGCCACCGTCACCGATCCCCTGGGCGACTACCTCGACTCCCTCGAACGCGTCGGCCGCCTCGCCGCCGCCGAGATCCTCCCGGCCCATCAGTACGCTTTCACCGACGCCCCCTCCCGTGTGGGTGAGTTGCTCGCACACCACGAGCAGCGCCTCGCCGGACTCCTCACCCTCCTCTCGAACCCGCTGACCCCGTGGCAGCTCGCCGAGCGCATGGAGTGGAACCGCCCCTGGGCGGACATCCCTCACGGCTCCAGGAACATCGCCGTCTCGGAAGCCGAGGCCCACCTGCGCCGCCTGGTCAAACTGGGCCACGCGGAGGCGGTGCCGGGTACGGACCCGGTGACGTACGTGGCCGTGTGAACCGCTCAGGCCCGTGGGCCCCCACCGCCACCGACAAGCCACCCCGCGGGCGTGTCACCGCGGGCGGGTAGAGTGTGCCGGTCGTCATCACACCCGTACGGGGGGAAGCCGGTGCAAATCCGGCACTGACCCGCAGCCGTGAGCCGCCCCGAGCCCAACAAGGGGGCCGGCAAGTCGGAATGCCTCGTACGGACGTGACCGGCTCGCGTCACCGGCAACCCGTCGGTGACGGCACCGTCGAGGCATACGGAGCCGAGCCGCCCGGCTGTGCCGTGCTGTCCGGCTCCCCCACAGGGGGAGGCACCACCCGTCATGAACATACGTCGCAGCGCAGCGATACTCGCCGCCACAGCCGTGGCCGTACTCGGCACCGGGTCCGTGCCGGTCACCGCCCTCGCCGACGACTCCTCGCCCTCCGCCTCGCCGTCCCAGGCGATCCCCCGCGGGCTGTACGGCTCCGCCGACCCCACGTACGACGGTGTCTGGCGCCAGTCCCTCGCCCTGCTCGCCCAGGACACCGTGGGCGTGAAGCCCGCCGTCGTCGCTGTGGACTGGCTGGTGGGGCAGCAGTGCACCAGCGGGGCGTTCGCGGCGTACCGTGCCGAGGCCTCCGCGAAGTGCGACGACAAGACGCCGGTCGACACCAACAGCACCGCGGCGGCCGTCCAGGCCCTCGCCGCACTCGGCGGGCACGACGGCGAGGTGGGCCGGGCCGTGCGCTGGCTGAAGGACGTGCAGAACGAGGACGGCGGCTGGGGTTACCAGCCGGGTGGCGCGAGCGACTCGAATTCGACATCCGCCGTCATCGGTGCCCTCGTGGCCGCCGGCGATGAGCCCGAGGACCAGAAGAAGGGCGGGCACTCCCCGTACGAGGCCCTACTCTCCCTGTCCGTCCCCTGCGACGAGGACGACGGCGGCGCCTTCGCCTTCCAGCCCGACAAGAAGGGCGGGTTGAGCGCGAACGCCGACGCCACCACGGCCGCTGTGCTCGGCAGTCTCGGCAAGGGGTTCGTGGCCAAGGCCGGTACGAAGGACCGTACGGGCGCCGGGTGCGTCCGCGGTGACGACTTCTCCCCCGAGGACGCGGCCCACAACGCGGCCCTTTACCTGACCAAGGCCCTCGCCGAGGACGGCTACCTGAAGCTCCCCCTCGCGGGCGCCGAGGACCAGCCCGACCACGGCAACACGGCCGACGCGGTCGTCGCACTCGCCGCCGCCGGGCAGAAGGACAGCACCGGGGAGCCCCTGGCCTGGCTGGAGAAGAACTCCGGTGCCTGGGCCGCCGAGGCGGGTCCGGCCGCGTACGCTCAGCTCATCCTCGCCGCCCACGCCACGGGCACCGACCCGCGCGACTTCGGCGGCGCCGATCTCGTCAAGAAGCTGAACGCGACCGGCCCGGCCCCCGAGGTGCCCGACGGCTCCACCGCCGACGCGGACAAGAAGGGGGATGAGAAGGGGAAGGACGACGGCTCCGTGTTCGGCGTGTGGTGGATCGTCGGGACGTGCCTGGTCGCCGGTATCGGTGTCGGTTTCCTGCTCAGCGGCCGCACGAAGAAGCAGCAGCTGTGATCCCTCGTCGTACACCCCTCGCGAACCCGCTCCCGCTCCCGTTCCCACTCCTGCACCTGCTCGCCCTCGTCGTCGTCATCGTCATCGGAAGCGCCGGCCCGGCCCTGGCCACCGGCTACCGCTACTGGTCGTTCTGGGAACAGGACGGCGGGCGGGGCGACGGGCGGAACGGCGGTTCGGCCTGGACGTACGCCACGCAGGGCCCCTCGACGGCCCGCCCCTCCGACGGCGACGTCCAGGGCCTGCGTTTCGCGGTCAGCCGGGACGCGAACGACGCGGCCGAGCCGCGCGGCGCCGCGGACTTCGCGTCCATCTGTGCCAAGACGCCCCCGAGCGAGGGCCGAAAGCGCGTGGCCCTCGTCATCGACTTCGGTACGGCTGCGGACGCCCCGTCCGGTGAGACGCCCCCGGAGCCCCGCACGGCCTGCGCCCGCGTACCGGAGGACGCGACGACCGCCGACGCCCTTGCCGCGGTGGCCAAACCCCTCCGCTACGACACAAACGCCCTGCTGTGCGCCATCGCGAACTACCCGGAGAAGGGCTGCGGCGATCCGGTCCCGGACAGCGGGGCGGACACCGGGGCGGGCGCCTCGGACGAGGGTCCGCAGGCGTCCGGCGGGGAGGACGGCTCCTCCGGCGGCCCGTCCCTCGGGCTGTTCGCGGGTGCCGGTGTCGTGGTGCTGCTGGGCGCGGCGGCGGTGTGGCAGGCGCGCCGCCGCAGGGGCTGAGGACGATGCGGACGAGGACGATACAGAAGGGAACGCTGCGGACCGGGACGCTGCACCCGGGCGCCTGGTGGGTCTGGGCTCTCGGCCTCGGCACGGCCGCCTCCCGCACCACCAACCCCCTCCTGCTCACCCTTCTCGTCGTGGTGGCCGGTTACGTGGTGGCCACCCACCGCACGGACGCCCCCTGGTCCCGTTCGTACACCGCCTTCGTCCGGCTCGCCCTGGCCGTCCTCCTCCTCCGCGTCGCCTTCGCCGTCGTCCTCGGCTCGCCCGTCCCCGGCAGCCACACGATCGTCACGCTCCCCGAACTCCCGCTCCCCCACTGGGCGCAGGGCGTTCGTATCGGCGGCCGGGTCACCGCGGAGGGCCTGGTCTTCGCGGTGTACGACGGTCTGAAGCTGGCCGCGCTGCTCGTCTGCGTGGGTGCGGCGAACGCCCTCGCGAACCCGGCGCGGCTGCTGAAGTCGCTGCCGGCCGCGCTGTACGAGGTGGGGGTGGCCGTGGTCGTGGCGATGACGTTCGCACCGCATCTCGTCGCGGACGTGCAGCGGCTGCGGGCGGCACGGCGGCTGCGCGGGCGCCCGGACCGAGGACTGCGCGGGCTGGCACAGGTGGTCCTGCCGGTGCTGGAGGGCGCGTTGGAGCGTTCGGTGGCCCTCGCGGCGGCGATGGACGCGCGGGGGTACGGCCGCAGCGCCGAGGTGGCGCCCGCCGTGCGCCGCACCACGGCCGCGCTCACCCTGGGCGGCCTGCTCGGCGTCTGCGCGGGAACGTACGGCGTCCTCACCGCCGAGGGCGGCGGCTACGGCCTGCCCGTCCTGTTCGCGGGGCTCGCCACCGCGCTCGCCGGGTTGTGGCTGGGCGGCCGCCGCTCGCCGCGCACGCGCTACCGGCCGGACGCGTGGGGGCCGCAGGCCTGGCTGGTGTCCGCGTCCGGGGTCGCGGTGGCGGCCCTGCTGGTCGTCGCTGCCGCGTACGAACCGTCCGCGCTGCATCCCGGTGTCGTGCCGCTGACGGCGCCGACGCTCCCGTTGTGGCCCATGGCGGCGATCCTGCTGGGTCTGCTGCCCGCGTTCGCCGTGCCGGCCCCGCTGAAGGGCGCCCTGACGGCACCCCCGCCCCCGACTCCCGAGGAACCCGAATGATCCGCGAGGAACCCGCATGATCCGCTTCGAGGATGTCTCCGTGACGTACGAGGGAGCGGCCGGACCCACTGTCCGGGGCGTCGACTTCGAGGTCCCCGAGGGTGAACTCGTCCTCCTGGCCGGCCCGTCGGGGGTCGGCAAGTCGACCGTGCTGGGCGCGGTGAGCGGACTCGTGCCGCACTTCACGGGCGGTACGCTGCGGGGCCGCGTGACCGTGGCGGGCCGCGACACCCGCACCCACAAGCCGCGTGAACTCGCCGACGTGGTGGGCACGGTGGGCCAGGACCCCCTCGCCCACTTCGTGACCGACACGGTCGAGGACGAACTCGCCTACGGCATGGAGTCGCTGGGCCTCGCACCGGACGTGATGCGCAGGCGGGTGGAGGAGACCCTGGACCTCCTGGGCCTGGCCGCCCTCCGTGACCGCCCCATCGCCACCCTGTCCGGCGGTCAGCAGCAGCGTGTCGCCATCGGCTCGGTCCTCACCCCGCACCCCCGGGTCCTCGTCCTCGACGAACCGACCTCCGCGCTGGACCCGGCCGCCGCGGAGGAGGTGCTGGCCGTGCTCCAGCGGCTCGTCCACGACCTGGGGACGACCGTGCTGATGGCCGAACACCGGCTGGAGCGCGTCATCCAGTACGCGGACCAGGTGGCCCTGCTGCCCTCTCCGGGCGCGCCCCTGGTCCTGGGCACGCCGTCGGAGGTGATGGCCGTGTCTCCGGTGTACCCGCCGGTGGTGGACCTCGGGCGCCTGGCGGGCTGGACGCCGCTGCCACTCACGGTTCGGGACGCGCGGCGGCGGGCGGGGGTGCTGCGGGAGCGGCTCGGTCGTACGACAGCGCCGGGCGCCGAGGGCGTGAGGGCCGGTGGGACCGTACCGGAGCCGCCCCTCCCCACGGCTCCCCGGAAGCCGTCCCGCCACCCCCGCTTTCTCCGCTTCCTCCGCGGGCGTGCACCGTCACCCGACCTGAACGGCTCGGCTCCCGCCCACCCGGCGGAGGTTGACGCACTCACCGTCCGCCGCGGCCGTGTCGAGGCCCTCCGCCGTGCCGGTCTCACCGTCACGCCCGGCGAGACGATCGCCCTGATGGGCCGGAACGGGGCCGGAAAGTCCACGCTGCTCGGCGCCCTGGCCGGCCTGGTGGAACCGTCCGCCGGAACGGTGCGCGTGGGCGGGGCGGTCCCCCACCGCACGCCCCCGCGCGACCTCGTCCGCCGCGTCGGCCTCGTACCGCAGGAGCCGCGGGACCTGCTGTACGCCGACACGGTGGCCGCCGAGTGCGCGGCGGCCGACCGGGACGCGGGCGCCGCGCCGGGCACGTGCCGGGCGCTGGTCTCCGGTCTGCTGCCGGGCATCGACGACGACACGCACCCGCGGGACCTGTCGGAGGGTCAGCGCCTCACCCTCGCCCTGGCGGTGATCCTGACGGCCCGCCCTCCCCTGCTCCTGCTCGACGAGCCGACCCGCGGCCTGGACTACGCGGCGAAGGCCCGCCTGGTCGGCGTCCTGCGCTCGCTGGCGGCCGAGGGGCACTCCATCGTGCTGGCCACGCACGATGTGGAGCTGGCCGCCGAACTCGCCCACCGGGTGGTCCTGCTCGCCGACGGCGAGGTGATCGCCGACGGCCCCGCGGCGGACGTGGTGGTCGCCTCCCCGTCCTACGCCCCGCAGGTCGCCAAGATCCTGGCCCCGCAGAAGTGGCTCACGGTCACTCAGGTACGTAAGGCGCTGGCATGACGGCAACCACTGGGGCAAGCACCGCGAGAACCCCTCGGCAAGCCCGCCGGGCCCGCCCCGTCCGTCTGGGCCCCCGCTCCCTGGCCGCCCTCGTCCTCGTCAGCGCCGTGGGGGTCGCCGGCTTCGGCTGGCCCTTCCTCGCCCCGCCCGCCTCGCAGGTGAACGCCCACGCGCAGGACGCCCCCTGGCTGTTCGCGGGCCTGCTGGTCCTGCTGGTGGCCGTCGTCGCCGCGACGATCTCTGAGTCGGGGCTCGGCCCGAAGGCGGTCGCCATGCTCGGGGTGCTGGCCGCGGCGGGGGCGGCGCTGCGGCCGCTCGGGGCCGGAACCGCCGGGATCGAGCCGATGTTCTTCCTGATGGTGCTGAGCGGCCGGGTCCTCGGTCCCGGCTTCGGCTTCGTCCTCGGATCGGTCACGATGTTCGCGTCGGCGCTGCTCACCGGCGGGGTGGGCCCCTGGATGCCCTTCCAGATGCTCGCCATGGGCTGGTTCACGATGGGGGCGGGCCTGCTGCCGGGCCCGGACCGCCTCCGGGGCCGGTCCGAACTCGCCCTCCTCGCCGCGTACGGCTTCCTCGCCGCCTTCGCCTACGGCACCGTCATGAACCTCGCCGGCTGGCCCTTCCTCCATCAACTCGCGTCCACGGTCGCCTTCGCCCCGGACGCCGCGCTCGCCACGAACCTGGCCCGCTTCCTGACGTACTGTCTGGCCACATCCCTCGGCTGGGACCTGGGCCGGGCCGCCGTCACCGTCGTCCTGACCCTCTCCCTCGGCGCTCCCGTCCTCAAGGCCCTGCGCCGTGCCACACGCCGGGCCGCATTCGAGGCTCCGGTCACATTCGAGCCGACTGGCTGCGGTCCCAACGCGTGAACCGCCCCACAGCACACAGATCACAAACGCAGCAGGATCGTAAATCGCCAAGGGCGACAGATACCCGCCCATACCCTCTGTGACCTGCACATCATCAGCCAAGTTGCACATCCCCCTTCACTCATCACGCGATCATAACTAGCCCAAAAGCGTAGATCACGGACATGCGGCCGACCCGCTTTCCTGGAGGGCGTCGCGCGGCGCCGACACGCCCCACCCGGGCCACGACGCCGGCGCATGACCGAGCCGCACGGGTACACCGACCTCGCGGCGCGGGCATGCCGGCGACAGTCCTGTTCCCGACGAAAGGCATCCCGATGTCCGCCTCGACCGTCCTCCGTACCGCCACCACCCCGAAGAAGGCCCTCGCCGCCGCGGCAGCGGCAGCCACCGCCGCCGGCACCCTGATCGCCGCCACACCCGCGCAGGCCACGTGGGAGACCTCTCCCGCCCGGTCCCGGGCGGTCGCGAAGAAGATGATCGACGAGAGAGCCCAGTACCGGTGCTTCGCCAGGATCGTCGACCGCGAGAGCGACTGGCGCGTGACCGCGACCAACGCCTCCAGCGGCGCCTACGGTCTCATGCAGGCCCTGCCCGGCTCGAAGATGGCCTCGGCGGGCAGGGACTGGAGAACCAACCCGGCCACCCAGATCAAATGGGGCATGAGATACATGAACAACCGCTACGGCAGCCCGTGCGGCGCCTGGAAGTTCTGGCGGGCCAACGGCTGGTACTGAGCACGGTCGCTCCGCCCGGTTGTCGGTGCCGGCTGGCAGGCTGGCCGGCATGGAACAGCGAGAGCAGCGCACGTCGGTCCGCATCGTCGTCGTCGACCCGGACCTCGGCGCCCAGTGCGACCGGGCGGAGCACCACCTTCTGGCCCCCCTGGCGGGCTCGGCCCACGGGACCCGCGATCACGCACTGTTCACGGACGGGCTCGCGGCCTTCCGGCGCATCCGTACGGCACTGGCCGAAGCCGTGGCCCGAGGGCCACGGGTGTGGACGCCGAACGGCCGCTGGGAGCACGAGGGCCTGCGCATCGCCGATATACCCCCGAGGGAAACGGACGTGCTGTACGCGCTGCTGCGTGAGCTGTCCGCGGCCCTGGTGTCACCGCCGGACGCCCCCGACCCCTCGGGCGTCGTCGCGGCGTTGCGCGACACGATCCCGTCGGCCGGGCCGGGTGCGGACACCGCGGTCGGCCTGGTCGGTGCGCTGGCACGCGTGCTCGCGCTGGTGGACCTCGCCGCCGACGCCGACACCGCCACCCTCTTCGCCGCACTGGAGGCAACCGACGGCGAGGACGTACGGCTGACCCACGCACAGGAGGACGCGTGGCAACGTCTCGCCCACCGGGTCACCATGCTCCTGACGGAGTCCGCCCCGCTGCACCGTTTCCTGTACTGATCCCCGGGTGGCCGCCGCTCAGCCACGCCCGGTGTCCGGCGCCGTCGATCGGGCGAGCCGTTCCTGGAGCCGGGCGTGGCGGAACTGGTACACAGGGCCTGTCGCCCGCAGGATGTTGCGGCGCCGGGCGTCCTCCAGGAAGGACATCAGACGTACGGGAGTACCTTCCCGGGCGGAGAGCTGTGCGGCCGTGAGGACTGTGGCGACGGCGAGGTTGCTGACGGGGCCCGCGTAGAGGGCGGCCCAGAGGAACAGGAGGAGGGCGGGCACGGCCCCGGCCCACCACCCGAATCGCAAGCCCGTGTAGGGGTAGATCAGCAGCACCAGGCCGCCCCCCACCAAGATGCCGAGGACCAGCCTCAGCCGGCTGTGATGCCGCCATACGTCGCGAGGGCCGACCGACCGGGTGTCCGTCACCCGGGATCTCCTGAGCCTCTCCCTGACCTCGTCGTACTCCGGCCCTGATCCGGTCCCGAGGACGGTTCCCCTGATGAGTTCGTATCCGTCGCCGGTCGCCATCGTGGCACCGAATCCGAGGGGCAGCGCGGATACGTAGGAGAGCCAGGCCGGCCCCGGGGCGTCCCCGAAGTACCGGAAGAGCAACCACATCGAGGTTCCCGAGAGGAGCCAGATACCGAGGCCGATCACGAGGGCGGCCGGGGGAAAGATGTCACGCCATCCCGCGCTCGGGAGCGGATGGTGATCGCTGAGGTTCATGTGTCTCCGGCCGACGAGGGAACCTGCGGCGTACACCGTGGGAGGCACGAGCAGGCACGTCCCCAGGGGGCCGAGGGTCTGCCACAGCACGACGGCACCGACCGCCCCGTAGCACAGACTGACCACAACCCCGAGGAAGACGGCCCTGGGCCGTGATTCCGCCCAGGCGGGGATGTGCCACCACCGCAGGTCCTGCGTGCCCTCATCGGTGAGCCGGGCAGCAAGGAAGCGCAGGGTCCGCTCGGCGGTCTCGGGGGAATGACGCGGGCGCCGTTTCCCCGCCTTCCGGGTGTACGCCGCGGTGACCAAGTGGTCCAGGAGGTGATCCTCGATGGAGCGGGGTGTGGGGAAGCGCGTGTCGTCGAGCAGTTCGTCGACCGGGTCGTTGTCGTCGTAGACGTCGCGCACGAGGGCGATCTCCAGTGGCCTGGTCAGGGCCTGGGTGACCGCGCTGCCGGGTTCGTCCAGGAGACAGCGGGTGAGCGCCTGCCAGGCGGGCGGAATCTTCTCGGACCGGGAGTCGAGCAGGTACTCGGCGGCGTCCTCGGGACACACGGGTTCGATCTCCAGAGCGACGGCACCGCCCAGCCGGGCCCGCTTACCGGCCTGCACGGCTTCGTCACGCCGGGAGACCAGCACCAGTCGGAAGTCCGCCTTTTCCATCGCGCTCACCATGGCACCCCGCAGCTTGCCGCGGACTTCGTCGAGCCCGTCCAGGAAGAGCGCGATACGGCCGTTCTTCAGCAGATCGCGAGCCTGCTCACGGCCCTCCCGGCTCCGGAACAGCGGGTACTCACGGGAGAGCCGGACCGCCGCCCAGTCGGTCACGGTCTCCTCGGCCGGATTCCAGCCTTCCAGGGACAGCAGTACCGGTACCGGGATGCGCGCCCGGCCCTCCGCGTCGGCCGCCTCACGGTATGCGAGCGCGTCGAGGAGCAGCAGCAACACGGCCGCCGTCTTTCCCACCGCCGGAAGGCCGACGAGCAGCAGGCGGCCGGAGGCCAGCCCGCCGTAGACCTCATGCAGTTCAGGCAGGCCGCCGCCCTTGCGCAGGACCTCACGGGTGGTCTCCCGAAAACCGGGCACGGGGGGAAACCGGGCGCGTTTCCCTTCGGCGGTCGCTCCGGCGAGACGGCCCGCCAGCTTGATGCCGGTCACATGCCATCGCACCGGCAGCGGAGGCGGATTGAGCAGGCGCCGAAACCCGGCCTCCTCCTGCCACTGTTCCTTCACCGCCCTGGCCAGTTCGTCGGCCGCCACGTCGAGCGGTGGTCCGGCGACGGTGTTGTTGTGGACGATCTGGGTGTTGTGGTTGCCGAACTGCTGGTTGACCGGCCCGTTGTACGTGTTGCCGGGTCCGGTGGGTCCGGTGGGTCCGGAACCTCTCATCCCGCGGACCCGAAGTGGATTTCCTGGTGGTTGTGGTCGCCCGTCTGTACGTTGACCGGTCCGTTGAAGGTGCTTCCGGACATCACTCCTCCGACGGGGCCGCCCGCAGTACCGAACTCCCTCGCCAAGGCACGGAGTTGTGCGGCGAACCGCTCTTGCTCCTCCGACTGCAGACTCTCCAGCAGGGAGGCGAACTCTCCCTGCCACAACCGGGCGTGCTCGTCCCGCACCCCCTCCCGGTCGTGCTCGTCAGCGCCGTTCAGAGCGGCGGCGGTCCGGTCCAGACGGTCGAGGGCCTCGTTCTCCCGCTCGGGATCGCCCCGGCCTACGAGCCGCGCGCACCGCGTCCGGAACCAGGCCCAGGCATCCGCTCCCGCGGCTTGCACGACGGCCATGCCTCCGGCCCCTGCCACCGCCGCCATCGCTTCCACCAGCACTGTCAGTCGCCTCCCCGTCCGTATGCCCAACCGGGGCGGTGTGACGGTGGCGCGCGTCAGGCGTCTCCCATGTGCCGACACTCGAACCAAACGGTCTTGCCACCATCGGACCCGGGCTCCACACCCCACTTGTCGGTCACGGCCTCCACCAGGGTGAGCCCACGGCCACTCTCCGCCTCCTGAGTCAGCTCAGATGGTACAGACGGGAGTTGAGGAAACCCATCCTTCACGTGCACCCGGACCCCCGCCGCCTCCCGCAGCAACAGCACCTCGCAGCGCCGGTCCGGGACATGGCGTACCACGTTGGCGACCAGCTCGGTCACGCCCAGTTCCACGGCGTCGGACAGCTCCGCCATGCCCCACTCCCGCAGATGGAGGCGGACGACGCGCCGGATGTACCGCGCCGAGTGCTCACCGACGGTGAGGCACATGCGGTACTGCTCGGGGTGGGAGCCCACGAGGATGGGGGGAATGTATCCGTTCACACCACAAGCCTGACCTCGCACGACTACCGTCGGCTACCAATCGGATACAACCGGCCCGACAGTGGGCCGAGTTGCGCGAGAGGGGACCCAGCGTGACCCACATCAACACCCTCGACCCGGGCGCCTCACCGCTCGACTACTACGGGTTCGAGCTGCGGCGGTACCGCGAAGCCGCCGGGCTCACCCAGAAACAGCTCGGCGACATCCTCAACTACACGGGTTCGCTGGTCGGGCAGATCGAGACGGCCCGCAAGCTGCCGACACCCGAGTTCAGCGAGCGGGCGGACGCGGCGCTGGGGACGGGCGGGCTGCTGTCCCGGCTGGTCGATCTCGTGATGCGCAGTCAACTTCCGGCCTGGTTCCAACAGGTGGCCGAGTTGGAGTCGCGGGCCGTCGAGATCTGCACCTTCCAGACGCACATGATCCACGGTCTCCTCCAGACCAAGGAGTACGTACGTGCCGTACTCGGCGCGCTGGACCAGACCGATCTGGACGACCGCACCGCCGTGCGGCTCGCCCGCCAGCGCACCTTCGAGAAGGAGGAGTCGCCGGTCCTGTGGGCGATCCTCGGCGAGGCCGCGCTGCACCAGGCGGTCGGCGACCGGGAGGTCATGCGGGGGCAACTGGCCCACCTGTTGTCGTTCGAGGGGAATCCCCGGATCAACATCCAGGTGCTGCCGTTCTCGGCCGGTGCGCACGCGGGGCTACAAGGCTCATTCACCCTCTTCCGCTTCGAGCGCGACCCAGACATCGTCTACACCGAGGGCTACGGGAGCGGGCATCCGACCGCCAACCCAGACACTGTCAAGGACTGTTCGCTCCGTTACGATCATCTTCAGGCCGCCGCCCTCTCCCTCAAGGACTCGGCGGAGCTGATCCGACGCGTGATGGAGGAACGCTATGGAGAGCAACGCGATCCCGACGGGGACCCGGTGGCGTAAGTCCAGCTACAGCAGCGACCAGGGCGGCGACTGCGTCGAGTGCGCGCCGCTCGGCCCGCTGACTTGGCGCAAGTCGTCGTACAGCGGCGACCAGGGCGGCGAGTGCGTCGAGATCGCCGAAACCCCCTGCGCCACCTCGCCCACCACCCCGTCCATCGCCATACGCGACTCCAAGAACCCGGCGGGGCCCCACCTCACCGTCGGCCCCGCCGCGTTCGCCACGTTCCTCACCTGGACGACAACGGCTACAGCCGCTGGATGATCGTGCCGGTGGCCAGTCCGCCGCCCGCGCACATCGTGATCAGCGCGAACTCCTTGTCCGTGCGCTCCAGTTCGTGCAGTGCGGTCGTGATGAGCCGTGCGCCCGTCGCCCCCACGGGGTGACCCAGCGCGATCGCACCGCCGTTCACGTTCACCTTCGCCAGGTCCTGCTCGAAGACCTGTGCCCAGCTCAGCACCACGGACGCGAACGCTTCGTTGATCTCGACCACGTCGATGTCCTTCAGCGACATTCCGGCCTTCCCCAGCACCGCCCGGGTCGCGTCGATCGGCCCGTCGAGGTGGAAGTGCGGGTCCGACCCCACCAGCGCCTGCGCGACCACACGTGCCCGCGGCCGGAGCTTCAGCGCCCGCGCCATCCGCTTCGACGTCCACAGGAGCGCGGCCGCGCCATCGCTGATCTGCGACGAGTTGCCCGCCGTGTGCACCGCCGTCGGCATGATCGGCTTCAGGCGTGCCAGGGCCTCCATCGACGTGTCGCGCAGCCCCTCGTCCCGGTCGACGAGGCGCCACATGCCCTGCCCCGCCCGCTGTTCGTCCTCCGTGGTCGGCACCTGCACGGCGAACGTCTCCCGCTTGAACCGCTCCTCCGCCCAGGCGGCCGCCGCCCGCTCCTGGGACAGCAGCCCCAGCGCGTCGACGTTCTCCCGCGTCAGCCCACGGTGCCTGGCGATCCGCTCCGCCGCCTCGAACTGGTTGGGCAGGTCCACGTTCCACTCGTCGGGGAAGGGCTTGCCCGGACCGTGCTTGGACGCCGATCCCAGCGGCACCCGTGACATCGCCTCGACCCCGCACGAGATGCCCACGTCGATCACCCCCGCGGCGACCATGTTGGCCACCATGTGCGAGGCCTGCTGCGACGAGCCGCACTGGCAGTCCACCGTCGTCGCCGCGGTGTCGTACGGCAGGCCCATGGTCAGCCAGGCCGTCCTCGCCGGGTTCATGGACTGCTCGCCGGCGTGGGTCACCGTGCCGCCGACGATCTGCTCGACGCAGTCGGCCTGGATGCCGGTACGGCCGAGGAGTTCGCGGTAGGTCTCGCCCAGGAGATAGGCGGGGTGCAGGTTGGCGAGCGCGCCGCCGCGCTTGCCGATGGGGGTGCGTACGGCTTCGACGATCACGGGTTCCGCGGCCATGGGGGGCTCCTCTGCTCGGTTACCCGCGCGGCGCGGGGCGTCCCGGCCCGACCCGCCACGCATAACTAGTACGCGTTCTAGTTCTGTTGGCAGTGTGCTGACGGCGTGTCCGCCGCCGCAAGGGGCGTGCAGCCATCAGCGGCCTCCAGCAGGCTCCGGAGGCTTGATCTGCACGAGTTCCGCACGCAATTGAGGCACCCACGCCTCTTGCGACTTGTAGAACCCGTTACTACCGTCTCGGCAAATCCTCATAACTGATGGACCGTCAGAACGACGGGAGTCGCCCATGCCCTGTCCAGCGCTGCCCGACGGGTTCGACTTCACCGACCCCGACCTGCTGCACCACCGCGTTCCGCTGCCGGAGTACGACGAACTGCGCCGGGCCGAACCGGTCCGCTGGATCGCACAGCCGCACGGCCTGGCCGGCTTCGACGACGACGGCTACTGGGCCGTCACCCGGCACGCGGACGTCAAGTACGTCTCCACGCACCCGGAGCTCTTCTCCTCGTACCTCAACACGGCGATCATCCGCTTCAACGAACACATCGAACGCGACGCCATCGACGCCCAGCGCCTGATCCTGCTCAACATGGACCCGCCCGAGCACACCCGGGTCCGCCAGATCGTGCAGCGCGTCTTCACCCCGCGCGCCATCCGCGCCCTGGAGGACGCCCTGCGCACCCGCGCCCACAGCATCGCCCAGGAGGCTCTGGCGCAGCCCGGACCGTTCGACTTCGTCACCCGGATCGCCTGCGAACTGCCCCTCCAGGCCATCGCCGAGCTCATCGGCATCCCGCAGGACGACCGCGCCAAGATCTTCGACTGGTCCAACAAGATGATCGCGTACGACGACCCGGAGTACGCCATCACCGAGGAGGTCGGCCAGGAGTCCGCCACCGAACTCATCGCCTACGCCATGAACATGGCCGCCGACCGCAAGCAGTGCCCGGCCGAGGACATCGTCACCACGCTGGTGGCCGCCGAGGACGAGGGCAGCCTCGCCTCCGACGAGTTCGGCTTCTTCGTCCTGATGCTGGCCGTCGCGGGCAACGAGACCACCCGCAACGCCATCACCCACGGCATGCACGCCTTCCTCACCCACCCCGACCAGTGGGAGCTCTACAAGCGGGAGCGCCCGGCGACGGCCGCCGAGGAGATCGTCCGCTGGGCCACCCCGGTCAACTCCTTCCAGCGCACCGCCACCCAGGACACCGAACTCGGTGGCCGGACCATCAAGAAGGGCGACCGGGTCGGGCTCTTCTACGCCGCCGCCAACCACGACCCCGAGGTCTTCGAGAACCCGGACGTCTTCGACATCACCCGCGATCCCAACCCGCACCTCGGTTTCGGCGGCGGAGGCCCGCACTTCTGCCTCGGCAAGTCCCTGGCCGCCCTGGAGATCGACCTGATCTTCAACGCGGTCGCCGACACGCTGCCGAACCTCAGGCCCGCGGGCGACCCACGGCGCCTGCGCTCCGCCTGGATCAACGGCGTCAAGGAACTCCGGGTCAGCGCGGACTGAGCGGCTCTGGGGGCGTGCCCGAGCTTCCCCAGAGCCGCTCAGGCCCCCCGTACCCGGGCCGGCGGCTTCCCGGCTCCGCCGGCCCGGCACGGAGAGCCGGGCGAGATCCGGAGCACCGGGTTCACGCCAACCACACACGTCGGTGAACGTTCTGCCGCCGCCCCACGTCTTCGACTGTGGCATCGTCAGCCCCACAGCCTCGACCTCGAAGACTTCGAACGGAACCCCCGAACCGTGGCCCCTGCCGAACTCACCATCGTCCGGCCGGACCCCACGGCCACGCGCTGGAAGCGTCCCTTCCGCACCCTGTGGGAGCGCTACCGCGTGCCGTTCCTGGCCACGGTCCCCACACTCCCGCTGTACGCGGTGTGGTACCTGTTCCTCGCCACCGGCGGCGGGGACCTCGCGGCCCAGCAGGCGTGGACGGGGTTCGTGTCACAGCACGGCGGATCGGCGTACAACCTCTTCTGGTACGGCGGGATGCACACCGCCAACTACAGCCTGATCTCGCCCTATCTGATGGCCGCGATCGGGGTGCGCACGGTCACGGTGGTGTCCGGTCTGGTCGCGTCCTGGCTCGCGGCCGTCCTCGTGGAACGGGCGGGCGTACGGCGCCCCGTGGGCCCCGCGCTGCTCGCGTCGCTCGCGCTGTGGTGCAACGTCGCCTCCGGCCGCAGCACCTTCGCGCTGGGCACCGCCCTCGGCCTCGCCGCCTGTGTGCTGCTGACCCGTGAGCGGCGGGTCGTCCTCGCGGGTGCGTACGCGGCGCTCGCGACGATGGCGAGCCCGGTCGCGGGGCTGTTCCTGGCCGTGGTGGGCGCGGGCTTCCTCGTCGTACGGGACTGGGGGCGTGCCGCCGCGCTGCTGGTGCCGCCTGCGGTGGTCGTGGGGGTGACGACGCTGTTCTTCCCGTTCACCGGCGAGCAGTTGATGCCGCCGGCGCGGATCTGGCCGCCCGTGCTGCTCGGGCTGACCGTGACGGCGCTGGCGCCGCGGAGCTGGCGGGTGGCACGGTGGTCCGGGGTCGTCTACGCGACCGGGACCGTGCTCGTGTACCTGGTGGCCTCACCCATCGGCACCAACGTCGAGCGGTTCGCCGAGCTGTTCGCGCCGGCCGTGCTGCTCGCGGCGCTGCTCACCGTGCGGGGACTGCGCCGGAACCTGCTGATCGCGGTCCTCGTCTTCGCCGTGGGCTGGGTCGGCAAGAAGACGGTCGACGACCTGAAGGTGTCGACGACCGTGCCCGCGTGGGCCGCCGACACCCGGGGGGTCGTCCAGGCACTGAAACGGGCCGGCGCCGACCGCACCCGCGTCGAGGTGGTCCCCGCCCGCAACCACCGCGAGGCCACCGCGCTCGCCCCGCACGTGAACCTGGCGCGCGGCTGGAACCGGCAGCTCGACATGGAGCGCGGCCGTCTCTTCTACGACGGCACGTTCTCCGCCGTCACCTACCGTGCCTGGCTGGACCGCTGGGCCGTCGGCTTCGTCGTCCTGCCGCTGGGCAAGCCGGACGGGTTCGCCGAGGACGAGGCGCGCCTGGTGCGCGAGGACCGGCCCGACTGGCTGGAGCCGGTGTGGCGGGACGCGCACTGGCGGGTGTACCGGGTGCGCGGGGCCGTACCGCTCGTCTCGGCGCCCGCGACCGTCGTACGGACCACGAGCGCCGCAGTCGACCTGCGGATGCCGCGCTCCGGTTCGGTGACCGTGCGGGTGGCGTACTCGCCGTGGCTGCGCGCCGACGGCGGGTGCCTGACGCGGGACGGCGAGTTCACACGGCTGACGGTGACCGAGCCGGGCGCGTACCGGATCAGCTCGGAGTACGGTCCATCGCCGTCTCCCGCTCGCTGCTGACCTCCGCCGCCTTCGTCACCGTACGGGCGCGCGGGCCCTGGAGCAGATACGTCAGCCCGAAGCCGCCGCCCACCACGACGGCGCCGCCGACCGCGTCCAGCACCCAGTGGTTGCCGGTCGCCACGATCGCCAGGGCCGTGAAGAACGGGTGCAGCAGGCCCAGCGCCTTCATCCACCACTTGGGCGCCAGGATCGCGATCACCAGACCGCACCACAGGGACCAGCCGAAGTGCAGCGACGGCATGGCCGCGTACTGGTTCGTCAGCGCGGTCAGTGTGCCGTAGTCGGGCTGGGAGAAGTCCTGCACGCCGTGGATGGTGTCGATGATCCCGAGGTCCGGCATCAGGCGCGGCGGGGCCAGCGGGTACAGCCAGAAGCCGAGCAGCGCGAGCAGGGTGGCGAACCCCAGGGACGAGCGCGCCCAGCGGTAGTCGACCGGGCGGCGGACGTAGAGGACGGCGAGGACCGACAGCGGCACGACGAAGTGGAACGACGTGTAGTAGAAGTCGAAGAAGGCCCGCAGCCAGTCGATCTTCACCACGGCGTGGTTGACCCAGTACTCGATGTCGATGAACAGGGCCTTCTCGATGTCGAGGATCTCCTGGCCGTGTTCCTCGGCGGTGGCCCGTCCGCCGGTCGCCGCGAGCCGGACCTGTGAGTAGGCGGCGTAGGTGACGCGGATCAGCAGCAGTTCGAGCAGCAGGTTCGGGCGGGCCAGGACACGGCGCAGGAACGGCAGGAGCGGGACGTGCTTGAAGCGCGTGGGGACCGGTTCCGCATAGTCGGTCGGGATCGGCGACTGGTAGTGGGGCGAGGTGCGGGACAGGAACGGCACGACCAGGGCGGCGGCGAGCGCGGCCAGCAGGACGACGTTGTCCCGCAGGGGGTACAGGGCCGCCATGTTCGGCAGCATCATCTTCGCGGGCAGCGTCATCACCAGGATGACGGCGACCGGCCACAGGTACCGGTCGGAGGCCTTCCGGCCCACCCGGCCGACCACCGCGAGCAGCACCCACAGCAGTTGGTGCTGCCAGGTGGTGGGCGACACGGCGATCGCGACACAGCCGGTGATCGCGACCGCGAGCAGCAACTGCCCGTCGCGTGCGTACCGTACGGCCCGCCGCAGGCCGGCCACGGCGACGGCGGCGCCCAGCAGCAGGAACAGCCCGATCTCCAGCGGCCCGTTGAGGCCGAGCCGGAGCAACGCGCCGTGCAGGGACTGGTTGGCGAGGTCGTCCGCCGCGCCGCCCAGGCCGACACCCGCGAGATGGTGCACCCAGTAGGTGTACGAGTCCTGCGGCATCGCGGCCCAGGCGAGCGCGGTGCACGCGGCGAACGTGATCCCGGTGGACGCGGCGGCGCGGCGCCGCCCGGTGAACCACAGCAGCCCTGTGAACAGCAGCACGGTCGGCTGGAAGGCGGCCGCGATCCCTATGAGCACCCCGCTCGTCCGCTCCCCCCGGACGACGAAACACCCGGCCAGCACGAGCAGCACCGGGATGATGCTGGTCTG
Organism: Streptomyces sp. KM273126; assembly: GCF_004337435.2. Classification (NCBI taxonomy): domain Bacteria; kingdom Bacillati; phylum Actinomycetota; class Actinomycetes; order Kitasatosporales; family Streptomycetaceae; genus Streptomyces; species Streptomyces sp. KM273126. The sequence goes on along the minus strand of NZ_SJXB02000002.1, from coordinate 101,041 downwards.
GCCCAGGTACAGGGCGTTGCGCACCGGCAGCGACAGCAGCAGCAGGCTGACCGCGACGGGCGCGGCGAGCAAGGCGGTACGGCGGGAGGTGGGCCCCGGCAGGGCGCGGGCCGCGATCAGCCCCAGGGCGACGACCAGGAGCAGTGTGCCGAAGGTCCAGCCCCAGCCGAGGGCCTGCTCGGCCGAGCGCGTGAGCGGTTTGAGGACGAGCCCGCCGAAGGGTGTGCCCGTGAACCGGGTCGAGTCGTACAGAGAACCCGTCACATGCAGCACGCCGTCGGGCCCGACCCAGGTCTCCAGATCCGTCAGCCGCTCCCCCTTGGGCGTACTCAGCACGACGGTGACCTGACGTACGGTCAGGACGGCGGCGACGAGCCACAGTAGGACACGGACCGCCCCCAGCCTCGTCGCCACCATGCCCGCCCCGAAGGCACTCCCCGGTCTGCTCTGCTCCGCGTTCGCCACGCCCCGTCGACCCTCCCGCCCCGCTTGTCCCGTATGTCACCATGTGCGCACCCTAAGAACTACCTCAGAGCCTCGCACTGCCCCAGGTGTGAGACGCAGGCAACCCCCACTTCACCTGACGTCTTCCCTGCTTTGGTCCGGATGACGATAGTGCGCGGAGGGTTGCGTTCACCCGTGCGAGGCGACACAGATCACAGCGGGGTTCCCAGGAGCGCGGGTTCCGCCCCGGCGGGACCAGCCGGCCACGCTGACCGGACAGACGAAAGGCATGGTGCATGAGCAGCAGCGAGTCGAGGATCTGGAACGACGTCGACGCCTACTTCTCCGCCCTCCTCGCACCGGAGGACGAGGCGCTGACCGCCGCGCTGCGCGACAGCGACGCGGCCGGGCTCCCGCACATCAACGTCGCCCCCAACCAGGGCAAGCTGCTCCAGCTCCTGGCCCAGATCCAGGGCGCCCGCCGCATCCTGGAGTTCGGCACGCTCGGCGGTTACAGCACGATCTGGCTGGCCCGCGCGCTTCCCGAGGACGGCCGGCTGATCAGCTTCGAGTACGAGGTGCGGCACGCGGAGGTGGCCCGCCGCAACCTGGACCGCGCGGGCCTGGGACGGCTCGTCGAGGTGCGGGTGGGCCCGGCTCTGGAGTCGCTGCCGAAACTGGCCGACGAGAACCCGGAGCCGTTCGACTTCGTCTTCATCGACGCCGACAAGGCCAACAACCGTAACTACGTCGAGTGGGCCCTCAAGCTCACCCGCCCCGGCGCGCTGATCGTCATCGACAACGTCGTCCGGGCCGGCCGCGTCACCGACGCCGGCAGCGACGACCCGGGCATCAGGGGCACCCGGGCCGCACTGGAGCTGATCGCCTCCCACCCGAGGGTGAGCGGCACGGCGGTGCAGACGGTGGGCAGCAAGGGGCACGACGGCTTCGCGCTGGCCCGGGTGCTGTACTGACGCGCCGTCAGCCCGGCCGTCTCGGGCCACGGTCCTCTCAGGCCTCGTGGTAGAAGCCCACGTTGACGCTGCGCGGGGCGGTGCGGTCCCGGATGACGAGTTCGCCCGAGCTGCCGCGCGGGAGCGTGAAGGTGGTGCCGTACGGGAGCATCTGCGCCTGCTGGCCGGCCAGCGCCAGGCTCACCTCGGAGGACGGCTCGGCGTGCGTGCCGCGCAGCCAGGTCACCTGCCAGTCGCCGTCGGGCCCGCACAGGAACTCCAGGTGGACCCGGGAGACGAACAGCCAGTCGTCGGGCGTGGCGAGCCGGCACACGGTCTTGTCGCGGCCCACACGCAGCACCGTGCCCGGGTCGCTGGGCGCGTCGGCCATCAGCATCCCGGCCGTCGCCCCGGTGTCCTCCTCGGAGACCGAGGCCATGGTGAGTTCGAGCACGTGCGCTCCTTCTGGGTCACGGGTTCCGGTCTGCGCGGTCCCGCAGTCCAGAGGATCCAATAATCACTCCGCGGCGCACGCTCAGCGCACCGCCGCCGCCGCATGATAGATCGCCGGCTCGGACGCCCGAGGCTGCTCCGGCACAATGGGGTCATGACCGAGCGAAAGCCACCGGGTGTCAGCTTCGAGTCCTTTGTCGACAAACAGATCCGGGACGCGGAGGCGCGCGGCGAGTTCGCGACGCTTCCCGGCGCCGGGAAGCCACTGAGCGGCGACGACACGTCGTACGACGAGCTGTGGTGGATCAAACAGAAGATGGCGCGCGAGGGCATGTCGGTCCTGCCACCGGCACTCGCCCTGCGCAAGGAGGCCGAGGACGCGCTCGCGGCCGCCGCGTCGGCCCCCTCCGAACGGCTCGTGCGGAAGATCATCACAGAGATCAACACGAAGATCCGCGACATGATGTTCAAACCCCCGCCGGGCCCGCCCCTGGGCCTCAAACCGTACGACGTGGAGGAGCTCGTCGGGCAGTGGCGCGAGCGCCGGGGGCGGGAGCGCGGCGAGAGCTGAGCACGTGGTCAGGCGAATAATCGTTTGCGGTCCATCGGTGCACCCTCCCGACAATGGCCCGCATGTCCTCACCTGCGACCACCGTCTGGTCCATCGCCCCGGAGCCCCACGACTCCCCCGTCGCCGCCGCACTCTGGCGGGCGTACTACACGGAGGTCAGCGACCGCTGGTACCTGCTGCACGAGGGGCGCCGGACGGACTCGGACGAGCTGGAACGCGAGGTCGCGGCTGACACGGGGGACCACCTGGCCCCGCCCGGCGGGCTGCTGCTGGTTGCGCGGTACGGGGGCGATCCCGTGGGCACCGCGGGCGTACGGATGCTGGACTCCGTCACGGCGGAGCTCAAGCGGGTCTTCCTGCACGAGAGGGCGCGGGGCAGGGGCGGGGCCGCGCTGCTCGTGACCGCCGCCGAGGACGCGGCCCGCGGCCTGGGTGCCGAGCGGATCGTGCTGGACACCCGTAACGACCTGGTGGAGGCCCGCGCCCTGTACACCCGGCTCGGCTACGAGGAGACCGAGCCCCACAACCAGCAGCTCTACGCCGAGCACTGGTTCCGCAAGGACCTCACCCGGCTCACAGGCCTCACTGGCCCCAAGGGTCTCACTGGACCCACAGGCCTCATGGGCTGAAGTACCTCGACGGCTAGAGGTTGTCACCGATGGGGCGGCGGTTGGCTCCGCCGTGGGGCCGGGTGCCCGGGCCGTCGTGGGGGCGTTCCTGGTCGGAGCCGCACAGTTCGGCGTTCAGTTCCGCCACCAGCTGCGCGAGGTCGGTGGGGCGGTCCGGGCCCCACCAGTCACCGAGAAGCTCGGCGAGGGACTCCTCGCGGGCCCGGGCCAGCCGGTCGGCGGCCTCACTGCCGGTGTCGGTGAGCTCCAGTTCGAGCCCCTCGCGGCGGACGAGACGGCGCTCCTCGACCTGCCGGGACGCGGCGAGGACGACGTCCAGCGGCACGGTGCGGCCCTCGGCCAGCAGCGCGGGCTCGGCCCGGCCGTACTTCCTGATCCGCAGCAGCAGCCAGCTCGCCGCCGGCAGCAGGTCGTAGCCCGCACGCGCGGTGATCTTCTCGTAGATCTCCCGCCGCCCCTCCCGGGACCCGAGCAGCGACAGGGCCCGGCACACCTCGTCGTACGACGACCTCTGGACCGGGTTGGTTGCCAGCGTCTCGCTGATGTCCGGCGCCGTCACCGAGGCCCGCAGCCGGTCCTCGTGCAGGAACCAGGCCAGCACGAAACCGAGGAGGGTGACCGGCACCGCGTACAGGAAGACCGCGGTGATCGAGGAGGAGAACGCGTGGAGGGCGTCGGCGCGGAGGGCGGGCGGGAGTTCGGCGATGCCGTGCGGGTCGGCGCGCAGCGTGGCCGGGGTGACACCGGGCGGCAGGCGGGCGCCCCCGAGTGCCGCCGCGAGCTTTTCGCCCAGGCGGCTCGCGAAGACCGTGCCGAAGATGGCCACGCCGAACGAGGCGCCGATCGCGCGGAAGAAGGTCGCGCCGGACGTGGCGACGCCCAGGTCCTCGTACGGCACCGCGTTCTGCACGATCAGCACCAGCACCTGCATGACGAGGCCGAGGCCCAGTCCGAAGACGAAGAGGTACACGCTCGTCTCACCGTCGGAGCTGTGCTCGTCGAGCTGGTGGAGCAGCAGCAGTCCGACGGTCGTGACGCCGGTGCCCGCGATCGGGAACACCTTCCAGCGTCCGGTACGGCTGACGATCTGCCCGGAGGTGGTGGAGGCCAGCAGCAGGCCCAGCACCATCGGCAGCATGTGGACGCCGGACAGGGTGGGCGAGACACCGCGGACGACCTGGAGGTAGGTGGGCAGGTACGTCAGCGCGCCGAACATGGCGAAGCCGACGACGAAACTGATGACGGCGGCCAGCGTGAACGTCCGGACCCGGAACAGCTTCAGCGGCAGGACGGGCTCGGCGGCCCTCCGCTCCACGGCGACGAGGCACACGGCGAGCACCACCCCGAGCACCGCCAGCCCGATGATCTGCGGCGAACCCCAGGCCCAGGTCGTGCCACCGAGCGAGGCGACGAGCACCAGGCAGGTGGCGACGGACGCGATGAGGAATGTACCGAGGTAGTCGATGACGTGCCGCGTGGCGGCGACGGGGATGCGCAGCACGGTGGCGATCACGATGAGCGCGACGATCCCGACCGGCAGGTTGACGTAGAACACCCAGCGCCAGCTCAGATGCTCGGTGAACAGCCCGCCGAGCAGCGGCCCGAGCACGCTGGTCGTGCCGAACACGGCCCCGAACAGCCCCTGGTACCGGCCTCGTTCACGCGGCGGGACGATGTCGCCGACGATCGCCATGGACAGCACGATGAGCCCGCCGCCACCGAGCCCCTGGAGCGCCCGGAAGGCGATCAGCTCGGGCATGCTCTGCGCCATTCCGCACAGCGCGGACCCGACGAGGAAGATGACGATGGCCATCTGGAAGAGCCGCTTGCGGCCGTACTGGTCACCGAGCTTCCCCCACAGCGGCGTGGCCGCGGTCGAGGCCAGCAGATACGCGGTGACCACCCAGGACAGGTGCTCCAGGCCGCCGAGATCGCTGACGATCGTCGGCAGCGCGGTCGACACGATGGTCTGGTCGAGCGCGGCGAGCAGCAGGCCCAGCAACAGGGCACTGATGGAGACCAGAACACCGCGGTTCGGACGCCCCGCGGCGGCGCCCCCGTGCCGGGCCGGGGAGGGGCTCGCGCCTCCGTCGGCACCCCCGGCCGCATCCGAGGCACGCGACGCAAGCGACGCGGACGACGTACCGGAGGCACCCGATGCACCCGATGCGTCCGGCGTACCCGATGCACCAGGTGCACCAGGTGCACCCGATATACCGGATGTGCCGGACGCACCCGACGCACCTGACGCACGCGCCGCCCCGGACGCGCCGGATGCACTCGACGCACCCGACGCACCCGGCATTCCTGACGTCATGAAGACCTCCCGAGGCGCGAGGGTCTTGCGGAGCCCGGTCCCGGGCTTCTCCCTCCATCGTGGCCGGTGTGACCGGTTATGGCCTGTTGAGTCCCGCCGGAATCTGTGATTCCGGGATGTCTGGGAGATTCTGTGCGCGAGATCTGCATAATTTCTGGAGATCGCGCGGGGAGGAACCACACGTGAGTGAAGCAAGCGGCAACGGCGGCGCATCGCACCGCCACCTCTGCCCGGAGTGCGCGGCACCGCGCACGCTGGACGGCACTCCGTCCTGCTCGTGCAACCGGCGCGCCTCGGAGGCCCTGCGCGACGCGCGCACGGCGGAGGCGGCGGCAGCCGAGGACTTCGACCCGTTACGAATACGGCCCTACGTCGAACTGAGCGGCGAGCGGGAAGCAACCCCGGCCGACGCACCCCCGTCGACCGCGCGGCAACCCGACGACGTCCCCACCATGGCCATGCCGGTGGCGTCCACGACGACCCGCCCGGACTCGGCCGACGTACGGCTCTTCGAGGACGACACCGCCGAACCCGCCCGCCCCGAGCCCGCCCATCCGGAACCCGCCGATCCCGAGCACACGGAGCCCACGCCCCCGACGCCTCCCGAGCGCGCGCCCCGGCTCAGCCGCCGCATGACGATCGCCGTCGCCGCAGCCGTCGCCACCGTGCTGGCCGCCGCGGGCTTCGCCGGCGGTCTCTTCTCGTACAACACGCCCACCCGCGACCACGCACTGCCGGACGACCTGCGGGCGAGTGTCCCGGACACGTCGGCGGACGACGAGGCCTCATCGGAACCCTCCGGGGCAACCCCGTCGACGGCCCCCGCGCCAAACGCCCCACCCGCACCGTCGAGCACGAGTCCGAGCGCGTCCCTCTCCACACCCGACAGCTCGGCACCCCCTCGGCCTCGCCGACCCCGACCCCGACCGCCACCTCCCCCAGCGCCACCGCCTCCGAGCCCCCCGGCTCCGGCGACGCCGACGAAGAGCCCGGCCCCCGAACCCTCCGCCGCGGCGACGACGGCCCCGAGGTCACCGAACTCCAGCTCCGCCTGCGCCAGGTGGCCGTCTACTTCGGCGACATCGACGAGAACTTCGACGAACAGGTCGAATCAGCGGTACGCCGGTACCAGTTCACCCGTGACATCGACGATGACGACCGGGGGGTGTACGGCGGGCCGACGAGGGAGAGGCTGGAGTCAGAAACAAGCGAGCCGTAGTCAATGCCCCCGGCCGGCGACAGCACCCACCCGAACCGCCCGCCGGGCCGGCCGCCGGGCAGACCGGCCAGCCGGTCGGCCGGACGCAGCGGGTCACCCCACCCGCACCCGTATCCCGCTCCCGTCGACCACGTCCACCGTCACCCCAGTGAGATCCGGCACCCACGCATCCGGCCGGTGGACCTGGGCCCGGGGCCCCACCCCGACCACCCGCATTCCCGCGGAGCGCCCCGCCGAGATCCCCGCCCCCGAGTCCTCGAAGACCAGACAGTCCGCAGGAGCGACCCCCAGTTCGGCGGCCCCCTTCAAGAACCCCTCGGGGTCGGGCTTGCTCGCCCCCACGGACTCCGCGGTGACCCGCACGTCCGGCAACGGCAGCCCGGCGGCACCCATCCGCGCGGTGGCCAACGCGACATCCGCAGACGTCACGAGCGCATGCGGCACACCGGCCAGCGAGGCCAGAAACGCCGTCGCGCCCGGAATCTCCACGACGCCGTCCACGTCCGCGGTCTCCTCGGCGAGCATCCGCGCGTTGTCGGCGTGGTTCTGCTCCATGGGCCGGTGCGGCAGCAGCACGGCCATGGAGGCGTACCCCTGCCGTCCGTGCACGACCTTCATGACCTCGTCTCCGTCGAGCCCGTGCCGATCGGCCCAGCGGCGCCAGATCCGCTCCACGACGGCGTCCGAGTTGACGAGGGTGCCGTCCATGTCGAGCAGGAGGGCACGGGCGGTCAGAACGGTGGTGGCCGTCATCGGCATGCTCCAGGAGACGGGAAGGGGCCGCGAACGGCCCCGGAAGGACAAGGTGACCCCGCCCGCCGGTCAGGGGTAGCGGGCGAGGGCCACTTTGTTCCTTCACGATACAAAACGGAGCCGCACCACGCCACCACTCCCGACCTGGGCTTTCACGGAAGGCGCACCCCGAGTTCACCCAGAAGCTCATTCGCGGGCTCGCCCACGGGTTCATCCGCGAGGCCGGCCCGGGCCCACAGTCCGCGGGCCCGTCAACGCGAGACCCCCGCCCCTCAGCCGACCACGGCCTCGTAGAGGCTCCACACGCCCAGCGCCAGCATCACCAGCGCCGCGACCTTGGTGATGAGCCGCAGCGGCACCCGCTTCATCAGCGCCTTGCCGCCCACGATGCCGAGCCCGGCCACCGCCCACAGCGCGAGCACCGCACCAAGGCCCACGGAGAGCGGGTCGTCGTAGCGGGCCGCGAGGTTGGCCGTCATGATCTGGGTGAGATCACCGAACTCGGCGACCAGGATGAGCATGAAGCCCGCCCCCGAGACCCTCCAGAAGCTCTGGTCCTTGGGCTTGCGGACCTCCTCCTCGCCGTCGTCGCCCTTCAGCAGAAGCATCGCCGCGCCACCGAGGAACAGCACGCCGGTGAGCGCGGACACAATGCGCCCCGGCAGCAGGGTCAGCACACTGCCGGCCGCGACGGCGAGCGCGACATGCACGGCGAAGGCGGCGGCGACACCGACGAAGACGTACGAGGCCCGGTAGCGCGTACCAAGAACGAGCCCGGCGAGTGCGGTCTTGTCGGGGAGTTCGGCGAGGAAGACGACGCCGAAGACGACCGCCATGACGCTGAAACTGATCACGATCCCTCAATCGGTCGGGGCTGCCCCGCCGAGAAAGACCGTCCACTGACGCGACACCTCGGCACGGCAGCACACGATGCACCCGCGCCGACGGGCACGGGTAGGTACCCGTACCGGACGGCACGGGCAGTGCACTGCTTGCCGAAGGTCTCGCTGGCCGGCCCCGTCACGGGGCCCGCCTCCGGGCGCCGGCTCAGCCGAGCTGAGCAGTATGTCGACGGTCCGGCGAAGAGCTACTCCCCTTCTGCGCCGTTCATCATACGGGACGGCGCAGACGCCCTGTGAGGGGCCGCCCGCCCCGAGCACCCCCGCCCGCAACAAAGCGGCACGTCAGAGGCTCGCCCCGAAATCCGACAGGAACCTGCACACCCCAAAGGCTTGTCCTGTCATGCGCACGTCACTAACTTCTCACCGAACGCTTACCCGCAGGAAACGGAGCGCCGCGAGAGTTCCGTTGCTCACACCCGACCACCCTCACCCCCAAGGGAGTTCGTATGCGCAAGTTCTACGCGCGTCGACGAGTCAGCATACTCACCGCGCTCACCGGTCTCATAGCCTCCGTCGCACTCTTCAACTCCCCGACCGCGTCCGCCGCGATGCCGACCCCGGTCAGCGGTGCCACCGCCCGCAGCTACCTCTCGCAGCTCACCGTGGCCACCGAGAACCGCACGGGCTACAGCCGTGACCTGTTCCCGCACTGGATCACCATCAGCGGCTCCTGCGACACCCGCGAGACGGTCCTCAAGCGCGACGGTTCGAACGTCGTCACCAACTCCTCTTGCTCCGCCACCAGCGGCAGCTGGTACTCCCAGTACGACGGCGCCACCTGGACCGCCGCCTCCGACGTCGACATCGACCACATGGTCCCGCTCGCCGAGGCCTGGGACTCCGGCGCGAGCAAGTGGAGCACCGCCCAGCGCCAGGCGTTCGCCAACGACCTGACCCGCCCGCAGCTCATCGCCGTCACGGACAACGTGAACCAGTCCAAGGGCGACAAGGACCCGGCCGAGTGGATGCCGCCGCGCACGGCCTACCGCTGCACGTACGTCCGCGCCTGGGTCCAGGTGAAGTACTACTACGACCTGTCGGTCGACTCGGCCGAGAAGAGCGCCCTGACCAGCGCCCTGTCCGGCTGCTGAACCGTTCCTCCGCACCCCGGCCGGGTGCCGAGCCCGTCCGGACCGTGACGCCGCGGTGAGACCCGGGCCTTCCCCTGAGCCCGCCCGGGCCTCACCCGGCACCGGCACCACCCACAGCCCCTGAGAGCCGCCGGCAACCGCCGGCGGCTTTCGTGGTCGACCGGCACCGCGGCGACCGCCGAGGCCGAACCGGAACCAGCGGAACCTCCCCGTTCCACTCCGTCGTTCCGTACCGTACGGGTCGACGAAGGAAGGTGATCGCCGATGGCGGGGCTGCGACTGGGGCCGCTGCTGAGATACGTGGACGACTCGTCCGCGACCGTATGGGTCGAGACGAGCCGTCCGTGCACCGCCGAGGTGCGCGGCGCCGACGGAGCAGGCGGCGAGGCCCGCACCTTCCAAGTGGCGGGCCACCACTACGCGTTGGTCCCGGTCACCGGTCTGCGTCCCGGCACGGCGTCGACGTACGAGGTCCTCCTCGACGGCGCCCCCGTGTGGCCCCTGCCCGACTCGCCCTTCCCGCCCTCCGAGATCCGCACCCCCGACGGGGACGGTGTCCGGGTCGCCTTCGGCTCCTGCCGCTGGGCCGCCCCTCCCACCCACGAGGCGGACCCGGTGGGCCCGGACGCCCTGGACACCCTCGCCGCCCGTATCGCCGCCGACCCCGCGGCCGAACGCCCCGACGTGCTCCTGCTGCTGGGCGACCAGGTGTACGCGGACGAGACGTCGGACGCCATCCGCCGCTGGCTCGCCGCCCGCCGCGACCTCACCGAACCTCCCGGCGACCAGGTCGCGGACTACGAGGAGTACACGCGGCTCTACTACGAGTCCTGGCTCGACCCGGAGGTGCGCTGGCTGCTCTCCACCGTCCCCAGCTGCATGATCTTCGACGACCACGACGTCATCGACGATTGGAACACCAGCGCCGCCTGGCTCGCCGAGATACGGGCCACCCCCTGGTGGCGCGAGCGGCTGCTGAGCGGGCTGGTGTCGTACTGGGTGCACCAGCACCTCGGCAACCTGTCCCCCGCCGAGCTTGCCGCCGACCCGCTGTACGCAGCCGTCCGCGCGTCCGCCGACGCCACGGACCTGCTGCGCGCGCACGCCTCCCGCGCCGACCAGGACCCCTCCTCGGTCCGCTGGAGCTACCGGCGCGACTTCGGGCGCGTCCGGCTGCTGATGGTCGACACCCGGGCCGCGCGCGTCCTGGACGAGGGCAAGCGGTCGATGCTGCACCCGGCCGAGGAACGGTGGCTGCGTGAGCAGGTGCTGGACACGCCCGGCTCGTACGACCACCTCCTCATCGGCACCTCTCTGCCCTGGCTGCTGCCCCACCTCGTGCACGACGCCGAGGCGTGGAACGCCGCCCTGTGCCGGGGCGAGCGCGGGGGGCGCTGGGCGCGGTTCGGGGAGGATCTGCGGCAGCGGGCGGACCTGGAGCACTGGGCCGCGTTCCCGGCGTCGTTCGAGGCGCTGGCCGGGCTCATCGCCGAGGCGGGGTCGGGCGAGCGGGCACCGGCGACCGTGTGCGTGCTCTCCGGCGACGTACACCACGCGTACGTCGCGGAGCCGTCCTGGCCCGAAGGGAGCGGCCCCCGCTCCCGTGTGCTCCAGCTGACCTGCTCGCCCGTGCACAACTCGATCCCGCTGTCCATCCGGCTCGGCTTCCGCTTCGGCTGGAGCGGCGTGGGGCGCGCCCTGGGGCGCTGGTTCGAGCGGCACGGTCGCGGTGAGCGGCCCTCCATCGACTGGCGCCGGACGGGCGGCCCGTGGTTCGGCAACCAGTTGATGACCCTGACCCTGCGCGGCCGCTCGGCCCGGCTGCGGCTCGACCAGGCCCGGGCGTCCGGGAACGGCGGCCCCCGGCTTGAGACGGTGACGGAGTACGAACTCACCCCCCAATAACCCCATTGTGCCCGTTTGTTGCATACGTTCCCGTGTCAGTTCTGTTGCCCCTGATGCACGTGAGGCATCCCACACCCGGTTACCTCAGGTCTCGGCTCCGGCCCCGTACGACGGCATGATGAGGCGGACCGTCCGCTTCCAGCGGACGGTTCTCCGTATCGCGTCCCCCATGCACGGGAGTCACACGCCTTGTCCGCAGCGACCGCCGCCCCCGCCGAGGGCCCCTCCGAGGACCCCGCTGAGGGCTCCTCCGAGGACCTCTCCGTCTCCCTCGCCCTCGTCGGCGCGGGCCCGCGCGGCACCAGCGTCCTGGAGCGCCTGTGTGCCTCCGCGCCCGACCTGCTGCGGCCCGGAACCCGACTGACCGTCCACGTCGTCGACCCCGCGCCCCCGGGCCCGGGACGGGTCTGGCGTACCGCCCAGTCCCCCCACCTGCTCATGAACACGGTGGCCTCGCAGGTGACCCTGTTCACCGACGAGAGCGTGGACTGCTCGGGCCCGATCCGCCCGGGGCCGAGCCTCCACGCGTGGGCGTCCGGGGAGTTGGGCCCCGACGAGTACCCGACCCGCGCCCAGTACGGCCGTTACCTGGAGTGGGTCTTCAGCGAGGTGGTGCGGGAGGCGCCGCGCGCGATACGGGTCGAGGTGCACACGGCGCGCGCGGTCCACCTGGACGACGCCCCCGACGGCCGCCAGACCCTCGCCCTCTCCACGGGCCGCACCCTGACCGGCCTGTCCGCCGTGGTCCTCGCCCAGGGCCACCTGCCGGAGGTCCCCGACCCCACCCAGCGCGACCTCACGTCGTACGCCGGCCGGAACGGCCTGCGCCACATCCCGCCCGCGAACCCGGCCGACGTGGACCTCGATCCCCTCGCCCCCGGCGAGCCCGTCCTCCTGCGCGGCCTCGGCCTCAACTTCTTCGACCACATGGCGCTGTTGACCACCGGCCGGGGCGGCCGCTTCGTGCACGGGCCGCGGGGTCCGCGCTACCTCCCGTCGGGCCGTGAGCCGCGCCTGTACGCGGGTTCCCGGCGCGGCATCCCGTACCAGGCGCGCGGCGACAACGCGAAGGGCCCGTACGGCCGTCACACCCCGCTCGTCCTCACCCCCGAGGTGATCGCGGGGTTCCGCAAACGCGCGGACTCGGGCGAGGCCCCCGACTTCCTGACGGAGATATGGCCGCTGGTGGCGAAGGAGGTCGAAACGGTCTACTACGAGGGCGTACTCAGCGACAGCCCCGCCCTCGCCGACTTCCGCGACCGCTTCCTCTCCACCCCCCATCGGGGCCCTGAGGAGACCGCCGTCCTCGACGAGTTCGGCATACCGCACGCGCGCCGCTGGTCCTGGGACCGTGTCGCTCGGCCGTACGGGGACCAGGCCTTCCCCGACCCCGGCGCCTGGCAGAGCTGGCTGCTCGCGTACATCGGCGAGGACGCGGCCCAGGCGGCGCTCGGCAACGTCGACGGCCCACTCAAGGCCGCCCTCGACGTCCTGCGGGACCTGCGCAACGAGCTCCGGCTCATCGTGGACCACGGCGGCCTGACCGGCGGCTCCCGCCGCGACCACCTGGACGGCTGGTACACGCCGCTCAACGCGTTCCTGTCCATCGGCCCGCCCCGCAGCCGCATCGAGGAGATGGCGGCCCTGATCGAGGCCGGCGTCCTGACAGTGGTGGGCCCGCGCATCCAGGTACGGCCGCAGGACGGGGCCTGGCACGCGCACTCCCCGGACGTCCCCGGCTCGGCCGTACGGGCGACCACCCTCATCGAGGCGCGCCTCCCGGAACCGGACCTGCGCCGGACCGCCGACGAACTCCTGGCCCGGCTGCTGAAGACGGGTCAGGCACGTCCGCACACCGTCGACGGTTACGAAACCGGAGGGCTGGACGTAACACCGCGCCCGTATCGTCTGATCGACCGTCAAGGAGTCACCCACGCACGGCGGTTCGCGTTCGGGGTGCCCACGGAGGGAGTGCACTGGGTGACCGCCGCCGGGGCCAGACCCGGTGTGGATTCGGTCACGCTGTCCGACGCGGACGCCGTGGCCCGAGCGGCACTGCACACCCTCGACCAGCAAGCGGAACATCAGTCAGACGCACATGCATGGCCGAATGTTGAACTTGCAAGCATAGATTAGGTCGACCTAACGTGGGCCACCGATCGGTATCCGTCCCCACCGGCCCTTCACAAAAGGACCGGGAAACCAGACCGAGGGAGTCCCCCCACATGACCGGACGCCTCAACAGCGCCCAGCCGTACGCCATCGGCCTGTTCCGCATCGTCATCGGCCTGCTGTTCGCCTGCCACGGCGCCATGGCGCTCTTCGGCGCCTTCGGCGGCGTGGACGGCAACGGCACCAGCGCCGAGACCGGTGCCTGGCCCAACTGGTACGCGGCCGTCATCGAACTCGTCGGCGGCAGCCTGGTCCTGCTCGGCCTCGGCACTCGTGCCGCGGCGTTCATCGCCTCCGGCGCCATGGCCTACGCGTACTTCACGGTCCATCAGCCCGATGCCCTGTGGCCCATCGAGAACAAGGGCGAGGGCGCCGCGATGTATTGCTGGTCTATGTTCCTGCTGGTCTTCACGGGCTCCGGCGCGTTCGGCGTCGACCGGTTCTTCGCGAACCGCTCGGCCACGACCGCGAAGAAGCCCGCCTCGGACCAGGCGCCCGTGGCGGCCTGACCCGCACCACGCACTCCGGCGCCCGTCTCCGCCCCGCGGAGGCGGGCGCCGCCGCACACCCCCGCCCCGCCCACCCCGGCGGCATCAGCGGTGAAGTCCAGCCACACCCTGTTCTCGGCTTTCCCATAAGCGGAATCCCGACGGCTCCACCCCCGGCGAACGAGCCGCCCTCGCGGGGCAGCAGCCATGTGAACAGCACGTGACGCCCACACAAGCCCCTGTGAGCCGTCCGTCACACCCGGGGCGTACGCTGTCTGGCTGTTACAGGCCGCCCCGGTGATCCCGGTGACCGGCGGCCCACGGGGGAGTCAGGGGAGTTGTCGGTGCTTGAGAGTGTGGGGTCGCTGGCTGCGAGCCCATGGATCTATGCCGTGGTGGCCGTCTCCGTCCTCCTGGACGTGTTCGTCCCGATCCTGCCGAGCGGCGTCCTGGTCATCACGGCGGCGACGGCGGCAGCCGCGGGCACGGCGTCGGGTGCGGACGACGTCCCGGACATCCTCGCCCTCCTCCTCTCCGCGGCGACCGCCTCCGTGCTCGGCGACCTGGTGGCGTACCGAGTGGCCCGCCGGGGCGGCGAGCGCCTGGACCGCGCCATCGCCCGCTCCCGTCGCCTCACCACCGCGCAGGAACGTCTCGGCGCGGCCCTCTCCCGGGGTGGCGGCGCCCTCGTCGTCCTCGCCCGCTTCGCCCCCGCCGGCCGCTCGGTCGTCTCCCTGGGCGCCGGCGCCGCCAACCGCCGCGTCCGCGACTTCCTCCCCTGGTCCGTCCTGGCCGGCATCACCTGGGCCACGTACAGCGTTTCCCTCGGCTACTTCGGCGCGCACTGGCTGGGCACGACGTGGATCGCCACGGCGGTGTCCGTGGGGGCCCTATTCGGTGCGGGTGCCGGGGCGGCGTACCTGATGCGGGAACGCTCCGCTGGGGGGCGGTAGGTCTCGTCTGCCGGGTTGTTGTGTGTGGTCGGCTGCGGGTTTCGTTGTGGCTGGTCGCGCAGTTCCCCGCGCCCCTTGGAAGCACGGGCGTACCCGCCGCCAGAACGCGCCGTGAGTTCCGCACACACCGCCGGTAGATCCGCACGCACCGCCGGCAGTTCCGCACGCACGACCAGCCCCGTACGTACTGCCAGCCCCGTACGCGCCGAAGGCAACGCACCCGACGCCCGCCCCCACCGGCCGGCAGCCGCGTACGCACGGCAGGGGGTGTGCCGGGAGGTGTCCGCCCGCAGCGGCCGGCGTCCGCCGCCGAGCACATACGACACCCCACAGACCCGCCGGACCGAGGACGGAGACCTCCCGGCACGCCCCCGACCCACGACGAAACCGCAGGCGCCCAAGCCACGACGGCGGGAAAGCCGCCCACGGGCCCCAGCTCAGGGAGACGCGGTCGCGCGACTCCCCCGCACCTCCAGCCCCGCCAACAACTCCGCCGTGGCCGCCGCCACGGCGTCCACCGCGCGGTCGAACACCTCACGGTTGTGGGCGGCCGGCGCCCGGAAGCCGGACACCTTGCGTACGTACTGGAGGGCGGCGGCCCGGATCTCGTCCTCGGTGGCTTCTTCAGGGAGGACGGGCGGACGGAGAGTCTTGATGCTTCGGCACATACGCCCAGTCTGCATCCGAGCGCTCCGTCAGGTTGGGTCGGCCAGTGGTTCTGCGATGCCGATGAGGTTGTCCCCCACGGGCCCGACGCGGACCGACCATCCCAGCGCTGTGAGGTCGCTCGCGAGCGCCCCGGCATCGTGGAACACCTTCACGACGCGGTACTGGCTGCCGTCATCGAGACGGCGCAGCACCGCGGGGACGGCCGCCTCCGTGAGGACTTCCTCGCTCGCGGCCGCGCCGGGACCGTCGTCGATGAAGATCGCTCTGCCGCCGGGCACAAGCATGGCGGCGACGGAGTTCCAGAAGTCGCGCAACCGGGTCGGCGGGATGTGTGAGAGCCAGAAGGCGAAGAACACCGTGTCGTAGCGCCGCGGCGGCTGCCACGCGAACAGATCGGCCTGAATGAATCGGACGTTGGGGGATGGCGTACGCGCACGCGCGATGGCCAACACCTCGGCGGATGCGTCGACGGCCGTCACCGAATGCGCGCGGGCGGCGAGCATCGGAGTCCACTGGCCCGTTCCGCAGGCCAGCTCCAGCACGTCCCCGATGACCGGAAGGTCGTCGACTGCTGTCAGCAACCGCTGCAGGGCCTCGCACTCCGCATAGGGCCGATCGTACTCAGCGGCACCTGCGCGGTAGTAAGCGAGTTGCTCCGCCAGGAGGGCGTCCTCTTCATGCAGGTGGCTGTCCGCTGGCTGCACGGGCTCTCCGTCCCTTGGTGACATTCCCCACCAGATCATCAGGTCTGCCCCCGAGGCAGGGTCAATCCGTGCCGTTGATCACGCGGGGATGCTGCACGTCAGTCTTCGTCCGCACCGGACAGGGCTTCGCTGATCACGCGGGTGGCGAAGTCGCGGTCGCCGGTGAGGCGGTTGATGTGCTCCGCCAGCAGGAAGGCGGTGACTTCCAGGGGATTCATCTCGTCCTCGGTCCAGTATCCGTACTGTTTGCGCCACAGACTGGGGCTCAGGCCGGTGCCTGCAGCGACGAGCAATCCGGCCATGGTGGGGATGACCTCGGGACGGACGCTCTTGGGCATCATGCGCATCGTCGCCACGAGGTTGGGCACCACACACGCGATGACGTCCTTGTCATGGTCCTCGTAGGCCATCCGCAGCCACTGCATGAACATGTAGATGAGCGTGCACGCGCCGTCCAGCATGTCATCGACTTCCTTGGGGCCCAAGGACGCGGTGAACTGGTCGGTCAGCGCCTGTTGTTCGGGGTCGGTCTCGGTCCTGCCGTCGTAGATGGCTTTGAGCCGAGAGTCGATCATCATGAGTGCTGCGCCCACATCGCCGGCGGGAGCGTGCTGGGGGTCGCAGGGCGATGACACAGAATTCCTCCTCCGCTGACCGTGGGTAGCACGGTATGTCCGTACCGTAGCCAGCCGATGAGACGAGGTTTGGACGAATCCCGATGAAGGGCCTTCTGGTGGCTGGCACCAGATCGACCGAAGGCGCCCTGCGCCACTCAAACTTCGACGGCACAAGCTCAAGATTCCGTGACAGAGGAAAACCTCCACTCATCGTGAAGCGCGAGAAGGAACTCGCATCCCAAAATCGAACAGGCGTAGCATTGCCGCGTGGCTGAGACCCATGACTTTCCGAGTGACCTCCTGGCCGGCCAGGAGGAGCTGCATCAGGTCCGGGCCGAGCTGCTGGCCCTGCTGAAACGGCTCCCCTGGTCGGTCAAGCCGCTGGACGGCTTCAGCGACGACCACGGCTGGCGCAAGATCGAGCGCCCCGCGTCCCCGGGCTGGACGGCCGACGAGCAGGCCGAGGTCGAGAAGCTGCGCGAGCGCGAGCGCGAGCTCGCCGTCTTCGTCAGCTGCCACCGCTTCTGGGCCGAGGTCGACACCCAGCACAAGGTCGACGCCCGGATGCGCCTCAAGCACGCTCACGAGACGACGAAGCCCCCGGACGGAACGGCGGAAGGCGCATGAACCCCGGAAGGGACATGAACACCGAAAGACCCCGGCCGCGATCGGCCGGGGTCTTCGTACCGGTGGGCGCGAACGGTCGCGAACCGCCGACATCCTGCTTTCACACGAACGGCCTCCCGGGAGAACCCCAGAAGGCCGCTGACCTGTCCACTTAAACCCGGTGGGCACGGACGGTTTCGAACCGCCGACATCCTGCTTGTAAGGCAGGCGCTCTACCGCTGAGCTACGCGCCCGGACGAGTCGACAGCCTACCTTGCCTCACGGTATGCGCCGCAAACCCGTATCGGGGGATAGCCGTGTCTAACGACTGAGCGGGAGTGCGTCCTGATACCAGAACCCATGCTCAGCCGCGTGCCCCCTGCGGTGTCGGGCACGCTGGTCACCCACTTTCGCTCCACTGCCGGGCGGCACGACTCGCGATCGTGGTCCGGGAAGGCGGGGGCGGGTTTCCTCACGCCGCGGGGTCTCCGATCGGGCCTGGGCGGTCCGATGCCCCACACGATCACTCCGGTCGTGTGGGGGCGGTGCCGTCCGTCGCCGGATCGGATACCCAAGGGCGCGTCGCCCGATCGCGATGCTGGCCGCATCGTGCCGGGACACTTGACGGGTGGGGGTGGTCAGCGGCTGCTGCCAGTGCTGAGCACCCCACCGGGATGTATAGGCCGGATCCACCGCGACCAGCGCGATGTTCTGCTCGGCGGCCATCGCCACCAGCCGGGCCTTGAGCTTGGCGGTGGGGAAGCGGGAGATCAGACGTCGGAACCGCTTGTTGCGGCCGTGCTTCTCCCGCATCTTGCCCTCGCTGAAGTCGAGGTCCTCGATGGCGATCGCCGCCGCCCCACACCGGCGGGTGTGGTGCAGCAGCCGGGTGAGCGCGTGCCGTAGCTGGGCGTCCCGGTGCGCAGTGCTGCCCGACAGGTCGTAGAAGAAGCGGCGGGGCTCGCCGACCGGGTTGCCGTGGATGTCCAGGTGCCAGGCGGCGAGGTGGTCGTCGTTCATGTCCACTGCCACCACGCCCCTGGCGAGGGCTGCTTCCAGCGGCAGGACCGCAGCAGGCGTGCGCTGCCAGGAGGCGGTCACGTACCAGCGGCGGCGCAGCGGGTCGTGGTGGATGCGGTAGGCCACCGCCCGGTTGACGCTGATCCGGTCCAGCCACTCCTCGCCGCGGTACTTGAACGCAGCGGCGGCGTCCAGCAGGTAGCGGCCGTGCGGGGCGTTGGCCAAATGCGTCAGGGCGGCCGGAAGCTTGATCGAGACCTGCCCGGTGTCGGTGATACGGATGGTCTCGTTGCCCAAACGCTTGCCGGACTCTCCGTCAGCGGCCAGGAACACCCGCGACGCCTGCCACCGCTCCCGCCACCCGCGCTCGTCCAGCCCGGCCTCATCCAGATGGTGGCGCAGATTCGCGAGCTTCTTGCCGCCGCGCACCACGCGTACCCCGCCCGCGGCCCAGTCCGCCTCCAGCCTGGCCAGCCGGGCCTTCAACGCGCACAGACGGCGGGACTTGGCATGCCACTCCGCCCGCGAGCCGTACCCACGAGGCAGCCCCTCACGCTTGTTCGCCTTGGCACCCAGCGGACGGGCCAGCCGGGCATCGAGCGCGGCGATCTGACCGCGCAGCCACGTCATGTGGGCGGCTTGGCCGCGCCGGGCCAGCGCCCACTGGTCATGTGTGGCCTTGGTGATGCTGCCCGCCCACCGCGCCGACGAGACACCGGACAGCTCCCGCTTGCGGACCGCCCAGGCGTCCGTGCCGTGTGTCGGTCCCTGTCGGGAGCGCACCGCGAGATCCCGTGATGCCAGCGAGCCGAGGAACGCACCGACCTCCCGCAACACCGCCGTATCCGTCTCCGATACCCGCAGCCGGGTCCGGATCGTCACCCCCGACGGGCCGGGCACCACAAACGGCGCCGCCACCTCCCGCAGTCCGCCCACCCCTTCACCCCCGGCGTCGAAGATCCGTCACCCCTCCAACGACCCTCGATCCCAAAGGTCACGCATTCGATACAAGAACTCCCATTCAGTAATTTCAATCCACCTCTGATCCGGCAGCGGCCCGGATCTCCCTCGGCGCGCCCGCTCCGTACCGTCGGACTCAGCGACACCGTCGCGTCTCCTGGCGATCGCCGCCGACGCCTCGGTCACCGTGCGAACGGCGAACTGAACGCCCCGTGTGTTCGTCCTTACCAGGTGGGAGAATGACACCTGGCAGAGCGGATCACAGCACGGGAGAGGGATGTGACGGCGACACCACGGCGGCCGGACACACTGTTTGCGTCACGCGCGCAGCACCCAGCGTGTCCCCGCCCGGAGAGGCCGTCCCGAGACCGTGACGCGGCGAGACGTCGCCGCGGGCCGTCCGGCGCCACCGGCACTGCCGACACCGCCGACACTGCCGACACCGCCGGCACCACCGGCACCGTCGCCACCGCCCGTGACCTGCTGATCCTCATGTCACTCCCCGTGCTCGCCGCCCTCGCGCTGCCCGCGGCCTTCGCCGGCGGCGGCACGCGGCGGTGGTTCGGAGGGCGGGCCGAGAACCAGCGGGCCGAGGCGCAGGCCGCGAAGGACGCCGCGGCGGCCGCGTTCTACGAACTCGACACCGCCCAGCGCGATCTGCGGATCTCGATAGAGACCATCACGGCCGTCGACGACTCCCCCGCCGCCCGCCGGGCCGTGACGGACTTCGACGCGCTGGGGCGGCGCATCGACGAGGTCAGCCACCAGTACATCAACGCCGTCGACGCCCACGACCTCGACCGCGACGACCTGGAGGCCGCGGTCGCCTCACGTGCCCGGGCCGAGCTGACCACCGCGAAGGACGAGCTGACCCGGGTCAAGCGGGAGCTGGACCGCTTCGCCGACGGGCTCGGCCCGCTGCTCGGCAAGGCCGAGACCCAGCTGGCCCGGCTCGCCCCGGCCGTGGAGCGCGCCCGCCAGGCCCTGCTCGCCGCCACCAACGCCCTTGACGCCGTGCGGAGTTCAGGGCTCAAGGCCGACGACCTCGCCGCCCGTCTGGCCGCCCTCGGCCCCGAGCTGACGAAGCTGAACCAGGGCGCCGGACAGCACGGCGTACCGCAGACGCTGGAGCGTGCCGAACGGGTCGCGCGGGACGCCGAGGCGGTGCGCGCGGAGGCCGAGCGGCTCCCGGAGCGGGCCGCGGAGATCGACCACCGGCTGGTGTCGCTGCGTACGCGGGCGGATGCGCTGCGCACCCGGTCCGGGCAGGTGGAGCCGATGCTGAGCGAGCTGCGGCGGCGGTTCGCGGCCGCGTGCTGGCAGGACCTCCAGCAGGTGCCGGAGCAGGCGGCTCAGAGCGTCGCGCAGGCCGAGCTGAAGCTGCGGGAGGCACAGGCCGCGCGGGACGAGCAGCGCTGGCCGGACGCCACCTCGCTGCTGTCGACGGTACGGGCGCTGCTGAACAGCACGGACGAGGCGGTCTCGGCGGCCGGTGACCGGCTCCGGCGGCTGAACGCCGTGCAGAAGGACCCCCAGCAGGAGATCGACCGCACCCGGTTCGCGCTCCGCGACGCCCAGCGCCTGGCCATGGCGGGCCGCTCCACGCCCGACCCGCGGCACGCCCGCCCGCTGGACGACTCGGTCGCCCGCCTGGAGCGCGCGATCGTCACGCTGGAGGGACGGCACCCCGACTACTGGCACTTCCTGACGGAAACGGAGGCCGTCCGGGCGACGGTGGCCCGGGTGGTGTCCCAGATCCGCGGGGAACGGGGTTCGGGCGGCGCGTGAGACGCCACGTGCGGCGGCGCGTGAGGCGCCACCTGCGCCGGCACCTGCGACGGCGCGTGAGGCGCTGCGCGCTGTTGGCGCCACGGCCCTGACGGGCGGATATTGAAGGAAGGCAACGAAGGTACGTACGGCCTCCACCACGCCCGAGGGAGGCGGACATGGCCACGCACGCGCACCCCGAACCCAGGCAGCGGATCCGGCTCGACGAGCACCTGCCGGTCGACCACCGGCTCAGTACGGTCTACCGGATCGGAGCGGGCCTCATGGGGCTCGTACTGCTCGCCTTCGGCATCCTGGGCCTCATCAACAAGGTCGGCTTCTTCAGCACCGGCGGGGCCACCGTCGTGGGGCTGAACACGAACGGCACGCTCAGCGTCCTGTCCATCTGCATCGGTGTGCTGCTCTTCGTGGGCATGGTGATCGGCGGCAACTTCGCGTCCACACTCAACATGGTGGTGGGCGTCGCGTTCATCCTGAGCGGCTTCGTCAACCTGGGCCTGCTGGACTCGAACTACAACTTCCTCGCCTTCCACATCCAGAACGTCATCTTCAGCTTCGTGTACGGGCTGCTGCTGATGACCTTCGGCATGTACGGGCGGGTGGGGACGGCCCTGCCGCACGACAACCCGTACTGGAAGGCCCGCCATCCGGGCCGGGAGGAACAGGCCGAGCCCGCGGCGAATGCCGGCGCCCTCCCGCGAGGAGAGGACGCCGGCTCCTGACTCAGGTGCGGTAGGCGAAGTACACCGAGGTCGGGTACTGGGCGATGATGCTCGCCACCGACCTGCGGTAGGTGTCCGCGTCGTGGTACGTCAGGTACGGCACACCGCTGGAGCTGCGGTACGTCGTCATCATGGAGTGGTCCTTGGACCCGTTCTTGTCGAAGTCGATCTGCATCACGTCACCGACGTCCATCTGGTAGACGTTCGCGAGCGGCGTGGTCCGCTTGGCGGTCTGCGTGAACCAGGACCACTCGTTGACGCCGATCCAGGCGTCGGCCGTACCGTTCGACGCGTAGTACCAGGTGTCGTACTCCTCGGGCGTGACCGTGGAGATCTGCTTCCAGCCGCCGGCCAGCAGGCCCTGGCTGAGGTAGTTGGTGCAGTCCCCGCCGAGCGAGTTGTACTTGCGGTACGCGGGGTTGTAGTCCTTCCAGTACTTCTCGGTGTACGTGGCCATCGCCGCATAGTCGTACGTGCCGCCCGTGAGCTTCTTGGGCTTGGCGGGCGCGGGGAGGGTCGTGGCGGCCTTGGGGGCGTCGATGACGGCAAACGTCGAAACAGGAGCGCTCGGGGCCCGGGAGGCACTGCTCGCCGCCCCGGGCTGACCGGCGGCCGCCGTCGCGGCGGGGTCGTTGATCGGCCGGGGGCCGTTGTCCGTCGTGCGCAGCCCGGACAGCTGCCAGGTGCCGTCGGGCTGTGCGGTGAAGGTGAGTTCGTGGTGGGCCCGGAAGCCGGTCGTGTCGGGCTCGTCGCCACGGATCTTCGCGTAGGTCAGGGTCGTGGTCTCGGTGACCCGGACCGTGGCCTGCTGCCCGTTCACCTGGGTGCTGTCCACGGTGACGTCGGTGTCGGCGTCGGTGTAGGCCTCGCCCAGCGCCGCGAGGCGGGACCGGGTGTCGCGCAGGGCGGTCACCGCGGTCCCCTCCGTCCGGCTGACGGCGGCGGACAGGTGGGCGCCGCCCGTCGCCTTCAGGGCCGTCCGGGGAGCCTGGCCGTCGTCGAGCAGGGCGGCCGTACGGTCGGTGAGTACGGCGTCCGCCATGCGGCCGAAGGTGTCGGTGGTCGCGCTGGTGACGCGGGGGGCCTGGGGCGCCGGCTCGTCGGCGGCGTGCGCGGTGGCCACGGGGAGCAGGGTGGTGGAGAGGGTCACCGCCGCCAGGGCGGCGCACCGGCGGCTCAACATCCTTGTTTTCACGGGGAGTTCTCCTTGACCCCGGGGTGGTCGGGCCCCGGGGAGGGAATCTTTACATGTCCTCCTCAACCCCTCCACACCAGGGGTCGCCTGCATCACTTCACGAGCGTCGACCAGTCCGGCGACTGGGCGGGGTCCAGGGTGCGCAGCCGCTGCAGGGTTTCGGGTTTCTGCACGTCGAGCCAGTCGGCGAGTTCACGGAAGGACACACAGCGCACGTCCTTCTTCGTACACACGGTCTCGATGGTCCGGTCGACGGCCCGCATGTAGATGCCGCCGTTCCAGTTCTCGAAGTGGTTGCCGATGAACAGTGGCGCCCGGCTGCCGTAGTACACGCGGTTGAATCCGGCCATGTAGGTGTCGACGGTCTCCTCCTCCCAGCGGGGGTACTGGGCCGGGTCCCCCTCGACCTGACCGTCGGACTGGTTGTAGAGGAAGTTGAAGTCCATGGACAGGCCCTGGTACTCACCCTTCTCGTACGGGAGCAGCTGCAGCGGGAAGTCCCAGATGCCGTTCTTCTTGCCTGGCCATATCTGGAAGTCGCCCTTGGAGCTGGAGTCGTAGCGGTAGCCGTAGTCCTTCACGGCCTTCAGCAGGTTCTCCTGGCCCTCCAGGCAGGGCGCGCGTCCGCCGACGACCTCCTTGTTCACATCGAAGGGCAGCGCGGGCAGGTCCTTGTTGCCGGTGTTGGTCTTCCACTTCCCCACGAAGGAGTTGAACTCGCCGATCTCGGTCTTCCACTCCTCGACGCTCCAGTCCTCGCCGCCCTTGTCGCCGCAGAAGTGACCGTTGAAGTGGGAGCCGATCTCGTTGCCGTCCTGCCACGCCCTGCCGAGCTGCTCCAGCGTGGTGCGGATGTGTTCGTCGGTGGGGTAGCTGATCGCCGCGGACCCCTTCTCGTGCTGCGGCGGGCCGTAGAGCGTCTTCTTGTCCTTCGGCAGCAGATAGATCCCGGTGAGGAAGAACGTCATATGGGCGTCGTACTTCTTGGCGAGCTCCCGGTAGTGCGAGAACAGACGGTCGTCGCCCTCCAGCGCGCCGTCCCAGGAGAAGACGACGAACTGGGGCGGCTTCTCCCCCGGCTTGAGCGGCTCCGGCTTCAACTGCCCTTTCTGCGGCCCGGTGTACGACGTGGAGCCGTCGCCGATCAGCTTGGTCCTGCCGTCCCAGTCGGGTTCCCCGGTCGCCCCGGGGGAGGGCGCCCGGCCGTCGGTGCGGGGCTGTTTCTCGGCGGAGGCGGTCGGTGCGGTGCTGTCCGAGCGGTTCAGTCCCACGTGAGTCGCGGCAGTGGAGGCGACGATGAGGAGGACCGCCATGGCCAGGAAGCCGGGGCGGGGGCTGCGGGGCGGGCGGGCCCGGCGGCGACCGCGGCGGCCACGGGAGCGGCCACGGCCGGATGACGACTGCGCACTCGACTGCTGCTGCGCGTGGATACGCGGCTTCGACTTCATGCGGAGCTCAATCTGCGAGGGGGTTGGGGGGTGCGGTGGTGCTTTGGTGCGGTACTGCGCGCGAGCCGTCGGCGTCAGCCGAGCGGACTCATGGCGCTCGACCAGATGCCGTAGGGGATGTCGACGGCAGGGGCGCCGGCGATGCCCTTGAGCGGCAGCGGTTCGAGACTCTTGGTCAGGTCCATGCGGTAGACGACGACCGCGGTCGACACCGAGCGGTTCGTGCCCACGTACCAGGCCGCGGTGTCGTCCTCGGTGGTGCCCGCCTTCCCCGCGACCTGCGCCGAGGCGGGGGCCGCTGTGGGGTGCGCGCCGCGGAAGGAGTCGGTGAGCGCCTCGGTGACCTGGCGGGCCACCTCGGGGCGCACCGCACGGCGCCGCTCGGGCGTGTCCAGCGCGACCCGGGAGCCGTTGCGGGTGATCCGGCGCACGGAGTACGGCTCGGTGTGCGTCCCGCCGGCGGCGAACGTGGCGTACGAACCCGCCATGCGGATCGCGCTCGGTGTGGAGTTGCCCAGGGACAGCGCGGGCACCTGCGGCCCCATGCTGCCGGGCAGCAGGCCGATCGCCTCGGCGGTCTCGCGCACCCTGTCCAGGCCCGTGTCCATGCCGAGCTGCATGAAGGGCGCGTTCACGGACTGGGCGAGCGCCGTGCGCAGGGAGATGTTCCCCCAGGACTTCCCGCCGTCGTTGCGGGCGGCGACCTTGTTGCCGCTGCGGTCCCAGTAGTAACCCTCGGGCGTGGTGACCAGGGTGCCGTCGTCTCCGTCGTAGACGGACTCCGGAGTGACACGTGTCCTCGGGGTGCCGCGTTCCTTGCTGACCCCGTGCTCCAGGCCCGCCGCGTACACGAGCGGCAGGAACGCCGAACCGGCCGGGACGGTGGTGGCGTTGGACTCGTTGAAGCCCTGCTCGCGATGGTCGGGTCCGCCGTGGACGGCGAGGATGCGGCCGTCGGCGGCCACCGAGGCGGCTCCGTAGTGCGCGGCCTTCGCCTTGTCCGGGGAGTCCTTCAGCGCCTTCTTGCGGGCCTTGGTCACGGCCTGGGTGAGGGCCGTCTCCCGTTTGCGGTCGAAGGTCGTGTAGATCTGGTACCCGCCCCGGTCGAAGTCCTGGTCGGAGATGCGCGCGGCCTTCTTGGCGTACTGGGCGGCCAGTTCGACCAGGTAGTCGGTCTGCCGGCCGGTGTCGAACGCCTGGGACTGGTCCAGGGGCTGGGGGAACTTCGTGTACGTGGCGCGTTCGGTCTTCGTCAGCCGGCCGAGGCCGACCATCCGGTCCAGGATCCAGGACCAGCGCTCCTCGGCCCGCGCCTGGTTGGCCTCGCCCAGCGCCGGGTCGTAGAGGCCGGCGCCCTTGAGGAGGGAGGCGAGGAACGCGGCCTCGCTGACGTCGAGTTCGCCGACGTCCTTGCCGTAGTACGCCTGCGCGGCCCGCTGGATGCCGTAGGTGCCGCGGCCGAACCAGCTGGTGTTGAGGTAGCCCTCCAGGATGTTGTCCTTGCTCGTCCGGCTGTCGAGCTTGAGGGCGATCATCGCCTCGGTGAACTTGCGGCCCACCGAACGGTCCTGGGACAGGTAGACGTTCTTGACGTACTGCTGGGTGATGGTGGAGCCGCCCTGTGTGTCGCCCTCGCCGACGGTGCGCCACAGGGCGCGGGTCAGTCCGCCGAGGGAGATGCCCGGGTCGGAGTAGAAGCTCGCGTTCTCCGCCGCCAGCACCGCCCAGCGCACGTCCTCGGGGATGTCCTTCAGCGGCATGGCCTGTCGCCGTACCCAGCCGGTACGGGCCATGGGGGTGCCGTCCGACCAGAAGTAGACGTTGTCCTGCTGCGTGGCGAAGGTGTTCAGGTCCGCGGGGATGTCCGTGGCGGCGTAGGCGGCGGTCAGGAGCGCGCCGCCGAGCCCGGCGGACACCAGCACCGTGCCCAGCGACTGGCGCCAGGAGGGCACCCAGCGGCGCCAGCCGGTACGGCCCGGCCGCGGGTACCTCGGGCGGAGCCGGCGGGCGGCGGGCGCCCAGCGCTGGACGAGGCGTAAGGGTGCCGGTGGAGGGGCCGGTCTGCGGCGGGTGCCGCGATGGCTCGATCCGGTCCCCTGCATGGCCGGCTGACGCGCGGTTCGCCCCGTTTGCGTCTCCGGTAAGCCGTTCTCCCGGTGGCTGCCCCCCGTCCGGATCCCGGGGTGCTCCGGGTCGACGGAACCTGTCCCCGTGCCGGTCGTGGTGTCAGCCGCCGTACCGGTCGGAGTACGGCGCTGCCACCAGCGCGGCGGTGCGGCCCGGCGGCGGCCTGAGCGACCGCTGTGCCGGCTAGCCACGGCGGGCTCCGGGGCCCGGACGGTCCAAGGGATGCACGGCATTGGTCCGATGCCGAGCGGTGGTCACAACTGCGTCTCCCTCCGCACGTGGAATCGCACGCGTGGACAGACGCAGCCGCCGAAGACGCGACCACGTTCCCCCTGCTTCCCCCGGCCTTTCGACCTCCACACGGCGTCCACAAATTATCAGCCACTTTCACAAGTTCCCCGATCCGGAACCGGCCAGAAAGAGCCACGTGCACCCCGTCATCAAACCCGGCCACATTCAGACACTCCGGCCACCGGGGAGAGGGGTTCAGAGGCTCTGCCGCCATGCCGGGGCCGCCGGTTAACCTGTGCGCATGCCTCGCTACGAGTACCGCTGCCGGACCTGCGGCGACACCTTCGAACTGAGCCGTCCCATGGCGGAGTCCTCCGCCCCCGCGGACTGCCCCGCCGGCCACGGCGACACGGTCAAGCTGCTGTCGACGGTCGCCGTGGGCGGCTCGGCGTCCGCCCCGGCCCCGGCCCCCGGGCGGCGGGTGGTGGTGGCGGGGGCGGCTGCTGCGGCGGGGGCTGCTGCGGCTGACGGGAGCGCCCCTCAGGAACGCGCTCGCCGCCCTGCTGTCGCCCACCGCGACTCGGTCGTCGACGGCCCTCGCGCTCCACGAGGTCGGCGCGCTCCTAGGGCCTGTTCTGAAGTTCCCCGCCTGCGCCCCGACGCCCGGCACGCACCGGCTGCGGACGTCAGCGGCTCCGCCGCGGGCGCTTCGCCCGCGCTCCGCGCGGACGAAGGGGAACTCAGAACAGGCCCTGGCCGTGAGCGCACCGTCGCCATCGCGGCCCGCCTGCCGCTGGTGAAGTCGCGGACTTCAAGCGCCCAGGACTGCGCCGACACAGCCCGCACGCACCACGAGCGCGCCTACCGGCACTCCTTGAGGAACTCCCGCAGGATCCGCTCCCCCGCCGCGACCCCCCGCTCCGGCAGAGCGGTGACCGCGGGCGCGGTCCAGCCCGCGTCGGCCAGCTCGCCGTGTCCCGGGCGCCAGCCCCGGTCGGCCGCGAGCAGCAGGTCGGCGTCCAGCAGTGAGTCACCGGCCGCGAGCGTGAGCTCGGCCCCGGTGCGCCGGGCGATCTCCCGCACGGCCGCGCTCTTGGTGAGCGGCTTCGGCACGGCGTAGATCTTGCGGCCCTGGAGCGAGACCGTCCAGCCACGGTTCTCCGCCCAGACCGCCAGCTCCTTCACCCAGTCCTCGGGGAGCAGTTCACGCTCCACGACGAGGTAGACGAACAGATCCTCGGCCACCCGGTGCTTGCGCACCCAGGACGGGTCCGACGTGGCCTCCATGTACGCCCGTACCTCGTCCAGCGGAGCGCACTCGTCCGCCAGCCGGGCCAGCACCCGCGCGTGCCACGCCGGGTCCGTCACCCCGTCCACCAGGATGTGCCCGCCGTTCGCGCAGATCGCGTACTCGGGCGCGGGGCCGGGCAGGTTGATGCGCTGGTACTGCTTGCGTGTACGGGTCGTCGTCGGCACGAACACCGCCGCGTCCCCGAGATCCGTGAGCAGGCCGGCCGCGGTCTCCGTCATGTACGACAGCGGCCTGCTCTCGTGCACCTCGACGCACAGCAGCCTCGGTGCCCGCGCGTCCGGCATGGTCAGCGCCAGCGCAGCCGCGGAGTAGATGAGCGTACGGTCGAGGTCGCTCGCCACCAGGACGGCCATCAGAGGGCCACCGCCTTTCCGTCGGCGCCGGTGGCGCCCCGTGTGTACTTGGGGTGGATCAACCCGACGCAGGTGTAGGGCAGTTCGGCCACTTCCTCCACCGGCACCCCGCGCTGCTCGGCCAGCAGGCGTACGTGGTCGAGATCAGCTCCCGCCCCGGCCCGCGCGAGGATCCTCCACGGTACGCGGCGCAGCAGCACCCGGGTGGTCTCGCCGACACCGGGCTTGACGAGGTTGACGTCGTGGATGCCGTACTCCTCGCTGATCCGCTCGACGGCGGCCCAGCCCTCCCAGGTCGGGGTGCGGTCGGCGGCGAGGAGCTCCTTGGCCTGCGTGTCCACCGCGTCGGCGACCTCCGTGAAGCGGTCCGAGACGGCGTCCAGGAAGTCGTTCGACACGTCCGCACCGGCGAGCTCGCGGTAGAACTTCGCGCCGTGGTAGTCGTTCGGGCCGACCAGGTCCGAGCGCAGCACCGTACGCGAAATCAGCCCGGAGACCGTCGAGTTGAGGCACGCGGAAGGGATGAGGAAGTCCTCGCGGGTGCCGTACGTCCGTACGCACGAGCCCGGGTCGGCCAGCACCGCGATCTCCGGGTCGAAACCGGTGATGCCGTCGGATTCCTCGAACTCCCGCAGGGCGTCGGCCAGTTCCCGGGTGATGGCGCCCTTGCCGGTCCAGCCGTCGACGAACACGACGTCGGCCGGGTCGTGGTGGTCGGCCAGCCAGCGCAGCGCGTTGGCGTCGATGCCGCGTCCGCGCACGATCGATACGGCGTAGTGCGCCAGGTCGAGCCCGTGCCGCCGCAGCGCCCAGCGGCGCATCAGAACGCCGACGGGGGTGCCCGCGCGGGCGAGCGACACGAGGACGGGCCGCGGTGACCTCTCGGCCAGCACCGTCTCCGTCACGACCCCCACGGCCTGGGCTATTCGGGCCGCCGACTCCTCCAGCGCGTCGCGGAAGAGCGCCTGGTACCGCTCGCTCGGCTGGTACTCCACCGGCAGCGACTCCGCGTAGTGCGCGCCGCCGCTCTGGATGGCCTCCTCGCGCTCCTCGGTGGGCGCCTCCAGCGTGACGTCCGAGAGGTCCTGCAGCAGCCAGCCGACCTCGTCGGGCGCGTACGAGGAGAAGGCGGGGCCGCGGAGGGGCTCGGGCAGCATGGGGGGCCTTTCGGTGACGTGCGAGGTCGCGGGCGAAACTCGCTGGGCCGCGTACGGCGGGACGTACGACGGGACGACGGCCAGCAGCACGCTCGGCGTGTGCGGGGCCAGCTGGGCCAGCAGTCCGTCGGCGGCGTGGAGCGCGGGGGTGTCGGCCGCCGAGTCGACGACGGCGACGACCGCGTCGAAACCGGCGCCCGCGACGTTGTAGGCGTAGCGCCGGCCGGGGCCGTCGTCGGGGTCGTCATGGGCCGGGAAAACGATTCGGCTGCGAATCGCGTAGCCGGGGTCGTCGACCGCGAGGACGGGCGAGCGGGTGGTCGTGGAGTACCGCACCTCGGCGTCGCTCACCTTCTCCAGCGCCCGGGCCAGCCTGAGCGGCGCGTACATCAGCTCTTCGAAGCCGAGCACGAGCACGCTCCGCGCGCCTTCCGGCAGCGCGCCCGCGATCCGCGCGGCCATGGCGGGCAACGCCTTCTCCAGGCGGGCCCGGTGCTCTCGTGTGAAGCCGTGCCGCCCGCCGTCGGGGACACCGCGAGGCCAGCCGAGCTCGACGCGGGCGACGTGAGCCGCGGCGGCACCCGCCCGGACGGGCTCCCCGGCCCGCTCGTGCTCCGCCACCAGGACCTGCCCCTTCTCCAGCACGCCCTCCGGCAGCCGTACGGTCCCGGAGGCCGCCGCCACAAGGTCGACGCGGGCGCCGATCTCGGCGGCGAACTCCTCCAGGCGCCCGAGGTCGGCCGCCGACCGCATGTCGACGAGCGCGACGATCACGTACCGTCCGCGCGGGTAGCGGGCGTGCAGCTCGCGGATGGTGTTCATGACCGTGTTCCCGGTGGAGAACTCGTCGTCGACCAGCACCAGCGGCCCGTTGCCCGCGAGCAGTGCCGGGTCCTCCGGCAGCAGGAGGTGGGAGGTGGCGTGGGAGTGGGACTCCTCGAAGCCCCCGGCCCGGGCGACACCCTCGACGGGCCGCCGGGTGGAGTGCAGGTACGGCGCGAACACCACGCCGTCCGCGACCGAGTGGCCGAGCCCGGTGGCCGTCTCGGCGTACCCGAGCACGACGGCCTCGCCCGCCTGGTCGCCCAGCAGTTCGCGCACCCGGCGGCCGAGGGCGAACCCGTGCCCGTACACGACGGACGGCGACTGCGGCACATGCTTGCCCAGCACGTTCGACACCAGTAGGTGCGCCCGCCGGGGGTTGCGGCGCAGCGCCAGTCCCAGCAGGTCGCCCAGCCGCTCGTCGCCGATCAGCTCGACGCCGAGCCGCTCGGCGACCCAGCTCCCGGACCAGACCTCGTTGTTCTTCATCGATTCCTTGTCGGTAAGGCGTCAGCCCTTGTCGGTGAGGATCAGCGAGCCGTCCCCGCCGGCCCCGTCAGTCGGGCAGACCCGCCGCCAGCAGTTCCACGAAGCCGATGTCCTCGTTGGCGACGCCGAAAACCTCGGCGCGCGTCAGGACGCGCTCGGCCCAGGCGCGGTGCGGCTTCACCTCGTTCATCTTGTTGGTGTAGGCGGACCGCAGCACACCCCCGCCGTCGCGCTCGGGTCTGAGGATGTCCCGGGCGTCGCTGAACTCCTCGTGGCTGACCACGGACAGCGCGTGCACGGGCAGTACGTGCGAGGGGTGGATGCAGGTCTTGCCGAGGAGGCCGTTGGCCTGGTCCAGGGAGATCTCCCGCAGCAGGCCGTCCATCGCGTGCTCGATCAGCGTCTCGCGCAGCCGGGTGGCCCGCACCTCCAGGAAGGGGCTGCTGCGCAGCTGCGGCTTGAACATGCGCTCCTGGACCCGGAAGTACTCCCAGACCGGCCCGGTCACGGTGAAGCCTGTGCCGTCGGCCCGCCCGAGCACGTTCACCACGTCGGCGATCACGGAGGCCACGATCTGCACGTCGTACGCGGTCATGTCGGGCGCCCGGCGCAGCGCGTACGAGGAGCAGAAGTCGGTGACGCCGAGGCGCAGCGCGAGCACGCGGTCGCGGTACTTGTCGACCGTGCGGAAGATCCCCTGGAGGGCCTCGCCCCGTGTCTCCAGGTACAGCAGCTCGGGCGACTCCAGGACGGGCATCGCGAACAGCCGGCGCCCGCTCGACACCTCGGCCGCGGTGAGCGCCTCCAGGAACAGGACGCCCCGCTCCTCGGTGAACTTCGGCAGAACGAATCCGGACAACAGCCGGACGGCCGGTCCGAGCCGCCGCACGAGGTCCGGTATCTGCTCCGGCGTGCGGACCCGGATGAACAGCAGCGGCAGCTCCGCGTCCGGCCGCCCGGCGAGGTCGGTGAACTGCCGGACCAGGTTCTCCTCGGCACCCGCGACCTCGGAGTCGTCGATCGAGTCCTCCAGGCACAGCACCATGGAGACCACACCGCGCCCGGCCTGCTTCACCACGTCGTCGGCCAGCCTGGCCCTGGTGGCGGGGCTGTAGAGCGTGGCCCCGAGGGCCGCCGCGAGCACCCTGGCCGGGGAGTCGGCGGTGAAGAAACCGGGCTCCCGGTGGAAGAGGCGCTGACGCTCCTCCGGGGCGAGGTGCCTGAAATGACGCATAAGAGTCCCCCGTGGCGGCTGGTCGGCCCGGTGAAATGGTGGCCGGTAATAGTACGTAGAGATCCATGTCGTGGGTTCCCGCTGGGCATGAAGTTCTGGTAAATCGGGCGCATCGAAGGCTGTCGGTCCCGGCTGGATGAACGTGACCCCGCTTTGTCGTGACCAGGACCGAGAGGGCAGGATGATCCGTATGACGCACGCGATGCTGAAGGGGTCGAACGTCCCGCTGGAGGCCACGGCGGTACGCGCCGTGCTGCGCTGGACACCCGGGCAGGGTGTCCCGGATGTCGACGCCTCGGCACTGCTCCTCGGCCCCGACGGGCGCGTACGGTCCGACGAGGACTTCATCTTCTACAACCAGCCCCGCCACCCCTCCGGCAAGGTCTGGCGGCTCGGCAAGAAGCGCGACGCCGAGGGCCTCACGGACACCATCCAGACGGATCTGACGGGTGTCGAGTCCGCCGTCGGACGGATTCTGCTGGTCGCCTCGGCCGACGACGTCTCCTTCGAGCACGTACGCTCCCTGCGCATCCTGCTGTACGACGCCACGGTCGCCGACGCGGAACCGCTGGCGTACTTCGACGTCAAGCCGGAGACCGGCGAGGAGACCGCGCTGATCTGCGGCGAGCTCTACCGGCGCGGCGGGGTCTGGAAGTTCCGTGCGCTCGGCGAGGGCTACAGCAACGGCCTGCAGGGACTGGCGACCGACTTCGGCATCTCGGTGGACGAGTCGGAGGCCGCGGCACCCGATGCCTCCCCGCCCCTCCCGCCCGAGCAGCCGACGACGACGGTCCCCCCGCAGCCCGCGTACGGCTACCCCCGGCGGCCACCACACAACAGCAGGTCCAGCCCGGGTACGGCTATCCCCAGCCGGCCGGCCAGCCGATGAGCCCGCCCGCCTACGGCTATCCCCACCCCCAGCAGGAGCCGGTGACCGCGGGCGCCCCACCGGCGTACTACCTGCAGCCACCGGCCGGAGCCGGCGCCCTACCGGACCCGGACTTCAAACTCCCGCCACAGGGACCGCAGTTCATGGGCCGCTAGGCCGTAGCGGCGCAGGGAACGGCGCGTCCTCAAGGGCGTGGGGAACTGCGCGGCTTTTAAGCGGCGCGGGGCTGTGTCGATATGCGGCTCCGCCGCGATGGGGGCCCCCGCTCGAACGCAGCCGAGAGTGGGGGAGCGACAAGCCACAACCAACCCGCACCCGCCAACGCACCGAACCAACCGAGCTCAAAGGCGCCCCGGCCAAGCCCGGCGGCAGGCGCTACCGCTCAACCTTGGACTTGTACCCCCGCCCCCACTGCAACCCCCACCCGTACAACCGGTCGAGCTCCGCCTGGAACCCGTACACGAACTTGACCTCGCGCCGGACGACGATCTCCCCCTTCACGTTCTCGATCATCACCACCGCGCAGGACCGCGCCTGAGGGTGCCGCTCGTCGAGGCCGATCTCGATCCGCGGACCGTTGCTCGGGTACAGCGTGACGACCGCATGGGTACGGTCGAACGCGGGCGTCTGGTCGTAGATGTACACGAAGACCAGGAGCCGCTTGATCTCGTCCCGGTGATCGAGGTTGACGTAGATCGTCTCCCCCGACCCGGAGCCGAACCGGTCGTCTCCGCTGCACTTCACGTACGGCGGCGCGTTGGTGTCACCGAAGAAGCTGCCGAGGGGCTGGACCACGCCCTTGGACCCGTCGGTGAGCTCGTACAGCACCCCGAGGTCGAGGTCGACGTTGACCATGCTCTGGCTGTGCGCCTTGACCTCGTCCGGCTTGAGCGCCTGGAAGGGATGGCGCAGCAGGCTCTGCCGCTTGGGGGCGCCGATGTCGGAGGTGCGCATCCGCCAGGACAGGTTGACGCGCAGATTGCCGGTGGCCGCGCCCTGTTTGGTGAGTGAGACCGTCTGGTGCCGTTTGACCAGTTCGATGGCGTTGCTCGCCGCGCTGCCCGAGTCGAACTGCGCGCGCCCGCCCAGCAGACCGTCGAAGAAGCCCATTCCCGCCCCCACACTGCCGTGTCCGTATGTGCGTCATGTACGTCCCGCATGTACGTCATGTACGTCGAAACCGCCGCGGGGCGGCCGCTTGAGGACTCGTCCTCGACGGCCGCCCCGCTCAGAGCGTTCCTCACCAGGAGGGGTGTCACACACCGGAACCGGCGGATCCGGTCACACCCCCGCCCGGGCTCGCGCCGGTTTCAGACCCCGGACGAGACTTCCGCCTTGTCGTCCGAGGACTCAGCTTTTCCCTCCGCTGCCGCGAGCGCCCTGTTGCGGCGGACGGACGACCAGAAGGACCAGCCGATCAGGACGACGCCGATGAGGCCGGTGATGACCTCGTTGATCTCGTACCGGATGGTGACCAGCAGGATCGCGGCGAGGGCGCCGATCGCGTAGTGCGCGCCGTGCTCCAGGTACACGTAGTCGTCGAGGGTGCCCTGACGGACCAGGTAGACCGTGAGCGACCGGACGTACATGGCGCCGATGCCGAGACCGAGGGCCATGAGGACGATGTCGTTGGTGATGGCGAAGGCGCCGATGACACCGTCGAAGGAGAAGGACGCGTCCAGGACCTCCAGGTAGAGGAACATGAAGAACGCCGCCTTGCCGGCCAGCTTGACGACCGAGACCTGCTTGCCGCTGCGCTTGGCCGCTTCCTCCTCCTCGTGCTCGCGCTCCTCCTCTTCCTCCAGCTTGTCCTCGAAGTAGCCGGAGAGGCCGCCGACGACGAGATAGGTGATCAGACCCGCGATGCCGGAGATCAGGACCGTCTCCGTCTTGTCGGCGTAGGTGCCGCCGTGCTGGTGCGCCTGGGTCGCGAAGGTCATCGCGCTGATCAGCAGGACGATCATCGCGATGCAGACCGACAGCATGTCGATCTTGCCGAGCTTGGCCAGCGGACGCTCAAGCCAGCCCAGCCACTTGATCTCCCGGTCCTCGAAGACGAAGTCCAGGAAGATCATCAGCAGGAACATGCCACCGAAGGCGGCGATCGACGGGTGCGCGTCGGTCACGTACTGCTGGTACTGGTTCTTGTCGGTGAGCGCGAGGTCGACGGCCTCGATGGGGCCCAGGTTGGCGCTGATGGCGACGATCACGACGGGGAAGACCAGCCGCATACCGAAGACAGCGATCAGGATGCCGATGGTGAGGAAGATGCGCTGCCAGAAGGCGTTCATCTTCTTCAGGATCCCGGCGTTGACCACCGCGTTGTCGAAGGACAGCGAGATCTCCAGGATGGACAGGATCGCGACGAGCCCGAAGGCGGTCCATCCGCCATAGAGAACAGCTGCGACCAGGCCGAGCGCGGTGACCGCGAACGACCAGCCGAAGGTTTTCAGAACCACTGGCTACCCAATCGTGTTAGTACGGGGCTCCCCCGCGCCACGCGCGGCTTTACGAAACTTTGAACCCGAAGTCTAGTCCGGCACGCTTCATACCCCATACGGGCCCTGCTTTAGCGCATATTGCGCTACGAGACGTTGACCCCGAAGTCCAGCGCGATGCCCCGAAGCCCCGACGCGTACCCCTGTCCCACCGCCCGGAACTTCCACTCGCCGCCGTAGCGGTACACCTCGCCGAAGATCATCGCGGTCTCGCTGGAGGCGTCCTCGCTCAGGTCGTAGCGGGCGAGTTCCTGGCCGTCGGCCTGGTTCACGACCCGGATGAAGGCATTGCTGACCTGACCGAAGGACTGGCCGCGGTTGTCGGCGTCGTGGATGGAGACCGGGAAGACGATCTTGTCGCAGTGGGCCGGCACCTTCGACAGATCGATCAGGATCGACTCGTCGTCGCCCTCGCCCTCTCCGGTGAGGTTGTCGCCGGTGTGCTCGACCGAGCCGTCCGGACTCCTGAGGTTGTTGTAGAAGACGAACCACTCGTCGCCGAGGACCCGGCCCTCGTTGCACAGCAGGGCGCTGGCGTCCAGGTCGAAGTCGGCGCCCGTGGTGGTGCGGACGTCCCAGCCGAGCCCGATCATCACCTGCGTGAGGTTCGGCGCGGCCTTGGAGAGGGAGACATTGCCTCCCTTGGCGAGCGTGACGCCCATGCTGCTGGTCCTCCCCGTGTCGAGCTGTGTGGTGTTGTACGAGCGCTGTGACGATACGAACGGAACGGTACGCCCGCTTCGTGTGGGTGGATGGGGGTGGGTGGGTGTGAGAGCACGTCCGGCGCCGCACTCGACTGGGAGATGCGGCGCCGGACGGGGTGAGCCAGGTGCACGCTTCGGACGCACGCACACGGCTCGGACGATCACATACGGATACGGCTACAGATACGGATACGAATACGGTTCAGACGTTCACACCGAAGTCCTGGGCGATACCGCGCAGGCCCGACGCGTACCCCTGGCCGATGGCGCGGAACTTCCACTCCGCTCCGTGACGGTAGAGCTCGCCGAAGACCATGGCGGTCTCCGTGGAGGCGTCCTCGCTGAGGTCGTAGCGGGCGATCTCGGTGCCGCCGGCCTGGTTCGCGACGCGAATGAACGCGTTGCGCACCTGGCCGAAGGACTGCTGGCGGTTCTCGGCGTCGTAGATGGAGACGGGGAAGACGATCTTCTCGATCTCGGCCGGAACCCCGGCCAGATTGACCTTGATCTGCTCGTCGTCGCCCTCGCCCTCACCGGTGATGTTGTCGCCGGTGTGCTCGACCGAGCCGTCCGGGCTCTTGAGGTTGTTGAAGAAGACGAAGTTCGCGTCGTTGCCGACCTTGCCCGAGGTGTCCAGCAGCAGGGCGCTGGCATCCAGGTCGAAGTCGGTACCGGTCGTGGTGCGGACGTCCCACCCCAGACCGACGATGACCGCGGTCAGGCCAGGGGCCTCCTTGGTCAGCGATACGTTGCCGCCCTTGCTGAGGCTGACTCCCACGAGTCCTCCCTTTGGTGTCCAGGGGCGGGGAGCCCCGTCGTGCGTTGGCATCAGATCAACGAGTCGATCCTAGTGAGGGGTTCCCGCCCGCCGCAGGCCCTGGGGGCCAAGAATCACAGGGTGTCGAGCGCCTTGACGTACTCGTTCAGGTCACGGGCGTCGGGCAGGGCGTTCACGACGCTCCAGCGCACGACACCCTCCTTGTCGATGATGAACGTGCCGCGTACGGCGCAGCCCTTGTCCTCGTCGAAGACGCCGTACGCGCGCGAGGTGTCGCCGTGCGGCCAGAAGTCGGAGAGCAGCGGGTACTCCAGGCCCTCCTGCTCGGCGAAGACGCGCAGCGTGTGGATGGAGTCGTTCGAGACGGCGAGGAGCTGGACGTCGTCGTTGACGAACTTCGGGAGGTTGTCGCGGAGTGCGCACAGCTCGCCGGTGCAGACGCCGGTGAAGGCGAACGGGTAGAAGAGCAGCACGACGCTCTTCTCACCGCGGAAGTCCGACAGCTTCACGCTGGCGCCGTGGTTGTCCTTGAGCTCGAAGTCCGGGGCCTTGTCGCCGACCTGGATGGCCATGATGTCCTGCGTTCCCTTCCATGGGCTGTTCGGGGCAACCCCAGCCTACGCAGTGATCACCACCCCACGGCATCCTTCACCCCCACCGCCCCTGCCCATCCCTCCCTGAGGGCTGCGCCCCGAGCCCCCGCGGGGGTGGGTGATGCGCACGCAGACGGGCGGCCGCCGACGACTGACGTCCGAGAACGGCGTCGGGGGCTGAGCCCCAAGGGCGAGGCCAAAGGCCCAGCCCTAAAACCCGGGGGCCAAGGGGGCCAAGGGCCCAACCCCGAAACCCGGGGGCAACGGGGCCCAGCTCTGAAACCCGGGGGCCAAGGAGGCAGAGCCCCAACCCCCGGGGGGCAGGGGGCGCAGCCCCCTGGGTGGGGTCGAAGGGGCATAGCCCCTGGGGATGGGACGGGTAGGGGCGGCGGGGGCGGGGAAAACGGCCTACGGCCGCGCCCCCGCCCCCGGCGCACCCACGCCCCGAAGGGCGCTCACCTCTTGGACTTGGCCCCCTTCGGGGTCGCCAGACGGCTCCCGCTCCAGTCCTTGCCGACGCTCACACTCTTCATCGCCGACAGACCCGCCGTCGTCGCGGCTTCGGAGATGTCACTCGGCTCCACGTAGCCGTCCCGCCCCGTCTTGGGCGTCAGCAGCAGGATCGAGCCACCCTCTTCGATGTACGTGATGGCGTCCACCAGCACATCGGTCAGGTCGCCGTCCTCGTCGCGGAACCACAGCACCACGGCATCGGCCACGTCGTCATAGTCCTCGTCGACGAGCTCACTGCCGACGACTTCCTCAATGGCCTCGCGGAGCTCCTGGTCGACATCGTCGTCGTAGCCGATCTCCTGGACCACCTGCTCGGGCTGGAACCCCAGCCTCGCGGCAGGGTTCGTCCGCTCCTCCGCGTGGTCCGCGGTCGCGCTCACGGGTTGCCTCCTGATCATGTTCGGTGGGGTCGCCCCCAGGGAAGTTCAGCCACGCGCGTACGCGAAGCTTGGCCGTAGTCCACACGGGCGGGACGGATCGCGCAAGTACCCAGCCTTGGAGACCGCCGAAACGGTGACGATCCTGGCCGTGTCGCCGCAACTCCAGGCATGGAATCACAGTAGAGGGTGACACGCGCCACACCGTCCTGCCCGATTTGCGCATTCGGTAACGATCCGAGGGTACGAAAGTCGAACGCCTTTGCGGAACGTGTCACAGCTCGGGCGTATCGTTGCGTTTCAGTCGGTCCTGCCCCAAGCGTCCGGGGGAACGTCCTGGTTACCTCACGGTAGAGATGACGTTTCGCGCCCCCGAGGTACACGATGGGGAGCGGTGCAGGCACAGAGCAGAGCGGCCCTCCGACAGCGAAGGAACAGCGTGGCTTCCGGATCCGATCGCAATCCGATCATCATTGGCGGCCTCCCGAGTCAGGTCCCTGACTTCGATCCCGAGGAGACCCAGGAGTGGCTCGACTCGCTCGACGCCGCCGTGGACGAGCGCGGCCGTGAGCGCGCGCGCTATCTGATGCTCCGGCTGATCGAGCGGGCCCGCGAGAAGCGCGTGGCCGTGCCCGAGATGCGCAGCACGGACTACGTCAACACCATCGCCACCAAGGACGAGCCGTTCTTCCCGGGCAACGAGGACATCGAGCGGAAGATCCTCAACGCCACCCGGTGGAACGCCGCCGTGATGGTGTCGCGGGCCCAGCGGCCCGGCATCGGCGTCGGCGGGCACATCGCCACCTTCGCCTCCTCCGCCTCGCTGTACGACGTGGGCTTCAACCACTTCTTCCGCGGCAAGGACCGGGGCGACGGCGGCGACCAGATCTTCTTCCAGGGGCACGCCTCCCCCGGCATCTACGCCCGCGCGTTCCTCCTCGACCGGCTCGGCGAGCCGCACCTGGACGCGTTCCGGCAGGAGAAGTCCAAGTCGCCGTACGGGCTGTCGAGCTACCCGCACCCGCGGCTGATGCCCGACTTCTGGGAGTTCCCGACCGTGTCGATGGGCCTCGGCCCCATCGGCGCGATCTACCAGGCGCGGATGAACCGCTATCTGCAGGCGCGCGGGATCGCCGACACCTCCGAATCCCACGTATGGGCGTTCCTGGGCGACGGCGAGATGGACGAGCCGGAGTCGCTCGGCCAGCTGACCCTGGCCGCCCGCGAGGGCCTCGACAACCTGACCTTCGTCGTCAACTGCAACCTCCAGCGGCTCGACGGCCCGGTGCGCGGCAACGGCAAGGTCATCCAGGAGCTGGAGTCGGTCTTCCGGGGCGCCGGGTGGAACGTGATCAAGCTGGTCTGGGACCGGTCGTGGGACCCGCTGCTCGCCCAGGACCGCGACGGTGTGCTGGTCAACAAGATGAACACCACGCCGGACGGCCAGTTCCAGACGTACGCCACCGAGACCGGCGCGTACATCCGCGACCACTTCTTCGGCGGCGACCACCGGCTGCGCGCGATGGTCGCCAACATGACCGACGACCAGATCCTGCACCTGGGGCGTGGCGGTCACGACCACCGCAAGATCTACGCGGCGTACGCGGCGGCCCGCGCCCACAAGGGCCAGCCGACGGTCATCCTCGCCAAGACGGTCAAGGGCTGGACGCTCGGCCCGAACTTCGAGGGCCGCAACGCCACGCACCAGATGAAGAAGCTGACGGTCGCCGATCTGAAGCGGTTCCGCGACCGGCTTCATCTGCCCATCTCCGACAAGGAGTTGGAGTCCGGTCTTCCGCCGTACTACCACCCGGGGCGGGACTCCGAGGAGATCCAGTACATGCACGACCGCCGCAAGGGTCTTGACGGGTACGTCCCGACCCGTCTCGTGCGGTCGAAGCCGCTCGAACTGCCGGGCGACAAGACGTACGCGAGCGTGAAGAAGGGCTCGGGTCAGCAGTCGATCGCCACGACCATGGCGTTCGTCCGGCTGCTGAAGGACCTCATGCGGGACAAGGAGATCGGCAAGCGGTTCGTGCTGATCGCGCCCGACGAGTACCGCACCTTCGGCATGGACTCGTTCTTCCCGAGCGCGAAGATCTACAACCCGCTGGGCCAGCAGTACGAGTCGGTGGACCGCGATCTGCTCCTCACCTACAAGGAGTCGCCGACCGGCCAGATGCTGCACGACGGCATCTCGGAGGCGGGCTGCACCGCTTCGCTGATCGCCGCCGGTTCGTCGTACGCCACGCACGGCGAGCCGCTGATCCCGGTGTACGTCTTCTACTCGATGTTCGGTTTCCAGCGGACCGGCGACCAGTTCTGGCAGATGGGCGACCAGCTGGCGCGCGGTTTCGTCCTGGGTGCGACCGCCGGCCGTACGACGCTGACCGGTGAGGGCCTCCAGCACGCGGACGGCCACTCGCAGCTGCTCGCCTCCACCAACCCCGCGTGTGTCGCGTACGACCCGGCGTACGGGTTCGAGATCGCGCACATCGTGCAGGACGGTCTGCGCCGGATGTACGGCTCCTCCGAGGAGCACCCGCACGGCGAGGACGTCTTCTACTACCTGACCGTATACAACGAGCCCATCCAGCACCCGGCCGAGCCCAGGAACGTGGACGTCGAGGGCATCCTCAAGGGCATCCACCGCTTCCGGGTCGGCGACTCGGGCAGCATCCCGGCGCAGATCATCGCGTCCGGTGTCGCCGTGCCGTGGGCGGTCGAGGCGCAGGCGATCCTCGCCGCCGAGTGGAACGTGAGGGCGGACGTCTGGTCGGCGACCTCGTGGAACGAGCTGCGCCGTGAGGCCGTCGAGGTGGAGCGGCACAACCTGCTTCACCCCGAGGAGGAGCAGCTGGTTCCGTATGTGACGCGGAAGCTGACGGGTGCCGAGGGTCCGTTCGTGGCCGTCTCCGACTGGATGCGGAGCGTTCCGGACCAGATCGCGCGGTGGGTGCCGGGCACGTACCAGTCGCTGGGCGCGGACGGCTTCGGCTTCGCCGACACCCGGGGTGCGGCGCGGCGCTACTTCCACATCGACGCGCAGTCGATCGTGGTCGCGGTGCTGACCGAGCTGGCGCGTGAGGGCAGGCTCGACCGGTCGGTGCTGAAGCAGGCCATCGACCGCTATCAGTTGCTGGACGTCTCGGCCGCCGATCCGGGGGCCGCGGGCGGCGACGCGTAGGCGTGCGCCCCTCACGGGGCGCACGCCTTCCCCCGCATGTGAAGGGGCCTTCGGCAGCAGCCGAGGGCCCCTTTTTTGTCTCCCGGTTTTTGTCTCCCGGTTTTTGTCTCCCGGTTTTTGTTTCCCGGTTTTTGTCTCCCGGCGCGCCGCCCCCCTCCGGCAGCGCGCCGCAGGACCGGTCCGTCCCCCATGCCGGCTGGGAGCCGACCCGGTTGACACACTGTGACCTGCGGCACGTGCCCAGGGCGACGGATCTTTAGCGTTGTCACCCTGATGAGGGAAAGTGCTCCCAAACCAGCCCGGACAAGACCAGGCAAGACCAGGCAAGAGTGGCCTGGATGAGGCCTAGATGTGGCCGATCCCCGCGCCCGCCTCGGCGTTCTCGCCACGCTTGGTCAGGAAGGCCACCAGGACGGCGACCCCCGCGACGCCCGCGGCGACGAGGCTGGCGAGGCCCATGCCGGAGATGAACGTGTCGTGCGCGACCTCGGTGACCTTCGCGGCGATCTCCTCGGGCATGCCCTCGGCGACCGGTGGCATACCGACCTGAACGGCCTCGGAGGCCTGGTCGAGCTGGGCCTCGGTGAGCGGCGGGAGGCCCGCCTCCTTCCAGTTGCCCGGCAGGTCGCTGTCCACCTTGGAGGCCATCACGGCGCCCAGGACCGCCGTACCGAGGCTGCCGCCGATCTGCATCGCGGCCTGCTGGAGACCGCCGGCGACACCGGAGAGCTCCATCGGCGAGTTGCCCACGATGACCTCGGTGGCGCCCACCATGACCGGGGCGAGGCCGAGGCCGAGGAGTGCGAACCAGAGCGACATCACGGCGCTGCCGGTGTCCGTGTCCAGCGTGGACATGCCGTACATGGCGATCGCCGTGAGCGCCATGCCGCCGGCCAGCGGGACGCGCGGTCCCGCCTTGGTGATGAGGACGCCCGCGAGCGGGGAGCCGACGATCATCATGCCGGTGAGCGGCAGCAGGTGCAGTCCCGCGTCGATCGGGGTCATGCCGTGCACGTTCTGCAGGTAGAACGTGACGAAGAACAGGCCGCCCATGAACGCGATGGCCATGAGGATCATCAGGACGACGCCCGCCGAGACCGGGACCGAGCGGAACAGCCCCAGCGGGATCAGCGGCTCCTTCACCCTGGTCTCCCAGACGGCGAAGAGCGCGAAGCCCAGCACGGACGCGCCGAGGAAGGCCCAGGTCATACCGCCGCCCCAGCCCCAGTCCGGGGCCTTGATGAGCGCCCAGACCAGGCAGAACATGGCGGCCGACAGCAGGGCGATGCCCAGGATGTCGAAGGAGCGCGGGGCGTTCTCCGCGCGGTGGTCGAGCAGCATCCAGGCGCCGAGGGCCACGGCGAGGATGCCGACCGGGACGTTGACGAAGAAGACCGACTGCCAGTTGACGTGCTCGACCAGCACACCGCCGAGGATCGGGCCGCCCGCGGTGGAGGCGCCGATGACCATGCCCCAGATGCCGAGCGCCATGTTCAGCTTCTCGGCCGGGAACGTGGCGCGCAGCAGACCGAGTGCGGCCGGCATGAGCAGCGCGCCGAACAGGCCCTGGAAGACGCGGAAGGTGACGACCATGGGGATGGAGTCGGACAGGCCGATGATCCCCGAGGCCAGCGCGAAGCCCACCACGCCGACGAGGAACGTCTGGCGGTGGCCGAAGCGGTCACCGAGCTTGCCGGCGGTGATCAGGGTGACCGCGAGGGCGAGGAAGTAGCCGTTCGTGATCCACTGAACATCGGCGAAACTGGCGCCGAGGTCCTTCTGGATCTCCGGGTTGGCGATCGCCACGATGGTGCCGTCGAGGGCCACCATCATGACCCCTACGGCCACGGTTATGAGAGTGAACCAGGGGTGGCCGCGCAGGCCCTTGGAGGGCTGCTGCTCCGACGGGGCGACCGGGATCCCGTCCCCCGGCCCCGTCGTGTCGATGGTGGTCTGACTAGTCATGTGGCCGAGATTAATGACAGCTACTGACATTTGACAAACCAATTCACAATTCGGTAACTGTCACGTCACTTACAAATAGGCTGAGCTCGGGAAACGTCCACCTGAGCCGCCCGGACAGACCGACCGGACAGACCATCCGGACAGACTGACCGAACCGTCGGAGAAGAGGGCTCATGAACACGGTGACCCGACCGGGGCTGCGCGAGCGCAAGAAACAGCGCACCCGGGACGCGCTGCTGCGGGCCGCCCTGGAACTGTTCACCACTCAGGGGTACGAGCACACGACCGTCGACGAGATCACCGAGGCCGTCGACGTCTCGCAGCGCACCTTCTTCCGGTACTTCGCGGGCAAGGAGGACGCGGCGTTCGCCGTCCAGGACCTCGCGCACACACGGTTCGCCGCGGCCGTACGCGAACGCCCGGTCGACGAGGCCCCGTTGGAGGCGCTGCGCAACGCCGTCCTGAAGGACTGGGACACCATCGCCGAGGCCGTCGAACAGGTCGTGCCGATCGAGCTCTACCTGCGCATGTGCCGACTGACCGAGTCGACGCCCGCACTCCTCGCCGCCCATCTGCGCCGTAGCGACGAGGTGGGCGAGGAGGTCGCGCGGGTCATCGCCGAACGCGAGGGACTCGACGTGGACACCGATCCACGGCCACGCGTGGCCGTGGCCGTGTTCGCCGGTGTGATCCGTGTCATGGAGCGGCGCTGGGGGCTGAGCGAGGACCTCGGCCCCACCGAGACCCGCGCGCTGACGGTCAGGTATCTCGACGCGGTGGGGCCCGTGTTGACGGAGAAGTGGCGTACGGACTGAGGAGCGGCCGACACGCCGGTGAACGCAAGGGGTCCGCGAAACACCTGAGTCCGAAACGTGATC
The DNA here is from genome assembly GCF_004337435.2 of Streptomyces sp. KM273126. Classification (NCBI taxonomy): domain Bacteria; kingdom Bacillati; phylum Actinomycetota; class Actinomycetes; order Kitasatosporales; family Streptomycetaceae; genus Streptomyces; species Streptomyces sp. KM273126. The sequence continues at coordinate 56,355 of NZ_SJXB02000002.1, read as the reverse complement.
CCCCTCACTTGGTTAACGCGAGACCCTTCCGTTCTCCTAGTGTGTCCTTTCAGTGACTTCCTTCGACACCTCTCCCCAACTCAACGTCTGGCGCGCAGTCCTCGCACTCGCCGTCGTGTTCGTCATGCTGGCGACCACCGGCTGGACCGCGATCCGCGACCACCGGGGGGCATCGCCGCTTCAGGCCTCGCTCTCCGCGTGGAACCACGGGCACATCGACGGCCACGCGCTGCCGGACGCCGACTCCTCCCCAGGTCGGCTCGCCCGCTTCTTCGCCTCGCTCACCGAACGGCAGCGCACCGACCTCGCCGACCGCTACCCGCTCGCGGTCGGCAACATGAACGGCGCTCCCGTCGAGCTGCGCTACCGCGCGAACCACGCCGCGCTGGAGAAGCAGCGCGACATCGAGCTCGAACGTACGCACGACAAGCGGCTCTCCTCCCACGGTCAGTACGACGCGGGTCGCCGTATGAACCGCTTCGAGGACCTGATGCAGCCGGGCCGACGGATCCTCGCCTTCGACCCCGAGGGCTCGGGCCGGGTCGCCGAGGTGTTCGGCGACCTCACCACGGCCGAGCGGGTCTCGGTGGTCGTGCCCGGCGTCGACACCGACGTGCTCACCTTCCAGCGCACGGTCCGCAGGTACTCGGCGCCCGCCGGCATGGCGAGCGCCCTGTACACGGCCGAGCGCGCGATCGCCCCCGCGACCCGTACGGCGGTGATCGCCTGGGCCGACTACACGGCACCCAACGGGCTCGGCATGGAGGCGGCCACCGCGCTGCGCGCCGAGCAGGGCGCGGTCCGGCTCAACGCGCTGGTGCGCGCGCTGCCCGGCCGCTCGCCCGTCGCGCTGTACTGCCACAGCTACGGCTCGGTGCTGTGCGGGGTCGCCGCGCGCCGGCTGCCCGCCCGGGTCTCCGACATCGCGGTGGCGGGCAGCCCCGGCATGCGCGTCGAGAAGGCGTCCCAGCTGCGCACCTCGGCCCAGGTCTGGGCGACCCGGGACGCCGACGACTGGATCCAGGACGTGCCGTACCTGGAGGTCGGCGGCCTCGGCCACGGCGCCGACCCGGTGTCCGCGGCGTTCGGGGCACGGGTACTGTCGGCGGACGGCGCGAGGGGCCACGCGGGCTACTTCGAGCCCGGCACCGAGAGCCTGCGCAACTTCGCCGAGATCGGTGTTGGCGCGTATCGCGCGGTGCACTGCGCACAGCAGGGACGCCAGGAAAACGCGTGTCAGGAGGGACTGCCCGCCGCCGTTGCGGCCTGACGCGCGTAGAGGACGAAGGAATCACCGGCTGCCGGAGGAGGGGACGAAGACGCGCCTCACGCATACGATGAGCCGCATGGGTGACGTTCTGGCTGGATTTCATGCCGCCTGGGAGTTCGAGTCGGACTCCGTGCTCATCCGCTTCGAACGGGGGATCCGCACGCCGAAGCTGTTCCAGGCACTCGGCGAGCGGCGCATCCCGCTGGAAGCGATCGCGGCGGTGACGCTGACACCGGGGAAGCGCGGGACCGTCGTCCTGCACGCCGTGCCACGACCGGGCGCCGACCCCCTGATGGAGGCGGCCGCGGGCCAGCTCAAGGAGGCCGGCGATCCGTACCGGCTCGTCCTGCCCGCCGAGCGCGAGACCCTCGCCGAGTACTACGCGGACGAGCTGCGCGCACGGATCACCGAGGACGAGAGCCCGGCGGAACGGCACCTCGTGGCCCCGCCCAAGGCGCCGCTGCAGTTCAAGGCGTACGACGCGAAGGCCTCCTTCGACGGGAAGTCCGTGTCGTTCCGGTGGTTCTGGACGGGGGCCTCCTCGGCGAAGTGGAAGGCCGGCGACCAGAGATTTCCCGTCGCCGATCTGAGCGGGGTCGAGTGGCGCTCCCCCGAGCTCTTCGAGGGGCATCTGCGACTGATCGGCCGCGACGGGGACGGGGCTCCGCCCCTTCAGGCCGACCAGGATCCCGCTTCCGTCGTGTTCGGGCTCGGGTACGGGCCGGTGCACGAGTCGCTGCCGTTCGCGGCCGCGGTCCTGGCGGCGGTGCGCTCCGCGGTACCGGCCGGTGCGGTACCCGCGGCGGGGCCGCGGCGTGACCCCGCCGACATAGCCGACCGCATTCGGCACCTGGGCGAGCTGCACGAGGCGGGGCTGGTGACGGACGAGGAGTTCAGCACGAAGAAGGCGGAGCTGCTGGCGGAGCTCTAGCTGTCGTCGGCTGAGCCTGGGCTCATACCTGGGTATGACATGAAGCCCGGCTCCCAGGTATGACGGCACGGCGAGGACCGCTGCTTAGGCTGTTGAGGTCATGAGCGGCACGACTCCTCCTCCCGGCCGAAAGGTCCTCCGCACTCCGCCTGAGCCCCTGCCCGGGCCACAGCCCCGGCGGGCGCCCAGGCGGTGGGTGCGGCGGCTGCCGTACGTGATCGTGCTGGGGTTCACCGCCAGCCTGATCCCCGTCACCGCTCAGGTCCTCGGGAACGACTACGGCGTGAACGACGGGCTGGCCGGAGCGCTCGGGTTCGCCCAGGCCGGGCCGCTGCTGCTCGCCGTGAGACGCCCGCTGCAGGCGTGGTGGATCGTCATCGTGGCGGATGTCGTCGGGGCGGTTGCCGTGCTGCAGTCCGATGCCGTGGGCCGGCCCTCTCCCTGGACCCCCATGGTCATCGTGGGCTATCTGGTCCTGTGCGTCGCGCTGTCGCTGCGCGAGACGCGCCGTACGGTGCTCGGCGTCTGGCTGGTCACCACGGCCGCGTCTCTCGTGCTGAGCGCGGGCCGGGACCCGGGCACCTCTGACGGCGGCACGGACGGCCCGAACACCGGCATCCTGCTCATCGTCCTCAGCGGTGCCGTGCTGCTGCTCGGCTCGCTGGTGCGGGAGCGCGGCGAGACCCGGCGCCGGCTCGTCGAGCAGGAAGCCATCAGCGAGACCGAGCGGGCCCGGCGCACCCTGCTGGAGGAACGGGCACGGATCGCACGCGAGTTGCACGACGTCGTGGCCCACCACATGACCGTGATCGCGGTCCAGGCGGACTCCGCCCCGTACCGGCTCTCCGGCGTGTCCGACGACGTGCGCGGGGAGTTCGAGTCGATAGCCGCCGGCGCCCGCGACTCGCTCGGGGAGATGCGGCGGCTGCTCCAGGTGCTGCGCAGCGAGGACGCACAACAGGAACGGGCCCCGCAGCCTGGCCTGGACAAGCTGCACCAGCTCGTCGAGGCGACCACACGCGGCGGCGTCCCGGTGGAACTGTCCCTCCCCGAACCCGGCTTCCTCACGGCGCCGCCGAAACTGTCGCCGGCCGTCGACCTGTCCGCGTACCGCATCGTCCAGGAGGCCCTGTCGAACGTCGTACGGCACGCCCCGGGCGCCACCACCCAGGTGTCGCTCTCCGCCGACGAGCACCACTTGACGGTGCTCGTCGTCAACGGGCCCGCCGCGAAGCCCGTTTCGCGGCTGGAGTGGAGCGGCACCGGGCACGGCCTCGTCGGCATGGGCGAGCGCGTACGGTTGGTCGGCGGCACCCTCGATGCCGGGCCGCTGCCCGACGGGGGGTTCCGTGTGGCGGCGCGGCTCCCGATGACCATGCCCGACGAGCCCGACGACCCCGCCGAGCCTGACGAGCCCGACAAAAGGAGTCCGTCCTCCCCATGACCATCCGGGTGATCATCGTCGACGACCAGGCCATGGTGCGCGCCGGATTCGCCGCCCTGCTGGCCGCGCAGAGCGACATCGACGTCGTGGGCGAGGCCCCGGACGGCAGGCAGGGCGTCGAGCTGGCACGCCGAGCGCACCCCGATGTCGTCCTCATGGACGTACGGATGCCCGAGATGGACGGTCTGGCGGCGGCCCGCGAACTGCTCGACCCGCCAGACCCTCAGGAAGCCGAGTCGCACCGCCCGAAGGTGCTGATGCTGACCACCTTCGACGTGGACGACTACGTGTACGAGGCGCTGCGCGCCGGAGCGTCGGGGTTCCTCCTCAAGGACGCGCCCCCGGCCGACCTGATCGCGGCGGTGCGCGTGGTGGCGGCGGGGGACGCGCTGCTCGCCCCGAAGGTGACGCGCCGTCTGATCGCCGACTTCGCGCAGACGCGGCCCGCCCCGCGCAGGAAACGGGCGGTGCGGCTGAAGGGCCTGACCCCGCGCGAGACCGAGGTGCTGGAGCTGATCGCCCGCGGTCTGTCCAACCAGGAGATCGCGGACCATCTGGTGCTGGCCGAGCAGACGGTGAAGACCCACATCGGCCGTGTCCTCGCGAAGCTGGACCTGCGCGACCGCGCCCAGGCCGTGATCTTCGCCTATGAGTCGGGGCTGGTCACGCCCGGCGACCGGTAGCCGCCGGGCGTGGTGGCACGGCCGGGGCGCCCTAGGGCCTGTTCTGAGTTCCCCGCCTGCGCAGCGACGCCCGGCACGCACTCCCCCACTCTCGGCTTCGCTCGACCGGGGGGACCCCCACGCCGCACGGCGCCGCAGGACAGGTGGCTCCGCCACATGACCTGCGACACCGCACGCCGATCGCACGCTCCCCCACCCTCGAACCGCTTCGCACGGACGACGGGGAACTCAGAACAGGCCCTACTCCCGGCCCGCCGAGGTGAACGACATGTCCGGGTAGCGCTCGCCCGCCACCTTGGCCGCGATCGGCTCCAGGAGGGCCAGCTCGTCGTCGGTGAGGACGATGCGCGTCGCGGCCACGTTCTCCTCCACCCTGCTGGCCTTGCGGGTGCCCGGAATGGGGACGACCGGCAGGCCGTGCACCCTCGCCTGCTGCTGGACCCAGGCCAGGGCGATCTGGCCGGGTGGGGCTCCGTGGGACTCGGCGACCGTGCGGACCGGCTCCAGGAGCGCCGCGTTGGCGGCCGCGTTGTCGCCGGTGAAGCGGGGCATGAAACGGCGGAGGTCCTGGTCGGTCAGGTCCTTCTCGGCGTTCGAGAAGGAGCCCGTCAGGAAGCCCCGGCCGAGCGGTGAGTACGGCACGAGGGCCACGCCCAGCTCGCTCGCGGCCGGGACGACGCCCGCCTCGATGTCACGGCTGAAGAGGGACCACTCCGACTGCACGGCCGCGATGGGGTGCACGGCCTGGGCGGCCCGCAACTCGCTGCCGGTGACCTCGCTCAGTCCGAGGTGCTTCACCTTGCCCTCGCGGACCAGCTCGGCCATGGTGCCGACGCTCTCCTCGATCGGCACCTCCTGGTTCAGCCGGTGCATGTAGTAGAGGTCGATCGCCTCGACGTCCAGGCGCTTGAGGCTGGCCTCCACGGCCGCACGGATGTACGGCGGGTCGTTGCGGATGATCCGCCGCGTGGGGTCGTCCGCCGGGATCGACAGGGCGAACTTCGTGGCGATGACCACCTCGTCCCGGTGCGCCTTGAAGAAGGGGGACAGGAACTTCTCGTTCTCCCCCGCGCCGTACGCATCGGCCGTGTCGTAGAGCGTGACACCCAGTTCCAGCGCCCGTTCCAGGGTGGCCCGCGACTCCCCGGCGTCCGAGGGGCCGTAGGCGAAACTCATGCCCATGCAGCCGAGGCCCTGTACGCCGACCTGGGGCCCGCCGTCGCCGAGCGCCACCTTCATGATCCTGTCGTTCGTCATCGGGAACCCTCCAACGCCAAGGCACGCTCGGCGTCCGCGTAGAAATCGATCTTCCGGTCGAGCACCGCGAGCGTGCCCTGGAGTTCGGCGATCCTGGCCAGTACGTCCTCCCGGGTGGCCTTCAGCAACGCGAAGCGCTCCCCGTAGGTGTGGTCGCCCTCACGGACCAGTTCCGCGTACCGCACCATGTCCGCGACCGGCATACCGGTGAGCCGGAGCTTGCCGACGAGGTCCAGCCAGTCCAGGTCGCGGTTGCTGTAGCGGCGCTGGCCGGTGTGGGAGCGGTCGATGTGCGGCATCAGCCCGATGCGCTCGTACCAGCGCAGGGTGTGCGCCGTCAGGCCGGTGAAGGCGGCGACCTCGCTGATCGTGTACTTGTCCTGACCGTCCGGCCGCCGGTCGGCGTGCCATGCGGTGGCACAGCTGGCGTTCCGGGTGCCTGTTGTCTCCATCACCGTCATGACCTCAACGCTAGAACCCTGGAGTGAACTCGAAGCAAGCGGAACCGGGGGAAACAACCGGGGAAATTCCGACGACGGCGTGCGGCTCCACTGGCTACCGTTCACCTCATGAGCCTCGTACGCCGTGCCGCCGCCGAGGACGCGGAGGAAGTCCTGCGTCTGCGGCAGGTGATGATCGATGCGGTGGGCGGGGCGGACACGTCCGCCGACTGGCAGACGGAGTCCCTGCCGACGATTCGCGCCAAGCTCGCCGACGCGGACGGGACCTTCGCGGCCTTCGTGGTCGACCATCCCGAGAAGCCCGGGGCACTCGCCGCGCTGGTGGCCGGGACGATCGAGTACCGGATCGGGCGGACCCGGAACCCGCACGGCACGATCGGGTACGTGTTCAGCGTCGCCACCGACCCGGACCAGCGCCGCCGGGGCCACGCCCGCGCCTGCATGGAGGTTCTCCTCGACTGGTTCCGCGAGAAGGGCGCAGGTCAGGTCGATCTCACCGCGTCTGCCGAGGCCCGGCCGCTGTACGCCTCGCTCGGTTTCCAGGTCACACCGGACCCCTTGATGAGGATACGTTTCTGAGCCGCATACGCTCGTACGCATGTCCCTTCACAGCCTGACGTTGATCGAGAACTGGCCGGTGTCCACGGCCGCGGCGGCCGTCGTGCGCGCGGACGGCACCGTACTCGGGTCGTACGGCCCCACCGGGCACCGTTTCCCGTTGGCCTCGGTCACGAAGCCGCTCGCCGCGTACGCCGTACTGGTCGCGTACGAGGAGGGGGCCGTCGAGCTGGACGAGCCGGCGGGGCCGCCCGGCTCCACGGTCCGGCATCTCCTCGCCCACACCTCCGGGCTGGCGTTCGACGAGCACCGGGTGACGTCCGCGCCCGGGGAGCGGCGGCTGTACTCGAACGCCGGATTCGAGGTGCTGGGGGACCATGTGGCGAAGGCGACGGACATCCCCTTCGCCGAGTATCTGCGGCAGGCGGTGCTGGAGCCGCTCGGGATGACGTCCACGACGCTCGACGGCTCGCCCGCGAAGGACGGGGTCTCGACGGTGGACGATCTGGTGCGGTTCGCGGCGGAGGTGCAGGCGCCGCGGCTGCTCGACCCGAGGACGGTGGCCGACGCGATGACCGTCCACTACCCGGGCACGAAGGGCGTCCTGCCGGGCTACGGCCACCAGAACCCCAACGACTGGGGCCTGGGCTTCGAGATCCGCGACTCCAAGTCCCCGCACTGGACGGGCACTTCGTCCTCGCCGCGCACCTTCGGTCACTTCGGCCAGTCGGGCACGTTCCTGTGGATCGACCCGGTGGCGGGTGAGGCGTGCGTGGCTCTGACCGACCGTGCGTTCGGGCCGTGGGCGATTGAGGCGTGGACGCCGTTCACTGATGCGGTGCTGGCCGAGATGCGCAGCTGACGCCATCCCCTGGCCGACTGCACCAGTTGCGTGATTCATGCCACCAGAGTGCAACCGGCTGATTACGCTCGGCTACGGATCCTGCCCGGGACGGCGCCTCGCGTGTCGCAAGTGGGCCCCTGACCGGCGATGATGCCGACCAGGGGCCACCCGGCACGTGAGCCTGTGTCAGCCGTCGTTCTCCGCCGACGGTATGGCGGCGCCCGGCACGTCCTGCGGAGCGTAGATCTTCTTCTCACCCGGGTACGGCTTCGCCCAGTTGTGGGTCTCGTACCACGTGAGATGGTTCATCTGGGCGGGGGGAGCGTAGTCCGGAACGGCATTGGGACCGGTCAGCCGCTGCTTCGGCTTCCACTCGTCCCACTGGGCGGCGATGTCCTTCATGTCCGCCGGCACCGAGGGCGACGGCACGGCCGCTGCCTTCAGGTCCTGCGCCGCGGGGGTGTCCAGACCACAGGATGGCGCAGTCTTCACACCGGCGGTCAGCGAGGTCCGGTTGGGCAGCACCTTGAACGGTGTGAAGTCCGGGCTCTGGGTGAACGCCGAGGCCATCGGGGTGGCCGCGGTGTCCTTCTGGTTCATCGGCTGGATCCCGAGGATCTGCTCGATGGTCCGCATCATCGTGATCTGGGAGTAGTAGTGGCTGTCCACCGTGGAGTGCTTGGCCCAGGGGCTGATGATCTGGACCGGGGCACGGTGGCCGTCGACGTGGTCGAGACCCGCCTGGGAGTCGTCCTCGACGACGAAGATCGCCGAGTCCTTCCAGTACTTGCTGTGCGAGATCTCGTCGACGATCTGGCCCACGGCGAGGTCGTTGTCCGCGACCTGCGAGGCAGCGCTCACCGGGCCACCGGTGTGGTCGCTGGAGAGCCAGAACATGTTCAGGTTCGCCGGTCCGTTCTTCTCGAAGTCCTTCTTCCAGATCTGTGCCCGGTAGACGTCGGGGACGCTGGTGTCGAACTTCGGGAAGCCGTGCACCGACACGTCGTTGAGCGACGGGATCGGCGAGGTCGAGTTCAGCGGGTAGGCGGTGTCCTGACCGGTCGCCGCCATGTTCTTGCTGTCGCAGTACAGGTTCTGCCAGCTGGCGCCCGACGGCTTGGTCAGGAACTGCTGGAACTCACCGAAGTTCCGGACGGACTTGCCGGCCGCCTGGGCACCGGTCCAGATGAAGCCGGTCTTCTGGTGGCCGAGGGCGTCGTCCTCGGTGTCGTAGCTGCGGGTGTACTCACCGGCCGATGACTCGGTGTACTCCGGGTCGTCGGCCTGCATCAGCCAGTTGTGACCCTCGGCGGAGTTGGTGCCGATGTCGTACGTGTTGTCGTACAGGCCGAACTGCTTGGCCAGGGCGTGCTGGTTCGGCGTCACGTTGTCACCGAACTCGGTCAGCGACGGGTCGCCGTTGCCCTGCGGCATGTCACCGAAGACCTGGTCGTAGGTCCGGTTCTCCTTGACGAGCAGGAAGACGTGCTTGATCGTCGAGGGGTCGCCGAGCTTGACCGGGACCGGCACCGGCTTGGCCGGGGAGCCGTCGGACTTCTTGAGCGACTCGCCGTTCCAGCCGTTCTGCTTGAAGACCTTGCCGGTGTAGGACTTGATCACGCTGTCGTCGGGCAGCGTGAACTTCTGCACGCTCGACGTCGTGTCGTGGGTGCCGCGACCGCCGGTGGCCTTCCGGCGGGCGTCGATGCCACGGGTGTTGGAGACGTACACCTCGTTGCCGGAGGTGGTGATCTCCGAGGGGAAGTAGTCCGTGGGCAGCAGGCCGACGTAGCTGACCGGCTCCTGCGCGGAGGTGTACTTGTAGACGGCGACGGCGTTGGCGCGGCCGAGGGTCACCAGCAGATGACCGTCGTCGGTGAGGGTCACCGCGTCGGGCTCGTAGCCCACCTGAGCCTTGGCCCACGGCTGGGTGGAGATGGTCTGGACGACCTCGTCCTTCGCCGTGTCGATGACCGAGACGTTGTTGTCGGCGGTGTTGGTGACGAACACCACGCCGTTCTTGGCGTACACGGCGGTCGGGTGCAGACCGACGTCGATGCTGGAGACCGCGGCGTCCTGGTTCGCCAGGTCGATGACGCTGACCGTGCCGCTGGTGGTGGCAGCGGTCTTCTGGTCGGCGAGTACCTGCGTGCCGTACGAGTTGATCGTGGGTTCGCCGGGCCTGGCCGGGCGACCGCCCTCGTTGCTCACGTAGAGCTTGTCGCCGACGACGACCATGCCGCGCGGGGCGTTGCCCACGTTCCAGCTCTGCTTGATGGTCCCGGTCGCGGCGTCGATGGCGACGACCCGGTTCTGGCCGTTGACCGCGGAGTACACGGTATTGCCGTCGGCCGAGAACGTCGCCGCGCCCACCAGGGCGTGCTTGGACCCCTGCGCCGGGATGCTGACGGTCCTCGGGCCGGCGACGCTGCCGTCCGCGTTCACGGTGAACACGGTGTAACCGTCCGGCTGGCCCAGCCACAGCTGCTTGCCGTCGGGCGAGTACGTCGGGCCTTCCTGGCCCACGTTGTTGCTGCTGATGCGGGGGTTCGACGACGCGGCCTTGCTGACCAGCTGCTGCGTCGTCCAGTTCTTCAGGTCCACGATGGCCAGGGCCGCGCCACCGTCGGTGACCGAGGCGGCCATGTGCGTGCCGTCCGGGCTGACCGAGGACGACATGATCTTGCCCTGGTTGATGACAAGACGGTCGCCGTACGGGGCGATGTACTGGTCGCTGGAGACGACCTGGCCGTCCTCGGTGACCTGGCCTACCTGGTCCGTGTCGAACTGGTGGGTCTGCGCGAGCGCCGTGCCGGCGGCCACGAGGGCGACAGCGGTGGTGCCCGCCGTCAACAGCGGCATCCGGCGGCCGATGCGTCTGGCGATGAGGTTGATCCGCGCTTCCTCGACGAGCTTGCGGCGGCGAGTTACCTGCATGGAGTGCTATCCCTTCGGGGTGGTGTCGAGCAGTTCGACGTTGCCGTCGAACTGCCACAGCGGGTTCGGTGCGTCCCCGTCGGGGGTCCGCACCAGGAAGTAGCCGTTCACTTCCTTCGGTCCATCGCCATCGGCCATGAACCGCCCGTCCGGAGTGACGTCGAGTTGGTAGATGGCCTGTCCTGTGGCCTCGACGCCGGGAAGATGCCAGGTCACGACGCAGCGCCAGTCGTTGCCCGGGCCTTGTGCCGCGACCCTGGTGCTTCCCTTGTTGCACGACGCCGTGGCCTTCAACTGGGCCTCGGTGACGGCGGGCCGGTTGAGCTGGCCGGTCTGCATCCGGTACAGGTGCGCGAACGCCGTGGCGAGCGAGCGCTGCACCTTGTCCTGCTCGATCCCGGAGCCCGTCGCCGAGGTCGTCGCGGCGACCACCGCGAACGACGCGGCGGCCACCCCGACGAGCGGCAGGACTCCGACGGTGATCGCGCGGCGGCCCGAACCGTCGTGGGTCAGGTTGGTGAAGTCGCGCCGTACGAAGAGCACATACGCCAGCGCCGTCGCGACCACGGCCCACACGAGGCTGACACCGATGCCGATCAGCAGCGGGCCGAGTTGCCGAGGGCTGGTGAACAGGCCGTTCCAGGAGATGAAGGCGTAGCTCGGAAGGGCGACGCGCACGGCCACCGGAAGCGGCAGCATCTGGGCGACCGCCATCGCGAGCGAGACGAACACGGGCACCAGCAGCCCCATCGGGGACCGTCCCAGCGTGACCGATCCGAGGAGGCCGAGTGCGGCGAGCGCCAGGGTCGGAGCGAGGACGCAGACCCAGGCGAGCACGACCGAGACGGCGGCGTCCGACGGTGCCAGGAAATGGCCGTCGAGACCGACCAGCGGCTGGTCGCCGACCACGAGGAGGCCGCCGACGGTGCTGGAGACCGCGAGCCCGGCCACGAGCAGCAGCAGGACGGTGAGACTGGCCACCGCCTTCGCCACGAAGATCCGCCGGGGCGAGCGGACCGCCACGAGCAGATGGCGCCAGGTGCCGAGTCGGTCCTCGGAGGCGAACACGTCACCGGCCACGACCGAGGTCAGCAGCGGGAGCGCCCAGGTCCCCGCGAAACCGAGCATCACCAGCGGCCCGGCCCACCCGGAGGCGAGCATCCAGCGCCCGAAGAGGGTGTCGACAGGAAGTGTGCTCTGCTGACTCACCCCGGCGACGAAGAGGGCGGGAGCGATCCAGCAGGCGAGGACCAGCAGACGGATTCGCCACTGGGAGACCAGCTTGACGAGCTCGAAGCGGCAGGCGCGGGTGACGGGGACGCGACGGCCCTCGGTCACCTGCTCGTGTTCCTGTTCCCCGCTCCGGGTGAGGGTCGTGGTCATCTGCTCGCCTCCTGCTGCTCGGTGAGGGCCAGAAACGCGGCTTCGAGCGGCGAGACCACGGGAGTGAGCTCGCGCGGCGCGACGCCCTTCTCCACGAGCCGCACCACGAGTTGGTCGAGGGCGGGCACCAGGGCGCGTACGACGAGCAGTTCGGCGTCCTGCCGCGTCCCGGCGTCGTCGATGACCTGGATCCCCGGCGCGTCGTCCGCCAGCCGGCGCGCGGCCTGCGGGTCGGAGGTGAGCAGCCGGTAGTCGAGTTCACGGTTCTCTGTGGCCAACTCGCGCAGCGGGCCGGAGAAGACGACGCGCCCGGCGGCGAGGATGGTCACCTCGGAGCACAGCGTCTCGAGGTCGTCCATGTTGTGGCTGGAGAGCACGACGGCGGTTCCGTCGGCCACGAGCCGGTTGAGGACACCGTGCACATGCTTCTTGCCCGCCGGGTCGAGGCCGTTGGACGGTTCGTCGAGCACGAGCAGCCGGGGCTTGGTCAGCAGGGCGGCGGCAAGCCCGAGCCGCTGGCGCATGCCGAGGGAGAAGCCGCGGGTACGGTCGTCGGCGACGTCGGTGAGACCGACCTCGGCGAGTACGTCGTCGATCCCCGCCGTGCGCGCGTCGTGGCCGCGGATCGCGGCCAGCGCGGCGAGGTTCTGCCGTGGGGTGAGCGAGGGGTAGAGAGCGGGGCCGTCCACGAAGCCGGCGACACCGTGGGGAGCGTCGAGTGTCCGCTCGACCGGTGTACCCAGGACCTCCAGGCGACCGCCGTCGGCCACCGCGAGCCCCAGCAGAAGGCCGAGCAACGTCGTCTTTCCGGCGCCGTTCGGTCCGACCAGGCCGTGGATCTGACCCTGCGTTACATCGAGATCGATGCCGTCCAGGGCGACGACATTACCGAAGCTCTTCGTGATACCGCGAGCCCGGATTGCGCGGAGTTCTTCCATGGGTCCCTTCCTTCAAATGCCTCAAGGACCCTATGGATTGATCATGCTGCTCATGGGGATGGAGAGTTGAATCTACGTAGAACAAGAAACGACTTGGCATTATCGACGTCGCCGCCGAGCGGAAACCGTCCGCGTTCCGGCCAGAATGTTTGCCATTACTTGGGCAAAGTCAGGGGCTTTCATGAATGAGTTGCAAGGGTGGATGTCGCGCTGAATGCCAACTGGGCACGGAACGGAATTGAGCTGCGCCCTCGTTGCGGGCCGTGGTCTCCTGCACGGCCCGCGGGCCCACCGAAGCCCTGGTCTACGAGCGCCCGACGACGACCTGAACGTCATCCCCCTGCCGGCTGGCGGTCAGGTGCCGCCAGTTGCCCAACGGGAAGAGGGGGCGAACCGGTGTCGTCGATGGGACTGGCGGAACCGCCGGTGAGACGCGTGCCGAAGTCCGAGGCCAGACCTGCCGGCCCTGTATCCCATCCTTGGCCTACCGCTCTTGTCTTCCGACTGTCTGCGCGTCGGTAGAGCTCGATGAGGATCGCCACCGTCTCCCGATGCGTGAGAGGCGGCGGCTCGAAGGTGATCCGAGCATTTCCGCGTTCGATGACCGCGTGGGGGGGTGTTGCTCGCGTCGAAGTGAGTGGCCCGCGGTACGGGGTCGAGGGTGACGTGGCACACCGCCGCGGGCAAGACGGCATTGCCGCCTCTGGCAAGAGTCGTAGTCATGCAAGGCCTCTCACCGTGGTTCGTACGCAGTGGTCTCCCTGGCCGATCCGTGTAGGGCAAACGCTGATGTCGTGCAGTAAGCACGTCCGCGACGAGCATGTCCTGAGGTGCCACGATGCGCACCACCGGAATCATTCACGCCACCCCATGCCGCTTCCCCTTCACACGGACACGACTGACTCATGCTCCACCTGGGAGTCGTGGGCCGCCTCGACGCAGGGACGAAGACCGGCGGGACTGTCAGAACGGTCGCTGGTGGAGTGCCGCAGCCGTGCGTTGATCGACGCAGTCTTCGGGCCACAGCAATACACAGAGCTTCCCGCAGACCCGCTGCCTGCCGGCGCCGCTGCGGCCCGGGATGCTGCTGGCCGACCGCGGCCTCGAAGCGCTCGGGGACTGCTGTGGCGGCTGCAGGGCGAGCGGGCGTTCGTCTGGACGCCACCGGAGATCTTCAGCCACGGCGCCAAGAGAAGCCGGTGAGTACACCCTCACACTCGCTCACCCGGCGGCCATCTCCCAGATCAGCAACTCCGCCGCCGTGACCGCCAACGCGTCCATCTCCTCCGCGTCCGCGATCCGGGCGGCGTCCCCGGCCGCCAGCTCCTCGCCGTCGAGTCGCACCTCACCCCGCACCACGTGCACGTACACGAACGCCGCGTCCGGAAGCGCCGTACGCTCGCCCCCGGCCAACCGCCGCACGTGCAGCATCGCGCCCGCCCCCGGCACCGCGTACGGTGTGGAGTCGGCGATGCCGCGGACGATCTCGTACGCGGGCTCGCCGCCGGGCTCCAGCGGCGCCAGCCACATCTGGACGAAGGTCAACGGAACGTCCCCGTCGTTGCGCTCCACATGCCGCACCCCGCCCGCCGAGCTGAGGCGCTGCACATCCCCGGGTCGTACGACCGTCTCGTGGCCGGCGGAGTCACGGTGCGTCAGCTCGCCCTCCACCACCCACGTCACGATCTCCGTGTGGCTGTGCGGATGCTCGTCGAAACCGGCACCCGGCGCGAGCCACTCCTCGTTGCAGGCGAGCAACGGGCCGAAGCGGAGGTTGTCGGGGTCGTAGTGGGGGCCGAAGGAGAAGGCGTGCGACGAGGAGATCCCCGCTGCCGCGTCCCCGCCGCTGTAGCGCTCACCAGCGCGTCGTATGTCCATCACGTACCCAACGTTGACTTGCTCCTCGGGCTGAAGCCCAAGGATTCTGGCCTTCCGGTCCGGTGCTGTGCCGCTGCGAGGCATGGGCTCCGGTTCGGATTCCTTGGCTTCCTGCTTCACCGCGCGGTGCCGGAACACGTTCCGGTCTTACCTGCGCTCCACAGGCTGAAACCGCCAGTCCGGCGGCCTTGATGTTCTTCGCGGCATTGTGGTCCCGGTCGTGGAGGGTGCCGCAGGCAGGGCATGTCCATTCCCGCACTTCAAGGGGTTTGGGGCCCTCGCGGTAGCCGCAGGTGGAGCACACCTGGCTGGTGGGCTCGAACCGGCCGATCCTGACAAAGGTCCGCCCGTACCGTTGCGCCTTGTACTGCAGCATACGCAGGAACTGGGACCAGCCCGCGTCGTGCACACTCTTGGCCAGCTTGGTGCGCGCCAGTCCCGAGACCGCCAGATCCTCCACCGCCACCGCTTGGTTCTCGCGGATCAGCTGGGTGGAGAGCTGGTGGTGGAACTCACGGCGCGCGTCAGTAACTTTGACGTAGGCACGGGCGACCTTCAGGCGGGCCTTGGCCCGGTTCCTGGATCCTTTCTGCTTGCGGGACAGCTCCCGCTGGGCCTTCTTCAGCTTCTTCTCCGCACGGCGCAGGAACCGCGGAGAGGCGATCTTCGTGCCGTCGGAGAGCACTGCGAAGTGGGTCAGGCCCAGGTCGATACCCACGGCAGTGTCGGAATCCTGCTCGCTGAAGCGGGTCCGGTCCTGCTCCCGGTCGGTTTCGATGACGAAGCTGGCGAAGTACCGTCCGGCCGCGTCCTTAATCACCGTGACGCTGGAGGGGGTGGTGGGCAACGTACGCGACCAGCGCACCTTCACCTCGCCGATCTTCGGCAGCAACAGCTTCCCAGACCTGGTGATCTTCCAGCGGGCGTTCGCGGTGAACCGGACCGACTGCCTATCGTCCTTACGGGACTTCAAACGGGGCGCTCCCACCCGCGCCCCTTTCCGGGCTCCCTTCAGTGCGGCGAAGAAGTTGCGGTAGGCGCTCTCGGCATCCCGCAGCGACTGCTGCAGCACCACCGCCGACACCTCGCCCAGCCAGCGCCGCTCACGGGTCTTCTTCGCCTCGGTGATCAGGGTCTTCGACAGCACCGCTGCGGTGGGAAACGTCTCACCCGCCGCACGCGCCCGCTCCCGCGCCGCGATCGCGTCGTTGTACACCACCCGCGCGCACCCGAACGCCCGGGCCAGCGCGTTGCACTGGCCCGGTGTCGGGTCGAGGCGGAAGGCATACCGAAGCTGCATGATCCGGACGCTAACACCAGCCACTGACAATCCTGGACGGATCAGTCGAATCCAGCTCTGCTGGAACGATTCGGCGACGCGACGCGTCGCCGCGTTCAGCTTCGCTTCACCACCGGCGTGAACGCCGGTGCACTGCGAATGCACCCCGGTAGCGACCCACCGCCTCACCCCGGCGTCCTGATAAGGCAGTCTTGTCCCGTGCCCGATGCCAGTAATTCCTCGCCCCACGACGCCCCTCGCATCCACCCGCATGCCGGAACGCTGAAGCGGCTGGAGAAGTCGTCCGGAAGTCTCGCAGCCCAGGCCATCGCGCGCATGGACGAGACGCTGCCGTGGTACCGGGCGATGCCCCCGGAGAACCGGTCGTGGATCGGGCTGGTCGCCCAGGCCGGTATCGCCGCCTTCACCGAGTGGTTCCGGCATCCGGATGCCCCGCAGGCCATCTCCACCGATGTCTTCGGGACCGCGCCCCGCGAGCTGACCCGGGCCATCACCCTGCGGCAGACCGTCGAGATGGTGCGGACCACCATCGAGGTGATGGAGAGCGCCATTGATGAAGTGGCTGCTCCCGGTGACGAGTCCGTGTTGCGCGAGGCGCTCCTCGTTTACGCGCGCGAGATCGCCTTCGCCACCGCCCAGGTGTACGCCCAGGCCGCCGAGGCGCGCGGCGCGTGGGACGCCCGGCTGGAGTCGCTCGTCGTGAACGCCGTGCTGTCGGGCGAGGCCGACGAAGGGGCCGTGTCGCGGGCCGCCGCGCTCGGCTGGAACGCGCCGGACAACGTGTGCGTGGTCCTCGGGACCGCCCCCGACGGTGACAGTGAGCTGACCGTCGAGGCGATCCGGCGCGCGGCCCGGCACGCCAAGCTGCAGGTGCTCACGGGCGTTCTGGGCGACCGGCTGGTCGTCATCGCCGGTGGCAGCAGTGATCCGCTGCAGGTGGCCAAGTCGCTGATCGGTCCGTATGCCGCGGGACCCGTGGTGGCCGGGCCGATCGTGCCCGATCTGCTGGCCGCCACCCGGTCCGCGCAGGCCGCCGCGGCCGGGCTCAAGGCGTGTTCCGCCTGGCAGGACGCGCCCCGGCCCGTGCTGGCGGACGATCTGCTTCCGGAGCGCGCGATCGCCGGGGATCCGAGCGCTCGCGAGCAGTTGGTGGAGGAGATCTACAGACCACTGGAGGAGGCCGGTTCGGCGCTCCTGGAGACCCTCAGTGTGTATCTGGAGCAGGCGTCAAGTCTGGAGGGGGCCGCACGGATGCTTTTCGTTCACCCCAATACCGTGCGCTACCGGCTTCGACGTGTGACTGACGTCACCGGATGGTCACCGTCTGATGTACGCTCCGCGTTCACCCTACGCATCGCACTGATCCTGGGGCGCCTGGTCGACGGGGACCCCCCGGCCTAGGGTTTTGTCGAGGGCCCACAAAACGCTCTCGTGTTCTTCGTCCCTGTCCCCACGGGCGGCCCCGGCCGTCCCCAAGAGAGAGTGTGAGAGTGCTCGTACTCGTCGCTCCCGGCCAGGGCGCCCAGACGCCCGGCTTCCTGACCCCCTGGCTCGAACTGCCCGGCGCCGCCGACCGAATCGGCATGTGGTCGGACGCCATCGGGCTGGACCTCGCCCACTACGGCACGCAGGCCGATGCGGATGCCATCCGTGACACCGCCGTGGCCCAGCCGCTGCTGGTCGCGGCCGGCATCCTGTCCGCCGCGGCACTGGGTACGGCATCATCTGCCGCTGCCGCGGCGGGCACGCCCGACGCGGTCGCCGGCCACAGCGTCGGCGAGATCACCGCGGCCGCGTTCGCGGGCGTCCTCGACGACACCGCTGCCCTGACCCTCGTACGCAAGCGGGGTCTGGCCATGGCCGAGGCCGCCGCGATCACCGAGACCGGCATGTCGGCGCTGCTCGGCGGCGACCCCGAGACCACGGTCCCGCACCTGGAGAAGCTGGGCCTGACCCCGGCGAATGTGAACGGCGCGGGACAGATCGTGGCCGCCGGCACCCTGGAGCAGCTCGCCGCGCTGGAGGCGGACAAGCCGGAGGGTGTGCGCCGGGTCGTTCCCCTCAAGGTCGCGGGGGCCTTCCACACGCATCACATGGCGCCCGCGGTCGACGCGCTCGCCGAGGCCGCCGAGGCCCTGACGCCGGCCGAGCCCAAGGTCGCCTACGTGTCGAACAAGGACGGGCAGACCGTCGCCACCGGCGCCGAGGTACTGTCCCGTCTGGTCGGCCAGGTCGCCAACCCGGTGCGCTGGGACCTGTGCATGGAGACGTTCAAGGAGCTGGGCGTGACCGCGCTCGTCGAGGTGTGCCCCGGCGGCACGCTCACCGGTCTCGCCAAGCGTGGGCTGCCCGGCGTGCGGACGCTGGCGCTGAAGACCCCAGACGACCTCGACGCTGCTCGCGAGCTCATCGCGGAGGCGTCGACATCTGCCGCTGCCGCGGCGGGTGCCTGAGCAAGGAGCCCCCAGAGCAATGTCGAAGATCAAGACACGCAAGGGCGCACCCTACGCACGCATCCTCGGTGTCGGCGGCTACCGTCCGGTCCGGGTGGTGCCCAACGAGGTGATCCTGGAGACGATCGACTCGTCCGACGAATGGATCCGTTCACGTTCCGGCATCGAGACCCGGCACTGGGCGAGCGACGAGGAGACCGTCGCCGCGATGTCGGTCGAGGCGTCCGGCAAGGCCATCGCCGACGCGGGGATCAGGGCCGAGCAGATCGGCGCCGTGGTCGTCTCGACCGTCTCGCACTTCAGCCAGACCCCGGCCGTCGCCACGGAGATCGCCGACAAGCTGGGCACGAACAAGGCCGCGGCCTTCGACGTCTCGGCGGGCTGCGCGGGCTTCGGGTACGCGCTCACGCTCGCCAAGGGCATGGTCGTCGATGGCTCGGCGGAGTACGTACTCGTCATCGGTGTCGAGCGGCTGTCCGACCTGACCGACCTGGAGGACCGAGCCACGGCCTTCCTGTTCGGTGACGGCGCGGGCGCCGTGATCGTCGGCCCCTCCGAGGAACCGCACATCGGCCCGACCGTGTGGGGCTCCGAGGGCGACAAGTCCGACACGATCAAGCAGACGGTGCCATGGAACGAGTTCATCCCCCACTCTCGGCTTCGCTCGAGCGGGGGGACCCCCACCGGCGACGTCTCCAAGCTCCCGCTGGACAGCAAGGGCAACGTCAAGTTCCCCGCGATCACGCAGGAGGGCCAGGCGGTGTTCCGCTGGGCCGTGTTCGAGATGGCGAAGGTCGCCCAGCAGGCGCTGGACGCGGCCGGGATCACCCCGGACGAACTGGATGTCTTCATCCCGCACCAGGCCAATGTGCGGATCATCGACTCGATGGTGAAGACCCTCAAACTGCCGGAGCATGTCACGGTCGCCCGTGACATCCGCACCACCGGCAACACCTCGGCCGCCTCGATCCCGCTCGCGATGGAGCGGCTCCTGGCGACCGGCGAGGCGAAGAGCGGCGACACCGCGCTCGTCATCGGCTTCGGGGCGGGTCTCGTGTACGCCGCGACGGTCGTTACCCTCCCCTAGGCACTCCGTGCCGGATCATGCTTCCGGTGCGGGAATGCACCAACCTGCCGCTCACGCGGCGGGGGCCACACCCTCTGGATACCAACGAAGGAGCGCCTGACATGGCCGCCACTCAGGAAGAGATCGTCGCCGGTCTCGCCGACATCGTGAACGAGATCGCCGGCATCCCGGTTGAGGACGTCCAGCTGGACAAGTCCTTCACCGACGACCTGGACGTCGACTCGCTGTCCATGGTCGAGGTCGTCGTCGCCGCCGAAGAGCGCTTCGACGTCAAGATCCCCGACGACGACGTCAAGAACCTCAAGACCGTCGGCGACGCGACCGACTACATCCTCAAGCACCAGGGCTGATCGACCGATCACCCGGGCCGGCCGCCCCGTTCCTGATGGCAGGTCCGTGGGCTGACTGCCCCGCCACCCGGCGGTGGCGCCGCTGAATCCTCGTATCCGTTGGAGAAAGAATTCCCGTGAGCTCGACCAATCGCACCGTGGTCGTCACCGGTATCGGCGCAACCACACCGCTGGGTGGCGACGCGGCCTCTACCTGGGAGGGCCTGATCGCCGGACGTTCCGGCGCCGGCCCGCTGGAGCAGGAGTGGGCCGCCGACCAGGCGGTCCGCATCGCCGCGCAGATCGCCGTGGAACCGACCGAGGTCATTCCCCGGCCGCAGGCCCGCCGTCTGGACCGCTCGGCGCAGTTCGCGCTGATCGCGGCCCAGGAGGCATGGGCGGACGCCGGTTTCACCGAGAAGGCCGGCGCCGAGGGCTCGGACGTCGACCCCGACCGGCTGGGCACGGTCATCGCCTCCGGCATCGGCGGCGTCACGACCCTGCTCGACCAGTACGACGTGCTGAAGGACAAGGGCGTCCGCCGTGTCTCCCCGCACACCGTGCCGATGCTGATGCCGAACAGCCCGTCCGCCAACGTGGGTCTGCTGGTCGGCGCCCGCGCCGGTGTGCACACCCCTGTCTCGGCCTGCGCGTCGGGCGCCGAGGCCATCGGCTACGCCATTGAGATGATTCGCTCCGGCCGCGCCGACATCGTCGTCGCCGGCGGTACCGAGGCGGCCATCCACCCGCTGCCGATCGCCGCGTTCGGCAACATGATGGCGATGTCCAAGAACAACGACGACCCGCAGGGCGCCTCGCGTCCCTACGACGTCGCCCGCGACGGCTTCCTCCTCGGTGAGGGCGCCGGCGTGATCGTCCTGGAGTCCGCCGAGCACGCCGCCAGGCGCGGTGCGCGGGCGTACGCCGAGGCGGTCGGCCAGGGCATCTCCGCGGACAGTCACGACATCGTGCAGCCCGAGCCGGAGGGGCGCGGCATCGCCCACGCCCTGCAGAACCTGCTCGACAACAACGACCTGGACCCGGCCGAGATCGTGCACGTCAACGCGCACGCGACCTCGACCCCGGCCGGCGACGTGGCCGAACTGAAGGCCCTGCGCAAGGTCTTCGGCGACGACACGGACCACTTCGCGGTCTCCGCCACGAAGTCCATGACCGGGCATCTGCTGGGCGGCGCGGGTGGCGTGGAGTCCGTGGCCACGGTCCTCGCGCTGTACCACCGGGTGGCTCCGCCGACGATCAACCTGGAGAACCTCGACCCCGAGGCCGAGGCCAACGCGGACATCGTGCGCGGGGAGGCCCGGAAGCTGCCCGTCGAGGGGCGGATCGCGGCGCTGAACGACTCGTTCGGGTTCGGCGGGCACAACGTGGTGCTGGCCTTCCGCACGATCTGAGCAACGCCTGTACGTGTACGAAGGGCGCCCACCGGCCGGTGGGCGCCCTTCGTGCGTGCCGAGCGGAAGGCTCGTCCGGGATTCGGTCAGACCACCTGGTGGAGCCAGCGGACCGGGGCGCCCTCGCCCGCGTACCGGAACGGCTCCAGTTCGTCGTCCCAGGGCTTGCCGAGGAGCTTGGCGAGTTCGGCCTCCAGGTCGGTCTCGCCGTGCTGGGAGCGGGCCAGGGCGGCGCGCAGCCGGTCCTCGGGGATCAGGATGTCGCCGTGGATGCCGGTGACCGCGTGGAAGATGCCCAGGTCGGGCGTGCAGCTGTAGCGCTCGCCCTCGGCGGTCGGGCACGGTTCGGCGGTGACCTCGAAGCGCAGCAGGTCCCAGCCGCGCAGTGCGGAGGCGAGCTTGGACGCGGTGCCGACCTGACCCTGCCAGGAGAACTCGGATCTCCAGGTGCCAGGTGATGCCGGCTGTCTGATCCAGTCGAGGTTCACGCGCGTACCGAGGACGCTCGCGACGGCCCACTCGACGTGCGGGCACAGCGCGCGCGGCGCGGAGTGCACGTACAGAACTCCACGTGTCGTCACCGGGGCCTCCACAGAGCAGGACATCTGTAACTTAACGGAACGGGAGCGGCGGGGCAGCCACGGGGCGAGGCTATCGTGCGGCGGGGCAGGGAGTGTGACGTACCGTCGGAGCCAACACCGGGAAAAGGCGAGGTTTCACCCGTGGAGACGCGCTTTCGACCTCCGATCAGGTGGCCCTCGGCCGGGGGTCCGGGGGTTGCCCCCGGGACAACACAGCCACCCGTGGAGACGCGCATTCGGCATCCGATCAGGTGCCCCTCGGCCGGGGGTCCGGGGGTTGCCCCCGGGACAACACAGCCACCCGGTCACTCAAGGGGACGCGTGTAACGGGCCCCACAGTTGCAGGTGCCGCACATGGGAACCTTCGCACGTTGTTATGGGAGGGGGCCATCGCACGACCGACGAGGGGACCGACGCATGCGGCACCGACGCCACCGATCACGGGCGGTTCTCTCCGTCGTGGCGGCGACCCTGCTGGGAGTGACCGCCTGTGACGCCGGCGGTGGCGACGGGCCCGGCCCCTCGGGCACCAAGGCGAAGGCGCAGCCCTCCCCGACGCCCAGCTGGGACCGCACGCCGCGTTCGATCGCTGCCGTCGGGGACTCCATCACCCGCGGTTTCGACGCGTGCTCGGTGCTGTCCGACTGCCCGGAGGTCTCGTGGGCGACCGGCACGGACAGCAAGGTCAAGAGCCTCGCCGTACGGCTTCTGGGTGCGGCCGGAGCCGCCGAGCGCAGTTGGAACTACGCCGTGTCCGGGGCCCGGATGGCCGATCTGGCGGACCAGATGACCGAGGCGGCGGCGAAGCGGCCGGAGTTGGTGACGGTGATGGCCGGGGCGAACGACGCGTGCCGTCCGACCCCCGACGCCATGACGTCCGTCGACGGCTTCCGCACCTCCTTCGAGGACGCCATGAGGGTGCTCCGTAAGACCTCGGCCAAGGTCCAGGTGTATGTGACGAGCGTGCCCGACCTGAAGCGGCTGTGGTCCCAGGGCCGTACCAACCCGCTCGGCAAGCAGGTGTGGAAGCTGGGCATCTGCCCGTCGATGCTGGGCGACCCGGACGCCCTGGACGCGGCGGCGACACAGCGGCGCGACACGGTGCAGGACCGCGTGGAGGCGTACAACAAGGTGCTGAAGGACGTGTGCGCTAAGGACCGGTACTGCCGCTTCGACGGGGGCGCCGTCTTCGAGTACCGCTTCGGGACCACGCAGTTGAGCAAGTGGGACTGGTTCCACCCGAGCAGGAACGGTCAGGCGAGGCTCGCGGAAATGGCGTACCGCAATGTGACGGCCCGTGAGGACCCCTCCTGACCGTCCCCCTTCACACGGTTTCACACGGTGACGGTCGCCGTGACGCGCGGATCTGCGATCGACCGGCCGGCCTGGATCTCGTACGAACCCGCGACATGGGTCCATGAGTTGGTGCTCTCGTCCCAGATCTCGAAGGCCCGGCGGGGTAGTTCGACGACCGCCTCGACGGCCTCGCCCGGGGCCGCCTCGACCGTCGCGAAACCCGCCAGCCAGCGGGCCGGGCGGTCGGGGGCGGTCTCGCCTCCGACCGGGGCGAGGTAGAGCTGGACGGTCTCGCGGCCGGGGCGGGTGCCGGTGTTGCGGACGCGGATCGTCGCCGTCGTGCCGGTGGTCTCGATGGCGTCGTACGTCCAGTCGGTGTAGCCGAGGCCGTGGCCGAAGGGGTAGGACGGGGTCCTGCCCTCCTTCTCCCAGGCGCGGTAGCCGATGAACACGTCCTCGCTGTAAGGGAGTTCGCCATTCGTGGGGACGACCTGGGTGACCGGGACGTCCGGGAGCGAGCCCCAGGTGGTGGGCAGGCGTCCCCCCGGTTCGTGGGTGCCCGTGAGGACGTCGGCGAGGGCGGCTCCGCCCTCCTGGCCGGGGAACCAGGTGAGGAGGACGGCGGCCACGTCGTCGCGCCAGGGGAGCTCCACCGGGGAGCCGGAGTTGACCACCACGACCGTGTTCGGGTTGGCGGCGGCGACCGCGCGGACCAGGTCGTCCTGGCGGCCGGGGAGTCCGAGGTCCTTGCGGTCGAAGCCCTCGGACTCGACGCGGTCGGTGGTGGCGACGACGACCACGGCGGTGTCGGCGGCGCGGGCCGCCTCGACGGCCCCTGCGATCAGCTCGTCGGGGTCGCGCTGCGGCTCCTGGTGGCAGAGCGAGAAGCCGACGACCTTCAGAGGGGCGTCCTCGGGGAACTGGACGACCTGGGTCAGGGAGACCTCGATCGTCTCGCCCGCGGTCAGTTCTGCGTGGGCGCGGGGTACGGGGGCGGCGAAGAACGCCGCGAAGGGGTCGTCCTTCTCGGGACGCTGGACGTCGTCGTAGTGCGTGGTGCCGTCGATGGTGAGTGTGAAGGCGCCCAGTCCCTTGATGCCGAAGGTGTGCTGCCCGCTCTCGCGCGGGGTGAACGCGCCGGTCAGCTCGACGGTGTGCAGGCGGTCGTGGGTGACGCCGTCGGGGAGGTCCGAACCCATCCACTGGATCTGGCCGCCCGGGGCCGAGCCCGTGCCGATGACCGTGCCGTCGGCGTCGCGGCAGACCGCCCGGAGGTGGAATCCCCTGTCGGCCGCGGCGAGTTCCTCGTTCGGGTCGGCGCCGACGGCGTAGGTGAGGGTGCCTTCGGGGAGGGCGGCGGTGAGGCCGTCGAGCGGGGAGACGATCCGGGCGGGGAAGACGAGGGCGGAGCCGCCGCCGAGGACACGGGCGTCGCGGGCGGCGGCGCCGATGAGGGCGACGGAGCCGCCCGGCTTCAGGGGTAGGGCCCCGCGTTCGTTGCGTACCAGGACGAAGGAGCGGCGGGCGATCTCACGGGCCAGGGCCTCGCCGTCGACGGTGGCGGGAAGGTCCGTCACCACGGGCTCGGCGCCCTCCAGGATGCCGACGCGGGCGGCGAGGCGGAGGACCCGCCGCACCGCCTCGTCGACGTCGGCCTCCGTCGCCTCGCCGTCGCGTACGGCTCGGGCCAGGGCCTCACCGTAGATGGTGACGGGGCCGGGCATGGCGACGTCGAGGCCGCCCTGGATGGCGTCCGTGGTGGAGCGGGCGGCCATCCAGTCGGAGACGGTGAAGCCGTCGAAGCCCCACTCGCCGCGCAGGACCTCGTTCACGAGGTAGCGGTGCTCGGTCATCGTCGTGCCGTTGACCGAGTTGTAGGCGAGCATGATGCCCCAGGGGTGGGCGTTCTCGACGATGGCCTCGAAGGGGGCCAGGTAGAGCTCGCGCAGGGCGCGTGCGGAGACCAGGTTGTTCGCGGTGAAGCGGTCGGTCTCGGCGTCGTTGGCGACGAAGTGCTTGACGGTGGTGCCGATGCCGCCGGACTGCACACCGCGCACGAAGCCGGCGCCGATCCGCCCCGTCAGGTACGGGTCCTCGCTGTACGCCTCGAAGTGGCGGCCGCCCAGCGGGGAGCGGTGCAGGTTGACCGTGGGCGCGAGGACGACGTGAACGCTCTTGCGGCGGGCCTCCTGGGCGAGCAGCACCCCTGCCCTGTGGGCGAGTTCGGGGTCCCAGGCGGCGGCGAGCGCGGTCGGGGAGGGCAGTGCGACGGACGGGTCGTCGGCGGTCCAGCGCACGCCCCGGACGCCGATCGGGCCGTCGGACACGACCAGGGACGGCAGACCGATCTCGGGGAGCGCGGGCAGCGACCACATGTCCTGTCCGGCGAGCAGCCGTGCCTTGGCGTCGAGGTCGAGTTTCGCGAGGGCCGCCTCGACGGCTGCCTCGCGGGCCGCGTCGGCCGGGGTGGGGTCGGTGCTCGCCATCGCCATCGCGGCGCCTCCTCGTTGAAGCGGTGAAGTCCGGTGAAGTCTGGTGAAGTCGGTGCGAGGTCTGTCCTGCTCCTTTCCTCATCCTGCACCCGCCACCTGTAGACCGGTAGGTCTCGTTATCTTGTCGTTATTTGAAGGAGGGTGCGGCTTCCCGCGGGTGCCGTACGGTGACGCCATGAGCAGCAGGGCCAGAACGGAGGAGCGGCGCGCCGAGATCGTACGGGCCGCGCTTGAGGTGATCGCCGAGCGCGGCTACCGGGGCGCGAGCATGGCCGCCATCGCCGAGCGGGTCGGGCTCACCCAGCAGGGCCTGCTGCACTACTTCCCCACCAAGGACGCGCTCCTCGTCGCCGTACTCAAGGAGCGCGACCAGTGGGACGCCGTGCCCGACAGCCAGTGGCGGCTCGATCTGCTGGGCTCGCTCGTCGAGTACAACGCGATGCGGCCCGGCATCGTGCAGACCTTCTCCGCGCTGCTCGGCGAGAGCGTGACCGAGGGCCATCCGACGCGGGAGTTCTTCACCGAGCGGTATGTCAGGGTGCGGGCCACCATGGCGGAGGCGTTGCGGGCCGCGTACGGGGAAAGGCTGCCGAGCGGCCTCACACCGGAGCGGGCCGCCCCCCTGCTGGTGGCCGCGATGGACGGGTTGCAGTACCAGTGGCTGCTGGACCCGGAGTCGGTGGACATGCCGGGGGCGTTCCGGGACTTCCTCGCACTGCTGGGCGAGGCCGACGCGAGCTGAGGGCACGGGCCGCGGGAACGGGCCGAGGGGACGGGCCGAGGGGGACGGGCCGAGGACCCCGGGCGGCACCTGAGTCACACGACAGTGCGTGCGCCCCCTCCGTCACGGGCATACTGCCGCCGTCCGGCAGACCCACGGCGACGGAAGGAACCGAACTCCCTTGACCTCCCTGAATGTTCGGATCGGCATACTCGGCTTCGCTCTCCTGGCGGGCCTGGCCGCACCAGCGACCGCCTCGGCCACCGAGACCTCGGCGGCGCCCCCGACCGTCGAGGAGCAACGGCTCGACAGAGCCGCCCCCCAGGAGATCCTGCGGCGCTCCGGATTCGACTCGGTGGCACCGGAGTTCGCGCGGGCCCTCGCCGGGGCGCGCTCCTACGCGCAGGCCGAGCGGATCGTGGCACGTGAGGGGTCACAGCTGTGGCGGCGTGCCGTTGACCGGGCGCAGGGGCGGGGCCCCGCGGTCGGTGATCTGAGCCGGGACGACGACCGGCCGCTGTACTGGGCGCGGTTGGGGATGACGCGTGAAGTACGGGGCTGGGAGCCGGAGTTCGGGCTGACCGCGGCGGAGCGGGCCCGGCTGCTGGACGAGCTGGAGCAGACCTCGCGCGGCCAGAACTCCATCCGTTACCCGCACGGCAAGGACATGAAGCGCGTCCTGCTGACCGGCTTCGACCCGTTCACGCTGGACCGGGACGTCCGCATCTCGAACCCCTCCGGCGCCACCGCGCTCGCCCTCGACGGCACGGTGATCGAGACCGCGGACGGCCCGGCGCGCGTCGAGACCGCCGTCTTCCCGGTCCGCTGGCAGGACTTCGCTGGGGGCACGGTGGAACGGGCGCTGCGCCCGCATCTGCCGAAGGTGGACCTGGTGACGACGGTGAGCCAGGGCCGGGTCGGCCGCATCGACATCGAGCGGACCAACGGGGCCTGGCGCGGCGGCTTCGCCGACAACGAGAACCTCTCGCGGACGGAGACCGTCCCGGTCACCGACCCGGCCTCCCAACCGCAGTGGACGTCGACGACCCTGCCGTACGCGCGGATCGTGGCCGCGAGCACGGGGCGTTTCCCGGTGTACGACAACACGAGCGTGACCGAGATCCCGGCGGGCGGGACGGCCCCGGTCGTCCGGCCTGGCGGACCGACGCCCGGCTCCACGGCCCGTGCCGGAGGCGGCGGCGACTACCTCTCCAACGAGATCGCCTACCGCGCGACGCTGCTGCGCGACCGGCTGGGGCTACACGACAGGCTGCCCGCCGGGCATGTGCACACGCCGGTGCTGCAGTTCGGGGCGGGCAACACGGACCCGGCGACGGGGGCGGTGACCGATCCCGAGTTCGTACGGAACCGGCTGGACATCATCGCGCAGGTGCGGGCGATCGTGACGGTGGCGGTGGAGGCGAAGGACTCCGGTCCAGGTCAGGACGCGGGCGCCGCTTCCTGATCTCCCGCGTCCTCCCGGTCGCGGTCGCCGTCCCGTGTCTCCTCGCCCATCAGGTCGCGGGCCATGAGGGTGGCGCCCGCGACCGCGCCGGGCATCAGGAAGACGGCGACGACCGGGACCAGGAAGGCGATGCCCAGGGGGGTGCCGAAGCCCCACACCAGCGTCTTGCGGCCACGGAGCAGGGCGAGGCGCTCGCGGAGTTCGACGCGGCGGCGCTGGAGGGCGACGGCGGTGAGCTCCTCGGTGAGGAAGAAGCCGGTGACGAAGAAGCCGATCACCGGGACGACGGTCTGTCCGGCGACGGGGATGAAGCCGAGCGCGAAGAGGATGATGCCCCAGATGGCGGCCCGTACGACGATACGGAGGCTGTCCCTGGCCGAGATCCACAGGTCCCGGGCGAGGGACAGGCCGGACTCGGGTGCCGTGCCGTCCGGGGAGACGTCGCGGTCGACCTTCTCCGAGAGGCTCTCGTAGAACGGCTGGCCGATGACGAGGGTCATGGCGGTGAAGGTGACCACCGCGAGGAGAAGGCCGAGGCCGAACAGGACGGCGGTCAGGAAGCCGCGGAAGAGGCCCTGCCAGGGGCTGGACCAGTCGTCGGCGAAGGGGGTCGACCAGGCGACGAAGTCGGCGCCCCACAGAGCCAGGGCGATGATCGCCGCCGCGTACAGCACGAGCGTGATCAGCCCGGGCAGCAGCCCGAACCCGTACTGTCTGCCGTGCCGGGCCACCCATCGCTGACCCTGCACCAAGTACGTGAAACCAACCCCGAGATCGCGCATGAGGCAACTCTATCGGCGCGGTACCGCCGGTGGCGTGCCGGGAGTCGCCCTCGCCACACCGGTGAACGCGAAGGCTGTGCGAGGGTTACGCGGGACTGTGCCAGGGCTGCGCGAGGGTTACGCGGGACTGTGCCAGGGTTGCGCGAGGGCTATGCGCCGAGCATCCGCCGCAGCAGGTCCCGCAGCGACTCCCGTTCCTCGCGGGACAGCCCCGCCAGCGGCTCACGCGCGAAGTCCAGCGACTCCCGGAGCCCCCGGGCCAGCCGGCGGCCCTCCGGTGTCGCGGCGGCCAGCTTCACGCGCCGGTCCTTGGGATCCGGTCGGCGTTCCACCAGCCCCCGCGCCTCCAGGCGGTCCACTATCCCGGTCACGTTCGACGGCTCGCACCTCAGCTTCTGGGCCAGCCGCCGCATGGGCAGCGGCTCCAGGGACAGCAGGCTCAGCAGCCGGGCCTGGGCGCCCGTCAGGGCGTGCTCGGCGGCGGCCTCCTCGTACTCGTCGTAGTAGCGGGCCACGACCGTGCCGATGAGGTCGACGACCTCCAGGGTCAGCGGGTCGGTGGGTCTGGTCGTCCTGTGCGTGGCCATGGGCTCCAGGCTACCCCGATACTTGACATCATGAAATATTCAGGCGCATGATTGTTTCAGGTAGTGAACTAACCGCATGGTATGAAGCACCCGCCCGTCGGTAAGTACCGGTGAGAAGCACCCGCACAGACGTCCGTCCGCAGGAAGGTCCCCATGTCCGACACGCCCGCCCTCCCCACCGCCGGCCGCGAATGGCACCTGCTCAGCCGCCCTGTCGGCTGGCCGAAGCCGGAGGACTTCGCCCTGGTCGAGGCGGAGGTCCGCCGGCCCGGCCCGGACGAGGTCCTCGTACGGAACGAGTACGTCTCCGTCGACCCGTACATGCGCGGCCGTATGAGCGCCGCCAAGTCGTACGCCGCCCCCTTCGAGCTGGGCAAGGTCATGCAGGGCGGCGCCGTGGGCGAGGTGATCGCCTCGAACGTCGACGGCATCGTGCCGGGCGACCACGTGCTCCACTTCGGCGCCTGGCGCGAGTACGCCACGGTCGACGCCAAGCAGACCGTCAAGGTCGACCCCGAGGCCGCGCCGCTCAGCACCTACCTCGGCGTGCTGGGGATGACCGGGCTCACCGCCTACGCCGGGCTCCTGCGCACCGCCTCCTTCAAGGAGGGCGACTCCGTCTTCGTCTCCGGGGCCGCCGGTGCGGTCGGCAGCCAGGTCGGCCAGATCGCGAAGCTCAAGGGCGCCTCCCGGGTCATCGGCTCCGCCGGGTCCGACGACAAGGTGAAGCTGCTCGTCGAGGAGTACGGCTTCGACGCCGCCTTCAACTACAAGAGCGGACCGGTCTCCGAGCAGCTGCGCGAGGCCGCCCCCGACGGCGTCGACGTGTACTTCGACAACGTCGGCGGCGAGCACCTGGAGGCCGCGATCGGCTCCCTCAACCGCGGCGGCCGTATCGCCGTCTGCGGAATGATCTCCGTCTACAACAACACCGAACCGGCTCCCGGACCGAAGAACCTCGTCCGGCTGATCCAGACCCGCGGCCGTATCGAGGGCTTCCTCGTCGGCGACCACTACGACCTCCAGCCGCAGTTCGTCCAGGAGGTCGGCCCCTGGGTCCGCTCCGGCGAGCTCAAGTACCGCGAGACGGTCGTCGAGGGCATCGAGAACAACCTGGAGGCGTTCTTCGGGGTCCTGCGCGGCGACAACATCGGCAAGATGATCGTCAAGCTCTGAGCAGGGGTCGGCCCGAGCGGCCGAGCTGGTGAGCGGCCGAGGTGGTGAGCGGCCGAGGTGGTGAGCGGCCGAGGTGTCCGGGCCGGCGCCCGTGACGTCCGCCCGGCCCCGTTCGTTGCACACGGCAGAGTCCGCACCCTTGGACGTGGGGTGCGGACTCTGTCATGCGTTGGCGCGTGCGGTCAGGACGTGGTCAGCAATGCCCTTCCCACTTGCGCGAACGCGCCCTTCGGATGGTCACGGAAGAGCGGCTCCGTGCCGAAGAGGACGACGTTCGCCCCGCTGACGACGGATGCCCGGCCCGCCGCCGCTGCCGGTCCGCCCGAACCGTCCTCCAGGGACCGCCAGTGGCCGGAGACGAGCGGATTGCCGGTCGCGTACGACTGCTCGACGGTGGCCTCCGGGCCTAGATCGGTGAACCAGACGGGCGCGTAGACGAAGCTGTGGTCGGGCGCCCCGGCCGTGACCCGGCCCGAGTTCACCACGCGGACCACGCCGTTGGCGTCCCCGTTGCCCTCCACCGCCGTCGCCTTCAGCAGCCCGGCGGCGGTGTTGAGCGCGGCCCCGGTGGCGCCCCGGCCGACGAGACCATGGGTGTCGAGGAAGCCGTCGAGGGCCGTCCGCGCGGCCGTGTTCAGCCGGTCGTACGAGAGTCCCGACGACACGAACAGCACGTCCGCCGCCGACCAGTCGAAGCCGTCGTTGAGGACGGCCGTCGACACCGGGACGACGTCGAAGTTCATCTCCCGCAACGCGAACAGCTCACCCGGGGTGACGGCGGCGGCGACGCGCACCTGGCGCAGCGGGGTGCCCCCGCGCGTGTTCGTCGCGTCGAAGGCCACGTCGTACGCCGTAGCCAGCGCCTGGGCGCTCCGGCGCGCCGAGGAGGGCACGATCGCGCTGCCGTCGGCCGCCTGCCGTACCGGAACGCCCTGCCGGAGCAGCGAGTTGAGCGCGGCGATCTCCTGCGGGCCGTCGAGCCGCAGCCGCAGGTCGCCGCGCGGGGCGACGTACCCGACGCGCGAGGCGGCCTGGACCGGCCGTGCCGGGACGTCCGCGAGCCGGCCGCTCTTCACCTCGTCCACCGTGGCGCCCCACAGCCGCCCCAGGCTCCACCCCGAGATGTCGTACATCACCGACACCTTGTCGCTGATGTCCCGCCCGTCGGCCAGCAGCACGTTGGCGAGTCCGCGCTTGGGCTGCCGCATGTCGACGACGTACGAACCCTTCGCGTACGAACGGCCGCCGAGCCGGAAGTCGTGCGTCGCGCGGGTGACGCGTACGTCGTTGGCGAGCAGATGCTCGACCAGCCGGGCCGCGGCGGTGGCGGATCTCCCCCACGCTCGGCTTCGCTCGCGCGGGGGAACCCCCAGTCCGCCGCCGGCCGGGACGACGTACGCGCTCGGGAACTCGGTGGTGTAGACGTCCTCCGGTCCGATGCCCGGCACGCCCGGGACGGTCTCCTCCGAGACCGGGACCTGGGCGGCGCCTGCGGCTCCACGCCGGAAGACCTCGATCTGGTCGGCGACGAGGGAGGTGCGGTTCTCCCGCACGAACGCGAGGGTCGCGTTCATGGCCGCCCCCGCGACGTCCACGTTGACGGCGGACCGGCGGCGGAGTTCGGTGACCGGAAGCGAGTCGTACGACGCGTTGTTCACCCGCAACGGGATCTCGATCGTGTGCGCGACGACCGTGCCCTGGAACGCCGCGTACTGCGGAGTGAAGATCGGCGGCCAGTCGTCCCAGCCCTCCTCCTGGTCGCGGAACGGGATCTGGGCGGGCTCCACACCGTCCTTGTCGGGCGTGTAGCCGAGGCCGTTGACGGCGGCCTCCATGCCGAGGGCGTTGGCGTAGGTGTTCTTCAGGAAGAGGTCGTACTCGTAGTTCTCGCCGTGCGGCGGGGTGGTCGGCTCGATCAGCGTGCCGTTGACGTACCCGTGCAGGTCCAGCATCACGGCCGGCTGCTTGTCGATCTCGATCTGCCGGATCGCCCGCGCCTCGGGCTGTGAGGCGGTGACGAGGTCGCGGTTGAGGTCGAAGCCGTTCGCGTTGGCGCGGGTGCCCGCGATACGGCCGTCGGGGTTGGCCGTGATGTTGAAGTAGAGCCGGTTGCGGGCGAGGAGGTCGGTGGTGTCCTTGTCCTTGGCGGTGGCGAGCCGTTCGATCAGCTTGAGGGCGGCGTCCGTGCCCTCCCATTCGTTGCCGTGGATGTTGTTGTTGAAGAAGACGGGCATCTTGTAGGTCTTCTTGACGGCCGGGTCCTTCGCCGCCGTCCGGGGTGCGTTCTCGATGAGTTCGCGCATACGGTCCTGGGCGCGGGACTGCTGTGCGGTCTCCGGGGCGGTGACGGTGACGAGGTAGAGCCGGTGCCCGCCGGCCGACCGTCCGGCGACCTCGACGCTCACCCGGTCGCCGAGCTGCTGCAGGGCGTTCAGCTTCGGGGCGATGCCGTGGTACGGGGTGAGGCCCAGCTTGATGGACTTGTCGGCGGGGTTCTCCGGGTCCGGGGTGAGGACCTGTTCTCGGGGGTAGCCGCGAGTGGCGCCGGTGGCTTTGGTGCCGTCGGTGCCGTCGGTGCCGTTGCCGGACAGATCGGTCACAGGGGCGGTGAGGGCCCTTTCCGTCGTGCCCTCGGGGGCCATGGCGGCGCCCCGGGTGAGGGCGGAGCCCTCGCGGACGGGCGGGGTGTCGGAGTCGTCCGCGCCGGCGGGGAGCGGGGTGAGCAGCAGGGAACCGGCCGCGGTGGCGGCGACGGTCACGGTGGCGATCAGGGCGGTTCTCGGGGTGGAGCGCGGGGTGGAGCGCGGGGTGCTGGTGCTGGTGCTGCGTCTCGGCAGGAGCACGCGGTACCTCCAGGGGCCTGGCCTGATGTGATCGATACAGCTCGGTACGGCGAGGTGTACCTGTTCGAATCTCGTGCAACAAGAGGGCCTCGGCGCCGCGAATGCCCCGATCGGCGTGCGGCGGTCGCTCCTGGGGGCATGTCGGGTGGGGTCGGCGTGAGAGGGATGTCGCCCCCGCCGCCCCTACCCGTCCCATCCCCAGGGGCTGCCGCCCCTTCGACCCCGGCCAGCGGGGCTGCGCCCCTGGACCCCCAGAGCTTTGGGACTGCACCCCGGACCCCTCTTCGGGGCTCCGCCCCGGACCCTGCTTCGGGGGCCGGCCCCCGGACCCCCGCTCCTCAAACGCCGGAGAGGCTGGAATGTGCGGGCGGGCTGGAATGCGCGGGCGGGCTGGAATGCGCACGGCGGGACTGGAGTATGCGAGCGGGCTGGAATGCGCAGGGCGGGACTGGAGTGTGCGGGCGGGCTGGAATGCGCAGGGTGGGGCTGGGTTTTTACCGGCCAGGGCCGGGTGTCTGCCAGCCAGGGCCGGGAGCTTCCAGCCGGGGGCTGGCACCCTCCGACTGAGGGCTGGGACCCTCCGGCCGGGGCTGGGGCCCTCCGGCTGGGGATTTTCAGCCGAGGCCAGGCACCACCCAGCCCGTCCGGCGTTTGAGGACGAGGCCATTCAGGCCGACCAGCGGGGGTCTGGGGCGGCAGCCCCCAGGGAAGGGATGGGACGGGTAGGGGCGGCGGGGGCGAGGAACCCGTCTGAGGCGCCCCGTTACGAACCCGAGCGGAGCGTCACGCGCACCACCACAGGAAGCGTTCACACGTTTCCGTGGGCGAAGGGGCCGGGGGCGGTTCCTCCGCCGTCGGGCCGGGGCTCGGGGCCGTCGACGTCTCCGGGGCCGAGGTGGCCCCGGGGGCCGAGGGGGTGCGGTCGGGGACGCTGCCGCCCGACGAGGGGTCGTCGCTCTCGTCGTCCTTGTTCTCGGCGCTCGCGTCGTCGCCCTTGGGCTTCTTGTCCTTGGGGGACTTCGACGCCGACGGGGACACCGAGTCCTCGGGAGAGGTCGACGGGGAGCTGGAGCCGGAGTCGCCCTCGGCGCGGTCCGCCTCGGTGGACGAGTCCGCGGAGGCGGAGCCGCCCGCCGCCGCTCCCTCGTCCGACGCCGTCGTGGCCGGGTTCGACCCCGGGGCCTCTATGCCGAGTTCGGCCAGGCTCAGACCGCCCGCCGCGAGGAGAAGCCCCGCACCGATGAACAGGATCCTGCGACGGCGCCTGCGGTGCGCGGCGGCTTTGCGGTCGCGGCGACTCGACCGTGTGCCACCGGCACTCCGGCCGCCGCGATCACTCCGGCCACCGCGGTCGCTCCGGTCGGCCCGACGGCGCGAGCGGGGACCCTCGGCATCGCCCCCGTGCGGCGGTTCCTCGACCGTGTCCTCGTCCGGGCGCACGTCGGTGTCGTCCGCGTACGCGCGGAGCACTTCGACAGATGTGCCGCACCCCGGGCAGGCGAGGGCGCCGTTGAGGTGCCGTCGGCACGGGTGGCAGTAGTCCATGACGCGGGAAGACTAAGGTTTTACCTGGCGGTGTTCCTAGACGTTGCTGTGAAAGTTCTGTAGGGAACTGCCTGTTCCGGTTTGGCGAGTTGGGGGCAGGCGCCACGATGCGCCGCCGCGCGCGCCACGCTCGCCGAACGCCCCGCCCCCACACACGTCGAACCCTTGTCGAAACCGTTATGCGTTCGACCCATTGACACCCCCCTCACGCCGTCCTTACTGTCACGCCAGCATTTCGAACGAGTGACGAAATCTCGAACAGCGACAGCGCTGAAGCGGCGCTGACAATCCACCGAGGGGCACTGCCGTGCGCATCACCGGAATCAGCACACACGTGGTCGGTACGCCGTGGCGCAACCTGACCTACGTTCAGGTGCACACCGACGAGGGTCTGACCGGAGTGGGCGAGACCCGGATGCTGGGACACACGGACGCGCTGATCGGCTATCTGCGGGAGGCGGAGGCCAACCACATTCTCGGCTCGGATCCGTTCGCTGTCGAGGATCTGGTCCGGAGGATGAAGTACGGCGACTTCGGGCGCGCGGGCGAGATCGTGATGTCCGGCATCGCGGTCATCGAGATGGCCTGCTGGGACATCAAGGGCAAGGCCCTCGGGGTACCGGTGTGGCAGTTGCTCGGCGGCAAGGTCACCGACAAGGTCAAGGCGTACGCCAACGGCTGGTACACGACGGAGCGGACGCCCGAGGCGTACCACAAGGCCGCCCAGGCCGTGATGGAGCGCGGCTACAAGGCGCTCAAGATCGACCCCTTCGGTACCGGGCATTTCGAACTCGACCACGAGCAGAGCCTGTACGCCGTCTCGCTGATCGAGGCCGTGCGCGACGCCATCGGCCCCGAGGCCGAGCTGATGCTGGAGATGCACGGCCGTTTCTCCCCCGCCACCGCCGTACGGCTCGCCAAGGAGCTCGCCCCCTTCAAGCCTGCCTGGCTGGAGGAGCCGGTGCCGCCGGAGAACCTGAAGGCGCTGGAGAAGGTGGCCGCGAAGGTCGACATGCCCGTCGCCACGGGTGAGCGCATCCATGACCGGATCGAGTTCCGCGAGCTCTTCGAGAGCCAGGCCGTGGACATCATCCAGCCGGATGTGGGCCACATCGGCGGTATCTGGGAGACCAGGAAGCTGGCCGCCACCGCCGAGACCCACTACGTGCTCGTCGCGCCGCACAACGTGGGCGGGCCGGTCCTGACCGCGGCCTCGCTCCAAGTCGGCTTCACCGCACCGAACTTCAAGATCCTTGAGCACTTCAACGACTTCGCGGACGCGGAGATCAAGAAGGTGGTCAAGGGGGCGCCCCAGGTGAACCCGGAGGACGGCTGCTTCCACCTCTCCGACGCCCCCGGACTCGGCGTCGAGCTGGACGTGGACGCGGCGGCCGAGTTCCCGCAGCAGCAGGCCCGGTTCGACCTCTGGGCCGAGGGCTGGGAGCAGCGCAAGCCCAAGGGCACCAAGTGAGCACCCGCGGGCCCTACAGGGAGGTGGCGCAGTGAGTACAGCCGTCGCCGTCGTCGTCGAAGCGCCGGGTGAGCACCGGCTCGTTCCGCACGAGCCGCGGCAGCCGGAGGCCGGTGAGGCACTGGTCCGCGTGCACGCCTCGGGGATCTGCGGCAGTGACCGCGAGCTCTACCAGGGCAACCGGCCGGAGGGGTATGTCCGGTATCCGCTCACTCCGGGTCATGAGTGGTCCGGGACGGTCGAGGCGGTCGGTGCGGGTGTGCCTTCGACTCTTGTAGGCCGCAAGGTCGTTGGCGAGGGCTTCCGGAACTGCCAGGTCTGCGACCGGTGTCATGCGGGCGAGACCACGCTGTGCACGGCCGGGTACGAGGAGACCGGGTTCACCCAGCCCGGTGCGATGGCCACCACGCTGACGCTTCCCGCCCGTCTGCTGCACGTCCTGCCGGACGACTGCGATCTGACGGCCGCCGCCCTGCTGGAGCCGGCCGCCTGCATCGCGGCCGCGGCGCTCAAGGCGAACGCCCGGCCCGGCGAGCGGGTGGCCGTCGTGGGCACCGGAACGCTCGGGATGTTCGCCGTTCAGTTCCTGAAGGCGGGGTCGCCGGCCGAACTGCTCGTCGTCGGTACGCGTCCGGACCGTGCGGGCATGTCACGGGACTTCGGTGCCACGGACTTCCGTACCAAGGACCAGCAACTGCCTGACGACTTCGATGTCGTGATCGAGACGGCCGGGTCCGCGGACGCGGCGCGCACCGCTGCCGCCCTGCTGCGGCGCGGCGGGCGGCTGGTCCTCACCGGGATTCCGGCGCCGGGCGCCGACGGACTCGACCCGACCGACCTCGTCGTACGGCAGCTGGAGGTGCACACCGTCTTCGGGGCACCGCCGGACGCCTGGGCACACACGGTGCGGGTCTTCGGGGCGGGTCTGCTCGATCCGCTGCCGCTGGTGACGCATGAGCTGCCGCTCGACGGGTTCCCGCACGCCATCGAGCTGGTGGGATCCGGTGACCCGAAGGTCGGGAAGGTCCTGCTGCGGCCGTCCCTCCCCTGAGCCGTACGCCGGTACGGGGATCCTGACGCCCCGTGCCGGCGTACATCCAACGCCTTGTGCACCCCGAGCCGCGAACCCCGTCCGATATACCGAACCTGAAGGACAATTGTGACCGACGCTTCCGCCACGACAGCCCGTCGACCCGGCGAGCAGGCGCTCGCCACGCTCGGCCTGGGCGCGCCCGACCTGTCCCCCGCCGACGCCTCGCCGCACACCTTCCCCGGAGGTGGCCGCTGGCGCACCGAGATCCCCTCGTGCGAGGGGCCCGAGGCACTGGCCGTCGTCCTCAAGGAGGCCTCGCGGCTCGATGTGCCGATCCACCGGATCAGCCAGGGCTCCGGCGTGTGGATGCTGACCGACGCCGAGATCACCGAGATGGTCGAGGCCACCGGTGAACGCGACATCGAGCTCTGTCTGTTCACGGGCCCGCGCGGCACGTGGGACATCGGCGGCTCGACCCGTACCGACTCGCGCGGGGCGGGCCTGCGCGCCCGTGGCCACGACGCGGTGGCCGGGTGCGTGGAGGACGCGATCCGCGCGGCGGAGCTGGGCGTCAAGTGCCTGCTCGTCGCCGACGAGGGGGTGCTGTGGACCCTGCACCGGGCGCGTGTCGCCGGGATCCTCCCCGCCGACACGACCCTGAAGGTGTCCGCGCTGATCGGCCCGGTGAACCCGGCCGCGTACGCCGTGTACGAGAACCTCGGCGCCGACTCGGTCAACGTGCCGAGCGATCTGACGCTCGATCACCTCACCGAGATCCGCCGGGTGTCCGGCGCCCCCATGGACATGTACATCGAGGCCCCCGACGATCTCGGAGGCTATGTGCGGATGTACGAGGTCGCCGAGCTGATCCGGCGCGGCGCACCGCTCTACCTGAAGTTCGGTCTGTCCAAGACCCCCGGGATCTACCCGTACGGGCACCACATGCGCGAACTGACCCTGGCCACGGCCAAGGAACGTGTGCGGCGCGGCCGGCTCGCCCTGGACCTGCTCGCGCGGCACGGCGCGGACGGCGACATGGCTCCGCTCGGGTCGCGACTGCCCGGAACGCTGCAGCGGTTTGACACACCCTCATAACGTTCCACCCCACCCCCCTTCACAAAAGACGACGTAGCCGCACACAATCCCACACATCTCTTCTCGGTCTTTCCCCTGCACAGCACTACGGAGCACCTGCGCATCGCAGACCGAGCCCGGTCCACACATCAAGGAAGATGACCATGCGCACTCGCAAAACAACACTCGCCGCCATCGCCACGGCAGCCTCCCTCGCCCTCACCCTGTCCGCCTGCGGCCAGGACAGCGAGGGCGGCAGCGAGGAGAACTCGGGCAGCACCAAGGGCGCCACCATCGGTATCTCGATGCCGACCAAGTCCTCCGAGCGCTGGATCGCGGACGGAAACAACGTTGTCAAGGACCTGGAGGCGAAGGGCTACAAGACCAAGCTGGTCTACGGCGAGGACGACCCGGACCAGCAGGTCTCGCAGATCGAGAACATGATCACGCAGGGCGTGAAGGCCCTGATCATCGCGGCCATCGACAACAAGTCGATGAACAACGTGCTCCAGCAGGCCAAGGACGCCGACATCCCGGTCATCTCCTACGACCGCCTCATCCTCGGCACCGAGAACGTCGACTACTACGCGTCGTTCGACAACGAGAAGGTCGGCGAGCTCCAGGGCAGCTACATCGTCGAGAAGCTCGGCCTGAAGGACGGTTCTGAGAAGGGCCCGTTCAACATCGAGCTCTTCGCCGGCTCCAACGACGACAACAACACGCGCTACTTCTTCGGCGGCGCGATGAAGGTCCTGCAGCCGTACATCGACAAGAAGCAGCTCGTCGTGAAGTCCGGCCAGACCAAGCTGACCCAGGTCACCACCCTGCGCTGGGACGGCGGCCAGGCCCAGAAGCGCATGGACGACATCCTGACCGGCTCGTACAAGAGCGACAGGGTCGACGCGGTGCTCTCGCCGTACGACGGCATCTCCATCGGCATCCTCTCGGCGCTGAAGTCGGACGACTACGGCTCCAAGAGCAAGCCGCTGCCGGTCGTCACCGGTCAGGACGCCGAGGTCGCCTCGGTGAAGTCGATCATCAACGACGAGCAGACGCAGACCGTCTTCAAGGACATCCGCGAGCTGGCCAAGGTCGCCACGAACATGGTCGACGCGGTCCTCAACGACAAGAAGCCCGAGGTCAACGACACCAAGACGTATGAAAACGGCGTCAAGGTCGTCCCCGCCTACCTGCTGCAGCCGGTGAGCGTCGACAAGTCCAGCTACAAGAAGGAACTGATCGACAGCGGCTTCTACACCGAGGCCGCCCTCAAGTAACCGCCGCCACCGACCGACGATTCACCACTGACTGGAAGGCAAGACCATGGCGGGACCCGTCCTGGAAATGCGCTCGATCGTCAAGACCTTTCCCGGCGTCAAGGCGCTGTCGGACGTCACGCTGACCGTCCAGCAGGGCGAGGTCCACGCCATCTGCGGGGAGAACGGCGCCGGCAAGTCGACCCTGATGAAGGTCCTCTCCGGCGTCCACCCGCACGGCACCTACGAGGGCGAGATCCTCTTCGAGGGAGAGGTCTGCCACTTCAAGGGCATCCGGGCGAGCGAGCAGCACGGCATCGTGATCATCCACCAGGAACTGGCACTGGTGCCCTACCTCTCCCTCGCGGAGAACATCTTCCTCGGCAACGAGCACGCCACGCGCGGGATCATCAGCTGGACCGAGACGCTCAGGCACGCCACCGAACTGCTGCGCCGGGTCGGTCTCTCCGACCACCCGGACACCCGCGTAGCCGACATCGGCGTGGGCAAGCAGCAGCTGGTGGAGATCGCGAAGGCGCTGTCGAAGAAGGTGAAGCTGCTCATCCTGGACGAGCCGACCGCCGCGCTGAACGACGAGGACAGCGGCAAGCTCCTGGACCTGATCCTGGAGCTGAAGAAGCAGGGCATCACCTCGATCATCATCTCCCACAAGCTCAACGAGATCCGCCGGGTCGCCGACTCGGTGACGATCCTCCGCGACGGGCGCACCATCGAGACACTCGACGTGAAGGCCGCGGAGACCACCGAGGACCGGATCATCAGCGGGATGGTCGGCCGCGACCTGGAGCACCGCTTCCCCGAGCGGACGCCGCACGAGCCCGAGGAGGGCGCGGCCCCGGCCCTGGAGATCCGCAACTGGACCGTGCACCACCCGATCGACCAGCAGCGCAAGGTCGTCGACGATGTGTCGATCCAGGTGCGGCGCGGGGAGATCGTCGGCATCGCGGGCCTCATGGGCGCCGGGCGCACCGAGCTCGCGATGAGCGTCTTCGGCCGCACCTACGGCCGCTACGCGGGCGGCACGGTCCTCAAGGACGGCAAGGAGATCCGTACGAAGTCCGTGCCCGAGGCGGTCAAGCACGGCATCGCCTACGTCACCGAGGACCGCAAGCACTACGGCCTGAACCTCATCGACACCATCAACCGCAACATCTCGCTCAGCGCCCTGGGGAGGGTGGCCAAGCGCGGTGTCG
Source organism: Streptomyces sp. KM273126 (assembly GCF_004337435.2). Classification (NCBI taxonomy): domain Bacteria; kingdom Bacillati; phylum Actinomycetota; class Actinomycetes; order Kitasatosporales; family Streptomycetaceae; genus Streptomyces; species Streptomyces sp. KM273126. Next base: position 15,654 of record NZ_SJXB02000002.1, on the reverse strand, counting down.
TGGACGAGCACGAGGAGCGGCAGGTCGCCGAGGGCTTCCGCAAGTCGATGAACATCAAGGCCCCGACCGTCTTCGAGCCGGTGGGCAAGCTGTCCGGCGGCAACCAGCAGAAGGTCGTCCTCAGCAAGTGGATCTTCGCGGGTCCGGATGTGCTGATCCTGGACGAGCCGACGCGCGGTATCGACGTGGGCGCCAAGTACGAGATCTACACGGTCATCGACCAACTGGCGGCCGAGGGCAAGGCGGTCGTCTTCATCTCCTCCGAGCTGCCGGAACTGCTCGGTATGTGTGACCGCATCTACACCATGGCCGCCGGGCGGCTGACCGGTGAGTTCCAGCGGGCCGAGGCCTCGCAGGAGTCGCTGATGCGCCAGATGACGAAGGACAAAGAGGTAACCCGATGAGCACGGATGTGACCGCCAAGACGCCGGCCCCGGCGCCGCCCGGCAAGAGCGGGTCGGCCGCGGGCGAGGGACTGCTGCAGCTGATGCTGGAGGGCATGCGCCGCAACATGCGGCAGTACGGCATGCTGATCGCCCTCGGCCTGATCGTCGTGCTGTTCGCCGTGTGGACCGACGGCGACCTGCTGCTGCCGCGCAACGTCTCCAACCTGGTGCTGCAGAACAGCTACATCCTGATCCTCGCGATCGGCATGATGCTCGTCATCATCGCGGGCCACATCGACCTGTCGGTCGGCTCGCTGACGGCGTTCGTGGGCGCGGTGGGAGCCGTGCTGATGGTCAACCACGACGTGGCCTGGCCGCTCGCCCTGCTGCTGTGCCTGGCCATCGGCGCGGCCGCGGGAGCCGCGCAGGGCTTCCTCATCGCGTACTTCGGCATACCGTCGTTCATCGTGACCCTCGCGGGCATGCTGCTGTTCCGCGGTCTGACCGAGATCTTCCTGGAGGGCCAGACGATCGGCCCGTTCCCCGAGGGTCTGCAGAAGGTCGCCAACGGCTTCCTGCCCGAGGCCGGCCCGGAGACCAACTACCACAACCTCACCCTGCTGCTCGGCCTCGTCGTGATCGCGTTCGTGGTGCTGCAGGAGGTCCGCGACCGCAAGCGGCAGCAGGAGTTCGCTCTGGACGTGCTGCCCGGCAAGCTGTTCCTGCTCAAGCTGGTCGCGCTGGTCGCCGCCGTCCTCACCGTCACGATGCTGCTCGCCAGCTACAAGGGCGCCCCGATCGTGCTGTTGATCCTCGGCGTGCTGGTTGTCGGCTTCGGCTACGTGATGCGCAACGCGGTCATCGGCAGGCACATCTACGCGATCGGCGGCAACCTGCCCGCGGCCAAGCTGTCGGGTGTGAAGGACAAGAAGGTCACCTTCCTGGTCTTCCTGAACATGGGCATGCTCGCGGCCCTGGCGGGTCTGGTCTTCGCCGCCCGCTTCAACGCGGCCTCGCCCAAGGCCGGCCTCAACTTCGAGCTGGAGGCGATCGCGGCCTCGTTCATCGGCGGGGCGTCGATGAGCGGCGGTGTCGGCACCGTCCTCGGCGCGATCATCGGTGGCCTGGTCCTGGGCGTGCTGAACAACGGTATGAACCTCGTCGGCATCGGCACCGACTGGCAGCAGGTCATCAAGGGCCTGGTGCTCCTGGCGGCGGTCGGGTTCGACGTGTGGAACAAGCGCAGGGTCGGTTCGTAAGTCCATGGGCCCCGCCTTCCGGCGGGGCTCTACCACTTCAACTCCATTGGGCGAGTGAGCCGAAGGGGCGCGCCTGGCCGGGCTCTCGGCACAGCCACGCGCCGGCAGGCGCATAGCGACACAGCAGCGCCCCCGAGGCGAACCGAGCCAAAAAAGGGAGCCGCACATGGACATGAGCAGACGTACGGTCATCGCCGGAGCCACCGCCGCGGGCATCGCCGCCGCCACGGTCGGCGCGGCCGGCCCGGCACAGGCCAAGGGAGGCAGTCAGAAGCCCGTGAAGAAGCTCTTCGGCAAGCTCGCCGACGGCACCAGGGTCCACAGCTGGTCGCTGGCGAACGGCGGCACACGTATGAAGGTCCTGTCGTACGGCGGAATCGTGCAGTCCCTGGAGATCCCGGACCGCAGGGGCCGGTACGCGAACGTCTCCCTGGGCTTCGACAACATCGAGGACTACGTCGCCAAGAGCCCGTACTTCGGCGCCCTGATCGGCCGGTACGGCAACCGCATCGACAAGGGCCGCTTCACCCTCGACGGCACCAGCCACCAGCTCTCCGTCAACGACGGCGCGAACAGCCTGCACGGCGGCGCCCAGGGCTTCGACAAGCGCGTCTGGGACGTCGAGCCGTTCACCAAGGGCTCCGACGTCGGGCTGCATCTGTACTACACGAGCGTCGACGGCGAGATGGGCTACCCCGGCACTCTCAAGGCCAAGGTCACGTACACCCTCACCGCGCACGGCGACTGGCGCATCGACTACGAGGCCACCACCGACAAGGCCACGGTCGTCAACCTCACCAGCCACGTCTACTGGAACCTCGCCGGCGAGGGCAACGGCACGGTCTACGACCACGAGCTGAAGATCGCCGCCTCCCGGTACACCCCCGTGGACTCCGGCCTGATCCCCACCGGTGAGCTGGAGCCCGTCACGGGGTCCCCCTTCGACTTCCGCCGGACCAAGACGGTCGGCGAGGACATCCGCGAGGCGCACCAGCAGCTGCTGTACGGCCAGGGATTCGACCACAACTGGGTGCTCGACAAAGGCATCACGGCGGCGCCCGAGCAGATCGCGTCGCTGAAGGACCCGTCCTCCGGCCGTTCTCTGCAGATCGCGACCACCGAGCCGGGCGTGCAGTTCTACTCGGGCAACTTCCTCGACGGCACGTTCGCCGGCTCCGGCGGCCACATCTACCGCCAGGGCGACGCCCTCTGCCTGGAGACGCAGCACTTCCCGGACTCGCCGAACCAGCCGGGTTTCCCGTCGACGGTGCTCCGGCCGGGGCAGGTGTACCGCTCGACGACGGTCCACTCCTTCAACTGATAGCCTTCGCCAACTGATCAATCTTCACAGGTGACTCACAAGTTCTCACCAATTTCTTAGCGGTTGAACAGCGTCACCGAAGCCCGCGTATCTATGGGTGGCCCGTGCTCCCCCGCACGGGCCACCCATAGTTGTCGGGCCCGGTCGTCCCCAACGGGCCCGCCCCCAACGGAGGTTTCATGGCCGGGAACGTCGCCTCTCTCTTCCGCAGCACGGCAGCGCACAGCCCGTCGATGGCTGCGCTGACGCGCGAGGGCGGTGAAGGCGTCGGGCCGATCGACTTCTGCATCCCGTGCAACCCCTACTTCCCCACACCCGCCATGTTCGACGACCTGGCGGGCCGGCTGCGCGAGATCATCACGTACTACCCGAGCAGCGCCGACACCATCACCTCCGAGCTCTGCAACCTCCTCCAACTGCCGCCGCAGTGCGTGGCGATGGGCAACGGCTCGACCGAGCTCATCACCTGGATCGACCACCTGCTGGTCCGCGAGTCCCTCGCCATCCCCGTCCCCACCTTCGGCCGCTGGACCGACCAGCCGATGGAGACCGGCAAGCGCGTCGACATGTTCCCGCTCCAGGAGTCGAGCGGCTTCGCTCTGGACCTCGCGCAGTACGCCGAGTTCATCCGCCAGCGCGGCACGAAGGTCGCCGTCATCTGCAACCCGAACAACCCGGACGGCGGCTTCCTCCACCGCCACGCGCTGGTGCAGTTCATGGACGCGATGGCGGACCTGGACCTGGTCGTCATCGACGAGTCGTTCCTGGAGTTCGCCGACGCCGAGGCCGACCCGAGCACGGTCGCGGACGCGGTGATGCGGCCCAACGTCGTCGTGCTGCGCAGCCTCGGCAAGAACTTCGGTCTGCACGGCATCCGCTTCGGCTACATGGTCGCCAACCCGGCACTCGCCGGGAAGGTCCGCTCGATGCTGCCCAAGTGGAACCTCAACTCCTTCGCGGAGACCGTGGTGTTCATGCTCAAGGACCACGGCGCCGAATACATGGAGAGCCTCCACCAGGTGCGCAGAGACCGCCTGGAGATGGCCCGGCTGCTCTCCAACCTGCCCGGTCTGACGGTCTACCCGTCGCAGGGCAACTTCCTCTTCGTGCGCCTTCCCGTAGGCGCCGAGGGCACCGTGGTCCGGGACCGGCTGCTCACCGAGCACCGGATCCTGGTCCGTGAGTGCGGCAACAAGATCGGCTCATCCAGTCGCTTCCTGCGGCTCGTGGTCCGACCCGAGGTGGATGTGCGTCGCCTGGTGTCCGGCCTGGAGTCGGTGCTGTACGGGTCCAGGAGGGGAGCCGCCGTACCCGAGCTGAGCACCGGGACCAGCTACAGCTCGGGTACGGCGGCCGTGGACCGACTGATGAGTGAGACCAACGGCGCGGGCATGCAGGGCCTGGCCGCCCAGGCGATGGGAATGCCGAACCTGGCCTCGACCCCGGCACCCGCCCCCGCCCCTGCCCCGATGCCGACACCGGCGCCCGCTCCGGTCCCCGCACCCGCGCCGATACCCGCACCGATACCCACTCCGGTCCCGGCTCCGGCCGCCGCATCGATGCCCCAGATGCCCTCGTTGCCGAACGTGGCCGCCATGCCCGGCATGGCCCCCGCTCCGGCCGCCGGCCTCCAGCCGGTCGCACAGACCGGCATGCCCGGTATGGCCGCCGCCGCCAACCGCCGGGCGATGGGCGCCGCCCAGGGCCTCACAGCGGCCCAGGTCCGCGGCCGCACGGCCCCGGAGGGCCAGCCCGAGCCGCTGGGCTGGCCGGCTGCGGGCGCGATCTGAGCGAGGGGTGCGGCACCGGGATTCCGGGGGTTCCGGGGTTCAGTGCCGGGTTCAGTAGGCAACGGGCCAACCGCTGCTCCAGTCCAGGAGGTTGATACCGAGTTTGGGCGTCCCGTTGTCGGTGCCGTCGTAGTAGTGGTAGACGATCAGGTCGCCGTCGGCGTCGCCCAGGATCGACTGGCCGCCGGGGCCGATGACGCTGCCGTGCGACTCTAGTACGGGCGTGCCGCCGTTGTCGGTCATCGCGACGCCGTTCTTGTCGCGGTACGGGCCGGTGACACTGCCCGCACGGCCGACCTTGACCTTGTAGGTGGAGCTGGTGCCGGCGCAGCAGGTGTCGTACGAGGCGAAGAGGTAGTAGGAGCCGCCCCGTTTGACGATGAACGGGGCCTCGACGGCCTTGGTGCCGGTCGGACGGGACGCGAGCGAGTAGCGCGTGGTGTTGGACGAGAGCTGTTTTCCGGTCGACGGGTTGATCTGAATCATCTTGATCCCGGACCACCAGCTGCCGAAGGACAGCCACCACTTGCCGTCGTCGTCGACGAAGAGGTTGGGGTCGATGGCGTTGTAGTCGGTGGCGGAGCTGGACGTGTGGACGATGCCGTTGTCGGTCCAGCTGCCGGGCTGTCCCGTGGCCGAGGTGGCCAGCCCGATGGCCGAGTTCTGCGAACCGAAGGACGAGACCGAGTAGTACATCAGGTATCTGCCGCCGTGGTACGAGATGTCCGGCGCCCATGCCTCCGGTACGGAGGAGTAGGTGGACCACCAGCCCGGTTTCGTGCGGAACGCGTCCGCGCCCGCGCTGAAGGCGATGCGGTCGGTGGACGTCTTGTTGCGAGGCCGCCGCCGGTGGCGTACAGCAGGTACTGGCCGGACGAGGTGCGGACCATCGTCGGGTCGTGGACGACCGTCGATCCGGTGACACGCCCGGGGTTCGGGTACGCGTTCGCCGTACCGGGGACGAGGGCGAGCAGGACGGCAGCGGGGAAGCCGAGGAGAGCGGTTCTTCGGGGGGTGCGGGAGGTGCGGCGGGCGCCGGGGTGCGGGAGGTGCGGCTCATACGGAACCTCCTGGGGAGTTGGGGGGTTACCTGACTCCGCCGCCCGGCATGGGGCGTCCGGCATCGAGCGTCCGGCATGACGAACGGCGGCCGCTCGGTCGGACAACTGGTGCGCCCGAACCGTAGAGTCGAAGCGCTTGCGCGTCAACGCTTCTCACCCGGGCAACTCCGGCAACTCGCGTCAGGCGAGCGACGACCGTCGACCGGAAGAGGTCATTTCGCGATCACGAACGCACAACTCCGGCCGGTCTCTGCCCCCCGCCGGTAGTTCGCGCATGGATGCCCGTGGCCCGGCTAGCGTGGATTTATGCGGTTGAGTGGCCTTGAGGGCTCCGAAACGGTCCTGTTGAAACGGAACTTCACAGGAGCGAACCTGTCCGTGCTGCGCGCCCTGGTGGAGGACACAGCGGCCGCCGAGGGCCTGGCGGGGGTGCGGCTGGGTGAGTTCACCCTCGCCATCAGCGAGATCGCCGACAACGCCGTCGAGCACGCGGGCGGGCGCGGCCACCTCGAACTCCGCCGCCTGACCGGCGAGCTGGAGTGCCGGATCACGGACAACGGCCCCGGCTTCACGCCCGCCATCCCCGAGCTCCTCCCCGGCCTCGACAACACCCGCTCCGGCCGCGGCCTCTGGCTCGCCCGCCTGGTCACCGACCGCCTCACCATCGCGGCGGGCGCGACGGGGGCCGCGGTGACGCTGGCGATGCGCCTGCGCTGACGGCCACGCGGGCGTACGGACGCACTTCCGCACGGGCGCGCGGCCGCATGAGCGTACGGGCGCACGTCCGCAGCCGGAGTTCCTGCGGGGCCGCTCAGGCGCCCACCGTCTGCGGCTCCTCGACCGCCGGCTCCGTGGCCTTCTCTTTCCGATACGCCCGGATCGAGTAGGCCAGCCCCGCGGCCCACAGCGCATACAGCAGCACGTACACGGCCGTACTCACGGCGCCCGTCGCCCCGACCCAGTCACTCCTGAGCAGCGTACGGACGTTGGTGACGATGATGACCCCGCCGACCGCGGACCCGAGTACCCGCGGCGGCACCAACCGCACGAGCCACGCCGCGATCGGCGCGGCGATCAGCCCGCCCAGCAGGAACGCCAGGACCCATGTGAAGTCGACGCCCTGGGAGCCGAGCGAGAACAGGAATCCGAGGCTGGCCGCGATTGCGACCAGGAACTCACTCGTGTCGATGGAGCCGATCACCTTGCGCGGCTCCATCCGGCCGCTGGCGAGCAACGCCGGCGTACCGACCGGACCCCAGCCGCCCCCGCCCGTCGCGTCCAGGAACCCGGCGACCAGCCCGAGCGGCGACAGGAACCGTTTCCGCAGCGGCTTGCCCAGCCGGTCCTTGGGCAGACCACGGAAGGTGAAGCGGGTCATGACATACAGCCCGAGCCCCAGCAGGATCAGCGACATGACCGGCTCGGCGACCTCGGTGGACAGGGTGGACAGCACGGTCGCCCCCAGGAACGCGCCGACCGCGCCCGGCACACCGATCTTCGCCACGACCTTCCAGTCCACGTTGCCGAACCGCCAGTGCGAGGCGCCCGACATCAGCGCGGTGCCGATCTCGGCGAGGTGGACCGTGGCCGAGGCCGCCGCCGGGTTGGTGCCCATCGCGAGCAGCAGAGTGGTGGAGGTCACTCCGTAGGCCATGCCCAGACTGCCGTCCACGAGTTGGGCGCCGAGGCCCGCGAGTGCGAGCAGTACCAGCGTCCGCATGTACGTCCGCCTCCCCTTTTCCTGGTTTTCCCACCGGGTAGGTAGGGATTGATGGGCCGGGCCGACGATAAGGGGAGAAACTGAGGAACGCATTAGGACGATGTGACGATCCTGTGGGGGAGCGCCCGCGCGCCACGGCTATGGGATATGGGCTACCGGGCTACGGGCACTCCCCGACCGCTGTACGGCTGCGGCTGTGCGGCTAACGGAGTCGGATCACATTCCAGGACAGCGGCTCCAGGACGGCGTGCAGCGCGCCGTCGCGGAGGGTCGCGCCCTCGACGGGGTGCGGTGTGACACGTTCCGGCTCGTCGAGGGTGTTCCGGGCGTCCGGGTCGGCGTCCGCGAGCGCGCTGTGCTCGACGACCGAGGCCAGCTCCAGCCCGTTCAGGGCGACTTCCAGCGGGAGCGACTCGGTGCGGCTGCGGTTGACGGCGAAGACGGTGACCGAGCCGTCCTCCCCGCGCACGGCCGTGGCGTGCAGCAGGTCCGTCTCGCCGTACTTCTCCGTCTCGTACGTCGGTGAGTCGACCCGTACGTCGAGGACCTGGCCGCGCCCGTACCGGGAGGCCTGCGCGAACGGGAAGAACGTGGTCTGCCGCCAGGCGGGGCCGCCCGGCTCGGTCATGATCGGCGCGATGACGTTGACGAGCTGGGCGAGGCAGGCGACGGTTACGCGGTCGGCGTGCCGGAGCAGCGCGATGAGCAGGGAGCCGAAGACGACGGCGTCCGTGACGCTGTAGTTGTCCTCCAGCAGGCGCGGGGCCTCCGGCCAGTCGCTGGGGTCGGCGGTCCTGGCGTGCTCCTCCCAGCGGGGGAGGTACCAGACGTTCCACTCGTCGAAGGAGAGGTTGATCTTCTTCTTGGACTTGAGCCGGGCGCCCATGTGGTCGCAGGTGGCGACGACGTTGTCGATGAAGGACTCCATGTCGACGGCGGAGGCGAGGAAGGAGTCGAGGTCGCCGTCGGTGGGCCAGTAGTAGGCGTGCAGCGAGACGTAGTCGACGAGGTCGTACGTCTCCGCCAGGACCGTCGCCTCCCACTCGGCGAAGGTGGGCATGGACTGGTTGGAGGAGCCGCAGGCGACGAGTTCGACTTCAGGGTCGATCTGGCGCATGGCGCGGGCGGTCTCGGCGGCGAGGCGGCCGTACTCCTGGGCGGTCTTGTGCCCGGTCTGCCACGGGCCGTCCATCTCGTTCCCGAGGCACCACAGCCTGATGCCGAAGGGGTCCTTGTCGCCGTGCGAGACACGGAGGTCCGAAAGGGCCGTGCCGGAGGGGTGGTTGGCGTATTCCTGGAGTTCCAGGGCCTCGGCCACGCCTCGGGTGCCGAGGTTGAGGGCCATCATGGGCTCGGCCTGCGGGCCGATCTTCCTGAGGAAGGCGATGTACTCCGAGAGCCCGAACTGGTTCGTCTCCGTGGAGCGCCAGGCGAGGTCGAGGCGTCGGGGGCGGTCCTCCGCCGGGCCCACCGAGTCCTCCCACTTGTAGCCGGAGACGAAGTTGCCGCCGGGGTAGCGGATCGTGGTGACGCCGAGTTCGCGGACGAGGTCCAGCACGTCGGTGCGGAGGCCCGCCTCGTCGGCCGACGGGTGGTCCGGCTCGTGCACACCGGTGTAGACGCAGCGGCCGAGGTGCTCGACGAACGAACCGAAGATACGGGGGTTGACCTCGCCGACAGTGAAGGCGGGGTCGAGGGTGAAGCGGGCGGGGCGCATGGTGTCCCTTCGGGGTGCGGTGCTTTGGGGCAACGGCCTGGCGCATACTGTTCGACATATCGAATCATGACCGTAAGTTCGGACGGGACCGTAAATTCGATACGCCTGCACGTCAATGGGGCGGGCGCGACTCTCGTGTGCGGTGGTGAGGGTTTCGGCGGCGACGATCGTTCCGCCCCGGACAACGAACGTTGAATTTTCATGGTGTCGACAAACGCGGGCGCGTACTGTCGGGCCGTGCTTGCTCTGTCACTGTCACTCGCGCGCATCGAGACGCGGATCGCCGGGACCGGACTCGACCGGGCCGAACTCCTCGACGTACGGGACCTGTCCAGGAGAACGGCGCCGCGAGAGAGCGAGGTCGGGGCGCTGCCAAGCAGGGGCGGCGAGGACGAAGCGGTGGAGACCCGATGAGCGCCGGCTCCGGTTCGCGTGCCCGTGGGGCCGTCACCCGGACCGTCACCTCACTCGTGGGCACCAGTGCCGGCGCCCGGATCGCGGCAGCCCTGGCCGCCTCGCGGGCCGGGGCCGGGATGCGGGACCTCGCGGGCGAGCTCACCGCCGGGCTCCAGGCACGCCTCGAAGCGCCGGTCGGTGTACGGGAGTTGTGCGGCGCCCTGTGTGAGGCGATGAGCGAGCGCAGGGGCGGGCGTCGGGTCGAGTTGCGGTTCGAGCGGTTCCCCGACGAGATCGAGGTCACCGGGCTCTGGCTGGAGTTCCAGGACTTCGACCTGGTCATCGTCGAGGAGCGGGCCGAGGCGGTGCAGCAACTCGTCATCCTGGGCCACGAGTTGTGGCACATGCACGCCGGGCACGGTCACCACCACGCGGCCGGCGCGACCGCCGTCCGCGCACTGACCGACGAGCCCGGCTGGCGGGAGCACGCCCTGGCAATTGCCGCCCGCAACGGCTCCCACGAGGCCGACGAGCGCGAGGCCGAGGACTTCGGCCACCGGCTCGCCACCAATCTCCGCATGTGGATGGCCGGTTCGGAACAGGACGGTCACCGGCCCGACGACCCGGTCGGGAAAGCTCTCCAGACCTACCTCGGTTACGGCGGGCCACAGAGCGGGCCGCAGAGCAGGTCGCGGAGATGACCTCCGAGACGGGCCCGGCAGCGGGCCTTCCGGCGAGCGCCGTGGCACAGCACCTGGCATGGGATCCCGCGGGCTTCCTCGGTGAGCTGTACATCTCGTTCTGGATACCGACGGCGGTACTCACCGCCGCCCTGGTCATCAAGCTGCCGAGCATCGTCAAACTGTGGAGGGACCCGCTGCTGCGCGCCGTCGGCGGACTGCTGGTGCTCGCCTGCGCGGTCTTCACCTTCGCGGTGCCGGCGACCATCGCCTGGGTGAACCGGATCACGGGCGTGCCGAACTTCTCGGCGCCCTGGGTGTACTCCCTGATCACCGCGTTCTGCGCGTCCTGTCTGCTGCTGATCATCGCGTGGCGGGGCGGGCTCTCCGACCGCTCGGCGGCGACCCGGCGCGCCATGCGGTGGGTGGTCGGTGTCTACAGCGCGGTGATCGTCGTCCTGTGGGTGCTGTTCGCGCTGGCGGACACCCCCGTGGAACGGCTGCGCGACCTCGACACGTACTACGCCACCACGCCCTTCATGCGCGAGGAGATCGTCCTCTACCTCCTCGCGCACACCGTGGCCGTCCTGATCACCTACCGGCTGGTGCGCAACTGGGTCCGCACGGACGGACTCGACGCCTGGCTGCGCTGGGGCCTGAAGTCCCTCGGCGTCGGATACGCGCTGAACCTGGTCTACGACGCCGCCAAGATCTCCGCCGTCGTCGCCCGCTGGACCGGCCACGACCTGGACTGGCTGTCCACGGACCTGGCGCCGCCCGTGGCCGCCCTCTCCGCCATCCTCGTCGCGATCGGCTTCATCCTTCCGCACGCCGGCCAGTACCTCCACGGCCGCTGGCGGGTACGGCTGAGCCACTGGCGGCTGCGGCCCCTGTACCTCCTGCTGCGCACGGTCACCGGCTCCGCTGTGCCCCTCACCGTTCGGGGCGGTCCGGAGTTGCGCCTGACGCGCCGCGAGACCTTCATCCGCGACGTCCTGCTGCAACTGGCCCGCCACTTCGACGAGGACCTGCGACGCCGGTCGTACGCGGCGGCCGTCTCGCTCGGCCACACGCCGGGCCGGGCGCGGGCGCTCGCCGCCGCCGTGACGGTCCAGGACGCCGTGGCCGCGCGGAAGCGCCCGGTCGACCGTGACGCGACGGCCTCCCCGGACACCGCCGCCCCCCTGCGGGAGATCGAGGCCGTGTCCCAGGTCCTCCGCCACATCGACGAGATCGAGGCCGTCCGCAGCCTGGCGGCCACAGCGGCAGAGAGCGTGCCCGCACATGACTGACCGTCAGGGAGGAGGCGCGCCGCTGACGGACGCGGGCCCCGCCCCTGAGGGCGGCGCCCGCGATGGATCAGCCCGCGCGTGATCAGCCCCCGAACGCCGGCTGCTCCACACCCTTGCCCGCGCCCGGGATCACCAGCAGCGAACCCGACAGGGGCGGAGGTGCCGTCAGGCCCGTGGCGGCCGTGGTGATGTAGAGGTCCGTCAGGTCGGGCCCGCCGAAGGCGCAGGCCGTGGGGCGGGGGACGGGGAGGGGGATGACGCGGTCGAGGGTGCCGTCGGGGGTGTAGCGGCGGACCGCTCCGCCGTCCCAGAGGGCCACCCAGACGCAGCCGTCGGCGTCGACCGTGAGGCCGTCGGGGAAGCCGGCACCGTCCTCGATGGCCGCCAACGGCCGCCGGTGGGAGATCTGCTGCCCCTCTCCCTCTGCCCCCTCTCCCACTCCCACGTCGAAGACGTCGACGCGGCGGGTCGGGGAGTCGATGTAGTACATCAGGCGGCCGTCCGGACTCCAGCCGATGCCGTTGCTCACGGCGACGTCGTCGAGGACCGTACGGACCGTGCCGTCGGGCGTGAGGTGGGACAGGGTGCCGCCGCCCGGGGCCTCGTCGTAGCGCATGGTGCCCGACCAGAGGGAACCGTCGGGGGCCACGGCGGCGTCGTTGGCGCGGCGGCCCGGCACCGGGTCGTGGTGCAGCCAGCGGAAACCGCCGTCGGTGTCGCGCAGACCCACGCCGTCCCGCAGGTTGAGCACCAGCCCGCCGCCCGCGCGCGGCTTCGCGGCGCCCACGTGCTGTTCAGTGACCATGACCGTGCGGCGGCCGGAGACGGGGTCGTAGGTGTGGACGCGGGAGCCGAGGATGTCGACCCAGATCAGCCGCTGGGCGGCGGTGTCCCAGGTGGGGCCCTCGCCGAGGGCCGCGTGGTCCCGTACCGCGATCTCGTAACCCTTTGCGCCCGTCATGCCATGCTCCGGTACCCGAGGCGCTCCGACAGTTCCGCCGCGCCTTTGGCCGCGAGTTCCTCCAGCTCGGCGCGGCGCTCGTCGCTCCAGCGGATCATGGGCACCGAGATGGAGAGCGCGGCGACGACGCGGCCGGTGCGGTCGTGGACCGGGGCGGCCACGCAGGAGACGTCCGGGTTGGACTCGCGGCTCTCGACCGCGATCCCGCGCCGGCGGATCTCGGTCAGGGCCTCGCGCAGGGCGGCCGGGTCGGTGATGCTGTTGGGCGTCATCCGGACCAGGTCCGCGTCGTCCGGGATGCGGGCGGTGAGCTCGTGCTCGGGAAGGGAGGCGAGGAGCATCTTGCCGACCGAGGTGCAGTGCGCGGGCAGCCGGCGCCCGGCGGCGGACACCATGCGGACGGCGTGCGTGGAGTCGACCTTGGCGATGTAGATGACGTCCGCGCCCTCCAGGATCGCCACGTGCACCGTCTCGTCACAGGTTTCGGCGACGGACCGGGCGACCTGCTGGCCCTCGGCGGCGAGGTCGAGATGCTCGGCGTAACGGCTCCCGAGCTGGTAGGGACGTACGCCGAGCCGGTAACGTCCCGGTTGTCCCGGTACCGGGACGATGTACGACCGGGCGGCGAGCGTGGTGACCAGCTCGTGCACGGTGGTGCGCGGCAGTTGCAGCTTGCGCACGATGTCGGGGGCGGACAGCGTGCCGTCCCCGTCCAGGAAGAGCTCCATTATGTCGAGAGCCCTGGTCACGGCAGGTACTAGGCGTCCCACGACAGGCCCCCTCCCTTGCGTCCTTGGTGACTGCGTTCGAGATTTCAACAGTCGATCGGCATGACGAACACAGGCTAGTCATAGTGAGCTCGACCGGGCAATGGTCGGGCACCCGGGGTATGAGGTGCGTGTGTTGCGCGGGGCCGCACGCGTGGACGGCCACGCGGCGGCACCCCGCACACATCCGCCCTCAGGCGACTTCCTGCCGGACCCGCCCGTGCAGAAGCAGGTAGAAGGTCTGCAACGACTCCTCCCGCCCCACCTCGAAGCGGTTCACCACCTTGCCAAGCGGATTCCACACCCGCCCGTCCGGCATCCGCACCCCGGCCGGCTGCCCGAAGTACGCGCGCTGCTCGGCGTCGAAGTCCACCCAGACCGCTCCGGCCCGGCGCACCAGCACCTCACCGACGTACGCCCCGAGTCCGAACAGCGCCCCGGCCACCCGCTCCCGGTCCACCCCGCCCTTACGCAGACCGTCGACAAGGAAGTCGACGACCCTCAGGCTCGCGACCGAGTAGTCCAGCGGCAGCCGGTTCCTCTCCGTCAGCCGCACGACGAAACCGGCGGCGTACCGCCGCATGCCACCCGCAGTCGACCCCTGCCCCTCGTACCCGGACATTCCCCCGCCCTTCGGTCGCTTCACGGAAAGCGGTCTCCGCTCCCCCACCGACCAAGCGCAATTCCGGACCGAAACGTCACACGTTCCCCACGAGTGACCGCTCACCTGTCAGCACCACGCGGCGGCCACCAGGCACGGCCACGGTGGAGATCTCCCAGCAGCCCGGCACCCGCCGGCGACCCACCGGCGCGGCGTCGTTGTGGTTCACGCGGACACGGGCGGCCCTTCCCGGCCGGCTCCGTCGAGGAGCAGTTGCGCGGCCACCGTCGCCCCGTCGGTGCGGATCGTGCCGGCCAAGGCCCTCGCCCGTGCTCGGGTCTCGGGGGTCAGGGCCGTGGTGAGCGCGGCCGACAGGGAGTCGGAGGTCGGCGTCGGGCCGTCGTGTGCCGCGCCGATGCCCAGCTCGGCCACCCGGGCGGCCCAGTACGGCTGGTCCGCGACCTGGGGCACCACCAGCTGGGGCGCACCGGCCAGGGCGGCCGCCGTCGTGGTGCCGGCGCCGCCGTGGTGCACGACGGCGGCCACTCGGCCGAACAGTGCCTGATGGTTGACCTCGCCGACGACGAAGCAGTCGTCCCGGTCGTCGATCAGGGCCAGGTCGGCCCAGCCACGGGCGAGGAGGACGCGGCGGCCGTGCGCGCGGATCGCCTCGATGGCGACCCGGGCGGGGTCGGTCGAGTTGCGCAGGGCCATGCTGCCGAAGCCCACGTACACCGGCGGCTCCCCGGCGTCCAGGAACGCCTCCAGCCCTTCCGGGAGCGGGCGTTCGTCCGGCAGGATCCACGGTCCGGTCTGCACGAGGTCGAGATCCGTCATGTCCTGCCATGGGACCAGGTTCGGGTCCGCCGCCAGCCACGGCCGGTCGGTGAGGACGTAGTCACGGACGTTGTCCACCGGTGGCAGGCCGATCGCCGCCCGGTGGCTGTTCTCCGCCTCGCCGTACAGCTCGTTCACACGCTGGGCGTCCTGCTCCCACAGCGTCTTGATGTCGGTCTCCTCCGGTGAGGACTGCTTGCCCGGCCGCCGCCCCGGAGGAAGTGACTCGACGGCAGTCCCAGCGTGTGAAAGCACGCGAGCACGTAGGGGATGCCCAGCTTCTCGGCCACCGAGCGTGCGCCGACCGGCATCAGGCCGGTCGCCAGCAGCGCGTCACAGCCCTCGGCCACCGTGGAGAGCGTGTCGAACCGCGCGGCGACCAGCTCGGGCGCGAGCCGGAACGCGGCCTCCGCCGACGGCGGCTTCTCGCCGGCCACCACCGAGCGCACCGTCGGGCCGAGCGGCACCAACGGGAGGCCGACACGGTCCAGCAGCGCCACGAACTCCTGATCCGGCGGCGCGCACACGCGCACCTCCGCACCGAGTTCCCGCAATCGCACCGCGAGGGCCACCACCGGTTCGACGTCCCCGCGCGACCCCCACGTCGACAACACCACACGCATATCGCAAATCCCCTAATTCCGCAGGTTCCGGCCTCGGCCGACCATCCTGCGGCACGACCGGGGCCTTGCCGCAAGCCCCCCGGTGCGCTATAGGTTGAGAGTGGCAGGGAGTGGGGTCTCTCTGCCTTTGCTTTTGCCTTTTGCCTTTCGCCTTTGGGATCTCGTGAGCCTTTACGGCACGTGCGTGCAGCCAGGGCCAGGCTTGCGTGCTATGGCGATCACGTCGTCGAGCCGGTCGCGCAC